>CAWIBZ010000009.1:0-127913 GCA_963834475.1 uncultured Alphaproteobacteria bacterium | reverse complement strand
TCCGTATTCCTGTCGCTGGTGCTGGATAAGTTTCTTGATGAGAGCCCGATGACTCTGGGTCTCAACGACCCAAGGTCATCGGGCTCTAGCGCAACTGGCTGCTGAGCATGGAGCACACCCGCATCCAGCGAATCGCATCGAGGATGGTATCCGCCTTGAAGCCTACGGTCAGGGCTGAATGGCGGGTTGCGGACGGAATCGTCGCGCAGATATCCGCAAGCGTCGCACTGGTGAAAGTAAAGGCCAGGTCGCAGGGTTCCGTCACCCGATAGGGCTTGATGCGGGCGGCCTTCTGCACCGCGTGCATCGCCCCTTCCCGAATGCGTCTGCGCGCCACCTGCGGGGAAAGCGCCCGCGCGGCGCGCTGCCCGAGCGCCGTCTTCACGCGCACGAATTCGGCACCCGGGAACAACGTGCCACAACTTGCCTCGGTCACGTCGTCACCGGAGAGCAGGATGACAGGCACACCCATCGCGCCCGCATAGGCGCCGTAAAACATGGCTTCCGACGCCGCCATGCCGTTGAGCCGGATCGCCGAAAAGGCGAAGTCGTTCGTCGTATGCGCCAAGACGCCGTAATCCGCCGCCGCACCGTGGTAGCCGAGGCACATCGCGCCCGCATAACTTTCGTCGAGACCGGCAAACATGCCGCCGTGCTTGACATTGCCGCGAATGAGCCCGGCGCGGGGATCGAGCAGATCGGGCAGAATATTGATCATCGGACCGTGGCTGTCGTTGACCAGAACCTCCGTCGCGCCGCCTGCGAAGGCTCCGTCGATGGCGGCATTCGCCTCCTCCGTCATCAGGCGACGCGCATCCTCGTATTCGAGATTGCCGGGCTGCTGCTGCGACGGCACCACGACGCCGGCCACGCCTTCGATATCGGCGGAAAGATAAATCTTCATGACACAACCTCTGGAACGTCGCAGCCCTGGACCACTATCGCAGATGACTGCCCAACATGGCGCAGACTGCCATCCAGCGGATGGCGTCACCGATCGTCCCGGCCTTGAAGCCGACGGTCAGTGCCGACTGCCGGGTGGCAGCCGGAATGGTGGCGCAGATATCCGCAAGCGTGGCGCTGGTGAGATCGAAAGCGACCTCGCAGGGCTGCACCACACGATAGGGCTTGACCTGCCCCGCCGACCGCATGGCCCGCTCGGCGGCATCGCGGATCCGCGTGCGTGCCGTATCGGGCGATACAGCACGCGCCGCCCGCTGACCCAGGGCGGTCTTGACGCAGACCACTTCGGCCCCGGGAAAAGGCTGCCACAACTCCGCGCCGTGACATCGTCACCGGAAAGCAGAATCACCGGCACGCCCATGGCGCCGGCATAGGCGCCGAAGAACATCGCCTCGGACGCCGCCACGCCGTTCAATCGGACGGCGGTGAAATCGCGTGAGCTATAGGTATGGGCGAGCACACCATAATCCGCGGCGGCGGCGTGATAGCCGACGCACATCGCCCCGGCATAGGTTTCGTCGAGGCCTGCGAACATGCTGCCAGGCTTGATCTGTCCACGAATCAAGCTCGGCGCGCGGATCGAGCAGGTCGGGGATGAGGTTGACCATCGGCCCGTGGCTGTCATTGACCAGAACCTCGCTCGCACCGCCGGCGAAGGCGCCCGCAATGGCGGCATTCGCCTCCTCGGTCATGAGACGCCGCGCATTCTCGTATTCGAGATTGCCGGGCTGGCCCTGCTGCGGCAGCACAACGCCCGCCACACCCTCGATATCAACCGAAATGAAAATCTTCATGGACAATGAAACCTTGCAAGATGGAGATCGGGACAGAGCAATTCAAACAGCAGAGCAATTCAAACAGCAGGTCAAAGCGAAAGCGAAGCCTCGGCATTGAACCGTTGCCACATCGCGGCATAGCCTGCATGGCTGAAGCCATAGCTGCGGGCTTCAAGCTTATCGATCCACCGCTCGGTGGCCAGGGATGCGGTCGCCCAGCACCAGGCGACGAACTCGGCCTTTAGCCTGGGAGATCCGGTACGGGCAGAGACGGATTCGGCATGGAACCCGCGCTCCAAGGCGTCGAACTCCGCCCGGATCTCCGGCTTCACCGCCTTGTAATGCGCCATCGCGCGACGATGCAGATGCTCGTGGCGCCACCATAGCGTGCCATCCGTCTCGATGCCGCCGGGCTGCAAGCCGGCATCGGGCAGGGGGATGCCAAAGAACAGCGGCTTGAAGATGGAAAGATCGGTTGCCGACGTGCCCGTCATCCAGACGACGACGCTGTCTGGCCGCGTCTCGGTGATCATGGCGCCCGTCGCATGCCAGAAGCGCGCTGGCGTAGGCCCCGCATGCATACAGACCCGGACGGAGCGCTCATCCTGCGTCACATCGTAAGTTGCTTCATCACCGACGTCGCGCAGCACGGCGGCCATGTCATGCATCGTGATCCGGCCGCGCCGCGCGGCAAGCAAGCCCGCGGCGCAGCTTTCACGCTCATCCGCGCCGACCTCGTATTCGCGCGTGGCATCGGCGAAGAGCGCGCGGAAATCGGCCTTCGAACCGGCGGCGGAGAAGGAGGAGATCTCCCAGTCCGTGCCGATCTGGTAACGGTTGGAGATGGCCTCGGTATTTTTGACGCGTCGTGCCGCCCAATGGCGGCCGGCACAATTCACCACCCAGGCTTCGCCGCGGTCGGCCACCAGAAAGCCGCTGTCAAAACGGAAATTTCCCATCATCTGGACATTGCCGCCCTGGCCATATTCGGCGACATGCGCGCCGATCACCTCGACCGCCTCACGCGCCGTCGCGCCACGCTCCAGGCCCAGACGCAGAAGATCGAGGATGATCACACCATCCTTCGCCTCCGCCTGATTGCTGAAGGCGGCTTCATTGCCGATCGCCACCCCGTGCTCGTTGCAGCCGATCTCTCCGCCCCAGCTCCAGAAGGAGCGGTCGAGAATCACCTCATGCGTATGCCGCGCCTGCGGAACGGTACGATGACTGATGCGCAGCGCCGTACCCGGGCCGTAATCGCGCGCCGGAAGGCGCAGAATCTGCTGCGCCTCGTTCACCTCCGTATCGGCATTCTTGGCCAGCAGCATTGCACCGTCGGCGGTCGCCTCCGGCAAAGCTACGATCGTGTCGCACATGTCTGTTTTTTTCCCTTTGGTCGGTCGGGATCTGGCTGGCGATGACGCCAATCGGGCCACCGGATTTGAGTTTTTTTCTTCTTTTCCAAAAAGACGAGCCCAGTTCAGAAGCGGTTCTTTTTTGAAAAAAAGAACCAAAAAACTTTGTTTCCTATGATCGGAATCGCTCCGGCCGATAGGCCGTCGGATCGGTGAAGGGCACGTCACCCGTCATCATCGTCGCCAGAAGCCGGCCCGTGGTGGGCCCGAGTGTCAGCCCCTGGTGCCCATGGCCGAAGCCGTACCAAAGGCCAGGCTGGCCGGGCGCGCGGCCAATAATCGGCAACATGTCGGGCGTGCAGGGGCGCGCACCAACCCAAGGGGCCGGATCAAGCCGCGTGCCGAGCGCCGGCATCAGGCGTCGCGCCGCGGGTTCGACGCGGCCGAGTTGGACCGGCGTCGGCCGCGCATCGCGGTTGGCGAATTCCGCTCCCGTCGTCAGCCGGATGCCGCGCCGCATCGGCGCCAGCATATAGCCGTTGGCGACATCGAAGACGGCATGGTTGAGCCCGGCATTGCCATCGGGCCGGTAGTGCATGTGGTAGCCGCGCTTGGCGAACATCGGCGGGTCATAGCCCAGCGGCTTCGTCACCACGGGCGACCAGGCGCCAAGCGCCACCACGGCCTCCGGCGCCGTCACCGGCCCGGCTTCGGCGGCCACGCGCCAACCCGCGCCGGCGCGGGTCAGCCGGCGTGCATCGCCCACCCGCACCCGGCCCCCCAGCCGCTCAAACAACGCGGCATAGGCAAGCGTCAGCGCATGCGGGTCGATCACCGCCACCGGCTGCGTCCAATGCAGGCCACCGGCAAGGCCGCCGCGCAGATGGGGCTCTTCCCGCGCCAGCATGGCGGCGTCGAGCGCGCGATACGCGACGCCGAATTCCCGCCGCGCCGTTTCAGCCGTCGCGATCGCGTCGGCGAGCGACTTCTGCGTCTCATGCGCCATGGTCCAGCCGCCGGGGCGCAGCAAATCCCGCGCGCCCGCCGCGTCAGCCAGCGCCGCATGGTCATCCAGGCAATGCGCGATCAGCCGCGCATAGTGCCGTGCGATTGCCATGTAGCGGTCTGGCGCCGAATGGTACCAGTAGCCGAGGAAAGGCCGCAGCAATCGTGGCAGCATCGCCGGGTGGTAATAGACATCCGGCGTCCGGTTGCCCGCATAACGCAGCAGGTCGCCCAGGCTGCGGGGGAAAAGGTGCGGGAAGACCGCCTCGCGCTGAATAAGCCCGGCGTTGCCGAAGGATGTCCCCTCACCGGGCGCGCGCTGGTCCAGCAGCACCGTCTGTCGCCCGCGCATCTGCAAATGCACGGCAATGGAAACACCGACGATGCCGCCGCCCAGGACAATGACGTCGGCGTCTTCACCGCTCTCAGACATGGCGATCCACGAATTCGGCCGCGAAATGGCAGGCAGCCCAGCGCCCGCCGCCAAGCGTGACACGCGGCGGCGGCGTCTCGCAGACGGCTTGCGCCGACGGGCAACGGGTGCGGAAGGGGCAACCGGAGGGCGGATCAACCGGGCTCGGCGGCTCGCCCGAAAGCGGGGTCTCATGGCCGCCGATGGCCGAAGGGTCGGCCCGCGGGATGGAGGCGAGCAGCGCCCGCGTATAGGGATGGGCGGGCCGCGCGAAAACGGCGGAGGTCGGGCCGTTCTCCACCATCGTGCCGAGGTACATCACCCCCACGGTCTCGCATAAGTATTCGATGACGCCGAGATCATGAGAAATGAACATCAGCGTAAGGCCGAGATCACGCCTGAGATCGGCGAGGAGATTCAGCACCTGCGCACGCACTGATACATCGAGGCCTGAGACCGCCTCATCCGCCACCAGCAGTTTCGGCCGTACCGACAGTGCGCGCGCGATGCCGACGCGCTGCCGCTGACCGCCTGACAGTTCCGACGGGTAGCGCGACGCCGCCGATGCCGACAGGCCGACCCGCTCTAACAGCCGGTCGACTTCCATCTCCACCTGGTCGGCGGGCACGATGCCATGCAGACGGATGGGCTCGGCGATCGCCTGCCCGACGCGCAGACGCGGATTGAGCGACGAATAGGGGTCCTGGAAGACCATCTGCATCTGGCGTCGCAGGGCGCGGCGCTCGGCAGGATTGGTCTTGGTGATGTCACGCCCCTCGAAGCGGATGGCGCCGTCATCGGCCGAGAGCAGACCGAGTACCAGCCGCCCCAGGGTCGTCTTGCCGCAGCCCGATTCGCCCACCAGGCCGAAGCTTTCCCCGCGGGCGATGGTGAAGCTGACCTCCCGCGCAGCCTGAACGCGGCGCCACGGCCGGCCCATCAGGCCCGCCACCAGCGACCGCCGCAGTAGGAAATATTTGTTGAGCGCGACAACGGAAAGAAGAGGCTCAGCCATTGCCGGCCTCCGATCCGCCCGCAGCGGGGTGGTAGCAGGCAAAACCGCCGCCCCCGGCGGCAGCCGTCCAGGCGGGGAAAGCAAGCTCGCAATCTGCCTGCCTGTTCGGACAACGCGGCGCGAAGCTGCAGCCCTGCGGGCGCTGCGCCGGATCGGGCGGCATCCCCGCGATCGGGTGCAGGGGATGCTCCGCCCGTGTGCCGCGTGGAATGGAATTCAGCAGCGCCACCGTATAGGGATGGCGCGGGGCCGCGAAGATGCGCGCGATCGGTGCCTCCTCCACGATCCGGCCGGAATACATCACCGCCACGCGGTCGCAGGTCTGCGCCACGACGCCAAGATCATGCGTCACCAAAATCAGCGCCATGCCCAGCCGCTTGCGCAAATCGGACAGGAGTTTGAGGATCTGCGCCTGAATGGTGACATCAAGCGCTGTCGTCGGCTCATCCGCCAGCAGCAGGCGCGGCGAGGAGATGAGGGCGATGGCGATGGCCGCGCGCTGGCGCTGCCCGCCGGACAGCTCATGCGGGAAGGATGCGGCAATGCGCGCCGGATCGGGCAGGCCGACGAGGCGCATCACCTCCAGCATGCGGGCGCGCCGCTCCGCGGCCGGGACATTGCCGTGATAGCGCAGCCCCTCGGCAATCTGCTTGCCGACGGTGATGACCGGGTTGAGGGCCGTCAGCGGGTCCTGAAACACCATGCCTATGCCGGCGCCGCGCACGGGCTGCAGCGCCGCTTCCTCGGCCTGGGCAAGATCCTGCCCCTCGAAGCGGATGGCGCCGCCGGTGATGCGCGCCCGGCCGGCCAGAAGACGGATGATGGCGCGGATCGTCGTGCTCTTGCCGCAGCCGGACTCGCCTACGATGCCGTAGGACTTCACCGGCGCGGATGGTGAAGGAGACATCCTCGACCAGGGCGACGGTCGCGTCGCCGCGCGGGATGCCGATGCCGAGATGCTCGACGGTGAGGAGATCGGTCATGGCTAGGCGCGCCCCAGCTCAGGCCGCAGCGCGTCCGCCAGACCGTCTCCCAGAAGGCTGAGGGAGACCGCCAGCAGAACGATGGCGAGGCCGGGGAAACCGCTGATCCAGGGAGCCTGGCTCACGAAGCTGTAGCCGTCGGCAATGATGAGGCCCCATTCGGGCAGCGGCGGCTGCGCGCCGAGGCCAAGCCAGCCGAGCGAACTGCCGAGGAAGATATCGAGCACCGCGTCCGACGTCGCATAGACCAGCGCCTGCACGATGACATTGGGCAGGATGTGGCGGGCAAGGATACGGCTGTCACCGAAACCCAGGAGCCGCGCCGCCTGCACGTAATCCGCCTGTTTCACGACCAGGATTTCGGCGCGGGTAATGCGGGCGTAGCTCACCCAACCCACCGCGGCGACGGCGATATACATGTTCTTCAAGCCCGGCCCGAGCACCGCGACGATGGCGATGACCGCGACGAAGAAGGGAAAAGCCACGGCGATATCGACGAGCCGCATGGAGACGGTGTCGGTCGTGCCGCCGAAATAGCCTGCCGCCATGCCGACCGTCGTGCCGATGACGAAGGCGGGCACGACGCAGAACAGGGCGATCTGCAGATCGATCCGACTGCCGTAGATGACGCGGGTGAAAACGCCGCGGCCGAGGTTATCGGTGCCGAACGGAAAGGCGAGGCTCGGCGGATGCAGCGAATTCGCCAGATCCATCGTCGTCGGATTGCCGGGCAGCAGCATGGGCCCGAAGACAGCGACCAGAATCCAGGCCGCCATCAGCCCGACGCCGAGCTTGAGATTGCGAGGCCAGCGCTTCATCCGATTTCACTCCGGCGCACGCGGGGATCGAGCATGATCTGGACGAGATCGGTGATGAGGTAGATGAGCACGACGATGACGCCGAACATGAGGGTGACCATCTGAATGGTCGGGTAGTCGCGGGTACCGATGGAACTGATCATGAGCTGGCCAAGGCCGGGCACGGCAAAGACATTCTCCACAAGAACGGTATTGCCCACCAGGAAGCCGATGTTGAGGCCGAGAACGTTCAGGGCGGGCAGGATCGCCACGCGCAAGGCATGCCCCAGCAAAACGACGCGGCCGGGCAGACCCTTGGCACGGGCGGTATCGATGAAGCCTGCGCCCAGCGCCTCGCCGAGGCTCGTGCGCAGCGCGCGCATCACCAGCGGTGCCACATTGAGCGCGCAAGTCAGTGCCGGCAGAAAGAGGTTGTAAAGCCGCGCGCCCCAGGTGTTGCCGTAGCCGGCAATGGGGAAAATCGGAAAGGTCACGGAGAAGACGAGAATGAGGATGAAGCCCGTCCAGTAGCTCGGCAGGCCGAGGCCGGCGGTCGCGACGACGCGCACCGCGTGATCGGCGCTGCGCCCCTGGCGCGTTGCCGCCAGGAGACCGGCCGGAATGGCGATGACCAGCGAGATGACCGTGCTGTAGAGCAGCAGAACCAGTGTCGGCACCATGCGCGTCAGCACCAGCCGCGCGACGGGCTGGCCATAGTAATAGGAGATTCCGAAATCACCCTGCAGGAGGTGCTTGAGGTAGAGCAGGTATTGCACCCCGATGCCGCGATCGAGGCCGAGCCGCGCGCGCACCGCCGCCATCAGCGCCGGTGTCGCGTGAATGCCGAGGATAGCGCGTGCCGGATCGCCCGGGATGAGCCGGACCAGAAGGAAGACCGCCAGGGTGATCCCGAAGGCAACCGGAATCATCAGGAGCAGACGACGAAAGATGTAGTTCAGCATAGCCTGGGTTCTGGTCTGGACGAAGTTGCACGCACATCGTCATCGCCGTGCATGACACGCGGATCCGGCCGCATGTGCCGCCCCTGGGGGGTGGATGCGCGGGCTGAGCCCGCGCATGACGGCAGAGGGGAGCCCGGATTGCGCATGAAAACTCAGCTCTTCCACACATCCTCTAGCCAGTAATTGCCGGTCGGGAGCACTTTGAAGCCATGGACATTGTCCCGGATCGCGGTAATCGCCGGCGTCCAATAGAGCCACAGATAGGGCGCGTCGGAGAAAATCTGCCTCTGCATGTCGAGATAAATCGCGCGCCGCTTGCTCTCATCCAGTTCGCCCAAAGCCTCGGTCGCGAGCTTGTTGACCTTCGGGTTATTGTAGAAAGTCCAGACGGCATCACTGCCCTCATCGCCCGCGCCGGCGAATGCGACAAGCTCGCTGGGGTCGAAGATGTCGCTGGTCATATAGCCTTGCCCCATCTCGTACTGCCCCGCGCTGATCTGGGCGAGCTGGGTATCCATCTCCTCAGGCGCAATGGTCATCTTGATGCCGAGCGGCAGCAGCATCTGCTGCACGATCTCGGCCACCTGGGCGAAGATCGTGTCGCCGCTATAGGTCGTGCATTTCACCGTGAAGCCGCTTGGCATGGTGCTTTCCGCCATCAGCTGCTTGGCCTTGGCGAGATCGTACGGATAGGGCTTGTCGGTCGTGTCCGCCATGAACATCTTCGGCAGGAAGCTCGTCGGCACCTCGCCATAGCCGAACAGAACGGCCTTGATGATGGCTTCCTTGTCAACGGCGTAGTTCATCGCCTGACGGATCTTCACGTCCTGGAAGACCGGCAGCTTCTCGTTGAACTGGAGCCAGTCGATACGGTCATAGGGAACGATCTGGATATCGAGGCCGGAGGCGTGCTTCAGCTTGTCGACCTGATTGAACGGCACCTGGGTGCCGATATCGATGTCGCCCGACTGGACCTTCAGCATCCGCACATTGTCGTCAGCGACGATGGAGAGCACGACGCCGTCAAGATAAGGCCGCGCCGGATCCCAGAAATGCGGATTGCGGGCGAAGGTGATGCTGTCCCCCTTGTTCCACGCCGTCATCATGAAAGGACCGGAGCCGATCGGCTTGTTGCCGAAAACGTTGACGCCGACCTTGTTGAAATAAGCCTTCGGGCAGATGGCGGCGGCATGGACGGAAACGGCGGCGAGGAAGGGCGCCCAGTCCTGCTTGCAGCTTGAAGACGATGGTATGCGCGTCCGGCGTTTCCATGGTCAGCTTCGGGAAGAGCGAACCGCACCAGGAATCCTTGTCGTAAATCGCGCGGTTGAAGGAAAATTCGACATCCTCCGAAGTCACCGGGGTGCCGTCCGAGAAGGTCGCCTTCGGATTGAGGTGGAACGTATAGGTCCGCTTGTCTTCCGAAATGTCCCAGGCCGTGGCGAGATCGGGGACAACCCCGTCGCCGCTCGGGCTCGACCGGATCAGGAGCTGGAAGACCAACAGCTTGGCCCAGATCGACATATTGTCGTTCGGCACCACAGGCTCAAAGGAAACCACGTCAGCGGTGCGGGCCATGGTGAGAATGCCGCCACGCTTCGGCGTATCATCCGCCCGTGCAACGGCGGAGAAGCCGGTGGCAGCAAGCGCCGTCGCGGCCAGCCCGAGGGCGGAACTTTGCAAAAGGCGCCGTCGGGAGAGCGCGAACGGGCGCAACTGGCCAGAATAACGGGTCATAGCTTTATCCTCGCGATGCTGAACGGGTGATCAGAGGCTGTCATGAACGGCGCTGTATCCACAATTGCGGGCACATCATAAGTTTCTGTCAAGAAAATTTTGTTCTGGTTATTTTCTTATCTAAATGATTAAGCTTCAGGCAGTCGAGGTATGGCTGATACCCCTGCCTTTCTGACAATCCACGCAGTTCGCTGCGCGGTATTTGGGCACGCCGAGCGATTGTTGCGTGTGATTTATAAAGGGTGGACGCAACCATATGATAGCATTGGCGGTCGCGCGTGTTTCTCCTTAGAAATCTCAAATCGCCTTACGGAGGGCGATAAGGAATACCCTGGAGGGTGGCGTTCATGTCGGCGAGCGGATTGACACAGAATATCGGCCGCACACTTGCGGAGCTTCGTCAAAGCCGTGGCTGGACGTTGAAAACCCTGAGCGAGGCGACGGGCGTCAGCGTGCCGGTCCTTTCGAAGATTGAAAACAACCAGACCGGCATCTCCTTCGAAACGGCGATGAAGATCATGGGTTCGCTGTCGCTGACGCTGGAAGAGCTCACCGGCGGCAGACACCCCCAGGTACCGGTGAGCGGACGGCGCGCCGTCAACCCGGCTGGCTCGGCGCTGAAGATCCCGTCGATCGCCCGCAGCTACGAACTCTTCGCCACCGAGCTGCGGCAGAAGCGGATGGTGCCGATGATCACCACCGTCGATGTCCATAGCCTGGGGGAATGGGGTCCGCTGAGCCACCATGAGGGCGAGGAATGGATGTATGTGCTGAGCGGCAGCGTCGAACTGCACACGGAACTCTATGCCCCGCTGCACATGCGTCCGGGCGACGCCGTCTATATCGATTCCGGCATGGGCCACGCGATGGTCGCGTTGGGCAGCACCCCGGCGCGCGTCCTCTCCGTCTACGCGGGGACAGGTGCGGCCTTCGGCACGCTGCCCGCAGACGGTTGACCATTCGTCATGAACCGGAATGCAAGGCATTGATGGGGAACCGGAAAAGCGGCCCCGGCATTCATGGGCAGATGCCCATGGGTGCACTATCTGCGCGCGATCCGGCCGGGGCAGGGGGCAGGTCTCCGGTGGCCAAGTCTGCTCATAGCAGATAGGTGGCGACTGGCCTGCTCTTTTGTCGCAGGACATCATAAATTTCCGCAATGTCAGTGACCTCTCCCGTGTCCTTGCCCCATGACGGCCTGCACGGCGGCGCCCGGTACCGGGCGATGTTCGCCGTGGCACTGTCCGTTCTGCTTTCCGTGCTGGATTACGCGGTGGTCAATGTGGCCCTGCCCCGCATCGCGCTGGACATTCATACGAGCGCCTCCAGCGCGATTTGGGTGGTCAATGCCTATCAGCTTGCAAGCCTGATCGCGCTGCTGCCCTTGGCCGCGATGGGGGACCGGGTCGGCCACGCGCGCATGTGCCGGATCGGGCTGGTGCTGTTTGTGATTGCCTCGCTGCTCTGTGCGGTCTCGCGCACGCTCCCTGAACTCACGGCGGCGCGCGCCCTGCAGGGCTTCGGTGGCGCCTGCATCATGAGCGTCAATGCAGCCTTGGTGCGGTTCATCTATCCCAGTTCCGCGCTCGGCCGGGGTATTGCGCTGAACGGCCTGGTGGTGGCTTTGGGGGTCGCCCTCGGCCCCACCGTGGCGGCCGGCGTGCTCGCCGTTTCCACCTGGCAATGGCTGTTCCTGATCAACCTGCCGCTCGGCGCTGTGGCGCTGTATTTCGCCTGCACGGCCTTGCCCATAACCCCCCTCATTCCCGGCGAGTTCGACCGCATCAGCACGGTTCTCCTCGCCATCGGCCTCGGCGCGTTGGTGATCG
Source organism: uncultured Alphaproteobacteria bacterium (assembly GCA_963834475.1). Taxonomy (GTDB): domain Bacteria; phylum Pseudomonadota; class Alphaproteobacteria; order Acetobacterales; family Acetobacteraceae; genus Acidisoma. Next base: position 116,079 of record CAWIBZ010000009.1, on the reverse strand, counting down.
GGCTGGACAGTTTTGCCCATAGCGGGGGGGTTGTGCTGGCCCTGGCGCTGCTGGTGATCGGCGGAGGCAGCCTGGCGGTTCTGGTGCGCTTCCAGCTCGGCAAGGTCGACCCGCTGCTGCCGATCGACCTCTTGGCCCGGCCGGGCTTCCGCGCCGCCTTCGTGACGGGTTTCCTTGGCTTCGTCGCCTCGAATTTCTTTATCATCTCCATGCCCTTCAACCTGATGACCGTGCTGGGCCGCGGTCCGGTCGCGACCGGCCTGCTGATTACGCCCTGGCCGGTGGCGATCGTGCTGGTGGCGCCTTTCGTCGGGCGGCTCGCGGACCGCTATCCGGCTGCCGTGCTCTCGACGGTTGGCCTGGCCATTACCGGGATCGGGTTCCTGCTCCTGCGGCTCATGCCGCCGAACCCGAGTGACCTCGACATCGCCTGGCGCATCGGCATCGCCGGGGCTGGGTTCGGGCTGTTCCAGCCGCCCAACAACAAGGCGATGATCACGACCGCGCCGAAATCGCGCACGGGGAGTGCCAGCGGCATGATCTCGGTGGCACGGCTTCTCGGTCAGACCATAGGCGGCATGCTGGTGGCGCTGACCCTGGGGCTGGTGGTGCACGGGGCGACCGCCGCCTGCCTCGCACTCGCGTCCCTCACGGCATTCTTCGCGGCTGGCATCAGCGGCACAAGGATAAGGCCGCGGCGCGGATAACGCCACCGCGGCCGATGCCTTCACCCCGCCCGGGCCCGTGCGGCGACCTCGATCGCCCCGAGCAGGCTCAGCCCGGTATGATAACCGGGATCGAGATCGGGTGTCGCCGGCACGAAGGCAATCGGCCCCTGGCTATTCATCGTCTGATAGGCAATTGCCGGCTCGCCGCGCCAGTAGCGGGTGAAGAACGCCTCATGGGCGCCTTGCCAGATCCGCAGGCTGTCCTGGTCGCCGAACCGCTCCCAGCACAAGGCCGCGGCGCGAATAGTCTCCGGCAATGACCACCAGGGGCAGAGATCTCCCCCCGGCTGACCGCTGGCAACGGACACATGGAGGCAGATGCCGGGGCCCACAAAACCCGCATCGAACGAGGCGAGCAGAATGCTGTGCAGCGTCTCGACAGTCTTGCGGTCGGCGTCCGCTGGCAGGTAGTCCATCGCAAAGCCCACGAACTCGATGGCATGACCCACATTTGATTGGTCCCCGTCACCGCTATCCCGCAACAGGAACGAGGGCCGGTGCAGGTGCCGCTCCAGAATATAGTGGATGTAGCGGTTGCCGAAGGCTGCTTCTCCGGTCAGCCCGAGCCGCCTGAGCATTGCCGCAGCACCCATGGCGATCATGCGCGGACCGAAGTCCGGGCGCTGGCGGGCGATGGCTTCCTCGTTGAGCAGTTGATGCTCGTTGATGATGAAGCGGTTCTCATCAATCGCTGACAAGACATCGGCGAAACGCTGCAGGAAATACGGCCGATCCGCCAAGGCATACCGGCTGGCAGCCGCAATCAGGCCCTTGATGACGAAGATATCGGCGAACGAACGGAACTTGGTGCCGGTCCGTTGGGGCGCCGGATTGCCATCGGCTCCCCTGAACACAGGGCGCAGGTCTGCGTCGTATACAAAAAATGCGGCGCCGTGGCGCTGATAGAGCGCCTTGAGGGCGGCATAGTGCTCACGACCCGCCGCATCCAGCCGACGGGAAAGCGCGGGATCTACGGCCTCGAAATAGGCCGCATGCGTGACCATGGCCTCAAGCGCTCGCCCCTGAATCCAGCCATAGGTGTAATCGGGGCCATGCCAGGACTTGCTCGGCAGATAGTCAGCCAGGGTCATGCTGTTCTGCTTGGTGTTGATGAAGGCCCCATGCAGACGGGGCCGCGCGAGCATCCAGTCCAGCGTGCCGGCATTGGCCGCACGGTAGGTCTGCTGTGCTGTCCTGATGAAATCGGTCGCGGGGTCGGTCATGAGGTGAGTGATCTTGTTGCTGCAACGTGAAACGAAAACGCCGGAAGCCCTCACGCGGGATGGGATTCAGTGCGCACAGCCGCCGGCGATCACCTGATCCATCGTCAGTGTCCGCGCCCCGGGCTTCCAATGGAAGCGTATGATGTCGGCAGGTGCGCCCACCACAAGCTGGCCGCGCCCGCCGACCATGGCACCCGGATTGCGGCTCGCCATGCGGATAGCCTCGGCAAGGCTGATACCCGCCAGATCGACCGCCCGCGCGACCATATCCGGCAACGGCAATGCCGCCCCGGCCAGATAGGGTGTGCCGCGCATCGACAGGCGCCCATCGGCACTCAGTTCAACCTCGCCGCCGATGGTCTGATGATAGATCCCCGGCGGCAGGCCGCCCAGCGCGGTGGAATCCGACACCAGAACGACCCGCTCGCTCCCCTTGGCGCGCATCATGGCGGTGAGCGTATCGGCCGGCAGGTGGTGCCCGTCCGCGATCAGGCAGGCGGTCAGGCGATCATCCGCCAGTTGCGCCCAGATGAAATTGGGGTGGCGCGGCAGCATGGCCGCAGAACCGTTGCCGAGATGCGTGGACAGCCGGGCACCGGCATCGACCGCCGCACGAACCTGCTCGGCACTGGCCGCGGTGTGCCCGATCGATACCCGCACGCCCCGCTGAACCAACTGGGCAATGAACTGCGACGACTGGGGCGTATGCGGGGAGAGGGTGACCAATCCGATCAGCTGGCCGCAGGCATCCTGCAAGGCCTCGAACTGGTCGAGGCTTGGCTCCGCCACATGCGCGCGGGGATGGGCGCCGCGCGCACCATCCTCAGGCGATATCCACGGCCCCTCCAGATGCACGAAGGGCACGGCGCGCGCTGTGCGCGCATCCAGGCGGCGCGCCTCGGCGATCGCTTGCAGGCGCTGGATGAGGTCGGCCTGCCCGGCCGTGATCACCGTGGGCAGATAGGTCGTAACGCCCAGACCGCGCAGTGCGGTCGTCAGTGCAACCACCTGTTCGGGCGAGGCGGCGCCATTCAGGTCATGGCCGGCATAGCCATTGACCTGCAGATCAACCAGACCGGCCGAAATATAGGCGCCGTCTCCCGGCTCGGCCGGCTCTATCGCAGCGATGCGCCCATCGGCATAGGTCACCGCAATCGAGGCTCCGGACGCCGGATCGATGCCGGTGATGCGCCCTGCGGTCATTTTCCTGTCGGTCCTCATTGCATCCAAGGCCTTCCTGCCAAGACTAGCTGTCGCCGGGGCGCCGGTGCAAAGCTTGCCGCCCGGCGTGGCGCCCCAGGAAAGGGACCCATGCCGGCGATTTCAAGGGGTTGGGATGCCCGACCTCCGCCCGCATCGCATGAAGGCAGATGGGGGGCGGCGGTGGGCGCGCCGCTTTCGTCGATCAATGCAAGACGCCTCTTGACGTATCATTTTATGGCGTGTCCTATTCATGTCGTAATAATTCAGAACGCTCATGCGCGCAACCGTTTCGGCCATTCCAGCAATCCTGCAGACGCTTCGTGGCGGCCTCATCGTCTCCTGCCAGCCGGTGACAGGCGGTCCGCTCGACCGCACGGATTTCGTTGTTGCGCTGGCTCAGGCCGTGCTGGCCGAGGGCGCTGCCGGGCTTCGCATCGAAGGTGTGGATCGGGTGGCGGCGGTCTGCGCTGCCGTCTCGCGACCGGTCATCGGCATCGTCAAGGTGGATTTGCCCGGCAGCCCGGTGCGGATCTCGCCGCGCCTGTCGGATATCGACGGGCTCGCCCGCGCCGGCGCGCCCATTATCGCCTTCGACGGCACGGACCGCCCGCGGCCCGTGCCGGTAGCGGAGCTGATCGCGCGCATCCACGCCCATGGCGCTATTGCCATGGCCGATGTCTCGACCGTCGGGGAGGGCAGGGATGCCGCGGCGGCGGGCGCCGAAATCGTCGCGTCCACCTTGTCCGGCTATACCGAGCCGGGCGCGCCCGAGCGCACGGCGCCCGATCTCGAACTCGTCAGCGGGCTGGCGGCGCTTGGCCTGACCGTCATTGCCGAGGGCAATCTGCGCACGCCTGCCCAGGCTGCGGCGGCAATGAGCGCCGGCGCCCATTGCGTGGTCGCAGGGTCTGCCATCACGCGGCCCGAGCATGTCACGCGCTGGTTCCTGGACGCCCTGGCTTCCTGATCGTTCAACCCCAAAGCCCGAGGATCTGCCTATGCGGAAGTGCTTGAGACTGAGCTTGTTCTTCAGTGCAGCCCTCGCGGCAGCGGCATCTGTCCGGCCCGCCTTCGCCGGCGATGTCACGCTGCTGTTCTGGCCGGGGTCAGAGAGCGAGGCCATGCAGAAGGTGCTCGACGTCTATAATGCCGGCCAGGGCAAGGCCGATCATGTCACGGTGAAGCAGCTGCTGTTCAGCCGCCAGGGCTATTTCGACAAGGAATTGCTCGATCTCGCGGCAGGTTCCAAGGATTTCGATCTTTCGCTGGTCACGACCTACACCATCGGTCGCTACGCGCCTTATCTCGTGCCGATCAACCAGTACTTGACGCCTGAGATGACGGCGCAATTTACGCCTGTTTCGCTCAATTCGCTGAGCTACAATGGCAAGCTCTACGGCGTGCCGACCGACATCTCGTTGAATTTCCTCTATTACCGCAAGGATCTCATCGCGAAGCTGCTGTCGGACCCGGCCTGGCAGAAGACATACACCGCCATTGCCGAGGCGAAGCTGGGAGAGGCGCTGGCGCCCAAGGCGCCTGCGGACTGGACCTGGAAGGACTTCCAGGCCGCCGCGCTGTTCTTCAGCCGGGCCGACAATCATGCGAGCCCGACGCGTTACGGCACCGCGCTGCAGATGGAAGACCTCATCTTCAACGTCATGCTGTGGCAGTCGACGCTGGTGTCCAACGGCGGCAACTGGCTGAATGCATCCGGCAACCCAGCGATCGACAGCCCGGCCGCGAAGACGGGCCTTGAGATCTACAAGACGCTCGTGGATGACAAGGCGACCTCTCCGGCATCGATATCCTATGAGTTCCCCGAGACCAACGAGGCGTTCCAATCCGGCCAGACGGCGATGATCCTGCAATGGAACGCCGCTTATTACGAGTTGAACGACCCGGCGAAATCCCCGGTCATTGCCGGCAAGATCGGCCTTGCGCCGATGCCGGCCGGCCCGTTCGGCCACAAGACGCATGTGCATTCGCTCGGCATCGGCTTGAACAAGGCCTCGCCGCATCAGGCGGACGCCGTCAAATTCCTGACCTGGCTTGCCACGCCTGCGGCCATGACCGTCTATGGGGAAGCCGGCGGCACACCGCCCATGCCGTCTGTCCTGCAGGCGCTGTCGGCCAAGCGGCCCGAATTCAAACTCGTCGGCGATTACGCCACGAACTACGGCTTCGTGGTTGACGGCGGCACCGCGGCCTATGCCGTGCCGGTCTATAACGCGCTTGCCGACGCCTTCTCCGGCTACTGGGCAGGACAGATTCCGGTTGACAAGGCACTGTCCCAGGCCCAGTCAGCCATGACCGCCGCCATGGCGCAGAAGTGAGCGGGGCGGGACGCGCAGCCGCCCTGGGGCAAGGGCGGCGGGCAGGCTACTGGCTGCTCGCCCCTATGCTGGCCTTCCTCGTCATTACGCTGGCTTTTCCGCTCGCCGCAGACCTTGTCTACAGCCTCAGCCGTGTCTCCTTCAGCGCGCTCTGGTCCCCGCATTGGCGGGGCCTGGGCAATTTCGCCAATGTGCTGCGCGACCCGGTCTTTTGGCAGGCGGCCGGCTTCTCGCTGCGCTTCGCTCTCATCGCGACGGGCGTGGAAGTGGCGTTCGGCTTCCTGCTCGTGCTGGTCCTCAACCCGCTTCTGGAGCGGCACGGCTGGCTCATCGCCTTCCTCATCCTGCCGATGATGATTTCGCCCGCGCTCATCGGCATCATGTACCGGCTGATGCTGAACGACTTCGTCGGCGTCATCCCGCAATACCTCGACATGATCGGTATCGACGCGAACCTGCTCGGGCCGCAATGGGTCTTCACGACGCTTGTCGTCATCGAGGTGCTGCAATGGACGCCCTTCGCCCTGCTGGCGCTGCTTGCCGCCTATCAGGCCATTCCGCGTGAACTCACCGACGCCGCGCGTATCGATGGCGGCGGCGCCGGCGCCGTGTTCCGCTTCGTCACCTGGCCCTTCATGCTGCCTGCGCTCGGCATCACCGCCTTCATCCGCTTCATCGACAGCTTTCGCGTCTTCGACCAGATCTATGTGCTGACGGGCGGCGGCCCCGGCACCATGACGACGAGCATGACCCTCTATATCTACCGGGCGTTTTTCGAAAAGCAGCAGATCGGGCTTGCCGTCGCGGCGTCGCTTCTGCTGCTCGCCGCCGCGGCCATCTTGCTGCGCTTCACAATGAGCCGGATGCTGCGGAGCGCGCCCGCATGAGCAGTCGCCGCTTCGGGGCCGCAGCGCAGGGCCTACGCTGGCTGGTCTATCTCTTCGCCGTGTTTCTGCTCAATCTGCCTCTGATCGTCACGGCTCTGACCTCGCTGAAGACCGACGCGGATATCAACGCCTCGCCGCCCGTCTGGATCTTCCGCCCGACGCTCAGGCACTATGCCGAAATCTTCGGCGACCCGACGCTCGCCTTTCCGCATTACCTGGTGAACTCAACCAGCATCGCGCTCGGCGCGACCCTGCTCACGGTGCTGCTTGCGCTGCCGGCCGCCTATGCCATTACCCGGCTCGGCCTCGGCACCCGCTTCCTGCTGCCGGCCGTGACGAACCTGCGCGTGCTGCCGCTCGTGATCTTCGCCATTCCGTTCTACCTCGCCTATCAGGCGCTCGGGCTGCTCGACACGCGTCTGGGGCTGATGATCATCGGCTGCCTCATCAACCTGCCGCTCGCGCTCATCATGCTGGTGGGCTTCCTGCGCGAACTGCCGCGGGAGTTGGACGAGGCAGCGCGGGTGGATGGCGCGTCCACGCTCGCGATCCTGCGCCTCGTCATCATCCCGCTTGCGCGGCCCAGCATCATGGCTGTCGCCATTCTCAGCTTCATCTATGCCTGGAACGAATTCCTCTTCGCGCTCATTCTGACGATACGGGATGCCACGCCCGTGACGGTGGGGGCGACCTACTTCATCACCTCCTGGGGCGTGCGCTGGGGGGCGACGGCCGCTGCCATGGTTGTCAGCGTTCTTCCCCCCCTGATACTCGGCCTGTTGACGCACCGCTTCCTGGCGCGTGCCACGACGGCAGGAGCGGTGAAGGGATGAAGGCCGTGCCGAAACCGGGCGCCGCGGCGCGCAGGCTGCTGGCAGAGCTGCGGGCCTCCCAACCCGCGCTCTCCCCGGCGCTCGCGCGCATCGCCGACTATGTGCTGGAAGGGCCGGAGCGCATTCTGAGCCAGACGGTGCTGGAACTGGCCGAGGCGGCAGGCGCGTCGGACGCCAGCGTCATCCGCTTCTGCCGCGACCAGGGCTATGAAAGCTTCCAGGCTTTCAAGCTGGCGCTGGCGACCGAACTCGCGACGGCGGAGCCCCGGGCCGAGCCGTCCGGCAAATGGGCGGGTCTTGGCGGCCTGGTGGACCAGGCGGTCACGGCGCTGCGCGAAACCGAGGCGATGCTTGACCCCGCGCTTGTTACCGCGGTCGCGGCGCGGTTCGCGGCGGCCCGCCGGGTGCTCGTGCTGGGCGTCGGCGCCTCGGCGGTCACGATGCGCTACATGCAGTACAAGCTGGCGCGCCTCGGCCAGGCAGCCGTGGCGCATGAGGACCCGCATATGGCGGCCATGGTCGCGGCCGGCCTCTCGGCAGGGGATGTCGCCGTCATCGTGTCGAGCTCGGGCTCCACGCTGGATGCGGTGCGCGCGGCGCAGCTGGCAAAGGATGCGGGGGCCTATGTTGTCGCGATCACCAACCGGCTGCGCAGCCCGCTGACGGCGCTGGCCGATGCCGTGCTGCTTGCGGCGTCCGCCGAAACGCCCCTGACCGGCGGCGCCTTCGCCTCCAAGATCAGCCAGTTTCTGGTCGTCGATCTGATCTTCGAGACGATGGCGCAGGCAGATCCCGCGGTGCGGGACGCCATCGTCCAAACCGCCAGCAGCGTCGCCGACCGTGGCTACTGAGGACAAGGCAATCGCGACGGCGATCGACCTTGGCGGCACGAAGATCGCGGCCGCACGGATTGAGGGCGCGCGCATCCTGGAACGCCGGCAGGCGCCCACGCCCCGCACCGGCCGGTTCGAGGATGTGCTCCGCCTGGCGGCAAGGCTCGCTCACGGTTGGACGGATGGCCCGGTGGCGCTGGCCACGACCGGCATCGTCGCGCACGGGCGGCTGACCGTCATCAACCCCGAGACGCTGGATGCGCCAGCCGGGCTGCCCATCGAGGTGCTGCTCGGGGAGCGGCTCGGCGTGCCGGTGCACGCCGTGAACGATGCGCAGGCCGCTGCCTGGGGCGAATACCGCTTCGGCGCGGGCAGGGGCTGCCGCTCCATGGTGTTCCTCACGGTCTCCACGGGCGTCGGGGGCGGGCTGGTGCTGGATGGCGCTTTGCGGACCGGGGCCGGCGGCCTTGCCGGGCATGTCGGTCACATGGTCGTCGATCCTGCTGGGCCGCTGTGCGGCTGTGGCCGCCGCGGTTGCCTGGAGGCACTGGCCTCCGGTCCCGCGCTGGCGCGCGCTGCCTCGCGCCGTCTCGGCCTGCCGATGACCAGCGAAACGCTCTTCCAGGCGGCGCTCTCGGATGGGCAGGCGGCCCAGGTGCTGGATGATGCCGCCGGATCCTTGGCCTCGCTGCTGTGCAGCCTCCAGGCGGCCTTGGAACTGGATTGCGCCGTCATCGGCGGTGGCGTCGGGCTGGCACCCGGCTTCCTGCCGCGCATTGCCGCGGCCATGGCGGGCATGCCCGCGCGGCTTCGGCTCGCGGTGTGCGCAGCGACGCTTGGCGCAGATGCAGGTTTGGTCGGTGCGGCCGATTGGACCTTGGCCCGGGGCAAATGAACCAGGCCGGGTTTCCGAAAGGCTCTTTGGCTTAAGGTACGCGACCAAAGCCACGGCTTGCGGCAGAGCCTGGGCGCGCTCCGCCCTCTATTTGAACAGCCGTTGCGGGAAAGTCATGATGGCGGCGTCGCCATCTGCGCTGCAGGCGATGAGCTGTCCACCGGGCGCCCAGTCGAGCGTGGTGATCGACCCGCCCACCGGCTTCACCGGCAGTTCCTCGGCCTGGCCCAGGGGTGCCACCACGATCTGGCCATTGACGTAGCCCGCCGCGGCCAGCGGCTTGGTCGGGTGGGCCGCCACCGCCAGAACGGGCACCAGTCCGGGCCGGCCGGTGACGAGCGCGCCCTCGCGGCTGCTCCTGAACGGCGGGTCAGCCATGGACCAGGCGGCGATACGGAAGGCACCCGCGGCGAGGATCGCCCCTGCCGGCGCACTCCAGTCGAGCGACAGGACAGGCGTCGGAAACTCGGAGAAGATCGTCGAGGTGCCGCGGTTCAGGTCGATCAGCGCCATGCCGGCCGCGCCAAGGCCGCAGGCAAGCCAGGAGCCGCCCGGATGCCATTTGACTGCACGGGGGGTTCCGGGAAGAAGGATCATCCGGACGCTGTCCTCGGCCAGGCTGAGCATGGCGACGCGCCCTTCGACGCCGACCGCAAGATGGCGGCCGTCGGGCGAAAAGGCGAGCGCCGTGATCTCGGACGGCATGCCCGCCACGCCCTGTGTCATCTTTCCCTCGTCAGGCAGAAAGAACAGGTCGGTGCCTGCCGCGCAGGCCGTCATGCGACCCGAAGGCGCGCGCGCGAGCGCGGCGACGGCACCGGCCAGCGTCGTCGCCAAGGGCGTTGCCGACCCGTCTGCTGCCACGGCCAGCAGCGACCCATCGCGGCATCCGGCCAGGAAGCCGCCATCGCCGCGGGCGGCGAGGGACAGCGGTGCGGCGGAAAGCGGCGCGGTGCCGATGAGAGGCGCGGGCGCATGGCGCCGCATCCGGATCGTCGCGCGGCCGTCGTCGGCGCTGATGTGCAGGCGGCTTTCGGCGGGTTCCGGATCTTCCAAGGGCAGGAGTGACAGGGCGCCATCCGCCCGGGCCAGGGCGACGGTCCTGCCGTCGGCGCTGACGCAGGCGCGCGCGGCCGCGGAGGGCAGCCTCCAGCTCCGCGCGATCGCATCGAAAAGACCGCCGGCCGGCGAGGGTGCCTGATGGTTCATGGTTTTTGTCCTGAATGACGCCCGCCGGTTGCAAGGGTCCGCGTGGCGCGAGAAGATCGGGCCTCTCGCTCGGCAAGCGCGCCTTCGCCTGCATCTGTCATAAGGCTCTCCCTTTGACACTGGCATGCAGCATAGAAATTGATGTGGTATTGGCAATAGAAGAATTTTGATGCGCGCAGCGACATAAATAACAATTCAAGTCGCGCCAGTTACAGATGCCTTTACATCTGTAAAGCACCGTTACGCCTGTCAATGGCACGCCGCCCGGATCTTCCTTTGCCCGCCAGGGAAAACCCGCATTCCGGGCCCGTTCGCCTTTGGCACGCCTTTTGCGTTGCCATTAACCGTCAGAAGAAGACACCGCGATGTCACGCGGTGACACAAGAACGAAGGACAGGAGGACAAAGTGCAAGGCACCTCCGCATACCTTTGCCGCGACGCATCCGGCACGCAGACCGTGGCGCCACGCGCCTCAGGCAGCGCGCTTGCAACCTCAACCCTGGGCGGCCGGCGGCCGCCTGAGCCCGGGCCGACGCCCGGCGTAAAAATGAGTGGAGGATTAGTCTGATGTCTTTGACGCTGAACAAGATTACGGCGCAGCGGGGCATTCCCGTCGGCGAAGCGGCCAAACGGATCGCGGATCTCGGTTGGAACCCGACCTATGTCCAGGAAGCGATGACCTTCCCCACCGACTACAAGATCAGCAAGGCGCCGCGCGACCCGATGAAGCAGGTGCTGCGCTCCTATTTTCCGATGCAGGAGGAGAAGGACAACCGCGTCTATGGCGCGCTGGACGCGGCGCTGCGCGGCGACATGTTCCGCAACGTCGAGCCGCGCTGGGTGGAATGGATGAAGCTGTTCCTGGCCATCATTCCCTTCCCCGAAATCTCGGCCGCGCGCTCCATGGCCATGGTCGCGCGCCTCGCTCCCGGCGAGGATCTCCGCACCGGGTTCACCATGCAGATGGTCGATGAGTTCCGGCACTCGACCATCCAGATGAACCTCAAGAAATGGTACATGGAGAACTACATCGATCCGGCCGGGTTCGACATTACCGAAGAAGCCTTCGGCAAGTGCTACGCGACGACCATCGGCAGGCAGTTCGGCGAGGGCTTCATCACCGGCGACACCATGACCTCCGCCTGCATGTATCTGACGGTGGTTGCCGAAACCGCCTTCACCAACACGCTGTTCGTTGCCATGCCGTCCGAGGCGGCGCGCAACGGGGATTATGCGCTGCCAACCGTCTTCCTCTCCGTGCAATCCGACGAGAGCCGGCATATCGGCAACGGTCATTCGATGCTGATGGCCGCATTGAAGGAGCCGGAGAACCATCTCCTGCTCGAGCGTGATCTGCGCTACGCCTTCTGGCAGAACCACGCCATCGTCGATGCCGCGATCGGCACCTTCATCGAATACGGCACCACGGACCGCGACAAGAACAAGGAATCCTATGCGGAGATGTGGCACCGCTGGATTTTCGAGGACTATTACCGGACCTACATGCTGCCGCTCGAAAAATACGGCATCAAGGTGCATCATGACGATGTGCAGGAGGCCTGGAACCGCATCACCAAGAAGAACTACGTGCACAAGGTGGCGCAGTTCTTCTCGGTCGGGTGGCCGGTCAACTTCTGGCGCATCGAAGCGCAGCGCGACCGTGACTTCGAATGGTTCGAGCACAAGTATCCCGGCTGGTATGCCGAATTCGGCGAATACTGGAAATGGTATGACAAGCTCAGCCATCGCGGCGAAACCGTGCTGATGTTCAATTCCGACGTCGGCTACGTCTATCCGCATCGCTGCTGGAGCTGCCTCGTCCCTTGCCTCATCCGCGAGGACATGGTGACGGACGAGATCGACGGCGAAATCTACACCTTCGCCCATGAGCTTGACCGCTGGACGGCGGTGCAAGCCTTTGCCGATGAATACCAGGGCAGGCCCACGCCTGCGATGGGCCGGTTCAGCGGCAAGCGCCAGTGGGAGACGCTCTATCATGGCTGGGATCTGGCGGACGTCATCAAGGATCTCAACTTCGTGCGCTCCGACGGCAAGACCTTGATCCCGCAGCCGCATCTGAATTTCGACGGTGCCGAGATGTGGACGCTGGACGATGTCCGCGGCCATACCGTGCAGGCGCCGCTCGTCGTTCTGCGCGGCATGAGCGAGGCCGATCGCGAGGCGCATCTCGCCGAGTATCGCGCGGGCTTCACCATCAATCCCTGCCACTAACCGCAGCTAGCAGGGCGGGCGCCGGAAACGGCGCCCGCCCTGCCCCGAGAGGAGGCGATCTTGGCATCCGCTGACATGCCCAGCCTGTCACAGCCGTCCACGGCCGGCACCAAAGCCTATACCGTCCGCCTCGAACCCGTGGGCATCACCTTCGAGGTGGAGCCTGGCGAAAGTGTGCTCAATGCCGCCTTCCGCCAGGGAATTTCCCTGCCGCATGGCTGCAAGGAAGGCCAGTGTTCGGCCTGCAAATGCGTGCTTCTCAGCGGCGAAGTCGACATGATGAAATACTCGACCTTCGCGCTGAATGATTTCGAGAAGGAGAGCGGCCATGTCCTGCTCTGCCGTTCGCTCGCCTATTCGGATCTCGAAGTGGAACTCCTCAACTATGACGAGGAGCTTCTGGCAAGGTCGATCCCGGTCAAGACCTATCAGGGGCGGATCACGGCGGTCGAGCGTCTCACCCACGACATCCGGGGACTGCATATAGAACTGGAATCACCGCTGAGGTTCTGGGCCGGGCAATATGCCGATATCACGGTCACCACGACGGAAGGGGAGACGATTACGCGCTCGTTCTCCATGGCAAATACGCCGGACGAAACCGAAACACTCTCCTTCATCATCAAGAAATACCCCAACGGAAAATTCTCCGGCCAGCTCGACGCAGGCGGCATCGCCGTCGGCGCCGGGGTCGCGCTGCGCGGACCCTACGGCACCTGCTTCCGGCGGGAAGGACGAGACGGCCCCCTAGTCCTGGTTGCCGCCGGCTCTGGCATGTCTCCGGTCTGGGCCATCCTCAACGACCATCTGAAGAGCGGCGAGGAGCGGCCGGTCTTCTTCTTCTATGGCGCCCGCACGGCGGCCGATCTATTTTATCTTGATCGGATCGCTGCACTGACCGCCGCACGGCCGGATCTGCGTTTCATCCCCGTCCTGTCCCATGCGGAGGATGATGCAAGCTGGGCCGGAGAGCGCGGCTTCGTTCATGACCGGGTGAACGCTTTTTTGAAGGAAATGGGTGTGGACGGTCAGGGTGACGTCTATGCCTGCGGGCCGCCACCGATGATCGACGCGCTTCAGCCGGTTCTGTTCATGAACGGCTTTGAGGCTGAGCGCATCTTCTTCGATCGCTTCACGACGTCCTCCAACCCGACCCCAGGCCATTGAGACCGCGGCCTGCAATCAGACAAGGGAGTGAACAATGACCGCAACATCAAGCTCTGTCGGTTCGGGCGCCGCAGGTGCCGCCGTCTTCGCCGATTCCGACAGCCGGAAATACCGCTATTTCGAGCCGCGCGGCCAGCGCGCGACGCATTACGAGGACGTGACGGTTGACGTCCAGCCCGATCCGGAACGCTATCTCATCCAGGACTGGATCATCTCCTTCGCCGATGGGCGCGGCGCCTATGTGAAGGACAGCACCAGGGCGAAAAGCGCGAACTGGCATGCTTTCCGCGCGCCCGACCAGGAGTGGGAGCGGACACATTACCAGCGCCAGTCGAAGATCGAGACCATGGTGCAAAGCGTGATCGCGAACGGGCGCAAATCCGGCGCGCCGAAAAACTTCGACAAGGCCTGGCAGAAGATTCTGCAGGCGCATCTCGGCGCCTGGAAGCATGCGGAGTTCGGCCTCGGCACCTCGCTCATGCAAGCGCAGCGCTATGGCTATACGCAGATGATCAACAACGCGACGCTGACCAATTCCTCCTACAAGCTGCGTCTCGCGCAGGACATCACGCTCTATCTCGCGGAAATCGGCATGGATATTCCGGGCTGGAACGATGATCTCGGCAAGAAGGCCTGGCTTGAAGATCCGGTCTGGCAGGGCACGCGCGAGGCGGTCGAGACCATCATGGGCGCCACCGACTATCTCGAACAGTATTTCGCCATCAATATTGTCTTCGAGCCTCTGGTGGGCGAGCTGTTCCGCTCCGGCTTCCTGATGCAGGTCGCCGCCGCCAATCATGATTTCATCACGCCGGCGGTCATCTCGGCGGCAGAAGCGGATTACGAGCGCAACCTCGCCAATACCGTCGACCTCATCTATCTGCTCGCGCATGACACTACCTTCGCGGACGAAAACCGCGCGCTGTTCCAGTCATGGCTCACCAAGCATGTGCCCCTGGGCGAGAAGGCGGCGAAGCAGCTGCAGCCGGTCTGGTCCATGCCGCATTCGAAGCCCGTCTCCTTCGAGGATCTCTATGTGCAATCGCACGAGCGGCTGGCCAGGATTCTGGGCGAGCTTGGTCTCAGCAACTGACAGAACAGAGAGGGAAAAGTCCTATGACCACCACGGCACGCGGCACGTCGCATTCCAACATCTTCAAGCCGATGAGCGACATCACCTTCGACCAGACGATATCGCACCAATGCGGTGTGACCATGAACGATTTCGTCGAAGCGCGGGCGATCGCCGAACTCATGGCAGAAAAGAGCGGTGTGGTCGTCACCTACCAGCCGGCTCTTATCCGCATCGACGGCGAAGGCAAGCTCATCTTCAAGATGGACGAGATCAGCGAGTATCTTGGCCGCGAGATGACGGCAGCGATCTTCGAGGTCAATACCTCGACCCATTACGGCCGCATGGTTCGCGTTGATGACAATACCGTCATCCTCTTCGGCAATATGGAGGAGGTGATGGAATACATCTGACGGCGGAGCAGCGGTGAGGCGCGCGGCGGACGCGCGCCTTGCCCGACCATAAACCTGCGAGGGAGGACAAGATGTTCAAAACGCCTGACGGCAAGGAAATCTTCATCGTGGACGGCCATACCCATTTCTGGGACGGCAGCCCCGCCAATCAGCGCAATATCCACGGCAAGCAGTTCATCGACTGCTTCTACGCCTACCACACCGCGCTGAGCCCGAAGGAACAGCTCTGGGCCAAGGACAAGTTCGAGAAATACACGGCCGACGACCTCTATCACGATCTCTTCATCGCTGGGCCGGATGATGTCGCCATCGTCCAGTCGACCTATCTCAAGGATTTCTACAAGGCCGGATTCAATACCATCGAACGCAATGCCGAAGTCGCCAAGCGCTATCCCGAACGCTTCATCGTCAACGGTTCCTTCGATCCGCGCGATGGCGAAAAGGCGCTGGAATACATCCACTTCATGAAAGAGACGTACGGCATCACGGGCGTGAAGATGTACACGGCCGAGTGGAACGGCGCCTCCCGCGGCTGGAAGCTGACCGATCCTGCAGCCTATAAATGCTTCGAACTCTGCGAAAAACTCGGCATCCGCAACATTCACGTGCACAAGGGCCCGACCATCACGCCGCTGACGAAGGATGCCTTCGACGTCGGCGATGTCGATGATGCGGCAACTGATTTCCAGGGGCTGAACTGGATCGTCGAGCATTGCGGCCTGCCGCGGCTGGATGACTTCTGCTGGATCGCGGTCCAGGAAAGCAATGTCTATGCCGGCCTCGCCGTGGCACTGCCCTTCATCCACTCCCGCCCGCGCTATTTCGCTGAGGTGATGGCGGAACTGCTCTTCTGGCTTGGGCCTGACCGCATCCTCTTCGGCTCGGACTATGCGATCTGGACGCCCCGCTGGCTTGTCGAGCAGTTCTGGGCCTTCGAGCTGCCGGAGGATATCGCGCGCGAGCGCGGTGTACAGCTGACGCCGGAGATCAAGGAGAAGATCCTCGGCCTCAATGCCGCCCGGCTCTACGGCATCGATGTCGCCGCCAAACGCGCGAGCCTCGCGCGGGCGCCGCTCAGCGTCGCCGCGGAGTAGCCCCCGTGGCCGCGCTCAAGGGTGTGCTCAACCGCCAGGGGGAACTCTGGCGGCAGCTTGAGGCAGTGACAGACCCGGAGCTTGATGAGTTCAGTCGTCAGCATGGGCTTCGTCGAGCGGGCGGAGGTGGCGGAGGATGGCAGCGTGGAGGTCGCGTTCCGGCTTCCCACCTACTGGTGCTCACCGAACTTCGCCTTCCTCATGCTGGATGACATGCGCGCGGGGCTGGAGCGTCTGTCCTGGCGGCCCGCCTACCGCATCACGCTGCTCGACCATATCCTGGATGCCGAGATCAACGCCGGTCTCGCGGCCGGCAAGAGCTTCGGCGAAATCGTGGACCGGCTGGCGCCGGATGCGGATATCGTGGGCCTGCGTGCGATCTTCGCCATGAAAGCCTTCAAGCGGCGGCAGGAGGCGGTGCTCCTCGGCCTGCGCGCCCAGGGCCTCGGTGATGCGGCGATCCTGGCGCTGTCGGACACGGCGCTCGCTAACCGCGCCCCCGCCGGGCCAGACCTGGCGGACGCCATCCGGCGCTACCGCGAGGCCTGGGCGCAGCGGTTTCCTCGTTCAGGCGGCATGACGGCGGCCTTCATCACCTGGGAGGGCGAGGCGGTCACGGCCGGCGCTCTCCCGGCCTATCTCGCGGAACTTCGCGCCGTCCGCATCAATATGGAGTTCAACGGCGCGCTCTGCCGTGGCCTCAAGGAGAGCCGCTACCGGGAGGCCGGTGCCGATGCGGAGGGGCCGAGCCTGATGGATTTCATGCGCGGCGGCCCGGGGGCGGCAGGCGAGGACAGGCGAAAAAGACTTTGAACAAAAAGCCGCGGGGGCCGGGCGCCGCCGCGGCATCGCCCAAGGGGAAACAGGCGTCATGCCAAAAATGATCATCCACAACAGCGAAGCCCGCCGGGCCTTGGCGCGCGGTGTCTTGCAGCTCGCCGCGGCGGTGGAACCCACCCTCGGCCCCAAGGGCATGAACACGATGATCGACCGGCCGATCGGCACGCCCATCGTCACGCGCGACGGTGTCAGCATCGCGGCCGAGATCGAACTGCCGGATCGCTTCGAGAATATGGGCGCGCAGGTGGTGCGCGAGGTCTCGATGCAGACCAACGAGATCGCGGGTGACGGCACGACGACGGCCATCGTGCTCGCCAACGCGCTGATCCAGACGGGTGTGGAGGCGATCGAGGCCGGCGCCCGCACCGTCGACCTTTGCCGCGGCATTGATATTGCAACTGAACGGGTGATTGCGGCGCTGAGGACATCCGCCCGTCCTGCCTCCGAGAATGATGGCCTGGCCGCGGTCGCGACCATTGCGGCGACCGAGCCGCGGCTCGGCGCGCTGGTCGCCGAAGCCTGCCGGCGTGTCGGGCCCGAGGGGGTCATCACCACGGAATTCAGCGTGACGACGGAGACCACGCTCGATGTCCTCGAAGGCATGTCCTTCGACCGCGGCTATCTCTCCCACCACATGGTGACGGATCAGGAGAGGATGGAGGCGGTGCTCGACCGGCCGCTCATCCTGATGACCGATCTCAAGATCCGCACGGCGGCCGCGCTCGATCCGGCGCGGAGGATCGCGGAGTCCGCGCGGCGGCCGCTGCTCATCATCGCCGAGGAGGTGGCGCCCGAGGTCGTCGTCGCGCTGCTGGGCCAGGAGGGGCCGGGCCGCTACCTCGTCGTCCATCCGCCGGAATATGGGCATTGGCGCAAGGCGATGATGGAGGATCTGGCCATCCTCACCGGCGGGCGCGTCATTGCGCGCGATCTCGGCGGCACGCTGGAAGGAGTGGCGCGCGGAGATCTCGGCAGCGCGGAACGGGTGCGCAGCTCCGCGAGCCACACGGCGATCATCGGCGGGGGCGGGGCGGCGCCCGCCATCGCGGCGCGGCGCGCCCAGGTGCAGCGGCAGTACCGAGGCGGCGCCACCCAATGTCGAGCAGGACAAGCTGCGCGAGCGGCTGGCGAAGCTCTCAGGCGGTTCCGCCGTGATCTATGCCGGGGGTGCCACGCCGGTTGAGCAGCGGCGCACGGCGCAGCTGATCGAGGATGCGCTTCATGCCGTCCGCGCGGCGGCGGCGGAGGGCATCGTCGCCGGCGGCGGGGTGGCGCTGGCGCAGATCGCGCCGGTGCTGGAACCCCTGCTGGAAGCGGAAAGCGCGGATGTCGCGGCCGGAATCCGGCTGGTGCGGTCGGTCCTCGCGCGGCCGCTCTGGCGTATCGTCACCAATGCGGGGGCCGAGGCAGAGTCCATCCTCGCCGAAGTCACCCGCGTCAACGGCGGCTACGGCTATAATGCGGCGCGCGGCACCTTCCAGAACATGTACGAGGCCGGGATCGTCGATCCCGTGCGCGTCACCTGCACGGCACTCGCGAATGCGGCTTCGGTCGCGAAACTCATCCTCATGACGGAGACGCTGGTCGGTGACGCGCCGGAAGAGTTCGACCCGACCGCCGGGCCCGCGCGCGGCGGCGGCGCCGAGCGCCTCGGCCGGGCATGAACGAACAGGGAAAGGGGAAACGCCATGAAAGCGGCGATGCTCTACGAATACGACCCGCAGGTGAATGTGCAGCTGAGGGTCGAGGAGGTGCCGGCACCGAAAATCACGGCGCCGGATGAGGTCATCATCCGTGTCGGGGCGGCCGGGCTCTGCCGGACGGATCTGCATATCATCGAAGGTGTGTGGCGGCCGGTGATGGACCCCCAAGGCCGCCTGCTGCCCTATATCATGGGTCATGAGAATGCCGGCTGGGTGGAGGAGGTGGGGAGCGGCGTCACCTCCGTGAAGCGGGGCGACGCGGTGATCTGCCATCCCTTCCGCTCCTGCGGCATCTGCCTCAACTGCCGCCACGGCGAGGATATGTATTGCGATAACGGATCTTTTCCCGGCCTTGGCCTCAATGGCGGCTTTGCCGAGTATTTCGTCACCAGCGAACGCTCGCTCATCAAGCTGAAGTCGAACGTCATGCCGCTTGATGTGGCACCGCTCGCCGATGCCGGCATCACCGCCTACCGGGCGGCGAAGCGGGCGGCGAAGCTGCTGCGGCCCGGCGCCTATTGCGTGCTGCTCGGCATCGGTGGCCTCGGCCATATCGCGCTGCAGTCGCTCCGGGCGATCTCGGGCTGCCGTATCGTCGCCGTCGATCGCGAGGCCGCGGCGCTGCGGCTCGCCCGGGAACTCGGCGCGGATATCACGATCGAGGGCGGCAAGGACGTCGTCGATCAGGTGCGCGAGGCCACGGGCGGCGGCGCGCATGTGGTGATCGATTTCGTCGGCGAACTCGGCATCGAGAATCTCTGCTGGCAGATGGTGCGCAAGGGCGGCCAGCTTTTCGTCGTCGGCTACGGTGGCGCGATCAACGTGCCGACCGTGCATCTCGTGGTCGAGGAGATCAATATCGGCGGCAGCCTCGTCGGCAATTTCACGGAACTCGTGGAGCTGATGGAGCTGAATGCCGACGGAAAGGTGCGGATGCACTACACGAAATACAATCTCGCCAACATCAATACGGCGATTGCGGATTTCAAGGCGCGCCGGTTCACCGGCCGCGGTGTCATTGTGCCCTAACGATCGATGAAGCTGCGGCGGATGCCATGCTGCTCCAGCCGGCGGTAGAGCGTCGGCCGGGAGATGCCGAGAACTCTGGGCAGCATGGCTGAGATTGCCCTCCGCGGCGTCAAGCGCGGCAAGGAGGGCGCGCCGTGCCGCGCTGTCGGCGGGATGGGCGGCGGCCGGTGGCAGGGCAGGGAGGTTTGCCGCGGCCGGCCTCGGCGCCAGGATCTCCTCCGGCAAATCTTCGCCTGACACGGTTCCTTCGCGGCAGAGCAGATGCAGCCGGTCGATCAGGTTGCGAAGTTCGCGGACATTGCCGGGCCAGCCGTAGTCGAGCAAAGCGCGGCGTGCATCCTCGGCGAAGCGGAGCGGGGCAACCCCGAGCGCCGCCGCTGCCTTGTGGCTGAAATGCTCGGCGAGCAGCATGATGTCCCCGCCGCGTTCCCTCAGCGGCGGAACACGGATCAGGATCGCGCTGATGCGGTAGTAGAGATCCCAGCGGAAGCGGCCGTCCGCGGCTTCCCGCCGGAGATCGCGGTTGGTCGAGCAAATCACACGCAGGTCGAGCGACCGCTCCCGGTTGTCGCCGATGCGCCGGATGCTGCGTTCCTCCAGGGCGCGCAGCAGGAAGGGCTGGATATCAAGCGGCATCTCGCCGATTTCGTCGAGGCTCAGCACCCCGCCATTGGCGCGCTCCAAAACGCCCGCCTTGCCGTCGCGCGTGGCGCCGGTGAAGGCGCCGCCGGCATGGCCGAACAGCTCGCTGCCGAAAAGCTCGCGCGTGATCGCCCCGCAATTGAGGGCGACGAAGGGCGCGCCCGCGCTGGGGCTGCCGCGTTCGTGGATGAGCCGCGCGATGAGTTCCTTGCCCACGCCGGTTTCCCCCTCAATGAGGAAGGCCGAGACATTCGGTGAATCCGCGGCGAGGCAGGCGAGGTCGGTCGCCTCGCGGATCGCGGGGCTTTCGCCCACGATGCCGTGTGCGGCGGGGCCGCGCATGGCCTGGGGGCGGCGCAAAACAGGCATCGTCCGGGTGCTGCCGGCCCGGGCGCCGCTCGCCGGGGCGACGCCTGCCGGAAAGACCAGGGCGACACCGTGCAGGTCGCCGTCCAGCCGCAGCGGATTGACATGGCAGTTGCCGATGGAGCGAGGAAGATGGTCCTCGATATCGGCCAGGAGATCCACCTCGGGCCGGCGCAGGATGCGCCGCCCGGGCGATGCGCCGGCGTGATCCGGCATGATGGCGCCGAGAACGTCGGGGTGGATATTGTTGACATAGATCGGGCGGCCGTGGCGGTCGATGATCATCAGCCCGTCCGGATGGCGATAGCTGGCCGCACTGCCGATGAAGGCCTCAAGCAGGCGGATGCGGTCCTGATTCTGCTGTTCCGCGATGCGCTCCTCCATCTCGCGGGCGCAGCTCGCAACGAGCGCGGTATTATGCGGGCGGAATATGTCGGGATGGCCCGACAGATCGATCACACCGATGATCTTGTTGTCGAAGGGGTCGTGAATGGGCGCGCCGGCGCAGGTCCAGGACTTGATGCCTGCGCAGAAATGCTCTGCCGCGTGAACGAAGACCGGGCGATTGGCCCAGAGCGCGGTGCCGATGCCGTTCGTTCCCGCAACATCCTCTGTCCAGCGGCCGCCGACGCCGAGATGGATATCCATGCCGTCATGGATCGTCCGCTGGTCGCCGATGACGTCGATCAGCACGCCGTTGGCGTCGGCGAGCACCAGCATGGCGCCGGCGCCCTCCAGCAGCTGGCCGATTGCCGCGAAGGATTGCCGTGCCGCGAGCAGAAGCTCGTCATTCAAAAGGTGAAGCTGGGCCAGCGTCGTCCTGTCATTGTCCATGGGGGCTTCGGACCGCCGGCAATCGACGCCGCCATCGGCGCAGCGCGCCCAGGAATCCTGGATCACGCCGCGTACGGGCAGAGGCGCGGGGGCGGGGTTGCGGTTACCGGCGAGAAAGCTCTCCCAGGCGCGCATCACATTGCCCTCGTCATACTCTGCCAAGACGCGGCTTGGCACGCCGAAGGGCGGCGGGGCAAGGTGCCCAGGGCGGGGCAAGGGGCGAATATGTCTAGGCAAGGTCGAGCTTCGCCGCGATGGCGGTGAGAAGATCATCCTCTGAACAGTCCGGGCTGATCACCTGCCCGTCAAGCGCCTGGAGTGAAGCGGCGAGCGCCTGATCGAGCGGCGCGATGAAGCCGTTCGCGGCAGTCGCCAGCCGGAAGCTTTCCACCCCGCCCGCGCGCCGGACCTCGCCCAGATAGTGAAGCTGCCGCCCGCTGTTCTGGTCCATGACGACAACGCGCCCATTGGGGCTGATGCGGAGATGCGGCGCGGGCGCGGAGGTCTGCGTGGCAGCGCCGATATGGCGGATGATGGCGGGATCTGCCTGCGGCTCAGGCAGCGTTGCCTTCCGCGCCGAATAGGCGCCACCGCTGAGATGATCGGCAAGGCGCGTGATCGTCGAACGGTTCTCGTCAAGCAATCGCCTGATGCGCTTGTCCTCGTCCCGCGGGCCGGAAGGTTTGGAGATAATATCGACCACTTCGTTCTCCCAAAACCCGCGATGCTGCATTGCAGCATGATTTGCACTGTTACTTCACCAGAGGTTCGGCAATTTGGTGTTGCTTACGCCTATACTATTGCAAGAGGGTAGTATCTGGCTACTACAGCGGCACCGCCGCGCGCGTTGGAAGCGGTCTGGTGCGCCGGCTATGATCCGGAGCGGAACGGAGGAAAGGGGCGATGTGCAAGGTATTTCATGCCGAGAGCCCCGGCACCTTCATACCGGAGACCCGTGCCGTCCGGCTCAACGGCTATGCAACGTCAATCCGTCTGGAAGCGGCCTTCTGGCGCAGCCTGGAGGAAATCGCCGAACAGCAAGGCATGTCGACCAGCCGCCTGGTCTCGGTGCTGCATGATGAGATCCTTGCCGATCGCGGGAAAGTGACCAATTTCGCCTCGCTGCTGCGCGTGATCTGCCTGCGTTGGAGCGAAAGGCGTGTCGCCGAGAAGGCCCGGCCCAGGGATTGACGTGAGGCAGTGGCGGTCGCGGCGCAGGGCGGTGGCGGATCTGGGTTCGATCTGGCAAGAGTGCGGGTGACGGCGGATAGGAGCCCTTCGTGCCAAAAAAACTTTCGACAGCGTCACCAGACTTCGCATTGGCGAGCGTTCCGGCCTTCTGGCCGATGGCCTTGGCAGCACAACTGGCCGAGGTCGGGGAGGAACTCTACGCCCGCAATGTCAAATTCATCGAGGAAGAGATCAAGATCCGGGCCGAGTTGCGGCCAAAGCTTGCGACGCCGAACAAGGTGCGGCTCGATCTGCGGACCGTCGTGCTGCGCGACTATGGCACGCCGGGCGGCCTGCCGACGCTGGTCGATGCGCCTTACGCCGGCCATACGGCGGTGATCGCGGATTATCACAAGGGCCAGAGCCTCGTTGAAACACTGCTGGCCAATGGCATCGGCCATGTCGCGCTGACGGACTGGAAATCAGCGACCGAGGATATGAAGGATCTGGAGATCGACGATTATCTGGCGCAGCTCGTCGTCGCCATCGACGATCTCGGCGGCCGGGTCAATCTGGTCGGTCTGTGCCAGGGCGGGTGGATGTCGGCGATGATTGCCGCCCGGTTCCCGGACAAGGTCAATTCCCTGGTGCTCGCGGGGGCGCCGATCGATACCGATGCCGGCAATGGTCCGATCAAGCGTATGGCGCATGAATCGCCGCTCTCCTTCTACGAGGAACTCGTGACGCTCGGCGGCGGCCTCATGCGGGGCAAGTTCATGCTGCAAGGCTGGAAGAACATGCATCCGGCTCAGCATTATTTCACGGATCATATCGACCTCTACGAGCATATCGATGACCCTGCCTATGTGAAGAAGGAGGAGACATTCGCGAGCTGGTACGAGCATCCGCTGGACCTGCCGGGCCGCTGGTATCTTCAGGCCATCGAGCAGATCTTCAAGGAGAACAGGCTGGCGAAGGGCAATTTTGTCGCATCTGGGACGGCGGCTCGATCTGAAGTCGATCACCTGTCCCCTCTATCTCCTGGGGGGCGAGGCGGATGATATTACAACGCCGGAGCAGGTGCTCGGCGCCATCGACTATGTCGGCACCCCGAAGGACCTGATCGTCCAGAAGACAGTGCCGGGCGGCCATATCGGCCTGTTCATGGGAAGCCACACGCTGACGGAGCACTGGCCCGGCATCGCCCGCTGGATTGCGGCAGGCGGCCGCCCCGGTTCCGCTGCCCCAGGCTGATGACAGGCGGGCGGCCCGGCGGCAACCCAGGTCCAGCCTCGCCAGGCCGCCCATCTGCCTCGGGAATGGGAGCCACCTCAGGTACGGTGGTCGGGTTTCCGCGCGCATCGCTTAGTCTCCGCCGCGACGCCGGCTGACCCGCATCCGGACCATGAACATGAGGATACCGCCATGAAAAAGATCGGCTTTCTCTCCTTCGGGCACTGGACGCCCGCGCCTCAGTCGCAAACCCGCTCGGCTGGCGATGTCCTTCTGCAATCCATTGACCTCGCCGTTGCGGCCGAGGAGCTTGGTGCGGACGGCGCCTATTTCCGCGTCCACCACTTCGCCCGCCAGCTCTCCTCGCCCTTTCCGCTTCTGGCCGCGGTGGGCGCCAGGACGCAGCGCATCGAGATCGGCACGGCGGTCATCGACATGCGCTACGAGAACCCGTTTTACATGGCCGAGGATGCGGGGGCGGCCGACCTGATTGCCGGTGGCCGCCTGCAGCTGGGCATCAGCCGGGGGTCGCCGGAACAGGTGATTGATGGCTGGCGCCATTTCGGATTTCGCCCGGCGGAGGGTGAGAGTGACGCGGACATGGGCCGGCGCCACGCCGAAGTCCTGCTCGATCTATTGCGCGGCGAGGGGTTCGCCCAGCCGAACCCGCGTCCCATGTTCCCCAACCCGCCGGGCCTGTTACGCCTCGAACCCCATTCGGAGGGGTTGCGCGAGCGGATCTGGTGGGGCGCCAGCTCCAACGCCACCGCGGTCTGGGCGGCGAAGCTCGGGATGAATCTGCAAAGCTCGACCCTCAAGGACGATGAGACCGGGGAGCCCTTCCACATCCAGCAGGCCTCCCAGATCCGGGCTTTTCGCAAGGCGTGGCAGGAGCATGGTCATACCCGCACGCCCCAGACCTCGGTCAGCCGCAGCATCTTCCCATTGGTGACTGACCGCGACCGCGCCTATTTCGGGCGTGGGGGCAAGGAAGAAGACCAGATCGGTTTCATTGACGCGAACACGCGCGCCATTTTCGGCCGGGGCTATGCCGATGAGCCGGGCCGCCTCATTGAGCAGCTGCGCGCGGACGATGCCATAGCGGAGGCCGACACGCTGCTCCTGACCATCCCCAACCAACTCGGCGTCTCATACTGCGCGCATGTCATTGAAACGATCCTGAAGCACGTCGCGCCGGCCCTTGGCTGGCGGTGACGCCGGGCAAAGGTCACCAGGGTTGTGCCGCCGCCCGGCGCCGCGCCGTCAGCACCAGATGGCCGCCATCTGATCGTCAGCCGTTCGGCGGTCCGCGCGCGGCTTCAGTTCAAGGCTGATGACTTGCCCATCCGGCCCCACCCCGGCGCAGCAGACGGCATCCACGTCGACAGTGGAGGCATCGTGACTGCGGAGGCGGAGCGGCACGGTCAACGCCCGCAGCGGGTCGTGTTGCAGGCTGGCGGCGGCGGCGTGCAAAGCGGGCATGTCCGCGGCCGCCACGAAGGTGCTGAGAGGACGCCTGACCAGCATGGCGGGGCTGGCCGCGCCGAGCAGCACTGCGGCATCGCGACCGATCGACCTCAGCACGAAGGCGCTGTCGATGACGCAGAGGTTGTCCGGGCAGCCAAAGCTTTGCGCATAGGAGGGGGTAAGGTCGATCGGGATGCCTGCTCCGACGCGGGGGGGAGGCGGGGAATCCGCCTTTTCCTGCGCCTCGGCGAAGGGCTGATGCGGGTTGCGCTCCACCGCGCGCCCATGGCGGGCAGACCCGGCCTTTGGCGTCTCGGCCGGTTCGTCCAGGGAATACAGGATGAGGGAGCCGAAGCCGAAGACCACGGCCGCAATTGGGTAGGCGAATACTGCAAGCTGGACCGCGGTGGTGAGGCCCGGGTTCGCGTACCACACGGGGTAGAACAGTTGGTTCCAATTGGTGATCGAAACCATGCCGGTAGGCTGGCCTTCATCGCTCAAAGCGACCAAAAGCATGAGCACCAGGTAAGCGGACGTAAGCCAGAACAGGCCGGCTGCGCTTCGGCGTAAAACTCTTGCAAGGAGCATTATACAACAACCACGTGCGGGACAACGCGTTCATCTGCAAGGCAAAGACTAGGGAGGCAGCATCCTACCATCAAAGGGCCTAGGATATGAGACCGAATTTACCAGAAAAAAAGATAAGCTTACGTCTATAAAACGAGTCTCTGTCCTTAAGTCCTAATGATTGAGTGGTAGCTTTCGCCGCGCCCGGCGCGCTGCTGCCGGTTGACCGGACGGTCCCCGGCTTGGATCGCGGTCGCGGCCATCCTACACTTCGCACCTTGCCGGGCCGTCTGGGGCCGCCATGGCAAAGCCTTTGGAATGCGAGACGATGACGTTCGACGAAGACGAAGAGGATGAAGGCCCGCCCAAACTGCCGGGCGGCAAGTTCTACATGACCCCGGCCGGCTTCGCCCGGCTGGAGGCGGAACGCGCGGAGCGGCGTGCCGAGCGCCATCGCGTCGTCGAAATCGTGGCCTGGGCGGCCGGCAACGGCGACCGCAGCGAGAATGCGGATTACAAGGAGGGCAAGCGCCGGCTGCGTGAGATCGACCGCCGCCTCCGTTTCCTCACCCGCCGCCTTGCCCACGCCGAGGTGGTTGATCCAGCGGCGCAAAGCCAGCGGGATCTCGTGTTCTTTGGTGCCACGGTTACTTATGCCAATGAGCGGGATGAGGAGAAAACCGTCACCATCGTCGGCGTCGATGAGGCGGATATGGCGGAGGGCAAGGTCAGCATCGGCTCGCCCATCGCGCTCGCACTGCTACGCGCCCGGCCAGGTGACGAGGTCATGGTCCGCACGCCCCGCGGCCCCGAACTCATCGAGGTGCTGCGTATTTCCTACCCGAAGCCCGAGGCCGCGGCCTGACCGGGAGAGCGGGCCGGCGCGTGATCTCCGGCCCCGCTCATCACCAGGAATCCGCTACCAGGAATCGACCCCAACGGCGTGGCCCATATTGTGCATCCGGCTCGGCCCCAGCAGAATTTGCTCATCGTGCAGCTTCTGCTGTTGTTGGTTGTACTGGGCGTATTTGTACTGGCCGAGGCCGCAGCCGCCGATCGTTCCGGGGCGGGTCGGATCTTCAGCGTTATGATTTATCAGTTCCTCGTCAGACGGGGAGCAGCCGTAGGAACCTGCCTCCGCTCCTTGCACAGCAAAGCATGTGATAAGGAAAAGGGCGATTGCAATGGACTTCATAACTCGGGCTTTCGCATGGATGAGGCTCAGGATAATAGGCCGGTCGGCCCATGCCCAGGAAGCATCCGTCCGTCAACTGTTGGAGAGCCGACCGATCATATCATCGTGAATATTGCTTAAGTATAAAGGGAATTCGTTATTAGTTTCATTTAGTAAATTAAATGGAGCCTGCAATTCGAAAGCTGGGATGTGGATCCGGACGCCTGCATTCCTTCACCATTGAGGAGCAGGATCGGGGGGCGCTGGCCGGCTAAGCGACGGGATCGAACTTGCCAACGCAACCATAAGCGGCTCCGGCAACCGGTCTATCGTTGATCTGCGGCAAGATGACGATGGAAGGCTGGATCAGGTGAACGCGGACAAGCTATAGGCCAGGGCGGCCTGTTGATCGAGGCGGGCGGGGAGCACATGCCCGGCAATCCGATCAAAATCAGCGGCTATGAGAAGCCGGCAATCCGAGTTGGCGCGCCTGCGCCGCGAATTCGCATGAAGGATCCTGAGGAGAGGGCGGCGGGGACATTGACGATGGGGGGGGCGAAGCCGGCCTGGGCTGCCGCTCGCCGTCTCGCTTCGCCGCGCTGTCACTGGTGCCGGGTGAGGGATTTGAACCCCCGACCTTCGGTTTACAAAACCGCTGCACTACCGCTGTGCTAACCCGGCCTACCCATGGTTCGGCTGCCTGGGCAGCCGGCGGTCGGCGTCCCTTGGCAGGGGCCGGCCGATTCACGCAGGGCTTTTAGCCGCTTTCCCCTGCGCCTGGCAAATCCCGGCCTGGGAGAGCCGGAAGCCCCGGCCGGAGCCTCCCGGGCGCTCCGTGCAATGCTGCGTGCGAGGGAGCGGCCCGCAACCTCTCTCAACCGTTTCAAGTTCCGCCAAGTGGTGATACCCGTATGGCGGGTATGATTTCGCGAAGTCTTGGGCACTCCCGCCCCGCGTCGACGCCAGCGAGAGCCATGATCAAGCCTTCGCCTGTTCAGTCCCGTTACGGTATCGCCGCGGTCGCATTTGTCTTTGCGCTTCTCCTGATCATGACGATCGGGGCCTTCGCCTTTCTGAAGGCGGAACGAGCCGCCCAGCGTGCCGTTGATACCGCGATCGAAATGAAGACGGCCCTGCTCAATTTTCAGCAGACGCTGGTCGACGCGGAAACGGGCCAGCGCGGCTTTCTGCTCACCGGCAACGCCAATTATCTGCGGCCCTACGACCAGGCCAGGCGCCGCCTCACCGGCTATATGCACGACCTGTCGGTAAACCTCGGCCGGACTGCGCAGGGGCGCGAGGTCTATGCCGGCCTCGCCGGTCTCGCCCGCGAGAAGATGACGGAATTGAGCACCACCCTGGCGCTCTTCCAGTCAGGCAAGGAGGCCGCCGCCCTCAGCATCGTGCGGTCGGATTTCGGCGTTGACAGGATGGACAGGATCCGCAGCGCGGTGGCGCCGCTCATCCTCGATTCAGGCCGCAGGATCAGCGCCGCCGACGCCCGCATCTCGCGCGAGGCGCTGGAACTGCGCATCGCCCTCGTCGTCGCGGCGGTCATGCTCTTCATCACCGCGAGCGCCACCATCTGGTACCTGCTGCATGTGCTGGGGAAGGCGACCGGCGCGGCGGATGCGCTGCGCCACGCCAATGCGCAGATCGTGCAGCAGACGCGGCAGCGCGAAGAGGTGGAGACGCAGCTGCGGCAGATCCAGAAGATGGAATCGCTGGGCCAGCTTGCGGGGGGGCTCGCGCACGACCTGAACAACATGCTGTCTGTGATTATCGGCAATCTCGGTCTCTTCAAGCGCCGCTACAGCCGGGGCGAGCGGGATCTCTCGCGCTATCTCGAATCGGCGGAGGAGGCGGCGGGCAATGCCGCGACGCTCACCCAGCGCATGCTCGCCTTTTCGCGCCGCCAGTCCTTGTCGCCGCGCTATCTCGACGTCAACCGCTTCGTCTCCAGCACCTCGGATCTGCTGCGCCATTCCCTCGGCAGCCTCGTGCGGCTGGAGACGGTGCTGGCCGGTGGGCTCTGGGCGGTTCATGCGGACTCCAACCAATTGGAGAACGCGCTCATCAACCTCGCCATCAACGCGCGCGATGCCATGCCCCAGGGCGGGCGGCTGACGATCGAGACCGCGAACGTGTATTTGGATGAGGCCTATGCCGCGGCCAATCCGGACTGCCCGGAGGGCCAGTATGTGCTGATCGCAATTACCGATACCGGGGTCGGCATGACGCCCGAAACCCTGGCCAGGGCTTTCGATCCGTTTTTCACCACCAAGGGGGTGGGGCAGGGCACCGGCCTCGGCCTCAGCCAGGTCTATGGCTTCGTCAAGCAATCGAACGGTCATGTGAAGATCTATTCGGAGCCGGGCCAGGGCTCGACGGTCAGGGTCTACCTGCCGCGCTACCACGGGGCGGAAGCGGAGAGCGGCGCCACCCTTGCCCCGTCACTGCCGATGGGCGATGTCGGAACGCTCGTGCTGCTCGTGGATGACGAGGACAAGGTGCGCGCGGTCACCGCTGAAGGGCTTAGGGAACTGGGCTATGCCGTGATCGAGGCGGCCGATGGCAGCCAGGCGCTGGCCCTGCTCGAAGACAGGCCGCACGTCGCGCTGCTGCTGACGGATGTCATGATGCCCGAAATGAACGGGCGGCAGCTTGCGGATGAGGCCCGCCGTCGCCGCCCCGGCCTCAAGGTGCTCTACGCCACGGGCTATACCCGCAACGCCATGGGCCATGACGGCATTATGGATCCGGGCATGCAAACCCTCGCCAAGCCCTTCACCCTCGCACAGCTCGCCGCGAAGCTGCGCGACGTGCTGACCGCTGCCTGAGGTGCCGGCGGGGAGGCCCCCGCTAAATTCTCATGCGCGGATGAGTTGCGTGACCGCGCGCGCGCCATCATTGTGTACTCTACGTCGACGAAGGTGGCGCTCTTCGGATCGCTGTCTGGCCGGCCGCGCCTGGCCGCCGCGTCGTCCGGCCGTGCGCATTGCAATACGAAAGCCCCGGTGGTCTTGGCTTTGCTGGAGTTCGATCATGCCTAAGGATGCCTCCATTCCCTCCGAGCTGCAGCCCGATCCGGCGCATTATGCCTTCGATCTCGATACCGCCCTGGCCAGCATCGTCGGCTTGCGCGTCACGGTGCCGGCCGATGCCTTCACGGCCTCAGCCCTCGGCACGGAACGGGAAGGGTCCGGCGTCGTCATCGGCGAAGACGGGCTGATCCTCACCATCGGCTATCTCGTCACCGAAGCGGACTCGATCTGGATCACCACGACGGGCGGCCAGCTTCTGCCCGGCCATGCACTCGCCTATGACGCCGAAACCGGCTTCGGCCTGGTGCAGCCGCTGGGTCGGTTGCAGGCGCCTGCAATGGCGATCGGCCGGAGCGCCGCGGTCGAGATCGGGCAGCCGGCCATCTTCGCCTCGGCCGGTGGCCGGCGCATGGCCATCGAAACGCGCATCGTCGGCCGGCAGGAATTCGCGGGCTACTGGGAATATCTGCTGGAGGAAGCCCTCTTTACCGCGCCCGCCCATCCCTTCTGGGGCGGCGGCGCGCTCATCAGCCGGGAGGCGAAGCTGCTTGGCATCGGTTCGCTCAGCCTGCAGCAGGATGATACGCGCGGCAACCGGCTCGACATGAACATGATCGTGCCCATCGACCTGCTCCAGTCTGTCATCGGCGACCTCACGAGCTACGGCCGGGTCAACCGGCCCGCCGCACCCTGGCTCGGCATCTACGCGCTGGAGGAGGAGGAGCGGGTGCTCATCGGCGGTGTCGCAGACGGCGGCCCGGCGGATCTTGCCGGGCTCCGCCAGGGAGACCAGCTTCTGGCCGTGGAAGGCGAGGAGATTTTGAGCCTCGCCCAGCTCTGGCGCTCGGTGCGCGGGCGCGGCCCCGCGGGTGCCAGGCTCATGCTCTCCGTGCAGCGGGATGAGCGCCAATTGCGCGTGCAGATTGCAACCGTCGACCGCCGGCAGCTTCTGAAGGGGCCGCGGCTGCATTAGAGCCCGATGGCTTTGGGTCGATGCGGCCCAAAGTCCGAAGCGGTCCCACCTCTCGCTCTCGCCGCAGCCGCGCGGCGGCTCGCCGCGTCACAAGCCACTAAAAGAAAACGGGGAGCCATTGGCTCCCCGTTCCTTGAGACAGATCCCGCAGCGGGATCAGGCGGAGTAGTACATCTCGAACTCGACCGGGTGCGGCGTGTGTTCGAAGCGGTACACTTCCTTCCACTTCAGCTCGATATAGGCCTCGATCATGTCCTTCGCGAACACGTCGCCCTGCAGCAGGAAGTCGTGGTCGGCGGCGAGAGCCTCCAGCGCTTCGCGCAGGCTGCCGCAGACGGTCGGGATTTCCTTCAGTTCCTCGGGCGGCAGGTCGTAGAGATCCTTGTCCATGGCGTCGCCCGGATGGATCTTGTTCTTGATGCCGTCGATGCCGGCCATGGCGATGGCGGCATAGGCGAGGTAGGGGTTCGCGGTCGGGTCCGGGAAGCGGACTTCAACGCGCTTGGCCTTGGGGCTCGTCGTATAGGGAATACGGCAGGAGGCGGAGCGGTTGCGCGCCGAATAGGCGAGCAGCACGGGGGCCTCGAAGCCCGGGATCAGGCGCTTGTAGCTGTTGGTGGACGGGTTGGTGAAAGCGTTGATCGACTTCGCATGCTTGATGATGCCGCCGATGAAGTAGAGGCACATCTCGGAGAGATCGGCATAACCGTTGCCGGCGAAGAGCGGCTTGCCGTCCTTCCAGATGGACTGGTGGGTGTGCATGCCCGAGCCGTTGTCGCCATAGATCGGCTTCGGCATGAAGGTCGCCGTCTTGCCGTAGCTGTGGGCGACGTTGTGCACGCAGTATTTGTAGATCTGCATGTCGTCGGCCATCTTGGTCAGCGTCTGGAAGCGCGTGCCGAGTTCGTGCTGGCTCTGCGCCACCTCGTGGTGGTGCTTCTCGATGACGAGGCCCATCTCACCCATGGTGGAGAGCATCTCGGCGCGCAGATCGACTTCGCTGTCGACCGGAGCCACCGGGAAGTAGCCGCCCTTGACGCCGGGGCGATGGCCCATATTGCCTTCCGGATAGTCCTTCAGGCCGGAACCGGGGCCCTCGATGCTGTCCAGCTGATAGGTGCCGAAATTGCCGCCCGTGCCAAACTTCACGCTGTCGAAGACGAAGAATTCGGCTTCCGCGCCGACCACGATGGTGTCGCCGATGCCGGTCGCCTTCAGGTATTCCTCGACGCGCTTCGCGGTCGAACGCGGATCGCGGCTATAGCCCTGGCCGGTGGACGGCTCGACAATGTCGCAGAAAAGGATGAGCTGCGGCTTGGCGGTGAAGGGGTCCATGACCGCCGTGTTCGGGTCCGGCATCAGGATCATGTCGAACTCATTGATCGCCTTCCAGCCGGCGATCGAGGAGCCGTCGAACATGATGCCGTCAACGAAGGAATCCTCATTGATCGTCGAGACATGCTGGGCGGTGTGCTGCCACTTGCCACGCATATCCGTAAACCGCAGATCGACGTATTCGACGGAATGTTCCTTGATCATTTCCATGACCTGCTGAACACCCGTCAGGGATTCACTCGCCATCCTGAAATCCTCGTTCATGTTAACGCGTCTTGGTTTGCGCTGCCGCAAACCGGGTCACCACGGCAGGCGCAGGCGCCTGCCTCTTCGGCACGTCCCTGGGATTTACACGGCGTCTGCGCCGCGTTCCCCTGTCCGAATGCGAATCACTTCCTCGACCGTGCTGATGAAGATCTTGCCGTCGCCGATGCGTCCCGTGCGGGCGGCGTTCATAATCGCCTCGACCGCGCGTTCGGCCACGCTGTCTTCGCAAACCAGCTCGATTTTGACCTTGGGCAGGAAGTCCACAACATATTCCGCGCCGCGATACAGTTCCGTATGGCCTTTCTGCCGCCCGAAACCCTTCGCTTCCACGACGGTGATGCCCTGCAGGCCGACCTCGTGCAAAGCCTCTTTGACTTCGTCGAGTTTGAACGGTTTGATAACGGCCTCAATTTTCTTCATCGGATCCTCATAGCGGGTCGGGACAACCCGAACTCTGCCCCTTGCTCACGGGTAGCCAGGGCGCGGCCGGGGCACCGTCCATGCGCGCGCAAACTCGCACGCTCCGCGCTGGGCTGCAATCGGCAGCATGGCGCAGGCGATGATTTTCCGCGCGGAAACGGCGGAACGCCTTACCTTTAGGCGATTGCCTGCGCCCTTTGCCTGGAAAGCAGGCAGAGACTCGCAGGTCGACGGAACGTCAGCGAGGATTGTCGCCGGGCGCTCGCTTCGTCAAAGTACAGCGTGAAGAAGGAGTTGTAGCGTGAAGCCAGCCAATAGCCTGCTCAGCAATACGGGAACCACGATTTTCACGGTCATGTCGGCGCTGGCGGTACGCCATAAGGCGATCAACCTCGGCCAGGGCTTTCCCGATACCGACGGGCCGGCCGATATTGTCGCCGCGGCTGCCGCCGCCCTCCAGGACGGGCGTAACCAGTACCCCCGCTCACCGGCCTGCCCGAGCTGCGCCAGGCGGTCGCCGCCGCCAATGCCCGCTTCTACGGCCTTGAGATCGACCCCGAGCGCGAGGTCGTCGTGACCTCGGGGGCGACGGAAGCGATCACCGCCGCCCTCGTCGCCCTGATCGATCCGGGCGACGAGGTCATCCTCATCGAGCCGCTGTACCATACCTACCTGCCGGTCGTGAAACTGCTCGGCGGCGTGCCGAAGCTCGTGCGCCTCAGCCCGCCCGACTGGCATCTGCCGCGCGCCGAACTCGCCGCCGCCTTCAGCGAGCGGACCAAGGCGATCCTGCTCAACAGCCCGATGAACCCGATCGGCAAGGTGTTCACGGCCGAGGAGCTGGGCTTCATCGCAGACCTCCTGCAGCGCCACGATGCCTATGCGGTCTGCGACGAGGTCTATGAGCACCTCGTCTTCGATGGGCTGCGCCATATCCCGCTCATGACGCTCCCCGGCATGCGGGAGCATTGCCTGCGCATCGGCTCGGCCGGCAAGACCTTCAGCCTCACGGGCTGGAAGGTCGGCTATATCTCCGGTCCCGCCGCGCTGATGGGCGTGGTGGCCAAGGCGCACCAGAACCTCACCTTCACCACGCCGCCCAATCTGCAGCGGGCGGTGGCCCTGGGCCTTGCCAAGGATGACAGCTACTTTACGGGCCTCTCGGCCGATCTCGCAGCCAAGCGGGACCATCTGGTGGCGGGCCTGACCCGCGCCGGCTTCCGCACCCTTCCCTCGGGCGGCAGCTATTTCGTCCTCGCCGACTACGCCGCCCTCGATTCGGATGGGGATGACGCGGCCTTCTGCATGCGCATGGCGGAGCAGGCGGGGGTCGTCGCCATTCCGCTCTCGGCCTTCTATGCGGGCGAAAAGCCGCGCCACCATGTGCGCTTTGCCTTCTGCAAGCAGATCGCGGTGCTGGATGAGGCGATCGCGCGCCTCACCCGTGCCTATGGCGCGGGGCAGAATACTGCACGTGCGCCGTTGACGGCCGCCGACTGATCGGTCTAAACGGCGGGCCTCGGCGCTTCGGTGACAACACCGAGGCAGCCCAGACCGGGTGGCGGTCGTAGCTCAGTTGGTAGAGCGCCAGGTTGTGGTCTTGGATGTCGTGGGTTCGAGCCCCATCGATCGCCCCAGTCTCCCGTTTTTTCTCTTTTTCTCTTGAGATCTCGGGCAAACGCGCTTTCGCGTCATGCCCGGGTTCGTCCCGGGCATCCACCCGTTCGGGCGCCGCTACGGGTAGACCCGGGCAACAAGTGCGCGGATGACGGTGACAAAGCGACCCCCCGCGGGCCTATCCGCGCGCATGAAAAAGGCCGCGCCCGGTCTCCCGGGACGCGGCCTGTTCGGCATGGAGCCGGCTCAGCCGGCGCGGAGCATGCGGCCGGCGCGGTAGAGCAGCACGGCCATGGCAAGCTTGGTCGCTTCCGCCGGCAGGAAGGGGATGAGGCCGAAGCTGAGGGCCTTGTGCGTTCCGAACAGCACGGCAAGCCAGGCGATGCCCGGGATGTAGATGAGTGCGGTACCGCCGATGAAGGCGGCGATGGTGCCGGCCCAGCCGCGCATCCAGCCGTGCGAGGCCGCACGGCCCACCAGCGCGGCGGCAGCCAGATAACCGAGCAGATAGCCCGCGGTGGGACCCACGAGATAGGCGAGACCGGCGCCGGAAGCGAAAACCGGCAGGCCGAGCGCGCCCGCCACGATATAGGCGGCAAGGGTCGCCTCGGCGAGGCCGCTGCCATAGACGGCCGAGAGCAGCAGGACCATGCCGCTCTGCATTGTCATCGGCACGGGCCAGAAGGGAATCGAAATATGGGCGGCGGCGGCAATGAGGCAGACGCCGAGGCCAACCGCCACGGCCTTGAGCGGCAGGGGCAGAGGAAGTGAGCGCTGTCGGCCAGCGGTGATGGTCTTCGCTTGAGCGGGCATGTACAACTCCAATAAGCCAATAGTGCGGGGCAGCCGGCCAAGAGGCGCCTTGTTCACGTGCCCGCGATGGGCGCCATGCTGCCTGTCCTCGCTGTTCCGTGCAAGCAACCCTTGCGCGGGTTTCAAAAAACGCAGGCCAATTCCTCAAGATAGCCGGGATCGGATGGCGCGCTCAGTCTGCTAGCCTGCGGGCCGCGACGCCTATGGTATGGCGTTGCGGGACCTCTGGCATTCGTCCGCGCCGGTATGCCGGACAACAGCCTCGCGTTATGGCTGCGGTGCAGGAGACAATTGCGCCATGCATGATTTCATCAGCCATTGCCGGTCCCATCTGGCCGAGATCCAGTCCCAGGGGCGCTACCGCCGCTTCACCCCCTTGAAGCGCGAAGCCTCGACCTTCCCCGTCTATAGCCTGGAGCGCGACGGCAAGAGCTGGCCCGTGACCGTCTGGTCCGCGAACGACTATCTCGGCATGGGCGTCAATGCGGAGGTCATCGCCGGAGCGCGCGACGCGCTGGAGCATCTCGGCGCCGGCGCCGGCGGCACGCGCAACATCGGCGGCACCTCGCCGCTGCATGACGCGCTGGAAGCCGAACTCGCCGGCCTGCACGGCCGCGAAGCGGCACTCCTCTTCACCTCGGGCTTCGTCTCCAACCAGGCCTCGCTGAACGCCATCCTGCGCAGCCTGCCCGGCTTCATCTGCTTTTCGGATGAAAAGAACCACGCCTCCATGATCGCCGGCATCAAGAACAGCCCGGCGCAATGCCATGTCTTCCGCCATAACGATCTCGCGCATCTGGAGGAGCTGCTCGCGGCGGCGCCCGCCGATGCGCCGAAGCTGATCGCCTTCGAATTGGTCTATTCCATGGACGCCGACATCGCGCCCATCGGCGCCATCTGCGACCTCGCGGACAAGTACGGCGCGCTGACCTATCTCGACGAGGTCCATGCCGTCGGCATGTACGGCCCCCATGGCGGCGGCGTCTCCGAGCGCGAGGGCATCGCCCATCGCCTCACCATCATCGAGGGCACGCTCGCCAAGGCTTTCGGCGCGCACGGCGGCTATATCGCGGGCGACGCGGTGGTGATTGACTTCATCCGCTCCACCGCTCCGGGCTTCATCTTCACGACGTCCCTGCCGCCCTCGGTCGTGGGAGCGGCGCTCGCCTCGATCCGCCGCATCCGCCGCGACGATGCGCTGCGCGCGGCGCTCTTCGCCAATGCCGAGCGTCTGAAGGCCAAGCTCGATGCGGCCGGCCTTCCGCGTCTTCCCTCGGAAAGCCACATCGTGCCGCTCATGGTGCGCGATGCCGAGGTCTGCCGCGAAGTCAGCCGCCGGCTTCTGCAGGAGCACGGCCATTACGCAACGCCCATCAACTACCCGACCGTGCCGCGCGGGACCGAGCGCCTGCGTCTGACACCGACGCCGCTGCATACCGAAGCGATGATGGACGATCTCATCGCCTCCCTCGGGCAGGTCTTCGCAACTCTGGGCTGGCAGGCGGCTTAGGCGTATAAAAAGCTTGGGCGATCACCCTGCCATCACGCAGTGTGGCAGGGTGCTGCAGCTTGAGCACGCATGCGCCGATCGCCTGTCGTTTTGAACCAGAGGAACATTTCATGAAACTGTCCGTCGTTTCATTGAGCCGTCGCGGCCTTCTTCCGCTTGCCGCGACCGCGGCCTTCGCCCTCGCCGGACTGACCGGTCTGACGCCGGCCCATGCCGATCCCGTTACGCTGACGGCGAAGCTCGTGCCGGTTCCTGGGGCGCCTGCGACGGGCATCGGCCATGCCGTCGCGACCTATGATCCGTCCACGCTCACGCTGGCCTGGAAGGTCGACTACGCCGGCCTCTCAGGTCCCGTCCTCGCCGCGCATATCCACGGCCCGGCCGAGCCCGGCATGGATGGGCCGATCGTCGTGCCCTTCCAGCCGCCCTTCACCGATCCCTTCAGCGGCTCGGCCAAGCTGACGCTCGACCAGGTCTCCCAGCTCCTCGGCGGCCTCTATTACGTGAACCTGCACACCCAGGCTTTCCCGGCCGGGGAAATCCGCGGCCAGCTCAACGTCCAGCCGACCAACTGAGTCCACCTGAGTCACCCGCACGCCTTTCCTCGTCACCCGCGGACTTGTTCCGCGGGCCTATCCCTTGGGGCGCCGCGACGGGTAGATCCGCGCAGCATATGCGCGGATGACGATGGAGAGGCTGTCAGGCGTTGTCTTCCTCCCGCCCGTAGAGCAGCAGCAGCGCCAGGATGACGAGTCCATAGACGATGCTGCGCCCGTAATCCGGCATGTTGAAGGCGAGCAGCACCGAGACCAGCACGGTGAGGCTGATCGCGCCCGCGACCGAGCCGAGATAATGCCCGCGCCCGCCCAGGATATAGACGCCGCCGATGACGACGGCGGCGATCGACTGGAACAGGTAGGGATCGCCCATGCCGAGCGCCGCCTGCCCGCCGAACCCCACCAGCATGATGCCGGCAAGCGCCGCGAAGAATCCGCTCAAGGCATAGAGCAGGATCGTCACCGCTGAGACATTGATGCCGGCGAGGTGGCTCGCCCGCGCATTGTTGCCCACGGTGTAGGTCGACCGCCCGAAGCGCGTCATGGCGAGCACGAAGGAAACGGCGATGATGATGCCGACCCAGATCCACAGCACGATGGGCAAGCCGAGGAAGCTCTGATGCACCGCCGCCTGCACCACCGGCGGCGCATAGGCGCCGCAGCTCTCGCAGGTCATGCCGCCGGAAAAGCCGAGCGTCAGCCCCTGCATGATGCCGTTCATGGCGAGCGTCATGACGACCGCGGGAATGCCGAGGAGGGCAATGCCGACGCCGTTGACGGCGCCGATCGCGGCTCCCATGCCGAGCGTCAGGGCGAGCGCCGGAATGGCGCGGTCGTTATGGCCGAGCGAACTCGTCACCATCAGGATCGCCGCGCTGTTCAGCACCCATGGGACGGAGAGATCGATGCCGCCGATGAGGATGACGAAGGTCTGCCCGGCCGCCACCAGCCCCACGAAGGAGGCGACGACCAGGATGGAGCGGATGCCGTTCAGGCTCGCAAAACCGGGCCGCACCGCCTCGCCGATGGCGAAAAGCAGCACGGCGGCGAGGAAAGCGTAGAGGATGCGCCGCCGCTCGCGGTTGAAGAAGGGCTGTCCCTTGGTCTCAGCGGCACTCATCGCCGGCGCCTCACGATCTGACCGATGACATTGGCCGCCACGACCGCGGCGAGGAGGAAAACGCCTTCGTAGAAGGTCTGATAGAGCGGATCGATATGGGCGAAGAACAGGATGTTCACGACCATGACGGTGACAAAGGCACCGAAGAGCGCGCCGAGGCCGCTGCCGCGCCCGCCGAAGAGGCTGACGCCGCCGAGGACCGCGGCCACGATGGAGGTCAGCGTATAGGTATCGCCCGTCGTCGCGTCACCCGCCGTCGCATTGGCGGCAAGAAAGAGCCCGGCGCAGGCGGAGGCCACGCCGCCCAGCATATAGGCGAGGATGACGGTGCGCCGCACATTGATGCCGTGGCTGCTCGCGGCGCCTGCGTCATTGCCGATGGCGAAGACCGCGACGCCGAGCGAGGTGCGGCGGAAAATCGCCCAGAGAATGCCGATGATCGGAATGTAGATCAGCGACAGCGGGATATTCGGGTTGGCGAGCACGGCCGTGAATCCGGGCGGCATCGCGCCCCCAGGCTGCGGCAGGATGCGGATCGCCAGCCCCTGGAAGATCGACAGCGTCGACAGCGTCACCAGGATCGGCTGCAGCCGCCCGACGGCGACGAGAAGGCCGTTGAGCAGGCCGCAGAGCGCGCCGACGGCCAAAATCGCGATGGTCCAGAAGGTGGTCGAGACCGGGCCGCCCATCAGCGTCAGCGCGGCAATCGCATTGGTCAGGTCGACCACGCCGCCGACCGAGAGATCGATGCCCCGCGTCAGCACCACAAGCGTCTGGGCCAGGGCCGCGAAGGCCAGCGGCATCGTATTGTCGAGGGTCGAGGTCAGTTCGAACCCGCCCGGCAGGCGGTGCTGCGTCACGATGTAAAGGGCGCAATAGAGAATGACGCAGGCGACGAGCAGGGCAATGACGAGGGCGAGGCCGACATTCTGCCCCAGAATATGAGACAGCCGGCTGCGGCGCGGGCCGCTCGCCGTCAGGATGGTATGGGGGAGGGGAACGGTATCGGACATCTCTATGCTCGGAGCTGCTCGGGGACGGGGGCGCGGTCCCGCACGGCGGCGGAGACGATATCTTCGGCCGTCAGGCCGGCAGCCGGGAGTTCGGCGGCAACCGCCCCCTCGCGCATGACGAGAACGCGATGGCAAAGGTGGGCGAGTTCTTCCGCGTCGCTGGAATAGAAGAGGATGGCATGGCCCTCCGCGGCAAGGCGTGAGACCAGTTCGTAGATCTCATGTTTTGTTGCAACGTCAACGCCGCGGGTGACGTCGTAGAGCAGCAGGATCTGGCATTCCGTGAGAAGCCAGCGCCCGAGCAGCACTTTCTGCTGGTTGCCGCCCGACAGCGCGCCGACGGCGAGGCCGATGCCGGCCGTGCGCACGCGCAGCTGATCGACGACGCTTTGCGCCTCTCGCCGCTCCGCATCCGGTTTCAGGATGCCGAAATGCGTCAGCCGCTTCAGAATGGCGAGCGAGGCATTGTCGCGCACGCTCATGCGCAGAAGCAGCCCCTCGCTCTTGCGGTCTTCCGGCAC
Organism: uncultured Alphaproteobacteria bacterium; assembly: GCA_963834475.1. Lineage (GTDB taxonomy): Bacteria > Pseudomonadota > Alphaproteobacteria > Acetobacterales > Acetobacteraceae > Acidisoma. The sequence goes on along the minus strand of CAWIBZ010000009.1, from coordinate 75,739 downwards.
GAGCGCGATGCCCGCGCCGATCGCCGCGCGCGGCGAGCCGAATTTCCGCGGCTTTCCGTCAACGTGAAGCGTGCCGCCGCTGGCATGGGCGTCACCGAACAGCGTGCGAAAGAGCTCGCGATGGCCATGCCCGGCAAGGCCGCCCACGCCCAGGACCTCGCCCCGGCGCAGGGTGAAGGAGACCTGATGCAGATTGGGCCCCGAAAGCGCCCGCGCTTCCATGACGACCGACGCGCCCTGGGGGGCGGGGGACAGGGGCGGATAGAGCGTCTCCACCCGCCGGCCCGTCATCAGCCGCACGGCCTCATCCTCGTCGATGTCCGTGAAGGTGCCGACATCCGCGCCACCACGAAAAATCGTGATGCGGTCGGCCACTTCGCGGATTTCTGCCCAGCGGTGGGAGGTGAAAACGATGCAGCACCCTTGCGCGCGCAGGTTGCGGATCTGCCCGAACAGCCATTGCACCTCGCGCTCGACCAGCGAGGAAGTCGGCTCATCGAGGAAAAGAATCTTCGGATTGTGGCTGATCGCGCGCACAATCTCGACTGTCTGACGTTCGGCGAGGGAAATGTCCTCGACCAGCGCGCGCGGATCGATGTGCATCACGCCATAGCGCGCAAGCAGGCTGTCAGCGTCGCGCAGCGTGGCGGCTCGGTCGATAAGTCCTAACGCGCTGCGCGGTTCGCTGCCCAGCAGCAGGTTCTCGGCCACCGTCATCGCCGGCAGCAGCGTCAATTCCTGGAACACGGTCCAGGCGCCGAGCCTGTGGGCTGCTTCCGGGCCGGACAGCGAGACTGCCCGGCCACCGAAGCGGACCTCGCCGTGATCGGGCCGCACACGCCCGCCCATGATCTTGATCAAGGTCGATTTACCGGCGCCGTTTTCGCCGACGAGGGCATGAACCTCGCCGGCGGAGGCGGTGAAGGATGCCCGGGTCAGGGCCGCAACACCGCCATAGGCTTTGCCGATCTCGACCGCTTCAACAGCGGCTGTCGTCACCGTCAGACCTTCGGCAGGTTGATATAGAGCTTCTGATCCGTGCAGGCGCTGCCGTTGATTGCCGCCGCCGCACAAATGTCAACCGGTGTGGTCGGGCCGCCGGCTGTAAAGTCATCGAAGAAACTGTCGGGCTGGTCAGCAAAGACGTTCACCCCGAGCTTCAGGTCGGCGTTCGAGAGGAAGACGTTGGGAACGTCGATATTCTTCTTCGGATAGCTGCCTTCCAGGATGCGGCGGGCGAGTTCAAGCGCCATCAGCGAGAGGTAGGGCGGGGAGCCTGCGGAATAGCCCACCACCGAATGCCCGCCGATGCCGAGCATCATCTTGCGGAAGCCGTTCTCGGCCTCGCCCGCGGTCGGCGGCAGGGGGCGGTTCGCGGAGATGAAGGCCTTGAGCACGCCATCCGTGCCGCCCTGGCACCAGATCGCGTCGATCTTGGGGAGCGAGGGCAGAACGGCCGCGGTATTGCGCTCGGCAGTCGATGAATCCCACATGCCGGTGAAGCGGTTGACGACCTTGATGCCCGGATTCTGCGCCCAGACGCTGTCCGCGCCCTTGTTGCGGTCAAGATCGACCTCGGTGCCGGCAACGCCCGTCACCATGATGACATTGCCCTGGCCGCCCGTCTGCTTGACGATCCATTCCGCCCAGCCCTTGCCGAGGTCTGTACTGGCTGATATTGACCTTGATGGCGGAAGGCGCGGTCACGCCGCTGTCGAACGACACGACAAGGATGCCGCGTGACGTCGCCTGATGAATGATGCCGTTGAGTGCGGTGGGGGAGGCGGCATCGATGACGATCGCATCGACCCGTTCCGCGATCATATTCGACATCTGCTGCGACTGTTTGCTGACATCGTTGCCGGAATTGTAGATCGAACCGACAACCTGGCTCTTGAACGGCTCCATGGCCAGCGCCGCCTTGAAGACATTCTCCATCTCCAGGCGCCACTTGTTGCCGATATAGGAATTGGACAGTGCAATTTTGTAGGTCTTGCCTGTACTTTGTGCGAAGCCCGGCCGCGCTGCCAGGAGCGGCAAAGATGCAAGGCCGAACCCTGCTGTCTGTAGCAAGTGCCGGCGTGTCGCGTGAACAGTCATGGCCAGTTTCTCCCCCTTGTCTCTGTGGACGTTTTGTCTCTACGGACGTTTGATCTTGGGCGTGCGTCTGGTCTGAACGGCGCCGATTTGAATTGGTCGCTGCAACAATCATGCGCCTTTCTCTCTTTGTCCAGAGAGAAGGTGGATAAACCTGATGATTTATAGCGTTAACATTCGTTATTCGCTGGCAACTTTTTTCGTCGTCTGCGCTTTTATTCCGGGGTCCGGCCCGAGGCGCGCCTCAGCCCGTCACCCGCGGGCCGCTCCCGTCGCGCACCCCGGCGGGTAGATCCGCGTGACGAGCACGCGGATGACAGTGAGGACGCCGTGGCTCGGCGCGCCTCTCTTCGCCATCCGCATCAGCACCTTTTTTCTGCGCCTGCGCCCGCACGAGCAGCCCGGCGGCTAGGCCACGCCGAGAAGCGCGCTCACTTCGCTGCGATAAGCCGCCTGGCGACGCCTCAGCCTGGGATCGGCCTTGAGAAGCCCTGCGACAAAGCTTTGCACCTCGGCGATTTCATCGACATGGCGGCGGCCGCTCAAAGCGTGGGTCACGCTGCTCTGATGCCGCCGGTGGCGGTTCACGCATTCCGCCACATAGGCGATGCGGGCGCCCGGCTGGCTCAGCACATCGGCATAAAGATACCAGTCTCCGGCCACGCGGAAGGTCCCGAGCTTGTCACCGCAGCGGTCCAGGGCCGCGAGCAGCGCCGCGCGCCGCCACAGCACGCTGCTGACATTGAGGATGAGATTGCGCTCGGAGAGGCAGAGCCGCAGGAAATCGCGCCCCGCGAAGTCGCCGTCCGCCATGAGCAGGCCGGGGGCCGCCCGGTTGTAATAGGTCTTGTAGCTGTCGCTGAGAATCTTGCCCTCGCCATCCATGGCGATACTGTCCGCGAAGGCCATGACGGCACCCGGATCGGCCTTGAGCCGCGCCAGCAGATGGCTGAGGAAGCGGGGGTCGCTTTCATCATCCGCCTCCGCGATCCACAGGAACTCCCCGCTTGCGGCTTCCGCGGCGCGGCGCCATTGCGCGAAAACCGAGCCGGAGTTCTGCTCGTTCACGATGAGAGTGATGGCACGGCCAGCCCGCTCCGAGACATCGCGGGCCACGCTCAGGCTGTCGTCGGTCGAGGCATCGTCGAGCAGCAGAATCTCGCGCACCGGGCACCACTGGCTGAAGATGGATGAGAGGCGGCCCGGCAGGTGATGCGCGTAATTGTAGTTCGGGACCGCGACCGAAATGCTGAGCAGCTCCGGATCGGTGAGGTCGGTCAGCGCCTCGGCATAGGTCTTGAAGCTGAAGCTCTCCGCGGCAATGGCGGCAAGCCGGCCGCGGCGGGCGCGCAGCGCTGCCTCGCGGCCGCCGGCCAGGGCGAGTGCCGCTTCCGCCATCGCCTCGACATCGCCACGCGGCACGACCGTCCCGGTCTCGTATTCGGCAATCATGTCCGGAATGCCGCCGGATCCCGCGAAGGCGACTGTCGGAATGCCCACGCTCAAGGCTTCCAGGACGGTCGAGGGGAAGGGATCTTCGCGGGAGGTCAGCAGGAACACGTCGGCCGCGGAGAGCACCGCGCCCACGTCGTGGCGGAAGCCGAGCAGGTGGAAGGTGCCGGTGGCTTTTGCCGCCTCGATCTCGGGCCCGAAGTAACTCGCCAATTCCCGGTCCATATTCCCGGCCCAGGCAAGGTGCGCGCCCTGCGCCACGCTGTGCAGCCGCTGCCAGAGCTGCAGGAAGAGGTCGAAGCCTTTGCGCAGGTCGGCGTAGCCGACGCCGATGAAGAGCGGCGCCCTGCCCGGAATGCCGAGCGCGCGGCGTATGTCCTTCCGTTTCGCGGCGTCGAAGCCAGCGGCCTGATAGACGCCTTGCGGGTGGATCACCATCTTGCACCGGGCCGCTTCTGCCTCCGGGCCCAGATGCGTGATCAGCGCGTCCCGCACGGTGACCGATGAAAAGACCACGTGGCGCGCCGTGGTCACGCCGCGGCGGGCGAGCTGGGTCAGGCTCTTTTCGCGGATCAGGTTCGGCAGTTCGTGCACCAGCAGCGTCGTCGCGATGCCGGCATGGTCGAGAATGGGGCAGGCGCCGCCGGCCGCCACCGTGTTGACGATGGCGCGGCGGAAGCCGCGCGCCGCGAGCTTGCGGCCTTCGGTGGCAAGGTCCGCGGCGCGCGCCAGCACCGTCACCGGCGCCTCTGCCGCATAGTCCGGCACCATCGGGCCGCCTTCCAGCAGCAGGAATTCGATGGACAGCCCGTGCTGGCGTTTCAGCTGCTTTGCCAGGGCAAGCAGCAGCGTCTGGGCACCGTGGCGGTGGCCGTCATGCCCCACCAGAAGGATACGGCCCCGGTCGGCGGCCGGCGCCTCCAGGCTCACGGCCCGGCCGAGCGCGTTCAGATAAGCGGCGCCGTAATGCAGGTCCGGTTCCAGATAGGCCCCTTCGGCCCACTCGTTCCAGGCGTTGATGCAGATGATCGGCTCGCCGAAGAAAGGGTGGTCTGCCGCGTCCCGCGCCAGCGCCGAGACCCATTCCCCGAAAGCGGCCGGCGTGCTGCCATGCAGCACCAGGCCTCGGCCGCCCCGCCGCGCGTCATTGTCCCAGGAGGGCACGGCCGTTTTGATGAGGGGGAAGGCCGGCCGCGGCTCGGCGAGCGAAACCGCGACGGTATCCGGATAGCTCACCACATGGGTTTCGGCTTCCATGTCCAGCCATTCCAGGCTGTCATTGATCTTGGGCAGGCTGGCCGTGAGCTTGTGCGGCGGAAATTCGATCGCTGCATCGAAACCGAATTCGCGCGGGTCGATGGCGTCGAAGCCCTGGCCCATCACCAGGATGGGGTCCTCGTTGCAGAGGTCACGGAACAGGGCGCGCCAGCGCGCGATCGTGTCGCGCGTGTCCGGGATCTGGCCGGGGCGATAGATCATCAGCACCGGGCGGCCCTCAAGCCGGATATAGCGCGGGTCCGCGAAATGGCGGCCGAAGGTGCGGATCAGGTCCTGGTCTTCGCTCGGCCGGTAATCCTGGCTGATGAGAATTTCCTCGTCATGCCCGTCCCAGCGCCGGGTCCAGTGCTCATTGGTCCACATCAGGCAGAAGGGCATGTCGAGGCTCCGGTCGGCCAGAAACCGCTCCAGCGGCTTCTCCATCAGCCGGTGCCCGTTGAACCAGTAGAAATAGAAGACAAACCCCCAGAGCCCGGCGGCCTTGGCCATCTCGATCTGCCGCCGCATGGTCTCGGGATCGTCCAGGGAATAATGGCCGAGGTCGCGGGGCGTGCGCGGCTGGTAGTGGCCGGCAAAGCGCGGCAGGCCCCGCGGCAGATTGGTCCATTCGGTGAAGCCGCGGCCCCACCAGGCGTTATTTTCCGGGATGTGGTGGAACTGCGGCAGGTAATAGGCGAGCACGCGCGCCCGCAACGCGCTGCCCGCGGGCAGTGGCTCGAAGGGTTCGAAGGCCTCCCCAGGGCGCACGAACCGCGCAATCTCGCCGGGTATGGTCGCCTCTTTAAGCGGCCGTTTGGGGTAAATCCCGGTCTCGTCGCGCCGCCGCTGATAATCCTGCAGCGGGTTGGTCTCAGGCAGGAGGCGCAGATAGCGGTTGCGGTAGAAGGCCGTGTCGAAATGGGGCGAGGGGTTGCGGTTCTCCCGGAAACCGATGTCCATGAAATGCACGAAGGCATCTATTCCGGCGGCGGCGATGTCCGGATAGGCGGTCAGATAGAAATCGGTGTCGAAGTCCGGATTGGGGTTGACCCGTCCCGTCAGCCGCTCGCGCAGGTAATGGGCAAGGCAGAGTTCGCCCTCGTCGAGATGAAAGGTCTCCCGATACCAGGTGGGGTCGAAGAAAACCGAGGGGCGCCGCCCTTCGCGCTCGCCGTGGTGGATATAGTGCAGCAGCGGGTTGGTGCCGGTCGCTGCCACATCCATGTAGTAGGTCAGATACCAATTGGTATCGAAATAGAAGTTCGGCCGCTGGCCTTCACGCCAGCCGTAGGTCGCCCAGTGGAGGATCGCGGTGGCAGGCTCGGCCCTGTAGGTCGCGCAATACCATGAAAGGTCAAAGAGTCCGCTGCCTAGGATGACGGCGATGGCTTCGGCTTCGACCGGATCTTCGCCAGTGTCAGCTGTCGTTTCGAAGCCATTATACATCAGAGGGGATCCGAATATCGCACTGCACTATAATGCGAAAGGACTAGTCCCCAATCAACAAATTCCTGAGAATTGGACGAATGCGCGGGAAGGGGCTTGCCAGGTCACGGCGCCCGGTGGGCGGCGCGGCGCAGGCGGTCATTGATCGCGCAGCCGATTCCATGCGGTGGCACGGGCATCGCCGCAATGCCGCGAAGCTGCCGCCGCCGCCCCTCCGCGTCCAGCAGCCGCAGCCCCGCGAACAGCCGGCTCGCCGCTTCGCCCAGGTCACCGCTTTCGCTGAGGTTGAAGAGGGTACCGGCCCCGGGCAGCGGCGGCCCGAAGGCAAGCAGCGCCTCGTCCGCCGCCACCGTTGCGGCGTCGAGCCGCAGCGGCAGGTCGGGCGCGTAATGGATCAGAAGCTGGCCGGGGGAACGCGGTGCGTTGTCCTCAGCCGCGCCGGGAACAATGATGTCGGGCGCGAGCGCCGCCAGCATCTCCAGCGTGATGGCGCCCGCGCGCAGCAGGGCCGGGCGATCGCCTGATAGATCAACGACGGTCGATTCAAGCCCGACCCGGCAAGGCCCGCCGTCGATCACGGCGGCGATCCGCCCGGAGAGCCCGTCCAGCACATGGGTGGCGGTCGTCGGGCTCACCTTGCCGGAGCGGTTGGCGGAGGGTGCGGCGACCGGCCGGCCCACGGCGGCGAGCAGCCTTTGCGCCAGCGGATGGGCCGGCACCCGCACCGCCTGGGTGGGGAGACCGGCGCCGGCCAGCTCGCGCGACGCGGCAGCCCTTGCCGCGGGGCAGCACCAGCGTCAGCGGGCCGGGCCAGAAGGCCTGGGCCAATGCGCGGGCCAGCGGTGTCGGCACAACATCCGCGAAAGCCGCCTCGGCGCTCGCGTAATGGGCAATGAGCGGGTTGAAGCTCGGCCGCTCCTTGGCGGCATAGATGCGCGGCGACCGCCGCCCCGTCGGTCGCATCCGCGCCGAGGCCGTAGACCGTCTCGGTCGGAAAGGCGACGAGGGCGCCGCCGCGGAGCAGCGCCGCGGCCTCCGCCAGGCCCGACGCGTCATCGGGCAAAAGCCGCGTCACGGTCTCCATCTCAAACGCGCCCCATGCAGAAGAAGCCGGTGTTTTCCCAGCCCGGCTTGCCATAGGTGAGCGCGCGACCCGTCATCCAGCCGGCGGACGGCGCCGCCCGCGGCTTCCACCACCGCCTGCGGCGCGGCCGTATCCCATTCCATGGTCCGGCCGCGGCGCGGATAGGCGTCCGCCGTCCCCTCCGCGATCCGGCAGAACTTCGCGGCCGAGCCCATGGGGATCACCGAGGCCGTCGGCAGGCCGGCGAGTTCGGGCGGAAAGTTCGGCTGCCAGTCTCCATGAAAGCGGGAGACGACGAGGGTGATCCCCTCTGCCGGGCGCCTTGCGCGCCGCGATCGGCGTCTCCCCCTGTCCGTCGCGGCGAAAGGCGCCGTAGCCCGCTCATGCCGAAATAGATGCGGCCCTCTGCCGGCACGGCGACCGCGCCGAGCACGGGCTCGCCCGCCCGCACCAGCCCGATATTGACGGCGAAGTCGGGCAGCCCCGCCACGAAATCCCGCGTGCCGTCCAGGGGATCGACCAGCCAGAACTCCCCCTCGTGCTCCGGCACGAGGCCGGCGGCGGCCTCTTCCTCCGCGATCACCGGCACCGAAGGGTCCACCCGGCGCAGCGCTTCCAGAATCAGCGCCTCGGCGGCGTGGTCGGCATCCGTCACCAGAGAGCGGTCGGCCTTGCGCGAACGGCCGCGCCCTGGGCCCGGACCTCCAGGATCAGGGCGCCCGCCTGGCCCGCGATCTCGGCGGCCAGATGGAGCAGGGCTTCGTCAGAGGGGCGGTAGGTCATCAACTGGTGATAGACGCGCCGGCCGATGTGGCAAAGCGCGGCGTTGCTGTTAGTGTTGCAAATCGACCATTTGTCCCATTCCGCCATTGGCTGTTCAGGCCCTGGCGCGGCTGTTCAAGGATGTGTTCATGCTCGACCTCGCCTTTTCCAAGCCTGCCGCGCCCAAGGCGGGGGCGGTCGCCTTGCTTCTGGCCGAAGATGAAGCGCTCTCGGGGGTTGCCGCCGGCGCTCGACGAGGCGGCCGGCGGCGCCATCGCGCGCGGCCTGGAGGTCGCCGGCTTCAAGGGCCAGAAGGGCAAGACGACCTGCTGCTCGCCCCCGTCGCGGGGCTGACCCGGGTGCTCGCCGTCGGCCTCGGCAAGCGGAGCGAGCTCAAGCCCGCTACGCTGGAAGAGGCAGGCGGCGCCATCGCCACGGCTCTTTCGAGCGAGCCGAGTGCGGCCGTCATCGCAGAGGGGCTGGCCGGGCCGATGCCGCCCATGTCGCGCTATGGCGCCGTTCTGCGCAGCCTACCGCTTCGACCGCTACCGCACCAAGGAAAAGCCGGAGGACAAGCCCAAGCTTGGCAGCCTCACCGTGCAGGTCGCCGATGCCGCCAAGGCGCGGGCCGCCTTACGCGCCGCTGAAGGCGGTGGCGGAGGGCATTTATCTCACCCGCGATCTCGTCACCGAACCGCCCAATGTGCTCACCCCCGCGGTCCTCGCCGAACGCTGCAAGGAACTGGCGGAACTCGGCGTGAAGGTCGAGATGCTGGGGCCGAAGGAGATGGCGAAGCTCGGCTTCGGCGCCCTGCTCGGCGTCGCCCAGGGCAGCGTGCAGGAACCGCGCATGGTGGTCATGCAGTGGAACGGCGCGCCCGGTCGCCGGGCGCGCAAGCCCCTCGTCTTCGTCGGCAAGGGCGTCACCTTCGACACCGGCGGCATCAGCATCAAACCCGCCGCCGGCATGGAGGACATGAAGTGGGACATGGCCGGCGCCGGAGCCGTCATCGGCCTGATGGCGGCGCTCGCCGGGCGCAAGGCGCCGCGCTGATGTCGTCGGCATCGTCGGCCTGGTCGAGAACATGCCCTCCGGCACGGCGCAGCGCCCGGGCGACGTGGTCACGAGCTATTCCGGCCAGACCATCGAGGTGCTCAACACCGATGCCGAGGGCCGCCTCGTCCTCGCCGACGTGCTCTGGTACGCGCAGGAGAAGTTCGACCCAGCCCTCATGGTCGATCTCGCGACGCTGACCGGCGCCATCATCATCTCGCTCGGCCATGAACATGCCGGCCTCTTCAGCAATGATGACGATCTCGCCCAGAAGCTTCTTGCCGCCGGGCAGGATACGGGGGAGAAGCTCTGGCGCATGCCGCTCGGCGACGGCTACGACCGCGCGATCAAGTCCGAGATCGCGGATATGAAGAATATCGGCGGCCGCTACGGCAGCGCCATCATCGCTGCCCAGTTCATCCAGCGCTTCGTCACGGGCAAGCCCTGGGCGCATCTCGATATCGCGGGCACGGCCTGGGCGACGAAGGATGGCGCAGTCACGCCGAAGGGGGCCACCGCCTATGGCGTGCGTCTCCTCGATGAACTCGTGCGCAAGCACTACGAGGATTAGCGCTGCGCTGCCGGCGCGGCCGAGTGACGAAAGACTGCTGCCTGATGTTGCCTTCACAGCCGACCCTCACCCTCATTGGCGGGAGGGATCTGCAGCCGCAGATCCCGCTCGTCCTGCCCCTGGCCGAGGGGGCGATTCCGCCGGACTTCGCCGCCGCCGCCGGCGCCGCGCGCTTCACGGCGGCGAAAGGCAAAACGCTCCTGCTCTATGCGCCCAATGCGGAGCATGCCGGCCGCCGGGTTCTGCTGCTCGGCCTGGGCCAGGAGACGGAATGCGAGACGGATCTGGAGGCAGCGGGCGCGGCCGCCGCGGCAGAGCTGACCGACTGCCACCGCATCGCCATCGACGGCCGCGGCCTTCGCCGCAGCGTCTCGGTGCCGATGGCGCTCGGCGCCGGGCTCCGGGCCTGGCGAATGCCACAGCACCGGCAGGGCCAGTTGCCGGCGGATAGCTGCCTCATCGACCATATCGAGCTTCTGGTCGATGACCCGGACCGCAGCGGCCAGCGCTTCGAACAAGCCCAGATCACGCTGGAGGCGGTGTGCTTCGCCAGGGCGCTGATCGCCGACCCGTCCAATTTTCTCACCCCCGCGGCCCTGGCCAAACAACTGAAGGGGCTCGAAAAGCTCGGCATCACGGTCGAAGTGCTCGACCGCCGGGCCATCGCACGGGAGAAGCTCAATCTGCTGGCCGCGGTCGGCCGCGGCTCGGCCAATCCTCCGTCCCTCGTCATCCTCCGCTGGCCCGGCAAGGTCGCGGTGCCGGACGTGACCTTCGTCGGCAAGGGCATCACCTTCGATACCGGCGGCCTCTCCATCAAGGGGGCGGACCATATGTGGGAGATGCGGGGCGACATGGGCGGCGCCGCCGTCTGCGCCGGCGCCATGGTGGCGCTGGCCCGCCGCAAGTCACCGGCCCCGGTCTCGGCCGTGCTCCCCTTGGCCGAGAACATGGTGGGTGCGGAATCCTACCGCCCGGGCGATGTCCTGGCGAGCCATAACGGCCTTACCGTCGAGATCGTGGATACCGACGCGGAAGGCCGCCTTGTGCTCGCCGATGCGCTTTCCTACGCCATCACCCATCTCAGGCCGCGCGCCATCGTCGATGTTGCGACCCTGACCTATGCGGTCGGTGTCGCCCTGGGGCAGGAGCGGGCAGCGTTCTACGCCAATGACCCGGTGCTGGCGGCCAGCCTCGCCGCCGCCGGGGAGGAGGTGGGCGAGGGCCTGTGGCAGATGCCGGCAACGCCCGCTGATCGTGATGCCCTGGCGTCCGACATTGCCGATATCAAGCAATGCCTCCACGGCCGCCTGGTGCCGGACGCCAATCTCGCGGCGGCCTTCATCCAATGCTTCGCGGAGGCGACGCCCTGGGCCCATATCGACATCGGCGGGGTGGATGCGCGCGATACCGCGGACAGCCGCCATCCCGCCGGGCCGACGGCCTTCGGGCTGCGCCTGCTCGATCGCCTGATCGCGCTGCGCTACGAAGATCCGGACCATCCCTAAGGCGCAAAGGGGCCAGGGCGGCATGGCGGAGATCGGCTTTTACCATCTGACCAGAACCTCGACGGCCGAGGCTCTGCCCGCGCTGCTCGGCCGCACGCTCGCGGCAGGCCAGCGCGCCGTCATTCTCTGCGGCGGCGAGGAACGGCTCGCCGCGCTCGATACCGCCCTCTGGCAATGCCAGAATCCGGATTGGCTGCCGCACGGCTCGGCCGCGACCGGTTATGCCGAGCATCAGCCGATCTGGCTGACGACCGGGGATGCGGAGGCGCCGAACGGCGCGCGCTTCCTGTTTCTCATCGATGGCATGTCCAGCGCGCGGCTGGACAGTTATGACCGGGTCTTCGATCTATTTGACGGTAATGACGACGGGGCGGTGGCAGCGGCGCGCCAGCGTTGGCTTGCCGCCCGCGCCGGCGGCCATCAGCTGAGTTATTGGCAGCAGGGTCCACAGGGATGGGAGCGCAAGCAGTGACCAGGATTGCGACACTCGGGCATCGCGCGGCCATCGCCGTCGAGGGCGAAGACCGCGTCACTTTTCTGCAGGGCCTCGTCTCACAGGACGTGACGCAGGCAGAGCCCGGCCGCGCGCTCTGGTCCGCCCTTTTGACGCCGCAAGGCAAATGGCTCGCGGAATTCTTCATCATCGCCGACGGCGCGCGGCTGCTGCTCGACGTGGAAGCGGACAGCCGGGACGACATCGTTCAGCGCCTGTCGCGCTTCCGCTTGCGGTCGAAGGCCTCCGTGGCCCCGGTGGACTACGTGGTGCAGGCGGGTTGGGGCGGTCCGGCCCCTGTCGTGACGGATGGGCTGGTGGCGGAGGATACCCGCCTGCCCGAGGCCGGCTTCCGCATCCTCAGCCCGGCCGGTCTTGCGGCCAATGCGACGCTGGGGGAGTGGGACGCGCATCGCATCGCGCTCGGCCTGCCCGATGGCGCGCGCGACCTGGAACGGGACAAGACGGTCCTTCTCGAAGCGGGCTTCGATGAGCTGGGCGGGATCTCCTGGACCAAGGGCTGCTACATGGGCCAGGAACTCACCGCCCGCACGCGCTACCGCGGCCTGCTCAAGCGCCGTCTCGTGCCCGTGGCGATCGAGGGCGAGACGCCGCCGCCGGGCACCATCGTCATGACGGAAGAGGGGCGGGATGTCGGCACCATGCGCTCGGCCGAAGGCGGCCAGGGCCTCGCCGTGTTGCGGCTGGAGGTCCTGGACGGCCAGATCGCGCTGATCGCGGGCGCGGCCCGGCTTAAACCCCAGCTCCCGGGCTGGATGAAATTGCCAGGGGCCGCCCCGGCAGCCTCCTAGAACGAGATGACTTTGGGTCTCAATGACCCAAAGTCATCGGACTCTAGTCTATGGCATTCATGCCGCCGACGATCCCGTCGGCCCGCGCTGTCACGCCGTTGAGTGAGGGGTTGTAGGGGACGTTGCTCAGCCGTTCCGCCACCACGCTCGGCGGCACCGTGAAGATCGGCCCGGCAAGCAGCTTCTGCACCGCGGCCTGATCATTCGACCGATAGGCCTGGGCCAGGGCCAGCATGGTGTCGACCACGGATTGCGAGGAGGCCGTGGCGCTGATGCCGATCTCGACGCGCATCTGCTTGCGCCAATCCAGCATCTGCAGCCGCGTCAGCGGGTCCACGCCGATCCAGCGCGGGCTGCTGTTCAATTCGCCGCCCATATAGTCGAGACAGGCAATGGCGAGTGCCGCCTTGGCCGGATCACCGACGATCGCGTGGGCGAAATCGAAAGCGGCAATATCGAGGGCGCGGACATCGACATCGCCATTGGTGCCAAGGGCGGCGCCCGGCATGACCGCGGTATCGGGTGGTGCGGTCGGATGGATGGCGCAAGCGGCCAGGGCACCAGCCATCAACGCCAGCAGTCCAAGAGCCGCGGGCAGGGAACAATTCTTTCGCATGATGGGTATGGGCCTTTAGCCTGTCCTAGCGTGACATGATTTCAGGTTGAGCCAGTTTGCAATCTGAATCTCGCTCTGAATTAACGATGAGAGAGTTCATCAGACCCTCGGTCGAGCCGCCCCGGCATCATCGGGCTCTAGACGAGTGCCCGGCCGCATGCCCCGCCATCTCCGCCTGCGTCCAATGTCGCGTCAATCCAGGCAACAGCGATGGCGCGGTCTTTCCGCGGGTCACGGCCGCAGGCACCATCGAAACCCGTCTCACCGGCAATGGCGTCTGGAAGATTCTCACGCGCCAGCTGCGCCAAGGCGGGCTCGCGATCCCCGGGCGGCGAGCGGCGTCCCGCCGCATGGCATGCGCGCCGGCTTCATTGCCGAAGCCTATTTGAGCGGCGCGCTCGATGAGCAGGTCATCGCCCATGCTCGGCAGAAAGATGTCAACACAACGCAACGCTGTCGCAGGCACGCCATGACGGTCGCGGAGAGCCCAACCAGGTTTCTCGATCCATGAGCAGCGTACCATACCCATCTGTGGCGTCGTCGCGCGTGATGGCGACGCGGCGCGACGCAGAGTGGGGACCGGCGAGGCCGCCGGAGGCTGGGCTGCCCTAGGTGCTGCCGAACGCGGGAGCCCGCCGTGCTCGCGACAGAAGCGGCAGGTGGCATCATAGCTCTTGAAGCCATGCATAGATCGGATCCTGCCCTCGACCCAAATAATTGTTTGACCTAAGCAATCATGAGCGGCTTTCTTGGGGCTCGTCAGATGAAGCGAGGACTAAATGTCACCATCCCAGCTTCCATCCGCGCGTCTCCCAATCGGGCCATTAGTGGTCATTGCTGCAATCGTCGGCCTAAGCGCAGTGGCCTTTGGGTATACGGCCGGGTGGCTCTCGCCAGGGCGGTTGACCCCTGCCAAACTGGTTGATGCTCTGGCGCCTCCCGGTGGGCCGGCTTTAGGCCATCGCCGTAACCACGCCAAGGGTATCTGCTTCACAGGCGTATTCGATTCAAACGGCGCAGGCGCGAGTTTTTCAAGAGCGCAGGTATTCGCGCCCGGCGAATACCCCGTGCTCGGCCGATTTCAATCTCGCCACCGCCGACGCGAATGCAAGCGATGCCACAGTGCGGGTCCGGGGCATGGGGCTTCAGATCAGTACACCGACGGGCCAGGTGTGGCGAAGTGCCATGATCACCGCACCGATCTTCCCCGTGTCCACGCCACACGTGTTCTATGAGCTGCTCCGCGCGTCAGGCAGCAAGGCCCCTGATGCACTGAAGACCTTCGCAGCCGCGCATCCCGAATTCGGCAATTTTGTCAAATGGTCAACCACGGCACCTTGGACAGGCAGCTACGCTGAAGATCAATATAACAGCCTGGATAGCTTTGTTTTCACAGCGGCATCCGGAAAGTCGAATGTGGTCCGTTGGTCGCTTATTCCGAATGCCCATCCCCTGCCAATCTCACCCGACGATTTGGCGAAACGCGGACCCAACTATCTGGAAACCGAGATTGCTGATCGGGTGAGCAAGGTACCCCAGAGCTGGATGATGACCGTGACGATTGCCAATCCAGGCGACCCGACCGCGGATCCAAGCAAGGCTTGGCCCTCGGATCGCCTTACAGTTGGGGTAGGAACGCTGATCGTCCGGAAAATTGAGCCGGAAGCCGATGGACCTTGCCGTGATATAAATTTCGATCCGACTGTACTGCCTCCCGGCATAACGACATCGAATGATCCTTTTCCGGCGGCTCGCTCGGCCGCTTATTCCGTCTCTTATAATCGCCGAACGGCCGAAGCAGCAGACTATCCGCGCACAGGAGAAGGAGACACGCAATGAGGTTGACACGCCAACAATTTACGCTGCCGCAGCGGCTCCTTCACTGGCTAATGGCGATCTGCATCCTGGCCATGCTCTTCATTGGCGTCGGGATGGTATCGACAATAACGACTCGATATCTGACGCTAGTCCAAATTCACAAGCCATTGGGGATGGCTATCTTACTCCTTGCACTCGTTCGCCTGGCCCTGCGTGTCCGTTACGGAGCTCCCGCACTCCCGGCTGACATGCCCGAGCCCATGAAGCTGGCTGCGCATCTGTCACATTTCGTCTTTTACGCGTTCATGATCGCGCTGCCGCTTCTGGGGTGGGGGATGCTATCGGCCGCTTCCTATCCTGTCGTGCTTGTCGGCGGTGTGCGTCTTCCGTCGATTCTTCCTCTGAATGATGGTCTTCACACCATTCTTTGGGATGCTCACCATTATCTGGCGCTCGCCTTCTTCGCCCTGATACTGCTTCACGTCGCAGCCGCGCTATTCCACGCGCTTGTGCGGCGTGATGGCGTGTTTGAGGCCATGGCATCCGTCAGGACAAAGGACTGAGTCTCGTTGCCGAAGCCGATCATCGTATTCGATTGGCGCGGGGCCAATTTGTTGGGCTCCGTGCTTGGCGTTGTCAGGTTGAGGGGTATGAGGGCTAAGCAAATCGCCGGCGCCCTGTCGGTTCATGATAAGGCGCGGGTGCACGCGCCTTTCGCGCATTCGTGATCGGGCGCTCCGGCACGAAGATCAGCTGGCTTGTCTCAGACTTCGGCGTCTGGCGACTTCACGTCCGGTATTCGCGCCGAAGCGGCCCTGTAGTCTTCGACGGCAGAACCTACCCCACCATGACAGCGAGTGTCTTAACGGCTATACTGACCTCAGCCTGACGCGAAAAAACGGACTTTGCCTTGCGCCGCCTCGCTTTTCCCCTTCTGCTGTTCGCTGAACTCCTCCCGATCTTCCTCACCGGGTGCAGCGAGGGCTACTCCCCCAACACCTATGCCGCCACCGCCGCGCAACAGGAGGCGACAGTGCAGCGTGGGGTGATTATCGGCGTGCGGCCGGTTCTGATCAGCGCGGATGGCACGATCGGTGCGGCCGCCGGTGGTGCCGCCGGCGGCGTTTCTGGGGCACAGGTGTCGGGCGGTCCAGTCGTTACTGCGTTCGGCGCAATCGGGGGCGCCTTGGTCGGGGGCATTGGAGGTGCAGCGGCCGAGCAAGCGGTCGCAGATGCGAAGGGCTGGGAATATATCGTCCAGGAGACCGGCGAAAAGCTGGTTTCCATCACCCAGACGAGCAAGGCGGCGCTTCCGGTCGGGCTGCACGTCCTGGTGATCGCCGGCAAAGAGCAGGCGCGGATCGTGCCGGATTACACTGTGCAGAGCGCGACCGCGTCGCCCACCGCGACGGTGCGCCAATCGCCGGCCGCGGGCCTGGAGCCTGCGGTGACCAAGGCGACCAAAACCGCTTCCGCGCCGAACGGTTCCACGATCACTCCGATTAACGTCAGCCCGCCTCCGCCCGCCGCGGGTGCAGTGGGGCCTTTGCAGGCAGCCCCCGTCACCGCGGCGCGCGCGCCCACAGCCCCGTCGGTGCCGAGTCCGGCTTCTGCCGCTCCCGCTCCCGCTCCCGCTGCGACGCCCCTGATGCTCTCTTCCCCGTCCGGCAGGGCCACCACACCCAAAGCTGCCAGCACCATGAGTTCGGCGACAGGAACGCCTTCTGCGGGATCCACGGGCATGTCTGTCCAGCTCGCGCCAGGCGTGTCGATTTCCATTCCGTCGGTAAGCTCCCCCTCCACGGCCACGCCCTGAGGGTCCCCGAGGGTTGGGCAGCGTCACGGCTGAAGCACAGGGGCACTTCCCTTCTCAGTAACCGTCGGCTGACTCCCGCGTCATCGATGCGAACTCGCCACCTCGTAGGTACTCGGGAGCAGGCGCAGGCCGTGGCCCTGGCATTCGTGCAGACTCCCCCCATCTCCGGCGGGCAGTCAGGGAATAAACTGCTCACATTCACCGTCGAGCGCGGCAAGCCTCACGCATCAAGCGATAGCGGTTCGGCGGGCACAGCGATGCAGGGAAGAATCTCGCCACCCTGCAGCGGAGCGTTGGGTTCGTGCAAGTAGCGAACGCTGCCCGAGAGGAGCCGCGTCACACAGGTGCCGCAACTACCCGCCCGGCAGCCGAAATCGATTGCTACCGAATGCTCCTCCGCAAGGACGAGTAGCGGAGAGTTGCATCGGCTCCACAGAGCGGCCACGCCCGATCGGGCGAACATCACGTCGATGCCGCAGGCGGGTTGATTGGCCGGACCACGGACCGATTGTTTGACCGTCGCCGGACCGAAAGCCTCCGTGTGCACGCGATCAGCCGGGACACCCCATGCTGCAAGATCTCCGGTGACGGACGCCATCATCGAGGGCGGCCCACAAACATAGAAGTCATGTGCATTCGACGACATCAAACGCCGCATGGCGCCAAGATTGATGCGTCCACTATGGACGCCTGGGTCATCCATCTCCCCGCTTGGCCGCGAATAGAAGATGTGCAGGTGAATGTTCGGATGGCTCGTGGCGACAGCCTCGAGCTCTGTCCGCATGATGTAGTCTCGATCACTGCGAATCCCGTACAATAGCCAGGTCTCGCGCGGCGAATTTGCCGCCACGATGCTGTTGAGCATGCTGATCAGTGGCGTGATGCCTATTCCGCCACCGATCAGGACCACGGGACGGTCGTGCTGTGTGATGTCAATCGTGAAGCTACCGGACGGTGCTTTCGCCTCGATACGATCGCCCACGGCAAGCCGGTCGTGGAAATGGGCCGACACGAGACCGGATGGCGCTTGCGCATCCGCGGAACGCGGAGCAATCCGCTTGATCGTGAGGCGATAATGGTCGGCCCTCGGCGCATCGGATAGGGAATAGGAACGGACGGCGGGACGCTCCCGGCCGGGAATGGGGACCCGGACAGTCAGATACTGGCCGGGCAGATAGGGCGACAGAGACTGCCCGTCCTCGGGCACCAAATGGAATGAAGAGACATCGTCGCTCTCCCGCACTTTTTCCTGCACGGTAAATGGCCGGAAGCCCGCCCAGGCTGGGGTCTGGGCGGCCCGGCTAAGGCTTCGCGCAGTCAGCTGATTGATCTGGTCATTGAAGTAATCTCTCCAGTCGCCGGGCAACGCTGCAACCGCCACGATGCGCCGCAGTCCATCCAGGTCGTCCTTGTCGTGGGCATAGAGGCGCGTAATTTCTGTGACCGAAACAGAGTCCATGGCTCGCTGGGATAAGATGATCGGGTCGCCCGCCGCGATCTCGCCTTCGGTGGCCACCTTGAAATAGAAGCCGGTTCGGCCGCTCGCGAGAAATCGCTTGATGATATCGTCGCGACCAAATCGCAGCCCCAGCTTGAAACAGGGCAGTCGCGGCTGGGTCACGACCACCTCGGTCGAGCCAATGAGAAACCGGTCACCGATCTTCACGGCTTCCTCATTCAGCCCTTCGGTGGTCAGATTCTCACCGAATACGCCCCATGGCAGGGCCATGTCGGGAAGCTCACGATGCCAATAGGCATAGTGTTCGGCCGGAAAAGCGTAGAGCGCCTTGTTCGGCCCGCCATGCACCGAGAGGTCAGCTTGACCATCGCCGTCCAGATTGAGGGTCCGCAAGCGGACCCTGCCGGACACCGGGGCTTTGAAGATGCCGGTCGAAACTGCCGTGCCCTTCCATTGCACCGTGCGGGGCAGCCCGACGTTGACGGAAATAACCTTCATCGGCCACGACCTCCCGCTCAATTCGGTTTGCCGGTTGACGGCACGGACGCAGACCTGCGCCAGGATAAATCGCCAATGGCTGTGCCAAGCTTATGCGAAGCGTGTAAATGATATGCTAGCCGAATGTGGCGCCCATTGTCTTGCACTGAGCCCATGATGCGGTGCTTGACGGGGACTGCGGCACGTTTTGGGGCTCTGTCGCAAACTTTCGGGGCGGACCCGGATCGGAAGGAGTTGAACCCCACCATCGGCCTACCACCCGCTTGATGGCGCGATGATCCCGTTCGACGATGTTGTTGAGGTATTTGATGTGACGGATCTCGATGCCCGCCTCAGTTTCGGCATTGTGGCTTTCGATCGCCGCCGTGTTGGCACCGCTCCTGCCGAGAACATCCGAAGCAGCGATGGAGCGCGCGAAGACGGGGAGGGGGCTTTATGCGGAAGTGCGGGGGGCGGTGACGGAGGGAATAGCCGAGACGACCGGCACGCCGGCCGCAATTCAAGGCGATCCCCGGCAGGTTGCGGCCGTGCGCTCCCGAAGGCGCTCAAGGGCACGGTTGAAGACATCGCCGTCGTCTAGCGCCCTTGCGACGACGAGCGCCCCTTGAATACCGATAACAACGTCCTCGGCCAGGCGGTGAGCCACCGCCTCATTCACGTCGCACCGTGCGAGCGCGCCCGCAAAGGCACCGATCCAGCGTTTGAAGTATTTCTCTATCGGAACAGGTAAACGGTCCCTTGTCTCATCGAGGGCAAAAGCGCCGACGAGACACACGCGGCGACCCGATCGGAAATACATCTCAACCGAATCCCACATGCGAGCGATTGCCTGCCCTGGATTGTCTCCTTCCAACGGCTTGAACACGTGGTCGGCGAACCAGCTATCGACGTGGGCCAATATCTCGCCTGCCATCTCCTCCTTCCCACCTGGGAAAAAGTGATAGAGGCTGCTTTTGCCAAGGCCGGTGCGCGCGGTGATGCGGCTGAGCGTCGCCCCTTCATAGCCGAGTTCCCGGAAGACCTCGGCGACCAGGGGGATCGCGTCTACCTTTTCGAAAACCGTTTTCGTCACAGCAGCGCTCCGGCCAGGCTGCGGCTCAAAGGCCGAGGTCGGTAAGGCCCGGATGATCATCCGGACGGCGGCCGAGCGGCCAGAAGAACTTGCGCTCGCTTTCCTTGATCGACAGGTCGTTGATACAGGCAAAGCGACGCTGCATCAGCCCCTCAGCGTCGAATTCCCAGTTCTCATTGCCGTAGGACCGATACCAGTTGCCGCTGTCATCGTGCCACTCATAGGCATAGCGCACGGCAATACGGTTGTCGGTGAAGGCCCAAAGCTCCTTGATCAGCCGGTAGTCCAGTTCCTTGGCCCATTTACGCGTGAGGAAAGCGACGATTTCCGGCCGGCCATTCACGAACTCCGCGCGGTTCCGCCAACGGCTGTCCGGCGTATAGGCCAGAGACACGCGGTCCGGGTTGCGGCTGTTCCAGCCGTCTTCGGCAAGGCGGACTTTGGCGGTTGCGATGTCGAAGGTGAAGGGGGGAACGAGGGCGCTCAATGACAGGCTCCTTTTCAAAACCGTTCGGATCAATGCAGACTGATCGGTACAGTCAGTGCAATAGCCGCTGCCGAAAGTCAATGACGCACTCGCGGGGCCGTGTTGCATGAATTGATGAAAGGGCCGCACCATCCCGACGGCTCAGGTGCAAAATTTGGCTCGCTTCACCGCCGAAGCCGCCAAAGAGATCTGGCAACCAGACCGACAGCTCCTCCGGCTGTCGGCCGCGGGCAGATCAATCTCTATGTCGGGTTATACTCCAAATCGTAATGTCCCAAGCATTGTGTATGGCGACGAGAAGGAGCGTTCCCATTGCCACAGCCAGTGCGGCACGCCCGACGGGATATCGAAAGATGATCATGGTACCAGCAACGATTTCCAACAGATACCCGATCACCGGGCCAAACGCGTACCAGATCCGATCTTCGATATCGATTTTGGGGCTGATCCCGTCCTGCACGGTGTCACGCCAGGCGACACCGGAATAGCCAAGGCCAAAGAGCCCAATTGCTGAAATCAGGCTGCCAAGCCCGGTCCAGCCCTGGAGCGGCAAGAGAATAACGAGGCAACTGCCAAGGATGCAGCCGAATTGGACGACACTTGCCGAGAGAAAGATGCGGAGCGCGCCGCGGCGGTCTTGCGAAAAGATACCTGAACCCACTGTTGCCGCCACGAACAACAGCCCGATCATCGTGGCGGAGGCCGTCCCCAGCAGCATGTAGAAATTCATCCAAGGGGCTAGGGCTTGCGTCAAAGGATCTATGTCTGTGCGATAGGAACGCGGAACTGCGACCTCTGTGTTCACTGGGCACTGTACGGCGTTGCAACAACCTAAAGCAATGATGAACCACGTCCACTGCCCGATCGTGTTGTCAGCTTCCAGGGCTTCAAGCCGTTAATTGGGCAATACCCAGGAGATTCTTGCTCACCGGATTGCCTCGGCGCAGAACTCCATGAATGCGCGCAGCTTTGCCGGCGGGTGATGCCGCGATGCGTATAGGGCGTAGAGCGGAAACGTCTCGTCCGGCCAGTCCGGGAACAACTCGATCAACTCGCCCCGCGCCAGCAATTCCTGCACCCCCAACGCCATGACCTGCGCGATTCCTGCCCCGGCCAGACAAGCGCCGAGCATCGTGCCGACATCACTCACGGTCAAAGGCCCGGACGTCTCAACCGACAGGACCTTCGGCCCGGCATGGAATTCCCAGCCGAAGGGCCGGCCCGTTCTTGGGTCGCGGAACTGGATGCAGGCGTGCCGTGCCAAATCCTCGGGCGTCTCCGGCCTGCTGTGCTGTTCAAGGTAGCGCGGGGCGGCAACGGTGAGAATCCGCGTATCCAGCAAGTGCCGCGCGACGAGGACGGAGGATGGCGGTGGGCCAAAGCGGATGGCGACATCCAACCCCTGCGCGACCAGATCGCCCATCTCGTCGCTCGTGATCAACTCAAGCTCCAGGCCGGGATGGCGGGCGATGAAATCGCCCAGATGCGGCGCCAGAACGAGACGCGAAAAAAACGGCTCGACACCCACCCGCAGCCGCCCGCGCACGGAGGCGGAGGCGCCGGAAAGCGCGGCCGCCGCCTCCTCTATTCCGCCCAGCAGCGGCACCACCTGCTGGTAGAAGCGGGTCCCTTCATCGGTCAGGCGCAAGGAGCGGGTCGTGCGGTCGAGCAGGCGAACCCCCACCCGGGCCTCCAGCCGTCCGATCGCGCGGCTGACGCCGGAAGCGGAGAGGCCCAGAGCCTCCGCCGCATTTACGAAACTGCCACCCGCCACCACAGCGGCGAGGACAGTGACGCCAGAGAGCAGGCGGCCATCGAAGCTCATGCGCAATTCGTGAGTTTAGATCAGCAATAATGTGACAAAACCGCGCTTCAGTCAAAGCTCCTCCGGCGCCATACTCAATGCCGGGATGATGTTCCTGAGCCCGGTACCTGGTGACTGGGGCGGAGGACGCGTTGCGCGGGGAGATGGAGGTGAACGTCTTCGGCCTGCCCGCCATGGCAGGGACCTTCGTGCCGGTCCCTACGCTTTTGAGACGATTTTGAGGCGGGACGGGGACGAAGGTGCATCGCCCTGGTCCGCCTGAAACCCATTTCGATAAGGAAACATGACATGTATGCGATTACAGGAATTACTGGCAAGGTCGGCGGTCATACCGCAGACGCGTTGCTGGAAGCCGGCCTGCCAGTGCGCGCGGTCGTCCGTGACGCGACGAAGGGCGCAGCCTGGAAGGAGCGCGGCTGCGAGGTCGCGCTGGCCGACATACAGGACGTGGGCGCGCTGACGGCCGCTTTCACCGGTGCGGACGGCGTCTTCCTGCTGATCCCGCCGAATTTCGACCCGGCGCCGGGCTTCCCTGAGATCCGTGCGATCATTGCCGCGCTGACTGCGGCGGTCACCGCCGCGCAGCCGCGCAAAATCGTCTGCCTGTCAACCATTGGCGCCCAGGCAACACAGCCGAACCTGCTCACCCAGCTTGGCCTGGTGGAACAGGCACTGGCCGTGCTGCCGGTCCCGGTCTGCTTCCTCCGGGCGGCCTGGTTCATGGAGAACGCTGCATGGGATGTCCCCTCGGCGCGCGAGGGCGTGGTGCCGAGCTTTCTGCAACCGCTCGACAAACCCGTGCCCATGATTGCCACCGTTGATATCGGCCGCCTTGCCGCTGCCCTTCTACAGGAGACCTGGACGGGCAAGCGGATCGTCGAACTGGAAGGCCCGCACCGGATTACGCCCAACGAGGTGGCCATGACCTTCGCCAAGATCCTCGGCCACGAGGTACGCATGGAGCCGGTGCCTCGCGCCAGCTGGGAAGATCTATTCGCTTCGCAGGGAATGAAGAATCCTCTGCCACGCGCACAGATGCTTGATGGCTTCAACGAGGGCTGGATCGAATTCGAAGCCGGCGAAGCGGGCTCGACGAAAGGTCAGACCAGCATTGAGACTGTGCTGCGACAACTCGTGGCGAAACCTTGAAACCGCTTGCGCAGGATTGATCTTCGCCTTCCGCCAGGGCTCCTGCGCTGGGGGGCCAGTCCGAAGGACTAACCTGTCCCCTGCGCCGTACAAACGG
Organism: uncultured Alphaproteobacteria bacterium; assembly: GCA_963834475.1. Lineage (GTDB taxonomy): Bacteria > Pseudomonadota > Alphaproteobacteria > Acetobacterales > Acetobacteraceae > Acidisoma. The sequence continues at coordinate 52,366 of CAWIBZ010000009.1, read as the reverse complement.
GTACGAAGCCGCGGAAGGGGATCTCCGCGTCGAAAACCAAGGCGGGGCTGCGCACCAGGCCCGCCGCCCCGTTAGCGGCATGCGTAGTAGGACGAAGCCCAGGCAACCATGCCGATCCACCCTCATTCCGGTGGCCTCCGGCGGCGATAGGGGCATGCGTCACGGATGGGACTTCGATACCGGTCCGCGTGCTCAAGCCACGAGGCTGCGCCGCGCGGCGGCAATGACTGCCTTTGTCAGCCCATCGAGCAGCTGCGTTCCGATGCGCATGCATTGCCAGTGCAGAGGAACATCAAGGAATGTTCCAGGTACCAACTCAACTAGACGGCCTCTTTCAAAATGGTCTGCTACCATTGAGAGTGGGTTCATCGCCCAGCCTAATCCTGCCAGAGTGGCATCGATGAAGCCGTGGCTGGAGGGAACCCAATGCGTCGGTGCTGCCAGTGCTACATCTAGAGCCGCCGTCGCCCAGCGTGCTTGCAAGTGATCGTTGCGGTCGAAGCGCAGCACCGGGGCAACGGCCAGAGTTTGCGCGTTCACCCCGTGGGCGAACCAGCGCCGCGCAAAATCCGGTGAGGCTGTTGCCACATAGCGAAGTGCACCGAGTGGCGTTGTGCGGCAACCCTGCACCGGCATTGCCATGGTGGTCACAGCAGCCAACACCTCACCGGTGCGCAGTCGTTCGGCTGTATGGTCCTCGCCGGCCAGCGCCAGATCGACAAGGGCGCCGGTAGCGGTGCAGAAGGCAGCCACCGCTGGCATGAACCATGCGCCGAGGCTGTCCGCGTTCACCGCCACGCGCAATGTGGCGGCTCCATTGCCGATTTCACTGCGGGTCAGTCCCGGCAGTGCCGCCGCGAGCTCGCTCTCCAGCAGCCGCACGCGCTCCACATGCGCGCAAAGCCGTGCGCCTATGGTGGTAGCGGTGCAGGGCTGGCCGCGTTTGACGAGAACGGCGCCCAGTCGGTCCTCCAACGAGCGCACACGTTGCGAGATGGCGGAGGGCGTGACGCCCAGTACCGCCGCGGCACGTTCGAAGCTCCCTTCACGCACTACCGCGGCAACAGCCGCAAGCGTGGCATAATCCTGCATCTGCATTAGCCGAGCTTAATTTAGTTAAGCAACTTGCGTTGGACTAATGCGTGGCTCTGCGCCAAGCAAGCGCCATGTTTCCAATTTCCAGTTTTGCTAACGGGTTTGGCCTGAGTGCCGGGCTCATTGTCGCCATCGGCGCCCAAAATACCTTTGTCCTGCGGCAAGGGCTGCGGCGCGAACACGTTGGGCCGGTCGTGTGCTTTTGTGCGCTGGCTGATCTTCTGCTGGTGGCATGCGGCGTGCTCGGGGTAGGGGCGGCAGTACGGGCCTTGCCCGACCTGCGAAGCGTGCTCACTGGTGGGGGCGCCGCATTTTTGCTCTGGTATGGGGCTGGGGCGCTGCGGCGGGCTGCCACCCCCGGCATGCTGGAGGCAGCGCAAGGGCAGGGCGGCAGCCAGCTTGCCGCCGTGTTGGGGAAGACCGCTGCCTTCACTTTGCTGAACCCACATGTGTACCTGGACACTCTGCTGCTCATGGGCGCGGTTGGTGGCTCACTCGCCGCCAGCGCGCAGCCGGTACTTCGTGGCCGGCTCAGGAACTGCAAGCGCGATATGGTTTACGGCCCTGGGATTCGGTGCCCGGCTACTGACGCCTGTCTTTGCCCGTCCTTCCGCTTGGCGGGTGTTGGACGGCGCTGTCGCGGTGATCATGCTCTCGCTCGCCAGCCTGCTCGCGGTCGAGACATACCAACAGATATTCTAAAATATTCGCCCTTTTCCTAAAGTATCTCAAAACAATCCAGAGCAGAATCCAATCATTCCGGGGTGTCCCAGGTTGACGAGGTCTCCCTGGTTTCAACATCGCCTTTCACTGTTCGACCCATGTCGCAGCTTGCGGTAGTTTGAAGCCTGCCCCTGACGGTCAGCTTCGAGGGGCCCACCCTCACCTTCTATGCAGCTCCGCCCTCCCGGTGCTGGTCGTGCGTTGGATGCATGGATCGGCGACAAGGTCGCAATACCCCCGACGCCCTCTCCGATCGCGCCACCGCGGCCTGGCCGACTAGGTAAAGGCGGAGGTTTCCTAATCCTTGCGGCAGGCTTAGACTATTTCAGTCTGCGAGCAAATCACCCCAGAGGCGGCAGCCGGGCCGGACGTTTCTGTCGCCACAGCGTTCGAGATGGCGACCGCTAGGCAACGACAGAGGCCGGTACGCAATCCCATCCTCACGGTGGAGCGCCGATGGATCAGAGCCTGCAAGTCTTATGGCGAGATGGCGAACGCGTTCTCTTTCGCGGATCGCGGCTGGGCGCCGAGGGCGAGCGCAAGCCTGTCCTGGCGGTTCTCCTCGCCGCCGATCAGCCGCCGCCCCTGGAGCTCGAACGGCTCGCGCATGAATATGAGCTCAGGAACGAGCTCGATGGTGCTTGGGCAGCGCGGCCGCTGGAGTTCGTGCGAGAAGACGGTCGTGCCATGCTGGTGCTGGAGGACCCCGGCGGTGAACCGCTCGCGCGCCTGCTCGGCCAGCCGATGGAGCTCGGCGTCTTCTTGCGCCTCGCGATCGGCGTCGCTGTGGCCCTGGGCAAAGCCCACCAGGCCGGCCTTGTCCACAAGGATCAGAAGCCCGGCAATATCCTGGTGAACTGCGCCGACGGACAGGCGCGGCTCACCGGATTCGGCATTGCCTCGCGCCTGCCGCGCGAGCGTCAGGCGCCCGAGCCGCCCGAGGTCATCGTCGGGACGCTCGCCTATATGGCGCCCGAGCAGACCGGACGGATGAACCGTTCGATCAACTCGCGCAGCGATCTCTACGCGCTCGGCGTCACGTTGTATCAGATGCTGACCGGCAGCCTGCCGTTCAGCGCGGCCGATCCGATGGAATGGGTCCATTGCCATATCGCCAGAAAGCCGATCGCCCCTGCGGAGCGGCTGGAAGGGGTCTCGGCGGTTGTCTCCGAAATCGTCATGAAGCTCCTCGCCAAGACCGCTGAGGAGCGCTACCAGACCGCCGCCGGCCTCGAGCGCGATCTGCGGCGCTGCCTGGCCGAGTGGGAGCGCCACGGGCGCATCGAGCCCTTTACGCTTGCCGAAAACGATCAGCCCGATCGGCTCATGATCCCGGAGAAGCTGTACGGCCGAGAGCGTGAGGTCGGAGCCCTGCTCGCCGCCTTCGATCGGGTGGTTGCGAGCGCCGTGCCGGAGCTGGTTCTGGTCTCGGGCTATTCCGGCATCGGCAAGTCCTCCGTCGTCAACGAGCTGCATAAGGCGCTTGTCCCGCCGCGCGGGTTGTTCGCGTCGGGCAAGTTCGACCAGTACAAGCGCGACATTCCCTATTCGACGCTGGTGCATGCCTTTCAGGGCCTGGTGCGGCCGCTTCTGAGCAAGAGCGACACCGAATTGTCGTGCTGGCGCGACGAAATTATGGCGGCGCTGGGCCCAAACGGGCGGCTCATGACTGACCTGATCCCCGAATTGACGCTCGTCATCGGCGAACAGCCGCTGGTTCCCGAGCTTGACGCGCAGCAGGCCCAGGGGCGGTTCCAACTCGTGTTCCGTCGCTTCCTCGGCGTGTTTGCAAAAGAGGAACACCCGCTGACGCTGTTCCTCGATGATCTCCAATGGCTGGACGCCGCGACGCTCGACCTGGTCGCGGATCTTCTGACCCAGGCGGATGCGCTGCGTCTGCTGTTCGTCGGAGCCTATCGGGACAACGAGGTCGACGCCACTCATCCGCTGATGCGGAAGCTGACGGCCCTCCGGAGCTCCGGGGCTAAGGTCAGCGAGATCAAGCTTGAGCCCCTCAACTCCGAGCACGTCGGGCAGCTGATTGCCGACGCTTTTGGTTGCGCAACAACCTGCATCGCACCGTTATCGGAGCTGGTGCACGCGAAGACCTCCGGCAACCCGTTTTTTGTGCTGCAGTTTCTTTATGCGCTTGCCGACGAAGGACTTGTCGCCTTCGACCATGGGGCACAACACTGGTTCTGGGATCTCGAGCGCATTCATGCCAAGGGCTACACCGACAATGTCGTGGACCTCATGGTCGGCAAGCTTGCGCGCCTGCCGGACGAAGCCCAGATGGCGCTGCAACAGCTCGCCTGTCTCGGCAACGTCGCCGACATCACCACGCTCGCTATGGTGCTCGGGACCTCGGAGGATGATGCCCATGCGGCTTTGTGGGAAGCGGTAAGGCTCGAGCTGGTCGAGCGTCTTTCGGGGCCATACAGGTTTGTTCATGACCGGGTGCAGGAAGCCGCATATTCGCTGATCCCGGAGGAGACCCGCACCGCCGTCCACCTTCGCATCGGGCGGCTTCTGGTCGCGCGAACGCCCCCTGAGAAACGGGAAGAGGCGATCTTCGAGATCGTCAGTCAGTTCAACCGCAGCACAGCCTTGATCGCCTCTCCGGCCGAGCGAGAGTTGTTGGCCGAGCTCAACCTGATCGCGGGCAAGCGCGCCAAGGCGTCGACTGCCTATGCCTCCGCGCTCGCCTATCTCAATGCCGGCGCCGCGCTGTTGACGGATGACTGCTGGAATCGCCGGCATGAGCTGATCTTTGCGCTGGAGCTGCATCGGAGCGAATGCGAGTTCCTCACTGGCCAGTTGTCGGCCGCGGATGAGCGATTGGCGGGGTTGTCAAAACGCGCTGCGACAGCAGTCGACCAGGCAATGGTCGCGTGCCTGCACATGGATGTCTGCACGACTCTCGACGAGAGCGGTCGCGCGGTCGACGTTTGTCTCGACTATCTCAAGCATTTCGGTATCGAGTGGTCGCCCCATCCGAAAGATGAGGAGGTACGACGCGAATACGAGGGCATCTGGTCAATGCTTTGCGGGCGGACAATCGAGGATCTCATCGATTTGCCGCTGATGAGTGACCCCGCATCCCTCGCGACTTTGGATGTTTTAACCAAGGTTGCGCCAGCGGCATGGTTCACGGATACGAACCTATTTTCTCTGGCCACCTGCAGGGCGGTTAATCTCAGCATCGAGCATGGCAACAGTGACGGTTCGTGCCTTCACTATGAAAACCTTGGCCTGATAGCTGGCGCAAACTTCAATAACTACAAGGCCGGATTTCGGTTCGGTCAGCTCGGCTATGAACTCGTCGACAAACGCGGATTGAAGCGCGTTCTGGCCAGGACCTACACGTCGTTCGGGAGCTACGTCATGCCCTGGACGAAGCGTGTCAGGGATTGCCGTGACCTGATACGCCGGGGGTTCGAGGGCGCGAACAAGGTCGGCGATCTCACTTTTGCGGCATACAGCTGCTACTGCCTGAACACGAACCTTCTCGCCGCCGGCGATCCGCTCGCTGAGGTTCAACGTGAAGCCGAGAACGGCCTCGAGTTTGCGCAAAGGGCTCGGTTTGGTCTGCTCATTGACATTGTCACCGCGCAGCTGGGGCTTGTCCGGACCCTCCGTGGTGCGACGCAGAAACTCGGCTCTTTTGACGATGGCGGGTTCGATGAGCTCGTGTTCGAGCAACATCTGGCACGTGATCAGGTGTTGGGGATGCCCGTGTGCTTTTATTGGATCCGAAAGCTGCAGGCCCGCTTCTTTGCAGGAGACTATGCTTCAGCTGTCGATGCTTCATTGGCGGCGCGGCCGTTGCTTTGGACATCAGCATCACTTTTTGAAACGGCGGAGTATCACTTCTACGGCGCGCTTGCCCGAGCGGCCTATTGCGAACTCGGCCGCGCCCGATGGGCGCCAGCAGCATTTTGAGGCTTTGGCGGCCCACCACAGACAGCTCGAAATATGGGCCGAGAATTGCCCGGAGAATTTTGAGACCCGTGTCACGCTGGTAGGTGCTGAAATCGCGCGTCTGGAGGAGCGGGAGCTCGACGCCGAGCGCCTTTACGAACGGGCGATCCGTTCGGCGCGTGACAATGGGTTCGTCCACAACGAGGCGATTGCCTATGAGCGCGCTGCCCACTTCTACCGCGCGCGCGGGTTCAACCAGTTCGCGGATCTCTATGTGCGCAACGCTCGCTACTGCTATGTTCGCTGGGGCGCCGACGGCAAGGTGTGCCAACTCGAGGCGATGTATCCGCACCTCATGGCCGAAGAGCCAGCGCTCGGCTCGACGAATACGATCGTGACGCCGGTCGAACGCCTCGATCTCGCCACCGTGATCAAGGTGTCGCAGACCGTCTCGAGCGAGATGGTGCTGGAGAAACTGATAGACACGCTCATGCGCACGGCGATCGAGCAGGCGGGCGCAGTGCGAGCTTTGTTGATTGTCGACCAGCGGATCACGGCGGAAGCCGTGACGAGCGGCGATTCAGTCCTTGTGCAGCTATGCGACGAGCCCGTCACCACGGCTGCGCTGCCGGAATCGGTCCTACACTATGTCGTGCGCACGAACGAGAGTGTCATCCTCGACGCCGCCGCAGCTCAGTCCGCGTTTGCGGCCGATCCTTACATTCGCCAACGCCAGGCCCGCTCCATTCTCTGCCTGCCGCTGATCAACCAAGGCAGGCTGAACGGCGTGCTCTACCTCGAGAACAACCTGACCCCTCGCGTCTTCCCGCCGGCGCGGATCACGGTGCTGAAGCTGCTCGCCTCCCAGGCGGCGATCTCGCTGGAAAGCAGCCGTTTGTACCGCGATCTGGCGCAACGGGAAGCGAAGATCCGGCGCCTTGTCGACGCCAACATCATCGGTATCTTCATCCGGTCGATCCTAGCGGACGGGCCGATCGTCGAGGCTAATGACGCGTTTTTGCGCATGGTGGGATACGACCGCGAAGATTTAATGTCCGGCCGCATACGCTGGGCAGATCTGACACCGCCCGAATGGCGCGACCTCGATGTGCGGGCGGTAGCCGAATTGAAGAGGACCGGAACTGTCCCAGCGTTCGAAAAGGAGTATTTCCGGAAGGACGGCAGCCGTCTGCCCGTACTGATCGGGGCGGCGAGCCTAGACAACGGGACCTACAGCGTTGCCTTCGTGCTCGATTTGACCGATCGCAAGCGGACGGAAGCCGAAGCGCGCGAAAGCGAGCGGCGCTATCGCGAGACGCAGGCGCAGCTCGCGCACGCGAACCGAGTCGCCACGATTGGCCAACTCACGGCGTCGATCGCCCACGAAGTGAACCAGCCGATTGGCGCTACGGTCGCGAACGCCCAGGCGGCGCTGCGGTGGCTCGGCGCTGAGCCGCCGAACCTCGACGAGGTGCAAGAAGCGCTTGGCCGCATCGTGAGGGACGGTAGCCGCGCGGGCGAGGTCGTCGGTCGGGTTCGGGCTCTCATCAAAGGGGCACCGCGGCGCAATGAGCGCGTGGAGATCAACGCAGCAATCTGCGAGGTGATCGAGCTTACCCGTGGCGAGGCGATGAAGAGCAGAGTCGTGATGCAGACGGACCTCGACGATGATTTGCCGCTCGTTCCAGGAGATCGGGTCGAACTGCAACAAGTGATCCTCAATTTGATCCTCAACGCCATCGAGGCCATGAGTACGACGAGCGAAGGGTTGCGGGAATCGCTGATTACGACTGAAAAGACCGATTCGGATGAGGTCCTTGTCGCTGTGCGCGAATTCAGGCCCGGGATTGGCGCCCGACACTCTCGCGCATCTCTTCAAGGTCTTCCACACGACCAAGCCGAACGGCTTGGGGCTCGGGCTGTCGATCTGTCGTTCGATCATCGAAGGCCACGGCGGACGATTGTGGGCGAGCGCCAATTCGCCCCGGGGGGCGGTCTTCCAATTCACGTTGCCAGTCAATGGATCTGTCAGCTCACGCGCCACGAGACGCGGTCTTTCGTTTGCCGCGCCGGGTCCCTCAAGCGGGCTGCATGATGTCGAGCGCAATTCCGACACCTTTGACGAAGCGGGAACGGCGTAGTGTGGCGGAGATGACCTGGTTATGAGGGCGGCGGGGAGGGGGTAGATCGCGGCGTTCGCCATGCTCACGGCAATAGCGCTCTACCTCGATGGATTGTGTCGACCCGAGCGCAGCCACCACCGCACGCACAGGACGATGACCGCGCGGTCGAAGTGCCGACCCTCGAACAGCGCCTTCAAACCCAGGAACCTGGCTATCGCGTCGCCCTCAAACCCGCCGGATAGCCTGGACGATAGGGGACCGGAAAACTGCACCAGAGCCTCCTGTCGCCCCGCCATAATCCGGGCAGAGATTAAATTGGCTGGACCACTAGACCTTCGTGCCTATTTTGCTACTCTGTTAAAAATGGTCGGATCAAAGGGGGATGGTTCGGATGACAAGCACTGCTCACCACCTCGGCGCACAAAGCGGACAGACACGCAGCAGGGAGGCAGTCGGTGCGCTGTCGCGCATTGACGAAAACACCGTGCGGTCGGCTATGGCGCTCGCCAGAAGCGGGCGCATCTTCGATCTCGGTTTGCAGATCAACGCGAAAATTCCGCATAATCCTGAATTTGTTCGCTTTGCCATGGCCTTCACGCATACCCCGGAGGGGACAGGCGCGGTCTCGCCGTTCCAGTATTCAGTCGAATCAGTCTTCGGCTCGCTGCATATCAGCACACATATCGATGCTCTCATCCACATCCAGAAGGACGGTCGTATCTATGGCGGCCACGCAGCCGCGGACTCGCGTGACGACCGCGGATGGAAACGGCATGGCATTGAGACTGTGCCACCGATCATCGGCCGCGCCATTTGCCTCGACATTCCCGGCCTCAAGGGATGGGAACGATTGCCTGATCGCTACGAAGTGACAGTTGAGGATCTGCAGAGAGAGATCGCGCGCAAAGGACTGACGATTCGCGAGGGCGATATCGTGCTTGTCCGCACAGGAAAAATTCAGGATTTCGGCGACGAACCAACCTTTCAGGCAGCAGAGCCCGGCGTTGGACGAACTGCGGCTCTCTGGCTTTATGAGAACGGAATGTCCGTGCTCGGCACGGATACAACGGGAACTGAGCCGCTCCCGCTCGAAGACCTTGCCGCTACCACCCATGGAGCGATGCTGGTCGAGTTCGGGTGTCCATCTGATCGAGAATGTTAATTTAGAGGACGTTGCCAAGGCCGGCGTGGCGGAAGGTTTGTTCATCGCCCTGCCACTCAAGATTACGGGCGCGACCGGCTCATGGCTGAGACCGGTCCTTGTCGTCTGACGCCATACCAACACCACACAAGATACTGGAAGACTTGCAATGACACGGATAGCATCCGTCGAACTCAGCCTGTTCCGTTTCGAGGTTGAAGGGCTCGACCTGCCATCTCACGGCGCCGCTGGTGTCGCCAATTTAGTGGCGCGAAAGGGCGGGCGCATGCCGGCAGAGCGGTGGGCGGCGCGCATCACGACCGATGACGGGGCGAGCGGCGAATATGTCACGCATTGGGTCGGTACACCCTCCTCCTTCGCCCAGGCGACCATGCTCGCGCCCCATCTGATCGGACGCGACCCGGACCGACGCGAGGAAATCTGGCAGGATCTTCGGCGCGAAATTCGGGCCTATGATCATATGGGTCATGGCCCGCTGGACATCGCGCTCTGGGACCTCGCGGGCAAAAGGAGCCAAGTCTCAGTGGCGCGGCTTCTCGGTGGCTTCCGAACGCGTCTGCCAACCTACGCCAGCACATACCATGGCCAGGACGAGCCGGGTGGTCTCGACACACCGCAGGCTTTTGCGGACTACGCGACCGAATGCAAGGCGCGGGGCTTTGCCGGGTTCAAGATGCACGGCTGGCACGATGGCAACGTCGCCCGCGAGGTGGCCGCGATAACTGGCATCCGCAAGGCGGTGGGGGCCGATTGGCCTCTCATGCTTGATCCCGCGTCGCAGATCAGGACCTGGCGTGATGCTCTGACCATCGGGGCCGCATGCGATGATGCCGGCTACTTTTGGTATGAGGATCCCTATCGCGACACCGGAGGGGCCATCGAAGGCCATAAACGGCTCCGTGAGCGGCTGAAGACACCGCTTTTAGTGTGCGAGCATGTCCGCGGGCTGGAGGCAAAGGCCGCCTTCATCCTGGGCGGCGGCGGCGACATCATCCACGCTGACCCCGAATATGACATGGGTATCACCGGTGCGCTCAAGATCATGCATTTCTGTCAAGCACTTGGCATTGATATCCAATATCATGCCTGCGGGCCGGCCCATCGCGCGATCATGGCCGTGACGCCGAACACCCATTTCTACGAAATGGCACTTGTTGGGCCGGACATGCCAAACACGGTGCCACCGGTTTATAGCTGTGGCTATTCCGACCAGCCCGAGGCTCTCGGCAAGGATGGCTGTGTGCCCGTGCCGGATGGTCCGGGCTTAGGCGTCACCTACGACTGGGCGTTCATTGAACGAAACCGCGTCAGCCACATGGTCTTCGGAAAGCCGAGATAACGCGGTCAGTTCGTTCCGAGTCCTCTGGAAAAGGCATGCAGCACGGCATCGAGATGGCACTTCATGGCCTTACGCGCCGCCAGCCTGTCACCATCGGCGATCGCGTCGAAGATGCGCTGATGTTCGGCTGCTGTCTTGTAGAGACGATCGGGCCCCATCAACAGTTCCTCGAACTTCTCGAACATAGGCTTACGACGGAAATCCCAAAGGCGGGCAATGATCAAGGTCAGGGCGGCATTGCCGGCAGCCTTTGCAATCTCGAGGTGAAAATTGCGGTCAAAATCGCGATATTCTTCCGCGAGCACCGATTTCGCCTGGGCCTGGATATCCATGGCAGCGCGGATGCGTTTCAGGCTGGCAGGATTGCGGTTGATCGCGGCGAGTTCAGCTGTGCGCGGTTCAACAAGGCGGCGCGCTGCCATCATTTCGATAGGCCCGATATCTTCCTCGCTTACCTCCGTTCCGGCCCCGGCAGGGTCCGAACGCGGCGTCGCCTGCAAGATCTGTACGCCATGCCCGACACGAATGGAGACCTTTCCATTCACCTCGAGCGCGATCAATGCTTCTCGGACCGAGGTCCTGCTCACCCCCAGCTGTTCGGCAAGAACGCGCTCCGCCGGCAACAGGGAACCGACCGGGAAAACCCCCTGGTCGATCCGTTCGCTGATAAGCGCAGCGATCTGCCGATAGAGCCGCACTGGTTCCAATTGCGGCAGGCGAAGGTCATTCGATAAAGCCAACAACCCTGCCTGCGACTTCTTAAGCTTGCTCATCGCTCTCCAAAAGCGGAGGCGCGGCAGTCATCACCGCCGGTAGGACCTCCGACAGGATTGACATGACCACAGGCTCGTCTTAAAGGTCAACTGGTTGGACCACTAGACCACCAGTTAGGCGCCCGAGTCCCAACAAACCGGACAACCGGCTTTGAAAGCCGGGGCTGACAATCAAGAAACCGCTCTTCCTCCGGCCAGGAAGGCGGAACAATCAATGGCCAGGAATCGCCGCAACAGGCCAAGGCGGGACGGGGACTCGCACTATGCGCATCCAATCGGTCGAACCATTTATCCTTCATGTTCCAGTCAATAACGAGTCCATTTCGGATTCTACGCATACGGTGACCCATTGGGGTGTGACGGGCGCCAGAATCCGGACAGATAATGGTCTGGAAGGGGTTGGGTTCACAGGCACACACGCCCATCTGCCATCTGATCGGCTTATTGCGCGATGCATTTCAGAGAGCTACGCGCCTTTGCTCATCGGAGAAGACGCGCAGGACGGATACAGGCTGTGGCACAAATTGGCGCACTTCCCCGCGCTGCGATGGGTCGGGCGGTCGGGAATCGTTCAGCTCGCGCTTGCCGCGGTTGACATCGCGTTATGGGACCTCCGCGCCAAATCCGCCGGTCTGCCGCTCTGGAAGCTTCTCGGCGGCGCGACCAAGGAAAAACTCGAAGCCTACAACACCGATATCGGCTGGCTGTCGATTAAAAAGGATGACCTCGTCGCGAGAAGTCTGCATGCGGTCGGCGACGATGGCTTCCGTCGCCTGAAGCTTAAGGTAGGGCACGATGACCCGCTCGTTGACGTCGACCGTATCGCGGCCGTGCGCAAGGCTGTTGGACCCCATGTGACGATTGCCATTGACGCCAACGGCAAGTGGGATTTGCCGACTGCTCAACGTTTTTGTGCTCTTGTCGAGCCGCTTGATATTTTCTGGTTTGAGGAACCTCTGTGGTTTGATGACCCAGGCTCCCACAAGACCCTCGCCGCGTCGACCTCCATTCCATTGGCTTTGGGCGAGCAACTTTACAGCGCGGATGCCTTCGAGAGCTTTATCAGCGCGGGCGCGGTTCAGTATGTCCAGCCCGACGTGACCCGCCTGGCGGGCATTACCGAGTATATCCAGGTTGCGCAAAGCGCCCGCGCCCGGCGGCTCCCCGTGGTGGCGCATGTCGGTGACATGGGACAGGTGCATGTGCATCTCTCCTACTGGCACGCGGCAACGCCAATGCTGGAATACATTCCTTGGATCAAGGACTGTTTCGTCGAGCCGATCCGCGTTGAAGGGGGGTATTATCTCCGCCCCGAAATGCCCGGTGCCGGCAGTACCCTGACCGAAGCGGCGATAGCGTCCTATGGCAAGAAGTGTTAAGGCGGACAACACAATAATGAAAAAGGGTGCCGAGGCCGGACTGAGATTGCGGCGTTTCCGGTGGCTCGCCAGCTTCGACGAGCTTGGTATCTTAGGCGCACTCGTCCTGTTCTTCGTCGTCGGAGAATTGACCAGTCCGTATTTTATGACGGCCAATAATCTGACCGGCATTCTGCAGAACATCACATTTCTAGGCTTCCTGTCGGTCGGCGTCGGCTTGGTGCTAATGGCCGGTGAGATCGACATTTCCGTGGGCTCGACGTTCGGGCTGGCCAGCGTCGTCACCGCGCTGGTCCTCAAGGACGGCTATCCGCTGGCGGTCGCCATCGCAGGAGGGTTGCTGATCGGCCTTGTCTGCGGGCTGGTGAACGGGCTTGTCGCCCAGCTCATAAAGGTTCCCGTGGTCGTCATCACGCTTGCAACCCTTGGGATTTATCGCGCATTGGCGCTTGCGCTCGCCAATGGATCGCCGGTTGGCGGCCTCCCGAATAACGCGTTCTTTTTCGGCTGGTTCGGTCAAGGCGGGATCGCACAAGTCTCCTATATAACCATCCTGTTCCTTCTCGTTGCCCTCGTCGCAGAGATCGTTCTGCGACGGACGTCGTCGGGCTTCCGCCTGCTTGCAATCGGCAGCAATCCGCAAGCGGCCCATCTCGTCGGCTTTCATGTCGAACGCACGCGCGTGCTCCTGCTTACCTTTTCCGGTTTCGTGGCTGGCCTATCCGGAGTCTGTTCCGTCGCCTATCTGGACACCGCATCGCCAACGGGCGGCAGCGGTTATGAGCTCAGCGTGCTTGCCGCAGTGATCATCGGCGGCGTCAAGCTGTCGGGCGGTCGCGGCTCGGTTCTAGGCGTCCTGCTTGGCCTGTGTGTGATCGGAATCTTCCAGAATTTGATTGTGTTGTGGGGAATTTCCCCGAATTGGACCCAAGGCGTCTCGGGCCTGGTCCTGATTGCCGCGATGACATTGACCTGGGTGACCCGCGGAAACCAACTCGCAGGCAGAGGCTAGCGTTCATTGGCCCGCGTACCAGGCTTCGGACAAGAAAAGGGGAGGAACAGAAATGACGACAACCGGACAGTTTGATCGCCGCCGCTTCGGCAAGTTCATGGGGCTCGCCGGTATGGCAGGTCTCGCCACCTTGACGAACGAAGGCCCAGCTGCGGCTGCGGACAAGGTTCCGGACTGGAAGGAATGGGTTCAGACATTCTATAAGAAGCCCATCAAAATGGCAGTGTCCTGCGCCGGCACCACCAATCCCTATTTCGCGCCGACCAGGGCGGGCTGCGAGGATGCCGGTGCGCAGCTCGGTATCGACGTGCTTTGGACAGGCGTGCCCGACGGCAATACCGTCAACCAAATCGCGCAGTTCGAGCAGATGGTGAATACCGGCTACGAGGCGATCGTCGTTGTGTCCTTCGAACCAGATGCCTGGAACGCCCCGATCAGGAAGGCCATGGCCCAGGGCGTCCTGGTGTTGACGGCCAACAACGATGCACCGAACAGCGGCCGTGAACTTTATTTCGGACAGGATTTGGTTGGCGCAGCAATCGTGCAGGGCAAGTTGCTGGCGAAATTCGCTGGCGGCAAAGGCAAAGTCGCCATGACAAACTGCGCGCCTGGGTCATTGGCCCTTGACCAGCGGCTCGACGGCGCAAAGCAGGGTGTACATGCAGGTGGACTTGAATATGTCGGCGTGTACAACACAAACCCGGCCGACATGGCGAGCGAGCTTGGAACCATCAATGACGTTCTGAGAGCGCATCCGGACCTCGGTGCGATCATGCCGCTCTGCGGACCGGACACAGCGGCCGCCGGACTGGTGCGCAGGAACAGGAAGCTCCAGCTGCCCATCGTGGGAACAGACCTTCTCTATCAGACACTGGGACTTATTCGTGACGGCTACATCGACGGCACCGTCGGCCAGCAGCCTTATCTGCAGGGCTACCTGCCGATCATGTATGCCTACCAGCGCGTTGTTCTGGGCGCGCCCGCGCTCAACCTGCCCGGCGGCAACTATTACCTGGCGAACGAAATCGTCACTAAAGACAATGTTGCCGAATATCTGATTCGGGAGGAACGCTTTCGCGGATGATGGCTCAAGAGCACGGGCCGCTTCTCCGGGCGAGCGGAATCAGCAAGGCTTTCGGCAACGTCCGGGCACTGAGCGACGTTTCTCTCGAAATCGCCGCGGGCGAGGTGCATGGGCTGCTCGGTGCCAACGGCGCCGGCAAGTCTACCCTGATTGGCGTATTGTCGGGCGCCGTGCGGCCGGACAGCGGAACGCTCCGTGTCTCTGGCAGGGACGTGCCGCTTGGCTCGCTCTCGGCGGCCCGCGCAGCGGGGCTCGCGGTCGTGCATCAGGAGCTGATGCTCTTTGCTGATCGCTCGGTCGAAGAGAACGTTTTCGCCAGCGTCCTGCCGTCAGGGCCTTTCCGCTTCGTCGATACCCGCGCGAAGCGGCGAAAAGTCGAAGAAGCGATGGCCCGGCTTGGCGCCGTCGTCGACCTGAAACGGCGTATTGAGGACTTGCCGCTGGCGCACCGTCAGCTAGTCGAGATCGCCCGGGCGCTGTGCTCGGGCGGAACGGTCCTCGTGCTCGACGAGCCGACCTCAGCGCTGTCCCAGCCGGAGGGACGGGGCCTGTTCGAGGCGATCCGCTCGGTTGTGGCACAGGATGCCGCCGTCATCTTCGTGTCGCATCGGCTCGACGAGGTGTTCGAGATCACCGATGCGCTGACTGTTCTGCGCGATGGCCGTGTCGTCGGCACTTGGCGGACGGCAGAGGCCGACATCCCCAGTATCACACGCGCTATGGTCGGCGAACTGGCAGACGAGGAACCGCGGTCCAGCGGCGACACGAAACGGGGCGATCTGGTTCTTTCAGTGCGCGGCTCGGCAAGCGGCCTCTCCGAAATCGATCTCTCGCTTCATGCCGGGGAAATCGTCGGGCTTGCAGGTTTGGAAGGATCCGGCGTGTCGACAGTGCTGGAAATGCTGGGCGGGGTGGTCCCGGTTGTTGGCCGTCTCGAAGTGAACGGACGCGTGGCAAGGTTCCATCACCCAAGCCAGGCGATCGCAGCAGGCGTCGTCTATATGCCGCCGGACCGCAAGAAGGGGGGACTTTGGCTGGAACAGGATGCAGCATTCAACATCGCCGCGGCCCTCGTGGAGCGCAGGCCGCCGGGCTGGCTTAACCGAGGCATCCTGGAACGTTGCGCCGCGCCGCGTATGGCAGAGGTTGGTGTTCGGGCGAATGCATTGAGAGAGGCGGTCGGTCGCCTGTCCGGCGGCAACCAGCAACGCGTGCTGCTCGCTCGAACGCTTGAATCGCGTCCCCGGATTCTGCTGCTCAACGACTTCACGCGCGGCGTCGATGTCAAGGCGAAAGCCGGCATTCACCAGCTTGTGCGCAAGTTAGCCGCCTCGGGCCTCTGCATCTGCGTAAGCTCCTCGGATTTCGAGGAGCTTCTGGGCGTCGCCGATCGCATCGTCTGCATGCGCGGCGGCAGGATCCTGGCCGACAGGCCGAGTTCTGACTTCAATAAGCTCAGTCTTCTTTCCGTGGTATCGGCCGCGCAAGGTTCCTAGTATTCACAACGCAGAGTCGCGCAACCAATATGCTTTGCTTTGGGCGCGGCAGATGATGGTAACGGAGGAAGAGAGAACCGCGTTTATCGACCGGACCCAGTTCGGGTCCCAATAAAAACAAGGCGCCATGATGCGTCATAAAAGTGGGGGTACATCCGCTATGAAAAACAGCGTCCAATCCCGGGGAAAGTGGCTCAGGACGGCAACCCTGGTTGCCTCGGTCAGTCTCGGCTTTGCCGTGACCACAGCCGCGGTTGCGGCGGCCAATGCCGCGACAAATCCCCCCGCCACAATGGCCAAGTCAAAGATCAAAATTGCACTCATTCCCGGCGGCCCGAACGTCTATTTCGCACCCTGGGCCGCGGCCGCGAAGGCAGAGGCGAAGGCCCTCGGCGTCACGGTCAGCTACATCGTGCCGCCCACCCCGACCTTTGAGCCCTCGGTCGAGATGAGCACGGTCGAATCGCTCGTGGCTAAGGGCTACAACGCATTCGCGATCTTCCCTGATGGTGAAGCTTCAATCGTTCCGCTTTATAATCGCCTCAGGGCCCGCGGAATTCCGGTGATCGATGTCGCCGGCTGCACGAGCGATCCTACACCCGCCTTGCTGTGCTTCGGCACGAACGTCCGAGCGTCGGCACAATACGAGACAGAGGTGCTAACGAAGGCGATGGGCGGCAAGGGGAATATCGCCTTCCTCACCGGGCTGCTGACCGACGCCAACACCGCCCTGCGCGAAGATGGGGTGAAGGCTGGGGTGGAGGAAACCAAGGGGCAGGTCACCCTCGCCCAGGTCGTGTCCAACATCGACAGTCCGAGCGCCGCGCCGCCGGCGGTCGAGAGCCTGCTTGCCTCCAAGGGCGGGGACCTCACGGGGATGCTGTCGACCGACTACTACCCCTCGGTCGCCGCCGCGTCCGTTTTGAGCAGTAACCCCCAATTCCGCCATATTCTATTCATCGGGCAGGATAACGACCCGACGGTCATGAACGCGCTCGCGAAGGGCGACATCTATGGAACGATGTGGCAGAACTCCTACGGCCAGGGCATCGTCGCCGCCCAGTGGCTCTACAAGATCCTAGCCGAAGGGTGCAGCATCAACCAGAAGGCACCCTTCACCAAGTTCGGCAGTACCACGCGCTTCGTCGACTCCGGATACTTCTTCGTCGGCAAGAACCTGGCGCAGCAGTACTCGGGCGGGATGGAGGATATCCCGGCCGCCACGAAGAAGGTGCTCGGCGAGACCAACCAGTTCCTGTCATGCCCGTAGCCGGGCGCCGGCTTGGGCACCTTGGTGTCGTCTTCGGCAACCAGACGAGCGCCTTTGGGCTGGTGCTGCTGATCGCGTTGACCTGGACCGCCTTCACCATCGCGGGCAGCGGGTTTCTCGGCAGCTTCAACCTCTTCAGCATCGGCCAGCTCGCCGCACGGGACGCCGTGCTCGGGATGGCGCAGGCGATGCTGGTTGTCGCTGGCCGCATGAACCTCGCGGTCGGCGGTATCGGCGCAGTCTGCACGTCGCTCCTCGGCTATCTTCTCGTCTCTGCCGGCGCGCCTCTATGGCTTGCGCTCCTGCTCGTCTGCGTGGTCGGCGTTTTGGCGGCATTGCTGATGGGGTTTGCTGAGCTGGCAACCGGGCTATCCAGCTTCGTGGTGACCCTTGCCTTTCTATCTGTCTACACCGGTGGCGCACTTCTCGCCACCGGTGGTCATCAGTTCCAGATTACCTCCCAGGCGTTGACATCGCTGGGCAACGGCACGCTGCTGTCGCCCGCAATCTGTCCGCTCGTCGGCGTCGCTGTCGTCTGTGGGGCGCTCTGTTGGGTGCTCTACTTCCGCAACAGCCTTGGCTGGAAGATGCTGGCGGTGGGCGCGAATGAGCGGGCGGCGCGCGTGTCCGGGGTCAACGTGCCTCGGGTCGTGCTCGCCGCCTACGGGCTGTCGGGCCTGCTTTGTGCCATCGCGTCGATCATGAACGCTTCCTATGAGCTCAACGTGAATGCCGGCTTCGGGTCGGACTGGCTGCTCCCCTCGTTCATCGCCGCCGTCCTCGGCGGGGTGGCGCTCACCGGCGGCGAAGTGTCGGTGGCGGGCATCCTGCTCGCCGCCCTGTTTTACGACAGCCTTCAGTCCGGCCTTACGATCATCAATGTGCCGAGCTACTGGATTGAGCTGCCGCAGGGCCTCGTCCTGCTGGTGGCGGTCCTGCTGGACCAGGCCCGCCGACGGCGGGGAGGGTCGTCTAAGCGCGTGCCGGCTGCCGCGCCCGAGGTGGGGGCGGTCTCCCCATGAGGCGGCTCCTCAGCACGCAATGGGCGCCGCTTCTGCTGGCGACGCTCGCGGCCGGCATCGTGCTCAGCTTCGTCTCGCGGCAATTCGGCACGACATTCAATATCTACACGATCCTACAGACGGCTGCCATCTACGCGGCGATCGGCTTGTCTCAGATGGTCGTGCTGGCGGTAGCCGATATGAGCCTGGCCGTCGGTGGCATCGCCGGGCTGGCGACGATCGTGGTGGGCGGTCTGTACGGCGCGGAGCACTGGCCAGTCGCTCTGGCGATTGCCGCAGGCATCGGGCTCGGGCTCGCCTGCGGTTTGGTCAACGGACTTATCATCGTCACGATGAGGCTGTCCGGCTTCATTGTTACGCTCGCGACGGGCACCGCCTTCACCGGGATAGCCTATGGTATCACCAGCGCGACCCCTTATTCGACCATTCCGCCTGCGCTCGTCAGCCTCGGCCAGGGGAGGGTGTCTTTCTTCTCCTACCTTCTGCTGCCGGCAATCGCCTTGACCATTGCCGTCGGCGCGGGTTTCCGGTGGTTGCCGATCGGCAGATCTCTCCTCGCGGTCGGTGGCAACCGAGAGGCCGCGCTTCTCTCGGGGATCTCCCGCGCACGTGCGATTGTGGTCGCCCATACCTTGTCCGGCGTGCTCGCCGGGATAACGGCGGTGATGTACATTGGGGTGCTGCAGAGCGCCACTCCGGCGACGGGAAGCGATTGGCTCATCATCTCATTCGCCGTGCCGATCATCGGCGGGACGGCTCTCGCCGGCGGCGAGGCGCCTGCCGCGGGGTGCTTCGTCGCCGCGATCGTGCTTGCGGCCATCAACAACGTCCTCATCGTGCTCAACGTGAATACCGAGGCGGTGGAGATGGCGGAGGGCCTGCTGATTTTCGCGGCGGTGATCTCGGGCAGGCTCGGCCAGAGCATCCGGCGCCCGTCGTTGATGGGGCGTCAGCCGATCCGCGCCGTCGACAATAAGGGGGCCTGATGGGATGGCCATCAGATCGGCTGGCGAACCCAAGGATGCCACCATGAGCGAGACCGTCCCGGCTGGTGCAACTGAGGTGGTGCCCCCCAGCTTTGCCCTCAACGACATCTGGAAATCCTTCGGTGGGGTGGCGGCGCTGTCGGGGGCGTCGCTGCGCCTTATGCCGCGCGAGATCCACGCATTGATCGGGGAGAACGGAGCGGGCAAGAGCACGCTGATCAACATCGCGACCGGCGTCCATCGCCCCGATCGCGGCCGCATCCTCATGGCCGGAAGCGAGGTGCATTTCGCGACACCGGGCGCGGCCGCCGATCACGGCGTTGCCGTCGTTCACCAGGAACGCAACCTCGTCCGCAAGTTCTCTCTCGCCGAGAACCTTCTGCTCGGACGCCAGCCGTTGACGGCTGGCGTCGTCAGCTACCGGCGGATGGCCGACGAGGCCAGGCCCTGGCTGGAACGCGTGGGGCTTCGCCTTGATCCGCTGACCGAGGCGGGCCGTCTCAGCCCCGGGCAGGCACAGTTGCTGGAGATCGCCAAGGCGCTGTCGCGACGGTGCCAGGTGCTGCTGTTGGACGAACCCACCTCCTCTATCACCGACAGCGAGTTCGAGCATCTGAGGGAGATCCTGACGGAGCTGCACCACGAAGGCACAAGCATCGTCTTCGTCAGCCACAAGCTGGAAGAAGTCTACGCGCTCTGCAACCGTATCACGGTTCTGCGCGACGGGCGCAACGTCATCAACGGTGCGCCGCTCTCCGAGGTGAGCCAGCAGGAGATCGTGCGGGCGATGGTCGGCCGCCATATCGAGCTTCTGGTCGGCGGCGGTCCCCGGAAGCGCAGGCCAGGAGCGCCCCGGCTCGAACTGCGGGATGTGTCCACCGAATTCGGCCATCGCGGCGTCGGCCTCACGGTGCGCAGCGGCGAGATCGTCGGCCTTTACGGCCTCGTGGGCGCGGGCCGCACCGAACTCGCCCGCTGCATCATGGGCCTCGGCAAGATCACCGGCGGCGAGGTTCGCGTCAACGACGAGCCCGCCCGTATCCGCAACCCCTATGACGCTTTGCGCCGTCACCGGATCGGCTATGTCAGCGAAGACCGCAAGGACGAAGGTCTGATCCTCAACCACTCGATCAGTCGCAATGTCGGGATCACAGTGTGGGACAGGATTGCGCGTTGGGGTGGCGGGATTTCGGACGCGCGGACCCGCCCGCTCATGGCACCGCCTCTGGAGCGCCTGAAGGTGAAGATGCACCGGCTGTCGCAGCCGGCCGGCAGCCTGAGCGGAGGCAACCAGCAGAAGGTGAGTGCCGCCAAATGGCTTGCCGCGGACGCGAAGGTGCTGATCTTCGACGAGCCGACCGTCGGCATCGATGTGGCGGCGAAGGATGCGATGCACCGGCTGATCGTCGAGCTTGCCGAAGACGGGGCGGCCATTCTCCTGATCTCGAGCGACCTGCGCGAGGTCGTGCAACTCGCGGATCGTATCCTGGTCATGGGCGAGTTTCGCCTTCTGGCGGAACTTTCGAACAGCGGCGAATACGCGCCCACCAGCGAGTTGGTGATGCGGGCGATTACTCAGGCAAAGTCTCAAGCCGAGGCTGCCGGTGAGACTGATGGCCCGGAGGAGCTCACGACTTTGGGTTCCGTTGGATGAGCGACGGGACTGATTGACAAGCCAACAAATAACGACAATGAAGCGAAGCGGGGAAGAGGATGTCCGAGGCAATAATGCCCGGCGCACACGGCGCGGCTGCGTTAAACGAGGAAGACGCACTTTGCCGGAAGGTATTTTGGCGCTCAGTTCCAATTCTGTTTTCTCGGCGGTATCGCGGCGGCCAGCGGAATCGCCTTCATCAACGCGAGTATGATGGTGGTGGCTCTGTATGGATCATCGCCTTTTGGCCCAGGCCAGCACAGGCGCGCGCATGATGGGAGCGTCGACATCCTCGCCGGCACGTTATTCTGCGACCGAACTCGTCACCTTGGCAGAACGTCTCTTGGTCAGTGCGGGCATGGCGCGAGATCGCGCGGCCGACGTAGCGACGGTGCTTGTGGAGGGAGATTGCCTCGGCAAGACCACGCATGGCCTCGCTCTTCTGCCGCTCTATGTGCGGGAGATCGAGAGCGGCGGGATGGCGCTCACGGGCGAGCCGGAGGTGATCAACGACACTGGTGTTTGCCTGACATGGGATGGGCGCAAGCTCCCCGGTCCTTGGCTGGTGCGGCAGGCCGTGACGGCGGCCATGGCGCGCACCCGCCAATTCGGCACTGGTATCGTCGTTATCCAGCGCAGTCATCACACGGCCTGCCTCGGCGCCTATCTACGTCAGGCGACGGATGCCGGGTACATGATGCTGCTGACGCTGACCGATCCCGGACACAGCAGTGTGGCGCCATATGGTGGCATAACACCGGTCCTTACCTCGAACCCGATTGCCTTCGGCGCGCCGGCACCGAACGGCCCGATACTGATCGACATGTCGACGGCGTTGATGACCAACGGGGGCGCCGCAGCCTATCGACAGCGCGGGGAAGTGCTGCCCCATCCGTTTCTGATGGACAATCGCGGCCAGCCTTCGATGGACCCAGCCGTCATGGCGACCACGCCGCCCGGCTCCATCCTCCCGCTTGGCGGAATTGAAGCCGGGCACAAGGGCTTCTCGCTGGGCTTGATGGTCGAACTTCTCACCGGTTGCCTGAGTGGTCGCGGGCGCGCCGACGCAAGCGATGGTTGGAGTGCGGCGGTGTTTCTTCTCGTCGTCGATCCGGCAGCGTTTGGAGGCGCCGATGCCTGCGCGCGTCAAGTGGCAGCCCTGGCTCGATCCTGCCGAGAGGCGGCGCCCCGCCCCGGAGTTGATCATATCGCTCTACCTGGTGAAAACGCGCTGGAGCGCGAACGACTGCAGCGGCGCGACGGCGTCATCCTGTCCCGCGGACTTATTGAAGCCCTGGAACGATCGGCGGCGCAAGCAGGCATCCCTATGCCTGCTCCCATCCAGTAATCGCCTGGGACCAGGCGCACTCGCTTTCGCCGTGGGTCATACCGAAACCAAAGCAAGAAATGAGGAAACATCATGAGCGTTTCGGCCGAACCTGGCCTGGTAGTCGTCGCGGCAGAGGGAGACGCGTTGCAACAAGGCGCCCTCCGCCGGGCTGTCGTTGCTGCGACGATTGGCACGATCATCGAGTGGTTCGACTATGCTCTCTACGGTGCAGCATCGGGCCTCATCATCCGCCACCTGTTTTTTCCGCAATTCTCCGCCGTAGTTGGCGTCTTGGCTGCCTTTGCTACCTTTGCCGTGGGCTTCTTAAGCCGGCCGATCGGTGGCATCCTCATCTCCCATTTCGGCGATCGATTCGGGCGCAAGCCGGCATTGATGTTCACCATCACCCTGATGGGTGTGTCGACCGTGGCCATGGGACTTCTGCCAACCTATGCGCAGGTGGGCGTCCTTGCCCCGGCGTTGCTCGTCCTGTTCCGGCTGCTGCAGGGGTTCGGCGCGGGGGCGGAATATGCCGGGGCCGTGACACTGATTGCCGAATATGCTCCGCCGCACCGCAAGGCGTATTACACCGCTTATCCGCAGGCCGCGACGATCGTTGGCATCATGTTTGCGACGCTGCTGTTCCTGGTCGTGTCCTATCTGCCGGAACGCATCCTGTTCGGATGGGCCTGGCGTGTCCCGTTCCTGATATCGGCGGTCCTAGTCTTTGTCGCCCTCTATATTCGCAAGAACCTCGATGAGACGCCCGAATACGTGGTGGCGATGGAGCACGCCGCGGCGGCGCGTCGGAGGGCACGGGTGCCGCTCGGAGAGTTGCTGCGCAACAGCCCGAAGGAGGTCCTGTTCGGGTTCCTGTCTGTCACCGGACATAACGCCAACATCTACATCCTCAGCGCGTTCAGCCTCAGCTACATGACCAACACACTCGGGATGGCTCGAACGGATGCGCTGACGGCCGTGATCATCGCGACATTCGTGGGCGTCGTCGTCACGCCGCCGATCGGGGCGCTCGCCGACCGGATCGGCCACGCCAAGGTCTACCTCGGCGGCGCGATCTTTGCCTTTCTGTTCGCCATTCCCCTTTTCGCTCTCCTGGATACCAAAAGTGTCCTGTGGGCGACCATCGGAATGAGTTTCGGGTATGGGATCGGTTACGGCGGCCTTGCCAGTGCACAGGGTGCCTTCCTGGCGAATTTGTTCCCCACGCGCTACCGCTTCTCCGGCATCGCGCTCACCCGGGAACTGAACAGCGTTCTGATCGCAGGCCCCACCCCTTTCATCGCCTCGGCGCTGGTGGCGGCGGGTGGCGGAAAGCCCGTGTGGGTGGTGACCTACCTGATGATCTGCTGTGCAGTCACCGTCATCGCAGTCCTCGCGGTTCGCTCGCGGTCTTATGAGCGTGGACATCAGAGCGTCATCTAATCGTCGCCTTTCAACGCAAGAACGAAGAGCCGGCCGAAGCGGAGATTCCGGTCCCGGATGGTTTCGTAACTGACGACCACGCCAGGCGCCGCCAGGATCAGGTCCAAATCGCGCAAGCCCCAGGCCGAAGCAATGATACAGCCAGACAGCTGCTCGGTGACCTTCGCCGGGACGCGGGCAGCCGGAGGAGCCCGATGACCGCCTGCCCGGAATGAGCCGAAGAGGACATGTTTCATTTGACCAATCGGCTGTCCGGAAATATTCCTTGGCTTTCATTGTTAGATCAAAAAAATTTTGTAGAGTCATTTCCGTGAGCCACGCCAGCATAGGTATCTGCCGTCACCCCGTTCGCTGGGTCATCATCGGCTGTCTGGGCTGGACGCTTTTCGGGGCCCCTGCCGCCATCGCGCAAAGCGCTCTGTCGGAGGGGCCCGGGCCTGCTACCGTGACGGACCCCGAATGGTACCAGTTCCAGGGCACCGGTGTCAGCGGAGCAGTGCAGGCGATTGCGGTGAGCGATAGCTCACCCGGCGTCATATATCTCGGCGCGACCAATGGGGGCGTGTGGAAGTCCGTCAATAACGGAGCATCATGGGAGCCACTCACCGACGACCAGGCATCTCTTTCCATCGGCGCCCTGGTGGTTGACCCGACGAACGCGGATCATGTGATTGCGGGCATCGGCAGAACGAGTTCAGCAGGCTATTCGGGTGGCCCGCTGATTGGCATCCTGAGCAGCGACAATGGCGGTGAAACCTGGACCACGCTGACACCGTCGGGCCTGGGGCCGGGTCTTTACGCCAATTTCACCAGCCTTGCCTACAATGATGGGGTCATTCTCGCCGGGTCCGATAGCTTGCAGCTGGGCGCAGGCATCCAGGGCGGTGTCTACAGGGTCAATGCAGATGGCACCGGCAGTTGGGTCGGGGCGGACATCAGCCTGCAGGAGGCGTTGAATGATCCAAGTAAACCCCTGCCGGTGGGCGTGCCGGTCACAAGCCTGTCGGCAGACCCCTCCAACGCCAATATTATCTATGCCGCTGTTGCCGGGGCGTCGGAACCGGGGCTGAATGGCATCTACCGCAGCCTCGATAATGGCGCGACCTTCACCCGTATCCTCGACGAGACGACCCCTGATGTCGGAAGCATCATCGCTTCAAGCGTAAACATGCGGGTTGCGACGGCTGCCGATGGCACCGCCTACGTCGTCACTGCGGCAAAAAACCCGGCAGGATCAAGCGCGCAAAGCATTTTGCGGCTGGACCCCGAGACCAATTCATGGTCGGCCCTGCCAGTCAACAGTGAGTTGCGAGCAGCCACGCAGGGCTCTGTGCATCTGGCGCTCGCCGTCGATCCGACCGACAGCAACGTCATCTATATCGGCAGCAGCCCGCCCTCTGATGAATCTGGCGTTGCAACGGCGGACACGAATGCCAGCAATCTCTATCGCGGTGTTGTTGATCCGCAGACTGGCGTCGTCAGCTGGACCGATATAGGGGCGCTCGCGACGACAACCGCCAATCCCCACTCGGATTTTCGCGCCATCGCCTTTGATGACAACGGGAATATTCTCGTCGGCAGCGATGGCGGAATTTATGAAAACACCGCGGCAACCCCTGAAAGCAATGCCTGGCAGCCGATCATGAACGGCTATGTCGGTGGGGAGATGTATGGTGTTGCCTGGAACCCTGTCAGCAAGACGGTGGCAGGCGCGTTTCAGGACAATGGTGTCAGCACGCAGGTCATGCAGGGCAGCCTCGCATGGAACCAGCTGCTGGGAGCGGATGGCACAAACGTTGCCATCAATGGCACCACATTGCAGGCTTCGGGCCAGGCAGTGCTCTATGGAACCACCCAGAACCTCGGATTCCTGGGCAGGTTCACGCTCAACTCCGCAAACAACGTCATCGGAACAGCCAATCTGGTTCCAACCCTCAATGGCACGGCACTGCCGGCCCAGACCTTTACGGCCAAGTTTACGCTCGACAGCCTTGACCCAACCTGGTTCGCCGTCGGCGGCAGCGGCATTTACGTGGGACAGGATGATCTTACGAACGTCACCGGCAATGTCGGAAATATCAACGTTCCGGTCACCGACATTACGGGGCAAAATCAACTTGACTCCGTAGACGGCGTATCCGCGATAGCCTTCGGTACGCGCGAAAGCAGTTGGAAATACGCTCTGGCCGCGGCTGCGCTCGATTCGGCTGGGTCAGAGGGGTTGTACGTATCTCCCAATGTCACCGTGCCGGATGCGTCTGCCGTTCGGCTGGATCTGCCAGAATCCCTTCCCAAGATCGCGGCGGTTGCACTGGATCCCTCAAGCCCGGGCCAGATTTTCGCTGTCGGAAATCGCAACGTCTTCCTGATCCAGGCTGACAGTGCCTGCCTGGCCGGTGCCAGTTGCAGCATGCGCGATCTTGGCACCACCCTGCCGGGCACGCTCACTGCGGTCGATGCCGTAACGGCGATCGACAACAACGGGGTCAGCGCCCTTTTTGTCGGGGGTGTGTCGAGCGTCGCGCCAAGCGCCGGTGTCGGCAACATCTACGCTTTGCAGGACGATCCCACGCATGAGTGGGAAAGTTCCCTGTGGACGGCATTTGGCACTGGCCTGCCGAATGTCATCGTCACGCAGCTCACCTATTCGTACGAGGATGACCTGCTGGCTGTCGCCACCATGGGCCGCGGCGCATGGATCATTCCCGACGTCACCAGTTATTTTGGCACAGCAACACAGATTGTGCTCGGAAATGCCGATCTCAATTCCGAGCGAAGCGATGATTTCACCGATGGCACGACCGGTGGCAGGCCCCTGGTCAAGGTCGGTGCGGGCACGGTCACGCTGACCGGGACCAATTCCTATACCGGCGGCACCTATCTGGACGAGGGCGTTCTGTCGGTCAGTCGTGATGCCAATCTTGGGGCACCAGGCGGCGCCGTCAATTTTGACGGCGGCGCCTTGCTGAACACGGCAGCGTTTGCGACCTCTCGCGGTATCGTCCTGAATGCCGCAGATGGAGGTTTTGAAACCGCGGCACCGCTGACGCTGACCGGCGTGATCAGCGGCGGCGGTTCGCTCAATGCCTTTGGACCTCAGGTTTTGACCCTGTCCGGCAGCAATACCTATAGCGGTGCCACCACGATCGCCTCCGGCGCCGGATTGGCCTTGAGCGGAACGGGCAGCATCAGCGCCTCCTCCGGCGTTGCCGACAACGGTGCGTTTGACATCTCGGGGACAAGCACGGGCGCCTCCGTGCAGTCCCTGTCCGGCACCGGGCTCGTGAGCCTGGGCAAGGTTCCGCTGACGCTCACCAACGCCGCAGGAACCTTCGGCGGCACCCTGGCCGATGGCGGCGCGGCGGGCGGGTCCGGCGGGTCCTTCACCGTGGCCGGCGGGTCGGAAACGCTCACGGGCGCCAACACCTATAGCGGTGGCACCACGATCGCCCCTGGCGCCACCCTGGCGCTCAGTCAAACAGGCAGCATTGGCAACTCCTCCAGCGTATCGGATAACGGCCTGCTGCGCGTCGACGGTGCGCTGACAGCCGGCAGCCTGTCGGTCGGCAGCAGCGGCGTGCTGCGTGGTACGGGTGTGATTGCCGCGCCAACGCGTGTGGATGGCAGATTGGCCGCCGGGAACAGCCCGGGCACGCTCACCTTTGTTTCCCCTGTCGCGCTCACGGGCACCTCCACGACCGAGTTTGACCTGGATGGCCCCGGTACCGGAACGGGCGCCGGCAATTACAGCCGCGTTGTCGTGCTCGGCTCGGCAAACGGCTTCTCGGCCGGCGGAACGCTGATGCCGCTTCTGCGGGGCATCAGCGGCAATGCCACCAACAGCTTCACGCCGTCGATCGGTCAGGCATTTACCGTCTTGTCTGCGGCTGGTGGTGTCAACGGCAGCTATTCTGGCCTGGTGCAACCGGCCGGCCTTGGCGCGGGCACCCGGTTTGACGCCCTCTATGCTGATACCAGCCTGACCCTCGCGGTTACCCCGGCATTGTATGGCGACCTTGGCCTGGCGGGCATCCCGGAGACCGCCAACGAGTCCGCTCTCGGTCGCGTGCTGGATGCGACCCGCCCGGCGGCCGGGGTTGCGATGACGGGAAGCCAGGCTGGCCTTTACGCGCCGCTATATGGACAGACGTCATCAACCATCCCGACGACCCTGCAAGATCTGTCGCCAACGATCTATGGTGACAATATGATGACGGCGTTGCTCGGCTGGTCCCTCGTCGGTGACGCCGTCGAGCAGGAGTTGGATGCGCAACGTGGCGCGTCGCGTGATCCTCAGGCTCAGGCTGCCACCGGTCCGACCGGCCGGACGGTGTGGCTGACCGGCCTTGGCCAGTTCACCAACGTGAATTCGGGGGATGCCCCCGGCTATAATGGCTCTGTCGGCGGGGTTGCCGCCGGCATGGATGTGCCATTGCAGCCCGGGCTGCGCGCCGGTCTCGCTTTCGGCTTCACAAGTCCCAATATCCAGGACGGCACGGGGGCGACGATCTCCGGTGATGCCTTCGAGTTCCAGGCTTATGGATCCTTCCAGAAAGGGATTGCCTTTGCGGATGTCCAGGCAGGGGGCAGCTTTTCTGAGACCGACATCACGCGGCCCGAACCGGCCTATGGCGTGCGGGCGACGGGGAACGCGAACGGATCGGCCGGCGGCGGGCTGATCCGCGCGGGTGTGCGCCTGCCCTGGTCCGGCTGGCAGGTAGAGCCGAGCCTCAGCCTGTCCGGCGTCAGCTTCAGCCAGGATAGCCTCGCCGAGACAACCGGGGGTGCGACCAGCCTGGGGATTGCAGGAGCATCCGTCGCAAGCGTGCAGACCTTGCTCGGCACCCGGATCGAGAGGAGCCTTGCCCTGAACGATCACCTGGTTCTCACGCCGAGCGCGCGGGTCGGCTGGCTTCATGAACTGGCTGACACCGACGCGGCAACACAAGCGTCCTTCCTGGCGCTGCCGGGGCCGTCATTTACGGTGGACAGCGCATCCGTGGGCCGGAATTTCGCGGTGCTTGGCCTGGCGGCGACTTTGGCGACCGGGGGACCGCTCACCGTCTATGCCTCCTATGCCAGTGCGTTCAACGGCCAAAGCGACACCCAGGACATCACGGGCGGGCTCCGCGTTCAGTGGTGACGAGGCCGCGGCCTGCCGTTCTCGGAGTCCTCGCTGATTGGGGGGCGGCACGTCCGGGGCCATAGGCAAAGACCACCATCGGTGGAGCCAGGCTGCCATAAGGCCTGCCGTCCCGGGCGATGGCCCAGACATCACGGACCTTGGTGCCGCCGCGGCCGGGATCGAGGACACGGGCTTCGGGGACTTTCGTCAACCTGTCGGCGTCCAAAACTCTACACGACAGCGCGCCTCAGCTAGCCCTTGCAGGCCACCAGGCTGCTACGAAAAGACATCATCATCATGCCGGCTTGGCTGTGGCAATCTCCAAATTGAGGAGTTTATGGTCAGCCTGCGCACCGGCACCAGTTCGCTAGCCCGATGGTGACCTCTAGCTTGCCGGCGGAGTTCGGTAATTGGACCCATTCTCTCGTTTCGGCGCAGAGCCAGACGGCCCCCTGGAGGTCTTGTGGGCGGACGGCGAGCGCGTCTTCTGCAGAGCCTGGCGTGAGGCGGATGACGGCGCGCGGAGCAGCGTGCTGGCCGTGGTGCCCGCCTCGGAGCATCCCAGCACGAGTTGCCTCGATGGCCTGGCCCACGAATACGGCTTGAAGGACGCGTTGGACGGGGCCTGGGCGGCGCGGCCCCTGGCGCTTGAGCGCCATCGCGGGGGCAGCGTGCTCATGCTCGAGGATCCGGGCGGCGAACCCCTCGACCGGCTGCTCGGCGCCCCCATGGCCGTGGGCAGCTTCCTGCGCCTGGCCATCGGCATCGCCGCCTCGCTCGGCCAGTTCCACGCGCGCGGCCTGGTGCACAAGGACCTGAAGCCCGCGCATCTCCTGGTCAATTGCGCGGACGGACAGGTCCGGCTCACCGGCTTCGGCCTCGCCTCGCGTCTGCCGCGTGAGCGGCAGACGCCCGAGCCGCCTGAGACCATCGCCGGCACGCTCGCCTACATGGCTCCGGAACAGACCGGCCGAATGAACCGCTCGGTCGATGCCCGCAGCGACCTCTATGCCCTCGGGGTCGTGTTCTACCAGATGCTCACGGGCTCAGCGCCGTTCACCGCGTCCGATCCCATGGAGTGGGTCCACTGCCATATCGCCAGAACGCCGGTGCCGCCGGCTGAGCGGCTGGGGACGATCCCGGCCCCGGTCTCGCAGATCATCATGATGCTGC
Source organism: uncultured Alphaproteobacteria bacterium (assembly GCA_963834475.1). Taxonomy (GTDB): domain Bacteria; phylum Pseudomonadota; class Alphaproteobacteria; order Acetobacterales; family Acetobacteraceae; genus Acidisoma. The sequence continues at coordinate 22,256 of CAWIBZ010000009.1, read as the reverse complement.
TCGCCAAGATCGCGGAGGAGCGCTACCAGACCGCCGCCGGCGTCGAACGCGATCTGCGGCGCTGCCTGGTCGAGTGGGAAGCAAGGGGCCGCATTGACGACTTCGCGCTTGGCGAACACGACACACCGGATCGGCTGCTGATCCCGGAAAAACTGTACGGGCGGGCGGGCGAGGTGGAAACCTTGCTCGCCGCCTTCGACCGCAGTCGTCGAGAGCGGCGCGCCGGAACTGGTGCTGGTCGCGGGCTATTCCGGCATCGGCAAATCCGCCGTCGTGCATGAGCTGCACAAGGCGCTGGTGCCCGCGCGCGGGCTGTTCGCCGCGGGCAAGTTCGACCAGTACAAACGCGACATCCCGTATTCGACGCTGGTCCAGGCGTTTCAGGGCCTGGTGCGTCCGCTCCTCGGCAAGAGTGAGGCGGACCTTGGGCGGTGGCGAGATGCTCTCCACGCCGCGCTCGGTCCAAATGGTCAGCTCATGGTCAATCTCGTTCCCGAACTCGAGTTCATCATCGGGAAACAGCCGCCGGTCGCGGACCTGCCACCGCAGGAGGCGCAGAACCGCTTCCAGATGGTTTTGCGGCGCTTCCTCGGGGTGTTCGCCCGGCAAGGAACACCCGCTCGCGCTGTTCCTCGACGATTTGCAATGGCTTGATGCCGCGACGCTTAACCTCGTCGAGAGTCTGGTTACGCACTCCGAAGTAAGGCACCTCCTGCTGGTCGGCGCCTACCGGGACAACGAGGTCAGTCCCGCGCACCCGCTTCGGCGGACGCTGGAAGCGATCCGCATAGCCGGAGCGCGTGTCCATGAGATCGTGCTGACGCCCCTTGGGCTCGATGATATCGGCCGGCTCGTCGCCAACGCCCTCCATTGTAACGTCGAGCGCGCGCGGCCTTTGACGCAATTGGTTCACGAGAAGACCGGCGGTAATCCATTCTTTGCGATCCAGTTCCTCACGGAATTAGCCGAGGAGGGATTGCTCGCGTTCGACGCTGCCGCGCCGGGCTGGCACTGGGAAGTCGATCGCATCCGAGCCAAGAACTACACCGACAACGTCGTGGACCTCATGGCCGGGAAGCTGAGGCGGTTGTCTGCACGCACCCAGGAGGCATTGAAACACTTCGCCTGTCTGGGCAACGCGGCGGAAACCTCCATTCTGGTCATGGTTCACGGCGAAACAGAGGCGTCCATGCACGCGGCACTTTGGGAGGCCGTGCAAGCTGGGCTCGTCGTCCACCAGGAGCGCGCACACAAATTCCTGCACGACCGCATCCAGCAAGCGGCATATTCACTCATTCCCAACGACCACAGTGCCGACGTTCACCTGCGCATCGGCCGCGCGCTGCTGGAGAGCATGACGGCGGACGAACTAGCCGAGCATCTGTTCGATGTCGCGAACCAGCTCAATCGGGGCGCTGCGCTGCTGGTCGACCCAGATGAGAAAGCGCAGGTGGCCACGATCGACCTGCGTGCGGGCCGAAAAGCCAAGGCGTCGGCGGCCTTTGCATCGGCGCGCGTGTATTTTGCGGGCGGAATAGCCCTGCTCGACGAAAGAGATTGGGGCAACCGCTACGACTTGATGTTCAGCCTGTGGCTCGAACGCGCGGAGTGTGAGTTTGTGAGCGGTAACTTCGAAACGGCGGAGCAACTGATTGGGGAGCTGTTGCAGCGCGCGGTATCGAAAGTCGATCGGGCGGCCGTCTATCACTTGAAGGTCCAGTTCCATGTCGTGAAGTCGGAATACCAGCGGGCTGTCGCCAGTGCTCTTACAGGCCTGCGCCTGTTCGGCATTGACCTGCCGGCGCACCCGGCCTGGGAACAGGTCCAGTCCGAATACGAGGGCGTCTGGCAGACCCTTGGGGGGCGTCCGATCGAGAGTTTGATCGATCTGCCGGTGATGAACGATCCGGAACTGCAGGCCGCCCTGCAAGTGCTCTCGGTGCTTGCTCCCCCCGCATACTTCACCGACTCTCAATTATATTGCTTACTCGCGTGCCGCATGGCGAAGGTTGGCATGCAGCACGGGATGAGTGGTGCTTCCACGCTCGGCTGCGCCCTTCTCGGGTTTATCCTGGGCCCGGTCTTTCATCGCTACGACGAGGGGTATCGTTTCGCCAAACTTGCATGCGACCTGGTCGAGAAGCACGGCTTCATCGCCTACCGGGCGAAGGTCTACCACTCGACGGGAACGGTTGCGTTTTGGACGCAGCCGATTGGGACTGCGATTGATTTAATGCGGGCGACCTTTCGCGCTGCGATTGAGACGGGCGATCTGACCTTTGCGTGCTTCGGTAAGTTCCATTCTGTCACGGGACAGCTCGTGCGGAACGATCCACTCGATGCGCTGTGGGGTAAGTCGGAGATGGCGTTGGACTTCGTCCGGAACGCCGGGTTCCGCGACATGGCAGATACAATCGTGAGCCAGCAACGCTTCATTGCGACTATGCAGGGCCGGACTACGACCTTTTCCACCTTCAGCGACGCGCAGTTCGACGAGGTGACGTTCGAGGCGGAACTAACAGGGGACCGGATGCCCTTGATGATCTGCTTTTACTGGATTTTCAAACTACAGGCCCGGTTCCTATCGGGCGACTACGCTGAGGCGCTCGCGGCAGCCGACAAGGTGAAGCCGCTCCTTTCAACGGCAGCCGCCCAGATCCAGCTACTCGACTACTTCTCCTACACCGCGCTGACGGTAGCTGCGCTCTATGACAAGGCTTCGGCCGACGAGCAGAATACATGGCGCGAACTCCTGACGGCGCACCGAGAGCAACTGCGCGAGTGGACCGAAACCTATCCACCGACTTTCGTCGATAAGCACGCACTCGTGTCGGCTGAGATCGCCCGCATCGAGGGGCGGGACGCCGATGCCATGCGTTTGTATGAGCAGGCTATTCAATCGGCCAGCAAAAACGGCTTCGTGCAGAACGAAGGCATCGCACACGAGCTTGCTGCGCAATTTTACCTTGACCGCGGATCCATGATCGCCGCACGCGCCCATCTGGAAGATGCGCGCAGTTGCTTTGCACGCTGGGGGGCGCTCGGCAAGGTGCGACAACTCGATCAGCGCTACACGCGTCCGCGCGAGAGAACGCTACCGTCTCAACCGACGAGCACGATTGGGGCGCCGGTCGAGCACCTCGATCTCGCCACGGTGATGAAGGTGTCGCAGGCTATCTCGGGCGAGATCGTCCTGGAAAAGCTGCTCGACACGCTCATGCGCATCGCACTCCAACAGGCGGGGGCGGAGCGCGGCCTGTTGATCCTGCGCGCGGCGGCGCAACGGATCGTTGTGGAAGCCACGACCAATGGCGACACGGTCGTCGTGCGTCTGTGCGACGAGGCCGTGGCCGGAACGGCGCTGCCGGAAGCGGTTCTGCATTATGTGCTGCGCACGCAAGAGGGCGTGATCCTCGACGATGCCGCCGCCGAGAACGCCTTTTCTGCCGATCTCTATATCCGTCAGCGTTGCGCCCGCTCCATTCTCTGCCTGCCCTTGCTGAACCAGGCCAAGCTCATCGGCGTGCTCTATCTGGAAAATAACCTGGCACCCCGCGTCTTCGCGCCGGCCCGGATCGCGGTGCTGAAACTGCTCGCCTCGCAGGCCGCTGTCTCGCTGGAAAATACCCGTCTGTACCGTGATCTGGAGCAGCGTGAAGCGAAGATCCGCCGCTTGGTCGAGGCCAACATCATCGGGATCATCATTAGTGCGCTTGACGGCCGGATCATCGAGGCCAATGACGCCTTTCTCCGGATCGTGGGCTACGACCGCGCGGATCTGGTCGCGGGCCGCCTACGTTGGACGGACCTGACGCCGCCGGAATGGCTGGAGCGTAACGCGCAGACGGTGGCGGAAGTAAAGATGACTGGGCGCGTACAACCGTTCGAGAAGGAATATTTCCGCAAGGACGGCAGCCGCGTGCCGGTGCTGATCGGCGCGGCGAGCTTCGAGGAAGGTGGTGACGAGGGGGTCACCTTCGTGCTGGATCTGACCGAGCGCAAGCGGGCGGAAGCCGAAACGCGCGAGAGCGAGCGGCGCTACCGCGAGATGCAGATGGAGCTGGCCCATACGAACCGCGTTGCCACCATAGGCCAGCTCACGGCTTCGATCGCCCATGAAGTCAACCAGCCGATCACCGCGACGATCATCCACGCCCAGGCCGCTCTGCGCTGGCTTGACGCTCAGCCGCCGAATCTTGCGGAGGTGCAACAGGGTCTTGCGCGTGTCGTCGAGGGTGGCATTCGGGCCGGTGAAGTCATCGGCCGAATCCGCGGCCTCATCAAGAAGGCGCCTCCGCGCCAGGAGGCGCTGTCGATCAACCAAGCGATTCTCGAGGTTATCGCCCTGCTCCATGGCGAGATGGTGGAGCATGGCGTCTCGGTGCAGACGCAACTGGCGGACGATGTTCCGATCCTTCAGGGCGATCGGGTGCAACTGCAACAGGTCATCCTCAACCTGATCATGAATGCCGTCCAGGCGATGAGCGGCGTCAGCGACGGAGCGCGAGAGTTGCTGATCAGGACCGGGCGAGCCGAGCCGGACGACGTACTCGTTGCGGTGCGGGATTCAGGGCCGGGGCTGGCACCTGCGGCTCTCGATCGCCTGTTCGAGCCATTCCACACGACCAAGCCCGGCGGATTGGGGCTGGGCCTGTCGATCTGCCAATCGATCATCGAAGCGCACGGCGGACGATTATGGACGAACGCGGACGTGCCCCGCGGCGCCGAATTTAACTTCACGGTGCCCGCCCACCCGGGCAGCGCCTCGTGATTGGGCGCAGGGGGGCGTGCATCCGTCCCGATATGCAGCTTCCGCCAAGAACGGCACGCTACCTAACGCCGCACGGCCAGCACCCGTTCCAAACCTTCCCGCTACCGCCGCTCTGCGGCCAGGCTAAGCCCGGCCTCCGAGCCGCGGCAGCGGCCACGATGGTTGTCGCTCAACACAACATAAGCGGCGGTCGCGTGGTCACAGCGGCGACCAGTCTGGTATTTGTCCGCCATAAAGCACGCGCACCTGATTGCGGTATTGCTCGGTCGCGCCGACAGAAAAGGCGTTGAACGGGTAAAATTCGACGGGCTGCACCTGACACCAGCCCTTCCACAAGGTAACAGCCGTAATGGCCGGATTCTGGATATCGGGGCGCAACAACCGAATGCACATAAGATGGGACGGGGCACCGCTGGGCATTTCCCCGATCAGTGGGGACGTCCAGGCACAAATCTGCGATCCACCCTCCAGGCGCCAGTTCACCAGCATCGACATCGTAGCGGGCTCCGGGGGCTCGCCTGGAAGGACTGCGGTGTCGAGCCACCCAGTGCCGTCCGGGGCGAAATAGAGCAGCGCAAACCTGTCCGAACCGCGGGCATCACCGATGCGCATTGTGCGACCGGTCACCAATCCGGATAATTCCTGGGGTGCATAAAACCGGCGCGCGATCGACTGGCTGCTGCTGCTGCCGCTGCAGCGCCGTCAAAGCAACAGCCACGAAGCCCAGAGCGAGCATTTTGCTGTGATGCGTGCGATTTCATGGCCCCCCTCCACCCCTTGCACAACACGATATCCGGTGGAGCGCCCGTCGCGATATTCATTTTGCGAAATTGCCGACCCGGCAGGGGTCAGCCGGACGCTGGATTTATCAATGACCAGGAAATGAGCTGGCTTGGTGAATAGACCCACGCTGGGACACCAGCGATGAGTTCATTCGATAGCCAGGAACTGCCGCCCGTCGAGGGTGTGATTGCGCCGGACGGTCCGCAGGTTCAGGCGGTGCTGGCTTATTGGCGAGCATGAGTTAGAGGCGACAGGGCGGTCTTGCTGAAGGCCCTAGAGGTGGTTTTCGACCATGTACGCCGTGTGCTTGATGGCATGGCCGGTATTGGCAACGTCCTGCCCGGCACCGGCGATCGTGTTGCATCCGCTCAGGCTGACGACAACAGCGGCGGCGAGCGCAATCGGCAGCAGGAAACGGGTCGGGTCAGGCATAGTCCGGCTTTTCACGTCATTGGGCTCCTCGGCAGTCCGCCAGCCTGATCATAGTGGCGGATAAACAACAGGGGAGGCGCTTTCACATCCTGGGGAGCAGGCCGAAAGAAGCGCGAAACTGGCTGACAATGACGTTAACCTGTCACCATATGTATCGAGCCGTTACAATCGGATGTGAAAAGGAAGCTATCCCGATGCGCATTTCGAGAACGAAGGTCCAGCCGGGTGACATCAAGCTCACCCCTGAAGAGGTGGAAGCCTCGATTGTGGGCCGTAGGCGGGAGCTGGCATCACTCATTCAGGCGGGGCTGAAGGTGGGCGCCGATCTCTCCGCCCGTGAAGCCGGCCGCCGCGCTTTTGCTGAATTCATGAAGCTGATGCCGGCCACCGAGCCGCCCGGCAGGGTCGCAGGTCCGACCTCCGGCCAGTTGATGTTCGCGGGGGCGAAGCGCAAGCGTTTGCGTAGCGCCACGGTCTGAAACGCCGCCCCCCGAAGCCGGTCGCCCGCGGACTTGGTCCGCGGGCCTACCCGTCCTGGCGCCGAAACGGGTGGATTCGCGCACCGCATGCGCGGATGCCGATGGAAACCCTGATCAGATGTGGATCGCCCCGCCTTCGAGAGCCAGCGCCGCTTCCTTCACGGCCTCGCTCAGCGTCGGGTGGGCGTGGCAGGTGCGCGCCACATCCTCCGCCGATGCCCCGAATTCAATCGCGGTCGTGAGTTCCGCAATCAGCCCGCCGGCATCCGGCCCAATGATCTGGGCGCCGAGCAGCCGGTCGGTCTTCTTGTCCGCCAGCAGCTTCACATAGCCGTCCACCGTGCCGATGGCCCGCGCGCGGCCATTGGCGGAGAAGGGGAACTTGCCGATGGCGTATTCCACGCCTTCGGCCTTGAGTTCGGCTTCCGTGCGGCCGACGGTCGGCGACCTCCGGCCAAGTGTAGATGATGGAGGGGATGGCGCCGTAATTCACGTGGCCCGCCTGGCCGGCCAGGATCTCGGCCATGGCCATGCCCTCGTCCTCGGCCTTGTGGGCCAGCATCGGGCCTTCCCGCACGTCGCCGATGGCATAGATGCCGGGCACGTTGGTCGCGTAATGCGCGTCGGTGATGACGGTGCCGCGCTCGTCACGCGCCACACCGGCCTCATCCAGCCCGAGCCCGTCGATATAGACGCGGCGGCCGATGGCGAGCAGCACGACATCGGCCTCGACGGTCGTCGGCCTCGCCGCCCTTGGCGGGTTCCACGCTGAGCGTCACGCCCTTTTCCGTCGTTTCGGCCTTCGTCACCTTGGAGCCGAGCTTGAAGCTCAGCCCCTGCTTTTCCAGGATGCGCTGGAAGTCGCGGGCGACATCGGCATCGAGCGTCGGCACGATGCGGTCGAGGAATTCGATCACCGTCACTTCTGCGCCAAGGCGGCGCCAGACGCTGCCGAGTTCAAGGCCGATCACGCCCGCGCCGATGACGACCATGTGCTTCGGCACGGCCGAGAGTTCCAGCGCGCCCGTCGAGGTCACGATGCGCGTCTCATCGACGGTGACGCCCGGCAGCGGCGTGCTTTCGCTGCCCGTGGCGATGACGATCGCCTTGGTCTCGTATTCCGGCCGGCCACGGCGACGCGGCCCTGCGCCCAGGATCTTGCCCTCGCCGCGGAGCCAGGTGACCTTGTTCTTGCGGAAGAGGAATTCGACGCCCTTGGTATTGGCGCCGCACCACCTCCTGCTTGCGCGCCATCATGCGCTCGAGGTCGAGCGTGACCTGGCCGATCCCGATGCCATGCTCCTTGAAGTGATGCGCGGCCTCGTTGAAGTTCTCGGAGGACTGCAGCAGCGCCTTGGAGGGGATGCAGCCGATATTGAGGCAGGTGCCGCCGAGCGTCTCGCGCTTTTCGACGCAGGCCACTTTCAGGCCGAGCTGGGCGGCGCGGATGGCGCAGACATAACCGCCGGGGCCGGAGCCGATGACGATCAGGTCGAAGGCTTCGCTCATTTTCTTTCTCCAGGGGGCCGGTTGAGCGGGAGATCGCGCGGCACGTTCTCAGTCAAACAGGCGGCACGGCGAGGGCCGCGCAAAAGGAAACGGGGTCGGCGCTGCCGCCGACCCCGTTCTTGCGGAACCTCAGAGACCGAGCAGCAGTCGGCGCGGATCTTCGATCGATTCCTTCACCCGCACGAGGAAGGACACCGCTTCCTTGCCGTCGATGATGCGGTGATCATAGGTCAGCGCCAGATACATCATCGGCCGGATTTCGACCTTGCCGCCGATCGCCATGGGACGTTCCTGGATCTTGTGCATGCCCAGAATGGCCGACTGCGGCGGGTTGATGATCGGGGTCGACATCAGCGAGCCGTAGACGCCGCCGTTGGTGATGCTGAAGGTGCCGCCCGTCAGCTCGTCCAGCTTCAGCTGCCCGTCACGGGCGCGCTTGCCGAAGCTCGCGATCGCGCCCTCGATCTCGGCGAAGCCCATCTGGTCGGCGTCGCGCAGCACCGGCACGACAAGGCCGTTCGCGCCGCCGACGGCGATGCCCATATGGACATAGTTCTTGTAGACGATGTCGTCGCCGTCGATCTCGGCATTGACCGCCGGGAATTCCTTCAGCGCGGCGACGCAGGCGCGCACGAAGAAGGACATGAAGCCGAGGCGGACGCCGTTGTTCTTCTTCTCGAAGGCATCCTTGTACTGGGCGCGCAGCGCCATCGCCGCCGACATGTCCACCTCGTTGAAGGTGGTCAGCATGGCGGCCGTGTTCTGCGCTTCCTTCAGGCGATTGGCGATGGTGCGGCGCAGGCGCGTCATCTTCACGCGCTCGTCGCGCGGCTCATCCGACGCGCGCGGCCTTCGGCGCCGGGGCGGGTGCGGCCGCCTTGGACGCCTGGGGCTTGGACAGGAAATCGAGCACGTCGCCCTTGGTGATGCGGCCGTCCTTGCCGGAACCGGCGCCGATCTCGGCGGCGGAGATGCCGGCCTCCGTCATGCGCTTGCCGGCGCTCGGGAAGGCCTCGCTGGCCGCGGGCGGCAGGGCGGGGCACGGGGCCGAGGCCGCGCGGCGGCGGGTTGACGCCGGCATGCGGGCTTCGCGGCAGGCCGCGGCTGGGCGGCCGCCGCAGCCGGTCGCGATGGCGCCGAGCACGGCGCCGACCTCGACTTCGCCACCGTCCTTGCACCGCGATCGCGGCCAGCGTGCCAGCCGCCGGGCGCATTCACCTCAACCGAAACCTTGTCGGTTTCCAGTTCGAGCACCGGCTCGTCCGCGGCAACCGCATCGCCCTGCCTTCAGCCAGCGGGAGACGGTCGCGGTCGTGACACTTTCACCGAGCGTCGGCACGACGATATCGGTACCGCAGCGCGCCGGGGCCGGCTGCGGCCGGGGCTCGCGGCAGGCGTGGCGGCGGCGCGGTTTCGCGGGCGCGCCGGCGCTCCGGCTTGGCGGCGCCCGCCTTCCCAAATCTCGCCGAGCACGGCGCCGACCTCAACCTCGGCCCCGTCCTTCTGCAGGATCGGCGCCGAGCACGCCCGCGGCCGGGGCATTCACTTCCACCGTCACCTTGTCGGTCTCGAGCTCGACCAGGGCTTCATCCGCCGAAACGGTGTCGCCCTCCTGCTTGAGCCACCGGGCGATGGTGGCGGAGGTCACGCTCTCGCCAAGCGTCGGAACCTTGATCTCGGTCGGCATCGTCGCTCCTGATCGGACTGACTAAGTTAAGCGGTCTTCGGTCTATTGCAGCGCGGCGGCAACCAGCGCCGCCTGCTCCTGGGCATGAACCTTGGCCGAGCCCGTGGCCGGGCTCGCCGCCTCCTGGCGGCCGACATAGCGCGGCCGCTTGGCGGCCGCGTCGATGGCGACCAGAACGCGCTCCAGCCGGCGGTCGACGAAGGTCCAGGCGCCCATGTTCTCGGGCTCCTCCTGGCACCAGACGACCTCGGCCTTCGGTAGTGCTGCAGCGCGGTGCGCAGGCCCATCGCCGGGAAGGGATAGATCTGCTCAAGCCGCACCAGCGCCACATCCTTGATGCCGCCGCTCGCGCCGCGCCGCCAGAAGGTCGTAATAGACCTTGCCGGTGGCAGATGACGACGCGGCGAACCTTGTCGGGCGCCACCAGCTCATCGCCTTCCCCGATCACCTTGCGGAAGCTCGTGCCTCGGCTCCATCTCGCTCAGCGGCGACACGGCGAGCTTGTGCCGCAGCAGGCGATCTTCGGCGTCATGATGACGAGCGGCTTGCGGTAGTTCCGCTTCATCTGCCGGCGCAGCGCGTGGAAGTAGTTGCCCGGCGTCGTGATGTTGCAGACCTGCATGTTGTTCTCGGCGCAGAGCTGCAGATAGCGCTCCAGCCGGGCGGAGGAATGCTCCGGCCCCTGGCCCTCATGGCCATGCGGCAGCAGCAGCGTGAGGCCGGACATGCGCAGCCACTTCGTCTCGCCGCTGGAGATGAACTGGTCGATCACCGCCTGGGCGCCGTTCGCGAAGTCGCCGAACTGGGCCTCCCACAGCACCAGCGTGCGCGGGTCGGCGACGCTGTAGCCGTATTCGAAGCCGAGCACGCCGACTTCGGAGAGCAGCGAATTGTAGATCTCGATCTTCGCCTGCTCGGGGCGGATGTTGTTCAGCGGCGAGTATTCGTTCTGGTTGCTCTGGTCGATCAGCACCGCATGGCGCTGGCTGAAGGTGCCGCGCTGGCAATCCTCGCCCGAGAGGCGCACGCGATGGCCTTCCAGCAGCAGCGTGCCGTAGGCCAGCGCCTCGCCGGTCGCCCAGTCGATGCCTTCGCCGCTTTCGATGGCGACCTTCTTGGCCTCGAGCTGGCGGGCGATCTTCGGATTGACGTCGAAATCCGCGGGCAGCTTGCTGATGGCGGCACCGACCTCGCGCAGCGTCTCGATCGCGACGCCGGTCTTCTCCTCATGGTGGCTTTCGTCGTGCTCGCCACGGTTGAGGCCGCGTCCATTTGCCTTCCAGCCAGTCCGCCTTGTTCGGGCGATAGGATTTCGCCGCCTCGTAATGCGCGCTCGAGCTTGGCGATGAAGTTGTCCCAGACCGGCCTTCGCCTCCGCCTCGGCTATGCACGCCTTCGGCCACCAGCTTCTCGGCATAGAGCGTGCGGGTCGTCTTCAGCTGGCCGATGGCGCGATACATGATCGGCTGGGTGAAGGCGGGCTCGTCGGACTCGTTATGGCCGTGGCGGCGGTAGCAGACGATGTCGAGCACCACGTCGCTGCCGAATTCTGGCGGAATTCCGTCAGCAGCCGGGCGGCGAAGTAAACCGCTTCCGGGTCGTCGCCGTTCACATGCAGGATCGGGGACTGCACGGATTTCGCCACATCCGTGCAGTAGAGGCCGGAATAGGCATGGGCCGGAACGGTGGTGAAGCCGATCTGGTTGTTGGTGATGACATGCACCGTGCCGCCGGTGCGGTAGCCGATGAGCTGGCTCATGGCGAGCGTCTCATAGACGATGCCCTGGCCGGCGAAGGCGGCGTCGCCATGCAGCAGGATGCCCATGACGGAGTGGCGGCCCTTGGTGTCGCCCGGCCTCGTCCTGGCGGGCGCGCACCTTGCCGACCACGACGGGGTCGACGACTTCGAGATGCGACGGGTTGGGCTGCAGCGAGAGATGCACCGTCCGGCCTTCGATCTCGAGATCGGTCGAGGTGCCGAGATGGTATTTCACGTCGCCCGAGCCCTGCACGTCATCCGGCTTGGGGCTGCCGCCCGCCGAATTCGCTGAAGATCGCCGTGAAGGGCTTCTTCACCACGTTCACGAGGGTGTTGAGGCGGCCGCGATGGGCCATGCCGATCGCCACCTCGCTCACGCCGTCCCGCGCGGCCGTGCGGATGATCGTGTGCAGCGCGGGAATGGTTGCTTCGCCGCCTTCCAGGCCGAAGCGCTTGGTGCCGACATAGCGCTTCTGGCAGAAAACCTCGAAGGCTTCGGCCTCCGTCAGCTCCTGCAGCAGTTGCTTCTTGGTCTCGGCGGTCGATCTGCGCGCGCCAGGCTGAACCCTCGATCCGGCGCTGCAGCCAGTCTTTCTGCGCCATGTCCTGGATATGCATGAACTCGATGCCGATCGAGCCGCAATAGGTGTCTTCCAGGCACGGCAAGGATTTCGCGGATGGTCGCGGTTTCGCGGCCGAGCAGATTGTCGATGAAGATCGGCTTGTCGTAATCGGCGGGCGTGAAGCCGTAGGTCGCCGGGTCAAGCTCGGGATGGTGGCGCGGCACCTGCTGGCCGAGCGGATCGAGCTTCGCCTCGAGATGCCCGCGCACGCGATAGGCGCGGATGAGCATCAGCGCGCGGATCGAATTGATCGTGTCGTCATGGGCGTGCGCGGCGGCTTCGGCCTTGGACATCGGGATGCCGGCGGCGGTCGGGCGACCCGGGCGCTTGGCGGAACGGCGTCGGGCTTGCGCTGCGGGCTGCGCCGGGCGCGTGCGGCCTCGGCCTCGATCTCCCACTGGCGCGGCGCCCAGGACGCGCCGGAGGCATCCGTCAGCACGGACCGGGCCTCGTCGTTCAACGCCTCGAAGAGGGTCGCGAAACTCTGGATCGACCGAAGCTGGGTCGCGCACCCAGCGGGCATAAAGATCGGCGATGAAAGCCGCATTGGCACCGTTGAACGCGGTGGCGAGAATGTCGACGCCTGGCATGGGGGCTCCGTTATAAACAGTCCCGCCCGGGACAGGGCGGGGCCGCCGCTTGTCTGCAAGTGCTATAAGCCGCGGCGCCGATCAAAAATAGGCGTGAGGCGTTCAATTCGAAGACAACCCAGTCAAGGCGCCTGGGTTGCCTTTCGTGCATGGAATTGCCGCTGAATTCAGCCATAATTTGCGTATCAGGGCAACATTGTTCGCCTTAGCCGGCCAGCGCCTTGATCATGGTGCTGCCGAGCGAGGCCGGGCTGTCGGCGACATGAATGCCAGCCGCCAGCATCGCTTCGGTCTTGGCGGCGGCCGTGTCCTTGCCGCCCTGAAATGACGGCGCCGGCATGGCCCATGCGGCGGCCCGGAGGGGCGGTCGCACCGGCGATGAAGCCGACGACCGGCTTCTTGGTGCCGCTTTGCTTGATGAAATCGGCAGCCACGATCTCGCTCTCGCCGCCGATCTCGCCGATCATGATCGATCGCCTCGGTCTCGTCATCCTCCAGGAACATCTCGATGACGTCCATGAAGTCGAGGCCCTTCACCGGGTCGCCGCCGATGCCGACGCAGGTGCTCTGGCCGAGGCCCGCGGCCGTGGTCTGCGCAACCGCCTCATAGGTCAGCGTGCCGGAGCGGCTGACGATGCCGATCTTGCCGCGGCGATGGATATGGCCCGGCATGATGCCGATCTTGCAGGCATCGGGCGTGATGACGCCGGGGCAGTTGGGGCCGACGAGAATCGACTTCGAGTCGATCAGCGCGCCGGTGCACGCTTCACCATGTCCAGCACCGGAATGCCTTCGGTGATGCAGACGATGAGCGGCATCTCGGCGTCGATCGCTTCCAGGATCGAATCGGCGGCGAACGGCGGCGGCACGTAGATCGCGGTCGCGGTGGCGCCGGTCTTTTCGCGCGCCTCGCGGCACCGTGTCGAAGACCGGCAGGTCGATATGGATCGAGCCGCCCTTGCCCGGGCGTCACGCCGCCGACGACCTTGGTGCCGTAGGCGATCGCCTGCTCGGAATGGAAGGTGCCCTGGGCGCCGGTAAAGCCCTGGGTGATGACGCGCGTATTGCTGTCGACGAGGATGGCCATGTTATGCGGCTTCCTTAACGGCGCGGACGACCTTTTCGGCGGCATCCGCAAGATTGTCGGCCGCGATGATCGGCAGGCCGGATTTCGCCATGATTTCCTTGCCGAGGGCGACGTTCGTGCCTTCGAGCCGCACCACGAGCGGAACGGTAAGCGAGACTTCGCGGGCCGCCGCGATTACGCCTTCGGCGATGACGTCGCAGCGCATGATGCCGCCGAAGATGTTGACCAGGATGCCTTCGACATTCGGGTCCGAAAGGATGATCTTGAAGGCCGCCGTGACGCGTTCCTTCGTGGCGCCGCCGCCGACATCGAGGAAGTTCGCCGGCTCGCCGCCATAGAGCTTGATGATGTCCATGGTCGCCATCGCGAGGCCGGCGCCGTTCACCATGCAGCCGATGGTGCCGTCGAGCGCGACGTAGGAGAGGCTGTGCTTGTTCGCCTCCAGCTCCTTCGGATCTTCCTCGGCCTCGTCGCGCAGTTCTTCGAGTTCCGGATGGCGGAACAGCGCGTTGTCGTCGAAGCTCACCTTGGCGTCGAGCGCCACGACGTCTCCGGCCTTGGTCACGACCAGCGGATTGATTTCGACGATGGCGCAGTCGAGATCGACGAAGGCCTTGTACATCGCCAGCACGAATTTCGTGAAGGCGCCGACCTGCTTGCCGGAGAGGCCGAGGCCGAAGGCGAGGCCGCGGGCATGGAAGGGAGAGATCCCGGTCGCCGGGTCAATGGCGACGCGCAGGATCTTCTCAGGATTGTGCTCGGCGACCTCTTCGATCTCCATCCCGCCTTCGGTCGAGGCCATGATGACGATGCGCGAGGTCGCGCGGTCGACCAGCAGCGAAAGGTAGAGCTCGCGGGAGATGTCGCAGCCGGCTTCGATGTAGACGCGGTGCACGGTCTTGCCGGCGGGGCCGGTCTGCTTCGTCACCAGCGTGTGGCCGAGCATGGCTTCGGCCGCTTGGCGGACTTCCTCGACGCGACTTTGGCGAGGCGCACGCCGCCCTTGCCGTTCGGATCATCGGCGAAGCGGCCAGCGCCGCGGCCACCGGCATGGATCTGTGACTTGACGACATAGATCGGGCCAGGGAGCTTTGCCGCAGCCGCGACCGCCTCGTCGGGGGTCCAGGCCACGTGACCATCGAGCACGGCAACGCCTGCGGCTTTCAGTAGCTCTTTGGCCTGGTATTCATGGATATTCATGAGGTTCAGCCCACCAGTTGCTTGGTTAGTGAATCAACGAACGCAGGGACAGGAGCAGGGCAGGGGCAGGGTTGTGCAAACCGGCCCGTCCGGCCTCGTTCGGCTTGACCTTGGCGCCCAGGGTCCGGCCGGCGCCACAATCGGGCGCAGGCTGGGTCACGGAGCCGCCAATTTGAAAAAAATGGATCATCGCGGCCGCGCCGCTGCTGGCCGTGGAAAGCTGCTGGCCATGGGAAAGGGAGTGCCACCGAGGGTCGTCCGGGCCCGCCGGCAAGGGTGTTGTCCCGCTCGCTGCGCCGGTTCCGATCGGGTGATCTCGTTCCGGGTCATCAGGGTCCTTCCACGGGGGTGTTCGGGAGGCGGACAAAAAAAGCGACCAGGCCCGCCGGATCGGGGCCTGGTGCAGATGAAGAATGGCAACCTGCTAACGCAACTGCCGGAGGGGGACAAGCAGGGCCGGGCGGTATCGCTCGGGACATTTCCCGCGGTCTGCACTGCCTGGATCGCGGGACTCTGATCAGCCAATCAGGAACCAGAGACGAAACAGCGCGGTTTGCAGCGGCGAGGTGCGAACAAAACCGGGCAGGATCAATGCCCGCAGGCGGCGCAAACCGTTGGAGCGCAAACTCTTCGCAATAATCTCAAGCTCACGCTGCACTGAGGGGTCAAACAGGGCCGCATATTGCCGCAGCGCCGTTACATTTTTCCGGAACACCGACCATAAAGGCACCGGGTCCGCGACGCAGGGCCGAGAGTGCGCGGCGCGGTGCGGAGGCGGGGGCGCCCACGACATTCTCGCCGTGCTGGCGGTAGAGGATGACGCCGCGATCATCGCGCAGCACCCTGCCGCCGGCCGCGCGTCACCATCATGTAGCACCACCAGTCATGCCAGGTTTTCGCGCGGCGGCGCGGCTGGCGGCGACCAGCCGGATCGCCGCCCGGTTGAGCGACGACCGTATTGCCGGTCGCGATATTCTGCGTGAGGCTGGCGGGGAAGCGGGCCGGGCCGCCGAGCGGCGCGGAGAGGCCGATGCGGTTGAGCGTGCCGTCCACCAGGATCTGCCGGGCGCAATAGAGCGCGGGCGTCTCGTCCGGCACCGCGGCCGAGGGCGGCGACAGCCCAGCCGAGCTTTTCCGGCAGCCAGACATCATCCTGATCGGCGAAGGCGAGCATAGCGGAAGCCGCCCTCGTCCGCCGCGCGGAGCAGGGTCATGAAACTGCCGTCACCCCGAGATTGCACCTGCGGGCTCGTTACCGGATCAATCGGTCCGGATGGGCCGCGCCCCAGGCCTGAATCAGTGGCAACGGTGCCGTCGGTGGAGCCGTCATCCCGCCAGAGCAGCACCCAGTCGGTCAGGGTCTGGGCGTCGCAGGCTATCCAGCAGCGCAGGCAGATAAGCCGCGCCGTTATAGGTCGAGAGCAGTATGGCGACGCTCGGGCGATCCGCAGGGGCAGCTTCGGTCGCAGACGCGGTCGCGGGCATGGATTGCGGCGCGCTCTCAGCCCTGTTGCGCCGAGCAGCCGGTCCACGGTGCGCGCCAGGCTTTCGCGCCAGTCGGGCAGGGCGACGCCGAAGGTCTCGGCAAGCTTGGCGTTGTCGAGGCGCGAATCCGCCGGGCGCTGCGCGGGCGTCGGCCAGTCGGCTGTCGTGATCGGCTCAACCTCGGGGAAGGGGCCGTTATAGCGGCGGCGCCTCCTCGAAGGTGGCGATGGCGAGGCCGTACCATGTCGTCTCGCCGCCGCCGGTTGCATGGAAGATGCCGCCGAATTCGCGGCTGCCAGCCGCTCGCGCTCGATGACCGCGATGATGTCGAGGATGGCGCGGGCCAGATCGGCGGCGGCCGTCGGGCTGCCCCTTCTGGTCGGCGACCACGCGGAGCTTGGGCAGCTTTGCTCCCGCCGCGAGCATGGTGCGGACGAAGTTCTTGCCGGTGTCGGAATAGACCCAGGCGGTGCGGAGGATGATGTGCTTCCCGCCGGCGGCCAGCACCCGCGCCTCGCCGTCCCGCTTGGTGCGGCCATAGGCGCCGGTCGGGTTGGTCTGGTCGTGCTCCCGGTAGGGTTCGCCCTTGGCCCGTCGAAGACATAGTCGGTGGAGATATGGATGAAGGGAATGCCGGCTGCGGCCGCAGAGCTGCGCGAGCAGCGCCGGGCCGTCCCGGTTGGCGCGCGCCGCGCCGCCTCGTCGGCCTCCGCCGCATCGACGGCGGTATAGGCGGCGGCATTGACGATATAAGCCCAAGGCCGGCTGGCGAAGACGGCGCGCAGCGTCTCAGGCTTGTCGAAGTCGAACTCCGGGCGGCCGAGGACCGACCACCTCCATGTCTGCGCGCCGGGCGCCAGGCTGCCGCAGGGCCTGCGCCACCTGGCCGCTGCCGCCGGTGACGAGGATAGGGCCGATGGTCATGGCGCTGCGCTTCCCTAATAGGTGAACAGCGTTCCGGCATCGCGCAGGCGCGGCAGCAGCTTGTCCTTGTCGGACAGCACGACCTCGTCGGACCGACGGGCCAGGGCAAAGCGAGATCGGGGTCGTTCCAGATCACGCCCGCTTCGCTCGCCTTGTCGTAATCGCCGGTGACTTTGTAGACCACCTCGGTATCCGGCACGAGCGTGCAGAAGCCATGCAGGAAGCCGCCGGGAATCCAGAGCTGCTGCCAGTTCTCGGCCGAAAGCTCGGCGGCGACCCATTTCCCGAAGGTCGGCGAGCCGACGCGGGCATCCACCGCCACGTCCCAGATTGCGCCGCGCACGCAGCGCACGAGCTTGCCCTGAATATGGGGGCAAGCTGGCAGTGCAGGCCGCGAATGACGCCGCTTCTGGACGCGAGAGGCTGTGATTGTCCTGCACGAAGGCACCTTCGATCCCTGTCGCCTCGCGCAGCTTCTTCGCGTTGAAGGTCTCGGAGAAGAAGCCCCGCGCATCGCCGAAGCGCGGCGGGGTGATGAGCAGGACCTCGGGGATCGCGAGCCGTTCGATGTTCATGATCGCGTTCCCTGTTCAGGCGTGTCCTGGTCAGACATGACCGTCGGCGAGGTCGTTCAGGAAGCGGCCGAGTTCCGTCTTGCCCAGCAGCTTGGCCTGGGCGCGCAGCTGCTCGGCATCGATGAAGCCCTTGCGGAAGGCGACTTCCTCGGGCTAGCCCACCAGCATGCCCTGGCGGGACTGGATGGTCTGCACGAAGGTCGCGGCCTGCATCAGGCTGTCCGGCGTGCCGGCATCAAGCCAGGCGGCGCCGCGGCCGAGCCGCTCGACATGCAGCGTGCCCTCTTCCAGGTAGAGCTTGTTGAGGTCGGTGATCTCAAGCTCGCCGCGCGGGCGAAGGCTGGATGGCTTGCGGCGAACTGCGTCACCCGCTTGTCGTAGAAATAGAGCCCGGTGACCGCCCAGTTGGACTTCGGCACCGCCGGCTTCTCGACGATTTCCAGCGCATGGCCGGCTTCGTCGAAGGTCACCACGCCGTAGCGCTCGGGGTCGCGCACCTGATAGGCGAAGACGGTCGCGCCCTCGGGGCGGGACGACGGCGGCACGCAGCAGGACGGAGAGGTGCTCGCCGTGGATGAGGTTGTCACCGAGCGCCAGGGCGCAGGCGTCACCGCGCGAGCCAGTCCTTGGCGATGAGGAAGGCCTGGGCGATGCCGTCCGGCGTGGGCTGCTCGGCATAGGTGAACTGGTACGCCGAAGCGCGAGCCGTCGCCCAGCAGGCGCTTGAACTGCGGCAGGTCGGCGGGCGTCGAGATGATCATGATGTCCCGGATGCCGGCCAGCATCAGCGTGGACAGCGGGTAATAGACCATCGGCTTGTCATAGACGGGCAGCAGCTGCTTGGAGGCCGCGAGGGTCGATGGGGTGCAGCCGCGTGCCGGATCCGCCTGCGAGCAGGATACCTTTCATCGTCGATCTCGTTCTTCCGTCAGGTTGCAGTTCGCTGCAGACGGGCGCGGAAGCGGGCGCGGTCAGGCGGCGGTACCGAGCCGCTGGCCCTGGTAGCGGCGCGCCGCGGATCTTCTCCCACCAGTCCCGGTTGTTCAGATACCAGTCGATGGTGCTGGCGAGGCCGCGCTCGAAATCATGTTCGGCCTTCCAGCCGAGCGCCGCCTCGGCGGCGTGAGGGGTCGATCTCATAGCGGAAGTCATGGCCGGGGCGGTCGGTCACGAAGCTTGATGAGGCGGGAGCGCGGGCCGTCGGGATCGGGCAGCCGGCGGTCAAGCTCGGCGCAGATCGCATGCACGACTTCGAGGTTGCTGCGCGGCTGGCGGGCGCCGATGCAATAGGTCTCGCCGGGCTGCCCTGGAGCAGCACCTTCACCAGCGCCACGGCATGATCCTCGACGAAGAGCCAGTCGCGCTTGTTTGACCCGTCGCCATAGACCGGCAGCGTCTTGCCCTCCAGCGCGTTGAGCAGTGACGAGCGGGATCAGCTTCTCGGGGAACTGCCAGATAGCCGTAATTGTTCGTCGTGTTGGAGACGAAGGTCGGCAGGCCGTAGGTGTGGTGCCAGGCGCGGACCAGATGGTCGGACGCCGCCTTGGACGCGGAATAGGGGCTGCGCGGATCGTAGGGCGTGGTCTCGTTGAAGGGCGGGTCGTTCTCCTCCAGCGCGCCGAAGACCTCGTCGGTCGAGACATGGTGGAAGCGGAACCCGGCCCGCTTTTCGCCCGTCAGTGCCGCTGTAATAGCCGCGCGCGGCCTCCAGCAGAGCGAAGGTGCCCATGATATTGGTGCGCATGAAGTCGCCCGGCCCGTCGATCGAGCGGTCGACATGGCTTTCGGCGGCGAGGTGCATCACGGCATCGGGCTGGCGGCTCGCGAAAATCTCCTTCATCGCGGCGCCGTCCGCGATGTCGGCGCGGATCAGCTCATGCCGGGGACTGTGACGGGCGCTCTCCAGCGCATCTTCCGACGCCGCATAGGTCATGGCGTCGACATTGATGACGGAGTGGTCCGTGTCCCGGATCAGGTGGCGGACGACCGCCGAGCCGATAAATCCACAGCCACCCGTAATCAGAAGACGCATCGCAATTCTTTCCGAAGTGATGGAAGGGCGGAGCACTGACACGTTTGGGTGGCGCAGGCAAGCCATTGCCTCAGTCTGGCTCTAGAAGCCTGAAATAATCGCCGTCCTCGGTCGTTGATACCACAATATATGGCGCGGGCCGGCCGTCTCGGAGCAGCGCGCCGGCATGACCTGGGCCGATTGACCGGCGCGAAATGGCGGGGATTGATTGACAGCGCGGCGCGCGCCTCCTTATGCACCGCACCACGCCGACAGGGCCGGGCGACCGGCCCTGTTGATTATAGAAACTCCTGCCCGGGCCGCCGTCGGTTCCGGCTTTGCCAAGATCGGGCCTAAGCTATGAAGGTGCGTAACTCTCTCCGTTCCGCGAAGACCCGCGACAAGAACTGCCGCGTCGTCCGCCGTCGCGGCCGCGTCTACGTGATCAACAAGAAGAACCCGCGCATGAAGGCCCGCCAGGGCTGAGCAGCGCGCGGCTCGGCCCTGCCCTGGCGGGGCAAGGCCCGGCTTCCGATAGCAAGAGGGCGGATGGTCAGACCATCCGCCCTATTAGTGTTGTCCGGCTCCGGCCCGGCGCCCTCGTGCTGGCGGCCGCGGTGACCTGAGGGCCCACGCGCCGGGCCGATGCGGGCCTGGCGAAGCCTTACCCCTCGAACGGGTCCTTCATCAGGATGGTGTCGTCGCGCTCCGGGCTGGTCGAGAGCAGCGTCACCGGACACTCCACCAGTTCCTCGATCCGGCGGACGTATTTGATCGCCTGCGCCGGCAGTTCCGCGTAGCTGCGCGCGCCCCGCGTCGAATCCTGCCAGCCCTCCATCGTCTCGTAGACCGGCTCCGCCGCCGCCTGGGCGCCCATCGCGGCCGGCAGATGGCGGACGGTCTCGCCGCCGATCCGGTAGCCCGTGCAGACCTTCAGCTCCGGCAGCCCGTCCAGCACGTCGAGCTTGGTGAGCGCCAGCCCCTGGATGCCGCCGACCTTCACCGCCTGCCGCACCATCGCGGCATCGAACCAGCCGCAGCGGCGCGGCCGGCCGGTGACGGTGCCGAATTCATGCCCGCGCTCGCCCAGCAGCTGCCGGTCTCGTCGAAGAGTTCGGTCGGGAATGGGCCGGAGCCCACGCGCGTCGTATAGGCCTTGGCGATGCCGAGCACCGTGCCGACCACGCCGGGACCCATGCCCGAGCCCGAGGCCGCCGTCGCCGCGACCGTGTTGCTGCTGGTGACGAACGGATAGGTGCCATGGTCGACATCCAGCATCACCGCCTGCGCGCCTTCGAACAGGATGCGCTTGCCGGCGCGCCGGGCCTCGTCCAGCCGCTCCCACACCGGCTCGGCAAAGGGCAGCATCAGCGGCGCCAGTTCCAGCAGCCGGTCGAGCAGCACCTGCTTCTCGAACGGCGCGGCGCCCAGCCCGCGCAGCAGGGTGTTGTGGTGCAGCAGCAGCTCGTCGAGCTTGGCCGACAGCGTCTCGGGTTCGGCCAGATCGCAGACGCGGATGGCGCGGCGGGCGACCTTGTCCTCATAGGCGGGGCCGATGCCGCGCCCGGTCGTGCCGATCTTGTCTCGCCGCGCGCCGCCTCGCGCGCGCGGTCGAGCGCGCCGTGCAGCGGCAGGATCAGCGGCGCGTTCTCGGCGATGCGCAGCGTTTCCGGCGTGATCGTCAGCCCCTGCGCCGCGAGCCGCGCCATTTCGGTCAGCAGCGCCTCGGGATCGACCACCACGCCGTTGCCGATGATGCCGAGCTTGCCGCGCACGAGGCCGCTGGGTAGCAGCGAGAGCTTGTAGGTCTGGTTGCCGACGACGAGCGTATGGCCGGCATTGTGGCCGCCCTGGAAGCGCACGACGACATCGGCGCGGCTGGCGAGCCAGTCGACGACCTTGCCCTTGCCCTCATCGCCCCATTGGGCGCCGATGATCGCAACATTGGCCATTACGGTATCTCCGGAATTCTTCTCCTGTAACAGATCAGGCCAGATGGCGACGGCGGCGCCGTTTTTCAGAACATGGGTGCAGAGCAGGCGGCGGCCTCGGCTTCATCGGATCAGAGCCCCGTTGCCGAGCGCGGCGATGGTCGCGAAACCCTCCGCGCGCAGGCGCGCGGCAGCGACGGATCGGTGCCATCGGGTACATAGAGGCGCGGACGCAGGGCGGGCGACTGGCCGCTCCAGGATCGCATCGGGGAATAGCGTGAGGCCGGTCGCCGGTTCCTGCTCGCCGCTCACGTAGCGCCCGCCCCGGCCGAGCTCCTGCTGGAGCCCAGCGCATAGACCGTGACGCAGGGGCCGGTGTGATAACGGAAGCCGCGGAACTCCAGGGGATC
>CAWIBZ010000008.1:0-612781 GCA_963834475.1 uncultured Alphaproteobacteria bacterium | reverse complement strand
TGGGCCGCCATGCCGTCGGCGCCGATCGTCGCCACGAAGGAATCCGACGCCGCATCACGGCGGGACGCGATTGTGCCACCGGTCGTCAGCAGCACGACCGTCCCGCGCTGCCCCTGATTGCCTGCCAAAGCCAAACTCTCCTTGAGATGAAAACCGCGCGCCGGTCAGCCGACGCGCATGAGGCTGATCCCTTCGCGGTTCAGCCAGTCGGAAGCCGCCTCCCAGCCGGGACAGAGTGCCGCGACCAGCGCCCAGAAATCCGGCCCGTGATTGAGGTGGCGCAGGTGCGCCACCTCATGGGCGGCGACGTAGTTCTGCACGAAGGGGGGCGCCATCACGAGCCGCCAGCTGAAGGCAAGCGTGCCGTCCGGCGCGCAGGAGCCCCAGCGGCTGCGCGTGTCCTTGATCATGATGCGCCGGGGCTTGAGCCCGGCTTTCGCGGCATTGGCCCAGGCCAGCGCCGGAGAAGCCGGCGCCGCGCCTCGGCCCGCAGGAAATCCGTCACGCGGCGGCGTAGGAAGCTCGGCGTCGCCTGCGACACCAAGCGCCCCGTCCTCGAGCCAGGCGCCCCCGCGTGCCCGCCGGCCGATGGCGGATCGGATGCGGCACGCCGTCGATCGGCAGCGTCGCGCCCTGCCGCGAAGGCGACACCGCTCGGCAAGGCCGCCAGCCGGTTCGCAACCCAGGTGCCGTTTTCGAGAAGCAGCGCCATCCCGGCGCGTTTCGAGGAGCGGGGCGGCAGGGTCACCACCACCGCCGCGCTGCGGGCATCGATGCGAAGGCTGATGCGCCGCGCCCTTTCGCTGCGCCGCCAGATCGACCTCGCGCGGCGCCGCCCGGAAGGGCCAGGCGTCTCGCGGCTCAGCTCAGCCATGGGAGAGCGGATCGAACATGGCTTCAGTCTGCCCCAGCCTTTGCGCCCGGCTCAAGCACGCCCGAGGGCCTGCCTGCCGGCAGCCGCCGCGGCCGGAGCCACCGAAGCTGGGGCTGGCCATACCCTGCTGGCGCCCCTGCGCATGAACGGTCCCGCGTCAACGGCCGGTCTTGATGCGCTCGAAAAGCTGCTTCACCGTCGGGATGAAGCCGTTGGAATAGAAGGGATCGAGGGCAAAGCGGAAGCCGTTATGGCCGCTGAACATGAGGTTGTGCTCGGCCGTGTATTCGTCCGTCGCGCCATGGCCGATGGTCTGGAGCGTCTTCTGGATGCAGAAGCTGCGCGGATCGGCCTTCTTGCCGTTGGAATGTTCCGGCGCTTCCTGGCTCCAGTTCGAGAAGCGGCACTGGCTGAGGCAGCCCATGCAATCCACCTGATCCTGG
Source organism: uncultured Alphaproteobacteria bacterium (assembly GCA_963834475.1). Taxonomy (GTDB): domain Bacteria; phylum Pseudomonadota; class Alphaproteobacteria; order Acetobacterales; family Acetobacteraceae; genus Acidisoma. The sequence goes on along the minus strand of CAWIBZ010000008.1, from coordinate 611,464 downwards.
TAGATCTGGGCGGCGCGTCTCGGGCGTCACGAAGATCAGCGTCGTGTCCGGGGTGCGCAGCGCCTCGGTGAAGCCCTGCGCGACCCATTGCCGCACCCGGGCGAGGTCGGGCTTGGTGAGATAGACGATACGCTTGCGGGGCCCGACGCCGAATTCGGCGGTATGATCGCCCACCGCCTCGGTCGTATAGGCGACCTGGCGCTCGCTGCGGCCGCGCAGTTCCTGGATGAAGCTCGTTATTGACGGCGCTGGAATAGAAGCCGGTCGGGCTGAAGCGGTTGAGGAAGACGTCGCCCTTCTTCAGCGTCAGCAGCTTCTGCTTCCAGGCTGTCCCCGATCGGGCTTTCCTGGGTCAGCAGCGGGCGCGTGCCGAACTGGAAGGCGATCGGGCCGAGTTCGGGATTGTCGATCCAGTCCTCCCACTCCTCCAGCCACCAGACGCCGCCGGCCATGATGATCGGGGTGTCGTCCGAGGCCGAATTCGCGCATCTGGCTTGCGCAGCGCCAGCACGCGGGGAAAGGGATCTTCCGGCCCGCGTCGGGTCCTCGCTGTTGGACAGGCCGTTATGGCCGCCGGCGAGCCAGGGGTCTTCATAGACCACGCCGCCGAGAAGATTGGAGGCCTTGTGATAGGCGCGCTTCCACAAGCGCGTTGAAGGCGCGGGCCGAAGAGACGATGGGGTAATAGTGCACCCCGAATTTCATCGGCGATGTCGGAGAGGCGATAGGGCATGCCGGCGCCGCAGGTGAGCCCGTTGATGAGCCCCTTGGCCCCTTCCAGAACACCGGTGATGACCCGCTCGGCCGCGGCCATCTCCCACAGGATATTGGCGTGGATCCGGCCTTGCCCGCCGTTGATGTCATGCGCCTTCTGGGCCTGGGCGATGCCGCCCTTGATGGCATAGTCGACGAGTTCCTCGTGCCGGTCCCGCCGCGTGCGGCCGTGATAGACCTGCGGAATGCCGCCGCCCTTCAACATCGTAGCTATCGGCATTGACGGCGCTGAAAGTGCCGACCCCGCCCGCAGCGGCCCAATGGCCACTGCTTACGCCGTCGCTCACCGCCACACCTTTCCCACCTTCGACAAGGGGAAGAATCTCCACCCCTCCCATGCGGATCGCATTCAGCGCCTTCATGATCTCAATTCCGATGCGCGCGGGGCTGCCGCGCTGGTCTCACTTCTTTGCCCGGGGGGGCGATCTGTCCTACAGATGGGGAGCCCCAACTGCGCGCCTTATATCCGCTTCCATCCCAATGCGTCAGGGTCCAGTAACGCATGAACGGCCCGTCGCCCAGCCTCTCGGCTTATCCAACGCCACCCGTACCCCCCATTACCCTGTCGCCGGATGTCGCGGAAGCGTTACGGTCACATAAGCCAGTTGTGGCGCTTGAATCCACTATCATCACCCACGGCATGCCTTTTCCCCAAAATCTGGCGATGGCCCGCCAGGTTGAGGCCGATTGCCGCGCCGCCCAGGCCGTGCCGGCAACCATCGCCCTCCTCGATGGTGAAATAGTCGTGGGGCTGTCAGGCAAACAGCTGGAACGGCTCGCCACGACTCCGGATCCGATGAAGCTCAGCCGCGCCGACCTCGGCTTCGCCGTCGCCATGGGCCGCTCGGGCGGCACGACGGTTTCCGCGACCATGATCTGCGCGGCGCTGGCCGGCATCGCGGTCTTTGCGACGGGGGGAATCGGCGGCGTTCACCGCGACGGCCAGGACAGCATGGATATATCGGCCGACCTTGAAGAGCTCGCCCGCACGCCCGTCACCGTGGTCTGCGCGGGTGCCAAGGCGATTCTCGATCTGCCCCGCACGCTGGAATACCTGGAAACCCGCGGCGTGCCGGTGCTGGGCTACCAGACCGACCATCTGCCGGCCTTCTGGAGTGCGGCGAGCCCCTGGCGCGTGCCGATGCGGATCGACCGGGCGGCGGATATCGCCGCCATCATGGCGGCGCGCCAGCGTCTCGGCCTCGGCGGCGGCATGCTCGTCACCAACCCAGTCCCGGCCGGTGACGAAATTCCCTATGAGGAGATGGCGCAGCTCGTCGATGAAGCGCTGAAAGCGGCCCGGCTGCAAAAGGTGGAGGGCAAGGCCGTGACGCCCTTCCTGCTCTCGCACCTGCTCACCCTCAGTGCTGGCCGCAGCCTGACCGCCAATATCGCCCTGGTCCGCAACAATGTGAGGCTGGGGGCGGCCATTGCCTGTGCCATCGCACAAAAGACAGTGACCCCCTCTACGATTGGCTGATGACAGGCGCCTGGGCTGGCGCTTGAATTGCAGGCATGGATTACACAGCCCTAGCGCAGCCTTTCAGCGTGACCGAACCGGATGAGCAGACCGTCCCCTTTGTCTTCTCCTCCGCGCATTCGGGAGCCGATTACACGCCGGACTTTCTGGCCGAAAGCCGGCTGGAGCCGCGCAGCCTGCGCCGGAGCGAGGATTTCTGGGTCGACCGGCTCTTCGCCGCGGCGCCCGACTATGGCGCGCCGCTGCTTGCCGCGCATTTCCCGCGCGCCTATTGCGACGCCAATCGCGAACCCTGGGAACTCGACCCCGCCATGTTCGCCGATCCGCTGCCTGCCTGGGTGAACACGACCAGCACCCGCATCGACGCCGGCCTTGGCACCATTCCCCGCATTGTCGCCTCAGGCGAGACCATTTACGGCCGAAAGCTGCGCTTCGCAGAGGCTGAAGGCCGTATCCGCCGCTGCTGGGAGCCCTATCACACCGCGCTGCGCAGCCTGATCGGGCGAACCGTGCAGCGTTTCGGCCTCTGCATTCTGATCGACTGTCACTCCATGCCCTCGACCCTGGGCCATGCCACGCCCGATTTTGTCCTGGGCGATGCCTATGGCACGGCTTGCGCCCCAGGGCTCGTCGGACGGGTGGAAACCTGCCTGCACCGGCTCGGCTATTCCGTGCGGCGGAACGATCCTTATGCGGGCGGCTATGTGACGCGCCATTACGGCCGCCCGCGGGATGGCGTGCATGCCCTGCAGATCGAGGTCTCGCGCCGCCTCTATATGGACGAGCGGCGGATCGAAGCACATTCCGGCTTCTCCCGCCTGCGCCATGACTTGAGCGATCTGATTGCCTTCATGGCCGCCGAAGGTGCGCCCCGGTGATAGCGCCGCCGCAGGCAGGATCCTCGCGACATGGTCATGGTGCCGCGCACTGATCCAGCGATGCGGGAGACCCGCGCTTGACGGCTGGGAGCAGCCGGCGCCTAATGATGGTAGCGATAACACCCGAACTTTCGTTGATCAGGAGACCCGAGCGCATGACCCAGGCAGACGCTGCAGGAGAGGCCCGGCCCGAACTCCTCATGACGGGCGCCCTTCCCGCCTGGGACATGGAGCCGCTGGACGCGGCATTCCGCATCCACCGCTATTGGGAGGCGGCCGACAAAGCGGCCTTTCTGGCCCGATGCAGCCGGGTCCGCGGCCTCCTCACCTCGGGCGGCATCGGCGCGGATGCGGCGCTCATCGGCGCCCTCCCGGCGCTCGAAATCATCTCCAATTACGGCGTCGGCGTTGACAAGATCGATCTCGGCGCGGCCCGGGCGCGCGGCATCGCCGTCACCAATACGCCCGAGGTGCTGACGGGCGATGTGGCGGATCTCGCCATTCTGCTGGCCCTCGCGGTGATGCGAGAGACGCCCCAGGCGGATGCCCATGTGCGGAGCGGGCAGTGGAAGACGCGGCGGACTGCCGCTGGCCCGCCGCTTCTTCGGCTGCAAGCTCGGCATCGTGGGCTTGGGCCGCATCGGCCTCGCCATCGCCGAGCGCGCACGTGGGTTCAGCTGCGACATCGGCTATTTCAACCGCACCGCCAAACCCGGCCTGCCCTATCAGGCTTTCGAGAGCGTCCAGGCGCTGGCCGCCTGGTCTGACATCCTTGTCGTGGCGACGGCGGGCGGCGCCGGCACCAGAGGGAATCGTGGGCACGGCCGCGCTTGAGGCGCTCGGGCCGCGGGGCTTCGTGGTGAATATCTCGCGCGGCTCCACCATCGACGAAGAGGCGCTGATCGAAGCGCTGCAAGCGGGCAAGATTGCGGGCGCCGGCCTCGACGTCTTCCTGCAACGAACCGGACATCGACCCCCGCTTCGCGGCGCTGACCAATACTGTCCTCATGCCGCATATGGGCAGCGCCACGGTCGAGACGCGGCGGGCCATGGGGCAGCTGGCGCGGGACAATCTGACCGCCCATTTCGCCGGCAAGCCGCTGCTCACCCCGGTCGGATAAGGAGATCCATCATGCGCACGGTCGTCATCCACGCGGCCAAGGACCTGCGGGTAGAGGAGCGCGCCATCGAACCGCTCGGGCCGGGCGAGGTCGCCGTGCGCATCAGGGCGGGGGGCATCTGCGGTTCCGACCTGCATTATTACAATCATGGCGGCTTCGGCACCGTGCGTGTGCGCGAGCCGATGATCCTCGGCCATGAGATCGCCGGCGAAGTGGCGGAGATCGCACCCGACGTCACGACGGTGGCCGTTGGGGACCGCGTGGCGGTCAATCCGAGCCGCCCCTGCCGGGATTGCCGCTTCTGCCTCGCCGGCCTGCCGAACCAGTGCCTCAACATGCGCTTCTATGGCAGCGCCATGCCCATGCCGCATATTCAGGGCGGATTCCGCGAGGTGCTGGTGTGCGAGGCGGCGCAATGCGTCATCGGCCGCCGCGCCTCCGCCGCCGAACTCGCCATGGCCGAGCCCTTCTCCGTGGTGCTGCATGGGCTCTCCCGCGCCGGTTCGCTGCTCGGCGCCCGGGTGCTCGTGACCGGCTGCGGGCCGATCGGCGCACTCGTGGTGGCCGCCGCCCGCTTCCATGGCGCGGCCGAGATCATCGTGACCGATATCGTCGATGAGCCGCTGGCCATCGCCCGGCGGCTCGGCGCGACATACGCCCTGAATACGGCGACAGCTCCCGACGCGCTGGCGCCTTACACGGCCGACAAAGGCCAGATCGATGTCATGTTCGAATGCTCCGGCAACGAGCGGGCGCTGCGCGCCGGCATGGAGGTGGTGCGGCCACGCGGCACGATCGTGCAGCTCGGGCTCGGCGGCGATATGTCGGTCCCGCAGAACATGGTGGTGGCGAAGGAACTCCTCATCACCGGCTCCTTCCGCTTCCACGAGGAATTTCCGCTCGCGGTCGCGCTTATCGACAGCGAGCGCGTTGATCTATCACCATTACTGACGGGAAGCTATCCGATCGAAGAAGCGGTCGCGGCTTTTGAACAGGCCAATGACCGGAGAGCCGCCATGAAGGTGCAGCTTACCTTCAACGGCTGACAGCTCTTGCGCCGGATAACGCAGGCGGCGCCCGTCATCCAGAGCAACGGGCGCCGCCCTTAGCGAAAGCCAAATAGTTTACCGATTAACGCTGGTCACCTCGATCGGATAAATGACCGCCTGGCTGGTGGTCGTCGGCGTTCCGCTGAGATATCCGGTCGTAAAGGCCGCCGTTACCGTCAGCTTGCCCTGAACGCTGCCATCCACCGTGATCGGCGTGCCAGCCACTGAGGTCACCTGAGTGACCTTGCCCATGAACTCAGACGGGGGATGGATACCGAAGATCGCCTGGGACCGCGCAAGACGCTGCATCCGCTGGAAATTCGGTGAGCCATTCGCCCCCGGTGTGGTCAACACGCCGCGCCACATGGCGTTGATGTTGTCGAAGCCCTTATTCGTGATGGCAAAAACCGTCACGTTGTTGGTCGCTGCCGCCTGCGTCAGCCCAGCGAGTTGCACAATGTGCGTAAATTCCGTCAAGTCAGGGTTCATCGCCATGGCTGTTGCAGCATTTTGCGCAAAAGCCGGCGCATGCGCCACCGACCCGAGACCGGCGGCAAGCGCCGCGATCACCAGGGACTTTGAGATATTGGCCTTAAGGACAGGAAATTTCACGCGCGCCATCTTGCTCTCCACATCATGGGAATATCAGTCGTTGCCGTTAGCGGAAGACAATTATTTCCAAGCCGGATTATTATGTTTCTTATCGCGCAAATTCGAAGGCCGTGAGCAGCCGACATATTGCTACATAAATGGAACGAGCTGCTAAATAAACTGAAATGTACCAATGACGTAAAAATTACGTATTGGGTTCAATTTCCGGGCGGTAACAGGCGGAGACCAGCGCATCCGCCGCCAAGACCCGGCGAACAGCCTCGGCCCCGCTCTCATCGGCCGGCACGGCACCCAGGCGGGTAAAGAACGGCACCGCCCCGACCGCGCGTGCGCGAAACAGCCGGCCCAGGGCTTCGGCAAGCGCACCGCGGGCGACGCAGCAGGCGCAGCCCGGCGTATGGCCGACCTCACCGCTCACCCAAGGCCGTTCCGCGCGATTTTCCACGAGCCAAGCCGTATCAGCCGCGGCCATATCGGCCGCCGCAGCAATAAAAACTGGTATGCGCGCGTCGATGCGACTCATAGCGTAGACATAAACATATGTTTATGTAATATCAATCCGTGGATGATTTTTTCATTTCCTTGCGAGCGGCGGCGGAGCCGACGCGCTGCGCATCCTGGCGCTCTGCGCGCGGGGCGCCTTCTGTGTCAGCGAGCTGGTGACGATCCTCGGGCAGTCCCAGCCCAGCCTTTCCCGCCATCTGCGCCTGCTCGTGGAGGCCGGGCTTGCTGCGCCGTCAGCAGGAGGGCGTCTTCTCCTGGTTCGCGCTCGCCGACGCCGGCAGTGCGCGAGGGCGATTGGCGCGCCTGCTGATCAGCCGCCTGCCGGAAGACGATCCCGTGCTCGCCGCCGACCGCCGCATGGCCGCCCAGGCGCTGTCCGAACGCGCCCGCGTCGCCTCCGACAGCTTCCGCGCGCCAAGGCGCGGACTGGGACGAGATGACGCGCGCTCGGCCTGCCCACGGCGGCGGTAGAGGCGGCGCTCCTGAACGCGGTCGCCGGCAAGGCCGGCTCGGCCGGGTGCTCGACATCGGCACCGGCACAGGCCGCGTGCTGGAACTGCTCGGCCCCCGCGCCGAAATGGGGCTTGGCATCGACGCCAGCGCGCAGATGTTCGAAGCTCGCCCGCATCGCGCCTGGCCCAGGCCGGCCTCGCCCATTGCACCTTGCGGCAGGCGGATATGTATCGCCTGCCGCTGCCCGACGGGACGGCGACAGCGGGTTCGACCTGCACCGTCCTGCAGATGGTGCTGCACCATGCCGAAGACCCCGAGGCCGTGCTGCGCGAGGCCGCCCGCGTCACCCGCAGCGGCGCCAAGATCATCGTGGTCGAACTCGCTCGCCCACGCGCCGCATGATCTGTCGGAGACGCTGGCCCATCGCCATCGCGGCTTTCAGGACCCGTCCCGCATGCGGCCGCATGCTGCAGGCCGCCGGGCCTCTCCGTGCACGGCACCGTCACCATGTCCGGGTCCGACTCACCACCGAAATCTGGAGCGGCACGCGTTGCTCAGCCGCCCCGCACCGTGCCGCTTCACTCCAGCCGACCCGACCACCAAGAGGCCCATTCATGAGCAGCCGCCCGCATCTTCTCGACGCCCTGCGCGACCAGGTTCTGCTCTGCGACGGCGGCATGGGCAGCCGCGTCCAGGCGCTGACGCTCGACATCGAGACGCGATTTCTGGAACCGCGAGAACTGCACCGAGGTGCTGAACCTCTCCCGCCCCGAACTCGTGCGCGAAATCCATCGCGGCTATTTCGAAGCCGGCGCCGATATGGTCGAGACCAATACCTTCGGCGGCAGCCCGATCACCCTCGGCGAATTCGACCTCCAGGACCGCACCTTCGAGATCAACCAGACGCGCCGCCGAGCTCGCACGCGAAGCCGCCGAGAGCTTCTGCCGATGGCCGGCATCGCTATGTCGTCGGCAGCATCGGCCCCGGCACGAAGCTGCCGAGCCTCGGCAATATCGCCTATGACCCGCTGGAAGCGGCGCTCGCCGAGCAGATGCCGCGGCCTCATCGCCGGCGGCGTGGACGCGATCCTCATCGAGACCTGCCAGGACACGCTGCAGATCAAGGCCGCCGTCAACGGCGCCAAGATCGCCGGCGCCGAGGCCGGCACCGACACGCCGATCTTCGTGCAGGTGACGGTGGAGACGACCGGCACGCTGCTCGTCGGCCCCGACATCGCCGCCGCCGCGACCGTCATCGACGCGCTGGACGTGCCGCTGATGGGCCTGAACTGCGCGACCGGCCCCCAGGAAATGGCCGAGCATATCCGCTGGCTCGCCACCAACTGGCGCGGCCTCATCTCGGTCCAGCCCAATGCCGGCCTGCCCGAACTGGTCGACGGCCAGACCCACTACCCGCTCGGCGCCGAGGAAATGGCGAGCTGGGTCGAACGCTATATCGCCGAGGACGGGCTCAACCTCATCGGCGGCTGCTGCGGCACCTCGACCCCGCATATCGCGGCGCTCGACGCCATGCTGCGCCGCCGCGCCGGGCTCCCGCCTCCGCCCGGCGCCGGTCGCGCGCAAGCCGGTCTGGGTGCCCTCCGTCGCCGGCCTCTACGGCCAGGCCTCGCTGCGCCAGGAGAACAGCTATTTCTCCATCGGCGAGCGCTGCAACGCCAACGGCTCGAAGAAATGGCGCCAGCTGCAGGAAGCGCATGACTGGGACGGTTGCGTCGGCATGGGCCGCGAGCAGATCGGCGAAGGCTCGAACGCGCTCGATGTCTGCACCGCCTTCGTCGGCCGCGATGAAGTCGCCGAGATGAACGAAGTCGTCCGCCGCTTCACGAGCAGCGTGAACTGCACCGCTCGTCATCGACAGCACCGAACGCATCGTGCTGGAGGCCGCGCTGAAGCTGCATGGCGGCAAGCCGATCATCAACTCGATCAATTTCGAGGATGGCGAGGAGCCGGCCGAGGACCGCATGATCGCTGGCACGCCGCTTCGGCGCTGCGGTGATCGCGCTGACCATCGACGAGCCGGCATGGCGAAGACGGCCGAGGACAAGCTGCGCATCGCCCGCCGGCTGGTCGATTTCGCCTGCGACGAGCCACGGCCTGCCGCAATCCGATCTGCTGATCGATCCCCTCACCTTCACCATCGCGACCGGCAATGAGGATGACCGTAAGCTCGGGGCCTGGACGCTCGACGGCATCGCCGCGATCCGCGAGGCCTTCCCGGATATCCAGATCATCCTCGGCCTCTCCAACATCAGCTTCGGCCTTAACCCCGCGGCGCGCGCGGTGCTGAACTCGGTCTTCCTCGACCATGCGCTGCAGTGCCGGCATGACCGGGGCGATCGTCCATGTCAGCAAGATCCGCCCGCTGCACCTGATCCCGCCCGAGGAAGTGGCCGTTGCCGAAGACCTCATCTTCGACCGCCGCCGCGACGGCTACGACCCGCTGCAGAAGATGCTGGAGATTTTCGCCGAGCGGAAGCTCGCCGATGTCGGCGCCAAGCAAGCGCGCCGAGACGGTCGAGGGCCGCCTCAAGGAACGCATCGTCGATGGCGACCGCAAGGGCCTGGACGAGGATCTCGCCGAAGCGATGAAGACCTATCCGCCGCTCGAGATCATCAACACCATTCTGCTCGACGGCATGAAGGTGGTGGGCGAGCTGTTCGGCGCGGGCAAGATGCAGCTGCCCTTCGTGCTGCAAAGTGCCGAGACGATGAAGGCCGCCGTCGCCTATCTCGAACCCTTCATGGAGAAGATCAGAGGGCCAGGAGAAAGGCACCATCGTGCTCGCGACCGTGAAGGGCGACGTGCATGACATCGGCAAGAACCTCGTCGATATCATCCTCACCAACAACGGCTATCGCGTCGATCAATCTCGGCATCAAGGTGCCGCTCGCGCGACATGGTCGCGGCCGTGCGCGACCATCACGCCCATGCCATCGGCATGTCCGGCCTGCTGGTGAAATCGACCGTGGTGATGAAGGACAATCTGGAGGAGTTGTCGCGCCTGGGCGTGGATGTCCCGATCCTGCTGGGCGGCGCGGCGCTGACCCGCAACTTCGTCGAGGACGACTGCACCCGCGCCTATGCCTCCGGGCGCGTCGCCTATGCGCGCGATGCCTTCGACGGGCTGTCGCTGATGGAGAAGGTCACCGGCAACGGCTTTGACGAATACACCGCCGCGATCCAGACCAAGCGTGCCGGCAAGGCCCGCAATACCAGCCGCACGCTTGGCCAGGCGGATAGCGCGGGCCTTCCAGCCCGTCGATATCGGCACCGTGCAGGCCCGCCGCCGCCGGCTGACCACGGATCAGCCGGTGATCCTGACACCGCCCTTCTGGGGCGCGCGGATTGTGGAGGCGCCGCCGCGCGCCATCGTGCCCTTCCTCAACGAGCGCAGCCTCTATCAGTTCCAGTGGGGATTCCGGAAACAGGGCCGCTCGCTCGATGACTTCCTCGGCTGGGCGAAGCAGGAGCTGCGCCCGATCATGCGCCGCATGCTGGCGCTCTGCGAGGATGAGGATATCCTGAAGCCGCAGGCGATCTACGGCTATTGGAAGGCCGCGGGCCAGGGCAATGACCTGCTCATTTTCGCCGAGGACGGAGCAGACCGAGCTTGCCCGCTTCACCCTGCCCCGCCAGCCGCGCGAGGATGGCGAGTGCATCGCCGACTTCTTCCGCGATGTGGACGATGCCGAGCGGGACGTGATCGGCCTGCAGGTGGTGACCGTCGGGCAGAAAGCCTCCGACCTCGCGCGCCAGTCTGGTTCGAAGGACAACCGCTACCAGGACTATCTCTATCTCCATGGCCTGTCGGTGGAGATGGCGGAGGCGATGGCCGAATACACGCATAAGCGCATCCGTGCCGAGCTTGGCTTCGCCGGCCGAGGACGAGCGCGACATGGAGAAGATGCTGGGCCAAGGCTATCGCGGTTCACGCTATTCCTTCGGCTATCCGGCCTGCCCGAACCTCGATGACCAGGCACCGATCCTCAAGCTGCTTGAGGCAGAGCGCATCGGCGTCTCGCTGTCGGATGAGGCGCAGCTCCATCCCGAGCAATCCACCAGTGCGCTCGTGGTGCTCAATGCGCATGCAAAGTATTTCTCGGTATGAGATGACAGAACCAGGGGGCGGGGCTGAACCCCGGCCCCTGTCTGCCTGCGACGTAAAAGCGGATCGATGACAGACACTGTGCTTCCCGAACTCAGCGATCGCCAGTTTGCACTGATCGCCCGCGCGCTGGCCGAGCCGCGGCGCTATCAGATCCTGAAATGCCTGGGCAGCCGGCCTGCACCCACGCCCTGCAGCCACCTGCTGCAGGCGCATGATGTCAGTGCCGCCACCATCTCCCACCACATGAAGGAGCTGGAGAATGCCGGGCTGATCGAGATCGTGCGCGAAGGCAAATTCGCCAATCTCGTCCTTCAGCGGGATGTGCTGGCCGCCTATCTGAAGCGCCTTTCCGAAATCTGAACCCTGCCCTGCGTTAACGGGCCAGCTTGCGATAGTTCGATATTCATCTAATCATCGAATCAATACCGAACGAGGAGATTCCCATGAGCAAGCTTGCAGGAAAAGTGGCGCTGGTCACCGGCGCATCCAAGGGCATCGGCACGGCCATCGCGACGGCGCTCGCGGCCGAGGGCGCGGCCGTCGCCGTCAACTACGCCTCCGACAAGGCGGGCGCCGAGAAGACCGTCGCCGCCATCACCAAAGCGGGCGGCCGGGCGATTGCCGTCCAGGGCAGCGTGGCTGACGCCGCCCAGCGGATCGTTGCCGAAACCGTGGCCGCCTTCGGCAAGATCGACGTCCTGGTCAATAATGCCGGCGTCTTTGCTTTCGCCCCGCTTGAAGAGGTGACCGAGGCGGAATTCCACCGCCAGTTCAATACCAATGTGCTGGGCCTCCTGCTCACGACACAGGCCGCCGTGAAGCATTTCCCCGCCGAAGGCGGCAGCGTGATCAATATCAGCTCGGTCGTGACCCGCATCACGCCGCCGCACGCCTGGTCTATACGGCAACCAAGGGCGCGGTGGACGCCATCACCCATACGCTCGCCCGCGAGCTGGGGCCGAAGCAGATCCGCGTCAATGCCATCAATCCCGGCGTCGTCAACACGGAAGGCGCCCGCAGCCTGGGCGTCATTGATGGCGCGATGGAAGCCATGGCAGTGGAGCAGACGCCGCTCGGCCGCGTCGGCCTGCCCAATGATATCGCTCCGATCGCGGTCTTCCTCGCCTCCGACGATGGCCGTTGGGTCAATGGCGAGACCATCCTCGCCTCCGGCGGCCTGCGCTGAACTGACCTGTCGCCGCACTCGGCACCGTCATGCGCGGCTTCATGCCGCGCATCGACCCGTTATTGGTGCCCAGGCGGGTGGATCCGCGCAGCGGGCGCGCGGATGACGGTTTGAGCTTGCGGCCGCGCGCTACCGCAGCTACTGGCGGAACAGCCTGAGCGCGCTGTCATAGCCGAAGCGAGCAAGTTCGGGATCGTAGCGCGGCCCCTCGTCCCGCATGAAGGCATGGGCCGCATTGACCTCATGCCATTCGTAGTTGACGCCCGCTTCCTCCAGCCGGTTGCGGATGAGCGTGCCGCCCGTCGAGCGGCACATGCGGGTCCTGCCGTCCGAAGATCATGAGAAGCTGGCCACGGATCTCGCTCGACCCGCGCCAGGTGCCGTCATTCGCGCCCGCGCCCAGCGTATGGCTGTGCAGGTCCGTCGCATAGAAGCAGGCGGCGGCCTTGAGATCCGGCTGCAAGGCAGCGCGGAAGGCGAGATGCCCGCCGAGGCAGACGCCGAAGGCGCCGAGCGCGCCTGTGGAATGCCGGTGGTCGCGCAGGAAGATCGAGTGCGGCCCGGCAGTCGCGGTCATAGCTGCGCCACGGGCTTGGCGAATTTCAGCTCATTGCCGCGATCCGTGCCCGGCTTGTCATAGGCCAGCACCGTGCCCGGCGCCTCGTATTCGTGATAGACTTCGGGGATGCCGACGAGAAAGCCGTGGCCGCCAGATAGGCGGCGGTGCGCCGGATCGGCGCCGTCACCTGATAGATTTCCGAATACAGGAGAATCGCGGGGAAGCGCCCCTCCGCCTGCGGGCGCAGCACATGCACGCGCATGACCCCGCCATCCATCGGCAGATCGGTGAAACTGTCGGCTTCCAGTCGCATCGCATCGTCTCCTGTCAGGCCCCCGGGTTAGCACCGCGGCAGGGCGCGAACCAGCAGCCAGCGGCTTTTCATAAGTGCCGCGCCGGTGAGACCGTTTCCCCTCCGCGCGGTTCTTGCTAGAGCCCGCGCATGACCCAGACCGAAGAAATCGCGGGCGAGATCGCCCGCCGGCGCACCTTCGCCATCATCTCCCACCCCGACGCCGGCAAGACCACGCTGACCGAGCGCCTGCTGCGCGCGGGCGGCGCCATTCAGCTCGCCGGCAATGTCCGCGCCAAGGGCGAGCGCCGCCGCACCCGCTCCGACTGGATGGGGATCGAGCGCGACCGCGGCATCTCGGTCGTGACCTCGGTCATGACCTTCGAATATGGCGGCTGCGTCTTCAATCTGCTCGATACGCCGGGCCATGAGGACTTCTCGGAGGACACCTATCGCACGCTGACGGCGGTCGATTCCGCGGTCATGGTGATCGACGCCGCCAAGGGCATCGAGGAGCGGACGCGCAAGCTGTTCGAGATCTGCCGGCTGCGCGACATTCCCGATCATCACCTTCATCAACAAGATGGACCGTGAGGCGCAGGACCCCTTCGCCCTGCTCGATGAGGTCGCGAGCGCCCTGGCGCTCGACACCGCGCCCGTGACCTGGCCGGTAGGCCGCGCCGCCGAATTCGCCGGCACCTATGACCTGCGCACGCCGCGATTACCATCTGACCGCGCCGCTCGGCCAATCCGACCACCGCATGATCCAGCTCGGCGAGGAGATCGACCTGGTGCGCGCCGCTCTGCCGGAATTCGACGTCGAGAGTTTCATGGCGGGGCATCTGACCCCGACCTTCTTCGGCAGCGCGATCAAGGATATCGGCGTCACCGACCTGCTCGACGCGCTGGCCGCCTTCGGGCCGAAGCCGCGCGCCCAGCCCGCCGATACGCGGGTCGTGGAGGCGACGGAGCCCGACCTCACCGCGCTCGTCTTCAAGATCCAGGCGAATATGGACCCGAACCACCGCGACCGCATCGCCTTCGCGCGCGTCTGCTCGGGCCGGCTGATGCGCGGCATGCGGCGTGAAGCAGGTGCGCACGGGCAAGCTCATTCCGCTGCATGCGCCGCAATTCTTCTTCGCCCGCGACCGTGCGCTCGCCGAGGAAGCCTTCGCCGGCGATGTGGTCGGCATTCCCAACCACGGCACGCTGCGCATCGGCGATACCCTGACCTCGGACGAGGACGCTGAACTTCGTCGGCGTGCCCTATTTCGCGCCGGAAATCCTCCGCCGCGTGCATCTGTCGGACGCGATGAAGGCCAAGAAGCTGCGCACCGCGCTTGCAGGAACTCGCCGAGGAAGGCGTGGTGCAGCTGTTCCGCCCGCAGGACGGCTCGCCGCCGATCGTGGGCGTCGTCGGCACGCTGCAGCTGGACGTGCTGCAGGCCCGGCTCGCCGGGGAATACGGCACGCCGATCACCTTCGAGCCCGATGCCCTATTCGCTCGCGCGCTGGGTTTCGGGCGACAAGGCGGCGCTCGAGAAATTTCATCGCCACCCAGCGCACGTCGATGGCGGATGACGTGGACGGCGATCCGGTCTTCCTCGCCTGTCCAGCTTTCATGCTGAGGCGCGCGATCGAAAGCCACGAGACCCTGACCTTCCGCGACATCAAGGACATCCGGCCGCAGGCCGCCTGACGGATGAAAGTTTTTGCTTCTTTTTCAAAAAGAAGCGCTTCCTTCTGTTCTTTCTTTGAGGGTGCGCCCTCGTGCCGCATTGGCCATGACGGGGCGAGCATGATCCACCTCATATCGATCCACTGACGGCGCTCGGCGTTGTCGCGGCAACGGCGGGGACCGACGCTGTCTCTGTCCGTTCACCGCGGCGGTGGCCGACGCAGACGGGTCTCGGCCGCGAACTGGAGCGGGCTCTGGTATCTGCTCTCCTCCTTCGCCGTGATCAGCTATACGCAAAACTGGGAATACGTGATCTTTGCGGCGCTTGGCTCCTGGATCGGGGCTTATGTCTCGATCAGCCTCATGCCCCGGCGGCGCTAGCTCGTCGCCCGCGGGCGGAAATGGTTGAAAAGGGTCACGCAAATCGCCCCCGCCACCATGCAGAGGGCCATGGCGCGTGGCGTGGAGTCGCTCAACTCACCGACCATCATGCCGCTGACCGCGCCGATGGAGAATTGCAGCGTGCCGGTGAGCGCAGAGGCGACACCGGCATTGGCATGCTGGCGCGACATGACGGCGACAGTCCCGTTTGGAAAGACGCAGCCGAGCGAGGCTATAACGACAAAGAGCCCGATCAGCGTCGGCACCAGACCCGCCAGCCCCAGAACGGCGAGGGCGGCGAGATAGACGCAACCCGCCAGCATTGTGAAAACGGCGGCGTTTAGCGTGCGGTCGATCCCGAAGCGGTTCACGAAAAGACGGCCGTTGAGCTGGCTCGCGAGAATGAGGCCAAAGCCGTTGAGACCGAAGATGCCGCCATAGAGAATGGGGCTGACGTGAAATCCGGTCTCGAACACCAGGGGCGACCCCCCGAGATAGGCGAAGAGCGTGGCGCTGGTGAAGGCAACGGTCAGCGCGGCCGGAAGAAAATTGCGATCCCGCGCGACCTGCACGTAACGTTGCATGACACTGATCACACCATGGCGCACGCGCATTTCTGGCCGCAACGTGTCCGGCAGGAAAAAGACAACCAGTGAGAGGTTGATGACGCCGTAAATCGCCTGGATCCAGAAGATGGCCCGCCAACCGGCCCAATCAAGCACGACGCCGCCAAGCGCCGGTGCGAGGATCGGCGACACGCCCATGACAAGCATGAGCTGCGCCATCATCCGTGCCGCGCCCGGCCCGGTGGCGAGATCGCGCACCACGGCCCTTGGCACGACCATGCTGGAGGCACCCCCGAGGGCTGCGAGGAAGCGGAAGATTGAGAAGGACACAAGTCCGGTTGACAGCGCGCAGCCGATGGTGGCCAGCGTATAGACCGACATGCCGACGACAAGCGGCGCCTTGCGCCCCACCCGGTCCGCCAGCGGACCGAGGATGAGCTGTCCGAATGCCAGCCCTACGAAAAACGTTGCGAGCGTGATTTGCGCGCCGCCGCGGATCTGCCCGAGTTCGTGCGAGATCGCCGGAAAGGCCGGCAGATACATGTCAATCGAGATTGACCCTACGGCCGTGAGAAAGCCGAGGAGCGCGGGGAGCCAGACGGGTACGGACATGGCCCCTCTCTGGCACAGCTCCGCCGCCAAGGGAGCCCTGAAAACGCTGCAGCAGCTCTGCCACGTGCGATCATGTGGCCTGATGGAAACCGGCTGGCCGCGCGCGCGCCGAGTCGCGGCCACATGGCTACTGCGCTTGGCCCCGGGCGAAGGCTGATCCTGGCGCGGCGCGCGCTATGTGGGCCGGGCCAGGATCGCAATGGCTGATGCCCCCGTGGGGACGGCAGCCTTTAGGGCGCCGTCAGCGCCCCGGCACCAGCGCCGACACCGGCGCCGATCAAAGCGCCCGTGGCCGCGGTTCCACCGGTCGCCGCCCCGATGGCAGCACCGGCGCCGGCGCCAATGGCGCCGCCGGTCACGGCGCGGGTGGCGGGCGAATGGCCGCAAGCGGAGAGAGACAGAGCCGCCGCGCCGAAGGCAAGCCCAAGCACGGCAGCGCGTATCGAAATGATCGTCACTGGAACCTCCCAGATTGCTGGCGAGGACTTAGGCCTCGCCATTCAACTCACCTGAAAGGCAATGTGGTCGCGCAGATGCGTTTCTCAAGCTGGGCTGAGGAAGCGGGCCCCAAGGGCGAAGGCGCCGCTTCGATCACGAAACCTTGCGCCGGCGGCCGTAGCGGGCAAGATAGGCCGGGACGACGCGGTCGATCGGCAGCGGCGTGATACCCAGTGCGGCAAAGCCCGGCAGCAGGCCGCTCACCACATTGTCCTGGCCGAGCATGGCCAGCTGATCAGTCGTCAAAAGCTTGCCGGGCAATCTCTCCAGAATCGCTGCCTCGAGCCGCGCCACGCCTGCGGGGATGGTGACAAGCGGGCGCTTCAGCCCGGTCTCCTTCAGGATATAGGCCAGGATATCGCGAAAGGTCAGCGTGTCCGGGCCGCCCAGCTCGTAGAGACCCGGCGCATCGAGCGGCAGCTCGAGGGCCGCCATGATCGCTGCCGCGACATCGCCGACATACACCGGCTGGAAGCGCGTGCCGCCGGCAATGACGGGCATGATGGGGGACGAGCGTGCGATCGCGCCGAAACGATTGAAGAACTGATCTTCCGGCCCAAAAACGATCGAGGGGCGGAGAATGACGGCATCCGGATAGCCGGCCGCCACCGCCGCCTCCCCCGCCGCCTTGCTGCGGCCATAGCCGCTTTTGCTGGTGCCGGACGCCCCGATCGCGGAGAGATGGACCAAATGCCTCACCCGCGCGCGGGAGGCTTCGTCGGCGATGAGACGGGGACCGGTGGCATGCGCGCGGGCGAAATCGCCGCGTCGCCGCTCCGCCAATACGCCCACGAGGTTGACGACGACCGCGGCGCCGTCGATGGCGCGGGCGATGGCCGCCGCATCCGTGACGGGGGCGAAGATCGGCACAACCTCCCCTGGATTGCCCATCGGCTTAAGCTGGGCCGCGCGTTCGGTATCCCGGCCGGCGACGCGCACCGTAAAGCCCTGGCGCAGCAGGCGTGGCACCAGATAGCGGCCGATGAACCCCGCGCCACCGAAGACAGTTGCGATCTTTCGTTGCTCGCTCTGCATCCTGGCCCCCTTTGCCCGTTTCCTCACTATCACAGCATTACGAAGGGGCAGACCAGCCCTTATGATCAAGCACGGCTGCCGGCCAACTCTTATGGCCGGTGCCAGTTGACGGGAGGCTACAGGATGGTTACACCCCGCCTCACCGCAGCATTGCCCAGATGGCGGAATTGGTAGACGCGCAGGTTTCAGGTACCTGTGGCCGCAAGGTCGTGGAAGTTCGAGTCTTCTTCTGGGCACCACTGCTTCCTTGAGGCCCGCAGCGGCTTATCCGCAAAGCGCTTGCATTCCGGCCTGATCCTCAGTCAGTAGACCCGCTCTTATCATTTCGGTGTCGTGACCGCCGGACACGGGCGACTTGAGTTGTCATGCGGCGCTGCATTGTTGGTCCGTCACACCCCCGCTATAACGATCTTTGTTACGAACACGGCTCGCTGCCCGGCTGTCTTGAGCGTGAGCGTGCTGGACGGCCGGTCGGCCCCTGGCACCGGCGAGGCGCCGCGCCGCGCCGCGACCTGTGCGCGACCGGTGACCATAAGAACATTGATGACGAGGGTCTGGAACAATGAGCGCAGTTACGGATGAGTTTTTCACCGAATCTCACGTCTCGGGCTTTGTTCCGCCCGTCCTGCCGATCGAACGGCCGCAGGACGCGATCGAGCAAGCCGACCGCGCGGCACGCCACTGGCAGAGCGCGGTCAAAGGTCCGCTCCGCCCCGGCACGGAAGAGCATAAGCGCGAAGTGCGCCGCATGTTCAGCGAGACCTTCAACCCCTATCGCCCCTCCGTCATTCCCTGGCCGAAGCTGAGCCCCGATGTGCTGCACCGCGTGACCTCGCTGCCCATCTGGGACATCGCGGTGCAGACGGAAGGCAAGGCGCGGCTGCGCATGGCGGCCTATGCCGGCGATCTGTCCGACTTCGACATGCGCATGACGATTGCCCTGAATGCCTGGGAGGAAAACCGCCACAAGGAGGTCCTCTCCAAGCTCGTTGCGGCCTATGACATCCCGCTCGCCACCGAACCGCCCTACAAGAAGCCCCAGGATACGGAATGGGCCTATCTCGTGACCGGCTTCAGCGAATGCGTGGACAGCTTCTTCGCCTTCGGCCTGTTCGAAATGGCCAAGCGCTCCGGCTTCTTCCCGGCGGAGCTGATCGAGACCTTCGAGCCCGTCATGCAGGAGGAATGCCGCCACATCCTGCTCTTCGCCAACTGGCTCGCCTGGCACCGCGCGACCTTGCCCTGGTACAAGCGCCCCTGGTTCGAACTGCGCGTCTGGGCGGTCTGGGCCTTCCTCGGCTACGAGCGCGTCGGCCTTGCCCGCGGCATGGATGCCGACGGCAAGGAGACGAAGCAGGACAACAATTTCACGGTGACCGGCGCCCAGTCGGTCAGCAATGTCGATATCGAGCTGGTCGATCTCATGCAGGTCTGCCTGTCGGAAAACGACCGGCGTTTCTCCGGCTATGATCCCCGCCTCCTGCGGCCGACGACGATGCCGGCGCTGACGCGGCTCGGCGTGCGCGTCATGAAAATGCTGAAGCGCAAGAAAAAGTAGTCTTTTGCAGACGGCGGCGCGGCCTCGCCCCTTTGCGCCGGGCGCGGGCCGCGCCATCTTCGCTGCATGTGCGGTCGTTACGCGTCCACCCTTCCGCCTGAGCAGATCGAGGCCCTGTTTGCCCTGAGCGGCAGCCTGCCCGGCCTCGCCCCCTCCTGGAACATCGCGCCGCGGCAGGAGGCGCTCGTCATCCGCCGCCACCCCGAAATCGGGCGAAAGGCGGGCGGATGCGCTGAGCTGGGGCTTTCTGCCCCATTTCACCAAGGAGCGGCAAAGCGCGCCGCGGCCCATCAATGCACGCGCCGAAAGCCTCGCGACGTCGCCCATGTTCCGCAGCGCCTATCGCGGCGGGCGCCGCTGCCTGGTTCCGGCAGATCTCTTCTACGAATGGCATACCGGGACGAATGGCAAACAGCCCTATGCCGTGGCGCGGGCCGATGGCACGCCCCTCGTTTTCGGCGGCTTGTGGGAAGGCTGGCGCGGCGCGGACGGCACCGTCATCCGCAGCTTCGTGATCGTGACGACCGCGGCGGGCGCCGATATCGCCTCGCTCCACGAGCGCATGCCGCTCGTGCTGCCGCCGGATGCCTGGCCGCTGTGGCTGGGGGAGACAGACCGCGACCCATCGGGCCTGCTGCAGCCGGCACCGGCTGACACCCTGCGCGCCTGGCCCGTATCACACCGCGTCAACAGCGCACGCGAAAACGATCCGGCTCTGGCGCAGCCCATAACGCCGGACCTGCCCCCGCCCGCAGCCCAGGCCACCAGTCGCACGGCCGCGGAAGGCCCCAGCCTTCCGCTCTTCGGACCCAAAGAAGCATGATGGGCAGGAGGCTGGCCGACCGCGATCAGCCAGCTTCCTTTCCTGCTCCTCAGACGCGGGCCAGAGCCTGGCGCAGATCGTCGAGGATATCCTCGGGATGTTCGAGCCCGATTGACAAGCGAACATAGCCCGGCGTCACGCCGGTCTGGGCCTGCTCTTCCACGGTCAACTGGGAATGCGTCGTCGAAGCCGGATGAATGGCGAGGCTGCGTGCGTCACCGATATTGGCGACGTGATAGAGAAGCTGCAGCCCGTCGATGAAGCGCCGGCCGGCCTCGGCCCCGCCCGCCAATTCGAAGCCGACCAGGGCGCCCTCGCCGAATTCCGGCCGCAGGTATTTCTCTGCGCGGCGGCGCGCTTCACCCTCCTGCAGGCTGGGGTGGATCACACGACGCACCTTATCGTGGCCGTGCAGGAATTCTGCGACCACTTTGGCGGACGCATTGTGCTGGCGGATGCGTAGCGGCAGCGTCTCGATGCCCTGAATGAACTGGAAGGCATTGAAGGGAGACATCGCCGCACCGAGATCACGCTGCAGCACCACGCGCGCACGCAGGATATAGGCGATGGGGCCGAGGGGCTTCGCCGCCTCGATCCAGACCGCGCCATGATAGCCCGGGTCCGGCTCGGAGAGCAGCGGAAAGCGCGCCCTGTGTTGCTCCCAGGGGAAGGTACCGCCATCGATGATGACGCCACCGATGGACGTGCCATGACCGCCGATATATTTCGTTGTAGAATACATCACGATGGCCGCGCCGTGATCGAAAGGCCGCACGGTCAGCGGCGCCGCCGTGTTATCAACGATCAGCGGAACACCGAACCGACGTCCGATCTCTGCAACCTCGGCAATCGGGAAAAGTTCCAGCTTCGGATTGGGCAGGGTTTCGGCGTAATAGGCGCGTGTGCGCTCATCGGTCGCGCGGGCAAAGGCTTCCGGATCCTTCGGATCGACGAAGCGCACCTCGATCCCGAGACGGCGCAGCGTATTGGCGAAAAGCGCCCAGGTGCCGCCATAGAGGTCCGTTGAGCTTACAATATTGTCCCCTGCCTCGGCGATATTGAGGATGGAGAAGGCAGACGCCGATTGCCCCGAGGAGAGGGCGAGCGCGGCGACACCGCCTTCCAGCGCCGCCAGCCGCTGCTCCAGCGCGTCCTGCGTCGGGTTCATGATGCGGGTGTAGATGTTCCCGAGCTCTTCCAGCGCGAAGAGGCGTGCGGCATGGGCCGTATCGTGGAACTGGTACGACGTCGTTTGATAAATGGGGACCGCCACCGCGCCTGTGGTGGGATCGGCGCGGTAGCTGCCGCCATGCAAAGCGATCGTCTCCGGCCGCCAGCGCGCGCGCCGCTGCGCGTCCGTCTCTGCCGTCTGGTTGATTGGCGTGTCTGGCATCGTCTTCCCTGCGTCTATGATGGATCGCGTTCAGCCGGCGGCGCCGAAAGCGACGCCTTGCCTGACAGTCTAGCTGATCACAACCAGCGCCGCCGCCCTGTTTCTGGACGGCCGCAAACGCCGCGGGCCTTGCCTCAGCCTAGTGGGCCGGGCCGGCCGAAATGGCGGGGGAACCGCACCACCTTCCCGTCATCCCTTCTGCCCTGCGGGCGCATCCGCACCAGGGGCCTGTCTGCCGACATAAGGGCATAGGATGGCGTGGGCAGGTGAGGCCTGGTCTCGGCCGCGCGGGATTTTGCACGGCGGTCCAGGCCCTCCGTCAATAAATGGGCCAGGAAAGGCACGAAATAGGAGGTCATGAGCAGATCGGTCCGTCGCGTGAGACGATGAAGGAACAAGCCAAGCCGGCGCGTGGTCACGGACACGGTTTCTGCATTCGAACCAAGGACATATTGCCACCCTTTCAATCGACAAAAGTCAATCTGTGCGACAATATAACTATTAAAAATTGGATTTCAAAACTTATAGCACACTTGACGGTTAAATAAGATTATTTCCCGATCCGCGATTATGACATTACGGTGAAAGAATCCGGGGCACGGCAACCCGCACCATTGCCCAGCCCCACCCCCGCTCGCTATTAATCGCGTTTTCCTCATGCGAGCCGTCTGATGATCTATGACCTTGCCATCGTGGGGGCGGGCGATTGTCGGCCTCGCCCATGCCCTCGCCGCCAGCCGCCTTGGCCTGCGCGCCATCGTCATCGACCGCGACCAGCGCGCGGTCGGCGCCTCCATCCGCAATTTCGGCTTCGTCACCGTCACCGGCCAGCAGCAGGGCGAATGCTGGCGCCGGGCCATGCGCTCCCGCGACATCTGGGAAGAGATCGCGCCCCAGGCCGGCATCCCGGTGCTGCATCAGGGCCTCGCGGTCGTCGCGCGCCGGCCCGAGGCCGCCGCTGGTGCTGGAAGCCTTCAAGCAACCACCCGGAGATGGGCCAGGGCTGCGACGCTGCTGACGCCCGGCCGAGGGCCGCGCGCGCTTCCCCTGGATCAACGGCGCGGCCGAGGCCGTGCTCTATTCCCCGCATGACCGGCGGGTCGAATCCCGCGAGGCGATCCCGCGCCTCGCCGCTGGCTGCAGGAGGCAAAGGCAGTTACGCTTCCTGCGCGGTGTCGCCGTGCATGGGGTCGAGCGCGGCCGTGCTCGCGACCAGCGCGGGCGTGATCGAGGCGCGCGAAGATCGTCGTCTGCCCGGGCGACGACCTCGCCACCCTCTTCCCCGACCGGCTCGCCCATTATGGCGTCCACCGCTCCAAGCTGCAGATGATGCGGCTGCGCCCCCGCCGCCCGCTGGCCCTCGGCTGCGCGGTGATGACCGACCTCTCCCTCGCGCGCTACCTCGGCTATTCGGAACTGCCGGAAGCGGCCCCGCTGCTCGCCCGGCTGCAGCGCGAGCAGGCGCCGCACCTCGCCGGCGGCGTGCATCTCATTGCGGTCCAGTCTGCCGACGGCAGCCTCGTCGCTCGGCGACACCCATGTCTATGGCGATACCATGGACCCCTTCGGCGACACGGCGCTCGACGCACTGGTGCTGGATGAGTTCCGCGCCGTCTTCCCGCATCTGGAGTATCGAGATCACCGAGCGCTGGATCGGCACCTACGCCGCCGCCGCCGACCGGCTCGCCCTGCTCGACAAGCCGATGGATGACGTGCGGCTGACCGTCGTCACCAGCGGCACCGGCGCCTCCACCGCCTTCGCCATCGGCGAAGAAGTCATCCAGGAGCTCTGCGCATGAGCCAGAAATCTAAAGGCCGCGATTTTCGACTGGGCCGGGACCGTCATCGATTTCGGCTCGCGCGCGCCGATGGGCGCCTTCGTCGAAGCCTTCCGCCGCTTCGATGTCGCGGTCACGGTGCGCCGAGGCCCGCAAGCCCATGGGCCTGCCGAAACGCGCCCATGTCGCGGCGCTGATGGCCGACCCCGCAATCGCCGCACGCTGGGCGGAAGCCCATGGCAAGGTGCCGGGTGACGCCGAGATCGACGCGCTGTACGCCGTGTTCGTGCCGCTCAATACCGAGGTGGTGAGCGATTTCTGCACCCTCATCCCGGGCGCGGTGGAGATGGCGAAGGCCGTGCGCGCGCGCGGCATGAAGCTCGGCTCCACGACCGGCTATGTGCGCCCGATCATGGAGCGCGTGCTGCCGCTGGCCAAAGCCCAAGGCTATGAGCCGGACAATCTCGTCTGCGCCGGAGACCTCGCCGATGGGCGGCCGACGCCGCTCATGATGTATCGCTGCTTCGCCGATCTGGGCGTCTACCCGCCCGCGACGGTGGTCAAGATCGACGACACCGAACCGGGTATCGCGCGAAGGGCTGGCCGCCGGCACCTGGACCGTGGGCGTCAGCGTCTCCGGCAATTGCGTCGGCCTCTCGCACGAAGAATGGCTGGCCGACGCCGGAGGAGGAGCAGGCGACGCTGCGCGCTGCCGCTGAAAAGACCCTGCTCGGCGCCGGCGCCCATTTCGTCATCGACAGCATCGCCGATCTGGTCCCGTGCTCGACGAGATCGAGGCGCGCATGGCGCGCGGCGAAAAGCCCTGAGCCGGGCCATGGACGCGCCAGTCCGCGCCGGCGAAGGCGACGTCAACCACTCGCCGCGGCGGCGCGGCTGGTCGGCGCAGAACATCACGGGCGCCGCCCGCGACCTGTTCGAGCGGGACGCGGCGGCCTTCCTGCATCAATCCGTCTCCTCCCCCTGCCTCAACGCCATCGCGCGGGCGGAAGGCATCTGGATCGAGGATGTCGCCGGCCGGCGCTACATGGATTTCCACGGCAACAACGTCCATCACATCGGCTACGGCCATCCCCGGCTCAAGGCCGCCATCGCCGCGCAGATGGACGCCCTTCCCTTCGCCCCGCGCCGCTTCACCTGCGAGCCGGCGGTGGCGCTCGCCGAAAAGCTTGGCCGCCATCGCGCCGGGCACTCTCTCCAAGGCGCTCTTCACGACGGGCGGTTCAGGATGCGGTCGAGGTCGCGCTGAAGCTCGCGCGGGCGGCGACCGGCCGCTTCAAGACCATCTCCTTCTGGGATTCCTTCCATGGAGCCGGGTTTGGCGCGGCGAGCATTGGCGGAGAGGCCATGTTCCGCAGCGGGCCGATCGGGCCGCTGATCGCAGGAACCGAGCATGTCGCCCCCTTCGCCTGCTATCGCTGCCCTTACGGCTACCCGGCGCCGGACGGGCAGCCCGATCTCGCCCTTTGCCACATGGCTTGCGCCAATTACCTGCGCTACGTGCTCGAGCGCGAGGGCGATGTCGCGGCGGTGATCGCGGAGCCCGCACGCGCGGTGCCCTATCTGCCCCCGACCGGCTATTGGAAAGCCGTGCAGCAGGCCTGCCACGACGCATGGCGCCCTTCTCATCTTCGATGAAATCCCGACGGGCCTTGGCAAGACCGGGCCGCATGTTCGCCTGCGATCATGATGATGTGACTCCGGACATTCTGGTGCATGGGCAAGGCGCTCGGCGGCGGCATCCTGCCGATCGCGGCGGCGCTGTGCCGCGCCTGATCTCGACGTGGCCGGCGCTTACGCCTTCGGCCACTACACGCACGAAAAGAACCCCGTAACCGCGCGTGCCGCGCTCACGACCATCGAGATCATCGAGGACGAGAACCTGGTGGAGAACGCCGCCCGCGTCGGGGCGCTGGCGCTCGACCGGCTGCAGTCGATGCGGGAGCGGCATCCGCTGATCGGCGATGTGCGCGGACGCGGCTTGCTGATCGGCATCGAACTGGTGACGGATCGGGCGCGCAAGACGCCGGCCGACGGATGCCGCCGAAGCCATCCTCTACCGGGCGATGGATGCGGGCCTGAGCTTCAAGACCACGATGGGCAATGTGCTGACGCTGACGCCGCCGCTGATCACGACCGAGGCGCAGATGATGCGGGCGCTGGATATCCTGGAGGCTGCCATCGGCGCCGAGGAACGGAGCTGAGGCAGAAGCCTCAGTCTCCCGCGTGCTTCTCGGGCAGGTTCCAGCCCGCATGGCCCAGTTGGATCATCTCGGCTGAGGGCCGGAGCGGCGCCGCTATCACGCGGTCCCGCCCCTGGTCCTTGGCCTGGTAAAGCGCTGTATCGGCCGTCGGCAGCAGTTCAATCGGCCGGCTGCAATTTTCCGGCATGGAGGCGACCCCGAAGGACGCGGTGACGGACAGGTCGTTCGTGGTCAGGGCACTGACGCGGGCGCGGATCTGTTCCGCCCGGCCGATCGCCGCCTCCAGCGTCGTATCGGGCAGGAGGATCGCAAACTCTTCCCCGCCATAGCGGCAGGCAATATCCACGGGCCGAAGCGAGGTGAGGACGGTGCTCGCGACATCCCGCAGCACGAGATCGCCGGCCGCATGGCCATAGTGGTCGTTGAGGTTCTTGAAGTGGTCGAGATCCATCATGATGGCGGCGACGGGCGCGCGGCGCCGCTCGGCATCCGTGGTCAGGCGGTCCAGCATCTCTTCAAGGAAGCGGCGGTTGTAGAGGCCGGTGAGCGGATCCCGCAGAGCCTGGTTGCGCAGGCGCTCACGGAGCACGATGTTGGAAAGCGCGAGCGACATGGCATCCGCGAGCGCGAGCGCGACCGGCTGAATACGGTCCAGGGTCTCCGCGTCGGCGATCTGGTTGCCGCGCAGCATCAGCAATCCGTGAACCTCCCCGCGTGCAACGATGGGAATTTCGAAAGTGGCGGTTGCGCGGTCGCTGTGGGCGCAGCATAGCGCATGCGGGGCGGTAGTGTTCAGATGCGGCTTGCCGCGCTTGAGCGCCCAGCAAGCATCGGGCGCAATATGCGCCGGCAAGGGGGAAGCGGCCGGCGACCCCCATTCGGTCGCAAAATCAAGACGGTCGCGGGAATTGTTGAAAACATAGAGCGCACCGCCGTAGTCGGGTAGAAGCTTGGTCGCCTTCGCCCTCAACACCGCATTTGCATCGTCTCCGGTAGCGGCGCTTTGCAGTATCTCCGTCATGCCGAACAGCGTTTCGGTCTCGTGCCGCGCATTCACGCTGGCGCGGATGGCCACCTCACGCGCACGGACTTCGCGCAGATTGGACCCGAAGGCAAAAGATGTTGCGCCTATGGTGATGATGGCGCCCAGCACGTTGATCACGAGAATGAGGCCCTGCCCCTCGGCGATGCGGTTCCAGTCCGCGTCGATCTTGGCGCCGCGATAGCTGAGATAGTCGCTGATCGCCTGTTGTAACTGGGCCGCCAGGGCCGTGCTTTGGGCCTGCTCCAGAACGGCCTCAGCCTGCGGCTGCTCATGAGCCATGCCGAGCATCACGGCGCGCGACCAGGCATCCCGCAGCCTGGCAAGGCCTTTGGCCACCGGCTGTGCAGCGGAACCAGCGCCGCCCTCGCCGCGGGCATAGCTGTCGACCAGTTGGAAGAGCGACGGGCTCACGTTTTCCAGTTCGCTCATGCCTTGGACATAGGTGGCGAAGGCCGCGGGATCGGCGGAAAGCACAACCCCGCGCACACCGGACTGGCTGTCGAGCAAGGCGATCTGGGCGATGCGGATCTCGCGTGACACCGAGATGTAGTCCCTCAGACCGGCCTGGTCGGCGCGGCTGATCATGAAGGTAACGACCGCAGTCGCGCCCATGATCGCGACCAGCGCGATGACGATGGCAGAGAGATGACGGCGCGCCCAGGCGAGGGCGGTAAAGGCCGCCGCGACTGCCCGGCGGAAAGCACCGTTATCAAACTGTTGCATCCAGACGGTCACAGGCACTCTCGCTATGGTGTTGTTTACCTATAGCCCGGGTATGCGTTGTAAAGACAGCGAAGCTTTTCCTTGGGCGCTGATCCGCAATCACGTATGCAAGAGCCAGCCGCTCCTCTTGGGAGTCCTGCCATGACCTGTCGTCCTCGCCTGCGCCTGCTTTTTGTTCTGCTTGCGGCTTCCCTCGCCGCCTGTGCCGGAAACGAGCAGGTCTATCCGCAGCCCTATATCGCCAAGGCCGGCCCCCTCGGCGTGACACCGCAAAGCACAGCCGCCTTCAACGCGCGCACGATCGTGCGGCCGCCGCGCAGCAAGGTGCGGGGTCTGGCCGAGGCCTATATCGCGAGCGCCGTTCCGCATCCGAGCAGCGTGCAATTCGCCGGCGAATTCGAATCGAATGGCCGCAGCATCGCTCTTTGTGGCTTCGTCAAGTATCGTGACGACGCTGGCCAGATGACCGGCTGGCACCCCTTTGTCGTTGAATGGACCAGGCATTCCGCGAAGGGGATGACGCCACCCTTCAACTATGATGCGGATGCGGAACTCGCGAAGCTCTGCGGCCCGATGATGCCGCCGGCCGGCTGACCCGCCGGCGGCAATCGGCCTATTGCGCGGGCTTCCAGTAGGACTGGAAGTAACCCTCTGCGTCGAGGGCTTCGGGGCTCTCTGCGACGGCCTTTCCGCCCGCGCAGTGCCATTGATAGGCGCTGTCATGACCGGTGACATAGGCCGGGATGAAATCGCTCTCCGGGTTGCTCGCGCACCACTGCGAAGCGGCCGCCAGGCTCCGCGCCGTATCCGCCTTGCCGCAGGGCAGGTTCGCCCCCCAGCTGCACATCATGGGGCGCCCTGCCGCGCAGCGGAAGGCGGTCATCTTCATGACATCCGCGGCGGTCATCCCGGTATAGCCGAAGGCCGTCCGCGCAGCGGGGACCAAATTCTGCGGCAAGCTCTTCAGCGCGGTATCGGTCTCGCCGGCGCGGCACAGCGCGCGGCTCGCGGCAAACGCCGGCAGCGCGCTCAGTATCAGAAAACCGGCGCCGGCGAAGGAGAGCCTCATCCGGGCTGAAGCGCCTTGTCGGCCATGACGATGAGGTTGGGATGGCCGCAGAGCGCGGTGACGGGCCAGGCGGGATCTGCCTTGCCCGCGAGCAGCATGCCGAGCGCCTCCGCCTTGGCCGCGCCGGAGACCATCAGGAGCACCTGTTTCGCAGCACGCAGCATGCCGATCCCCATTGTCACCCCCTCGCTCGGCACGACGAAGCCATCATCGAAATACGTGGCATTGGCCGCGCGGGTTTCCTCGGTCAGCGGCACCACAAGGGTGCCGGCCGACCAATCCGCCCCCGGCTCGTTGAAGGCGATGTGGCCGTTGCCACCGAGGCCGAGGATGGCAAGGTCGAGGCCGCCGCGCCCCGCGACCGCTGCATCATAGGCTTTCGCCTCGCTTTCGATGTCCTGGGCATCGCCCTGCAACATACGGATATGGGCCGCCGGGATCATCGCCTCATCGAGAAAATGCCGGCGGAGAAAGGCCGCGAAACTGTGGCTGTCCGCCTGCGGCACACCGACATATTCGTCGAGATTGAAGTAATAGGCTTGGCCCAGAGCCAAGTCGCCCGCCGCCTGCATGGCAATCAGTTCGCGGTACAGGCCAACCGGGGTCTGGCCGGTGGGAAGGGCAATGGCGGGAGACTCCGCGGCGCGTATGGAACGCGCCACATGGGCTGCGGCACGCGCCGCAAAAGAGTCCTGTCCCTCAATCCATTCAAGCTGCATGAGATCCCGTCCGCCTCGCTTTAGAGTTTTGCTCTTCTAGCGACAGCGCGCGTCTTCATCAAACCATCACCGCAACGTCAATGCGGCCGTGGGCCGGTGATAGGAGCGTCGTCCAGCTCGGCATCACTGCCCCCCGCCTTCATGACCGCGGCACGCTCGGACGCGGCCTGGCCGCAGCAGGCTTAGGCCGACTTCACCTTGGCCCGGGGCCTGGGCGCAACGGGAGTCTGCGGTCGCGGCTTGGCCGGACGAGGCGAAACGGTGCGGGATTGCTGCCGTGAGCCTGCCTCCGGCACCAGGGCCGCGAGGATAGCGCGGCGCCACTCAGCCTGCGCCGCAAGGGTGCCGTGGCGCCGCAAAGCGGCCCGGCCCTGGGCTGCCATGGCGAGCCGGAGATCGGGGCGGCGCACCAGGCGGGCCATGGCGTGGAACCATTGCCCCTCATCGGCGGCAAGGAAGCCGCCGGCCTGCACACCCTCCAGGCTGAGGGGCTGCGCGAGGCCCACATCCCCCGCCCCGTGATAGGCCGGCATGTCGGAGGCAACGACGGGCAGGCCCAGCGCCGCATAATCCAGCATCTTGATCGCTGATTTGCAGCGGTTGAAGGGGGTATCGACCAGCGGGGCCAGGCCGATCGCCCAGGGCTCCCGTCGGTTCCGGTCCGTCAGCCAGGCGACGAAGGCCGGGTAGGAAAGCCCGGCGCGGCGCGGCACTTCCAGCCGTTTCACGAAGGGCGGCAGATCCCGTGGCCCGACAATGCCGACGAGATCAATCTCGATCCGCTCTCCGAAGCTTTCCTGCAGCCGGGCGAGCGCGGGCAGGATGAGGTCCAGATCCGCCCCATGGGTGGCGGTGCCCATGTAGAGGATACGCACCGGGCCGGCTTGCACACCCGCCAGGTTGAGTGCTGAGCCGTGGGTGGATGCCACCTCCGCCTCACCCAGCCGCCACAGGCCTTCATCCAGCCCGTTGGGCGTGACCACCACGCCCGCGCGCCCCCCCCGCACGAAAGGCGCCACCCGCACGGCGAGGGTCTCGGTCGAGACATGAACCTGATCCGCCCCGGCGAGCAGCATGGTGACGCCGGCCGTGCGGGGACGCAGGCGCTCCGCGTCCGGATGCTCGGGCGGCAGGCCGACGAGATCGTCATCAAGGTCGTAGAGAAGCGGTGCGCCTGTTTCGGCCGCATGGGCGATCAAGGCGCGCGCCGCCGCCTCATCCCCCACCGCATAGCGCTGGGTGATGAAGAGATCCGGCCTGAGGCGCAGCGCTTCCTCGGCCGAGGCGAGCGTCACCTCGATATCCCGCGCCGCCGCGGCATGGGAGAGCGGCAGGAGGCCGCGGATATAGGTGCATGCGCTGAGCACACCGATATCGAGCCGCTCCGGCACGAGGACGACGGCGACCTTGCCCCCGGCCCTGAGGTCCGCCGGTGCACGAGGCTCCGGCGCCGCGCAGCTGAGGGGTGGCAAGCGGCGCCTGATAGGCGCCATCGTAAAAGTCGGGGCCGGTCGCCGGGGGCGGCGCCGGGCTGCGCGCACCTGATGCACGCGCGGGCTCTGTCGCTCTTGCCAGGGCGGAGAGTGCCGCGACAATGGTCTCAGGCGCGCAGTCAGGCGCGATGAGCCGCGCGCGCGGATGCCCTTCCAGGCGGATGCGGAAGGCGCCGATATCGGAGGCGAGAATGGGCCGGCCCGATAGGATGGCCTGGGTCAGCGTATAGCTCCAGGTCTCGGGCCAGGTGGCGGGGAACCAGATCACCTCCGGATCGGCCCGGTCGATCAGGCCGGGCAGTTCGTCTGGTTCGTAGGCGCCGGTTTCGCTCAGCACGGCCCGCGCCGCGTCGGGAATGCGCGCGCTCCGACTTGCCGATGAGCGTCATCGCCAGCCGTTCGGGCGCGGCAAGTTCCGCCACCGCCATGACGCTGCGGGCGCCCTTATGGTCCGCGAGCACACCAAGAACGGCAACGCGAAGCGGCCGCGCGCGTCACGCGTCCGCGCAACGGCCGGGGCGCCGGCCGCGGCGGCAGGGCAAGGCGGCACGCGCGCGGGCATCGCTTCCAGCGGCGCCAGCACGGCGCGTGCGGCAAGGCCATACCTTGCCAGACGGGCGATGCTGTCCTCCGTCGCGCAGAGCACGCGGTCCGCGAGGCGGAGCAGCCAGCTGTGCTCCGCCCGCCAGCCGGTGATGTCATGCGCCGCGGTATCCTCCCGCGCCTGGATGCAGCGGTCGCAAACCGCGGCGGCGGGCTCGCCGCAGCTCGGCCCGTCCGCGACGGGCAGCAGATTGATGCGCGGGCAGAGCGCGAACCAGTCATGGATCGTGACGTCGAAGGGCACGTCGAGCGCGCCGATGAGCGCCCTGAGATCGAGCTTGAGGTTGATCCAGTGCTGGACATGGACACGGGCAATGCGGAGCGGCGCCAGAAGCGTCAGCACATCGCGGAGCAGCGCTTCCTGCGCGGCGCGGGCCGCGAGGTCAGGATCGCCGGTGTCAATGCGCGGCAGCGGAATGAGCAATTCGGGATGGCCCACGGCGGCCGGTGCGCCGAGGGTGACGCCGCGCCCATCCATGGTTGCGCGCAGGACGAGGATATTGGCGACACCGAGGCAGCGCTGAGCGAGATCGCGCACATACTGGCCGATGCCGCCGTCATAGGCGTGCTGCACCATGAGAATGGTGGGGCGGGTGTTGGTGGCAAAGAGCTGCAGGGTCGTCGCGGTCCGGTAGGGCCGCGCATCGTCCAGCCGCACATGCAGGCCGACCCGCCGCTCGATAATCCGGCCAGCGTGCCTCGAGCAGCGCGACATGGGCCTGCCGCTCGGGCGCGTTGTCACCGAAACTGACCTCGCCGCGGTGATAGACGAAGAGGTCGCAGGCGAGCAGGTGGCGCCAGCCGGCGGCGCTCGCCCGCATGCAGAAATCGCTCTCCTCGCCATAGCCGCGGCCGAAGGTCTTGGCGTCCAGCGCACCGAGTTCATCGAGCGCATCACGGCGGATATACATGCAGAAGCCGACCGTTGTCGGCACCGTGACCGAGCGCCCGGCATTGGCCGCGGCGCAGGCCGCGTCGATCGCGCTCAGGCCCTCGCCGAAGGGCATGGGACCACCCGGCACCGCCGGGTAGGAGCAGAGCGTCGCGTTGTTGGAAAAGGGGGAAACGCTGGCAACCTTCGCGTGGCTATAGGCGTGCCCCGCCAGGCGGCCCAGCCAGCCGGCCGGCACCTCGGTATCCGCATTGAGCAGCACCACATCGCGCTTGCCCGCTTCCTTGATGCCGCGGTTGGCGGAAGCGACAAAGCCGCGGTTGCGCGGATGGCGGATGAGATGAATGAAGCGGCGCGCGGCCAGCCGGTCGAGATAACGCGATAGCGCCGGCTCGGGCGAGGCATCGTCGATCACGGTGATGCGGTGCAGCAACCGCCGGCGGTCCCGGGCGCCGGTCCCGCAAAAGGCTCTTCAGGCAGCGGCGCGTCTCGTCCAGGCCAAGATAGACGGGAATGACGACATCGACGGCCAGGCCCGGCGGCGGTTCATGCAGGGCGCCGCCGGAGGGCATGGCGTCGCCAAGCCTGAACTGCCGTTCCGTCGGCAGGCCGAGGGCGCGGCCGGTGCGCAGGTGGTAGAGCAGCGGCTCTTCCGCCGCTTCGGGCACCTGGTTGGCGTAGAAGCTGACGTCGAAATGCGGATGGGGATTGCGCCCTTCTCGCGCGCCGAAGGTGGCATAGTGGTGCAGCGGATTGACGCCCGCCTCCAGCACGTCGGGGTTCTGGAGCAGATAGTAGGAGACCGAAAAAAACGGATTCGGATCGCGCCCTTCGAAGGCCCCCCAATTGCGATAGTGGTGCAACGGGTCAACCCCGGCGCCGCGAATATCCGGATAGGTCTCGAGGTAGAACGCGGCGTCGAAATAGCGGGCATCGATCGCCGCCAGCACCTCCTTGTCTTGATCGGTCGTCAGGAC
The DNA here is from genome assembly GCA_963834475.1 of uncultured Alphaproteobacteria bacterium. GTDB lineage: Bacteria > Pseudomonadota > Alphaproteobacteria > Acetobacterales > Acetobacteraceae > Acidisoma. The sequence continues at coordinate 578,361 of CAWIBZ010000008.1, read as the reverse complement.
TGCCTCCAGCCTCGGGCGTCGCGTTGAAGTTTCATCTGTTTGCCAAAAACCATTGATGGTCTGGTTAAAGACAGCCCCAACCCGCGACCGGACGCCCATCTAACTCATCTTTGGCGCAAAAACCACGCCTGTCCCGGCGCTCCGGCGGCCCGGCGTCCGGGGCCGCGCCACGATGGCAAAGTCACCATTTCGATCCAAAATCAAAACGACTGTGCCATCCGGTGCCGCGCAAATTCAAGGCTGCAATGCAAGGCAGCATGCCCGGGCTTTGCGCTCGATCAAAGTTTTTGCGTGTCCCTGCTGTCTTCATGCGCGGAGCAAACAGAGTGACGGAGCATGGCTATGACGCGATTGGGCATGATCGGCTTGGGTGCGGCCGCGATCGCAATAATCGGCGCTTATCCGGGGGTTTCGCGAGCGCAGAGCGTGATAGGGCAAACAGCATCTCCCGCGGCATTCCCTGGTTTTTTTACGCCCGCAGACGTGCCGACCAAGGCCGGCACCTTCGAGGCAAGCCTGAGTGCAATCGGCGTGATCCCCGAGACGGTCTCAAGCAACATCCACCCGATCGGCGGCGAAGTGAATGCAAGCGGGGCCGTTTCCCCGGAGCTGACGCTCACATACTTTTTCACCAAGAACATCGCCGTGCAGGCGATCGCCGCCAGCACGCAGCATGAGATTTCGGCAGGCAACACAGCGCTCGGCCATGTCGATGTCGGCAGCGCCTGGGTTCTGCCGCCGACTTTGACCCTGCAATACCACTTTCTGCCGGATGACCGCTTCAGCCCCTATGTCGGCCTCGGCGTGACGGTCGCCTTCTTCTACGCGACAAGCCCATCCGAGCCCGTCGTGAACAAGTTCAGCCTGGATACCGGGGCGGGACCCGCGCTCGATGTCGGCTTTGACTACGACATCTCCGGCCACTGGTTCGCCAATTTCGATGCGAAGCAGATGTTCATCAACACGACAGCGAATATCGACAGCGTTGCCGGACGTGTGACAGCCAAGACAGCACTCGATCCTACAGTGATCGGGGCCGGTATCGGCTATCGGTTCTGAAGGGAGAGCGGCGGGTCGGAACGAACGACAGGGGGTTCCGGCCCGCGCCCCAGTCACCGCTCGTCTTCGAGCGCCGGGAACTCTGGCTCGAGTTCCAGGATTTCCTCGGCCTTGCCGTCTTCCAGCGCTTCGAGACCCTTGAGCTTGCGCCCGACCTGGCGCGCCCTGGTTCGCGCGGCTTCGATGGTACTGGTCATCGTCGATGCGTTCTTGGCCAGCTTGCCGAGAACCACATCCATTTTTGCCATTTCGGTCTTGGTGGCCCCGAGCAGCGCGCGAATCTGATCCGCCTTCTCTTCCAGCGCCAGCGTCACATGGCCAAGCTGGACCGTGCGCAGGAGCGCGGGAAAAAGGCTCGGCCCTAGGATCATGACACGGAAATCACGGCTCATTTCCTCGATCAGCCCCGGCACGCGTGCGACTTCCGCATAAAGCCCGTCGGTCGCGAGATAGAGCACGCCGAACTCCACCGTCACCGGCGGGTTGATGTATTTTTCGTAGATCTTGCGGCTTTCGTCGCGAAGCCGGCGCTCAAGCCCTCGCCGGGCCTGCCGCTCGCCATCGCTGTCTCCCGCGTCCACGGCGGCGATGAGGCGTTCGTAATCCTCCATCGGAAACTTGGAATCGACCGGCAGCCAGACCTTTGCCCCGCCGCGCATCGGCATGGCGACCGCAAAATCCACCATATCGTCGCTGTCTTCGCGCAGCTTGGCATTGGCCTCGAAGCTGCCGGGCGGCAGGATATCGTCCAGCATGGCGCGAAGCTGCGCCTCCCCCCAGCCGCCGCGTGTCTTCACATTGGTGAAAATCCGCTTGATGTCGCCGATCTGCGCGGTCACCGCCTGCACATCGCCCAGCGCCTTCTGCACGGCGGTGAACTGGTCAACGACGCGGGCGAAGCTCTGCTCCATCTGCTTCTCGACAGCCGCATGCAACTGCTCGTTCACCGTCGCCTGCATCTCGGCGAGGCGCTTTTCATTGCTTTCACGCAATGTCGTGAGCTGCTGATCGAGCGTCGCGCCGATGCGCCGCTGTTCTTCGGCGGCCGATTGGCGCATCGTGTCCATGGCAGCTGAGACGGCCGTGGTGGCGGCGGTGATCTGTTCGAAGGCGCGGGTGAGCGCGCCGGTGGTCCCGCTCTGGATTGCGGAAGCCAGGCCGCGCTCTGTCGCGGCGAGCTGGGTGCGGGTGGTATCCGCCTCGGCGCGCAGCCCGGCCAGGATCTGCTCGTTCTGCAGGCGCAGCCGCTCCAGCTCCCGCGCCACCGCCTCCGCCCGGCCACCGCCGCGGGAGGAGACGAAGGCGGCGGCGCCAAGGCCGAGACCGATCAAACCAAGGAAAAGGGCGATGATGTCCGCGTTCATGCCCGCGTCTTAGCGAGCGGAGGCGGACCCGTCACCATCCCTCCCCCGCAAAGAGAGCCGTCAGACCATGACCTTCACATACGAGCCGGGCGCGTCCTCGATCGCGGGGACCGTCGCCCCAGGCTCACGCGCAGGCACCGTCTCGGGCGCGAGGCGGGATACCCAGCGCTGCCAGTCCGGCCACCAGGAGCCCGCAATCTCGGTCGCCATCGCCTCCCATTCATCGGGGCTTTCGGGCGTCGATGGCGCAACCCAATGGCTGTATTTGCCGGAATCGGGATGGTTGACGACGCCCGCGATATGGCCCGAGGCCGCGAGCACGAAGCGCTTCGGGCCCTTCATGTATTTCAGCCCCTGATAGGTCGACTTCCAGGGCGTGATATGGTCCTCACGCGCGGCGAGCATGTAGATGGGCAGATTGACCCGGCCGAGGTCGATCGGCACGCCGCACAGGCTGATGCCGCCCGGTTCGCGCAGCCTGTTCTCCTGATACATGCGGCGGAGGTAGAAGCTGTGCATGGCCGCCGGCATGCGCGTGCTGTCACTGTTCCAGTAGAGCAGGTCGAAGGGGAAAGGCTCGTTGCCCAACAGGTAATTGTTGACGACGAAAGACCAGATGAGGTCGTTGGCGCGCAGCATGTTGAAGGTCTGCGCCATTTCGCTGCCTTCCAGATAGCCTCGCTTGTTCATGCGCTCTTCCAGCGCCTGGATCTGCTGCTCGTCGATGAAGACGCCCAGTTCGCCGGCCTCGGCAAAGTCCAGCAGCGTCACGAGATAGGTCGCAGACCTGATGCGGCGGTCCTTCTTCACCGCCATCCAGGCCAGCGTGCTCGCAAGCAGCGTGCCGCCCAGGCAATAGCCGATGGCATTGACCGTCTTGCTCACCGGTGATCTTCTCGATGGCGTCGAGCGGCGGCAAGCATGCCTTCGTCCATGTAATCGCTCGAAATCCTTGGCCGCCAGTTCCTCGTCCGGGTTGACCCAGCAGACCATGAAAACCGTATGGCCCTGGGCCAACGCCCAGCGCACGAAGCTGTTCTTGGCGCGCAGGTCGAGAATGTAGAACTTGTTGATCCAAGGCGGGATGATCAGCAGCGGGCGCTTCAGCACCGTCTCGGTCGTCGGGCGCGTATTGAATGAGCTGCATGAGCGGCGTCTGCCACACGACCTTGCCCGGCGTGGTCGCGATGTTTTCGCCGAGGCTTGAACGCCTCCGGTATCGGTCATGCGGATGCGCAGCTTGCCGCGCCCGCGCTCCAGATCCGTGAGGAGGTTGGTCAAGCCCTTGAGCAGGTTCTCGCCGCCGGTCTCGACCGTGCTGGCGCAGCACCTCGGGGTTGGTCAGCACGAAGTTGCTCGGGCTCAGCGCATCGACGAACTGGCGGGATAGAAATCGACCTTCTGGGCGACCTTGGGGTCCAGCCCGTCCACATCCTTCACCATCGCCTGCACGAAGCGGGCCGAGAGCAGATAGCTCTGCTTGATGAAGTCGAAGATCTCGTTGTCCTGCCAGGCGCCGTCCTTGAACCGGCGGTCGCGCGGATCGGCCGCGATGACAGGCTCGCGTCTCCATCCCCATGATGCGGCGGGTCGTGTTCTGCCACAGCGCCATATAATCCTGCCACAGGCCCATCTGCGCCTGCATCAGGCGCGCCGGATTGGCCATGAGCCGCGCCGTCATCTCCAGGAAGGCGGCGCCGATATTGAGCGGATCGGTGGAACCGTTGCCGCCTCCGGCTTCTCGGCGCTCTGCCGCTTCAGCCAGCCGAGCATGATGCGCTGCGATCGCTCCGCGATATCGGTCATGGTGCGGCCGGACAAGCTCCGGGTCGGGCAGGCGGATGTCCTGGCTGTCCGGTTTTCTCGCTGTCGGCCATGACACTATCCTTTCCGGCTTCCATGCTTGGGCTAGATCAGTCGCCGCCGACAAGGACATGCGCGGGATGTTGCTAACCGATTCAGAGGGTAAGCCCGGCGCTGCCGGGTTCAACCCATCGTCACACAGAATGTCAGCTCAGCCGCCCGGCCGCGCCGCGATATGGGCGCGCGGGAGCCGCACCCCCGCTGGCCGGGTGCCCCTCGGCCTCGGCGCCGGCGCCCTGGCCCTGCTCCTCGCCGGCTGCAGCGACGTGCCGAACCGGATCAATCCCGTCTCCTGGTGGCACAGCCTCGAAGGCGGCGCGATCGCGCAGAACCGCCCGCCGCCGCCCAATCCCAACGCGCCCTTTCCCGCATGATCGCCATCCAGCCGACGCGCCCGGCGGGCATGCCGGACTGGGAATGGCGCAGCTGAGCGCCGCCCTCGCCGCCAGCGGGCCGCCGCCCACCATATGCGGCGCAGAACCCGATCCCGACCCTGCCGCCACACCCACGGCGGCCGGACCGCCCGCCCGCGCTTCGCGACGCCAGCCGCCGCCGCTCCCCGCGCCCGCACCGAGCCCCCGGCGGCGAGCCAGCAGGCCGCCACCCAGCCGGCGGCGGCGCAGTCCAACGCCGAGCGGCGGCCGAAATCGCCCGGCTCGCGGCCGCACCCGGCCCGGCCGGCAGCCACGACCGACCCTGCCGCCGCAAAGCGCCCTCGCGACCGCGACCAGCGAACGCCGAGGCCCCAGCCAATCCGCGAACGGCAACCGCCCTCACCTTCAACGGCGCCGACCGCGCAGCCGCCCAGCACCAGCCGGGCCGCGGCAGCGTGCCCATCCAGGAAAGCAGCCGGCCAGCGTCCCGGGCGGCTCAGCCGTTGCCACCCATTACAGCTACTTCGATCCCGAATAACGGCCTGAGCATCCCGGGCGCGCTCGGGCCCGTGGCCCAGCCGGACGAGGCGCAGCCGCCGCCGGTGCCGACCACCGTGCCCGCGCCCCCCGCAGTGCCCGGCTTCGCCATCCCGACGGTCCCCGCGACCTATGTGCCGCCGAAGCCGTTGCCGCAGCCCGGCGCCCTATGTGCCCACCGCCGCGCTGCCCCGAGTGCCGCCTGTGCCGGTCGCCTTCGCGGCCGCATTCGGCGGTGCTGACGGCGCCCATGCAGAAGGCGCTGCTCAACCTGTCGCAGGCGCGGCAGGGCGCGGCCCATATCGCCGTCACCGGATTTGGCGACGCGAGCCGGCCACTCGATCGAGGACCAGGCGGCCGCGATGCCGCTCGCGCTCGAACGGGCGCGCGCGCATCCTCGTGCAGCTCATGGCCGACGGCGTGCACGCCAGGACGTGCGTCACCACCAGCGCCCAGGCGCTCGGCAGCGGCGGCCTCGCGCGATTGGTGGATTGAGGCAGTTGCCGGATTGAGCGGCGGGGGGATTGGGCGTAACGGCTGTTCCCCGTTGCGCCCCCCTCACCCCGAACCGGACCGCCTGCCATGACCGAAGAGTTCCACCGCATCCGCCGCCTGCCGCCCTACGTCTTCGCGGAGGTCAACAAGGCCAGGCCGAGGCGCGCGCCGAGGGCGTGGACATCATCGATCTCGGCATGGGCAATCCGGACAGCCCGACGCCGCCGCATATCGTGGCGAAGCTGGTCGAGACGGTGCAGGACCCGCGCACCCACCGCTATTCGGTCAGCCGCGGCATCGCCGGCCTGCGCCGGGCGCTCGCCGGCTACTATCAGCGCCGCTTCGACGTCACGCTCGACCCCGAGACCGAGGTCATCGCGACCCTCGGCTCGAAGGAGGGGCTGGCCAACCTCGCCGCCGCCATCACCACGCCCGGCGACACCATCATGGTGCCGAACCCCTCCTACCCCATCCACCAGTTCGGCTTCATCATCGCGGGCGCCGCCGTGCGGAGCATCCCCGCCACGCCCGGATGACGACATGCTGCGCGCGATCGACCGCGCCGTGCGCCACTCCGTCCCGAAGCCGACCGCGCTGATCGTGAATTTCCCGTCCAACCCGACGGCGCATCTCGCGACCCTCGACTTCTACAAGGAGCTTGTGGCGCTCGCCCGGCGGCACGAATTCTTCATCCTGTCCGACCTCGCCTATGCCGAGCTCTTTTTCGAGGGCGAGCCGCCGCCCTCCGTGCTGCAGGTGCCGGGCGCGCAGGGACGTGACGGTGGAATTCACCAGCCTGTCCAAGACCTATTCCATGCCGGGCTGGCGCATGGGCTTCGCCGCCGGCAACCAGCGGCTGGTGACGGCGCTGGCGCGGATGAAGTCCTACCTCGACTATGGCGCCTTCACGCCGATCCAGGTCGCCGCCGTCGCCGCGCTCAACGGCCCGCAGGATTGCGTGGAGCCAGACGCGCGCGCTCTATCGCGAGCGGCGGGACGTGCTGGTGCCGGGCCTCGCCGCCGCCGGCTGGGAGTGCCGAGCCCGCGCGGCTCGATGTTCGCCTGGGCGCCGATCCCGCCGCGCTACGCGCATCTCGGCAGCCTCGATTTCTCCAAGCTGCTGCTGGACCGCGCGCGCGTCGCGGTCGCCCCCGGCATCGGCTTCGGCGAGTATGGCGACGGGCATGTGCGCATCGCGCTCGTCGAGAACACCCAGCGGCTGCGCCAGGCGGTGCGCAACATCCGCGCCTTCCTCGGCAATGACGGCAATCAGCCCCCGCGGGAGCCGCGCCTGAGGCTGAGACGTACCCCGCAAGGTGCCGGCATGAGCGAGCGCCCACTGCCGGAAGCCTCCGCGTCGGCATCGCGGGCCTCGGCACCGTCGGCGCCGGCACGCTAACGCTGCTGCGGCAGAACGCGGCGATCATCGCCGCCCGCGCCGGACGCCCGATCATCGTGACGGCCGTTTCGGCGCGGGACAGGACCCGCGATCGCGGCGTCTCGGTCGAGGGGCTGACCTGGCATGACGACCCGGTGGCGCTGGCGACCGATGTCGGCGTCGATGTCGTGGTCGAGGTGATCGGCGGCAGCGAGGGCCCCGCAGCAAGACACGGTGCGGGCCGCCATCCGCGCCGGCAAGCCAGTGGTGACCGCGAACAAGGCGCTGCTCGCGCTGCATGGCGGGACGCTCGCCGCCGTGGCCGAGGCGCAGGCGTGCCGCTCGCCTTCGAGGCGGCGGTCGCGGGCGGCATTCCCGCCATCAAGGCGCTGCGGGAGGGGCTCGCCGCCAACGAAATCCGCGCGATCTCCGGCATTCTCAACGGCACCTGCAACTACATCCTGACCGTGATGCGCGAGCAGGGCCGCGACTTCGCCGAGGTTCTGGCCGACGCGCAGCGCCTCGGCTATGCCGAGGCCGACCCCGCCTTCGACATCGACGGCGTGGATGCGGCCCATAAGCTCGCCATCCTCGCGCGCACTCGCCTTCGGCCGGCCGGTGGATTTCGAGGCGCTGCATGTCGAGGGCATCCGGCGGATCACCGCGCTCGATATCGCTTTCGCCAGGAACTCGGCTTCCGCATCAAGCTGCTCGGCATCGCGCAGCGTCAGGTGGCGGCGTTTCCAGATGCGCGTCCATCCCGGCCCTGGTGCCGGAGGCGCGAGCCGATCGCGCAGGTAGACGGCGTGTTCAACGCCGTCGTCGCCGAGGGCGATTTCTCCGGTCGGGTCATGCTGATGGGGCGCGGCGCAGGCGCGGGGCCGACGGCCTCGGCGGTGGTGGCCGACCTCATCGACATCGCGCGCGGCCGGCTGACGCCGATCTGGGGCGCCGAGGGCCACGCGCTGGAGACGCTGCCCGCCCTGCCGATGTCGGCGCATCAGGGCGCCTATTACCTGCGGCTGATGGTGCTCGACCGGCCGGGCGTGATCGCGGATGTGACCGCCGTGCTGCGGGATGACGGCGTGTCCTTGCAGTCGATGCTGCAGCACGGCCGCGCGCCGGGCGAGGCGGTGCCGATCGTTCTGGTGACGCATGAGACGAACGAAGCCGCCATGATGACGGCGCTGGCGCGGATCGCGGCGCTGCCGGCGGTCTCGGAGCCCCGGCCCTGATCCGTATCGGCGCGGCCTGAAAGGGCCGCCGCCGCCCTCGGTTTTCCGAATCGCGGCCGCCTGGGCTAGGCTGCCGGCCGCGCGCCGGACAGAACCAAGGAGACACGCATGGTCCAGCTTCCCCGGCAACATTCCGACCGCAACCTCGCCCTCGAACTCGTCCGCGTGACCGAGGCCGCCGCCATCGCCGCCGCCCAATGGATCGGCCGCGGCAACAAGAACGCCGCCGACGGCGCCGCCGTGGAAGCCATGCGCCATGCCTTCGACAGCGTCTCGATCTCCGGCACCGTCGTCATCGGCGAAGGCGAGATGGACGAGGCCCCCATGCTCTATATCGGCGAGAAGGTCGGCCAGGGCGGCCCTGAGATGGATATCGCCGTCGACCCGCTCGAAGGCACCGAGATCGTCGCCAAGGGCGCGGCCAACGGCATGGCCGTCATCGCGCTCGCCGATAAGGGCCGCTTCCTGCACGCCCCCGATATCTACATGCAGAAGATCGCCGTCGGGCCCGGCCTGCCGCAGGGCGTCGTCGATCTCGACGCGCCGGCCGGCGAGAATCTCCGCAACCTCGCCCGCGCCAAGAAGGTCGATGTCTCGGATCTCGTCGTCTGCCTGCTCGATCGCCCGCGGCATGACGAGACTCATCGCCGCATTGCCGCGAGGCCGGCGCGCGCATCATGCTGATCTCGGCCGGGGACGTGGCCGGCTGCATCGCCACCAGCCGCGCCGGAAAGCGGGGTCGACATGTATCTCGGCTCCGGCGGCGCGCCCGAGGGCGTGATCGCGGCGGCCGCCCTCCGCTGCGTCGAACGGCCAGATGCAATGCCGGCTGCTGTTCGACGATGACGGCCAGATCGAGCGCGCGCGCGGCATGGGCATCACCGACCCGCAACCGCAAATACGGCATCCACGAAATCGCGGGCGGAGACGTGATGTTCGCGGCGACCGGCGTGACCACCGGACCGCATGCTGCGCGGCGTCCTGCGCGACGGGGAATGGCGCGGTGACGCATTCGGTCGTCATGCGCAGCAAGTCCGGCACCGTGCGCTTCGTCGAGGCGCATCACGACTTCACCATCAAGCATTGGTCTCGGGCGTGATGACGCGAGCGCCCTCGCCTCGGCCGCGCCGTCCGCTGAGCGCACCCGGCCCCGCGGGGCTGCCGCCGCCGAAGCCGCGGAGCCGTGCTCGGGGTGGAGCGCAGCGTCACCGGCAGGCGCTGGCTGTGGCGCCCGGGCGCGGCGGAGACCGCGGCCCATCTCGGCCTCGGCATCGCGCAGAGGCTCGACCTGCCGGAGATCGTCGGCCGGCTGCTCGCCATGCGCGGCATCGGCATCGAACAGGCGGTGCATTACCTGACGCCGACGTTGCGCGCCCTGCTGCCCGACCCCTCGACCCTGACCGACATGGATGTCGCGGCGGAGCGCATGGCGCGCGCCGTGCAGCGACGAGCGAGACCGTCGGCGTCTTCGGCGATTACGACGTGGACGGCGCCTGCTCGGCGGCGCTGGTGACGCAGCTGCTGCGCGGCCTCGGCTGCGTCGTCCATACCCATATCCCCGACCGCACGACCGAGGGCTACGGCCCGAACGAGACGGCGCTCCGCGGCCTCGTGGACAAGGGCGCCAGCTTGATCGTCTGCGTCGATTGCGGCACCGCGGCGCATGAGCCTCTTGCCTGCCTCGCCGGGCCGCGCCGACGCCATCGTGCTCGACCACCACAAGGCCGAGGGGCCGCCGCCCGCGATCCTCGCGACCGTCAACCCGAACCGGCTGGACTGCGCCTCGGGCCAGGGCATGCTCTGCGCCACCGGCATCGCCTTCCTTACGGCCGTCGCCCTGGTGCGCCATCTGCGGCGGGACGGCTTCTTCGGACCGGGCCGGCCGGAGCCGGACCTGCATCGCGCTGCTCGACCTCGTGGCGCTGGCGACCGTCTGCGACGTGATGCCGCTGACCGGCCTCAACCGCGCCTTCGTCGGCCAGGGGCTGCGCGTCATGGCGCGCGGCGCGCGGCCGGGGATCGCGGCGTTGCTGGAGGTCGCGGGCGCAGTGCCGCGAAAGGCCTGCCCTCGACCATGACCTGCGGCTTCGCGCTCGGCCCGCGCATCAATGCCGGCGGCCGGGTGGCGGATGCGGGGCTCGGCCTGCGGCTGCTGCTGACCGAGGACGCAGAGGAGGCGCGGGAGATCGCCGAGCTGCTCGACAGCGTCAACCGCCAGCGCCAGCAGATCGAGCTCGGCGTGATGGATGAGGCGATGCGGCTGGCCGAGGCGCAGGTCGCCGCCGGGCATGCCGTGCTGCTGGTCGGCGGCGAAGGCTGGCATGCCGGGGTGGTGGGCATCGTCGCCGGCCGGCTGAAGGAGAAGTTCAACCGGCCGGCCTGCGTGCATGGCGTTCGCCGAGGGCCGCGCGACCGGCTCCGGGCCGTTCGGTCGCCGGGGCTCGACCTCGGCGCGGCGGTGCTGGCGGCCCGGCAGAGCGGGCTGCTGGAGCGTGGCGGCGGCCATGCCATGGCGGCGGGCTTCGCGCTTGCCGGTGGAGGGCGTGCCGGCGCTGCACGCCTTCCTCAACGACCGCCTGGCGGCGGCGGCGGCGATGCCGGCGGCGGCGGCGCTCGCGGTCGAGGGCGTGCTGACGGTGCGGGGTGCGACGGTGCAGGTGGCGGAGCATCTGCCCCGGCTGGCGCCCTTCGGCCAGGGCAATGACGAGCCGCTGCTGGTGGTGAGCCATGCCCGGGTGAGCCGGCCGAGCGCATCGGCAAGGACGGCGCGACTGTGCGCGCCATCATCGAGGGCGAAGGCGGCGGGCGGCTGAAGGCCCTGCTGTTCCGGGCCAAGACGGCCCGCTGGCGGAGGCGCTGCTCGACCCCGGCCGGCGGCCGCTGCACCTTGCGGGCTATCTGCGGGCGGAGGAGTGGAACGGCTCGGTGAGTGCGAGCTTCATGGTGCAGGATGCGGCCTGGGCCTGAACGCCGGCTGCCGGACGTCCCGCGCCAGAAGCCCGCGCCGGAAGCCCGCGCCAGACGCCCCTGGCGGGACGCCCCTGCGCCGGGCGCGGGAGAGGCTTGTCATGGGGCGGACCAAAAATGCGCGTGACGGGGGTTGATTCCATTCTCCCCCTCGGCTACCCAGCGCTACGCCCGATGAAGATGCCGCAAGGCTTTTATCATCGGTGCGCAAGGCCTGTCCCGTTCGTCTAGAGGCCTAGGACACCGCCCTCTCACGGCGGTAACAGGGGTTCGAATCCCCTACGGGACGCCATTGACTTTCCACAAGAATCTAGCGTTTTCCATAGGTCGGGCGGTGGGTTTACAGCCAATTTACTGCCTATACGGCTCGGGACGCTGCAGAACGGCACGGGATTACGCTTGGTAAGTGCAACGGGCAGTTCAGGCCGCCGACGCGCACGCCAACTTCGTCCTCGATCCCCGGCCGTCGTCAAGAAATGGCACTCCGATTGCCCGCGTAGGCTGACCAGACGCTCCTCGGCTTCACTCGCCATAGCGAAGGCCAGGAAGGTCTCTCAAGGCAACGCTCGTCCGGCATAGCTCGCGACGAAACGATCGCGCCAATAGGCGATGATCCCATCAGCTTGCCCGCTGCGGCAACCTGATCCGCCAGGCCTGCACCGAAATTCACGGTGACACTCAGCGCTAGCTACACCACGCCGTGGGACAGCGTCCCGCCATCAGGGAGAGCGACTTGCTCAATAGTTCCGTTGGCCGGCTGAAACATGCGCAACCCGTTTGTGGCCCACGCTTCCTGGAGACGCTTCCGAACATCCAAACACCGATAGCAGGTCTGCAGGTTGCCGATACCTGTTACTATTATCCGGAGGATCGGGGAATTTCCGAGAGTATTCGATTTGGCCGCATGATGGCGGACGCTATCGCGATATGAACCAGGGTCGATCTTCTCGTCCATCATCAGAATTTGTCCGTTTCGTTGTGACGGGAAGCATAGCGGCAGGCGTCAATGTCGCGGTACGGGTCCCCTTTGGCTGGATTATGCCGTATAGTATTTCTATCGTGTTTGCATATTTAGTAGGCATGACAACGGCTTTTTTACTGGCGCGCACTCTCGTCTTTCGACCGACGTCCCGTTCCGTTGCGGGTGAGTATATGCGTTTCGCTCTGGTCAACGCCGTTGCGCTCGTGCAGGTTCTGTTGGTGAGTCTCTGTCTCGAAAGGCTGATTTTCCCCTGGTTGGGGCTGACCTGGCACATGCAAACAGTTGCGCATGCAATCGGCGTAGCCAGTCCTGTCGTGTCCAGCTACTATGGTCATAAATTCTTCAGCTTTCGAGGCATCACACGGGATCGTGGCGCAGACTTTAGTTGATGAATATCATGATCAATATTGCAAAGACATCGTGAAGGTAAATGCGCTTACGGGCGCTCAATTGAATATATTGGCCAATATATCGGAGGGAAATTCCGGGAAGTCCTAGCGCTCGCTGAAAAGAGTGACTTACAAGTCGGGAGTTCGAAGCCGTCTTGTCGCCGTGATCGGGCAATGAGCCGTGTTCGGTATCAGGGGTTGCATGCCCGGACTTCAAGTCTGGGGGCCGCGTCCGCCTCCGGAGCATCCAGTGGAACCAATAGCTTCCAGTGCAGCGTTTCATTAGCCGGCACCATACCGGCCCCTGCCCGCAAGCCCTCACCCGGATAGCGGCCGCATGGCTGGCGGCAGTGGGCGCGCGGCTTCTGCCTGATGGCCGAAATGCGCGGCCGGGCGACCATTATCAGGCATCACCCCGAAGCCGCACGATGCTACATCAACGTGCGGCGACCGGAGACCGTTCCTCTGTGGTCGGGAAGCGAAGGTCAGGACGAGGCGGACGGGCTTGAGAAAAATGTATAGGTCGCTGTGTAGGGAACCGCCGCGGTCTGGCCGGTCTGCCCAGACCCGCATGTCGCCGTCGGGGCGCCCCCACCCGCGGTATTTGTCCTGGTCACGAATTTGACCTGGGCAAAAAGTCCATGGCCCTGCAGCACCTGAGCGCGCAGCACCAACCAAGGGGCATCCACGGGACCACCGGGCGCCTTGCTCGCGGCAAGAAGCTTTCCCTTGATTTCACTTCCGTCATTGGCCTGCCACTCCGGACCAAAAAAGTGCTTGCCGACGACCTGCCCGGACGCATCATAAAGTTTCGCGCGGGGGCCCTTGAGGGTCCAGCCATAGCCTGCGGAGGTTTCCTGACAGGCATATATCTGCACCCCCTTTCCAGTGAATTGTAATGCCGGTGCGTTCCCGGTCGCAGGAGCGGCAAAGGCCATTCCAGATGTCAGAAGGACGCCAAGACCGGAACCGGCCAGAGCCAACAGGAAGCGCTGGTTCATCGACACTCTCTCCTCAGATAGATGCGCGGCTGCGGAGGATATATTGTCCGTCATAGCGTCAGCACAATCGCTACAGCGTCACGTGCAATGGGATCGAAAAGGCTTGGTCAAAGGCCAGCGTCGACGCAATCCCACATGAGAGCGATTGCGCGCCGAGGATCCCCTCATAGCCAAGCGCCCGGAAGACCTCGGTGACGAGGGGAATGACACCGCTCCTCTCAAAGACGGTGCATGTCACCGGACGCGACGGCGGACCTAGAGGTCAAGCGCAGAGAGGCCGGGATGGTCATCCGGGCGCCGGCCAAGTGGCCAGTGAAACTTGCGATCCGTGTCTTTGATCGGCAGGTCGTTGATCGACGCAAAACGGCGCTTCATCAGGCCGGCATCATCGAATTCCCAGTTTTCGTTGCCGTAGGAGCGATACCACTGGCCGCTGTCGTCGTGCCATTCATAGGCGAAGCGCACTGCGATGCGGTTGCTCTCGAAGGCCCACAATTCCTTGATCAGCCGGTAGTCCAGCTCACGGGCCCATTTCCGGGTGAGAAACGCCACGATTTCGGCGCGGCCGACCGGAAACTCTGCGCGGTTCCGCCATTGGCTGTCCTCCGTATAGGCCAGAGAGACGCGTTGCGGGTCCCGGCTGTTCCAGCCGTCTTCAGCCACGCGGACTTTCGCGATGGCGGTATCGCGCGTGAAGGGAGGCACAAGGGCGCTCATCGGCGCATTCCTCTCAACCGATGAGTTTATCTTAGGTAGGTCGGTTTAATCAGGCAATCATGCCCCATGCCCGCTCCCGGCTGGCCGCAGCGGGCCAAGCCGGGGCGGTCTGGTCACGCGCCCTTCGAGGAGACGCGATTCTGAACCTGGCTCGTGCGCCGGAGTTCCGTGACAGCGGATGAGACACCGTCCCACACATGGCGGCTGCCGGGGTCCTGCCGCGACATGATCTCTGCCTGCTCATCGGCCATCGCCTGGGCCTGCAGCCCGTAGCGTTTGATGATCGCGCGGGCAATGTCAGTGCTGTTGTTGATTTTCATCCTGAACCTCCCTTTTGGCCGGACTTGACCAAGAGGTAGGAGGGTGCGGCCTGCGGTTCAACACCCGTTTTCTTGGGTGCCTCCCCGCCCCCGCCGCTCAGCGGACAATCCCTTGATTTGCCGAGGCAGCACGGGCGAGGCCGCGCGTTATGCTCTCCCCGCCCCTGCGTGGCGCTCAGGCCTCCATCGGGTCGAGCAACGAGAGCTCGTCCATGAAGGCAAGCGCGAAGCTGCCGAGGCCCTTGGCACGCGCACCGGCGCGCTCGGCTGCTACGGCAAAGACCGCATGGGCAGCGGCCGTGCCGAATAACGGGTTGGAGGCCCCGGGTAGCATGGCGGCAATCAGCGCGCCCAGGCTGCAACCGGCCGCGGTGACCTTGGTGAGCCGGACATCGCCGCCCGGAACGCGCAGAACAGTCTCGCCATCCGTAATGTAATCGGCCGGCCCGCTGACGGCGACGACCGCGCCGCTGTCACGCGCGAGGTTTTTGAGTACCGCAAGTGCCTCTTCCGCCGAGGCTGTCGTCTCCACCCCCGTGCCGCCGGCCCCAGCCCCGGCGAGGGCGATGATTTCGCTCGCATTGCCACGGATGACAGTCGGCCTGTAGGGCAGCAGGGCGCGCACCGCGGCGTCGTACTCGGGCGCGCCGGCACCGATCGCGACGGGATCGAGCACCCAAGGCCTGCCTGCGCCATGGGCCGCCGCGGCGGCAGCCATCAGGCTGTCCGGCCCGCTGCTCATCAACGCCGCCGTATTGATCCACATGGCGGAGGCGCCAGCCCCGAAAGCCTTCGGCCAGCCGATGGCGGCCCCGATCGCGGGCGCCGCCCCCACCGCCAGCAGCACATTGGCGTTGAAATTCGCCGCCACATAATTGGTGAGGCCATAGGTGAAGGGCGCGGCCTTCTTCAGCGCCGCCAGTTCCGCACGCATGGCGCCGTCCGCCCAGGTCATGTCTTGCATGCCGGATACTCCCTGAATCGACGGCATTGTGCAGAAGCGTGCAGCCGCGGCAAAGCCGGAGGTTGGAATAGCAGCCTCCGCGCGCAAGGGCGCCGTGCCGCGCTTCCAACAAAAAGAGAGGGCGCCTTGCGGCGCCCTCTCCCATATCGGCCGCAGCTGCCGCGGGCGATCAGTAGTAGCGGTAGTAGCCGTGCGGATGGGCGTGATTACGCACATACACGCGGTGGTGGTAATAATGGTGGTGGTAATAGTAAGCTGCCTGCGCTTCCCCAATCGTTCCGGCCGCCGCGCCAGCGATTCCCAACAAAACGAGAACAGAACGAAGATTATTAGCAATAAATTTCATAGGCTCTCTCCAAAATCCCGCCACGACGTCAGCTCGAGACGCCGCTGATACTAGCTTAAGCAATCGTTGAGGCCGAAAATAGGCGGCTCAGGCCGCACAACGACCATAGAAGCATTGCGAAATGCAATGCTTCGGCCTTGTCACAAAATCGTGCTATCCTAGCTTATGCGGGGGCGATGGCCCATGCGCCACTCGGCTGAAACATAAGGACCTGGCCGCCAGCGACGATGAATATCCGGTCCCGCCCGCTTTCCTTCGCCTGATAGAGCGCCTGATCGGCCGTGTGTACCAGGTCGAGGGTCGATTCCGGCCCGGTGCCGCCTCCTCCCTTCTCCGTCACGGCTGCACCCATGCTGATCGTCAGGATGCCGCCCGCTTCCGCTTCATGCAGAATCCGAAGCGCACGCACAGCGAGGCGCACCCTCTCGGCAAAAGCCATGACGCCGGCGCGGTCAAGGCCGGATAAAACTGCGGCAAACTCCTCCCCGCCGTAACGAAAGGCGCTACCGCCGCTCGCCCTGGCCTCGGCCTGCAAACACTGGGCGAGACGCCGTAGGCAATCGTCGCCCTGCACGTGGCCGTAACGGTCGTTGTAAGATTTGAAATGATCCGCATCGATCATGACGACGGCGAGTGCAGTGCCCCGCCGCTCCGCGGCCGCCAGCATTGCGACAAGATGCTCGCCGAAGGCCCGCCGATTCGCGATCCCTGTCACGGCATCCAGCATCGCGGCGTCACGATAGCTGCGCAGCGCCCTTTCGCGAACGAGGCCGATTAGCCCAAGCGCCATCAGCAGCGTGGTGAAGAGCGAAATGAGATCGTTGACGGCGATGCCGGGCAAGGTCAGGAGACCGCCTTCCGGGGGCGGCGGCACCAGAAGATTGATGAGGGTCCAGACCAGATAGGTCAGGGCCTGAAAGCCGATCAGGGCCAGAATGAAATGGCGCAGGATCGCCTTTTTCAGCTCAAGCTTCCAAACCTCACGCAGCGCAAGCAGGAAGAAGCCGCCCAGGATCGCATTGGCCGTGACGATCCGCCGGCCGATATCGCCGGCAACCGCAGGGATCAGAAGCACAAGGAACCAAAACAGCAGCGGGAGCGGAAGGACTATGGGCCACGTGGACGCGCGCCGCAGTCTGCGACAGGCAAACCAGAGGCTACAGGCCCCCACATCGATCAAGCCATTGGAGACGAGAAGCGCGACGGGCAGCGGCAGGCAAAAGCGCGTGATGAGGCCGAGCGCTCCACCGAGCGCCGCCCCGGACATCCAGAGCAGCGCGTCTTCGTCCCGCGCCCCCAGCCAGCTGATAAAATAGCTCAGGCTTACCAGGCCAATGATCAGGATTTGCGTGAAGAGAATGGTGACCGGGTCAAGGCCCATTGGTGGCGGCGTCTCTGCAGAGTCCCGATGACTGTGCTTGTCTTCAACTCTGCATTGATCGGTCTCAGCGAGAGATGCAAGACCCCTCGCAGAATTGGCAAGGCCTCACGGGGTCCGCTTCAGAGAATTGGCCGACCTGTCACCACTGAATCTGGGTGCCGAGGCCGAACAGCTGGGACTGGACGTTATTGTGGTCCGTTCCCGCGTTTCCGGTCGCAAAGTCATAACCGCCCTGCTGGCGCATGCCGTAGAGATAGTCGACGAAGAGATTGACGCCCGGGACCAGCGTATAGGTCAGGCCCGCCGCGACACCGTTATTCTGCTGCTGGCCGGTGCTCAGCCCCGCGGGCGTGATGATGGCATCGCTCCCGGCGTCGATGCCGACCGGCAGGTCGCCGGTCTGCGTGAAGCGAAAGAAGTTCGCGCCAAGCACGATCGGCCCCAGCGAATACTGGGCGCCCAGCAGGTACCCCACGGCATTCGTGCCGCCATTGGGTTCCAGTTCGAAGGTGAAGCCGTCAGCCATGTTGAAGGCACCGATCACCGAATTGCCGCCGATGGTCAGCCCGCCATAGGTCAGCGTCACGCCCCCCTGGAAAATATTCATGTCGTGGTACCCGGAGACCGCGTTCTCCGCGGTACTGCCGGTATTCGCGACCTGACCGGCGGTCGTGTAGTCCAGCCCGATCTGCACTCCGACCGGCCCGAAGGTCTGGGTATACTGGGCACCGAGATCCAGCAGGTTGCGCGGCATACCACCCAGGAGCGGGGTCGCGGACGAGGTCACGGCGGGGCTGAAATTCTCGGCTGTCTGGTTCGGGGTGAAGGCAAGGGCGAACTGGAAGCCAGCCCAGGTCGGCGACAAGTAAACGATCTTGTCCGAGGCCTGGTCATAGGCGCTGCCGCTGTCGGGGTAGGGGTAGACGGGGTTGGCGGCGGTCGGGACCATGGCCTCGATGTCGCCGTTCCAGCCACCGTCGTTGAAACCTTCGAAGAAGCCGGTTTCAAAGATCACGGAAGGGCCGTTCTGCTGGCCGAAGCTGATCTGGCCATACTGCGGCAGCCCGAGATAGCCGTAGGCCTGGAAGACGTAGAGCGACTCGAGGCTTGCGGTATCGCCGAAGTTGGTACCGGAGTTCGGCGGCTGCCCCATAATGCAGCCCGTTGGCTGCAACCCCGTTGAAATTGGGATAGAGGCGAAGATAGCCGAGGAAACTCGTCGTGCTTGTCTTCTCGCCGTCTATACTATCCAATGAAGAAGCCTCAACCCCCGCGTACCAGTTTACGCGGCCATTAAGACGAACGATGGTCTGTCCGGGGCTCATATTGGTCGGCGGGCTCGGCTGGGCGAAAGCCGGGCGGACCGGCCAACCCGCCGCGAGGAAAACGGCAGCGGCCGCGCCCGCCGCCAGCAGATAGCCCCGCATCCCCTACTCCTCCTCTGTCGCGACGGACGGCGGTCTCGGAAGCACAGGCAGGCGCTGCGACGGGACGAGCCGCAACGGAACTCTGTGGTCTTTATGCCACATCCGATCTGGCGCACAATAAGCAAGAAGGCGCAGGTCATGGGACTGGAACACAAGGCTCGTCCCTGGGCGAGCCGGCCAGGCAAGGTCACAGCAGGCCGGCCGCGATATTGACTGTCAGCGCCAGAATGACAGTGTTGAAGGTGAAGCCGACAAAGCCGTGCAAGGTCGCGAGGCGGCGGAGTTTACGGGCCGTGATGTTGACGTCGGAGACCTGGAAGGTCATCCCCAGCACCATGGAGAAATACAGGAAATCGAAATAATCCGGCTCGGGTTCGCGCGGGAAATCCAGGCCGCCATCCATCGCCTCGCTACCGTCCGAATAGGAATAATATTCGTGCGCATAACGGAGGGCGAAAATCAGCTGCGTCGTCAGCCAGGACAGCAGCAGCGTCACGATCACCAGAAGCAGGTGAAAAAGCTTCGGCTCTCCCTTCAGGCTGCCGATGTTCTTGAATTCGATCACCACGACGAACACGCTTGCGACGATGGCGGCAAGCGAGATGCCGAAGACCGTCCATTCCCCGTCTTGCTGAGCCTTGGCATGCGCCGGCATCTGCACCGGCCGCGTGCGCAGCATGGTGACACTCCACAGAATGATGAGAACGAGCGCGCCGATATCCCAGCTCAGCACGAAATGCGCCTGCCCTCCCGCGTTCGTCTCGACGAGGCCCTTCGGCATCAGGAAGGCGGCGAACAGCCCCGCAAGGACGGCCAGGATGAGCTGAATACGACTCGCCAGGATCCGGAAGAAACGCTGCATGGCGATCACCCCTAGGAGATGACAACAATCTATAGGCGCGCGCGCCGCACAAGCCCACAAGATCGGCTCCGCTTGCATGCCGCCGCTCACTCTGCGACTGGAACACGCATAACGATCCAGGAGGCGAAAAATGTCGCCGTTACAAGGCACAGACCCCGCAGACAAACCGGACGGCGGTTCCCGCTGGATAGCGCGCCCGCCGCATCGGCGCTGGCTGGAAACCCAGGCTGACGCGCTCCTCCGGCAATTCCAGTTCGCCTCGATCGACCCGGCAGGCGGCTTCTTCGACCTCGATATCGCCGGCCAGCCGCGGCGCGAAACCCCTATCCGCGAACTGGTGACAACAACCCGCGTCACGCATTGTTTTGCCATCGCCCATATGATGGGTTGGCCGGGGGCCGATGCGCTTGTGCGCCATGGTCTGGCGGCGCTCCAGGACCTGCACCGCGACACCGTGAACGGCGGCTACCGCTGGCAGGCGGGCGCCGGCGCGGATGAGAGCAAGCAGGCCTATGGCCATGCCTTCGTGCTGCTCGCGGCCAGCTCCGCCAGACTGGCGGGCTTTGCGGAAGCCGAACCGCTCTTCGCGGATGTCACGCGCGTTCTGCACGACCGATTCTGGGAAAGCCGGCACGGGGCGGTGGCCGAAGAATTCGCGGCCGACTGGAGCCCGATCAGCCAATATCGCGGCCAGAACGCCAATATGCACCTGACCGAGGCGCTCATGGCGGCCTATGAGGCCAGTGGCGAGCACGACTTCCTGGTAAAGGCCGAAAGCATCGCCGACCTCATTATCAACCGGCTTGCCCGCGCCCATGGCTGGCACGTCGTCGAGCATTTCGACAGCGAATGGCGGCCCGACGTCCATTATCGCGGCTCGGACATGTTCCGTCCCCAAGGTGTCACGCCTGGCCATGGGCTGGAATGGTCCCGCCTCATCGCGCAGCTCCATGTGCTCGGTGGCAGCCGGAAAAGCTGGATGCCCGAGGCGGCGGCGGCCCTTTTCCGGCAGGCCGTGACCGATGGCTGGGACAAGGCGGCAGGCGGGTTCTATTACACGCTCGACTATAGCCATGCGCCGCTGATCCGGGATCGCCTCTGGTGGCCATGCTGCGAGGCCGTGGCTGCCGCTTCCTTCCTCGGCAAAATGACGCCTGACCCGTTCTATGAGACCTGGTACCGGACAGTATTGAGCTGGATGGCCCAGCACCTGGCCGATGCCGTCCACGGCGGATGGCATCCGGAGCTGGATGATCAGCTCATGCCCCACCCGCGCTTCTTTACCGGCAAACCCGATATCTATCACCTTTTGCAGAGCTTCCTGATACCGCTTTACCCGGCTGACGGGAGCCTCGGTGCCATGGTGCGCCGCGCGCCCTGACAGAATGGCAAGGCGGGGCCGGGCAACCCGCCCCTCCTTGTTTCTGATGTCATCAAACTTCGCGCCGGTGTTCGCGCTTGTGCACAGGCATGCTGTCTCATCAACCGGATTGGCGGCCAGGGTCGCAAGCGACGGCGCGGTCTCGAACAAGCGATGCGCCTGCATTTTCAACTCTTACAGATTGTTCGGTCACTCCAAAGCGCGATGCGCCTATTTTCCGAAAGAACAGAGGTCATCGTCACACTGTCGTCTGGGGCATGATACCAGGAAGGGATAGCGCAACCTGCCGATGCAGCCGGGGCGCTTCATGACCCTCCCGGCTTCATGAGGTGCTCCAGGCCGTGGCCACATATCGAGAAGGATTTTGCCTCGTCGCAGAAGGCGAGGCTCACGTCACCAGGGGTGTCACCCGATCGCGCGAACAGGGATGCGCAGCAGCCGCAAAAGTGCCTGAAGCGACCGGCACAACAGGCCCTTTCCTCGGCAGAAACATGTCCTACTCACCGTTTGTATCAATGTCTTCGCCCTCGGAAGAGATGGATCCGGCACCCGGCGAACACGACCGCTGCAAACACAGACATTAAAGAGTTGTTAAAGAGTTGTTGTGAGTACCCGGCCATCCGGAGCGGCTGCGTGCTCGCGGAAATTTGCCCTTCCGCACGAGGCAAGACGCTTGCATTGACGCGACCGAACAGTCAGTAAGGCCAAGCCGTGAAACCAAACCGGCCATCGTCTCAGTTTTTCATGCGTAGTTCTAACGGCCGGCAAACAATGTGTGTCCTGTTAGTCGAAGACGAGTGGCTGATCCGGAGCCTTATGGCGGAGGAACTCACCGAGGCTGGTTTCGATGTCCGCCCTTACGAAACCGGTGATGATGCGTTGCTTGTCCTGGATGAAAGCGAACGCGGCTTCGATGTCCTGGTGACGGATATTCATATGCCCGGACGGACGGACGGTATTTCGCTCGCGCAGGCGGTGCGCATGCGCTTCCCTGACGTTCCCATCATCTATACCACCGGCAGGCCTGATGCTTTGGCACGCGAGCACCCTTCGGGCGGGCAGGTGCTGACCCTGGTCAAGCCATACAAGCCGAGCCGGCTCATCGAAGCCATCCGCACCATGCTCGATCATCGCACCGAGGTCGCGGGATAGCGGGGGAGCCGGCCCGGCTGGCAACCGATCACGATGCCTTGAGCGCCGCCATAGGCGACGCGGCCGTCACAGAGAGCAGCCGGGCGGTGGCCGCAGGACAGTCGCCTGCGGCCATTGCTGCTTAGTCGTAGTAGCCGGGGGCCTGGGTGAAGCTCGGCCAGGCATCGGGGTCATGGCCGGTGACGACACGCGCGCCCTCGCGCTCGGCGAGCGCACGCAGCTTGCGCACGGAGCGCACGGTATCGACCGTGGAGGCAAGGAAGCCGGGCAGCGACTTCTCGTTCCAGTGGTCGAGCGTATAGGCGGCATCGATCGTCAGCAGCAGCTTGCCGGACTTCGGCAGGGAGACCAGGAAGGACTGGTGGCCCGGCGCATGCCCCGGTGTGAAGACGGTCTTGAGCACGCCGTCGCCATAGACGTCGTAATAGTCGTCCTCGGTGCCGTTCAGAAATTCCCAGGCGAGGCCCGGCCGGTCGAAGTCCTTGCGGATATAGCCGCCGGCGGCGAACCAGTCCGGCGTGAAGGCATATTCATACTCGGTCCGCTGGACGAGATGGGTGGCGTTCGGGAAACGGCCGATCGCGCCGCTATGGTCGAGATGCAGGTGGGATTGCACAACGTAGCGCACGTCCTCCGGCTTGATGCCGAGGGAGGCAAGCTTCTCCACGCAGCCATCGCTCTTCTGCATCACCGGCCAATAGACCTTGGTGATGCCCTCTCCCCACCAGCCGACCGGGTCAGTTGCGCATTCAACTGCATTGCCGCCGTCGATGACGATATGTCCCTTGGGATGAGTGATGAGGAACCAGGGAACCGGAATCTCGTAGTCGGCGCCGTTTCCCTCGTTCATCTTGATGTTGTGAACTTTGCACTTCAAAACACCGGACTGAAACATGTAGAGCCGGATATCAGTCATCTGTCGTTTCCTCGTTTAGTCTGATCTCGGATGCGGGAGGCGGAACTAGAACGCCTCGCGGTACAGGGCCAGCGCGTCCGCCTCGGTCACGTCCACCGGATTGTTCACGAGCAGACGTGTCTGCTTCATCGCATCATGGGCCAGAAGGGGGAGCGAATCCTCGGTCACGCCCACGTCACGCAGGCGTCGCGGGGCGCCGGAGGCGTCCATCAGCCGCTCCATTTCAGTGACGAAATCCTGCGAGCGCTCGGAGACCGAACGGTCCGGCCTGGCCCCCAGCAGAATGTCGGAGAGTTCGGCATAGAGCGGCGCGGCGGCGATCATGTTGAAACGCAGCACAGGCCCCAGCATCAGCGCGTTAGAGAGGCCATGCGGGACATGGTAGTGGCCGCCTAGCGGATAAGCGAGCGCATGCACGGCCGCGACCGGCGCGTTCGAAAAGGCCTGTCCCGCGAGCGTGGCGCCGAGCAGCATCGCCTGGCGGGCGTCCTTGTTGCTGCCATCGCTGCAGACGGCGACAAGATTGCTGCCGAGCAGCCGGAGTGCTTCGCGCGCCAGCGCATCCGACAGGGGGTTCTTCTTGAACTTGCTGGTATAGGCCTCGATCGCATGAACCATGGCGTCGATGCCGGTGGCGGCCGTATGCAGAACAGGCAGGCCGACCGTCAGCTCGCCATCAAGCAGCGCGATGTCGGCATAAAGCTGCGGCGAGACGACGCCCATCTTCGTCGTCTCGCCGGTCGTGATGATCGAGATATTGGTGACCTCGGAACCCGTCCCCGCCGTGGTCGGCACCAGCACGAGCGGCAGGCGGCCACCGGTCACCTTGCCGATGCCATACATCTCGGCCAGCGGCTGGCCGGAGACAGCCAGAATCGCGCAGAGCTTCGCGACGTCGAGCGAGGAACCACCACCCAATCCGACCACGATATCGGCGCCGGCCTCGCGCGCCTGCGCGACACAGGACATGAGAACCGCTTCGGGCGGGTCCGCGACCACCTGATCGAAAACGGTGATTTCAAAGCCAGCGCTTTGCAGGCCGGCCAGTACCGGATCAAGCAGACCGGCGCGGCGGACGCCGGTATCCGTCACCACCATGGCGCGCCGCGCGGGGAAGCGCGCGCCCAGGATTTCGCCCAGGCGTCGCGCACCCGACCATTCTACGATAATTGACGGAACTGTTGTGAAATCAAACTTGCTCATGTTCACTGATATCCACTGCTGCCACCCTCTTATCCCTTCTTCTGACCGAGTCCAACCCTCTGAAAACCTTACGGTATCAGATATATATCTGATTCAGAACGGATGGGCGGGAAGCACGCAGGCCAAGGCCCGGGCTGGCCGGCCGGCCGTCAGCCCGGGAAGATCTCAGCATCAGTCCGCGAGGTCGGCGTAGAGAGCGTGCTGAGATAGCGCTCGCCGTAAGAGGGGATGATCGTGACGATCAGCTTGCCCGCATTCTCCGGCCGCTTCGCGATCTGCACGGCAGCCCAGAGCGCGGCGCCTGAGGAAATGCCGACCAGCAAGCCCTTCCTCGCGCGCGGCGCGGCGCGCCATCTCGAAGGCATCCTGGTTCGTGACCCGCACGACCTCGTCGTAGATCTTGGTATTCAGCACGTCGGGCACGAAGCCGGCACCGATGCCCTGCAGCGGATGCGGGCCCTTTTTGCCGCCGGAAAGAACGGGCGACGCATCGGGCTCCACCGCAATCGCCTGGAAGGAAGGCTTCCGCACCTTCAAAATCTCGCCCGCGCCGGTGATCGTGCCGCCGGTGCCGATGCCGGACGACCAGGAAATCGACCTCGCCATCCGTATCACGCCAGATTTCCTCGGCCGTCGTCTGGCGGTGGATTTCCGGATTGGCAGGGTTCTTGAACTGCTGCGGCATGAAATATTCGGGGCCGCTGGACGGCGATCTGCTCGGCCCGCGCAATCGCGCCGCCCATGCCCTCGGGGCCGGGCGTCAGCACGAGCTCGGCGCCATAGGCGCGCAGCAGAATGCGGCGCTCCTTGCTCATGGTCTCGGGCATGGTGAGGATGCAGCGATAGCCGCGGGCGGCGCAGACCATGGCGAGGGCAATGCCGGTATTGCCGATGGTCGGCTCCACGATGATCGAGTCCGGACCGATCAGCCCGGCCTTTTCGGCGGCGTCGATCATGGCGACGCCGATGCGGTCCTTCACGCTATGGCCGGGGTTGAAATATTCGAGCTTGGCGACGATCCGGCCCGGCGCGTCGGCGCCAGGCGGCGGATCGCAACCAGCGGCGTATTGCCGACCAGGGCGGTGACGTCACTCGCGATCTTCATGAAGGTCTTCTCCAGAAACGTATGAGGTGAGCTTACACTGCCATGGCAAATTCCGAAACTGGGAAGCCTTTTTCTCGAATTATCGAAAGCGCATCGCTGGCTTTCTCTCAGATCGTCCAGTCGAAGGAATCGTAGGCGAGGCTCGCCAGCACCTCCTCCATCGCCGCGCGGCGACGGGCCTGCCGCATTGATGCGCACCAGCCTTTGCCGGCACCCCGGCCACGACCCCATTGGCGGGCACCGCACGCAGCACGACGGAACCCGCCGCCATGCGGGCATTCTCGCCCGATCTCGATATTGCCCAGCACCTTGGCGCCGGCGCCGATCATCACACCCGCGGCGCACCTTCGGGTGGCGGTCCCCGGCCTCCTTGCCGGTGCCGCCCAGCGTCACGTTCTGCAGCAAGCGAGACGTCATCCTCGACCACCGCCGTCTCGCCCACGACCAGGCCTGTCGCGTGGTCGAGGAAGATGCCCTGGCCGAATCGCGCCGCCGGATGGATGTCCGTCTGGAAGACCTCGGAAGAGCGGCTTTGCAGGTAGAGGGCGAAGTCGCGCTCGCCGTTGTTCCACAGCCAATGCGTCACGCGCTGCGCCTGAATGGCATGGAAGCCCTTGAAATAGAGGAAAGGCTCGATGAAACGCTCGCAGGCCGGGTCGCGGCTCGAAGACCGCCGCGAGATCGGCCTTGAAGGCGCAGCCGATGGCGGGATCGGCCGAGAGGGCGCGATGGAAGGCCTGCACGATCAGCGGCAGGGCGACGACATCGTTCTTGAGCCGGGACGGAGACGCGATGGCAGACCGCCGCTTCGAAGGAGGGCTGGTTGATGATCGAATTCGAGAAACAGCGTGGCCAGCGCCGGCGCCTTGTCATAGGCCTCCTCCGCCTCACGACGCAGGCGCTGCCAAATCGGGTCGGTCGGATGGTCGGGCTCGGTACGCGGCACGATAGCCAGGCCATTATGGTTCGAGCGGCTCAAGGCGGTCTCTCCTCCGTCTCAATCCGCGCGGCCCACCGGCCCGCGCTGCAGCATTTATACGGAAATCAAAGCGAGAGCCATGTGAAGCAGACACATGACGCCCCGGCACTGCTGGCAGAGGGCGGCCGATGCCCTCAATTCTACCCCAGTGTGGCGCTAAGTCCGCCATACTTGGACGCCGCCACTGCGCGGACTTCGGAACTATAAACCACACCGGGATCAATGAGCGCGAGCTTACCGTTCAGATTCG
Source organism: uncultured Alphaproteobacteria bacterium (assembly GCA_963834475.1). Taxonomy (GTDB): domain Bacteria; phylum Pseudomonadota; class Alphaproteobacteria; order Acetobacterales; family Acetobacteraceae; genus Acidisoma. The sequence continues at coordinate 551,714 of CAWIBZ010000008.1, read as the reverse complement.
AACTTTCGTTCTCCGCCAATCCGCAGGATGACGAAGGTTCGAATTCGGGACAGGCGCTTCGCGCGGCGGTCGCGCGCAGCTGGCAATGTAGATGCATGAAACTCATCAGCTGGAACCTGCTGCACCGCGACGGCGCGGCCCTCGTCGACGTCGCCCAGCTTATCGCGCGTACAGCAGCCCGATGCTGCTGCTGATGCAGGAGGTGACGGCCGCCTTCGATGCGCTGCCGCGGCTGGTCGGCGGACTATTACGCGCAGACGCCCCTGCCCGGACGCCGCCATGGCCTCGCCGTCTGGACGCCGTCAGCCGCTGACAGCGCACGCCCGGCATCGTGCCCCTGCCCTCGGGCGCCGTCGTCCGCCGCATCTGCCAGATCGTCGATCTCGGCGGCTTCAGCGCGGCCAATGTCCATCTGTCCCAGGGCCAGCTGCTGAACCGCCGGCAGCTGCGCCATGTGGCGCAGCATCTGCCGCTGCACGCGGCGATCCTCGGCGACTACAATCTGGTCGGTCCGCCGATGCTGCCGGGCTTCCAGGATGTCGGGCCGCGCGCGCCCACGCATCGCATGAGCGACCTCGTGCCCTCTGCGGCTCGACCGCTGCCTGATCCGCGGCCTCATCTGCCTGCAGGCGGAGGTGCATGGAGCGCGGCAGCTCCGACCATCACCCGATCATGGTTCCGCCTCGATGCGCGACCGCAGCGGCCGGGGGGCAGGCGATACCGCGCGCGCCTTCTGGCCTCGCGCGGCGTCTGCTAGCGCGGCCCTGTTAGCGGGCGCCAGAACGCGCGGCGATTCCGGCGCTCCATGAGGCCCAGACCGGCATGCCGAGGGCGAAGCGCCCGGCGCTGTCGCTCGGCAGGTCGGCCCAGATCTCGCCCTCGCCGCCTGGCCCGAGGCCGAGCTTGATGCGCGTCAGCGAGCCGAAGAAGGTCAATTCCTGCACGGTGCCGGCAATCGCGCCGGCCGGGGTGACGCGCCGCTTCCGTCGGTCAAGGTCACATGCTCGGGGCGCAGGAACAGCTCGACCTCCGTGCCCGTCGGCCAGCTCGCCCGCGGCATAGGCGGGCAGGAAGATCTCGCCCATCCGCACCCCGCGCCCCTCGGCACGCTGCCGGCAAGCACGCCGCCGGCGCCGATGAAGCGGGCGACGAAGCCATCGGCCGGCGTCCGGTAGATCTCGGCCGGCGGCGCCATCTGCAGGACATGGCCCTCGCTCATCACCGCGACGCGGTCGGAGATCGAGAGCGCCTCCTCCTGGTCATGGGTGACGAAGACCGTGGTGATGCCCGTCTCCTGCTGGATGCGGCGGATTTCCGAGCGCAGCTGGCGTGCGCACCTTGGCATCGAGCGCCGAGAGCGGCTCGTCCAGCAGCAGAATATCGGGCTTGACCGCCAGCGCGCGGGCGAGCGCCACGCGCTGCTGCTGGCCGCCCGAGAGCTGGTGGGGAAATTTGTGTGACATGCGCGGCGAGCCCGACCATTGCCGAGCAGGCGCTCGGCCTCGGCCATCTGGGCTTTGCGCGTCGCCATGGCCGCGCACGCGCGGCCCGAAGCGGACGTTCTGCAGCGCCGTCATGTTCGGGAACAGGCTGTAGGCCTGGAAGACCATGCCCATGCGCCGCTTGTTCGGCGGCAGATGCGTGACATCCTGGCCATTGAGCAGAACCTGCCCGGAGTCCGGCACCTCGAACCCCGCCAGGATGCGCAGCAGGGTCGTCTTGCCGCAGCCCGAAGGGCCGAGCAGGCAGAGCAGCTCGCCCTGCGCCAGCTCCATGCTGATATGTTTGAGCACGGTGCGGCCGCCGTAGGTCTTGCGGATGCCGGTGAGGGTCACGCCTGACATGGCGACATGTGAGCGGTGCTGTCCATCAATGCGCCCCTCCGACGGTGGCCGCGCCTTCGCGGCCGGTTAACAAGACGCCCAGCATGAACACCCAGGTGAGCAGGAAGCTGAAGAGCGAGAGCGCCGCGGCCTCGGTGATCGCATTCTGCCCGGTATCGTTGATGAAGACCGCGAAGGTGTGGAACAGCAGCACGCTCGCGAAGGTGAACTCGCCGATGACGATGGTGAGGGTCAGCAGCACCGCGCCGATCAGCGCGGTCCGCAAATTGGGCAGCAGCACCAGGAAGATGATCTGGCCCCAGCCCGCGCCGAGCGACTGGCTGGCTTCCGTCAGCGTCGCACGTCGAGCGTGTCGAGGCCGACATCGAGCGAGCGGTAGGCGTAGGGCAAGTGCCAGGAAGAAATACGGGAATGACGAGGTAGTTCGGCGTGCTGATGAGCCAGGAGGGGCCGGTATAGAGCGTCGTCAGCCCGTCGATCAGCGCGATCGCGGGGATCACGAAGGGCAGGTTCGAGATGAACTCGAACAGCGGCTTCAGCTGCGGCGCCTTGAGATGGACGAAGATCATCGCCGGCACCAGCAGGACGAAGCTCAGCAGGATCGTCTCGACGCGCCAGGCGCAGCGAGAGGAACAGGCTGTTCCAGAAGCCCGGCGTATGCAGCATCAGGTCGATAGGCGGAGAAGCCGTAGCGGTTGCCGCCCTGCCAGAGGCTGAAAATGCGCGGTGACGATCAGCGGCACGAAGAAGAAAACCGCGCCGAGCACGATGATGACCCAGTTGACGAGGCTCAGCGTCTTGCGTCGCCCGCATGGCCCGCGGCGACGGCGCCTTCGGCGAGGACCGCCTGCCGCGGCGGGCTGAGTTCGGCGGTGACTGCGGCGGCGCTCATGATGCCCCTCCCGCCTAGCGCCGCCACCGCGCGGCGTAGCGCGCGACGAGGCTGTAGATCACGAGCACGACGGCCATGACGAGGATCATGCCGGTGGAAAGCGCCGCGCCCACCTGCGGGTCAGACATCACGTTGCCGGAGAGCACGTTGCTGATATCGATGGTGACGAGCGCGATGTTGCCGTCCGTCAGCGCATAGGGCGTCGCATAGGCGGAGAAGGCGCTGCCGAAGAGCAGCAGAAACCCGCCGAGCAGAGAGGGCGTGAGGATCGGCAGGCCAATCAGCCGCCAATACTGAAAGCTTGTTGCGCCCAGTCCATCCGCTGCCTCGCGCCACTGCGCGCGCAGCCCCTCGATCGCCGGGGTGATGATGATGAGCATCAGCGGGATCTGGAAATAGGCGAAGGTGACGGTGAGGCCGGTGAGCGAATAGAGCGAGAAGCCCATCGCATAGATATTGATGCCGATGTCCTTGAGCAGGACCGTGACCATGCCGAGGCTGCCCAGCGTGCTGATGAAGGCGAAGGCCAGCGGCACGCCGGCGAAATTCGCGGCGACGGCGGAAAAACTCGTGATGATCGAGCGCAGGATCGGCGGCGCGCCCGGCTGCAGGCTGGCATAGGCAAGAAAGGCGCCGCCGATGAGGCCGACGAAAGCCGAGGCGAGGCCGAGGATGATCGAGTTCTCGAAGGCGACCCGGTATTGGAAGTCCGAGCAGCCGGGCGAAGTAGGAGAGCGGTGAAACCGTGGTCGCCGATGAAAGTCTGCACCACCAGGACCATAGTGGGCGCGACCAGGAAGGCAAGCACGAAGAGCAGAAACAGGCCGACGAAAAACCACGGCACGAGGCGCCCGGCGGCAGCGCTGAGACCGCCGCTGCCGGCCGCGCGACGGCTCGGGGAGCGCTAGGCCCCCCGAGAAGGCTTGGTTGAGGTTTGACGGTCGCGCCAGGCTGGCTCACGGGAAACCTCAATCGGTTGGCATGAAGCTCAGATCTTCACCATCTGCGGCCACAGCGCGGCAAGGGTCTTCTGCGCCTTGGCCACCTGGGCCTGCGTCGCGAACTTGACCTCGCGCATAGGGCGCGGCGGGCGGCAGCTTGGCCGAGAGGCTGGCCGGGATCGAGGTTCTTCTTGGCGAGATCGGCATAGCGCGCCGGATGGGCGTAGCCGGCGAGGAACAGCAGCTGACCCTCATCCGAATACAGCCATTCCTGCCACAGCTTGGCGGCGTTCGGATGGGCGGCGTCGGCCGGGATCGCCTGGCAGTAGAAGCTGCCATAGGGCTGGCTGCCTTCCGGCACGACCACGTTGATGATTGGCCTTGCCGGCGGCCATGTCGCGATAGCCGAGCGAGAGATAGTCCCAGTTGATGACGATCGGAGCCTGACCGCTGACGAGCAGCGCGGGGCCGGTGGCGGCGGCGGGGTTCAGGTTGCCGAGCTTCGCGAGTTCCGCGAAATATTTCGACGCCCGGGGCGATATCGTCATAGGAGCCGCCATTGCCGAGCGAGGCCGCGAAGACGGCGGCGAAGGCCGCGCCGGCGCCGAGCGGGCTGCCGTTCAGCGCGATCATGCCCTTATACTCAGGCTTCTTGAGGTCGGCCCAGCGTGGTCGGCGCGTTCTTGACGACGTTGGTGTTGGTCGCGATGGAAACGACGCCGAAATAATCGGCGACCCAGAGACCGTCGGCGTCCTTCATGTTGTCCGGGATCGTGTCCCAGGTCGCGACCTTGTAGGGCGTGAAGAGGTTCTGCTTGACGCCGATCGCGGCGAAGGACGGCCCGATATCGAGCGCGTCTGGGGCGCGGTCCTGGCCCTTGAGGCTGCGGACGGCCTGCAGTTCCTGCGCCGAGGAGCCATCGGGGTTGGCGTCCTCGATGGCGATGCCGTATTTCGCGGTGAAACCGTCCATGATCGCGCCGTAATTGGCCCAGTCGCGCGGCAGGGTGATGACGTTGAGCGTGCCTTCCTTCTTCGCGGCCGCGATCAGCGCATCCATGTCATCGGCGGCGCGGGCCGGGCGGATGCCGGGAACCGAGGCCAGGGCCGCGCCAGCGACGGCGCCGAGACCCAGCTTCGCATAGTCACGACGGCCGAGAAGCGGAATATTGGTCGGCATAAAGAGCTCCTGATACGAGATCGTGGAAGACAGCAATCCGGGATGGGGCGAAGACAGGCGCGGGACATCAGGCCAGGCGAATTTACACGTGTCGCGGTCTGAGACTTATGTTCAGGTATGAACATTTCTCGGCCAACAATCGCGTGCAGATTAACTGCGGGTGGATGGTCCCGGCTAGGCTGAGTTCGGGTGCAGGCTCGCTTCCCAATGCGGTGGCCGATACAGCCGGACGCGCTGCGCGAACAACGTCAGTTTTGTGACAGTTAACCGTTCGATAACGGCCGCGTGAGGTAACGCGTCCAATCTTCAGGATGGTTGAACGGGCCGCCGTTTCCTCGGCGAGTACCAACTCCCTCGGTCGTGAAAGCACCGTCAAATTTCCACATTCCTTGAGTTCGTCATTCCTCTCGCGAAAGCGTTCCGTCGATGCGACGTTTCAGCTGGCCGCGTGACAAGGGCATGATGTTCTCTTTTTGTTCTTGACCCTCTCGGCGTTGATTGCGACTGGTCTCGGCATCGAAGGGGATCGCCATGAAACCGATCGCTGCCGCCTCCGCACCCAAGCTACCGCCCGTTCCCACGACCGAGCCGCCCCGCATGGTATTCCGCCAGAGCCGCATGACGGGCGTGAAAAAGCCTCGCGCTCGATCCAGCCTGCCGTTTCGGTACGATGCGATCGCCTCGACCGAACCGCCGCCGGGGCCGCGCCGTCGCTCGCGCGACCCGGGCGCGGCGCCACCACCAACCCCGCCGTGCGGTTCGAGGGGCAGGCAGACGGTGCCGAGCCGATGACGGCTGGGGCTCGCTGGAGGCCTGCTTCGCCGAACTGCCGCCGCTGGAAACGGTGCTCATCCGCGACCACAGCCGCACGGCGATCGCCCGCAATACCAGCCCCGATATCGGCTTCGACCGGTCGATCAACCCCTATCGCGGCTGCGAGCACGGCTGCGTCTACTGCTTCGCGCGGCCGACCCATGCCTATCTCGGCTATTCGCCCGGCCTCGATTTCGAGACCAAGCTGCTCTTCAAGCCGGAAGTCGCGACCCTGCTGGAGAAGGAGCTGCGGCGCCCCTCCTACAAGCCGAAGCCAATCACGCTCGGCTCGAACACCGACCCCTATCAGCCGGTCGAGCGGCGGCTGAAGCTCACCCGGCAGGTGCTGGAGGTGCTGCTGCGCTTCCGCCATCCGGTCAGCATCGTGACCAAATCGGCGACCGTCGTCCGTGACCTCGACTTCTGCGGCGAGCTTGCGTCGCATAAGCTTGTCCACGTCTATCCTATCGGTGACGACGCTCGACCCCGACGCTGGCGCGGGTGATGGAGCCGCGCGCCTCCGCTCCTGCCCTGCGGCTGCGGGCGGTGCCGGCGCTGGCCAGGCAGCCGGCGTGCCGGCCGGGCGTGCTGGCCGCGCCGATGATCCCCGGCCTCAACGACGCCGAGTTGGAATCCATTCTGAAGGCCGCCGCCGCCGCGGGTGCTGCCCGGGCCGGCTATGTGCTGCTGCGCCTGCCTCTGGAGCTGCGGGAGATGTTCGAGGCATGGCTGCGGGAGCATCGGCCGGATCGCGCCAATCATGTGCTGAGCCTGATCCGCCAGATGCGTGGCGGTGCGCTCAATGACGCGACCTTCGGCCAGCGTTTCGTGGGCACCGGCCCCTACGCCGAATTGCTCTCGCGCCGGTTTGAAAGGGCGGCGCGGCAGTTCGGCCTCGACGCGACGATGGAGCCGAGCGATGTCAGCCATTTCCGCGTGCCCGCGGCGGAGGGCGCCATGCGCCGCCGGCGCAGATGTCTCTGTTCTAATCAGTGACCTCGTCTGAGACCCGAAGTCATCGGCCTTAGGCGGGCTCGCCGCCCTCTCTGCCGTCCTCCACAGATCGTGATGCCGAGCGCCCCATAGGGTGCGAGGATCGGCTGGCGTTCCGGGCTCGACCACCAGCGCGTCGATTGCGGTGAGCGGCATGACGAGAAATGGCGAGGCGGTGCCGAGTTTCTCACGCGACGCCAGCACGATCGTCTCAGCCGCCTGGGGCTCAGCGCACGTTTTATCGCGGCTTCCTCAGCATCCCCTGTCGTCAGGCCGATCTCCGGATGGATGCCGGTGACGCCCATGAAGAAGGCAGTCGGCGCGGATGCCACTTGATCGCTTCGGCGGCAACGGCCCCGACCGCGACCATGGAATGCCTGAACAACCGGCCGCCGATGATCTCGACATCGATGGCGGTATGTTGCGCCAAAGTTCGAGCGCGACGCTCGGGCTATGCGTCACGATGGTCGCGCGCAAATCCTGCGGCAGATGCCGTGCCATCTGCACCGCCGTTGTCCCGCCATCGAGAATAACGACCTGGCCGGGCCGCACCATCCTGGCGGCGGCCGCGCGACCGATCCTTGGAATGAGCCGCGACCTGCCAGCGCGCCGACAATCGCCACTGTCGCCGGCGAGGCAGGGAGCGCACCGCCATGGACCCGCTGCAGATGCCCCTCCGCCGCCAGCTCCCGCAGGTCGCGGCGGATGGTGTCCTCTGACAAGGCCCAATTCCTGGCTCAGCGCCTTGGCCACCACACGGCGGTCGCGCCGGAGCAGGTCAAGAATGAATGCCTTGCGTTCCGTCGTCAGCATGTCCTTGTTCGCACGAAATTTCTTGACTTTGCATGATATATGCACGTTTTCTCCGCGAATGGAGACTTAAGTCGCAAGCGACCTTTCATCCCGTTCGGGAGCGATAAATCGAGTCCTTGCCGACAGGATCAAAATTGCATGAAGTCAAAACGCTCTCGGCGGACTGGTATGTTCTCGAAAAGACGCGTTTCAGCTTTCCGCCGCATGACGGGTCATGGCAGGAGCAATGGCGGGAAACCTATGATCGCGGCAATGGCGCGACAATTTTGCTGTATAATGCGTGACCGGCGCACCGTCGTGCTTGACCCGCCAATTCCGCTATCCGGCCTATGTCAACGGCTATGACGATCTGCTCATCGAGACCCCGGCCGGGCTGCTCGACCGACGCCTCGCCGGAGGCCCGCATCCGCGCCGAAACCGAAGAGGAAACGGGCTTCCGTATGGGCGCCGTGCCGCCGATTTTCGAAGCCTTCATGAGTCCCGGGCTCGGTCACGGAAAAACTCTATCTTTTTCGTGGCGCCCTATGAACGCGGCCGACCGGGTCGGCGCGGGCGGAGGAAATGCCGAGGAAGGCGAGGATATCGGCGTGCTCGAAATAATATCGACGAAGCCCTGCCCGGCATCCGGACGTGGCCTCATCCGCGACGGCAAAACCATCATGCTGCTTCAGTACGCGGCCCTCGACATCTTTCCTTGACGGGACGCGGCGTGCCCCAGGACCAAGCGGCCGTCTGCCCATCCCCCAGGGCTTGCAAACGCAGAGCCGCCTGACAAAATGCGCTCCATGAGCCTCGACAGCACCACAACAGAAGCCCGGACGCTCAGCTCCGGGCTTTTGCGGTTTCGCCTTGCCCTCGAATGCGCGGTCATTTTCGTCGGCGGTCCGCTTGCGATCCTGGCGGTCCACCGCGCCGGCATTCTCTTCCTGGCCCTCTGGCTCGGCGCGCTCATCGCCTGGGCGGGCACGCGCGGGCGCCCGGCCCTGCCGAAGCCCGCGCTGAGGCGGGAAGTCGGCGGTATCGCGGTCCGCTTCGCCGTGCTCGCCCCGCTGATCACGCTCGTCACCTGGCTCGTCTGGCCGCAGCTTCTTCCTCAGCCTGCCCCGGGGCCGCCCGCTCTTCTGGGCGCTCATCATGGTGCTCTATCCGCTGCTTTCGGTCTGGCCGCAGGAAATGCTTTACCGGTCCCTGCTGTTTCACCGCTACCGCGCGCTATTCCGGACTGATATCGCGCTCATCCTGGTGAGCGCCCTGGCCTTCGGTTTTGCCCATGTCATCTTCCTGAACTGGATCGCCGTCGCGATGACGGTGGCTGGCGGCTTCCTGTTCGCGCGCGACTATGCGCGCCACCGCTCCCTGCCCCTCTCCTGCCTGGAGCACAGCCTCTACGGCTGCCTGATTTTCACGGTGGGCCTGGGCCGCTTCTTCTATACGGGTGCGGCCTGGCATCATTAAGAAGGTTCTTTTTCTGAAGAAAAAGAAGCAAAAAGACTTCTGAGACGTTTTTTGGTTCTTTTTTACAAAAAAGAACCGCTTCCTTAAATCTCCTCGACCGCCGAGATCCCCGGCATCACCTTCAGCGCCGCCGCCAGACGCGGCGAGACATTGAACCGACCCGGCAGCTTGATCTCCGCCTCGCGATGCGCATCGAGCCGCGGACAGAGAACAACCTCGCCACGGCCCTGCCCTTCCTGCGCCGAGCAGGTTGCGGATATGGGCGACCGCCGCGGTCTCCGACAGCCAGACGCGCAAGCCCACCCCCGCCCCGGCCGCCGCCTTGTTCAAGCGATGCGACATCCTGCGCGGTGATGCGCAAGCGCATCGCCCTCCAGCCGCAGATCGACCGTGACCAGCAGCGCCGTGCCTTCGCGCAGCAGATCCCCGCGAGCGGGCCAGCACTTCGCTGAACAGCGTCACCTCGAAGCTGCCCCCGCCATCGGAGAGGCGCACCCAGGCCATGCGCCCGCCCGGTCTCGCGTCGGCCGCACCTTAGGCGAGCCGATAACGATGCCGGCGACCTTGACGCGCCCGACGCCATTTGCCGCCGCCGCCTCCAGCCGCGCTGCTCGACATCACGCCGAGACGCCTGAGGGTCGAGCCGAAACTGTCGAGCGGATGGCTGGTGAGATGGAAACCGATCGCCTCGGCCTCGAAGCCCAGGCGGTCGAGCATCGGCCAATCCGGCATCTCCGGCAGGCGCAGCGGCTCAGGCTTGGCGCCCAGGCCGCCGAAGAGACCGATCTGGCCGCTGCCGCGATCCTCCGCCGTCGCCTGGGCGCGCTTGAGCAGCATCTCGGCGCCCGCGAAGAGGCGTGCGCGGTTGCTGTCGAGCTGGTCGAAGGCCCCGGCCTTGATGAGGTTTTCGAGCTGCATCTTGTTGAGCAGCTTCGGGTCCACGCGCTCGGCGAAATCCGCGAGAGTCGGCGAAGGGCTTTGCCGCCCCGCGCCGCAACCACCGCCTCCATCGCCGCCTGGCCCACGCGCTTGACGGCGGCCAGCGCATAGCGGATGGCGAGGCTTGCCGTCCGCCTGCCGCTCGACCGTGAAATCGGCGTCGGAGCGGTTGATGTCGGGCGGCAGGACGGCGATGCCCATGCGGTTCGCTTCCTGCCGGAAGGCCGCGAGCTTGTCGGTATTGCTGATGGCAAGGCTCATGCAGGCGGCGATGAAGGGCACCGGATGATTCGCCTTCATCCAGGCGGTCTGATAGGCGACCAGCGCGTAAGCCGCGGCGTGGGATTTGTTGAAGCCGTAATCGGCGAACTTCGCCATGAGGTCGAAGATCTCGCCGGCCTTGTCGGCGTCGATGCCCTGCGCCACGTCGCGCCTTCGGTGAAGATCTTGCGCTGCGCCTCCATCTCGGCGCGGATCTTCTTGCCCATGGCGCGGCGCAGCAGGTCTGCCGCGCCCAGGCTGTAGCCGCCCAGCTTCTGGGCGATCTGCATCACCTGCTCCTGATAGACCATGATGCCATAGGTCTCGGCCAGGATGTCCATGAATGTCGGGATGCGGCGGCTCCCAGGCCTCGCCGTGCTTGCGCTGGCAATAGGCGGGAATGTTGGCCATCGGGCCCGGGCGGTAGAGGGCGACGCCGGCAATCAGATCCTCGAAGCGGTCGGGCCGCATCTGGCGCAGCACGTCGCGCATGCCCTGGCTTTCGAACTGGAACACGCCGCCGGCATCGCCCCGCTGCAGCATCTCGTAGGTTGGCGCGTCATCCAGCGGCAGCCGCGTCGACATCGACCGTCGATGCCGAGGCGCTCAAGGAAGTCTGATGGCGCGTGCAGATGATGGTGAGCGTGGTGAGGCCGAGGAAGTCGAACTTCACCAGCCCCGCCTGCTCGACATGCTTCATCGAATATTGCGTGACGAGAAAGTCCGAACGCGGATCCTTGTAGAGCGGCACAAGCTCGTCAGCGGCCGGTCGCCGATGACGACGCCCGCCGCATGGGTGCTCGGCATGGCGATAGAGCCCTTCGAGCTGCAGTGCGATTTCCAGCAGCCGGCGCACCGCCTCGTCCTCGTCGCGCATCTGCTGCAGGCGCGGCTCGCCCTCGATCGCCTCCTTCAGCGTCACGGGTTTCGCCGGGTTGTTGGGGATGAGTTCGGCGACCCGGTTGACCTGCCCGAAGGGCAGGCCCAGCACGCGGCCCACATCGCGCACGGCGGCGCGCGCCTGCAGCTTACCGAAGGTGATGATCTGCGCCACGCGGTCGGCGCCGTATTCGCCGCGCACGTAGGAAATGACCTCGTCGCGCCGGTCCTGGCAGAAGTCGATGTCGAAATCCGGCATCGAGACGCGCTCGGGGTTGAGGAAGCGCTCGAACAGCAGGCCGAAGCGCAAGCGGATCGAGCGCCGTGATTGCTGAGCGCCCAGGCGACGACGCGAGCCCGCGCCCGAACCGCGGCCCGGGCCGACCGGAATGTCCCGCGCCTTGGCCCATTGGATGAAGTCGGCCACGATCATGAAATAGCCGGGGAAGCCCATGCGGGCGATGACGCCGAGTTCGTAGTCCAGCCGCTCGCGGTAGACGTGCGCGCGGTGTCCGCATCCGGCCCCCATGCGCTCGAGATGGCGGGCCAGACCTCCTCGCGCCATGCCGCGCACGGTCTCCTCCTCGGTCATGCCGTCGCGCGACTTTCGGGCAGACCGGCAACAGCGGCTTGCGTGTTTCGGCCATGACCGCGCAGCGCCGCGCGATGGCGAGCGTATTGTCGCAGGCGTCCGGCAGATCGGCGAAGAGCGCGCGCATCGTCGCGGCGGGCTTGAACCAGTGCTCCGGCGTCACGCGGCGGCGGTCGGCTTCCGACAGCACGCGCCCTTCGGCGATGCAGAGCAGCGCGTCATGGGCCTCGTGCATCGAGGCGGTCGCGAAATAGCAGTCATTGGCGGCGACGATGCGGCAGGCCCGCCTCATCGGCAAGCGTCAGCACGCCCGGCTCGATCGCGCGTTCGATGGCCAGGCCATGGCGATGCAGTTCGAGCGGCCATGCGGTCCGGAAAGGCTTCGGCGAAGCGGGCGAGGAGGCGCGCCGCCTCCGCCTTCTGGCCCTCGGCAAGCAACCGGTTGATGGGGCCGAAGGTGCCGCCGGTGAGGAGAAAGAGGCCCTCGGAAAGCTCGGCCAGCCGCTCGAAGCTCGACCTGCGGCCTGAGGCCGGTTTCGGTCTCCAGATAGGTGCAGGAGGTGAGGCGCTGGAGATTGGCGTAACCCGCCTCGGTCTGCGCCAGCACCACCACGGGGTCGGGCGGCAGGCGCGGCAGGTCGGTGCGGCTGAGGCCGATCTGGCAGCCGAGGATGGGCTGCACGCCCTTGCCCGTGGCCGACTGGCTGAATTCCAGCGCGCCGAACATATTGCTGGTGTCCGTCAGCGCCACCGCCGGCATGCCGTCGGTGGCCGCGAGCGCTGTGAGCTTATCGACCTTGATCGCCCCTTCGCTGAGCGAATAGGCGGAGTGGTTGTGCAGATGGACGAAGCTTGGCGCGGTCATGGGCCGGTTATAGGGCAGCCGCGCATGAGTCGCAGCAGAAAGCGGGCGCCACCCAGTGCTTCATGCGCCGCCGCCATCGCTGAAATGCACAAAGGCAGGAAAACTTGGCGCCCTCGCCTCGAATGGGAGACGTAGACGACCGAGGACGCCCCCGCCACAGCTATCACGCTGACCCGCACGCCATCTTGCCGAGGGAAAGATGAATGCCAGTTTGACAGGTCTTGCGCCGGCTGCCGCGGCCGAGCCGATCACCACCCCAGCCCCGCCCGTACCGATGGCAGCGTCCGTGCCCAGCGCCGCACCGAGCCCGCCGACACCGGTTGGGCCTGAGGCCGGTTCAGCCTCCAGCATGATCATCAGCACCACGGTGACGGCGGTCTCTCCGCCGGGCTACACGCAGACCGTGACGACGCGGGCCGATGGCGTCGTCACCACCACCGTCACCAGCGACGCCGGCGCCGTGGTCAGCACCACCACGTCCTATACCGCCGCGGTCGGCACGCAATCGGGCGTCTCCGCCTCCGACGGCGGCATCAGCGCCTGGGCCTAGGGTCTCTAGGGCTTCATCTCGATCAACTGGCCGGCGCGCAGCGTCACCCGGCGGTCCATGCGCGCCGCGAGATCGGGGTTGTGGGTGGCAATCAGCGCCGCCACGCCCTGGCCCCGCACGGCATTCAGCAGTTCGTTGAAGACGACGTCTGCCGTTGCCGTATCCAGATTGCCAGTCGGCTCGTCCGCCAGCAGCAGGCCGGGGCGGTTTGCCAGCGCGCGGGCAATCGCCACGCGCTGCTGCTCGCCGCCCGAAAGCTTGCCCGGCAGATGCTTCACGCGATGCCCGAGGCCGAAGGCCGTCAGCAGCTCGCGCCCGCGCGCTTCCGCCCCCCCGCGCGCCGTCCCCGCAATCATCTGCGGCAGCGCCACGTTCTCCAGCGCCGAGAACTCGGGAAGCAGATGATGGAACTGATAGACGAAGCCCACCCGGTCCCGCCGGATGCCGGTGCGCGCCGTGTCGGAGAGCGCGCCCGCGTCCCGCCCGTCGATCAGCACCCGGCCGCCGTCAGGCCGGTCGAGCAAGCCCGCCAGATGCAGAAGCGTTGACTTGCCCGAGCCGGAAGGCGCGACCAGGGCCACGATCTCCCCCGCGCGCAGCGTAAGGTCGATGGAGGTCAGAACATCCAGGGGGCCGGCATCGGTGCGGTAGCTCCGCGCGACCCGGTCCATGATCAATGGCTCACTCATGGCGCAGCGCCTCCACAGGGTCGGTCTGCGCCGCGCGCCAGGACGGGTAGAGAGTCGCGAGCAGAGACAGCACGAGCGCCATGACCAGCACCGCCGTCACTTCGCTCCAGTCGAGCACCGCCGGCAGCTGCTCCAGGAAATAGACCGTCGGGTCGAACAGCGTGGTGCCGGTGATGCGCTCCATCAGCTCACGGATGCGCTCGATATTGGCGCAGAAAACGACGCCGAGGACGAAGCCGATCAGGGTGCCGGTGACACCGATGGACGCACCCGCCATGAGGAAGATGCGCATCACCGCACCACGGCTGGCCCCCAGCGTGCGCAGCACCGCGATGTCCCGCGTCTTGTCCTTCACCATCATGATCATCGACGAGATGACATTGAAGGCCGCGACGACAATGATCAGCGTCAGGATGAGGAACATGACGTTCCGCTCTACGGTGACGGCGGCGAAGAAGCTGTCGTTGGACTGCTGCCAGTCGATGACGGTAATCGGCTTGTCCGGCAGCACCGCCCTGATCGCCCGGTTCACCGCGCCCACGGCGTCATGGTTCTTGACCGTGACCTCGATCTGCGTGGCCCGGCCCGGCGCGTCGAAGAAGGTCTGCGCGGCGTCGATGGGCATGAAAACGAAGGTCGAATCGTATTCCTGCATGCCGACATTGAAGATGCCGACGACCTTATAGGCCCGGATGCGCGGAATGGTGCCGATGGCGGTCGCATTGCCCTGGGGGCTGACAAAGGTGATGTCGGAACCCACCGTCAGCCCGAGCTGCTGCGCCAGGCCCGAGCCGATCAGCACCGCATTATCCCCGGTCATGGCGCCGATCGAGCCCGAGAGGATATGGCTGGAAACCGACCTTTCCTCCTCCAGATCCGTCTGACTGATGCCGCGCACGACGCCGCCTGTGGCGCCGCCCTGGCTGCCCGTCAGCAGGATTTCGCCCTGATAGACAGGCGCGGCGGAGACGACGCCCGGAATGCCGCGAATGGTCCGCGCCGTCGCGTCATAATCGGTGATCTGCGTGCCCCCCGCGCCATAGACGCCAAGGTCCCCGTTCAGCCCCAGGATGCGCGACAGCAGATCCTGCCGGAATCCGTTCATCACGCTCATGACGATGATCAGCGTCGCGACCCCGAGGGCGATGCCGATCAATGAAAAGACGGCGATGATGGAGACGAAGCGCTCGCCCTTCCGGGCGCGCAGATAGCGCCCGGCGACGGCCCGCTCGAAAGCGCCGAACATCAGGAGGCGGCGCTGGCGATTTTGGCGAGGGCGCTGTCCAGGCTGAGCTCCTCGCGCTCGCCCGTGGCGCGGCGCTTCAGCTCAACCTGGCCCGCGGCGGCACCGCGCGGCCCGATGATGATCTGCCAGGGATGGCCCATGAGATCGGCGTCCGCGAACTTCACGCCCGCGCGCTCGGCACGGTCGTCATAGAGCGCCACCGACCGCAGCTTGCCGTAGATATCCTCGGCCATGGCATCGGTCGTCGCATCGCCCTGCTTGAGGTTGAGGACTGCGGCCTTGAAGGGGGCCACGCTGTCCGGCCAGATGATGCCGGCCTCGTCATGGCTCGCCTCGATCAAGGCGCCCACCATGCGGCTGACGCCGATGCCGTAGCTGCCCATTTCAGGGTGGATCTTCTGCCCCTCGGCATTCGTCACCGCGAAATTCATCGCCGCCGAATATTTGGTGCCGAAGTAGAAGATATGGCCAACCTCGATGCCGCGCCCTTCCCGGCGGCGGCCTTCGGCGACCTTGCCCCAGGCGTCCACGTCATGCTTTTCGTCGGTCGCCGCGTAATTGCCGGTCATGATACCGAAGAAACGATCGAGGTCCTCGGCCTTCGTGATGTCGAAATTGGCGGCGCTGTAATCCACATCCTCGAAGGCCGCGTCATAGAAGACCTGGCTTTCGCCGGTCGGCGCCAGAATGATGAATTCGTGGCTGAGTTCGCCGCCGATCGGCCCCGTATCGGCGACCATCGGAATGGCCTTCACGCCGAGGCGCTGGAAGGTCCGCATATAGGCCAGCATCATGCGGCGGTAGCTGACAACCGCGCCCGCATAATCGAGATCGAAGCTATAGGCGTCCTTCATCAGGAATTCGCGCCCGCGCATCACGCCGAAGCGTGGCCGCACCTCGTCGCGGAACTTCCACTGAATGTGGTAGGCGATCTGCGGCAGTTCCTTGTAGCTCTTCACCGACTGGCGATAGAGGTCGGTGATCATCTCCTCATTGGTCGGCCCGTAGAGCATGTCACGCTCATGGCGGTCCTTAATGCGGAGCATCTCGCGGCCGTAATCCTCGTAGCGACCGCTCTCCTGCCAAAGCGTGGCGGGCTGGATGGTCGGCATCAGCACTTCCTGGGCGCCGGCCGCGTCCTGCTCCTCGCGCACGATATTCGCGATGTTGTTGAGCACGCGCAGGCCCGCGGGCAGCCAGGCATAGATGCCGGCGGAGGTCTGCCGCACGAGACCGGCGCGCAGCATGAGCCGGTGGGAGGCGATCTGCGCCTCCGCAGGCACTTCCTTGAGGGTCGGGATCAGGCTTTGGGACAGACGCATGGGATTCGCATTCTCTCTCGGCTTGGCAGCGGCGGACCCTAGCCGTCCAGGCGCCGTCCTGCCAGATGGCGCAGCGCAGGCCGCTCTACATAGCGTGCCGTGAGCGTGGCAAGAGCGAGGTTGCCCAGGAAGATCAGCATGAGCCAGAAATAGGGCCAATGGGCCGGATCCTGGCCGCTTGCGCGCCAAAGGCGCGTCACCACGACCTCAACCGGCGCATAGGCCATGTAGAAGGGATAGGAAAGCCCGCCGAAGCGAATGAGGCTCGGCAATGGCGCGAACATCCGCTGCCGCCCGGCCGCCGCCGCCCAGAGCAGGAACCAGAGCCCGGCCACGACCAGCGCATCCCCCGCCACCAGGCTCTGTCTGATCCGGAGACCGGCGATGAGGCTGAGAAGGCCCAAACCCGCAGACATCTCCGGCTGCAGGCCGGATTTGCCGGAGCCCAGAACCCGGCCCAGCAATACGCCCGCCACAAATTCGGGGAGGAAGCGCGGCAAGGCGCCCTGGTAGCTGCGATTGAGCCCGGAGGGAGAAAGCGCGCTCACGGTGAGCAGCAGACCCACCATGGCCACAAGCGCCAGGACCGTTCCGCGCCGGTTGATGCGGCAGGCAGCCAGGGCAAGAACGGGAAACAGAAGATAGCCCACCCATTCCGTGCTGATCGACCAGGACGGATAGTTCCAGCTCCAGCCGTCGCTGAACCCCCAGCCATTCAGCAGGAAAAGCTGAAGCAGGAATTCCCGCCCGCTGGCCCTGAACGCCTGATGCGGATGCACGCCGCCGAAACCTGCCAGCAGGAATCCGGTGCCGAGCAGGAGCAGCATGGCAAGCGCGGTCGGGTAAAGGCGGATGAAGCGCCGCCACCAGAAGCGGCCACAGGCGGCAAAGCTCAGCGGCGGCTTGGGATAGCGATGGGTGAGGACGAGGCCGGAGAGGATGAAGAAGCCATCCACGCCGAGATAGCCACGGCCGACGAGCCCATCGGACGCGGCAAAATGCAGGTGCAGATTGGTGTGATAGGCAAAGACCCAAAGCGCGAAGCAGGCCGCGGGCCGCGGTCAGGTCAAACAATTCCGCACGCGGACCGGCCCATGCGCCCGCGCGAACATTATTTCCGCATTCAGAACGTTGATATTGTTCTGAATTTTCTGAAAATTTGAGTTGTGTCAAGGAAATTTTCAAACCCTAGTGACAACATCGTCCTGCATAGCTAAAAAAAAGGCCCGCGCGCTACAGCGCTGCGGGCCAAGTTTAGGGAGGAAACGCCAGTCACACGGCGGAATGAGGAAAACCTCATCCAGGACTGGATAATGAATGCGCAAATTGGAGGCGTCCAATAAAAATGGGCCTCCAATTTTATTAAACTTGTCCCTTCAGACAATATTTTGCTCATGATTTAAGCAATTTTCGGGAAGCGAGCGGTTTTCTAGGCAGTTTATTGGCCGTGCCCTGCTCATCTTCCGGTCATAGAAACAAAACGGGCGGGGGAAGTTCCCCCGCCCGTTTGTTTGCGTGGGAGTGGCCCGCGCTTATCGCTTCCACCAGCCCCGGCGCTTCCCGGCGACCGGCGTATCGGCGCCGATCACAACCGGCTTGATGGCCGGCGCGGTCTGCTCGGGTGCCGCCGCTTCGGCTGTGGCCAGTTCAGGCACCACATCGGCACCACCATTCAGATGCCGCCGGCTCGGGCGCAGCCGGCACAGGCGCGGGGGCCTCGGCGAGGACCTCGGCCTTCGCCGTCTTCGCCCGCGTGCGGCGGCGCACCGGCTTCGCCGGAGCAGCCTCAGGCGCAACTTCGGGAGCCGCTGCCTCAGGAGCCGCTGCCTCGGGGGCGGCAGCCTCGCCAGTGACCTCGGCGACCGCTTCCACTGCCTTCGGCTTGCGGGACCGGCTCGCCCGGGGCTTCTTCGGCGCGGGCGCTGCGGGTTCAGCAGCCTCCACAGCCACGGCCTCCACCCGGCTCTCCACGACCTCGGCGACGGAAACCTCCGGCGCCGTCACGGGGACCTCGGTGGCCGCCGCCTCCAGCACCTCGGCCACCGGATCGTCTGGACAGCTGCCACCGGGGCGCTGCCCAGGTCCGGCTCGACCACGGCAAAGAGCGCGTCGATCGGATCATGGAAGGGATCGGCTGGCGTCGGCCCGCGATAGGCCGATCCGGCAGCCCGGTGCGGCCTCACGGCCGATGGTCCGCGGCCACGGCCGCCGCGGCGGCCACGGCGGCCGCGACGCACCTCACCTTCCTCGCCCGCCGCGGAAGGCGGCGGGATCTCGGGCGTGGGCCCGGCCGGCGGCATGATCTCCGGTCCGGGCTCGCCGGGCACGCCCGGCAGTTCGGGCTCGGCGCGCCCGGCGGCGGCAGTTCAGGCCCGCGACCAGGTCCGCCAGGCTCGGCCGGCCCGGGTGCCGGCAATGGGATGGGCGGCACAGCCGGCTCCTGCGGCGCCGGGTTCGGTTCGGGGCCGGCAGAGCACCGCTCGCCCTCGCCTTCCACGGCTCGAATTCGTCGCCCTCATCGCCTCTCGCCGATCCGCCTTGGCCGTTCCCGGGCTGCAGCGCCGGTCGTCGCCACTCTCCTCGCGCCGGCCACCGCGACGGCGACGGCGACGGCGACGGCGACGCTCGCCGCTCTCCTCGCCTCGGCATCCTCGGTGCTCCGAGCGGGCGCGGCCTGGTTCAGCCGGCGTGACCACCTCGGCAACCAGCGCCGCCACGCGGGCGGCAGGGGCCGCGGCCGTCCTCTCCTCGACTCCGGCTCTCGTCACGCGTGGCGTAATCCATGGCGATCGGCGTTCCGCGCATTGGCCGGTGCCTCGGCCGCGATATAAGGCCGAACCTTCTCGATGCGGATCTGCGGCGGAACCAGCTTGTCATCCGCCGTCAGGACGACCTGCATCCCATGCGCGCGCTCGATCGCCATCAGCCGGTCGCGCTTGTAGTTGAGGATGTACATCGCGACCGCGCCAGCCACATAGACATTAATCTCGGCCGCGCGGCGGCGCGCGCGCCTCATCCTCGATCGCGCGCAGCACATGGATCGCGGCGCTTTCGACGCTGCGCACCGTGCCGGTGCCCAGGCAATGCGGGCAGGTGATGAAGGCTGTTTCGGCGAGCGACGGCCGCAGACGCTGACGGCTCATCTCCATCAGACCGAAATGGCTGATCGTGCCGACCTGGATGCGCGCGCGATCGTTCTTCAGCGCCTCCTTCAGGCGGCGCTCGACCATCGCGTTATGCTTGCGGCTCTCCATGTCGATGAAGTCGATGACGATGAGGCCGGCCAGATCGCGCAGCCGCAGCTGGCGCGCGGCCTCGTCCGCCGCCTCCAGATTGGTGCGGAGCGCCGTCTCCTCGATATTGCGCTCGCGCGTGGCGCGGCCGGAGTTGACGTCGATCGCGACCAGCGCCTCGGTCTGGTTGATCACCAGATAGCCGCCGGATTTGAGCTGAACCGTCGGGCTCAGCATCGCGTCGAGCTGCACCTCCACCTGGTTGCTTGGCGAAGAGCGACGTGTCGCTGCCCGCGCCAGAGCTGCACCTTGCGCGGCGTGCTGCGGCGTCAGCATGCGCATGAAGTCGCGCGCGGCCTTCCAGCCTTCCTCGCCGTCGACCAGCACTTCCTCGATATCGCGGGTATAGCCGTCGCGGATGGCGCGCTTGATGAGGCTCGCCTCCTCGTAGATCGAGCGCGGGCGCCACCGATTTGCAGCGTATGCTCGCGGATATCGTCCCACAGACGCAGCAGATATTCGCAGTCGCGCCGGATTTCCGGCTTCGGCCGGTTGGCGCCGGCGGTGC
The DNA here is from genome assembly GCA_963834475.1 of uncultured Alphaproteobacteria bacterium. GTDB lineage: Bacteria > Pseudomonadota > Alphaproteobacteria > Acetobacterales > Acetobacteraceae > Acidisoma. The sequence goes on along the minus strand of CAWIBZ010000008.1, from coordinate 531,639 downwards.
GGACGATGAGGCCCATGCCCTGGGGCATGTCCACTTCCTTGATGACCTCGCGCAGGCGCTTGCGGTCGGCGACCGAGGTGATCTTGCGGGACACGCCGCCGCCGCGCGGCGAATTCGGCATCAGCACGCAATAACGGCCGGCCAGCGAGAGATAGGTGGTCAGCGCCGCGCCCTTGGTGCCGCGCTCCTCCTTCACCACCTGGATCAGCATGATCTGGCGGCGATGGATGACTTCCTGGATCTTGTAGTTGCGCACGAAGCGCGGCGGCGGGCGGCGGTCACCGTTTTCCTCGGTCGGGTCGCCGACTGCCGCCCAGCGTCTCCGGCGCTTCCGGGCTCGCTGCTTCCTCGGACCGCCTCTTCGTCTCGAGCCGCTCGGCCGGCGCGATCACCTGCCGTCGATCGCAGGCAGCTCATCGGCGGGTGGCTCGTCGCCCGATGACGATCTCGCGCACCATCTCCGGCCGCCTGCGCGCGGGGCGCAGCCGCCTCGTTCCGCCTCCTCCGCCACTGCGTCGGCGCGTGCGGCAGCCTCGAAGGCCGGCTCCATGGCGGCGGCGTCGGAGGTGACCGGGATGCGCCGGACCGCTCCGACGAGGGCGGCATCGGCGGGCATCGACCATCAGTCTCGCATCACCGGCTCGGCCTTCCGCGGCGACCGCCGCTTCGAAAGCGGGCTCGATCGCGTCGATCTCGGAGATGATCGGATGGTGCGGGCGACGGCCATTGCCGTTCCGGCCGGCTTCAGCCGCCTCCTGCGCCGCATCCTCGGCCGCCTCGGCTTCGGCCTCGGCGCTGCGCCTCGGCCGCTTCGGCCTCGAGCAGGCGCTGCCGGTCGGCGACGGGGATCTGATAATAGTCGGGGTGGATTTCGCTGAAGGCGAGGAAGCCGTGGCGGTTGCCGCCATATTCGACGAAGGCGGCCTGCAGGCTCGGCTCGACCCGGATGACCTTGGCGAGGTAGATATTGCCTTTGATCTGCTTCTTGGTCGATGTCTCGACGTCGAAGTCTTCTAGACGGTTGCCATCAAGGACGACGACACGGGTTTCCTCCGCGTGTGTCGCGTCGATCAGCATGCGCTTGGTCATGAGAAGCTGGACTCCGGCGCGCGCCCGCAGGGCGCGCGGCCGCCATCTAGGCGGCGGATTGGAAGTGGGGAAAGTGACGGGTCCACGTAATCGACATGAAGGAATGACCGGGCTCTCGCCAGCGAACGGATTCGCCGTGGAGAGAGAAAGCGATCATGGAGGTCGAACGGATCCCAATCAGGACTGGAGGGCACGCCCGGCTGCGGGCGCTGCGGAGCCGATAAAACGGTAATCCCCTGCCTTCCGCCCCACCTCCCCAACGGCAGCAGGCGCCGTGGCGGGTTTCATGGGATATGGCCGGCGACACGACCAGGCAAGCGAATGCGGTGGAGCTTCGGCAGGGGGACCGAACGACACCTTCGGCCCAACCCATACCCAACTCTCGCTCTTTAAGATGACGCAAAGCTTCTGGACATGCAAGTGCGCGCAACACCGGGCCAAGGCCGATGGAAACCTCGACGATTTCGTGGCGGAACGGAGAACATCATTGCCTTTCAAACGGAAGCGCTGTTATCTGAATACTCCTGACGTGAAGATGCTATTCGCTCGATGCGAAGGTTTCCCGCGTGAGCGACGATCCTGACGCGCCCGATCCGCGCATGACTGAACGCAGGCTGTTGCTCGGCCTTGGTGTCAGTGCGACGGTCCTTCTGCCAAGCTGGCTGCAACCCGCCGTCGCCTGGGCCGCAACGAGGCGCCGCGCTGCACAGGCTGCGTGAGGCGCCGAGATCCCGCCTCAAGGACGCCCCCTGATCATGCTGGACCCTGGCCATGGCGGCAAGGATCCCGGCGCCATCGGCGTCGCCGGCACCTATGAAAAGCATGTCGCGCTGACGGCCGCCACAGGCGCTCAGGCAGCGCCTGGAGGCCAGCGGCCGCTATCGCGTCGCCATGACGCGGGCGACCGACCATTTCATCCCTCTGGAAGACCGCGTCGCCATCGCCCAGGACAAGGGCGCCGATCTGTTCGTCTCCATGCATGCCGATTCGATCCCCGACCACTCTGTGCGCGGCGCCAGCGTCTACACCCTCTCGAGTACGGCCTCCGACCAGCAGACCGCTAGTTCTCGCCGAACGCGAGAACAGCGTCGGACCGCTTCGCCGGCCCCGACTTCAAAGGCGTGTCGCCAGACGTCGCCCGCATCCTGGCCAGCCTCGTCAGCCGTGAGACAAGGGTCGGGTCAGCCCAGCTCCAGCAGGACATGGTGCAGAACCTCGGCGATCAGATCGAGATGCTGCCCCGGCCCGCCCGCCATGCCGCCTTCGTGGTCCTGAAATCGGCGGAGATCCCGAGCGTGCTCGTGGAGATGGGCTTCATGTCGAACTACAAGGATGAGACGGCGCTGCGCCAGCAGGCGCATCGGGACCGTATCACGCTCGTCCATGTCCGATGCGGTTGATGCTTGGTACGTCGCGCGCGCAGTCAGCCCGGATGGCCGGCTGCAAAAGAGCCCCTAGCGAAACTGCGCTGCCAGCCCTATTTCCGACAGTATTCGCGGCCAGACAGGGCGTGAGAGTTTGATGAGAGTTTGATAAGGAATAGCGTCCGATGCCCGGGCCCTTGAGAGCCGGCGATCCCGATGGCGCGCCACTCTTCGGCGGACGTGGCGGCGGCGGAAACGGCGGCGGGAAGCGACCAGCCGCCTCACGGACCGCAGAAAGAGCCAAAGCGCTCCGGCCGCGGCAAGCAGGAGAAGCGCCGCGCGTCCCGCCGGTCTCGGCCCCGGCTTCCTCGCGGCCCGCGCGGTCACCAGCCTTTTCGGCCTGGCCGCCGTCGTTGTGATCGCGGGGAGCGTCGGCGGCTATGCGCTCTTCGCCCATTACACGGCCGATCTGCCGAGCATCGACGGCCTGCGCACCTACCAGCCGCCGGTGATGAGCCGTGTCTATTCCAGCAACATGCAGCTCATCTCGGAACTGGCGACCGAACGGCGCATCTACACGCCGCTGGAAGATATTCCCTCCCTGCTGTCGCAGGCCTTCATTTCCGCCGAAGATCAGAATTTCTGGACCGAGCCGGGCATCGACCCGCTGGCCATCGTCCGCGCCGGCATCACCGATCTCAGCATGATCGGCTCCGGCCGCCGGCCGCTCGGCGCCTCCACCATCACCCAGCAGGTGGCCAAGAACATCCTGCTCCAGAACGACATCAACTTCGCCCGCAAGGTGCAGGAGCTGGTGCTCGCCGTGCGCATCGCCCATGCCATGAGCAAGCAGCGCGTGCTGGAAATCTACCTCAACGAAATCTACCTCGGCGAGCAGGCCTACGGCGTCACCGCCGCCGCCGCCGCCTATTTCGACAAGCCGCTCGACCAGCTGTCCATCGCGCAGGATGCGATGCTCGCCTCCCTGCCGAAGGCGCCGACAAACTACGACCCCTACCGGAATCCGCAGGCCGCGCTTGGCCGCCGCAACTGGGTGATCGACCGCATGGCGGCGGACGGCGCCATCACGCAGGCCCAGGCGACCGCCGCCAAGGCCGAGCCGCTGCTGACGCGGGCAAGCGCCCGCCCAGCCACCGTTCCCGGGGCCGGCTATTTTGCCGATGCCGTGCGCCAGCAGCTCGTCCAGCTCTTCGGCGAGAAGCGGGCAACCGATGGCGGCCTCGTCGTCTATACGAGCCTTGATCCGGCACTCCAGTCCGCGGCCGATGCCTCGCTCCGCCAGGGGCTGATGGATTATGACCGCGCCCATGACGGCTGGCGCGGTCCCGTGACCCATATCAACCTCGCCGCCGGCGATTGGCAGACCGCGCTCCGCAATATCCCCGCCCCCGCCGGCATGCTGCCGGATTGGCGCCTCGCCGTGGTGCAGAGCACGACGGAGACGACCGCCACGGTCGTTTGGCTGCCGCCGGGCACGAAACGCGGCCCCGTCGGCCCCGCGCAAAGCGGAACCCTGTCCTTCTCCACGCTGCACTGGGCGAGGCACGCCGGAAATTTCGGCGCCGATCTCGGCCCCTTCCCCCGTCGCATCACCGATGTGGTGCAGGCCGGTGACGTCGTGATGATCGAGCCCGACACCACGGGCCGCGGCGATGCCGTCACCCTGCGGCAGATCCCGCAGGTGCAGGGTGCCGTCATGACCATGGACCCCGTGACGGGCCGCGTGCTCGCGATGAGCGGCGGCTGGGACTACGGCCTCAGCCAGTTCAACCGCGTCACGCAGGGCGAGCGCCAGCCCGGCTCCGGCTTCAAGCCCATGGTCTATCTGACGGCGATGGAACAGAACATCCCGCCCGATGCGACGGTGCTGGACGGACCGTTCGTCATCAATCTGCCCGACGGCACGCAGTACCGCCCCGGCAATTACGAGGCGGATTTCGAAGGCCCCATTCCGCTGCATCACGCGCTGGAAGAATCGATCAACCTGGCAACGCTCCATCTCGCGGCGCGTATCGGCCTGCCGGCCATTGCCAAGACCGCGCAGGATTTCGGCGTCGTGGACAAGATGCCGCTCCTTTACCCGGCGGTGCTCGGCGCGATCGACACGACGATGCTCCGGCTTGCGACCGCCTATGCCAGCTTGAGCCAGATGGGCCGGCAGGTGACGCCCTCCTTCATCGACCGGGTGGAAGACCCGGACGGCAATGTCATCTACCGGGCACCGGAGGTCGGATGCGCCAATTGCTCCGACCCCGACCCGTCGAAGCCGCCGGTCCTCGCCTATAGCGGCGCGCAACTGGCCGATCCGCAAAGCACCTTCCAGGTCGTCACCATGATGCAGGGGGTGATGACGAATGGCACCGGACGGGTCGCGGACCTGGGGCTGCAGGGCTGGACGCCCGCGGGCAAGACCGGCACGACCGAGGATTTCCAGGACGCCTGGTTCACCGGCTTTACGCCGACGCGCCTCACCTCCGCCTGGGTCGGTTTCGACAATCCGCAGTCTCTGGGCGAGGGCGAGCAGGGTGCGACGGTTTCCGGACCGATCTGGAACCGGGTGATGAAAGCGGCGCTTGCCGACCAGCCGCAGATCCCCTTCCCCGTTCCCTCGGGGATCCAGATGCGTGAGACCGGCGGCGTGATGGAAGCCTTCAAGACCAATGTGGCCGCGGGTGGCAATGTCGACCAACCCTCGCCGACCGCCGCCGCCCTGCCGGGCGACACCGGGGCCGGCCCTGGTGCGGCCGTCGGCGGAGACGGCAACGCCTCGGGCCCGGCCACGCCAGGGGCGCCTAGCACCACCGCAGGCAACAAACTCGACAACTCCGTAGGGGGGCTGTATTAGCCGCCGCCATGTCCGCCGAAACCGAAGCCCTTTCAGACCAGATCAAGCAGTCCGTCACGCTGCTGAGGAGGCATCTTTGACTGGGATGTCGCCACAACCCGCCTCGACGAACTGAATCAGCGCGCCGAAGACCCCGCTCTTTGGAATGATGCCGCCCTCGCCCAGGCATTGATGCGGGAACGCACGCGGCTGCAGGTGAGTGTCGACGCCGTGCGCCACATCGAAACCGAGCTTGCCGATACGCTCGACCTCGTCGAAATCGCCGAGGCGGAAGGCGATCAGGCGATGGTGGCCGACTCGCTCGCCGTGCTGAACCGCCTCGCGGAGGAGGCGAAGGTGCGCGAAATCGAAAGCCTGCTCTCGGGCGAGGCCGACGGCAACAACGCCTACCTTGAGATCAATGCCGGCGCCGGCGGCACGGAAGCGCAGGACTGGGCCGAGATGCTGCAGCGCATGTACATGCGCTGGGCCGAAAAGCACGGCTACAAGACCGAGATCATGGAAACCTCGGAAGGCGAACAGGCCGGCATCAAGTCGGCCACCGTCATGGTGAGCGGTCCGAACGCCTATGGCTGGCTGAAGACGGAGGCAGGCGTGCACCGGCTGGTGCGCATCAGCCCCTTCGATTCGGCGGCCCGCCGCCAGACGAGCTTCGCGAGCATCTTCGTCTACCCGGAGGTCGATGACACGATCGAGGTCGAGATCAACCCGGCCGACCTCAAGGTCGATACCTTCCGGGCCTCAGGCGCGGGCGGCCAGCACGTCAACAAGACGGAAAGCGCCATCCGCATCACCCATGTTCCGACCGGTATCATCGTCGCCTGCCAGACGGACCGCAGCCAGCATCGCAACCGCGCGACGGCCATGGCCATGCTCAAGGCCCGGCTCTACGAGCTGGAGCTGAAGAAGCAGGAAGACGCGGCGAACGAAGCCGCGGCCTCGAAAACCGATATCGGCTGGGGCCACCAGATCCGCTCGTACGTTCTGGCTCCGTATCAGCTGGTCAAAGACCTGCGGACGAACGTAGAAAAGGGCAATCCGGCCGCAGTGCTGGATGGTGAGCTGGACGAATTCATGGCAGCGGCCCTGGCGGCCCGCGTCGGGGCGACGCGCAGCGAAGCGAGCGCCGCGGCACGCTGAACCGGAGACGGCCCTCTCACCGCAAGTGTGAAGGGCCGTATGATGTCTCTGACTTCTCCCTGGCTGTCACTCGTCGCCCTGGCCTTCATGTTGCTCGCCACCGGCGCGGGCACGGTGATACGCCTGCGCTGGCCGGAGCAGCACACCAACCGTGAGACGATCGAGTTGCTGCAGACCACGGTCATGCTGCTGGCGACCTTCGCCGCGATCGTCCTTGGTCTCCTCATCACCTCCGCGAAATCCGATTTCGACACGATCGAGAATGATGTGCGGACCTTCTCCTTTACGCTGACGGAACTCGACGACAGCCTGGCCGAGCTGGGCGCGCCGGCAGAGCCGCTGCGCCAGGCTCTGGCGCGCTATACGGCTGCCACCATCGCCGCCGCCTGGGTTGATGAAAAGGCGCCCGCGGGCGCCTTTTATCCCCGCCTGCCATCCGGCCCGAACGGAGGTCTCGGCAGAAGTACGCCGGTCCTGGGCCAGATGCTTGAGCACATCAATGCTGGTCTGGAGGGGCAGATTGCCGTCTCGCCTGACAATGCCGCGCGCCTTGCCTCGGCACGCCACCTGATGACGATCGCAATATCCCAGCGCTGGCAGGCCGTGGAAGCGTCCATGGGGTCGCTCTCCGCCCCCTTCTTCACGGTGCTCGTCTTCTGGATGGCGGTGATCTATCTCTGTTTCGGCCTCAGCGCGCCGTTCAACCATGTGAACTTCATGGCGATGCTCCTGAGCGCCCTCGCCCTCTCCTCGGCACTTTTCGTGATCATCGACCTCTATACGCCCTTCAGCGGCATTCTGAAGGTCGACAGCGCGCCGATGCGCACGGCGCTTGCGGAAATGCTGAGCCAGCCAGGCGGCGTGCCGCCGCCGCTCACTGCACAGGCGTGCAGCCCGGGCAGCCCGGCCTGTTGAGATCGTGAGGGCCGACCCTCGGGGCCGGCCCTCAGCTCCGGTGGCCGAGGCTCCGCTCGCTCTCGCCATGGGGCATGAGGTGCTTGTCGACCTCGAGGCGCAGTTCATCGATAGCCGCGTAGGATACAGGGTCGATGGCCTCGATGGCGGTCAGGATCGTCTGGCAGGCGTCGCGCAGGGCATGCAGAAAGCCATGGCTGCTTTCGTCCGCCACACCCGCATGGCCGGAGCCGGAGACGGTTGCATCCAATTGGTCGGCCGCTGGAGTCATGGCCCTGGGCGCGCAGCTGTTCCGCGAGCTGACGGGCGCGTTCGGCCGGGGTTTGCTCGTTGTCACTCATCGGCGTGTTGTCCACTCGTTCACGCCCCAGCTTTGTCCCCTCCCCTGCGTCCGGTCAAGCGGCCGTGAGCAAGGGGGCCTAGAGCCAGATGAGGGACCGATTCGAGATTTTCGGTCGAATCGACCCAAAATCATCGGGCCCTAATGGCCGCCACGGCCACCGCCGCCGCCTTTGCTCGGCGACAGCAGAAAGGCCAGCGGAACGACGCAGAAGGCGGCAAGGCCGCAATAGATGAACAAGTCACGATAGGCGAGCATCGCCGCCTGCTTCTCGAACATCTGGTAGATCGCGCCTGGCACGAGATGCGATATTTCGCCCGATACATAGCCAAGGCTCGTCATGGCGCTGCGCAGCTGCTGTTCGAGAGCGTTGTAGGGCGCCCAGAGCGGCGTCAGATAACGCTGCAGATAGGCCATGTGGGTCTGCGTCCGCTCGACAACGCCGGCGGTCGCCAGCGAAATGCCGATGGAGCCTGATATGTTGCGCAACATGACGAAGAGGGAGCTTCCGTCGGTATTGAGCGCACGCGGCAAGGTCGTATAGGCGATTGTGCTGACGGGCACGAACAGAAAGGCGAGCCCGATGACCTGGAAGATACGCGCGAAGACGAGACTGCCGAAGTTGATCGAGGACACCACGATCAGGCTGGAATAGAAATAGGAACAGCCGATCAGCAGAAATCCGAAGGCGATGATCAGCCGCGTCTGCACGTTGGGCAGAAGAAAGCGCGTGACGAAGGGGATGAGCACGACGATAGCAATCGCCCCGGGCGAGAGGATCAACCCGGCCAAGGTCGCTGTATAGCCAAGTTGCTGCTGCGCCAGCTGCGGTACCAGCACGGCGCCCGAATAAAGCACCGCGCCCACGCCGGTAATCATCAGCGTGCCCACCGCGAAATTGCGGTCCTTGAAGACCCGCAGCGAGACAATCGGCTTCTCCGTCGTCGTCAGCCAGACGATTGCGCCAATGATGCCGACCGCCGCGAACGCCGCCATAAGAACGATGAAGCCCGAACCGAACCAGTCCTCGTCCTCGCCGCGGTCCATGCAGACCTGCAGGCAGCCGATGCCAAGGGCGATCAGGCTGAGGCCGATCCAGTCGGTATCCGCGAGCCGCGCCTTGTCCCGCTTCACCCAGGGCGGATCTTCGACAAGCGTGGCGACTGCGAAGAGGGCAAGCATGCCGACCGGGATATTGATCCAGAAGATCCAGCGCCAGGAATAGCTGTCGGTCAGAATGCCGCCCAGCGTGGGGCCGATGGCAGGCGCGAAGATCACCGCGATGGCAACGACGCCGAAGGCAGCACCCCGCTTCTTCGGCTCGAAGGTATCGAGGATGATCGCCTGCTGGTTGGGCTGCAGCCCGCCACCGAAAAGCCCCTGCAGGATGCGATAGATCACCATTTGCAAGAGCGATGTCGCTGTCCCGCACAAGAACGAACAGACCACGAAGCCGGCGATACAGATGAGGAAGTAGCGCTTGCGGCCGATCAGCCGGCCGATGAAACCCGAGATCGGCAGCACGATGCCGTTCGCCACCAGGTACGAGGTCAGCGTCCACGTTGCGTCGTCATAGCTCGCCGACACCGAACCCGCGATATGCGGCAGCGACACATTGACGATGGTCGTGTCGAGAATCTCCATGAAGGCCGCGATCGTCACGACGATCGCGATCAGCCAGGGATTGGCCTTCGGGCGCCAGGCGGCATCGGCAGCATGATCGACGCTGGCGCTCATTGCCGGGGCGGCACTTCGTTTTCGACGCCGGGCGCGTGCCCGTGCGTCACGCGCTTCGTGACATCGACGGTCGGTTCCACCGAGAGGCCCAGCGGCAGGGGCAGATGCGGGTCGAGCCCCTGGTCGATGACGATCTTCACAGGCACGCGCTGGACGATCTTCACGAAGTTTCCGGTCGCATTCTCAGGGGGAAAGGCGCTGAAGCGGCTGCCCGAGCCCATCTGGATGCTGTCCACATGGCCGGTGAGGTGCAGGCTCGGATAGGCATCAACCGCGATGTCGACCTCCTGGCCCGGGCGCATGCGGGTCAGCTGGGTTTCCTTGAAATTGGCGGTGATCCAGACTTCCGGCACGACGAGGTTCATGATGGTCTGGCCCGTCTGCAGGTAGTAGCCGACCTCGACATTGCGCTGGGTCACCCAACCGTCCTGCGGCGCTCGGATCGTGGTGTAGGACAGGTTGAGCCGCGCCTGGTCCAAAGCGGCACTGGCATTGCGCACCAGCCCTTCCAGCTGCTTCACCTGGGCGGCGGCGGTATCGATATTCTCTTGCACGAGCTGCGCCGTCTGCAGCTGGCCCTCGGCCTGCTTGAGCTGGCCTTCGGCCTGATGCAGGCCCGCGGTTGCCTGGTCTATCTGCTCCTGCGTGGTCGCGGCCGCAGAGACGTTATGCTGACGGCGGTAATTCTTCTGCGCGTTGATGAAGTTGGCCTCTGCCACTTCCTCATTGCCCTGGGCCGAGAGGAGATCCGCCGGGTAGGTCACGCGGGCCTTGGCAAGCGCAATCCGCGCCGCGTCCAGTTCGCCCTGATCCTGCTCGAGTTGTCCGGCCGCCTTGTCCACTGCCGTCTGATAGTCGCGCGGATCGAGTTGGATGATCGGCGTGCCCTTCGTCAGGAACTGGTTATCGTTGACATAAAGCGCGACAACCTGACCAGCGACCCGGGGGGCGACGGTGATGGCGCGGCCGTCGGTAAAGGCATCGTCCGTCGCGATCAGGTTGCGGTTTATCCACCAGTAGTAGGCGGCCCCGATCGCCACGAGGACGAGAACAGCCAGGAAAATACCACGGGCGAGGATCTTTCGGCCCCGGCCATTCCTGGTCTCCCCGCTCTTGCTCCCGTCCTGCGTATTGCCATCGCCCGGCGCAGGCGGAGGCTGCTCCCCGCTGCCCCGGGGCGGGTTCTGCGGACTGCCACCGCGATCGGCGACGATGTCGCCAGCCGTCTGGCCTGACCCTTGCTCGGAACTGCCGCTCACCTAAATCTGATCTCCCTGCTGGCGGAGGACGGAGCCTCCGGTGCGGTCGTCACGTTCCCGGAGCCGGCGACGCGTTCACCAGCTTGCCCGGTTCGTCCAGCCCGGCGCCATCGCCGGCAGGCAAAGCCCCTAAGGCTCACCGGCCCCTGTCAGTCGCGGCCTGACCGATCGGTCAGCGGTAGCGTATTTGGTACGCCGCGTCGATGTGTGAAGATCCCCCCGGCCATGGCACGGCCTGCCGCGCCTCAGCCCGCCGCGCCTCACGCGATGGGCGCGTCGGGCGGCAGCGTTCCCCGCGGCGCATGGGCCAGCAAGAAGTCACCAAAGCGGCGGAATGCGGCGCCGCGCGGATCCCGTGCCCGCCACGCAAGCCCGATCGTGCGCCCCGCGACCGCAGATCCCAGGCCCGGACCGAGCGTAATCTCCTCCACGGGCCTGATCGCCGCGAGGCCATCAAGATCGGGCCGATCCTTCAGCGACAGCGCGGGTAGGAGCGAAAACCCCTCTCCCGCTGCAATCATGTGCCGCAGCATCTCAAGGCTGCTTGCAGAGCGGCTGGCGCGCGAGGGCTGAGCGCCGCACAGCGCAACCGTCTGATTTCGCAGGCAATGCCCCTCCTCCAGGAGGAGAAAGTCCTCCGTGCGGAGATCCTCGACCGAGACCTGGGCAAGCTGGCAGACAGGATGGCTTTCAGGCGCCACGATCTGGAAGGGCTCGAAAAACAGCGGTTGGGTGGCGACCGATCCCAGGTCCAGCGGCAGAGCCGCCAGTATGAGATCGATCGCATTGGCCATAAGACGCTCCAGGATCCGATCGGTCGTCCCCTCTTCCAGCCGCATGCGGAGTTCAGGAAAAGCGCGCCGCAAAACCTGGATAACCGAGGGCAGGTAATAGGGGCCAAGGGTTGGGATGACACCGAGACGCAGGGGCCCGGCAAGCGGGTCGCCGTGCGAGCGCGCGATTTCGAGAAGCCCCCGCGCCTCATGAAGCACCGCCTGAGCCTGGCGCAGAACCGCCGCCCCTTCCGGCGTCACGCCCACACTTTTTCGCGATCTCTCGAAAATGGTCACGCGCAGCAGTGCTTCGAGTTTGCGGATTTGTTCGCTCAGCGCGGGTTGGCTGACGCCGCAGCGTTCCGCCGCCTTGCCGAAGTGTCTCAACTCGGCAACGGCAACGGCATATTCGAGATCACGCAGAGAAAGCCCTGCGAAGCCCATCTGGCTCATTGGACTTCAGATACCATCCCATGAGGACAATAGGAATAATCTATCGAATTCTTCGGAAAAATCAATTTTACCGATCGGTCCGCGCATCTTAAAAGCACCCCGCTAAAGCAACACCCGAGAGGTATCATGGCCGACGAAGCCCAGAAGCCGAAGCTGACGCACGTCTCCGGTGCGCCGGTCTCCGACAACGTCAACATCCAGACTGCCGGCCCCCGTGGCCCCGCACTCCTGCAGGATGTCTGGCTGATCGAGAAGATCGCGCACTTTGACCGTGAAGTGATCCCCGAGCGCCGCATGCATGCCAAGGGCTCCGGCGCTTTCGGCACCTTCACCGTGACGCACGACATCACGCGCTACAGCAAGGCCAGCATCTTCTCGAAGATCGGCAAGCAGACGCCGATGTTCGCCCGTTTCTCGACCGTTGCCGGCGAGCGCGGCGCGGCCGATGCCGAGCGCGACATCCGTGGCTATGCCCTGAAGTTCTATACGGACGAAGGCAACTGGGACATGGTTGGCAACAACACCCCGGTCTTCTTCTTCCGTGACCCGCTGCGGTTCCCCGACCTCAACCACGTGGTCAAGCGCCATCCGCGCACCGGCATGCGTGACGCGACCATGAACTGGGATTTCTGGACGCTGCTGCCCGAGGCGCTGCACCAGGTCACGGTCGTCATGAGCGAGCGCGGCATTCCGAAGAGCTACCGTCACATGCACGGCTTCGGCAGCCACACCTACAGCTTCATCAACGCGCAGAACGAGCGCACCTGGGTCAAGTTCCACTTCCGCACCCAGCAGGGCATCCAGAACCTGACGGACGCCGAAGCCGAGGCTCTGGTCGGCAAGGACCGCGAAAGCCATCAGCGCGACCTCTACAACAGCATCGAGAAGGGTGACTTCCCGCGCTGGACGATGTTCATCCAGGTCATGACGGATGACGAGGCCAAGGCCTTCCCGTTCAACCCGTTCGACCTGACGAAGGTCTGGCCGAAGGCTGACTTCCCGCTCATCGAAGTCGGCTATTACGAACTCAACCGGAACCCTGAGAACGTCTTCGCCGACGTCGAGCAGGCGGCCTTCGCCCCGTCCCATGTCCCGCCCGGCATCAGCTTCTCGCCGGACAAGATGCTGCAGGCCCGCCTCTTCTCCTATGCCGACACGCAGCGTTACCGCCTCGGCGTCAACCATCACCTCATCCCGGTCAACGCGCCGAAGTGCCCGGTCAACTCCTACCACCGCGATGGTGCGATGCGGACCGACGGCAACCGTGGCAGCACGCTGGCTTACTGGCCGAACAGCTACGAAGAGTGGACCGACCAGCCGCAGCTCAACGAGCCGCCGATGGAACTCAGCGGTGCCGTGGCCCACTGGGATCATCGCCTCGATGACGACCATTACCAGCAGCCCGGCAACCTGTTCCGGAAGATGAGCCCGGCGCAGCAGCAGACGCTGTTCGACAACACCGCGCGCGCCATGAACGGCGTTCCTGCGTTCATCCAGGAGCGTCACATCGCCAACTGCACCAAGGCCGATCCGGCCTATGGCGCGGGCGTTGCCGCGGCGATCAAGAAGCTCGCTGCCGGCTGATACCAAGGCCCAGGCAATCCCAGACCCCACGCCGAAAGGCGCTGGGTCTGGCTGCGGACAAACCCCGCCGCGATCCGGCGGGGTTTTGTTTTATGCACGATCCAGTGATCGAAAAGCCCCTAGCCAAGGCCGGCCGTTTGCCAGCAGTCTGGCGGCCACGGCCTTCTGGCCGTTAGCCTTCAATCCGGGGCGGACCATCCAGCCCCTCAATCAAGGGAGAGACACGCATGTCCGTTCAGGTTCTTTATACGACCTTCGCCACCGCGACCGGTGGCCGCGATGGCCGCTCCATCGTCAAAGACAATGCGCTGGACGTGAAGCTCACGACGCCGAAGGAGTTGGGCGGCGCGGGGGGTGAAGGCAACAACCCCGAGCAGCTGTTCGCCGCGGGCTATTCCGCCTGCTTCCTCGGCGCGATGAAATTCGTCGCCTCCCAGGGCGGGACGGCGAAGGTGCCGGCGGAGACGACCGTCAAGGCCACCATCGGCATCGGTCCGCGCGCAGAAGGCGGTTTTGGCATTACCGCCGCCCTCGAAATCTCCCTGCCGGGGGTGGACCGCGCCGCCGCCGAGGATCTGGTGCAGAAAGCCCATCAGGTCTGCCCCTATTCCAACGCGACGCGTAACAATGTCGATGTGAAGCTCAGCGTCGTCTGAGCTGGCGCAGAAGACACAACGCCAAGGGCCTGGCCGGTACGGTCAGGCCTTTTTTGGCGGCACCAGCCGATAGGCACTTTCCGGCTGCCTAAGCGGGTCTATTGTCCAGACCCATGAACGTTCTCCCCTCCGCGACCCCCAGCCCGTCCGACCGCGGTTCCCGCGCGCAGCACATCGCGATGGGCGCGCTCGCGCTTGCCTTTCTGATCCTCGGCCTGCTCACCATCCGCCAGTTCCTGAGCGCGCTGGCCTGGGCGGTCATCTTCGCCATCGCCCTCTGGCCGCTCTATGCGCGCGCCCTCAGGCGCTTCGGCACGGGGCGGCACAACGTTCTGCTGCCCGCCGTCTTCACGCTCGGCATCGCGCTCGTCTTCGTCGCACCCGTCGGGCTCGTCGGCCTCCAACTCGCCAAGCAGGCCCAGTCCGCCAGCGACTGGCTGCGCGATTCCGAGGCCAACGGCATCGCCGAGCCCCCGATCATCCAGCAACTGCCCTTCGAACACGCGCAGATCGACAGCTGGTGGCAGGACAATCTCGGCAATCCCGGCGGCGCCCGGAAGCTTGTGCAACGCACCACGACGGGCCATGTCGCGCGCTTCAGCCGCCTTGTCGGCGAGGCGCTGCTCCATCGCACCACCGACTTCGTCTTCACCCTTGTCGCGCTCTTCTTCCTGTTTCGCGGCGGCGAAGCCCTGACGCAGCAACTCCGGCACGGCGCCATCCGCGCTTTCGGGCTGACCGGGGAGCGCATCAGCCAGCAGCTCATTGCCTCCATCCATGGCACCGTGAGCGGGCTGGTTCTGGTTGGCCTCGCGGAGGGCCTGCTGCTCGGCCTCGTCTACTGGATCGCCGGCGTGCCGCAGGCCACCGTCTTCGGCATGGTCACCGCGGTCGCCGCCATGGTGCCCTTTGCCGCCATTGTGGTCTTCATCATCGTCGCACTGGTGCTGCTCGCCCAGGGCGCCTTCGCCTGGGCCATCGCCGTGGTCTGCACGGGGCTGGTCGTGACCTTCGTGGCGGACCATTTCATTCGCCCCGTCCTCATCGGCGGCACCACCAAGCTGCCCTTTCTCTGGGTTCTGCTCGGCATCCTGGGCGGGATCGAGACCTGGGGCATGATCGGCCTCTTTCTCGGTCCGGCCATCATGGCGGCCCTTATCCTGCTCTGGCGGGAATGGGTGGGCGAAGGCCCCGTCTGAAACGTTCGTCTGAAACGTTCGTCTGAACCGTTCGTCTGAAACGTTCGTCTGAACCGTTCGTCTGAGACCTTCCTCTGAGGCATGCGCCGCCGCGCTGGCTCAACCCAGAGCGGGATGACGGTTGTGCCAGTCGGTCACCTGCTGGAAGGCCGCAGCCGCCTGCAGCAGCACGGCCTCGGCCCCATGCTCCGCCACGAGCTGGAAGGCGACCGGCAGTCCGGCCTCCGTCGATCCGCCCGGCAGGGTGATGGTCGGATGGCCCGTCATATCGAAGGGGCAGGCAAAGCCGAGCAGGCTGTTCATGAGCGCATCGTCGGCGCCGAGCGAGCCCATTCGTTCCAGCGTCGGCGCGGCGAAACCCAGCACCGGGACGGCCAGGAGATCGAGCCCGGCCATCACCGCATTCACCCGCCCGCGCAGATCCTCCCGGCGCAGCAGGATGCGTTGATACTCAAGGCCGGAGAGGCGGCGCCCGAGATCGATGAGCCCGGCGAGTGCCTGCCCGTATTCCGAACGGCGCGCCGGATAGGTGGCCCGGTGCGCCACGGCGGTCTGCACGCCGCAGAGCGGAAACCAGTCCTGCACGGCCTGGGTGATATCGGGGAAGCCGACCTCCCGGATTTCGGCACCGAGGGCTGTCATGACGGCAAGCGCCGCGTCCAGCGTGCTCCGCGTCCGGGCGTCAGCCGATTGCGCGACCCAGGCGGCAGGATAGCCGATCCGCAAGCCCGCAGCCCCAGCGTCCAGCGCTGCGATGTAATCCGGCACCGGGTCCTGCAGCGCGGTCGGGTCCTTCGCGTCCGGCCCGGCGATGACCGCGAGCATGGCCGCGGCGTCACGGGCGCTCCGGGTCATGGGGCCGACATGGTCAAGTGTGGCCGCCAGTTCGAACACGCCATGGCGGCTCACCCGCCCCCAGGTCGGCTTGAGGCCGGTCAGCCCCTGCGCTGCCGAAGGGAAACGGATCGAGCCGCCGGTATCGGAGCCGAGCGCGCCGTAGCAGAGCCCCGCGGCAGTAGCGACCCCCGAACCGCTGGAAGAAGCCCCAGGCCAATAGGCCGGGTTCCAGGGGTTCCTGGCCGGGGCAATGGCAGGGTGATGGTCGGCATAGGCGCCTTCGGTGAGTTGCAGCTTGCCGAGGATTACGGCACCCGCCGCCTGCAGGCGCGCCACGACCGTTGCATCGTCATCGGGCTTGAAGTTGGCGTGGATCGTGGTGCCGGCGGCCGTCGGCACGCCGCGCATCCAGCAGAGATCCTTGACCGCAACCGGTACGCCATGCAGCGGCCCGCGTATTCTCCCGGCCGCGATCTCCGCATCCGCCTGCGCCGCCTGGGCGAGCGCCCTTTCAGGCAGGACCAGGGCATAGGATCCGAGTGCGCCGTCCAGCGCCGCAATCCGCCCCAATATCATTTCGGTCACGGATCTTGATGTCGTGCCACGGGACCGGATGCGCGCCGCGACTTCCGTCAGCTCCAGAAAAGCGAGATCGGATTGCGCCATCCCAGGCCCCGTTCGTGGTCGCCTCCTCCTATGTCACATCGAGCTTGCGATGGGAACGAGAGCGTAATCAATCCGCGCCGTTTTCGGCGAACCACGGCGCCAGCCTCTCATAGAGCGCGCGGTACTGCCGGTAGCCGCGGGCATAGGCGGCGGCATGGTCGGGGTTGGGCATGATCACCGCGCCCTGGCGCAGAAGCTGGCTGGCCCCGGCCCAGTCCTGCGCCGCCCCCGCCCCGATGGCCGCGATCCAGGCGGAGCCCAGGCAGGACCCCGGATGCCCGTCCAGCCGCTGCACGGGCATCTGAATGATGTCCGCGACGATCTGCATCCAGATCGTGCTGCGCGACCCGCCGTCAGAGACCAGGAGCCGCCGCACCGGATAGCCGAGTTCGCGGAAGACCTCGAGGTGGTGGAGGAAGCCGTAGCCGACGCCTTCCAGCGCCGCGCGCCAGAGATGCGCCGGCGTGTGGTTGAGGCTGAGGCCCGAGATGGTGCCGCGCGCCAGCGGATCCTGGATCGGGCTTTTCTCCCCGAGGAAATACGGCAGCACGAAAACGCCGTCGCTGCCCGGCGGCAATCGCCGCCGCCAGCTCATCGAGACGGGCATGGGGATTGGCCGCGCCGGCCACCGCCCCGGCGGCGAAGCCCGAGACGATCCAATTGAGCATCGCAGCCTGTCGCCGCCATGCAGCCATTGGGCATGAAGCGGCCCGGGATCACATGGCGGTCCAGGAAAATGCGGCGCATCAGGACGCGCCTGTCCACGGCGATCAGCATATCCCCGGCGCCGCCGAACTTGAGCAGCACGTCGCCTTCCGCCACGACGCCGGCGGCATAGGCTGAGGCGACATGATCCGCCGCACCCGCGACGACGGGCAGGCCAGCCGGCAAACCGTTTCGCGCTGCCGCCTCCGCCGTCACATGGCCGATCACGGCATGGCTTTCCGCGATCGGCGGCAGCACCCCGGGCGCGATGCCGCCGAGCGCGACCAGATCGGGCGCGACGCGGCCGTCCGCCACATCAACGACGCCAGCTTCCAGCGCCCAGTTATGCTCCAGCCGCTTTTCGCCGGTCAGCTTCCAGTTGATGAAGTCGTAGGAGCCGAAGACGGTCGCGATGCGCGCGAAGACATCAGGCTCGTGCTTCTCAAGCCAGCGCAGCTTGGTCGCAACGATCTGCTGCGTCACGCCATTGCCCGTGCGGCGCAGAAAGGCCGCGTCATCAACCGCGGCGGCGAGTTGCCTCCACCTCTGCCGTCGCCGCGCCCGTCGCTCTGCTGGATGCTGCGGCGAAGAACCTCGCCCCTGCGCATCCAGCATGACCATGGCCGGCACCATGCCGGCGACACCGATGCCGACCAATGACTGGGCAAGCGCCGGCTCCACTGCCAGCAATTCCCGCGTGATGGCGCAGGTATTGCGCCACCATTGCTCCGGCTCCTCTTCCGCCCAGCCGGGATGAAGCGAGACGAGATCGGCCGGGCGGGACACGACGGAGACGATGCGATCCGGCAGATCGATCAGGATGCCGATGGTGGACGTCGTGCCGATATCGATACCGATGACAGCGGGCATGGCCGAACCTCAGCGCAATGTCTCGACCTTTGTCCATGAAGGCCTTCACGCGGGCCGGATCGACCGCGTTCCAGGTATGGCCATCAACCTTGAAATGCGTGCCGACGACGCAACCGTCCGCGACACTCAGCACGTCCGCGACGTTGCCGATGTTGACGCCCGTATTGGCGAAAACCGGCACATCCGTGACCGCCGCGGCAGACGGCGCTGAGTTCCGACTGGTCGGTCGCCTGGCCGGTGATCGGGCCGGAGACGAGGATCGCATCGGCGAGCGACGAGAAGACCGCGCTGTTTGCGCGCAGCGGCAGCGGGCGCGTATCGAGGGGGGCCGCAAATTCGGCATTGATGTTAAACAGCAGCTTGAGATCGCGCACGTCGAGGTTGCGGCGCGCCTTCAGCGCCTCGTCGCAGGCCGGCACCCAAAGCCCCATGTCGGAGGCATAGACGCCGGTGAAGATCTCGCGCACGAAGCGGGCGCCGGTCGCGGCGGCCAGGGCGACGCTCGCCACCGGATCCCAGAGATAATTGACGCCGAAGGGCACACGGATCTTGTGGCGGAGGGTGGAGACGACGGCGCTCATCGCGGCGACGGAGGCCGTCGGCGCCTTCAGCGAATAGGGCCGGTCATTCTCATTGCCGAACATGACGGCGTCAACGCCGCCCGCCTGCAGATGCTCGAGATCGGCCGCGGCATTCTCGATCAGTTTCGCCATCCCGCCCTTCTCGTCATAGAGCGGCGTGCCCGGCAGGGCACCGATGTGAACCATGCCGATGACGACTTTCTTCTTGCCGTCAAAGAAATCGAACATGGGGTTTTCTCCTTAAGATTTCGTGATGAAGGCTGCGCGCATGCTCAGCGCGGCCTTGGGAATTCACGGCGCCGCGGCGTCGGGCTCCGCGATGATGATCCTGACACCGGCGGCCAGGGCGCCGGCGTCGATCTCCGGCGGCAGGGGAGCGTCGGTCACGATGCTGTCGAGCGCGTCGAAACCGCAGACGCGGACGAAGGACCGCTGGCCGAATTTGCTGCTGTCGCAAAGCGCCGTCACCGCCTTGGACCTGCTGCATGAAAATCGTCTTGATCTCGGTATCTTCCGGCGAATAGTCATAGAGACCGTTTTCATCGATGCCGCAGATGCCGAGGAAGAAGCGGTCGAGCCAGTGACCCGAGAGCTGCTTGCCGCGTGATGCGCGCCGCAAAGCGAACCCTCGCGCGGCCGCAGCCGCCCCCCGAGCAGAAACACCTCGGGCATGATCGGCTGCGGCATGGCCAGAACTGTCTGCAGGCTGTTGGTGACGATCTTGAGTGTCTCGTGGCCGGCAAGTTCCGCGGCGAGATAGGCTACGGTTGACCCCGCATCAATTCCGATCGCCTGATCGGTTGCCACCAATTTTGCCGCCGCCGACCGCGATCCGCCTCTTTGCACTCGCGCATTCAGATCGCGCCGCGCCGCATAGGATGGCTCGATTCTGAATGATCGTTGCAACAGAGCGCGTCGGCACCGCCCCGCCATGGGAGCGCTGGATCAGGCCTTGCGCTCCAGCACTTCCAGATCACGCCGCACCGTCATGTCCGAAATCCCGATTTCCTTTGCCACATCGGCCACCGAGACAAAACCGCGTCCGGCGATGAGGCGATGCAGGGCAAGCGCGCCGGGCCCCGGCGGGAGCAGCCGGAACGGCAAGATCGGAACCTTCGACGGGCAGCCCTGCCTAGGCTGGCTCTTTTCGTCATGAATGCAACTCTAGCCAGCGAGGTTCGCGGCACACAACAGAAACAAACAAATTCCCTCAAAAAATCTGTTTGAAATTGTTTGACTGCGCTCACGGGTCTGTTATGGTTCGGTGACATGAGATGGCTTGCGAGAAAGGGATGGACCCATGGGCAAGATCGGCAGCGATCTCGCCGGCAAAACCGCCCTCATCACCGGGGGCGCCACCGGCATCGGACGCGCCATCGCCACGGCCTTGCCGCCCACGGCATGCGTCATTGCCGTCGCCGATATCGATCTCGACGCGGCACGCGACCGCGGCCACGGCTTCTCGCCGAATGCCGTCGCGATCGCCATGGATGTGACGAAACGCGAGAGTGTCGAGGCTGGTTTCGCAGAGGCCGCTGTCCCTGCTCGGGACAAATCGATCGCGTCGTCGCCAATGCCGGCGTCTCCAATATGAAGCCGGCGCTTGATCTCACCGATGCCGACTGGGACTTCAACTTTAATGTGAATGCGCGCGGCGTTTTCCTGACCAACCAGGTCGCCTGCCGCCATTTTCTGCGAACGCGATATCAAGGGCGCGATCTGCAATACGGCGTCGCTTGCCGCAAAGGTCGGCGCACCGTTGCTCGCTCATTACTCGGCGAGCAAGTTCGCGGTCGTCGGCTGGACGCAGGCGCTCGCGCGCGAAATGGCGAAGCATGGCATTCGTGTCAATGCCGTCTGCCCGGGCTTCGTGCGGACCGGCATGCAGTCCCGCGAAGTGATCTGGGAAGCGGAGCTTCGCGGCATGACGCCGCAAGCGGTGCTTGACGAATATGTCTCGCTCACCCCGCTCGGCCGCATCGAGGAACCGGAGGATGTGGCAAAGGTCGTCACCTTTCTGCTGTCGGACGGCGCTGCGCTTCATGACCGGGCAGGCCGTCAATGTCACGGGTGGCGTCTACATGACTTGAACAGACCGTCCCCGAACGGGCCTCCGCCCGCACGGGGAGCTTGTCTGCAACCTGCTGATCTCTGGAGAACATCATGGCGAAGCGACATTGGCTGCTGGCCTTGGCGGCCGGTATGGGTCTGAGCGACCGGGGTCGGCGCCATGCCGACACCGGCCCATGCGGCGGATGACGGCGGCACCCTCACGATCTCTGATGCGCAGTTCCTCTGGACCTGCGGCTTCAGCCCTTACAACTCCTCCTCGAACTTTCTTGTCGGTCGGCCCGGTTTACGAAACGCTGATGTTCGTGAACACGCTGCAGAATGCGAAGACCACGCCCTGGCTCGCGACCGATTACGGCTGGAGCCACGGATAACAAGGTCCTGACCTTCACCATCCGCAAGGGCGTGAAATGGACGGACGGCACGCCCTTCACGCCTCCGACGTCGTCTTCACCTTCAACATGCTGAAGAAATATCCGGCGCTCGACCTCAACAGCGTCTGGTCCGAGCTGGTCAGCGTGACGCAACAGGGTGATGACAAGGTCGTCTTCACCTTCAAGAGCGCCGGCGGTTCCCTACTTCTACTATGTCGCCGACCAGGTCGGCATCGTCTCCCGAGCATATCTGGGGCAAGGTCGAAGGACCCGACCACCTTCCAGGATGCCAAGCCGGTCGGCACCGGTCCCTACACCATCGCGAAGTGCACGCCGCAGGATGTCAGCTACACGCGCAATGCGAATTACTGGCAGCCTGGGCTGCCCAAGATCGCGCATATCGAATATCCGGCCTTCACCACCAACCCGCCGGCGAACCAGGAACTCTCCACCGGCCAGGCGCAGTGGGGCGGGCAGTTCATTCCGAACATCAAGGCGGAATATCTCTCCAAGGATCCGTCTAACCACTACTGGTATCCGCCGGTCGTGAACGTCGCGATGTTCATCAACCTCACCAATCCGATCCTCAAGGACGTCAATGTCCGCAAGGCGCTGGTCTATGCCCTGAACACCAAGCGCATCGCCATGATCGGCGAATACGGCTATGAGCCGGCGGCGAACCAGGCCGGCATCGTGACGCCGACCTTCGCATCCTGGCTCGACAAGACGCAGCTTGCTGCCGCGGGCTACAGCTATGATCCGCAGAAGGCGATCGCGATTCTGGAGAAGGCCGGCTACAAGCGGGGCTCGAACGGCATCTTCACGACGCCGGACGGCAAGCCGCTTGAATTCACCATCATCAACCAGAGCGCCTATACCGACTGGGTGGCAGCGCTTCAGGTGGCCGCCCAGCAGCTCAAGGCGGTCGGCATCAAGCTGAACATCTCCAACCTTGCCGGCACGGACTACAACGCCAAGCTCTTCAACGGGCAGTATGATCTGGCTTACGCCTATGAAGCGGGCGGCCCGACGCCGTATTACGAATTCCGGCAGTGGCTCTACAGCGCGGGTTCGGCGCCGATCGGCCAGTCCGCGACCACCGACTGGGAGCGTTACAGCAACAAGGCGACCGACGCGCTGCTCGACAGCTACGCCAACACCACCGATGCCACGCAGCAGCAGGCGATCATGTCCAAGCTGCAAAAGGTGATGCTGGATGAGGTACCGCTGATCCCGGTCACCGAACAGGTCGATTGGGACCAGTATTCGACGAAGCAGTTTGTCGGCTGGCCGACGCCGCAGGATCCCTATGCCCAGCCCTTCGCCGGCTATGCCGAGCCGGATTGGGAGATCGTCGTCCTGCACCTGCACGAGAAGTAAGCAACTGCCTGTCCCCGGCCGCAGGCGGCGGCCGGGGCACCCGCCTTCGTTGACCGAACATCAGACGGCTCCGCTCACGAGATATGATCTAGATGCGCTATATCCTACGGCGACTTGGCTTCTTCATCGTCACCCTTTGGGCCGCGATGACGGTCAATTTCTTCCTGCCCCGGCTGATGCCCGGAAACCCGGCCCTGGCCATGATGGCGCGCTTCCATGGCCGCCTCAGCGGCCAGGCCCTCCATGCCATGGAGGTCGCCTTCGGGGTGAATTCCAATCAAAGCCTGCTGTCGCAATATGTCAGCCTATATCGGCGACAGCTTCACCGGCCAGTTCGGCCGTTCGCTGACCTTCTTTCCTGACAGCGTCAGCCATGTCGTCTTCGGAGCCCTACCCTGGACGCTCGGCCTCGTCGGTGTCACGACCGTCATCGCCTTCATCCTCGGCACGCTCATCGGCATGATCGGGGCCTGGACGCGGGGCGGCTGGTTCGACAGCATCCTGCCCCCGCTCTTCATCATCCTCTCGGCCTTTCCCTATTTCTGGATCGGCCTGGTCACGATCCTGATCTTCTCGATTTCGCTCGGCTGGCTGCCGACGGGCTTCAGCTACACCAACGGCGCTAATATCGCCTTCACCTGGTCCTTCATCTGGGACGTCATCCGCCACGCCATTCTTCCGGCAGGCACCATCGTCATCACCTCCATCGGCGGATGGATTCTCACGATGCGCAACAACATGATCATGACGCTGAACGAGGATTATGTGCGCATGGCCCGCGCCAAGGGCCTCTCCTCCGCCCGCATCATGTTCGATTATGCCGGCCGCAACGCCATCCTGCCCAATCTCAGCGGGTTCGGCATGTCGCTCGGCTTCGTCGTCAGCGGCGCCATTCTGGTGGAATATGTCTTTTCCTATCCGGGCGTCGGCTACATGATGCTGCAGTCGGTGCTGAATGAAGATTTCCCGCTCATGCAGACACTGTTCCTGTTCATCACCGTTGCGGTTCTGCTCGCCATCCTCGCGGTCGACGCCATTACGGTCGTGCTTGATCCGCGCACGCGGAGGACATCATGAGCGCAGTCACCACCCCGGAGGCGGCGAAACGCCGCCTGCCCGGCCTCGGCGCGCTTGGCTCCCTCGGCCGCGCCATCCTTTCCAACCGCAAGGCCCTGGTGGGTGCGATCCTGCTTCTGATCTGCATCATCATGGCAGCGATCCCGAATGTCATCGCGCCCGGTGACCCGAACGCCGAAAACTTCATGCCAGGCCAAGGTCCGTCCGCCGCCAACTGGCTAGGCACGACCTCCTACGGCCAGGATATCTTCGCGCAATTCGTCTGGGGCGCGCGCAACTCGCTGGTCATCGCCGTCGTCGCGGGCCTGCTCTCCACAGTCCTGTCCGCCCTTATCGGCGTCGCCGCCGGCTATCTCGGCGGCACGACGGACGGGCTGCTCTCCATGGTGACCGATATCTTCCTGGTCATCCCCGCCTTTCCGCTTGTCATCGTGCTCGCCGCCTATTCGAAGTCCGGCGGGAATTCGATGATCATCGCCGTCCTCGTGCTCACCGGCTGGTCCTACGGCGCGCGCCAGCTCCGGGCCCAGGTGCTTTCGCTCCGCCACCGGGAGTTCCTGACCGCCGCCCGGCTGCGCGGAGAACGCAGCTGGCGCATCATCACCCACGAGATCCTGCCCAATATGGTCTCGCTCCTCGTCGCCAATTTCCTCGGCGCCTCGGTCTACGCCATCCTGACCGCGGCCGGGCTGCAGTTCATCGGCCTCGGCAATGTCAATTCCAACAGCTGGGGCACCATGCTCTACTGGGCACAGAACAACGAGGCGCTGCAGGCGGGCATTCCGCTCTGGGCGATCGTCCCCGGCCTCGGCATCGCGGCGCTCGGCGGCGCCTTCGCCCTCCTGAACTATGCCTTCGACGAAATCAGCAATCCCGTCCTGAAGCCCGCGCGCAAGCAGAAGCGCGCCAAGGGCAAGGCTGAGGCAGGCCTATGAGCGAAACCATTCTCGATGTCCGGGATGTCGTCGTTGAATACACGACATCCTCACGCCCCGCCCGCGCGGTGGATCATGTGAGCTTCACGCTCGACCGTGGCGAGTTCCTGGGCGTCGTGGGCGAATCCGGCTGCGGCAAATCCACCCTGCTCTTCGCCATCGCCCAGCTGCTCACCCCACCGGCACAGCTCGTCAGCGGCGAGGTGCTGTTCAAGGGGCGCAACATAGTGGAGCTCAGCGCAGCGCACCTTGCGCGCGGTGCGCTGGCGCGACTTTTCGGTCGTCATGCAAAGCGCGATGAACGCCCTCAACCCGGTCAAAACGGTCGGCGCCCAGTTCGATGACACGATGCGCGCCCATGGCCAGAGTGACGGCGGCCGCCATTCGCGCCCGCTCGCGCGAGGTTCTGGCACTCGTCGGCATTGATGCCATCCATCTCAAAAGCTTTCCGCATCAGCTTTCAGGCGGCATGCGCCAGCGGGTCATGATCGCCATGGCCCTGCTCCTCTCGCCCTGATCTCATCGTCATGGACGAGCCGACATCGGCCCTCGACGTCGTGGCGCAGCGCTCGCTCATGGTCCAGATCAAGGAATTGCAGCGCCAGCTCGGCTTCGCCGTCATCTTCGTGACCCATGACATGTCGCTCGTCGGGCATTTCTCGGACCGCCTCGCCGTCATGTATGCCGGCAAGATCGTGGAGATCGGGCCGACGCGGCCGCTCTTCGCCGCCCCCCAGCATCCCTATACGCAGGGACTTCTGGAGAGTCCTTCCCCTCCGTCTACGGGCCGAAAGTCAGCTTGCGCGGTATTCCCGGCGTCGCCGCCCGACCTCACCGATATGCCGAGCGGCTGCCGCTTCCATCCGCGCTGCGGCCAGGTCATGCCGCGCTGCGCGAGATTGAGCCTGCGCTGTACGCCACCGGCGAAACACGCGCGCGCTGCCTGCTCTATGGCACTGAGACGATGAGAACAAGGCGGCCTGAGGCCCTGAGGAATGACGGATATGGACACCTCGCTCAACGCCGATAGCGCCGCCCTTGCTGCAGACCATCCGGCTCACCCGGCATTTCCGCATCGGCGGCCTCTTCAGCCATGCCAAGCTGCATGCGGTGGATGACCTCGATCTCTCCATCCGCCCGCGCGAAATCGTCGCCGTCGTGGGGGAAAGCGGCAGCGGCAAAAGCACCATCGCCCGGCTTCTGGCCAAGGTCTATGAGCCGACTGACGGCGATATCCTGTTCCATGGGCGGTCGCTCCGCGACGTGCGCTCGCGCCAGACCTGCTCGCCTATCGCGGCCAGGTGCCGATGGTGCTTCAGGATCCTTTCGCCTCCCTCAACCCGGTCCATACCATCGGCTATGCGCTCGATCGCGGCCTCGCCCTGCACCAGCCCAAACTCTCGGCGGCCGAGCGCGAGGCCGAGGCGATCCGCGCGCTGGAAGCGGTGGGGCTTTCGCCGGCGCGCCAGGTTCTGGCGAAATATCCGCATGAGATGAGCGGCGGCCAGCGCCAGCGCGTCGGCTTCGCCCAGGCCCTGTCCTACAAGCCGAAGCTTGTGCTCGCCGATGAGCCGGTTTCCATGCTCGACGTCTCCATCCGCATCGGCGTGCTCAATCTCATGGCCGGCTGTGCGCGGAGGATGGGCTCTCCTTCCTCTACATCACCCATGATATCGCGAGCGCGCGTTACGTCGCCCATCGCGTCGTCGTCATGTATGCCGGGCGCGTCGCCGAAAGCGGGCCGACGGAAGAGGTGCTGCACCACCCCATGCATCCCTATACGCGCCTGCTGCTCTCCGCCGTGCCGGACCCGAAGGCGCCCATCACCATCACCGCGGCCGATACGGGCGAGCCGCCGCGTGTCGTCGACCCGGGCGAGGGCTGCCGCTTCCGCTGGCGTTGCCCGCTGGCGATCGCCAATGCGGTGAAGTGACGCCCATGCTTGAAGAGACCGCGCCCCAGCATGAAGCGGCCTGCCACGTCACCGCGCCCGCGCGCGCGCCGAGCAAGGTCGCGGCCTGACGTGGCCATACTGACACGTCAGGGGACAGCGTGGGGGCCGGCTGGCAAAAGCTGAGGCATCGCGGCGGGGATGTTCTTGACCCTGCCGCCGCGATGGGTGAAGGCTTTCTTCCTCATTGCCAACAACCGGGGCGCCAGGCTGTTCCTCCGCAACGGTGCCTCGGCTTGGACGCAATCTCCAGGCCTAGGACGCTGATGACGTTGCATGACGACCTCACCCCGCCTGCCGATGAGCGCACGATCGGTCTGGCCAAAGCGCCGGGGGCGTGGCTTGGCGCTCCCGCCTTCTGGACCCCTGATCATTTCGTCGAATCGGCCTGGGCGGAGCATGGCGCCTTCGCCTTCTGGCTGATCAGCGCGCTGCGTCCGCGCAATTTCGTCGAACTCGGCACGCATTGCGGTTTCTCCTACTTCTGCGTCTGCCAGGCCGTGGCAAGGCTGGGGCTCGGCACGGCCTGCTATGCTGTTGACAGCTGGGCCGGCGATAGTCATGCCGGCTTCTATAGCGAAGAGGTCTTCGGGCACGTCTCGGCCACCAACACCGCACATTACAGCGGCTTTTCCACGCTCATGCGCGGGCAGTTTGCCGACGCCCTGGCCTATTTTCCGGAAGGCAGCATCGACCTCCTGCATATCGATGGCCGGCACGGCTATGAGGATGTGCTCGGCGACTATGAGAGCTGGCTGCCCAAGCTGTCCAACCGGGCCGTGGTGCTCTTTCACGATACCAATGTGCGCGAGCGGAATTTCGGCGTCTGGAAGCTCTGGGATCAGCTCCGGGATCGCCACCCCTCCTTCGAATTCCTCCACGGCCATGGCCTCGGCGTATTGGCGGTGGGGCCGGATGTGCCAATGGGGCTCCGCCCGCTGGTCTTCGCCGCAGCGGAAGAACGTACCGAGATCCAGGCGACCTATGCGCGGCTGGGGCGTGGCATCGCCTTGCAGTGGGAGAGCGAAAAAGCTCTCCTGGAAAACCATGTGTTGTCAGATGAGGTGTACGCGCGGGGCGGCTCATGCCCGCAAAGCTCGGATCCGAGCTCAAGGGTGTTCGCCAGGAGCTGGCGGCGCAGATAGAGGCGGCCAGGCAGCTGGAGCAGCAGATGGCGGCCCTGTGCCCGCAGGCGGAGGCAGAGGCGGCGGCAGAGGGCAAGGCGGACGGCGTTGTGCGCCGCCTCGCCTCTCATGTGGCCGACCTTCAGGCCGAACGGCGGCTGACGAACCTGCGCGTGCTGAAGCTGGAACGCGAAGCCATCCGCGCGATGGCTCTGGAGCAGGAGCGGGATTTCACCCGAAGCCAGCTGGATCTTGTGCTTCAGTCAAGCTGGTGGCGGGCCGGCGCGCCGCTGCGCAACGGCCTCAGCCGGCTCCCCGGCTTGAGACGCGTGCTGCGGCGGAGTGCCAGACTTTTCTGGTGGACCATCTCGCTGCAATTGCCCGCGCGGCTGCGGGACCGCCGGACCCGGGCCGATACGGCCCAGCGGCACGAGGCCCCGCCTGCGGACGAAAAGGCCGCCTTCACAGCAGCGGCGCGGGCGGATCTCGCGGAATTCCTGCTATCGGGCCAGACGCTCGATTTCGCCCCGGTGACAGCGGCCGATATCTCGATCGTCATCGTGCTCTGGAACAAGGCGCATCTGACGCTCCGCTGCCTGCGCGCTCTCGCCGCAGCACCGTGGCCCCTCGCTCGAAATCATTCTCTACGACAATGGCTCGACGGACGAGACGCCCGCCCTTCTCAGCCGCGATCAACGGCATCAACATCATCCGCGACGAGACGAATGCCGGCTTCCTTCTCGGCTGCAATCGCGGTCGCGGAGGTGGCAACGGGGCGCGCGCGTCCTGCTGCTCAACAACGATGCCTTCGTCCGGCCCGATAGCTGCAGGCCGCACTCGGTGCGCTCCAGTCATCGCCCGATATCGGCGCGGTCGGTGCCCGGCTGCTTCTCCCGAACGGCCGGTTCAGGAGGCCGGCAGCATCGTCTGGTCCGACGCCACCTGCCTCGGCTATGCGCGCGGCGAGTGCGCCCGAAGCCTATTACCGGCCATGTTCCGCCGCGATGTCGATTACTGTTCCGGCGCCTTCCTCTTGATCTGGCGGATCTCTGGGAGCGGCTTGGCGGCCTCGATGAGGATTTTGCCCCGGCCTATTACGAAGAAACCGACTTTGCATGCGGCTGCATGCCGCGGGCTATCGGGTCATCTATGATCCGAAAGTCGTCGTCGACCATTTCGAATTCGGCAGCGAAGCGAAAGAGTGGCGACAGCGTCGAGGCGATGAAGCGCAATCAGGCGCTGATTCAAATCCCGCGGCACGCCGCTGTCCTGCGGCAGCAACATCTGCCACCGCGACGTGGGCAATATCCTGGCGGCACGCTCGGCCGCCGCCCGCACCCGCGGCCGAGGCTGCTCGTGCTGGACAATGACGTCCCGCTCGGCGCCGGCGGCGCCGGCTATCCGCGGGCCCGCGAACTCCTCTCGGCCGCGGCCACCAGCCGGCTGGTTCGTCACCCTCTTCCCGCTCCATGCGCTGGAGATCGACTGGGCGGCGGCACGGGCGGAATTCGCCGCCGAGATCGAGATCCTCATGCCTACACTGCCTCACGCCTTGCCGACTTCATGCGCGAAGCGGCACGGCCATTACGATACCGTCCTCATCAGCCGGCCGGAGAACATGATGCTGCTCCGCGGCATGCAGGCGCAACACCCCGGCCTGTTTGACGGCATGCGCCTCCTCTACGATTCGGAAGCGCTCGCCGCCGCCCGGCAGATCGCGCGAGCGAAGTTTCGACGGCAAACCCGTATAGCGAGGCGGAAGCGGGCGCCCTGATTGCCGAAGAACTGGCGCTGGCGGACGATGCCGACGCCATCCTCTGCGTCAACGAAGCCGAAGCCCAGATCTTTGCCAGCCGCGGCGTGCCCGTTCATGTGCTCGGCCATGCCATCGCCTGCGCGGAGGCACCGCCGCCGTGGCAGGACCGCTCCGGCTTCCTCTTCATCGGCCGCCTGATGGAACAGGATTCGCCCAACTGGATGGGCCTCGCCTGGTTCATCCGGGAGGTTTGGCCGATCATCCGCGAGATCCGTGCCGGGCGCGACGCTGTCCGTGGCCGGCCGCCTGCATCCTGACCATGAGGCGCTGGAGGGTCCCGGTGTCCGCCTGCTCGGGGCGGTCGCGGATCTCGGGCCTGTCTACGATGCGGCGCGCGTTTTCGTGGCCCCTGTGCATTTCGCGGCAGGCGTGCCGCTGAAGGTGATCGAGGCCGGGGCCGCCGGCCTCCCGGTCGTCGGTACCCATCTCATGGCCGAACAACTCGTCTGGCAGCCAGGGGTCGAGATCGGCGCCGCGGACGCGGCGGAGGATTTCGCTGCAACCTGCATCGCCCTCCATAATGACGAGGCAAGCTGGGTGGCCATGCAGGCGGCCGCGCAAGCGCGCGTGCGGGCGGAATACAGCCCCGAGACCTTCGGCGCGCGGGTCAGGGACATGCTCGGAAACACGGACAGGCGAGCGGCGACCGCCTGAATTTACCTTCCGCGACCCGAAGCCGGGCTAGGCTCGCCCACCGTTCCGGCAGGAACGACGGGCATTATTGTGACGTCAACCTTCTCTGCACCTCCGCCACTCCTGACCCTCGCGAGACAGATATATTCGCCATGCGACATAGCGGTTTTGGTCTTCAGACTGTTGCGAGCCTGCTCGCGCTATGCGTCTGCTGGGCGGTCCTCTACCATCCTTGGCTGTCCGGCCAGTACGTCATGCCCTATGACGCGGTGGACGAGAACTATCCGACGCTGTTTTTTGTCGGGCAAGCCCTCCGCCATGGGCAAATGCCCTGGTGGAATCCTTATATTTTCGCAGGCTTTCCGCAGATCGCCGATCCTCAGGCCTTCGTCTTTTCGCCTCTGGTCACGGGCCTCATGGCGTCCCTCGCCCGTCCGACGCCGCATGCGCTCGATGTCATCGTCCTGCTGCATATCCTGCTCGGCGGCATCGGCATGTTCGGCCTCCTGCGCCTGCTTGGCCTCTCTCTGCCGGCAGCGATCCTCGGGGCCATCATTGCCATGGGCGGCGGCGCCACGCCTGCCCGCCTGCAGCATACGGCCCTGATCATCTCGACATCGACACTGCCCTGGGTGGCCTGGGCATTATGCGCTCTCTGCCGCAGCCTCAGGCTTCGCCACGCGGTCCTGCTCGGACTGGCGACGGGATGGATGGGCCTGCATCTTGTGCAGACAACCTATATCGCGCTTGTCTTCATGGCGATCGCAGTCCTGGCCTGGCTGCTCTCCCAGCCTGACCGGCGTCTTGCCTGCAGGCGCCTCCTCCCGCTGCTGATCCTGGCCGGCTTCGTCACGCTCATGGTCTGTGGCGTCCAGGTTGCCGCACTGCTGACATTCCTGCCTGAAACCGTCCGCGATCATGTCGACCTTCCGGCCAGCGCCGCCAACTCCCTTCCCTGGCGAGAGTTGCTGACAGTCCTGTGGCCGAATGCGATGGGCACCTTCTCATCCAACTACAATGGGCCGATCGACCTGACGGAATCGGTCGTCTACTTCGGCATCGTCACCGTGTTGGGGTTTATCCTGGGCCTGGCGAGCCTTGCGGCCGACACCGTGCGGAACCCCGCCCAGCCCGGATGGCGGATCACCCATCGCAATGTCTACTGGCTGCTGCTCGGTCTGCTTGTCTTCGGCCTCCTCTATGCGCTCGGGACAAACACGCCTTTTTACGCGCTGCTTTATCGTTGGCTCCCGGGCGTCACGCTCTTCCGGCGGCCGGTTGACGCGATGCTGGTCGCAACCCTCCTGGTCTGCCCGATCGCAGCCCTCGGGCTCGATATCGGCCTCCGCGGCTTGAAAGAGAGGCTTGCTCCATCCGCGCAATCCCGCGCTCTGGCCGCCGCTGCGGCGATTGTGCCGCTTGCCCTGCTGTGCTGGGATTTGCGCAGCCACACGCTCGCCCCCAACCGGGCCAATAGCTGGCCTGCCGGTTTTGTGGCCTCCCTGCCGGACCATTACGCGACGCTTGACTTCCTTCGGGCCAATACGCGCAACCCTGGCCAGCCTGACTGGCGGGTCGAGTTCAACGAACCGGCGCCCTTCTGGCCGGACCTGCCCGCCGCCGCGAAGATATATGCGACGCAAGGGTACAACCCCATGCAGGAAAGCCGCTACGACTCTGTCTTCGGCGTGACACCCAATGGCTATGCACCGGTGCAGTTCACACAGTGGCTGCCGAGCTATCGGGCAAGGATGTTCGGCCTGCTTGGCGTCAAATACATCCTCTCCAAAGCCGGCAGCGCAGCCGACCGGCTGGCGCAGGGCGCCGGGCTTGCACTTGCCTTCAGCGCTGACGGCATGAACGCCTGGCAAAACGACAACCGCATTCCCCGCCTGTTCAGCCCTTCGCGCGCGATTTACGCGACCGCTGATACCGCCCCGCTGGCGACTGCCAGCGTCACGGACCTTGAAAAGGTCGTCGTTGTCGAAGCAAACCCCACGGTCAGCGATCAGTGCGGGACCATTCCGCTCAGCACGATCCGTCTCATCAAATACCACAACACGGCGGTCACCATCGCCGCCGGGACCGATGCCTCGTCAAGCTGGCTGGTGATGACCGACCCCGCGACTCCCGGCTGGCACGCCTATATCGACGGCAAAGAAGTGCGGCTGTTTCGGGCCGACAGCTATATGCGCGCCGTCTGCGTGCCAGCGGGCGAGCACAAGGTCTCCTTCCGCTTCGAGCCGTTCCGCCAGATAGGCTTAGCCTTGCTGATGCACCTTCGAAGCTGAGGAGCCAGAGCCGGCGATCAGGGCAGCGTGCTGTCCCGCCGCCCCTCGATCGCCGCGCGGTCGCTCTCATCCTTCAGCCCGACGCCGCTGATGCCGCGCGCGAGCGCCTGGTCGATCAGCCAGAGAATGCGGCGGGCGGCCTCAGGCAACGCCAGGCCCTCGGGCCGGATGTTGGACAGGCAGTTGCGATCGGCGTCCGTCCGGCCGGGCCGCGGGTCCAGGGTGATATAGGCGCCCAGGCTGTCCGGCGAGGTCAGCCCCGGCCGCTCCCCGATCAACACCAGAACCAGCCGGGCGCCCAGGATGGCGCCCACCTCATCGCCGAGTGCCACGCGGCCGCGCGGCGCGATGGCGATTGGTGCAAGGCTGCGGCCTGCATGCCGCAACTCCGGCACCAGAAGCGCGAGCAAATCCGCCGCATGGCTCGCCGTGGCGAAAGCCGAGAGCCCACCCGCGACGAGCACGGCAATCTCCGCGCCGTTACCCTCCCCACGCAGGCGATCGGCCGACCCCGTGCTCAGCCGCCGGCCAAGATCCGGGCGCGTCAGATAGGTCTCCTGATCCGCCGCCTGACTTTCAACGCGCAGCACAGGCAGACCAAGCGGCGCCAGAGTAGCGTCGAGTGCGGCAAGGTCCAGCTCCGCATGCACGGCATCGCGCGCCAGCGCATGGGCGGCGCGGAAGGCGAGATGATCCGGCGTCGCAATCCCGGGCCCCGCGCGGCGGAGGCCGATGCGGGCGGCGGTGAACTGGCGCAAGGGCTCGAACCGATCGCTCATGGCCGCCCTCCTCATGCCGCCGCCAGAAGACGCCGGAACCGCTCCGGCAACTCCCGCGGGCGAATACGCCCGGCATCGTCGGTCAGCCCGATCCGGATGAGCCAAGCCTCGAACTCGGGCGCGGGCTTCAGCCCCAGCATCTGCCTGAGCGCCAGCACATCGTGGAACGACGTGCTTTGATACCCGAGCATCACATCATCGGCCCCGGGAATGCCCATGATGAAGGTGACGCCTGCGGCAGCCAGCGCGGTCATGAGCAGGTCCATATCATCCTGGTCGGCCTCGGCATGGTTGGTATGGCAAACATCGCAGCCCATCGGCACGCCAAGCAGCTTTGCGCAGAAATGGTCTTCCAGACCGGCGCGGATGATTTCTTTTCCGTTATAGAGATACTCCGGCCCGATGAAGCCGACGACGGTATTGACGAGAAGCGGGGAGAAGCGCCGCGCCACGGCATAAGCCCGCGCCTCGATCGTCTGCTGGTCGCAGCCATGATGCGCGCCGGCGGAGAGCGCGCTGCCCTGCCCGGTCTCGAAATACATGACGTTGTCGCCCAGCGTGCCGCGCTTCAAGGCGAGTGCTGCCTCATGCGCCTCCTGCAAGATGGCGAGGGAGAAGCCGAAGCTCGTATTGGTCGCCTCCGTCCCGCCGATGGACTGGAAGACGAGATCAACCGGCGTGCCCCTGGCCATCAGATCGATGGCCGTCGTCACATGGGTCAGCACACAGCTTTGCGTCGGCACATCAAGGCGCTGGCGCAGGTCATCCAGCATCGAGAGCAGGTCATGCACGCGCCTGGGGCTGTCCGAGGCCGGGTTGATGCCGATCACGGCATCGCCGCAGCCAAGCAGCAGCCCGTCGACGATGCTGGCCAGAATGCCTTTCGGGTCATCGGTCGGGTGGTTCGGCTGCAGGCGGGAGGAGAGCCGCCCGGGCAGGCCGATCGTATTGCGGAACCGGGTCACGACCCTGCATTTCGCCGCGATCAGCATGAGGTCCTGGTTGCGGGAAATCTTGGAGACCGCGGCCACCATCTCGGGCGTCAGCCCTGGCGCCAGGGCCGCAAGCGCGGGCGTATCCGCCTCGTCCGACAGCAGCCAGTCCCGCAGGTCGCCCACGGTCATATGGGCGACAGGGGCAAAAGCTGCCACATCATGACAATCGACGATCAGGCGCGTTACCTCGTCATCCTCGTAAGGGACGATCACCTCCGTCAGGAAGGTTTTGAGCGGCAATTCGGCGAGCGCCATCTGGGCGGCCACCCGCTCCGCCATGCTTGCCGCCGCGATACCGGCCAGCGCATCGCCCGAGCGATGCGGCGTTGCCCGCGCCAGCAGCGTCTTCAAATCGGCAAAGCCATAGCGCGTGCCGCCTAGGGACTGGGCATACATGCGGGTCACTCCTTGACCACCGGGGGAGCATCACTCAATGCCTGCCGCAAATCTTGATGTGCGCGAAGCCTAAACCGTGCCACAGGGGGGCGAACGTTACGTTTTGTTTGACCATGGGCTCATTAACCGCGGCCGCCGTCCATGCTATGCGGCACAGTCTCACGTGAAGGCTTGGCGTCGACAGCATGCTCACCCTGCGGCGGATGCCGACATTTTCCACCGCCGGGGATGGAAGGCCGCCGGAAGGGCGGCGGCCCATGGTGCCGCGCCGCCCGGCTTCCGCGCCGCGCAACCTGCTCGGCTGGTGCGGGGCCATCTCGGCGTCCTTGCACATCGCCTTGCTCGCGCTCCTCATCATTACCCTTCCGACCAAGCCCCCGCCGGAGCCCCCCTCGCCGACCGGGGTTCAGGTTGTCTTCGAGCCCGGCACCCAAACCAGCGCCGCGCCCGCGACCCATGGGCCGTCGGAGCAAGCCCGCGAAGCCGCGCCGCGCGGGCGCCCAAGCCCGCGGCCCGAGCGCTCGATGCAGGCCGCGCCACCGCCTGCCCCGCCGCCTCGTCCGGAGATCAGAACGCCAACGCCGCCGCACCCGGTGACGCCGCCGAGGCC
Source organism: uncultured Alphaproteobacteria bacterium (assembly GCA_963834475.1). Classification (GTDB taxonomy): domain Bacteria; phylum Pseudomonadota; class Alphaproteobacteria; order Acetobacterales; family Acetobacteraceae; genus Acidisoma. The sequence continues at coordinate 496,174 of CAWIBZ010000008.1, read as the reverse complement.
CATGCCACCGCCGCCCATGCCGAAGCCGGTCGCACCGAAGCCAACGGTGCAGCGGCCACCCGCGCCGAGGCCACCTGCGCCGAGGCCGGCTGAGCTGCGGCCGGCTCAGGCTTTGCCGAAGATCAACCTGCCGCCGCCCACGCCGCAATCACCGCCCACGCCCAAGGCACCGCTGCCCGTGCCCACGCCGCCGCCCGTGCCTCTGCCTTCGGCCATCACCGAGAACGAGCCGGCGGAGGTGAACCTCAACATGCCCCCGATGCCGGCGCTCGCCCCCCTGAACCTGCCGCCGCCCCCACCGCTGCCACCCATCCCTCCGGCACCCCAGCGGGCAGCGCCGGCGCGGCGGTCCGGCCGTGGCCGCAGCACCATCTTCTCGCAGGGCCTCGTCATGAACGGCATGTCCTTCGGCGGCGGCGGCGGTACCGGCGGCCGGGCCAGGGGGATGAACCTCAACCTGCCCAGTTCCATGCAGCCGGGTGCCGGTAACGACCTCTCCATCAGGGGCGACCCGGGCACCAACTGGCTCGCCGAGCTTGAGCAATGGGTCAACGAACGCGCCGATTACCCGGAAATGGCCGGTGAGATGGGCCAGCAAGGGGATGTGACCGTCCGCTTCACCGTGGACCGCGCCGGCCATGTCTCACGCCTGATGATGATCACGCCCACCGGCTACGCGCTGCTCGACCAGAGCTGGCTCGGGCTCTTCCGCAATGCGAATGTGCCGCCGCTCAGCGCGGATGCGAAGTCAGACAGCGTGACTGTTACCGCCACCATGCATTACCAGATCGTCCGGTAAGGCCGCGGCAGGATCACACCCTCCTGCCACAGTCCGTAGATTACTCAACCGAGGGATAGGTCTCGATGCAATTCAGGGCTTGGGCAGCCGCACTCGCGATTGGCGCCACAGCACTCACCGGCTTGATATGCGGCACGGGCAAGGCATCGGCCGCCCCCGCCGCCCGGCCCATCCCGGTCAAGGTCATGATCGTCACGATGTTCGGACCCGAAGGCGACGTCTGGCTCAAGCATCTGCCACTGACGCAGACGATCCCGGTTCCAGGGCTGAGCACGGATTATCCCGATGTTCATTGCACGACGAACGGGATCTGCCTGGTGACGACCGGCATGGGCCACGCCAATGCCGCCGCATCCATCGCCGTGCTCGCCTTCTCCCGCCAGTTCGATTTCCGCAAGACCTATTGGATCGTCACCGGCATCGCCGGCGTCAGCCCGCGCTACGGCACGCTCGGCTCGGCCGCCTGGGCGCGCTATCTCGTCGAATGGGACCTGCAATGGGCACTCGATGCGCGGGAGGCGCCGAAAGCCTGGCCAACGGGCTATGCCGGCATCAACACAGGGAACCCGGACCAGAAGCCGTCGCTCGATTACGGGACAGAGGTTTTTGCGCTCAACCAAGCGCTGGTCGCGCGCGCCTATGCCCTGTCAAAGACCGTGACACTCGCCGACAATCCGGAGGCTGCCAAGACGCGCGCCGCCTATCCCGCGCCCGCCAACCAGCCGCCCGCCGTTATCGCCTGTGACACGCTCTCGGGCGACACTTGGTGGAGCGGCACCGATCTCGCCGGCCGTGCCGATACCTGGACGAAACTGCTGACCGACGGACAGGGCCGCTACTGCACGAACCAGCAGGAGGATAACGCGACCTACGCGGCCCTGACGCGTGCCACGGCAGCGGGGCTTGCCGATGACAGCCGGGTCGCCGTTCTGCGCGCAGGCTCCGATTTCGACCAGCCGCCCCCCGGCGGTAGCGATGTCAGCAATCTGCTGGACTACGGGAAGCAAGGCGGCTTCCCGATCGCGCTCGAAAATCTCTACCGCGCCGCTGATCCGCTCGTGCAGGCGATCGCGACCCATTGGGCGGATTGGGAAAAGGGCGTGCCGAAGTAGGGCCATCCCGCCCTCCAACCTCTGTCATCCGCGCACTTGTTGCGCGGATCTCACGCACTGGGGCGCCCGAATGGGTAGATCCCCGCGACAAGCGCGGGGATGACGGTGGGCCCTATGTGCCTCTATCTCAATCAGGCACACGTTAGCGTATCGAAACGCCTGCTCAGCCCGGGCTGAGCAGGCGCAGGCCCGCGACGCCCGCGATGATCAGCCCCATGCAGAACAACTTAGCAGCCGTCGCCGGTTCCCCGAACAGCATGATGCCGAGGACGGCGACCCCCACCGTGCCGATGCCGGTCCAGACACCGTAGGCGATGCCGACCGGCAGGGTTCTCAGCGACAGGCTGAGGAGCGACATGCTGATCATGACCAGCACAACCGTCAGCACGCTCGGGCCAAGCCTCGTGAAACCGTCCGAGTATTTCATGGCGATCGCCCAGGCAGCTTCAAACAGGCCCGCCACGAACAGAATGAGCCAGCTCATCCGCCAGCGTTCCGGGCGCGCGGCGCGCTCAGCCCTTGACCGTCGCCGGCTGCACGCTGATGGTCGCCTGCGGCGCGCCGTACACGTCACGCGCGCGCTTGAGGAAGGCATGGACCATGCGGCGCACGGCCTCCGCAAAGACGGTGCCGATCGCCATCTGCAGGACTTTGCTGCGGAATTCGAAATCGACGAAGAAGTCGATCACGCAACCTTGTGGGTCAGGCTTGAAGATCCAGCGGTTGTTCAGATATTTGAACGGACCGTTCTCGTAATTGACGATGATGGTATGCGGCATCTCCAGCTTCACCCGGCTGGTGAAGCTTTCGCGGAACGGTCCGAAGCCGATGGTGAGATCGGCGACCATCTCCTGCGGCGTCTGGCTGCGGATGCGGGCGCCGACGCACCAGGGCAGAAATTGCGGATATTTGCCCACATCGGCCACCAGATCGAACATCTGGCCCGGCTGATAGGGCACGCGCTTCTGCTCGGCGTAACGCGGCATCAGTCAGCCGCAGCGCGATGAGAGGCAAGGTGGCGTTCCCGCGCCGCGCGCAACTCAGCGAAATCCGCATCCGCATGATAGGAGCTGCGGGTCAGCGGGGTCGCCGAGACCTGGAGGAAGCCCTTCGCCCGCGCCATCGTTGCGTATTCGGCGAACTCATCAGGCGTCACGAAATGCGCGACGGAGGCGTGTTTGGCCGTCGGCTGGAGATACTGGCCGAGGGTTACGAAATCGACATCGGCAATGCGCAGGTCGTCCATCACCTGCCCGACTTCCGGCTTCTCCTCGCCCAGGCCCACCATGAGGCCGGATTTGGTGAAGATCGCAGGGTTGAGGCGCTTGACCTGATCGAGCAGGCGGAGCGACTGGTAATAGCGCGCGCCCGGCCGGATGGTCGGGTAAAGCCGCGGCACGGTTTCCAGGTTGTGATTGAAAACATCCGGCGCGGCTTCCGCCAGGGTCTCGGCGCCACCGGGCTTGCGCAGGAAATCGGGGGTCAGCACCTCGATCGTGGTGCCGGGCGCCGCCGCGCGAACGGCGCCGATGACGGCGGCGAAGTGCCGCGCCCCGCCGTCCGCCAGATCATCGCGGTCGACCGATGTAATGACGACATGCAGCAGGCCGAGCTTGGCGACCGCGTCCGCGACGCGGTTCGGCTCGTCGGCCTCCAGCGCATCCGGCATGCCGGTGCGGACATTGCAGAAGGAACAGGCGCGCGTGCAGGTGTCGCCCATGATCATCATGGTCGCATGCCGCTGCGACCAGCATTCGCCGATATTCGGGCAGGCCGCTTCCTCGCAGACCGTGACGAGCTTGTTCTCGCGCATCAGCGCCCGGGTCTCGTGATAGGTCGGATGCTGCGGCGCACGCACCCTGATCCAGTCGGGCTTGTTGCGCGCGACAGGGTTATCGGGCCGGTGGGCCTTTTCAGGGTGACGATGGTCGATAACCAGACGAGTGGCCATGATTCCTATCTTCGCGAGGTGCCGCGGCGCGGGCAACGCCCGCCGCCGCAGCTCAGACGGCCTAGAAGTGTATGGCGCGGCCGAAGGCGTCAAGCACGGCTTCGTGCATGGTCTCGCTCACCGTCGGATGCGGGAAGACGGTTTCCATGAGTTCCGCCTCCGTCGTCTCCATGGTCCGGCCGATGACATAGCCCTGGATCATTTCGGTGACTTCGGCGCCCACCATATGCGCCCCCAGAAGCTCGCCGGTCTTGGCGTCGAACACGGTTTTGACCATGCCTTCCGGCTCGCCCATGGCAATCGCCTTGCCATTGCCTATGAAGGGGAAGCGGCCGACCTTCACCTCATACCCGGCGGCCTTGGCGCGGGCTTCGGTCAGGCCGACGGAGGCCACCTGCGGGCGGCAATAGGTGCAGCCCGGAATATTACCGGTATTGAGCGGATGCGGCTTCTTGCCGGCGATCATCTCGACGCAGATCACGCCCTCGTGGCTCGCCTTGTGCGCGAGCCAGGGCGGCCCCGCGAGATCGCCGATGGCGTAGATGCCTTCGACGCCGGTGCGGCCGAAGCCGTCCACCACGACATGGGTGCGATCGACCTTCACGCCCGCTTCTTCCAAGCCGAGATTCTCGACATTGCCGACAATGCCGACGGCCGAAATCACGCGATCGACCGTGATCTCCTGCGCCTTCCCGCCGACCTCGACGGTGACGGTGACATTGTCCGCGCCCTTCTTCGCACTCTTCACGGCAACGCCGGTGTGGATCACCATGCCCTGCTTCTCGAGAGACTTGCGGGCGAAGGCGCTGATCTCCTCATCCTCCACGGGCAGGATGCGGTCCATGACTTCAACGACCGTCACCTTGGCGCCCATGTTCAGGTAGAAGCTCGCGAATTCGATGCCGATCGCGCCCGAGCCGATGACGAGCAGCGACTTCGGCATCGCCGTCGGCACCATGGCGTGCTTGTAGGTCCAGACGAGCTTGCCGTCCGCCTCTACTCCCGGCAGTTCGCGCGCCCGTGCGCCGGTCGCCAGGATGATATGCGGGGCCTTCAGGGTCGCCACCGGCTTGCCGTCCTTCTCGACGGCCAGCGTATTCTTGCCCGCGAGCCTGCCCTGCCCGTCGATGACGGTGACCTTGTTCTTCTTGAGCAGGTGGCCGACGCCCGACGCGAGCTGCTTGGCGACGCCACGCGAGCGCTTCACGACCTTGTCGAGGTCGAATTTAATGTTATCGGCCGAGAAGCCGTACTCGCCGAGATGCTGCAGCAGGTGCGAAATCTCGGAGCTGCGCAGCAGGGCCTTGGTCGGGATGCAGCCCCAGTTGAGGCAGATGCCGCCCAGGTGCTCGCGCTCCACCACGGCCGTCTTCAGGCCGAGTTGGGCTGCGCGAATGGCGGCGACATAGCCGCCCGGGCCGCCGCCCACGACCACGACATCAAAGCTTTGCTCGGCCATGAAACACTTCCCCTAAATCTTCGAGCAGCGAGAGAGAGACAGCCGTCAGCCTTCGGCGAGCGCGGTCAGCGCCGGCCCGGTCAGGCGCTGGCGGGTCCAGCCATCCAATGGAAAGGCGCCGAGCGAACGGTAGAAGCCGATCGCGGCGCTGTTCCAGTTCAAAACATCCCAGTCCATGCGCACGCAGCCCTGCGAGACCGCGTGCCGGGCGAGAAAGCGAAAGATCTTCCGGCCGATGCCGGACCCGCGATGCGCGGGATCGACATAGATATCTTCGACGTAGAGGCCGTGGCGGCCACGAAAGGTGCTGAAATTGTAGAACCAGAGGGCGAAGCCGACCGGCGCGCCATGAAGCTCCGCTATCAGCGCTTCCGCGCGGGCGGGCGTGCCGAAAAGGGAGGCGTGAAACACCACCTCCGTCGCATCGACCTCGTCCTCCAGATGCTCAAAAGCCGCCAGCGCCTTCACGAAACCGAGGATGGTAGGCACATCCCCGGGCTCCGCCAGGCGGAGAGTCACATCCGCCATTCTGCCTCCGCGTCCAGAGCGGAGCCCGCTCGGATCAACAAATCTGATCGGGGTCCGCTCGCAAAACAATCAGTTAGAGCATCAGGTTGAGCGGTTCCTGGATGATGGCCTTGAAGGCCTGCAGCCATTCGGCACCGAGCGCGCCATCGACCACGCGGTGATCCACGCTCAGCGTCGCACTCATGACGGTCGCGACCGCGAGCTGCCCGTCCTTCACCACCGGGCGCTGCTCACCCGCGCCCACCGCCAGAATGGCGGCCTGCGGCGGGTTGATGATGGCCTGGAAGTCCTTCACGCCAAACATGCCGAGGTTGGAGACGGAGAAGCCGCCGCCCTGGAATTCTTCCGGCTTCAGCTTGCCGGCCCGGGCGCGGAGACCGAGGTCCTTCATCTCGTTCGAGATGGTGGCCAGCCCCTTCTGGTCGGCGCGGCGGATGATCGGCGTGATCAGCCCGTCGGGAATGGCGACGGCGACCGAGATATCGACGTCCTCATAGAAGGCGACGCCGTCATCGGTGAAGCTCGCATTGACCTTCGGCACGCGGCGGAGCGCGATCGCCGCCGCCTTGATGATCATGTCGTTCACCGACAGCTTGAAGGCGCCCGCACCGTCCTTGGCCGAGCGGGCATTGAGTTCGGCGCGGAGGGCGAGCAACGCGTCGAGCTCGATATCCATCGTGAGATAGAAATGCGGGACGCTCTGCTTGCTCTCGGTGAGCCGCCGGGCGATGACGCGGCGCATGGTGGTGTGGGGCACCAGGCTGTGCGGCGCGGTGATCGCTGCTGCCTTGGGCGGTGCTGCGGGCGCGGGCGCGGGCGCGGCCGCAGGCGCCGCAACAGGCGCCGCCGCTGCGGGAGCCGGAGCCGCCGCGGGCGCCGCCTTGGCGCCCTCGACATCGGCACGGACGATACGGCCGTTGGGGCCGCTGCCCGTCACGCCGGCAAGGTCGATGCCCTTGTCGCGGGCAATCCGCTTCGCCAGCGGAGACGCGAAGATGCGGCTGCCCTTGTCGTGGCCGTTGATCAGCGGGGCCGCAGAAGCCGCGGCGGCCGGGGTTTCCGTCTTCGGCGCGGCGGCCGGCGCGGCGCTGGCAGGTGCCGGTGCGGCCGCACCGTTCTCCGGCACTTTTTCGCCTTCCTGAACCAGGATGGCGATGGGCGCGTTGACCTTCACCGCTTCCGTGCCATCGGCAACCAGGATCTTGCCGAGGATGCCCTCATCCACGGCTTCCACTTCCATGGTCGCCTTGTCCGTCTCGATCTCGGCGATCACGTCGCCGGCCTTCACTGCCTCGCCTTCCTTCTTCAGCCAGCGGGCGAGCGTGCCCTCCGTCATGGTGGGCGAGAGCGCGGGCATAAGGATGTTGATGGCCATCGGCGTGCTCCCTCAGACGATCTTGCGAACGGCGTCAACAACCCAGGACGGCTGCGGCAGAGCGAGCTTTTCCAGGTTCGCGGCATAAGGCAGCGGCACATCGAGGCCATGCACGCGCACCGGCGGCGCATCCAGCCAGTCGAAGCAGTTTTCCATGATCTGCATCGCGACTTCCGCGCCGATGCCGGCGAAGGGCCAGCCCTCTTCCACCGTCACCAGGCGGCTCGTCTTCTTCACGCTCTCCACGATGGTCGCCGTATCGAGCGGACGGAGCGAGCGGAGGTTGATGACCTCGGCGCTGATGCCCTGCTCGGCCAGCGCTTCCGCGGCCTGCATGGCAACACCCACCATGATGCTGAAGGCGACGATGGTGACGTGCTCGCCACGGCGCTCGATTTTGGCCTTTCCGATGGGCAGGACGAAATCCTCATCCGTCGGGCAGTCGAAGGTGTGGCCGTAGAGGATCTCGTTTTCCAGCACGATGACCGGGTTCGGGTCACGGATGGCCGCGCGCAGCAGGCCCTTGGCATCCGCCGCGGACCAGGGGGCGACAACCTTGAGCCCCGGGCAATGCGCGTACCAGGAGGCATAGCACTGGCTGTGCTGGGCCCCGACGCGGGAGGCCGCGCCATTGGGGCCACGGAAGGTGATGGGCGCGCCCATCTGCCCGCCGGACATATAGAGCGTCTTGGCGGCCGAATTGATGATCTGGTCGATCGCCTGCATGGCGAAGTTGAAGGTCATGAACTCGACGATCGGCCTGAGGCCGCTCATCGCCGCACCCACGGCCATGCCGGTGAAACCGTGCTCGGTGATCGGCGTATCGATGACGCGGCGGGGGCCGAACTCATCCAGCAGGCCCTGGCTGATCTTGTAGGCGCCCTGATACTGGGCAACTTCCTCGCCCATCAGGAAGACGTCGCTGTTCGCCCGCATTTCGGCCGCCATGGCGTCACGCAGGGCTTCGCGCACGGTGATCGGCTTGGTCGGGCCCCAGTCCTTTTCGGGCTCGGCGGCAGGGGTCGCCGGCACGCTCGGCGCAACAGGCGCGACCTGCGCCGCCGGCGCGGGAGCCGCCGCCGGGGCGGGCATCGGGCTCGCCGCCGCGCCATTGCCGCCAATTTCGGCAATCGGGGTGTTCACCGCCACGCCTTCGGTCCCTTCCGGCACCAGGATGGAGGAGAGCCGGCCCTCGTCCACGGCTTCCACTTCCATCGTCGCCTTGTCGGTCTCGATTTCGGCAATCACGTCGCCGGCCTTGATCTCGTCGCCGACGGTCTTCAGCCAGCGGGCCAGCTTGCCCTCCGTCATCGTCGGAGAGAGGGCGGGCATCAGAATCTGGGTCGCCATAGGGCTCATGCCTCCACCAGGATATCGGTCCAGAGTTCTTTCGGATCGGGCTCGGGGCTCGCCTGGGCGAAGTCCGCCGCGTCCTGCACCACGGCCTTCACCGCATCGTCGACCTTCTTGATCTCTGCCTCGTCCACGCCCTGCTCGGTCAGCAGGCTGTGCACCGCCTCGATGCAGTCGCGCTCGGTGCGCATCTTCTGCACTTCCTCGCGCGTGCGGTATTTCGCGGGGTCGGACATGGAGTGGCCGCGGTAGCGGTAGGTCTTCATCTCCAGCAGGAACGGCCCCTTGCCGGCGCGGCAATGGGCGATGGCCTGCTCCGCCGCTTCCTTGACGGCGATGACGTTCATGCCGTCGACCTGCATGCCCGGAATGCCCCAGGGCGCGCCGTTCTTGGAGAGATCCTTGGAGGCGGAGGCGCGCTCGACGCTCGTCCCCATGCCGTAGCGGTTGTTCTCGATGACGAAGACAACCGGCAGCTTCAGGAGGGCTGCGAGGTTGAAGCTCTCATAGACCTGCCCCTGGTTGGACGCGCCTTCGCCGAAATAAGTGACCGAGACATGGTCATTGCCGCGATACCAGTTGGCGAAACCGAGGCCCGTGCCGATCGGGACCTGGGCGCCGACGATGCCGTGACCGCCGTAGAAGCCCTTCGCCTTGCTGAACATATGCATCGACCCGCCCTTGCCGCGGGAATAGCCCGTCTCGCGGCCGGTGAGTTCGGCCATAACGCCGCGGGCCTCCATGCCGATCGCCAGCATATGGCCGTGGTCGCGGTAGCTCGTGACGACCTGGTCGCCCGGCTTCAACGCCGCCTGCACACCCACCACCACGGCTTCCTGGCCGATGTAGAGGTGGCAGAAGCCGCCGATGAGCCCCATGCCGTAAAGCTGCCCCGCCTTCTCCTCGAAACGCCGGATCAGCAGCATATCGTGGTAGAAGCGCAGAAGGTCATCCTTGCCCATTGTTACCTCCTGGGTCTTGGTCCGTTTGCGGGGTGCCGCTACCTGGGCCATGTCATTCTCCGTGTCGTCAGCCTCTGGCCACGTCATCGAAAACTCCGCCCGACACCTAGCCATTCCTGCCCGGCGCGGCAAGCCGAGGGCGAAAAAACCCTTATGTTGCAATGCAATATTAACCGTTAACCGATTTGCGGTTAAGTCTCTGATTGGCCTTTCCGAAGGCCGTTCCATACCGATGCGGCATTGCCCAGGCCGGGCGTAATTCGACCCATTATTGCCCGCATCCGCGCCTTGCCTTCTCAACTCTTGCGGCGTCCGGCTGCAGGCACGGAAAAACCGGTGGTGCTTGATCTGAGCGAGGGAATTTTATTGCGTTTTCGCATCAATTTGCATTATAAGGGCTGCCGGTCAGCGAAGCGCGAGGCGACCATTCCCCCCGATCCGCCCCTTCCCTCCCCCAACCGCCTGCCGGTGCCCTTTGCCTTCGTGCCGGATGGCGCGACGCTGCCGGCCGATTGGGCCGCCAGCCACCCCGGCCGGGTGCGGTTCCCGGCGCGCTTCCGCGCTCAGCCCGGCGCGCAGGCGACAGCCCTTATGGGCAAGGCCACCGTGGAGTGGGGCGCGACCCCCGCCCATCCGCCCTCAGGGCCACAACCGCCGCGGCCAGAAGCGCCGCGGCCGCAGCCGCCCTGGAGAGCAGCGGCAGGACAGCATCCTGCCCCGGCGCCGTTCCCGGCGTGGCCGCCTGCCCTGCCACACCCCGCGCAGCCGTCCTATACCAGTGCGGCGGCCCTCATCGCGCAAAGCAAGGGGGGTGCGGCCAACCGCCGCGCCCTCATTGCCGCAGCGGGTCTCAAGCCCGCCTCAGCCATGCCCCTTGGCGGGCGGGGTCTCGTATCGGGATACGCGATCACACCGTGCGAGATACCTCGCCTCAGTAGGTGCGCACGACCTCAAAAGTCGCAACATCAATCATGAAGCTGCCGTCCGCCTCGATCGCGAAATGCCGGCGCACGGGCTCGGCAACCGCGGCCTGCAGCGCGCGGATGGCCGAGACCATGACGTCGGGCGTCCGCATGCGGGCAACCCAGCTCGCGAATTCCATGCGCAGCCGGTGCCGGCGCGTCGCATGGGTCACGAAGCCGGCGGCGGCGAGCGCCGTCTCCCACTCGGCCAGGCGTATAGTCCCGCACGTGAGAGGTATCGCGCAGCACTTCCACCGTCTGGAGATAGGTGTCGAGCACCCCCAAGCCGGCGACACGACATCGATGAACAGCCCCCGCCCGCCGGGCCGCAGCACGCGATAGGCTTCGCCGCAGCCCCGCGCGCCAATCGCTCCAGTGATGGGCGCTGAAGCGCGAGACCACCCAGTCGAAGCTCGCATCCTCGAAAGGCAGCGCTTCCGCCTCGCCCTGCTCGGTCAGCACGTTCCCGAAGCCGCGCTCACCCGCGGCATGCGCCACCACGGCCAGCATTTCCGCGTGACAGATCATAGGCCACGACCTCGCCGCACGAAGGGCGCCGCAGCGAAGGACATGTGGCCGCCGCCGCAGCCCAGGTCGAGCACGCGGGTCCCCGCCCCTTCCTCGGCCAGCATGGCCGCGAAATGGCGCGAGATCCTCGCCCTGCGCATGGACCGCGCTCGTCAGATAGGATTCGGCGCGCGGACCGAACTGGCTCTGCACGATTCTCAGCCTGACTACGACCGTTCATTTTGCCACTCCCGCGCCTGCGGCTGCATTGTTCGCGGCGCTCAGCACCGCGCGCATCGCTGCTTCGCCGCTATCCACGTCGATGCCGACACCGAAGACGGATTTCCCGCCCGGCAGGACGCATTCGACATAGGCGACAGCCTGCGTGCCCGATCCGGTGCCGATCGCATGCTCGTCGTAGGTGACGATATCGAGCGAAAGCCCGAGTGCCTTGTTCAGGGCATCGACGAAGCTGGAGAGCGGGCCGTTGCCCTGCCCGCTGATGCGCTGCGCTCTGCCCCTCCACCTCGATCCGCCCGGTGAAGGTGCGCGAGGCCGCCGGCTTTGTCAGCGGCGGAGACGCTGTAGTCGATCAGCGCGATGCGCCCCGAGCCGTCCAGCCCATAGGTCTGGCGGAAGGCATCGACGATCGCGGCCGTCGTCGTCTCGCGGCCGGTGCGGTCGGCGATCTCCTGCACCACGCGGCTGAAGGCGATCTGCAGCCGCCGTGGCAGGCGCAGCCCCTGGTCCTGCTCCAGCACCCAGGCGACACCGCCCTTGCCCGACTGGCTGTTGACGCGGATCACCGCCTCATAGGAACAGCCGATATCGGCGGGGTCGATCGGCAGGTAGGGCACTTCCCAGATCGCGTCGTTCTGGCGTCTGCCGCGCGGCGAAGCCCTTCTTGATCGCATCCTGATGCGATCCCGAGAAAGCGGTAAACACCAGCTCGCCCGCGTAAGGGTGGCGCGGATGCACGTCGATCTGGTTGCAATGCTCGACCGTGCTGCACGACCTTGCGCATGTCCGAAAAATCGAGCCCCGGATTGACACCTTGCGTGTAGATGTTCAGCGCCATGGTGACGATGTCGACATTGCCGGTGCGCTCGCCATTGCCGAAAAGGCAGCCCTCCACGCGGTCCGCGCCCGCCATCAGCGCCGAGTTCGGCCGCGGCGATGCCGGTGCCGCGGTCATTATGCGGATGCAGAGAGATGATGGCGCAATTCCGCCGCGTCAGATGGCGGCAGAACCATTCGATCTGATCGGCATGGACATTCGGCGTTGCAACCTCAACAGTCGCCGGCAGGTTGAGGATGATGGGCCGCTCGGGCGTCGGCTGCCAGACATCCATCACCGCCTCGCAGACTTCGAGGGCGAATTCCGGCTCGGTGAAGGAGAAGGTTTCGGGCGAATACTGATAGGTCCAGATCGTCTCGGGGTGCTCATCCGTCAGCTGCTTGATGAGCTTCGTGCCGGAGACCGCCAGCGCGATCGTGCCCGCCCTGTCCTGGTTGAAGACGAGGCGGCGGAACACCTCCGAGGTCGCGTTGTAGAGGTGGACGATGGCGCGATGCGCGCCTGCGAGGCTTTCGATCGTGCGGCGGATCAGCTCCTCGCGCGACTGCGTCAGAACCTGGATCGCCACATCCTCGGGGATGAGCTTGCCCTCGATCAGGCTGCGGACGAAGTCAAAATCGGTCTGCGAGGCGGAGGGGAACGCGACCTCGATCTCCTTGAAGCCGGTCTTGATCAGAAGGTCGAAGAAGCGGCGCTTGCGGTCGCCGTCCATGGGATCGATGAGGGATTGGTTGCCGTCGCGCAGATCGACCGAGCACCAGCGCGGCGGCTGGGTGATGCGGCGGTTCGGCCATTGCCGGTCCGGCAGGTCGACAGCGACAAAGGGGCGGTATTTGGATGCGGGGGCGCTCAGCATCATGGCAGGCTCTTGTCCTTCAGAATCTTCTGTCAGTCAGGTCGGGAGCGGCTTCATACGGTCGCGGGCTGGCCGTCAGCGCGCGCGACCGCAGCGAAGTCGTGCCATCGGGGGCATGAGCCGCAGGGCGGACGAGGAATAGGGATGGGACGGGAACATTGGGCGGCAACTTCCGGAATCGACGATCAAGGTGATCCGCGCAGAGCGCGCGGCAGGGCAGAACGGCCTCTCTCAGAGGGCCGCGGTGGTAAGTCGCCGAAGGAGCGCGAAACCGCCCCGGATGTTGCCCTGGCTTGTCATAGGGTCTCAGCCTGCCTTCGCCACCCGCGCGGTGCAACCAAGCGCTTTTGCAACCGTCCTATGCATGGAGGGCGAAAGCGTCCCGCTAGGCCGGCGCCTCGCGCCTCGGTGGCAGGGTGGCGGAGGCACGCGAAAGTGCTTCCTCCTCCAGGTCCAGCTCCTCAATCAGGATCTGCACCGCCTCGTCATTGATGGCATGGCCCTGGCGGAGCTTGCGCATCTCGGCGCGCTCGGAACGCACGGCGCGCAGGCGCAGCGCGATTTCCGCGCGCTGATCCTCCCGCGCCTGCTCCTGGCTGTCGCTGCTGTCATCCCGGCCGTCCAGGCGCAGGCGGTAATCGGCCAGTACCCGGCCCGCCGCCTCCTCATAGGCGTGGCGCTGCCATCCGTCGCGGCGCTTGGCGCCTTCCGCCATGCGCTCCTCCAGGTCGTGCATGGCGCGCTCGGCCATCATCCGGCGTGCCTCGGCAAGTTCCGCCTCGAACCGGTCTTCCGTCGGCAGGCTGAGGCGGCGGAGCAAGGGGGGCACCGCCGCCCAGGCGACGAGCAGGGAAAGCACGATCACGCCGGCGGCAACGCTGATGAGAAAGGCCCGGGCCGGAAAATGCCGGCCGTCCGGAAGGAAAAGCGGAAGGGAGAGGATGCCGGCGAGGGTCACCGCGCCGCGCACGCCGGCCACCGAGGTGAGCAGCAGCGCCCAGATGCCAAAAACGCGCCGCCTCCGCCCGCGCATGTGCCCGACGCCCGAGCGCAGCAGCGATGCCAGCAGCACCCAGACGAAGCGCAATACCAGAAGCGCGAGCGTGACCACGCCGATGAGCAGTACCAGGGCCCAGGCCGAATGACCGGCCTGAACGGTCAGCCGCATCCCCTCACCCAGGATGCCCGGCAGCTGCAGTCCGAGCAGGAGGAAGATCAGGCCGTTGAAGGTGAATTCGAGGATGCTCCAGAGCGCATTGGCGCGCCGGCGGACGGCGCCGTGGCTGCCGCCCAAGGGGTCCAGCATATTCAGCGTGAGGCCGGACGCGACGGCCGCCAGGATGCCGGAAAGATGCAGCCGCGTCGGCCGCCAGATAGGCGGCGAAGGGCAGCAGCACAACGAGCACGACATAGATCGACGCCTCCTCGGCCCGCCTCGCCAGAACCCGCCGGTCAAGCTGGAAGAAGGCCCAGCCGAAGCGCCACGCCGACGCCGATGCCGCCCAGACGCCACGGCCACGAACTCGATACCCGCCTCCGCGAGCGAGAATGAATGCCGGCCATCGCGGCCCACGGCAAAGTTGAAGGAGACGAGGCCCGAGGCATCATTCAGCAGCGCCTCGCCCTGCAGGATATGCATGAAGCGGCGCGGAAGGGCCGGCCCCTCAGAATGCCGGACAGCGCCACCGCGTCGGTCGGGGACAGAACGGCCGCCAGCGCAAAGGCCGCCGCCAGAGGCACGAAGGGCAACAGGATATGCACGAAGCTGCCCACCCCGAACACCGTGAAGATCACGAGGCCGAAGGCCAGCGCAAAAACAGGCACGCCGAATTCGCGTCAGCTCCCGTTTCGGAATGCGGTAGGCGTCCGAAAACAACAGCGGCGGAATGAAGAGAAGAAGAAACAGCGTGGGATCGAAGGAGACGTGAAAGCCGAGCGGTCACAGCCCGCGCCGACCGCAATCTGCAGCAGCGGCAGGGGCACGCGCAAGACGGTCACGGCGAGGTTCGTCAGCGCCGTGATGAACAGCAGCAGAAGGATGATCGTCGCCAGATGCATCCGGGCCCCCTGGTTGGAGTGCAGGCTGCGGCAGGTCTCCTGACGGCGGCCCGGGGCGAGGCTGTCGCCGCCGGGCCGGTATCGGCGTCAGGCGTTCAGAACGCGCCCGGCGACGGCATCAAGCTTCGCCACCGCCTCCGGGTCGCGCGCGGCGGGCGCGGTGATGAGGCTGTAGGTCAGCGCCCGGTCGCAGCCGGCGGAGCAGAGGCCGCGGTTCTGGCCCACCACCGGCAGCACGGCCTTCACCAGGGCGCGCGCATGATCGGCATTGCCGAGCAGCACCTTCACCACCTGGTCGACGGTCACGGCATCATGGCCGTCATGCCAGCAGTCGTAATCGGTCACCATGGCGACGGTCGCGTAGCAAAGCTCCGCCTCGCGGGCGAGCTTGGCCTCCGGCATGTTGGTCATCCCGATCACGCTGCAGCCCCAGGAGCGGTAGAGCACGCTTTCGGCATAGGTCGAGAATTGCGGCCCCTCCATGGTGAGGTAGGTGCCGCCGCGCGTGACGGGCAGGCCGATCCGCCGCGCCGCTCCCTCCAGCGCGTCGCCGAGGCGGGAGCAGACCGGATGGGCCATCGAGACATGGGCGACGCAGCCCGTGCCGAAGAAGCTCTTTTCGCGGGCGAAGGTGCGGTCGATGAACTGGTCGACGATCACGAAATGCCCCGGCGGCAGTTCCTCTTTCAGGCTGCCCACGGCAGAGAGCGAAAGCACGTCGGTCGCAGCCCACGCGCTTCAGCGCATCGATATTGGCGCGGTAGTTGAGATCGGTCGGGAGACAGCTTATGGCCGCGGCCATGGCGCGGCAGGAAGACGCAGCGCAGGCCGTAGCAGCCGGCCGAAGAGCAGCGCGTCGGAGGGCGCCCCCCAGGGCGTCTCCACCACGCCGCCATTCCTTCTCCTCCAGCCCCTCGATGTCATAGAGGCCCGATCCGCCGATGATGCCGATCAGCGGCTCCACCATGGTTTCGCGCGTGTCATCAGCCATGTGGCACTCCTTCGCTTTGCTGCCGCCCCCGCCAGGGGGTTAGGGTCCGTCAGGACGGCTTCAACAACAGCCCCGCGCATGAGGCAAGGCGCGTCTTGATATAGAACAATGCTGGCCGGCCGGAATCCTTGGCAGGACGGCAGGCAAACCCGCGCCATCGGACCTTTTTGCCCCATGGCGCATCGCTGAAGGATCGGCCCCATGCCGGATATCTCGGATAATGCCAACCGCGCCGCGGCGGCGCGGGGCGCGACAGACCCCGCCCTGGCCCATCTCGCGCTGTGCGACGAAGCCCGCGCGTGGTTCGAAAGCCTGCGGGACCGCATTTGCGCCGCCTTCGAGGCGATCGAGGATGAGCAGACCGGGCCGCTGGCCGAGCGGCCGGCCGGCCGCTTCGAGCGCACCGCCTGGAGCCGCGACACGGCCGATGGCGCGGAAGGCGGCGGAGGCGTCATGAGCGTGATGCGCGGCCGCGTTTTCGAAAAAGTCGGCGTCAACGTCTCCACGGTCTCCGGCGAATTCAGCCCCGAATTCCGCAAATCCATCCCCGGTGCGGCCGAGGACCCCCGCTTCTGGGCCTCCGGCATCAGCCTCGTCGCCCATATGCAAAGCCCGCTGGTGCCGGCCGTGCATATGAACACGCGCATGATCATCACCCGCCACGGCTGGTTCGCGGGCGGCGCCGACCTCACGCCGATGCGGCTGGAAACGCCGGAGGCCGAGGCTGACGCTGCCGATTTCCATGCGGCGCTGAAGGCCGCCTGCGATGCCCATGGGCCCGATTTCCATGCCCGCTTCAAGGCATGGTGCGACGAGTATTTCTACCTGCCGCACCGCGGCGAGCCGCGCGGTGCGGGGGGCATTTTCTATGACCAGCACCGCACCGGCGACGTTCAGGCCGATTTCGCCTTCACCCGCGATGTCGGCCTCGCCTTTCTCGACGTCTATCCGCGGATCGTCCGCCGCCGCATGTTCGACCACTGGACGAGCGAACAGCGCGAGCACCAGCTCATCCGCCGCGGCCGCTATGTCGAGTTCAACCTGCTCTATGACCGCGGGACGCTCTTCGGCCTCAAGACCGGCGGCAAGACGGAAGCGATCCTCATGAGCATGCCGCCCGAGGTGCGCTGGCCGTAATAACGTCAGGCGCGGCCTCGTCCCGCGCCATCCATCCGCCTGGGCGCCCGCACAAATGGATCCGCGCAACAAGCGCGCGGATGGCGCCCCATCGGCGGCCCGGCGAACTCAGAGAATCTTGCCCTCAAAGGGCGGCAGCAGGTCGGGCGCCTCGAATTCGATGACCCAGAGGTCAGGGTCGAATTTCACCTGCCGCTCGACATAGGCATCTGCCTTGGCCTGATCGACCGGCCCCTCGCCCGTGGCCCGCAGCCAGGCGAGTTCGCCGCCATCGGTCCGCGTCTGGGAGAGCACGGCCAGCCGGTTCTCCCGGTCGCGCAGCACCACCAGAACGCCGCCCGCATCGGCATCGCCCCGGCGCAGCACCATGCCGGGGCGGCCGTCCTTATCGCCGAGCCGCAGCGCCATCTGCACCCAGATCTGGGTTTTCACGCGTGCTTCCATGATACCTCTCGTTGCGGTCCTCATGCCCACTCGACTCTCGGGCCTCTGCCTGCCAGATGACGCCTGAGATGAGGAGTGCCTCCATGGACCGAAAGATGACGGAAGCCCAGCGCGCCTATGAGACCAAGCGCGCCGCCAAGGCCGGGATGAGCCTGGACAAATGGCTGCAGAGCAAGGAGCAGGAGAAGCAGGCGGAAACCGCCGCGAAGCTGCCGCCCACGCCGCCGAAGCCCCCTGGCTTTTTTGCGCGCCTCCTGGACCGCGCCCACAAGCCGCTGAAGTCCAAAGGCTGACGGCCGCCTGTCCACCGGCGCGACAGGTCATCGGCGCCGGCCAGGGCCAAGGCTAGGGCTGATCGCCACCGGCGAGTTCAAGCACCGCCACATTGGCGAGGCATTCCAGAACCTCCGGCTCCTGCGCGCCGGCAATGGCATGGCGGCGGCCGAAGATGAAGCAGGGCGCGCCGTTGATGCCAAGCCGGTGGGCGCGGAGATTTTCGGCATGCACTGTCTCGGTCGCCTCGGAGCCGGCCAGGAAGGCCTTGGCTTCCGTGAGCGGCAGGCCGTTTCCCTGGGCAATCGCGGCCAGTACCTCGGTGGCCCCGATATCCTGCCCGTCGCAGAAATAGGCCGAGAAAAGCGCATCGGCCACGGCATCCGCCCGGCCGAACCGCGCCGCGAATTGCACCAGCCGGTGGGCATCCACGCTGCTCGGTGCCATGCGGATGCGGTCGAAGCGGAAGGCGATCCCTTCTCCACGGCCGATATCGGTAATGGTCGCAAAAAATCGCCTTGCCCGGTCCTCGGCGCCGAATTTGCGCTGGATATAGGTGCTGCGCGCCATGCCTGCGCGCGGCATGTCCGGATTGAGCAGAAAAGGCCGCCATTCCAGGGCAAAGCTGATGTCGGGCCGCCGCCGCACCGTGCGGTGGAGGCGCCGCGTGCCGATGAAGCACCAGGGGCAGACGAGATCATAGACGATCTCAACCGCCACAGGCGCACGGGAAAAGGCCAACATATTCATCGCTGTCCGCCCTAGAGCAGATCCTGATCAGATGAAATCACCTGATCAGGTGAACCGGTCCGCAAGGTATGAGGCTGGCGCAGCGCCCGCGATGCCGGGATGAACGACGCTCGTCCAGACACCATCGTCGCCATCCGGCACCCCCACGCGATGCTAAAAACGAAGCCTAGCACAGGAGAAGGACAAAGGCAGCACCGACCACGGGGTCCGCGCGATCAGAGGGCCGTGTAATCCGACACCATCGGATCAAGCCGGAATTCGTTGACAAAGAAATCAATCACCGCCCGCACGCGCGGCGCCAGATGGCGGCGCGAGGGATAGACCGCATGGATCGGAATACGCGGTGGCTGCCAATCCCTCAGGATCGTGCGTACCCGCCCCTGGGCGATGTCCTCCTCGAACATCCAGGTCGGGAGCCGGCTGATGCCCAGCCCGACGCGGATGCCCTCGCAGATCCCCTCCACGCTGTCGCTGCGGAAGCGGCCCTTGACCTCGACCATCGTCGAACCGTCCGGCCCGTCGAACTCCCATTGATGGGCGGAGGTACGCTCCAGGCCGCCCGTGTGAACCAGGCAGGCATGGTCAACCAGCTCCTGCGGGGTCTGCGGTTCGCCCTGTTTTTCAAGATAGGCGGCCGAGGCGAGCATCGCCCGGCTGGTGGAGCCGAGATGCCGGGCGACCAGCGAGGAGTCCGCGATCTGCCCGGCGCGGATGGCGATATCGATATTCTCGGCGACGAGATCCTGCACTTGCTCGGCCATGCTGACCTCGACCTCAAGGTCCGGGTAACGCTGCATGAGCCGTGGCAGGCGCGGAATGATGTGCAGACGCCCCATGGCGGTGGTGGACGCGATCCTCACCGTGCCGGAGGGCGAGGCGCGGCGCTTGCCCAGGATCTCCTCGGTCTCGTCAACGGTATCCAGAACGCGGCGGGCATGAGCGAGCAGGTCCTGCCCGTCCTGGGTGAAGGTCAGGCTGCGGGTGGTGCGCTGGATGAGACGCACGTCGAAATGCGCTTCGAGGGCCGCGATCTGGCGCGAGATGGCTGGCTGGGTCGACCCCACCTCTCGCGCCACCGCGGAAAACGACCCCGTTTCCGCGACGCGCACAAAACATCTGAAAGCCGCAAGGAGATCCATAACCCTTACTCGGTCGCATGAATGATATCAGAAACTAGGATATTACCTTAGATAAAGGTATGAACCATTTAAGAGGTTAGCCGTGGACAATTGAACGCCAGCCCTGCAATAAATGCATTAAATGAATAGCTTTCAGGTGCCGCTATGAAGTCTTTGAACGCTCAGCTCCTCGCCTTCAAAGCCTCCGTTTTCGATCGTGCCGATCGGGAAACGGCGCGCAACCTCATGGACGCGGAAGCTAACTATCGGCGCGACACCGTGCAGGCGACCCATCTCACGATCGGCGACCGGGCGCCCGACTTCGTCCTCGGCGGGGTGGATGGCAAGCGTCATCAACTTCATAATTATGTCATCCATGGCCCTGTTTTTGTTTTGTTTTTTAGGGGGGGCTGGTGCCCGTACAGCGCCTTGACATTGCGCGCCTGGGAAGTCATCGCCGATGACGTCCGCCGCGCCGGCGCCTCCATCCTCGCGATTTCCCCGCAGAAGATCAGCCGCGCCGCCCTGCTGCGGGACTGCCATGGCGTCAGTTTCCCCATTCTCGCCGATTGCGGGAACAAGGTTGCGCAGTCTTTTGGCGTCCTCGCCCAGGTGAGCGCCCTCAGCCGCGAGCTTCTGATCAAGATCGGCTGCAATTTGTGCGAGGAGAATACGGACGGGAGCTGGGCCCTCCCCCGTGCCTCCGAATTCCTGATCGACCAGGACGGCATCATCCAGTTCGCCCAGGTCTGGCCGGTTCATTTCGAACGGACCGAGCCGAGCGAGGCCTTGGCCACCCTGCGCGCCTTGCAGGCCAAGGCTCTCACGCCAGTCTGACGGGCCGGCGGCGCCCAGGCGGGCCGCGCCTGAGCCCGCGATGGCTTGGTCATCCGCGCTTGCCGCTGCCCTTTGGCTTGGCTATGAAGGCGGCGTGCGTCCGCGTAGCTCAGCAGGATAGAGCACAGGATTCCTTGTTGTTTGAACTGGGCGTCGCGAGGGGAAACCACGCGGCGGATCCACTCAAAGTCGGGGAAAGCTTGGAACCGCCTCGGGTTCCGTGCCAATCCCGAGCCAAGCCCCGGCTGAAAGGCCTGGGAAGGTGTAGAGACTGGATGGGTGGCGCCTAAGGGCCTTGCTGCAGGCCTATGGCGAAGGGACAGTCCAGACCACGAACCCGGCCGGGGATCTCCCTCGGCTTGCGGGCGGCGAAAGCCGAAGTGGTATGAATCCTGGGGCCGTGGGTTCGAATCCCGCCGCGGACATTTCCTGCCTCTCCTCCTCCCTGCCCAGTTTGGCCCGCCCGCCCGCCCGGGGCGGGGGCGATCGGGGCCGGCCGGCGATCGAGGCTTCACGCTAACTTGGGCGCCCGGCCTGAGCTGCAGCCTATATCGGTGCTGCCGTCACAAGGATCACGTAACCCTCTGACACATCAATCCCGGCCGGCCGCCGGGATTGTCTGCGCCTCACGAACGCGGCCCACCGGCCCCGCAATCGTTGCCAATGAACAATCATAAGTCGAAATGGTTATGGACGACCCTTGTGCACCCATGCATGAAGCTCCGCGGCCTCATAGAATTGAATAGGCCCTTGGTCTATTTTGACACAGAAATGATCCTATTGACGGGACCTTCACCATGCTCACGGCAGACTGGCCGTCATGCGCCGACAACGCTGAGATCCGGCGAATGGCGTCCGAGATCGACACCATCGGCTATACCGCAATCCATGATTTCGTCTCCCCCGCAAAGCTTGCGCCGGTTCAGCGGCTGGCGATAGAGGCGGTCGAGAAGCGCAACGGACAATACGCTCATTTCGGCGGCACCGACGGGCTGCAGGGCACCATTCTGGAAGAGCTGGCGCAGTCGCAGAGATTTCAAGACCTGTTCAGGAGCCTTTATGAAGCGACCACGGGACGCCCTGGCCCTGAGGTAAACTTCTATCAAGTCTTTCGTTGCCTCAAAGGCAAAACCGGCCAGCAGCACTCGGCCCGGTTCCACTTTGACAGTTACGTTCTGACGGCTCTCCTCCCCGTGGCCTTGCCGACAAAGGGGGCTCCTGGAGACCTGCTGCTGTTTCCCAGTGTACGCAGCATTCGCTCGTCATATTATGCCAACCTCCTGGACAAGATCTGCGTCGACAACCCGATATCTCAACGCCTGCTGCGGGCCGCCGCGCAACGGCGATGGTTCGGCGCAAAGTCAATGCAGCTGCGGCTGGGCGACATCTACTTCTTTTGGGGGTACCGCTCGCTTCATGCCAATGAGGTCTGCGACTCTGATGAATTGCGGGCGACCGCCCTCTTCCATTACGCCAATCCGCATGAAGAAAGCCGGTCCCGGTCCATGCTGAGACAGGCAAGACGCATGGCGCCACCCCAGAGCACGCCCGCCTCTATCTCCCAGACCAGCGCTTGAAGTCGGCCAAGGTGACATCATCGGCGATACAGCCATGGCGTCATCTCCCGCCATGTTTGTCAGTACAGATCACCTTTTTGGATACGACAAAGAGACGATAAGGCGCCGTTCGGCACATACCAAAAAACTCTTCCCAGGCTGAAATCTGTGCTAAACTGGCTTCGCTGCGATGACGCCACTGACTACGTAAGTCGTCATATCTCTGAACCGGATGCGGGGAGAGCCGCAATCTCTCCCCGCCGCAGTCTCGGAACCATCTTGCAGATCAGCGCGGCACACTCGCCTCCAAGCCCTTGGCAAGGGCAGAGGCCAAGCGTCGCGCATGCCTGTCTCCGCAATCCTTCAGTGACGCCATTGCAGATTCCCCGAAGGGGGACGATCCGCGTTACGCGGTCAGCCATCCGGTATTGCTCGCGATCGCCTTGCCCAGGCATTCGAAAAGCGACGACACTGCATCCGCGTCCTCTGCACGCGATATCATGACGTTGCCCCGCACGGCGGATGACCGCTCAGGCCTCCGTCGCGATCAGCCGGCGCCAGACACGGGACAGGACGTTAAAGAGGAAGGCCGTCGTCACGCCAAACAGCAGCATGCCGTTGGCCCCCTCCAGTGGCCCCAGAAGAGACCAGCCATCCTTCAGAATGACGCCCGAAGCGCCGAGTGTCGCCATGCAGTCGACGGAGTAGAGCATGGCCGTGTGGAAATTGCCGACAGCGCCCAGAAGACGGTAGGCCCAGGCCCAGAGCGCCGCATCCAACCCATGGAGAATGGCCAGAAGCCAGCCGGCCACCCCGGTGAGCAGCGCCGAGCGAATGACCGCGCGGCCGGGAGTGAGCGGCGCGGCCATCAGCCCCCGGACCCCTCTCGCCATTACGAGGCCGACCACCGCCAGACCCAGCGCGTGAAGCATGAGGGTCAGGCCGATGAGACCAAGCCCCACACCCCAATCCCAGCCCCATCCGCCCGCCATGATCAGCGGCCGCCGCCCTAGCCGGACGCGGCCATCGGGCGCATGGGATGGCGCGCCGCCGACCGCGCGGCCTCGGTGGCCGTCAGCAGGTCGAGCCCGGCCGCGTCCTGGCCGGGTGTCAGCGCCAGATCACGATAGTCCCGCGCGGCTGGGTCGCGCTTCAAACGCCGTCGAACGCCCATGAGCCGCCAGACCATGGCCGCGATCTTGGCGTGCTTGCCGACCATGTCGAGAAGATAGGCCGGCCAGAAGCGCCAGGCCGGTTCAATCGGCAGTCCCGGCCGCCGCTCCCGGCGCGATTTCCGGCGCAGGTAACCACCTTCCAGCGGGTGGGTGTGCTCGATGAGTGCCAAGCTCCAGAACGCGGCCAGCATGTTCAGCATCTTGCCCAAGGAGATGCCGGTCGCCGCCGCCCGGCGCATGAGCGTCACCATATGCTCGACCGTGTAGTAGCGCGCCCAGGCATCCCAGTAGACGGCCTCCCATTCCGCGCGGGACATGCCGGCATGGCCGGTCACGACATGGAAGGTGTCGTAGCGGTTGAGATCGCTATCCATCGGCACGCCGGCGGCCGCCAAGGTCTGGTGATCCTCCGACCCGGGCAACGGTGTCAGGATGAAGAATTCCAGGAAATCGATGGGCAGTTCGCGCTTGATGATGTCGATATCGCGCATCACCGTCTCGGGGCTGTCGCCGGGGAAGCCGATGATATAGCCGGCCCAGATCACCGCGCGGATGCGCTTCCAGGCGAGCAGCATGTCCCGGTATTCGGTGATGCGGTTCTGCTTCTTCTTGGCCGCGGCGAGGCTCTCCGGATTGATCGATTCGAGGCCGATGAACACGCGCACCACCCCGGCACGGCCGCATTTCTCGATGAAGCGCGGCAGGCGGTGGCAGAGCGTATCGACCTGGATGGTGAGCCGGATGCGCAGCCCCTCCTGCTCGCGCAGCGCGATGAGACGGTCGAGAATCTCCTCCCAATCCTTGTTGCGGGCGAAATTATCGTCCGTCACGAAGAAGCTCGTGATGCCCTGCGCCACATTGTGGCGGATGATCGCCTCCACATCATCGGCTGAGCGGCGGCGCGACACGCGGCCCTGGACGTTGATGATGGTGCAGAAGCTGCACTGGAAGGGGCAGCCGCGCCCGGCGTCAAACGTGGTCATATGTCCCGCGGTGCGGGCGATCCGGTCCTTGGGCAGGCGGGGAATGGGCACGCCCTGGATATTGGGCAGGTTCGCCATGTGGTTATAGAGCGGGCGCAGCGCGCCGGCATGGGCGTGCTGCAGCAGCTCGACGAGACCGTCTTCCGCCTCGCCGGCATAGAGGGTGATGCCCTCGTCCATCGCCGCCTGCAGCTCGGGCTGGATGCCGGGCAGCATGGAGAGGCTGCCCGAGACATGGAAGCCGCCGATCGCGACCGGCAGACCCACCGCCCGGAAGCGGCGCGCGAGGTCGATCGCGCGCGGAAACTGGTTGGACTGGACACCGACCAGGCCGACGAGCCCGCTGCCCGCCGCACGGATATCGCGGGCGATACGCTCCACCGGCACGCGCATATTGGTTTCGTCATAGACGGAAACCGTCATGGCAACGTCCGGCCCCAGCACCTGCCGCTCCGCACAATCCGTCGCCAGGCCGTAGAGCGCGGCCAGGCTGTTCGATGGCATTGAGGAGCGAAACCATTGAATAACATAGCCATCGTCGTCGTAGTGAGACGGCTTGATCAGCGCCAGATGGAAGCCCGTCCCCGCAGCTGCTTGCATGATCGCAGCGATCCTTGATTTTTTTGCAGGGACGACATGACCATAGGGTCGCGGGGGGAGGCAAGTATGGCGCAAGCGGAGGGAGCCTAAAGCGGAAAAGCCTTGCCGTCCGGGAAGACGATCACGCCGGCCTTGCCGCTGCGGCCGATCCAATCCCCGTACCGGTCCTCGCGCATCGGCTCGGCCAGCCGATATCCTTGCGCAAGCGCATCATATTCCGCCTCAGCCTCGCTGAGGCCGGGTGGCGTGAGCCAGCCGCCGATCTGCGGCGGCGTCATCGGCGTGCCGAGCGGCCCCGCCCCGGTGGGATTGGCCTGGGCAAAAGCCGCCGCCCCAGGCGCGGCCAGCGCGCAGACCAATACGATCAGGATGGCCCGAACCATCACCCACCTCCCGCGCGTCTTCGGTTCCTTCTGCCGTGGCGGACCCCGGATCTAAAATACGCCTTTCAGAGAAAGGACTTATCCACGCAATTTGCGCAGGAGGCACGCAAATCACGTCTGTCTCGGGCGCGGTCAATGAGTGACCAAAATCGGTTCACGTCTATGCCATCGGTTAGAGCGGGATGCCGGCAGGCAATTTGCCGCGGCAACCGCCGGACGAAACTGTCTCGCCTCCATTTGAGACCCGCGCCGTCTTATTCAACAGTTCACCGGAAATAAAGCCAGGTGAGCGCTCACCCGGCTAAAACTGCTTCGTCTCCCACTTTCGCTCTAACTCCTCCCCATTGACCGTCCAATCGTATCGAAATCATATCGTTCTGTTTCAAAAAAGGCACCTTAGGGGTTGCCGTTCGTTTGAACCCCATACTATGATGAAGATGTTATCATCATGCACACGTGCCATTAATTTTCGGTAGCGGATTTTTGGGCAGTCCAGGAGACAAAACACAATTAACAACAGGCCATAGGTATTTGGCCAAAATTTTAAGAAAAAGCAATAACATCACAAAAATATACCAAAATCCCCCAACCAACCACGCGGGTTGATCAAAACACATTTAATTGTCTTTCAGAAATAGTGCCGATACCGCTCGGTGCCTTATCAAGGGATATCCAGGAGCTATGGACCGTGCGACGAGCGCTACGCCTAGCATCATGGTGAAGACTCATGGCTCAGACAATGCCTGCGACGACCGTGTCATCCAGGCGAGCACGGCGACGGTCCATCCGGAGCAGCCTCTCAGTCCGGCCCGCTCAAGAAAGAAGCGGACCCGTGCCAGCGGCAAGGACACCGAGAGAAGCGGAGGAGCGCAAATCAGCCCGGACGCAAGGTCAAACCCGGAACCCGGTCCCTACGACCGTGAGAATTTCCCCACATTTGAATATTACTACGCCTTCCCCGACATCGCCTTAGCCGTTCATGAAGGCGACTTTCCGGCCGCCTATGACCACTACGTCGTTTGCGGCAGGGCTGAGATCGAGGCGGGGCTGAGACAGAATCCCTTCAAAACCTTGTCTCTCAGGGATCTTGAAAGATTTAAATACTATCATTCTTCCTTCTGCGAGGAACTCTATCTCGCGACAAACCCCGATGTACGAAAAGAGATCGAGAGTGGTCGCTATCGCTCCGGATTTCATCACTGGCTCTATCTTGGTCACAAGCAGTTGCAGGCCGGTGAAAGGCCGAGCCTTTCGAAAGATGAGTTCTACCAGGACCGCACTGTCTATGATGTCTTGGATATCGGTCCGGTCTGCCGTGACTTCGATGCCGAAACGTACCTCTACCTCAATCCTGATGTGCGGGCGGCGGTAGCCCATGACCTGTCGGCCGCCCAGGCGCATTGGATCGGCAGAGGGCGATTCGAAGGGCGATTCGGTCCCGGTGTCCGTCCGTACGCCACCTGGGGCTGCGCCCTTCCAGAACTGTTCAATCGACCCTTTGGGTTCAACATCTACGGCCCCTTCGCCGCGACAAGTGGCCTTGGCACGGCCGCCCGCAATCTGGTCA
This sequence comes from uncultured Alphaproteobacteria bacterium, assembly GCA_963834475.1. Taxonomy (GTDB): domain Bacteria; phylum Pseudomonadota; class Alphaproteobacteria; order Acetobacterales; family Acetobacteraceae; genus Acidisoma. Next base: position 469,360 of record CAWIBZ010000008.1, on the reverse strand, counting down.
AAGCCGTCAAGAGCGCCAATATCCCCTTCACGCTCAGAAGTTTCGACGTCTCGCAGGGCCACCCTCGGGTTAGTCGGGAAGAGGCCGAAACCCCGCCGGAATACCGCATCAATCTTATCCTGGCGAATGCCGACCAGATCGAGTTTCTGGCCAAGTGCTACCCGGATGGTCAGTTCTCAAATGCCTACAACATCGCGGTATGGGCCTGGGAACTCGCGTCCTTCCGAGCAGACTGGTTCTCCTGTTTCGCCGCTCTTGATGAAGTCTGGACGAACAGCCGGTTCGAACTTGAGTCCATCGCCTCCATCGCGCCCATTCCGGTAGAGTGCTTCCCGATCCCTGTAGAGGTTTCCGCGCCAGACGGAGCCGAGGCACGCAACGTCTTCGGGATACCACCTGAGGCTTTCGTCTTCATCATGGCGTTTGACGTCGGCAGCACCGCGGCGCGAAAAAACCCCTTCATGGTTATCGATGCGTTCAAAAAGTCCTTTGCAGATCACGATCACGTATGGCTTGTCATCAAATATCACTCGCGCCAGCCTGACCCGGCGCTGTTGAAAAAACTCAACGCCTCTCTCAAGAACACGTCCAATATCCTCGTGGTTGCAGAAGCGCTCAATGATTATGAAATGAGCCTGTTGCAGGCATCCTGTGACTGCCTTGTATCGGCACATCGCAGCGAAGGGTATGGCCTCAATATTGCCGAGTTTCTCGCCTTGGGCAAATCGGTGGTCGCGACGGGCTATTCCGGCAATACAGACTTCTTTGATGCAAGCGTCGGCTACCCGGTTGATTATCATCTCGTCGAAATCGGCGAGCAGGCAGGCCCCTATTATCCGGGCTATATCTGGGCTGAGCCGTCCATCGCCTCGCTCTCCGAGCAGATGCTGGCCGTCTTCGAGAGACGGGACGAGGCCGCGGCCCGGGCGGACGCAGGCAAGGAACGCATGGAGGAGCATTTTTCGATCAGAGCGGTCGGCGCACAGATCGACCGTGATATTCGCGACCTGGGATTGGACACGCCTGGGCCAAAATTCCTGAATCGCATCGGCCGCAGCCGGCAGCTTGCGAACCCCGCCCCCATCGCGTCGCTGTCCGCCTATTCGCGCGATCAACTGGCGCAGCTGGAGATCCTGCGGCCCACCGTGAGCATCGTTTTGCCTGTCTATAACGTCCCGGCGTCATTCCTGACCGAATGCATAAACTCGGTGAAGGGCCAAACCTATCCCTTCTGGGAGCTCTGCATCGCCGATGATGCCTCCACCCGCACCGAAACGCTCGCCGCGCTGGAAGCCGTCAAGGGACAGGACCCGCGTATCAAGTTCAGACGCCTCGCAAAAAACCTGGGCATCTCGGGAGCTTCGAATGCCGCGGCGGAAATGGCAACCGGCCTCTTTCTTGTCATGCTGGACAATGACGATGTTCTGGCGCCGGATGCCCTTCTCGAAGTCGTTCGGGCATTGAACAAGAAGCCCGAAATCGACGTGATGTACACGGACGAGATCAAGATTGATCCGGATGGCCGCGTCATTGACCATTTCTATAAGCCGGACTGGTCGCCGGAGCATCTCGAGAGTGTCATGTACGTCTTGCATATGCTGACGATACGGAAATCGCTTTTCCTGGAACTGCGCGGCTTTCGGGACCAATACAGCGGGGCGCAGGATTATGACCTCATGCTGCGCGCCTCTCGCCTGACCTCTCATATCCATCATATCGACAAGCCGCTTTACTACTGGCGCGCCATACCCGGTTCGGCCGCGGCGGAAGTCGATGCCAAGCCCTATGCCCTGCAAGCCGGCCGTCGCGCGCTGGACGAACATGCAAAAGCAAAGTTTGGTGATGATGCACGGGCCGATGAAGGAAAGCTTCCCGGCACCTTTCGCCTGCGCCGGCCGATAAGAGGGACACCCCCCGTATCCCTCCTCATCCTCACCAACAATGCCGAGGCTGAGATCGAGGGTCGCGGGCGCATCCGCATGGTCGATAATCTCGTGCGCTCGATCAGGCAGCGCACCTCCTATCCGAACTACAGGGTCATTGTCGTCGATCAGGGCCAGACCGCCGACGAACAGCGAGCGCTTTACGCGAATCTCGACATTGACCTTGTCACATACAATAATCCCTATGAGCACTTCAATTATGCTGACAAAGCCAATTTTTCTGTCAAGGCGGCCCGAACCGACCATATCGTTCTCTTGAACGACGACATGGAGGTCATCAACGAGGAATGGCTATCGGCCTTGCTGGAATTCAGCCAGGATCCCGAAATTGGCGTCGTTGGCGGGAAGCTCTACCATAGCGACGGCAGCATACAGCACGCGGGAACCGTCATCGGCGTCAACAATGGCAGCACCCATATCTACCATTCCTATCCGGGTGACACCATCGGCTATAACGGCTTCACGCATATCGTCAGGAACTATTCGGCCATGACCGCCGCCGCCATCGCGACACGCAAGAGTGTCATCGCGCAGGTCGGTGGTTTTGATCGTTCCTTCGCGGTTGATTACAATGATGTCGATTTTTGCCTGAAGGTTGTCGAAGCTGGATATCGGATAGTGTACACGCCGTTTTCCGAGATGTATCACTTTGAGAGCAAATCGCTTGTCCGCCAGGCGGCAGCCGAGGAAGAACGGAATACCTTCCTCGAACGCTGGAAAAAATATGTGGATCGGGACCCGCATTACAATGTGAACCTGACCCGCAACGGAATGGACTTCGCGCTTAGATAGCTCAGTTATTCTCGGTATTTAACTACCTTCTATTGCCATATCTTATTTATGTTGTCGACAGATTATAAGATTGAGCGCATGACACACCAATACAAGTACTCAATCATAACGTGCGCGCGGTGGGAACAAGAGTGCATCATCGAATGGATTGAATATTATCGGTCCATCTGCTTTGACCATTTTTATATCTATTCAAATGACGATAGCATTGCTCCGCTTCATGAAACCCTGCAACCCTACTTGCTCGGCAAAGAACCACTTGTGACGCTGCGGCATTATCCTTTTCAGGGCTTCCAAAAGGAAATGTATCTTCATTTTCTTTCTAACTTTCGGCACGAAACGGAATGGGTTGCCTTTTTTGATGTCGATGAGTTTGTTGCCCTGAAAGGCGTCAACAATATACAGGAGTTCATGAAAGAATTTGAACATACTACGAACAGCGTATATTTCAATTGGATTCAATTTGGTAATAGTGGCTTTGAAAAACGCCCTGCTGGAAGCGTGATGAAAAATTACACGCGGAGGCAAAATGCCGTTCATCCCTATACCAAGAATATCACAAAAACCGAATCGCTTGATCCGGTCGTGATCCGTGATAGCAGATTGCACGGGTTCTGGCACGGTTGGGACAGAGACGGTGTAAGTGGATCTGCCCTCCTGTCTCTAGACCCGGTTAATGTGTTGGGACATTCAATGAAGAGCTATTATAAGAATTTTCCCAACCACGCAGAGCAGTACATCTCTTCGCAGGAGGTCCAACAAGCCCTCCACCAAAAGGCCATCATCAGAGGTGGCCCCCGAAATTCGGACAGTCGGTTAAGCTGTTCCCGTCGATGAGCAGGACGGGTTTGGATGGGCAAGGTTACGCGCAAGCGGTACACGGCTGATTTCAAGGCGAAGGTGGCGCTGGAGGCGATCCGAGGCGAGCTGACCTTGGCCGAACTGGCGGCGAAGCACGGCATTCATCAGACGATGATCGCCGCCTGGAAGAAGCAAGCGGTCGAGGGCATGGCGGCGACCTTCTCGGGCAAGTCGGAGGCCGTGCAGGCAACGAGCGAGGCCGAGTTGGCGAAGCTCCATGCCAAGATCGGCCAATTGGTGGTCGAACGCGATTTTTTGTCGAAGGCCTTCGGTCGATGAGCGTCGATCGGAGGCGCTTGATGATCGAACCAGCGCATCCGCAACTCTCGATCGTGCGGCAATGCGCCTTGGTCTCCATCAGCCGCTCGGCGTTCTACTACGAGCCAACCGGCGAGACGCCACTGAACCTGGCGCTGATGCGGCTGATCGACGAGCAGTTCCTGGAGGCGCCGTTCTATGGTGCTCGTCAGATGGCGCGGCATCTGCGGCGCCAGGGTTATGACGTCGGCCGCAAGCGGACGAGCCGGTTGATGGCGAAGATGGGCCTGGCGGCGATTTACCAGAAGCCCAGGACGAGCGAGCCGCATCCGGCGCATCGGACCTACAAGTATCTGCTCCAGCATCTGACGATCGACCGGCCCAATCAGGTCTGGTGTGCGGACATCACCTATATCCCGATGCGGCGCGGCTTCCTCTACCTCGTGGCGGTCATGGACTGGGCAACACGCAAGGTGCTGGCCTGGCGACTGTCGAACACGATGGATGCCGAGTTCTGCATCCATGCGCTGGAGGAAGCGCTGGCCCGGTTCGGCGCACCGGAGATCTTCAATACGGACCAGGGCAGTCAGTTCACGAGCCCGCGCTTCACCGATGTGCTCAAGAACGCCGGTGTGCGCATCAGCATGGACGGGCGAGGTCGCTGGATGGACAATGTGTTCATCGAGCGGCTATGGCGCTCGACGAAATACGAGTGCATCTACCTCCACGCCTTCGAGACCGGATCTGAGCTGCGCGCCGGGCTCGCCAAGTGGGTCACCTATTACAACGCCGACAGGCCACACTCGGCGCTCCGAGGTCGGACGCCGGACGAGGCCTATCATACGATCGAACCGACACCGTTGCCGGGGCGCGCGCCGGTAACGGTGAGCATCAGACTGGCGGCATGAACGAAACCAGGGAATAGCTTAACCAAGTCGCTAATCTGTCCGAACGGACGGGGCCACCTCTATCTACCACTATGCATTTAAGTCTGAGCAAGACTTTATTAGACGTGCCGAGCGTGGAATAAATGGGGACTTCCTAGGTCAGCAACATTGGCGGCAAGTGTTTGAAGACGGATCATACCAAAACTTTCTTGCGGTGCTCAGTGAGAAGTCGGACGATTATCTGTCACGATACTGGCAAACAACCCAAGGCGATCCATCAACACATGAGGTGATTCCGCTCCAGCGGAGTTTTGAAAAAATTTCTTTGGGAAAACCTTCTTCACAAAGCTCTATTTCCGAGTTTTCAATTGGAAAATCTATTGAGGAGGATGCCTCTCGAGCAGTTAGCGGTAATTTTTCGAACGGATATGCTTTTCATACGGCCTACGAGCTTTGCCCCTGGTGGCAGATCGATTTAGAGAGTGTTTACAATGTATCTGAGTTACGAGTTTTCAATAGGATAGACACGACGGGCTTTTCTAATAGAGCCAGAACCATGACTATTAATTTTTCTGTGGACAGCCTTGTTTGGACCCCGATCTACGATAATTACAATAAAGATACATTTGGTGGAATTGATGGTGCATTCCTACGGCTGATGTTTTCTGAACCAATTGCGGCACGATTCATAAAACTTCAACTGCAGGAAACGAACTTCTTTCATCTGCAGCAGGTTGAAATCTTCGGATTTGCGATTGCGGGAGAAGAGTCATCTACGTGATGACGTCTTCGTTGCGCGGTAAATGTTACGATAAACCGTAGCGGTTCGAATATCTGGACGCATCGGTTAACGGCATTTTTCTTGGGAGGCCTATTGTCGTTCCGATCCATCGTCTACTGGCTCTGGAAATATGGATCATTGTCACTACCCGAACCGTTCGATGTAGCTCGTAGCCCATTGTTCCCATGTCATCGAGCCCAGCTGTCCACAAAGGTATCTTGTCTCCTCGGTCGCCCACCGCAAACCTAACGTGCGTCCGATCCGAGGATGAACAGGTGCCTGGACTGTTTTCCAGCCGTCAAGAGCTTCACTGACGTCTGGACAGGATCCATGCATGGACATTTGTTTCCATGCATGTTCACAAAGTTTCTGTAAAAGCTCACCGGATGGATGACTCAGGCTGTGAAAGATCTGCTTGTCTCGATAGTTGTCTAATATGAATTCTCCAATTTTCCCTCCAAATTTGTGATCCAATCCTTGGATTTGTGCTAATTCAAAAGCGGCAATATCCTCCGCCGAGGGTATGCCCTCAACATGAAGCTCCTCGTATACCTTGAAGCGCTCGCCTTTGTCGGGGATCCGGGATCGTAGCTGAGAGAGAAGCCCGTCCTGAAAAGGAAACGGCGGACCACCATCCGCATTTTTGCGGGCAATCTCATCTCGGCCGTAAAAGAACGTATCAAACGGCCATGCCGCACGAAGTCTTAAAAACGGAAACGAAAAGCGTTCACAGCCAGGTGGCAGATCGTCAAGAGCTTTCAGTTGCTGGGCCTCACTAATCGCTTGCACGAAAACGAATCGACTTCGCCTCAACAAGTCCAGCATAGGCTGCTCCGGTATCGGAGTTAAGTGCAACTGGAGTGCATAAACCTCAAAATTTTCGTTGATCGTGGGCATCTGTGACAGGCCGTATGATAATTCATCCGACTGACAGTTTCCGATTGCAACAATTATTTGTTTTTTCTCAGACATGCTTCTGCCGGGATGTTTGTATTTTCTCTGATTGCTAGACCAAACACGGTTCTATGCACTAGTCCGGGCTAATTCTTTGCCCGGGCCACGCGCTTCATAGATTTATCAAGGATTGTAACCGCTGCGCGGCGATGCTTGCGGATCCTTGCCTTATCGCCCCTCGCCGCGATACATGCTCAAGCAACCCGTGTCCCTTATGCAAGGCGCATAGCACAATTTGAAATTTAGCATGTACACTTTTTCAACGGAAAGCAATGTCGTAGACAAGGCTTTCCGGGATGAAAGAGAAGGCTCACCCTCACCCAACCCACGCCAGATAGGCCGAGACCGTCACCAGCGAGCCGATCGTCGAAATCAGAATGGCATTCGCCGTCACCCGCGCCTCGCGGCGGTAGAATTCCGCCAGCATGAAGGGGCCGGTGCCGGTCGGGAGTGCCGCCAGAACCACGGTGATATGCGTGACCGCGGCGGAAAGGTGAAAAACCGGGCCCGCCAGCACCCAGGCCAGCGCGGGCTGCAGGATGAGCTTGAGGAGGACGAGCAGAAGGCCGCCCGAAAGCTCTCCGCGCCGTGCCGCGGGCACCGTCTCCGTCCGCCGCCGCTCGCCGAGAAACAGGCCGAGCGCCACCAGTGCGCAGGGCGAGGCCGCGTCACCCAGCAGCTTGAAGAAGGTCTCGGCACTCTGCGGCAGGGGGATGCCGCCCGCCGCCCACAGCGCCCCCAGCACGGGCGAAATCAGAAGCGGATTGCGGACGAGCGACAGCCCAACCTTGCGCGCGATATGCGCCGGGCGCGTCTCCGTCTGCAGCCCGATTTCGATCAGCACGATCGCGACCGCGAAAAGCACGCAGACCGTGATGATGGCCGCAATCGTGGTCAAGGTCAGGCTGCCGCGCCCGAAGACGAGGATGGACAGCGGAAAGCCGATGAAGCCGGTATTGGCGTAGGCCGCGTTCAGCCCGTCGAGGCTGACATCGGCGAGATGCCGCTCCCCCCGCCACCGCAAGGCAACGGTGAGCGCGAAGACGATGAAGCAGCTCAGCGTGAAGGCCGCGATGAAGCGCGGCTGGTCGATCGCCGCCCATGTCGTATGGGCCATGATGTCGAAGAGCAGCGCGGGCAGCGCCAGGTAGACGACAAAGCGGTTCAGCTCGCGCGTCGCATTCGGCCCCAGGATATCGGCGCGGCGGCAGATGAAGCCCACGAAGATAAGCGCGAAGATCGGCAGGACGATAAAGAAGGTCGTGAGCATGCAGGCCTCTGGCGGGCATCGCCAAGTTACTGGGGAATGGCCCCTGGGCAGAAGCCGGGCAAGGCTGGCGGAATGACATCACAGCCCGCCGCCTATGACCGGCACCGCCTCCCGGCCGGGATCATCAGTCGCACGGTCTGGCAGTGACCATGTCGTCAGCCTGAGCGCGCGGGATGCCGCGCTCATCCGGGCCGGGCGCGGGCATCTGCGACGCGGGCGAGCATCCGGGGATGGGGCAGGAGGTTCTGCGCGGAGCCTGCCAAAGGGCTTCGCCGGCACCGGCCGCGACCCGGTGATATCTGGCATTTGGATGGAGTGTCTATCCGCATCAGCGGTGAGTTACACGACTTCTGGCGGGCGGTCGACAAGCATGGCGTCGTGCGTGACATCCCGGTCCAGGAGGATCGACGGAACGCTGCCGCAGCGAAGCGTTTCAAGAGATCGAGGCAGGAGACATGCGCCCAAAGGGCGCCGTGATCTCCACCACGCTCCGCCATTAGTCAGACATGCGCTCCCGATCCGTTAACTTGGCAATGCCCGGCCGTGACATTGTGAGCGCATGGCGTTGACAGTGCTCGACAACGCTATGCGCTTCAAGCGGATGGGGCCGCGACGACCTATTGCGGACTCGCGGCCCCGATGCACCGGTCAGGCTTGAGACATACGCGTGAGAGCGAGATGAGGGACCGGGGTCAGACTTTGGGTCGGTGAGACCCAAAGTCTTCGCGCTCTAGGACCGGGTGAGCGTGCCGATCGCCGGATCGGTGAGGCCGTCACGCCCCGTCTCGACATGGCCGGCAAGCCGCCATTCGAAGGCGGCGTTCTCGACGACGTTCAGAACGAGGTCGTACCAGCCGGAGCGCGCCGATACCGGCACCGTCCAATGTCCGGTCCCGCTCTCTTTGAGACGGTACCGCTGTTGCTCGCCGCTGTAGGCATCCGCGATCGTGAGCGTGATATCCGCGCTGGCGTGATTGGTGACCTCGAATACGATCGCCTCCTTCTCGGCATCATCATATGCCTGCACAAGGAGGTCAGCACTTCCCGCACCGGAGACGCTGCCGCTGAAGGCGCGGAAGAACCCATTGGGGCCGTAGACGGAGAGAGCATATCGCCCGTCCCCGGCGGCCGCCCAAGAATCGGTGAGGGTCTTCCCCGGCTCGACCGTATAGGTGCGCGGCGCATCGAGAGTCACGCCCGAGCGCACCTGGTAGACGACGCCGACCGTGCCCGTATTTTGGAACTCGATGTGGAAGGTGCTCGTGCTGACGTCCAGCCAGCCATAGGCCTGCAGCCCATACGGCAATGCACGGGCGCGCCGGACGCCGGGTTCCTGCTGGGGCATCGCCTGGTCGGTGGGCGGCACCGGAACGTAGTTCGGATGGCGGAGCTGGTCCGGCGGCATGTAGGTCGAGGTAGAGGGCAGCGCAGGCAAAGCTTCGTTGGGGTTGCGGAAGTTGAACGCCGAGGTGAGATCGCCCACCACCGCGCGGCGCCACGGCGTGATGTTCGGCTCCCAAAGCTCGGGGTTTTCCGAGGCAAAGCGCTGCTCGATGAAGCGGATGATCGAAGTATGGTCGAACAGCTGCGAATTGACGAAGCCGCCCTTGCTCCACGGCGAGATCACCAGCATGGGCACGCGCGGCCCGAGGCCGTACGGGCCGGCCATGTATTCGCTGTTGCCCGCGAAGATCTCGTTGGTGATCGGTACGGTGGACCAGCCGGAGCCCGCGCTCATTGCCGGCGTCGGCGAGACCATATGATCGAAGAACCCATCATTTTCGTCGTAGGTCAGCAGGAAGACCGTCTTGCTCCAAACCTCGGGGTTGGAGGTCAGGATGTCGAGCATCTGCGAGACATACCAGGCGCCGTAATTCGCCGGCCAGTTCGGGTGCTCCGTATAAGCCTCGGGTGCCACGATCCAGGAGACCTGGGGCAGCGTCCCGTTCGCCACGTCCTGGCGGAACTGGTCGAACAGCGTTCCGGACACCGAGATGTCCGTGCCGGTCTTCGCCTTGTCGGCCAGGGAGCTGCCGGTCGGCGCGTTCTGGAACTGGTGGAAATAGAGAAGCGAGTTGTCGCCGTAATTGCCGATGTAGGCGTCGCTGGTCCAACCCCAGGCCCCCGCTGCCGTCAGGCCGATCCCTATATCCTGATAGATTTTCCAGGAGATGCCGGCGGCCTCGAGCCGTTCCGGGTAGGTCATCCAGCCGTAGCCTGCCTCGGCATTGTCGAGAACCGGGCCGCCGCCCTGGCCGTCATTGCCGGCCCAGCCCGTCCACATGTAGTAACGATTTGGATCCGTCGATGCGAGGATCGAACAATGATACGCGTCGCAGATCGTGAAAGCGTCGGCAAGCGCGTAGTGAAACGGGATGTCCGAGCGTGTCAGATGGGCCATGGTCGTCGTGCCCTTGGTCGGCACCCACTGGTCCCATTGCCCGCCGTTCCAGGCGAGATGCGTGCTCTGCCAGTCGTGCGGCAGATCCTCGAGAAATTGCAGCCCCATGTCCGGTGCCGGCGGATGGAAGGGCAGCACGTAGCTGCTGCCGTTGGGCTGGTACCAAACCGGCTGGCCGGAGGACAGCAGCATCGTCCGCGGGTCGCCAAAGCCGCGTACGCCCTGCAGTGTTCCGAAATAATGGTCGAAGGAGCGGTTTTCCTGCATCAGCACGACAATGTGCTCAACATCCCGGATCGTACCCGTCTGGTTGTTGGCAGGCATGGCCAGCGCCTTGCCGATGCTCTGCTGCATAGCCGCGGCGAATGCGCCAGCGCCAAGCAGCCCTAAGAATGAACGCCGATCGGTTGAATTCACAATGGCTCCAAATGTCACAATTGCGTGATTGTAATTGTTGATGATTAGTCATCAACGTTGATCCGTTAACAACGCCTCGGCGTCATTCCTGTGACAGAACAAGGATCGTTTGGAGACAATTCGCATGCCGAGCGCGGCTCCCGAAGGCGACGACGCTCATCGGTTGTGCCAGGTCTCGCGCCCGCCCTTGCATCGCCAGGTTACAGGGGACTGAACCTTGGACAGAAGCCGGGCAAGGCGGGCGGGATGACATCACAGGCCACCGCCCGGAGCCCGATGACTTTGGGTCTCAACGACCCAAAGTCTGGATGGTCTCTCATTGATTGAAATAGAGCGCGATGATTTCAGGTCGACCAAACCTGAACTCATCGCGCCCTAGGGCCGGGACGGCTTCCCGGCCGAGATCATCGGTCGCCTCAGCGTTCGATGACGAGGTCGCTGAGCGGCTTGGAGCAGCAGATCAGCACCATGCCCTGGTCGATCTCGCGCTGGCGGATGCCGCCCTGGTGCTGCATGGCGACCTCGCCGGAAAGCAGCTTGCTCTTGCAGGTGCCGCAGAGCCCGCGCGTGCAGGATGAGGGCAGCCGCATGCCCGCCGCCCGCGCCGCCGCCAGCACATGGGTATCGGCCCGGCACCTCGATCACGCGGCGGCTTTTCGTGAATTCCACGCGGTAGGTCGCCACCTGCGTCACTATTGGCCGGCGGCGCCACGGCCGCATCGGCGGGCGCCATATCCTCGAACTTGAAGCTTTCTTCGTGGTAGCGGGCCATGTCGAAACCCGCCCCGGCCAGGATGGCGCGCACGCCCGCCATGTAGGGCGCAGGCCCGCAGGCAAAAACCTCGCGCTCGCGGAAATCGGGCGCGACGAGTTCCAGCATGCCGAGGGTCAGGCGGCCGCGCAAGCCCCGCCAGCCCTCGCCCGGGCTGTCATGCTCGCAGATCGAGCAGCGCGCGGAACCCCGGCGCGCGCGCCATCAGCGCGAGTTCATCGCGGAAGATGATATCGGCCGGGCTGCGCGCGCTGTGCAGGAAAACGCGTATCCGTCTCCAGCGCCAGGTCATGGAAGCTGCGCGCCATCGACATCAGCGGCGTGATGCCGCTGCCCGCCGAGAGCAGCAGATATTTGCCGTTGGCCGATGCGTGGTCAACGCAATTGAACTCGCCCATCGGCCCCATGCGCACGGATTTCCATGCCCGGCTTGCAGATGATCATGCATCCAGGGGCTGACCATGCCGCCGGCGAAGCGCTTGGTGGTGATCGAAATCAGATGCGGGCGCGTCGGCGAAGAGGCAATGGTATAGCAGCGGTTGACCTGCTGACCGTTGATCACGAGGTCAAGCGTGATGAACTGCCCGGGCTTGTAGCTGGTGCAGGCGCGGCGCCCTGCCGGAAAAGACGAAGGTCTTGACGTCATGCGTCTCCTGGCCGCACCGCGCGGCAGACGAGCACGTCATCCTCGTCCGAATTCCACTCCGGCAACGCGCCCTGTTCGGGCGCCAGCCGATCCGCCGGGCCGCAAGAAGGCGCGGCCGCTCCTGATCCGGCCACGTCCGGCATCAGTTGCAGGCCAGCCTGCAGGCGGTCGAGGTACCATTTGCAGAATTTCTCGACCAGCATCTCGGTATAGGGCGAGTAGGGGCCGGGCTCGTAGGCCGGCGTGCGCGCGCCCGCCTGGGCGGATTCCACCAGCGCCGCATCCTGCGCATTGGTCGCGTTCCAGACGCTGGTGAGGTTCTCGACGTCGTAATCGATGCCCTCGCGCGCATCCTTGTGCACCAGCCACTTGGTGCGGACCAGCGTATTCTCGGCATCGATCGGAATCGCCGTGAAGGTCACGATGTGGTCGCTCATGAAATGGTGCCAGGAATTGGGCTGCGTCCAGAAGGACAGGCCACCGAGCGCGCTGTCCGTCAGGCTCGCCGAGCAGCTTGCTTGGAAGCGACGCGGGTATCCAGCGTCTGGCTCTCGCCGCTCTGGTCAATCGGCAGGCGCTGGGTGCGGAAGCCGGTGACGAGATCGTCGAGATGGTCGATCTCGGCGGAGGGGATGCCGCAGCTCTCCCAGCGCGCATGAGGATTCGACGACCAGTTGTCATAGCGCGCGGCCTGCGCCAGCTCGGTCTCGTCCATCTGGCCGGGCGCGAAACCGAAGCCATAGGCGAAGAGCGGAATGGTCAGCTCGGGATGGTTGGCCGGCGCAGTGATAGCATTCGCGGTTGTTCTCCATCGTGAGCTTCCAGTTGCCGCTTTTCGATGAGGTCGGCGGAGGCCGCCATTTTGCATGTTCCGCAGGTCATGCGGCGCGAGATAGGGCGTCATGACCCGGTCCATCTCGTCGATATCGGCCGGCGCCTCGGCGGCGAGGCAGATGAAGATCAGACCGGCGACCGAACGGACATGGACGGGCTTGAGGCCGAAGCAGGATGTGTCGAAATCCTCGCCCATATGCTCGGCATAGATGAGGCTGGCCGTCGAGGTCATAGGTCCATTGGTGATAGGGGCAGACGAGATTGCCGACCGCGCCGCTCTCCGCCTGCACCAGCTTGGCGCCGCGGTGGCGGCAGACATTATGGAAGGCCCGCAGCCCCATGTCGTCGTCGCGCAGGATGACGATGGAATACTTGCCGAACGTGACGGTGACATAATCACCGGGCTCCGGCACCTCGGGCTCGACCGCCGCATAGATCCAGGCGCGGCCGAAGATGAGTTCCATATCGGCCTGGAAAATCTCGGGGCTGGTATAGAAGGGCGCCTCCAGGCTGTAGCCCGGCTGGCGCCGCGCAATCAGTGACCGCAGCGCGGCCACGTCTCATCGCTCAAGCCCTTCAGTCCTCAGGGTCATTGCCCCGCTCCCTCCAATTCCTAGACCGGCGCATCCTGTCTGGCCAAAGGCTGCGGCGTTTGCGCCGATGCGACAAGCGCTTTGCCCAAATCCGCGCGAGCCCGCCTACTCGAATATCCGCATCGCCGCCAGATGCGCATGGGGCGGCGGCATGGATGCGGGGTCCGGTCCCTCATCCCCCGCCACCCCCTTCTCACGGGTGCGCGCGTCCGTTGGCGTAAAGCCATGCAGGGCCTTGAACTTGCGGGAGAAGTGCGCGCAGTCGGCAAAGCCGGAATCGAGCGCGATTTCGGTGATCGACAGATCCGTATGGTCCAGCAGCCAGCGCGCGTAGCGCAGCCGCAGCAGCCGGTAATGCTGTCGCCGGGCCGCACGCCCATGACGCTTTGGAACAGCCGCTCGAGCTGGCGGGGCGAAATCGAGAGGCGGGAGGCGAGTTCGGCGATCGGCAGCGGGTCCGCCACATGCTGCTCCATCAGCAGCAGCGCGCGGCGCACGCGCTCGTCCCCCACCACCTCGTCGGCCGCCGGCGGATGGGGCTGCGCCTCGCTGCCAGCGCGCACGCGGTCGAGCAGCAGGACATGGCGCGCCTTCTGGGCGATCGCGCGGCCGAGATGGCGCTCGATCAGAAAGCTCGCGAGGTCGGCGGTGCCCGCCCCGCCCGAGCAGGTGATGCGGTTGCCGTCGACGAAGAACATGCGGTCGGCAATCACGCGGTGGTCGGGGAATTCGGACAGGAAGTCCTGGTAGCGGTACCAGCTGACGCAGACGCGCCGGCCCTTCATCAGCCCCGCGCGGCAGAGAATGAAACCGCCGGTGCAGAGGCCGACCAGCGTCACCCCATCGCGGGCAGCGGCGGCGAGATAGGCATTGGTCTCGTCATCCATCTGCGGCCCGGCGTGGAGCAGGCCGCCGACGACCACGATGTAGTCGAAATTCTTCGGGTCGAGGAAGCCGCTGTCCCGGCTGATCTGAACGCCGCAGCTGGCCCGCGCCGCCGTCTGGCGGCTGGACATGATCGTCCAGCGGCACATTGATGTGGCGGCTGCGGTCCCCCTCGTCGGCGGCCAGCCGCAGGAAGTCGATGAACAGGGAGAAGGCCGAGAGCGTGAAGTTCTCGGCCAGGATGAAGCCGACGGAGAGCGGCGGGCGCGCCCGCAGCCCGGCCATCTTGCCGTCTTCCGCCAATCTCCCGCGATAGAGATCTGCGACCATGAGACGATATTACCGTTTCGCGACCGCTTAGCGAAGCTCTATCCAAAGCGGCGATGGCCTCGCAGCGCCGCTGACCTTCAGGCTACGCCAGGCAACCTCCTCCTGGTCACGACCTGGAAGGTCTTAAGCAGGTTCGGGCCGAAGATCGTCGATATCGCAACATCGGCGGCGTCCCGCCCGATGCCGATCAGGACGCGGCCGATGCGCGGCTCGACATGCCGCGCATCGAAGGTCGTACCACTGGCCGCCGAGATAGGCCTGGAACCAGCCGCTGAAATCCATCGGCGCCGGTCCGGCGGAACCCCGATATCGCCGAGATAGCCCGTGCAGTAGCGGGCCGGGAATATTCATGCAGCGGCAGAGCGTGAGCGCGAGATGGGCGAAATCCCGGCAGACGCCGACCCGCTCGCTCCAGCCCTCATAGGCCGTGCGCGTCGGCGGGCATTCTGTATAACCGAAGGTGATGCGGTTATGGGCGTAGTGCAGATCGCCTCGACCTTGGTCCCAGCCATTCGGCAATATGGCCGAACTCGGCCCAGGCGAATCCAGTCAGCTTCTCGCGTCTCGCAATAGCGGCTGGCCAGCAGATAGATCAACGTTTCCGCCGGCAGATGCTCGACCGGTATTGCGCCGCCCCCGGCGACCACAGTCCGGCACGCCGCGTCCCGGATCATCGTGTCGGTGAAGAAGGTCACGTCCCCGGGCGGGCGCCACGACCCGGCTGCAGCGATTGCCGAACACGATCGTAATACTGGAGATCGGCAAAGACGGGCTCGCTGCCGATGACGTCCGGCCGCAGCAGATCGGCCGCCCGTTCCGGCCGCACCTTCAGCATCAGCACCATCGGCGTCGGCTGGCGGAGCGTGAAGGCAATTCGTAGCCAATCCTGATGAGCATCGATCTCGCTTTCCATCCGGGGCGGTTCGCGACGTCGCAACGGTCCGTATCGTCAGGGCAGGCCCTCATATGGCGCTCAAAAGCATCGGCTCCGGAAAGCGAGGCCATGACTCGCTCTGCGAGAAAGCTGATGAAGGATCGCGTCAGGCGCGCCCTTTGTCATGCCGGGAAGGGCGTTCAGGCCCTGCGGTTCCGCTTCGGCGCTGGCGGCGAAGCGCACCGCCTCCTCCGCCGCGCGGAACAGGGCCCGCGCCTTGTGCCGGCTCTCCTCGTATTCCAGCTCCGGCACGCTGTCCGCCACCACGCCGCCGCCCGCCTGCACATACATCACGCCGTCCTTGACCACGGCGGTGCGCAGGCCGATGCAGGTATCCATCGTCCCGTCGGGGGCGAAATAGCCGATGCAGCCGCCGTAGATGCCGCGCCGCATCGGCTCCAGCTCCTCGATGATCTGCATCGCCCGCACCTTGGGCGCGCCGCTCAGCGTGCCGGCCGGGAAACCCGCCGTCAGCGCGTCGAGCGCCGACAGCCCCGGTCGCAGCTTGCCCTGCACGGTCGAGGAGATATGCATGACATGGCTGAACCGCTCGATGGCGAAGCTCTCCACGCACCTGGACCGAGCCGAGTTCGGCCACCCGCCCGACATCGTTGCGCCCGAGGTCGAGCAGCATGAGATGCTCGGCGCGTTCCTTGGGGTCGGCGAGCAGCTCGGCCTCCAGCCGCGCATCCTCGACCGGGTCCGGGTTGCGCGGCCGCGTGCCGGCGAGCGGCCGGATCGTGACCAGCCCGTCGCGCAGCCGGACGAGGATTTCCGGGCTGCTGCCGACGACCGCGAAGCCGCCGAAATCGAGAAAGAACAGGAAGGGCGCCGGGTTGATCCGCCGCAGCGCACGATAGAGCGCGAAGGGCGGCAGCGGGAAGGCCACCGAGAAGCGCTGGCTCGGCACCACCTGGAAGGCATCGCCGGCGGCGATGTATTCCTTCATGCGTCAGGACCATATCCTCGAAATAGGCCTTGGTCATGTTGGACTGCGGCTCGCCGAGCGCGATGGGCGCGACCGGCGCGGCGGGCAGAGGCAGCGGCTGCAGCAGCGCCCTCCTCCACTGCTCCAGCCGCGCCGATCGCCTGCTCATAGGCCGCCTCGGCCGAGACGCCGGGCCGCGGATAGGCCGGGGCGGCGAGCGTCAGCACGTCCTTCACATTGTCGAAGATCACGAAGACGGTCGGGCGGATCAGGATCGCCTCGGGAATGCCGAGCGCATCCTTGTTCTTCTCCGGCAGCCGCTCCATCAGCCGCACCATGTCGTAGCCGAGGTAGCCGAAGAGGCCGCCGGCCATCGGCGGCAGCCCCGCCGGCAGATCGAGCTGCGTGCGCGCGAGCAGATGCCCGCAGGCTGTCGAGCGGCGGCAGTCTCCTCGGGCGACGAAGGCATCGGGCACGGTCAGGGCTGCGGCGGTTGATGGCGGCCGGCCGCCCTCGCAGCGCCAGATGAGGTCGGGCGCCATGCCGATGACGGAGTAGCGGCCGCGGGAGGCGCCGCCCTCGATGCTTTCGAGCAGGAAGGAGAAGGGCTTGCCATGGGCGACCTTGAGGAAGGCGCCGACCGGTGTCTCCGAGATCCGCCGGGCTCTCCCGCCAGACCAGCGCGCCCTTCCCTGCCTCGATAGGCGGCGCGGAAGGCGCGGCTCGGTCCGTCGGCGGTCATCTCTGGATATTGTCTTTCGTGTTGGGTCACGGAAGGTCAGGGCTGGGCGATCTGCTGAATGACGGCCTGATTGATGCGCGGATTGGCCGTCGCCGTCACCACGCCCGGCGAAGACCGCCTGCATGTCATCCGCGAGGCAGCTCGTAATGGAGGCCTTGAGCTGGTCGTAGCCGACCGGATCGGTAGCCAGGCATTCGGCGTCTGGATCGCCATGAGTTGGCCACGACGAAGCCGTCCGGCGTCTCGATCATCGTGCTGTCGCCCTGCTTGAGGGAAAAGAGCGGCGCGATGAGGTTCTGCGGCACGCCATCGGGCGCCTGGCCCTGGCGGGTCAGCGGCGGGGTGGTCGTCACGGTCAGCCCACGGGCGCTGGCGACCCCCTGAAGCGTGCGGCCACCCTTCATCGCCTGCAGCATGTCGGTCGCCGCCTGGTCTCTGCTCGCGCACCATCTGGTCCTGGGTCCAGGAGGCCAGGACCTGCTGCTGCACGGCCGCATAGGGCTTCATGGTGGCGGGCGTGATGCCATCCACGGTCAAGGCGAAATAGCTGTTGTCCGGCCCGTTGATGAGGGCGGCGGGCTGGTGCAGCCCCTGCTTGTAGACCTGCGCGACAATCGCCTGCCGCAGCGCGTCGCTGCCCGGGATGGGCGCGGGCGCCCCCTGCTCGGTCAGGCCATTGCTGTCGATCGACCCCTGCAGCGCGGCGAGCCCGAGGTCACCGGGCAGGCGTTCCAGCGGCGTGCGGCCGGCCAGCGCGTCCTGCAATTCGTTGACGCGCTGATTGACGATGCCTTCCGCCTGCTGCCGGGCCAGCTGCATGCGGATGGCGGGTGCGGCCTGCGCATAGGTCTGGGAGGGACCTGCGGGGCTGATGGCCGTCACGTCGAACACGGCATAGCCGGAACCGCCGGTGGGGACCGGGCCGGTCACGCTGTCCGCCGCGGCCTTGAAGGCGGCTGCGGCAAGGGCCGGGTTCGGCACCTGGTCCGGGGTGATATTGGGGAGGGCGAGCGCGGTCGCCCCCGCGGCCTGGGCCGCCTTCTGCACCGCGGCCCAGTCGGCGCCGCCCTGCCACGCCTTGGCGATGGCCGCCGCCGCCGTCTCGGTCTGCGCCAGCACGATATCGACGCTGCGCGTTCTCGGGCTTCGGCGGCTGGGCCGCGATCATGCGATCATAGGAAGCCCGGATCTGCGCATCCGGCACCTGGATATCCCGCGCCAGCACGTCCGGGCTCAGGATGACAAGGGTGATGCGGCGGTATTCAGGCGCGCGAGAACTCGCTCGGGTGGTTCTTGTACCAGCGCTGCAGCACCGTATCCGAGGGCGCCGGCGGGGGCCGGCGCCGCGGCGAAAGGCAGCTGTCACGAGGCTGCCGTGCGCGTCTGGTTCTGGAAGGCATAAGCCGTCCTGACCATCACGGCCGGCGCCGTCACCGCCGCGCGGATGGAGTTGAGCAGCTGATTGCTGATGATCTGCGCCTGCATCAGGTGCAGGAATTCCGCCTCGCTCAACCCGTTCGCCTGCAGGACCTGGTCGAACTGGTTGCGGTTGAAGGTGTGGTCCGGCCCCTGGAAAGCATCCATGGCGAAGACCTGCCGCTGAACATCGGCATCCGGCGCTGCCAGGCCCATGCCGCGCGCCATCTTCTCGATCGCCGCCTGCGCGACGAGGCGCGCCGTCGCCTGCTCTGCCATCATGAGCCGCATCGGCGCCGTCACCTGGTCCGGGCTGCCCAGCTGCTGCGCTGCCTGCTCCAATTGCTGGTTGTAGGCACTGGCCACGTCCTGCGCGCTGATCACGGTTCCGTCGACATGAGCCGCCGATCCGTCATTGCCGCCGAGGTTGCGGAGCACGTTGCCGATGCCCCAGACGCCGAAGGCCGCCACCAGCAGAAAGAAAAAGATTCGGACCGGCCATGTGTTGAGAGAGCTTCTGAAAACAGCGAGCATCGCGACCTTGTAGCCTGATGGAGGATGGGCGCGCACCATAGGCAGAGCGAACCGCATTTTGCCAGTTCCCGCCCGGGCCTTTATCGGCGTTACTGCCTTACCTGTCCCAGGAAAGAAAAAAATGCGGCCAATAATCGCCGGAAACTGGAAAATGAACGGGCTTGGGGACGATTCGGCGGCGCTCACGCGCGCCATCCGCCATGGCCTCAGCCGCGGGGACACCGCGGTTGTGCTCTGCCCCCCGGCGACACAACTCGCGACCGTCGCCGCGCTCCTGAAGGGAAGCGGCATCGATGCCGGCGGGCAGGATTGCCATGCCGAGCGCGCCGGAGCCCATACCGGCGATATTTCGGCGGAGATGCTGCGCGATGCCGGCGCCCGCTTACGTCATTCTCGGCCATTCCGAGCGGCGGCCAGTCTCATGGCGAGACGAGCGAGCTGGTCGCGGCCAAGGTGGCCGCAGCGAAGCGCGCCGGGCTCGCGCCGATCGTCTGCTTCGGGGAGACCGCGGCCGAGCGCGCCAGCGGCCGGCAGCAAGATGTGGTCGGCCGGCAGCTTGCCGTCAGCCTGCCGGCGGATTTCGAAGGCATTGTCGCCTATGAGCCGCTCTGGGCAATCGGCGGCGGCCAGGCCGCGACGACGGGCGACATCGCCGCCATGCACGCCTTCATCCGCGCAGGCGCTGGTGCGCCAGGTTTTTCTCTGGGGCCGAGACGCGCATCCTCTATGGCGGCTCCGTCAAACCCGGCAATGCGGCCGAGATCCTCGCCACGCCCGAGGTCGGCGGCGCACTTGTCGGCGGGGCAAGCCTGGTCGCCGAGGATTTTCTGGCCATCATCCGCGCCGCCTGACGCGGCCCCGGGCGGAGACCGTCACAAACAGGGCAGAAGCCCCGCGCATCGGCCCTACCTCCGCGAGATTGTCGCTGCTATAGCGCAGCGCAACGTTGTACCATTCCCTGAGGTGGCATAGCCCGCGCCTGCCGCCTCAGCCTAGAGTCCCCAAGGATCCGCCATGGCCCGCCGCAGACAGCTTTATGAGGGAAAAGCGAAGATCCTTTTCGAGGGCCCGGAACCCGGCACCCTCGTCCAGTATTTCAAGGACGACGCGACCGCCTTCAACGCCCAGAAGAAGGGCGTGATCACCGGCAAGGGCGTGCTGAACAACCGCATCAGCGAGTTCCTGATGCTGCGCCTGGCCGAAATCGGCATCCCGACCCATTTCGTCCGCCGCCTCAACATGCGCGAGCAGCTCATCCGCGAGGTGGAGATCATCCCGCTCGAAGTCGTGGTGCGCAACGTCGCGGCCGGCAGCCTCTCGACCCGGCTCGGCATTCCGGAAGGCACCCGCCTGCCGCGCTCGATCATCGAATACTATTACAAGAACGACGCGCTGAACGACCCGATGGTGGCGGAGGAGCACATCACCGCCTTCGGCTGGGCGACGCCGCCGGACATGGACGACATCGTCTCGCTGACGCTGCGGGTCAACGATTTCCTCACCGGGCTGTTCCTCGGCGTCGGCATCACCCTGGTCGATTTCAAGCTCGAATTCGGCCGGCTGTGGGAAAACGAGGAGATGCGCATCGTCCTGGCCGACGAGATCAGCCCGGACAATTGCCGTCTCTGGGACAGCAAGACCAACGAGAAGATGGACAAGGACCGCTTCCGCCGCGACCTCGGCAAGGTCGAGGAAGCCTATCAGGAAGTGGCCAAGCGTCTGGGAATCCTGCCGGAGGCGGGAACGCGCGACATGAAGGGTCCGGAGATCATGCAGTGAAAGCGATCGTCACCGTCATGCTGAAGCCCGGCGTGCTCGACCCGCAGGGCCGCGCCATCGGCCATGCGCTGGAAACGCTTGGCTTCGAGGGTGTGGGCGACGTCCGCGCGGGCAAGGTCATCGAGCTGGAACTCGCCGAGACCGATGCGGCCCGCGCCAAGGCCGCGGCCGAGGCCATGGCGGACAAGCTGCTCGCCAATACCGTGATCGAAAGCTACCGGGTCGAGGTCGTCTGAGATGAGCGTGCGGGCTGGCATCGTTCTCTTCCCGGGCATCAACCGCGAGCGCGACATGGCGATCGCGCTGGCCCGCGTGTCCGGCGGGCGCGAGCCCGTCATGATCTGGCATAAGGAGACCAGCCTCCCGCCGCTCGACCTCGTCGTCCTGCCGGGCGGCTTCAGCCATGGCGACTACCTCCGCTGCGGCGCCATGGCGGCGCAATCGCCCGGTCATGCGCGCGGTGCGCGACTTCGCGGACGGCGGCGGCCACGTGCTCGGCGTCTGCAACGGCTTCCAGATCCTGACCGAGGCCGGGATGCTGCCCGGCGCGCTGCTGCGCAATGCGGGCCTGCGCTTCCTCGGCCAGGACCACCACCTCCGGTCGAGCAGCACGCGACAGCCGTCTTCACCCAGCGGCTACGCGACTGGTGCAGGTCATCCGCGTCGTCCTCGCCCATGGCGACGGCAATTACTTCGCCGATGACCGCGACCCTCGACCGGCTGGAGGGCGAAGGCCGCGTCGCTTTCCGCTATTGCGGCGCGGACGGCGTCGTCTCCGACGCGAGCCAACCCGAACGGCAGCCGCGCGACATCGCCGGCATCTTCTCGGCGAATCGCCGCGTCCTGGGGCTGATGCCCCATCCCGAGGACTATGTTGACCCGCTGATGGGCGGGGTGGACGGCCTGCCGATGTTCGACGAGTCATGGTGGAAGGCGCTGGCCGCATGAGCGCCCGCCCGGTTGACGAGAAACTCGCCCGCGAATTCGGCCTCAATGCCGAGGAATAGGGCCGCGTCCTGGCCATCATGGGCCGCCCGCCCAGCCTGACCGAACTCGGCATCTTCAGCGTCATGTGGTCGGAGCACTGCTCCTACAAATCCTCGCGGGTCTGGCTGAAGGAGCTTCCCACCAAGGCCGATTGGGTTGTGCATGGCCCGGGCGAGAATGCCGGCGTGGTCGATATCGGCGACGGGCTCGACCGCCATCTTCAAGATGGAGAGCCACAACCACCCGAGCTTCATCGAGCCCTACCAGGGCGCGGCGACCGGCGTCGGCGGCATCCTGCGCGATGTCTTCACCATGGGCGCGCGGCCGATCGCCAACCTCAACGCGCTGCGCTTCGGCCGCCCCGAGAACCCGCGCACCAAGCGCATCGTCGACGGCGTCGTGCGCGGCATCGGCGGCTACGGCAATTGCGTCGGCGTGCCGACGGTGGGCGGCGAGGTCAATTTCCACGCCGCCTATGACGGCAACCCGCTGGTCAATGCCATGACCGTCGGCATCGCGCCGCGAGACCGCATCTTCCTCTCGGCCGCAGCCGGCATCGGCAACCAGGTCGTCTATGTCGGCTCCAAGACCGGGCGCGACGGCATCCATGGCGCGACCATGGCCTCGGCCGAATTCGACGCGAATTCCGAGGAGAAGCGCCCGACCGTGCAGGTCGGCGACCCCTTCACCGAAAAGCTGCTGATCGAGGCCTGCCTCGAACTGATGGGCACGGATGCGATCGTCGCCATCCAGGACATGGGCGCCGCCGGCCTCACCAGCTCCTCGGTCGAGATGGCGGGCAAGGGCGGCGTCGGCATCGAGCTTGACCTCGACCACGTGCCCCAGCGCGAGACGGGCATGACCGCCTATGAGATGATGCTGTCGGAAAGCCAGGAGCGCATGCTCATGGTGCTTGCGCCCGGGCGCGGAGGACATCGCGCGGGCCATCTTCGACAAATGGGACCTCGATTTCGCCGTCATCGGCCACATCACCGATACCGGGCGCATCGTCGTCCGCCACAAGGGCGTGCTGGAGGCCGATATTCCGCTGCAGCCGCTGTCCGACGAGGCGCCGCTCTACCGCCGCCCCATCGAATGGCCGGATGCCGCCGGCCGCGCTCGACCATGCCGCGATCACAAGCGACCGTGCCGGCGGACCAGGCGCTGCTGCGGCTGATCGCCAGCCCCGACCTCTGCTCGCGCGCCTGGATCTGGAACCAGTACGATCGCGGCGGTCGGCGGCCAGACGGTGAAGCGGCCGGGCGCGGCGGATGCCGCCATCGTCAAGATCGAGGGCTCGCGCCGGGCGCTTGGCACTGACCACCGACTGCACGCCGCGCTACTGCCAGGCCGACCCCAGGATGGGCGGCATGCAGGCCGTGGCCGAGGCCTGGCGCAACATCACCGCGACCGGCGCGCGGCCGCTTGCCGTCACCGACAACATGAACTTCGGCAATCCCGAGAAGCCCGAGATCATGGGCCAGTTCGCCGCCGCCATCCAGGGCATGGCGGCGGCCTGCATCGCGCTCGATTTCCCGGTCGTCTCCGGCAATGTCAGCCTCTACAACGAGACCGAGGGCAAGCGGCATCCTGCCCACCCCCGCCATCGGCGGCCTCGGCGTGATCGAGGATGCGCACGCCGCGCGCGGGGCATCGCCATCGCCCCGCATCTCGACCTCGTGCTCATCGGCGAGACCGACGGGCTGGCTCGGCCAGTCCCTCTGGCTGCGCGAGATTGCCGGCCGCGAGGAAGGCGCGCCGCCGCCGGTCGACCTGGTGGCCGAGCGCCGCAACGGCGATTTCGTCCGCCACCAGATCGCCGGCGGGCGGCGTCCATGCCTGCCATGACGTGTCGGATGGCGGGCTTGCTCGTGGCCCTGGCCGAAATGGCGCTGGCGGGCGACACGCGGCTTCGCTTCTGGACGAGCCGCCGGAGGGCAGTTTGCCGAGACACGGCTTCTGGTTCGGCGAGGACCAGGCCCGCTATGTCATGGCGGCCGCGGATGCGAGCGGCTTGCTGGCGGCGGCGCGGGCCGCCGGCATTCCGGCCCGGCTGCTCGGCCGCACCGGCGGGAATGAATTGACACTGCCCGGGGGGAATCTCGGTATCCTTGGGTGAGCTGCGGGAAGCGCATGAGCGCTTCTTCGCAGAGCTGGATGACCTGAGCGACGCGGCAGAACAGTCTGTCGTCAATCTGAGGGAGAGACGGCATGGCCATGTCCGCCGGCGCGATCGAGAACCTGATCCGCACCGCCATTCCTGACGCGCGGGTGACGGTCGAGGATTTGGCCGGTGACGGCGACCACTACGCTGCTACAGTGGTCAGTGAGCAGTTTCGTGGCTTGTCCCGACTTAAACAACATCAAATGATCTACGCGGCGCTGCAGGGACGCATGGGTGGCGAGCTTCATGCCCTCGCCCTGCAGACCTCAGCGCCCGAATAAGGAGATTTCCATGTCTCAAGACCTCGTTGCCGATCGCATCCAGCAAGGAAATCACCGAGAATCCGGTCATGCTCTACATGAAGGGCACGGCGATGTTCCCGCAGTGCGGCTTCTCCGCCCGCGTGGTGCAGATCCTCAGCCACATGAACGTGCCCTTCAAGACCGCCAATGTGCTGGAGGACATGGAGCTGCGCGAAGGCATCAAGCGCTTCTCCAACTGGCCGACCGTTCCCCAGCTCTATGTGAAGGGCGAGTTCGTCGGCGGCTGCGACATCGTCACCGAGATGTACCAGACCGGCGAACTTCGCACCCTCTTCGCCGAAAACGGCATCCCCCACTCCGTCGCCGCCTGACGGCGCTTCCAGCGTCATGCGGGTCGCGGTCATCATCGCGGCCCGGGACCTGGCGCCCTTCCCTGGCGGACGCCATCGGCTCGGCCCTGGCGCAGAGCCAGGCGGCTGTCGCTGTCATCGCGTGTCGATGACGGCTCGGTCGATGATACGCCCCGCGGTCATCGCAGGCTTTGCCTGCGCCCAGCTGCACGCGCTTTCGACACCGGGGCTCGGCGTCTCTGGCGCGCGCAATCTCGGCGCCCATCATCCGCGGGCGCTTGCCGCCGATGCGCTCCTCTTCCTTGACGGCGATGACTGGCTGGCCCGGACGCGCTCTCCCGCCTCTCCGCCGCCCTCCGCCACGACAGCGAGGCCGCCGCCGCCTACGGCGCCTTCGCCTTCGTGCAGGAGACGGCGACTCCCGACATCGCCGGGCCGGATGGAGCGGCGGCGGCCGAGCCGCACCACCCTCCCGCATCTCATTCGCGGCAATCTCTTCGCCAATGGCGGCCATGTCCTCATCCGCGCCGAGGCCTGGGCGGCAGGCGGGGCCCTTCCGCGAGGACATCGCCTTTGCCGAGGACTGGGAGTTCTGGCCGCGCCTGCGCCTCAGCGGCCTTTCGTGGCGGTTCCGGGTCCGCCCACGCTCTTCGTCCGCCGCCGCGCGGGCAGCCTGATGCACCGGTCCGCCACCGACCCCGATGCCTACCGGGCGGCGCTCGCCGCCATGGCGGAGGATGCCGGGCTCAGGGCCGCCCTGGGGCGCAGGCGCCTCGCGCGCCTGCATCGCCAGGCCAGGCAGGAAATCCTCTGGACGATCGGGCGGGAGCGTCTGCGGCGCGGTGCGGCGCACTCCGCCCTGCCGCTGCTCTGCCGCGGCTTCTTCGGCCAATGGCGGCCGCAGCGCCTCGCGGTGCTGGCCCAGGCCGCCTGGACGGCCCGGAGGAGCGCGCCGCCGCCACATGGATGACTTCCGACGCGGTTTGGACAATAAGCCGCATAGGTTTAACGGGATGGGCAAGTGATGGGCTTTGAGGTTGCGTCTCTCGGCGAGTTGCTGATCGACATGGTGCCGCTGCCGGCGGAGGGCGGCGCGCTCAACTTCGCGGCCAAGCCCGGCGGCGCGCCCGGCAATACGGCTGTCGGCCTTGCCAAGCTTGGCCGCTCCGTCACGATGCTCAGCAAGGTCGGCGACGACGCCTTCGGCCGGCTTCTGACCCGCACGATCGCGGCCTCCGGCGCCGCGACCGGGACCATCGTCGTCACAGGCGATCACCGCACCGGCATCGCCGTCGTGACGCTGGATGAGCAGGGCGACCGCGACTTCCTGTTCTACCGGCAGGACTGCGCGGATGCGAACTACGCGCCGGAGGATGTGCCGGCCGAGGTCATCGCGGCCGCGCGCATCCTGCATGTGAACAGCCTGGTGCTGGCGGCGCCCGTCTCCGCCCGCGCCCAGCGCCATGCCATTGCCCTCGCCCAGAAGGCCGGCATCCTCATCTCGGTCGATCCCAATCTCCGCCCGCTGCTCTGGGACAGCCGGGAGGCCATGATCGCGGCCGCGCGGGAAGTGATCGCCGTCGCCAATATCCTCAAGATCGGCGAGGACGAGCTTGCAGACCATCACCGGCATCGCCGACCCCATCGCGGCCCTGGAGCTCGCTCTGGCATGACGGGCCTGTCCGTGGTCGCGGCCATCACCGCCGGTGCCGCGGGGCGCCACCATCCTGACCCGCAGCGCGCGGCGTGACGCGTCCCGGGCGTCCGCGTGAAGGTCGTCGATACGACCGGGCTGCGGCGACAGCTTCATGGCCGCCTTCCTCGACCGGTCTGCTCGATTCGGACTTGGACCTCGGCGCCGACAATCTGGCGCGGATCGGCCGCTTCGCCTGTGCGGCCGGGGCGATCACGGCCACAGCCCCCGGCGGCATGGATGCCATGCCGACGCGCGCGGCAGCTCGAACGCTTCCTCGCCGAACAAGGCGGTTGAAGGCGAGCGCCAAATGTCAATCGCGCCTCCGCATTGCAGGCGCTTGAACTTGCTGCAATCTGCTTGGCGTCCCCGGGCGCGCCCGCTATAAGCCGCGCGCGAATCGGCCCGGGGACATTCTGCGCCATTCGGTATGCTGTGAGCCTCTCGGATAAGCGATAGCGGAGACTTTGCCGCATGATGATTACGCTGCCTCAAGACTATCGTCCGAGCGAGGACGAAGAGTTCATGAATCCCCTGCAAGTCGAGTATTTCAGGCGCAAATTGCTCCGCTGGCAGGATGATTTCACTCAGGGAAGCAAACGGAACTCTTGGCCAGCCTGTCTGAAGGCGGCATCATGGAAGCCGATATTACCGACCGGGCCAGTGTCGAGACCGACCGCGCGCTGGAGCTGCGGACCCGGGACCGGGCACGCAAGCTTATCTCCAAAATCGAACAGGCCCTGCAGCGAGTCGAAAACGGGAGCTACGGCTATTGCGAGGATACCGGCGAGCCGATCGGCCTGCAGCGGCTGGAAGCCCGGCCGATCGCCACCCTGTCGATCGAGGCGCAGGAGCGTCACGAGCGCATGGAGCGCGTGCACCGGGACGATTGACGTCGACGCCGCTTCGGCAGGCTTCCTGCCTGCCGCGGACCGACCGCGCATCACGAATCGAAGCGCAACGCTGCTCCGCTTTGCATCCGGGCCGGGCTTCGGTAGAAGGCGCGCGGGCGATCCCTCTGGCCCTGCATAAAGGCTCGCTTATGTTTACCGTCCTGCTCGTTATCCATGTTCTCGTCACCCTGGCGCTGATCGGCGTCGTGCTGATCCAGCGCAGCGAAGGCGGCGGGCTTGGCATCGGCGGCGGCCAGGGCATGGGCAGCTTCATGACCGGCCGCGGGCACCGCCAATCTTCTCACCCGCACGACGGCCATTCTCGCGACGGTCTTCCTGGCCCTGTCGCTGGTCCTTGCCTTGATGACCCGCAACAGCGACGAGCAGCGTCAGCGCCATCTTCAATGCGCCCGCCGCCGGCCACGCCGGTCCGCGCCCCTGACGGCACCCGGACCTCGGCCCCGGCACCGCTCCACAGCTACCGCCGGCGCCGGCCAAACCCGCCCAGCCGTCCGCCCCCGCGACGCCTTGAGCTTTTCGCATCCGAGCCATCCGCTCGGCCGGGGTTCCCCCGGCCGGGTCTGACCTGTATGAGGAACGCCCATGACGCGATTCATCTTCGTGACGGGCGGCGTGGTCTCCTCCTTGGGCAAAGGCATCGCCGCTGCCGCATTGGGCGCCCTGCTTCAGGCCCGCGGCTATTCCGTCCGCCTCCGCAAGCTCGACCCCTATCTCAATGTCGATCCGGGGACGATGAGCCCCTATCAGCATGGCGAGGTCTTCGTGACCGATGACGGGGCGGAGACCGATCTCGACCTCGGCCATTACGAGCGCTTCACCGGGTGTCCATGCGACCAAGGCGGATAACGCCACCACCGGCCGCATCTATTCCGAGGTCATCGCGCGCGAGCGTCGCGGCGACTATCTCGGCGGCACCGTCCAGGTCATTCCGCATATCACCGACGCCATCAAGGAAATGGTGCTCAACCAGACCGATGGCCTGGATTTCGTGCTCATCGAAATCGGCGGCACGGTCGGCGATATCGAAAGCCTGCCCTTCCTCGAAGCGATCCGCCAGCTCGGCAACGAGCTCGGCCCGCAGCGGTCGATGTTCGTGCACCTGACGCTGGTGCCCTATATCGCCTCGGCCGGCGAGCTGAAGACCAAGCCGACCCAGCATTCCGTCAAGGAACTGCTGAATGTCGGCATCCAGCCGCAGATGCTGCTCTGCCGCTGCGACCGGCCGATCCCCGAGAATGAGCGCCGCAAGATCGCGCTCTTCTGCAATGTGCGGCCCGAGGCGGTGATCCCGGCGCTCGACGTCGACAGCATCTATGCCGTGCCGGCCCGCTACCATGCCGAAGGCATGGACCGCGAAGTGCTGCGCCATTTCGGCCTGCCGACCGAGCCCGAGCCCGATATGCGGCGTTGGGAGCGGATCATGGAGCGCGGTGCGCTCGCCCGAGGGCGAGGTGCGCGTCGCCGTGGTCGGCAAATACACCAACCTGCTCGACAGCTATAAGTCGCTGGCCGAGGCGCTGAACCATGGCGGCATCGACCACCGCGTGCGCGTGCGGCTGGAATGGGTCGACAGCCAGATCTTCGAGCAGCCGGATACCGTCGCAGCGGCTGGAGGATGTCCACGGCATCCTGGTGCCGGGCGGCTTCGGCGAGCGCGGCAGCGAAGGCAAGATCGAAGCGGTGCGCTTCGCGCGCGAGCACAAGGTGCCCTTCCTCGGCATCTGCTTCGGCATGCAGATGGCGGTCATCGAAGCGGCCCGGAACCTCGCCGGGATGCCCAACGCCTCCTCGACCGAATTCGGCCCCTGCGAAACCGCCGTCGTCGGCCTGCTGACCGAATGGGCGCAGGGCAATGAACTGGTGCGGCGCGAGGCCGGCGGCGATCTCGGCGGCACCATGCGCCTCGGCGCCTATCCGGCGAGCCTCGCCGCGGGATCGCTGGTGCGTGAGGTCTATGGCGGTGCGCCCTCGATCGAGGAGCGGCACCGCCATCGCTACGAGGTCAACATCCATTACCGCGAGGCGCTGGAGGAGACCGGGCCTGCGCTTCTCCGGCCTCTCGCCCGACGGCATTCTGCCGGAGATCATCGAATATCCCGACCATCCCTGGTTCATCGGCGTGCAGTATCACCCGGAGCTGAAGTCGAAACCTTTCGAGCCGCATCCGCTGTTCAGCGGCTTCATCGGCGCCTGCGTGCGTCAGGCGAGGCTCGTCTGATGGCGACGGTCAAGATCGGCTCCGGTCACGGTCGGCAATGACCTGCCCTTCGTCCTGATCGGCGGCCCCTGCCAGATCGAAAGCCGGGACCATGCGCTGGAGGTGGCCGAGGAACTCGTCGGCATCTGCCGCCAGCCTCGGCATCCCGCTGATCTACAAGATCGAGCTACGACAAGGCGAACCGCACCTCGGGCTCCGCCGAGCGCGGCGTCGGCATGGAGAAGCGGCCTCGCCATCCTGGCCGAGGTGCGGGACGACTTCGGCGTGCCGGTGCTGACCGACGTGCATGACGCGGCCAGTGCAAGCCGGCGGCGGAAGCGGTGGACGTGCTGCAGATCCCGGCCTTCCTCTGCCGCCAGACCGACCTGCTGCTCGCGGCCGGTGAGACCGGCGCCGCGATCAACGTCAAGAAGGGCCAGTTCCTCGCGCCTTGGGACATGAAGAATGTCGCCGCCAAGATCGCGAGCACGGGCAATGAGCGCATCCTGCTGACCGAGCGCGGCGCGAGCTTCGGCTACAACACGCTGGTGACGGATTTCCGCGGCGCTGCCGGAGATGGCGCGCACCGGCTATCCGGTGGTCTTCGACGCCACCCATTCCGTGCAGCAGCCGGGCGGCCAGGGCGCCTCCTCGGGCGGGCAGCGCGAATACGCGCCGATCCTCGCGCGCGCGGCGCTTGCGGTCGGCTGTGCCGCGATCTTCATGGAGACGCACCCCGACCCCGACCACGCGCCGTCGGACGGGCCGAACATGATCCCGCTCGCCGAGATGCCCGCGTGCTGGCCCGCCTGAAAGCCTTCGATAGCCTCGCCAAACAAGGCGCCGCGTAACGCCCGTTCCGCGGATGCGGGCGGGTGCTGCAGCCTCCCCGGCTTGTTGACGATCAATCGATCCCTATCCAGAACGATTTCGATGGGTTATCAATTGTCAGTCGCAGGAGGCTGGCAGCCTCGGACCATCGGGGTGGGCTCTTGGCAACAAATATCGTCTACAACCCGGGCATATTCCAGGTTCCCACCCTGCAGAAGGCCCGTGAGATCATCCTCACCACCGAGCAGGACGCGCCGACCGACACCCGCTGGGAGGTCGAGACGCCCTATATCGCTGACCTGCTGGTGCGAGAGCTGCAACCCGCGCCCGGCGCGTTGATCATCGATTTCGGCTGTGGCGTCGGCCGCCTCGCCAAGGCGCTGATCGAACGCTGCGAGTGCACGGTTCTCGGGGTTGACCTCACGGCCGAGATGAGGGCGCTCGCGCCGCATTACGTCGCGTCCGACGCTTTTTCCGTCGTCTCTCCGTCCGTCTTCCGGCAGATGGTGGCCCGCGGGCTGCGGGCCAATGGCGCCTTCGCCGTCTGGGTGTTGCAGCACTGCCTGAAGCCGGGCGAGGATCTCGACCTCATCAGCCAGAGCCTTCTGCCGGGTGCGGGCTTCGCCCTTGTCAACAACACCTTCCGCGTCGTGCCGGTTTCGGGGGCAGGCGCCACCTGGGCATCGGACGGCCTCGACATTCGTGCGATGAGCGCGGAACGGCTGGCGCCGGTGCAGGACGGCCAGCTTGACCCCGACCATGTCGGCGAAACGCTGGCGGGCTGTGCCTTCTGGGCCAGCTACCGCAAGCGGTAGGGCGGCCGAGCCAAGTCTCCGGACAGAGCCAGACCTGCGGGACAGGCCCGAGGGTGACACGGTCTATCAGCCGATGACGCATCTTGCCCTGCGCGGGTGACGGTTGGAGAGTAGTGGCGTCACCCACCAGCCTCAGCCGGAGTCTGCCGCGCTTTGACCCTATCCGACCCAACCCGCCTGCCCGCCACCACGCTCACCGCCGAGATCGCGCAAGGCAAGCGCTCCACCCAGGCGGTCATGGAAGCCTTCCTCGACCGGATCGATGCGGTGAACCCGAAGGTCAACGCCATCGTCTCCCGCGTCGACCGCGCCTGCCTGATGGCCGAAGCGCGGGAGCATGACGAAATCCTGGCGAGCAGCGGCCCCATCGGTCCCCTGCACGGCCTGCCGATTGCCGTGAAAGACCTGAAGGACGTGTCGGGCCTGCCGACCACCCAGGGCTCGCCGCTCTTCCGCGACCATGTCGCGGAAGCTGATTGCGCGATGGTGGCAAGGCTGCGCCAGGCCGGGGCCATCTTCATCGGCAAGACCAATGTGCCGGAATTCGGTTTTGGCTCGCACACCTACAATCCCGTCTTCGGCACGACGCTGAACGCCTATGATCGCAGCCGGACGTCGGGCGGAAGTTCCGGCGGCGCGGCCGTGGCGCTTGCGACCCACATGGTGCCGCTGGCGGACGGCACCGACCATGGCGGCTCGCTGCGCAACCCGGCCGGCTTCAACAATGTCTATCGGCTTCCGCCCGAGCTTCGGCCGCGTGCCGGACGAGGCAGCCGATCTCCTGGGCGCCTCCTTCAGCGTGGCCGGCCCGATGGCCCGCAGCGTGGAAGACCTGGCCCTCCTGCTCTCTGTCCAGGCCGGCCCCAACCCGCGCATGCCGCTCTCGATCCGGGAGAGCGGGGCGAGCATCACGGCGCCGCTCGACGTGCCGGTCCGTGGCCGGCGCATCGGCTGGCTCGGCGACCTTAACGGCTATCTCGCGATGGAGCCCGGCATCCTGGCGCTCTGCGAGGATGGGCTGCGGGTGCTGGAAGGCCTTGGCTGCGTCGTCGAGCCGCTCGCCCTCGATTTTCCGATGGAGCAGCTTTGGGAAGCCTGGACGCTGCTGCGCGCCTGGGGTGTTGCGACGACGCTCGGCGCGATGTTTGAGGATCCGAACCGGCGCGACCACCTGAAGCCGGCAGCGCAATGGGAAATCGCGCGCGGGCTGAATGTCTCCGGCGCCGCCGTTGCGCGTGCGCAGGCCGTCCGCTCACGCTTCTTCCTGCACATGCTCTCGCTCTTCGAGCGCTATGACCACCTTGTGCTGCCGACGGCGCAGGTCTTTCCCTTCCCGGTCGAATGGGATTGGCCGAAGGATATCGCCGGCCGTGCCATGGACAGCTACCTGCGCTGGATGGAGGTCATGATCATCGCCACCAATGCCGCAGCTGCCGAGCCTCAGCGTGCCGGTGGGTTCAATGAATCCGGCCTGCCGATGGGCATGCAGATCATGAGCCGGCACCGGGGTGAGCTGGCGACCCTCCAGCTCGGCCAGGCCTACGACAAGGCCACGCGCTGGCCGGAGCGGCATCCGCCCGGCCTGTGACGGCCCACCCCTCCGCCGGTGACGGCGGAGGGCGAAAAAGTTCAAATCCGGCGGCGAAAAGATTCTGTGGACCCGCGCGCATTGCTCCCTATCCTCGGCGCGGTACGTCCATCCCATAAGCCATAGGTTGCCGCATGAAGAGCCAAGCGCGCGTTGTCGTCGTCGGAGGGGGCGCGGTTGGCGTCAGCACGCTCTACCACCTCGCCAAGAAGGGCTGGAGCGACGTTGTGCTGGTGGAACGGCGGGAACTGACCTCGGGCTCGACCTGGCATGCGGCGGGGCTCCTGCCGCTGTTCAACCTCAGCTACTCGGTCGGCCAGCTCCATAAGTATTCGGTCGGCCTCTACCAGTCGCTCGAGGCCGAGACCGGACAGAATGTGGGCCTGCGCACCGTCTCCAACATCCGCCTCGCCCGCACAGCAGGACCGGATGGACGAGTACCGCTATTACGCCGGCATCGCCCGCACGATCGGCATCGACGTCGATTTCCTGACGCCTGAGCAGGTCAAGGAGATCTGGCCGCTGATGGAGACGCACGGCATTCTCGGCGCCATCCAGCACAAGGATGACGGCTACGTGCAGCCAGCCGACCTGACGCAGGCGCTGGCGCGCGGCGCGCGCAACCTCGGCGCCGAAATTTACCGCTATACGACCGTGACCGGCATCACCCAGAAGCCGAACGGCGAATGGGTCGTCTCGACCGACAAGGGTGACATCACCTGCGAACACGTCGTCTCCGCCACCGGCAATTTCGCCCGCAAGACCGGCGCGATGGTGGGGCTGGACATGCCCGTGATCCCCGTCGAGCACCAGTATATCGTGACCGAGCCGCACCCCCTGGTGCAGGAACGCCGCGCGAAAGGCCTGCCCGAAATGGGCGTGCTGCGCGAGAGCGACAGTTCCTGGTACATGCGCGAGGAAGCCGGCGGATTGCTGCTCGGCCCTTATGAAATCGGCGCCCCCTGCTGCTATCTGGACGGGCCGTCCGACCAGTCCGAATACGAGCTGTTCCAGGAAGACCTCGACCGCCTCGCGCCTTATATCGAGACGGCCATCGAGCGCGTGCCCGCCTTCGGCGAAGTCGGCGTGAAGAAGGTTTATAACGGCGCCATCGCCTATACGCCGGACGGCAGCCCCATTGTCGGCCCGGCCTGGCACCTCAGGAACTTCTGGCTGAACGAGGGCCACAGCTTCGGCATCACCGCCGCGGCGGCGCCGGCTGGCAGCTCGCCGAATGGATCGTCGAGGGCGAGCCGACCGTCGACATGATGGGCGTCGACCCGCGCCGCTTCGGCCCCTATGCCTCCCGCGGCTATCTGCGCCAGAAGACCGAGGAGGCCTATGCCAAGGTCTTCACCGTGCATTACCCGGAGGAAGAGCGCGGCGCGGCGCGCGGCCTCAAGCGCAGCCCCTGCTATGACCGCATGGCGGCCAAAGGCGCTGTCTTCGGCACCGTCTATGGCTGGGAGCGGCCGGGCTGGTTCGCGCCGCCGGGCTACGCACTGACGGAGGCCGATCTCGACAAGCCCGATGTTCTGGTGAACGAGAACCATGCCGAACCGGGTGCGGACGGAAAGATTCGCGAGAAGTGGAGCTTCCGCCGCTCCAACGCCTTCCCCTTCGTGGGCGAGGAGGCCCGCCACGTGCATGAGAAGGTGGGCCTGCTCGACATGTCCGCCTTCGCCAAGTTCGAGGTGACGGGCCCGGGCGCGGCAGAATGGCTGGACCGCATCCTCACCAACAAGGTGCCGAAGACGGGCCGCGTCTCCCTCTCCTACCTGCTCACCCGCAAGGGCGGCGTGCGCTCCGAATTCACGGTCTTCGGCATGGGGCCGTCCGCCTTCTACCTCGTCTCCGCGGGCGCCTTGGAGCGGCATGACTTCGACTATCTGGA
The DNA here is from genome assembly GCA_963834475.1 of uncultured Alphaproteobacteria bacterium. Lineage (GTDB taxonomy): Bacteria > Pseudomonadota > Alphaproteobacteria > Acetobacterales > Acetobacteraceae > Acidisoma. The sequence continues at coordinate 434,707 of CAWIBZ010000008.1, read as the reverse complement.
AAAGCTGGTCCCGGCCGACGGCAGCGTGCGCCTGCAGAAGGTGACGACGCAATACGGCGTCTTCGTCCTCGCCGGCCCCCGCGCGCGGGACCTGCTCGGCAAGCTGACCGATACCGATCTCTCGAACGCGGCGTTTCCCTGGCTCACGGGCAAGATGATGTCGGTGGGCGCGGCCTCGGCCTCGCCATGCGCGTGAACTATGTCGGCGAACTTGGCTGGGAGCTGCACCACCCGATCGAAATGCAGAACTACCTGTTCGATCTGCTCTTCGAGGCGGGTGCCGCATTCGAGCTGAAGCCCTTCGGCATCAAGACGATGGACAGCCTGCGCCTTGAGAAATCCTACAAGCTGATCCCGCGCGAAATGTCGATCGAGTATTCGGCCTATGAATCGGGCCTCGATCGCTTCATTTCGCTCAAGAAAGGCGATTTCCACGGCCGCGATGCGCTGCTCGCCTGGAAGGAGCAGGGGCTCGACGAACGCCTTCGTCACGCATGGACGTGCATGGCGTGACGGATGCCGATGCCCGCGGCTCCGAGCCGATTTATATCGGGGACGAACTCGTCGGCCGCACGACCTCGGGCGGCTATGGCTGGCGCGTCGGCAAGTCCCTCGCCCTCGGCATGCTGCGGCCTGATCTCGCGACACTCGGCCAGGAGGTGGAGATTTCCATCCTCGGCGTGCGGCATAGGGCGACGGTCATTGCCGACAGCCCCTTTGACCCCGCGAATGATGCTCTGCGCGCCTGAACGGCACCGCTCTCTCTGAAACGTCACCCGCGGCCTCGTGCCGCGGGTCTACCGGGCCGGGCGCCCAGCCCGCTGGATGCGCGGGTCGATGCCCGCGCATGACGATGTCGGGCACACGCTTCTTTCGTCTATAGTCGCCTGCGGCCTCGTGCCGGGAATGACGGCATCAAAGCGGAGGGAAGCGTAATGCGGCTGATCGCAGGCTTATGCGGCGCGGGACTGCTGGCAGCGGTTGCCCTCTCCGCCCCCGCCCCGGCTTGCGCGGACACCATGCTGCATGTCTCTGTCACCGGCAGCGTGACCGTGATGCCCGATGAACTGGTGGCGCAGCTTTCGGCCCAGGCCGATGCGCCGAGCGCCGCCGCCGCCCAGGGAGCGGTGAACGCCATGGTGGCCAAGGCGCTGGCCGCCGCCAAGCCGCTCCAGGCCGTGACGGCGAGCACGACCAGCTATTCCGTCTGGCACCAGACCGACCCGAAGGACGTCTGGCACGCTTCCCAGGGCGTCGCACTCCGTTCCCACGACGGCGCCGGGCTGCTGACCCTCATCGGGCAGTTGCAGGCGGCCGGCCTCGCGGTCGGCGATCTCTCCTGGCAGCTTTCGCCCGCGCTTGCCGACAAGAGCTACGAACAGGCGGTCGCGAACGCCATCGGCAAGCTCACGGCCCGCACCCAAGAGACCGCCGCGCTCCTGCATCTCCAGGTGCATGGCTTTACCCAGATCGTGCTCGGCGACGGATCGGGGCCGGAGCCGCGCCCGATGATGCGCCTGATGGCGGCAGAAGCCCCGGCGGCCGCCCCGCCGCCCAGTGCCCAGGCGGAAGCCATGACGGTGACGGCGACCGTCAACGGCACGGCGCGGCTGGAGACGGCGGGCAATTAGCCGCCCTATTCGGTCCCGATCATGATCTCCACGAGGTTGGCGGTGCCGGAGGCGATGCCCGCCTCGATGGCGGGCGCTATGTCCCCCGGCCGCTCCACCCGCCGCGCCGGCAGGCCCATCGAGGCCGCGAGCGCCACATAGTCGATCGCGGGTTCCACGATATCCATGGCGATGAAGCGGTTGCTGCGGGCGGAGAGATAATCCGCCTGACCCTTCATGAAGTTCTTCAGGATATTGTATTCGCGGTTGTTCATGACGACGAAGGTGACGGGCAGCTTCTCATGGGCCGCCGTCCAGATCGCCTGGGGCGAATAAAGCGCCGCGCCGTCCCCCACCAGCGAGACCACCGGCTGGCGCCCGAGGCCGAGCGAGCAGCCGACCGCCGCGGGCATGCCCCAGCCGAGCGCGCCGCCGCGCAGAAACGAATACTGGTTCGGTGACTGGCTGTTGAGGAAGCCACGAAGATGCAGCGCGGTCGCCACGGCCTCGTCCACGATATGAATGTCTGGGCCGATGGCGCGCGCCGCCTCCTGGGCGGCGACCAGCGGGGTGATGCGCGGCGCATCCCATTCGCTCGCCGCGCGGGCGGCGAGCGCGGCGCGATGCGCGGCACGCGTCTCCCCCGCGCGGGCAAGGAGCGCGCCATAGGCGGCGCGGCGCGGCTCGGTTGCCTTATCAAGAAACGGCTGCATGGCGGTGAGCGAGGCGCGGATATCGCCGACGACCGAAAGCTCGGTCGAATAGGTGCGGCCGAGGTCACGCACATCGGTCGACATCTGATAGACGACGCAACCCGCCGGGATGATGGGGCCGGCCGAATAGAGGATGGTGATGAGCGATTTGCCGCCGAGCGCGAAGATCGCGTCGTACTGCGTGAGCTTCTCGTAAATCTCCCGTCCCTTGTTGGGCATGTTGCCGGCCCAGAGGGGATGGGCGGTCGAAAACGGCAGGCGTGACGGCCAGGACGAGCCATAGACCTCGGCGCCCAGCGTTTCCGCCATCCTGGCGACCTCTGTGGCCGCGTCGCTGGAATAGACTTCGTCGCCCGCGATGATGAGGAGCCGGCCGGGTGTCACGGCGGCAAGCCGCCGCGCCAGATCGTCGAGCGAACCCGCGACCGTGCGGCGGTCGATGACCGATGGTTCGGCGATGCCGACGGCGCTCATCTCCTCCATCACATCCATGGGCAGCGAGAGGAAAACGGGGCCGGCGGGGGCGGCACTCGCATCATGGAAGGCGCGGCGGACGAGAATCGGCAGCTGGTCGGCATGCGCCACCTCCTGCGCCCATTTCACCGCCGGCCGCGCGATCTGGATGAGGTCGCCGAAAAGCAGCGGGTCCGTGATGGTATGGCGCGAATCCTGCTGCCCGGCGGTGACCACAAGCGGCGTCTGCGAAACCTGGGCATTGAGCAGATTACCCATGCCATGGCCGAGGCCCCCGGCGGTGTGCAGGTTGAGGAAACCGGGCCGGCGCGCCGCCTGGGCATAGCCATCGGCCATGGCGACCGCGCTCGCCTCCTGCAGGGCCAGGACATAATGAATGTCCGATGTCCCGGTCAGCGCATCCATGAGCGGCAGTTCCGTGGTGCCGGGGTTGCCGAAGATATACTCGACCCCCTCGCTGCGCAGGATTTCCAGGAGAACGGCGGCACCCCGCCGGTAGCGGAGATCGTCCAGAGGCGTGATCGGGCCAGAGGTCATCGGCAGCTCTCCTGAAGAACGGCAGCATTATTGACCAATATCGGAGGCAAGGCCAGCGCGGCAGGCAGATTGCGCGACATTCGCAACAATGGCCACTGCCGCCTGCGGCTGCGCGGATCAATGCTGCGCCGGGCCGGGCCCCGCTTGCGGGATTGTTGCGCCCGCCCGGTCCGGGATAGGTTCGTAATCGTAATAAATGGAACCCGATCCGGATGAAGGCCGCGCGCCGCCAGATTGTGCTGATCCTCGGCATGCACCGCAGCGGCACCTCCCTTCTTGCCAAGGTGCTGTCCCACCTCGGGGTCAACCTCGGCGCGCGGCTCCTCACCGACCCGGTGCCTGACAATGCTGGCGGATACTGGGAACAGGCCGACATCGTCGCCCTGCAGGATGGGTTGCTGCATCATTTCGACCGCGACTGGTTCGGCCGCCATGCCCTCTCCCCGCTGCCGCGTGGCTGGCGCGAAGCGGATGCGACGCGCCGGGCAGGCGCGCAGCTTGCCGCCATCGTGGAGGCCGAAGTCGCGGCCGCGCCGGGCCTCTGGGGTTTCAAGGACCCGCGGACGCTCCGCTTCCTGCCGCTCTGGCAAAATGTGCTGGACACGCTCGGCCTGGAACCCCTCACAGTGCTGGCGCTGCGCCACCCGGCGGCGGTTGCAGGGTCACTCAAGCGCCGCAACAAGCTCGACCCGCGCTTCGCCGAAGCGGTCTGGGCCTTCAACATGGTGGAAGCGCTGGACGGGACAGCCGGGGGGCTCGCCGCCGTGATCGACTACGACGCCTGGTTCAGCGACCCCGCCGGCCTGTGCGGCGCGCTCTGCCAGCGCCTCTCCCTCCCCGCGCCGGCCGGCCTGCCGGCCGGGCTGCCAGCCGGATTGATCGACCCGGCGCTCCGCCATGACGGGGATTGTGCCGAGGCGCGCGAGCCTGCCTTTGCCGCGCTCTATCAAAGCCTCGCGGCACGGGCGCCATCGCCCCCGGCGCCGTCGCAGCTGGTCGAAATTCTGGCCCCGGTCAAAGACGCCATCACGCGCAGCCGAACCCGGACGCGGCCCCTCGTGCGGCCCTGGCTTCGCCGGGCCTTCCACCGATCGGGCCATCCGGACTGATCAAAGCCATGTCCGGTCGCGGAAGCGACGAACCATCAAACTTTCCTGGACGACAAAGGATATTTACATCACGATCCCGCAATGAGACATGCCCGTCGTCGCCGGAACGACAGATCCTGAACGAGCCCAAGGTTCAAGTGACCGCGATTTAACCAAAATGGGAGGCCAGCATGTTGGACGCTCTTGTCGTCGGCGCGGGCCCGGTGGGTCTGACACTGGCGGCCGAACTCGCCCGCTTCGGCCTTTCCACGCGGATCATCGATAAGGCCGGCCAGCCCACCACGACCTCGAAGGCGCTCGCGATCTGGAGCCGGACGCTCGAACTGTTCGACCGGATGGGATGCACGGCGGAGTTCCTGGCGGCGGGCAAGCAATGCCACGGTGCCTCCATCCGCAAGGGCGAGAGCGTGCTCGGCCATGTGCGCCTCGAATCCATCCCGAGCACCTATAATTTCGCGCTGATCGTGCCCCAGCGCGATACGGAGCGGCTGATGGCGGCGCAGCTGGCGCGCCATGGCCTCGCCGTGGAGCGGCCCGTGGAACTGGCGCGGTTTGACGATCGCGGAGACCATGTCGTGGCGACCCTGGGCCATGCCGATGGCCGGGCGGAAGAGGTCTCCGCGGCCTGGCTGATCGGCTGCGACGGTCCCCACAGCACGACCCGCCATGCCCTGAACCTCGCCTTCAAGGGTGAACCGGAACCCAATGACTGGGTCCTGGCGGATGTCACGCTGGATGGGCCGAAGGCACCGCCGGCCGACGAAGTCACGGGCTTCCTGCACCGGGACGGGGTGCTGGTCGTCTTCCCCATGTCGGGGCCGCGCTTTCGCGTGGTCGCGAGCCAAGGCCGCAGCGACGCCGCCCATCCACCGATGGAGCCCACGCTCGCGGAGGTGCAGCGGCTGATCGACGAACGGACGGGCGGCGGCTTCACCGCCGGCGATCCGCAATGGCTTTCCAATTTCCGGGTGCAGGAACGCAAAGTAGACCACTACCGCAGCGGTCGCGTCTTTCTCGCAGGCGATGCTGCGCATATCCACAGCCCGGCCGGCGGCCAAGGCATGAATACCGGCATGCAGGATGCAATCGGGCTCGCCTGGCGTCTTGCCATGGTCCAGACGGGCCGGGCCGGCCATGCCCTCCTGGAAAGCTACAGCCCGGAACGCAACGCCGTCGGGCAGATGGTCCTGCGCAATGCCGCGCGCATGACGGAGTTGGTCACCCTCGCCAACCCGGCGGCTCAGGCGATCCGGAACCAGCTGCTGCATTTCGCCCTGGGGCTCGCCAGCGTGCAGTCCCACATGGCGCTGCAGATGAGCGAAATCGAGATCGCCTATAAGGACAGCCCACTCGCCGCCGGCACCAGGCTCGGGGCGCTGGCGCCCGGCGCGCGGCTGCCGCCTGAGGATTATGCGGGTCCGCCTCCGGGTGCTGGCGCCGGCACCGTGCCGCGCTTCATTCTCATGGCCAGCGACCGGGACAAGGCGGCCGCACTCCTCACCCGTTTCCCGGACCTGCTGGAGCCGGACCTCAGGAGGCCGCCGCAGGCCGGGGCGCTGCTCATCATCCGGCCGGACGGCTATATCGGCTTCGCCGGCAAGGGGGACGCTCTGGCGGATGCGGCAGCCTATCTCGCGGGCCTGGAACCTTAGCGCAGCGCCAAAACCGTGACGTTCTGCCCGGGCGTTGCGCATCGCCACATCCGGCGGGCCTTGGCGCACGTAGACGGGCATGGCAACGATTGCGTTTACGAAAAGAGACGGGCAGTTTCCAACGCGCCATCATGCGGCTCATGCATGGGGAGGAATTGTGCATCGCGATTCGGTTCTGGCCGGCCCGGCAGAGGATGCGTCCGAGTTGCTCCGCGCGGTGGCGGCCGGCGACCGCGCGGCGCTGCACCGGCTCTACGAGATCGAGGCCGGCCGCCTGCACGCCATAGCTCTGCGCATCGTGCGCGACAGCGCGCTTGCCGGGGACGTGCTGCATGACGCCTTTCTGAGCGTCTGGCGCAATGCGGCGCAGTTCGACCCGGCGCGCGGCGGCGCGGCGGCCTGGCTGACCGGCATCGTGCGCAACCGCGCCCTCGACATCGTGAGGCGGGCGTCGCGCGAAGTCACCGGCCTGGACCTGCCCGATGCGGCGGACGAGACGCCGGACGCACTGGCGGTCGCCGCGCGCGGCCAGGAAGAGGCTGCACTGCGCGATTGCCTCGGCCGGTTGGAGGAGGATCGCCGCAGTCTGGTGATGATGGCTTTCATCGGCGGGCGGACCCATGCCGACCTCGCGGCCCACAGCGGGCTGCCGCTCGGCACGGTGAAGTCGCATATCAGGCGGGCCTTGCTGGCCTTGCGAAGCTGCCTGGAAGCCTGGGAGCGGGGCGCATGAGCACCTTGTCCGATTTCGAGGACGAACGGGAGGCGCTCGCGGCCGAATACGTGCTCGGCGTGCTCGATGCGGCGGAGCGCAACCAGGCGCGGCGGCTGTTGCTGGCCGATCCTGATTTCGCCCGCTTCGTGCGCGCCTGGGAGGCGCGGCTGCTGCCGCTGGCAGACAGCACGCAACCCGTGCCGCCGCCGGGCACGCTATGGGCGCGGATCGAGGCCAGCCTGGACGAGGCTGCGCCCGAGCGGGCGGCCGGGGCGCCTGTCGTGGTCCCCCTGCCCAGGCCCGGTCCGGGTGCGGCTTCGGGCCGGGCGCGCGGGATGCGGTTCTGGCAGGGCGCGACACTGGCGGCGGGCGCGCTGGCGGCGGGCCTGGCGGCGTTCATCGTGCTGCACGCGCCGGCCGCCCCGCCGGTGCAGGCGGTATTGAGCGCCGCAGGCGCGCCCGTGTTCATTGCCAGCGTCGAGCGGGACGGTGCCATTCTGGTGCGCGCGGTCGGCACGCCGGCCGTGCCGCCCGGCCATGATTTGGAGCTTTGGGTCCTGCCGGCTGGGGCCACGCGGGCCACGCCGCTCGGCGTCTTGCCGGTGGCCGGCAAGCAGGTGCCGCAGGGCGTGGCGACCGCGCCGGGCACACAGCTGATGGTGAGCCTGGAACCGCCCGGCGGCTCGCCCACCGGGGAGCCGACCGGGCCGGTGGTGTACGCGGGCAGGCTGGAGCGGCTTTAGCCCGGCATCCGCCGCGCCCGCACCGTTCATCGTTTATCGCTCATCGCTGCATCCAGCGCGCCTGACCGTCCGTAAAGGGGTGTGCGCCATGACAACCGGCGCCCCACAGAAGGACAAAAAACATGTCTCGCACCCGCTCGCTCGCAATGCTCGCTGTCGTCGCGTTTCCCTTCGCCTTTGCCGCCGCGCCCGTGGCACTCGCGCAGTCGGCCGACACCGTGATGGTCGGCGGCGCGCCGATGTATCCGTCCAAGAACATCATCCAGAACGCCGTCAACTCGAAGGATCATACGACGCTGGTTGCGGCCGTGAAGGCTGCCGGGCTGGTGCAGACCTTGGAGGGCCCGGGCCCGTTCACCGTCTTCGCGCCCACCAACGAGGCGTTCGACAAGCTGCCGCCCGGCACGGTGGATAACCTCGTGAAGCCCGAAAACAAGGATACGCTGATCAAGATCCTGACCTATCACGTGGTGCCGGGGCGCCTGACGGCGGCCGACCTGATGCAGATGGTGCGCCAGGGCCATGGCAAGGCCGTGCTGAAGACGGTGCAGGGCGAGCCGCTCATCGTCTCGCAGAACGGCAACAACCTCTACATTTTCGGCGCCCAGAGCGGCGTCGGCGAAATTACGATCGCGGACGTCATGCAGTCCAACGGCGTCATTCAGGTGGTCTCGTCGGTGATGCTGCCGAACTGAGGCGCGCAGGGCCGGCGGCGCGCGCCGCCGGCCCTCGTCTCAGCGCGCCTTCATCGCTGCGGATAGCCCGCAGATTGTCTCGGCAACACATTTTTCCTTGTCATCATTCCATGTCTTCAGGCGGGCAAGCGGACCGGACAGCCATTGCAGCCGGCTCTGGAGTTCGCCGCCAAAGCCGTGCTAGTTTGACCGACTGTCCACCAAACGGCCGCTGGCCATCAATCAGGATGGCCGGATGCCGCCTCTCCCAGAACGATTGACCGAGGTTTTGCCAAGAACGGTTCCGGGCGAATCTCTCGTCGTCATGACGCTGAATACCTGGAAGGGAGATGGCGCCTACAAGGCGAGACTTCGGCTGATGGCCGAGGAAGTCGGCCGGCTGGATCCCGATATTCTGCTTTTGCAGGAATGTTTCGTGGCCCCCGATCTCGGCTACGATACCGGCGCCGCTCTTGCCGGTGCGACGGGCTTTCATTCGGCGCGTTGGGCGGGCCGCGAAAAAGTCCGTCCTTGCGATGGGGCTGAGGCGGTCAGCACCTCGGGACTGGCAGTGTTGTCCCGTCATCCGATCCGCAGCCGGCGGACAGTGCCGCTGCCGAGTGACCCGAGGGACGGAGAGCGCGCCGCCCTGTTCGCCGACATCGACCATCCGGCGGGCAGCATTCTGGCGGTCTCCCTGCATCTGACCCATCTGCTCGACGCACAAGCACTCCGCCGGCGGCAGTTTGAATCCGTCATGACCGAACTGGCAGGGGTGTCCGCGGCCAGGATTGTGATCGTCGGCGGCGACTTCAACGCCGCGGCAGAGGAATTCGCCCATGTCGATGCTCCGGGCGGCGGCCGGCTGGTTGACTGTCGGCAGCTAGCCGGCCTGCCGGCGGCGGCGACCTGTCCCGGCAATGGTGATGGCGGTGATGGCGCCTGCATCGACCATATTTTTCTGCGGGTTGGGAATGACAGGGAGGATTGTCGGGTCGCCGGCGTGTCGACCGTCCTCGATCGGCCCGATCCGGAAACAGGTCTCTTGGCGAGCGACCATTTCGGTGTAAAGGCGTCAATCATTCTGAATGCGACCCTGCGGGCCTAGAGCCCGAGGCACGAGGCACGAGATCGACGCCTAATCCGCTTTGCGCGGCACCACCGAGATGATGACCTGCGCGAAGGCATAAGGGTATTCGTCGGTCATGGTCAGCGCGACCTGCGCCTCCATGCCCGGCGGGGTGAGCGCCGCGAGCCGCACCGCGGCCCCGCCGGTAAGCTTGAGCGTCGGCGCGCCGGACGGCAGGTTGACGACGCCGAGATCGGACATGAAGACGCCCGCATTGAAGCCGGTGCCGAGCGCCTTGGCGCAGGCCTCCTTGGCCGCGAAACGCTTGGCGAAGGTCCCCGCCTGAAGCTTCTCTGTCCGGCGCAGCGCCTTGCGCCGCTCCGTCTCCGTGAAAACCCGCTCGAGAAAGCGGTCCCCGAAGCGGGCAATCGCCTTTTCCACGCGGCGGATATCGCAAAGATCCGATCCGATGCCGATGATCATCAGCCTTTGGCCCGTTCCACCTGGGTAATGCCGGCGGTCGCCCGCAGCCCGGCAATGACGGTCGAGAGATGGCGCAGGTTGCGCACCTCCACATCCAGCAGGATTTCGCAGAAATCCTGCTGGCGGCTGACGACACGCAGATTGAGCACCGAACCGTCATGCTTGGTGACGGCGTTGGAGATATTGGGCAGCAGGTCGCGCTCGTTGTTCGCGATCAGGCTGATGCGGCCGGAATAGGCCTGCCCGCCACGGGCCGGGGCGGGCACCGTGTCATCCCATTCGACATCGAGGAAGCGCTCCGGCGTCGCCGCGAAGCTCTGCAGCTGGGCGCAATCGCGCGTGTGGATGGTGACGCCGCGGCCCGTCGCGACGATGCCGACGATGGGATCGCCCGGCAGCGGATGGCAGCAGCCCGGCATAGCTCACCACCATGCCGGAGATGAGGCCGCGGATCGGCGGACCTGCCGGACCGTCATCCGATTTGGAGCCGAGGCGGCCCGCCGGGCGCGGCGGCAGGCCCATGCCGGGCAGCAGGCGCGGCGCCCGCGCCGTCCTGCCGCATTTCGGGATAGGCCGCGTGGACGACGTCCTTCGGGCCGATATGGCCACTCGCCACCGCGACATAGAGATCGTCGATGGTGCGCAGTTTGAGCGTTTTGAGCGCGGGGTCGAGCGCGCGCTCCGACCCGTCCAGCCCTTCCTGGCGGAAGGCCTTGGCGAGCACCGCCCTGCCCTGCTCGCGGTTGATGGTGCGCTGCTGCTGCGCGACGAAGCGGCGGATGCGCGCCCGCGCCTTGCCGGTGACGACGAAGCGCTCCCATTGCGGCGAGGGCGTGCCGCCGCGCGCCGTCATGATCTCGACCTGGTCGCCGTTCTGCAGCTCGTAGCGCAGCGGCATCAGGCGGCCGTTGATCTTGGCGCCGACGCAGGTATCGCCCACCTGGCTGTGCACGGCATAGGCGAAGTCAACCGGCGTCGCGCCGCGCGGCAGCTGGATCAGCTCGCCCTTCGGCGTGAAGCAGAAGACCTGGTCATGGTAGAGTTCGAGCTTGGTGTTTTCGAGGAACTCATCCGGCGCCTGGCTGTTCTCGAGGATTTCGAGAAGATCCTGCACCCAGCGGAAGCGCTGCAGATCGGCCACCGCCTGCGGGTCCCGATCCTTGTAGAGCCAGTGGGCGGCGACACCGTTTTCCGCCACCTCATGCATGTCGAAGGTCCTGATCTGGACTTCGATCTTCTGGTTGCGCGGCTCCCGCAGCGTGACACCCGTATGGATGCTCTGATAGCCGTTCGCCTTGGGCGTTGAGATATAATCCTTGAAGCGCCCGGCAATGACGGGGAAGGCGGAATGGATGGCGCCGAGCGCGATGTAGCATTCGTCCCGCGTCTTCACGAGGACGCGGAAGGCCATGATGTCCGAAAGCTGTTCGTAGGCGACATTGCGCTTCTGCATCTTCTCCCAGATGGAGAAGGGCGATTTCTCGCGGCCCGTGATGTCGATGCCCTGCAGCCCGGCGGCGCGGCAGACGCGCATGAGCTCGCGCCGCACCTCCTCGATGATGTCGGCGCCCTGGCCGCGCAGGAAGTTCAGCCGCGCCTGGATGCTGAATCGAAAGCCTCGGGTTCGAGCTGCGCGAAGGAGAGATTCTGCAGCTCGCTCTTGATCGCATCCATGCCGATGCGGCCGGCGAGCGGCGCGTAGATTTCCATCGTCTCGCGCGCGATGCGCTGGCGGCGGCCCTGGTTGCCCACGAAATGGAGCGTGCGCATATTGTGCAGCCGGTCGGCGAGCTTCACGAGAAGGACGCGGATATCCTTGCTGAGGGCAAGGACGAGCTTGCGGAAATTCTCGGCCTGCTTGGTGCGGTCCGACTGCAGCTCAAGCCGGGTGAGCTTGGTCACGCCATCGACGAGGAGGGCCACATCCGCGCCGAACTTGCTGTCGATCTGGGCCTGGGTGACGCCGGTATCCTCGACCGTGTCATGCAGCAGGCCGGTGATGATGCTGCCCGAATCGAGGTGGTAGCCCGCGAGGATATCGGCGACCGCGAGGGGATGGGTGATGTAGGGATCGCCGTTGTCGCGCTGCTGCTCGGCATGGGCCGCCGAAGCAAGCGCGAAGGCCGCATCGATCTGCGCGGTATCGGCCCGGGCATCGTAGGCGAGGACTTTTTGCGTGAGCGCCTTTTCGCGCTCCGCGAAGGGCAGGGACGAAATTCCCGGCCCGGCCGGAAGCCCCGGCGCGCCCCCGTCCGGGGCACGCAAAAGCCCGGTCAGACCTATGGACGGCGTATGCGCGTCGTCCATCCGCCATGGCCGCTCAGCGCCGACCGCGACCGCCGAGTTCAGCCTCGATCGCCGCTTCCATGTCCAGGGAAGCATCATCGCGTCCCATCTGGGCATTTTCCTCCTCGGCCGACACGTCCTGCAGGCCGAAAATATTCTGGTCGGTCGGGATGAGGTCCATGACCTCTTCATCCGCCGGCTCAGGCTCGGGCGCACGGGACAGCGTGCGGACGAGGTCGCCTTCCAGGCGATCCAGGTCGACGTTCTCGTCAGCGATTTCGCGCAGGGCGACAACCGGATTCTTGTCGTTGTCGCGATCGAGCGTCAGTTCCTCGCCACGCGCGATGTTGCGGGCCCTCTGGGAGGCCAGCAGAACCAGCTCAAAGCGGTTCGGAACCTGCAAGATGCAATCTTCAACGGTGACACGCGCCATCCGCTCAATCTCCGCATGAAAGATGAGTGAACGCGTTCAGTAACCCGTCAGGGCCGCGGGCGCAAGGATTGCGGGCCATGGGCCGGGCATGGCAGGCATCCCAAGCTGTTCAGAATGGCTGAAAATCGGCGGGTTCTATGGCCTGTTCGGCGCATGACTTGCGAGCAGTTCGGCCGCCGTCAGGCCAAGCCGCGGATGGCGCCATTCCGGCGCCACGTCGATCAGCGGCACCAGGACGAAGGCCCGCTGATGGGCCCTGGGATGGGGCAGAATTGGGTCAGGCATGGGTGGCGCGCGCAGGCAGCCGCCCATCGCGATGAGGTCGAGATCGAGGCTGCGGGCGGCATTGGCCTGGCTGCGGGTGCGGCCGAAGCGCGCCTCGATGGCGAGGATGTCGGCCAGCAGCCGTGCCGGCTCCGCCTCGCCCGAGAGGCGCATGACGCCGTTGATATAGGGCGGCTGGTCCGAGACCGGGATGGGCGCGGTCGCGTAGAAGCGCGAGACTGCCTCCAGCCGCAGGCCCGGCAGGGCCGCAACCGCGCGGATCGCCGAAAGGCAGGTCTGATGCGGGGGCGCGCCGTCGGGCCCCGGCAGATTGGCGCCGAAAGCGATCAGGATCATGCGGGCTCCCTGCCCCAGAGCGGCGCCCAAGGCAAGGGCGTGGCAAGAAAATCCGGGGCAAGATGCATTTCTCGGCGCGCGCCGGCTGTGCCAGAAGCAGCGGAGCCGCGCCTGAGGAAAGAGGAGACGAGATGCAGCAGCCCAGCGACTGGACCTCACCCGCGCATGACTGCCCGCTCTGCCCCCGCCTGGTCGCCTACCGGCAGGCCAGTCAGGCCGAGCATCCGGATTGGTTCAACGGGCCGGTGCCGAGTTTCGGGCCGGTGGATGCGCCGATCGCGATCGTCGGCATGGCGCCCGGGCTGAGGGGGGCCAACCGCACCGGCCGCCCCTTCACGGGCGACCATGCCGGCATCCTGCTCTACAAGACCCTGCTGCGCTTCGGCCTCGCCCAAGGCCAGTATGATGCGCGGCCCGATGACGGGCTTGAACTCACCGGCTGCCGCATCGTCAATGCCGTCCGCTGCGTGCCGCCCGCCAACCTGCCGACGCCGGCCGAAACGACGACCTGCAACCGCTTCCTGACCTTCGAGCTGCAGCATATGCCGAGTTTGCGCGTGGCCATCGCGCTCGGCGTGCTCGCCCATACCGCCGTGCTCAAGGCCTGCGGCATCCGCCAAAGCCATGCGCGCTTCCGGCATGGCGCCGTGCACGAGCTGCCCGACGGGCTCCTGCTCTGCGACAGCTACCACGTCTCCCGCTACAACACGAACACGGGCCGGCTGACCGACGCGATGTTCCAGGACGTGGTGCGGTCAGCGCTGGAGCATGCGTCTACCGAAGCGGCCTAGCCGAGTATCTTGCGGTACTGCACGAAGCCGGAGCGATCCGCCACGCGATCGTAGAGCAGCATGGCGTCATGGTTGCTCTCATGGGTGAGCCAGTAGACGCGTGAGCAGTTCGCGGCTGCGGCTTCCCTGTAGACGTGCTCGATGAGGTGGCGCCCGATGCCGCCGCCACGCTCTGCCTCGGTCACAAAGAGATCCTGGAGGTAGCAGTAATTGCCGATGGTCCAGGTTGAGCGATGCGTAATCCAGTGCACCAGTCCGACCGGGACACCGGCGCTGTTGCAGGCAATGGCGCCGTGCATCGGCTCGCCCGGATCGAGGAGCCGCGACCAGGTCGTTTGCACGACCGCGTCGTTCATCGTTGTCGTGTAGAAGGTTTGGTAGCCTGCCCACAGCGACATCCAGGCAGCATGATCACCGGAGACGAGCGCGCGTATCAGCATTGAGCGGGTCACCCTTTGCGGTCTGTTTTGCACTGGGCCCATGGGCATACCGGACTGACGGCCACCATGATGGCGGCCCGAAACGATCCCCGCTCACCCAGGGCTCGCGCCGGAAGGCTAGAAGCGGGCGGAGACCGCGACCGAGCCGAAATCGAAGAGCCCGCCCTGCTGGGTTGTGAATTCATGCGTCTGCCAGGTCTGGCTGAAGGTGATCCGCACACCATGCCAGATGATCGCCAGACCCAGTTCGAACTCGCCGACGAATGGCTCCTTGTCAACGCTCGGCCCGCTCGCGAAGGAATTGCCCTGCAGCAAGGTATTGTAGGCAACCGCCTGCCCGTCCAGGCCGCCGAAGAGATACCAGGCAAAGCCCGAATCGGGCAGATAGGCATCGCCGCCATCAATACCCGGCATGATACGGCCTGCGCCGAAATCATCCTCAAGCCCCTGCCCTACGCGCAGGATGGCACCAGCCTGAGCGTAGATCTCTTCAGTGCCGACAAAACCAGTGACGTCGGGCAGGACATCAACACCGATCGGTGCCGCATTGAGGGTCGGCACACTGGCCAAGGTCATCACCGGAACACGCCAGGTACGGTCTGCGAAAAAATTCAGGACGGGCCGATTGTCGAGCTGATAGTCCCATCCTTTTGCCGGCGTGTTACCAAGGATGCCGTGAAAGTCATTCTGCACGATCTCGCCGCCGGCATCGGGCCCGAGAACGCCGAGCTGCACGCCAAGCCGGGTGCGGCTGACGTCGGTGTCCTGGATCAGTTGCCCAGTCATCAAGAGTGTGGCTGCATAGGGACGATCGTTCGGATCCGGCGGATTGAGCTGCGTATCGGCCGGTGTGTAGAGCTGCTGGCTGATATCGATGCTCATGCGCTGGTTGCCCGCACCGAGAAGCGCATGGCCGAATTTCGAGAGGAATCCTGGAACGTCCCCGGTTGGGCCGGTCCAGCCGATCTGCTGACCGGCCGTATAGTACTGATCGGTCGTTCCCGTCACATCATTTTCGATGCGGATCGTATAGATGCTGCCGTCATCGGCAGGCGGAAGAGACGCCGCCCGGGCAGGACCCGGCAGGCCCAGGAGAATTGCGTATCCGGTGACACATCCAACGATGAAAGTCGCAGGCAGACGCAGGAGACATTCAGCCACGCCATCACCTTGAGTGATCTGGTTTCTTGAACGGCGTTGACGAAACGAGAAGCGGCCGCATCACCTCCCGCAGCACGGCTATTCTGGAAATACTTGCAGATTTGCACCTGCACTGTCATCAAATTTTGCGGGTACTGCGCTCCGTCAAACGCGAACGGACGACCTGCCCCAGCTCCGTTTGCCACAGGCTCGCCGCGTCCTGGAACACCTTGCGACGCCAATTGGCGCGTTCCAGGTCGGTGCCGGGGAGATTCAAGGACTCCGTCTCTGACCCCAAATCATCCGCCTGGATGAGATCGAGCACGCAGGCCGTCTCGCCCACGTAAGCATGGAAGGCGGCAGCGACCACATTAGATAAGGGCGCGGAGAGGTTGATCAATTCCGGGTCATCCAGCAGGCCCTGGCCTGCCAGGGCCGCAAGGGCGCGGCGCTTTTCCGCCGCGCGCTCCTCGAGCGCGCTTTCGGTCTCCGCGCGATCGGCGAGGCCAAGCGCGCGGCGCTCAAGGAGGTCTGTGCCCTCCCACCAGCCGGCGAGCGTCGGCAGGTCATGGGTCGACACACACGCGGCGGCGAGTGGCGGATAGGCGGCGGGTGGGCGGAACTCATCGCCATCCCGTTCAAACCAGAACACACGATAGGTGAGCAGGCCCGATTCAGCCATCGCCTCGCGCACGCCATCCGGAACGGTGCCGAGATCCTCCCCCACCACCATGCAGGATGCGGCCTGGCTTTCGAGCGCGGTGATGCCGAGCATGTCCTGCAAGGGATAAGCGAGATAGGTGCCGTCCGCCGGCTTGCCACCTTCGGGGATGAGGAAGAGACGATTGAGGCCGAGCACATGGTCGATCCGGAGCGCGCCGGCATGGCGCATATTGGCCCGCAACAGAGCGCTGAAGCCGGCAAAGCCCTCGGCCCGCATGGCCCAGGGGTTGGGCGGCGGCAGGTTCCAGTTCTGCCCTTCCATGGCAAAGGGATCGGGCGGCGCGCCGACGGAGACGCCCGTCATGAGCAGATCCTGCTCGGCCCAGGCCTCGGAGCCGACCGGCGCCGTGCCGACGGCCAGATCCCGGTAGAAGCCCAGCGACAGCCCTGCGGCCTTTCCGGCGCTATCCGCCTCGGCAAGCTGCTCGTCCGCGAGCCATTGCAGCATCGCGAAGAAACTCATGCTCTCGCTGTGCTCTGCCGCGAAGGCGCGCACGCCTGCCGCCGACGGATCGCGCAGCGCCTCCGGCCAGCTTTGCCAGGAGAGGCCCGGATAGGCAGCGCTGATGGCCTGGAAGGTGGCCAGACGCTCCAGATTTTGGCCCGCATTGACTCGGAACACGGCGCAAGCCTGCACGGCCGGGTGGTTGTGGGGAAGCTGGCGGAGCGCGCCGGCCGCCGCGCGCAAGACCCGCTCCTTGGCCGCCCAGACCGCAGGGTAGTCAACCGCCCGCAGGCCTCGCAGCTCTGCGAAATGCCCTTGCTCCGCCGCAAGAGCGGCCTGGACCTCCGGCAGATCGGCGAGGCCGGGCAGGCGCGTCACATCAATATAAAGCGGTTCGAGGAAGCGCCGGTCGGAGGGGGCATAGGGGCTGACGAGGTTGCGATTGTCGGGAAAGAGCGCATGCAGCGGGTTGAGCCCGATGACCGCGCCGCCTGCCGCCGCCGTCTGCCGGGCAACCCCGGCAAGGGTTGTGAAGTCCCCGATTCCCTGGTCGCCCGGGCGCTTCAGGCTGTAGAGGTGCCCCGCGAGACCGAAGCGCCGGCCGCCTTCGGCGAGCGCGGGCGGCAGGAAGCAGCGCTGAGGCGCCACAATGAGCCGCGTCTCGCCATGCTCGGCCATATCCTCCACGATCACCCGGTGCCGGCCGACCGGCTGCGGCGGCAAGGGCACATGCCGCACCCGGCCCAGGCGGCCGTCAACGGCAGTGATGAGGCTGAGGCCCGCCTCATCCGGCGGCACGACGATGCGCGTCTCGCTGCCGTCCTCGCGCCGGAGCCGAAGGGCGATTGCACGCGGCAGGCAGCTCAGCGCCGGCCCCAGCGCGAGGGTAATGCCCTGCCCGGCCCGCACCACAAGGCTTGGCGGCAGTGCCGCGAAGGTCCGCGCGCTCGCGAGCGCATGCAGGCTTTCCGCGATATCGCCCGCGCTCTCTGCGGCAAAGCCCATGGCATGCAGCAGGGCGCGCTTGGTCTCGTCCGGCACGCGGTGGTTGGTGCCCGCAATATCCCACCAGTCCGAGGCGAGGCCCGCGGCCTCGGCCAGCGTCCCGAGGCGGGCCGACTTGTCCTGTTCGGTGAGCGCCAGGATTTCCCGGCCGATCCGGCGCGGCGCGGCGGGCGCGGGCCGCTCGATCAGCAGAAGCGCCGTGCGCGCTTCGACGGTCAGCAACGCGCTCGCCTCGACACTTTCCGCCTCGGGCGCCGCGCTGTCGATGACGCGATGCCAGGAGACGCCGCTGCGCGGCTCCGGCAAGGTCAGCGCGAAGCCCTCCGAACCGGCATGGAGCACGACGAGCGCCCGGCTGCCGCCGTCCCCGCCGCCTGAAATCTCCGGCCGGTAGAGGTCGGCGATGAGCGTGCGATGCTCCGCATGCTGCCAATCCTCGATACGCATGATCGTGCCATCCGGCCGGCGCCAGACGACATCGGGGCGCAGGCTGTCATCGGCCGGCTCCCCGGTGAGATGGGCGAGATGCACGAGCGCCGGGCAGGAGCGGCGGGCCGCGATCACCTTGGCCGCAAAGCTTACGAGGGCATGATCCGCGCGCTCCCAGTCGATCCAGGAGATCGGCGTATCCTGCGCGTAGGCGTTGTTATTGCCGTGCTGCGTGCGGCCGAGTTCATCGCCCGCGGCGAGCATGGGCGTGCCGCGGGACAGCAGCAATGTCGCGAGCAGCGCGCGGATATCCGCCCGCCGCGCGGCAAGCCTCGCCTCATCCTGCGTCGGCCCCTCGACGCCATGGTTCCAGGACTGGTTTTCATATGTGCCGTCCCGGTTGTCCTCGCCGTTCGCCTCATTGTGCTTGGAGGCATAGGAGACGAGGTCGGCGAGCGTGAAACCGTCATGCGCGGTGATGAAATTGATGCTGCGCGTCGGCTGATGCGTAGTCCCGCCGAAGATGTCGGAGGAGCCCGCGAAGCGGGTCGCGGCTTCCCCCAGCATGCCCGGGTCCCCGCGCCAGAAGCGGCGCATCGTGTCGCGGAAGCGGTCATTCCATTCGCCCCAGGGCGGGGGAAAGGCGCCGAGCTGATAGCCGCCCATGCCCACATCCCAGGGTTCGGCGATCATGGCGATGCCGCGCAGGCTGGGCTCCTGCGCCACCGCCTGCAGGAAAGGGGCGCGGGCATCGAAAACCGCCGGATTGCGCGCGACCGCGGTTGCAAGGTCAAAGCGATAGCCGGAGAGGCCCGCCCGCCGCATCCAGAGGCGGAGGCTGTCCATCAGCATGCGCAGCACCATCGGATGATCGACGGCGAGCGTATTGCCGCAGCCCGTGTCATTCACGAGAAGGCCCGGCTCGCTCGGATCGAACCGGTAGTAGCTGCGCTGGTCAAGCCCGCGGAAGGAGACCGTCGGGCCCATCGCATCGCCTTCACCGGTATGGTTGAAGACGACATCGAGCAGGCTGGCGATAGCGCGGGCGCGCAGCGCGTCCGTCGCCGCGCGGATCTCCGCGAACCCGCCGGGGGCGAGGCGCGGATCAGGCGCCATATACGTCACCGGGTTGTAGCCCCAGTAGTTGGTGAGGCCGAGCGGCGGCAAATGCCGCTCCTCAAGCCAGGCGGAGGAGGGCAGGAATTCCACCGCCCCGATATTGAGATCGGTGAGGTAGTCGAGCAGCGGCGCTTGCCCGAGCGCGGCATAAGTGCCGCGCAGGGGCTCGGCAATATCGGTCCGCCGCTTCGAAAAGCCGCGGACATGCATCTCGTAGATGACCTGCCTGTGCCAGCCGAGCGGCGGCAGCGCTTCCGCCGGATCGGGCGCTTCGATGATGCATTTCGGCATGAAGGGCGCGCTGTCATCCCGGTTCGGCGGCGCCCCCATCTCCGTCCCCGGCGGCCAGTCGAACATCGCAGGATGCAGCTTGAACGGCCGGTCGAGCCGGGTCGCGTAGGGGTCGATCAGCAGCTTCGCGGGGTTGAAGCGATGGCCCTGCTCCGGCGCCCAGGGGCCGTAGGCGCGCAGGCCGTAGCGGGTGCCGATGCCGATGCCGCCGATCGCGCCATGGAAAATATCGAAGCTGCGCGCCGGCAGCAGGATGCGCTCAAGCTCGGTCTCGCCTGCCTCATCGAAGAGACAAAGCTCGATCGCGGTCGCGTGGGCGGAGAAGACGGCGATATTGATGCCGTCCTCCGTCAGCGTCACGCCAAGCGGCTCGGGGCGGCCGACCGCCAGGATGCGCGCCGTCATGCGCGCAATGCCTCGACCTCGCTGGCTTCGGGGTCGCTCCCCGCAAGCTCTCGGTAAAGATTCGCGTATAGCCGGGCCGAGCGGCGCCAGGAGACGTCCGTGCGCATGCCGTTGCGCTGGATGCGGCGCCAGAGAGCGGGCTTGCGCCAGAGGGAGGCAACCCGCAGCGCGGCCGATTCCAGCATCTCGACGGTCGGCGGATGAAACTGCACCCCTGTGCCGATGCCTTCGGCCCGCGCCATCTCGTTCACGTCGATCACCGTATCCGAAAGACCGCCGACCCGGGCGACCACGGGTATGCAGCCGTAGCGCAGGGCGTAAAGCTGGGTCAGGCCGCAGGGCTCGAAACGCGAGGGCAGGAGCAAGGCATCCGCCCCCGCCTGCATGAGATGGCCAAGCTCCTCGTCATAGCCGATCACGCAGCCGACACGGCCGGGATAGGCGGTCACCGCGTCCCGCACGGCACGCTCCATCGCGCGCTCGCCCTGGCCGATGATGGCGACCTGCGCGCCCGTGCCCAGGATGAGCGGCAGCGCGTCCAGCACCATGTCGATGCCTTTTTGCCAGGTCAGCCGGCTGAGCATGCCGAAGAGCGGCACCGCCGGATCCTCAGGCAGGCCGAGGCGCCGCTGCAGGCTGCGCTTGTTGATGCAGCGCGGCTTGATGTGCAGGCGGTCAAACCTGGCGGCGATGAGCGTATCGGTGGACGGGTTCCACACATCCTCGTCAATGCCGTTGAGGATGCCCTGCACGTCCCCCATGCGGTCCCGCAGAAGGCCGCCGAGCCCCATGCCGCCCTGCAGGGTCGAAATCTCCTCCGCATATTTGGGAGAGACGGTGGTGATACGGTCGGCAAATTGCAGGCCGGCCTTCAGGAAGCCGATGCCGCCATAATATTCGATGCCGCCCAGCCCCATCGCATCGGCGGGCAGGCCGAGGCGGGGCAGCAGTTCCGGGGCATATTGGCCCTGGAAGGCGAGGTTATGGATCGTCATGACGGTCGCCGGGCGGAGACGGCCGGCGGCGCGGTAATGCAGATAGGCCGGGGTGAGGCCCGCCTGCCAGTCATGGGCATGAACGATGTGCGGCCAGTAGCTGGAGACTTCGCCAAGGCCGATCGCAGCCCCCACGGCGCCGAGCGCCGCGAAGCGGATGGGGTTGTCCGGCCAATCCTCCCCCTCTTCATCCGCATAGGGCGTGCCGGGCCGGTCATAGAGATGCCTGGCATCGATGAAGAGGATATCGAGGCCGCCGAACTCCGCCCGCATCAGCCGGGCGGGGCCGCCGAAGAGATCATCGAAATAATGAATCTCCTCTGCTGCCGTCAGCTTTTCCAGAACCGGGCGGTAGCCGGGGATCAGCGTGGTGATCCTGATCCCCTCGCGCTTGAGGAAGGCCGGCAGTGAGCCGGCAACATCGGCAAGGCCGCCGGTTTTCACCAGCGGAAAGAGTTCGGAGATGACCGACAGAACGGAAACCGATGTCGTCACGGTGAGCGCACCTGGCTGAAGCCAAAGAGGCAGACTTTATTCTGGATCATATTCGAAATAGACCGTGGCGAGAGGGGGAATGGTGATCACGGCGGAGGCCGGGTAACCGTGACTTGGGGTTTCTTCGGCCCAGACGGCGCCGCCATTCCCCTTGTCACCACCGCCATAGACCGCTGCGTCGGTATTGAGGATTTCACGCCAGCGGCCGGCATAGGGCAATCCGATGCGGTAGCCTTCGCGCAGCACGGGCGTGAAATGCGCGACCGCCGCGACTGCCGGGATGTTCTCCTCCCCGGCCTGACGCAGCCAGGCGAAGACGGACTGTTCACGATCGTCCGCGACGATCCAGCGGAAGCCGTCCGGCTCGCAGTCGCGCCGGTGGAGTGCCGGCGTATCGCGATAGAGATGGTTGAGGTCACGCACGAGGCGCTGCACGCCGGCATGCGGCGCATGGTCGGTCACGAACCAGTCAAGCGGCTGCTCGAAATTCCATTCGGAGACCTGCGCGAATTCCTGCCCCATGAAAAGCAGCTTCTTGCCGGGCTGCGCCCACATGAAGCCGTAATAGGCACGCAGATTGGCGAAGCGCTGCCACTCATCCCCCGGCATGCGGCCGAGGATGGATTTCTTGCCGTAGACGACTTCGTCATGCGACAGCGGCAGGATGAAGTTTTCGGTGTAGGCATAGAGCATGCCGAAGGTCATGCGGTCGTGATGCCATTTCCGGTGCACGGGCTCGTGGGACATATAGTCCAGCGTGTCGTGCATCCAGCCCATGTTCCATTTGAAGCCGAAGCCGAGCCCGCCCAGATAGGTCGGGGCCGAGACGCCGGCCCAGGCGGTTGACTCCTCGGCGATCATCGCCGTGCCGGGGAAGCGCGCATAGGCCAGCTCGTTGACCCGCCGCAGGAAGGCGACCGCCTCGCGGTTGTCGTTCGAGCCGTCCTCATTCGGAATCCATTGTCCGGGCTCGCGCGAATAATCGAGATAGAGCATCGAGGCCACGGCATCGACGCGCAGGCCATCGACGTGAAAGACGTCGAGCCAATAGACGGCATTGGAGACGAGGGTTGCCAGCACTTCGTGCCGGCTGAAATTGAAAATGGCGGTATTCCAGTCGGGGTGGTAGCCGCGGCGGGCATCCTCGTGCTCGTAGAGATGGGTGCCGTCGAAGCGCGCCAGGCCGTGGGCGTCGGTCGGGAAATGGGCGGGCACCCAATCAAGGATGACGCCGAGCCCGGCCTCATGCGCGCGGTTGACGAAGCGGGCGAAGCCCGCCGGGTCCCCGAAACGGCGGGTCGGCGCAAACAGGCCGACGGGCTGGTAGCCCCAGGAGGCGTCGAGCGGATGCTCGGTCACCGGCATGAGTTCGAGATGGGTAAAGCCCATCCACTGGGCATAGGGGACGAGACGGTCCGCCAGCTCGTCATAGGTCAGGAAGCGGTTCCCCTCCCCCCGCTGCCAGGAGCCGAGGTGAACCTCGTAGACCGACATCGGCTTGCGCCGCGTATCCCCTTGGGCGCGGGCCGCGCGATACGCCTGGTCATCCCAGGAGAAATTGTCGATCCGCGCGACGACCGAGGCGGTCGAGGGCCGCATCTCCCCGGAAAAGCCGACGGGGTCGGCCTTCAGCGGCAAAAGCTCCCCATGGGGGCCGAGAATTTCGTATTTGTAGGCCTCGCCCTCCCCCAGCTCGGGGGCGAAGATCTCCCACACGCCGACGCCAACGCGCCGGCGCATCTGATGGCGGCGGCCATCCCAGTTATTGAAATCCCCGACCACCGCGACCCGGCGGGCATTGGGCGCCCAGACGGCGAAGTGCACGCCCGGCACACCCATATGCTGCGTGACATGGGCACCGAGGCGTTCAAAGACGCGCTGATGCGTGCCTTCGGCCAGGAAGTAATCGTCCATCGCGCCGAGCACGGGCGGGAAGGCGTAGGGGTCGTAAAGCTCCCATGTCCCGCCCGCATTCTGCGCCCGCAGCTTGTAGAGCTTGCCCGGCGCCAGATCGGGCACCAGCCCTTCGAAGAAGCCATGCGGGTGCTTGACCGTCAGATTGACGAAAAGCCGGTCATCGAGGCCGACAACGGCAAGATTGTCCGCATGCGGCACAAAGGCCCGCACGGCCAGCCCCGCATCGGTCATATGGGGCCCTAGGACGCCAAAGGGGTCACCATGCCGCGCATCCAAGATGGCGTGCAGATCCTCCTGCGGAACCCGCCAATCCTTCACGCGGCGCAAGCCGCCCCTTTCGCGTTCTACGGTCGTCACTGATATGTCCTACCTGTTTGGCCAGGTCGGCACGCCCCAAAGATCGGACGCGTATTCCCGGATGGCGCGGTCAGAAGAGAAGAAGCCCATGCCAGCGGTGTTCAGAATGGCCGAACGCCGCCACTCAGCCGGCCGGCGCCAGGTTGCCGCAACATCCCTCTGGCGCCGGTAGTAGGCATCGAAATCCGCGCAGACCATGAAGTAGTCGTGGTAGCGGATCGCCTCAATCAAGCTGCGGTAGCGGCCAGGATCGTCGGGGCTGAAATTGCCATTTTCGACGGCAGTTAGAACCTCCTGCAAAAGATCTGAATTTGCAATGAATTCCGACGAGTCGATGGTCAGGCGGCGCTGGGCATCGACCTCCTCGGCCGTCTTCCCGAAGATGAAGATATTCTCGGCGCCCACCCGCTCCAGCATTTCGACGTTCGCACCGTCCAGCGTTCCGATGGTCAGTGCGCCGTTGAGGGCGAATTTCATATTGCCGGTGCCGGAGGCCTCCATGCCCGCGGTGGAAATCTGTTCCGAGAGATCCGCCGCCGGAATGATCACCTCGGCGAGGCTGACATTGTAGTTGGGCAGAAAGGCTACCTTGAGCACATCTCTGAGAGTGGGATCGCTGTTGATGACCCGGGCGACATCATGCGCCAGTTTAACGATGAGCTTGGCACGATGATAGCTCGGCGCCGCTTTGCCGGCGAAGATCTTGACCCGGGGAACCCAGTCCCGCATCGGCTGGGCACGAATCGCGTTGTAGAGCGCAATCGTTTCCAGAATGTTGAGCAGCTGGCGCTTGTATTCGTGAATGCGCTTGATCTGGATGTCGAACAGCGCATCAGGGTTGACGCGCACATGGCACCATTCCCGCACCAGCTTCGCCAGCGCGATCTTGTTGTGGCGTTTCACCTCGGTGAACTTCTCCTGGAAGCTCGCATCCTCCGCGACCGCGGCAAGCGCCGGGAAGCGGGTTTCATCGTCCAGGATCTCCGGCCCGACGGCATCGACAATGAGCTTCGTGAGGCCCGGATTGGCCTGGTAGAGCCAGCGGCGGAAGGTAATCCCATTCGTCTTGTTGTTGATCCGGTCCGGATACATCTGGTTGAAATCGTGGAACACCGTCTTGCGCATCAGATCGGTGTGCAGCGCCGAAACGCCGTTGACCTTGTGCGAGCCGAGGAAAGCGACGTTGCCCATGCGCACCCTTCGGCCATGGCTTTCGTCGACCAGCGACAGGTTCGCCATCATGCAGACGTCATTGTTGAAGCGGTGCTTCACCTCGTCCAGGAACATGAGGTTGAGCAGATAGATGAGCTGCATGTGGCGCGGCAGCAGCCGCTCCATCAGCGGCACGGGCCAGGTCTCCAGCGCCTCGGGCAGAAGGGTGTGGTTGGTATAGCAGAAGGTCTTGCGGGTGATGTCCCAGGCCTGGGTCCAGGGCAGCTTATGGATATCGACCAGAATACGCATGAGTTCGATGACGGCGATCGAGGGGTGCGTATCGTTAAGCTGGATCGCCGCCTTCTCGTGCAGCGTCTCGATCGTCTTGAAGGATTTCAGATGGCGGCGAATGAGGTCCTGCAGGCTCGCTGCGGCGAAGAAATATTCCTGCCGCAGGCGGAGTTCCTGGCCCGCCGGCGTCTCGTCGCTCGGATAGAGCACGCGCGAGATCGCCTCGACGCGCGCCCGCTCGCTGATCGCGCCGACATGGTCACCCCGGTTGAAGGCATCGAGCCGGATCGGGTCCACCGCGCGGGCGGACCACAGGCGCAGCGCGTTCACATGCCGGCCGCGCCAGCCGACGATGGGAATATCGTAGGCGATGGCTTCGACGCGCTCGGCCGGGTGCCAGACATGCTCCGACACCGAATCGGAATCGGACACCATGACGACTTCGCCGCCGAAGCCGATATCATAGGCGATGTCCGCCCGCTCGAACTGCCAGGGATTGCCGAGTTCCAGCCAGTCTTCCGGATATTCCTGCTGGAAGCCGTTCTTGACGATCTGGCGGAAGAGGCCGTGATCGTAGCGGATGCCATAGCCGATCGCAGGAATGGCAAGGCTCGACATGCTTTCGAGGTAGCAGGCGGCGAGCCGGCCGAGGCCGCCATTGCCGAGGGCCGCATCCGGCTCCTCCTGCCGGACGGCATCGAGATCGACGCCAAGCTCGTCCAAGGCGCCGCGGACAACGTCCATAAGGCCAAGATTGGCCAGGTTGTCACGCAGCAGCCGGCCGATCAGAAATTCGAGCGACATGTAATAGATGCGCTTCGAGGCGGATGAGTAGGTCCCATCCGTGCTGCGGTACCAGCCATCCATGACACGATCCCGCACCGCGAGCGCGGTTGCCACGTACCAGTCGCGATTGCCGGCGGCAATGCGGATCTTGCCGACCTGATAGTGGAGCTTCTGCTCGATGCTTTCCCGCATCGCGGTGATTTCGCGCCGGAGTTCGGCCGCGCGCTCGTCGCTGTCCGCCGAGACGATGGGCGCCGGCGACAGGACCTCTTCATTCAGCGTCACGAGTGGCTCTCCTCGATCGTCGTTGGCCGGCAGACCGCAACAGGCTAAGCGCAAGGCTGCTGCCGGCAGGTCGTTTCGGGGTAGGCAAGGCGTCGCCCCTATAGCTTGCTCAGGATCGCGGGCAATGAAAAGGGTCTTTGCGCGGGCAAGACGTGACACTCTGGCGGCAGGCGGCGGCCCAGACATCTGGTTTTAAAAGCGTCTGTGAACCGCGCGCACTCTTTGGCAAAACGTACCTGGATGAAGCGCGCCCTCTCCCCATCTATCTCCATGCCTCGCCCGGGGCTGTCTCATCCAAGCCCGCCCGCCCCTCCGGATCAAGGGACAACACCCATGGGTTTACCACTTCGCGCGACCTACCGCTTGCAGTTCCACAAGGGTTTCACCTTCGCCGACGCGCAGATGATCCTTCCCTACCTGGCACGCCTTGGTATCAGCCATATCTACGCTTCGCCGATCCTGATGTCCTGTCCCGGATCGACACATGGCTATGACGGCATCGACCCCCGCCGGATCGATCCGGAACGCGGCGGCGAAGAGGGGTTCAGGCGCTTGGCCGAGGCAGCCAAGGCCCAGGGTATCGGCATCATCCTCGATATCGTGCCCAATCATCTCGCTGCAGGCCCGGCCAATCCGCTCTGGATGGAAACGCTGGAATTCGGCGCGGCGAGCCCAGCGGGACAGATCTTCGATATCGACTGGCACAAGGGACAGATCATCATTCCGGCACTGGGCGAGACGCTGGCCACCGCCATTCGCGATGGCGCAATCACGCTTGCCCCCGACTGGGATCACGGCCGTTTCCTTGCCTGCTATGCCGGTCAAGCCTGGCCGCTGCGGCCGGAAGCGGTCGCCGCGGCCCTGCAGATTGCCGACTCCCCGGCCCACGGCGCGCTCTCAGGCCTCTCCTGGCCCTGGCAGGCATTCGAGAATGCCCGCCGGGCGGATGAGGCCGCGGTGACAGAGGCGCGGGCGGGTCTCAGAGCCCTCTCTGGCCCAGACCGGGCCAAGGTGGAGACAGCGCTCGCACGCATGGATGTCGCCGCCGTGCTGCACCGCCAGCATTGGCGGCTCACGCATTGGCGCACGGAAAGCGACCGGCTTACCTACCGCCGGTTCTTCAATATTACCGGCCTCGTCGGCGTCCGGGTGGAAGATCCCGCCGTCTTCGACCTGATGCATGCCCTCCCCCTGCGCCTGCTGCGCGAGGGGCTGGTGGAGGGCTTGCGCGTCGACCATGTCGACGGGCTGGCCGATCCGGCCGGATATTGCGCCCGCCTGCGCGCGGAAGCAGGGCCGGCCGCCATCCTGCTCGTCGAAAAAATCCTCGGGCAAGGAGAGATGTTGCGGGACTGGCCGGTAACCGGCACCACCGGCTACGAACGGCTGAATGACATCCTGGGCCTCTTCGTCGACCCGGACGGCTATGAGACCCTTGACGGCTATCTGGTGCGCCACCGGCTCCTGGCCGCGAACCGCGGCGAGCGTCTGGCCGCCGCCAAATCCTTCGTGCTGCGGACAAGCTTCGTCAGCGAGGTTGAGAAACTCACGCAGCTGGCTCACAGCCTGGCGGAAGGCGATCCGGCGGGCGCCGAATTCGGGGTGGGTGCGCTCAGGGAAGCGATCCTCGCGCTCCTGATCCGTTTTCCCGTCTATCGCGGCTACGGCACGGATACAGGCGCGGATCCCCTGGATGCGCGCCTGTGGCAGCGGGCTTTGGAGGCGGTGGCAAGCCACGACCACCCTTGGGCCGCAGAGACCGCGCGCTATCTCGTCCAGCGTCTCGGCACAACCGAACCGCGCTCCTCCGGAGAGGAGTTCGTGCTGCGCTTCCAGCAACTGAGCGGCCCGGCCATGGCCAAGGGGCTGGAGGACACCGAGTTCTACCGCAGTGTTGCGCTGACCGCCGTGAACGAGGTGGGCGGCGATCCCGTCCATCCCTGGCGCAAGGCGGACGAGTTCCATGCCATTTACCGGGCCCGGGCGGCGACGGGCGCCCAGGATCTCATCCCGCTCGCGACCCATGACACCAAACGCGGATCCGAGACCCGCGCGCGGATCGCGGCCCTGGCCCAGGATGCCGCCGGCTGGATTGGCCGTTTCGAGGCCTGGCACGCCCTCACCAGGCCGTTCCGCCGCGAGGTCCGGGCCCAGGAGGCGCCGGACCCGATCGACGAGTGGCTCATCTATCAGACGCTGGTCGGCACCTGGCCGATTTCGGAGGAGCGGCTCAGCGCCTACCTGACCAAGGCGATGCGGGAGGCGAAGCGCCACACGTTCTGGGACCACCCGAACGAGGACTACGAGGCGGCGGTGCAGGACTTTGCCAGGAGCCTGCTGGGCGACGAGCGGCCGGCCGGCTTCTGCGTCCAGCTCGCCCAGCTTGTCCGCGACATCGAGGAGCAGGCGCGCCTCACCGCCCTCGCCCAGACCATCCTGCAGCTCACTTTGCCCGGCACGCCCGACCTCTACCAGGGCAGCGAGTTCTGGGATTTCAGCCTGGTGGATCCCGATAACCGCCAGCCGGTCGACTACCAGGCTCGTCTCGCAGCCCTGGACGGCGGGCCGCCGCCGCGGCTGGGCGCGGACCGCCAGGGCCTCACGAAGCTCCATGTGATCAAAAAATTGCTGGCACTTCGGCAGGAAAGGCCGGCGCTGTTCCAGCGCGGCGGTTACGAGCCTCTGACCCTGCCCGCGCCCTGGTTCGGCTTTATCCGCATGCATGACGATGCGGCGCTCCTGGTCATGCTGCCCCAGGCCCCGGGCGCGGAGCCCGTGCCTGATCTGCCCCCGCCCCCGGAGGGCCGGAGCTGGGAGCCCGTTCTGGGTCTGAACCTGCCGCTGATTGTCATGCTCGGCCGCTAGAGCAAGATGATTTCAGGTCGGATCGCCCTGAAATCTGAATCTTGCTCTATTTCAATAGATGAGAGCCCGGTGAGTTTGCGGCTCTCATGGCGCTTTTTCGATATGACATTGAAAAGAGCAGCCGCGGACAGCGAAATTCAAGCGTCAAACGCGCGCCGGGCTGGGGGCGGCAGCCAGGGCCGGATGTCGCGCGAGCCGCTTGCAGCGGATTGAACAAATGCCTGTCTGGTGCCACAATTGTTTAGGGGCTCTCGTTCGTGTCCGGAGCGGGCCCGATGCTGCAAGGCGAGAACCTTGTGGTAAGGCCGCATTGATCTTCATCACCGTGGGTGGGCTGTTGCGGGACGAATATCCGCTGGCCGCCTTGCGACAGCATTTGTAAAGAATGTGCAATGAAAAGCGTTTCCAGAAAAGCAGTCCCGCTCTCAGTCAACCTGGCTCATGAATTGGACGATGCGCTGATCGTTCGCACCGCCTGGCTCTACTACATGGCCGGGCTCAATCAGGAAGAAACCGCAACCAAGCTCGGTCTGCACCGCACCCGCGTCAACCGCCTGCTGGCGGAGGCGCGGGAGCGCGGGCTGGTCACGATCACCATCCAGCATGACAGCGCCCGCGAACTCGCGACCGAACAGGAAATCGCGCAGTTCTACGGTCTCGACTTCTGCCTCGCGACACCGCTCATCGGGTTCGAAGCGGTTGCGGACAACCCGACGCTGATTGCGGCGCAGGGGCTGATCGCCCGGCGCGCAGTGGGCAGCGCGGGCGCCAATTTCCTGCGGGGCAAGCTCGGCCAGGGGCCGATCACCATCGGCGTCAGCTGGGGCCGCACCATCGAGCAGGTGGCGCTGCATCTCTCGGGCGTGCGCAATCCGGAAGCCCGCTTCGTTTCGCTGATGGGGTCGCTGACCCGCAATTCCGCCTCCAACCCGTTCGAGGTGGTCCAGGCCCTGGCCGCGCGCACGGGCGGCGAAGGCCATTTCATCCCCGTCCCCTTCATTGCCGATTCCAAGGCCGATCGCGACGTGCTCGCCTCCCAGCGCAGCGTCGTGGATGCGCTCGAACTCGCCCATAACGCCGATCTCTACATCGTCAGCCTTGGCGAGCTGTCGGAGAACTCCTCTCTGCGCACCCAAAAGATGATGACGGCCGAGGAACTGCAGGCAGCGCGCGCATGCGGTGCGGTCTGCGACACCATGGGCAAGCTTTTCGCCCTTGATGGCCGCCCGATCGACCACGATATCAACAACCGCACCATAGCGGTGGACATCGAGGCGATGAGGGGGCGCGACGTGGTTCTGCTCTGCGGCGGCTTGGAGAAGATCGACGCCTTGCAGGCCGTGCTGCGCAGCGGCCTCATCCGCGGGCTGATCATCGATGGTGATACAGCGAACCTGCTCGCCCAGCGCTGCCGCGATACGCAATGACGGACAAGGGAGAGACGAAACCCGTTCCTCTCCCCCCGGCGGCCGCATCGTCCCGGGCGCCGCAGGCCGGTGCCCGGCCTGGCTTCGCGAAACTCTCCGTCACTGCCCTGGCGCTCCTGGTGGCCGGGATGAGCGTCGTCGCCTCCATCCCCGGAGCCGGGCGCCATCGGCGGATGCCGCCGCCCCAGCCGCGCAAGGCGGTGGAGATCGACCGTTATCTCGGCCGCTGGTACGAATTCGCCCGCTACCCGGTCTGGTTCGAGCGTGGCGCGGAGGCGGTGACCGCGGACTACTCGTTGCGGCCCGACGGACTGATCCGCGTCGTCAATACCGCGCACAGGGGCGGCCTGTCCGGTCCCCTGAGCTGGTCCGAGGCCCGCGCCCGGGCGCTCCCCGGCACGGGCCAGGCGAAGCTGAAGGTCTCCTTCTTGCCCCTTGTCTGGGGCGATTACTGGATTCTGGACCACGCTGACGATTACAGCTGGTCCATCGTCGGCGAAGGCAGCCGGCGCCACCTCTGGATTCTTACCCGCGTGCCGCACCCGCCTCCCGCCGAACGTGCCCTCCTGCTCACCCGCGTGCAGTCCTTGGGCTATGACACGCGGCGGCTGCATCTGACACACCATCCGGTCACGTAACCTTCCGCCGGCCGTGCCTTACTCCCTTCGGCGGGCCTTCTGTTCCTCCCTCGCCTTCGCTAAGCTGCAGACAAGGGAGAGCAAAATGATCGAAAAGCCGAAGATGAGTTCACCCCTCGCCCGTACGGCGATGGCCTATGTGCTGGCGGGTGGGCGCGGCAGCCGCCTGATGGAATTGACCGACCGGCGCGCCAAGCCAGCCGTTTATTTCGGCGGCCACTCCCGCATCATCGATTTCGCGCTGTCGAACGCTCTCAACTCCGGCATTCGCCGCATTGCGGTGGCGACCCAGTACAAGGCGCACAGCCTGATCCGCCACATGCAGCGGGGCTGGAACTTCCTCAGGCCCGAACGCAACGAGAGCTTCGATATCCTGCCGGCCAGCCAGCGCGTCAGCGAAACGAAGTGGTACGCCGGAACGGCCGACGCGGTCTATCAGAACATCGACATCATCCACGACTATGGGCCGGAGCACATCGTCATCCTCGCCGGCGACCATGTCTACAAGATGGATTACGAACTCATGCTGCAACAGCATGAGGACAACAACGCCGACGTGACGGTCGCCTGCCTGGAGGTACCGAAGGCCGATGCCTCAGGCTTCGGTGTCGTCGCGGTGGATCAGACGGATCGCATCATTTCATTTCTGGAAAAACCGAAAGATCCGCCGCCGATGCCGGATAATCCGAACCGGTCCTTCGCCAGCATGGGCATCTACGTCTTCCGCACGCAGTTCCTTTTCGAGCAGTTGCGGCGCGATGCGGCTGATGAGAATTCAAGCCGCGACTTCGGCAAGGACATCATTCCCTATCTGGTGCAGCACGGCCGCGCCTTCGCACACCGCTTTTCGCAATCCTGCGTGCATTCCACCGCCGGGACCGAGCCCTATTGGCGCGACGTCGGAACGCTGGACGCCTATTGGCAGGCCAATATCGACCTCACCGATGTCGTGCCCCCGCTCGATTTCTATGACGCGACCTGGCCGATCTGGTCCTATGCCGAACTGACGCCGCCGGCGAAATTCGTGCATGACATGGGAGAGCGGCGCGGCGAGGCCGTGGCCTCCGTGGTCTCGGGCGGTTGCATTGTCTCCGGTGCGCGCGTCCGGCGCTCGCTCCTGTTCACCGGCGTCCACGCCAATTCCTATTCCTCGATCGAAGGGGGCGTCATCCT
The DNA here is from genome assembly GCA_963834475.1 of uncultured Alphaproteobacteria bacterium. Lineage (GTDB taxonomy): Bacteria > Pseudomonadota > Alphaproteobacteria > Acetobacterales > Acetobacteraceae > Acidisoma. The sequence goes on along the minus strand of CAWIBZ010000008.1, from coordinate 402,416 downwards.
TCCCTATGCCAAGATCTCCCGCCATGCGCAGCTGACCAATGTCATCGTCGATGCCAGGGTAACGATCCCGGAAGGGCTTGTGGTCGGGCAGGACCCGGTCCTTGATGAGCGGCGCTTCCGCCGCAGCGAGAATGGGATTTGCCTCATCACCCAACCGATGATCGACGCGCTTGGCCTATGAAGAAACTTGAAGTTCTGGCTGTCGCCTCCGAATTCTTTCCGCTGATCAAAACCGGGGGGCTTGCCGATGTCACCGGCGCGCTCCCCGCGGCGCTGGCGCCGGAAGGCGTGCATGTGACGACGCTTCTGCCCGGCTATCCGGCCGTGCTGGAGGGCTTGCAGAAGGCGGAGCCCGCGCATGTGATCGGCGATCTCTTCGGCGGCCAGGCGCGGCTGCTCCGCGGGACGTCCGCCAAGGCAAGCCTGATCGTGATCGAGGCGCCGCACCTCTATGAGAGGCCGGGCAACCCTTACGTCGATGGAGCGAGCCGGGATTGGCCTGACAATGCCCAGCGCTTCGCGGCGCTGGCCCATGTCGGTGCGGCCCTCGCCCGCGGGCTGCTGCCCGGCTATCAACCCGATGTCGTGCATGGGCACGACTGGCAGGCCGGTCTCCTGCCCGCCTATCTGCATTTCTGGGATAACGCGGCAGACGCCGGCACCACCCGGCCGCCCAGCGTGATGACCGTTCACAACATCGCCTTTCCCGGCATGTTCGACGCCAGCCTGCTTGGCGCGCTGCAGCTGCCGCCGCAGGCCTTGTCCATCCATGGCGTGGAATATTTCGGCACCATCGGCTTTCTGAAGGCAGGGCTGAGGCTTGCCAATCATGTCACCACCGTCTCGCCGACCTATGCGCGGGAAATCGCGCGCCCCGAAGGCGGCATGGGGCTTGACGGTCTCCTGCGCGGCCGCGGCACCGCGCTTTCCGGCATTCTGAACGGTATCGACACGGAAATCTGGAACCCGGCCAAGGATTCCGCCCTGCCGCAGACCTATTCGCACCGCAAGCTCCCGCTGCGGGCCGCCAACAAGGCCGCCCTCTGCGCCCGCTTCGGCATCGACCCCGAGCGCCTGCTCTTCGGCGTGGTCAGCCGGCTGACGACGCAGAAGGGGTTGGACCTTCTGCCCGAAAGCCTGGAGACGCTGCGGGCGATCGGCGCCTCCGTGATGGTGCTGGGCGCCGGCCAGCCGGAGCTGGAACAGGCCTTGAGCCGCGCCGCCCGCCCAGGCGAGATGGGGCTTCTGCTCGGCTATGATGAGAGCCTCGCCCACCTCATCTATGCCGGGGCCGATGCCCTCCTCATTCCCTCGCGGTTCGAGCCCTGTGGCCTCACCCAGTTCTGCGCCATGCATTACGGCTGCCTGCCGGTGGTGACCCGCGTGGGCGGACTGGCCGATACCGTCATCGACGCCAACGAAGCCGCGCTGAGCGCGGGTGTGGCGACCGGCTTCCAGATGGACCGGGCGGACAAGGCGAGCCTCGACCTCGCCTTGCACCGGGTCGCGGGCCTGTGGCGGGACCATGCCAGCTGGAAGACGATGCAGGAGAACGCGATGAAGGCCGAGGTCGGCTGGGCGCGCTCGGCGAAACGCTACGCCGACCTCTATCGCGGCCTCGTCGCCTGATCCGTCGTCACCTCAGTGCGCCGCGGAGCGCGCCCCAGACACGCCCGGCGCCGGCCACGCCGAGCAGCACCGCGCCCCAGAGGGCAAGGCTGAGGAACTGGCTGATATTGAGCAGATTGGCGGCGGTCGAGACGAGCTGAAGCACGATCAGCGCCAGGACGAGGCCGCTGACGCGGCCGAAGCCGCCCGCGGGGTCGATACCGCCCAGCACCGCCGCCAGGATGGTGACGAGCAGGTAGCTCTCCCCATAGGCGGCATTGGCCGAGTTGAAGCGCGCCATCATGATGAGGCCGGCGAGCGCCGAGAGCAGCGCCGAGAGCAGATAGACGCCGACGAGCACGCGCCGGGTATCGATGCCCGAATAGCGCACCGCCTGCAGGTTGGACCCCGTCATCGCCACCTTCTGGCCGAAGGGCGTGCGGGTGAGCAGCACGCTGATCGGAACCGCAATCGCAGCGAAGACGATGAGCACCACCGGCACGCCGAGAACGGAGCCATTGCCGAGGAAGACCATGAAGGGCGGAAAGCCGGCAATGACCCCGCCATGGGTGAGGCCGACGGCCACGCCCTTGACGAAGGTCATGCTGCCGAGCGTCGCCAGGATAGGCGAGACGCCGAGATAGGCGATGACGCCGCCATTGATCAGTCCGATCACGGCGGCGACGCCGAAGGCGGCAAGCAGGGCCGCGATATGCCACAGCACCGAAGCCATGCCCGTGGCACCGACGCCGCAATGGGTGAAGACATAGGCGGCGGCGAGCGCGGAGAGATTGGCGGTCGCGATGATGGAAAGGTCGAGCCCGCCCGAGAGCAGCGGCACCATCATGGCGAGCGAGAAGATGCCGATTTCCGGCAGCTGGAAGGCCATGGAGCGGATTGCCGCGCCGTTGAAAAGCCGGCCGCCCAGGAGCAGGGCGAAGACCACCATCAGCACAAGGAAGAGCACGGAGAGGCGGAGCAGCACCGGGCTCGGCTTCCAGCGCGCCGCGGTGGTGGCCGGCCTCGCGGCCTCGGTCGCGGTCCTGACGCTGCGCTCGCTCATGCCATCACCCTCCGCACCCCGGCCCGCTGGCGCTGGCGTTCGAGCGCAAGCGCACTGACGGCGATGAGGATGACCGCGCCCGTGAAGCATTCGGACCAGTAGGATTGCACGCCGAGCAGCAGGAGGCCGTTCTGCAGGAAGGCGAGCAGCATGACGCCGAGGATGGTGCCGAACACCGTGCCGACGCCGCCCATGAGGCTGGCGCCCCCCAGCACGACGGCGGCGAGCACATCAAGCTCCCGCCCCACCAGCGCATTGGGCGAGACCGATTGCGCATCCTGCGCCTGGATCAGCGAGGCCATGCCCGCGATGAAGCCCATATAGCCATAGACGAGCAGGTTGAGCCGGAAGACCTTGATGCCGACACGCTTGGCGGCCTCGGCATTGCTGCCCAGCGCATAGATCTGCCGGCCGATATTGCTGCGCGTCAGCAGGAGCGCGGTCAGGCCGAAGGCGCCGATCAGGCCGATCATCTGCAGGTTGAACACATAAGGATTGCCCTGCTTGTCGGTATAGACGACCCAGCTCGCGCCATTCACGAACCAGTCGGGCAGAGAGAAGATCTCATTGCCATGGGTCACGAACATCAGGACACCGAAATAGACGTTCAGCGTCGCGATGGTGACGATGATGGTGGAAAGCCCCAGCGTGCCGATGAGAACGGCGTTGATCAGGCCACAGGCGATGCCTGCGACGGCGCAGATCAGCGTGACCTCGACCCAGCCGATATTGAAGTGATTGGCGACCGTCATCGCGATGTATTGCGCGACCGAGGCCGAGGCCGTGAAGGAAATATCGATGCCGCCCGAAATGAGCACGACGAGCAGCCCCGCCGCCAGCATGCCGGAAAAGGCATAGGAGGTCAGGAGGTCGACCATGTTCTGCAGGCTGAAGAAGGATTTCGTCGCGAGCGACAGAAAGATCCCGAGAGCCAGCACGACCACGAACAGCTTGCCTTCATGGCTATGCAGAAAGCGCTTCATACGGTCAGGCATCGATCGCCTCCCTGAGCGTGCTTTCGGAGAGTGCCGCCGGCTGGAACTCTCCTTTGACGCGGCCGCCCTGCATCACCAGGATGCGGTGAGAATGGTAGAGCACTTCGGGCACCTCGTCCGATATCAGCATCACCGCCATGCCCTCTGCGGCAAGGCGCTTGATGATGGCGTAGATGCCGTCCTTGGCGTTGATATCGACACCGACGGTCGGGCTGTCGAGAATGAGCACGCGCGGTTCGGTCGCCAGCCATTTGGCCAGAACGACACGCTGCTGATTGCCGCCCGATAGGGTGCGCACCGGGTTTTCGGGGTCGGAGACCTTGATGCCGAGCTGCTCGATCGCGTGGTGAACGGCGCCCCGCCTGCGCTCCCGGTTCAGGAGGCCGAACGCGCCCGTCAGCTTGTCGAGTGTCGGGAGCACGATATTGGCGGCAATCGGCTGCTCCAGCACGAGGCCCAGGGAGAGGCGGTCTTCGGAGACATAGGCGACGCCGTGGTCGATCGCGGCGCGGTTCGAGGTGAGGCGCACGGCCTCGCCATCGAGCCGGATTTCGCCACGGTCGGGCGGGCGCATGCCGAAAAGCGACAAGGCCAGTTCCGTGCGGCCTGACCCCAGCAGGCCGATGACACCGAGGATTTCGCCGCGCCGGATATCGAGCGTGACATCCTCGAAATCGCCCGCGCGGGACAGGCCTTTCACCGAGAGCACGACCGGCGCGGCCGAAAGATCAGGCACGCGCACCTGATAGTCGAATTCATGGCCCGTCATCAGCGTGCCGAGGCGCTTCGGCGTCATGTCCTGCGCATCCCAGGTGCCGAGCTTGCGCCCGTCCCGCAGCACCGTGACGCGCTCGGCGATCTCCATGACCTCATCGAGGCGGTGGCTGACGAAGACGACGGCAATGCCGCGGCGCTTCAGCTCCCGCGTGATATCGAGCAGGGTATCGACCTCCGCGCGCGTGAGGGAGGCGGTCGGTTCATCCATGATGACGAGCCGGGCGTCGGCGGCGAGCGCGCGGCAGATCGCAACCAGTTGCCGCTGGGCGATGGAGAGTTCGCCGACCAGCGCGCGCGGATCAAGCCGGACATCGAGGCGCGCGATGACCGCTTCCGCCCGCGCCTGCAAGGCCCGCCAGCCCGCCCCGCGGATGCCGCGCAGATGCTGCGCGAAGGCGATATTCTCGGCGACCGTCAGATCGGGAAACAGGGACAGATCCTGATAGATCACCTGAATGCCGATGCGCGTGCTTTCCGACGGCGTCAGATGCGTGTGGCGGACCTCGTCAATGATGATCTCTCCACCCGCATCGGGCGGTTGCACGCCGGAGATGATCTTGATCAGCGTCGATTTGCCGGAGCCATTCTCGCCGGCCAGGCAATGCACCTCGCCGGCCGCGATCGTCAGGTCAACATCGGCGAGCGCAGTGACACCACCGAAGTGCTTCGATATGCCGGTCATTTTGATGAAATCAGGCAAGCTGCAGACCCTCGCTTGGAGTGGCGAGGGCGACGGGCGCGCGGCCCGTCGCCCCGCGCGGCCTCAGAGACCCGTGGAGGCGATCATCGCGTCGATATTGCCCTTGTTGAAGGACAGGATGCGGTCGACGCTGAGCAGCTTGTTCGCGGCATCGACGGTCGCCTTGCCCATGCCGGGGATTTCCATGCCCGTTTCAAACTTCACGCCCTGCAGCTGCAGGCTGGCGACGGCAACCATGGCGTAGCCGGCATCCTTCGGGCTCCAGAGGAAGCCCTGGCGGATGACGCCGGCCTCGATGAGGGATTTGGCCTGGGAGGGGATGACGGTGCCGACGATCGATATCTTGTTCTGCAGGTGCCGCTGCCGCACGACATTGCCGGAGCCGATCGGCCCGTTGGAGCCGAAGCCCAGGATGCCGCGCACATTCGGATAGGCTTCCAGCACCGTGCGCGTCACCTGCTCGGAGGTGTCGATTTCATCGGCGCCGGGGAAGCGTGACGTCGCAAGCTTCATGTTCGGATAGTGCTTGAGCTGATAGGCGATCGCCGCATCCGCCCATTTGTTGTGAAGCGGCGTGGTCAATGTGCCGACATAGATGACGTATTCGCCCGTCTCCCCCATGTCTTTTGCCAGCGCCTGCATCTGCATCTCACCGAAGGCTGTGGAATCGAGCAGTTCCACGTCCCAGGTGCGGCCATCCTGGTTCGGGCCTTCCTGGGTGATGACGATGATACCGGCGGCCTGGGCGCGGGCGAGCACCGGTGCCAGCACCTTCACATCCAGGGGCACGAGGCCGAGCACATCGACCTTCTTGGCGATCTGGTCTTCGACCAGCCGCACCTGCTGGGCGGGATCCACGGTGACCGGGCCGACCATGGTGCTGTTGATGTGAAATTTCTGGCCACCCTCGATGAGGCCCTCCTGCATGAAGTTGAACCAGGGCACGCCCTGGATCTTCACAACCGTGGTCATCACCTTTTCGGTATCGGCGAAGCTGCGCTGAGGCCAGCCCGCTGCCGCGACGAGGCCGCCGGCAACGAGGCCGCGGGCGGCGAGGCCGGCCGCCTGGCGGCGACCCAGCAAGGGGTTGATGATCTTTGTCATTCTTGGTCCCTTCTTGGTTTTTGGTTCTTGGATCTTTGCGATCTTTGCGATCTTTTGCTTGTCAGACAGGGTAAGGATTCACGCCGGCCGGGCACCGCCTTTTGTTCAGGCCTGCGCCAGCCAAACCTGTGCGAGCGACCGGCTTTCCACCTTCCTTCTTCACCGCGCATTGCCTGCGCTTGCGGCTCCAGCAAACCATAACTGGGGGTCGAGGGACAGAGCGTTCCGCAGTACATTGTCAGATTAATTGCGCATTTGACCGCGGGCGATTGTGCAACGGCGGCGGGCACCTTGCGCGTTTGCTCACAGCGACGGATGCCCTGGAGGCTTGCCAGCGCCGCCGCGGGCTCTCAAGCTCAGGGCCCAAGACGCGCCGGTGAAGGTGCGCCCGAGGAAGGACTATGCGAATGACCGAGACAAGCTATCTGCCCGAGGATCATGAGGGCGCCACGCTGCTGGGGCGGGTCTTCGACCCGGCGCTCGGCGGCCCCTGCATCGTGCATCTGCGCGGCCAGGAGCTGGCCGACATTACGGCGGCCGGCCCCACCGTCTCCGCCCTGCTGGACCGCGACGACCCGGCGAGCGTGGTGCGCGCGGCCCCGGCTGCCCGCAGCTTTGCGCTGGGCGAGATCATCGAGAACAGCCTGGAGGGGCGGCATGATCGCCCGCATCTTCTGGCCCCTTGCGATCTGCAGGCGGTGAAAGCCTGCGGCGTGACCTTTGCCCGCTCCATGCTGGAGCGCGTGATCGAGGAACGCGCGCGGGGGGATTTTCGCGCCGCGGCCGCCATCCGGGGCCAGATCGGCGATGCCATCGGCGGCCAGCTGCGCGACCTCAAGCCCGGCTCGGCCGAGGCGATGCGGGTCAAATCAGTGCTGATGGAAGCGGGCCTCTGGTCCCAGTATCTCGAAGTCGGGATCGGGCCGGATGCGGAGGTCTTCACCAAGGCGCCGGTCCTCGCCTCTGTGGGGCTGGGCGCCGAGATCGGCATCCTGCAGAAGTCGCATTGGAACAATCCCGAGCCGGAAGCGGTGCTGGCGGTGAACAGCCGGGGCGCCATCCTGGGTGCCACCTTGGGCAATGACGTCAATCTTCGCGATATCGAAGGCCGCAGCGCGCTGCTGCTCGGCAAGGCCAAGGACAACAACGCCTCCTCCGCCATCGGGCCCTTCATCCGGCTGTTCGACGCCCGTTTCAGCCTCGACGACGTCCGCCAGACCGAGATTGCGTTGACCGTGAGCGGCGCCGCCGACGGCTATGTCCTCAACGGCCAAAGCTCGATGCGCGAGATCAGCCGTGATCCGGCCGAACTGGTGCAGCATGCCATGGGCCGCCATCACCAATATCCGGACGGGTTCATGCTCTTCCTCGGCACGCTCTTCGCGCCGGTTCAGGACCGCGACCAGCCGGGCCAGGGCTTCACCCACAAGCGCGGCGACCGCGTTGAAATCGCCTCGCCGCGGCTCGGGCGATTGGTCAACACGGTGACCTATGCCGAGGAGGCGGCGCCCTGGACCTTCGGCATCGGCGCGCTCATGCAGAACCTCGGCGCACGCGGGCTGCTCGGCGCGCGCTGAAGGGCGCCTCGCGCCAAGGGGCGGGCCTCATTGCACTTGCAATGGGGGCCGCCCCTTGCGAAGCTGACCTTGGATTGAAGTCCCCATAACAAAGACCGGATAACGACGACGCAATAGCGGACACCCAATCAAAGCGAGTCGCGACCTGCAGCGGCAGTAACGCGGCCAAGCGAAGGAGCCGTTGATGTTCCACCAACTGCTGACGCCGATCGGCGGCAGTCTTGTCGCGTCATTCATCATCGCCGCCCTGCCCATCGCCACCGTCCTGGTCCTGCTCGGCGTGCTGCGGCGCCCCAGCTGGCAGGCCGCGCTCGCCGGGCTCATCGTCGGCCTCCTGGTCGCGATCCTCGGCTGGAAATTGCCGGCCGGCCTCGCCCTCGACGCGACGGCGGCGGGTGCGGTCTTCGCACTGTGGCCCGTCATGTGGATCGTGGTCGCAGCGCTCACCATCTACAATGTCGCCGTGCTGTCCGGCCGGTTCGACGCCTTTCGCGACTGGATTCTGGAACATCTCCCAGATGACCGGCGGGTGGTGCTGATCGTCCTCGGCTTCTGCTTCGGCGCGCTTCTGGAAGGGATCGCGGGCTTCGGCACGCCGATTGCCATCATCTCCTCGATGCTCATCATGATCGGCTGGAGCCCGATCGAGGCGCTGACCTATACGCTGATCTTTGACACGGCACCGGTCGCCTTCGGGGCTCTCGGCGTGCCGATTACGGTTCTCGGCCAGGTGACGCATCTGCATGATGTGTCACTCGGCGCCATGGTCGGCCGGCAGTTGCCGCTCTTCGCGCTTTTCCTGCCCTTCTATGTCATGTTCATTTTCGGCGGCCTGCGCTCTGTCCGCGCGCTCCTGCCGCTGCTGCTCGTCGCCGGCATCAGCTTCTCGTTCACGCAGTTCTTTACGTCAAACTTTCTCGATTACCGTTTGACGGACGTGCTCGCCTCTCTCATCTCCCTGATTGTCTCCATCGGCTTTCTGCAGGTCTGGCGCCCTGCCCCCGATGCCCGCTTCGCCATGAAGCATCATGAAGCGGCGCAGGGGCGGCTCACCCATATTGCCGGGTGGCAGGGCTGGCTGCCCTGGGCCTTGGTCTCCGCCATCGTCATCGTCTGGACCACCTTCAAGATCTTTACCGGCGGGGAAGCCAAGATCCCCTGGCCCGGCCTGCACAACGCCATCTTCATCACGCTCTACAACAAGCCCTATGCCGCGATCTGGGATTTCCAGCCGCTGGCGACGGGCACGGCGATCTTCGTCTCCGCCGTCGTCACGGCCCTTCTGCTGCGCGTGACCGCGCGCGACTTCCTGCGCTGCTTCGGCCGCAGCTTCGTCCAGCTCCGCTTCGCCATTCTCACCGTCATGTGCATCATCGCGCTCGCCTATGTGATGAATTACGGCGGGATGACCTATACGCTGGGCAAGGGCGTCGCCTCACTCGGCGGCCTGCTCTTCCCCATTGCCTCCGCCTTCCTGGGCTGGATTGCGGTCTTCCTCTCGGGTTCGGACACATCCGGCAATGCGCTGTTCGGCAATCTGCAGGTGGTGGCGGCCAATCAGCTGCAGCTCAATCCCGTGCTCTTCGCCGCCACCAATTCCTCGGGCGGCGTCATGGGCAAGATGATCTCGCCACAGAATATTTCGACCGGCGTCTCCATCACCGAACTCGCGGGCCGCGAAGGTGAGGTCTTTGCCCGGACCTTCAAGCACAGCGTCTTTCTCACCCTGCTGCTCGGCATCCTCGCCTTTCTGCAGCAATATGTCTTTGCCTGGATGATTCCGCATTAGGGACGGTCATGGGCCGGGCAGCGCGCGCAGCCGCGCCACCGCCTGGTCCAGCCCGGTCCAGCCAGGCCGGCCCGGCGCATAGTGGCGGCGGAGGAAGCCGACGAGGTCCGCAACCTGGCTGTCTGGCAGCACGGGTCCGAAAGCGGGCATCGGGCCCATGCCGCTCACCGCCGGATCGGGCACGCCGCCGAGGATAATGCGGATAAGATTGTCGGGCCGCGCGGCCTGCAGATTGCTGTTGAAGGCCAGGTCGGGTTTGACGCCGAACAGCACCGGCGCCGCGGGCGCGTGGCAGAAGGCGCAGGTGTTCCGGAAGATGCGGGCGCCGGGCGCCGACGAGGGCGCGAGGGCCGCCCTATTGCGCGCCTCGGCCGCCGCCATCGCCGCCTGCACCGCGGCCGCCGGCACGGGCGGCGAGAGCGCGGCGAGGTACTGCGCCATGGCGCGGAGGTCCGCATCCGGCAGCGCCTGCAACGCGCGGATGACCGGCCCCATCGGCCCCGCCGCCGGGCCATGCTGGGCCGAAAAGCCGGTGCGGAGGAAGGTGTAGAACGCCTCCTCGGTCCAGGGCACGGGCGCAGGGGCGCGGGTGCCCAGCGCCGGCACGGCCCACCCCTCCACCATGCCACCGCCGAAAGCGCGCGCGCCGATCTCGGCGCCGAGCGCATTGCGCGGCGTATGGCAGGCCTCGCAATGGCCGAGCCCCTCCACCAGATAGGCGCCGCGGTTCCACGCCGCCGAACGCGCGGGGTCCGCCCGATAGGCGCCGGGCGTGAGATAGAGCGCGTTCCAGACGGCGAGCAGCGGGCGCAGGGTCATCGGAAAAGCGAGGCCGTTCGGCTTGGGCGCGGCCACCACCGGCGTCTGCACCCTCAGATAGGCGTAGATCGCCTCCAGGTCTGCGTCCGTCGTCTTGGTGAAATGGTTATAGGGAAAGACCGGGTAGAGATGCTGCCCGTTGCGCGCGACGCCGGTGCGCATGGCGCGGCGGAAGGCCGCGAATGACCAGCCCCCGATGCCGGTGCCGCGGTCGGGCGTGATGTTGGTGCTGTGGACGATGCCGAAGGGCGTTGCGATGGCACGCCCGCCGGCGAAGGGCGCGCCGCCCGGCGCGGTATGGCAGACCGCGCAATCCCCCAGCGCCACGAGCACCCGGCCATGGCCGATGACCGCCGCCGGGTAACGTGCCGCGCCGCCGGAGGCGACGGGCGCGAGCGCGCCGGGCAGCGCCCAGGCGAGCGCGCCGAGGCCGAGCAGCCCCGCGAGGCCCAGGGCCAGCCCGGCCCGGACCCGCCGCCGCTGCGCGGGCGGCCCCTCACGCATGGCCGCCGGGCGCGCCAGCCCGAGGCAGGGCGGAGTCGGCCGCTTTCGTTAAATCATTGAATTCAAACGAGTTGACAGCTGTCAACTCGGGATGGGTACCGGCCAGGACCGCTACCCCGACCGACCAGCCAAACCCCTGATGGGTGAAAGGTGCCGCCGGCGCTGCCATGACCCGCGATCCTGTGTGTGCACAGGAGTTTGGGGTGGGGAGAAAGCGGCAGTCAATCGGAAAGCGCGATCAACTCAAAGGCTGCTTGGCCAGACTGTCGAACGCCTTGAGGCGGGCCAGCACGCTGGGCATCTCGGCGAGCGGGATCATGTTTGGCCCGTCGGACGGCGCATGATCGGGGTCGGGGTGCGTCTCCATGAAGATCGCGGCACAGCCGACCGCAAGCGCGGCACGCGCCAGCATCGGCGCGTAGGCGCGCTGCCCGCCGGACGAGGTGCCCTGGCCGCCCGGCTGCTGCACGGAATGGGTTGCGTCGAAAACCACCGGATAGCCGGTGCGCGCCATTTCGGGCAGCGCCCGGAAATCGGTCACCAGCGTGTTGTAGCCGAAGCTCGCCCCGCGCTCGGTCAGCAGGATGCGCTCATTGCCTGTGCTCGCAATCTTGGCCGCGACATTCTTCATGTCCCAAGGAGCGAGGAACTGGCCCTTCTTGACGTTGATCGCCGCCCCCGTCTCGCCGGCGGCGAGCAGGAGGTCGGTCTGGCGGCAGAGGAAGGCCGGGATCTGCAGCACGTCCACCGCTTCCGCGACTGGCTTGCACTGGCTCGCGTCATGCACGTCCGTCAGCACCGGCACGCCGAATTTTTCACGCACCTCGGCCAGGATGGCGAGGCCGCGCCCCATGCCGATACCGCGCGCGGCGGAGCCCGATGTGCGGTTCGCCTTGTCATAGCTCGATTTGTAGATGAGCGGGATACCGAGGCGGCGGCAGATGCCGGCCAGTTCCTCGGCCACCTCCAGCGCATGGTCCCTGCTTTCGATCTGGCACGGCCCGCCGATCAGGACGAAGGGCAGGTCATTGCCGACCGTGACGGAGCCGATGGAAACGCTGCTCATGCAACACTCGCTATGGTTGAAGAGTAATCTGAAGCCACGCAGGTACATGTCATAGCGCAGCGATAAACCAAATTCCACAAGGCACGACAGGCGGAACGAAATTCTACCGAGGGGGAATTCAAATCGAAGCACAGACCACGGCAGCCGGCTCGTACATATGACTGGATACATTCCGGGGATCACGTCATAATTCGCATGGAATGAAATCACACTGCCGTCATCGGACCAGCTTGAGCGCTCGGAGCCAACGAAACAACAGCCCATCTGCTTGCTCGCTGCCCGCCTGGGTGAACGTTCCTGACCCCGCTACTGAGATGCCGTCGTCTCCTTCCATACGCCTGCGTGCCTCTCGCTGCTTTTCCACAATGTCAGTGAATGTTCGAGGCACTGAATTATTCGCGTTGAGCTTGTCCTTCCAGATTTCCGCGCGGGCTGCATCACCACGCTCCTCTGCGTACGCAAGCATGAGCTTGATAACCCTGGGGTCATCCGGTCGGTAACTCTCCATGTAGTTCGCTAACGATTCTGCCTCCTTCAGCCGACCAAATGCTTTGTAGAGGGTGAAGAGTTCAATGTGGGCCTGAGTAAAACCACTGCTCTCGCTCACTGCGTGCGTAAGCCACTCAATGGCTTGCGCCCCATCGCGTTTTTCATGCAAAAGTCTCGCAACAGAGAGTGCGTAGCCCGGATCATTTCGTGTCAAAAACTCTTGTCGATTCGACAGATGTTCCGGAATTTCCCGCGCGAATTTTGCCAAACTCGTCACCTCTTCAATTTGATCTAAAGTAGTAACGAATAGACGTTTATGAAGAAGATCATCCAAAGGAAGATTTAAAAAATTTTCGTCCAGAACCGTGATATAGATACGATTGACATTGCTTCGATGGACGCGAGTACCTTTCTCGATTGAGTCGATGATCGCCTCTATGCTCCGAAAATTTCTCAGGCTACTATCAATGCATGTGATCGGATATCTCAAGTTCCCGCATGTGACTATGAAATCCTGACTATCCGACATAGTGGACAATATTTGCCATCCGCCAGCCACGAATCTTCTTTGGACTCCATTCACAAGTCGATTGTATTGAGGCGATGTTTTAAAATTTCCCATCGTTATCGTGCCGGCTTTACTAACGTTCAATTTGCTTAACGAGGATATCGAGGCAGCGGCAGATACCGGGCAGTTCCAGCGCATGGTCGCGCGATTTAATCTCGCACGGGCCGCCGATCAGGACCAAGGGTAGATCGTTGCCTATACTGACGGAGCCGATGGATATCTTAATCATGGACAATGCATCAGACAAAACTATACCACATCATTGAAATCTGACTCCATAAGCGCTTCTCAACCTCTCCAAGGTATGCTGCAGTGCGTCTTCATGACTCGCCTCGCCATTGTCCGTCATTTCGCCGTCGACAAAGCCACTCGATTGTAGCTCTTTCCAAACCGCCTCCCAATCCACTTTGGCGACCACGCGATGAGATTGGACCTTCCAGCTTGCTTCTGACGGCTGAAAGCCCGACACACTGGCGGTGACAAATGTAACGCTAGCCCCCATTGTACGGATCTGCTCCGCAAAAACGGGATCAGTATTTTTCTCCCTCCCTAGTACAGCCACCTTATGATTCCACTGCGCAGCCAAGGCAAGAACATGACAGGCACTTCCAGATCCGATGATAATTCTTCCCGCATTTCGGTATAAAGATATCTGATCTTCGAACGTCATCCTCTCGGGATAAATAATCTCGTATCCCTCCGCCTCAAGATTTTTTTCGAACAAGTCTTCTCGAAAGAAAAATCCCAGCCTGATAGGAATTTTGGATCTGGACACGTATATTTTGCCACCAATTCTCCTCTCTTGTTTAAAGTTTTTATGTATCATCCTCTTAACGAAACCACGATGCCAGCGATGGCCAGTGGTAATATCAATATTATGAGGACCGTAACCCGCGAGTTGATCTGGAATGACTAGAGAATCAACAATTGTAGGGCTCGTTACTATCCTGATAGGCAGCTCCCCACAAAACACCTTCAACGCCCCTTGGTGTGCAGATGAGTTAACAATCACATTCGCCCATTCAAGACGCCGTTCGGCCGAAACGACATCACCTCCCTGAGGTTCTACAAATCCACAACAAAAAATCACACCGTCTAATTCGTCAGCTATGCGTTCCAGCGCCCACAAACGCCCCAATGATTCCACTATAAAAGCACCAAAATGTCTCAAGATAAGACCCGCGTATAGCCACCGCCCGCGTAAAACGTCAGGAATAGTATCGATATTGGGCTTTTCATCCGGGACATATTTCACCACAGGATGGGAATGTATCGATCTTGATACTATCTCTCCGCTGGGCTTATACACACCACCGTTGATCGTGTCAGGCTGCCTCCTCGTAAACATAGCGAATCGGCTAGCGGGAGATGCGCCGCCAACGAACCACCGATCCTGGGGAACTACGAGTGCATTGGTCACACTCTCAATTTGTGGGATCAAAGGCCAGCCCAAATTGTCATTAGTATAAGCTTCAAATTGAGTCAAAAAATTTTGACAATATACCCGGTTTTCTGACACAGAGTGCAGCGACACTTCGCCGCGAATTTCAAGATATTTTTTTTTGACTAGCCCAAGGTTATAGTCTGCAGCGGTATCCTCTGACAAAAGACGACGAAGATGAACCGGATACACCCAGGATTCCAAGCGATCAGGGTCAACGTCCCGCGCAATCTCCCAATTTTCGACGCAAGCCCTATATTTTTTTTGAGTTAACAAATTCCGACACAATGCGCGTCGAAGATAGCCATTCGATGGGTGTTCTAACAACGCAGATTCTATAATCCTCTCCTCTTCTGAATATTGCCCTAATTCTCGGCTACAGGTTGCAAGCTGCAACCAAGCCCCCGCGTCATTATCATGCTGTTCTAGATGTGTTTTCCAATGATGAATCGCCAATGGCCAATTCCGTTCGCCCATCGCAATGCGTGCCAAAAGACGATTATATCTGGAATTCTCCCTTTTCAATTTGCTCTTGCAAAGAACGGACTTTGCCTCGCCAAATCTGCCCTGACCGACAAGCCAATCTACTTGCGCGTATACAATTGAATGATCATCTTCAAATTTTTCAACTAACTGCGACCAAATCCCACCGAGATTTTGAGATTTGCCTTCATCAACACGAAGCCGCACATATCGTAGCCATACAGTCGCTTCTTGAGACCACCGATCGAGACTTCCCAAAATTGCAACTTCAGCAGCATGCCATTCCTTTTGCGTTAACAAAAGATCGAACTTTTTCAGAAAAGTATCTAGTTGCTTTTCTGAGGCAATCTCTTGACCCAAACTTGCTTCGGCCGTTCCGGCGTTTCCAACCGATTCATATACCCGAGACGCGGTTAGCAAGATCAAAATCTGATCTGGAAATTGTTCAACGGCTTTATCAGCAAGAAGTTTTGCCTCTAGGGAACATCCCAGTCGAACAAGCAGCAAACATTCTTGGACCCAACCCGTCGGGTCACTCGCGTTTCTAGAACGATAATCCCGCCAAGCGTCCAGCGCAAGGCGGAGATCTTCACGCGTCGCGCCTATAGCCGGTTCGGAAAATTGTTCGTTCAAGGACTCAGAGTCTGGTCGAACGCTGATATATTCCTTCATACTTCACATTGCCCAGGCAAATTTTGTATAGTTTTATGACTAGAAAAATCAACCATCAATTCGTCTTTTTAGCTTATTCGATTTGCACTCGGGTGTCAAACTTGCGGTACATAATAATAATTTCTTGCGTCTTATTTATGGCAATAAAATGCAACGCTAATTGTACTAAAGATTTTTATGTTCATGACTATGAATATCGAAATGACAAATTACAAGATTCCCAGTTTGTAATTTCAAAGGCGATTTTGGCCGCGAAGGATTGGGTGCGCTCTGATGTAGGAAGACATGCGGTCATTCACTTTGACCCTAAGACTTATATGTTGACTAGCCTGAGATCTTTATTTTCAATTGATCTTTCTAACTGTACAAATATTACCTTGTCAGGAATCATGTGCGGACCCGTCACAACTAAGTGCACTCGCCTAATAGGTGCGTCACCCACTTTGAATACGAAACAACTTCCTTTGTACAATAGCTTTTTTAAAATCGACCACGCCAACCATATCACAATCGAGAATTTCTTTTTGGACAAGGCCAGCCCATACTTCACCCAGGGAAGCGTTGTTGGTGTCCATGATAATAAAAAAAGCATAGATGTCGAAATCGATGACGGTTATCCGAACTTCCAAGATCCATTAATTGCCAAGTTTTATAAAGTTGCTGTTTTCTTTGTTGGCTCCAATACCCCATTTTGGACGCATAGCGAAGGAACCTGCGAGGATGTAAATTCATTCTCCCCCGGCCAGCAGTGCGAAAATTTTCACATTCTAAGCACACAACATGAGAAT
Organism: uncultured Alphaproteobacteria bacterium; assembly: GCA_963834475.1. Lineage (GTDB taxonomy): Bacteria > Pseudomonadota > Alphaproteobacteria > Acetobacterales > Acetobacteraceae > Acidisoma. The sequence continues at coordinate 385,973 of CAWIBZ010000008.1, read as the reverse complement.
GGCCGAATTTGGCAGCTTAATCTCAATAAGCCTTTCCGCGGCACTTTCAGGCGGACAAAGGTGCTTGTATGGCAAAATCTAGGATGGCAGCCAGGGTTCCTTATTGCAGACAGCAAAGACGTCACAATTAGGAACATTTTTTACACAGGTGGCGGGGGGTCTGCAGTTCACGTTCAGCAAAGCGAAGGAAACATCGTCATCGAAAACGTAAATGTTGACATTCCACCCGGCAGCAATCGCTTGTTCGCGGCAACCAGCGGCTTCAACGGATCGTCGAACAGAGGAACCATCACGCTCGATCATGTAAGCGTGAAGCATACAGACGATGATGCGTTTCACTTCTCGGCCGGGTCTTATTTCCCGGTTCTGAACGAGAGCTCCGATGGTAGACGGATTCGTGTGGACCTCTGTTACGAGGGTCAGTTCAAACCTGGGGATGACATAGCCGCATGGAACTGGCAGAAAAAGCAGGAGGTTGGAAGGGCACAGGTTCAATCAGTATCGATCGTCACCGATGATGACCCGAAGAAATATCGGCGTACCTGCGACATCTCTCTTGATCGTGCGCTTCCTACTCTCCAAAACCTGCGCACTTATTCGGAGAAAAACCTCGGAATCCAGCATGACGAGAATGACCGCATTCTCAACCTGTCTCTTCATGCCTTTTTGACAGTAAAAAACTCATATCTAAGTTCAATGCGCGCACGCTGCGGAATTGTGCAAGTCTCAGCGCTCATTGAAAACAATGTTTGCGCGAACACTCCCGCCGCTGGATTGCTCGTTGGTCCCGAGTACGCCTGGGGCGAAGGCTACTCTGTCAATGGGGTAAAGATCATCAACAACGTCTTTGACTCGATCGGAGGCACTGCTGTCTATATCGCCGATATAGACGACAGCATCAGCTCACCGACAGCACATGAGATGCTGGCAAGGACTACGACTGGTCCTGTTCAAATGGACAACAAGAACATCACGGTTTCCGGAAATCGTTTCAACCATCTTGGCTTTGTTGCGAGCGGGATCATGGGTATTCGGGGCGCCGCCGTCACTGTCGCGAACGCGCGCAACGTCACCATTTCCAACAATACCTATGGTACTTCGCGGCACTCTGTGCCGCTTGCGGCAGACCAACTGATTGTCGCACCTGCATCAACCGCGGCTGTTACCCGGTGATACTCGGCCTGTGCCTCAAGCTGTCCCGATGCTAATGTAACCTATGCGGAATGGGTCGGTCGTTCGGTCAATCACGGTATCAGGAGCGCGGCCCATTCCATAGATTTAGCTCCCCGAGGTCGCGTTTCCAGTCCAGACATCGGCAAATCCTCGCTCGGCCTTTTTCTGGGTCTCCTGACGGTTAATGAAGGCCAACATATCACCGCCTGTCTCTGGCACCCTCACGAGAAAGCGTTCAGCCTGCAGGCACAATACCGTAGTTGGATTGAACTGACGGACAAAGCTGAAATCAAAGACCGTTCCATGAAAAAACAGAACTTCTTCGAAAATTTCCGGGATAAAGCCAAAGAGCCACATCGCAAAGCTGTCGTGCAGGATAAAGGCCCGTCTCCCGTTCTTTACGGGATTCTTGAACCAGCGAACGGAGCCCTCATTTGAAATCTTGTTCTCAAAAATCAGCCTTGCCCGCGACTGCTTCGGAGCGATTATTTCAACGTTGTCCTTTTTCATCTCAAGTTTGAGCCCCAGATCGCCCTGCTGCTCTGCTGGAAAGCGTCGTTTCTCAAGGTCGTCTAACGTTCCGGCCAGGCTCGGATCAACGGTATCTAAAAACGCCCGGAGGTAGCGCAAAGCACCGGCATGGTTCCAGTGACTGTCCGTAGGCGGGAAATAAGGTATCTCCTCTGGATCCGTTGTCTCAAGTAGTTCTGGCCTATAGAACGGATTCCATATGGAAGATGCCAGCTGCAGGTACTGATTAATTGGCCTGGGGCCCGCCTGTTCGAAACAAATTTGTTTCGGCAAAAACGCCTTCAGCGCAACCTCTTTGCTCGGAATAACAGCGTGGCCGTAATCGAAATTTGCGATGGTTTTACCGAAAACTTTTCGGGCGTGATGAGCAAACGCCGTATATATATATCTGCCGGAGCGAGCTGTTTCTCTCCCGTGATCTGACCCACGGTGTCGTTCGCATCCCGTGTCAAGAAAAGATACCCGGCTTCCCCAACGAGGACGCGGTTCATTTCTTCTGCTTCCACCCCGGTTGCTAAAAAATGGCGGAATTTCGGCTGCTCAATCCCACGCAAGATTCGAAGATCGCTTGCATATTTTTCATCGAGCGTACGAATGGTCTCGGGTTTCAGTTCCCGCTTATATCGCCCGGGGAGGGTATCCGTTCCCGTCCACATCTGACCAATCCAATTGGGATTGTTTTTCAGATTATTGGTGCGCTCAAGTTCGAGGACGTCCCAAGGCACCGTTGCAGGATCCACTTCCAGAAAAGCGACAATCCTTTGCAGCATCGCATCGAAATCAAGGCAAAGCTGATTGTAGGAAAGCACCAGGATGTTGGGGTCACCCGCATTCAGGCGGGGCAAAAGGGCTCTGATCGACCGGTATAGGATACTATTTTCTGCATTAACGGCGAACTGATCAATGCCGGCAGCACGCACGCGCTGCCGGTATTCCTCAGTTTCTTGTTCTGATTTATTTGTAGGATGCTGAAATACCCAATGGTACTGATTGCAGGCCAAATCCCGTGGATCACGAAAATTTATAATGATCTTGGTTTCTGGATCTGCGATATGGGCATTCACTATATGTGGGGTGTTATACAGATACAACTCACCTGTCGGCGCAGGCTTCCACGCAGCAAGCTCGCTGGCACGCCCCGACCGTTCGAACTCTTCCGAAATTTTAATCGGTTCAAGGCTGTGCCGCCCTATAGCTGACAATATACGCCAAAGGGAGCCCGTTCCACTAGTAGGCGTACTAATGCACAGGCACGACTTTTTTGTTGTCATCTATCCGCGGCCCTTCCAGCTAGGCGTAACGCACTAGCATTGCCCTAAGCTGCCTTCGCGAGCAAGATGGCCGACAACAACAAGTCTGTTTGCGCCGCAACGACTGCATCATCCGAACGAAACCAGCCTTGCGCGTGCCGGGCGACGTTTACGTCAACCCCGCCTTCAGCAAATCATGCACGTGCACGAGACCGGTCGGTTTACGGTTCTCCACGACGAAAATGCAGGTGATGCGTGCCGCGTTCATCTGGCCCAGCGCCTGGGCGGCCAGGATACGCGGCTCAAGCGCGGTCGGGTTCCGCCCCATGGCCTCCCTGACCGGCCGGTCGACGAAGCCGTGGCCGAAGGCGCGGCGAAGATCGCCGTCCGTCAGCACGCCGACGAGATGCCCCGCGTCATCGACGACGCCCGCGACACCGAAACGCTTGGACGTCATCTCGACAATGCCGTCCGACAGCATGGCACGCTCGGAGACCAGGGGCAGCGCGTCACCGGTGTGCATGAGCTGCTCCACCCGCAACAGCTTGCTGCCCAGCTTGCCGCCAGGGTGAAAGCGATGGAAGTCGCTCGCGGAAAAGCCCCGGCGCTCCAGGAGCAGGATCGCCAGCGCATCGCCCGCCACGAGTTGCACGGTCGTGCTGCTGGTCGGCGCCAAGCCGTTCGGACAGGCCTCCTCAACCCTGGGCAGGAAGAGCCCGATGTCGGCCGCCTGCCCGAGCGCGCTCTCAGGCTTGGAGGTCATGCCGATCAAGCGCACGTTGAAGCGCCGCGTATAAGCGACGATGTCAGCGAGTTCAGGCGTCTCTCCGGACCAGGACAAGGCCAGAACGACGTCAGACGGGCCGATCATGCCAAGATCGCCGTGGCTTGCCTCGGCCGGGTGGACGAAATGGCTCGGCGTGCCGGTGCTCGCAAAGGTCGCCGCGATTTTTCGGCCGATGAGGCCCGACTTGCCCATGCCGGTCACGATCACGGCGCCACCGCTTTGCTCGATCATCGCGGCGGCGGCGACGAAACGCTCTTGAAGCCCTTGCGCCAAGGCGAATTCAAGGGCGTCAAGACCACGGCGCTCGGTCGCCAGCGTGCGCAGAAGGGAGCTGCCGTCCGTCGCCTGTTCAAGGTCTGCCATTCGGAGTTCCCTTCCTGCGGTTGCGGACGTTACACCCTGATCCGCGCGCCCGACACGTGGGCGGCCTCGGTCCAGGCGGTGGCGCCGCTGAGGAAGCGCGTCGGCGTCACGCGGCGGGGGGCGAGGAAACCGCGCAGCACCGGCTCGTCCTCGCCGGCAACGATACGATGAACGAGGCCGGGGCCGACGAGCACGAGGTCCAGATTGGTGAACTCAACCTCGGCGATGGACAGGCCCTGCTGCACCGCGAGCGCGCCGAAGGCTTCCGCGCCCGCGCGGGTCCAGCGCGAGACGCCCTGCGGTCCGAACTCACCGAGCTCATGGCTTTCGCGCAGATATTCGAGCCGCCCGACGCCGCCGGGGGGGCCGACATAGAGCAGCATGCATTCGCCCGGAGAGGGCAGCGCCTCCACCACCGCCGCCTGGTGAAAGACGGTCTCGCCCGCGGCCTGCTCAAGCCGGTAGAGGGTCGGATGATCGTCAAACACCGCGCGCAGCAGGCGCACCGGCGCGTCGCGGAAGAGCAGCTTGGCCATGGCCTCGAGCTGCTCTTTCAGCGCCGCCTCGTCCGCGCCCGCCGCGCCGCGCCGCTGCAGGGCCGCGAGCGCCGCGAGGTCCTGCGCCTGCAAGCCTTTGGGCGCGAGCACGCCGGGCAGCACGACGAGGCCGTTATGGATCAGCTCCTGCAGCATGGGCTGCAGGTCCGCGGGGCAGGAGCCGACGGCGATGCGCCCGGCGAGCACCTGGGCGGCGTCGGTCCGGTCGGTCCAGAGGCCGCCAAGCACCGAGCGGTTGCGCCCCGCCCCCGCGCCCTCGCGCAGGAGAGCGTGGAGCAGGTCGAGATAGATCGTCTTGTCGGTGAGCGAGAGGCTGAGATCGATCGCCTCGGGCTTGATCGTGATGAAGGGCAGCTGGGCCGCACTCAGCGCCCGCCCGAAGGCCATGTCAAAGCCGCAATGCCCGTCGCCGAGGCCGACCTTGTGCAGGTCGGGCCGGTAGAGATCGGCGACGGTTTCACCGATGATCTCGCCATGCAGGAAGGCCCGGATCCTGAGCGGGCTTTCGGCATCCTCATGATAGATCCAGCCCACCGCACCCTGTGAGGTGAGTTTGTCAATCGATCCGGAGATCATGCTAGGCGCTCCCTAATTTATCCCAGGCTCAGCAACGCCCACCTGGCTTGAATGGCATTTTATCTGGACGCAACAGGTTGATTTATGATTTGGCAATGACAGGCGGCGTCATGAGGGAACGGTAGAAGCGCAGATGCGCCTCCAGCGCCTCATCCGTCGTCAGCCGCCGCTCGACCCCGGCAGCGAGTTCCGCGAGCCGGTCAGGATTGTTAGTCAGCTCCATGATCGCGCGGGCCAGGCTCAAAGGCTGGTTGACGGCAAAATGCAGGCCGTCGACGCCGTCCCGCACCTTTTCCGCCATGCCGCCGATGTTCGAACAGATCACCGGTTTGCCGGCGGTGAAAGCCTCCTGAATGACGACAGGAGAATTCTCCCACCATGTCGATGGCACAATGATGGCATCCATGCGGCCCATCAGGCGATTGACCTCCCGGTTGTCATAGGCGCCATGATACACAATGCTTTGGCCTGCCTCTTCCAAAGCTTTGGTGACAACGTCCTGGAAAGCCGGCGGCTGGTTGGAATAGTCACCGTGGATCTCGATGGTGGCGCCGGTCACGCCCTGTTTGCGGAGATGCTGCGCCGCCTCGATCAGCACCGTGATGCCCTTGAGAGGGGACATCTGGCCGAAGAAGCCGAAACGCAGCGACTTCGGTTCGGCATTTTGCGCAAGCGGCGCCGCAGCCGCGCCGCGGGCAGAGCGCCGGACAGCCGGGCGGCTCGCCTTGGCCAAAACCGCCCCGCCGCTCTCGCTCTTCACGGGCGGCATATTCTCGACCACCGCGAGCTTTTCCGGCGGCAGGCCCCAGGCGCGGAAGCGATCCGCCAGGAACTGGCTGGGCGAAATGAACAGGTCGACGTCCGCGAAGAAGGTCTGGATATAGCGCTTGCGCAGGAAGAAGTCGCGCGCCCGGTAGTGGGGAAAGCAGCTTGAACACGCGCTTTCGCTTGCGCGGTCGCAAAGGTGCATGGATTTCGTTTTGACCATCTGCCCGTGGTGGTTACAGATCGCCAGGAATTCATGCAGGCTGAGCACGATCTTCGTGTTCGGCGAATGCCGCTTGATGATGGCGAAGGACTCGACGCCGAAGCGCGAGAAGTGATGCGAGTGAACAATGTCGGGCCTAAGATCAGACACGAGCTTGCCAAGCGCCTTGGGAAAATTCGGATCGGGATTGGCGAATTTGAAATAGTCGAATTCGGCGCCCGGGTGATAGACGTAGTCATCCACGCCATAGGGCTGCGTCAAAGGCGCGCCCAGGCGCGATTCCGTCTTGGTGCCAGCGCAACCCAGGAACCAGGCGGCCCCCGCGCGTTCCTTCAGCCCGCGGAAGAGAGCCAGGGCCGCGATCTCGGCACCGCCGCGCGTTTCCATCGGGTGGGAGTGGCTCATGATCAGCACGCTCGGCAGATCACTGCCGGAGCGGCCGTATTCGGGTCTCACCATCTCATCCATGGGCGTGCGTGGGGCGCTTGTTTTGCATCATCGGATCAGATCACCGCGTCAGACAAGCCAAGAACGAAATCCGCCTTGGCATTGCGGACCCAACGGTTCTGGAACCGCCAGGCATTGTAGAGCGTCAGATTGAAGCGCCAAGATGCCTGCTGGTTGCCCTGGCTCTGCCGCTCAAGATGGTACAGCCGCGCCCGCTGATCAACGACGCAGATCCGCCCGAGAGCCTTCACCTTCTCGCAGAGATCCGCGTCCTCGAAGTCACCGATGACATAGCCCTCGTCAAATCCGCCGACCTCGCGGGCAAGTTCGGTCTTCATGACGAGGCACGCGCCCGTGACGCTATCCATCTCATGCACGCGCAAGCTTCGCGGCGCGGTCATGCCCTTGTCGGGGTGAAGGCAGAACACCCAGTTACCGAATTCGGGCAGCCGCTCATAACTGCAGCCGTCGTGCTGGACGGTTTCATCCTCGAAGAGGAGCAGGGCGCCGACGACGCCGATCTCGGGATCGGCCTCCGCCGTTTCGACCATGTAGTCGAGCCAGGCCGGCTCGTCGGGAAAGACGTCGGAGTTCAGGAAGCAGACGTAGTCACCACGCGCGACCTTGAGACCGACATTGTTGGCGGGGGCATAGCCGAGGTTTGCCTCAAGGGCCACCAGCGTAAAGGGCCTGCGGAAGCGTGCATAACAGGAGGCGGAGAGAATTTCGACCTCGCGCAGCCGCATCGGGTCGTCCAGCACATAGATGATTTCGTGGTGGTCGCTCAGGTTGCGCGAAAAAAACGCAAGCTGATACTCCATGAAATCCATCCGCCCGTAGAGCGGAACAATGATGGAGCAGCGTGGCTTTTCTACGCGCGGGCCAAACTCCATTCTGCGAAAGGAAGGCTCATGGGACAGCCTGAACGCGTTGATGGCTTCGATTGCGGGGCCAACCACACGATCGTAGCCCTGCACGAGTTCCTCATACCGCAGATCGATCCGGGCAAGCAGGTCCTTGATTGTATCGACGCCCGCGCTTCTTACGCTCGCCATGGACTTGAAGCCAATCTCGCCACTAATCGTTTCGATCTCGATATACGGAACCTGACCGGGAACGTATACGTCAGGCAGATATGCGAGATAGCCGCATTTAGGGCTTAATCCGCCAAACTTGTCCGCAAAACCGCCGCTTACATCCGGCCGCGGGATACTGATCCATTCTTTCCGGTCGATAACGGCGGACCGGCCCCCGCAGCGCAACGTCATCTTCGCGACCACGCCGAAGGGATCGAGTGTCCAGCCGAAAAGCCAAAGCCCGTGGGGCGGGCAGATGAATGCCAGGTCAACCTGCATGAAAACCGGCCGGTCGAAGCTATCGACCGTATCCGCGCCCGTGAAAAGCGGACGCTCCAGAAGAGCGATCAGAATCTTCCACTCTTCGGACCGCACCGCATGGGCGAGGAGATTGCGCCCGTGAGTCATGGCCGTGCGGGCGTCGAAGGTCTGTGCCCCCGCCAGAGCCGTTGAAAAAACAAAGGCGCCGCGCGCGAGAGCGAGATCGTGCGGCGTCCCCTTCAGGTCCCGCGGGTCGGGGATGAAAACGACGACGCCAGAGCCCAGCTTTCGAACGTCGGAGCGATCAAAGGTGCAGACGACCGGCTCCCCCACAACGAGGCGCCCGCCGAAATTAAGGGTCGCTTCCGGGCGCTCGCTTTCCGCGTCCCAGCCAAAACCGATCCAACCCAAAACGAGCCATCCACCGAGAGACGGGCAATAGGCCAGGGATTCGATATTTCCAGGAACCGTCACAACACCCGCCGTTTCCGCTCAGTGCTTCACGCGCACAGGGCTGTCCGGCCCTATGCTGCACCGCAAGCTATACATCACAAGCATTTGTGACAACTAACAAAATTTGTGTCTAACAGGGCCAAATCATGGCCGTACGACACCGTTCGTTGACATTAACACGCGCGCCGGGCCCTTCGTTATGAAACTGGCATGTTTCGTGGGCAACCTGTTGTCCATCCCCTTTTGCCGGGTCGCCGCCCGCTCTTGATCATTGCCATAGAAACGACCTGGAGCGGCCATTGATGCGTTGCATGACCGGAATCTAGGGAGGATGCGCCATCATTGATGCGTCTTCGTATGAAGACGGGGGCGAGACCGGGCTAGTTCGCTTTGCAACGCAACGAGCCCCCCCTGCCCAGCCGCCGCCTCCGCTCCGGCATTGCCGAAGCGGGCTGACATCGTGGGCGTTATGTCACCTGTCAGATCCCGGGCGGCGGCCGGCGCGGCAAGGGCCGGCATGGCGGGCTGGCCAATGGCTGGTCAACCGTCGGCATGTCCGAAACGGCGCCGGTTGCGGTGATCGAGCACTGTTTCCCTGCCCTCCCCCGCCGCTTCGGCCCAGCCGGCTTGGCGAGGGGCACGCGCCTGCTGCGTTGCGCGGCTCTCAGCCGGCCTCAGTTCGTCACAACAATCTGGACGCGTTGGCTGGCCGCCCGAGCGATGCCGAATTCCACGGCCTGGCCGTTGTCGTCCTGGTCCACCGTTTCCATGATGAGGATGGGCTCAGACGCCCGCTGATGCAGCAACACCGCTTCCTCGGGGGTTGGCAGGCGGGTCCAGATGCGCGTGCTGCGCCGCGTGTAATCCGCCACGCCGAAGCGCCGCAAAGCGAGCGTGAGCGAATTGGTCTCGCGAAAGGCCGCGTCGATGCCGCGGAAGCGCTCGGCCGGCAGATGGGCGGTTTTGACGCTCACCGGCTGGCCATCGGCGCGGCGCAGTATGTCCAGGATGATCAGGGGCGCCTCCGGCTCAAGACCGAGGGCCGCCGCCACATCCGGCGGTGCCGGGCTTTCCCGCGCCGCCAGCAACTCCCCCTCGGCGAGCCGGCTTTGCTGGGAGAGGATTTCGCTGAAGCGCGTGCGCGTGCCGAGCCTATATTCGATGACGGGCGCGGGCCGCACGAAGGTGCCCCGTCCATGCTGCACGCTGACAAGACCGGCATCCGAGAGCGTGGCGATGGCCTGACGCAAGGTATGGCGGTTAACGCCGAAACGTTGGGCCAGCACCGTCTCGGTCGGCAGACGGGAGCCCGGAGCAAAACTACCCGCGCTGATCTCTGCTGCCAGGACCTCGGCGATCCTCTGCCACATCACAACGCGGGGTAGTCGCATAGCCTCTCCTGCTTACGGGCGATTCGCGTGCCCGTAAGCAGGGGCTAAGCCAGCCCGGCGCTAAAGACAACCGTTCTGGCGCAAATCAGCCTCAACGACTGATCAGGCGGCGAGATGCTTGCGGAAGAATTCCAGGCTGCGCGCCTGCGCGAGATCGAAAGCGGCCTGGTTGAAGCTCGACCGCTGCTCGCAGCCGAAACCATGCTCCGCCCCGTCATAGACGAAGATCTCGGCGCCCGGTTGAGCCGCGCGAATCGCATCGACGTCGGCCAGCGGAATGCCATGGTCCTCGGCCCCGAAATGAAGCTGCACCGGGCAGTGCGGCGCCGCGGTCTTGGTCGCGGCGATGCCGCCGCCATACCAGCCCACCGCCGCCTTGAAGGTGTTCGAGCGGGTCGCCCCCCACCAGGCGATCGTGCCGCCCCAGCAATAGCCGATGATGCCGACGGAGGGCAGGCCGAGCGCCGCGGCCGCAGCCTCGACATCCATCATCACCTGCTCTTCGGTGATCTTGGCGCGCAGCGCGAGGCCCGCCTGGATGGTCTCGGCCGTGTAGCCGAGTTCCACGCCCCGCTCGGCGCGGTCGAACAAAGCCGGGGCGATGACGGCAAACCCGGCCTTTGCAAAGGTATCGCAGACGAAGCGCATGTGGCTGTTTACGCCGAAGATTTCCTGGACCACGACGAGGCCCGTGGTGGCGCCTTCGGGGCCGGCCCGATAGGCCGAGAGCTGATGGCCGTCAGCGGCGGTCAAAGTCACTGCGCTCATGATGATCTGTCCTTGGATCGGGGGTCAGGCGGAAACGGCGAAGCGCGCGAAGGAAGTCGCGAGCACGCCATAGATATCCCGCTTGAAGCCCACGGCAAGTGACGGAAGGTTTGCAAGATCATCCCAGCGCCAGGCGTCAAATTCCGGGTGCGGATCCAGATCGAGCCGGATCTCGCTGTCGTCCCCGGTGAAGCGCAGCGCAAACCAGCGCTGCCGCTGGCCGCGGTATCGCCCGTCCAACGCCTTGCCGATGAGGTCGTCGGGCAGATCGTACTGCAGCCAGTCGGGATGCTCGCCCAGGATCTCGGCACGGTCGGTGCCGATCTCCTCCTTCAGCTCGCGGAAGATCGCGACACGGGGATCCTCGCTCTCGTCGATGCCGCCCTGCGGCAGCTGCCAGCCGCCGGCCGGGCCTTCGGCGTTCGGGAAATTGGCCCGCCGCGCGACGAAAATCTGCCCGACACGGTTGAACAGGACCGCGCCGACATTCGGGCGGTAGGGCATATGGTCACGGCGCATCGGCAGGCTCCTCAGGCGGCAGTCGTCAGTTCGAGGCGCTTTTCACGCTCTGCATCGCGTCCACGACCTTGATCGCTTCCTGAAGCTGGAAGTCGGTCGAAGGCTTGGTCGGATCGAACTTCGGCCAGCCCGCCGGCGGCGCCTTCGGGATGGATTTCGCGATCGCGGGCAGGTCCGTGCGCGGCGGCAGGGGCGGCAGCTCCTTGCTGTTCGGATTGAGCATCGCGTGCTGCAGATCGACCTCGCGCAGCGGCTGCATTTCGCCGGCTGTCCCATCCGAGGATGCGACCGGGATATCCGGCGTGATGCCGAGATCCTGGATGGAGCGGCCGGACGGCGTGAAATAGCGCGCGGTCGTCAGGCGCATCGCGCTGTTGTCGGGCAGCGGGATCACCGTCTGCACCGAGCCCTTGCCGAAGCTGCGCTCGCCCATGATGATGGCGCGCCGATTGTCCTGCAGCGCGCCCGAGACGATTTCGCTCGCGGAGGCCGAGCCGGGATTGATGAGCACGACCATGGGCAGGTCACCGGCGACGTCGCCGTCCGGCTTGGCGCTCCAGACCTCGCTGTCTTCCGGATGGCGGGCGCGGGTGGAGACGATCTCGCCCGCCGCTCATGAAGTCGTTGGCGACCGCGACCGCCTGGTCGAGCAGGCCGCCCGGGTTGTTGCGCAGGTCAAGGATATAGCCCCGCAGCTTGCCGTGGGACTGGGCGTCCAGCGACTTGATGGCGTCCCGCACGCCCTGGTCCGCGTTCTCGCTGAAGACCGAGAGGCGGATATAGCCGACATCGCCGTAGAGGGCGGAATGCACCGCCGGCACGTTGATGACCTGGCGGGTCAGCTTCAGGACGACCATCTTCGCGCTGTTCGCGGGCTTGATCGTGAGCGAGATCGTGGAGCCCGGGGGCCCGCGCATCTCGTCAACCGCGGCATCGAGCGAGAGGCCCTGGACGGATTTGCCGTCGATCTCGATGATGAGGTCATTCGGCTTGATATTGGCGCGGGCGGCGGGCGTGCCGTCGATCGGGCTGATGACCTTGATGAAGCCGTCTTCCTGGCTGACCTCGAGGCCGAGACCGCCGAATGCCCCGTCCGTCTGGGCCTCCATGTCCCGATATTCCGCGGCATTCATGTAGGCGCTGTGCGGATCAAGCCCGGCCAGCATGCCGTTGATCGCGTTTTCGATCAGCGACTGGTCGTTCACGGGCACGACATAGTCGGCCTTCACACGCTCGAACACGTCCCCGAAAAGGCTGAGCAGTTGATAGGTGCCGGGGGCATTGTCGTCTGCCGCCATGGCATGGGGGATGCCAAGCTCGCTGCCGAAGCGGTGCAGCACGAAGCCGGAGACGGGAGCCAAAGCAAGACCGGCAACGAAGGCCGTACCGATCAGCAAGCCAGAACGAAACTTCATCCGAACTTTCCTAAAGCCGCCCCAAGGGGGCAGTCGTGCAGCGGAAGGCGACAACCTGGCGCATTTTGCGCTTCGCACCGTCACCCTGGAAGGTGCTTATTGTGGGAAGCAAACCGGCCAACAATCAACCCTGGGCACGCAGCCATGGAGCAGGATTCACCGGATTCCCATCCAGGCGTAATTCCATATAGAGTTTTGGCCTCACGCTCGGCTGGGCAGGGTTCCAGCCACCCATGATGCCCACGGGTTCGCCCGCCTCGAACTCTTTGTCCGACAGTCACGTCAAGCCGGTCAAGGCCCGCGAGGACAAAGTCGTAGCCGCGGCCGCAATCGACGATCACAAGAAGGCCATAGCTGCGGAAGGGCTGGCCGAACAGCACATCGCCGCTGCACGGCGAAATGACCCTGGCGCCCGGCGGCGTGGCGTAGGAGATCCCGGTCGCCGGGCCGGCAAGCGTCGGATCTCCCCAGCCGCGGATGAGCGTTCCTGCGACGGGTGCCATGATCTGGCCGCTCGGATTGCCGAGGCCGTCGCCCGCGGACGCCGAGAGGGCGTCGGCCCTGGCCCGGGCATCCGCCGCGGCCTCACTCCTGCGCTCCCTTTCGGCACGCAGGGCAAGCCGCGCGGCCCGGGCGGCGGCGGCGGCCCGCGCCGCCGCGATGCGCGCGATGGCATCTTTCAGCGTCTGTGCCCGCACCGCATCCTGGGCGGCCGCCTCGTCAGCGCTCGCCGCCGCACTTTCGGCATTCTGGCGGCTGGCCGCGGCACTGGCGATCTGGGCGTCGAGCGCCGCCTCCTGGCTCGCCTGCACGGCTTCGGCCTGGGCGAGCGCCGGGGCCGCGGCCTGCATATCCGCCGTCAGCTGATCGAGCTTGTCCTGCTCCGCCTTGAGGGCGGCGGCCTGGCGGCCGATTTCCCGCGACAGCCCTTGCAGGACGAGCAGGCCGCGCAGCGTCTGTTGCGCCGGGGCCGGCACGGCGAGCAGGGTTTCGGAGGGGTAGAGCGCCAGCCGCTCGATCAAGGGCAGCATGGGCGCGAAAGCCGCGGCCCTTGCCGCGAGTTCGGCCGCGACCTTTTGCTTCTGGGCCGCGAGACCGGCCATGCGGTCGGCCGCCTGCGCCGTTGCCTCTTCGACCCCGCGCAGCTTGGCCGCCGCCTCGACACGCTCCTGGGCGAGGCTCGCCTGCATGGCGGCGAGCGCCGCCGCACGGGCTCTGGCCGCCGCCGCCTCGCTTTGATGCAGCGCGCGCGCGGCCTCCGCCCGCCTCACATCCGCCTGGGAGGGCGCGGCCGCGGCGCCGGCCTGATGCAGCTGCCCCCCGATCACGCCGGCCGAAACGGCGAGCGCGAGCGCGGTGCCGCGCCGCGGCAGAATGCTAGGCGCTCGCGGCAGCGGGTCAGCTCCGCAGCAGGCTGGTGCCGGTCATGGCGGCCGGCTGGCCGAGCCCCATGAGGGCGAGCAGCGTCGGCGCGATGTCGGCAAGCCGCCCGTCGGCCAGGCTGCTGCCCGCCGGCGCGCCCATCAGCATGGCCGGCACGAGATTGAGCGTATGGGCCGTATGGGGCACATGCGTCACCGGGTCCCGCATCAGCTCGCAATTGCCGTGATCGGCCGTGACGAAGCAGCGCGCCACCCTGGGCCGAGACCGCGGCGACGATCTCGCCGAGGCAATGATCGACCGTTTCAACGGCCTTGATCGCCGCTTCCAGCACGCCGGTATGGCCGACCATGTCGGGATTGGCGAAGTTGAGGATGATGAGGTCGAAGCGCCTGCTGTTGATCGCCTCCACCGCCTTCGCGGTCAGCGCGGGCGCCGACATTTCCGGCTGGAGGTCATAGGTCGCGACTTTCGGAGAGGGGACGAGGATGCGTTCCTCGCCCTCATTCGGCTCCTCGATGCCCGCCGTTCAGGAAGTAGGTGACATGGGGATATTTCTCGGTCTCCGCCATGCGCAGCTGGCGGCGCCCGGCGCGGGCGACGATCTGGCCCAGGAGATCCTCCATGCCGATCGGCGGGAAGACCGTCGTCTGCAGCCGATCGAGTGCCGTGCTGTACTGGGTCATGCCGGCCGCCGCCGCGAAATGCGGCACCCGGCCACGGTCGAAGCCGGCGAAGGCCGGGTCGAGCAGCGCCATGAGGATCTGGCGGATACGGTCCGCCCGAAAGTTGAAGGTGAGCAGGGCGTCCCCCGCCTGCACGCCCTCGTAATCGCCGATCACGGCGGGGATCAGGAATTCGTCGCCGAGATCCTCGCCGTAGCCGGCGGCGATGGCCTCCTGCGCGGAGGCGAAATGCGGTCCCTCGGCCGAGACGATGACATCATAGGCGCGGCGCACCCGCTCCCAGCGGTTGTCACGGTCCATCGCATAGTAGCGGCCGCCGAGGGTGACGATGCGGGCGCCCCGCGGCAGTGCCGATTCGAAGCTTGAGACGAAGCCCGCGGCGGAGCGCGGCGGCGTGTCACGCCCGTCGGTCACGGCGTGGATGAGAACGGTGAGGCCTGCCTCCGTCAGGATGCGGGCCAGCGCCAGCGCATGGTCCTGGTGGGAATGCACGCCGCCGGGGGAGATGAGGCCGAGGAGATGGACCTTGCCCGAGCCGCCCTTGGCCGCCGCGATCAAGGCCTGCAGTTCGGCATTGCCGGCGAGCGAACCGTCCCGCGCGGCGCGGGTGATGCGCGGCAGGTCCTGCATGACCACGCGGCCCGCGCCGATATTCAGGTGGCCGACTTCGGAATTGCCGAACTGGCCATCCGGCAGGCCGACATCCTCACCCGAGGTTTTCAGGAAGGCGTGCGGGCAATTGCCCCAGAGCCGGTCGAAGGTCGGTGTATGTGCCAGGCGCACGGCGTTGTCTTCATTGGATTCGCGCCAGCCCCAGCCATCCAGGATGACGAGCATCACCGGGCGTTGCTGTTGTGCAGTCATGGCCTAGGCCTCCTTCGTGAACGCTCGCAGCTGGTATCATGGCCGTCCCTCCCGATGGTAGGGGTGGCCGGTCAGGATGCTATGGGCGCGAAAGAGCTGCTCGGCCAGCATGGCGCGGACGAGGAAGTGCGGCCAGGTGAAGCGGCCGAGCGAAAGCTTGGCGTCGGCGCGCGCGATGACCGCGGCGTCGAGCCCTTCCGTGCCGCCGATGAGAAAGCAGATCGGGCGGCCCAGGCCCTGCCAGCCGGCAAGCAGCCGGGCGAGGCCGGGGCTGTCCGGCGTCGCGCCATCCATGTCGAGCACGACGACGAAGGCCTGGGGCGGCAGGGCGGCGAGCAGCGCCTGACCCTCCCGCCGCTTGATTTCAACCGGGGCGCCGCGCGCCTCAGGCAATTCGGTGAGCGCAAGCGCCGGGCGCAGCCGGCCGGCGTAGCGGGCGAAAAGCTCCGCCTCCGGGCCGCGGGCCTGCCGGCCGATCGCCACCACGCGCATCATGGCGCCTGGCCGTCAGCCCTCGCTCGCCTCGTCCAGCTCCGCGCCCCACATCCTCTCGAGGCCGTAGAGTTCGCGGGAATCGGGCTTGAAGAGATGAACGACGATATCGCCGGCATCGATCAGCACCCAGTCCGACCCGTTTTCGCCTTCGATGCGCACCCGGCCGAAGCCGCCTTCGCGCAGCTTCTCCTGCAAGTGGATCGCCATGGCGCTGATCTGACGGTCCGCGAGGCCGCACGCGATAATCATGCGGTCCGCGAAGCTCGCCTTTCCGGCGAGGTCGAGGGTCACGATATTCTCGCCCTTGTCGTCTTCCAGGCTGGTGACGATGAGAGCCTGAAGGCGGTCAAGGTCCGAGGGCTCGGCCGCCACTTTGCGGCTCTTGGCCCGCGGCCCGGAAATGACCGCCTTCTTGCGGATCGTGGCGGGGGCGGAGGGCGCGCCGGCGGTGGCCGGCACCTTCGGGGCGGCGACGCGGCGGCGCGGTGCTGCAGCCGTGTCGGTGGTCGGTTTGCGGGCTATTGGCCTTCTCCATGTGTGGCGCTGCGCGTCGCAGCTTCGATTGGTACAGCTCCGGCGCCGGAGGCTGCCGACTTCGCCGCACGCAGCGCGGTTGCGGATAGCGCATTTTGGGCCGCAGGCAAGAAAATCCAAGCGGGAGTCACCGCGGCGGCCAGGCGCGAGGCCGCACGCGCCGGCAGGCGCGCATGGCGCAGCCGGTGCGCGGCCCTGCCTGCCAGCGCCTCCATATTATGGTCCGGCCGCGGCAGAATGCCGAGGGCCGTATCGGCGGCGATCGTCTCCCAGCGCTGCCAGCGAGGGAGATCGCCCAGATTGTCGGCGCCCATCAGCCAGACGAAATCGACGCAGGGAAAGAGCCGGTGCAGGCGCGCGAGCGTCGCCCAGGTGTAGCGCGTGCCGATCCTGGCCTCGATCGCCGTCGCGACGATCCGCCGCCCATCAGCGAAGGCCTGGGCGGAGGCGAGGCGTTCCGCAAAGGGCGCCATGCCCCGCGCCGGCTTGAGCGGATTGCCGGGCGAGACCATGAGCCAGACCTGGTCGAGCGCGAAGCGCCTCCGGGCGCGTTCCGCGACATGGTGGTGGCCGGCATGGGCGGGGTTGAAGGAGCCCCCCAGAAGGCCGATGCGCATCCGCCGCCTGTCACCGCGGCGCGGCACCGAATCCCTGCTGCCCGGCACCCCGCGCCCGCCCATAACCCGCAGAGTCAGGACCGCACCTGGCCTGTCCCGCGCAGCTGATAGCGGAAGGTCGTCAGCTGCTCGACACCGACCGGGCCACGGGCATGGATGCGGCCGGTGGCGATGCCGATTTCGGCGCCGAAGCCGAATTCCCCGCCGTCACAGAACTGGGTGGAGGCGTTCCACATCACGACGGCGCTCGAGGTGCCGTTCAGGAAAAGCTCGGCCGCGGCCGCATCCTCGGTGATGATCGATTCCGTGTGCTCGCTGCCGAACCGCTCGATATGCGCGATCGCCGCCTCGACCCCATCGACCACGGCAACGGACAGAACCTTGTCCAGCCATTCGGTCTGGAAATCGGCCTCGGTCGCGGCGGGCAGCGCAGGCAGGATGGCGCGGGCCCGCTCATCCGCCCGGAAATCGCAGCCGAGACCCGCGAGATCGGAGACGATCTCGGGCAGCAAGTGCGGCGCGATAGCCGCGTCGATGAGCAGCGTCTCGGTCGCGCCGCAGATATCGGTGCGGCGCATCTTGGCGTTCTTCAGGATGGTGCGCGCCATGGCGGGGTCAGCCGCCGCATGGACGTAGGTGTGGCAGAGCCCCTCGGCATGGGAGAGCACGGGCACGCGGGATTCGGCCTGCACACGCGTGACGAGGCCCTTGCCGCCGCGGGGGATGATGAGGTCGATCAGCCCGGCCGCCTGCAGCATGGCCGCGACGAAGCTGCGATCCCGGCCCGGCACCACCTGCACGGCGGCCTCGGGCAGGCCGGCCTCCCGCAGCCCCGCAGCGATGGCGGCATGGATCGCCTGGGCGCTGTGGAAACTGTCCGACCCGCCGCGCAGGATGACCGCATTGCCGGAGGCGAGGCAAAGCCCCGCGGCATCCGCCCCGACATTGGGCCGGCTTTCGTAGATCATGCCGATGACGCCGATCGGGGTGGAGACGCGCTGGAAGCGCAACCCGTTCGGCCTTGTCCATTCCGCAAGCACCCGGCCGAGGGGATCGGGCAGGGCCGCGATCTCTTCTAACCCCACCGCCATGGCCTCGACCCGCCTGGCGTCCAGCCGCAGACGGTCGCGGAGCGCCGGCACGCCCTCATAGGCGGCGAGGTCGGCGGCATTAGCCTCCAGGATCTGCGGCTGACGGGCCCTGAGCGCGGCCGCGGCCGCGCGGAGCACGCGCTGGCGGTCTTCATGGCTTGTGCGCGCCAGCACCCGTGCCGCCGCGCGGGCGCTCAGAGCGCGGGAGCGCAGGTCAGCGGCGGCGGCATCAATCTCGATATTCATCAGGGGCCTGCACAGAGAGAGCAAAGCGGTGGGCGGGTTGGAGCAAAGCAAATGCCTGGGCTTTCTGCCCGTCCGGCGAGATCCTGGCAATGCCGGCCGTCGCGCGGCAGCATCGCGCAGCACGGATCAGCAACGATCAGGTTACGGCAAGTTTCCAGAGAATGTTGATAGCGCAAATAAAAATGTGATTAAGGCCTGGCTAATCAAGGCGGAAATGTGGCAGCAACAACTTGGCCTTTGACAAGAACAGCTTAGCCGGCGCGCAAGCATTATTTACCGCGATCCCCGCCTTGATTCGTCCAGCAGCGCTTGCAATGTCCGGAAAATTGCGCATGATCCCGCTTGTGACTGACTATGCTTTCCGCACTCAGCCCGGCGATCTGTTTTATTCACAACGCCTTAGCGAGGCTGTCTTCGAAGCGACCTTAGCGTGTCGCGAGAAATCGATCCGGCCCGGACTGTTGCCCTGCGCAGCGGCAAGGCCGACAGGGGAGCCGCGTTCTGCTGCTTCCCCCCAAAAGGAGGACCTGGGATGAGGTCGCGCATCGCGCTTTCCATTGCCCCGATCTTGCTGATCACACTCGGCCAGCAGGCGGCCCAGGCGGCCATTTCTCCCGAAAAGCATTCGGGCCACACGACCCATAGCCGGATGACGGCGGCGGCCCACCGCCACGTCAGGTCCCGCTACGCCTTGGCCAGCCTCCGCTATGGCCGCCATGTGAAGTTTCGCCACCTCGCCCTGCGCCATGTCGATCCCCGCCAGGTGGCCGTCACCCTTGCCGTTACGGAGACCGACGGCTGGAACCCGGCGGTGGCCGATATTTCGTACCCCACCAAGCCCCTCGGTGCCTCCGTCCATCTTGTAAGTTATACCGAGGCCGCGGATGCCAGCACGCCGTCCGCCTCCGGCATCGACACCTCCGCGTCACTTGTCGACGCGGCCCCGATCCAGGCCGGGATCGCCTCCTATTACGGTGGCCGTCACAATGGCCGCCGCACCTCAAGCGGCCGCATTTTCGATGAGCACGCGATGACGGCGGCCCATGCCACCCTGCCCTTCGGCACCAAGGTGCTGGTGCGGGTCGCGGGGACGGACCGCTCCGTCGTGGTCACGATCACCGACCGGCTCTATTCCCGCCACCGCATCATCGACCTGTCTGAAGGTGCCGCCGAGCGGCTCGGCATGATGCGCCAGGGCCTGGCCATGGTGACGCTGACGCCGCAAGACTGAGCGGCGCGCGCGCCCTCCCCGTTCGCCCGCTGCCAGAGGCAGCTGGCCCTGCCGCCACGGACGCGGCCTCTGATCGCCTTGCCTGCACAAAAATATGCGAACCGTGCAAATGTAGCCCCGACGGCACGCATGGGTCGCGCTCGGGGCGAGACGCCGCGATGGCAATCGTGCTTATCTGGTGACGGTCGTTCGCCATGGCCCATGACCCGGCTGGCTGGCCACGACCGCCGAGCCGGGCCTGACGGCCCGATGAAGATTGCGCAAAACCTGCGCCCCCCGTTTCGGCGCAGGCCGAGCCATGCCATACGCATTCGTCGACGACCTCGCGAAGAAGGATACTAAAACCATGGCAGACGTCACCCCGGGCTCCGCGCCCAAACCCCTGCCGGCCCCGAAGGACCAGCATCTGCGCGACCTCGCGGACTGCATCCGCTTCCTCTCGATGGATGCTGTCCAGCTCGCGAAGAGCGGTCACCCCGGCGCCCCGATGGGCATGGCCGATATCGCCGTCGTGCTGTTCAAGGAGTTCCTGAACTTCGACGCAGCCGATCCGCACTGGTTCGACCGGGACCGCTTCATCCTGTCGAACGGCCACGGCTCCATGCTCCTCTATAGCCTGCTCTATTTGACGGGCTACAAGGACATGACGATCGAGGACCTGAAGAAGTTCCGCCAGGTCGATTCCAAGACCGCCGGCCACCCCGAATACGGCCATGCGAGCGGCATCGAGACCACGACCGGCCCGCTCGGCCAGGGCATCGCGAACTCCGTCGGCTTTGCGCTCGCCGAGCGCATCCTGAACGCGAAGTTCGGCGACGATCTTTGCAAGCATCACACCTACGTCTTCCTCGGCGACGGCTGCCTTATGGAAGGTGTCAGCCAGGAAGCGATTTCGCTCGCCGGCCATCTCAAGCTCGGCAACCTCATCTGCTTCTGGGACAACAACTCGATCACCATCGACGGCGAGACGAAGCTCTCCGTCTCCGACAACGAGGTCGAGCGCTTCCGGGCGTCCAACTGGCACACGATCGAGATCGACGGCCACGACACCGATCAGATCCGCGCCGCCATCAAGGAAGCGCAGGCCGTCACCGACAAGCCGACCCTGATCGCGTGCAAGACCGTCATCGGCTTCGGCTTCCCGACCAAGGCCGGCACCCACAAGGCGCACAGCGATGCCCCGGGCGAGGAAGAGATCGCCGGCGCCCGCAAGCTGCTGAACTGGAACTCCCCGCCCTTCGTCATCCCCGACAACCTGCTCGCTGAATGGCGTGAGATCGGCGCCCGCGGCGCGGCCACGCGCGCGGCCTGGGCCGAGCGCGTGAAGGCGGCGCCTGCCGAGCTGCGCGCCGAGTTCGAACGCCGCATCAAGGGCGAACTGCCGGCGGACTGGAGACAGGCCATTGCCGATGCCCGCGCCGAATTCATCGCGAGCGGCAAGGATATCGCGACCCGCGCGGCGAGCGGCGCCGTGCTCAACCACCTCTTTGCGGCGATCCCCGAACTGCTCGGCGGCTCGGCCGACCTGACGCCGTCGAACAACACGAAGGCAAAGGACCAGGTCGAGATCCGCCCCGGCGAGTATAACGGCTCCTACGTCCATTACGGCGTGCGCGAGCACGGCATGGCGGCGGCCATCAACGGCATCGCGCTGCATGGCGGCCTGATCCCCTACGGCGGCACCTTCATGTGCTTCTCCGACTACTGCCGCCCCTCGATCCGCCTGTCCGCGCTGATGGGAATCCGCTCCGTCTTCGTCATGACCCATGACAGCATCGGCCTCGGCGAAGACGGCCCGACCCACCAGCCGGTGGAGCATCTGGCCGCCATGCGCGCCATGCCGAACCTCGGCGTCTATCGCCCGGCTGACCCGGTCGAGACCGCGGAATGCTGGGAAATGGTGCTGGACCAGCCGCATCGGCCGGCCTTCCTCGCCCTCTCCCGCCAGCCGATGCCGCTGCTCCGCAAGGAAGCCGGCAGCGAGAACAAGTCCGCGAAGGGCGCCTATGTCCTGCTCGAAGCCGAGGGTGGCCCGCGCCAGGTGACCATCATCTCCACCGGCTCCGAGCTGCATCTCGCCGTCGAAGCCCGCGACGTGCTGCAGAAGGAAGGCGTGCCGACGGCCGTCGTCTCGATGCCGAGCCGCCTGCATTTCGAGCTGCAGGACGCTGCCTACAAGAAGGCGGTGCTGGGCTCGGCCAAGGCGCGCGTTGCCGTGGAAGCGGCCGTCGAACTCGGCTGGGAGCGCTATATCGGTGACCATGGCCGCTTCGTCGGCATGCACAGCTTCGGCGCCTCCGGCAAGATCGGCGACGTCTACAAGAAGTTCGGCATCACCACGGAAGCCGTGGTTGCCGCCGCGAAGGAAAGCCTGGCCGCGGTCGGCTAAGCGCCAACCCTCGCTGAGGGACCAGAAAGGCCGGCGGGGTGACCCGCCGGCCTTTTCTTTTGCCTTTTCGCCCGGCTGGCGCTCCCGCGAGCCAGGCTCCGAAAAGCCTAAAGCCGCCCTGGATGAGATCGCATGATCTGATCCGGGGCGGCTTTACGTTCGCGCTGGCTGCCTGCGGCCGGAGACGTCCCGCTCGCAGGTCAGGTCCGATTGGCGGGGCCGGTCAGTCAGCGTGCCCGCTGACGGACGCCTGCGCCATCTTCTCGGCGAGGCTCGGCAGACGGGTCTTGCGCTGGGGCGAGAGCCATTGCTGCAGCCGGCCGAGATAGAGGTAGATCACCGGCGTCGTATAGAGCGTCAGGATCTGGCTCAGGATCAGGCCGCCGACCATGGCAAAGCCCAGGGGTTTGCGCATCTCCGACCCCGCCCCGCTTTCGACCATGAGCGGCAGGCCGCTCAGGAGCGCCGCCATGGTCGTCATCAGAATGGGGCGGAAGCGCATCAGGCAGGCCTGGCGGATCGCCTCATGGGGGGAAAGCCCCTCCTTCCGCTCGGCATGGATGGCGAAGTCCACCATCATGATGCCGTTCTTCTTCACGATGCCGATGAGCAGGATGATGCCGATGAGGGCGATCACCGTCAGCTGGTAGCCGAACATCATCAGCATGAGCAGCGCGCCCACGCCCGCGGACGGCAGCGTGGAGAGAATGGTCAGCGGCAGGATGTAGCTCTCATACAGTACGCCGAGGATGATGTAGACGGCGATCAGCGCCGCCGCGACCAGGATCGGTTCCGAGCTCAACGATGCCTGGAACGCCTGGGCGGTTCCCTGGAAGCTGCCCTGCACCGTATCCGGCACGTTGAGCTGCGCCTTCATCTGGTTGACGGCGGTGACGACCTGACCGAGCGAGGCGCTGCCGTGCAGGTTGAAGGAGATCGTGACCGAGGGGAACTGGCTCTGATGATTGACGGCGAGCGGTTGCGTCGGCACCGTATTGATCGACACCATGGTGTTGAGCGGCACGGCCGCGCCCGTTGCCGACTTCACATAGAGCTTGTTCAGCGTCGCGAGCTTGCCGAACTGGTTCGGCTTCACTTCCAGGATGATGTAATAGGCCTTGTTGCCGGTGAAATACTGCGCCACTTCGCGCTGGCCGAAGGCGTCATACAGGATGGCGTCGATCTGGGCCGGCTGGATGCCGAACCGCGCCGCGGTTGCACGATTGATCGTCATCGCGACCGTCGTGCCGCCATTCTCCTGGTCGGAGGTGACGTCCTGCATAAGAGGAATCTTCTGCATGGCCGACAGGATTTTGGGAGCCCACTGGTTCAGCTCGTCCAGGCTGGAGTCCTGGACCGTGTATTGGAAAAGCGTCTTCGAGAGGCGCGCGCCAATTCTCACATCCTGTGCAGGCTGCATGTAGAGGCGAATGCCGGGAACAGGCGCCGTTGCGGCATCAAGCTGGTCGATGACCTGCATCACGTTGAATTTGCGCTGATCCCAGGGTTTCAGCGTGATGTACATGCGACCGTCATTGACCGACTGGCCGCCCATGCCCGAACCCACCGCGGAGACCACGGAATAGACCGAGGGGTTATGCAGCACGATCTTGTTCACCACCTGCTGCAGCCGCGCGATCTGGTCGTAGGAGGCGTCCTGCGCCACCTCGGTGATGCCGATGATGATGCCGGTATCCTGCGTCGGGAAGAAGCCTTTGGGAATGACGATGTAGAGATAGACCGTCACCGACACGGTCGCGATGAAGACCATGAGGGTGACGAAGCGGAAGTGCAGCGCGATATCGAGCGTGCGGCGGTAGAAGCCGAGCATGCCGTCGAACATGGCCTCGACCATGTTGTAGAGCTTGCCGTGCTTCTTCTCCTCGTGGCGCAGGAAGCGGGAGGCCATCATCGGTGTCAGCGTGAGCGCGACGATGGCCGAGATCACGATCGTCATGGAAATGGTGATCGCGAATTCCCGGAACAGGCGCCCGACGATACCGCCCATCAGCAGCAGCGGAATGAAGACGGCGATGAGCGAGAAGCTGATGGAGACGATGGTGAAGCCGATTTCGCCCGCGCCTTTGAGCGCGGCCTCGACCGGCCCCAATCCCTCCTCCATGTGGCGGACGATGTTCTCCAGCATCACGATCGCATCATCGACCACGAAGCCGACTGCGATGGTGAGCGCCATGAGCGACAGGTTGTCGAGGCTGAAGCCGGCCGCATACATCGCGGCCAGCGTGCCCACGAGCGCCACCGGGATGGTGATGCTCGGGATGATCGTTGCCCAGACGTTCCGCAAGAAGAGGAAGATCACCATGACGACGAGGGCGATGGCGAGGGCGAGGGTGAACTCGACGTCATTGACCGAGGCACGGATGGTGAGCGTGCGGTCCGATACGACGGTCAAATGCACATCCGGCGGGAAATAGGCCCGGAGCTGGGCGAGCCTCGACTTGACCAGGTTCGCCGTGGAGATGACGTTCGCACCCGGCAGCTTGAAGACCAGCAGAAGCACCGAGCGCTTGCCATTGGTCCAGGCCGCGAGTTCGCGGTTCTGCGGGCCGGAGACGGCCTGGCCGATATCGCTGATGCGGATCGGGGCGCCGTTCTTATAGCCGATGATGAGGTTGTTGTAGGGTGCAGCCTCCGTCATCTGGTCGTTGTCGTAGATGGTGAAGGAGCGGTTCGGGCCGTCAATGCTGCCTTTCGGCGCATCGACGGTCGCGTTCATCAGGACGCTGCGCACGTCTTCGAGCGTGAGCCCCATGGCCGCGAGGCGTGCCGGATCAACCTGCACGCGGATCGCCGGCGTCTGCTGGCCGCCGACCAGGACCTGGCCGACACCGGACAACTGCGAAATCTGCTGCTCGACGATATTCTCGGCGTAGTTGTCGACCTCGGTGATCGGCGCCTGGTCCGACTGCATGGCGAGAATCATGATGGGACTGTCAGCGGGGTTGACCGCGCGGAACGTCGGCGGACTCGGCATGTTCGCCGGCAGAGACCCTTGCGCCGCGTTCATCGCTTCGAGCAGCAGAGTCTCGGCATTGCCGAGGTTGGTGTCGAGGCTGAACTGCAGCGTGATCTGCGTGGTGCCATAGACGCTGGTCGAGGTCATTTGCGAGAGGCCCGGCAACATCTGGCCGAATTCGGTCTCGAGCGGCGTCGCGATGGTTGAGGCCATGGTGGCAGGGCTGGCGCCCGGATAGTTCGCCGTCACCGTCAATGTCGGGAAGGTGACATTGGGCAGCGGGGCCACGGGCAGCAGCGGGTAGGCGGCAAGACCAACCAGGAAAATGGCCGCGGCGATCAGCGAGGTGGCGATCGGTCGCCGGATGAAGGGAGTGGAAATACTCATCGGGACAGAAGACCCTTCAGCAAGCGAATGGAACCGGCCGAGCGGCGGGACCGCTCAGCGAAGGCACGGCGGCTCGGTCTCATGTCAGCCGGGCATGTCAGCGCTATCATCGGCGCTCGCAGCTTCCACCATGCCGGCATCGACTTCCTTCGCGCGCACAGTCATGCCGGGCGCGAGGCGCGACTGGCCGGAGACCACTACCTCATCGCCGGCGACGACGCCCGACGAGATCACGCTCAGCCCATTATCGCTGTAGGAGACGGTCACAGGCGTCTGCGTGACCGACTGGTCGGGCTTGACCAGGAAAACATAAAGACCATCCGGCCCGTGCTGGACGGCAATCGAGGGAATCGTCACCGCGTTCTGCAGGGTCTTGACCTGCAAACGCGTGTTGACGAACTCCCCGGGCCAGAGGTGGTCGTTCTGGTTGTCGAAGCGCGCCTTGAGGGAAATCGTGCCGGTATCGGCGGCGATGGTATTGTCCGGCGTCATCAAGGTGCCCGTCGCCATCGGCGCGCCGGAGTCCTGGTTGGTCACGAGAACCGTGAGAGGGCCCTGGGCCCGCGCATCCTGCACCTGCGGCAGTTCATCTTCGGGCAGGGTGAAGACGACAGCGATCGGCTTGTCCTGGGTGATGGTCAGGATGGGGCTGGTGCCGGTGCCCTGCACCAGATTGCCGATATCGATCATGTAAAGGCTCACCCGCCCGTCGAAGGGGGCGCGGATGGTGCAATAGGCAAGATTGATCCTGGCCGTCTCGATCATGGCGTTATCGGCCTCGATCGCCGCCTGATACTTGAGGACCGTCCCGCGCTGATCATCGACCTGCTGCACGGGGGCATATTCGCTCTTGGCCAGGTTTGCGTAACGCTGAAGATCAAGCTGGGCCGCTTGCAGCTGGGCCAAATCCTCAGCCCGCTGGGCAACCGCCTGATCGAGCGCCGCCTGGTAGGGCGCGGGATCAATGAGGGCGACGACGTCGCCCTTCTTGACCTCCTGCCCTTCTTTGGCGGGAAGCCCGACGATCACACCCGTGACCTGGGCCTTCACGGCCGCGGTGTTAAAGGCTTGAACATTGCCGAGACCGTCGAAGTAGACGGGGATGTTCCGTGCTTGCGCCCTCGTAACAGTCACCGGCACGGCGGGTGCCGCGGCGGTTGCGCTGGCCGCCGGGCCCAGCACCGCGAGACCTACGCCAAGGGCGGTCCAGCAGCCCCCCCAAAAGCGGCTTGTCCCGATCATCCGTCTCAATCCTCTGTCCTGATCCGGTCAGTCTGCTACAGCCAACACTAGGCCTTCCGCGAGTCCTCGGTACCCGGTTTCCCTGATTCGTGAGCGATTGTTTCAATCCGCCACAAAACGAGACCTTCTGAAAGCGCGCGTTCTCATGCTGTTTCGAGGCCATTTTGGAAAAGGCCTTGATTTTTAAGGCATTATTACAAATACGTCACCCGGCGCGACCTGCCGGAGTCCGTGCCCTTTATCATTCTGAAACAAGAATGAAACCCCGGCCTGCGACCACGGCTCCGCAGGCCTAGCGACCGGTCAAAATCCACCAGCGCACCGCCCAGGGCGCAAAGCGGCCGGAGGCGCCGACCTCGCCCTCCTGCCACAGAAGATCCCCCGACAGGTCATGGAATCCGTCAACCGCCCGGTCCGAGAGATTGGCCTGGAGCATGAGCCGGGCGTCCTCCCCGATGTCCCACGCCACCTCGGCCGCTCGCGCCTCCAGCATCCGCGCCCGCCCGCCCGCGGCGATGCCCGGCAGAAGGGGGACAAGCCGGTCATGCCTGACCTGCAGGATGCGGCGGAACCAGCCGCGCGTCGCGTCATCCGCCGCATCCCACTGCAGCTTGGAGGCGAGGAAGGTCTCTTCCGCCACGGGATCAGGAATCGCCTCCCGCTTCGCCGGGTCGCTGAAGGCGGGGAAGCGGGCGAATTCGGCGCGCCGCCCGTCCCGCACCTTGTCCGCGAGTTCCGCTTCGTAATCGGCGAAGAAGAGGAACGGCGTGGTCGCCCCCAACTCCTCCCCCATGAAGATCATCGGCACCTGCGGCAGCAGGAGGCTGGTGGCGGAGACCGCCCGCACGACCTCCGGGCCTGCCAGCGCGCAGAGCCGCTCCCCCAGCGCGCGGTTGCCGACCTGGTCATGATTCTGGGTGAAGGCGACGAAGCCGAGCGGCGGCAGACCGGCCGAGGGCTCGCCACGCGGTTTGCCGCTGTAGCCCATGACCTCGCCCTGAAAAGCGAAGCCCTCGGCCAGGGCGCGGCCGAGCAAGGCCGGTTGTTGCGCGTAAGGCGCGTAATAGGCGGCGTCCTCGCCGGTCGCCGCGACATGCAGGACGTGGTGCACGTCATCATTCCACTGGGCGGAATAGGCGAGCGGCTCGCCTCCCGGCGCGCGGCGGAGCAAGCTCGCGCGGTTGTCCTCGTTCTCCAGGACGAGATGCAGCGGCCGGTCCGTGACGCGCGCCCGCAGCGTCTCGGCGATCTCCCGCAGGAGGTGGCGGGGGCTGTCATCCTGGATGGCATGCACGGCGTCGAGCCGGAGCCCGTCGAGATGAAACTCCTCGATCCAGTAGAGCGCATTGTGGATGAAGAAGTCCCGCACGGGCCGGCTGTCCGCGCCATCGACATTGAGTCCGGCGCCCCACGGGCTCTTGTGGCGCTCGGTGAAGAACTGCGGCGCATAGGCCGCCAGGTAATTCCCGTCC
Organism: uncultured Alphaproteobacteria bacterium; assembly: GCA_963834475.1. Classification (GTDB taxonomy): domain Bacteria; phylum Pseudomonadota; class Alphaproteobacteria; order Acetobacterales; family Acetobacteraceae; genus Acidisoma. The sequence goes on along the minus strand of CAWIBZ010000008.1, from coordinate 357,807 downwards.
GGGCCGAAGTGATTGTAGACGACATCAAGGATCACGCTCAGGCCCCGCGCATGGGCGGCATCCACCAGGGCCTTGAAGTCCTCCGGCCGGCCGTAGCTGCTGTCCGGCCCGTACGGCAGCACGCCGTCATAGCCCCAGTTGCGACGGCCCGGAAAATCCGCGACCGGCATGATTTCGATGACCGTGACGCCAAGATCCCGCAGGTGATCGAGCCTCTCGGCCGCCGCGCGGAAACTGCCTTCCTGCGTGAATGTGCCGATATGAAGCTCGTAGATGACGGCCTCCGCCCAGGGGCGGCCACGCCAGGATGCGTCCTGCCAGTCATAGGCAGCAGCGTCGATCACCTCGCTCGGCCCATGCACATCCTGAGGCTGAAAGCGGGACGCGGGGTCGGGCACGAGAAGCCCGCCGCCGACCGCAAAGCGGTAGAGCGTGCCGGGATGCGCGTCGGCGATGAGTTGCTCGTGCCAGCCGGCCTTGCGCGCTTTCATCGGTACCGGCGCGCGCCCATCCAGCGCGACCGCGACTTCGGCCGCGCCCGGCGCCCAAAGGCGGAAGAGGACACCGTCGCGGTGAAGCGCCGCCCCGAAGGGCATGGCATGGGAGCGGCTGGTCATGGAACGTCAGCCTCGCTGCGGGGAGGGCCGGAGACAAGAAGGGTGGCCCTTGTTTACCGCAGAAGAGCCGCCTGCTACGTCTTTTCAGTCCGACTTTGCTATTATTTTGAATAGGGCATTATGTCGAAGCTGTCCCTCCAGGCTTCCGAGATTGTCCCTGAACTCTCCGTCGTTGTGCCTTGCCATAACGAGGAGGCGAACCTTGCCGCGCTCTATGACCGGCTGCGCCGCGTGCTCGACGATACCGGACGGACCTGGGAACTCGTCTGCGTGAATGACGGCAGCGCGGACCGCACCCTGGCGATGCTGGTGGAGTTGAACGAGCGCGATCCCCGCGTCCGTGTCTTCGACCTGTCCCGCAACTTCGGCAAGGAAGCGGCGATGACCGCCGGGCTCGACCAGGCGCGGGGACGGGCGGCCATCCCGCTTGACGCGGATCTGCAGGATCCGCCGGAGCTGATTCCGGCGCTGATCGCCAAGTGGCAGGAAGGCTATGACGTGGTGAATGCGGTGCGGGAGGCGCGCGAAGGCGAAAGCTGGCTCAAGCGCGGCACGGCCCATGCCTTCTACCGCATCATCAACCGGCTCAGCGCCATCGAAATCCCGGCCGACACCGGAGATTTCCGCCTGCTCTCCCGGCAGGCGCTGGATGCTTTGAAGCAACTGCCGGAGCGGCGGCGCTTCATGAAGGGCATGTTCGTCTGGGTCGGTTTCCGCACTGCCTCCATCCCCTATCGCCGCGCCGGACGCTTCGCCGGCCGGACGAGCTGGAACTACTGGCACCTGTGGAATTTCGCGCTCGAAGGAATCACGTCGTTCAGCCAGGTGCCGCTGCGGGTCGCCTCCTATGTCGGGCTGCTCACCGCCCTGCTGTCCCTGCCCTACGGCGCCTTTCTGCTGGTGCGCACCCTGTTCTTCGGCAACGCGGTGAGCGGCTACCCCTCGATGATGGTGGCGATCCTTTTCCTCGGCGGCGTTCAGCTTCTGGCGGTCGGCGTCATCGGCGAATATGTCGGCCGCATCTACGAAGAGACGAAACAGAGACCGATCTACCTGATCCGGCAAAGCTGGACCGACTGAGCGGGATCAGAGCCCGGCGGCGGGCGCGCCCCTCTCAACGGCGAGCGCCGCGCCGGCAAAGACGCTGAGCTGCATCAGGCCGACCAGGGCGAGGGCGGTCGCGAGACTGGTTGCCGCGGCGATGAAGCCGACAATGCCGGGGCCGGTCAGCAATCCGGCATAGCCGAGCGCGGTCACGAGGGGGATCGAGACGCTGGCAGGCACCGCCCTCACCCGCGCCGCCGCGCCGAAGAGCAGCGGCACGATATTGGCGGCGCCCACGCCGACCAGCGCGAAGCCAAGCAAGGCGAAGCCGCCCGGCAGGAGGACCGCGCCGATCCAGCCGCAGGTCACCACGAGCCCGCTCACGCGGAGCAGCGGGGCAACCCCGAAGCGATGGGCGAGGCGATCGCCGGTGAGACGCCCGCAGGCCATGGTGACGGAAAAGGCGGCATAGCCGAGGCCGCCATTGACGGTGGCCAGCCCCTTGCCATGGAGGAAAATCGCACTCCAATCGAGCACCGCACCTTCGCCCAGAAAACCGATGAAGCACAGCGCGCCGATCAGGATCACGGCCGGATGCAGCACGAGGCGCCGGCCGCGCCGGCCCTCCGGACTGTGATGGGCGGGCTCGATGCCCGGCAGGAGTTGCCGGCCGCGCCAAAGCCAGATGACCAGCACGATCGCCGCCGTGAGCAGCGCCGCCCCGGCGACGGGAAGCCCCGCGCCCAGCAGCAGGGTCACGCCGAAGGAACCCGCCAGGCCGCCGATGCTGAACATGCCGTGAAAACCCGACATCAGGGCCCGCCCGCTGCGAATTTCCACCTCCACCGCCTGGGCATTCATCGCGGCATCGACTGCACCGATACCGAAGCCGAACAGGATCAGCGCGCCGCCGAGCGCGAAGGGATCAGCGAGCCAGCCGAGCAGCGGCATCACGGCCGCGATCAGCACGGCGCCACCCGCGATGACCTGGCGGGAGCCATAGCGTCTCAAGGCAAGGGAGATCAGCGGCATGACGGCGGCAGCGCCGACGCCGAGGGCGATCAGAAGGGCGCCGAAGGCGGCCGTGCCGAGGCCGGTGCGCGCCTTGGCGAAGGGTACCATCGGCGCCCAGGCAGCATTGGCAAAGCCTGCCAGCAGAAAGAAGGCCCGCGTCGAAAAGCGCGCGGCCGCGAGGCTGGCTTTGCTGCCGTCAGCCACGGACAGGACCGTACCCCGCCCTCAAGGCATTGAGGACGGGTACGTGTCATTTCAGGACTGCTGGCGGCGCAGGAAGGCCGGAATTTCCAGGCCGCCCATTTCATCCGCGGTGGCCTGACGAACAGGGCGGGCCGGAGCGGCGGCCGGCCGCGGCTCGGCGGCCGCGGCCGGCTCCGCCCGCCGCTCTGCCGGCGCCGGGGCGGAGGACGCCGCCGGAGCCTGCTGCGCGCGCTTGCCGAAACCGCCCGTCACCCGGTTGAAGAGGCTGGTGCCGACGGAGGGCGCGGGGGCCGCCGGCTCGCTCGGCCGTGCGACGGGCTCGGCGAAGAGGCTGCGCGCGCTGGCGGGCCGCTGCGGCAGGGCGGCGGGCGAACGCAGCGCAGGCGCGGCGGAGGGCGGCGGGGCAGCCGGCGCGAGGGTCGGCATGGGTGCCGCCGACGCCTGCGCGGACGGGGCGGCATGCTGGCCCGGGCTCCACTGCGGCGTTACCGGCGTGAAGGAGGGCGTGAAGGGAGCCGGCGCGACGGGCGAGCCGTTTGTGCCGGTCGCCTGCATCGGCATCTCCGCCACTGCCGCGGCCACCATCTGGGACGGCTGGGCCGGCCGGTCATTGCTCGCCGCGAGTTCAAGCTTCGGCCGGTATTCGATGGCGGCGGAATCGATGCCGGTCGCGACGACGCTGACGCGGATGCGGCCGTTCAGCGTGCTGTCGATCGCGGAGCCGAAGATGATGTTCGCTTCCTCGTCCACTTCCTCGCGAATGCGGTTGGCGGCCTGGTCAACCTCGAACAGCGTCATGTCGTCGCCGCCGGTGATGTTGATCAGGAGACCGCGCGCGCCGGCCATGTTGGTGTCTTCGAGCAGCGGATTGCTGATCGCGGCTTCCGCCGCGCGCACCGAACGGCCGTCGCCTTCCGCCTCGCCGGTGCCCATCATCGCCTTGCCCATTTCGGACATGACGGTGCGGATATCGGCGAAGTCGAGATTGACGAGGCCGGGCACGACCATGAGGTCGGTCACGCCGCGCACGCCCATGTAGAGAACGTTATCGGCCATCTGGAAGGCTTCCTTCCAGCTGGTGTGCTCATTGGCGATCCGGAACAGGTTCTGGTTCGGGATGATGATGAGCGTATCGACATACTGCTGCAGCTCGGTGATGCCGGCCTCGGCCGCGCGGGCGCGCTTGATGCCTTCGAAGGAGAAGGGCTTGGTGACCACGCCGACCGTCAGGATGTCATGCTTGCGGGCCAGACGCGCGATGACCGGCGCCGCCCCCGTGCCGGTGCCGCCGCCCATGCCGGCGGTGATGAACACCATGTGCACGCCTTCGAGATGCCGTTCCAGATCGGCTTCCGCCTCTTCCGCGGACAGGCGGCCGACTTCCGGCTTGCCGCCCGCGCCGTTGCCCTGGGTGATCGTCGGCCCAAGCTGGATCCGGCGGTCAGCGCGGGAACGCATGAGCTGCTGCGCATCGGTATTGGCGACGATGAAGTCAACACCCGGCAGGTTGAGCGCGATCATGTTGTCGACCGCGTTGGTGCCGCCACCGCCCACGCCGACGACGCAGATCTTCGGAGTGAAGTCGGAGTGGGTTTGCTGGGGAACGGTAAGGTTCAGCGTCATGGGCGGCCTCCTTGGAAAAACTTGCCCGGCAGAGCTTGTCCGTCCGGCGCTTCATGGATTGAGGGGAACGCGGTGAAAGCAGCGCGACTGTCCGGCGGCATCAAACGCGCTCCTTGAGGAAGGAGATGAGGCGCCGGAGCGGACCGCTCGTACGCCTCGTCTCGAAGTCGATATCCTGCATCGAGCGGCCTTCGCCCGACGCCCAGGCGAGCAGCCCGGCCCCGGTTGCGAAGCCCGGGCCGGAGGCGGCATCCGGCAGGCCGCGCAGCCCGACGGGCCGGCCGAGGCGCACCTGCTTGCCGAGGATCTGGGCCGCCAGTTCGCGCGCACCGGCGAGCTGGCAGGCGCCGCCCGTGAGCACGACCCGCGCCCCGGCGACGCGGGCACAGGCCGGAATTCTCCAGCCTGTCCTTCACGATTTCGAAAATCTCTTCGATGCCGCGGCCGGATGATGCTGACCACCATGCTGCGCGGCACCTTGGCGATCTGGTGCTCCTCCTCGCCGACCAGCGGCACCGGCAGCATTTCGCGCTCATCATCCGGGCTCGCCTGGCAGCTGCCGTAGAGCGTCTTCAGCCGCTCGGCATGGGCGACGGGCGTGGACAGCAGACGCGCGATGTCATTCGTGACGTGGATGCCGCCGACCAGCGTGCCTGCGGTGTGCAGGAGCTGGCCCTCGGCAAAGACCGCGAAGTTCGTCGCCCCGCCGCCCATGTCGATGACCGTCGTGCCAAGCTCGCGCTCATCCTCGACCAGCGTCGCGAGACCGGAGGCGAAGGGCGCCGAGACCAGTTCCGCGATCTCCAGGTCACAGCGGCTGAGGCAGGTATGGAGGTTGCGCAGCGCGGAGGAGACCGCGTCGATCACATGGAGCCGCGCCGTCAGCGTCTCGCAATGCAGGCCGCGGGGATCCTCGACCCGCATGGCCTCATCGACCGAGAAGGAGAGCGGCAGGATATGGATGGTGTCCCGCCCTTCGGACTCCGCGCGGTTCCGGCCTTCCAGCACGACCTGGCGGATGTCGTCCTCGCTGACGACACGGCCGCCGACCGGCCATTGCACGTTGAACAGCCGGCTTTCCGGCTGGCCGCAGCCGAGATTGACGGTCACGGAGCGGAGCCTGGTATCCGCCATGTCCTCGGCCTGGCCGACAGCGGCACGGATGGCGCGCTCCGCCTCATCGAGATCGGTGATCGCGCCATGGCGGATCCCCCGCCCCTTCTGCCAGCCGAAGCCCAGGATGCGGCGCGTGCCGTCGGGCTCCGCACGGCCGATCATGCAGGTGATTTTGGTGGACCCGATATCGAGCGCGCCGAACACCCCCGTGCGAAGCTGGCGCGGACGGGCCGGCAGATCTGTGGAGACGGGTGGCAGTGGGCGGCGTGCCATGTCGTTCACGGTCCTCACTCCCTCATGGATGTTTCGTGGCAGGGCGGGCTTGCGGCCCGGATTTCTGGTCGTCCTTTTGCGATGTCGTCGGAATCGGGGCGGCGGCGCGGGCTCTCGGCCGCACGACGATGCGGTCACGCGAGGCGCAGGTCGATCACCTGCACCGGCCGGTCGAGCAGCTCTATGCGGTGCTGCAACGCCTGCAGGCGGCTGAGCGCGGTATCCTGTTCCTCGCCCGGCAGCATGACGGTAGCGCCCGATTTCAGAACGAGATTCCAGCGCTCCTGGCCGACGCGCACGGCGCCGACCAGGCGCGCCCTGATATCGGGATAGGGCTTCATCTCGTCGAAAAGTTCGGTCGCGGCTTCCGGCGCGCCGGGGCCCACGACGAGCGGCAGGTCCAGTTCCTCGGCCGCGCGGCCGACATCCTGCTCGCCCATCGTCTCGCCATTGCGGTCGATCAGGCGGAAGACCGCCGTCATCCTGCCAGACGGCAAGGGCGCACGCTCGATCAGCCGCACGACGAGGGTATCGGGCAGGCGGCGTTCGACCACGGCATCCGCGACCCAGCCGAGGGAGAGCAGGCGGTCGCGCGCATCGGCTGAGGGAAAAGCCCAGGATCGGCTGGCCGATCATGACGCCGAGCGCGCGGCGGAGCACGGGTTCAGGCGTATTTTCGCGCCCGTCGATGATGATGGTGTGCACATTGAGGCCCATGACGGCGCCGACATCGCCGAGCACGGCACGCACCCCGTTCATGGAGCCGCGGTCATCCGCCCGGCCGAGCATGAGGCTCACGCCGAAGATCACGACGATGATGGCAGCAGCACCGATCGCCGGCCGGATCAGACGCCGGGCGCGCCGCATGATGATGTCGCGGTGGCTCGGGCGGTCGACGACGGAGGCGCTCGCCATCATGCGCGCATTGCGCGAGGCGCGCCTGGATCTTCCGAGAGCGGGGGCGTTTCCCTATGCGCGACATTGCGCCCTCTCGACCATCCAGGCGCAGAGCGCCGAGAAGCTGATGCCGTTGAAGGCTGCCTGTTCGGGCAGCAGGGAGGTCGGCGTCAGGCCCGGCTGCGTGTTCACTTCCAGCAGCACGAGGCGGCCCGGCCGCCATCCGTATCGTCATAGCGGAAGTCCGAGCGCGAGGCCCCCGCGCAGCCCAGCGCCTGATGCGCGCGCAAGGCGATATCCTTGGCCTGCTCGGTAATCTCCGCCGGGACCTGCGCCGGGATCACATGGCTTGAGCCACCCTCGGCATATTTCGACTCATAATCGTAGAAGGCATGCGCGGCCTTGATTTCGGTCACGGCCAGGGCGCGGTCGCCCATGACGGCGACCGTCAGCTCCCGGCCGGGGATGAACTCCTCGACCATGGCCGTAGAGCCGAAGCTCCAGCCGCGGGCGATTTCGGCGCGGCGATTGTCCCCCGTTCTGCATGATGTAGACGCCGACGGAGGAGCCTTCGCGCTGCGGCTTGATGACATAGGGGCGCGGCATCGGATCGGCCTCTGCCAGCGCGTCGATATCGACCAGCTTGTGGCTGTGCGACCGGCAGGCCCGCGGCGGCGAAAACCGCCTTGGCGGCGACCTTGTCCATGGCGATGGCCGAGGGCCTCACGCCCGAATGGGTATAGGGAATGCCGAGCCAGTCGAGCACGCCCTGGATCGCCCCATCCTCGCCGAAGCGGCCGTGCAGCGCATTGAAGACCGCGTCGGGCCTGGGCTCGAGGGCGGCCAGCACCGCCTGCAGATCGGAGCCGACTTCGACGGGCACGACGTCGTAACCGGCCTCGCGCAATGCGAGCGTGACCTGCCGGCCGCTCGACAGGCTGACCTCGCGCTCGGCTCGACATGCCGCCATAGAGAACTGCGACGCGCTTCATGCCACCACCTCCGCGCGCGGCAGGGGTTGGCCGATGCGCTTGATTTCCCATTCCAGCGAGACGCCGGTTGCCTCGTGCACGCGGCGTCGCACTTCCTCGCCCAGCCCTTCGAGGTCGGCCGCGCTGGCGCCGCCCGTGTTGAGCAGGAAATTGCAGTGCAGCTCGCTGACCTGCGCGCCGCCGCGGATGAGCCCGCGGCAGCCCGCCGCATCGATCAGTTCCCAGGCCTTCTGGCCCGGCGGATTGGCGAAGGTCGAGCCGCCGGTGCGTGCGCGCACCGGCTGGGTCTTGGCACGGCTGTCGCGGATCTCGGCCATCCGGGCGGCGATCAGGCTCGGCTCCGTCGGCAGCCGCGCGCAGACGCGCGCGGGTCACGACCGCGCCGGGCGGCAGGTCCGAATGGCGGTAGGAGAGATGCAGAGCCTCGGCCGGCAGGCGCATCGCCTCGCCCTGGCGCGTCACGATCTCCACCCAGTCGAGGCAGGCCTTGATGTCGCTGCCATAGGCGCCCGCGTTCATCGCGACCGCGCCGCCGATGCTGCCCGGAATGCCGGAGAGGAATTCGAGACCGCCGAGACCGGCGGCTGCCGCATGTTCGGCGACCGTCGCATCGAGCGCGGCGGCACCGCAGGTGATGCCACCGGCCGCGACCTCCACGGCTGAAAAGCCGCGGGCGAGCCGGATGACGACGCCACGAATGCCGCCGTCCCGCACGATGAGATTGGAGGCCGCACCGACGACGGTGACCGCAAATTCTTCCGGCAGCGCCGCCAGGAACTGCGCGAGATCCGCGGCGCTGGCGGGCTTGACCAGATAATCGGCCGGACCGCCGACGCGGAACCAGGTGAGCGGGCCGAGCGGCACGGCCGCTTCCACCCGGCCTTTCAGCGGCGGCAGCGGTGAGCGGTCTGTCGGGGCGGCGTTCATGGCGGAGGTCATGCGCCACCTGACCCGGCGCGGCGGCCCGCCTGGCTCTGCTGGGCCTGAAGCGTCTGCAGCTGCGCCGGCAGCGCATTGGCCCAGGCCGTGATATTGCCCGCGCCGAGGCAGACGACGATGTCACCCGGCTGCGCCATGGCATGAACCATTTCCGCCAGATGATCGGGCGAGGGCAGCGGCACGACGCTGCGATGGCCGCGGGCGCGCAGGCCATCGACCAGCGCGTCACGGTCGATGCCCGGAATGGCGGTCTCTCCGGCCGCATAGACATCGGCCACGATGACCGTGCCCGCGTCATTCATGCAGGCGCAGAATTCCTCGAAAAGCGATTGCAGGCGCGTATAGCGGTGCGGCTGCACGACGGCGATGACATTGCGCCCGCCCGCCTGGCGCGCAGCCTTGAGGACCGCCGCGATCTCCACCGGATGATGGCCGTAATCGTCGATCACGGTGATGCCGCCGGTCTCGCCGGTTTTGGTGAAGCGGCGCTTGACGCCGCGGAAGGCGGCGAGCGACTGGCGCAGCGCGGTCTCGCCGATTTCCATTTCGATGCCGACCGCAATCGCTGCAAGCGCGTTCTGCACATTGTGCTGGCCGAGCATGGGCAGGCGGAACGGCCCCATGCGGCGCTGGCGGTTGCGCAGGCGGTCGGTCACCACAACCTCGAAATTGGCGCCCGCCTTGTCCATGACCAGACGCTCGGCGCGGACATCGGCCTGCGGGCTGAAACCGTAGGTGATGATGCGATGATCGGCGAGATGCGGAATCATCTGCTGCACGGCCGGATGGTCGAGACAGAGAATGGAAAAGCCATAGAAGGGAACATTGCCGACGAACTGGCGGTAGCCCGCCTCCATCGCCTCCTGCGTGCCCCAGTGGTCGAGATGCTCGGGGTCCATATTGGTGACGACGGCGATGACCGCGGGCAGGCGCAGGAAGCTGCCGTCGCTTTCATCGGCCTCGACCACCATCCAGTCACCGGCGCCGAGACGGGTATTGGTGCCATAGGCGTTGATGATGCCGCCGTTGATGACGGTGGGGTCGAGCCCCGCCCCTTCCAGCACGGCCGCGATCAGGCTTGTCGTCGTCGTCTTGCCGTGCGTGCCGCCGATCGCGACCGACCAGCGCAGCCGCATCAGTTCGGCGAGCATTTCCGCGCGCCGCACCACGGGGATGAGCTTGGCGCGCGCCGCCTGCACTTCCGGATTATCGGCCTTCACGGCTGTCGAGACGACGACCACCTGGGCCGTGCCCAGATTGGCCGCGGCATGGCCGATGGCAACCGCAATCCCTGCGCCGCGCAGCCGCTTCACATTGGCCGAATTCGGCAATGTCGCTGCCCTGCACGGAATAGCCGAGATTGTGCAGCACCTCGGCAATGCCGGACATGCCGATACCGCCGATGCCGACGAAATGAATGGTTCCGATTGTAAGCGGAAGCGCCCTCATCCTTGCGTCTCCCGCACCATGGACTGTTCAACGAGATCGGCGAGAAGGCTGACGGCGTCAGCCCTTCCCGCCGCGCGGGCCGCGATGGAGGCCGCCGCCAGCGTCTCCGGATCTTCCAAAAGCCTGCGCAGTTCGGCCGCGACCGCGTCCACCGTGAAGCGCGGCTGCGGCAGCACCCAGGCCGCCCCGGCCTCAGCCAGGATCGCCGCATTCGCCGTCTGGTGATCGTCGATCGCATGCGGCAGCGGCACGAGGAGCGCCGGCCGGCCCGCGACCGCGAGTTCCGCCGTCGTGGACGCCCCGGCACGGGCAATGACCAAATGGGCGGCCGCGAGACGCTCCGCCATATCGGTGAAGAAGGGAGCGACCTCGGCCGCGATGCCCGCCGCCTCATAGGCCGTGCGGACGCGGGCCGCATCCTCGGCCCGCGCCTGCTGCACCACGCGAAGCCGCGCGCGCAGGTCGGACGGGAGGGCGATCAACGCGGGCGGCACGACGTCGCTCAGCACGCGGGCGCCGAGCGAGCCGCCCGTGACAAGCAGGTGGATCGGACCGTCCGGCGCCGGCATGGCATAGGGCACGTCCGCAAGCGCCGCGATGGCGGGCCGCACCGGATTGCCGGTGACGACGGTCGCGTGCCGCGGGCGGCACGCGCGTCGTGCCCTTGGCGCTCAGCGCAAGCACGCTGACGCGCGAGGCGAGGCTGCGATTGGCACGGCCAAGCACGGCATTCTGTTCATGCAGGATGATTGGCATCTTCTGGCCCGAGAGCCTCGCCGCGACGACCGGCGGCACGCAAGGGTAGCCGCCGAAGCCGACAATGGCGCCCGGAGCCAGGCTGCGCAGCAGCTTCGCCGCGGCGATCGTGCCCGCAGCGAGCGCACCCACGGCCTTGATGCCTTTCAGACACCGCGGCCGGCAATGCCGGCACCGGGCAGGACATGGCGGTCCCCCTCGGCAAAGGCTGGCGAATCCCGGCCAGCGGAGCGGCCGTCCGTCATCAGCACGGGGCGATAGCCTCGGCCCGCCAGCGCATGGGCGAGCGCCTCTGCCGGGAAGAAATGGCCGCCCGTGCCGCCTGCAGCGATGACAACCGGAATCACGCGCGGCCCCCTCATCCGCGGTCTCCCGCGATGCGGCGGCGCGTGAGTGCCAGCAGCATGCCCATCTCGATCGCGACCGAGAAGGCGGAGGAGCCGCCATAGGAGATGAAGGGCAGCGTCATGCCCTTGGTCGGAATCAGCTCCAGGGAGGAGGCCATGTTGATGAAGGCCTGCAGGCCGAAGCTCGACCAGGATGCCGGCGGCCGCCAGCAGCACGAAATGATCGTTTTCCGCGACCAGCCGCAGCAGGCCGCGCAGCACGATGGCCGCGAAGATGAAGAGGATGAGCAGGCACACGACCAGGCCGAATTCCTCGCCCGCCACGGCAAAGACGAAGTCCGCATGGGCGTCGGGCAGGATGTCCTTGACCATGCCCTCGCCCGGGCCACGGCCAAGCAAGCCGCCATTGCCGAAGGCCTGCAGCGCGGTCAGCGCCTGATAGGCGGTCTGCTCCGTCGGGTGCAGGAAGCGCTCCACGCGGACATGCACATGCGGCATGAGGAAAAAGGCCGCGATGAAGCTTACGACCAGCATCAGCCGAAGGCAATGGCGACGAGGCCGACATTCAGCCGTCCAGGAACAGCTGTGTCAGGAACACGATGCTGATGACGGCGAGCATGCCGATATCCGGCTGCGACTTCAGCAGCAGCGCGATCACCGCATAGACCATCACGGCAAGCAGGCGGCCGGGGAATTTCGTCCGTCCGCCGCGCCTCGACCAGCAGGCCCGCGGTCACCACGGCAAAGAAGGGTTTCAGGAACTCGCTCGGCTGCAGCGAGAGAAACGGAATATTGATCCAGCGCCTCGCGCCCTTGATCTCCACGCCATGGACGAGGGTGAAGGCGGTCAGCATGATGGCGACAATCGTGCCGATGAGTGCCAGCCAGCGGATTCCCTTCGGCGGCAGCATGGAAACGCCGATGACAATACGCCCCGCGATCGCCAGGAAGGCGACCTGCTTGAGGATGAGCATGTCACGCGGATCGCCGATGCGATGGGCGACGGCCGGGCTCGACGCCAGCACCAGCACATAGCCGAAGCCGATCAGCGTGCCGATGCAGAGCGAGCGTCCAGCGGTCAACCGTCCACCACCAGCGGCCGAGGAGCGAGGTATCGGTGCGGGAAAGCGCGGGCATCAGGCGGCCCTCCCCGCTCATTCACCGTGCTGGCTGGTCAGGGCCGCGACCAGCGCCGCGAAACGGTCGCCGCGCGCCTCGAAACCGGAGAACTGGTCGAAGCTCGCCGTGGCGGGCGACAGCAGCACCACGGCCGCGCCGAGCGCTTGCGCGCTGCTCGAAGGCGGCGGGCACCGCGGCTCTCCAGCGTGCCGGCCATGTGATAGGCACGCCGTGCGCGCCCAGCGTCTCGGCGAAGGCGGGCGGCGTCACGGCCGATCAGCTCCACATGGGCGATGCGCGGGAAGAAGGGCGCCAGCGGCGCGATGCCGCCGGCCTTGGCGATGCCGCCCGCGATCCAGACGATGCGGTCGTAGCAGCCCAGCGCACGCGCCGCGGCATCGGCATTCGTCGCCTTGCTGTCGTTGATGAAGACAACGCCGTCACGGCTGCCGACCCGCGCCTGGCGATGCGGCAATCCCGGAAGGTGCGGATGGCACGCGCGATGACCATCATCGGCGAGACCGAGCGCACGGGCCATGGCGGTTGCCGCCGCCGCGTTCTGCGCATTGTGCTCGCCGGGGAGCGTCGCAACACCGGTCGCAGCGCCCTGCCCGCTGATGCGGACCACGCGCATCGGCCCTTCGTGTTCCAGCGAACTCGGCCATCGCCTTTGAGAGCGCGTCATCAACGCCAAGCACGGCGACGTCATCAGCGGTCTGGCGCGCGAAAATCGCTCGCTTTACAGCTGCATAGCCGCCCATGTTACCATGGCGGTCGAAATGGTCGGGACTGAGATTTAGCATTGCCGCTGTAGAGAAGCGGAGAGTTGCGATTCGCTCCAACATGTAAGACGACATCTCGAGAACATAGACGCCGTCATCAGGCAGAAGCGGCAGGGCGAGTGCGGCAGGCCCGAGGTTTCCGCCGGCAGCGACCGGCATACCCGACTGGCTCAGAATATGCGCGAGCAAGGCCGTTGTCGTTGACTTGCCATTGGTGCCTGTGACTCCGGCGAACCGTGCCTTGGAGCCTGACTTTCTCACCGCCTGGTAGAGAAGCTCCGCATCACTCAGAACCGGCACGTTTTCCGCAAGGGCACGCGCGGCAACAGGGTGCGGCTTCGGCAAGCGATGCGCGATGCCGGGCGAAAGAATCAGCGCGTCGAAGGCAAAGTCACCCTGCGCGAGATCGCGAAGCGTGAAGCCTTCCGCCGCGGCCGCCGCGCGCGGCCCCTCCCCATCATCCCAGAGAACGACATCAGCACCCATGGCACGGAGGGCCGCGCGCTGCCGGAAGCCCGTTCTTGCCGAGGCCGAGAATCGCGAAGCGGGAGCCCGCGAAAAGATTTGCCGGAAATCCCGTCATCGGATTTTCAGGGTCGCGAGACCGACCAACGCCAGGATCATCGAGACGATCCAGAAACGAATGACGATGGTCGGCTCCGCCCAGCCCTTCTTTTCGTAGTGATGGTGCAGCGGCGCCATGAGGAAGACGCGCCGTCCGGTGCGCTTGAACCAGAAGACCTGGATGATGACGGAGAGGGTCTCCGCCACGAACAGCCCGCCGACGATGGCGAGCACGATTTCATGCTTGGTCGCGACAGCGACGGCCGCGACGGCGCCACCCAGTGCCAGGCTGCCCGTATCGCCCATGAAGACCGCGGCCGGCGGCGCGTTGAACCAGAGGAAGCCAAGCCCCGCACCGATCAGCGCCGAACAGAAAACGGCGAGTTCGCCCGAACCCGGGACGAAGGGCAGTTCCAGATAACCCGCGAAGATGCGGTTGCCGACGAGATAGGCGATGAGCGCGAAGACACCGGCGACGATGATCGTCGGCACCATGGCGAGGCCGTCGAGGCCATCGGTCAGGTTCACCGCGTTGGAGGCGCCCATCATCACCAGCATGCCGAAGAGCGGGAAGAAAATTCCAAGCGGAATCAGCACGTTCTTGAAAATCGGGATGGAAATGCCGTGCCCGAGCGGGCCGCCGATATGGACCATGATCCAGATCGAGGCGAGCAGGCCGATACCGGCCTGGCCGATCAGCTTCAGCCGCCCGGAAAGCCCCTTGGTGTTGCGCTTGGAGACCTTGAGATAGTCGTCCATGAAGCCGAGCGCGCCATAGCCCAGGGTCACGAAAAGCGCCGACCAGACATAGGGATTGGCGAGATCGGTCCAGAGCAGCGTCGAGAGCGGTCGCGCGCGCTGAGGATGAGCACGCCGCCCATGGTCGGCGTGCCCTTCTTCTCGACCAGATGCCGCTCCGGCCCGTCAAGGCGGATCGGCTGGCCCTGCTTCTGCAAGCCGCGCAGCATGCGGATGACCCGCGGCCCGAGCACGAAGCTGATGATCGAGCGAGGTCAGGCAGGCCGCGCCCGACCGGAAGGTCAGGTAGCGGATGAGGTTCAGGATATGCAGATGGTCCGCGAAGGGCAGCAGAAGATTATAGAGCATTAGACCGGGCTCCTCCGTCTCGGCTCTGACAGGGAGCGCGCTGATAATGATCGGCCATACGGCTGCCAAGGCTGCCCTTGACCAGAATGGCATCACCGGGCGCAAGGCCGCGACCACAAGGGGGCGAGTGCGGCGGAGTTCCGGGCGTGGCCCGCCCGCATGGGCGCGGAACGGCATCGAACAAGCGCCGCATTTCCGGCCCGCAGGCGAACAGCAGATCGGCATGGGCCACCACATCCGGCGCGAGTCCCAGCATGCTCCGCGCACTCGCCTCGCCGAGTTCGCGCATGTCGCCGAGCACAGCGATGCGGCGGCCGGCCGGCTGCAGGCGAGCACGGCGAGCGCCGCGCGCACCGAGGGCGCCGAGGCGTTGTAGCTTTCGTCGAGCAGCAGCGCCTCGCCGCCGGCGAGGACCAGGCGGCGGCGTGGCACCCCGGCCGCTGACGGCGGCGAAGCCGTCGAGCGCGGCGGAGCGTGAGGCGGTTCGACCCCCAGGGCGACGGCGGCGGCGATGGCCGCAACGGCATTGATCGCCATGTGACCGGCCAGGCGCGGCCAGGCGAAAGCGCAGCGGCACGCCGTGCAGCGTCATGGAGACGGCCACGCCTTCGGCATCGCTTATCGGCGTCAGCAAGCAGGCCGCGTCCGCCCCATCGGCTTCCCGAAGCGGATGATGCCGGCATGCCCCCGCAGCCGCCACCAGGATGGCAAATTGGGCGCTGTCGCCGGGCAGCACGGCCACCCCGCCCGACGCCAGCCCGCACAGGATCGCGGCCTTCTCGGCGGCTATGGCCTCCAGGCTGCCCATGTGCCCGATATGGACCGGCGCGATATTGGTGATGATCGGCGACATGCGGCGCGGGCGAGCGGGGCGAGCGGCGCGATCTCCCCCGGATGGTTCATGCCGATTTCGGCGACGCGAAGCGGGTCTCCCGCGGCATGCGCGCGAGTGTCAGCGGCACGCCCCAATGATTGTTGTAGGAGGCGACCGCGGCATGGGTCGGCGCCTCGCGCCGAGAGGATCCGCCGCAGCATCTCCTTCGTCGTCGTCTTGCCGACGCTGCCCGTGACCGCCACCAGCTTGCCGGCGAAGCGCGCCCGGGCATAGCGGCCGAGGCCGTCAGCCCGGCCGAGCGTATCGCCTGACCTGCAGCAGCGGCGCGTCCGGGCCGACGCCCGGGCGGCATCATGATCGACCAGCGCGCCGGCAGCACCGGCGGCGAGGGCGCTCGGCCACGAAATCATGCCCGTCGCGGTTCTCGCCGTGCAGGGCGACGAACAAATCGCCCGCCGCCACCGTCCGCGTATCGATCGAGACACCGTCCGCCGCGAAGGGGCGCGCCATCGCGCCGCCCGTCGCCGGCGGCCAGCTCGTCGCCGTCCAGAGCGCGGTCATCAGCGAAGACCCGCCAACGAGGCGGCGGACGACGGCGACATCGTCAAAAGGCAGCGTCTCGCGCCCGACGTCTGCCCCTGCTCATGCCCCTTGCCCGCGACGACCAGCACATCGCCGGGGCCGAGCAGGCCAAGCCCCGCGGCAATCGCGGCTTCGCGGCCGCCAACCTCGATCGGCGCCGGGCGCGCCCGCCATGACCTCGGCGCGAATTGCGGCGGGATCCTCGGTGCGCGGATTGTCGTCGGTCACGATCACCGCGTCGGCGCCGGCGGCCGCGGCCTGCGCCCATCAGCGGGCGCTTGCCGCGATCCCGGTCCCCGCCTGCGCCGAAGACGATGGCGAGCCGCCCTTCCGTATGCGGACGCAGCGCCGCGAGCACGCGCGTGATGGCATCCGGCGTATGGGCATAATCGACATAGGCGGCCGCGCCGTTCGGCAGCGTCGCGGCAAGTTCCATGCGGCCGCGCACGCCGACGAGCTTCGGCAGACGGTCGAAGACGGCGGTCTCGCCCAGCATGCAGGCGATGGCGGCGGCGAGCAGCGCGTTATCTGCCTGGAAACGTCCCGGCAGGGCAAGCCGGCTTCGAAACGGCGGCCGTTCACGCGATCAGTTCAGCATCTGGCCGTCCGGCCGCGGCATGGCGCGCTGTGGATCTGGATGATGGTCCCGCCCTCACCCACCGTGCCGAAATTCAGGCCGCGCCGCGGGCGATGCGGCCACGCGCCTCGCGCGTCTCGGCTCGTCGAGCGCCATGCGGCGACAGCCGGCGCGCCCCGCGGCAGAAGATCGGCGAACAGGCGGAGCTTGGCCTGGCGATAAGCCTCCATGCCGCCGTGATAGTCGAGATGGTCGCGGGTCAGATTGGTGAAGGCGCCGGCCGCAGAGCCGCAGCCCGTCGAGGCGGAACTGGTCGAGCCCATGCGAGGAGGCCTCGAGCGCGACATGCTGGATGCCCTGCGCGGCGAGATGCGCCATGGTCATCGGCGAGGCTCACCGGGTCCGGCGTGGTGAGCCCGGCCCCTGCGGCAAGCCCGGGGCGATGAGGCCGAGCGTGCCGAGGGAGGCCGCCTTGTGATGCGCGGCAAGGCTCCAGAGCTGGCGCAGGAAATCGGCCGTGCTGGTTTTGCCGTTGGTGCCGGTGACGGCGGCGATGCGGCGCGGCTGCGCGCCGGCCAGGCTTGCCGCCATCTCGCCAGCCGGCGGCGCGGCTCGGGATCGAGGATCGAGCGGCCGCGGCGGCACGCCGGCCGGCCACTCCGTATCCGGCGGCGCCAGCATGGCGGCGGCGCCGCGCGCCACGGCATCGGCGATGAACTCGCCGCCCGTCGCGCGACGCTGCCGGGCAAGGCCGCGAAGATGTAGCCCGGCCCGCACCTCCCGGCTGTTCGCCGTGATGCCGCTCACCTCGACGTCGCAGGAGCCATTTGGCTCTCGTCGAGGGATACCGCCGAGCGCGCGGACAGGACGGGCGGGGTTGACGGGTCGCGCCGTGCATGAGATCAATGAGCCGCATAGGAAGACGCCGGCGCCGGGACGCGGTACATCGCGTCATGCCGCAGCGCTCTCACAGTGCCGGCGCGGCGCCGTCCAGCGGCGTCTTCGCCGCCACGCGCGTGACGGCATGCTGGGCCGGGTCGGGTTGCGCTCGTCCGTCGCGGCGGCGACATCATCGGGCTCGCCCGGATTGTTGGGGCCGAGCGGCACCACGCCCGGCGGCGCCGGATAGGGCATCGGGAGGTCGACAGTGCCTGGTTGATCGCCGTCCACGTTGTCGAAGCGCGGCATGACGTTCAGCATCGGGCCGATACGGGCGATGACATGGCTGACGGCCGGCCCCGCCATCCAGCCACCCGTGGTGAAGCCATGGGTCGCCGCCGTCGCATGGCCGGAATCGATCGCGATATAGACGACGTAGCGCGGCGCATAGATCGGGAAGGCGGCGACGAAGGAGCTGTAGTTGGTGTGCTTCTTGTAGCCGCCGTGCTCCGACACCTTCTGCGCCGTGCCGGTCTTGGCGCCGACGAAATAGCCCGGCACGTCGCCGAATTGGCCGTGCCGGTGGTGACGATGAGGCGCATGATCCGCCGCATCGTCTCGGAGGTCGATTCCTGCATCACGCGCGACGCCCTGGGGCGGCGGATCGCCGGGGTTCGAGGCCAGCAGCGTCGGATTGTAGAGCATACCGCCATTGACGATGGCGACGGCCGTGTTCGCGATATGCAGCGGCGTCACGGCGATGCCGTTGCCGAAGGACACGGTCATCAGCGTCGCCTTGCCCCACATGCTCGCGGGCTGCACCTGCGGCAGGGCCGCTTCCGGCAACTGGATCGGCTCGCGCGACATCAGGCCCAATTTCTGCAGCCAGGCGCGCTGGCGATCCTTGCCGATCAGGATGGCAATGCGGGAGGCGCCGATATTGGAGGAGAGACGCAGGATATCGGCGACCTGCATCCAGACGTGTTGCGGCTCGAAATCGGTGATGTGGAAATGGCCGATGGGAATCGGATGCGTCGTGTTGAAGTAGTCCCAGAGGTGGATGACGTTGTCATCCAGCGCCATGCTGGCCGTCTGCAGCTTGAAGACCGCAGCCCGGCTCGTAAGTGCCGGTCGCGCAGCGGTTGAAGCGTTCGGCATCGGTCGCCTGTCGCCAGATCGTTCGCGTCATAGTCCGGGATGCTGACCATGCCGAGGATGCTGGCCGTTCGTTGCATCTTCAACGATGCCGCAGCCGCCCACGGCCTGGAACATGCTGACGGCATTGGCAACTTCGTCGCGGACGATGGCCTGCACGCGCACATCGATGGAAAGCCGGAGCGGCGTCGGATCTGAATTCAGGCGCTTGTTGAAATACTTCTCGACGCCCGCGATGCCGTTGCCGTCGATATCGACGCCGCCCAGAAGCTGGGCCGCCGTCATCGCCGAGCGGGTAGCGGCGCTCGGAGGTGACCTGGAAGGAGAGCCCCGGAATGCCAAGATTGTTGATGGCCATTTCCTGCGCCGGGCTCACACGGCGGGCGATATAGACGAAAGCCTTGGCGGAGGCGAGCCGTCGCGCGATATCGGCCTCGTCAATGTCGGGCAGGATCTTCTTGAGCGCTACCGCGACCTGATTGGTGTCGATCATCTGGCGCGGATCGGCGTAGAGGCTGGCCACGGGCAGCGAAACCGCGAGGATCTGGCCGTTCGCGTCGACGATGGACGCGCGGCCCGACGGCAGCGCCGTCGCCGGGGGCGGCGGGTCCGGGCGTGAACTGGCTGACGACGCGTGGGGCCGGCAGCATCGGGTCGATCAAGGTCGCAAAAGAGAGCCGGGCCGCGACCGCAAAGAAAAGCACGAGAAAGGCCGCCGCCACCACGACAAGGCGGGTGCGGCTTTTTTCCAGCGCCGCGCGCTGCCGCAGATCCGGCGAGGTCAGGCGTACCGTCTCACCATGAAGATCGCCGCCACTGCGCGGCCGCGGCGCCCAGGGATGGTTCGGCGTGGTGTCGGGCGGGGGCGCGTCGGTCACGGTCCCCCCAGCTTACGGTGACGTTGAATAAAGGGGCCGCGGCGGCGCCAGGGCGGCGGCGGAGGCCATGCCAAGCGAGGAGCCGACCGGGGCTGTACATCACGGTCGCCGCCGGCGGCGTTATGCGTTCGCCGCCATAGGCGGCCGCGCGCGGCACCTCATTGGCCGCAAAGAATTGCGTGCTGGGCTGCAACGCCTCAGGCATGTGATGCGCATGGTGCGCCTTCGGCACGGGCGGCACCGGAACACCGGCATAAGCCAGCACTGAGCCCGGCGGCGTCCAGGGCCGGGGTGCCTCGACATGCCCTGCCCTGGGCTTCGTCAGCTCCACGCGCCTGATCCAGCGATGCGTCACATGCGGCGTGACCGCCGCGACCGTGGGCTCGATGCGTGCGGGAGCCAGGGTCGCAACGGGTGCCGGGGTCGCCGCGGCCGGCGTCACGGCGGCGGGCGAAGCCTCCGCCGCGGCACCGCCAGGACCCGCGGCGTCACTGGCAACCGCGGTTGCCGGCGCGGCAGCGGCTGGGGCAGACGCCGGGTCAGCCGAACCCGGCTGCAGCATGGCGACGGCAGGACCGGAGGAGACGACCGCCGGCGATGCGGGGGCGGCGGAGGCCATGGGCTGGCCTTCGGCCGGGCCGGGCACCGGCATCGCCTGATGGGGCGCGGCTGCCGGCGTGCTCTGCGCAGGCGGGCTGACCGCCGGGGTGCTTTGCGGCGGCACCGGCGGCGGCAGGCTTGCGGCCAGCTGTTCGAGCGTCATGAGCTGGGAGGGCGCCATCGGCTGCAGCGTCAGATACTGGCTGGCGAGCGTCTGCAGCCGCTCGGGGTCGTTCATCAGCGCCCAATCCGCCCGCAGCATGCGGGTTTTGTCGCGCGCCATGTCGATGTCATTGAAGGTGCTGCGCAGCTCTGCATCGAGCGTGAAGGCGCGCTGCTTGACCTGATAGAGGTAGAGGCCGCTGCCCGCCGCAAGCGCCAGACAAATGCAGGTAAAGGGGCGGATCATGGGGCGATCTCCGGCGCACCGAGCCTGAACAAGGCACGCAGACGCGCGCTGCGGGCGCGCGGATTGGCGGCGACCTCGGCAGAGCCGGGGCGCAGAACCTTACGTGTCAAAAGCGAAAACTGCGCGGCTTCGGTCGGCAGCAAGCCGCGTGGATCATGCCGGGAAGGACCGGGCGCCTGGCCCGCTGCATCGGTCATGAAATGCTTAACAATCCGATCTTCGAGAGAATGAAAGGAAACCACGACGAGTCGCCCCCCTGGACGCAGTATGCGTGCTGCCTGCTCCAACGCACGCTCTATTTCGCCCAATTCGTCATTTACCTTGATGCGGAGGCCCTGGAAGCTGCGCGTCGCAGGATCGATGCCGGAACGATCCGGCGGAAGAACGCTGCGAATGATCTCCGGCAAGCCGCCCGGTCGTGGTGATCGGATGCTCGGCACGCGCCGCGACGATCGCGCGCGCAATGCGGCGGGACTGCCGCTCCTCCCCGAATTCATAGAAAATATCGGCCAGTTCCTCGGCCGAAAGGTGAGCGACGAGATCGGCGGCACTGGGGCCGGACGCGCTCATGCGCATATCGAGCGGGCCGTCCATGCGAAAGCTGAAGCCGCGCTCCGCATCATCCAGCTGGAAGGAGGAAACGCCGAGATCCAGCACGACGCCATCAAGGTCGCCGACCCCATGGCTCGCCGAGGAGGTCGAGAAGATTGCCGAACTGACCTTCGACGAGATGGAGGCGGCCCGGGTAACTGCGCGGTCAGGGCTGCGCCGCGGGCGATCGCCTGCGGGTCGCGGTCGATCGCCCAGACGGTGCAATCGGCTTTTTCCAGGATCGCGCGCGTATAGCCGCCGCCACCGAAGGTGCCGTCGAGATAGGTCTCTCCCGGACGCGGGTCGAGGGTCTCCAGCACCTCGTCCAGCATCACCGGAAGATGCCGCTGCGCCGCGCTCATGGGGCCGCGTCCCCCGGCGGGGTCGCGGCACTCCGCGCCGCCGGGGCGCCCGCCGCCGCGCCGCCGCCGGGCAGCGTCAGGCTGCGCGCGTTGACAAGCTGCCGCGCTTCGGCGGCACGGCGGCGGGCGGAGGCCGGCTCCCAGATCTGGAAGGTAGGGCCAGTGCCCATGAAGACGACATTGTCGGTGATCCCGGCATGGGCCATCAGCATGTCGCCCAGGATGATGCGGCCTTCCTTGTCGGACTTCGATCGGATAGGCATCGGCATAAATCGCCGCGGCCAGATCATCGTATTCCGGGCTGAACAGCTCATAGCGGTCGAGCGACTTGGCCAGTTTGTCGAAAACAACCTGCGGCCAGGCTTCGATGCAGGGATGCTTGTGAGAGGGCCGCAGGATCATGGTCACGCCCCCTTCGGCACTGACGTCGAGCGATTTGAGTGCGGCGCGAAAGGCAGCCGGCACAGACACGCGCCCCTTGGCGTCCAACCGGTTAAGGTGGCTCCCGAGGAAATGCGTCATCGGGCCCCCCTTTCACTCTCGCACTGGCCTCCGCATAGGCTACATCGTGGGATACGTTGGGTTATCATGGGTGCGGCTGGGCGTCAAAGGAATTTGCGCTGAACGACACGGAAAACGGATTGGTTTATCCCCTAAAAACAGGCAGTTCGACGCTCTGTGTCCCCATTGTGATTGCTACACAAAATTGTGCATTGTTCTCTTTTCGTTCCGAATTTTCGGGGTGCTTCCGTCTGGGCAGCAGCCCGGGTGGCGTTGCCTGCCCATGGTTTCCCATGCCGGGGCGACAAAACAACCCACGCCATCCCATGAGGCTTCGGGACAGGAGCGCCAGACGGTCTGTAAGCCGGGTTCTGTCCGGACCGCTCGCAGCGGCCCTGGACGGCCATTCCTCTGGGACGCACCTTGCGGAGCGCCTCACGCGACCAACCCGGGCGGCGGGGCGGGAACGCCCTCGCGTCACATGCACGCCTTCGTGCCGCATGCCGCCGGCCGCCCCTATTCGGTCTTGCTCCCGGTGGGGTTTACCCTGCCCGCGCCGTTGCCGGAGCGGCGGTGCGCTCTTACCGCACCGTTTCACCCTTGCCTGCGGGCCAGGCTTGCACCGGCGCGCACAGGCGGTTTGTTTTCTGTGGCACTGTCCCTGGGGTCGCCCCCGCCGGCCGTTAGCCGGCACCGTATTCCCGTGGAGCCCGGACTTTCCTCCCCCATGCCCTGGCGGACATGGCAGCGGCCGTCCAACCGTCTGGCGGCGGGCTGCATTGCGCCTGCGGCCGCTGCGCGGTCAACCGGCAGTCTGCACAGACCTCGCCAGCACACGCCGCGCGCAGCGCGGTCTCGGCGTCCGCGAGCCCGTCCACGGCCGTTCCGGCCGCCAATGGCGCTGAAAGGCGCGCAGCAAGCGTCGCGAAGGCCGCCGCGCCGCATCCGCTGTCCGGCGGCACCGGATAGCCGAAGGCGGCGAGGTCGGCGCGCAAGCTTTCCTCATCAACCATTGATTCCGCAACGACACGGCGCGAAGTCCGGCCAAAGCCCGACCCCTTGGGCAGGCGAGCCAGCGCCAGTCGAACAGCTCGCCCGGATCCTCCTTGCGGTCGGGCGCGATGTCGGAATGGGCGACGACATTGCGCGGCGGAATGGGATGGCGCGACAGGATGCCGAGGGAGAGATCACGGACAGCCGCCATTTGCGCCGGCGGGAAAAGGCCGGTAGCCCCATTCATGGCCGGGATTGACGATCTCGATGCCGATCGAGCGGCCATTGAGGGCTTCATGGCCGCGCCAGGCCGAAATGCCGGCATGCCAGGCGCGCCGCGCCTCTGGCACCAGACTGCCAGACCGCGCCATCCTCCTCCACCACGTAATGGCAGGAGACCCGCGCCTCCGGGTCGCACAGACGGTCGATCGCCGCCTGCGCCGTCTGCATGCCCGTATAGTGGAGAACGAGCATATCGACCGGCTCATCCGCCGGCCGCGCGTCGTGATTGGGCGAGGCGCGCTCGCCTCACGTGCGCCGCAGCACGTCGAGCGGGACCAGCCTGCCCGTCCCGCTCGAAATGCCAGAAGGTCCAGCCGTTGCACGACGGCGCGTTCTGCAGCTCCGCCCCCACCTTGTGGATCGAGCCGCGCAGATCGCCCGCGCTCACGCTGCCGTCCGGCCCGACAATCGCGGAGACGCGGCGATGCTGGTCGATACAGCACCGTGCCGGCGGACAAGCGCGCCGCTCTCCACCAGACTGCCGAAGGCGATGCGCGGCATTTCGCGGCGCGACGGCGTGATGGCCATGGCATGTCCGCGGCGAGCGGCGTGGTCTTGCGCGAGCCGCGCCCAGGCCGCTTCGACATAAGCCGGATGGCGCTCGATACCAATGAAATGGCGGTTCAGGCGCTTGGCGACGACTGCCGTGGTGCCGGTGCCGGAAAAGGGATCGAGCACGATGTCCTCCGCCGCGGTGGAGGCAAGCAGCATCCGGTGCAGCATGGCCTCCGGCTTCTGCGTCGGGTGCAGCTTCAGGCCATGCTGATTGCGCAATCGCTCCGGGCCATTGCAGATCGGCATGAACCAGTCGCTGCGCATCTGCAGATCGTCATTCGCGGTCTTCATCGCCTGATAATTGAAGCGGTAGCGGGAATCCTGCCCGCGCGCCGCCCAGATCAGCGTTTCATGCGCATTGGTGAAGCGCCGGCCGCGGAAATTCGGCATCGGATTCGACTTGCGCCAGATGATGTCGTTCAGCACCCAGAAGCCGAGATCCTGCAGGATGGCGCCGATGCGGAAGATGTTGTGGTAGGAGCCGATGACCCAGAGCGTGCCGTCCTTGCGCAGAACACGCCGGCACTCGGTCAGCCATTCGCGGGTGAAGCGGTCATATTCGGCGAAATCGGTGAAGCGGTCCCACTCCTCGTCGACCCCGTCGACGACGCTTTCATCCGGGCCGCCGCAGCTGGCCCTGCAGCTGCAGATTGTAGGGCGGATCGGCGAAGACACAGTGGACCGAAGCCGGCGGCAGCATCCGCATCATGATGGATGCAGTCGCCGAGCAGAAGCTGGTTCAGCGGCAGTTCGCGCGTGAGGTCCACATTCCTCCTCATGGCGTCGAACCAAGGACGCAGGCGCAGCGAACAGGCGAAGGCACGGCAGACGTTTCATCATGGCAGGACCGAGAGCGCCAGAACGTTGTGATGATGCGCGCTGACGTCCGCCTCGGTTTCGTCAGATCGAAGGCCGCCAGGCTCCGCGGGCGCTCCCGGCAGTCGAGAGACGCTGCCCTGGAGCATGGCGCGCACCGGCGCGAAGGCCCGGCGGTGATGCGGCGTGATGCCGATACGCGCCATCGCCTGCAATGTGAACGGGGTGCCGTAGCCGGCATTCGTCTCCCAGCCGTAATGCGGAAAACGGGCCGCCAGCCGCGCCATCAGCCGGTCCCGCGCCGACCTTGGCGATGATGGAGGCGGCGGCGATCGAGAGGCTTGTCGCGTCCCCGCCGACGACGCATTGCACGCGGGCAGGGCAAGAGTCGGCGCCCGATTGCCGTCGACGAGGGCCAGATCGGGCGGGCTCGGCAGGCGCGCCGACCGCGCGCCGCATGGCGAGGAGGCTCGCGTGGAGGATGTTGATGCGCTCGATCTCGGCGACCGAGGCGGCGCCGACGCCGATTTCCGCGGCGCCCGAGGCGTAGAGCGCCATCGAGGCCGCCAAGCCGCCGCTCCGCCGTCAGTTTCTTGGAATCGTCGAGCAGCTTGGCCAGCGCGCGCGGCACGCCCTTGGGAAAGACAACGGCGGCGGCGACGACCGGCCGGCGAGCGGGCCGCGCCCGACCTCGTCCACTCCCGGCGACGCGGCCGCCCGCCGCACGCTCCAGTTTGAAATGCGGCGCCATGGTCAGCCGCGCCCGAACAGGCGGCGCCAGAAGCCGCCCACGCCCCCGCCGCCGGCGCCAGACCGCGCGCCGCCTGATTGTAGGACACATGCGGGCGCGACGGCGGGCGGGCGCAGCGCGCTGCTCATCAGCTGCCGCCCCGTCTCCCGCTCGGCGATCAGCCGGCGCTGGAAGGCGACGATGGCGGCCGAATTCTCGTCGAGCCCGTCTTCGGCCAGCGCTTCGGCGACCGCCGGCCGCATCTCGGAAATCCCCGGCGCGGCGATGGATGTCGATCGAGGCAGAGCCGCGGCTGGACTTCATTCGGATCGCGGCCAGAGCGCTGCCGCCTGCAGCCGCCAGGCCATGGCCCAGTCGGCCTCCTCCGCATCGTCCGCCGCCCAGGCCGCCTGGAGCAGCGCTTCGGCCGCGGCCCAGACGTCCCCGCGCCGCTGGCAGAGCAGCGCCCAGAGCAGGAAGCTCCGCGCGAAGGCCGGCGCCTGGGCGCGCGAGCGCCGCATATTCGGGATCGCCGCGCACGACCTCGGCGTCATCCTCGGTCGAGCGGCGGCGAGGTCGGGCGCCGCCGAACCGCAGCCCGAGCATTCGGCGACCCAGCGCCGCAAGGTCGAGCGCGCGGGCTCGCCGGGGCGGAAATCGAGATCGGGCGCCAGTTCGGGTGCCGGCGCCTTGAATACCGGCCGCACCACAGCGCCGCAGACGCGCACAGAGACTGCTCATCGGACAATCCTCATGCGATGCCGCGCGGAAGGCTCTGAAGGCCCGTCCGCGAGCCGCCCGAGGGCGCGCGTCAGCCGATCCGGGGCGACCGCGTAGCAGACGCGCAGCCACCCTTCCCCGCTTTCGCCGAAGGCGATGCCGGGAGCGACCGCGATGCCGTGATCGGTGACCAGCCGCTCGGCCAGGGCGAGGCTGTCCGTGAGCCCTTCGACCTGCAGGAAGGCGTAGAAGGCGCCGTCGGGCGAGGCGTAGCGAACACCCGGCATCTCGGCCCAGAAATGCTCGGCCGCGATGTGCCGCCCCTCGGCGCAATGGGCGCGGAAGGCCGGGCGGGGTCGACGTGATCGGCGATGGCGGCGAGGCCCGGCCTGCTGGATGAAGGGCGCGACGCCGGAATGCGTCACTTCGACGAGTTCGGCAAGTTCGTCCCGCGTGCCCTCGGGCACGATCAGCCAGCCGAGGCGCCAGCCGGTCATGACCCAGGTCTTGCTGAAGCTGTTGGCGACGATCACGCGGTCGTCCGGCTCGGCGATGTCGAGAATCGAGGGCGCGGCATCGCCCCCGTCATAGACGAGGCGGGAATAGACCTCGTCCGAGAGCAGCCAGCAGCCATGGCGGCGGCAGAGGGCGAGGATTTCGCCGCAGTTCATCCTCGGTCGCGGTCCAGCCGGTCGGGTTATTGGGCGAATTGAGGATGAACAGGCGGGCGCCGGCGAGCGCCGCGGTCGAGCTGCCTCGAGGTCGAGACGAGAGGCGCGCCGTCCTGGCGCTGGCGTCGAGCGCGATCGGCCCCGACCTTCGCGCCCCGCAGGCGGGCGGCATTGCCGGCATTGGGCCAGGCCGGCTCGTGCAGCACGACGCGGTCCCCGGCCCGCAGGATGGCTGAGAGGCCGATCGGCAGCGCCGCCATGCCGGAGGCCGTCACCATGACCCGGCCTTCGCACACGGGCTGCTTGTGCAGCGCCGTCAGGTAGCCGGCGATGCGCATGGCGCAGCGCGGGCAGGCCGCGCACATCGGGATAGAGCGTCTCGCCACGCTCAAGTGCGGCCTTGAGCGCACCGACGCGCCGCCGCCGGACTCTTCTGGTCCGACTCGCCGAAACACAGGAACTCCGTGTCCGGACGGCTGAAGGCGAGCCGTGCCACCGAGACGATGCGCGACCCTTGCAGGCGGGTCAGATCAAACTGATTACGAGACATGCGACTCGGCTAGCACAGCCTGTCGAGCCGAGGCGAGAGGCGACATCCAGCCGCGCGTGCGCGGATCCGCCGGACGAGGGCACGCGCGGCCCGGCGGCCTGCAGTCGTTCTCCGTCTCGATCATCCTCCAGCGCGAACTGATCAGCCTCGCGGTCATAGCTGAACAATTCGGCGTAGCGGCCCCAGGCGATGATCGTGCGCATCGTCATCGTCGGCATAGTCCGGCGACATGTAATCCTCCAGTTCGTCGCGGAAGCGCAGCGCCGGCGCCCGATGGTTCCAGCGCTCGTCCAGCACCTGGCGGATCTGCATTGATCATCGGCACATTGGCCCGCAGCGCCGCGGCGAATTCCTCCTTGCGGTCGTCGGTATCCGCCTCCGACGAAGCGGCGGCCGGCATCGGTGAGCTTGATGTCGCCTTCCTCGAACTCGGCGAAGCCCAGCATCTGCAGGGCTTCGCCGATCGGCAGCAGCTCGTCCGCCTCCATCTGAAAGGCGCTGGCCAGCGCCGGCAGGTCGGCGCGGCCGTTATAGGGCTCGCCCTCGATGGTCTCCATGAGGCCGGCCATCAGGTTGGTGCGAGACCACCGGCAGCGGCTGGAAGGTCGGCGGCCGGCGCCGGCGCGCCGCATCGGTCAACCGGCTGCGGCTTCGGATGCTCCACCGGCCGGCGGGTCATCAGCGCGTAGATATCGTCCACCATCTGGCGGAAGGCCGGGTCCAGCCGCTCGCGCGGATGCGGGAAGGGCACGTTCAGCTCGCTCGCGACGCGGCCGGGATTGGAGGAGAAGACGAGGATGCGGTCGCACATCAGCACCGCCTCCTCGATGTTATGCGTCACCATGAGCATGGATTTCACCGGCAGCCGCCCCTCCGACCAAAGGTCGATCAGGTCGGTGCGCAGCGTCTCGGCGGTCAGCACGTCGAGCGCGCTGAACGGCTCGTCCATCAGCAGCAGATCGGGATGCACGACGAGGGCGCGGGCGAGGCCGACACGCTGGCGCATGCCGCCCGACATTTCCTTCGGATAGGCATTTTCGTAGCCGCCGAGGCCGATGAGGTCGATCGCATCCTCGGCGCGGGCCTCGCGCTCGGCCTTGCGGCACGCCCTGCGCCTCCAGCCCGAGTGCCACATTCTCCTCGACAGTGAGCCAGGGAAACAGCGCGAAGCTCTGGAACACCATGGAGACGCCGCGAACCGGGCCGGTGATCGGCTTACCGCGCCAGCGCACATCGCCCGCCGTCGGTTTCAACAGGCCCGGAGACGATGCGGAGCAGCGTGGACTTGCCCGAGCCGGAGCGGCCGAGCAGACCGACGATCTCGCCCTTCCCGCAGGGTGAGGTTGACATCATCGAGAATGATCGACGTCCAGAGGCTGCCTCCTTCGGATAGGACTGACGGCACTTGGCGATGCGGACCAGCATCGGCGCTCGGTCTGCACGGTTTGGTCCATGGTCATCTCCTGCCGGTCGGGAGAGCGGGCTTAGAAAGTCAGGCGGCGGACAGCGAAGGCGTGCAGCGGGCGCCAGAGCACGCCGGTTGATGACCAGCACGAAGGTCGTCATCACGAAGACGCCGAGCACGATATGCGCCGTATTCCCGTCGTTCGTTGCCTCCGCGATGATAGGAGCCGAGGCCGATCGCGGTCAGCGTCGTATGCCCCCAGGATGCGACCTCGGCGACGATGGAGCTGTTCCAGGCAGCGCCGGAGGCGGTGAGCGCGCCGGTCACGTAATAGGGGAAGATGCCCGGAATGATGACCCGGCGCCACCACAGGAGACCACGGACGCCGAGATTGGCCGAGGCTTCCTTGAGATCGCCCGGGAAGGCGGAGGCGCCGGCCATGACGTTGAACAGGATATACCATTGCGTGCCGACGATCATCAGCGGCATCAGCCAGATGTTCGGATTGAGGGCGAAGCGCACCAGCACGATGACGACGATGGGAAACAGCAGGTTGGCCGGGAAGGCCGCAAGAAACTGCGCCACCGGCTGGACGAGCCGGGCCCAGCGCGGCCGCAGGCCGACCCAGACACCGATCGGCACCCAGATCGCCGTGCAGATGACGAGTGCGGTGGCAACGCGCAGCAGCGTCAGGAAACCGAGCAGAATGACATGAAGGAGGAGGCCCAGCGTGACGGAGGCCGCCACGAATTCCACCACGCGCCAGAGAGCGAAGAGCGCGACGACCGCGACAAAGGTGAACCACATGCCGTCCACCACGCGGGACGGCTTGCCCGAAGGCGTGGCCGGCGCCGCCACGGGCAGGCGCATCGGCATGGCCGGCAATACGGTCGCACATGTCGCCGAACGCGTCGCCCGCGACCCGCAGCAGATGCGTGCGGCGCAGGAGGCCCAGCAGCCACGGGTCGGGCGCCTCGCCGCCGCTCGTCATCTCGAAGCGGAATTTCGATGACCATGCAACCAGCGGACGGAAAAGGATCTGATCGTAGATCAGGATGACAGCCAGCATCGCAATGATCGCGTAGATCACCGCTTTCAGATCGCTATGAGACAGCGCAACCGAGACGTAGGAGCCGATGCCCGGCAGCATGAAGGTTGTGTTGCCTACCGTCACCGCCTCTGACGCGACGACGAAGAACCAGCCGCCCGACATGGACAGCATGGTGTTGAAGATAAGGCCCGGCATCGCGAAAGGCACTTCCAGCCGCCAGAAGCGCTGCCAGACGGAGAGCCGGAAAGCTGCGGGAGGCTTCGTCCAGATCACGCGGAACCGTCGTCAGCGACTGGTAGAAGCTGAAGGTCATGTTCCAGGCCTGGCTCGTGAAGATCGCGAAGATCGGAGGCGAGCTCCGCGCCGATGACGCGCCCGGGAAACAGGCTGAGGAAGAACAGGACGGTGAAGGAAAGAAACCCCAGGATCGGCACCGACTGCAGGATATCGAGGGTGGGTATGATGATCATGCCGAGACGCCGGCTTTTGGCCGCGAGCGGCGCGACGATGAGGGTGAAGACGATGGAGAAGACCAGCGCCACGAACATGCGGATCGTCGTTCTGAGCGCGTAATAGGGCAAATATTTCAGATCGAGATGGATCGTCGTGGCACTCGGCAAAGGCGCCAGCGTGCCGTGGGCCGCATGCGCCACCAGAATGAGCGCAGCCAGCACGCACAGGATGCCGACACCATCCCAGACATTGGGAGCGCGACGCCCGCTCACGAAGGCAGGCAAGGCCGATGTTGTCATGGGGCTGCGCCTCTGTGTGCTGACTGGTTGACGGGAAAACTGCCGGAAGCGTTTATTTCCTAGGGCTCTAGACCAAGATCTTGGCGCCTGTCACCACCCTTCCGATGATGAACCAGTGACAGAATGCAAGGGTCCCGTTATCGCCCTGTCGCAGCATCCCCGCCGGGGATCGGAGCGGAGGGGAGACCCGATTTCATGCGCTGGTCTGACTGCATGGTCGCCTTGACGTGTTTTCTTGTGCTGGTCGTGCCGCTCGTCGCCTATTGCGCCTGGGTCGTGCCTCTGGGCCAGGTGCCCGATGAGGCCACGCAGGTCGCCCGCGCCGAAAGCGTCCTGCGCGGCGAGATCATCGGCCACCGTGCGGCAGGCCTGAATGTTGCGACGGGTGCGCCGGATGCCGGCGTGACAGGCAATATCGGCCTGGCGCTCGCGGTCGACGCCGGCAACGGCGCCCATGCCCCCCTGCCCGCCTCGGCCTCGGCCGCGGCACGGCTCGCCTGGGCGGAGGCGATACCCTGGGCACCCGCTCCGGCAATTCATCAGCAGCGTGAACACAGCCGCCTATGCCCCGGTCGCCTATATTCCGGCGGCCCTCGCCCTTGGCCTCGCGATCAGCACGGGTGCGAAGCCGCACGCCGCCGCCATCGCAGCCCGCTTCGGCAATGTCCTGGCCTTTGCCGTCCTTGGGGTCCTCGCCCTGGCCCTCGCCGGGCGGGGACGGCTCCTGCTGCTCGTGACCCTCAGCCTGCCCATGACGGTCTGGCTCGCCGGCTCCACGAACCAGGACGGATTATTGATCGCGGTCGCGACCCTCGGCTTTGCCCTGCTCACGCGCGCGACACCGGTCTCCTTCTGGCTGGGCTCGGCGCTCCTCGCGATTTTGGCGCTGCAGAAGCCCCCCTTCATCACGCTCATGCTCCTGCCCCTGGTGGTGCCGCTGGCAGCGCCCTGGGTGGGCCGCGCCGAATGGCGGCACCGGGTGGGGGCAGCACTCCTCGTGACCATCCCGGCGCTTTTCTGGTCGCTCGCCGTCATGCACCTCGTCTCCGTGCCGCTTCTGCCGGGGGCGCCTTATCAGGCAGGGCCGCTCTGGCCGGGCGATCCGCACCGGATCTTCCGCTCCGCCATCGCGCGCGCGCAGATCCTGGTCGTTCTGCATCATCCGCTGACGGTGGGGCTGCTGCCGCTGACGAGGCCGAACCCGAGCTTCCCCGCCCTCTGGAGCCAGCTGATCGGCGTTCTCGGCCCCTTCACGATCCGCTTGCCGGTCAGCCTCTACGCGCTCTTCACCCTCGCGTTGCTCTCCGCGGCCGGCGCCTTGCTGACGGGCCGCCCGAACCCTGGCGGCAAGCCCTGGGCGCCTCTGGTGGCGCTCATCGCGGCACTCGGCTGTGCCGAACTCATCTATCTCGTGCAATACCTGACCTGGACGCCGGTCGGTGCGCTCCGCATCGACGGCGTGCAGGGGCGGTATTTCCTGCCCTTGCTTCCGGTGCTCACGATCGTGCTGACGGCGATCTTACCGATACCGCCGCGGCTGAGATGGATCTGGTGGCTCGCGCCGCTCACCGCGATCATCGCGCTCGATATGAACCTGCCGGGCATGATCGCCCAGCACTATTACCGCTAGGCGCAGCGGCCCTCAGACCCCGGTGGAGCCGAAACCGCCCTGCCCGCGGGCCGTTTCGTCCAGGCCTGCCACCTCCCGCCAGCGGATGCGCGTCACCGGGGCCAGAACCGCCTGGGCGATGCGCATGCCGCGCTCGACGCGCGAAGGGTTCGCTCCCGGCATTGAGCAGGATGATCTTGATCTCACCCCGGTAATCCGCGTCGATCGTGCCGGGAGAATTGGCGACGAGAATGCCGTCTTGAGCGCCAGGCCCGAGCGCGGACGGACCTGCAACTCATGGCCTCCGGGCAGCGCGACAGCGAGCCCGGTCGGGCATCGCCGCGCGGCCGCCGGGCGCGAGATCGAAAGGCGCGTCATGGCCGCGCGGAAATCGACCGCCGCCGCGCCGGCGCTGGCATAAGCGGGCAGCGGCAGGTCCGCCCCATGGGGCAGGCGGATGACGGCAACAGTGGCTTCGGTCACGCGGGCGCTCCGCTCAGTTCGTCTGCGATGCGGGCGGCGAGACGCTCGGCGACAGCCTCCTTGGGCAGGCGCGGCCAGTCTTCCCGGCCCGACGGGCGTGATCAGGTGGATCTCATTCTCCGCCCCGCCCATGACGCCGACGGGCGCCGACACGTCATTGGCGACCAGCCAGTCACACCCCTTGCGCAGGCGCTTTTCGGTCGCATGGGCGATGACGTCGTCCGTCTCGGCGGCGAAGCCGATGACCAGGCGCGGCCGGAGCGGCCGAGGGCGCGGCAATGCGTCGCCAGGATATCGGGATTGGCGACAAGGCGAAGCTCCGGCGCCGCGCCACCCGGCTGCTTCTTGATCTTGCCCGTCCACGGCTCCGCCACCCGCCAATCGGCGACCGCCGCGACGACAGACGGCCGCATATCGGCGGGCAGCGCCGCCCCGACGGCCGCCAGCATCTCCGCCGCCGTCTCGACACGCACGACCGCGACACCGGCCGGATCCGCGATCGTCACCGGACCGGCAACCAGGGTGACGCGCGCGCCCAGGGCCGCCAGCGCCGCCGCGATGGCATGGCCCTGGCGGCCGCTGCTGCGATTGGCGATATAGCGCACGGGGTCGATCGGCTCATGCGTCGGGCCGCTGGTCACGAGGACATGCCGCCCCTTGAGCGGCTGCGGACCTGGGTGCCAGCATCGCCCCGATATGGTCGAGGATCACGGGCGGCTCGGCCAGCCGGCCCGGCCCCCATTCGCCGCAGGCCATCGCCCCCTCCGCGGGCTCCACCACCGCGATGCCGCGGCGCTTCAGCGTCGCCATATTTGCGACCGTCGCCGCATGCGTCCACATGCGCCAGTTCATGGCGGGCGCGACGAGCACCGGCTTGTCGGTCGCAAGCAGGAGTGTGGTTGCCAGATCGCCCGCGAGACCGCCGGCCATTTTTGCCAGGATATCGGCCGAGGCAGGCGCCACGACCACGAGGTCGGCGGCGCGGGAGAGCTGGATATGGCCCATCTCGCTTTCATCGGTCAGCGAGAAGAGATCCTGGTAGACGCTTCTCCTCGGTGAGCGCCTGCAGCGAAAGCGGGGTGACGAATTCGGCGCCCGCCCGGGTCAGGACCGCGCTGACGGCCGCGCCCTCCTTGCGCAACAGCCGCATGAGTTCCAGCGCCTTGTAAGCGGCGATGCCGCCCGAGACGATGAGGAGGATGCGGCGCCCGTCGAGCGTCACAGCTTCCAGCCGGAATGGATGGCGGCGATCCCACCCGAGAGGTTGCGATGCGTCACGCGGCTAGAAGCCGGCGGCACGCATCATGTCGGACAGCGTCTCCTGGTCGGGAAACATGCGGATGCTCTCCGCCAGATATTGGTAGCTTTCGCTGTCATTGGCGAAAACCTGCCCGAGCCGCGGCAGGACCTTGAAGGACCATGCCTCATAGAGCGGCATGAGGGCGGCGACTTCGAGCCGCGAGAATTCCAGGCAGAAGAACCGCCCGCCCGGCCGAGCACGCGCCGCGCCTCCCGCAGCACGGCATCCTTGTCCGTGCAGTTGCGCAGGCCGAAGGCCATGGAGACGATATCCATGCTGCTGTTCGGAATGGGCAGCGCCTCGGCATCGGCCACAAGGAAGGTGAGGTCGCCGATCAGCCCGCGTTCGACCGCCCGGTCGCGGCCGACCTCCAGCATCGCGGGATTGATGTCGGAGAGGATCGCGGGACCTCCGCCCTTCCTGAGCCAGCCGAAGCTGATATCGCCGGTGCCGCCCGCAAGGTCGAGCAGGCGGCGGCCGGGCCGGGGGTCGAGCAGGGTCGTGAAAATCTGCTTCCAGGCGCGATGAATGCCCAGCGACATCAGGTCGTTCATGAGGTCGTAGCGGGGCGCCACGCTTGCAAAAACCTCCTTGACGAGGGATTTTTTTTCGGCGCGCGGCACGGCCCGGAAGCCGAAATCGGTCTGGTCGGAAGAAATCTGATCTTGCATGGCTTTGTCGCTCATCGGGCTTCCCCTATACGCTGACCGGAGAGATGCCGGAACTCCCTGAAGTCGAAACCGTCATGCGTGGCATCGCCGCGCAGCTCGAAGGCCGGGTGATCCGCCGCGCGGCGCTCGCCCGCGGCGATCTGCGCCGGCTGATCCCGCCGGGCTTCGCGCTGCGCCTCACCGGCGCCCGCGTGATCGGTTTCCGGCGCCGCGGCAAATATATTCTGATGCGCCTGGCGGGCGGGGACAGCGTGCTGATCCATCTCGGCATGTCCGGCCGGATGGCGATCCACGGGCCGCGGCGCGGCCCCTCCGCCGGCGAAGCACGAGCATCTGGTGATGGAGACGGAGGAGGGCTGGCGCATCGGCTTCATCGACCCGCGGCGCTTCGGGCTGCTCGACCTTGATGCCGACCGCGGCCGAGGACGCGCATCCCCTGCTCGCCCGCATGGGGCCCGAGCCGCTCGACGCGCGGTTCACTGCGGCCAGCCTCTCCGCCGCGCTGAAGGACCGGCAGACGACCATCAAGGCCGCGCTGCTGGATCAGCGCATCGTCACCGGCCTCGGCAATATCTACGTGTCGGAGGCGCTGTTCCGTGCCGGCATCCACCCCGAGCGCCTTGCCGGCACGGTTGCCGGGGCACGGGCGCGCCGGCTGGTTCCGGCGATCAAGGACACGCTGCAGGAGGCGATTGCCGCCGGCGGCTCCAGCCTGCGCGACTACGTGCAGCCCGATGGCGAGCTTGGCTATTTCCAGCATGCCTGGAAGGTCTATGGGCGGGCGGGCCTGCCCTGTGAACGCTGCCCGGGGCCGGCGCAGTGCTCCGGCATCCGCCGCATCGTCCAGGCGGGACGCAGCAGCTTTTTCTGTCCGCTGGCACAAAAGTGATGCATTTCGGTCCGCACGAATTTGTGAACGAGCGCAAGGCAGAGCCGCCTTTGCCGGCACCTCTCTTCGCTTGACTCACCCCCACCCGGATCTTAGAGAAGCCCCCTCATTGCGGGGTGGCGATCGGCTACTCCATACTCATGTTTTGGATGTCGATCGACCATGGCCAATACCGCCTCCGCTCGTAAGCGTATCCGCCAGACGGCAAAGCGTACCGCTCGCAATGTTGCCCGCCGGACCCGTATGCGCCACGTGATCAAGTCGGTTGAGACCGCGATCGCGAGCGGCGACAAGGCTGCGGCCCAGGCCGCGATCCAGGCGGCCCAGCCGCTGCTGCAGCGCGCCGCCAACAAGGGCATTGCGCACCAGAACACGATTTCTCGCAAGATGTCGCGCCTTTCGGGCCACATCAAGGCTCTTGCGGCCTAGTCTCCAGGTATCATTAAATGGGCGCCCGGTTCACGCCGGGATCCTGTTTGCGGCTTTGATGCTCGCTCCTCGCGGTGCCTCTGAGGACCTGTTCAGACTAGCCATGCGGTCCTCAGCCCGCATGAGTACGCAACAACAAGTCAGCACCGCTTCGGCGTGCCCGACAGTTGGGTGCACAGCACAAATCCAAATAATGCCAAATATTCAATAACCCGTAAGCCCTTTCAAGGAGCAGTTCTATTTTTGCTCCACTTGATTCTGGTTGCCTCAGCACCGCACCGTGACCTAACCTAGTTTTCATTAAGGTGCTGCGGGCTGCGGGGTGTGATGCCCCCAAAATCGGGATTTGTTCGCCGCAGGACCCATTCTCAGAAGGGGTGGGCCTGAGTTCATCTGGTTTTGCGCGTCATGGAGCTTCACTTGAGAGCCGCATCCGACGTCAGGGTGGAAGGAAGCGAGACCGCCACGCCGGCAGAGCTGGCAGCCGAATGGTCGCGCGTGCGCACCCGGCTTGCAGCATGAGGTCGGCGAGGTCGAATATCGCACCTGGCTACGCCAGATGACGCTCGGCGGCGCGGACGGCGACGAGGTAACGGTCCTGCTGCCCACCCGCTTTCTGCGGGACTGGGTGCGCAGCCACTATGGCGACCGTATCAGCGCGCTCTGGCAGGCCGGAAAATAACCGGGTCCGCCGCGTCGATATCCGCGTGGGTCAGGCGGCCCAGCCTTTGGCGACGCCGATTTCCAGCTCTGCCCCTATCCCGGGGACGGAAACGCCGGCCTCCGCGGATGCGCCGGCAACAACGCTCTCGGCAACTGCGGACGGCCTCGAGGACAAGAGCGAAGGCCGCGGCGACGGCATCGTCCTCGACCCGCGCTTCACCTTCGACACCTTCGTCGTCGGCAAGCCGAACGAATTCGCCTTTGCCTGCGCGCGCCGCGTGGCGGACCAGCCCTCCTCCCCGGGCTTCAACCCGCTGTTCCTGTATGGCGGCGTCGGGCTGGGCAAAACGCATCTGATGCATGCCATCGCCTGGAAGTTGCAGACCGGCGACGCCCCGGCGCGCAGCCCGTTTCGGTCGCCTACATGTCGGCCGAAAAATTCATGTACCACTTCATCGCCGCGATCCGCAACCAGTCCACGATCGAGTTCAAGGACAACCTGCGCAGCGTCGACGTGCTGATGATCGACGACCTGCAGTTCCTGATCGGCAAGGACAACACGCAGGAAGAGTTCTTCCATACCTTCAATGCGCTGGTCGATGCCGGCAAGCAGATCGTGGTCTCGGCCGACAAGTCGCCCTCCGATCTCTCGGGCCTGGAAGACCGGCTGCGCACGCGGCTCGGCTGCGGCATGGTCGCCGATCTGCACGCCACCACCTTCGAGCTGCGCATCTCGATCCTGGAGGCCAAGGCCGCCAAGGCCGAGCGTTTCCGTGCCGCCCCGCGTGCTGGAATTCCTGGCGCACAAGATCACCAGCAATGTCCGCGAGCTGGAAGGCGCGCTGAACCGCCTGGTCGCGCATGCCGCCCTGTTCCAGCGCCCGATCACGCTGGAGACGACGCAGGAGGTGCTGCACGACATCCTGCGGGCGCATGACCGGCGGGTGACGATCGAGGAAATCCAGCGCAAGGTGGCGGAGCACTACAATATCCGCCTGACCGACATGTCCTCCGCCCGCCGCGCCCGCAACGTGGCGCGGCCGCGCCAGGTCGCCATGTTCCTCGCCAAGCAGCTGACCAGCCGCAGCCTGCCGGAGATCGGCCGCAAGTTCGGCAACCGCGACCATACCACGGTGATGCACGCGGTCTCGCGCGTCGGCGAGCTCATGGAGCAGCGACTCGGCCTTCGCCGAGGATGTCGAGCTGCTGCGCCGCATGCTGGAATCCTGAGGGCTCGGCTTCGTCCGAAGCGCTTCCCCTGCCCGCTTTTGCAAAGAAGCCGACGAGCTCCCGGTCTGCTGCCTTTTCAGCGGCGCTGGTAGGCGGCCGAACCGGCTTGCCGGCCGGGTTGCTGCTAAGGTGCCCGCCCTTCCAGGCTCTCCGAGGTTAGACCATGAAATTCAAGGCCGAGCGCGCAACGCTGCTGAAGGCGCTCGCCCATGTGCAGAGCGTGGTCGAGAAGCGCAACACCATCCCGATCCTGGCCAACCTCATGATGGCCGTGAAGGACGGCGACGCTCACCCTGACCGCGACCGACATGGAAATCGCCGTCGTCGAGCAGGTCGCGGCCACCACGCTCGCAGGACGGCGCGGCCACCGCCCCGGCCGCGACCCTGTACGAAATCGTCCGCAAGCTGCCCGAAGGCGCCGAGGTCGAGCTCGACCATGCCGGCGGCGACGCGCCGCTGGCGCTGCGCGCCGGCCGCTATGCCACCAGCCTGATGGTGCTGCCGGTGGATGACTTCCCGTCGCATGACCGCCGGCACCCTGCCCCATGCCTTCAGGCTGCCGGCGCAGCTGCTGCGCGGCATGATCGACCGCACGCGCTTCGCGATCAGCACCGAGGAGACGCGCTACTACCTCAACGGCATCTACCTTCACGCCGTCGCCGGCAGCGACGGCGTCAAGGTGCTGCGCGCGGTCGCGACCGACGGCCATCGCCTGGCCCGCGTCGAGGAGCCGCTGCCCGAGGGCGCCGAGGGCATTCCGGGCGTCATCATTCCGCGCAAGACGGTGCTGGAAGCGCGCAAGCTGCTCGACGAGGTCCAGGACGATGTCGAGATCGCGCTGTCCGAGACGCGCATCCAGTTCACCCTCGGCACGGTGCGGCTGACCAGCAAGCTGATCGACGGCACCTTCCCCGAATACGAGCGGGTCATCCCGCGCGACAACGACAAGATCCTGCGCGTCGGCAAGAAGGACTTCGCCGAGGCGGTGGCGCGCGTCTCGGCCATCTCCTCCGAGCGGTCGCGCCCGGTGAAGCTCGCGCTCGACCGCGACCTGCTGACGCTGTCGGCGGCCAGCCCCGACCAGGGCACGGCGACCGAGGAGCTGGACGGCGACCGCGTGACCTACGCTGCGGGGCCGCTCGAGATCGGCTTCCAGGCGCGCTACCTCAACGACATCACCGACCAGATCGGCGGCGAGGTGGAGTTCCTGTTCTCCGACGGCGTCGGCGCCGACCGTGGTGCGCGATGCGGGCGACGCGAGCGCGCTCTACGTGCTGATGCCGATGCGTGTCTGAGCTCTCGACCCGGCTCGAGGCGGCGCCCTTCCGTCTCACCCGCCTCGACCTCACCGATTTCCGCAACTACGCCGTGCCTGCATTGGCGGCCGCAGTCACGCATCAGCGTGATTCACGGCCCCAATGGCAGCGGCAAGACCAACCTGCTGGAGGCGATTTCGCTGCTCGGCCCGGGCCGCGGCTTGCGGCAGGCGCGAGGTTGCCGAATTTCCGCGCCTGCGGCCCGAGGGCGGCACTGGCTGGGCGGTCGCGGCGCGGCTGCGCACGCCGGACTTTGCTGAGACCCTGCAGGTCGGCACCGGCAGCGCGCCGGATGGCGGCGAGCGCCGCGTCGTGCGGCTTGGACGGCACGCCGGCGAGCCAGGCGGAGCTTGCCTCCCACATCGCCATCGCCTGGATTACGCCGCAGATGGAGCGGCTGTTCGGCGAGAGTGCCAGCGGCCGCCGCCGCTTCCTCGACCGGCTGGTCTGGGCGCTCGACCCGAGCCATGCGCGCGAGGTCGCGGCGCATGACGCCGCCATGGCCCGGCGCAACCGCCTGCTGGCCGAAGGCCAGCGGCGACCCGGCCTGGCTGGCTGGGCTCGAGGACGGCATGGCGCGCCATGCGGTGGCCGCGACCGCCGCGCGCCGGCGCTGGTCACGCGCCTCAATGCCATCGCTGGCCGAGGGCGCGGTGGCGCCCTTCCCGGCCGCCAACTCTCCCTGCTCTGCCCGATCGGCGACCGGCTGGCCGCAGAGCCGGCGCTCGCGGTCGAGGACTGGCTGCGTGGCGCCCTCGCCGCCGCACGCGCGCAGGATGCCGCTGGCCGGCGGTTCCTCGCTCGGCGCGCATCGGGCCGATTTCGGCATGAGCGACCTCGCCACCGGACGCCCGGCCGGCCTTGCCTCCACCGGCCAGCAGAAGACGCTGCTGCTCGGCATGGTGCTGGGCCACGCCCTTGTCATCGCCGAGGCGCGCGGCTTCGCGCCCTGGCTGCTGCTCGATGAGCCGCTCGTGCATCTCGATGACGGGCATCGCGCAAGCCTGCTCGATGCCCTGCTCCGCCTGCCCGCGCAGTCTTTCCTCACGGGCACCGACGCGGCGCCCTTCATGCCGCTGCGCGACCACGCAGAGTTTCTGCACTGCATGGCGGCCGACCTTTCCCCTGAGCCGGGTTTCGCTAGGCCAGACAACCAAAAATCGCTATAGTCTCTTCTATTCCCTGCATTCCGGAGTGATCCTCGGCATGTCCGATCCCGCCGCGCCTACGCCCGATTGAGACCCCTGAGACCCATGCCTATGACGCCGCCTCGATTTCCGTCCTGAAAGGTCTCGATGCGGTCCGCAAGCGGCCGGGCATGTATATCGGCGACACCGATGACGGCTCCGGCCTGCACCACATGGCCTTCGAGATCATCGACAATGCGGTGGACGAGGCGCAGGCCGGCTTCGCCACCAAGGTCGAGGTGACGCTGAACGGCGACGGCTCCGTGACGGTGCGGGACGACGGGCGCGGCATCCCGACCGACATCCACCTCGAGGAGGGCATTTCAGCCGCCGAACTGGTGCTGACGCGGCTGCATGCCGGCGGCAAGTTCAACCAGAATTCCTACAAGGTTTCGGGCGGCCTGCATGGCGTCGGCGCCGCCGTTGTGAACGCACTTGTCGGAATGGATGGAAGTGCGCATCTGGCGCGACAACACCGAGCACCAGATGCGCTTCCAGCATGGCGAGGCCGATGCGCCGCTGGCCGAGATCGGCCCCTGCGATCTGTCGCCCACGGCACC
Organism: uncultured Alphaproteobacteria bacterium; assembly: GCA_963834475.1. Lineage (GTDB taxonomy): Bacteria > Pseudomonadota > Alphaproteobacteria > Acetobacterales > Acetobacteraceae > Acidisoma. The sequence continues at coordinate 316,733 of CAWIBZ010000008.1, read as the reverse complement.
GAAATCATCTTCAAGCCGAGCGCCGGGACCTTCACCCAGATCGAATTCGACTACGCCATTCTCGAACGGCGCCTGCGGGAACTCGCTTTCCTCAATTCCGGCCTCGACGTCACGCTGCGCGACGAGCGGCACGCCCCGGCGGTCGAAACGCGCTTCCACTACGAGGGCGGGCTGGTGGCCTTCGTCGAATGGCTCGACCGCGCCCGCGCGCCGCTGTTCCAGGCCGCCGATCACCGGCAACCTGGAGGACAAGGCGAGCGGCATCCGCGTGGAATTCGCGCTGTCGTGGAACGATTCCTACCACGAAACCATGCTGTGCTTCACCAACAACATCCCCCAGCGGGACGGCGGCACGCATCTCTCCGGCTTCCGCCAGGCGCTGACGCGCATGGTGACCAAATATTCCGAAGGCATGGGCAAGAAAGACAGCCTGGCGCTCACCGGCGACGACATGCGCGAAGGGCTGACGGCGGTGCTGTCGGTCAAGGTGCCCGATCCCGAAGTTCTCGTCGCAGACCAAGGAAAAGCTGGTCAGCTCGGAAGTGACGCCGGCGGTGCAGGCCGTCGTCGCCGACGCGCTCAGCCATTGGCTGGAGACGCATCCCGAAAGAGGCGCGCAGCATCATCCAGAAGGTGATGGATGCGGCCAGCGCCCGCGAGGCGGCGCGCAAGGCGCGCGAACTGACCCGGCGCAAGGGCGTGCTGGATGTCTCAACGCTCCCCGGCAAGCTCGCCGACTGCCAGGAGCGCGACGCCTCCAAATGCGAGATCTTCATCGTCGAGGGCGACTCCGCGGGCGGCTCGGCGAAGCAGGGGCGCGACCGCAAGTTCCAGGCGATCCTGCCGCTCAAGGGCAAGATCCTGAACGTCGAGCGCGCGCGCTTCGACCGCATGCTGTCGGCAGCGCCGAAATCGGCACGCTGATCACCGCGCTCGGCACCGGCATCGGCAATGGCGAGACCGACCAGGGCGGCTTCAATATCGACAAGCTGCGCTACCACCGCATCGTCATCATGACGGACGCCGATGTGGACGGCTCCCATATCCGCACGCTGCTGCTGACCTTCTTCTTCCGGCAGATGCCGGAGCTGATCACGCGCGGGCATCTCTACATCGCGCAGCCGCCGCTCTATCGCGCCAAGCGCGGCAATGATGAGCGCTACCTGAAGGATGACCGCGCGCTGGAGGACTTCCTGCTCGGCAAGGCCTTGGCCGAAGCGCCGCCTCACCTATGCCGACGGCGTGGCGATCGAGGGCGAATGAGCTGCAGGAGGCCACAGGCTTCCTGCGCGAGGCCTGGAACCGCGTGCGCCGGCTGGCCGACGGCCGCGCCCATGGCGATTGTGGAACAGGCGGCGATCGTCGGCGCGCTCTCCGTGCCGCATAACGACGAGCGAGGCGCTGAGCCATGCCCAGGCGCTGGCCGAGCGGCTGAATGCGCTGATGCTGGACGGCGAAGCCGGCTGGATCGGCACCGGCGATCTGATGAGCGGCATCACCGTCGCCCGCCGCGTGCGCGGCGTGGGTGAGCGCTATACCCTGGATGCGGCGGCGCTGCGCAGCGCCGATGCGCGCTGGCTTGCCGAGCGGTCGGGCGCGCATCGCCGGTGAATTCGGCCGTGCCGGCCGTGCTGAAGCTCGACAACCGGGAGGAGAAGGTCGCCGGCCCCGCCGCGGCTTTCGAGGCCATCCTGGCGCATGGCCGCCGCGGGCTGACGATCCAGCGCTTCAAGGGGCTGGGCGAGATGAACCCGGATCAGCTGTGGAAGACGACGCTCGATCCGAAGCTCGCGCACGCTGCTTGCAGGTGAAGATCGGCGATGCCGAGGAGGCCGCGCAGGTCTTCTCGACACTGATGGGCGATGTCGTCGAGCCGCGGCGCGAGTTCATCGTCGGCAATGCGCTGAAGGTGGCGAACCTCGATATCTGAGGTCTGTCACCGATCGATTGGTGCAGGAGGCTTGCATAGGCAGAAGCATAGGGCGGTGACCGCCCTATGCTTCTGCGGCGGCGCTCAAGCGGCGGCGCTGCGCTGCCCGCCTTTGCCTTTGTTCTTCACGCGGCGCATCGGCAGCGTGCGGCATTTCCTCTGGAAATAGGTGATCTCCAGAAGCGTCGGCCAAAGTTCGAGCGCCGATTTGATGAGGCTGATTTCCTCACTGACGATGCGGCTCACATTCTGCTGGAAGAAGTCGGGTTCGAAGTCATAGAAGGTGCGCGTGAGGTTGGCCGCGAAGAGATGCAGTGCATCGCGGCGTTCAGGCTGTTCGGCATGCTCCATCGCCTTGTTGACGCGGCAAAGAAGGCTGCTTGCCTCCTCCAGCAATTCCGCTGAGTCCTGAAGGCTGACGAAACCGTCATAGTCGAACTGGATGCCGTGTTCATCCATGCGGCCGAGCGTGGTGCGGATCTTCTTCTTGAGCAGGCTGCAGATCGCTTCATTGAAGATTTCCGCGGCAAGCGGGCTGCGCATATAGTTGCTTTTTGTATGCGTCTGCGCGGAATCCACATGGGCCGCGGCGATATTGGGTTGCTGGACCCACAGGCGGTAGATGTAATCTTCAAAGCGCAGCCGGGTCGGAAAGAACGGCGGCAGCCCGTGCGAATTATCGTAGCCGGCGACGCCGCAATCCATGCGCCAGTTCTTGTTGGTGATACAGGGCCGGAAATTCACCAGCACATAGGTATCATTCAGCGCTTCCGGGTCGAGGCGGGAGTGGTCCTCCAGGAACATCGAGAGATAGTCGACCGCATCGATATCGTTCGTGCCGGTGCGGAAGGTTTGCGCGATCTTGATCTGCGCGTTTTTTGGCACTTTGCCGGCCTGAAGGCCCAGCGAATTCTCCCGCACAAAACCAAGCGAAGTGTTGGATTCAAGGTCCATGCTGCTGTCGACCAGGACCTCGCCACGCTCGTAGTTGGAGGGCGCCTCTCCCGCAGTCTTGCCCAGGATATCCCGAAACGATTGGATAATGTCAAAGCCGCGGCGGGTATGGCCATTGGCCCGCCTGTCGATCAGCTTGCCGCGGCTGATCTCGCCCTCGTCAAGGGATTCCGGGCTGTCCTCGATCAGGGCGAAGGGGCGCATATCGTCATCGGAGCTGACGAGATGATCGCCCAGGGTGTACATCAGTGTGAAATTGCGGTTGCCGCCGTAGCTTGGCCGAAACAGATTGCGGACCAGGGCTTCCAGTTTTCGGTCACGCAGGCGGCGGCAGATAAGCTCGATGAACTGTTCTTTCTCGGCCGGACCGACATAGAAGACATCGTTGTAAGTCTTCAGCTCTTCAAGAGAGGCGTAGTATTTTTCGTGATTGGCTATGGATGAATCGTCAAATACATAGATCGGAACCGAGTGGCCGTTGTGCCAGAAATTTTCATCATAGGCTGAAACCGCTCCGGCAACATCTCGCAACCGATTGGTGGGAATTCCGAAATAGAGATTACAGGGTGTCATTGACCATACAGCTAAATTTGATCAGAACCGGGTGAGCCGCAGATGCGGGCAACGGCGCACTTTCTTAGATAATTCCCTTGCGTTCAGTTCATCTTACGAAAGCAATCTTGCTTCAAGATGATGGCTTGCAATGGCATTCATGGTCCTGAGCCTCTTCAGTAGGATCGGAGGATGAGGCTCCCGCAGGGCTGCATATAAAGTCCATCTCAAAGAATTGCGCCTGACGTTTAATGCACATAAAAATCCGAGCGCGTTACCATGGGACAAAATGTTCCTATTTCACGTAATAATTTCGTGTGCCTTGTCATCTGACCTGCGCAGGCTGCGATTTCCGTGACTTCCTGCAGGAGCAGCGAGCGACGGAGACAAGCGAACCCGCAATCGCGTGCTGGCGCCCCTGATGCAGCAGCCCCATGATATGGTATGCTGCCTGGCAGGGATGAGCCGCTCATCCTGTGCCGGAGGGGACGGATGCGATGGTGAGGATTGGCTGTTGCCTGGTTTTTCTGGCCACAAGCGCGGCGGCCCAGGCTCAGCCCGTGCAAGGGTTTTATGTCCAAGGCAGCGCCGGGCTGGCGCTGCCCGGCACGGATGCGATCAGCGCAGGCGAGCGAGCGCCCGGCACCGAGCCCGGCCAGAGCGCGGGCGGGGCGGCGGCCGCCGCCAACGCGGCCATCAACAGCGCGCCAGGACCGGCGCAGGCCGCGAGCGCGGGCTTCGGGTTCGGCAATGGCCTTCGGGTCGAGATGCAAGGCATGCATAGCCAACAGGCCGGCGCGGGCGGCAATTAGGCCCCAGCGCCGCGGGGCGCCGACGCCATTTTGTCTCTGGAACAGACGGCCCGATCGGGCGAAAGGACGGCTGCCTGACCCCGCGCCGGAGCAATGGCCCTCCTCATGTCCGCAATGCCGGAACCACCCGAGCCTGTGACTGCCGCAAGAGCGCAAGGCTCGCCGGCCGAGGTCTTCCGCGCCTTCCTCCGCCTTGGCCTCAGCGCCTTCGGTGGCCCGATTGCCCATCTCGGCTATTTTCGCGACGAATTCGTGGTCCGGCGCCGCTGGATCGACGAATTCGAGCTATGGCGATCTCATCGGCCTCTGCCAGTTCCTGCCTGGCCCCGCCTCCAGCCAGGTCGGTTTCGCGCTCGGGCTGTTGCGCGGGGGCGGCCTGCTCGGCGGTTTTGCCGCCTGGGTCGGTTTCACCTTGCCTTCCGCCCTGCTCCTCCTCCTCTGTGCCCTGGGCGCGCATGATCTTCATGGCCGGATTGCCGCGGGTGTGCTGCATGGGCTGAAGCTGACGGCGGTCGCGGTCGTCGCCCAGGCGGTCTGGGGCATGGCGCGCAGCCTGGCGCCGGACAGGCCCCGCGCGGGCATCGCGCTCCTCACCCTCGCGCTGACCCTCCTGGGTGGCGCGCTCGGCGCGCCGCTTGTCGCGATCCTGCTCGGCGCCGTGCTCGGCCTTGGCTTGCGCCTCGATCCCGGGGCCGCCGCCACGGGCCGGCTCGCCTGTCCGGTCAGCCCGCGGGCAGGCGTGATCGCCCTCGGCTTCTTCGCCCTGCTCTTCGCGCTTTCGCTGTTCCCGCAGGCGGGGCTTACGGGTTTCGCGCTGTTCAGCCTCTTCTTTCGTGCAGGCGCCCTGGTTTTCGGCGGCGGCCATGTGGTTCTGCCGCTGCTGCAGCAGGCGCTGGTGCCGCGGGGCTGGATCGGCAATGCCGATTTCCTGGCGGGCTATGGCCTCGCCCAGGCCGTGCCCGGGCCGCTTTTCACCTTCGCGGGCTATCTGGGCGCCATCATCGCCCCCGGCGGGTACCGGGTGGCAGGCGCGGTCACTGCCCTCATCGGCCTGTTTCTGCCCGGCCTGCTGCTGGTCTATGGCGCCTTGCCCTTCTGGGATTTGTTGCGCATCCGCCCGCGCGCCCGTGCCGCCATGGCGGGCGCGAATGCCGCCGTGGTCGGCATTCTGGGGGCGGCACTTTACACGCCGGTCTGGACGAGTGCGGTGATCAAGCCCGCCGATTTCGTTCTGGCGGCAGCCGGCTTTCTGCTCCTCGTCCGCTGGCAGGTCGCGCCCTGGTGCCTCGTGCTCCTGCTGGCCCTGGGCGGCGTCTTCACGACCCTGCTGCCCCTCTCCTGACGGCGGTCATTCGGCTGGAGGACGGCGCATCGGGATGGCCGCCGTCTCCGACCGAAGAGGCGAACCCCGCTTGCGCCCGATCCAGAACATGCGCATCAGTATGTCGCTGCCCAAGAGGTGGTGGAGCGCGGCCATGCCGGCATGGCCGAAAAGATAAATCCACATCAGCTTGGACAGCGCGCCGTGCAGGTGCATGGCATCGCGGGCCAAGGCTGTGCCATGCAGCAGGAAATAGGCCGTTCCGGTCATGGCCATGCCGGTGAAGGCGAGCAGGCCGAGGCCATGCACCGCGCTCGCCATATCCCCTGAGCCGTGGTTCGAGACATCGCGCCTGATCATCGCCTGGGCGAGGGCAAAGGCATCCCTTGCCGCCGCCTCGATCTGCCGCGGGCTGAACCAGGGGAAAAGCTTCGCGAGCCTGGTCTCGCCATGGCGCAGGAGCGTCCAGATCCAGAAGACAAACACAAGGACGAAGCTCGCCAGACCGATGTATTCATGGAGCATGAACAAAGTTGATGGCGCATCACCAGGCAAGGGCCGGCTGATGAACTGGCTACTGATCAACTGGTGCAGCACGGACAACACAAGCAGCAGATGGAGTATCCGCGTGGTGTTCGATCGCCCCGTCGCTCGGGAACCTTGCGCATGATCGCCTGCATCGCGCGTCAGGGCAGGCCGCCGCAGGCTGCGCCGCGAATCATCAAGACGCATCATATACCTCAATTGTTGTACATGGCGTGGCAGGATTGACAATCTTTCGTCATTCTTTCGAAACGGACCCTGAATTGCGCGGGCACGGCAGCCGCTGCCCTGGCCGCCTGGCCGTCTGCCGCAAAGGCGCGGAAACGCGCCGCCAGGTCGCGGGCGTCGGACGAATCTCCGTGAATCCTGGACGCAACCATTGTTGCATCTTCGACATATATTGAAATCGCCTGGCTCAGCATGGCCGGATCGTACGCCGCCTGACCCGAGATGGCAGCATCGACCTGATGCGCCCTATGGCTCCAGCTCCTCATGATCGGGGCAAGTGTTACAGAAGCCAAAGCCACCGAGGCGCAACATGCCATTGCTGACGCAAAGCCAAGACGTAGGAAGAAAGACTTCATCGCTCGCCTCTGCCGACTGGATAAGGTCTGCGGGTGTTTATGCGAGGCGAAGCTTACGCCCGCCTGACAGAGGAAACCTGGGACATCACGAAAACGCTTGCCCCAGGGCGCAAGTAACGCCCGCGCAATCCCGTAAGGTTATGGTAAGCTTCGCCCGACATCGTAGGCTTCGATAACGAGAGGACTGATGCAACTCCTGGCGGTTGAAGACGAACCGGATCTGGGGCTCTTGCTGCGCTCCGCGCTGGAGAGGGCAGGCCTTGCGGTGGATCTGGCGCGCAATCTGGAAGAGGCTCGGGCCCATATCGCGCTCCTTTCCTACGATGCGGCGATCCTCGATCTCAGCCTGCCGGATGGAAACGGGCTCGATCTGCTCGGGGAATTGCGCAAGGCCGGTGCCGCCCTCCCCATCCTCATTCTGACCGCGCGCGACGCGCCGGAAGACAGGGTGCTCGGGCTTGATGCCGGCGCCGATGATTATCTTATCAAACCGTTCCATATGCCTGAGCTGATTGCCCGCATCCGCGCCTTGTTGCGGCGCCCGAACGCGGCGCTCGGCGTCACGCTCACCTTCGGCAATATCGCGCTCGATACGACAACGCGGCAGGTGCAGGTGGGCGGCGCGGATGTGGCGCTGACCCCGCGGGAGACCTCCATGCTTGAGATCCTCATGCGCCAGCAGGGGAAGGTCGTTGTCCGGGAGGTCATGGAGCAGCGGCTCTACAGCTTCGATGCGCAGCTCGGCTCCAACGCCTTGGAAGTACTGCTGCACCGCTTGCGCAAGCGGCTGGGCGAGGTGGGGGCAGCCGTCACGATCCATACCGTGCGCGGCGTGGGTTACCTGATCGCCGAAGCATGATGCGCCTTTTCCTGTCCGGCCGACGGCAGGAGGCCCGCTCATGGTCTCTGGTCGGGCGGCTTGCCTGGCGGCTTGCCGCCGTCATGACCGCAGCCATCCTTCTCGCGGCGGTCACGGTCGCCTGGCGCACCGTCATGACGCTGCACGACATGGACGATTACGCCCTGCAGGGCCAGGTTCATTTTGTCCTCGCAAGTCTGCCGGCGACGCGCGGCGATACCGGCCCGCTGTCGCTCGCTGACGAGGTCACCCAACGCTTCCAGTCGTCCGACGGCGACAATGTGTTCGTGGTCCTCGACCGGAACCGGCAGATCCGCGCCACATCCGATCGCGCCCAGGCGCTGGAAGCCTTGCCCGACCTGCCCACGCCCCTGGTTCAGGGCTTCTTCCGCATCGTTCTTCTGCCGCAGCACCCTGACGGCATGGTCGGCTACGCGGAACCTGCCGGCCAGGACTGGGTGATCGTGCTGCAAGGCCGTGAGCAGACGCATGTGCTTGTGCGCAGCCTGACCACGCATTTTCTCGAGGGGGCGATATGGAGCCTGGGTCCGATCGGCCTTCTGACCGTTCTGGTCAGCGTCGCGACCCTGCGCCGCGGCCTTCGCAGCGTGACGCGGGCGTCAGCCGCGGCGGCCGCTGTCAAACCCAGCGAGCCCGGCGTGCGCCTGCCCGTCACGGGCCTGCCGGTCGAAGTGGTCCCGCTGGTGACCGCCGTGAACGATGCGCTGAGCAGGCTCGAACAAACCATCGCAACCCAGCGCAGTTTCATGGCGCAGGCGGCGCACGGCCTGCGCACGCCGCTTGCCGTCCTGACCGCGCGGCTGGATATCATGCCCGACACGCCCGGGTCAGAGGCGCTCCAGCATGATGTGGACCGCATGAGCAGGCTCGTCAGCCAGCTGTTGCGCATGGCGCGCCTGGAAAGCCTGCCGCTCGAAACGGGCGAGACGGTCGACCTGCGCACCGTCGCCGCTGACGCCATCGCCGATCTCGCCCCGCTCGGCCTTCGTCACGGAGTTGAGCTTGCCTTGACCGGCGACTGTCCGGTTTTGATCCAGGGCAACCCCGCGGCGCTGCTGCTTGCTGTCACCAACCTCATCGAAAACGCGATCGGCTATGCGCCCTGTGGTTCGACGATCGATGTCACCGTCACCGCACCGGGGAGGATTGCCGTCCTCGACCGCGGCCCCGGCGTGCCGCCCGAGGATCAGGCCCGGATCCTCCAGCCTTTCGAGCGCGGCCCCAAGGCACGCGAAGGGGGCGCCGGGCTCGGCCTCGCCATCGTTTCTCAAATCGTGCGGGCGCATGGCGGCAGGGTGCAGGTTGCCGAACGGCCAGGGGGCGGAACGGTCTTTACGCTTAACCTGGAGTCCGAACGCCAAGCCTGACCTATGCAGAGCGGCAACACGGCTGCGCTTTCGCCGGTCGCACCATGCTTGCCCCCAACACAAACCAAGACGCTTCGTTACACCGCGCGCCGCTTTCGCGCCGCCAAGGTTGGACATATCGCTGATGCAGAGAGGATCTACGATGCAAGCAAGCCAGATTGCGCTCACGACTGATCGCACCATCGCGGCAGATCGTTACGATACGACGACAATAATACTGCATTGGCTGACGGCCGCGCTTGTCGTCACGCTTTTCGCGCTTGGCGAGATCTGGGGCTTCCTGCCCAAAGCCCCGCTGCGGCACGGCATGCAATACGTCCACTTCTCCCTCGGTCTCGCGCTGATCGCCGTGGTGGTGCTGCGGATTCTGTGGCGGGCCAGCCTGTCCCGCCGCTTGCCCCCGGTGGACCATGGTCTTCTCGGCGTCGCGGCCCATGCCATGCATTACGTTCTCTATCTGCTCCTGCTCACCATGATGTGTTCCGGTCCGGTCTGGCATTGGACCGAGGGATATGCGCTCCCGTTTTTCGGCCTCTTCCAGGTGCCCGAGCCCTTCGCCATCCCCACGAGTTGGCACGGCCCTGCGGCATTCATTCATTTCTGGGCTGCCTGGGGCATCGTCGTCCTTGCCGGTCTGCACGCGGTCGCCGCCCTGTTCCATCATTACGTGCTGAAAGACGGCACCCTGCGGCGCATGATGCCCGGCCGCTAATGTCCCGCTTTAAAAGCGCATCCGCCTGCGCCTCGGCGCGGAGCGCGCTTTCGACGAATTGGAGAGACCAGGCCCACGGGTTCTGATCAATGGGACGTGGTATGGGCAGCACCCGAAATGAGGGGATGGGACGGCAATGAGCGTTCCGGTCGGCTTTGTCACGGGTGGCTCCGGGTTCATTGGCGGCGCATTAATTCGCAGCCTGTTGGCCGAGGGTTGGCAGGTCCGGGCCCTCGGCCGCAGCGATGCCGCCCTGGCCAAGGTCGCGGCGCTCGGCGCCGTGCCTGTACCGGGCGACATCCGGTCGACCGGCTCCGGCATCCCGGCGCTGGCCGGTGCCGATGTCGTTTTCCATTCTGCGGCCTGGCTTTCCGGCAGCGGCGATGCGGCGCTCGCCGAAGCGATCAATGTCGGTGGCACCGCGGCGATGCTGGCGGCTTCTCGCGCCGCGGGCGTACCGCGCTTCGTCCATGTCAGCACCGAAGCCGTGCTGGTCGGCGGGCAGCCGATCCGCAATGCCGACGAAACCTGGCCGGTTCCGGCCCGGCCCCTCGGCCTCTACCCGGCGACCAAGGCGGCGGCCGAGACGCTGGTGCGGGCGGCAAATGCGCCGGGTTTCACAACGGTCGTCGTCCGTCCGCGTTTCGTCTGGGGCCAGGGCGACCAGACCCTGCTGCCCCGCCTGGTCGAAACGGTCTCGGCCGGGACCTTCGCCTGGATCGGGGGTGGGCGGTACCCAACCTCGACGACCCATGTCCGCAATGTCTGCGAAGGGCTGATCAGGGCAGCACGAACCGGGCGCCCGGGTGGGGTCTATTTCGTCACCGACGGCACCCCGATCAGTTTTCGCGACATGGTGACAGCGCTGCTCGACACCCAGGGAATTGCGGCACCGACCCGGTCGGTACCGCACCCGGTGGCTTGGCTGCTTGCGGCCGGCGGCGATCTGGCGTGGCGCGTTCTGCGACGGCCCGGCGAGCCGCCGCTGACGCGAGTTGCCCTGCGCCTGATCGGCGAAGAGGTCACCGTCAACGACGCGCTGGCGCGGCGCGAACTCGGCTATATCGGCGCGGTGACCCGGGCGGAGGGACTGGCGGAGCTGCGGGGCGGCCGGCCTGCGCCAGCCACCGCTGCTCAACGATAATTCGCGCCCTTAGGCCTTGGGCAATCTGCGGGCCAGGGATTGCCGAACACCCACCCGACAGTGTCGGTATCACCCGGAGAGCGCATCCGATACGGACAGAGCCTCTCCAATCAGGAATCCGCTACCAGGAATCGACTCCAACGGCGTGGCCCATATTGTGCATCCGGCTCGGCCCCATCAGAATTTGCTCATTGCGCAGCTTCTGCTGTTGTTGGTTGAATTGGTCGTTCTTGAACTGGCCGAGGCCGCAGCCGCCGATGGTTCCGGGTCGCGTCGGATCCTGCGCGTTATGATTCGTCAGCGCCTTGTCAGAACTCCGAGCAGCCGTAGGAGCCGGCCTCAACCCTTTGCGCAGCAAAACAGGTGAGGAGGAGAAGGGTGAGGGCAATGGACTTCATAACCCGGGTCTCTCCCTGAATGGAGCGGCCAGGATAGGCTGATCCGCCCACACCGCGAAAGCAACAGCCCTTCAACCGAGAGCAGCCTGCCACGCTTGGCCGACCGCAGGCGCGCAGCTCTTCCTGCTGCCGCCCTACGCGCCAAATGCCAGAACTATCTCATCGCCGCAGGCTATGGACACTCAATATGAGAATGCTCCGGGTTTTCTGAGACCAGTGGCCTCTTGTCGTCACCTGGCGCGGCCGGCTTGTAGCGCGTAGCGGCCCGGCCCGGTGACGTAGAGCAGCAAAAATCCGCCCATTATGCTGATATTTTTGAAGAAATTTATTTCTGATTCGAATCGTGCCGGTCCTGTCATCATCCAGTAATGGTGACCGACCAAGGCCGTCGCGAGCGTATAGACCACCATCAGCAGCGCGAGCGGTCGGGTATAGATCCCGAGCAGGATCACGATCGCGACAAAAAACTCGACGAAAATCGCAAAAATGGCGGCCAGAGCCGGCACCGGCAGGCCCGTTTGCGCCATATAGGCCACGGTTCCGCCGAAATTCGTGATCTTGCTCCAGCCGAAGATGATGAAAAGAGGCACGAGCAGGATGCGTGCAATGAGGATCGTCGCGTCACGCATTTTGCCACTTCCCTGTTCCAACATCGTACGATCCTTGCGGGCTGCATCCGCCACGCAGGCGCGTGGCGTGAACGCTCCGGAAACGTGCCGGTCAAGAAATGATTGATAATGGAATTGATCACTCTTTGCCAAGGGATACGGCTTGTTGTTGCGTCGCCGGTCCAGGCTGACGGCCCGAGGCACGCCGAACGCGGCGCCGCGCGGTCAGCCGCGCTGCTCTCCGGCAAAGAGCGTGCGTGTCTTGCCGCCGACCCAGACGGTGCCATCGGCATCCCGTTCGATATGCACGCGCCCGGTGCGGGCCAGGACCGTTCCCTGGGCGGCAATATAGGGGCCATCGGCGCGGCCCGACGCATAGAGCCATTGCGCGACCGCGGCATTCAGGCTGCCCGTGACAGGGTCCTCGATCACCGTTCCGTGCGGATCGGTAAAGAGCGCGCGCACTTCGAAAGCGGCTTCCTGCCCCAGGGAATGGGGCCCCACCACGCCGATATCGATCGGCCGCGGATGACTGCGTTTCGGCTGCAAGGCCAGGACCTCGCCTGCGGTCGCCAGCATGATGCCGAGCCAGCCGGGCCCGTTATCGATCCAGGCGGCATCGACGATGGCGGCGGGGGAGATATTGAGGACGTCCGCCGCCTCGTCGCGTTCCTCGCGGGACGGCGCGCCGGAGCGGAGCAAGGGTGGTGCCGCGAATGCAAGGCCTGCCTTGCTGTGCCGGATCGGAATGAGGCCGGCCCCGCATTCCTGGATGATGCGCCCCGCTGTGCGCGGCTTGCCGCCCGCTTCGAGCCAGGCATGACAGGTGCCGAGCGTGGGGTGGCCCGCGAAGGGCAATTCCCGCGACAGCGTGAAGATGCGCACGCGATAGTCAGCGCCGGGCGCGGACGGCGGCAGCAGGAAGGTCGTTTCGGAAAGGTTCAGCCAGCGCGTGATGCGCTGCATGGTCTCGCTGTCCAGCCCGGCCGCATCGGCAATCACCGCCAGGGGATTGCCTGAAAAATCATCGCGGCCGAAGACGTCAACGAGGCGGAAGGGTCGCACCATGGCGGCTGCTCCTGCAGGGTCTGCGCCGCCAGTTAAGCCTAAACCGCCGCCCCGCGCCATGCGCTCTGCCGTCCTCATCTCGACCTTCGCCGCGCGCTCCCCTAAAAGCGGCGGCTGGAGTCCCGAGAGCATGACAACAGTCACTGAAAGCGTTCTGCGCACCATCAGCATCGAGATGCAGGGTCTGGCCGCGCTTGAGGCCGCGCTGCACAGCGGCCTTGACGAAGCCTTCGCCGATATCGCAACCCTTATCGAACAGAGCGGCTCGGTCGTCGTCACCGGCATGGGGAAATCCGGCCTCATCGGGCGCAAGATCGCCGGCACGCTGGCCAGCACCGGCACGCCGAGCCATTTCGTCCATCCGGCCGAGGCGAGCCACGGCGATCTCGGCATGATCGGCGCGAACGACGTCGTGCTCGCGCTGTCCTGGTCCGGAGAGACGCCGGAACTCGCCGATATCGTGGCCTATACGCGCCGCTTCGGGATCAAGCTTGTGGCGATCACCTCCCGCGCGGAGAGCGCTCTCGGGCGGGCCGCCGATCTCAAGCTCGTCCTGCCTGAGACCGCGGAAGCCTGCCCCAATGGCATGGCGCCTACGACCAGCACGACGATGCAGCTGGTCGCGGGCGATGCCCTGGCCATGCTGCTTCTGGAGCGGAGCGGCTTCACCGCCCATGATTTCCAGCGCTTCCACCCTGGCGGCAAGCTTGGCGCCCGCCTGCTGACGGTCGGCGCACTCATGCACACCGGCGCGGAACTGCCTGTCGTGAAGCGCTCGGCCACCCTTTCCGAAGGCATCGTGGAGATGACCTCCAAGCGCTTCGGCATCGCCGCGGTCGTCGATGACGAAGGCCAGCTCGTCGGCACCCTGACCGATGGCGATCTCCGCCGTGCCTTCCGCAAAGGCTTCGTGGATATGCCGGTCGAGCAGGCCATGGGCCATCGCCCCCAGATCATGGCGCCGGGCGACCTTGCCGCGCAGGCGCTGGCACGCATGAACGAGATGCGCATCACCTGCATCTTCGTCGTCGAGCGGGACAAGCCGGTTGGCCTGGTGCACATCCACGACCTGCTGCGCGCCGGCATCGCCTGACCGGCAGCGGGTCAGCCCGGACCACGAAAACCCCGCGCGAGCTGAGGCTCGCCGCGGGGTTTTTCATGTCATCCGTGCAGGCGCCAGGATAGCGGCGCCGGAAGCCGCCAGATTACTTAATCTTGGCTTCGCGGAACACGACGTGCTTGCGGGCAACCGGATCGTACTTCTTGAATTCCAGCTTGCCCGTCTGCGCACGGGTATTCTTCTTGGTCACGTAGAAATAGCCCGTCTCCGCGGTGGAGAGCAGCTTGATCTGAACGGTGTTCGACTTCGCCATAGGTCCAATTCCCGTCGCCGTCCAGAACCCGCCGTGACCGCCCCTGCGGCTTTGGCGCCTTCGACCAGCGCGTTAAATGCAAAACGAGGGCGGGAGATGGCCCATCAGCGCGGCCAGGTCAAGTCCCGCCAACGCAGAGCCGCCCCTATTCGCCGGAGAGTTCGCGGCGCCGCCTGTCCAGTTCCTCGGTGTAGCGGCGCAGCGCATGCTGTTCCGTCAGGAGTCCGATGACGTTCATGTGCTCCACATTGTCCACCACCGCCAGAGCATCGCTTTCCGAGTCCTCGAACATGGCGATGGCGGTCTTCACGGTCATGGCCGGGGTCAGCACCGTCTCGGGCACGTGGAGCAGCTCGCCCACCTTCTCCGCCGTGATATCGGGACCGAAGGCCTCGGCCGTCTGGATGATGCCGGCGTAGCGCCCGGCCTCATCCACCACCACGACGCGGTGGGTGGAGCCGAGGGGAAACTCCCTGCGGAAGCTGTTGAGCGCCATGGTCGTCGGCACCATGCGCACGTCCTGCCGCATCATGCGGCCGACGCTCAGCGTATTCACCCAGCCGATATCGACGGCGCTGCGAATCGCCTCGCCGCGCAGATGGAAGCGCCAGGTCGCGAAGGAATAGCCGAAGGTGCGGCGGGCGGTGAGCGAGGACACGATGACCGCCGCCAGCACGGCGACCGTCAGCGGAAAGCTCTGCGTGCTTTCCAGCGCCAGGAAGCACATGGTCAACGGGCCGCCGATGACGGCGACGGCCATCGCGCTCATGCCGACGAGGCCATAGACCTCGCCCGGCAGCACCGGCCCCACCGCGAGCAGCGAGAGCACGCCGGCAAAGACCTTGCCCACGAGCGAGCCCAGGAACAGCGAGGCGAAAAACAGGCCGCCGCGGAAGCCGGAGCCGATGGAGATTGCGGAGGCCAGGGATTTCAGAACGAGCCCGGTCGCGATGAGCAGGAGCGGATAGTCCATCCCGAGACCGTCCCGCAGGGCACCATGGCCGGAGGAGAGCACCATGGGCGTGACCATTCCGCAAAGCCCGACCATGAGACCGCCGACCATGGGGCGGGACCAGACCGGGAGCGGGCTGTTACGAAACCAGGCCTCGGCGATGGTGACGCCGCGCATGATGGCGATCCCGACCAGGGCGCAAATGATGCCCAAAGCGAGGACAGGGATATATTGCACCGTCGGAAACTTGTCCGGCAGCACGAGGTCGAAGCCCTCCACCCCGCCATGCAGCCCACGCTCGACGAAGACCGCGAGCAGGGAGGCCACCACCACCGGCGCCAGGTTGCCGATGGTGTACGTGCCGATCACGAGTTCTATTCCATAGAAGGCTCCCGCCATGGGCGCGTTGAAGGCAGCGCCGATCGCGCCCGCGGCCCCGCAGCCGACCAGAAGCCGCAGGTCGTTGCGGCGCAGGCGGAAGCTGCGGCCGATGGCCGAGGCGATGGCCGAGCCCATCTGCGTATAACCGGCCTCCAGCCCGACCGATGCACCGACGCCACAGGAGAGCAGCGTCTGGACGCAAACGATGACGCTGTCGATGACCGACATGCGGCCGCCATAGAGCGCATTGGCCTCGATCGGATCGACGGCGCGGCGCGGGCGCCAGCGCGCGAGGGCGAGGCCGATCAGGCCCATGGCGAGCCCCCCCAGCGTCGGCACGAGAAGCAGGCGCAGGGGCGGAATTTCGGAGGCGGAGCTCAGCCGGCTGCCGGGCGGAATATCGAACAGCGTCTCATGCAGGAGTTGGATGGAGCCGTTCATGACGATCACGACGACCCCTGCGCCAAGGCCGACGGCCGCCGCGAGCACGGTCAGCCAGATTTCGTCCGCACGCACCAGCGCCCGCAAGGTCTGCGGGACGTGCAGCACCCAGTCACCCCATTGTTGACGGCGGCTGCGGCCGGGCAAGGTGCGCGTCGACATCGTCCGGAAGTCCTGGGCTAGACCCTCCGCCCGGCGAGGGCGGCATCGTGCGCGTACAACGGAATTCCAGACGACCGCCGATTGGTGCCGCCCATCCCGCCATATCGCCGCCATCAAGCCGGCGGCGCGCCTCTTTAGCTCATAACTCTATGGAGGAAGTAAGACGCCTCCGCGTAAATCTCGCGCAACTTTCTGTCGTGTGGCGGTTGCGAATCCCGCCGTCCGAGTCGCAACCGCCACACTAGGCGTCCGCACCTGGTTTTCACACGGGCGCCACCGGCCATCGAAGAAACGTGAAGCCTGCCCGCGTCAGGCGCGCAGGCGGAATTGCCCGGTCGCCCCCTCTGTCGGCAGCAGAGCCACAAGCTTGCCCTGCTGCCATTGCGCGAGGCAGGTGAAGGCGCGGAGATTCTGCCCGCCGGGCGTGAAGAGCGCCCCCCAGCCGTTGGCGAGCGTGCCTTGGCTCAGGGCCATGCTCCGGACGACAGCCCGGACCTTGTCCTTATCCGTGGTCTTGGCGAGCCGCAGCGCATCGAAGCAGAGGCTCGCCCCGGCGAAATGGGACAAGCTGTTGCCGGAGCGCGGCGCCGCCCCGAACCGCTGTTCGTACAGGGTCGAAACGAGCGCCGCATCCGGCGCCAGCCTGGCCGCGAGGCTATAGGGTGTGACGCCGACAGAAAGCGTGCCGTCAAACGCCGGGCCGATCATTGCGGCGGTTTCACGGGAGCTGTAGGCGGCCGAGGCGCCGATCATCGTTTTCGGGCGCCAGCCTCGGGCGGCAAGGGCCGCATGCAGCAGCACGGCATCCTCGCTCGACCCATAATGAATCAAGATATCGGACTGCATGGCGGCAAGCCGTGCGGCCAGCGCGGCAAAATCGGCATTTTCCGGCTGGTAGGCGATGCTCATGGGAGGCACCATGTTGCGCTGATGGGCGCCTGCCTCGATCAGCGGCAGAAGGGCGGTGCCGGTCGAACTCGTCCGAATAGAGCAGCGCTGCCGAAACAGCCGAAGCCGGCCTGCCCAGCGCAGGCGCGACCACGGTTGCCACCGCCTCGATTGCACGATCGGCGACGCCGGCCTCGGTGTCGCAGAGGCGGAGCAGATAGTGGAAGCCGCGGGTCGTAATGCTGGGGATGGTGGCCGACAGTTCCCAATAGGGAATGCCCGAGCCCTCGCTCGCCTCACTGGCGCCCAGGCTGAGGGCGCTGTCACCGGTGCCGAGCATGAGCGCGGGTTGCGCATCGGAAATCAGCCGCCGCGCTTCCGAAACCGCCCGGTCGGGGTCGGTCGCGTCACCGAGCGCGAGCGTCACCGGCTGGCCCAGGACACCCCCGCCGGCATTGCAAAGATCCGTCGCGAGTTGCACGCCCCGCAGGCATTCGTTGCCGACCGCGGCGAGCGGCCCGGTGAGCGGAAACAAAGCACCGACAACGATACCCGCGCTACTCGTGTTATGGGGAGGCGTGACCGCCCGCGCGGCCTTAGGCATGATCGCCGGGGCGAGGCCGAGGCCAAGCCCGGCCGCCACGCTCCCCATGAAACTGCGCCGCCCAGCGGCCATGGCCAAAAGCTCCGATAAACCGCCACACCAGGCCGCATGACTGATAGGCTGGTCTAACTAATGCGTCGGCCTTGGCGACGATAGACCAGGACTTTAACAATTCCGGTCGATCCGGCCAAACGACTTCGCCCCAACGGTTGAGACAAGCCCCATGAGCCTCCCTCAGTCCATGCAATTCATCCAGGCCAAGACCACCGGCGGTCCGGAGGTCATGCGGCTCGAACAGGGGCCGCTGCCCGAGCTTCGCCCCGATGAGATTCTCATCCGGGTCGAGGCGGCCGGCATCAACCGGCCGGATGTCCTGCAGCGCCAGGGCGCCTACCCGCCGCCCCAGGATGCGAGCCCCATCCTGGGGCTCGAGGTCGCCGGCACGGTCGCCGCCCTCGGGACGGGCGTGACGAACCGGGCGGTGGGTGACCGGGTTTGCGCTCTGACCAATGGCGGGGGCTATGCCGCGTATTGCGCCGTCCCCGCGGCACAGGCGCTGCCCTGGCCGAAAGGCTATGACGCCGTGCAGGCCGCCGCCCTGCCGGAAACCTATTTCACCGTCTGGGCCAATCTCTTCCAGATGGGCGGGCTGCATGCGGGCGAGAGCGTGCTCATCCACGGTGGCTCAGGCGGCATCGGCATCACCGCCATTCAGCTCGCGGCGGAATTCGGAGCCGTTGTCTTTACAACCGTCGGCAGCGCGGACAAGGCCAGCGCCTGCAAGCACCTGGGCGCGCATGCCGCGTTGAACTATCACGAAACCGATTTCGCCGATGAAATCAAACGGCTGACGGCGCATCGTGGCGTCGACGTCATCCTCGATACCGTCGGCGCCCCTTATTTCGAGCGCAACATCGCCTCCCTCAAGCGGGGCGGCAGGCTGCTCTTCATCGCCTTCCTGCAGGGATCGACGGTGCCCGAGGCTGACCTGCTGCCGATCATGACCAAGCGGCTGACGGTGACCGGGTCCACGCTCCGGCCGCGCACGCCTGGCGAGAAGGCCGTCATTGCCCGCGGCCTTGCGGAGCGCGTCTGGCCGGTGCTGGAGGCCGGGCGCTGCGCCCCGGTGATCCAGACCGTCTTCCCGCTGGCCGAGGCGGCCCGGGCGCACGCGCTGATGGAAAGCCGCAATCATATCGGCAAGATCATGCTGAAAGTGGCGGACTGACCGGCCATGCGACTGAACACGCTTTCCTTGGGCGAGGCGGCGGATGGCCGCGCGCCGGTCGTCTTGCTGCACGGATTGTTCGGCTCGGCCCGGAACTGGGGCCAGCACCAGAAGACGCTGGCCGCCGCCGGCGCCCGGGTCATCGCGATGGACCTGCGCAATCACGGCGAAAGCCCGCATGGCCCCGTTTCGTCCTATGGCGTCATGGCCGAGGATGTCGCGGAAACGCTGGGGGATCTCGGTATCCGCCGCTGCCGGCTTCTGGGCCATTCCATGGGCGGCAAGGTCGCCATGCGCCTTGCCCTGTCCCATCCCGGGATGCTGGAGCGCATCGTCATCGCGGATATCGCGCCGCGCGTCTACAAACACGGCAATGGCGATCTCGTCGCCGCCATGCAGGGGCTCGCGATCACGCCTGGCATGACGCGGGCGCAAGCGAGCGCGGCACTGGCTGACCGCATCCCGGACCCGATGATCCGGTCCTTCCTCCTGCTCAACCTCAGGCTCGGCAATAAGGAGCCGAATGGCTGGCGCATCGGCCTCGCCGAACTCGCCGCGGCGATGGGGGTGATCGAAGGCTGGGATGATGTCGCCGGCCACTACGGCGGGCCTGCGCTCTCCATCAACGGCGGCCGCTCGCATTACGTGCCGGAGGACGCGAAGCCCGCAATTCGCGCGCTTTTTCCAGACGCGCGCTTCGCGACGCTGGACGGTGCCGGGCACTGGCTGCATGTGGACGACCCGGCGGGCTTCATCGCCACCATCACGCCCTTCCTCAACGAGTTGCCATCATGAGCAAAACAATCCTCGTCACCGGCGGCAGCCGTGGCATCGGCCGCGCGAGCTGTCTGCTCGCGGCGAGCCGCGGCTGGTCGGTCGGCGTCAATTACCAAAGCGATCGGGCGGCAGCCGATGCCGTGGTCAGCGAGATCACGGCGGCCGGCGCGCGCGCCCTCGCGGTACGCGGGGACGTGGCGGTCGAGGCCGATGTCATCGCCATGTTCCAGGCAACCGAAGATGCCCTGGGCGCGCTCGACGGCGTGGTGATCAACGCCGGCATCGCGGCCCATTCCATGCCGCTTGCCGATATGAGCGCCGAACGCCTCAAGCGCCTCTTTGACGTGAACATCTTCGGCGCCTTTCTCTGCGCCCGCGAGGCCGCCCGGAGGCTGTCCAGAAGCCGCGGCGGACGCGGCGGCTCCATCGTCATCGTCTCCTCGGTCTCGGCACGCCTCGGCTCGCCCTTCGAGTTCATCGATTACGCGGCGTCGAAGGCTGCGATGGATACGCTGGCGCTTGGCCTCGCCCGCGAACTCGGCCGCGAGGGCGTGCGGGTGAATGCCGTTCGCCCGGGCCTGACGGATACCGAAATCCACGCGACTGCCGGCCAGCCGGACCGCGCGGGGCGGCTGGGCGGGACAACCCCCATCGGCCGCGCGGCGAAGCCCGAAGAGATTGCCGAACCCATCATCTGGCTGCTGAGCGACGCCGCCTCCTACACGAGCGGCGCCATTCTGGACGTATCCGGCGGGCGCTGACCCGCCCGCGCTCACGGCCGGCCGATCAAGGCCGCGAGCGTGACGGCCAGACGGTCTCCCAAGCCGCGGGGCCGGGGCGGCTGATCCAGCGGGCGCCTCAGGTCCCGCGCCGCAAGCACGGCAGGCAAGGCGGCCGCGACCGCCGGACGCGGCACGGCCGGCGCCTGGCGGGCCGCTCGCAGCCAGCCTTCCCCCTCGACCCTGAGCCTGAGCAGCACCGGGCGGAGCGCCGGATCGTCGGGGCGGGCCGCTGCCTCCTCCGGCACCAGCCCTGCCGCGCCGAGCAGATCGGCCGGCCAGGGTGCATAGCCCTGCGAGGCGAGGGCCAGGCGGCTGCGCAGCAGGCCCGCAACGCCATAGGCCGCGCCGCGCAGGCGCAGCCCCTCCAGCACCGCCTTGTCGTGCAGGCCGAGCACCTGGCCGGCAGCGACCGCCAGGCTCCCCGCCCCCGCCATCAGCCAGCTCTGCCAGGCGCCCAGGGTCTCGAAGCTGCCGTCCACCTCGGCCTCCCGCGCATCGATCATGGCGAGCAGTGTCTCGCGCCGCAGCCGTGCCATCCGCGATAAGCGCCGCGAGCGGCGTTGCAATGTTGCTCGGGCGCGCCTCCCCTTCCACCACGTCCCGCCACCATTGCAGGCGGATGAGGGCGAGGAGGCTCTGACTCGTCACCTCCCGCGCGCGGGCGATTTCATGATTGAAGGCGAACAGGGTGATCAAGGCTTCCCGCCGCTCGGCCGGCGCGAAGAGCGTGGTCAGAAAACGGTCCGGATCGTGCCGGCGCAGCGATTCGCCAAGGGGTGAGAGCATGGGCGGGTGATGAACTGCCGCCCGCCTGATAGCAAGAAGCAGTGAGTGCAGGCCGGAGGACGCCGAGACGGCCCTTCCGCCCCCGGACGGTGGGTTGACGCTTCTCCGCCTCGGAATAAGGTGCGGTCGTGTCGCGGGGCCCGGGGATTACCTTTGGCCCTCAATGTCATCCGAAAAACGAATGGAGCGCATCATGGCTTTCGAGCTGCCCCCACTGCCCTATGACACCTCGGCCCTGGCCGGGGCCGGCATGTGCCAGGAAACGCTGGAGCTGCACCACGGCAAGCACCATCAGGCTTACGTGACCGCGCTCAACGGCTTCGTGGAGAAGAACGCTTCCCTGCAGGGCAAGTCCCTCGAGGAGATCGTGAAGCTCTCCTACGGCCAGAGCGACCTCGCCCCGGTCTTCAACAATGCCGGGCAGCACTGGAACCACATCCTGTTCTGGAAGAACCTGTCGGCCAAAGGCGGCAAGCTGCCGGGCAAGCTGGAAGCCAAGATCGTCGACGACTTCGGCTCCGTCCAGGCCTTCAAGGACGCCTTCAAGACCGCGGCCACGACCCAGTTCGGTTCCGGCTGGGCCTGGCTCGTGCTCGCCGCCGACGGCAAGCTCAAGGTGACGAAGACCCAGAACGGCTCCAACCCGCTCGCGACCGGCGAAGGCAAGGCTCTCCTCGGCCTCGACGTCTGGGAGCACAGCTACTACCTCGACTTCCGCAACCGCCGTCCGGACTACACCCAGAACTTCCTGGACAAGCTCGCGAACTACGAATTCGCGGAAGCCGAACTCGCGGCCGGCTGAGGCGCGGCGGCTAACGGACTTGCCTGTACGTCACCCGCGGGCCTGACCCGCGGGTCTACCCAGTTGGGCAGGACCGGCCCGGCGCCCAAAAGAATGGGTCCGCGGAACAAGTCCGCGGACGACGGACAGGCAAAGAAAAAGCCCGGAAGCGGATGCTTCCGGGCTTTTTTTATCGACGCGGAACGCTGCTTCAGGAAGCCTTGGCCGGCGGGGTCGTCGTGCTCGGCTTCACGTCATTGGCGGCGACCGGCTTGACGATGGCCGAAATGGTCTCGCGCAGAACGGTCACGCGAACGTTGGGCGCGATTTCCACCTCGACCTCGTTCGAGCCTTCCTTGGTTTTCTGCACGACGCCGAGGATGCCGCCCGAGGTCACCACCTTGTCACCGCGCTTCATGGCGGAAAGGCTTGCCTTCAGCTGCTTCTGCTTCTGCTGCTGCGGGCGGATCAGGAGGAAATAGAAGACGCCAAAAATCAGAACGAGCGGTAGCGAACTGGGCGAGGCCCGCCATGGAGGTGCCGCCGCCGAGTGATTGCGCAAAGGCCGGAGAAATCAGGTGCATTGGGGCATCCGGTTGAATGACTGTGGTGTTGGACGACGGTTCGGGATGGCAGCCGAGTATCGCCACCCCGCGCCCGCGCTCAGATGCGGCGGGACCATAGGGCGCGCGCCCCCGCCGTCAAGCCTTGTCGCAGGCAGGACGCAGCCCTGCCCGAAATTGCCTATCCATTTCAAGGCAGAAGCGTTGGGCTGCGGGACGGCTATATTGCCCACCCCTCGCCTTGCCCCGGACGGATAACCCATGGATGCTTCCCTGACTGACCTTTTGACCCGCATCGCGGAGGCGCTGGAGCGGCTGGCCCCACCTGCCCCGGCCAGGCTCGACCTTGCGGTCGCGGAAGGCTTCACCTGGCACCCGGCCGAGCGCCGGCTGGCCGCCGTTCCCCGCATCGCGCGGCTGCCGATCGGCCTGATCCAGGGCGTGGACCACCAAAAACGCATCATTCTCGAAAACACGGCGCGCTTCGCCCGCGGCCTGCCGGCCAACAACGCCATGCTGTGGGGCGCGCGCGGCATGGGCAAGTCCTCGCTCGTCAAGGCGGCGCACGCGGCGGTTGCCGCCGAGAACCGGGTCCAGGGCGTCAGCCCCTTCAAGCTCATCGAAATCCACCGCGACGATCTGCGGACCTTGCCGGAGCTGCTCAACCTGCTGCGCGGCCGCCCGGAGCGTTCCGTGGTGCTCTGCGACGATCTCTCCTTCGAAAAGGAGGATGCGGATTACAAGGCGCTGAAATCGGTGCTCGACGGCGGTATCGAGGGCCGCCCCGATAACGTGCTCTTCTATGCCACCAGCAACCGCCGGCACCTCATGCCGCGGGACATGATCGACAACGAGCGGGCCACGGCCATCAACCCCGGCGAAGCGATCGAGGAGAAGGTCTCGCTCTCCGACCGCTTCGGCCTCTGGATCGGCTTCCACAATTGCGACCAGCCGACCTTCTTCGCCATGATCGACGGTTACGCCAGGGCGCTCCACCTTCCGATCGAGACGGAGGCCCTGCACGCGGGCGCCGTCGAATGGTCGGTCACGCGCGGCGGGCGCTCCGGCCGCGTCGCCTGGCAATACATCCAGGAGGTCGCCGGAACGCTTGGGGTGAAGATCGACGGCACATTCGAGTAAGGGAAGGCGGACGGAACGGCCAGGGGCACGCCCCTTGGCCGCACGGCGACGTTGCGGGGATCGATCAACCCCGCTCGTCGATCGTGACCCCGAGCTGCTTGAGCTTGCGATGGAGCGCGCTGCGCTCCATGCCGACGAAGGCGGCGGTCTTGCTGATATTGCCGCCCAGCCGCAGGAGCTGGGCCTGAAGATACTGGATTTCGAAGAGGTCGCGCGCTTCGCGGAGCGTAAGGCCCATCATGTCAGCGCCCGAATCCATGCTCAGCAGCTTGGGCGCGTGCGCGCCGACCTCGGACGGCAGAACATCGGCGCGGATCGGCTCGGAGGAGCTGCCCGGCGCCATGATGAGCAGCCAGTCCATCAGGTTGCGCAGCTGGCGCACATTGCCCGGCCAGTCATAGGCCTGGAGCGCCGTCACGGCATCCGCCGCCAGCTCGCGCGGGGCCATGCCGGCATTTTCCGCCGCACGGGCCAGAAAGTATTCGGCCAGCATCGGCACGTCTTCCCGCCGCTGGCGCAAGGCCGGCACCTGCAGCGGCACGACGGCGAGGCGATAATAGAGATCCTCCCGGAAGCGCCCGGCCGCGATCTCGGCCTGCAGATCCCGGTTGGTGGTCGCGATCACGCGAACATCCACGCTCACGCGCGATGAGCCGCCGACGCGCTGGAAGGCCTGGTCCTGCAAGGCGCGCACGATCTTGCCCTGGGTTTCAAGCGGCATGTCGGCCACCTCGTCCAGAAGCAGCGTGCCGCCATGGGCACGCTCCAGCACGCCCGCGCGCCGCGGCTCGCGGGCAGGCCCGTTGGCCGCCTCGACACCGAACAGTTCCTCCTCGAAACGACCCGGATTGAGCGTCGCGCAATTGAGCGCGACGAAGGGCTGGTCAGACCGGCGCGACAGCGCATGGATCATGCGGGCCGCGACTTCCTTGCCGACACCGGCCGGGCCGCTGATGAGAACGCGCGAGCCCGTCGGCGCCACGCGCTCGATCGCGCCGCGCAGCGCCTGCATGGCGGCGCTTTCGCCCAGAAGACTGTTTTCGGCACCGATACGGAGTTTCAGCTCGGCATTCTCGGCGGCCAGGCGCGCCGCTTCCAGGGCACGCCGCACCATGAGCAGCAGCCGGTCCGACTTGAAGGGCTTCTCGATGAAGTCATAGGCGCCATTCTGGATCGCCGTCACCGCCGTCTCGATCGTGCCGTGGCCGGAAATCATCATCACCGGCACGCGCGGCTCTTCCCTGCAGAAGACGTCCAGGATGCCGAGGCCGTCGAGCCGGGAATTGCGCAGCCAGATGTCAAGGATCACGAGGCTGGGCCGTCGCGCCTGGAAGGCCGCGATCGCCTCGTCGGCATTCGACGCCTGCCGGGTGCTGTAGCCCTTCGTCCCGCAACACCCCGTCGATGAGCATCCGGATATCCGGCTCATCGTCGACGATGAGAATTTCAGCAGCCATCATCCCTCGCCACAGATCAGCTCCGCCGTCTCGGTCCTGGCTTCCGCGGGCAGCACCAAGGTCGCCACCGCGCCGAAATCAGGCTTGCGGTCCTCCAGAATGAGCTCTTCCGTTATGGTCTTCCATCATTTTCTTGACGATCGCGAGACCAAGGCCGGTCCCCTTTTCTTTCGTCGTCACATAGGGTTCCGTCAGCTGGTTCCGCTCGGCTTCCGGCAACCCGATCCCGTCATCGGCTACGCTGATATGAAGTTCATTCCCGACATCTGCGATTGCCAAGGTAATCTCGCCCGCGCCGGGCCGGCTGGCAATGGCATCCGCGGCATTTTGCAGAAGATTCGTCAGAGCCTGGCCGATAAGGCGACGGTCGCAGGAGGCGGTCACGCCACCTTGGGGGATCTCGGCGGTAAAGTGAATATCCGGACGGGCATGCTGCTGCAGCATCAGCGCATCCCGCGCCACCTGGCCGATATCCTCCAGGCGCATGACCGGCTGCGGCATGCGGGCGAAGGCCGAGAACTCATCAACCATACGGCCGATATCACCCACCTGCCGCACGATCGTATCGGCGCATTGCATGAAGGTTTCCGGATCGGAATGGATTTCGGCGAGGAAGCGCCGCTTCAGGCGCTCCGCCGAAAGCTGGATCGGCGTCAGCGGATTTTTGATTTCGTGTGCGATCCGGCGCGCGACATCCGACCAGGCCGCCTTGCGCTGGGCCGCGGCCAGTTCGGTGATGTCGTCGAAGGTGATGACGAAGCCATCGACCCGCTCGTCCGTCATTTCCGCGCCCAGCCGCACATTGAGCAGACGGCGATGGGCAGGGTCGCCGATGGCGATTTCGGCGCGGCCCGGACGGTCGGGATTGGCACGCACCGTCTCGATCAGGGGGGCGAATTCCGGCACCATCTCGCTCAAGGGACGGCCGAGGGCCGCCATGAGATCCTCGCTGAGAAGGGTGGAGGCAGCCCGGTTCGGCAGCTCGATCCGGCCGCTGTGATCAAGACCGATGACCCCCGCGGAAACCCCGCCCAGCACGGCCTCGGTAAAGCGCCGGCGCTCGTCGATCTGGCTATAGGCGCGCATGAGTTCCGAGCGCTGCGCGTCGAGCTGACCTGTCATGCGATTGAACGCGCGGGTGAGCCCGGCAATTTCGTCTTCGCGCCTGCTTTCCGGCAGCCGCACGGCGAGGTCGCCGGACCGGATGCGCTCGGCCGCGCGGATCAGCCGGCCCACCGGCCGCGCGATCTGATTGGCGAAGACGAGGCCGACCAGAATCGGAGGCCGACAGCACGAGCAACGCCACCATGGCGAAAATGACCACGAAGGTGATCTGCAGGCTGTGCCGGTTCGATTCCAGCCGGTGATACTCCTGCACCGCCGCCGCGGTATGCGCCATGTGCGCCAGGATGGAGGGGTCAACCGGCTTCTGGATCAACAGCATGAGCGGCGGGGTGGAGGCGAGCTGCACCAGGCCGCTCACCGTCGTGCCATCCTTGGAGCCCATCACCACCACGTCGCCGTTATGGGCGACCGAAATCGCCCAGGGCGGCGGCAGGTCGGTGGTCATGCCCGCCCATGAAGCCGGCAGAGGCGACGACCTGCCCGGTCGTCGGTTCGAAGACCACCGCCTCCGTCAGCCCGCGCAGCGAAATCTGGGTTTCCAGGAACTGGCCGAAATTGGCAGACGTCACTGGTGAGGAAGGGGCCGGCGCGGGCCATGTCGTCGGCCATGGCAAAGGCGTCGGTGCGGATCTCGTCCTTATGCTCGGTCAGGTAGCCCTGGGCCACCTGCATGCTTTCATCGAGCGCCGTGCGCACGCGCTCGTTGAACCAGGCCTGAATGCCAAGCTGGAAGAAGACCGTCGCGAAGATCGCGACGACGATGGTGGGCGTCACCGCGACGACGCTGAACAGCAGCACGAGCTGCGCCTGAATACGGGAGCCCGCGGACCCCCGCCGCCGCTCGAGCTAGACGCGGAGCACACGGACCGAGACGGCGACGACCAGCATCAGCAGCACGACGAAATTCGCCGGCACCAGCGACAGGATCGCGCAGTGGCTGAGACCGAGCGACGAGCCGCCCGAGAGCACCACGAAGGTGGCACAGCCAGCAGAAGCGCGATCATCGCCAGAATGAGCGTGACGGTCTTGCCGAAAACCACGCGCAAGAGGAGCCTGAGCCGTGGCGAACTCCTGTTATTCGGCCCTTCGTCGCCGACGAGGGGCATGGGGGCTGGGCGTATCGCTGATCAGCATCGGTGGCGTTTGACCCGGCTCGTGACGGTTGGGCGCCGCGGCTTGCCCTGCGCTTTCAGGCGACGCCGCGGACGACCGGCACCTCCAGATCGCGAATCTTCTTACGCAGCGTGTTCCGATTCAACCCTAGCATGGCAGCCGCCTTGATCTGATTGCCGCGCGTCGCAACCAAAGTGAGCTGGATGAGCGGTCGTTCCACCTCCGCGATCACGCGGTCATAGATGTCGTTGCCGACCAGGCCTTCCTCGTGGGCCGCCAGGAATTGGCGGATATGGCGCTCCATGGCCCGGGCCAGGGGCTCCGCCGTCTTCCGCCCTCGGCCGCGGCACCGTCTCGGCCAGTTCGCGGTCCAGCGCCTCGGCGGTGATGATCTCCTCCGCATGCAGGGCGGCCAGGCGGCGCATCAGATTTTCGAGTTCGCGCACATTGCCCGGCCAGCGATAGGCGCGCAGCCGCTCGATCGCCGCCGGGGTCCAGGGACTTGAAGGGCAGGCCATCGGCGCGCGCCTTGTCGAGGAAGTGCCGGGCGAGAAGCGGAATGTCCTCGACGCGCTCCCTGCAGCGGCGGCAGGCGGATGGGCACGACGTTCAGGCGATAGAACAGATCCTCGCGGAACAGGCCCTGGCGGATGGCGGCCCGCAGGTCACGATGGGTCGCGGCAATGATGCGGACATTGGCGCGCACCGGCTGGCGGCCGCCGACGGCGGTGAACTCGC
Source organism: uncultured Alphaproteobacteria bacterium (assembly GCA_963834475.1). Classification (GTDB taxonomy): domain Bacteria; phylum Pseudomonadota; class Alphaproteobacteria; order Acetobacterales; family Acetobacteraceae; genus Acidisoma. Next base: position 288,569 of record CAWIBZ010000008.1, on the reverse strand, counting down.
CTTCCTGCAGCACGCGCAGGAGGCGGGTCTGGGCCTCCTGCGGCATATCCCCGATCTCATCGAGGAACAGCGTGCCGCCGGCTCGCCTGCTCGAAACGGCCCTGGTTGCGGCTGGTGGCGCCCGTGAAGGCGCCACGCTCATGGCCGAAAAGCTCGCTTTCGATCAGTTCGCGGGGAATCGCCGCCATGTTGATGGCGACGAAAGGCCCGCCGCGGCGGCGCCCGTAATCATGCAGCGCGCGGGCCACCAGCTCCTTGCCGGTGCCGGATTCGCCGTTGATCATGACGGTGAGGTCCGTCGTCGTCAGCCGCGCGACCGTGCGGTAGATTTCCTGCATCGCCGCGCTGCGGCCGATCAGCGGCAGGCGCTCGTCGGCGTCGCGCGGCTCGGGCGGCGGCTGGTCGCCGCTGGCCGGCGTCGGCGTCGCCAGCGCGCGATCCACCACCGCCAGCAGCTCGCGCAGGTCGAAGGGCTTGGGCAGATATTCGAAAGCGCCGCGCTGCGTCGCCTTCACGGCCGTCATCAGCGTCGACTGGGCGCTCATCACCACCACGCGCAGGTCCGGCCGCAGGCGGCGGATGCGGGGAATGAGGTCGAGCCCGTTCTCGTCCGGCATCACGACATCGGTGATGACGAGATCCCCCTCGCCGTCCTCGATCCAGCGCCAGAGCGTCGCGGCATTGCCGGTGGTGCGCACCTGATAGCCCGAGCGGCCAAGCGCCTGCGTCAATACTGTGCGGATCGACCGGTCGTCATCGGCAATCAGAACGGTCGGCATCATGAGCGGTCATCCTCCTCGGCCAGCATCGGGCAGATGCAGCCGGAATTCCGTGCGTCCGGGGCGGCTTTCGACTTCGATCAGGCCGCCGTGATCGGCGACGATCTTGGCGACAAGGGCGAGGCCCAGGCCCTGGCCCGACGGTCTGGAACTGACGAAGGGCTCAAAGAGATGCGGCCGGATGTCATCAGGAATGCCGGGCCCGTTGTCGCGCACCACGACGACCAGCGGCAGCTCCACCCGGCTATCCGATTCAGCGGTCGGGCTGGCGAGCCGGAGCCCATGCTGATAGCGGGTCATCGAGCGTGATCTCGCCTTCGGCCGTGCCCGAGGCGGTCAGGGAATTGGCCGCATTCTTCACGAGGTTCAGCAGAACCTGCACCAGCTGGTCTCGATTGCCCCAGACCGGCGGCAAGGAGGGGTCGTAGCTCTCGCTGAAACGCAAGCCATCGGCGAAGCCGCTGCGGGCCAGACGGCGCACATGCTCCAGCACGCGGTGGATATTCACCGCCGCCATCGGCGACCGGCTTTTCGCCGAAAACCTCCATGCGGTCGACGAGCGCGCGGATGCGGTCGGCCTCGTCGCGGATGAGCACGGTCAGTTCGCTGATCCTGCGCGAGAGACGCTGGTTTCCAGCAGCTGCGCGGCCCCGCGGATGCCGGAGAGCGGATTCTTGATCTCATGGGCCAGAATCGCCGCCATGCCGGTGATGCTGCGCGCCGCGTTGCGGGCCGCGATCTGCCGGTCCAGCGAGCGGACCGTGGCGCTGTCCTGCAGCACCAGCAGCACGCTGCCCGGATCTTCGGAGACGGTCGCTGCCCTGCACGCTGATGCCGCTCTTCTTCAGCCGCGGCCCCTCGAAGGACAGGTCATGATCGGCGATGGCTGGTCGCGCCATGGCGCAGCTGGCCGACCATCAGGAAGAGCGGGCTGTCCTCGGGCAGCACGTCATCCAGGGACAGCTGGGCGAGTTGCGGGACCGACAGGCCGAGAAACTGCTCGGCCGCCGGATTGGCGTAGGTGAAGCGGTTGTCCTCCGACAGCACGACGACCGCGACCGGCAGGGCGGCCAGGATCACTGGCCGCATCCGGCAACTGGGCCGCGGGGACAGGGCTGCGCCGCACGACGGAGAGAACGGTGCGCCGGACAGCTTTGGTCACGGCGCTCATGCCGCCTCGGCCAGCATGACCGCCTTGTCGGGCGCGGGCGCTTCAACCCCGCGCGCGATCAAGCGGATCGAGGAAGGCGTCGATCAGGCCGATGGCCGTCGCACGGTCGGCCGCGCGCATGACCTGGGAGCGGAAATCAGCCGAGCCCGGCAGGCCGCGCGAATACCAGGCGAGATGCTTGCGCGCGAGGCGCAGGCCCGGAATCTCGCCGAAATGGCTGAGCATGAGGTCGTAATGCGTGAGCAGGATCGTGCTTGCGCGCCGCAAGGCCCGGCTCCGGGACCTTCTCCCCCGTGCGCAGATATTCCGCGACATTGTGCAGGAACCAGGGCCGCCCATAGCAGCCGCGGCCGATCATCACCCCATCCGCGCCCGAAAGCCGCAAGGCTTCGGCCGCGTCCTCCTCGACGATGATATCGCCATTGGCGATGACCGGGAGCTTCACCACCTCCTTGACCTGCCGGATGAACGCCCAGTCGGCGCGGCCGGTATAGAATTGCTGGCGGGTGCGGCCGTGGATGGTCAGCATGCGGATGCCGCTTTCCGCGGCGATGCGGGCGAGGCGCGGGCGCATTGAGGCTGGTGTGATCCCAGCCCATGCGCATCTTGAGCGTCACCGGCACATCGACCGCGCGCGACCGTCGCTTCCAGGATTTTCGCGGCGCCGATCTCATCCCGCATCAGGGCAGAGCCCGCCATCTGGCCGACCGCCACCTTTTTCACCGGGCAGCCGAAATTGATGTCGATGATATTGGCGCCATGGCCGACCGCGATGCGCGCCGCCTCGGCCATCGCGCGCCGGATCGCAGCCCGCCAGCTGCACGGAATTCGGGCCGCCGCCGCTCGGCCACCTTCGCCATGCGCAGCGTCGCCTGATTCTCCCGCACCATGGCCCAGGAGGCGATCATTTCGGAGACCACGAGCCCGGCGCCGAGATCGCGCGCCAGGGTTCGGAACGGAAGATCCGTGACGCCCGACATCGGCGCCAGGATGACCGGCGTTTCAATCGACCGGGTTGCCGCGTCCGCCAAGAGCGATCGGATTCAGCCCCGGGGATCGGAATGGATTGATCTGGAATCGTTCGATTGCCCATAGATTGTGCAGATACAGCAGCACCGGGTTGACGCGCAATCGGGCACAGATGAATTTGTGCCCACTCGACATGGATGTGACCTATGACCATGCCCTCTGCCCTTCCCCCGCTCCTGCCACGCGCGTCGGCACCGGTTTTGATGTGCATGCGCTGGAAACCGGCCGTCCGCTCGTGCTCTGCGGCGTGACCGTGCCGCATGAGCAGGGCCTCGCCGGCCATTCCGATGCCGATGTCGGCATCCATGCGCTGTGCGACGCGATCTACGGGGCGCTCGCGGATGGCGATATCGGCCGCCATTTCCCGCCGTCCGACATGAAGTGGAAGGATGCCGACAGCGCCCGCTTCCTGCGCCACGCCGCCGAACGCATTGCGGGCCGCGGCGGCGCGCTGGTCAATGCCGATGTCACGCTGATCTGCGAGCAGCCGAAGATCACGCCCCATGCCCCCGCCATGCGGGCGCGGCTGGCGGAGCTGCTCGGCGTTCCCGTTTCCCGCATTTCGGTGAAAGCGACCACGACCGAAAAGCTGGGCTTCACCGGGCGGAAGGAGGGCATTGCCGCCCAGGCCGCTGTCTCCATTCTGCTGCCGCCCGGCGAGGCGGAGGGCTGAAGCGGCGTCATGGGTGCCGAGGCAATACGGGATATCGAGGGGCTGATCCGCGCCGGCCTCGCGACTGAGGCCGACCGCCAGGCGCTGGCGGAGGTCGGGGAACGCTACGCGATCACCGTCCCGGAGGCATTCCGCGCGCTGATCGACAACCCTGACGACGTCATCGGCCGGCAATTCGTGCCGCATCGCTGACGAGCGGATCACGGCCCCGCATGAGACAGCGGACCCCATCGGGGACGACGCCCTCTCCCCCATTCCCGGCATCGTGCACCGCTATGCCGACCGCGTGCTGCTCAAGCCCCTGCTGGTCTGCCCGGTTTATTGCCGCTTCTGCTTCCGGCGCGAGCATGTCGGGCCGGACGGCGGCCTGCTCAGCGAAAGCCAGCTTGAGGCAGCCCTCGGCTATATCGCGGAGCACCGGGAGCTGCGCGAGGTCATCCTGACGGGCGGCGATCCGCTCATGCTCTCGCCCGCGGCGGATGGGCGCGATCATGCAGCGCCTCGCCGCCATTGCGCATGTGGAGACGATCCGCATCCATTCCCGCCTGCCGCTCGCCACACCCGAGCGGCTGACGGAGGCGATGGCCGAGGCGACTCGATGTCGACCGCGCGGTCTGGCTCGTCGCCCACGCCAATCATGCGCGCGAATTCACGCCCGCCGGGCGCGCGGCGCTCAGGCGCGTGCAGGCGCGCGGCATTCCCGTGCTCGGGCAATCCGTGCTGCTGCGCGGCGTCAATGACAGCACGGCGGCGCTGGAAGGCCTGTTCCGGGCGATGATCGCGGCCCGGGTCAAACCCTATTACCTGCACCAGCTTGACCCCGCTCCCGGCACCGCCCGCTTTCATGTGCCGATCGCGGAAGGCCAGGCGCTGCTGCGCTCCCTGCGCGGCCGGGTCACCGGTCTCGCCTGGCCAACCTATGTGCTGGACATCCCCGGCGGACACGGCAAGGTGCCGATCGGCCCCGGCTATCTCGGGGCGGACGGCGACGTCCGCGACCCGGCGGGGATCTCCCATAGGCTCAGCGCAGCCACTTAACCTTGCCGGAAGCGGGCGTAGCGGCTACAAGCCGCGCCTCGTAATCCCGACGATATTGAGAAGTCCGATGAAGCAGCAGGCGAACCTTATCCGCGCCGGCCAGGTGATCGAGCATGATGGACGCCGTTGGACCGTCCTCAAGCAGCAGATCATTACTCCTGGCAAAGGCGGCGCTTTCATTCAGGTCGAAATGCGCGACCTCAAGACCGGCAACAAGACCAACGAGCGTTGGCGTACCGCCGATACGGTCGAACGCCTGATGACCGACAACAAGGACTACATTTATTCCTACACCGATGGGGATAATCTGGTCCTCATGGACCAGGAAACCTTTGAGCAGGTGCTGGTTCCGGCCGCGCTGCTGGGCGACGCCGTTGCCTTCCTGCAGGACAATATGCAGGTCGAGGTCGATCTCGTCGAAGGCGAAGCCGTCGGCGTCCACCTGCCTGCCACCGTCATTCTCCAGATCACCGAGGCTGATCCGGTCGTGAAGGGCCAGACGGCCGCCAGCTCCTACAAGCCGGCCGTGCTCTCCAACGGCGTCAAGACGCTCGTGCCGCCCTTCATCGAAGCCGGGGAGCGCATCGTCGTGCGCACCGAAGACGGCTCCTATGTCGAGCGGGCGAAGTCCTGACGGTCGGACACCTGACATGGCCGCCCGCCTTTCCGCCCATCTGACCATCATGGCAAATGCCGCCCAGCGCGCTGGGCGGCAACTGCTGCGCGACTTCACCGAGGTCGAGCAACTCCAGGTCAGCATCAAGGGTCCGTCCGATTTCGTCTCCCAGGCCGATCTGCGCGCCGAGGCCATGATCAAGCAGGATCTGGCCAAGGCCCGGCCCGGCTATGCCTTCCTCATGGAAGAGTCCGGCGCGGACGGCGGTCGAGAACTGGACCTGGCGCTGGGTCGTGGACCCGCTTGACGGCACGACCAACTACCTGCACGGCATGCCGCACTGGGCGATTTCCATCGGCCTCGAACGGCGCCTGCCCGACGGCAGCATCGAGATTGCGGCAGGCCTGATCTACGCGCCGGCCACCGACGAGATGTTCTGGGCGGAAAAGGGCTCCGGCGCCTTATGAACGAGCGCCGGCTGCGCGTCGCCTCGCGGCGCGATTTCTCCCAGGCGGTCTTCGCGACCGGCATTCCCTTTGCGGTCACAACGCAACGCCAGCGCCTCGCCTTCGCGCGCACCTTGAGCACGCTGATGCCGCAGGTGGCGGGCATTCGCCGCTTCGGCGCCGCCTCCCTCGACCTCGCCTGGGTCGCGGCCGGCCGCTTCGACGGCTACTGGGAACTCGGCGTCAAGCCCTGGGACATCACGGCCGGCATCCTGATCGTGCGCGAGGCCGGCGGTTATGTCACGACACCGGGCGGCAGCGACCAGATTGCCGATGAGCTGGTGGCCGCCAACCCGGCGCTCCATCCGAAGCTTCTGGAGGCCGTGGCCGACGGCGTGGCCGCAGCCGGCGGCTGACCCGAAACGTCGCTCTTCCAGAGCGGGACTGCCGTTCGGCCGCCTTACAGGGCGGCCGAAGTCTTTTCAGCCGCGACCGCACGGCGGTGCGCCGAGGTTGCGAGAACCGTGGCCACCAGCCCGACCAGGGCAGCGAAGGAAAGCCAGAGGCCGGGGATGGCGCGGTCGCCCGTCGCGTGGATCAGGCCGGTGCAGATGGCCGGGGTAAAACCGCCGAAAATGGCGGTGGCCAGGCTGTAGGCGACGGAGAAGCCGGAGGTGCGAACCTTCTCCGGCATGATCTCGGTCAGGAAGGGCACCGCGGCGCCGTTGTACATGCCGAACATGAAGGAGAAGCAGAGTTCCGCCAGCAGCAGATGGCTGAAGCTCGTATTGTGCGTCAGCCACAGCATGACCGGATAGGCGGTCACGATGGCGAGGACGGTCACGCCGATCAGCAGCACCCGCCGCCCGAAAAGATCGGACAGGTAGCCGCCGACGGGCAACCAGAAGAAGTTGGAGAGGGCGATGCAGAGCGTCACCGTCATGACGTCGAACTGGTTGAGGTGCAGCTCATGCCGGCCGAAGGTCGGCGTATAGGCGGTGATGAGATAGAAGTTCACCGTCGTCATGGTGATGAGCATCATGCCGAGCACCACGATGGGCCATTGCGCCGCGACCGTGGCCCAGATTTCGCGGATGCCGGGGTGGTGCGGGCGGCGGGCGAAGGCTTCCGTCTCCTGCAGCGAGGAGCGTAGGACCAGCAGCAGGGGGATGATGAGGCAGCCGACCAGCAGCGGGATGCGCCATCCCCAGGCGGACATCGCTTCATGCGACAGCGACAGGCTGAGGACGAGGCCGAGAATCGCGGCAAAGGCCACCGCCACCTGCTGGCTGCCGGACTGCCAAGCGCAAAAGAAACCCTTGCGGTTGGGCGGCGCGATTTCGGCAAGGTAGACCGAGACGCCGCCGAGTTCGACGCCCGCGGAAATACCCTGGACCAGGCGGCCGAAGACAACGATGAGGGGTGCGGCAATGCCGATGGTCTCGTAACCGGGCGTGAGCGCCACCAGCAGCAGCCCGACCGCCATGAGCAGGAGGGTGAGAATAAGCCCGCGCCTGCGCCCGACATGGTCGATATAGGCGCCGAGCAGAAGCGCGCCCAGCGGACGCATGAGGAATCCGGCACCGAACGTCCCGAGTGCCAGCATGAGCGAGGCGAAATCGCTCTTCGCCGGAAAGAACGCATGCCCGATGAACGGGGCATAATAGGCGAAGATCATGAAGTCGTACATTTCGAGGAAATTGCCGCTGGTCACGCGGATGACGGCACCAAGCTTGCCTTGCGGCCGCGTCGCCGCAGCAGGCGTTCCTGCGGCCAGATCGGCCGGCCGGTTCACTGTCACCATTTTTGGCACTCCTCCCGGCAAACTCCGCTAAGAGAGCTGAGCCCCCGACAAGACGGCGTTGCCTTTTCGTGGTCAACCTAGGACTAATTCTGGCGAAGCGCCAAGCACCCCCCTCCCCGTCACCATAAAACTACCTTAGACCGCAAGGGACATGCGCCGCTCACCCTCCTTCCTGATCGCTACCTTCCGACAGGCTGTGCCGCAGCCGGCCGCGCCGCTGCTGGCCGCGCCTTTGGTGGCCATGGCTTTGCTGGCCGCGCCGATGCCAGCCTTGGCCCAGGTGACGGTCGACCCCAATGCGCTCAATGCGCTGGGCGGGCCGGACCTGCCGCCGCCACCGGCCGTCGCTCAGCCGGCACCGCCGCCCGGGGCGCTGCACGGCATGCACAGGCGTCACCACCGGACGGGGATGGCCGCCCCATCGGCGATGATTAAACCGGCCACGCCTCAGCCGGCCGCGCCTGAACCGGCTGCAGCGCAGACGGCCACGGCCAGCTTGCCGGCCCCCGCCCGCGAGACCGAAAGCAAGACCGGCCTCGGCTCATCATTCACGACCCTGCCGGTGCTGCCACAGGCCGTGCCCGCCCTGCCGGCCCCGCCCAAAATCACGGTCGACCAGCCGCCGGCGAAGAAACCCGCGCCCCCACAGCCGGCAGCTGCACCGAAGCCAGCCGCGCCCCGGCCCCTGCCACCTAAGGCGGTTGCCGCCATGCCGGCCACCGCCTTGCCGGCTCTTCCGACGGCGGCGCCCCCAGCGGCGCCTAAGCTGGCCGCGCCTCAGCCGGCCGCGCCTCGTTCCGTGGCGGTCGCGAGTGCCAATCCGGCGGCGTCACAGCCGGCGGCATCTCAACCGGTCGCGCCTCAACCGACGGCCCCGAAGCCTCCGGCCAACAGCCTGCCGCCGGGCGCCGACCAGATCGTCTTTCCCTTCAGCGCAGAGGATACGGATCTCTCGGGCGCCGAGCCCGCCCTGATCCGTGATTTCGTCCTCCATCACGGCAAGGACACGCTTTACGTCGTGCGCGCCTTCGCGACCCAGCCGCAGGGGGACGACGACCCATCCTCCCCGCGCCGGATCGCGCTCTTCCGGGCCCAGGCCGTTCAATCGGCGCTGATGGACGCCGGCGCGGGCCCAACCCACGTACGCCTGCTTGCCCTCGGTAATGCCGGCGGTACACCACCCAATCGGGTAGAACTCATCGCCATGCCGCCCGCGAACGGGCATAATCCCCCTTCTTCCTCATCACCGTGAGCGGGTCCTCGCCTCCATGACACGGCCGACCACCTACCTCATTCGCATGCTGGTCTTCCTGGCGGCCGTGCTCTCGGTCGCCGTTTTCCTAATTCCAAAGATAAAAATCTTCTTCGCCAGCAACCCCGCGCTGAACGCTTCATCTTCTTCGTCCTCTTTCTCGGCATCATCTGGAACCTGCGCCAGGTGCTGAGACTCGAGCCTGAGGTCGCCTGGGTCGCCGCCTATCAGCGCAGCCGCCAAAAGCTCTCCGGCCTGCTGCCGCCGAAGCTCCTCGCGCCCATGGCGCGCATGCTGGCCGCGCGGGCGGAAGCCGCCGGGCGCGACGGCCGCGTCTCCCTCTCCGCCCAGGCGATGCGCGGCCTGCTGGACGGCATCGGCAGCCGGCTCGACGAAAGCCGCGAACTCTCGCGCTACACGACCGCGCTGATGATCTTTCTCGGCCTGCTCGGCACCTTCTGGGGCCTGCTGCGCACGGTCAGCGCCGTCTCCGATGTCATCCAGAACATGAGCGTCGGCTCGGGCGACATCAACACCGTCTTCGACCAGCTCAAGGCGGGCCTTGCCGGGCCGCTCGCCGGCATGTCCACCGCCTTTTCGTCCTCCATGTTCGGTCTCGCCGGGGCACTGGTGCTGGGCTTTCTCGATTTGCAGGCCGGCCAGGCACAGAACCGCTTCTATAATGAGCTTGAGGACTGGCTGGCCGGGTTTACGCGCCTGTCCTCCGGCGTGCTCGGCAGCGAAGGCGAAGGCGGCAATGTACCGGCCTATGTCCAGGCGCTTCTGGAACAGACGGCCGAAAACATGGAAGGACTGCAAACCGTGCTGGCAAGGGGCGAGGAAGGCCGCATGCAATCCGCTCAGGTGCTCACCACCCTCGCCGAGCGGCTGAATACCTTCGCCGACACCATGCGGGCCAACCAGCAACTCATGCTGCGCATCGCGGAAAGCCAGCAGGCGCTCGCGCCCACGCTGCAGCGGCTGGCCGATACGCGTGACGCCCGGGCATCCGACGAAGTGGCCCATGCCCATCTGCGCAATATCGAGCATGCGCTGCAGCGGCTGATCGCGGAAACGGACCACGGCCGCACGCAGTCCACGACCGAACTCCGCAACGAACTGCGGGTGCTGGCGCGGACGGTCGCCGCCCTCGGCGACGGGACGCGCTGAGCCATGCCGGGATTTCACCGGCGCCGGCAACAAAACGGGCTCGATGCCTGGCCCGGCTATGTCGATGCGCTGTCCACGCTCCTCATGGTCACGATCTTCGTGCTGCTGGTCTTCGTGCTCGCCCAGGGGCTGCTGTCGGTGACGCTGAGCGGCAAGGACAAGGCGCTCGAACGGCTCAACCAGCAGATCGCGCAGCTGACCGACATGCTCTCGCTCGAACGCGGGCGGGCGGCCGATCTGCAGAACAATGTCGCGAGCCTGGCCCACGATCTGGGTGAGGTCAGCAGCGCCGCGCGACGCCCTCTCGAAGCAGTTCTCCGCGGCAGAGAGCCAGCTCGCACTGGCCACCGGCCAGGTCTCCGCCCTGACGGCGGAGCGCAAGCTACAGCTGAGCGCGTCAGCTCGCCGACAGCGGCAAGTCCAGGCGCAGTCCGCTACCGCGCGGCTGAACGAATTGCAGACTGAACTCGCCCAGCGGAGCCGACGGCGACGGCCGATGCCGCAGGGGCAGCTGCAGCAGGGGACTCAGGCGCAGATCGCGACGCAGAAGACCTCTGGTGGCCGCCGGCACCCTGAGAGGCAGCGCGCTGACGCAGCGGCAGAAGCACCGCTGAGCGGCGACGAGGCCGGAAGCCCAGATCGCGCTCCTGAACCAGCAGATGGCAGCCCTCCGCCAGCAGCTCCAGGCCATCTCCGCGGCGCTGCAGTTGCAGGAGAACCAGGGGCGCGACAAGGACGCGCAGATCGCCGACCTCGGCCGCAAGCTGAACCTCGCGCTCGCCGCCAAGGTGCAGGAGCTGCAGCGCTACCGGAGCGACTTCTTCGGCGAGTTGCGGGAGGTGCTGAAGAACCAGCCGAATATCAAGATCGTGGGCGACCGCTTCGTCTTCCAGAGCGACGTGCTCTTCGCCTCCAACAGCGCGGACCTGACGCCGGAGGGCCAGGTGCAGATCGACGACATCGGCGCCGCGATCAAGTCGATCATGAAGGAAATCCCGCCCGGCCTGTCCTGGATGTTGCGGGTGGACGGCCATGCCGACAGCCAGCCCATCACCGGCGGCCCTTATAAGGACAACTGGCAGCTCTCCGCAGCGCAGAGCGATTTCCGTCGTCCAGATGCTCATCCTTGATGGCGTGCCCGCGAACCATCTGGCGGCGACGGCCTTCGGCGACACCCAGCCGATCGACCCGGCGCAGAATGCCGCCGCCTATGCGAAGAACCGGCGCATCGAATTCCGGCTGACGGATCGCTGAGCCGCCCGCCTCGATGCTCGACCAACCTCAAGCGGCACGGGAATGGACCATCGGCCGGCAGCGGATCCTGCAGGCCGATTGCCTGAGCGCGCTGGCGGAGCTGCCGGCGGACAGCGTGGATGTCTGCGTCACCTCGCCGCCTTACAACATCGGCATCGCCTATCGCAGCTATCAGGACAGCCTGCCCCGGGAGACCTATCTTGATTGGCTTGCGGACGTCGGCCTCGCCATCGCCCGCGTTCTGAAGCCCGAAGGGTCCTTCTTCCTCAATGTCGGGTCCACCGGCAACGATCCCTGGATCGCAGGTGACGTGGCCAATGCCATGGCGCGCGAACTGGTGCTGCAGAACCACATCGTCTGGGTGAAGTCGCTCAGCATCGGTGACGACACAATCGGCCATTTCAAGCCCATCACCAGCGGCCGGTTCCTGAACAACAACCACGAGTCGATCTATCATTTCACGAGGTCCGGCCGGGTCGCGATAGACCGGCTGGCGGTCGGCGTGCCCTTCAAGGACAAGTCGAATATCGCGCGCTGGGGCCATGCGCGGGACCGGCGCTGCGCCGGCAATGTCTGGTTCCTGCCCTATAAGACGGTGAAGTCCCGCGCGCAGAAATTCGACCACCCGGCAGGCTTCCCTGTGGAGTTGCCGGAACGCTGCATCAAACTTGCCGGGATAGAGGACGCGCTGGTGCTCGACCCCTTCCTGGGCGCGGGCTCAACGCTCGTCGCCGCCGAACGGCTCGGAATGCGGGGCCTGGGCTTCGAGATCGATGCCGATTACGCGGCCCGCGCCGCGCAAAGGCTGCAGGAGATGGCGGCGGGCAGCTAAGGTCCGAACCGCTTTCCCTTAAAACTGGCTAAACCACACGTCCGAAGTCTCTGGGTTCCTGCCAATTGCAGAATGACTGCTTCGCACCGGCGCCGCCCATCGGATGTAGTACCTTCGCCCATCCTCCCCCGCATGTTGCACAGCCCGGCCCGGTATCGAAATAAATATCCATGGACAACGGGTATCGCCGAGTTTACAGGGTGCGCCTCTAGCCGATCCGGATTTCCAAAATGGAGGCTTGAAACCAATGTCGATAACCGACACAGCCCACGCGTTCTTCGTGGCTTGCGAAAGCGGGAAAGGTTGGGAGGAATGCAATAAGTATTGCAACTCTGGAGCGACATTCTCCTCTCAAGCGGAGCCTATTTCAGACCTGACGACCCTTGAACAATATACCGATTGGATGAAGGGCATCATGACGGTACTGACAGACGGGACCTACAAGCTGAAGTCATTTGCGACTGACAGCGAAAGACAAAATGTCGCCGCTTACGCTGTTTTCTCCGGGACACATCTTGCCGGTGGTCCGGTTCCGCCTACCGGAAAAAGAACCGATACCGACTACGTCTATGTTATCCAGTTCGCGGACAACCAAATTTCGCACATGACGAAGATCTGGAATTCGACGAGCGCGCTTAAGGAACTCGGCTGGTCGTAAGATCTTTTCTCCGCTTTTTTGAGGCGACGTGCTCCGGGTGCAATCGTCCCGGGTACTGGCCGTCTGTGCTGAAATCTCAAACAGAGACTGGTCTGGTCTCGGCCCTACCAGACCGGTGGATCGCACTTCAGGTAGTTTCGTAAGGTGACATTGCGTCGACAACCTCGGGAATGCGATACGGCTCTTCGATTTTCGAGATAACTTATTGGCGTCGCTCGGGACGACGCGGTCCGGGCGCAGGTTTAATGGGTTGCTGTGAACGGCCCGGATTACACGCCAATGTGTAGGGACTAAGCTCAGTCAAATAAACTACGCCGTAGTTACTAGCATACAATTATGGATTCGCCCATATCATACTTGGCGACCGTGATGCATGCCAGCGCCCCTTCGGGGCCTCAGTTCCTGGATGGTCAAGGAAGGGTGCGTCAGCTAGCCCGAATGCGAGCTTGGCCTCTCAAGCGATGCCTTTCTCATTTTATCATATGCAACAGGAGGACAGCGAATGAGCGGCCTCTTCACTCAACTCTTCAGCAGCCTGTCAGGCGCGGACCGGGAAAACGCGGCACCGGTTACTGATGCACTGCATGAAGTGCTCGGCCTCAATGGTGCAAATGGCATCTCGGGTTTGCTAGGCCAATTTTCAAATAGCGGCCTCAGTCAGCACATACAATCATGGATTGGAACCGGCGAGAATGCGCCGATAAGCGCGGATGATGTGAACAGAGTTCTCTCCAACGAGCAGGTTCAGGCCTTAATTCAGAAAACCGGCTTGCCCATCCAGGAACTTATGCCGCTGGTGGCGAAAATCCTCCCACACGCCGTCGATGAGGCAACGCCCGGTGGTCAGATCCCTGATAGCGGCACCGTCAATGCATAGGGCGAGGCTGACGGCGGGGTCGCTCCTACTCGTTTCGGCCTTGGTCATTGGCACGATCGTCAGCGCCACTGCCATGGCGCAATCGCCTCCACCTGTAACCGCAACTTGCAAGGATGGGTCAAGCTTCTCTGGGACATCGAAGCGGGGTGCCTGCGCTCATCATGGCGGTGTGAAGGTCTACACGCCTGCGACAGAGTCACAGAATGCATCGCCGCCGATCGCAAGCAGCGCCCCGGCGACAAACGCCGCTCCGGCAGTCAAAGCGGCCGCTGGCAACAAAAATGGCGGATCTGGCCAAGTATGGGTCAACACCACGAGCAATGTGTATCATTGCCCGGGCACCAGATATTACGGAAAGACCAAGGCCGGGGAATACATGTCTGAGAGCACGGCGAAGGCCAAAGGGTTTCGCCCGTCACAGGGCAAAGTGTGCAGTTGATCGAACGCAATGGTATCATGCTCTGATCTAGCCAGATTGGCGCGGCGTTCCGAGAATGCTGCGCCAAGCCTCGCTATGCGGGTTTTGCGCCAGGGGTCCCGCATTTCACAAACTTTCCCGCATCATTGCGGCAGTGAGTGACTTTCGGGCATTGCGTGAACTTACCCGCCGCATCGCGACATTGAGCCGCATCGGCCGAAAAATGGGTGGCGCCAAGCCCTAGGCCGACCATGACGGCCACCGCGACGAACCACCGCATTTTGATTTTCCCCTTTGCTCAGCTGGCACGCATCTTAAGCACCGAAGGCTGGCCACGCCTATAATCAATGCGGCCGGTAATCAACGCGGCCGACGCCGTTTGCTCAGAAGCCTGCTTGGCCCCGACCGGGCGGCAGGAGAGAGCCGCGCGCTTCAGACACGGCAGTTGCATCCCGCCCCCCACGCCAATCGGCCTCAGGAACCGAGGCTTGCCCGGGCTGCCGCGGCCGCCAGCGCCATTTTGTTGACAAATTACAAGAAAAAGAGCCCAAGCTAAGGCCTTGAGACCACTGGATGAGGCTGCCTTCATTACTCCCACGAGAAGGAGTTGCGGCGATGCTCGAGTTAGGTGTTGGCAAGACGAAGGATGGCGCCCTGCTCGCCGCCCGCATTCTCCTGATGCTGCTTTTTGTCGTATTCGGCTGGGACAAATTGACCAGTTTCGGCGATACGGTCTGGTTCATGTCCCAGACCGGCCTGCCGGATGCGCCCTTCGCGGCGGTGATCGCCGTGGTCATGGAGCTGTTCATCGGCCTCGGCCTCGTCCTTGGGGTGATGACCCGCCTGCTCGCCCTCTTGATGGCGGCCTACACCCTGGCGACCGCCATCATCGGCCACCCCTTCTGGTCCATGAGCGGTGCTGCGGCGGCGGACGCCGAACTGAACTTCTTCAAGAACATTTCGATCATCGGCGGGCTCTTCGCGCTCTATGTCGGGGGCGGCGGCCGCTACTCCGTGGACGCCACGATTAAGCTGACCCCGCCCAGCGCCGCAGAGCCGGGTTAGCGCACGTAAACCCTGATTTCCCCGCCGGCGAGGCCCGGCACCATCATGGCACCAAGGGCGATACGGCCGGGCGTCACACCCGCGTCCTGCACGGCGCCCGCCACGGCGGCCGCCTGCGGCAGCAGCGCCTTGGCGGCATTGATCTGGTCAAGCGGCGTGCCTTTTTGCAGCACGGCGGAGACGACATCGAAGGTGACATCCGCCTTGCGCGCCTCTGCCGCCTGCACCGCGCCATCGAGCGCGGAGAGATAATCGGCGCGCGCTGTCCCGGCCGGAATCGTCACCAGGGGCACGCGGCCGAATTGCGCCTTTGTCAGATCGACGACCGCGACGCCGGGCCTCTGCGGGGTCGGCCCCAGCACCAGGCCGCGGCCGGGCGGCGCGCAGGCGGCCAGCGACAGCGCAGCCACTGCCAGGACAAGAAAAGCCTTCATCGGCGCCACCGTCACAGCCCGTTCATCCTGGTGAAGTCAGCGAGGCCCGTCTGCCGGCGCACGGCCCGCCGCTCCGCCCGCAGGATGGCGCGCAGGTCAGCGAGCGCCGCCTCGAAATCCTGGTTGACGACGACATAGTCGAACTCGGGCGCATGCTCCATCTCGCCATGAGTCGAGGCCATGCGCCGCGCGACCTCGGCCTCGCTGTCCTCGCCGCGGAGGCGCAGGCGCTGCTCCAGCTCGGCGAGCGAGGGCGGCAGCAGGAAGACGCCGACGACGTCCGAGCCGATCGCCGCGCGCATCTGGCGGAAGCCTTGCCAGTCGATCGTGAAGACCATGTCCTGACCGGCGGCAAGGGCGGCTTCCACAGGCGCGCGCGGGGTGCCGTAGAGCGTTTCGCGGCCGAAGACATGCGCCCATTCGAGCAGGCCGCCCGTCTCGCGCAGTGCCTCGAACTCGTCCCGGCTGCGGAAATAGTAGTGGTTGCCGTCGACCTCGCCCGGCCGGGGCGCGCGCGTCGTGATGCTGACCGAAAGCCGGAGCTCCGGCTGCTCGCGCAGCAAGGCCCGGCTCAGGCTGCTTTTGCCGGTGCCCGACGGTGCCGCGATGACAAAGCAAAAGCCACGGCGCCGGATCGGGGGCTCTGGGGGCAAGGTCTCGCTCATTCGACGTTCTGAACCTGTTCGCGAAGCTGTTCGATGACGGCTTTCAGAGAGAGGCCGATCGCCGTCAAGGGGACGGAGGCGGATTTGCTGCAAAGCGTATTCGCTTCACGATTGAATTCCTGCATCAGGAAATCGAGCTTGCGGCCGACGAGCAGGCCTTCGCCGAGCAGGGCCCGCGCGGCGTCGATATGGCTTGCCAGGCGGTCCAGCTCTTCCCGCACATCGGAGCGGCTGGCGAGCAGCGCCACCTCCTGGGCGATGCGCTCCTCCGGGAGCGTCAGGCCCTCGGCGAGCAGGCCGCGCACGTTCTCCAGCATCCGTTCCTTTTGCAGGCGCGGCTGATCCTGGGCCGCAACCTCGGCCTCGGCGCGGAGACGGGCAATGTCATCGAGGAAGCCCGAAAGCACGGCATGGAGGCGCGCGCCCTCCTCCGCGCGTCCCCGTTCCAGCACCGCCAGCGCGTCCCCGAACCCGGCGAGCACGGCGGCTTTAAGCGCTTCGGTCGGCGCGGGCAGTCCGTTCGTCTGGCTGGCCCTCAGCACCCCCGGCAGGGCGAGCAGAAGCTCGGCGCGCGGCGGCGGGCTGCCCGGTATGCGGGCCGCGATCTCCTGCGTGAGCTTGAGCACGCGCTCCAGCGCCTCCGTATCCGGCGCCGCCGGTCCCTGTTCTTCCGCCTTCAGGGAGAGCGTCGCATTGACGCTGCCGCGGCGGATACGGCGGGACAGCGCCTGGCGCAGCTCGGCCTCCAGCCCGTCCCAACCGGCGGCCAGGCGGAAGCGCAGCTCCAGCCCCTTGCTGTTGACGCTGCGTATTTCCCAGGCCCAGGCGATGCCGCCGCTCTCTCCTGCGGCCGCACCGAATCCGGTCATCGAGGCCAAGGGCTGTGTCTTTTCCATGCTGGTGCTTCTATTGCGAAATCGTGCTTTGGCAAATCCAGGCTTTCAACAAAGGTGCCCCATCGTGTTCCAGCGCGTTCTCATCACCGGTGCCTCCTCCGGCATCGGGCGGGCCTTGGGTGTCGCGCTTGCCGCCCCCGGCGTGACGCTTCATCTCGGTGGCCGGGACCCTGGGCGGCTGGAAGAGGCCGCCGCCGCCTGCCGCAGCCATGGCGCCACCGCCCTGCCGCGCGTGCTGGCCGTGACCGATGCCGAGGCGATGCGGGACTGGATTACCGAGGCCGGGCCGCTCGACCTCGCCATTGCCAATGCCGGGATCTCGGGCGGCACCGCCGAGGCGATGGAAAGCGAGGCGCAGACGCGCGCGATTTTCGCGACCAATATCGACGGCGTGCTCAATACCGTGCTCCCGGCGATGAGCCTGATGGCGCGCCAGCCGGCCGACGGCAGGGGCGTGCGCGGCCGTATTGCGGCGGTCGCCTCCATCGCGGCCTTTATCCCAGGCCCGGGCGCGCCGGCCTATTGCGCCTCCAAGGCCGCGGTCGATTCCTGGATCGTGGGGGCAGCCCCCTCGGCCCGCGCCCAAGGCATCCTGCTCACCAGCCTCTGCCCGGGCTTCATCACGACGCCGATGACCGCCGTGAACGACTACCCGATGCCCGGCATCATGAGCGCCGAGCGGGCGGCGGGCCTCATGCTGCGGGGCATCCGTGCGGGGCGGCGGCGCGTGACCTTCCCGCTGTGGCTGGCGGCGGCGGCACGGCTCGGCGACCTCCTGCCCGTCTCCTGGCGTGAACTGGCGGCCGCGCGCGTGCCGGCGAAGAAGGCGCTCTGAGCCCTCAGTCTCGTCCCGGCAGCGGCGGTGCCAGGGGACATCTTGCCCCCGCCCGGTGCCGTCCCCTTCTCCGTGCGGTTGCCCGCGCATACGGAAATGGTATGAACAATGCTGAGCCGGCCCAGAACCGGTTGCCAAAAACGAGGATCGTTCATGACCGAAGCCGCCCGCTTTTTCTCGCCGACCGAGCCTATTCGCTATGAGGGCCGGGACAGCCGCAATCCGCTCGCCTTCCGCTGGTATGACAAGGACCGCATCGTCCTCGGCAAAAGGATGGAAGAGCAGCTGCGCTTCGCGGCTGCCTACTGGCATTCGCTCGCCTGGCCCGGCGGCGACCCGTTCGGCGGCGAGACCTTCCTGCGCCCCTGGATGCACGGGTCGGACGACATGGCCCTCGCGCGCCACAAGGCGGAGGTCGGGTTCGAACTCTTCCGCCTGCTCGACGTGCCTTTCTTCTGCTTCCATGACCGGGACGCCGCCCCCGAGGGCGCGACGCTGGCCGAGAGCAACCGCAATCTGGACGCGATTGCCGATCTTTTCGCTGAAAAGATGGCGCGCGAAAAAGTGAAGCTCCTCTGGGGCACCGCCAATCTCTTTTCCAACCGGCGCTTTATGGCGGGGGCGGCGAGCAACCCGGACCCGGAGGTCTTCATCTATGCAGCCGCGCAGGTGAAGCACGCGATGGACGTGACCCACCGCCTCGGCGGCGCCAATTACGTGCTCTGGGGCGGCCGCGAAGGCTATGAGACCCTGCTCAATACCGACCTCTCGCGCGAGATGGAGCAGATGGGCCGCTTCCTCTCCATGGTCGTCGACTACAAGCACAAGATCGGCTTCAAAGGCACCATTCTGGTGGAACCGAAGCCGCAGGAGCCGACGAAACATCAGTATGACTTCGATGTTGCAACCGTCTATGGCTTCCTCAAGCGCTTCGGCCTGGAGCAAGACGTCAAAGTCAATATCGAGGACAATCACGCAACCCTCGCCGGCCATACCTACGAGCATGAGATCGCGACCGCGATCGCCCTCGGCATCATGGGCTCGCTCGACGTCAACCGGGGTGATCGCCAGTCCGGATGGGACACGGACCAGTTCCCGAACGATGCGGCGGGCCTGGCGCTCGGCTTCTATCACCTGTTCCGGGCGGGTGGCTTCACCACCGGCGGCTGCAACTTCGACGCGAAGATCCGCCGCCAGTCAATCGACGCGGACGATCTGTTGATCGGTCATATCGGTGGCATGGATACCTGCGCCCGCGCGCTGCTGATGGCCGCGGACATGATCGAGGACGGCGTGCTCGCGACATTCGTGGACGAGCGCTATGCGGGCTGGAACGCGCCCGGCGCCCAGGCGATCCTCAAGGGCGAACGGAGCCTCGCCGATCTGGCAGCGCTTGTCGATGACAAGGCAATCAACCCGAGCCCCCGCTCCGGCCGCCAGGAATATCTGGAAAACCTCGTCAACCGCTATCTCTGAGCAACCAGAGGGACATCATGGGCCGGCGCGGATGCGCCGGCCTATGGCGCATCCACCAGCAAAATCTCGCAATCTCCCGCTGCCTCAAGATCCAGCCGCTCCTCATCGGCGACCGCAACGCCGTCACGCTCCCCGGCGGGGAGACCGTTGACGCGCAGCCTGCCGCGGGCGGGGACGAGATAAAGGTAGCGCTGAGGGTCCGGCCGATACTGGATGCGCTGGCCGGCGGCAAGGTTCAGGCCGAGCACGCGCGCGCCGCTCCGGATCGGCGCCGCTCCGCCATCGTTTCTGAGGCCGCTTGCCAATGTCACGAACTGGCCGGCGTCGCGCGCTTTCGGAAAGCGGCGCACCGACCATTCGGGCGAGCCGCCGGTCCGGTCCGGCCGGAGCCAAAGCTGGAAGACATGGGCCGGTACAGCGTCCAGATTATATTCCGAACGCCTGATGCCGCTGCCCGCGCTCAAAACCTGCACAGAGCCCGCCTCCATCCGCGCGCGATTGCCGAGGCTGTCGTCATGCGTGATGGCGCCTTGCCGGATATAGGTGATGACATCGACATCCGCATGCGGATGGGTGGGAAACCCGCCGCCTGGAGCAATTTCATTGTCATTCCAAACGCACAATGAACCCCAGCTGTCGCGCTCGTCTTCCTGATAGTCCGCAAAGGAAAAATGATGACGGGTGTTAAGCCAACCGTGATGAGCGCCACCCAAACCCCGATAAGGGCGTATATCGATCATGGCACCCTCCTTCTTTTGACGGAGAGCTTGCCATTGTTCCTGATCGAATCTCAAAACAAAAAGGCCGGTCTGACGACCGGCCCTTCCGCACTCACGCTTTCTTGAAAAGCGTTGCTGCTGCCTAAAGGAATTTAAGCAAGGTAGGCCGGACGCTGGTTCGGCAGCACGTCGCCACGGCTGGCAAGGTAGGTCGGGCGCTGGTTCGGGAACACGTCGCCACGGCTGGCGAGGTAGGCCGGGCGCTGGTTCGGCAGCACGTCGCCGCGGCTGGCGAGGTAGGCCGGGCGCTGGTTCGGCAGCACGTCGCCGCGGCTGGCGAGGTAGGCCGGGCGCTGGTTCGGCAGCACGTCGCCGCGGCTGGCGAGGTAGGCCGGGCGCTGGTTCGGCAGCACGTCGCCGCGGCTGGCGACAACAGCATG
This sequence comes from uncultured Alphaproteobacteria bacterium, assembly GCA_963834475.1. Lineage (GTDB taxonomy): Bacteria > Pseudomonadota > Alphaproteobacteria > Acetobacterales > Acetobacteraceae > Acidisoma. Next base: position 268,022 of record CAWIBZ010000008.1, on the reverse strand, counting down.
CTTCGTCAGGTTCACGCTGGCCTGCTCGGCCAGGGCCGTGCCGGTTAAGCCAAGGGTTACAGCAGCAACCGCCGCCATCAGTATCGTCTTCATGGTACTCTCCGTTGTTCAGAGTTCCGTGGCTCCTCTACGGAGCTTGCGGAGTGGCGGATGCAGCCGCCGTGATCTGTTGCCGGAGGGATACGACTTGACGCAGCGCAGCAGAACTGAGCCTGCCGACATGTAATTCATGCGCAATTTGATTTAATGGTCGTTGGTTTACAGTAACCTATACGTGATATGAGTATAAATCATGGCAGGATAAGCCCACCCTGCATGGGTTTGGGCACGCCCGTCGTCTGCGGCAGGCTGAGCGGCAGTCCTCGCTTCACGCGCATGGCAAGGAAGGCAAAGCACTGCGCCTCCAGAAAATCTCCATCCCAGCCCATTGATTCCACTGGCTTCACCGGCGCCTTCAAGGCTTCTTGCAAGGCCCCCATGATGGCCTGGTTATGCCGTCCGCCCCCGGTCACCAGCCATTGCAGCGGCCGCTCCGGCAGGCGCGTCGCGGCGACCGAGCGGGCTGTGAAAGCTGCCAGTGTCGCCGCCCCGTCTTCGGCAGACATGCCGAAGATGTCGTCCAGGAATGCGTGAAACGAAAGTCTGTCGAGGGATTTGGGCATCTCCCTTTCGAAATAGGAATGGCTCAGCCAGCGCTGCAGCACCGCCTCATCGGCCTTGCCGGCCCTGGCCAGTTCGCCGCCGGCATCGATCGCCTTGCCGGTGTGGCGGAACACCCAGTCATCAATCAGCGCATTGCCCGGCCCAGTGTCGCAGGCCGCGACGCTGCCGTCTGCGCCCAGGACGGTGACATTGGCGACGCCGCCGATATTCAGGATGGCCAGCGGCTTCGGAAGATCGGCCGCCAGGCCCGCATGGAAGAGCGGGACGAGCGGCGCGCCCTCACCCCCGGCCGCGACGTCCGCCGAGCGGAAATCATGGGCCACGGGGGCCACGAGGGTCTCGGCCAGCCAGCCAGCATCGCCGATCTGCCAGGTGCGGCCCCGTTTCGGCTCATGCAGGATGGTCTGGCCGTGAAAGCCGATGAGATCATAGGGCGCGTTCAGGGCGCGCACCGCCTCGGCATGCACCTCCGTCAGCCGGCGGGTGACGGCCAGAAGCGCCGGGTCGTCCGCCGGCAGATCCCGCGCACGATCCAGAATGTCCCGCAAGGCGCGCCGCAGGCTCGCGCCATAGGGGATGGTCAGTCTCGGCCCGAAGGCCCCGATCCGCTCGCCATCCGTCTCCAGCCAGGCGGCATCCACCCCGTCCAAAGACGTTCCGCTCATCAGACCGATCACACGCAGCATTTCGTCCGTCCCTCTCCCGTGCTAGCCCACCGAACCGATCTCTAAGTTACGCATGGATAGGCTCGATGACGAAAAGCGGATTCCTGACGGAAGCGAAGGCGCGCGGCTTTGTCTTCCAATGCACGGACGAGGCGGCGCTGGATGAGGCGCTCGCCGCCGGACCGGTCGCCGGCTATATCGGCTTCGATCCGACCGGCAATAGCCTGCATGTCGGCCATATGGTGCAGATCATGCTGCTGCGCCTGCTGCAGAAGCACGGCCACAAGGCGGTGGCGCTGCTCGGCGGCGGCACCTCCAAGATCGGCGACCCCTCCTTCCGGGAGGAAGCCCGCCAGCTGATGACGGATGCGCAGATCGCCGAGAACATCGCCGGCATCCGCCGCAATATCGAACCCTTCCTGACCTTCGGCGAAGGCCCGGCCGACGCCATCATGGCCAATAATGGCGATTGGCTGGACCGCCTCGGCTATATCGAGCTGCTGCGCGAAGTGGGGCCGCACTTCAGCATCAGCCGCATGCTGTCCTTCGACAGCGTGAAGTCGCGCCTGGACCGGGAGCAGGGCCTCACCTTCCTCGAATTCAACTACTCGATTCTCCAGAGCTACGATTTCCGCGAACTGAACCGCCGCTATGGCGTGACCCTGCAGATGGGCGGGTCGGACCAGTGGGGGAATATCGTCTCAGGTGTCGATCTCGTCCGCCGCACGGACGGCAAGACGGTCTACGGCCTGACCGCGCCGCTCATCACCACCGCGTCGGGCGCCAAGATGGGCAAGACGGCGAAAGGCGCGGTGTGGCTGACCGCCGAGCGGCTCTCCCCCTTCGACTACTGGCAGTTCTGGCGCAACACGGAGGATGCCGATGTCGGCCGCTTCCTGAAGCTCTTCACCGATCTGCCGCTTGATGACATCGCGCGCCTCGAAGCCCTCGGCGGCGCCGAGATCAATGAGGCCAAGAAGATTTTGGCGACCGAGGCGACCAGCCTCGCCCATGGCCGGGCAGAGGCCGAGGCCGCGGCCGAGACCGCCCGACGCGCTTTCGAGGAAGGCGCGGCGGTCGATACCCTGCCGACGGTCACCGTCCCGGCGGCGAGCCTCGCCGAGGGCATCCCGGCCTTCGCCCTTCTGGTGCAGGCGGGCATGGCGGCGACCAATGGCGAAGCCCGGCGCCTCATCCGCGGTGGCGGCGCGCGGCTGAATGACATTGCCTTCGCCGAGGAAGGCCAGATGGTCACCGCGAATGACCTTCAGGAAGGCGCGCTGAAGCTTTCCGTGGGCCGCAAGCAGCATAAGCTCATCCGCCCGGAGGACCGATCATGACGCAGGACGAAATTACCGCCTGGGCCTTGCACAATGGCTGGCAGATGATCGGCGGCCATCTCTGCCTGACCAAGCCGCGCCTGCATAAGGAGGCGATCGTGCGCATCGTGCTCAAGGCGACGGTCGCCCATCTCGAAGTGAAGAAGCCGGCAGGCAACAAGTGGGAAAAGATTGCGGGCGCGGCCTATGCCGCGATCGAGGCCGACAGCGAGGACGGGCCGCCCCGCGGCCTCGGCTTCGAGACCATCCCGAGCTTCTCGATGCTGATGCAGGCCAACAAGGACGCGCAGACCTTCGCGAAGCTGCAGTAGGCGCGGCGGGAGCCGACCCGTCATCCCCGCGCTTGGTCCGCGGGGATCCTTCCTTGCGGGCGCCATGACGCTGGAACAAAGCAGGAACATGCACTAACCTCGCTCCATGCCCTATGTGGAGTTGCAGGTCACCTCCAACTATTCCTTCCTGCGCGGCGCGAGCCATGTGGAGGAGCTGGTCCCGGCCGCCAAGGCGCAGGGCTATGCGGCGATCGGCCTGACCGACCGCAACACCGTGGCCGGCATGGTGCGTGCCCATCAGGCCGCAGCCGAGGCTGGCATCCGCCTCATTCCCGGCTGCCGCCTCGATTTTCAGGATGCCCCCTCGCTCCTCGTCTATCCGAAGGACCGCGCCGGCTGGTCCAACCTCTGCCGCCTGCTCACCATCGGCAAGGCCCGCGGCTTCGCGGCGACAGGGCGCGCCGGCACCTGCCACCTGCTCGCCGCCGACCTCGATCCCCTGGCCGAAGGTCTCATCGCGATCTCACTCGCGGAGGCCGATGATGCGGGCTTCACAGCCCATCTCGGCTGGCTGAGCGCGCTTTTCGGGCCTGCCGCCTATCTCAGCCTCTCGCCGCGCCGCCTGCCCGGTGACGCCGTGCGCCTGCACCGCCTGGCCGCCGCCGCCCGCGCCGCCCGGATTGCGCCGGTCGCAACCGGCGACGTGCTCTACCATACGCGCGAGCGGCGCCTTCTGCAGGATGTGGTGACCGCCATCCGCGAGCACCGCACCATCGATGAGGTGGGTTTTGCGCGGGAACGCCATGCCGACCGCCATCTGCGACCGCCGGAGGAGATGGCCCGCCTGCATGCGCGCCTATCCGGAGGCGATCGCCCATGCGGAAGCGCTGGCCCAGGCCGCGCGCTTCGACCTCGCCAGCATCCGCTACCAATACCCGGCCGAGACGACCGTTCCCGGCGAGACCGCGCAAGCAGACGCTGAGCCGCCTGGTCTGGACCGAAGGCGTGCCGTTCCGCTATCCGGACGGCCTGCCGCCCAGGATCGCGGCGCAGCTCGACCACGAACTGGCGCTGATCGGCAGCCTTGACTACGCACCCTATTTCCTCACGGTGCATTCCATCATCCGCTTTGCGCGTGGCCAGGGCATTCTCTGCCAGGGTCGTGGGTCCGCCGCCAATTCCGCCGTCTGCTTCGTGCTCGGCATCACCGAGATCGATCCCGTCGCCTCCGATCTTCTGTTCGAGCGCTTCATCTCTGCCGAACGGCGCGAGCCGCCCTGATATCGATGTCGATTTCGAGCATGAGCAGCGCGAGGACGTCATCCAATGGGTCTATGATCATTACGGGCGTGACCGCGCCGCGCTCTGCGCGACGGTGATGCGCTACCGCACGCGCGGCGCGGTGCGCGATGTCGGCAAGGCGTTGGGCCTCACGCGAGGATGTCACGGCGGCGATCGCGTCCCAGGTCTCGGGCTGGTCCGACGAGGGCATCAGCGACGAAGAACTCGCGCGCCATCCCCATCAACACCGATGACGATCGCATTCGCAGGACGATTGAACTGTCAAAGGAGCTGATCGGCTTTCCGCGCCAGCTCGGCACCCATCCCGGCGGCTTCGTGCTGACCGAGGACCGGCTGGACGACGCTTGTCCCCATCGCGCCGGCCGCCATGGCCGATCGCCAGGTCATCGAATGGGACAAGGAGGATATCGACGTTCTGCGCTTCATGAAGGTCGATGTGCTGGGGCTCGGCATGCTGGGCTGCATGCGCCGCGCCTTCGACCTGTTGCAGACCCATTATGGCGAAAGCCTCACCCTCGCCACCATCCCGAAGGAAGATCCTGCAACTTATGCCATGATCGCGAAGGCCGATACGCTCGGCACCTTCCAGATCGAAAGCCGCGCGCAGATGGCCATGCTGCCGCGCATCAAGCCGCGCACCTTCTACGATCTCGTCATTCAGGTGGCGATTGTCCGGCCCGGCCCGATCCAGGGCGACATGGTGCACCCCTACCTCAAGCCGGCGCGCAAGGCAGGAGCCGGTCACCTACCCCTCGCCCGAACTGGAGCGCGTCTTGGGCAAGACGCTCGGCGTGCCGCTGTTCCAGGAACAGGCCATGCAGGTCGCGATCCATTGCGCGGGCTTCACGCCGAGCGAGGCCGACCAGCTCCGCCGCTCCATGGCGACCTTCAAGATGACGGGCGGGGTCTCGAAATTCCGGGACAAGCTGATGCAGGGCATGGCGGAGCGCGGCTATCCGCGAGGATTTCGCACGAAAACACCTTCCGCCAGATCGAGGGCTTCGGCTCCTACGGCTTTCCGGAAAGCCATGCGGCGAGCTTTGCCCTCATCGCCTATGCGAGTGCCTGGATGAAGTGTCATCACCCCGATGTCTTTGCCTGCGCGCTGCTCAACAGCCAGCCGATGGGCTTCTATGCGCCGGCGCAGATCGTGGAGGATGCGCGGGCGCACGGGGTGGAGGTCCGCGCCGTCTCGGCCCGCCATTCCCGCTGGGACTGCACCCTGGAACAGGCAGGCGCAGGGCGCCATGCGCTCCGCCTCGGTCTGTGCATGGCGAGGGGGCTCGGCCAATGCCGACGCGGCGCGGCTCATCGCAGTGCGGGAAGCGGCCCCCTTTGCCTCTCTCGAAGACCTCGCCGACCGCACTGTCCTCAGCCGGGCCGCGCTGGAACATCTCGCCGCGGCCGATGCGTTCCAGGATTTCGGGCTCGACCGCCGGCAGGCGCTCTGGGCCATCCGCGGCCTCGCCGATGGCGCGCTGCCCCTTTTCGCCGCGCGTGCCGCCGGGGGGGCACGAGCCGGGGGTGACGCTCGCCCCCATGACAGCGCCGCGCGAGGTCGTGGAAGACTACCGCAGCACGGGCCTTTCCTTGCGCGCCCATCCTGTCTCCTTCCTGCGGGAGGAACTCGCGGCGCCGCGGATATCCGGCCTTGCAGCGCCTTGCGGCAGGTGCGCGACGGCCGCCGCGTCACGCTCTCCGGCCTCGTGCTCGTCCGGCAGCGCCCGGGCTCGGCCAGGGGCGTGACCTTCGTCACGATCGAGGATGAGACGGGCTTCGCCAATCTCGTGGTCTGGCCGGATCTTTTCGAGGCCAATCGCCCGGTCATCCTGGCCGCCCGCCTGCTCGGCGTTCGTGGCCGCCTGCAGAAGGAGGGCGAGGTCATCCATGTCGTCGCCGAGCGGGTCGAGAATCTCTCCGCGCTGCTCGACAGCCTGAGCGCGGAGCAGCCGCACCAGGACAGCCCCCGGCGTGAGCGCGGCCTGCGCGTACCCACGCGCGATTTCCGGTAAGCAAAGGCCACGGACCCCGATCGTCAGGCCCCCCGCCCTTTACTCCTCGATCGGGCCTGAGGCGATCCAGCCCCAGCGGCCGAGCAACGGGGTCAGGTAGCGGTCGAGACCGAAGGTCAGCCCCGCCTGGGCCAGGTAGAGCGCGATGAAGACGAAGGCGTAGATGATCGCTGTCCCGATATCGGTTGAACCCGCCTTGTACGGGCCGCCAAAGCCTTCAGCCGTCGACCAGATGACGAGGGTCAGAAGAACACCTCCCACTGTCGCCAGATTGCTGAACAGGCCCAGGATCAGCGCGATCGCGAGCGCCGTTTCGCTCAGCGCCACGATAATGCCGAAGACATGCGGGTTGACGCTGATGACATTGACCCAGAAGCGGATCCAGCTTTTGACCAAGGGCGGCTGCCCGTCGAGCGCGCCCGTCACGTAGCTGACAAAGCCTGACTGGAAGGCAGGCTGCCATTTGAACTGTGCGTCGATGGCCCAGACCAGACCAAAGACAATCCGAAGAACGCCAAAAGCCTGATCGCGCCAATGACCGATGTCATGGCGCTCCATCACGCCGCCGCTCGACAAGGACGGCGCATGCGCTCCGGTGAATTTGCTCATCGTTCTCATCTTGGACCTCAGTTTTGCTCCGGGCCAAGGCCTGCTGCCGGCATGGCCGGCCCCACAGGCGCTGCCCTCGATTTGCGAAACAGATCAAGCGAAGATGGCAATTATCGTTGCAAATTCGCACATAACCTGACGCCCGGACATGATCTGGATCAAAGCCCGTCATCACGTGATTGGCATGCTCGGCGATGACAGGATCGCCCCAACCGCTGGCCGCCTTGCCGCAACCCTCGCCCGCCACATAGCGCCCTTGCCAAAATGCAACGTCGTCATGGAAATTTCTGCCGCAAGCCCGACACGATCGAGGTGCTTTTAGCCTTCGCCATCCCTTGCCGCCGCAGGAGCCGCCGTGTCCGCACGCTTCGCCTCCATCGTGCCTGTCCTGCTCGGTGTCCTGATCGCCGAAGTCGCGCTCGGGATGATGACAACGCTCATCCCGCTCTGATCTCGCCGCCCATGGCCTGGGCGCCGAATGCCATCGGTCTTGTCGGCTCCGGCTATTTCGTCGGCTTCCTCATCGGCACGCTGACCTGCGCCCGGCTGGTGCGGGCCGTCGGCCATATCCGCGCCTTCGGGGTCTTCCTTGCGCTCTCCGCCGATTGCGCGCTGCTCATGACGCTCACCCAGGATCCCTTGATCTGGGCGGCGCTCCGCCTCATCATGGGCTGGCAGCTCTGCGGGCATGTTCCTGGTCGCCGAGAGCTGGCTGAACGACAAGACCGACAATGCCAGCCGCGGCCGCACCTTCGGCGCCTATCTGCTGGTCTCCTGGGGCGGCGCGGCCCTCGGCCCGCTCGCCTATGGCCTGCCTCAAGACGCGGACCGTTCGCTCGTCATGGTGGGCGTCGCCTTTGCAACCGCGCTGCTGCCGATGGCGCTGACCCCTGTGTCCAACCCAGCCGCTCGGCGAGCGGCAAGCGCTTCAGCCTCGTGCGGCTGTTCAACATCTCGCCCATGGGCACGACCTGCGTCATCGCCTCGGGCTTCGTGAACAGCTCCTTCTATACCCTGGCGCCGGTCTATCTGGAGACGCACGGCGCACAACCCGCACCAGATCCCGACCTTCCTCTCGGCGCTCCTCGTGGCCGCGCTCGCTGGTGCAATATCCGGTCGGCATGGCGGCGGATCGCTTCGGGCGCCGGCCGATCACGGTCGCGGCCCTCGGCCTCGCGGTCCTCGTCTCGATCCTGTTCTTCACCCTTCTCGGCGGCATCGCCCTTCTGGGTGCTGATCGTGCTCGGCTGCGTGCTCGCCGGTGTCACCGCGCCGCTCTATGGCCTCGGCGCCGGCCAGACCAATGACCGCGTGCGCGCGCTCGGATTACGTCGCCGCCAGCGGCGGCCTCCTGTTCGCCTGGGCGGTCGGGTCCAGCGTCGGGCCGCTGCTGGCCGGCGTCGTCATGGCCCATGCCGGGGTCGAATGCGCTGTTTGTCTTCCTCGCGCGTCATGCTGCTGCTGCTCTCCGGCTTCACCCTGCTGCGCATCCGGATCCGCGCCGGCGTCGAGACTGAGAGCGCCTTCGTGCCGGCCCGCGCCGCGCCCACCGCAGATTGCCGAGCCTCGACGAGCCCGCCGGACCGAGCGCCGCCAAGGACCCTCAGGAGGAGGGCGCGCAGCGGCTCGGAGGGGCACCGGGCGCGGCAGCAGCACGTAGAGCTGGCCAGAATCATCCATCGCCCCGGCGCCGACGGCGGCCGTGCTGCCGGAGCCGAAGAAGAGATCGGCGCGCAGCGGCCCGGTGATCGCCGAGCCCAGATCCTGCGCCACCGTCATGCGCTGCAGCGGCGCATGGGTCACGGGTCGGTCGTGCACCAGCCAGACCGGCGCGCCGAGCGGCACAAAGCGCTTGTCGACCGCGATCGAGCGGCCCGGTGTCAGGCTGACCCCGAGCGCGCCGGGCGGCCCCGCCGCATCGGACAGCTGCGGCGCGGTGCGGAAGAAGACGTAAGACGGGTTGGCGTCCATGATGGCGCTGCGCCCGGTCGGGATGGGCCTCCAGCCAGGCGCGGATGCTCTGCTCCGTCACGTCATTGGCGGTCAGCAGCTTCTGCTGCACCATCATGCGCCCGATCGGCACATAGGGCCTGCCGTTCTTGCCGGCATAGGTCACGCGCATCATGCTGCCGTCCGGCAGGTCGATCCGGCCCGAACCCTCGATCTGCAGAAAGAAGGCATCGACCGGGTCGGCCACCCAGGCGACCGCGAGGCTGTCCGGGTCGAGCGCGCCGTTCTCGATCTGGAAGCGGTCGTAATAGGGCACGACCCGGTGGCCTTCGAGCCGGCCGACGGCGGTCTTCCCGGTCCGGCTCTCGGGTCGAAGGCGCCGAGGTCGATGGTCACGAAGATCAGGCGGCAGACCGAGCAGCGGCGTCTGGATACGGCCCCTCGCGCGTGGCCGAGCCCTGAACCTCAGGCTCGTAATAGCCGGTGACCAGGGCTGTCCGCGCTGCCGCCCTGCGTGATGCGATAGGGTTGGAAATAGGTTTCGAAGAAAGTCGGCGCGCGGCAGCGTCATCGGCAGGCGGAACGTCCTTGGCGGCGGCACAGGCCGGCCCCACAGGCCCGGCCTTGCCGCCAAGCGTCGCCGTCTCGCCCGCGCCGCCAAGCGACTGATCGGGCGGGAAGTACTGGATGCGGTGGCAGCTCACGACGAAGGCGGCGAGCGCCTCGGCCGGTGCTTCGCCTGGGCCCAGCCCGGCATCTGGCTGAACGCGACCGGCTGCAGGGCGGCCGGCCGCCCGGCGTGCCGCCTGAGGCAGGGCGCAGGCCGACCAAGTGCGGCGAGCGAAATTCCGGCGAATGCAGCCCGGCATCGCGTCCATCCGTCCGCAGCCAGACCCCTCAAGCGCTGCGGGCGGCGGCCAGGCGCCAGGTCTGGTCGCGCATCGAGAGATCGCGCTCGAAACTCCAGAGATCGATCATCTCCGTCATGCGCATCCGCCCCGGAGACCGGCTGACCGTCCCTGCCATGGTCAGTTGATCTGGTCGGAGACGAAGCGCACCGTGATGTCGGCGACCGTGCCGGTCAGTTCGACCGACCGACGATTGCGGCCGTCGTGATGTCCTTGATTTCGGTGCGCTGCGTCTCGCCGGCCGCTTCGCGCGCGGCGATCGCCGTTTCGAAGGCGCGATAGGTCTCGTCCGTGAGCAGGGAGCGCAGGGTCACGCGGTCGCCGGACGGCGAAAGCGGTGACGATCGTGCGGAAGGTATTCTCCGCCGCCTCCAGGAAGCGCGCCGGATCGAAGCCGACTTCGACCGCGCGCAGGCGACGAAGCTGCTCGCCGAGCGCCGAGGAGTCGGCTCGGGCAATGGCCGCACGGGACGCGGCGGCACGGGTTCGGCCCGCCCTTCGATCATCGGCGGTCTTTGCCGTCGCGCGCCCCTGAAAGGCGCGCCGCGCGGTCCGATGGGCTGCGCCGGGCGCGGCCGTCCCTCGAAACCGGTGCGGCGGCCAAGAATGCTCCGCAGCCGCAGGACGAGAAAGGCCGCGACCAAACCGAACAGAACGAGATCGACCGGAAACCCGCCGGAAAAATTCATGAAACCCCATTCCTGGCGACGAGGCCGACACGCCCCACCCCTGCCATTATCCGAGACATAAGGCGCTGCCCGCCGCTCCGCAACATGAGCGGGCGCACACCCGGCCTTACTCTTCCACGACACCCGTACTGCTCCGGACCACAGAGACGTTTATAAGGCTAGCATGATTCTGATCCGCCATGGCCAAAGCGAATTCAACCTCCAGTTTTCTCCGCGACCGGTCGTCGATCCCGGAATCGAGGATCCGCCGCTCACCCCGCTCGGCCAGCCCAGGCGGAGGAGGCGGCCCGGACGCTGGCCGGCGTGCGCGTCACGCGCATCATCGCCTCGCCCTATACGCGCGCGCATGCAAACCGCCGCGCCCTTCGCCCGGCAGTTCAGCCTGCCCGTGACGATCTCGCCCCTGGTGCGGGAGCGCTACGCCTTCCCTGCGACGTCGGCAGCCCGGTGCGCGAGTCTGCGCGCCGCTGGCCGCACCATGATTTCGGCCATCTGCCGGATATCTGGTGGCCGGCCGAGACCGAAAGCGAGCGCGCGATTCTCGCGCGCGCGGCACAGTTTCACGTGGAAATGGCCGCCCGGCCCGACCATGCCGAAACGCTCGTCGTCAGCCATTGGGGGTTCATCCTGGCCATGACCGGCCGCGCCGTCACGAACTGCGAATGGGTCGTGACCGAGCCCGACGGCGCCTTCGCCGCTGCCACGGATCGCAGTTAACCGCGCCATCGCGCCGCTGCTCTGGCGCGATGCTGCCCCCGATGCTAGGGCAACGCATCGCAGACCAAGAGAGAAAACCATGTCCCAACAAGTCCAAGCCCCCGACGCAGCCGCCCCCCAGGCCGTTGCCGCACCGCTGGTGGTCAACGCGCAGTATGTGAAAGACCTCTCCTTCGAGGTGCCCGGCGCACCGCAGATCTATTCCACGCTCCGCACCGCGCCGCAGGTGGCTGTTAATCTCGACGTCCAGGTCCGCCGCCTGGCGGAAGACCAGCTGGTCTTCGAGGTCACGCTCGTCTCCCGCGTCGAGGCGACGAAGCCGGTCGACGCGGCAGCGCCCAATGGCGGCGACGCCGGCTCGGTCGTTTTCCTCGCCGAACTCTCCTATGCCGGCATCTTCACGCTGAACGGCATCCCCGAGAACCAGATCGAACCCGTGCTCATGGTCGAAGGTCCCCGCCTGCTCTTCCCCTTCGCGCGCAACATCCTGGCCGATGTCACGCGCGATGGCGGCTTCCCGCCGGTTCTGCTCGGCCCGATCGACTTCCTCTCGCTCTGGCATCATCGCCGCTCCCAGGCCGCCGCCGCCGCCGGCGCCGTGGCGGGCAACGCCTGATCTGCCGGATCGGTTTTCGTGACGATCCTGTCCGGAAAAGCGCGGCTGGCCGGCGTCATCGGCTGGCCGGTCGCGCATTCCCGCTCCCCCCGCCTGCACGGCTTCTGGCTCGACCGCTACGGCATCGATGGCGCCTATGTGCCGTTGCCGGTGCGGCCGGAGGATTTTGCCGTGGCGGTGCGGGGACTGGCCGCCGCGGGGTTTGCCGGCGCCAATGTGACCATTCCGCATAAGGAAGCGGCTTTCGCCGTCTGTGACGCGGTCGACCCCTTCGCCCATGCGGCGGGCGCCGTGAATACGCTCGTCTTCACGGACGGGCGCATCACCGGCCGCAATACCGACGGCATCGGTTTCCTCGCGAATCTGCGGCAGCATGGCATTGATCCGGCCGCCGGCCCGGCTCTCCTGCTCGGCGCGGGCGGTGCCGCACGCGCCATTGCAGCCTCCCTGCGCGGCCTTGGCGTTGCCGTGACGCTCAGCAACCGTACCGCCGCGCGGGCGGAGGACCTCGCCGCGCGCGGTTCCCGGCTGCCGCACCATTGCCTGGGACCGGCGGGAGGACGCACTCGCCGACCATGCGCTCATCGTCAATACGACCTCGCTCGGCATGGCCGGGCATGACCCGCTGACACTCGACCTCGGCCGTGCCGCCAGGTACGGCCGCGGTTTCCGACATCGTCTATGCGCCTCTGGAAACGCCGCTTATCGCGGCGGCGGTCGCGCGCGGCTTGAAGACCGCCCCCGGCCTCGGCATGCTTCTCCATCAGGCCGTTCCCGGCTTCATGGAGTGGTTCGGTGTCACGCCGGTCGTCGATGACGCGCTGCATCGACTTCGTCGCCGCCGATTTGCTGACGCCGCCGATAGAATTGCCGCAAGGAAATTCGCAGGTCTTGAAGGTCATTGGCCTCACAGGCGGCATCGGCATGGGCAAATCGACCGCCGCCCGCCTGTTCCGCCGAGCCGCATATCCCGCTCTTCGATGCCGATGCCGAGGTGCATCGCCTGCAGGATCGCGGCGGCGCGGCGGTTGCCGCGATCGCGGAGGCCTTTCCCGGCACGGTGCGCGGACGGCGCGCGTCGACCGCCGGCTGCTGCGGGCGGCGCTCATGGGAAACCCTGCCGGATGGCCGGTGCTGGAACGCATCATCCACCCCCGCGTCCGGGCGGCGCGCCGGAGCTTTCCTGGCGCGCTGCCGGCGCCAGGGGGTGCGGATTGCCGTGCTTGATATCCCGCTGCTGCTGGAAACGGCGCCCAACCCCGATGTCGATGTCGTGCTCGTGGTCTCGACCTCGAAGGCGAATCAGAGAGCGCGCCTCCGCAATCGCGGCCGCATGACGGAGGCCGAAATCGAGGCCATCATTGCGCGCCAGATGCCCGATTCGGAAAAGCGCCGGCGCGCGGATGTGCTTGTCCGCACCGGCCTGTCCCGCCGCCACGCCCAGGCCCGGATCGCGCGCCTCATTCAGGAGCTCAGGCGGATGACCCGTTCCGTTCTGTTCGATACCGAAACCACGGGACTGGAGCCGCGCGACGGCCATCGCGTCATCGAGGTCGCGGCGCTTGAGCTCATCAACGAATTGCCCACCGGGCGGCAATTCCATTGCCTGATCAATCCCGAGCGCGACATTCCGGAGGATGCGACCCGCGTCCACGGCTTCACCATCGAGCATCTGCGGGACAAGCCTCTCTTCCGGGCGATTGCGGACGAGCTGATCGCCTTCCTCGGGCCTGACGACATGCTCGTCGCCCATAACGCGCCCTTCGACTTCCGCTTCCTCAATGCCGAATTCGCGCGGTGCGGCCTGCCTGCCCTGGCACCCCAGCGCATGGTCGATACCCTGGACCTCGCCAAGGCGCGCTTTCCCGGCATGCCGAACAGCCTGGACGCGCTGTGCCGCCGCTTCGGCATCGACCTCTCGGAACGCGGCTCGCACAATGCGCTGCTCGACTGCCGGCTGCTCGCCGAAGTCTACATCGAGCTGACGGGCGGCCGGCAGAGGGGCCTTTCACTCGCCGTGGACGAATCCACAAGCACCGTCGCGCAGTATGAAGCGCGGAGCGAGCGGATGCTGCGGCCGGTCATGGTGAGTGCGGCGGAGGAGGAACGGCACGCCCAGTTCATCCAGCGGCTGAAAAACCCGATCTGGCTGCGGGAAGCCGAGGACGCCGGAAAGGCGACAGCCGCCGGCTGAGGCAGCGTCGCCGCTCAGAAATCGCTGCAGCGTCCGTTCTTTTCCCAATCCCCGAAACGCGTCGGCTCCGGCCCTGCGGGGCCGCCGATCTCTTTCGGCATGGATTTAGGATCCACGGGCGGAGTGTCCTGCGGCTGGGGTGGATTGTCCTGAGGCACGGGCTTCGGATCGGGCTGGGTCATGCCCTAGCACTTAGACCGGCCAGCGCCGCTGGCAAGGGGCGCCGCGCACGGGCTCCCATGAATGCCCCCTGAGCCGCTTCAGTCCGAAGACAAGCCGGCGGGCGCCGCGGGCTGCTTCGAGACCGCGACCGCCATATCCCGCAGCTTGGCGAGCTGCGGGTCGTAGCGGATCGCCAAAGCCTGGCTCCAGGCGGCGGCCGCGCCCGCCGCATCGCCGAGATCGGCATCGAGCTTGCCGAGGAGGATATAGCCCTGGCGGGCCTGGTCGCTTCGTGGCGGCAATGTCGCGATCTTGGCGCGGAGCATGGCGAGCATGGACTGGTCCTGCTGCAACCGCGCCGCGGCTGCGGCGACGCGGGGCGCCAGCGGCGCCGCCGGCAGCAGCGGCTGCCCCTGCGGCAGATACAGGACCAAGGCGAGAACGGGGAGGACCACAACGAGCGCGGCGATGCGCCAGCTGAAGCGATAAGGCGAAGCCGCCTGATCTTCGGCGAGGCTGCCGGCGGCAAGAAGACGCCGCTCGATCTCAAGCCGCGCTTCGCCAAGCTCCCGCGCGCCGAGGCGCCCACGCTTGCCCTCCTCCGCCACCTCGTCCAGCTGCGCGCGATAGAAGGCGAGCGCTGCCTGTCTCCGGCTGCGGAAGGCAAGCCCCCGCTGCGCCCAGATCAGAGGCGACATAACGATAAGCGACAGAAGGGCGAAACCGAGCCAGATCATGATCGCAGCAGATCGTCGAGACGGGCGCGCTCCGCCTCTGTCAGCGGGGCGGGTGCCGAGGATGCGGCTAGGCGCCGCTGGCGCAAGGCCAGCAGGACCACGCCGGCGCCCGCCGCGAGTGCCAGCACCGGGCTGCCCCAGAGCAGCAAGGTCAAGGGTTCGAAGGGTGGCGTGAGCAGGATGAAGGTCCCGTAGCGGTGGACCATGAAGGTCGACGATCTGCCGGTCGCTCTCCCCGCCCGCCACCTTCTGGCGGATGATGGCGCGCAGATCGCGCGCAAGGTCGGCGTCGCTCGCCTCGATGCTCTCGTTCTGGCAGACGAGGCAGCGCAATCGGCTGCCGATCGCCTCGGCCCGCGCTTCCTGCGCTGTGTTGGGCAGGAGTTCGCTCGGGTCACTGACGGCAAGCGCCGGACCGGTCGAGAGGAGAATTCGCGGCACAGGCGCCGAGGGCGAGGCGCCTCATGACCCTGCCCCCTGCATCAGAGGGGCGAGGTCGCGCGACACCACGGCGGGGGTCAACGGCCCGGCATAGCGCCAGCGCACGATGCCGCCGGCGTCGATGAAATAGGTTTCCGGCACGCCATAGACGCCCCAGTCGATGGCGACGCGGCCGGGAAGGTCCACGGCGACGCGGCTGTAGGGATTCCCGTTTTGCACCAGAAAACGCCGGGTATCGTCGACATTGTCCTTGTAGGTGATGCCCCAGATCGGCAGGCCGGTGCCGGCAATCGCGGCCAGCACGCCCGCCTCCTCCAGGCAGGGCACGCACCAGGAGGCGAAGAAGTTCACCAGCATCGGCCGCCCGGGCGCCTGCAGGGCCGCGCTGCTGATGCCGGGGCCGCCATCGAGCCCCGGCAAGGTGAAGTCCGGCACCTTCTTGACCGATGAGCTGGCTTGGCAGGCTGTGCGGATCGAAGTCGGCCATGCGCCATGCGGTTCAGCATCAGCGCCCAGCCCGCACCCGCCGCAGCGAGCACGGCCAAAGGCGTGGCGAGCAACAGCCGGCGGCCGATCACCGACGGTCGCGCCGCCGGTTGGGGAACCTGATCGCTCATTCCACCATCGCCTCCCTCTGCGCGCGCGCTTTTCGCAGAAGCCGCAGCGGGGCGCCGATTCGCTGCCGCCGGTCCGAGAGCGACAGGGCGCCGCCCGCCGCCATGATGAGCGCGCCGAACCAGATCCAGGGCGCCAGGGGATTGACATGGAGGCGAAGCACGACGCCGCCGTCGCGCTCATCTCCCATCGCCACATAAAGGTCGCGCAAACCATTGGTCTTGATGGAAACATCGGTCGTCGTCTGCTGCTGCAGCGGGAAGCTGCGGCGGGCGGGGTGCATGGTCGCCACCAGCCGGCCGCTGCGCGGCCTCCGTCACGGCGAGCGTTGCGATCCGGGCGGTGTAGTTGCGGCCCGCGCCGATCACTCAGCGAGAGCGAGCCGTCCAGTCATAGCCGCCGAGAGGTCGCTCTGGCCCGGGCGCAGAAGCACGATGCCATGGCTCGCGAGCGTCATGCCGACCATGCCGGCGACGGCGACACCGAGGCCGGCATGGCCGACCGCGGCGCCATAGGTCGCGCGGGGCAGAGCCGCAGAGCCGCGCCCAGCTGACGCGGCCGGGGACGCGCGGAAGAGCTGCGCCCGCTCGACGAGATCGGCCACAGCCGAGAGCACCATCCAGAGCGCGCAGCCGAAACCCAGCGCCGCCCAGCCGAGGCGGCCGTAAAGGCCCAGGAGCACGACGACGAGGCTGGCGAGGGCGGCCCACCACAGCCGCATCAAGGCGGGCGCGAGGGCGGCCCGCTTCCAGGAGAGCACGGGGCCAAGGCCCATCGCCGCCATCAGCGGCGCGGCGAGCGGCACCGCGGTGCTGATGAAGAAGGGCGGCCCGACGCTGATCTGCTGGCCGAACAGCAGCTGCACGAAGGGCGGATACATCGTGCCGACCAGCACGACCGCCATGATCGAGCAGAGAAGAATGTTGTTGAGCACGATCGCGCCTTCGCGCGAGAGCGGTGCGAAGAGGCCGGCCGGCTGCAGCACCGGCGCCCGCCAGGCAAAGAGCGCGAGCGAGCCGCCGATGACGAGCCCGAGCAGGACGAGGATGAAGACGCCGCGGCTCGGGTCATTGGCGAAGGCATGGACGGAGTTGAGCAGGCCCGGACCGCACCATGAAGGTGCCCGCGAGAGGCTGAACGAAAATGTCGCGATGGCCAGCAGCACGGACCAGATCTTCAGCGCCTCGCGCTTCTCGACCACGATCGCGGAGTGGAGCAGCGCCGTGCCCGTCAGCCAGGGCAGCAGAGACGCGTTCTCGACCGGGTCCCAGAACCAGTAGCCGCCCCAGCCAAGCTCGTAATAGCTCCACCAGGAGCCGAGCGCGATGCCGCCCGTGAGCAAGCACCAGGCGGCGAGCGTCCAGGGCCGCACCCAGCGGCCCCAGGCGGCATCGACCCGGCCTTCCAGCAGGGAGGCCACGGCGAAGGCGAAGGCGACCGAGAAGCCGACATAGCCGCAGTAGAGAATGGGCGGATGGAAGGCGAGGCCAGGATCCTGCAGCAGCGGATTGACGCCCTGCCCGTCCCCCGGCGGCGGCCAGATGCGGTTGAAGCGGATCGGAGCGGTCAGCGTGAACAGCAGGAAGCCGCAGGTGACGGCGCCGAGCACGCCGATCACCCGCGCCCGCAAGGCAGACGGCAGGTCGCGTCCGAAGCACGGCAATGGCGGCGCCGCAGAGTGCGAGGACGAGGCACCAGAGCAGAATCGAGCCCTCATGGTTTCCCCAGGTGCCGGTGATCTTGTAGAGCAGCGGTGTGCAGCGCGCTGGAATATTCGGCGACGTTCATGACCGAGAAGTCGGAGACGATTCGCCGACCAGACCAGGGCGAGGAAGGCGCAGAGCGACGGCGAGCGCACTGGGACAAGGCGAGTGCGGGGCGGCCGCGATCAGCCGCGCGTCGCCGCGATGCGCGCCCCAGATCGAGAGCACCGCCTGCGCCGCGGCGATGACCGCAGGCCAAAGCAAGCGCGAAATGGCCAAGTTCGGGAATCATCGGCTAGCCGCCCTCTTAGCCGCCCGCGGCTTCGGCCTGGCACTTGCCAGGCCGCCATTGCCCGATATTGCCGTTGAAGGCGGCGGCGGGCGGCGGCTGGCCGGTCGCGGGGTCCCACATGCCCGCCTTCTTCAGCGCCGCCTCGACCTCGGGCGGCATGTAGCTCGCGCTGTGCTTGGCCAGCACTTCGCGTCGCCTGGAAATCCCCGTCCGGCGTCATCGCCCCGATGGCGACGACACCCTGCCCCTCACGGAACAGGTCCGGCAGCACGCCGACGATATTCCGCCGGCACGACATGGCCGTGACCGTCGGTGACGCCGAAACGCGCGCCGGGCTGCGCCGTCGACCGTCGCAGTCATGGAGCGTGCCCTCGGCCACCATGCCGCCGAGACGGAAGACACGGCCCGGCGCCGGATGCTGGGCTCAGCACCGCCGCCCGGCAGCATGAAGATAGACGATATCGCCGGAGAAAGCCGAGAGCGTCAGCGCCGTCGCGCTGCCAAAGCCAAGCAGGCAGGCCCCGACCAGCCAAAGCCGGCGCCGCTTGCGCGTCATCATGCGTCGGCACCGCCGCCCGCGCGCGGGCGATTGGCCGCCTCGAGCGCCGCGAGCCGCCGACGCGCCGCCGCGTGCCGCAGCCAGGCGCCCAAGGCAGAGCCCGAGCATGGTGCCAGGACGGCGACAGCGTAGGCGCCGGCGATGAAGGGGCATTGGTCATGAAGCCAGGCTCGCATCCGCCTGCCGCGCCCGCGCCGTCAAGCAGGCTGCGGATGCGCCGTCTCCATCACCGCCGCCCGCAGCCGGGCCAGCACGATCGCCGCGAACAGCAGCGTGAAGCCGAGGGCCGAGACCAGCAGCGGGTCCAGCATCGCGCGCCGGCATCGTCGTCTGGCCGAAGAGATGGATGCGTGTCCGGCTGGTGCAGCGTGTTCCACCAGTCGACGCTGAATTTGATGATCGGCAGGTTGACCGCGCCGACGAGCGCCAGGATCGCCGCCGCGCGGAAGCCGCGCTCCTGGTTGTCGAAGGCGCGGATGAGCGCGATCTGGCCGAGATAGAGGAAAAACAGCACCAGCACGGAGGTCAGCCGCGCATCCCAGACCCACCATGCGCCCCACATGGGCTTGCCCCAGAGGCTGCCGGTGAGGAGGCAGACGGCGGTGAAGACGGCGCCGACCGGCCCGATCTCCATGGCCGCGAGATCGGCCAGCGGATGGCGCCAGACGATCGAGAGCAGCCCGCAGATCCGCGAGGCCCGCATAGCCCATGGAGGCGAGCCAGGCGCCAGGCACATGCACATACATGATCCGCACGGCATCGCCCTGCTGCCAGTCGGCGGGCGAGAAGAACAGCCCCCAGATCAGGCCGGCTACGGTACCAGCACCGCCGCCGCCGTGCAGCCACGGCAAGATCCGTCCGGACAGCCGCAGGAACTGCCCCGGATTGGCAAAACGATGCAGATTTGCGAGCCAGGCGCGCGGCGGGGTTGCGCAGCGGATGTCCTGAATGCGTCCACGTCATCTCCATACCGAAGGCCGAGGCCGGTTTGAAGGCCCTGACGCCTCGTCTACACTAATCGCATATTTCCAGAAGACAGGAGTCGCAGCCTCATGCTTTTCGCGATCTCAAACCTCGACAGGCCGGACAGCGCCGCCCTGCGCGCCGCCACGCGCGAAAGCCCATCTCGGCTATCTCGACGGCTTCACCAGCCGCATCCTGCTCGGGCGGCGCCCTGCTGAACGCAGAGGGTCAGCCCGTTGGCAGCCTGATCGTGATCGAGGCCGAGGACCAGGCGGCGGCGGAGGCTTTCGCGGCGGAGACCCCTATGCCCAGGCCGGGCTGTTCCAGAGCGTGACCATCGCCCTTACCGGCTCGTCTATAAGGACGGCGCGCGGCTGGGTTGACGCAGACAGCCATGACCGCCTATTGGCTTGTCAAAAGCGAACCGGATGCCTTCAGCTGGGACCAGCAGGTCGCGAACCAAAGTCGAACCCTGGACCGGGGTGCGCAGCCACCAGGCGCGGAATAACCTCAAGGCCATGAAGAAGGGCGATCTCGCCTTCTTCTATCACTCCAATATCGGCAGTGAGATCGTTGGCGTCGTTCGCGTTGCGCGGGAAGCCTATCCCGACCCCACGGCGGAATCCGGCGACTGGGTCGGCCGTCGACATGGAGGCTGTCAGCCCGTTGCCGCAAGCCGGTGACGCTCGCCGCGATCAAGTCCGACCCGGCGCTGGACGGATCTGGCACTCGTCCGCCTCTCGCGGCTTTCGGTGGCACCCGTCAGCGCCGAACATTGGGCGCATATCTGCGCACTCGGCGGATGGAAAGGGTGACGCGGCCCCCGGAGCCGTAACGAGCGCACTTGACGCCGTCCCCTGTTCACGAAGATTGACTCGAGGTAACGCGCCCGGGCTAACCCCGCGCCGCATTGCAGCGCCATCGCAGGCCGATCATCCTGGCGTAAGCTGATCTCCGCCGGCCCACAGGCCGTTTCCTCAAGGACAGTCAATGGTCGTTCGCGCCTTCATCTTCCCCGGGCAGGGAAGCCAGTTTGTCGGCATGGGCTCAGGATCTGGCCGCCGCCTTCAGCACCGCCCGCGATGTGCTGGACGAGGTCGACGAGACCCTCAAGCAGCGCCTCTCGAAGCTCATGTTCGATGGGCCGGCCGAGGAGCTGACGCTGACCGAGAATGCCCAGCCCGCGCTCATGGCCATGTCTCTGGCCGTGCTCCGGGTCATCGAGCGCGATGGCGGCGTGCCTCCTGCCCCAGACCGCAGCCCTCGTGGCGGGCCATTCGCTCGGCGAATACAGCGCGCTCGCCGCGGCTGGCGGCCTCTCCATAGCGGACACCGCTCAGCTGCTCCGACTTCGCGGCAGCGCCATGCAGCGCGCCGTGCCGCCGGGCGAAGGTGCGATGGCCGCCCTGCTCGGCACCGATCTCGACCAGGCGCAGGCGATCTGCGCCGAGGCGGTGATCGACCCCGAGACACGAGACGAAGCAGGTCGTGCAGCCCGCCAACGACAATGGCGGCGGCCAGGTCGTGATTTCGGGCCACAAGGCGGCCGTCGAGCGTGCTGTCGAAATTTCCAAGGCGCGGGGCATCAGGCGCGCCATGCTGCTGCCGGTCTCGGCCCCGTTCCACTGCGCGCTGATGGCGCCGGCCGCGGACGCCATGGCGGAGGCGCTCGCCGCTGCGCCCAGCTCAAGGCGCCGATCGTGCCGCTGATTTCCAATATTTCGGCCGCCAAGGCGACCGACCCTGAACGAAATCCGCACGCTTGCTCGTGGAACAGGTGACCGGCATGGTGCGCTGGCGGGACAGCATGCTCGCCATGGCCGCGATGGGCGTCACCCAGCTTCGTCGAGCTCGGCGCCGGCAAGGTTCTTGCCGGCCTCGTCCGCCGCATCCTGCCCGACGCGACCACGACCTCCATCGGCACCCCGGCCGAAATCGAAGCCTTCCTGAAGTCGCTCTGACAGCCCGACCTCGACACCCAGAATCATCAACGAAGGAAAATCCGTGTTTGATCTGAGCGGCAAGATCGCCCTCGTGACCGGCGCCTCGGGCGGCATCGGTGGCGCCATCGCCCGCGCGCATCCATGCCCAGGGCGGCGCCATTGCACTCTCCGGCACGCGACGCGAGGCGCTGGAGGCGCTGGCCGCCGAGCTTGGCGCCCGCGTCGCCGTCTGCCCGGCCGATCTGCGCGAGGCCGGTGCCGCCGATGGCCTGATTGCCGCGACCGAAGCGGCGCTGGGCCCGCTCTCCATCCTCGTCAACAATGCCGGCTTCACGCGGGACATGCTGGCGCTGCGCATGCAGGACGCCGATTGGCAGAGCGTGCTCGATGTTGATCTTTCCGCGCCCTTCCGCCTCATCCGGGCGGCGCTGCGCGGCATGCTGAAGCGCCGCGCCGGACGCATCATCAATATCGCGAGCATCGTCGGCGTCACCGGCAATGCCGGCCAGGCCAATTATGCGGCGGCCAAGGCCGGCATCATCGGCATGACGAAATCGCTGGCGCAGGAAGTCGGCAGCCGCGGCGTCACCGTCAACGTCATCGCGCCGGGCTTCGTGCAGACCGCCATGACCGACGTCCTGAACGACGACCAGAAGATCGAAGCTGCTCGGGCGCCATTCCGCTCGGCCGCATGGGCAGGCCTGAGGATATCGCCGCCGCCGCCGTCTATCTTGTCGTCGGAAGAGGCCGCCTGGGTCACGGGCGCCACACTTCACGTCAATGGCGGAATGGCCATGCATCTGAGTCCGCATCCTGGCGTCTTGAACTGCGGGACGGACATCCCGTAACGGTTCGTCAATCTCGCTCATCGCCGGATACGCGGCTGCCGCGCTGTTGGCGGGCCAGACAAAACCATGCTAAGCGCGCCGAAATCCGGGCTATAACCCTCGGGCCGGCGCGAGTAAGGCGCCAGGGCCCGGACCGGCCCGGGCGGTATCGGATCAAAACCACTAGCCGTCACGCAGGAGTATCGAGGCCCATGAGCGAAGTCGCCGACAAGGTGAAGAAGATCGTGGTGGAGCATTTGGGCGTCGAGGAGTCGAAGGTGACTCCCGAAGCCTCCTTCATCGACGATCTCGGCGCCGACAGCCTCGACACGGTCGAGCTTGTCATGGCGTTCGAGGAAGCCTTCAGCGTCGAGATCCCGGAAGACGCGGCCGAGAAGATCAGCACCGTCAAGGATGCGATCGACTATATCGAGAAGCAGAAGGCCGCCTGAGGCGCGTCTCTCCCATGACGGGTTTACGCACCATCGAGTTGCGGCGGGTTGTCGTCACCGGCATGGGCATCGTCTCCCCCCTGGGAATCGGTGTCCAGCATGTGTGGCGGCGACTGATCGAAGGCCAGTCCGGCATCTCGCGCCATCCAGTCCTTCGATGCCAGCGACTTGCCGGCGAAGGTCGCCGGCGAGGTTCCGGCCGGGCCTAAAGCCGACGGCGGCCTTGATCTCGCCGAATGGATTCCGGTCAAGGACATGAAGAAGATGGACCGCTTCATCCAGCTCGGGATGGTGGCGGCCATCGAGGCGGTGGAGGATTCCGGCTGGATTCCCGAGACCGAAGACGATCGCTGCGCCACCGGCGTGATGATCGGCTCCGGCATCGGCGGCCTGCAGTCGATCTACGAAGCCTCCGTCCAGGTGCATGAGGGCAAGGTGCGGCGTCTCTCGCCCTTCTTCATCCCCTCCGCCCTCATCAACCTCGTCTCGGGCCACGTCTCGATCCGCTACGGCTTCAAGGGTCCCAACCATTCCGCGGTCACCGCCTGCGCGACCGGCGTGCATGCGATTGGCGATGCCTCCCGCCTCATCGCCCTCGGCGACGCCGATGTGATGGTCGCCGGCGGCGCCGAGGCCGCGGTCTGCGCGCTCGGCATTGGCGGCTTCTGTGCCTCCCGCGCGCTCTCCACCGCTTTCAATGACGAACCTGCCCGCGCCTCCCGCCCCTGGGACAAGGACCGCGACGGCTTCGTCATGGGCGAAGGCGCGGGCGTTCTGGTGCTCGAGGAATACGAGCATGCGAAGAAGCGCGGTGCGAAGATCTATGCCGAGATCGGCGGCTACGGCCTGTCGGGCGATGCGCATCACATCACCGCCCCGGCCGAGGGCCATGACGGCGCTTTCCGCGCCATGAAGGCGGCGCTCCGCAATGGCGGGGTCGATCCCTCCGACATCCAATACGTCAACGCCCATGGCACCTCGACGCCGCTCGGCGACGACCTGGAGCTTTCGAGCGGTCGAACGTTTCTTCGGCGAGCATGCGCAAGCATCTCGCCATGTCCTCGACCAAATCCGCGACCGGGCATCTGCTTGGCGCGGCGGGCGCGATCGAGGCGGTGTTCTCGATCCTGGCCATCCGGGACAGCGTGGCGCCGCCCACGCTGAACCTGGAAGAGCCGAGCCGCCCGAGCGTGATCGACCGGGTCGCCAAGGTTGCCCAGGAGCGGCCGATCAAGGTCGCGCTGTCGAACAGCTTCGGCTTCGGCGGCACCAATGCGAGCGTAATCTTCCGCGAGGTCGGCCTGACGCTGAGGGTGCCTGCCCAACGCTCATGCGCCACCTGTCCCGGTGGCTGCTGCCACTCATCCTGCTGCTGACCATCGTCATTGCCGGACGCACCTACGTCGACCAGGTCTGGCAGGGTCCTGGCCCCCTCTCCCAGCCCACAGATTTCGTCGTGCCGCATGGCACCACGGACCTGGTCGGGCAGGCATTGCGACACGCCGGCATCGTCGACAGCGTCCTCGCCTTCCGCATCGCGGTGGCGCTGACGGATGCCGGGGGCGCGCTCCATGCCGGCGAATTCGCCTTCCCGGCCCATGCGAGCCTCGCTGATGTGCTCCACATCCTGCGGCATGGCCGCCAGGTCGAGCACCACGTCACCATCCCCGAAGGCCTGACCGCGAAAGAAATCGCGGCGATCATCAATCAGGCCCCGGCGATGACCGGGCATGTCGACCCCGCCGGCCGAGGGCGCGATCCTGCCCAATACCTACGACTACCTTTACGGCACGCCGCGGCGCCCTGCTGCTGAAACACGCGGAACAGGCGCTTGACCCTGGCCCTTGGCCAGGCCTGGGCCGAACCGGGCGCCGGATCTGCCCTTGGCAACGCCGGCAGAGGCCATCACGCTCGCCAGCATTGTGGAGCGGGAGACGGCCAAGCCCGCGGAGCGGGCGATGGTCGCCGCCGTCTATCTCAACCGTCTCCGCGTCGGGCATGCAGCTGCAAGCCGACCCGACGGTGATCTACGGCCTTTCCGACGGCCGCGGCAGGCTCGACCGGCCCCTGGACCATGCCGATCTCCTGACGCCGTCGGACTACAACACCTACCTCAATAGCGGGCCTGCCGCCTGGGCCGATCGCGGCGCCCGGCATCGCCTCGATCCAGGCCGTGCTGCACCCGGCGGACACCGACGCGCTTTATTTCGTGGCCGATGGCCAGGGCGGCCATGTCTTCAGCCGCGACTACAAGGACCAGTTGCGCAACGTGGCCAGGCTTCGCGCGCTGGACGCCGACCGGCAAGACCCTGTCGGGCGCAACTGAGGCGGGGCCAAGGGGCCGCTTCCTTTTCTGCAGACCTTATTTCGGCACCACCTGCGGCGAACCGCCCGGACTGCCCGCGGGCGGGATGACCGGCGTGCTCGTCGGGACACGGGGCTTGATGACCGGCATGCGGTCGATGCCGGGCGGCGGCGCGATGACACCACCGGAGGACGGCGGCGCCCGGGGCACCAGGATTTCCGGTGGTGCTTTGTCTATGCCGGGCGATGGCTCTTGATCGGGACTGGCCGGACCGGGCGGGCTGGGTGGCGTCGCGCCCATCGCAGCCATCGCCGCCGGCGGCATGCCGAGAGCGGCCAAAACCGCAAGGATCTGCAAAGGGCGGGCAAGCCTTCCCTCCCGGCTTGGGCGGCAGGATGGCGAGCGCATCGGTTTCATCTCCCCCTCCTCGGCGCTTTTCCGGGAGATGGGGCGGCTGGCCGCGCCCGGGCAGAGCGGCCCTCTTCACAAAATCTGGACAGATCCGACGCTTACTGGTGAAGATATTGACCGGACGTGGGCGCGCGGAAATGTTAAGCCGGTTCGGATCGGTGCCGCCGGCAGCCTGCCGCCCAGGCGGCATCCAGCCGGCGCGGCGCCTTGGAGACTAATGAGCGCATGAGACTCTTTGTCGCTCTCGACCTGCCCTGGCCGCTTCGCGGACGCCTTGCTCAGCTTGCGATCGGGTTGCCCGGTGTGCGCTGGATGACGCTGGAAAACATGCACCTCACGCTGCGCTTCATCGGCGAGGTGCCGAGTTGGCGGGCCGAAGAAATTGACCTTGCGTTGCATGCCATCAAGGCGCGTCACTTCCACCTGGTCCTGACGGGGGTAGGGTTGTTCGAAAAATCCGGCCGCATCACCGCGCTTTGGGCCGGCGTCGAACGGTCTCCCCAGCTCGAGCACCTGCAGGCCAAGGTGGAGACGGCGTTGCAACGGGCCGGACTCGAGCCTGAGCGCCGGCGCTTCACGCCGCATGTGACACTGGCGCGGCTCGACCAGCCGGCGAACGAAAAGATCACGGGCTTCGTGCAAGGCAATAACCTGTTCCGTGCCGAGTCCTTCCCGGTTGAACACTTTACCTTGTTCAGCTCGCAGCTGGGCAAGGAAGGCTCCGTCTACACGGCAGAAAGCGACTACAGGCTTTCTTAAACGCCCGAGGGACCCCGTCGGGTTCCGGCCCGTCACTCACGCTTTCGGCGCGCTTGTGCAACAGGCGTCACGATGGCTAGAAGATTTTATGCCCATCAGAGACGACGTTTCCTTTGCATCCTTGCTCTCCGCCTCACCGGCCGGGCGCAAAATGCCATTCACCGGATGGTTTGATGAGCGGTAAGTCTCCCGTTGATGGCTGGCTCCGTGGCGCCCGGCAGGGCCTCGCGAAACTGCACAGCCTGCGCCTCGCCCGTGTGCCCGATGCGCCCACCTTGCCCGTGCGCGACCTCTGGTCGGGCGATCCTAGTCTGGGCGCGCGGCTCCTGAAAGGCGAGCTGACAGCGGGCAATTCGATGTTGCCCCTGCAACCTGGCGGCTGGGCGGATGCGCGCGGCTCGGTCACCCTGCGCGCCGCTGCCCATAGCTTCACCTGGCTGCGCGACCTCCGCGCCCTCGGCACCGACGCGGCGCGGCACCGGGCGCGCAGCCTCGTCTCCGAATGGATCGCCACAGCCCATTCCGACCCGGTGGCCTCGCGGCCCGACGTCACCGGCGCGCGAATTGCCGCATGGCTCGGCCATTATGATTTCTTCGCCGCGAGCGCCGATGACGCCTTTCGCCAAAAGTTGATGGCACGCCTTGTCTCCGATGCCAGGGCGCTGTCCGCTGCCCTGCCGGCCGAGGAAGGCCAGGCGCGCGCGCTTACGGCATTGAAAGGGCTGGTCGCGGCCGCGGTTGCGCTGCCCGATCAAAGCTCCTTCCTCACCAGGGCGCTGCGCTTCCTCCCGACCGAGCTGTCCCGCCAGATCCTGGGCGACGGCAGCCATATCGAGCGCAGCCCGACCTCGCATCTGGCAGCGTTGCAGGATCTGACCGAAGTCCGGGCGCTGCTGCAGGCCGCGCAGGCGCCGCCGCCGCCCGCGCTCGGCCCCTCGATCGAAAAGCTCGCGACCGCCTTGCGCATGCTCCGCCATGGCGACGGCGGCCTCGCCCTCTTCAACGGCACCAAGGAAGAAACCTCGGGCCTCGTCGATCTCGTGCTGACCCAGGCCGGGCGGCCGACGCGGGTGCCGAGCCAGCTCGCCGAGGGCGGCTTCCACCGGCTGCAGGCAGGCCGCAGCATCCTCATCATCGATACCGGCGCGCCGCCGCCCCCGGGACTCGACAGCAATGCCCATGCCGGCACGCTGTCCTTCGAATTCTCGGTCGGCCGCGACCGGCTGATCGTGAACTGCGGCTCGGCGCCCGCGGCCATGGGCGAATGGCGCGATGCCCTGCGCGCGACCGCGGCGCATTCCACCCTCGTCATCGCCGATACCAGCTCGTCCGAAGTCAAGCCCGACGGCCTGGGCGCGCGCCGGCCGGAGAAGGTCGAGGTGCAGCGCCAGGAAGCGAGCGGCGCGCATTGGCTGGAGGCAAGCCATGACGGCTGGCTGAAGAGCCTGGGCGCGCTGCATCGCCGCCGCCTCTACATGGCGGAAAGCGGTGAGGATATCCGGGGCGAAGAAGCGGTGGAGGCGGCAACGCCGCAGCGTTTCGCGATCCGCTTCCATCTCCACCCCTCCGTGCAGGTGAGCCTGCAGGGGACGGCGAGGCCATTCTGCTGCGGCTGCCGAGTGGCCAGAGCTGGCGCTTCCGGGCAGAGGGCGCCTCCTTGTCCCTGGAAGAAAGCATCTACATGGGCGGCACCGAGCCGAAGCGGACCGAACAGATCGTGCTGAGCAGCAACGAAGCAGGCGCCACAGCAGGTGAAATGGGCGATCAGCAAGATCGCCTGAAACGCCCTGCGCGCGTCGTTTCATCTCATCCCGTGAAAATCCTCGAGCTGACCAATACCGATTTTGCCATGCGGCACTTCCTCGCCCCGCTGCTGCGGGAGGGGCGTGCGCGCGGGCACGAGATGGTCGGCGCCTGCCCCGATGGGCCGCTGCTCGACCCGTTGCGGGCAGAGGGCTTCCGCATCCTGCCCCTGCCTTTGGAACGGCAGCGCCTCGCTCTTCGCCCAGCTTCGCAGGGTTTCGCCGCCCTCATGGCGCTGCTGCGGGCCGAGCAACCCGATCTCGTCCACGCCCATATGCCGCTCAGCGGCTTCCTGGCGCGCATGGCGGCGAAAGCGGCGGGCGTGCCGCACATCGCCTATACCTGCCACGGCTTTCTGTTCAACCAGCCGAGCCCCTGCCCCGCCGCGCGGCCTCCTTCGCCATGGAATGGACGGCCGGCCGCGTCACGGATCTCTATCTCACCGTCTCACAGGAGGAGGCGCGGGATGCGCGGCGCCTGCGCATCGCGCGCCGGCCGGTCGCCATCGGCAACGGCCGCGATCCGGCGATCTTCCACCCCGACCCCGCGGCCCGCGCGCGCATCCGCGCCGACCTCGGCGTGCCGGACGATCGGGTCGTCATCGTGATCGTCTCCCGCCTCGTCCGCCACAAGGGCCATCCCGAGTTGCTGGCGGCGATGGCAGGCCGTGCCGGACGCCGAGCTTTGGGTGGTGGGAGAGCGCCTCGCCTCCGACCACGGCGAGGATCTGGAGCCTTATTTCGCCGCGAGCCGGGCTCGGCGCCGCGGCTGCGCCGGCTGGGCTACCGGGAGGATACGGCCGCCGTCCTCGCCGCCGCCGACATCTTCGCCCTGCCGAGCCATTTCGAGGGCCTGCCGATGTCGGTCATCGAGGCGATGCTCACGGGGCTGCCGGTGGTGGCGACCGATATCCGCGGCCCGCGCGAGCAGGTGGTGGAAGGCGAGACCGGCTTTCTCGTCCCGCCACGCGAGCCCGAGCCCCTGGCGCAGGCCTTGCGTCGCTCGCGGCCGATCCGGCCTTGCGCGCCCGCATGGGCGCGGCGCGGCCTGGCACTGGCCCGCGCGCAGTTCGACGAGCGCCGGATCATCAGCCGCACGCTGGATCTTTTGGAAGAGACGGCGCTTTCATAGACCAATCTTGCGTTCCGGGAGCCTGTTCCGCGACGGACGCTCTGGACGCAGGGCAGGCTGCCGCCCTATCTCCCCCCTTCAGTCGCCGGAGAGCCCGAGAGATGACCGACTCCCGCCCGCATTCCCGTCCGCCGCGCCCTCATCTCCGTCTCCGACAAGACGGGGCTCATCCCTTTTGCGCAGGCACTGGCCCGCGCCGGCGCCGAAATTCTCTCGACCGGCGGCACCGCGAAGGCCATCCGCGAGGCCGGCATTGCGGTGAACGACGTCTCCGAACATACCGGCTTCCCCGAAATCATGGACGGGCGCGTCAAGACGCTGGTGCCGCAGATCCATGGCGGCATCCTCGCCCGCCGCGATCTGCCTGAGCATCTCCGGCAGATGGAAGAGCACGCGATCGCGCCGATCGATCTCGTCGCCGTCAACCTCTACCCCTTCGAAGAGACCGTCGCCCGAAAGGCCGATGCCGAAACCACGATCGAGAATATCGACATCGGCGGCCCGGCCATGATCCGCGCCGCCGCCAAGAACCACGACTTCGTCGCGATCGTGACCGACCCCGCGCAATATGCCGAGGTCGAGGCCGCACTGGCCGACGGCGGCACGGACATCGCGCTCCGCCGCCGCCTGGCCGGTGCCGCTTATGCCCGCACCGCCGCCTATGACGCCGCCATCGCCGCTTGGTTCGCCGAAGAGCGAGGCGAGGCCTTCCCCGAGCGCTTCGCGATCGCCGGCCAGCCGCCGCCAGCTGCTGCGCTACGGCGAGAATCCGCACCAGTCGGCCGCCTTCTACGTGACCGATGCGCGGCCCGGCGTCGCGACCGCGCGCCAGGTGCAGGGCAAGGAACTCTCCTACAACAACCTCAACGATACCGACGCCGCCTTCGAGTGCGTGGCCGAGTTCGAGGAACCGACGGTCGTCATCGTCAAGCATGCCAATCCCTGCGGCGTCGCCTCCGCGGCGTCCCTGACGGAGGCCTGGGACCGGGCGCTCGCCTGCGACCCCGTCAGCGCCTTCGGCGGCATCGTCGCGGTCAACCGTATCCTCGACGGGGAGACCGCGAAGCGCATCGCGACCATCTTCACCGAAGTCATTGTGGCACCCGACGCGACGCCGGAAGCCGAGGCCGTGCTCAGCGCGAAGAAGAACCTGCGCCTCCTGCTGACCGGCGGCCTGCCTGACCCGTCGGCCCAGGCGCCCTCCTTCCGCTCGCTCGCGGGTGGCTTCCTGGTGCAGGGCCGCGATGCGGGCCGCGTGCTCGCCTCCGACCTCAAGGTCGTCACCAAGCGGGCGCCGAGCGCGGAGGAACTGGCCGATCTCCTCTTCGCCTTCCGGGTCGCCAAGCACGTGAAGTCCAACGCCATCATCTATGCCAAGGCGGGTGCGACCGTCGGCATCGGCGCCGGGCCAGATGAGCCGCGTCGACAGCGCCCGCATCGCCGCCTGGAAGGCGGGTGAGGCGGCGAAGGCAGCCGGCCTCGCGGAACCGCTGACGCGCGGCTCGCGTTGCCGCCTCGGACGCCTTCTTCCCCTTCGCCGATGGGCTGGAGACGATCGTGGCGGCCGGTGCCACGGCGGTCATCCAGCCGGGCGGTTCGGTCCGTGACGATGAAGTGATCGCGGCGGCGGATGCCGCCGGTATCGCCATGGTCATGACCGGGATGCGCCACTTCCGGCACTGAAGGCCTTCCCACCCGCGTCCGCCGCCGCCAGGCGCGCGTGACGCGGGCGAGGTCGCGTCAGTCCGAATCCTCGGTCGTGCTGCTCCAGCTGGCGTTCGACACCGCAGGCACGCCTTCGAGTTTCGCCACGATGCCGTCGAGATCCTTGGCGTCGACCGCCGTCGCGACCAGCGTGGCCAGAACCTCCGTCACCCCGTCCGGCCGGTCGAGCAGTTCGATGTCGCTCACCGGATAATGCGCCGCCTGGAGGATCCCCATCAGCGCCTTGCGCACCGGGGCGGCGTCCTCGACCGTCGTCATGGCACTGATTTCAAAAATCGCCTCCACCGCGGAGCCATGCAAGGGCGCGCGGTTGATGCGGTTGACGAGCGGCTGCAGCAAAGTGTTCGCGGCGACGACGAAGACCGTCAGCAATGCGGCCTGGGCTGCGAGATTGGCGCCCGCGCAGGCGCCGACCGCCGCCGAACACCAGAGGGTCGCCGCGGTATTGAGGCCGCGCACATTCAGCCCGTCTTTCATGATCACGCCGGCGCCGAGGAAGCCGATGCCGGAGACGACATAGGAGACGACCTTGACCGCGCCATGCCCGCCGTCGAGCGCCATGGCGATATCGACGAACTGGCAGGCTCCGATCGAGACGAGCACATTCGTGCGCAACCCTGCGCTGCGCTGCTTTATCTGGCGCTCCGCACCAATCGCCGCCCCCAGCCCGAAGGCCAGGGCAAGGCCAACCAGCATGTTGAGGAAAGCCATACCCTGGAAGGTCTGAAAGATGAGCATGCCCGTCCCTAGCCGGGAATGCCGCCGTGGCCATAGATGCCGAGTACGAACAAATAAAGACAATTGCCGGCAGGGCTGACCCGCCGGGACAGGCGCCGCGCAAATACGACATATCAAAATCGATACGATCGCAAAACTTGCAGTTCTAATCTACATGTTGCAATTGCGAGCAATTCGCATCGCCATGGGTCCGGCTTGATCGTTTCGATTTCGGCGGTCACAATGTCGGCCATGCGCAATTTCTCAGATCTCTCCGAAAAGGAAATCCTCGCCCTCGCGATTGCGAACGAGGAGGAAGACAGTCGAATTTATCTCGACCTGGCCGAAGGGCTGAAGGCCGACTTCCCCGCCACGCACCGGTATCCTGCAGGCGATGGCGGATGAGGAGAACGAGCATCGGCGTGACCTGCTCAACCTCTTCCAGAGCAAATTCGGCGAGCATATCCCGCTCGTGCGGCGCCAGGATGTGCGCGGCTTCCTCACCCGCAAGCCGATCTGGCAGACTGCGGCCCGTCAGCGTCGAAGCGGCGCGGGCCTTGATGCAGTCCATGGAAATGGAGACCGACGCTTCTACACCCGCGCCGCGGCGCGCAGCCAGGACGCCTCGATCCGCAAGCTGCTGGGCGATCTCGCGGTTGCCGAAAACGTGCCATGAACACCGCCTCGACGGGCTGGTGGAAGCCAATCTGACGGAGACGGAGCGCGACGCCGAAATCGGAAGCCGCGCGGCGCAATCTTGTGCTGCGCTATATCCAGCCGGGCCTCGCCGGGCTGATGGACGGGTCGGTCTCGACCCTCGCGCCCGCTCTTCGCCTCGGCCTTCGCGACCGGCCATAGCTGGGATGCCTTCCTCGTCGGTATTTCCGCCTCGCTCGGCGCCGGCATTTCCATGGCCTTCGCCGAGGCGCTGTCCGATAATGGCTCGCTGACCGGGCCGCGGCTCGCCGATCGTGCGCGGCGCGTCTGCGGCATCATGACGACGATCGGCGGCCTCGGCCACAGCCTGCCCTTCCTGATCCCGGACTTCCATATCGCGCTCGCCGTCGCCATCGCCGTTGTCATCGTCGAACTCGGCGTCATCAGCTGGGTGCGATGGAAATTCATGGATACGCCGCCGGTGGCGGCGACGATGCAGGTCGCCTTCGGCGGTGCGCTTGTCTTCGCAACCGGCGTGCTCATCGGAAACAGCTGAGGATCGCCGTGCCGGCGGGCGATCGACGGCAATCTGCACGGCGCAGGCGGCGCGATAGAGGCGGAGCGCGCGGCGCAGGTCGGCAAGCCCCGCCTCCGCCCGGCCATCCCCCATCCATCCGTCGGCAACCAGCGTCTCCCCGTAAACGCGGGGGCCGGCCAGCCGCAGACCGAGCGCACCGGCCATCGCGGCCTCCGGCCAACCGGCATTGGGGGAGCGGTGATGCCCGGCATCGCGCCGGACGGCGCGCGCGCCCGACGCGCCAATCGCCTGCGACAGCGCCGCCGCGGCAATCAGAATGAACAGCGCGGCCAGGCGCGAGGCCGGCAGATTGACGAGATCGTCGCAACGCGCGGCGGCCCAGCCGAAACGCGCGGTGCTTCGTCGTTGCGATGACCGATCATGCTGTCGGCCGTGTTCACGGCCTTGTAGGCCGCCATGCCCGGCAAGCCCGAGCGCGCGCCCCAGAAGGCCGGCGCCACCACGCCGTCGGAAAAATTCTCGGCGAGACTTTCGATCGCGGCGCGCACCGACGCCGGCTTCGTCGAGATGCGCCGGGATTGCGGCCGACGATCCGGGACACGGCGCGCGACCGCCGGCGAGCCCCTCCCTCTCCAGCCCGTCCGCGACCGCTGCGACATGGGCATGGAGGCTGCGCTGCGCGAGCAGGCTTGAGCCGAGCACGCGCGAGCACCGCGGGGCCGAACCAGCGCCCGCAGGCGACAAGGAGAATGAACTCGAGCGCCACCATGGCAAAAAGGACGGCACCAAGCAGCACCAGCAGCGCGAAGACGCCACGCAACCGCCGCTCGAAATCCGGCAGCGTCTGCCTTGTTCAGCCGGCGGTCCAGCCAGCCGATGAGCGCGCCCACCCATACCACCGGGTGGCTGATCGCCTGGAACACGACGGGCGGATAACCGACCGCCACCTCGACCAGGAGGGCGAGCAGTGTCATGGCAAAAGAGCCGAAGAGGAAGCCGAGCATCACTTGTCCATCAGGCAGGCGCAGCAGGATCACGCGCCTTCGCTTCTTCTAGGCGAGGCTCTCAGCGGGGGGATATCCGGCCGGGCCCTCGTTACGCAATGCGCGGCGCATGAGATCATCGACCTGGGTCCCATCCTCCCAGGCAAGGCCGACGCCGCCCGACGGCGATGCCTGCGCCAAGCCGCGCCCAGGCGCGCGCGATCCTTGGGCGTTGTCAGCAGCAGGGCACCCGCCATCTCCGCCTCACGGCGCAGCGCTGCCATTTCCTGCGGCCCATAAACGTGATGGTCCGCGAAGGCCCTGGCGGCCACAAGAGTAAGCCCCGCGTCGCGCAGCCCGGCGAAGAACTTCTCCGGCCGGCCGATACCGGCGAAAGCAAGGTAGCGGGCCGCTCGGTCAAGATGGCCGAGTTGCGGCACCAGCCTCGCCCGCAGCACGGGCAGGCCGCGGCGGCAGTGAGGCGCTCGCGCATCCTTCTCATCCGCGCCGATCAGGACGGCCGCCGGCACCGGGCGCAGCCGCGCGGGCCACCGGCTCGCGCAAGGGTCCCGCCGGCAGCAGACGGCCATTGCCGAAGCCGAAGCCGCCGTCGATCACCAGCAGGCTGCAACTCTTGACCAGACCCGGGTTCTGCAGCCGTCATCCATGACGATGGCGCCCGCCCCGGCCGCGACCGCCGCCCGCGCGCCGGCTGCGCGGTCGGCCGAGACCCAGGTCGGCGCGGATCTCGGCCGAGCAGCAACGCCTCATCGCCCACCAGCGCGCGCCTCATGCAGGCCGGGCTCGACCAGAAGCGGGCCGCGCGCCCGCCCGCCATAGCCGCGCAGAAGCGCATGCGGCCGGCGCCCTGGCCTTCAGCCGGGTCAGCAGATCGAGCGCGAGCGTCGTCTTGCCGGCGCCGCCGACGCCCGGATTGCCGCAGCAGAAGACCGGAACCGGCGCCTGCCAGCCCGGGCGCGCGACACGCCGGCGCGCGTCAGCCTTGCCGTGATCATAGCCAAAGGGCGCGACAGCACGCGCGCCGGCCAACCGCCTTCCGCTCCAGAAACGCGGCGCCCGCATGCCGGCTCAGCCGCCTTGCCGCCCGCGAGCCGGCGCGAGAGATGGCCGGCGATCTCGGCCGGCAGGCTGGCATAGCCGTCGAGCAGCCTCACGCCCTTCTGCGCCCATGGCAGTCGGTGCCCCAAGGGTCCCGCAGCCGGGCATCCACCCAATCGCCCAGCGCTTGCGCGTCCGCCACCCGGTCAAGGCGCCGCCCGCTTCCAGCAAGGCAACCGTGTCGGTGAAATTCTGCGGTATGCGGCCCGACCGCGACCGCCCGGCCGAGGCGCGCGGGTTCTGCCGGATTCTGGCCGCCATGGCGGATCAGGCTGCCGCCCAGGAAAGCGAGCGGCGCCAGGCGGTAGATGAGGCCGAGTTCGCCCACCGTATCCGCGATCCATACGCCGCCGCCGCGCGGCGGCCGCCCGCCCAGGCTGCGCCGGGGCGCGCCGTCGGCCCAAGGCAGCCATCTCGGCCCCGCGCTCCGGGTGGCGCGGCACGATGATCGTGAGCAGGCCCGGATGCGTCGTCGACAGCCGGCTTATGCACGGCGAGGATCAGCTCATCCTCGCCGCGATGCAGGCTCGCGGCGACCCAGGCCGGACCGCCGATCAGGCTGGAGAGATGAGACAGGGCTGGCGCCATCCACCGGCAAGGGGGGCGCGGCCAGCTTGAGATTGCCGGCAGGCAGGACGGGGGTGCGCGCCAGCGAGGCGAAACGTTCCCCGTCCCCCGCGCTTTGCGGATGGATGATGCTGAAGAAGCCAAGGATTTCGCGCGCCGTGCGCGCGGCCATCTTCCAGCGGCTGAGGCTGCGCTGCAGACAGCCGGGCATTGACCAGCATGAGCGGAATGCCCGCGGCGCGGCAGCCGCCGACAGAAGGTTCGGCCAGATTTCGCTTTCGACGAAACCCGCGGCATCCGGCTTCCAGTGATCGAGGAAGCGCGCGACCCAGCCCGGCACGTCGAGCGGCACGAAGCGATGGATGACCCGGCTCTCCAGCCCCATTTCCGGCAGCCGCTGCGCCAGAAGCCGCTGGGAGGTGACCGTTCCGGTCGTCAGCAGAATGCTGCCCGGACCCTGCGCCAGGATGGCGAGCACGGGCAGGACCGAAATCGTCTCGCCCAAGGCTTGCCGCATGAATCCAGATCAGCCGTCCCGCGGGCCGCGGCGTCGGGTCGATCGCTTCGCGCTCGGGCAAGCGCTCCGCGATCTCCTTGCCGCGCACCACGCGCCGGCGCAGCATGAGCCTGAGAGCGGGCGTCGAGACACGGGTGAGGCCAGCCCACAGGGCAAGCGGCAGTGTCATGTCGGACCGGGCGGAGACGGTGCGATACCGCACAGGCGGTCGGCCTTCTCACTCGCTGCATTCAGGGCCGCAACCACGATGGGCATATGCGCCGCCCACTCGGCACGCGGCACCGTGAAGGCCGGCTCGACCACAATGACGCCACGGCTGAACGGCACCGGAAAGGGCAGGATCATGCGGTCCCAGCTCGGCATGCGCATATGGAAGCGGCATTGCGCCGAGGCCGCGTAAACGGGTGCGCCGGTCGCCGCCGCGAGCTGAATGATTCCCGCCGCCGCGACCTTGGCCGGGCCGCGCGGGCCATCCGGCGTGATCGCGATATTGCTCCCCTCCCGCAGCAGCAGCAGCATGTTGCGGAGGCTGGTGGCCCCGCCCTTGGAGGAGGAGCCGATAACCGTGCCGAGGTTGAAGCGGCCGACGGCATGGCCGATGAACCGCCCGTCATTATGGCCGCTGACGAGCACGTAGGTGCGCATCGATGCGCCAAGCCTTTGCGCCTCAATGGCCAGCATGGACATCATGGGCAGGCGCTCGTGCCAGAAACAGACAAGGCCGGCCGTTTTTTGCTCGGTGGTCGGCGAGAGGTTCTCCAGCCCCACGAAATCCCAGCGCGTGGTGCGATAGACCAGCGCAAGATAGACGCCGACGAGGCGCGCAAAGGAATCCTTCAGCCGCGGATGCCGCACCAGCCACTTGAACCAGCGGGGCGTGCGGAAGGTGCGCGTCCTCTGCGGCTTCTCGCGCTTCGGCTTGGTCGGATCGGGGGCGAGGCTCTCTGCCATGGGGGCGCGGTAGCACGCCCCCCGCCGCGCGGCAATCAAGCCCCGGAAAAGGCGGGGCGAGGCGGCATTTTCATTTCGATATTGAATTAATATGCCAGACGCCGCGATAAGGCTGTCATGCGCTCACCGCCCCCTCGGCTCACCCTGCCGGTGCTGCTGCTCGGCCTCGTGGTTCTCCTCCTCGCGGCCGGGCTGCGCGCCCCCGAATATGACGAGGGCTATACCGCCTTCGTGACCGGCACCAATCCGCGCCCGGACTGGCCGGCCGCACCGTTCACCGCCCGGTCCGCACGGGCCGCCTTCCGCCCCGCACCGACCCCATGGCAGATTGGCGAGAACCTGCGCCGCACCGATGTCCACCCCCCGCTCTATTTCTGGACGGTCTGGGCCTGGCGGCGGGTCGTGGGGTCCAGCCTCTTTGCCAGTCGCCTGCTCTCGGTGCTGTTCAGCCTCGGCGCGCTCGCCCTTCTCGCCGCCATCGCGAAGCGCGCGCGCTATCCGGTGTGGCCGGCGCTGCTGATCACCCTCGGCTCCTATGGTTTCGTCGAGACCGGCATCGTCATGCGCGGCTTCGCCCTGGCGCAGTGCCTGATGCTGGCGGGGCTGCTGTTCGCCTTGCGCGCCGGCCTTGCGGACAGCCCGGCCGCCCGTGCGCCGGCCCTCGGCGCCGGGCTGTTTCTGGGCGCGGCGACTTTCACGAATTACCTGACGGGTTTCACCGCGCTCGCCGCCTGGGTCTGGCTTTTGCGGCAACAACCACGACGCGCGCTCTGGCTGCTCGCAGGCTTCCTGCCCTTTCTCGGTGGCGATCTTTTTTTCCTTCTGACCCAGCGGGCGAGCCGCATCGGCCAGTTTCCGCCTTTCGGCTGGGGGCCTATGGCCGGGGCGCTGGTTCGCGCCGCCGGCGGGGCCTTGGTGGGCGGTCTTCCCCTTTACGTGCCGCTGGGGCTGGGTCGCGTGACCGTGGTGCTGCTGCTCGGCGGTTTGCTCGCCAGCCTGCTCCTGCTGCCCTGGGCGCGCTGGCAGGCCATGGGGCACCGCTCACCCCACAGCCTCTTTGCGCTGGCGTCCCTCGCCCCCCCGTTCGGCCTTTGCGCCATGGGGCTGCTGTCCAATTCAGTCCCGGTCGAAATCCGCTACCTATGTTTCGCGATCCCGCCTTTGGCCCTTCTGGTCGCGGCGGCACTCGACACCTGGCCGTCCGGCGTCGCCGCGGCCTATCGGATATCACTGCTGACCGTTCAGGCCTTGGCCATTGCCGGCCTCATGACCCGCCCGGAGACCATGCAACCCGAGCGGGCCGCGGCCCGGGCCGCCTGGGCCGCGGTAGGCCCGACCGGCCTCGTTCTGCTACCGCGCGGCAATGACGGTGTCGGCATCGTTTCGGCTTTTGTCACGGCAGCCCCCGGCCCGCTGCATATTCTCCTGGTCTCACCGCAGACCACGCCCGCGGCACTGGCGGCGGCCCTCTGCCTTACCCCATGGCCGCGTGTCACGGCGGCACTGATCGCGGCGGACCGGGAGAGCCACGCCACCCTGCCGCTGTTGCGAGAGGGCATGAGCATCGCGGCCGGATGCGATGAGCCGTCGGCGGTGACGCGGTCTCCGTACCGCCCGGGACACCAGGACGGTGGCGAAACCGGAAGCCTCAGCTTCCCAAACGGGTCTCGTCCACGAACTGCTCAGTTGCCTCATCAATAGAACGGGAGCGCCGGCCGCTGGGCGTGTGGACATAGAGCCGCTTCTTGTCGAGGCTGGCATTCGCGTCCGGCTGCGCCGGCATCTCGTAGCGCGGCACCTGGGCGTGGTCGGCCAGTTGCAACTGCGGATTGAACACCGAGTTGAACTTCCATATCATCGTCAGGAAATTCGTCTGCCCGCGCAGCGCCAGCTTCGCCGCGAGGCCCATCGTATCCTTGATCGCCCCCCAGCCGAGATGCTTGTGGTTCAGCACCTGCTGAAGTCTTCACCAGCTCTTCGTAGAATTCGGCAAGCGGCAGCTTGGTCGGCAGCACTGCGTGCTGGATGTCGAACAGCCGGTAATCCCGCGTGGTCAGCCGGCGCGCTTCCTTGTGCCAGATTTCCGTGCCGGGATAGGGCGTGGTGACGGAAATGTTCACGACCTCCGGGATGTCGAGGCACCATTTCCTGATGACGTCGAAACGCTCCCGGTCCCAGGAGGGATCGGCGATCAGGTTGATCGCGACGATGATGCCGAGCGAACGGGCAAACTCCAGCGCCTCAAAATTCTTGTCCAGCGAGATGCGCTTGCGGAACAGCTTCAGCCCTTCCTCATCCACCGCTTCCATGCCGATGAAGATGTACATCAGGCCGAGATCGCGCCAGAACTGGAAGACTTCCTTGTTGCGCAAAAGCACGTCGCCGCGGGTCTCAAGGTAGTATTGCTTCTTTATGCCCCGCCGGCGGATTTCCTCGCCGATCGCCATGCCGTGTTCCGCATGCACGAAGGCGACGTCGTCGACGATGAAGATTCCGGGCTCCTTGATTTTCTCAAGCTCATCAACGATCGCCTTGGGGTTGGCGGTGCGGTAGGAGCGGCCATAGAACGTCCAGGCGCTGCAGAATGTACAGTCCCATGGGCAGCCGCGCGCAAACTCGATGGAGGCACAGGGGTCGAGCGGCCCGATGAAATATTTCCGCCGGTGACGAAGCAGGTCCCGCGCCGGGCGGATGGTGTCGAGGTTTTCAACGAAGACCGGCGGCGGCCCTTCCTCCGTCGTCGTGACAACCCCAGGCACCGAGGCGAGCGGCGCTCCGTCCCGCCGCGCGTTCAGAAGCATCCCGACCGTCGCATCGCCCTCGCCCTTCAACACGCAGTTAATGGCGCCGTTCGACAGCGCCAGCACGTCCCGCGCGATGAAGGATACGGAATGGCCGCCGAGAAAGATAAAAGCGTCGGGCAGCCGGCGGCAAGTCTCCTGCGCCAGATCCAGGATCTCCGGCACGTTGGCAAGGTAATTGCCGGAGAAGCAGACCGCCTCCGGCCGGAACTTTTCGACGAGCGACCAGTAGTCGCGATGCGTTTCCACCTGCAGGTCGATGATATCAACCTCATGCCCCGCCTGCCGCGCCGCGCCCGCGACCAGTTCCAACCCTAGAGGTTCAAGCCGGAGAAAAACCTTGGTGTACATAAGCGCGCTGGGATGGACGGCGAGTAGGCGCATACCCCCTCCTTCGCGGCTTCAGGGCGCCGCTTGGCTTCTGATATCGAAAGCGTCAGCCTCTTTTCAGCCAGCGGTTCGCCACCGGACGCACCCAGGGCCGAACCCAGGTCGCTGTACCGATAGGTCGGATGTTGTAACGGCCTTCAGTGGATAATCAAAACAATTATCCATCATGCGGCGAGCGCACCCGACGGGATGTCTCTCATCGCGCCGGACCGTTGGCGAGCCAGTGCTTGCCCTGGTCTAGCCCTGTTTCAGAACGAACAGCCCCTGCTCGCCGAAGAGATTGGCAAGCTGCGGAAAGCGGCGCCAGGGCGCGCGGTGGCCCTCGTCATCGAGCGCCAGCCACTGTTCCACGACATAGCCCTCCGCCCGGCAGAGATCGAAGAAGTCCTGGATCGTGCAGGGATGGATGTTGGGCGTCTCGTACCACATGCGGTTCCAGCTCCTGGTCATCGGCATGCGACCGCCGATGAGGAGCTGCGTGCGCAGGAACCAGTGGCCGAAATTGGGGAAGCTCACGATCGCGCGCGCGCTGATGCGCAGCATCTGCCGCAGCACTTCCAGCGGCCGCTCCACCGCCTGCAGCGTGCGGGACAGCACAACATAGTCGAAGGCCTGATCCGGATAATGCACGAGATCAGTATCCGCATCGCCCTGCATGACCGGCAGGCCATGGGCGACGGCGCGCGTCACCAATGCCATGTCGAGTTCAAGGCCGCGCGCGTCGCAGCCGCGTGTGCGGAACAGATGCCCGATCAACGCACCATCACCGCAGCCGATGTCGAGAACGCGCGCACCGGGCGTTACGAGATCGGCGATGAGCTGCAGGTCAACGCGCATGGCGCGCGCCGTATCGGCCGGCCGTTCACCGCGCAGCGGGCCATCGGGCATCATGCCGCCTCCCCTTGCCCAAGGCCGCGATGTTCGGCGCAGCCGGCAATGAAACCCGCGAGCGTGCGGTGGAAATCCGGCTCATCGAGCAGGAAGGCGTCATGCCCCTTGTCGCTCGCGATCTCGACGAAGCTGACATTGGCAGCCACCCGGATCAGTGCGTTGACAACCTCGCGGCTCGCCGCGGTCGGGAAGAGCCAGTCAGAGGTGAAGGAGACCAGGCAAAACCGCGTGCGCGAGCGCGCGAAGGCGCGGGAGAGATCGTTGCCGTGCTCCGCCGCCAGGTCGAAGAAATCCATCGCGCGGGTGATCGAGAGATAGGAATTCGCGTCGAAGCGGCGCACGAAGGCGCTGCCCTGGTATTGCAGGTAGCTTTCCACCTCGAACTTGTCGTCAAGCAGCGTCAGGCTAGTCGGCATCGCGCAGCCGCCGGCCGAATTTGCGCGTCAGCGCCGCTTCGCTGAGATAGGTGATGTGCGCGACCATGCGGGCGACGGCCAGGCCCTGCGCGGGAATGGCGCCGTGGCGCCAGTATTCGCCATCTGCCGAAATCCGGGTCGGCGAAGATCGCCTGCCGGCCGACCTCGTTGAAGGCGATGTTCTGCGCCGAGTGATGGGCGGCGGTCGCAATCGGCACCGCGGCGAAAACCACCTCCGGGTAGGTCGCCGCCCATTCCAGCACCTGCATGCCGCCCATGGAGCCGCCGATCACCGCAAAGATCTGGCTGATGCCCAGGTGATCCACGAGCTTCTTCTGCGCCCGCACCATGTCGCGGATCGTGACGGGCGGGAAATCGTGCCCCCAGGGCTCGTCCGGCTTGTCATCATGCGGGCTGCGGGGGCCGGTGGAGCCCATGCAGCCGCCGAGGACATTGGCGCAGATGATGAAGAAGCGGTCGGTATCGACGGGCAGGCCCGGCCCCACGAGATTGGACCACCAGCCCGCCCGCCCCGTCAGCGGGTGGGTCTCGGCTACATACTGGTCCCCGGTCAGGGCATGGCAGATGAGGATCGCATTGCTGCCTGACGGCGTTCAGTCGTGCCGTAGGTGCGATAGGCGACAGTCAGTTGCTTCAGATGGCGGCCGCAATCCAGCGTCATCCCTTCCGGGAAGACGACGGCCTGATGCGCGATCTCGGCGAAGGGCTCAAGCTGGTCCATCTGATTCTGATAGGATGCTCCTCGCGAGGGGGCAATGCGGTGGGAGGCGCGGCAGACCAGAGGGATTTCGATTAATCGCGGCAGGCTTGCCCCCCGCGCGCACGCCTCGCACCAGCCGCCTTATGTTTGCTTCCCCTTAAGGTTAGGGTATCAGTCGAAATCCTGGAAAATTCACCCTGGTCTGCCATCCATGTCGCGTTCTGCCGAAGCCTCTCCTGGCGCCGACACCGTCTCCCCGCCTCCCACGGACAGCCTCGATTCGCTTCGGGAAGAGCTGGACGCGCTGGATGACCGCCTGCTCGACCTGCTGATGGCTCGCGCCGCCTTGGTGGAGCGTGTGGGTAGCGCCAAGCGCGGCACGGGTCCGCTGCGCCCGGGGCGGGAAGCGGCAATCCTCCGCCGCCTGCTTGGCCAGCATCAGGGCCCGCTGCCACGGCCGGCCATCATCCGCATCTGGCGGGAGATCTTTGCCGCCTCCGTCGCCCAGCAGCAGACGGTGCAGGTCGCCGTCTGCGATCCTGCCATGGACGGCCGGTTCCTGGCGGCGGCACGGGAACACCTGGGCGCGCTCACGCCCATGCGGGTCTACAGCAGCCCGGCCCAGGCGATCGGCGAAGTCGTGGATGGGCGGGCGGGCGCCGCCATTCTGCCCCTGCCGGGGGAATGGCCCGGAGACGCGGCCGGACCAGGCTGGTGGCCGGGCCTGCTGCAGCAGCATACGAAAGGCCGCATTCACGTCGTCGCGCGCCTGCCTTTCCTGGCCAGCCGCCCCGACGGCGCGCCGAGCGTGCAGGCGCTGATCGTGGCGCAATACCCCGGCCGATCCGTCCGGCGACGACATTTCCCTGATCGCGCTGGAAATCGAGGCGCAGCTCAGCCTGCTCAGCCTCTCCAATGCCATCACGGCTGCCGGTTTCCGGCCCATCTCCATCCTCGTTCACCGCCCGGCCGGCGTGCCGACCGCCCAGCTTGCTGGTCGAGGTGGAGGGATTTGTCACAGCCGGATGACCCGCGCCTTTCACACATTGCCGGGCTGCAGGTGCCACCGCTCGATCGTCGGCGCCTATGCGGTCGCTTTCGCCGAGGAGTTCCGCTGCATGACCAAACCCGCCTCGCCCGACGCCGCGGCCCGAGATCATGGCGATCGCCCCTTATGTCGGTGGCACATCAACCCTTCCGGGCGTCGGTCACGCATCATCAAGCTCTCGTCCAACGAGGGCGCCTTCGGGCCGCCGCCCGCCGCACGCGCCG
Organism: uncultured Alphaproteobacteria bacterium; assembly: GCA_963834475.1. Lineage (GTDB taxonomy): Bacteria > Pseudomonadota > Alphaproteobacteria > Acetobacterales > Acetobacteraceae > Acidisoma. The sequence continues at coordinate 224,717 of CAWIBZ010000008.1, read as the reverse complement.
CCATCGCAGCAGGCGCCGAGAAGATGGCGCGCTACCCGGACGGCAGCGCCCGCGCGCTGCGCGAGGCGATCGGCGCGCTATTTCGGCCTCGACCCGGCGCGCATCGTCTGCGGCAATGGCTCGGACGAGCTCCTCAGCCTGCTCATCCAGGCCTATGGCGGCCCGGGGACCGAGATCGCTGATGTCCGAATACGGCTTCTCGATCTACGAAATCTTCGGGACCCTCGCCGGCGCCCAGGTGCGGAAGGCGCCGGAGACGCGATCTTGTCGCCGATGTCGATGCGCTGCTCGCGGCGGTCACGGAGCAAGACGACGCCTGGTCTTCCTCGCCAATCCGAACAACCCGACCGGCATCGCTGCTGTCCCTCGCCGAACTCCAGCGGCTGCGCGACGGGCTTGCCGCCCCATGTGCTGCTGGTGATCGACGCCGCCTATGCCGAATATGTCGACCGGCCGGATTACGATGGCGGCGTCAGCCTCGTGGATGCGGGCGAGAATACGGTGATGACCCGCACCTTCAGCAAGATCTGGGGCCTCGGCGGCGCGCGGCTCGGCTGGTGCTATGGCCCCGCCGCGATCATCGACGTGCTGAACCGGCTGCGGCCGCCCTTCAACGTCAACAACACCGCCGCCGCCGCCGGCATCGCAGCACTCTCCGAGCCGAGCTGGGCCGAGATGTCCCGCGCCCATAACACCGCCGCCCGCGCCGCGCGTGACGGCGGCGTTGACGCGAGCGGCATTCGCGTCTGGCCGAGCGAGGGCAATTTCGTGCTCGCCGATTTCGGCACCGCCGAACAGCGCCGCGCGGCGCCGATGCCGCACTCCGGGCCCAGGGGATCATCGTGCGCAGTCGTCGCCTCCTACGGCCTGCCGCAATGCCTGCGCATCACCATCGGCACCGATGAGGAATGCTCAGGCCGTGACCGAGGCCTGACGCACCTTCATGGCACGCGCCATCAGGCACAGCGCCGGTGCCGAGCCCGTGTCCGATCCCGGTCTTCCAGCGTCTGGTGCTGATCGGCCTCGGCCTGATCGGCAGTTCCGTCGCCCGCGCCGCGCGGGAAACAGGGGCTGGCAGCCGAAATCATCGCCTGCGATGCCAGCGACGCCGTCTGCGCCCGCGTGACCGAACTCGGCATCGCCGACCGGCGTGGAGCCCGATCCGACCGGGCGGTCGTAGGCGCCGATTGCGTCATGCTCTGCGTCCCGGTCGGCGCGCTGGCGGAGATCGCTGCTGCCATCGCGCCCCTTCTGTCGCCCGGCAGCGTGCTCACCGATGTCGGGTCGACCAAAATCTCGGTGCGTGCGCGATGTCGGGCCGCTGGTGCCGGCCGGCGTGCATTTCGTGCCCGGCCATCCGCTGGCGGGCACCGAATTCTCCGGCCCCGATGCCGGCTTCGCGACCCTCTTCGATGGCCGCTGGACGCCTCGTCGTGCCGCCCGCCGGCACCAATGCGGAGGCGGTCGACAAGATCTCGGCGCTCTGGCAGCGCTTCGGCGCGATGGTCGAGGTTATGGAGCCCGCGCATCATGATCGTGTGCTGGCTATCGTCAGCCACCTGCCGCATCTGCTCGCCTTCACCATCTGCGGCACGGCCGATGATCTTGCCGATGAGACGCGGCAGGAAGTGCTGCGCTTCGCGGCCTCCGGCTTCCGCGACTTCACGCGCATCGCCGCCTCCGACCCGGTGATGTGGCGGGACATCTTCCTCAACAACCGCGAGGCGCTGCTGGAAATGCTGGCGCGCTTCACCGAGGATGCGCAGGCCATGGCGCGCGCCATCCGCTGGGGCGACGCGGCCTATATCGAGGACAAGCGTGCTGCGCGGGCGCAAAATCCGGCGCAGCCTGATCGACCTCAAGCAGGCCTGACGGCCCCCGCCTCCGCTTCGGCGACAGCGGCCGCCAGCGCCTCCAGCAGCATATCGGCGTGCTCCGTGCCGAAGGGCAGCGGCGGCCGGATCTTGAGACTGTTGCCCGCCTTGCCTGACGCGCTGATCAGGATTTGGCGCCGGCGCAACGCGTTGACGACACGACCTGCGAGCGCCGCGTCCGGCGTCTTGCCCCCCGCCTCGGTCACGAATTCGGCCGCGATGAAGAGCCCGTCGCCGCGCACATCCGCCATCCGTCCGAAACGCTGCGACAGGCTCCGCAACCCGTCCCGCAGGTACGCGCCGACGCGCGCCGCATTCTCCATCAGCTTTTCGTCACGCAGGACATCGAGGACGGCGAGCGCTGCGGCACAGCTGACCGGATTGCCGCCGAACGTATTGAAGTAGCGGGTGCGGCGGGCGAAATCGTCAAACAGATCCGGGCGCCCGACGACGCCGGCAATCGGCATGCCGTTGCCCATGGGCTTGCCGAGCGCCACGAGATCGGGTTCGACGCCGTGGCGGGCGAAGCCCCACATGGCGGAGCCGGTGCGGCCGAATCCCGGCTGCACCTCATCGGCAATGAACAGGCCGCCCGCCTCGCGAATGGCTGCGACCGCGGGCTGGATGAAACCGGCGGGGTCGGTGCAGACACCGTCACTCGAAAAGACCGTATCGAAGAGCAGCGCCGCGGGTGCGGCGCCATGGCGGCGGAGATCGGCGATCGCCGCCCGCACATGGGCCGCGAAGGCCTGGCCCATCCGCGCCGGATTCTCACCGAAAACTGTCCGGCGCAGGGATCGTGCGGATATGCACGCCAAGAGGCACGCCTTCGCCCAGGGAGGGAGACAGTTCGGCCGCGGCGGCGGTCACGCCATGATAGGCGTTTTCTGTCACGATCACGCCGGCCGCACCCGTATGCGTGCGCGCGATGCGGAGCGCGAGGTCAATCGCTTCGCTGCCTGTGCAGGTCAGCATGACCTGGGAGAGGGCGGCCGGGAAGAGCGCCGTCAGCCGTTCGGCATAATCGACCACGAGGTCGGTCAGGTAGCGCGTGTGCGTATTGAGCCGCCCGACCTGGGACCGCACCGCCTCCACCACGCGCGGATGGCAATGCCCGACACAGGGCACGTTGTTGTAGACATCGAGATAGCGCGTGCCGTCCGGCCCGTGGAGCCAGACGCCCTCGGCCCGGTCGAGATGGACCGGCTCCTCATAGAACAGGCGGTAGGAGGCGCCGAGCACGCGCCCGCGCCGGGCGATGAGGGCGGCGGCCGCCTCCGGCAGATGGTCCAGCCTGCTGCCGTCAAAGGCGTTGATCATCACGGGCCTGGACTCGGCTGCGGTCATCCTGCGGCTTCCTCTTCTACCTGCTCTACCCGCGCGGCGTTTGCGCCTGGGCCTTCCGCCACAGGTCGAGCAGGCGCGCCCGGCCCTGATCCGCGTCCATCTCCGCCACACGCTGCATCACGGCCCAGGCTCGGCCGGCACTGCGCATGAGGTAGTCGCGATTGTCGGGATAGAGCGTCGAACGCCAGGCCGGAATCAATGCCCGCAGCGCCAGCCTTGTCGAAATGAGATCGAAGAGAACGCTCACTTCATCCTCGCGGAGCGGACGGACGGATTGGTAGCCTGCGAGAAGGTGCAGAAGGGGTGCGAAGGGATCCGTCACCCTCCGCGCCGTCCAGATGATAGGAGGCGGTGACGCCGATTTCCTGCACGATGGGTGCGGCGACAAGATCGCCGAAATCGAGGATGCCGGCGACAGTTTGCCCGTCCGCCGCATCCATCAGCATGTTGCTGCCCGTGAGATCATTATGGATGACGCCACGCGGCAAGCCAGCCAGCAGCGGCAGCGCGCGTGCCTCGAACCGGTCAAGAAGCGTCGTGACCCAGGCGCGGGGCTCAATTTGCCCGATCATCGGTAGCAGCGGGCGCAGCGAGGCCGCGTGCTGCATATCCCAAAGCAGCGCCTGCTGCGCTGGCGGGGCGGGGAAGCCGGCCAAGGCCCGCGCCAGGCGGGCGAGCGCTTCGCCCAGGGCAAAGAGCCCCCGCGGCGCGAGCTGTCTCTGGCCGAGAAGATCGCCCTCCAGCCAGGACAAGAGCCGCACGGGCATGCGCGGCCCATCCTCACCCCCGATCCAGCTGATCCGCGCGCCGCCCAGCGCCGGGATCACGCGCGGGACGGCAAGCCCAGGATCGGCCTCTGCCACATGGCAGAGTGCGGCGGTCTGAAAGGCGGTGACGCCGGGGTCTTCCCCGGCATTGGTGAATTTGAGGACGAACCGCTCACCCGCCTCCGTCGTCATGCAGAAATTACGGTCGCGCTCGCCGTTCAGCGGCGACGCCTCGGCGCCCTGCCCCCACAGCCTGCGGAACACCGCTTCCGCCTCTGCCGCCGTGACGTCCGGGACCGGGCTTGCCAGGAGGGCAGCGGCCGCGCCGATCACAGTGTCGGACACCATGGCTGTCAGGCCTTCGGCAGGGTGATGACGAAACGGGCGCCGAGCACCCGGCCATTCTCGTCATGCCGGTTTTCCGCGCGGATGCGGCCATTCAGCGCCTCGATGATCTGCTTGCTGATGGAAAGCCCCAGGCCCGAATGCTTGCCGAAGCTCTCACCCTGCGGGCGCTCGGAATAGAAGCGCTCGAAGATGCTTTCGAGCTTGCCTTCGGGAATGCCCGGCCCTCCGTCGGCGACCGCGATTTCCACCATGCCGTCGGGCAATTCGCGTGCGCTCAAGCTCGATCCGGCCACCGGCCGGGCTGAAGGAGCGGGCATTGCCGATGAGATTGCCGAGCACCTGCACGAGCCGCCCTTCCACGGCGGCGACCGCGAGCCCCGGCTTCACATCCGAGCGCAGCGCCAGCACGGGCGCGCCGGGCGCGCGGGTTGCATCATCAATATCGGCCAGCGCGCCGAGCATCGCGACAATATCGATCCGCTCCGGCGCCGTGCGGGAGATTTCCGCATCAACACGGGAGGCATCGGAAATATCGGTAATCAGCCGGTCCAGCCGCACCACGTCATCCGCCATGATGGCCGAGAAGATTGCGCCGCTGCCCGGCATCTTCCACCCGGCGCAGCGTTTCGATCGCGCTGCGGATGGAGGTCAGCGGATTCTTGATTTCGTGGGACACATCGGCGGCAAACCGCTCGATCGCATCCATGCGGCCCCAGAGCGCCATCGCCGAGTCGGACAAGGCCTGGGCGAGCGTGCTGATCTCGTCGCCGCGTTCGAGCAGGCCCGGTGGCACGGCGCCGGTGCGGCCATGGCCCTCGCGCATCTCCTGCGCGGCAATGGCAAGCCGCAGGATCGGCTGGGCAATGGTCTGGGCGAGATACCAGGAAAGCAGGACCGTGAGCACGAGGGCGACAATGAACAGGCCGAAGATCGAAATCCGGACCGACAGGACAGCCTGGTCAACGCGCCGCGCGTCATGGGTCACCAGCACCATCCCGACGGTCTGGTTGTCGCGCGTCACCGGCTCCGCAACCGTCACCAGAAGCCGTCCGTCGGTCGTGCGGCGAATATAGGGCGGCACCTCCTGTCCGGTATCATTGCCACGCAAGGCCAGCACAGCCTTGAGGTCGGGCTGCCAGTCCGTGCCGTCGGCCTTGTCGAGCTGGCGGACGGGAATGCCCCCGGCACTCGGCAGCCAGGCGAGCAGATGGTCGTAAAACCAACTGACGAGATTGCTGACCGGATCGCCGCTGGCCGGGGGCGGCAAGGGCTCCGTCATGATGGCGCCACCCGCCCCTTCGCGCACCTGGCTGTCCGCCACGATATTCCCGTCCGGCCCGAAGAGGCGGGCCTGGGCGAAGGGTGTCGGGTCGGTCAGGCGGTAGAGAAGCGGCCGGGCGAGATCGGGCGCCAAAACGGGGCGGTCGCCGGACCCCGCCTGCACGGCGCTTTCACCCAGGGCGCCGGCATAGATGCGCGCCTGTTCGCGCAGTGCGGCGACATCGGCGTCCATCAGGCCGTTCTGATACTGGTCAAGGTACAAGAGCCCGATGACAAGGAGCACGAGCGGCAGCGCGTTGACGAGCAGGATGCGACGCAGAAAGGGAGAGGCAAGGCGCCGCCGCGGCGGCAGCGCCGGCACCGCGGAAGACACCCCCTCCGCCGGCCTGGAAATGCCAGCGCCGTCAGGCATCAGTTCTCCTTATAGCGATAGCCGATGCCGTAGAGGGTTTCGATCTGGTCGAAATTCTCATCCTGCACCCGGAACTTCTTGCGCACGCGCTTGATGTGGCTGTCGATGGTGCGGTCATCGACATAGATATTCTCGCCATAGGCGGCGTCGATAAGCTGATCGCGCGACTTCACCATGCCGGGCCGCGCGGCCAGTGCTTTCACCAACAGGAATTCCGTCACGGTCAGCTGGATATCCTTGCCTTTCCACAGGCACTGATGCTTCGTCTCATCGAGCGTCAGGTCGCTGCGCACCATGACGCCCGTGGGCGCGACACCCGAGCCTTCCGCCCGGCTCACCTCATTGCGGCGCAGCAGCGTGCGGATACGCTCCAGCAGCAGACGCTGGCTGAACGGTTTCTTGATATAGTCATCGGCGCCGAGCCGAAGGCCCATCAGTTCGTCCACCTCTTCGTCCTTGCTGGTGAGGAGGATCACCGGCAGGGCGCTGCGCTGCCGCAGCCGCTGGAGCAGCTCCATGCCATCCATCCGCGGCATTTTGATGTCGAGCACCGCCAGATCGACGGGGCGGGAGATGAGGCCCTGGAGCGCGCTTTCGCCGTCGGTATACGTCCGGACCTGAAAGCCTTCCTGCTCCAGGGTCATGGAAACGCTGGCGAGAATATTACGGTCGTCATCCACAAGCGCGATAGTGTGCTTCATACTGAACAGCTTTCCTTACAGCTTTCGCCCGTTTTGCCCTGGAAACAAGACCCGAGGCGGAAATGCGCGAGGTCAGAGCGGCTGGCATGGCAAGCCGCCAGCCGGGCCAGCTCCATTATCGAGCAGACAAGCTGGTCCGTGAACCGCGTTTATCGGGCGGAGGTCGTGAAATCACCGTCAGAAAGCTATAAAAATCCGCCGAGGCGCGCCTGGGCAAAGGCTGCGACGGTAATGGCATCGCGGATCACGCCGTCCCTGATCATGCGCTCGACGCCAGCGACGGTAAAGCGGCCCAGCACCATATCCTGCTCTTCCAGCTCGCGCTCGGCCTCGCCGGGCCTGAGGTCGGTCGCGAAAAAGACCCGGCCTTCCTGGTTGGAATAGCCCGCCGCCTGGAACACACGGCCGATCTCCTCCAGGCGCCCCGCGACGAGCCCGGTCTCCTCCTTCAGTTCGGCCGCGGCGAGGGTGGCGGGCGGCACCGCCTGCCATTCCCAGGTGCCCATGGGAAATTCCCAGGCGCGCTGGCCGATGGGATAGCGGAACTGCTCGACGAGATAGATCTCGCCGTCCTGCACCGGGCAGATGACGGCGAACTCGGACCGCTCCAGCACGGAATAGATACCCTCCGACCCATCGAGCCGGCGCACCCGGTCCTCCCGCAGGCGCAGCCAGCGATTCTCGTAAACCAGGCGGCTCGAAATCTGGGTGATGGCATCGGTCATGATCTACCTCGCGCGGCGGAAGGTCAGGTTGTAGCGGAAGGCGCCAAAAAGGGGATCAACCCCCACTTTCACCGGCCGGATGCCATGGAACAGCAGCCGCGCCGGGCCGCCGAAGACCAGGACGTCACCGCTTTCGAGTGCCAGGGCGCGCGGCTTTTCCGCCTTCTCCATGCCGCCGACGAGAAAGACGGCGGGAAGCCCGAGCGAGACGGAGACGATCGGCTGACCGAAATCGCGCTCATCGCCGTCGCGATGAAGCCCCATGCCGGCGCCGACGGTGTAGCGGTTGATGAGGCAGGTATCGGGCGCGAAGCCGGGAAAGCCGGCCTCAGCCGCCGCCCTCTCGGCCAGTTGCCGGAAGGCGGGCGGCATGGGCGGCCAGGCCACCCCGGTGGCAGGATCGAGGCTTTCATAGCGATAGCCGCGCGCGTCCGAGATCCAGCCGCAGTCACCCGCGCTTGTCATCGCCGCCGCAAGCTTGCCGCCGCGGCGCGTCGCCATGAACCGGAAGGGCGAGCGGCCGGCGATGCTTTTAATGACCGGCAGGAGTGCCACCGCATCCGCGCGGCCGCGCAACAGCACCATTCCCGGCGGCAAGGGCGCGCCGGGTGACGCGGGGCCGAGGCTGGAAAACAGGTCGCTCAGCAGCGCACCGCTCAGCCGCGCGCCGCTCAGGCGGGTTGCGGCAGGGTGAACAGCCGCGCCACCGCGTGCAGATCCGCGGCGACCGGCTGGTGGGCCGAGGGGATGATGCCGTCCGCCGCGCGCACCAGTTGGCAGGTGCGCAAACCGGCGGCTTTAGCGGCATCCAACTCCGCCTCGACATCCGACAGGAAGAGAATGAGCCCGGCCGGCAGGCCGATCTCGGCGCGGATCGCCTCGTAGCTGGCGCGGTCACGCTTGGGGCCGATGCGCGTGTCGAAGAAGCCGGAAAAAAGCGGCGTCAGGTCGCCCGCCTGGCTATGGCCGAAAATGCCGCGCTGCGCTTCCTCCGAACCTGAGGAATAGACATAGAGCGGCAGCCCCTCCTTCTTCCAGAAGGTGAGCATCTCCGGCACTTCGGCATAGAACCGGGCGACGAGATCGCCCGACCCATAGCCCTCGCGCCAGATCAGGCCCTGGATGGTCTTGAGCGGCGTCACCTTCTGGTCGAGATCGCTCCAGCGCAGCAGCGTCGCCACCGGATCGGCTGCCGGCTCAAGCGCCCGGGTCTGCGCGAGCACGTCCCGGACCGCCGGATCATCCCTGTGGGCTGCAACGAAATCCGGCAGGCGCGCGCGGGCATAAGGAAACAAGGTATCCCGCACGAGGCTGATCGGCGTCACGGTGCCCTCGATATCGAGAAGCACCGCTTCCACGCGGTGGATCATGGTGAGGGCGGTTTCCTCAGGCTGGCGGTCGGCCGGATCGGTCATGCGGAGCCTCAGGCGGCGGGGAACCGCTTGCTGATCTCATCCCCGGTGAAATGGGGCACCCAGCCGGAGGTATCGGTGAAGATCCGGAGCGCTGTGAAGAAAGGCTGCTCGCCGGCATCAAACCAGTGCTTCACATTCGCCGGCACGCTGATGAGGTCGCCCTCCGTGCAATGCGCGTCATAGACGCGCTCGTTCAGGTGCAAAACGAAATTGCCCGAGCCGTGGACGAAGAAGCGCACCTCGTCCTCGGTATGCCGATGTTCGTTCAGGAACTTCTCGCGCAAGGGCGCGGCCTGGGGGTGATCGGGGGTGAGCTTGATGACATCGGCGGAGCCCGCGCCCGACTCACCGATCAGCTTGTCGAGATAGGGCCGGTACGCGTCCAGGATCTTTTCGGCGTCGTCCTCGGGAGACAGAACGACGGGGCTTTCCCAGCGCTCGAAGCGAACGCCGATCGCGTTCAGTTCCCGCGTGATGACCTCGGCATCTTCCGAGCGCAGCAGCGGGCTGTCTGGATTGTCGTCGGCGTAGATCGTGAGACGGCTCATACGAGTTTCCTGCGTTCAATTTCTGTCGCAAGGAGGAATTCTAGCGCCTCCAATCGGTAAAGGGCAGCATTCACGTCTGCCCCCCACACATAGATCCCATGACCCCGCAGGACATAGCCGATCGGCGCCCGCCCTGCCTCAAGCAGCGGCTGCAGCCGGGCAGCAAGACGCGGCATGTCCTGATCATTGTCGATCACCGGCAGCGCGACCGACACCTCATGCGTCGTGACGGCGTCGCTCCAGGCCTTGAGGATTTCGTAGCCCTCAAGCTGGATGGCCGTCGCCTCCGGCCGTGCCATGGTCAGCGCCGTCGCCGGCACCGAATGGCCATGCAGCACGGAGCCGACGTCAGGCCAAAGGGCATAGATCTGACAGTGCAGCAGGGTTTCGGCGCTCGGTTTCTTGCCCGGCGTCAACGACCGCCCGGAAAAATCGACCGTGATGATGTCGCCCTGGTCCAGGAAGCCCTTGTGCACACCGCTGCGGGTGATGGCGATGCGCTCACCCGGCAGCCGCGCGCTGAGATTGCCACTCGTCGCGGGAACCCAGCCGCGGCCATCCATGCGCCGTCCCGCCACGACAAGGCAGCCCGCCACCTGTTCAGGCACCACGCCTGCCTGCTCCTCACCAGCCACGCCCAAACCCGCTGTCCCCAGCCCGTCCGCCACCATAGCCATTCAGATGCCCTCCGGGCCCGCGGGACCCGGGCTCAGCCCTGGCTGTGAACGGAGGTCGTCGGGCGGGTTGTCGTAGAGGCGTTGGCTTCGGGCGTCGGCGCCGACAGGCTGCCCGTCGGCTTGCTGTCCGCCATGGACACATCGTCCTCGTCGGCCATGTTCTTCTTGAAGGATTTGATTCCCTTGGCAAAATCGCCCATCAAATGGCTGACCTTGCCACTGCCGAACAGCAGGAGCAGGACCAGGATTACGATAAGCCAATGCCAGATGCTCAGCGAGCCCATTTTGCCTCCCTCGGGGCCAGTCCCCAAGCTGCGTCTGTGATGTCACGGGGGCGGCATCTCGACAAGCCACATCCCCAAGACCTCTTATAATAGTTATCCCGGCCCGCCATCGCCAGTCGGGGCGAAAGCGGCTGTTCAGGTCACACACTTTCGACTTGTCCACAGCTTTCTCGTGCGGAACCGCACTCGAAGATTGGCGTCCAAGCCCAAGCCCTATACATTATCTAGTAGTCATTTGGGTAGGGAGCCACGAGATGGAGTGGAACGAGACCATTATCGCTGAGCTCAAGGCGCTCTGGGCCGAGGGCCTTTCGACGGCGGAGATCGGTCGGCGCCTGGGTATCTCGAAGAATGCCGTTGTTGGCAAGGCGCACCGCCTGGACCTCTCGCCCCGCCCCTCGCCCATTCGCCGCAGCGAGCGCGCGCCGGGAACGCCGGCACCGCGCGTCACCGGGCCGACCCTCGCTCCCTTGCCCTCGCGCAGCGAGCCGAGCCCGGTCGCCGTCGCCTCCGTGGCGCGCGTTCATGTGGAGCCCAAGGCCCCTGCTCCGCGCCGCCTCGCGGCCGTCGTCCCGGTGCCCGTCGCGCGGATTGCGGCCTGCTGCTGGCCCGTGGGCGAACCGGGCAAGCCGGGCTTCCATTTCTGTGACGCGGCAGCCGTCGCCGGCAAACCCTACTGCGCGGAGCATGCCCAACTCGCCTACGTCAAAATCCGCGATCGCCGCGAAGACGCCGCCTGACGCCAATTTGGACAGGCGCCCAGTTTAGGGTCGCCTGTTCAACGTTTCATTGGCCGGGGCGCGTGCATCGAAACCGGGTGGACGGAGCCAGTCCCAGCCGTTACCACCTGTCAGAGTGTCGAACTGGTTCCTAAGGCAACCGATGGGCGGAGCCTGAAGAGCGGACCGAGGCAAAGCGGATGCGTAACGCGCGTTGATGGCAGAAAAAGCGCTGGATTTCTTGTGGGAACACGAAGCTCCCGCCGCGGCTCCCCTTCCGATAGCCTGCCCTAATTGTGGCTCCGCCGCCCCGAAAACCCTGATCTGCAGATCCATCCCCGGCCAGTTTCCACGCTGGCAGCTGTTGCGATGCCCTGAGTGCCAGGCAGGCTTTTACGAAAACCAGACGGTGAGCGACTATGCCGACGAAGGCATGTCCGCCGCCTCCACCACCTATTTTCTGCAGCAGGGCGCGGCGGTCGGCATTTTCGCTGATATTCTGGCCCATATTCGCAAACCACCCGGCGCGCAGTATGTGGAGATCGGCTGCGGCTTTGGCTTCGGTCTGGATGTGGCGCGCCATGCGATGGGCTGGCAGGCCCGCGGCATGGATCCGGCCGAGCTCTCCGAAGTCGGCCGCCGCATGCTCGGCGTCGATATCACGCCTGCCTATTTCGATCCGACGACAGTCGCCACGGCAAGCTGTGACGTCGTCATGGCGACGGAGGTTCTGGAGCATCTCCCCGATCCCGGCTTGTTTCTCGCCGAGATCCGTCGCGGTCTGAAACCGGACGGCGTTGCCGTTTTAACCACGCCCGATCTTGCAGCCGTCCGCCCCGCGATCGCCAAGCCGGTTCTCGGTGCCACTTTGACCATTGGCCTGCATCTCATCCTGCAGTCGCGGACCAGTCTTGAAACCCTGCTGCGGCAAGCGGGCTTTTGCGATGTACGCGTCTTCAGCGACGGGTGGAAACTGACGGCCTTCGCCTCCGCCGCGCCGCTCGACCTTCAAGAAGACGCAAAGCTTCGCCAGCAGATCGTCATCCGCTATCTGACAGAGCGGTCGGAAGCACAGGCCGAAGCCGACGATCTCTATTTCGGCTTTGCCGGCCGCGGCTTTTTCGAAGCGGTCTCCGCGCAGGATCAGGCGGCTGCGGCACGCGTCTGGAATTCCTTAAGCCCCCGGCTGCGGCAACGCTTTGGCATCGATATCGACAGCATGGCCGCGCCGCCTGCATCGCTTGATGCGCACGATCCGGAGGACATGGCGGCGCACCTGCCCTTCAACCTCGCCGCCATCATGCTGGCGCGCGCATATCAGAGGCTCCAGGCAGGCGCATCGAGGGCCGAGCTTTTGCCACGATTTGCCGCCATCAATGCTGTCTGCGCACCGCTTTGGCGCTGGCTCGACCGGCTTCAGATCGGAGACATGCAGACGCGGCAGATCCTTTGGGTGGCGGAGGCGGAAGTGGTTCTCTGCATGGCGTCCAAGGGACGCAGGGCTGTTTTGGAGATGATGACAAGACTACCGGAATCCCCGACTGGTGGCGGACGCACGGATATTGCCCATCGCGCCGCCGACATTCTGGTCCATGCAGAGCGGCCTTATCTCGCGGCAAGGCTTGCGCGGGCGGAAGGCGTTCCCTACATCAGTGCGATGGGAGATCGTTCCAGAGTCGTCTATGATACGGCTTTTCGTCCGGGAGTTTTTTTACCGGGCCAGGCAACGACTTCGTGCTTGACGACAGGAAAAAGAACGAGACGGAGGCGCGCCAGCAGCGCCATGTCCTTGGCGAGCCGATTACCTGGCGCGTGCTTGTGAGACGCTTTCGCGGGTCGGATAATCGCTGGCTCGCCGCACGCAATCTCGCGCGCCACGGCCTGCGGGCGGCCATCGCCCGCTTCGTTCTTCCGCTCATCCAGCCGGCCAGGCTGGTGCTGCACGAAGTCTCCGTGCGCCTGCGCATCGCCATCGCCTGGCCGCTTGGCTTTCTGCATTCCACGCACCAGGTCATCGAACGATACGATGTGCCCGGGCGTCCCATCGGCCCGGATGTCGCGCTCTTCGTACATTTCGACGCTGCCGGCCGCGTCCTGCCCGCAACCCGCGCCTTTCTCCGCAGCTTGCAGTGCGCCGGGCTGTCCATCGTGTTTGTCACGAATTCCGGCCAGTTGGCGGAGGACGACAAAGCCTTCCTGCGCGACTGCTGCGCCACCATCCTGATCCGGCGCAATATTGGCTACGACTTCGGCGCCTGGCGCGATGCGCTGGATACACTTGGCCTGCCCCAGGCCGGGACGAATTCCATCTATCTCGTCAATGACAGCGTCTATGGCCCCTTCACCGATCTTCGGCCCCTGCTGGGCCAGATCGACTTCGGCCAGGCCGATCTCTGGGGTGCCACCGAGAGCTGGCAGCACCATTATCATCTCCAGTCCTTCTTCCTTGCCTGCGGTCCCGGCGCCATTCGCAGCAATGGCTGGCGGCGCTTCTGGCGCTCGGTTCGTCCCGTGCCCTGCAAGGACTGGGTGATTCGCCATTGCGAAATCGGCTTCACCAGAGCGCTTGCGCGCGCCGGGATCAGAACCGCGGCCCTTTTTCCGAACAAATCCCTGCTCGACAGCAAGAGCTGAAGCGCCTGGAAGAGGTCATCGCGGCCGACGATCAGGCGGAGGGGCAGGATGCCCGCCTGCACGCCCTGGCTGCGCATGCGGAGCGTATTCTGCGCTGCGCGCGGCGCGAGCCCGTGCCCGCTGAACCCGTCCATCGACCTCTGGCGCCAGCTGCTTCAGGCTGGCTATCCATTCGTCAAACGGGAATTGCTGCTGCGGAACCCGACGAAGGTGACCGATGTCTTCGAATGGGAAGAGGTCGTGAGCCAGTCGCTTCACGCCGATCCGCAGCCCTTGGCTGACGAGATCCGCCGACTCGCTCGGGCCGCGGCTGGGCGAAGTCTGGAACCCGCCGGGGTCCAAAAAATCGCGGGACGACGCGCTGACGCTCGGCGATCGGCCCGTTTAGACGTCCGCCCAGCGCGCGGCGGCATGGTCGTCCGCCTCCAGGGCATCGACCCAGCGCGTCGTGCCATCCGCCAGATGCTCTTTCTTCCAGAAAGGAGCCGAGACTTTCAGCCAGTCGATGAGAAAGCCGGTCGCATCGAGCGCCGCCTGGCGGTGCGCCGCCGCCGCGAGGACCATGACGATTTGCCCGCCCGCCCGGATCAGACCGGTGCGGTGAATGACGCGGCAGCCCGCAAGGGCAAAGCGCGCCTCCGCTTCCGCCGCCCTCCTGGCAATCGCCCGCTCGGTCATGCCCGGATAATGTTCGAGCGTCATCGCTTCGATCGGCCCATCCGCGCCGGCGCGCACCACGCCGATGAAGGAGGCGATGGCGCCGATATCGCCGGCACTCTCCACCAAAGCGCGCGTCTCGGCGGCGATATCGAAATCCTCAGGCCCGACCCGGATAAAGGCCATGATCAGCCTCCGGTGATGGGAGGAAAGAAAGCAATTTCATCACCCGGCGCAAAACGCGCGTCGGCCGTCGCAAAGTCCTGGTTGATCGCGCTACGGATCCGGGCGTGATCGGCCAAAGCCGTATCGTAGGGCGCGCCCTGGCCGCGAAGCCAGGCGAGCAATGCCGCAATGCTATCGACGCCAGGGGGAAGCGTCACCTCCTCCTCTGCGCGTCCGATGCGCTCCCGCAGCCAGGCGAAATACAGAAGCCTTACGACCATGCCCTCATCTCCCCGTCACCGCGGAGACGGGACCGTATTGATCGCGCCGTTGGGCATCACGAGCGTGCTGGTGCCATTGCCGTTCGGAATCAGAATTCCGCCGGCCTGGCCGTTGATCGGACCCAGCGTCTGATAGTTCGCCGTGCCGCCTGTGACCGTGGCAGGCCCCATCGGCGTCGTGATCTGCGACCCGACCTTAGGCATCGTCAGAGCCGGGGGAGCCGAAAACTGCGTCATGCCCGCCATCGGTGCCGTGTTGGGCAAGGTGTTGGAGGAGCTGGGCATGTTGGGCACCGTCGGCATCGGCGCCTGCGGCATCGGCGCCGTATTCTGCATGCCCGGAAGCGTGTTGAGGTTCGGGATCTGCCCCGGCCCGGAGGGCACCGGCCCGAGCTGCGGCGCCGCGTTGCCGTTCAAATTCATCTCCTTCTGGATGTCGGCCAGCGTCGGCATCTGCGGAATGGCGGTCGGCCAAACCTGCCCGCTCTCAGGCACCAGATTGGCGGCGCCGCCGGCACCGCCCTGCGCGCGCTGCATCGTAACGCTGTTGCCGATCGGCGCGTTCGGATCACTTTTCAAAGTATGGGTATCGCTGATGTAATGGCCGAAGCCAGTGCATCCAGAGAGGAAGAGAAGCCCGGTCAGAGCAATCCGCCGCATGGAGGTCTTATCCTTGATCTCGCCCAAGGCCTGGGCCGGTTGCGAGGCGGGCAGTCCCCGTGCCGGGCAGTTCCGTCGCGCTATTTACCTTGATGCCACGGCCGAGGGGGAGCCATCAAGGAAGCCGCCGATGATAATCCTCCGCGGTAATCAACCTCTTGCCTTGACACCGCTGCGGCCGGCCCCGAGTTCCGCGTGACGGATGCCGGCGGTGAGATAGTCCCAACCCGTAATGATGGTGAGGATGGCAGACACCCAGAGCAGGACAGTGCCGATCAGCCAGACCGGCAGCCAGCCGAAATGGAGGAGATGGGCGGTGCCGTCCCCCGCGATCAAAAAGCCAAGCGCGCCCAGCTGCACCGCCGTCTTCCACTTGGCGAGGCGGGTGACCGGCAGGCCGACCTGGATTTCCGCCAGGAACTCGCGCAGGCCGCTCACCAGGATTTCCCGGCACATGATGACGATGGCGGGATAGAGCCCCCAGGCGCCGAGGCGCCCATCGCCTGCCAGCAGGATGAGCACCGCGCCCACCAGGAGCTTGTCGGCGATCGGGTCCAGCATGCGGCCGAGGTCAGAGAATTGCTGCCGGCTGCGGGCCAGCTTGCCGTCCAGATAGTCGGTGACACCGGCGAGGGCAAAGATGATGCAGGCCGCCAGATCCCCGGCGGGCAGTTTGAGGGAGGCAAGCACGATCAACACCGGAATGGCGGCGATACGTGAGAGCGTCAGCACATTGGGCAGGTCAGTGATCATGCGGACCCCAGCGTACAGCAGGGATGCCCTTCAGGAAACGCCTTCCATGCGGACACCCGGATGAAAATGCGCATAGACCCGCTTCGCTGTCTCCCGATTTATTCCGGGGACAGCCGCGAGATCGTTGAGGCCCGCCTGTTTGACCCCGCGTGCCGAGCCGAAATGGTGCAGCAATGCGCGCTTTCGCGCGGCGCCGATGCCCGCGATCTCGTCAAGCTCGCTTTTCGATATTGCACGCGACCGGCCTGAGCGATGGGTGGTGATCGCGAAGCGGTGCGCCTCGTCCCGCAGGCGCTGCAGGAAATAGAGGACCGGGTCGCGCGGCGGCAGCTGGAAGGCGTCCCGCCCGTCCATGTGAAACCACTCCCGCCCGGCATTGCGGTCCGGCCCTTTGGCGATGGCGACCAGCGGCACATCGCCCACCCCCATTTCCTCCATCACCGCGCGCACCGCCGAGAGCTGGCCGGCCCCGCCGTCGATCAGCACGAGGCCCGGCCAGTGCGGATCGTCGCGGTCCGCATGTTCTTTCAGCGCCCTGCCGAAGCGCCGCTCCAGGACCTCCCGCATCATGGCGAAGTCGTCGCCGGGTGCGACAGGCCCCTTGATCGCGAACTTCCGATAGGCCTGCTTCATCAGGCCCTCTGCGCCCGCCACGACCATGACGCCGTAGGCGTTGCTGCCCATGATATGGCTGTTGTCGTAGATCTCGATTCGCTCGAGCGGCCTGGGCAGGTCGAAGAGTTCGGCCGTCGCCTCCAGAAGCCGGCCCTGCCCCGCCGTCTCGGCAAGCTTCCGCTCCAGGCTTTCGCGCGCGTTGAGTTCGGCATGGGCGACGACGGCCCGCTTCTCGCCTCGCTGCGGCACGCTGATGGTCACCGCGCGGCCGGCCTTGAGCGAGAGCGCTTCCGCGATCAGCCCTTCTTCCTCCGCCGGATGGTTGAGAAGCAGCAAGGGCGGCGGCGGCTTATCCTCATAGAACTGCGCGATGAAGGCGGAGAGGACGTCGCCCAGCTCCTCCGTCCGCGCATGCACGGGGTAGAAGGCGCGGGTGCCATTGTTATGCCCGCCGCGCACAAAGAAGACCTGCACGCAGCTCTGCCCGGCAATCTGCCAGGCCGCGATGACGTCGGCGTCATCGAGGCTGGCGGGGTTGATGACGCCCGTTCCCTGGACATGCGAAATGCCGCGGAGGCGGTCACGCAGGGTGGCGGCGCGCTCGAACTCCATCGCTGCCGAGGCCTCTTCCATCTCGGCCGCGAGCTGCTGCTGGATCTTCGCCGCCTTGCCGCTGAGGAAGGCCTTGGCCTGGGCGACCAGCGCCGCATAATCCTCCTTGGAGATATGGCCGACGCAAGGGGCTGAGCAGCGCTTGATCTGAAACAGCAGGCAGGGCCGCGTACGGCCCGCAAAAACGCTGTCGGTGCAGGAACGGAGCAGGAAGAGCCGCTCGAGCGCGGTAAGGCTCTGGTTGACGGACCAGGCCGAGGCGAAAGGTCCCCAATAGGTCCCCTTCCGCGTCTGGGCGCCGCGATGCTTCACGACCTGCGGAAACTCATGGTCCTCGGTCAGCATGATCCAGGGATAGCTCTTGTCGTCGCGCAGCACGATGTTGAAGCGCGGCTTGAGGCGCTTGATGAGGTTCGCTTCCAGCAGCAGCGCCTCGGCCTCGGTATGGGTCGTCACGATCTCCATCGCGACCGTCTCGGCCACCATCCGCCGCAGCCGCTCCGGCAACCGGCCGATCTGGGTATAGGAGGTGACGCGCTTCTTCAGGCTCCGCGCCTTGCCGACATAGAGCGCGTCGCCGCGGCCATCGAGCATCCGATAGACGCCCGGCGCGAGCGGCATGGTCTCAAGCGCACGTTCGATCACGGCGACGCCCTCGGCGATCGAGGCCGGGCGTGCGGGTGGAAGGTCCTGTTCAGGCGCGGCGGCGAGCCCCTGATCGGCAGCCGGGGGGAGCCCTTGGTCTTGGGTATCACTCATATTTGATAGCTTAGCGAAAAAGCCCCCAAACGGGGGAAAGGTCTGTGGATATCTTTGTGGAGAGATTAGCCAGGAGCAGGCTTCTGCTTGGGGGCAGGTTGCGGAGAAAATGTGGACGAATTGTCAAACTAACACGGCAACTCATTGAAAAATAAGTGTTTTGTTAGGTAAAATGCCGGTAATGACGTCATATACTGACACACAAGTGTAACTTTCTCCGGCTCATCCGGCTGGTGGAAAAACTTGATTTCGAAATCGAACAATTTCCACCCCAGCCGAGACGGCATCCGAAAAAACAGTAAGTTTTTCGACCGTGACGCGCGCCGAGACGACACGGGGGTCCTGAAGCGACAGCCGGGCGATCTCCTCGGCCATGGTTTCCACAAGCTCGACATGGGCTCGCCTGACAAACGCCCTGATACGTTTCGACAAGCCATCATAATCCACGACCCGGCCCACGATATCGGGGCCGACGCCGCCCGCATGATCCAGCCCGTCATCCCGCATCTCGAAGGAGATATTGATGCGGATCGGCTGCAGACGGCTCTTCTCCTCGGGATAGACGCCGATACGGGCGTCCATCACCAGATCACGGATGAAGACCCGGCGCAGCGCCGGAACGGGCTCGCCATTCATTCAGCAATCTCCATGGAGCCAGGCGCCCATTGCAGATGCTGCCCGCCATCAAGGGCAATCATCTGGCCGGTAAACGCCGGCAGTGACAGGATAGCGAGCACGGCCCGGCCGATCTCGTCAGGCGTGGTGCCGTGGCGCAGCGGCACCGAGGCCGCCTGGCGGTCAAAGTCGGACTGGGTCTGCCGCGCGCTCGGCATGGCCGGCCCCGGCCCGATGCCGACCACCCGGATGCGCGGCGCGAGCGCAAGCGCCATGCTCTGCGTCAGCGCCCAGAGCGCGGCCTTGGAAACCGTATAGGAGACGAAATGCGGCGTCAGCGACCAGACCCGCTGGTCGAGCATGTTCACGACAACACCCCGCGCCTCCTCCGGCAGAGTGCGCGCCATATCCTGCATGAGCACGAAGGGCGCGCGCAGATTGGGCTCGATATGGTGGTCCCAACTCGCGCGCGTCACATCATGCCATTCGTCACGCTCGAAGGTGCTGGCATTGTTGACGAGCACGCCGATCGGCCCGAGTTGCTCCTCCGCGCGGGGCAAGAGGGTAGCGACCTCGGCCTCCTGCCCCAGATCCGCCTTCAGCGTGATGGCCCGCACACCCTGCGCGCGCAGCTCCTCGGCCAGGGACGCCGCCTCGTCGCCGCTCGCATTGTGATGGATGGCAACCGAGAAACCGGCGCCGGCCAGCGCTTCGGTGACGGCGCGGCCTAGCCGCCTCGCACCACCGGTGACGAGGGCTGCGCGCGGGATACGCGGGTCGATGGTCATTTCTTGCTCCGTCCTGATCCGCGGCCGGTCGTTGATTTGCCGCCGCTGCGGCGGCTGTTACCACGCCGCTTGTCAGGATCGTAGCCACCACCACCGGGGCCCATCGGTTCCGGCCGATAGTCGCGCTTCGGGCGCGCGGATGCAGCCGGCGGCGGCTCCAGGCCGAGTTCGAGCGCTTCGAGGCGCTTCAGCTCGTCGCGCAGCCGGGCCGCTTCCTCGAATTCCAGGTCGGCGGCCGCAGCCCGCATGCGCCGCTCGATCTCCGCGATGGACGAGCGGAGATCCTTCCCCACGAATTCCGCGACCCCGGCGTCCTTCACCGGCGCCACCGTCACGTAATCCTGCTCGAAGACCGAATCCAGTACCTCGCCGATCTGCTTGCGCACGGAGGTCGGCGTGATGCCGTGCGCCTCGTTCCAGGCCTGCTGCTTCTGGCGGCGGCGCTCGGTTTCCTCGATCGCGGCTGTGAGGCTGCGCGTCATCTGATCGGCATAGCAGATGACACGGCCATCGACATTGCGCGCGGCGCGGCCGATGGTCTGGATCAGGCTCGTCTGGCTGCGCAGGAAACCTTCCTTGTCGGCATCCAGAATGGCGACGAGCATGCATTCGGGAATATCGAGGCCCTCGCGCAGCAGGTTGATGCCGACGAGAACGTCAAAGACACCGAGACGCAAGTTGCGGATGATCTCAATACGCTCCAGCGTGTCCACGTCGGAATGCAGGTAGCGCACGCGCACACCCTGCTCGGTCAGGTATTCCGTCAGGTCTTCGGCCATGCGCTTGGTCAGCGTCGTCACCAGGGTGCGGCCGCCGCGCTCGCGCACCAGCCGGACTTCCGCCAGCAGATCATCCACCTGGCGGGCGACAGGGCGCACCTCGACCACCGGGTCGATCAGCCCTGTCGGACGGATGACCTGCTCGGCGAAGCTGCCGCCCGTTCGTTCCATCTCCCACGGTCCCGGCGTTGCCGACACAAATACGGATTGCGGGCGGAAACGGTCCCATTCCTCGAAGGTCAACGGTCTGTTGTCCGCGCAACTCGGCAGGCGGAAGCCGAATTCGGCCAGCACGGTCTTGCGTGCGGCATCCCCCCGCGACATGCCGCCGATCTGCGGCACGGTGACGTGGCTTTCATCGACGATCAGCAGCGCATTCTCGGGCAGGTATTCGAAGAAGGTCGGCGGCGGCTCGCCCGGCGCGCGGCCGGTGAGATAGCGTGAGTAGTTTTCGATCCCCTTGCAGGAGCCTGTCGTCTCCATCATCTCGATGTCGAAGGTCGTGCGCTGGTTGAGCCGCTCCACTTCCAGCAACTTGCCCTCGGCTTCGAGTTCGGCGAGGCGGTCTTTCAACTCGCGCTTGATCTGGCCGATCGCCTGGGTCAGCGTCGGCCGCGGCGTGACGTAGTGGCTGTTCGCGTAAACCGTGATCTGGTCGAGGTTGCCGGTGACAGTGCCGGTCAGCGGGTCGAATTCGCAAATGCTCTCGATCTCGTCGCCGAACAGCGATACGCGCCAGGCGCGGTCTTCATAATGGCTCGGGTAGATATCGACGGTCTCGCCCCGCAGCCGGAAGGTGCCGCGGGTGAAGGCCGCGTCGTTGCGGCGGTATTGCAGTTCGACGAGCGCGCGGGCCAGTTTGTCGCGGTCGATCTGGCCGCCGGTCTCCAGCTTGACCACCATCTTGGCGTAGGTCTCGACCGAGCCGATACCGTAGATGCAGGAGACGGAAGCGACGACGATCACATCATTGCGCTCCAGCACCGCCTGGGTCGCGGAGTGGCGCATGCGGTCGATCTGCTCGTTGATCTGCGCATCCTTCTCCACATAGGTGTCGGTGCGCGGGACATAGGCTTCCGGCTGGTAATAGTCGTAGTAGCTGACGAAATACTCGACCGCGTTGTCGGGGAAAAAGCTCTTCATCTCGGCGTAGAGCTGGGCGGCCAGCGTCTTGTTCGGCGCGAGAATCAGCGTCGGCCGCTGCAAGGTCTCGATGACCTTCGCCATGGTGAAGGTCTTGCCTGATCCCGTGACGCCGAGCAGCACCTGGTCGCGCTCGCCCTGTTCGGCACCGCCGACGAGGTCGCGGATCGCGCCCGGCTGGTCGCCGTTCGGGTCGAATTCCGAGACGACCTTGAAGGGCGTACGGGCCGGCCGCGGCGGCTGCTTCTGCGGCATGAAGGCCACATGCGGCGTGGACAGAGCTGTGGGACGCGCGGCTGCCTGGGACATAGAGAGAACATAATGCCTCGGCGCCGCCTGATCGAGGGGGTCCTCCTGTCCCGGGAGCCTTGCAGCAGCGCGGGACAGGAGGGGCGGCTCAGCGTCCGCCCCTTTCCCACCGATCAATGTCGAAAGCGAGCTGCGCGCGGGAGACGCCGATATCGGACAGCATCCGCGCATCCATTCTATCGAGCTCCCGGCGCAGGCGGGCCGCCTTCGCCATACGGGCGTAGCGGTCGTGAAGCGACTGCCAGACGCGGCCCACGCCCGTAACCGCGGGCCAGCCAGCATGTTTGGTTCCAAGGCTGAGTAACATGGCCTGTCTCCCGATCAAGACTGTTCCGGACTTAGGATGGCTGAAGGGAAGTCATTAGAAAAACGAATTGTTTTGATCTCGAAAATCAATTATCTTGATCTCCATGCCCCGCCCCGCAACCCTCGACCCGGACCTGCTGCGCGCCTTCACCCTGATTGCGGACGAGCGCAGCTTCACCCGTGCCGCCCAGCTTGTCGGCCGCACGCAATCGGCCGTGTCCATGCAAGTGCAAAGGCTCGAAGCCGTGCTCGGGCAGCAGCTGTTCCATCGTGGCCGCGGCGGATCTGTGGAATTGACGCGGCACGGCCAGTTCCTGCTCTCCCGCGCGCGGGAGATGCTGTCCCTCAATGACGACATCTGGCGCACCTTCCGTGAACCCTCCGTCAGCGGCCAGGTATGTCTCGGGACGCCGGACGATTACGCGCTGCGCTTCCTGCCGCGCGTTCTCATGCGCTTTGCCGAAGCGCACCCCGATGTCGAAGTTGAAGTGGTCTGTGCGCCTTCCGAGGAACTTGCCTCCAAGCTCCGCTCCGGCACGCTCGATCTCGCTCTGCTGTCAGACGGCCACCAGCCGGACGACATGCCATACGAACAGCTGTGGTCTGGCCCGCTCGTCTGGGTCGGATCTGCCCGTCACGCGACCCACCGCATGGATCCGCTGCCGGTCGCCCTCGCGGACCCGACCTGCACCTGGCGCAAGGCCGCGATCAGGCGGCTTGAGGACGCCGGCCGCCCCTATCGGGTCGCCTATACCTCGGCGACCCAGACCGGCACGCTCGCGCCGGTCATGACCGGCCTCGCGGTAACAGTCTCTCCGGCGACGTCCCTGCCCGACGGCCTGCGCATCCTCGGCCGGGAGGATGGGCTACCTGACCTGCCCGATTTTCAGGTGCTGTTGATCAAGGGAAGGAACGCCCGCCAGCCGGTCACCGATGCGCTGGGCGACTACATAGCCGAGACCTTCGCGCGCGAAACGGCAAAGGGCAGCGCCCAGGCGGCCTAGAGCGAGAGTGAGACCCTGGGTCGTTGAGGCCCAAAGGCATCGGGACCTGGCGTTCCGGATGGCGTCAGGGGGCCGCGGCGGAGAGCGACTTGACCAGGTCCAGCACGCGCCGGCGGACATCCGGGTCACTGATGCGCGCAAAACAGCCGAGCAGTTCTGCCTCCTCGTCCGTCAAAGGCGGCGGCGCGGGGGGCTCGTCGTGGAGGGTTTCCTGAGTCTCGGCCACCGCAAAGGCGGATGAGGCGAGGCGGCCCGCCGCAGCCGCGGCAGCACCACGGCCGAAGCGCGGCAGGCCTTCGAAGAAGTAATCGGCGGTAACGTCGAACACCCGGCACAGGTCATAAAGCCGCGATGCGCCGACGCGATTGACCCCGCGCTCATATTTCTGGATCTGCTGGAAAGTCAGGCGAAGCGCCTCGCCGAGCTTCTCCTGGGACATGCCAAGGGCCGTGCGGCGCAGGCGGATACGGGCGCCGACATGCACGTCAATCGGGCTTGGTGCCGAATCACCGTCCACCGAGGCGCGTTTACCCATGGACAGATGTGGCGGCTCTGACGGTGGCGGAGACTTGTCCAAGAACGATCGCCCGGCCTGCCGGTTTGCCCCAAAGCTCTCTCAACAGAGCGTGACGGTCTTCGGCTAGCACAAACATCCGCCTCGCAGCCAAGGTGATCGAAACGATACACATGTCGGAATGGTTAACATTTCTGTGCGTAGCACAAGAAATCACTGTTTTGTTAGGACAAAATTATCCTGCTCGCCCCCGCTGGCGCCGCGCGAGGCCGGCACCCAGCAGCGTGGCCAGCGCGCCAAGCAGTGCGGGCGCCCACAGGCCCCAATAGGCAAAGAGCGTGCGCGGCAGCGGGCCGGGCAAGGGTGCCACGATAAAGCCCTGGCGCCCCAGGCCGAGGCGTTTGATCTCCCGGCCGGAGGCATCGAAGACGGCAGAAATGCCGGTATTGGCAGCGCGCGCGAGGGCCAGGCCCTCTTCCACCGACCGCATCCGTCCGGCCGCGAGATGCTGGCGGGGGCCGGCGCTGTTGCCGAACCAGGCGTCGTTGGTCACGAGCGCGATCCAGCTTGGCCGGTCACGCTCATCAATGATCTGGCCGGAAAAGACCGATTCGTAGCAGATGATCGGGCCGACAGGCGGGATGCCTGGAATAGCCAAGGTCCTGGGCCCCGTTCCCGGCGTGAAGCCCTGGCCGGGCAGAATCTGCAGCGGCAGCCAGTGCGGCTGATATTCGCCGAAGGGCACGAGATGCCATTTGTCGTAGGTCGCAAGCAGCGGTCCCGGCCCGCGCACGACGCCCATGCTGTTATAGATCTGGCCCGCCTGGCCAAAGCGCAGCATGCCGGAAATGACCGTCACGTCCGGCCCGACCGTCTGCGCGATCGCCTGCCGCGCCCCCGCATCGGTCTGCAGCTGGAAGGGTGACGCGGTTTCCGGCCAGAGCAGGACGATGGGCAGGTTGGCCGGGTCATGCGCCCGGGCCTCAGCCACGGCCGCGGCGCTGAGGCTCAGATAGCGGCGAAAGAGCGCCACCGCCTCGGCTTCGTCCGTTGCCCCTTCGGCCGTTCCGTCTCCCTGAATGACGCCGATCATGGCGGCGGGCGCGGCGGGCCTGGCGGCGCCGAGCCGTGCGGCCCCTGCCCCCGCCCAGACGATCATGAGGCCGATCGAGGCCAGGAACCCGCGCAGGCCGAGCGACGGCAGAGCGGCGACAAAGACGATGCAGAGCGTGAGGCCCAGCACGCCGATCCAGGCCGCCGGCTGGATCAGGATGGTGCCGAGCAGGCCCGGCACGGCCACATCCGTCCCCCAGAAGTTCCAGGGGAAGCCTGTCAGCACGAATTGCAGGGCGAGGTCGGCGAGCGTCCAGGTTCCGGCAAAGACGAGAATGCGGGGCAGGCCCCGCGGCGCAAGCCAGGCGAGTGCCGCCGGCACGGCGGCGAACACGCCCACGACCAGCGCAAGCCCGGGGGCTGCGACAGGTACCAGCCACCAGAATTGCGCAGCCTCGATGAGGATGGGCTCGGTGATCCAGTAAAGCCCGGCGAGATTGAGGCCGAAGCCATAGGCGAGGCCGATGATGAAGGCCTGTTTCCAGCTCCCGGCCCGGCCGATCAGCCATAAAAGCCCCGGCACGCTGATCCAGAGTGCGGGCAGCACATAGACGGGCGGCAAAGCAAGCGCCGCTATCAAACCGAAGATCAGTGCTAGAAGCAGGGTCTTGCGCATGGCAAGGCGGCTATAGATGCCGCCCGCGCTTGGCAAGCGCCGCAAGGCGCGATTCATAACGGTTTCAGGATGTTCTGCCTTGCCCGCCGCTACCTCGCTCATTCTCGCCCTAGACGCCGCCTCAAGCCTCTGCTCCGCAGGCATCTGGGAGGAAGCGGATGGTGCAGGGCAGCTGCGCGCCAGTATCGAGCGGCAGGGCCCCACGGGGGAAGCCGCCCTGCTGCCGCGCATGATCGCCGATCTTCTGGGTGAGACCGGCCTTGCGGCAGGGGCGCTGGCGGCTGTCGCCGTCAACGTCGGTCCGGGCAGTTTTACCGGCCTGCGCGCAAGCATCGCGGTCGCGCAGGGCCTGGCGCTGGGCGCCGGCCTGCCCGTCATCGCGGTCACCATGGCCGAAGCCCTGCAGGTCGCAGCGGCGCCAGGGGATGAGCGGGCAGAGGTCTGGTGCGCGCTCGACGCCCGCCACGGTCGCATCTTCCTCCATTCCGGCGGCGAGCCGGAAGCCTGGTCCGTCGCCCAGCTCGCCGCCCCGCCGCTGCCCGCCGGCCCCGTTCTGCTGACGGGCGACGCGGCGCCCGCGCTCGGCGCGGTCCTGGCGGCACTCGGCGTGGCCGCCACGGTGACGGATGCGCAGCAGAGCCACGCGGCGCATGTGGCAGAGGCCGCCATGCGGCGAGCGAGGGGCCTGCTGCCACCCCTCCCGGCCGCGCCGCTCTATATCGATCCGCCCCGTGCCTTGCTGCCCCGCGGCGGATTGCGTCCGCCGCCCCAGGGCTGGG
This sequence comes from uncultured Alphaproteobacteria bacterium, assembly GCA_963834475.1. Classification (GTDB taxonomy): domain Bacteria; phylum Pseudomonadota; class Alphaproteobacteria; order Acetobacterales; family Acetobacteraceae; genus Acidisoma. The sequence continues at coordinate 198,517 of CAWIBZ010000008.1, read as the reverse complement.
GCGCGCCGCCGTGACGGAGCGCGAGGTGCGCGTCCACGCCGTCGGTCCCGTCTACGCCGCGGTGCTCGCCGCCATCCACGCCGCGGCCTTTCCCGATGATCCCTGGGGTGCCGGCGCCTTTCAGACGCAGCTGGAGATGCATGGCGTCGTCGGCCTCCTGGACGAGCGCGGCGGGCTTCTCCTCATGCGCGTCACGGTGGACGAGGCGGAAATCCTGACGATCGGGGTTCTGCCGCGCCTCCGCCAGCAGGGCATCGGGCGCGGCTTGCTGGAAGCCGCCCTGGCGCGCGCAAGCACGCTGGGCGCGCTGAGCATGTTCCTGGAAGTCGATGTCGGCAACGCGGCCGCGCGGGCGCTCTACGCTGCTGCCGGCTTCCAGGAGGTCGGCCGCCGGCGGCGGTATTATGCGAATGGTGCCGATGCCCTGGTATTACGTGTCGATCTGTCACCGATGATGCCGGGCTGACTTGCCAGAGCGCGATCGACAGGCCAGTCTCTACCCATGCACATCCATATTCAAAACCACCCGAAACAAGCCGCCGTCTTCAACGTCTCCACCGCGCAATGGGCCGAGGCTTTGGCCCGCGCCGGCCAGACACAGGCCGGACATCATGTGACCTTCGGCGAGACGGACGCGGAATTCGCGGCCCAGGTCAGGACCGCCGATATCCTCCTCGCGAACTCCCGCACCTTCGCGCTGCTCATGGATGACATGCAGCCCGACCGCGCTCCGAACCTCAAGCTCATCTTCGCACTCTCGGCCGGCGTGGACGTGATTCCGGCCGACAAGATGCCGCCGGTGCCTTACGCGAACAATCGCGGGGCGCATGCCGAAAAGGCCGGCGAGTTCGTCGCCATGGCGCTGCTCATGCTGGCGAATGGCATGCCGGACTGCATCGCCGACCAGCACAATCACGTCTGGAAGCAGCGCTTCACCCGTGGATTGCGCGGCCGCCGCGCAACCATTCTCGGCCTCGGCTCCATGGGGGGCGAATCCGCCGTTCACGCCAAGCATTTCGGCATGCATGTCACTGGCCTGCGCATGAAGCCGGAGCCGCATCCCGCCTGTGACCAGGTCCTCTCCACGGACGCGCTGGACCGCGTGCTGCCGGAGACCGAATTCCTTGTTATTGCAACGCCACTTACGCCCGCGACGCACCATATCCTGAACCGCGCGCGCATCGCGCTCCTGCCCAAGGGCGCCGCCGTCATCAACATCGGGCGCGGCCCGTTGATCGAACAGGACGCGCTCTGTGACGCCCTGGACGAGGGGCATCTCTCAGGCGCCGTGCTCGATGTCTTCGATCCCGAGCCGGTGCCGGCCGATCATCGCGTCTGGACGACCCGCAATATGGTGATGACACCGCATGTCTCGGTCGACGATGCCGTGAGCTACGTGCCGCGCTCGCTTGATATCTTCTTCGCCAATCTCGCAGCCATCGAGCGGGGCGAGCGGCTGGTCACCCCGGTCGATTTCAGCCGCGGCTATTAAGGGCGGAGCAGGCGCTCAGCGGCCACCGGAGACGGTCACCACCGTCCCGGTGACGTAGGAGGCGGCAGGCGATATCAGCCAGAGCACGGCTTCGGCGATCTCCGCCGCCTCGCCGATGCGACCCATCGGAATGCCGCCGCGCTGCGCCTGCTCGCGCATTTCGGCCGAGGCCATCTCGGTGGCCGTCATGCCCGGCGCCACGGCATTGACCCGGATGCCTTCGCGCGCGACCTCGTTGGCGAGACCCTTGGTGAACGTCTCGACCGCGCCCTTGGTCGCGGCATAGGGAACGAGCCCGGCAAGGCCGCCGAGCCGGGCCGCGACCGACGAGATGTTGACGATGGCGCCCCCCGTGCCGCCATGGGCCGTGGACATGCGGCGCACGGCCTCCTGGGCGCAATAGATCGTGCCCTGGACATTGACCGCGAACAGCCGCGCCAGATCGTCGGGCGTCTGCGCGTCGATGCGGGCATTGGTGCCGATCAAACCGGCGTTGTTGACCAGTCCGCCGATCCTGCCCAGCGCCTGCTCGGCCGCGGCGAACATCTGCTGCACTGCGTGGGGGTCGGCCACATCACCGCCGACCGCGACAGCGTGGCCGCCGGCCGCCTCGATCTCCCGGACAACCGCTTGGGCCGCATCCGCCCGGCTCGCATAATTGACGGCGACGGGATAGCCCTTTGCTGCCAGAAGCCGGCAGATGGCGGCGCCGATGCCCCGGCTCCCGCCTGTCACCAGAACCGCGGAATGCTGGGTCATCGGTCTCTCCTTCGGTTGAACGCGTCAGACTTTGGCCACATGCACCATATTGGTGCCGCCCGATTGGCCGAACGGCACACCGGCCACGACCACGATGCTCTCGCCCGGCTGCGCCATGTTTTCCGTGCGCGCCTCTCCGCGTGCTTCCTCGGTCGCTTCCGTGAAGGATTCGACATCCTTCGCGATAACCGCATGAACACCCCAGACCACGGCGAGGCGCCGCGCCGTCTCGGGCCGCGGGGTGAGGCCGAGGATGGGGCAATCGGGGCGCTCACGCGCGACGCGCAGCGCCGTGATGCCGCTGTCGGTGAAAGCCGCGATGGCCGGCACCCTGATGGTGTGCGCAATCTGGCGCGCCGCCGTGGCGATGGCGTCCGCGGCCGAGCCCTCGGGCTCCGGCCGGGCGGCATCCGTGATCTGGCGCCAGCCGGAATCCTGCTCCACGCGGGCGACGATGCGGTCCATCATATTGACCGCTTCGGTCGGATACTGGCCGGCGGCACTTTCGGCGGAGAGCATCACCGCATCCGCGCCGTCGAACACGGCGGTCGCGACGTCGGAGGCTTCGGCGCGCGTCGGCGCAGGGGCGGTGATCATGCTTTCCAGCATCTGGGTTGCCACCACAACCGGCTTGCCCATCTGGCGCGCCGTGCGCACGATGCGTTTCTGCGCCAGCGGCACCTCCTCCGGCGGGAGTTCGACGCCGAGATCGCCGCGCGCCACCATCACGGCGTCCGAGAGGCGGATGATCTCGTCGAGATTATCGAGCGCCTGCGGCTTTTCCAGCTTCACCATGATCCAGGCGCGGCCGGCCGCGATCTCGCGCGCCTCGATCACGTCCTCCGGGCGCTGCACGAAGGAGAGGCCGATAAAGTCCACGCCGGCGTTGAGCGCGAAATCGAGATCGAGGCGGTCCTTCTCCGTCAGCGCCGGGATCGGCAGCACGACATCCGGCACATTGACGCCCTTGCGGTCGGAGAGCGGGCCGCCGAAGATGACTTCGGTTTCCAGGCGGTCCTCGCGCTTATGCGTCACCCGCAGGCGGAGCTTGCCGTCATCGAGCAGCAGGTGGCTGTTGATGGCGGCGGCGGCGATGATTTCGGGATGGGGAAGATTGACCCGGCGGGCATCGCCCGGCGTCGGGTTGAGGTCGAGGGTGAAGGCCTGGCCGGTCTGCAGATGCACCTTGCCGCCGGCAAAGCGGCCGACGCGCAGCTTCGGGCCCTGGACGTCGGCCAGGATGCCGATGGGGCGATCGAAGCGCTTCTCCACCTCACGGATGGAGGCGATGCGGGCAGCGTGATCGTCATGGCTGCCATGGCTGAAATTGAGGCGGAAGACATCAGCGCCGGTCTGGAACAGGCGGGTGATGACCTCGGTCGTCGAGCTTGCCGGCCCCAAGGTCGCAATGATCTTCGTGCGGCGGTGGCGGCGCAGCCGCTGTGAAGCGATCGGCGTACGGGAGAGCGACATTCCGGGCGTCCCAGCTTGTTGATGCGGGGCAGAACGCCCCTCGATGATTACCGGCCGTCCATGAAAGCGCTCCCATGGCACTGGCCGCGGGCGCCATCAGCCATGAGAGCGGGGGGCGAATCAACCCCCTGTCCGAGCAATCCAATCTTCAAGCTTTGCGATAAGTGCAGAACTCTCCCCTTTGATGAGCAGGATCTTGAGCCGCGCGGTCTCGCCGGACCGGATCGAAATGTCACCTTTCCGTAGCAGCAGCGCCTCGGCCAGATAGACAATCAGGGCCTTGTTCGCGGCGCCGTCCACGGGCGGCGCTGAAAGGCGGAGCTGCAGCACCGGCCTGCCGTCGGCCCCCTTTGTGACGCCGTCGAGCCCGTTGCGGCCGGCGCGCGGTGTCAACCGCACGGCAAGCCGCAGGCCATCGCGCTCTGCGGCATAAGGCGGCTCCTGCCCGGTCATCCGCGCGCCAGTCGTAGTGGTGTCATGCGCAGGCCACGCATCCCGGCCCCCTTCGTCGTTCCAGCCCCACGCTTTCGAGCATCAGGCTTTCGAGCACCAGGCTAGACCGCCCGAGGCCAGGGCTGAAGAGGCGGGCGGTCATGCGCAGCGGGTCGACAGCGCCGGTCGTACATTTTATTTCTATATCGAACCGAATGACCACCAGGAGGCTTGGCGCATGGAGCAGGGCTGCGATTGCGGGAGCGGTTTGAGGTCGGCGCGCTGCTGCGCCTGGCAGCCCGGCCAGCGCAGCGCAGCCGCCGTCCTCGCCCGGCTCCAGCCCGTGGTGACGGAAGCCGCGCACCGGATCGCAAAGGGAGAGGAAGCGGGCGGCGAGGCGCTGCTCCTCGAAGCCCTCGAACTCGGCCCCGAATTCGCTGCCAGCCCTCACGGAACTCGCAAGTTTGCGGCAGAAGCAGCGCAAGACCCTGGCGGCCGAGGCGCTGTGGCGCCGCATCGTGTCGTTCGACCCCAACCACCTCGCGGCGACGCTGGCCCTTGCCACCAGCCTGCTCGGGCGCGGCAAGCTGGCGGAAGCGGAGATCTTTGCCCGCAACGCGATCCGCATCGCGCCAGCCCATCCCCAATCCCACAACCTCATGGGCATGATTTTCACGGAAGCCAATCGCCCGCAGATCGGCGAATACCACTACCGTCGCGTGCTTGAGCTTTCACCGGCGCGCGACCCTATCCTGCTCGCCAATCTTGCCTGGAACCTCAAGAACCAGGGCCGCATGCGCGAAGCCCGCACGCTCTACCGCGAAAGCCTGGCCGCCGCACCCACCGTCCGCCAGACGCTGCTCGGCTTGGCAAAGCTCGAAGAGGCCGACCGGCGCTTTGATGCGGCCCGCGCCGTGCTTGATCTCAGCGATATCGCCTTTCCAGCCGATCCGCAGGCCCAACTCGCCCGCGCTGTCCTGATGGGCCGCACCGGTGCGCGGGAGGAGGCAATTGCCATGATCGACCGCATGGCCGAGCGGACGGCGGCGAAGCTCGGCCCCGCCGAGCTTCTGGAAAAGGGCCGCCTGCTCGACAAGCTGGAGCGCTTTGATGACGCCTGGGCCAGCTTTTCCGAGGGCAAGCAGCGCGCGCTGGCCCTCTCCGGGCAGAGCTATGCGGAGGCGTTGGCCGCACACCAGATCGCCCGGCTGAAAGGCTTCTTCACCAGTTCCCGCCTGGCACTCCTGCCCCGTGCCACCCTGGCGCCCAAGGAGCCGCAGCCCATTTTCATCCTCGGTTTTCCGCGATCCGGCACGACCCTGGTCGAGCAAAGCCTGTCGGCCCATCCCGCCATCGTCGCGGGTGACGAACTGCCCCTGATCCATGACCTGACGGTCGCCTTGCCCCGGCTTCTGGGCAGCCCGCTCGCCTATCCGGAGGCGCTGTCCGAACTCTGGATGGGGGACCAGCGGGGCGGGCTCGATCTGCTGCGCGATTTCTATGTCCAGCGCGCCCGCCAGCTTGGCGTCCTGCATCAGGCGGAGGACACCGCGCCGGCCCGCCACTTCACCGACAAGATGCCGCTCAACGAAACCCATCTCGGTTTGATCAGCCTCGTCTTTCCCGCGTCCCCGCTCATCCACGTCATCCGCCATCCGCTGGACATCATGGTCTCCGCCTTTTCCAATCACTTCACGCACGGCTTCTGCTGCGCAGCGAAGCTGGAAACAGCGGCGCTGCATTACGCCCGCATCTTCGACCTCGTCTGCCATTACCGGGCGGAGATGCCCTGGGCGCACTACATGGCCATCCGCTACGAGGACATCATCAGCCGCCAGGAGGAGAGCATCCGCCGCCTGCTCGCCTTCATCGGGGAGGCGTTCGACCCCGCCTGCCTCACCTTCCATGAAAACCGCCGCTATGCGCGCACGGCGAGCTACGCGCAGGTGACCGAGCCGCTTTATGACCGCTCGGTCGGCCGCTGGCGGCATTACCGGCAGCACCTGAACCCCGTGCTGCCCATCCTCGGCCCGGCCATCGCGCGGCTGGGCTACGACCTTGCCTGACCGGTGGCAGGGACTGTCCTGGTGAACGCACCTTCGGCGCGCTTGCACAGGATGGGGTGCGCAGGCATCACTTTCCGCATTCAAATCAGATGCGGCAGATTGGACGGGGCTCGGAGAGGCAATGCAGCGCGAATCGATGGAATTCGACACGGTGATCGTCGGTGCCGGGCCGGCCGGTCTTGCGGCGGCGATCCGCCTCAAGCAGCTGGAACCTGGGGCTTCCGTCTGCGTCGTTGAGAAAGGAAGCGAGGTCGGCGCCCATATCCTCTCGGGCGCGGTCATCGAGCCGCGGGCGCTCGACGAACTCCTGCCCGACTGGCGCGCGCTCGGCGCGCCGCTGCTCACGGAGGCGACGGACGATCGCTTCTACTTCCTCACCGAAAGCCACGCCTTCCGCCTGCCGACGCCGCCGCAGATGCACAACCACGGCAATTACATCGTCTCGCTCGGCGATGTCGTGCGCTGGCTCGGCGCCCAGGCCGAGGCGCTCGGCGTGGAGATCTATCCCGGCTTCGCCGCCGCCGAGATCCTGGAAGACAATGGCCGCGTCGTCGGCATTGCCACCGGCGACATGGGGGTCACAAAGTCCGGCGAAGCGGGCCCCAACTACCAGCCGGGCATGGAACTGCGTGCACCCTACACGCTCTTTGCCGAAGGCTGCCGCGGCAGCCTCTCGAAGCAGCTCATGGCAAGGTTCAACTTGCGCGACGGCGTCGACCCGCAGACCTACGGGCTCGGCATCAAGGAGCTTTGGGAAATTCCGGCGGCCAACCACCGCAAGGGGCTGATCGAGCATAGCTTCGGCTGGCCGATGGATAACGAGACCTATGGCGGCTCCTGGCTCTATCACCTCGGCGACAATCTCGTCTCCTACGGCTTCGTCATCGGGCTCGATTACAAGAACAGCTGGATCTCGCCGTTTGACGAAATGCAGCGGCTGAAGGCGCATCCGCACCTGCGCCGGCATTTCGAGGGCGGCCGCCGCATCGCCTATGGCGCGCGCGCGCTCAGCGAAGGCGGGCTGCAATCCATCCCGCGCCTCACCTTCCCCGGCGGCGCGCTGCTGGGCGACGCCGCCGGCTTCCTCAATGTGCCCAAGATCAAGGGCACCCATGCCGCGATGAAATCCGGCATGATGGCGGCGGAAGCGGTGGCCGAGGCGCGCGCCGCTTCCGCCGCCGAGCCCACGGGCTTCACGACCCGGCTGCGCGCGAGCTGGCTGCATGCCGAGCTTTCCGCCGTGCGCAACATCCGTCCCTCCTTCGCCAAGTTCGGCAATCTGGGTGGCTTCCTCTATTCGGCGATCGACACCCTGATCCTGCGCGGGCATGCGCCCTGGACCTTCCATCACGCCCATGCCGACAATGAAGTGCTGGAACCGGCGGCGGAAGATCGCCGCATCGACTATCCGAGGCCCGACGGCGTGCTGACCTTCGACCGCCTCTCCTCCGTCTTCATGAGCAATACCAATCATGAAGAGAATCAGCCGGTGCATCTGAAGCTGCGCGATGCGTCAAAATGGCTGGCCGAGAACTGGGACAAATATCGCAGCCCGGAAAGCCGCTATTGCCCGGCCGGCGTCTATGAAGCCATCGGCATCGCCGAAGGCCAGCCGCATCTGCAGATCAACGCGCAGAACTGCGTGCATTGCAAAACCTGCGACATCAAAGATCCGGCACAGAATATAGACTGGGTGGTGCCGGAAGGCGCCGGCGGCCCCAACTATCCGGGCGGTATGTAACACGGCCAGAGAAGGATACGCCTGTGGACGACAATACACGCATCGCTCTGGAGGCGGCGGCATTCCGCAGCCTCATCGACCATCTGCAGGCGCGCACCGATGTGCAGAACATCGATCTGATGAATCTCGCCGGCTTCTGCCGCAACTGCCTCGCACGCTGGTATCGGGAAGCGGCCGAGGCCAAAGGCGTCACGCTGTCCGATGAAGCCGCCCGCAACATCGTCTACGGCATGCCCTACAAGGAGTGGCAGGCGAAATACCAGACGTCGGCGACAGCGGAGCAGAAGGCGGCCTTCGAAAAAAGCCAGGATGGGCACTGACCTTCCTGGACGCCCGGATTCCGGGCCGGGCGCGGTGCGTGCGGCGGGGTCCGGCACAGGCTTGATGGCTCAAATGTGAAGGGCCGCGCCCGCCCTTTCGTCTGGCCGGGCGTTCCGCCGGCGGGCACAGCTGTCACCGCTTTCGATTGACCCCGGAGGCCCGCGTGGGTTACGTCGCCCGCCCGAACCGGACTGTCAGACTTTAAAGGAATGCGCCATGGCGTTCGATGCCACCGAAACTACCGACGCCGCCTCCCAGGGCAATATCGCCGCCGACCGCCTGCGCAGCATCATCGAGCGTATCGAGCGGCTTGAAGAAGAGCGCAAGGCGCTTGCCAGCGATATCAAGGACATTTTCGCCGAGGCCAAATCCGCGGGCTTCGACGTCAAAGTGCTGCGCCAGCTCATCCGCATCCGCAAGCAGGAGCCGGCCGAAGTGGAAGAGCAGGAAACGCTGCTCGACGTCTATCGCCGCGCGCTCGGCATGTAAGACTGAACCTAGGACGGGGGGCCGCGGCGCTGGCTGCGGCCCCCGTCGGCTCAGAGAGCCGCGAGAACCGCCTCTGCCTTGCTCGCCTCGAAGGCACCGCTTTCCTCGACGCGAAGGACCGTCACGACGCCATCCTCGGCGACGAGCGCGTAACGGCGGGAGCGGATGCCCATGCCGCGCGCCGTCAGGTCCATATCCAGTCCGACAGCGCGGGCGAACTCGGCCGAGCCATCCGCCAGCATGAGGATCCTGCCCTCGGTCCCCTGCTCCTTGGCCCAGGCGCCCATGACAAAGACATCATTCACCGCGATGCAGGCAATGCTGTCCACGCCCTTGTCGAAAAACGCCTGAGCGTTTTCCAGAAAGCCCGGCAGGTGGCGGACACTGCAGGTGGGGGTGAAGGCACCGGGCACGGCAAAAAGCACAACCTTCTTGCCGCCGAAAATCGCATCCGTCGTCATCGGCTCGGGCCCGCTGGCCGCTGCGGCCGTGACCGTGACATTCGGAATCTTGTCGCCGACCTGGATCATGCACATAACCCTTCGATGGAGGAGCCTCAGTCCTAGCGTCAGGGGTGATGGCTGTCACCTCCACCGGCTTGGCGATGCTGCCTAGCCGAGTGGACGCTTGCGCAGCGGCACCGAAACGCCAGATAGTCGAGCATGACGACAAGCCCGATTTCCAATCGGCGGGGCGGTGCCCCGCCTTATGACGAGGGAGGCGAGCCGATGGAGGCACGCGATCTCGCGCACCGTGCGGCTGACCGGCTGGCGGGCCAGATGCTCATCGCCATGCCCGCCCTGTCCGATCCAAACTTCAACCAGACCGTCATCCTCGTCTGCGCCCATGGCGCGGACGGCGCCATGGGTCTGGTGCTCAACCGCTCCGTCGAAAGGCCGAGTTTTGCCGGCCTCCTGCAACAGCTCGATATTGAGCCCAACCCGCCGGCGCGGGAAATCCGCCTCTGCGCGGGCGGGCCGGTTGAGAATGTGCGCGGCTTCGTCTTGCACACGACCGATTGGATGGCCGAGTCGACGCTGGAAGTGGGGGGCGGCTACGGGCTGACGACGAGTCTGGAGGTGCTCAAGGCGATCGCGCGCGGCGAAGGTCCGCGCCGCGGCTTGCTCGCCCTCGGCTATGCCGGCTGGGGTCCCGGCCAGCTGGAAGCCGAACTCACCCAGAACGCCTGGCTGTCCGTTCAACCGGATGAAGGGCTCATCTTCGATTCAGACAATGATACGCGGTGGCGGCGTGCCATGGGCAAGCTGCACATTGATCCGCTGTCGCTCTCACCCACGGCCGGTCACGCCTGACCGGTCACCGCAGGCGGCCGGCGCCTTGTCTGCGCAGGTCCCGGCAGCAGAGTTTGCGGCGAGGGTCTGCGCAGGGGCTCTCACCCCTGCGCAGAGGATGTCTTACGCAGCCGGCGCGGCCTTGGCGCGGCGCGGCGCCTTCGGAGCCGCATCGGTCAGGCCAGCAGCAGCCTTGGACAGCGCGGTCAGCAGGCCGATCAGGACATCAACCTGCTTTGGCGAGAATTCCGCGAGCAACTGCTCTTCACGCGTCAGCGCCGCCTGGGCGACACGGTCATGCAGCCGGCGACCCTTTGCCGTCAGCGCCGTGGCGCGGGAACGGCCGTTGGTGTCGCGTGACAGCACAAGCCCCTGCTCCTCCATGCGCGCCAGGCTGCGGCTGACGGCGGCCTTGTCGAGGCCGGCATTCTTGCAGAGTACCGGGGAGGTGATCCAGGGATCTGCCGCAAGCGCCACCAGGATATGCCATTCGGATAGACCGATGGCGTAGTGCTTCCGATAGAAGCGGGACGCCCCCCCCTCCAGCTTATTGGCAACCGCGCGCACCAGACCGGGTACGTAACGGTCCGCAACGATGACCGGACCAGCTACTGCCTTAGCGGCAGTGGACGCATCGCCGGCTCGCGATGTTTCGGTACGCTTCGCTTTAGAAACCTGACGATCGAGCACGAGCTTTTCCCCTTCGTTTTGTGCTGTCGCTCTCTCACACGAGACGGTTCGAGATAGATCAATTGCCACACAACGCCCCTGCCCCGTAATCGGGCCAAAGCCGCCCAATGTCCTTCAAAGATCAGGACAAAAGTTCATCCTGCTTTGCAGACACCGCAAGCGCGTGTCCTGAAAACCATTCATAGGTTGCCGGAACCTTAGCGTGCTGCGCTAATTTATAATAGCCGCATTTCGTTACATAATCAACAAAAGATCGTTTCATTTAGTCGAAGACCGAAGGCGATGATGCAGTACCCTGCAGCCCCCGCCGGTTGGCAGACCCGCACCGGGCCCCATAGGATCGTTGCCAATGGCGACCGGCGTATGAGAAGCCAACAAAAATTACCCAGCATTTCGAATGCGTCCCACGGCAGAGATTGGTTGCCCTGTCAGAAACTCAAGATGCTCTGGGCGATCGGCCTTGACGAATTCGCTCGCCTGACCCGCATCGCAGGGCAGGATGACGGCGCCCCTCCGCCGCGTCAGCTCGACCCTGCGAAAGGCAACGCGCGGAGTCGCCGTCTCCGCCGGATGGCCGTCCACCGCGGCGCTCGCCGCCGGCGCCCCTGTCGCGCAATCGTCCGCCAGGATGATGGCGTAGCTCGGCCGCGCCGATCCGCCGCGCCCGATGCGGGTTCCGAGCAGCCGCCTTGCCGCCGCAACCCCGGCGCTGCCAGGCCCGGCAATTCTGCCGCAGCGCGGCACGGCGGCGATCGCGACATCGATCGCGCAGATCATCGCGGCCGGAATTTTGTTGAAGGTATCCTCAACATGCGCCTCGCCCAGCCGGAGAGATGTGAGGTCTCTCTCAACTTTATCGAATTCGCGAGCAAAACAAGATAGCGCTTCGTTCCCGCGCAGCCGGACCGCCTCGATGATTCGCACGGCGCCATCAAGGAACTGCGTAAGATCTGCCGCCGTCCGCGTCAAAAGTGCAGCCGGGGCAGTGTCGAGGCATGAAAGGTCGCGAAAAGTCACGGACGCCGATGTCAACCCAACCTCACCAAAACTACATCTGCCGGAGGCGCGAGGCGCCTCAATCTCGCAGTCGCCACCGCTACGCATTAATCCTATCTCGGACACAAAGCACCGAGTGATTGTCTGCATGAGCAAGTTTTAATAGAGGTGCCTCCTGACGCAACGCCGCCTTTCGGCCAAGGCAACGCCAGAAAACCGCCAGGCTTCTGGCTTGATCAGCACCCCCCGTCACCAGCGGCGGCGCGGCACGGCGGAAGCCTCGGCGTTATCACCCTCAAGAGCAGCGCCGTCGGCGAAGAGCGCAAATCCTCCTCAGAAGTTGATATACCACTTCTGGATTAGTGCGCTGGCTTCCCCGGCCTGGCCGCTTCCCCAATTCCTGGGGCGCGGGTGCGGGATGGGAGGATGATATATCAGCTGCGCTTGCGGTTGACAGATCTGGGCAGCCGCAAGCCTCCATCCCAATCGATTCCTTTTGGATACGAAACTGCCCGCTTGCGGACCCCTCTGGGCCGACTTCAATTTGTCTTATTATTGATTTATCAATAAAAATATTTCTTATTGATCAACGGAATTGATGTCGCCCCGCCACCTTCACTCATCCACCAGCGCGTCCATCCGGCGGTAGTTGAGACAATCCTCAAAGAATGGCCTGGCAAGCCGGGTCACCGTCGCGCGGGAAAGCGCTGCCCAAAAGAAAACCGCCTGGGCGACAACGCCACCCAGGCGGTTCCTTATGCTTCAGCGGTCGGCCGCGGCCCTCGGCCGCTCAGGGCGCCTTATCACCATCCTCATCGAGGTCGCGCACGACCTCCGGGCGGTGCAACAAGCTACTGACCTCCATGGCGTAATCGATCGAGGTATCGGCCATGAAGGTGATATCCGGCGTCACCCGCAGCCGCAGGCTGCGCGCCAGCTGGCTGCGCAGGAAGGGCGACACCCGCTTCAGCGCGGGCAGCAGCTTGTCCACGTCACTGCGGCCAAGCCGCGTGACATAAGCCGTCGCCTTGCGCAGATCCGGGCTGACGCGGACTTCGGTCACGGTGATCGCGACGCCGCCCAGTTCATGATCGCGGATGATGTCGCGGGAGAAGATATCCGCCAGAAGATGGCGGAGCTCCTCGGCCACGCGCAGCTGGCGCTGCGAAGGTGCCCCTGCCGTCACGCCGGGATCAGCTCACGCTCGTAGCATTCCACGACGTCGCCCTCGCGCAGATCCTGGAAGCCCGCGAAGGAGAGACCGCATTCGTAGCTGCGGGCCACTTCGCGCACATCATCCTTGAAGCGCTTGAGCTGCGAAAGCTCGCCCTGGTGGATCACCACGTTGTCGCGCAGCAGGCGAACCCCGGCGCCGCGGCGCACCACGCCTTCGGTCACCATGCAGCCCGCGACCTTGCCGGACTTGGTGATGTCGAAAACCTTGCGGATCTCGGCATAGCCCAGGAAGTTTTCGCGCACGATGGGCGCCATGCGGCCGCGGACGAGCTTCTCGATGTCATCCGCCACATCATAGATGATGCTGTAGTAGCGGATATCGACACCCTCGCGCTGGGCGAGTTCCCGCGCCTGGGACGTCGCGCGGACATTGAAGGCCACCACGACAGCGTTGGACGCCTTGGCAAGCTGCACGTCGCTTTCCGAAATCTGGCCGACACCGGCCAGCAGCACGCGCACCTTGACCTCGTCATTGGCGAGCTTCATCACGGTCACCTGAATGGCTTCCGCACTGCCCTGCACATCGGCCTTGATGAGGACACCGACTTCCTTCTGCACGCCGGCCTGGATGCGGGCGAGCATCTGGTCAAGCGTGCCGCGGCCGGCAATGGCCCCCGCCGCTGCCTTGTCACGCAGCTTGCGCTGACGGAATTCCGCCACTTCACGGGCGCGCGGCTCGTCATCAACCACAATGAAGGTCTCGCCCGCGGCCGGAACCGCGGAAAGGCCCAGGACCTCGACCGGCACGGACGGGCCAGCCGTCTTCTGGGTCTGGCCATTCCAGTCGATCAACGCGCGGACGCGGCCATATTCGGCGCCGGCCACGAGAATGTCGCCGGTCCAAAGCGTGCCCTTCTGGACCAGAACGGTCGCGACCGGGCCACGGCCGCGATCGAGCCGGCTTTCGATGACCACGCCTTCGGCATCGCGCGTCGGGTTGGCCTTCAGGTCGAGGATTTCGGCCTGCACCAGGATCGCGTCTTCGAGCTTGTCGAGGCCCGTGCGCTTGAGCGCCGACACATGGATTTCCTGCGTGTCACCGCCGAGGCTCTCGACCACGATCTCATGCTGCAGCAACTCGTTGCGCACGCGCTCGGGGTTGGCGCCCGGCTTGTCCATCTTGTTGATGGCCACGATGATGGGCACGTTCGCCGCCTTGGCGTGGCTGATCGCCTCGATCGTCTGCGGCATGACGCCGTCATCGGCGGCCACCACCAGCACCACGATATCCGTGACACTCGCGCCGCGGGAGCGCATGGCGGTAAAGGCCGCATGGCCCGGCGTGTCGATGAAGGTGATCTTCTCGCCGCTGGCCGTCGTGATCTGATAGGCGCCGATATGCTGGGTGATGCCACCGGCCTCGCCCGCCGCCACATCCGTGTGGCGCATGGCATCGAGCAGGCTGGTTTTGCCGTGGTCGACATGGCCCATGATGGTCACGACCGGCGGCCGCGGCATCAGATCGTCTTCCTCGTCGGCCATGCCGTCGAGGCCGAGTTCGATGTCGCTTTCGGAAACGCGCTTCACGCGGTGGCCGAATTCCTGAACCACGAGTTCCGCGGTGTCGGCGTCGATGCTCTGGGTGATGGTTGCCATCACACCCATCTTCATCAGCGTCTTCACCACGTCACCGGCACGGGCGGCCATGCGGTTCGCCAGTTCCTGCACGGTGATCATTTCCGGAATGACGACGTCACGCACGACCTTCACCTGGTCGGCGCGCAGGCGTTCCAGCTCGGCCTGGCGGCGCTCGCGGTCACGCTGGCGGCGCATGGAGGCGATCGAACGCACGCGCTCGTCATCACCTTCGAGCGCGGCCTGGACATTGATCTTGCCAGCGCGGCGGCGATCATCCGCGCCCTTCTTGGGGGCGACCACCGCGGGCTTGCGCGGCGCCGGGGCGCCACCGCCACCGCTCGGGCGGCGGACGGGGCGCTGATCCTCATCCTCCTCGCCCGCACGCGGCGAGGGCTTGAGACGAAGAGTCTCGGCCGGGGTCCGCGGCGGCTGCGCCGGGTGAGCGGGGGCCGGCGCTGCTGCCGGCGCCTGTGCCTGAGCCGGGGCGTGACGGGGCGGCTGCGCGGACCGCGGCTGCCCCGCGGACGGGGCCGGAGAGGCGGCGCGGCGCACCTGGTCTTCCGCGGCCTTGCGGGCAGCCTCTTCGGCGGCGCGCCGCTCGGCCTCTTCCGCGACCTTGCGGGCGGCTTCTTCCTCCACACGGCGCGCCTCTTCCTCGGCTGCCTTGCGGGCTTCTTCCTCGCGGCGGCGCGCTTCTTCGGCCGCCGACAGGATCATGATCTTTTCGCGCTCGCGGGCTTCCGCCTCGCGCCGCGCTGCGTCACGCTGCTGGTCCGCAAGGACCCGCTGGCGGATCGCCAGCTCGCTTGCGGTCAGCCCACGCGAAGGGGCGCCGCCACCCTGGCGATTCCCGCCCCCCTGCGAGCGGCCGCTGCCACCGGAGCTGGAGGGGCTCGGCGTCGGCGCAGCCGGAGGCGGTGCGCCAGGCGCCCGCTTCTTCCGCACCTCGACCTGTACCACCTTGGAACGGCCGTGGCTAAAACTCTGGCGCACGGAACCCGCATCCACGGTCCGCCCCAGTTCCAGACGCCCTGAGGGTCTCAGGGACAATCTCGCCTTGCCGTCTTGGTCTTTCGTATCGCTCAATGTCATCCGCCCGGTTGATCAGCCTCGGCCCCGGCACGGCTTATGCCGGCCAAGCGCTTACTCTCAGTCAGCAGCATCGTCGCCAGCCGCCCAGCTGATACCGCTACATGGACTACGTGGTCTCGCCCGAAGATCTGCCCCAATGCCTCTGCCGGCAAAGGGGCGATTACGGGAAGCACGCGCCCGTTCAACAATCTGGCCCGCTCCTCGGCGCTGCCGTCCGAAGCCTGGACAACAAGCGCCGCGCGGTTCGCGACCAGCCACTCACGCGCTTTGGTAAATCCGCATACGGCCAGACCAGCGCGCCGGGTCAGGCCCAAAATCTCAATCACTCTCCGCTTGAGCGCTGTCTCGATGATGGCCGGCAGGTCCGCCGGTACCAGCACCTCCGCACGCAAAGCCCGTGCGAAAGCTTTTCGAGCGAGAGCGGTTTCTATCACATCCCGCCGCGCGCTCAACCACATTCCCCGTCCGGGCAGAGTTGCCTGGAGGTCGGGCACGAGATGCCGATCCGGCCCGGCCACAAAACGGATCATCGTGTCAGGCGTCTGGCGCAGGCGCGTGACGACGCAGCGCCGATAAGGGCCGCGCTCTTCTTCCTCGAGCGCCAGGCCACAGCCATCCGCCTCCGGCTCCGAACCGGCGACAGCCGGCCCGGAGGGCATGACGGACGGATCGGCCGAAACCGTCAGACGATCGGGGGTCTCATTCTGGGTCGGGCTCAGAGCTGTCTTCCTCCGAGAACCAATGCGCCCGCGCCTGCATGATGATGTCGTTGGCGGCTTCTTCATCGATGCCCGAGCCGACGATCTCGATCAGCTCGTCGGAGGCGAGATCGGCCAGGTCATCCAGCGTCTTCACGCCCTTCTCGCCGAGGGCGACGAGCGCCTGCGGCGTGAAGATATCGAAGGAGGCGACGTCATCGGTCACGCCCAAAGCCAGGCGCTTGTCTTCGAGTTCGCGGTCACGGCGGGTGATGAATTCCTCGGCGCGGCGGATGAGCTCGCCCGCGACATTCTCGTCGAAGCCTTCAATGGCCGCGAGTTCGTCAATCGGCGTATAGGCCAGCTCTTCCAGCGTCGTGAAGCCTTCGGTGACCAGGAGGCCCGCGATCACGTCATCGACATCGAGCGCCTCGACAAACAGGCCGGAGCGGCGGCGGAATTCTTCCTGGCGGCGCTCGCTCTCCTCGGCTTCGGTGAGGATGTCGATATCCCAGCGGGTGAGCTGGCTGGCGAGACGGACATTCTGGCCGCGGCGCCCGATGGCGAGCGAAAGCTGGGTGTCAGGCACAACCACTTCGACCCGGCCGGTTTCCTCTTCCATCACCACCTTGGTGACTTCCGCCGGCGCCAGCGCATTCACCACGAAGGTTGCGGCCTGCGGGCTCCAGGGAATGATGTCGATCTTCTCGCCTTGCAGTTCCTGAACCACGGCCTGCACGCGGCTGCCGCGCATGCCGACGCAGGCGCCCACGGGGTCGATCGAGCTGTCGCGGCTGATCACCGCCATCTTGGCGCGGCTGCCGGGATCGCGCGCCACCGCCTTGATCTCGATGATGCCGTCATAGATTTCCGGCACTTCCTGCGCGAAGAGCTTGGCCAGGAAGCCGGGATGGGTGCGCGAGAGGAAAATCTGCGGGCCGCGCGTCTCCTCACGTACATCATAGATATAGGCGCGCACGCGGTCGCCGTTGCGGAAGCTTTCGCGGGCGATCAGCTCGTCGCGGCGGAGCAGCGCTTCGGCCCGGCCGAGATCGACCATGAGGTTGCCGTATTCGGTGCGCTTGACGACGCCGTTCACGATTTCGCCGACGCGGTCCTTGAACTCGGCAAACTGGCGGCGGCGCTCATATTCGCGCACGCGCTGCACGATCACCTGCTTCGCCGTCTGGGCGGCGATGCGGCCGAAATCGATGGGCGGCAGAGGGTCGATGATGAACTCGCCGAGATTGATCTCAGGCTTGAACTTGCGCGCGATATGCAGCGGGATCTGCGTGTCCTCGTTTTCCGCGGCCTCGACGACTTCCGTCCAGCGGGAGAGGCGGACGTCACCGGTCTTGCGGTCGATCGTCGCGCGGATGTCCTTCTCATGCCCGTATTTAGCCCGGCCAGCCTTCTGGATGGCCTGTTCCATGGCTTCCAGAACTTCCTCGCGGTCGATGGATTTTTCGCGGGCGACGGCGTCGGCAACCAGAAGAAGCTCGGGGCGGGCTATCGCGGTATCCATGGAATCGGGGCCTCTCAGAACGTCTTTAGCTGAAGACAGCGCACCCTCGGGAGCGCCGGCGAAGTTAGTGCAAATCCGGCGGGGCAGACTGCGCCGTCGCCTCGATCAGGGCATCGGTCAGAACGAGCCGGGCCGTCTTGATGTCCACCAAGGACAGCGAAACCTCGGTGCCGTCGTCAAGCCGCAACCGCCCCTGCCCTTCGGATGCGCCCAGGACAATGCCGGAGAAGCGGCGGCGTCCGTCAGGCGTGGGCACGGCCATTTCCACCTTCGCCAGATGGCCGGAAAACCGGTTCCAATCGCGGAGCCGGGTCAGCGGCCGGTCGATACCGGCGGAACTTACCTCCAAAGTCCAGGCGCCGGGCACAATATCTTCAACGTCCAGGACGGCGCCGATCTGATGGCTGATCGCCTCGCAGTCATCGATGGTGATCTGGGACCCATCGGCGCGGTCCGCCATGATTTGCACGGTCGGCCGCTCGCGGCCAAGCATGCGGACGCGCACAAGCTCAAAACCCATCGCCGTCAGGCGAGGCATGATGATTTCGGCCAGGCGGGCCTCGAAGCCCGTGTGATGCGGCGTGTTTTCGTCAGTCACAACAAAAAAGGCGGCCTTTCGGCCACCCTCGTCCTATCCGGCGGTGAAGGGAAGAGCCTTCATATAAGGATCGCACCCAAGTGGCGCAAGCAGGAAGCTGTCTGCGCAGGACAGACCAGGGGTGGCCTCACGCCTGCCTGCCCCGGCCTTGCCAAGCCGGGGGCCGCGCCGCTAAACGGCTCATACGACAATAAAAAAGGCGGCCAAAGGCCACCCTTTCAGTTTCTTGGATGCTTTCCCCACTAAACGCAGGAGTTATTGTTGCGTGATTTATAACCCGCAACGGCTCTGCCTGCCAACCTCTTTGAGGGCACCAGGACGGGTTCTGCCTAGAGTGCGTCATGCGTTTTCAGCACTTCTGGGTTGCGCGCTTCTGTCTGCCTTCGTGGCCGGCGGCAGCGCCGCGTCCCATGCCGCGCAAACACGCTTTACCCTGACGAGCCCGACGATCCGCAACGGCGCCCTGGTGCCCGTAAACAATGTCGGGGAACGCGATAGTTGCCATGGCGGCAACCAGTCTCCGCCCCTGGCCTGGTCCCACGCGCCGGAGGGCACGCAAAGCTATGCGATCAGCATGGCCGACCTGGATGCCAAAGTCGGCGTTGTCTGGCTCTGGCTGATGTTCAACCTGCCCGCCAATGTGACGGCGCTGCCGGAAAATGCGGCGCAGGACAAAGGGCTTGCCCCGTCCGGGACGGCCCAGGCCCGCAACGGCTTCGATGAAACCGGCTACAGCGGCCCCTGCCCGCGCAAGGGCGCGCCGCCGCATCACTACCTCATTACGGTCTGGGCGCTGAATACCGCGCATCTCGCTTTCAAGGACGGTACTCCGGCCCAGCCCGTCGCCATCTTCCTGCGGCGTCATTCCCTCGGCCATGCCAACCTGACCCCCCGCTACGGCGACCGCTAGAGCCCGATGACGTTGGGTCACAACGACCCAAAGTCTGAATCGGTCCCTCAGCTATTGAAATAAAGCACCATCAAGGCCGGATCGGCGCCCGCCCCGGCCCCAGGCGGCAAATAGGGCTCGCAATAGCGGGCCGTCGCCGGTATCAGTTCGATATCGAATCGATTTCGAGTGCGCGATGGGCAGGTTGCGTGCGTTGGACGGCCTGCGTGGCCTTCTCGCGCTTTACATTCTCGCCGGGCATACCTTGCCCTTCATCGCCCTGCCGACGGGCCTGGCCCCGCTGACCCTCCTTGTCTCCCACGGTCGCGCGGCGGTCGATCTGTTCTTCATATTGAGCGGTCTCGTCATTCTCCGCGCCTTGGAGGGGCTCGCCGGCGGCGGCCTCGCCGCCCCGCGCTTCCTGGCCGCGCGGGCCGGGCGCCTTCTGCCCGTCTATGGGCTGGCGCTCCTTCTCGCCTGCCTCGCGATCGGCCTCGGCAACCCTATGCCCAGCATGGCCTGGCTGCCCCATGGCGGCGCCGCCCGGGAGATTGTCGGAGGCGGCTGGCCGAGCGCCTGGCCCTGGCATCTCATCGCCCATCTCGTCCTGCTGCAGGGCCTGCTTCCTCCGGCCATTCTGCCGGACGCCGAGTTTTCCGTGCTCGGCCCGGCCTGGAGCCTCAGCACGGAATGGCAATTCTACGCCCTGGCTGCGCTGGTGCTGGCCTCATTGCGGTCAGCCGGCATCACCGGGCGCCTGGTTCGGTGCTGCACGCTCGCGCTGTTCCTGCTCGGGGGTCTTGGTCTCGCCAATGGGCTGCTGCCACCGGCCTGGCATTTCAGCCGTGCCTTCCTGCCTCTGGAAGCCTGGTATTTCGCGCTCGGTCTGGCGAGCCACCAGCTGCTCCGCCATCCCGGATGCCGGAGGGAGCGATGGTTCTTCGCCCTCGCGTTCGCCGTCGCCTGCGGCTTGAGCGCCCTCGCCGCCCGTGCCCCGGCCATGCTCGTGCCCCTCGCCTGGGCTCTTTGCCTGGGCTGCGAGCGGCCCGATCTCGGCCCCGGGAGGGCACGGCCCCTGCTGCGCCTGGGCCAGCGGATTCTGACCGCCCCTGCCCTGCTCTGGGCCGGGCGCATCTCCTATTCCCTTTACCTGACGCATGCGCCGCTGCAGCGGTTGCTCATGGTCTGGCTCGCGCCATTGGCCCAAGGGAATTGGCAGCGCTTCACCCTGCTCTGGACGGGACCTGCCATCGTCCTGCCTGTCCTCGCGGCCGCGCTGGTCTACACCCTGGTGGAAGAGCCGCTCCGCCGCTGGAGCCGCGCGCGGGTCGCGGGGGTGACGCGGCCCGCTAACCCGCCGCTGGCTTTCGGGTCAGGCTCCAATACATCGGCTGCCGGCCGGCCCTGAGCGCCTTGGCCTCGTAGCGCGTGGGCGGCCAGCCCTCGGGCCGGGTCAACGCCGGCGGCGGCACCTCAAAAAGGTCCTGAGCGGCCATAACCTCGGCCGTCCAGTCCTGGTAGGTCGGATCGTCCGTCGCGATGCGCCAGATGCCGCCCGGGCGGATCACGCGGGCGGCAAGCTCAACATTCGCCGGATGCACGAAGCGCCGCTTGGCGTGGCGTGCCTTGGGCCAGGGGTCCGGGAACATGAGGTAAAGGCGGGAGAGCGCGCCCTCGGGCAGGTTCGTCAGCAGATGCCGCGCATCCTCGGGCCAGAGCCGCAGATTGGCCGGAAGAGGCGGAATCTCCTCCGTCCCGTCATCCGGCACGAGGGCCGAGAGCATCGAGCAGATGCCGTTCTCGAAGACCTCGCAGGCGATGATGCCGATCCCGGGATTGGCCTCGGCCAGCGCCCGCGCGTGCTCGCCGCCGCCGAACCCGACCTCGAACCAGATTTCCGCAGGGGCCGTCTCAAAGGCAGCCGCCGGGGCGGCAAATGCCGCCTCCGGCACCCGAAGCCGCGGCAGCACCTGCTCGATGAGCCAGAGCTGCCGTGCCCGCAACGGGTGGCTGCGCTGCCGGCCGTAGAGACGGTCCGGCTGGGGTTTGGTCGTAATCAGCGGTTGAAGGCGGACTGCAGCGCCGGCACGAGGTCGATCCGCTCCCAGGTGAAGGTGCCCTTTTCCTCATCCGGCGTGCGGCCGAAATGGCCGTAGGCCGAGGTCGGCGCGTAGATCGGGCGGTTGAGGTGCAGATGCTCGCGGATGCCGCGCGGGGTGAGATTGACCAGCTCGCGCAGGGTCTTTTCCAGCTTCAGCTCGTTCACGTCGCGGCCCGTGCCATGCAGGTCGACATAGACCGAGAGCGGATGGGAGACGCCGATGGCGTAGGAAATCTGCAGCGTGCACTTATCGGCAAGACCGGCAGCGACCACGTTCTTGGCGAGGTAGCGGCAGGCATAGGCAGCCGAACGGTCGACCTTGGTCGGATCCTTGCCCGAGAAGGCGCCGCCGCCATGCGGGGCCGCGCCGCCATAGGTGTCAACGATGATCTTGCGGCCCGTGAGGCCGCAGTCACCGTCCGGACCGCCGATGACAAAGGTGCCGGTCGGGTTGACGTAGACCTCGTGATCAGCCGGCATCCAGCCCGTGGGCAGGCTGCTCTGGATGATCGGCAGGACGATGCCGCGGATCTGGTCCTGGCTCATGCCCTCGTCATGCTGGGTCGAGAGCACGATCGAGGTGGCGCCGACCGGCTTGCCGTCCACATAGCGCAGCGTGACCTGGCTCTTCGCATCCGGCTGCAGGCCCAGGACCGAAACGTCCTTGTTGCGGCGCAATTCGGAGATGCGGCGGAGAATGAGATGGGCGTAGTAGAGCGGCGCCGGCATCAGATCTTCGGTCTCGCGGCAGGCATAGCCGAACATAATGCCCTGGTCGCCCGCGCCTTCGTCCTTGTTGCCTTCGGCATCGACGCCCACGGCGATATCGGCGGACTGGGCGTGCAGATGCACCGCCACCTCGGCCTTGCGCCAGGAGAAGCCTTCCTGGTCATAGCCGATGTCGTGCACGGCAAGGCGGGCGAGATGGGCGAGATATTCGTGCGTGATGTTGTCGGGGCCGCGGGTTTCGCCGGCGAGCACGATGCGGTTCGTTGTCACCAGGGTTTCGCAGGCCACGCGGGCATAGGGGTCGGCGGCCAGGAAGGCGTCCAGCACGGTATCGCTGATCCGGTCTGCGACCTTGTCGGGGTGGCCTTCGGAAACTGATTCTGACGTGAAGAGATACTCGCCGGTATCGCGCATAAGAGGGCTCCGAGCTGACAGGAGGAATCCTCACCTACCGGCGAGGGAGACGCGATTTCGCCTAAAGCGGGGGGCAGGTCAACCCTTCGCCCCACCCGCGAGGCCCAGAACATGCCGCATAGTATATAGCATGGGATCGCGGTCGTTCACCCACAAGGCTGCGCGCACCGCGCCGCTGGCAAAGGTTCTGCGGTCGAAAGCCCTGTGGGTGAGAATGATTTGCTCATCGCTGCCTGCAAAGAGCAGGCTGTGCTCGCCGACCACCTGCCCGCCGCGCAGCGCGGCGAAGCCGATGGCGCCCGCCGGCCGCGGGCCGGTATGCCCGTCCCGCCCGCTTTGCATGACATCGCGCAAATCAACGCCGCGCCCGGCGGCGACCGCCCGGCCCATGCCGATGGCGGTGCCCGACGGCGCATCGACCTTCTGGCGATGATGCATCTCGACGATTTCTGCATCGTATTGATCGGCCGGAAGGGCCGCGCCCATCTCCTCGGCCAGCGCCAGCACAAGCGTGACCCCGGCCGAGAAGTTGGCGGCATAGACGACGGGAATTGCGCGGGCGGCCTCCGCCACCGCGGCTTCTTCCGCCGCCGACAGGCCGGAGGTGCCGAGCACCCAGGGCTTGCCTGCGGCCACAAGTGCGGCGGCATGGGCCTCCGCGGTGCCAGCGCGGGTGAAATCAATCACCACATCGCTCGCCGCCGCCAGCGCCGCCACGTCGGCGAAAAGCGGCACAGGCGAGATGGCAGGCTGGGACCGCCGGGTGCCACCCGAAAGGGTCGCCCCCGCGGCCGCTACCTCCTCCACCAGCAATTGACCCATCCGGCCCGAGATGCCGGCAATTCCGATCCGCAAAGACATAGATCTGTGTTTATCCGTTGATTAGTACATATGCTGGCCGCCGTTGATCGAGAGCGTCGATCCGGTGATGAAGCTCGCGTCATCGGCGGTCAGGAAGGCAACGCCGCGGGCGATATCCTCGGCATGGCCGAGGCGGCCCACGGGGATGCGCGCCACGATCTTGGCGAGCACGTCCTCAGGCACCGCGCGCACCATCTCGGTATCGACATAGCCGGGAGCGATCGCATTCACCGTAATGCCGAAGCGCGCACCTTCCTGGGCCAGCGCCTTGGTGAAGCCGTGAATGCCCGACTTGGCGGCGGCGTAGTTGACCTGGCCATATTGCCCGGCCTGGCCGTTGATGCTGCCGATATTGACGACCCGCCCGAACTTCTGCGCCTTCATGCCGTCGAAGGTCAGCTTGCAGAGGTTGAAGCAGGAACCGAGATTGGTGTCGATCACGGCATCCCACATGTCGCGCGTCATCTTCGGCAGGGTCGCGTCGCGCGTAATGCCGGCGTTGTTGACCAGAATCTCGATCGGCCCGTGCGCTTTCGTGATCTCGGCAACCGCCGCCTCGCAGGCAGCGAAATCGCCGGCGTCAAATCGGATCGTTGCAATGCCGGTCTCGGCCGCGAAAGCCTCAGCGGCGGCCTGATTGCCGGCATAGCTCGCCACCACCGTGCGGCCTGCCTCCTTCAGCGCGACGCTGATAGCGGCACCGATACCGCGCGTCCCGCCTGTCACAAGAGCCACCTTCGCCATCATAGTCCTCCTCGCCTGTTTTTGGCAGCCTCAGGCGATCCGCCTTTGGATACGCCGGGCAAGGTGCAAGCTTATGCGGAAATGAAACGGATACCAGCACTCATTACGATGACAGTCGCCCTTCATTCACTCTGACCAGCGGCCGATCTCGGCCCGGCGGGCGCGGTAGATGACATAGCCGGTCCAGATGACCGGCGGGATGAGCGGCAGGGGCACGGCGAGCGGCTTGTAATAGGTGGGAAGCGCCAGGAAGAACCAGGCCATGCAGGCGCCGAACAGGGTGAAGCCCCAGTAGATCAGGGTAATCAACCAGGGCTCCAGGCCGGACCGGTGCGCCACCTGAAAAAGATGGCCGCGATGGGCCTGGGTGATGTTCTCGCCCCTGAGCAGGCGGCGGACCAGGGTGAAGGCGACATCATAGAGCGCGCCCGCCAGCATCATCGGCACGAGCACGAAGGACAGCTCGCTGCTTTCGAAGCGTGACGAGGCGACGGCCAGCATGGCGAGCACGAAGCCGCAGAACTGGCTGCCCACATCCCCCATGAAGATGCGCGCCTTCGGGTAGTTGAAGGGGATGAAGCCGAGCACGCCCGCTGCCAGCAGCGCCGCCGCGAAATAGGTGAACCAGCCATTGGCATGGGCCGCGAAGATGCTGAGGAAGAGGCAGGTGATGAAGGTGATGCCGGAGGCGAGCCCGTTCAGCCCGTCGATGAAATTCATCGCGTTGGTCGCGAACAGGATCCAGAAGAGCGTGAAGGGGATGGCGAGCGGCCCGACATCGACGCCGCCGATGTAAGGCAGGTGATAGGCCACGACGTAGAGGCCGGTGCCCACCGCCGTCAGCGCCGCCGCCAGCTGGGCGCCCAACTTCACGATGAAGCGATAATCGTAGATGTCATCGAGCAGCGCGACCAGGGCGATCGCGAAGGCGGAGAGGATCATCCCCCGGAAATAAGGGTCGGCGAGGCGCGCGAAGGCCGCGACACGGTAGAGGATGATGATGCCGATGAGATAGGCGAGCACGATGCCGACGCCGCCGAGCTTGGGCGTCGGGTGCTCATGCGCCTTTCGCCCCTCGGGATGGTCGATCACGCCGACCGCGATCATGGCCCTGACACCGCAGGCAGACATGACAGCGAGGCAGGCCAGAAAGACAAGGTGGATGAAACTTGCGTGGAGGGTCATACGTGCTGGCGCTGAAGGGCGGGGGACCATGGCCGAAGCCCTGTTCCGGGGCAAGACGGCAAAGAATGGCAATTCCGTCATTCCCGCCCCGGGGATAAGATACCGCCACGAAACGGACGGGCGGCATGCGTGCGGCAATGCTTGCCTCGGCGCGCCTCATCCGCTACAGCCCCGCCCCTGACGTCGGCACCCCTGGAGGCCGGCGCTTTATGTATTTCCAAGGAGCGAGTTATGGCCAATTTCACGACTATTCAGGCCGAGCTGCGCGAGCGGGCAGGTAAGGGGGCAGCGCGCGCGACACGCCGGGCGGGTAAGGTTCCCGCCGTCATCTATGGCGCGAAGCAAACGCCGACCCTGATCGCCCTCGAGCCGCGCGCCGTCCTCAAGGAGCTGCATCGCGGCGGCTGGCGTTCCCGCCTCTATGAGCTCGATCTCGGCACGGACAAGGCACGCGCCCTCATCCGCGACGTGCAGTTCCACCCCGTGACCGACCAGCCCGAGCATGTCGACTTCCAGCGCCTCGCGCCGGGCGAGCTGATCCGCGTGGCGGTTGCCGTGACCTTCGAGGGCGAGGCCGTCTCCCCGGGTCTCAAGCGCGGCGGCGTGCTCAACGTCGTCCGCCACACCGTCGAAGTCTATGCCGACCCCGAGACGGTGCCCGAGCACTTCGTGGCCGATCTCAGCCTGCTCGACATCAACGACAACGTCCGCTTCTCGGACCTCAAGGGCACCGAAGGCACGCGCGCCACGATCGTCGAGCGTGACTTCGTGGTCGCGACCGTCGCCGCGCCGACCCAGAATGCCGCCGACGCGGCTGAAGACGCCGCCAAGGCCGCAGCCGCCGCTGCCGCCGTCCCGGCGAAGGGCAAGGCCGCCCCGGCGAAGAAGAAGTAAGAGCTTAACCGGAACCGGGACCCGGGGATCCACCCATGCTGATCTGGGTTGGGCTCGGCAACCCCGAGCCCGGAATGGCTCGCCAGCGCCACAATATCGGTTTCATGGCGCTGGATGTGATTGCGCACCGCCACGGCTTCGGGCCGTGGCGGCCGCGTTTCAAAGGGCTGGCGGCGGAGGGGCGCATCGGCGCCCACAAGATCCTCGCCCTCAAGCCCATGACCTATATGAATCTCTCCGGCCAGTCGGTGCAGCAGGCGCTTGCCTTCTTCAAGCTGCAGCCCTCGGCCCTCACCGTCTTTCATGACGAACTCGACCTCGTTCCCGGCAAGATCCGGGTCAAGCGCGGCGGCGGCGCGGCCGGCCATAACGGGCTGCGCAGCATCGACCAACTCATCGGCACGGCGGATTACGGGCGCGTGCGCCTTGGCATCGGCCATCCCGGCCACAAGGACCGCGTCCATGGCTATGTGCTGGGGGACTTTCCGGCGGCCGACAAATCCTGGCTGGTCCCCTTCCTCGATGCGGTCGCCGAGCGTGCCGGCAGCCTCGCGGACGGCGAGCCGGAAAAATTCATGAGCAGCGTCTCCGAAGACATGCGGAAGGTACAGTAATGGGCTTCAATTGCGGCATCGTCGGCCTGCCCAATGTCGGCAAATCGACGCTTTTCAACGCCCTGACGGCAACCGCCGCCGCCCAGGCGGCCAATTACCCCTTCTGCACGATCGAGCCCAATGTCGGCCGCGTCGCGGTGCCCGACAAGCGGCTCACCACGCTCGCGGCCATCGGCAAGTCCCAGAAGATCCTGCCGACCAGCCTTGAATTCGTCGATATCGCCGGCCTCGTGCGCGGCGCCTCGCGGGGCGAGGGCCTGGGCAACCAGTTCCTGGCCAATATCCGTGAGACGGACGCCATCATCCATGTGCTGCGCTGCTTCGAGGACGGCGACATCACCCATGTCGAAGGCAGCATCGACCCGGTGCGCGACGCCGAGGTGGTCGAGACCGAGCTTATGCTCGCCGATCTCGAAAGCCTGGAGAAGCGGCTCGTCGGGCTGCAGAAGCGCGCCCGCGGCGGTGACAAGGAGAGCGCGGCGCAACTCGCGCTGGTCGAGCCGATCATTGCCGCGCTGACCGAGGGCCGGCCCGCCCGCAGCGCGATCCCTGAAGCCGACCGCAAGCTGGCCGAGCGCCTGCAGCTGCTGACGGCCAAGCCCGTGCTCTACGTCTGCAACGTCGAAGAGGCATCAGCCGCCACCGGCAATGCCTTCTCCGCCAAGGTCGCCGCCATGGCGGCGGAAAAGGGCGCGGCCTTTGTCGTCGTCTCGGCGGCCATCGAATCCGAGGTCAGCCAGCTGCCCGAGGCTGAACAGGCCGAGTTCCTGGAGGGCCTCGGCCTTTCCGACAGCGGGCTCGACCGGGTCATCGGTGCGGGCTACGGGCTCCTCGGCCTCATCACCTATTTCACGGTCGGTCCGAAAGAGACGCGCGCCTGGACGATTGAAAAGGGCACCAAGGCGCCGCAGGCGGCGGGCGTCATCCACGGCGATTTCGAGCGTGGCTTCATCGCGGCGGAAACCGTGGCCTATGACGACTATACGGCCTTCAAGGGCGAGGCCGGCGCCCGCGAGGCGGGCAAGCTGCGCGTCGAAGGCAAGGAATATGTGGTGAAGGACGGCGACGTCCTGCTGTTCCGCTTCAACGTCTGAGCGCAATCCCGTCATCCCCGGACTCGGTCCGGGGATGACGGGATTGGGCCGCCGGGCCGCTCAGTACAACGTCGCTCTCGTCCGCTCCGGCATGGCGCGGTCATAGTTTGCCGCGTCGATCTCACCTTGCGTGAGACGCTGCAGAATCTGCCCCGTGCTCGGCAACTTTGACCGGTCTACCTGCCGCGCCGGGTCCCAGAGCGCGGACCGCACGAAGGCCTTGGCGCAATGGAAATAGACGCTGTCGATCGTCACCAGGATGGCGGTCTTCGGCAGCTTCCCGTCCACGGCCAAAGACTCCAGCAGGGCTGTGTCGTTCGAAATCGTGGCGCGGCCGTTCACGCGCAGCGTCTCGCCCACGCCGGGGATGAGGAAGAGCAGGGAGATGCGCGGGTCGCGGATGATGTTGCGCAGGTTATCGATGCGATTGTTGCCCGGCCGGTCGGGAATCGCCAATGTTTTGTCATCCAGAATCCGCACGAAGCCGGGCGCGTCACCTTTTGGTGAGCAGTCAAGCCCCTCCGGCCCGACCGTCGCCAGGATCACCATCGGAGATGCCTCAACCAGGGCACGATAGTCCTCGTTGAGCCGGGGGATTTCCTTTTGCAGCGAACGCGGGTTGGCGGGTCCATACATCGCCTCCAGCGCCTCGATCGTGTCGATCATGTCCCTCTCCTCTTGCGTTCTTGTTGTAAGTGTTGCGGCGAAGCATAGGCAGGATCATGGGCGAAGGGTAGCGCCCGGCGCTCCGCCAAGGCTGCCAGCACCGCGGCGAAATCAACGCGCGCCCGAAAGCCCAGGCTCCGCTCGGCCGCCGACGGGTCATAAACCCTGCTGATCGAGGCCGGCAGGCGCCAGCCGCGCGCCGCATAAAGCGCCGGCGCCTGCGGAAAATAGCGGGTGATGACGGCCGGCGCGTCAAACTTCAATTCCTCCGCATCCTCCCGCCGGAAGGGCGGCGGCGCGGAGAGGACAAAGGTCCCGAAGCCGATCTGCGGCGCGCGTTCCAGGGCCTGCACATGCGCCTCCGCCGCGTCTTCCACGGTCAGCCGCCGGTGCAGAAACTCATTCGCCTTCATGTTCTCGCCGGAGAGGTCGCGATGCGTATCGTCCTCCTCCGGAAAGAAGCGGCCAGTGCGGAGGATGATGGCGGCGAGCCCGTGCTCCAGATGGTAGATGCGGCAAAGCCCCTCCGCGGCCAGCTTGGAGACGCCGTAGATGTTGCGCGGGGCGAGCGGCCCCGCCGTCTCGTCAAGCCAGACCGCGTGCTCCGCGGTCTCCCGCCGGATCGCGTCCGAGATCATCAGCGAGGTCGTCGAGGTCAGGATGAAGCGGTCGTGCCCGGCCGCGACGGCGGCCTCCAGAAGGTTCAGCGTGCCCGTGACATTGGTGTCGATGAAGGCCTGCGCCGGATTGCGGATGATGTCGGGCTTGTGCAGCGCGCCGGCATGAATGACCACCTGCGGGAAACGCTCCGCGAAGACGCGATCCACCAGGGCGCGGTCGGCGACGGTCCCGCGGATCTCTGTCTCGCTGCCCGGCGCCGGGTCGAGGCCGATCACGCTATACCCCGCGGCCCGCAGACGGGGAGCGAGGAACCGGCCAAGCCAGCCTGAGGAGCCTGTCAACAAAATGCGCATGACCACCTCTTAGCGCGGATCGGCCGGGCGCCTTCACCCCTGTTACGACTATAATGAATCGCCTATTGCGGCGTTTCCCGTGAATCATGAACGGATCTCCACCGTGGCTGATACCCTCCCCCCTGCTCGTCCGACCGCCCTGATCTTCATGGGAGTGTCCGGAAGCGGGAAATCCACCGCCGCCGCGCACGTCGCCCAGCGCCTCGGCTGGCCGATGATCGAAGGCGATGACCTCCACCCCGCGGCCAATATCGACAAGATGAGCCACGGCATTCCGCTGACGGACGAAGACCGCAAGCCCTGGCTGGAGACGATCGCCGCCCGCATCGATGACTGGCGGCGCGCCGGTGTGCAGGGCATCGTGACCTGCTCCTCCCTCAGACGCGCCTACCGGGACATTCTGCGCGCCGGCCACGACGATGTGCGCTTTGTCTATCTCAAAGGCACCTACGATCTGCTCCTGGAGCGGATGCAGCATCGCACCCGCCACTTCATGCCGGCCTCGCTGCTCAAGAGCCAGTGCGACACGCTGGAGGAGCCGGGCCCGGATGAGGCGATCGCCGTCGATCTCTCCCTGTCGGAAGAGGCGATCGTCGCGGATACGCTGGCGCAGCTTCATCTCGGCTAAGCGTTTTTCGTCGCAGGATCGTCATGCAGGCCGGCACCGCCCTCCTTGTCGTGGATATGCAGAATGATTTCATGCCCGGCGGCGCTTTGGCCGTGCCGGGCGGGGATCAGATCATCGGCACCATCAACCGGCTCGCCCAGCGCTTCGCGACGGTCGTGCTGACGCAGGACTGGCACTGCCCGGGCCACAGCTCCTTCGCCTCCAGCCATCCGGGGGCGCAGGTTTTCGAGACGGTGGACGCCTTTTACGGGCCGCAGGTTCTCTGGCCCGATCATTGTGTCATGGGCACGCCGGGCGCGGATTTCCACCCAGGCCTCCATATCCCCCATGCCGGCCTGATCCTGCGCAAGGGCTATCATCGGGATGTCGACAGCTATTCCGCCTTCCTGGAAGCCGACCGCCGCACGCGCACGGGGCTTGACGGCTGGCTCACCAGCCGCGGCATCCATGAGGTCGTGGTCTGCGGGGTCGCGACCGATTTCTGCGTCGGCTGGACGGCCTGTGACGCGCGGCGTTTCGGCTTTTCCGCCTCGGTCGTGATGGATGCCTGCCGCGGCATCGACCTCAATGGGTCGCTTGCCCAGGCTCAGCGCGACATGGACAGCGCCGGGGTGAATATCGTAACGATATCGCAACTAACATGATCGAATTGATTAAGACTGACCTGTGCCGCGTGGCGCAGAGTTGCTAAATTGTTCTTATTCGACCAGAGTTTGTTGAATCATTGACAGGGGTGCGAGTCGCCGCCCCCTACGGTTGCCCTGAGAGGGACGAAAATGGAAAAGACCAAGGCTCTAGACGCGGCCCTCTCGCAGATCGAGCGGGCCTTCGGCAAAGGCTCCATCATGCGGATGGGCTCCAAGGGAACCGATGAGCAGATCGAGGTCATCCCCTCGGGCTCTATCGGCCTCGACCTCGCGCTTGGCATCGGCGGCATGCCGCGCGGCCGTATCGTGGAGATCTACGGGCCGGAAAGCTCGGGCAAGA
Source organism: uncultured Alphaproteobacteria bacterium (assembly GCA_963834475.1). GTDB lineage: Bacteria > Pseudomonadota > Alphaproteobacteria > Acetobacterales > Acetobacteraceae > Acidisoma. Next base: position 167,259 of record CAWIBZ010000008.1, on the reverse strand, counting down.
CCACCCTCGCCCTCCATATCATCGCGGAAGCCCAGAAGCGCGGCGGCACCTGCGCCTTCATCGATGCCGAGCATGCGCTCGACCCGATCTATGCCCGCAAGCTCGGCGTCGACGTCGACAACCTGCTCATCAGCCAGCCCGACGCCGGCGAACAGGCGCTGGAGATCGCCGATACCCTGGTCCGCTCCGGCGCCATCGACGTGCTGGTGGTCGATAGCGTCGCCGCCCTCGTGCCGCGCGCCGAACTGGAAGGCGAGATGGGGGACAGCCATGTCGGCCTCCATGCCCGTCTCATGAGCCAGGCGCTGCGCAAGCTCACGGGCTCCGTCTCGCGCTCCAAGACGACCTTCATCTTCCTCAACCAGATCCGCCTCAAGATCGGCGTCATGTTCGGCAATCCGGAGACGACGACGGGCGGTAATGCGCTGAAATTCTATGCCTCGATCCGGCTCGACATCCGCCGCATCGGCCAGATCAAGGAAAAGGAAGACGTCGTCGGCAACCAGACCCGCGTCAAGGTTGTGAAGAACAAGCTCGCGCCCCCCTTCCGGCAGGTCGAGTTCGACATCATGTATGGCGAAGGCGTCAGCAAGATGGGTGAACTGATCGACCTCGGCGTGAAGGCCGGTCTGGTCGAGAAGTCGGGCTCCTGGTTCAGCTTCGACAATCAGCGCATCGGCCAGGGGCGGAACAATGCCCGCCAGTTCCTGCTCGAAAACCCATCAGTTTCGAATGCCCTTGAGTTGAAGATTCGCGAACAGGCGGGCATCGTGGTGAATGCCATGATGACCGATCCTACGGGAGACGAGCTTGAGGCTGCCGAATGAGGCTGAACCGGCTGAACCTGAAATCCCCGTCGAGACACTGACGGACCAGGACCACGAACTCATCGCGGCGGCCCGCGCGGCGCTGAGCAGACACTACCGCCCCTTCTGGCATATGGTCTCGGCTGCGATCCGCAGCCGGGACGGCCGCATCTGGACCGGCATCCATCTCGGCGCCACCGTCGGCCGGATGCAGATCTGCGCCGAGCCCATCGCCCTCGGCCGCGCCATTCTGGAAGGTGACGGCACCATCGCAACCGCCGTCGCCATCCGCCATCCGAAAACGGATGAGGATGATCAGAGCCTCGCCATCGTCTCCCCCTGCGGCGCCTGCCGGGAGATGCTCATGGATTATGCCCCGGAGGCGCGGGTCATCGTCCCCGGCATTCTGGCGCCGATCAAACTGCCCATCCGCGCGTTGTTGCCGCTGCCCTACCGGCGGTGACCCGGGGGCGCGTGCCACGCCGCGCCGCGCCGGCCGCGCCTTAAGCGCCGATGAAGTCGCGGAAATCTCCTGCGCCATGCGGGGTTGGCGCTGGCGAAGCCCCTCTCTTTGCGATAGCTGAGACCCATGCGCTATTTTTCGACACGCGGCCAAGCCGAGCCGCGAGATTTCGGCGGTGTTCTGCTCGCAGGCCTCGCGGAGGATGGCGGGCTGTTCATGCCCGAGACCTGGCCCGAGCGCTCCGCCGCCGAATGGCGCGCGCTGCGCGACCTGCCCTATGCCGAACTCGCGGCCCAGGTCATCCACCCCTTCGTCGGCGACACCATCAGCCTTGAGACGCTGCGCGGCCTGTGCGAACGCGCCTATGCCGGTTTCGACCACCCGGCGCGCGTGCCGATGGTCCAGCTCGGCAGCGGGCTCTGGGTGCAGGAGCTGTTCCACGGCCCGACCCTCGCCTTCAAGGACATGGCGCTCCAGCTTCTCGGCCAGCTCTTCGAGCATGTGCTGACCGAACGCGACGAGACCGTCACGATCGTCGGCGCGACCTCCGGTGACACGGGCTCCGCCGCCATCGAAGCCTGCCGCGACCGCGCCCGGATCAAGATCGCGATCCTGCACCCCGAGGGCCGCACCAGCGAGGTGCAGCGCCGGCAGATGACGACAGTTGCCTCCGCCAACGTCTTCAATATCGCGGTCGAGGGCACCTTCGACGACTGCCAGGACATGGTGAAGGGCCTCTTCGCGGACGCTAAGTTCCGGAAAGATATGAAGTTGACAGCTGTCAACTCGATCAACTGGGCGCGCATCGCGGCGCAGATTCCCTATTACGTGGCCTCGGCCCTCGCCCTCGGCGCGCCGGACCGCGACGTCGCCTTCGCCGTGCCCACGGGCAATTTCGGCAATGTGCTGGCCGCTTGGGCTGCGCGCCGCATGGGCCTGCCGATTTCGAAGCTCATCATCGGCTCCAACCGCAACGATATCCTGACGCGCTTCCTCACCGCCAATGACATGACCGCCCGCGGCGTGGAGCCGAGCCTGTCCCCCAGCATGGATATCCAGGTCAGCTCCAATTTCGAGCGGCTGCTGTTCGAGCTTCTGGACCGTGACCCGCAGGCGACGGCGAGGCTGATGCAGGACTTCCGCAAGACCGGCCATATGCCGGTGCCCGATGCCGCCTGGAGGCGGGCGACCGCGCTGTTTCAGGGGCTCGCCCTCAGCGACGCCGAAACCTCGGCCGCCATCCGCCAGATCCACGACGAGACCGGCTATCTCGCCGACCCGCATTCCGCCATCGGCATCGCGGCGGCACGCGCCGCGCACTTGGCCCAGCCGGCACCCGTCATCGCCATGGCGACCGCGCATCCGGCCAAGTTCCCGGATGCCGTCGCAGCCGCGACCGGCATCCGCCCTTCCCTACCGCCGCGCCTTGCCTATCTCATGACGGGTGAGGAGCACTTTGTCCGCGCCCCGAACGATCTCGGCTCCGTCGAAACCCTGTTGCGCGCCTTCGTCAGCCGTAATGACAGCCGCCCCCACGACCATCGGGATGATGCCGCATGAGCGATCCGATCCGCGTAGAAACCCTCCCCTCCGGCCTGACGGTGGTGACGGAGGAGATGCCCCGTGTCGAAACCGTCTCGCTGGGCGCCTATGTCGCGGCCGGCACGCGGCATGAACGCGCGGAGGAGAACGGCGTCTCCCACTTCCTCGAACACATGGCCTTCAAGGGGACGGACAGCCGCTCCGCGGTCGCCATCGCCGAAGAGATCGAGGCGGTCGGCGGCCATATCAACGCCTATACCGCGCGGGAGCAGACCGCCTATTACGTGAAGCTGCTCAAAGAGGACATCGCCCTCGGCGCCGACATCATCGGCGACATCCTGACGCACAGCAGTTTCGATCCGGATGAGATGGAGCGCGAGCGCGGCGTCATCCTCCAGGAAATCGGCCAGGCGAACGACACGCCGGACGACATCATCTTCGACCATTTCCAGGAAGCGGCCTTCCCCGGCCAGCCGATGGGCTGGGCGACCCTCGGCACCGAAGCGGTCATCCGCACCATGCCGCGCCATGCGCTGACCAATTACATGCGCAACAATTACGGCACGCGGAACGTCATCGTCGCCGCCACCGGCAAGCTCAAGCATGAGGAGGTGGTGCGGCTGGCCGAAAAGCATTTCGCCGATCTGCCGACCTCGCCGGTGCCGAAGGCCGCCCCTGCCGAATATCGCGGCGGCGAGTTCCGCGAGGCGCGGGATCTCGACCAGGTGCATATCGTGCTCGGTTTCCCCTCGGTCTCCTATACGCATCCCGATTTCTACGCGACCATGATGCTCTCCACCCTGCTCGGTGGCGGCATGTCCTCCCGCCTCTTCCAGGAAATCCGGGAGAAGCGCGGCCTTGTCTATTCCATCTACGCTTTCACGGCGCCGGCGACCGATTCCGGCCTCTTCGGCATCTATGCCGGCACCGGTGAGAGCGAGGCGGAGGAACTCATGCCGGTGACGCTGGAGGAACTGCGCCGCGTTCAGGAGGACGTGACGGAGGCTGAGCTGCAGCGTGCCCGTGCCCAGGCGAAGGCCTCCATCCTCATGTCGCTGGAAAGCACCGGCAGCCGCTGCGAGCAGCTTGCCCGCCAGCTACAGGTCTATGGACGGATCGTACCCGTGCAGGAAATGGTCGCTCAGATCGAGGCGGTCCGGACGGACGATGTCTGCCGCGCGGCCGCGCGCATCTTCGCTGCCCGGCCGACGCTCGCCGTCATGGGGCCCGGCGGCAAGGTTCCGGGCCTCGCCACCATTTCGGAAACACTCGCGGCATGAGCACCGATATCGACAAGCTGGGCGACCTGCTGGCCGCCGCGAAGCGCGCCGGGGCGGATGAGGCGGATGCCGTCTATGTCGCCGGCACCTCGCTATCCGTCAGCCGCCGCCTGGGCGCGATCGAGCATGTGGAGCGGTCCGAAGGCCGCGACCTCGGCCTCCGCGTCTTCGTGGGCGAGCGTTCGGCGATCGTCTCCGCCCCCGGTCTCGACCCGGCGCAATTCGCCGACATCGCCGCGCGCGCGGTGGCCATGGCGAAGGTGGTGCCGGCCGACCCGATGAGCGGCCTTCTCGACATCGGCCCCATTCCCGCGCTCGATCTTGACCTGGAAGACGCGGCCGAGCCTGACGCGACGGCGCTGGGCGCGCGCGCGGCGGTGGCGGAAGACGCGGCGCTGGCCGTGCCCGGCATCACCAACAGCGAAGGCGCGGATGCGAGCTACAGCCGCACCGAAGCGATGCTCGTGACCAGTCGCGGCTTCGCGGGCCAGTACCGCCGCACCGGCTATTCCGTCTCGGCGACCGCCCTTGCCGGCACCGGCACGGCGATGCAGCGGGACTACGACTATACGAGCGCGGTGCATCTGTCGGATCTCGAAGACGCGGCCCTGATCGGCCGCCGCGCCGCCGAGCGCGCGCTTGCCCGCCTGAACCCGACACGCCCGAAAACCGCGACGCTCACCGTGGTCTATGACCCGCGGGTCGCGACGAGCCTTGTCGGCCATCTCGCGGGTGCCGTGAACGGGGCCGGGATTGCGCGGGGCACGAGCTTCCTGCGCGACAAGATGGGCCAGCAGATCTTTGGCCGCGGCATCACCATCCGCGATGATCCGCATCGGCGCCGGGGCCTGCGCTCCCGCCCGTTCGACGGCGAAGGCCAGCCGACGGCGCCGCTCGACCTCATCGCCGACGGCGTGCTGATGACCTGGGTGCTGGACGGGCGGAGCGCGAAGCAGCTCGGCCTCAAGACCACGGGCAGCGCCGCGCGCGGCACCTCCGGCCCGCCGGGTCCCGCGACCTCGAACCTCTATCTCGCCGCGGGCGCCATGAGCCCGGCCGAGCTGATGGCCGATATCAAGGAAGGGCTTTACGTGACGGAGCTGATCGGCTCCGGCATCAACGGTATCACGGGCGATTACAGCCGGGGTGCGGCTGGCTTCATGATCCGCGACGGTGAGCTTGCCGAGCCGGTCGCCGAGATCACGATCGCCGACAATCTCCTTGGCATGTTCGCCCGGCTGACGCCGGCGAATGATCTGCGCTTCCTGCGCGGCACCGACGCGCCGACGATCCGGATCGACGGCATGACCCTGGCAGGCGGTTAGGCCGGCCATGCGTCGGTTTCTGATTCTTCTTGCGGCGCTCCTGCCCCTGCTCGGAGCAGTTGGTGTCGGGCCTGCCGATGCGCGCCTCGGCGGCGGCCATTCCTTCGGCAGCCGCGGCAGCTTCAGCTTCCGGCCGCCACGGCCGACCTCGATCGCGCCGGGAGCAGCCCCGTTCGAGCGCAGCCAGGCGCCCGGCTACGGTGGCGGCTTTGGCGGCGCTGCCCCCCGCCGGCCCTTCGCGACCGGGCTGCTCGGCGGGTTCCTCGGCGCCGGCCTCTTCGGCCTGCTCCTGGGCGGCGGCTTCATGCGTGGGGGGCTTGGCTTCGGCGGCCTCTTCGGCCTCCTCATCCAGCTGCTCCTCATCTTCTTCGTCGTCCGCTGGCTGATCAGGCTTTTCGCGGGACCGCGGGTGAACCGGGCGCCGATCTTCGGGGCAGCTCCGGGTGGCCAAGCGCCCGGCCAGGCGAACCCGGCCATCGCGCCCCTGCAGCTGACGGCGGCGGACCGCCAGGCCTTTGCGCAATGCTTCACCTATGTTCAGCAAGCCTGGGGTGCGGCGGATCTCCGCGCCATCTCCCAGGCCGCAACCCCGGAACTCCTCGGCTATTTCCAGGACCAGCTGAACACGCTCAACCGCCAGGGCCTGCGCAACCGCATCTCCGCCCCCCGGATCGAAGGCATGGAACTTTCCGAAGCCTGGAGCGAAGGCGACACCGATTTCGCGACCATCGCGCTGCGCTTTTCCATGATCGACGTGACGGAGGACCGGAGCGGCCGGATCGTGGACGGCGATCCGAATGTGCGCGCGCTGGTCAGCGAAATCTGGACCTTCGCCCGCCGCCGCGGCAGCCATTGGATCCTTTCGGCGATCCAGCAGACGAGTTGACGCTGGGGATGAGGCCCCCTTCGCGGGGCCTTTGACCGTTGGGCGAAAAATAGCACGCCCTCATGGTGCAATGCCGCGACCTGACATATGAATCCGTTTCGTAATCATACGGAGCGACTCTGCATGTCCGCCTTCGGTCTCACCCCTGGTCTGCCCCGCCCGGGCAGCGCCCCTGCCGATCGCTGGGGCTGGTTCGTGGCACTCGGCGTCGTTCAGATCATTGTCGGCATTCTGTGCTGGATCGACGTTGTCGCAGCAAGCCTCGCCGGCGTCATCATCATCGGCGTGCTTCTGCTCATCGGCGGTGTCGCCCAGATCGTTCATGCCTTTACCGTGCGGGGCTGGAGCGGCTTCACGCTCTATCTCCTCATCGGCGCTCTTTATATCGTCGGCGGCCTCCTGCTCATGGACGAGCCCGTGCGCGGTTCCCTCATCATCACCATTGTCATTGCCGTGCTGCTCATCATGGGTGGTATCGCGCGCCTGATCGTGGCGGCGACGCACCGGCATATGCGGGGCCTTTGGCTCGTCATTCTCAGCGGTATCGTCAGCTTTGCTGTCGGCATTCTGCTCTATGCGAGCCTGCCCTGGTCCAGCCTTTGGGTCCTGGGCACGCTGATCGCTATCGAATTGATTTTCCACGGAATTGCATGGATTCAGTTCGGATTGTCCTTGAAGGAAACGCCCCGGGCCTCGTGACCGACAACACTATTTAAAATAGTTCTATAATCTAAACTCTTCTCCTCAATGGGAATGCTCCTTATACCTTGCGTAAAGTGAGGCCAAAGGAGCATTCCCGTCATGACGATGAGCAATGGTGTAATTTCATCCGGCGCGCCGCCGGCAACTGAGACGGACGTGCTGTGGTTTCTTCCGACCCATGGCGACGGCCGCTATCTCGGCTCCGATACGGGCGCCCGGCATGTCACCCTGAACTATCTGAGCCAGATCGCGCGCGCCGCTGACGAGCTGGGCTATTTCGGGGTTCTTCTCCCGACCGGCCGCTCCTGCGAGGATTCCTGGGTCGTCGCCTCCGCGATGGTGCCGCTGACCGAGCGCCTGCGCTTTCTTGTCGCCGTGCGCCCCGGCCTCTCCGAACCCTCGATGACTGCGCGGATGGCTGCCACCCTCGACCGCCTCTCGAACGGGCGGCTGCTCATCAATGTCGTGGCGGGCGGCGATCCCTTCGAACTCAAGGGCGACGGCGTTTGGCTTGATCATACCGCGCGCTACGAGGCGACGGACGAGTATCTCACCGTCTGGCGCCGCATGCTGGCCGGCGAGACTTTCGATTTCAGCGGCAAGCATATCAAGGTGGAAGGCGCCAAGCTCCTCTTCCCGCCGGCGCAGCCCCCCCATCCGCCGCTCTATTTCGGTGGTTCCTCCGGCCCGGGGCAGGCGGTCGCCGCCCGCCATGCCGATGTCTACCTCACCTGGGGTGAGCCGCCGGCCGATGTCGCGGAGAAGATCGCGGCAGCCCGCGAGGCCGCGGCCAAAGAGGGCCGGACCATGAGCTTCGGCATCCGCCTTCATGTCATCGTCCGCGAGACGGAAGAGGAAGCCTGGGCGGCAGCCGACAGCCTCATCCGCCATGTCGACGACAAGGCGATCGAAACGGCGCAAAAGGCCTTCGCGCGCTTCGATTCCGTCGGCCAGCGCCGCATGGCCGAGCTGCATAAGGGGCGCCGCGACAATCTCGTCATCAGCCCGAACCTCTGGGCCGGTGTCGGCCTGGTGCGCGGCGGCGCGGGCACGGCGCTCGTCGGCAACCCGCAGCAGGTGGCCGACCGCATGAAGGAATACATGGCGCTCGGCATCGACCGCTTCATCCTCTCCGGCTATCCGCACCTCGAAGAGTGCTACCGCTTCGCCGAACTCGTCTTCCCGCTGCTGCCGCTGAAGAAGACGACGGGCAAGGATCTGACCGCCGCCCGCAATGCCGGCCCCTTTGGCGAGGTCATCGCCAATGTAGCTGCCCCCTCGCGCCTCGCGGCCGCGAGCTGAGACAACCATCGCCCGCGGACCTGTTCCGCGGGCCTGGCCACCCGGCTCCCGCGATAGGCTTCCTCGCAGGGGGTGGATGGGCGGGTCGGGGCGTGGCAAGGCCGGCCCATGGCGGGCACCTGGCAAAAGAAAAGGCTGCCGGACATCCTCTCCGGCAGCCTTTTTGATTCACGGGAAACGTCGGGAGGCGGCGGATTACTCCACCTCCTCCGGCTCCTTCTCGGCACCACCCTCTTCTCCGCCCGGACGGCCCACGACAGGGGCCGGCGCCTCGGTAATCTCGAAGTCGAGCTTGCCCTCCTTGAGGCCGACCTTGACCGCGCCGCCCTTGGCGAGCTTGCCGAAAAGCAGTTCCTCGGCGAGCGGTTTCTTGATGTGCTCCTGGATCACGCGGGCCAGCGGCCGCGCGCCGTAGAGCTTGTCGTAGCCGCGCTCGGCCAGCCATTCCTTGGCGGCGGAGGACAGTTCGATCGTGACGTTGCGGTCGGCCAGCTGGGCTTCCAGCTGCATCACGAACTTCTCCACGACACGCGCCACGACTTCCTGGCTGAGCGGCGCGAAGGCGATGACCGCATCCAGGCGGTTGCGGAACTCAGGCGTGAACATGCGCTTGATCGCATCCTCATCCTCGCCCACCCGCATGTCACGGCCGAAGCCGATAGCGGCCTTGGCCATATCCGCGGCCCCCGCATTCGTCGTCATGATCAGGATGACGTTGCGAAAATCGACGGTCTTGCCGTTGTGGTCGGTCAGCTTCCCATGGTCCATGACCTGCAGCAGGATGTTGAACAGGTCCGGGTGGGCCTTTTCGATCTCGTCGAGCAGCAGCACGCAATGCGGATGCTGGTCGATGCTGTCGGTCAGCATGCCGCCCTGATCGAAGCCGACATAGCCCGGCGGCGCGCCGATCAGGCGGGAGATCGAGTGCCGCTCCATATACTCGCTCATGTCGAAGCGGATCAGCTCGATGCCCAGCACGCTGGCGAGCTGGCGCGCGACTTCGGTCTTGCCGACGCCGGTGGGGCCGCTGAACAGGTAATTGCCGATCGGCTTTTCCTGATCGCGCAGCCCGGCGCGGGAGAGCTTGATCGCCGCAGCCAGGGCATCGATCGCCTGATCCTGGCCGAAGACCATGGAGCGCAGGTCGCGTTCCAGATGCCGCAACGTTTCCTTGTCATCGGCCGAAACCGACTTGGGCGGAATGCGCGCGATCTTGGCAACGATCTCTTCGACGTCCCGCAGCGTCACGGTCTTGCGGCGCTTATGCTCGGGCAGGAGCATACGGCTTGCCCCCACCTCGTCGATGACATCGATCGCCTTGTCGGGCAGCTTGCGGTCGTGGATGTACTTGGCCGAAAGATCGACCGCCGCACGGATCGCCTCATCCGTGTAGCGCACCTTGTGGTGCTTTTCGTAAACCGTCTTGAGGCCGCGCAGGATGCGCACCGCGTCGTCGGATGAGGGCTCGGGCACGTCGATCTTCTGGAAACGACGAACGAGCGCCCGGTCTTTTTCGAAGTAGTTGCGAAATTCCTTGTAGGTCGTGCTGCCGATGCAGCGCAGCGTCCCCGCGGCGAGTGCCGGCTTGAGCAGGTTGGAGGCATCCATGGCGCCGCCGCTGGTGGCACCCGCACCGATGACCGTATGGATTTCGTCAATGAAGAGGACGGCACCGGGCTGGCTTTCCAGCTCGGTCACCACGGCCTTGAGCCGCTCCTCGAAATCGCCGCGATAGCGCGTGCCCGCGAGGAGCGCGCCCATGTCGAGCGAGTAGATGGTCGATTTCGCCAGAACCTCCGGCACGTCACCTTCGACGATGCGCTTGGCGAGGCCTTCGGCAATCGCCGTCTTGCCGACACCCGGATCGCCCACATAGAGCGGGTTGTTCTTGGTGCGCCGGCAGAGGATCTGGATCGTACGCTCGATCTCGCTCTCGCGCCCGATCAGCGGGTCGATCTTGCCGCCCTGCGCCTTCTTGTTGAGGTTGACGCAGTAATTGGACAGCGCGTCCTGGCCGCGGCGGGCGCCCTTCTCTTCCTGATCGGGGCCTTCGCCGGAGGACGACTTGTCCTGGCGCGGAGCGTTCTTGCTGGGAGACTTGGCAATGCCGTGGCTGATGAAGTTGACAGCGTCGAGCCGGGTCATGTCCTGCAGCTGCAGGAAATAGACGGCGTGGCTTTCGCGCTCGCTGAAGAGCGCGACCAGGACATTGGCCCCGGTCACCTCGTCGCGGCCGGAGGACTGGACATGGATCGCGGCCCGCTGCACCACGCGCTGGAAGCCGGCGGTGGGTTTCGGGTCACCCGGCCGGTCCGTCGCCAGACCCGCCAGATCCTTGTCGAGAAATTCCGTGAGGTCGGCGCGCAGCTTGTCGAGATCGACGCCGCAGGCACGGAGAACGGTGGCGGCATCGCTATCTTCGGTCAGACCGAGAAGAAGATGCTCCAGCGTCGCGTATTCATGTTTGCGCTCGCTCGCGAGGGACAGCGCACGGTGGAGAGTTCTGCTCGAGGTTACGGGACAACATGCCGACGCTCCTTTATCTGCTCGTCACTGACATCCTGCCCGCTCGCCGGGGCCCGATGTGCCACGAATGCCTCTCCTCTGCGTCGGTTAAGCCTGCGACATGGGGCACACCAGACGATGGGGATATCCTGCACCAATATTTTGCGCAGCCGCATTAACTTTTGCTCAGAGTCATTCTTTTTCAATCGTGCATTGCAGGGGATGCTGGTTCTGCCGGGCGAGGTCCATGACCTGTGTCACCTTGGTCTCCGCCACCTCATAGGTGAAGACGCCGCATACCCCCACGCCACGCCGGTGGACATGCAGCATGATGCGCGTCGCTTCGTCGCGCGTTTTCTGAAAAAACCGTTCCAGGACATGCACCACGAATTCCATGGGCGTGTAGTCGTCATTTAGCATGAGGACTTTGTACATGGCCGGCTTGCGGGTCTTGGTGCGGGTCTTAACCACCACCCCCGTTCCGGGCCCTTCTCGTCCGCCGTTGCGCCTGTCGCTATCGCTCATCGCGCCTTCGCCAATCCCCTGTGAAGAATACGAACCCCCCGCCGCGCCCGTGCGCAATCCGGCAGGCAGTGCAACCGCCGCGGCACGCGAGGCCAGAGCAGTTCACACGGAGACCATAGAAGAACGCAGCCCCATGCGAAAAGAACTAGATTGTGGGGCCCGCTCGCGATGTGAAGAAGGGTTTGCCTGCAAAGAAGACATGCTCTGCGCGGATGGGAGGGCTGAGTCCCATCTCCCGCCGGGACCGAGGGATCGGTGCCACGGCCCAGGTCAGGCGGCGTCCCAACAAAAAAGGGGCGGACCTGGCGGCCCGCCCCTTTCTTCGTAGCAATGGGTGGATCAGACCGTCTTGCCGAACTTCTCGACCGCGAGGGTGATGCGGCCGGAGATCGGCGCAATCGCCTGCTCGGCCAGCTTGAAGGAGGCGTCGGTGTACTTGTTGGAGTCAGCGATGCTCTTTTCGAGCACGGAGCGGGTCAGACCAACCTGGAGGTCAACCGCTTCCTTGACGGACTTCACGGTCGTCAGCGCCTTGAAGGCCGCGACCGCTTCCTCGTAGGAAGCCTGGGCGGAGGAAGCAAACTGCTTCGAGATGTCCTGAATGCCGGCGCTCCAGATCTGGCCAGACTTGATGAACGCTTCGATGTTACCCTGGCCGAAAGCCAGCATTTCCTCAGCCGTCTTCATGGTATTGCCAATCCTTTGGTTCAATTGCGGTTGCGTCGCTTCGACCTGAAGGGTCGGTTCCGCGACGCTGCCCCTCACTGTTTCAGCCACTGTTTCAGCCACGGTGTCAGTCACCTGCTCCAGCCCGCCAGCGACAGCCTCATGAACAAGCCCCTCAACGGTAGGCGCCGCGTCCTGTACCTCTTGGACGACAGCCTCGGCTTCCTTCGTCGCTTCATCCATGCCGGAGTTTCCGGCGGGTTGTCTCGCCCTAGCCATGCTCGGCGCTCCTTCGGTCACAATCCAGCCCACCCCCCATTCCGCCGAGCGGCGGGCCGGGCTAAGCTTGACCGTATTTGTTGCGATGCAGCAAGACTCTTTTAGGCGGACCAAATCCGTGGCGCAAGGACTTTGTGCAGCGCACAACAGTTTTTTTCCGAAGCAAAAGTGCGCCCGTCCATCGCGTTGCGTCTCAGTTCTTTTGTCTAACTATTTGCAATTCCGATAGAAGTAAGCCAAAGCAGGGGCCGGGCCCCGAGTGGTCGCGGTAGCCCGGATAGCGGCAGGAAATACGGATGCTTCGCAAGCAGGGGTTCTTCAAGGCAAGGCTGACAAAACTCGTCCTCCTGGGCTGCAGTCTGGCAGTTCTTGCCGGTGGGGTGGGCCATGCCCGCGCCCAGGGACTGCCGCCGATGAGCGCCGACCTCATCGATGCCAAGACCGGCCAGACGCTTTATGCCCAGAATGCCGATGAGCCGCGCTTCCCGGCAAGCCTGACCAAGCTCATGACCCTCTATCTGCTCTTCGAAGCGCTGCGCGATCACCGCGTCACGCTCGATACGATGATGCCGGTCTCGGTTCATGCGGCCTCGGTCGAACAGCTCAAGCTCGACGCGCCTCCGGGCTCCCGCATTACCGTCGAGGAAGCGATCCTCGGGATGGTCACGCTATCCGCCAACGACGCGGCGACCGTCACGGGCGAGTTTCTGGCTGGCGGTGACGAGACCCGGTTCGGGACGTTGATGACGCTCAAGGCCCATGCGCTTGGCATGAACGATACCCAGTTCCGCAATGCCTCCGGCCTGCCTGACCCGGCGCAGGTCACGACCGCTCATGACCTCGCGATTCTCGCGCGCCGCCTGATCATCGATTTCCCCGAGGATTACCACTTCTTCTCGACCCCGAGCTTCATCTTCCACGGCCGGGAACTGTTCAATCACGACCATCTGCTGAAGTCTTATCCGGGCGCGGACGGGATGAAGACCGGCTACACCAACGCGGCCGGACATAATCTGATCACAAGCGCCGTGCAGGGCGGCGTGCGGCTGGTCGGCGTGATCATGGCCGCACCCTCCAACGGCGCTCGCGATCATGCCATGACCGCAATGCTGAACCGGGGCTTCGCCGAGGAACTCGGCGGCAATGCCGTGGCTGCCGCCAAGCAGGCGGCCGAGGCAGAGCGCCTGGCGCAAGACCAGGGTCCGGTCCTGCCGGCGACCGCGCCGATCAACACCTCCGATCCGCGGGCTGTGGCTCCGGCCCATGAACGTGCGCTCGCTGCAGCCATGGCCGCCCGCAGCGATTGGAGCCTCGATCTCGGCAGCTACACCTCGAAGGCGACCGCCTACCGGGTGCTGCATATCGGCCAGCGCGCCGCGGGGGGCGGCATCCTGCATCTCGCCGCCGTGCGCAGCAAATATCGCCGGTATGAGTGGCATGCATGGATTGCCGCGGTCAGCGAAGCGCATGCACGCGCCGCCTGCACGGCCATGACCCGCTTCGGCCGAACCTGCGTGGCAGTGGCGCCCTACGGCACTCGCGGTCGCGAAGTCGCCGAACGGTAAGGCCAGCCTGCCGGCCGCGCCTACCCGCCTTCGGGCGGGAAGATGACCCGCGGGTTCATGAGACCCGCCGGGTCGAGAGCGGCCTTGATGCGGCGCATGAGGGCGAGTTCCACTCCGCCGCGCCAGCTTTCCATCATGCCTGTCTTGAGCTGCCCCACGCCATGCTCGGCCGAAAAGCTGCCGCCGAGGCTTTGCACCACCGCATTCACCGCGTCCATCAGGATGGCGGACTGCGCGAGGAAGCCGGCCGCATCCGCGCCCTCGGGCTGGACCAGGTTGAAGTGGATGTTGCCGTCGCCCAAGTGGCCGAAGGGCGCGATCCGGATGCCGGGCACCAGGGCCTGGCATGCCTCGGCCGCCCGCGGCATGAACGCCGCAATCGCCGCAATCGGCACCGAGACGTCATTCTTGACGGAGGCGCCGGCACGTTTCTGCGCCTCCGCATGCTCCTCGCGGAGTTTCCAGAAGGCACGCCGCTGCCCTTCGTTCTGGGCAATCGCCGCGTCGATCAGGTCACCGGATTCCAGCGCCTCACCCAGCACCTCCTCCAGCACTTCGTCCAGCGCCGGCCCGCCGTCCCGGCCGCGGCTCGTCGCGCAATCGACCAGCACGTAGTGATCGGCGGCCGAGACCGGCCGCTCCGTGCCCTCGATCCATGTCAGGACGAGATCGAGCGAGGCCGCGCTCATATATTCGAAGGCGTGAAGCGCCCCGAAATCCCGCGCCTGCAGCTTTGCCAGAAGGGCGAGCGCCTGTTCGACCGATGGCAGGGCGCAGAAGGCCGCCGCCCGCGCGGTGACACCGGGCTGGAGCCGCAATACCGCCGCGGTGATGATGCCGAGCGTGCCCTCGGACCCGACGAAAAGCTGCCGCAGCGCGTAGCCGGTATTGTCCTTGTGGAGATGCCTGAGGCCGTCCCATACCGCCCCGTCCGCCAGCACCACTTCGAGACCGAGCACGAGGTCGCGCGCATTGCCGAAGCGCAGCGTGTTGTTGCCGCCGGCATTGGTTGCAAGCACGCCGCCGATCTGCGCGCTGCCTTCGGAACTGATCGAAAGCGGCAGCAGCATGCCCTGTTCGGCCGCCATGGCCTGGGCGGTGGCGAGCGTCACACCCGCTTCCACCGTCATGGTGAGATCGACGGGGTCGATGTCACGCAGCACCCGCATGCGCTCCAGACTCAGGACGATCTCACGACCGTCGGCCGAAGGCACGGCGCCGCCGACCATGGAGGTGTTTCCGCCTTGCGGAATGACCTTGGTACCGGCGGCCGCACAGAGCCGGATGACGGCGGCAACCTCGGCCGTGCTGCCTGGCCGGACGACCGCAAGCGGGCGGCCCGCATAGAGCCTGCGCCAGTCCGCGGCATAGCCGAGCGTTTCGGCAGGTTCGGTCAGCACCGCCCCGGCCCCGAGCGCCGCGCGCAGGCGACTGACCAGCCCTTCGTCGGACGCACCCTCGCCGGGCAGGCGCTCAGGCAGCCTGGTCACCCGCGACGCGCTCGCCGCCCGTATAGGGGTCGAGACCAAGAACGGCGGCCAGCCGCGCGAGCTTGCGGATCACGCTCTCGCCCGCGAAAACCCCGGCATTCTGCTTGAGATCGAGGATGAGCTTGCCGTCCGCAATCGAGACGGCCGTATTCGCGAGCAGGTCCGGCGTGCCGCCGGACAGCGTATAGGCGAGTTGCAGCGCGCTCCCCAGCACCTCGGCCCGCTGGACGGATGACATATCGAGCAGCATGCGGGCCGGCGCGATGAAGGGCGCATCCGGCTCCGCCTCGTAGCGCATGGCGGTCGTCAGGGCGAGGAAGGCGCGCGCGTGATGATCGATCGCGATGCCCGGCTGGCGGAGAACGCGGAGAAACCCCTGCTCCGCCCGGTATTCCGGGTGATCGTGGCTCGCCACGTCGGAAAACCAGCAGGCAGCCTCGCGCAGCAGGCGCTGGTCCGGCGTCTCGTCCGCGATGAGCGGGCTCGTCCAACTGACGAGCGCCGGGGCAAGCCGCGGATCACGGCTGAAGAGGGCCGCGACATCCCGCGCCGCGGCGGTAATCGGCTCTGCCGCCCGCACCTCGGGCGGCATCAGGTGCATGAGCCAGCCTTCCCGCAAGCCATTGGCGCTGAAGACGACGCGGGAGGCGCCCGTGACGCGCAACAGCCGGCGCAGCACGAGAGCGGCGAAGGGCAAATCGTCAATCCGGCGGCGCGGCAGGCCAGGCAGGCGTTCCAGGGCCCGGCGGCTTGCCCCGGCCACGACACCGGCCAGATCCCGCGCCTCGTCGCGCCCGATGGTATAGTGATGCAGCATATTGAGCGGGTAGCTCGTCTGCGCCATGTGGATCCGGGCGAGCGCCCGGAAGGCGCCCCCCACCAGATAGAGATCCTGCCCCGCGCCGTCCGCCAGCCATGGCACGCGCGCAGTATCTTCTTCGACGATCACGCGGGCGCGCGTGAGATCGCTGCCGGCGCGATCGGCGAGGCGGATCACACCGAGGCGCATCGTCTCGCTCTTGAGGGCGCGGCCGCCGACCAGCCTCACCGCTTCCAGCGACCCGCCTCCGATATCAAGCAGGATGCCTTCGGCGTTTGGAATGCCGCAGAGCACGCCGGCCGCGGAGTAGGCGGCCTCTTCCTTGCCCGACAATACGCGGACGGGCACGCCCGGCAGGAGCGCCCGCAGGCTGGCCACGAAGTCCGGTCCGTTCTCGGCATCGCGCACAGCGGCTGTCGCCAGCACCTCGAAGGGATGCGCGCCCATGGCCCGGGCGACCGCATGGTAGCGGCTCATGATCATCAGCGCCTGGCCGACGCCTTCCTCATTCAGCCGGCCGGTCTGCTGCAGGCCGCGGCCCAGCCTGAGCACCGCCTTCTCGTTGAAGATCGTGACGGGATTGCGCGACTCCCCCTCGAACACGACGAGACGGACCGAGTTCGAGCCCAGATCGACAACCGCGTAGCGTGGTAAGGTCAGTGGTCAGTCCCCCATCATTGCATACGGCTTGCGACCGGCATGCTGCAGCAAGGACGGGCCATGGAGGGCAGACCCCCGGCCCGACAGAGAGGGGTTGGTCATGAAATAATCATGGGCGGAAATCGGCTTGCGGCCGCTCTGCACCCGGCGCCAGGTCATGTCCGGCTCCAGCTCCCAGGACTGCATATTGTCCTTGAGGTCGACGACCATGATCTGGTCGAGCACCTGGGCGTGGACCGTCGGGTTGCGGATCGGCACCAGCGTTTCCACGCGCATGTCGAGATTGCGCGCCATCCAGTCCGCACTGCTGATGAAGACGCGGGCGTGGCGGCTAGGCAGCACATGGCCATTGGCAAAGGCGACGATGCGCGCATGTTCCAGGAAGCGGCCGACGATCGACTTGACGCGGATATTCTCCGAGAGGCCCGGCACGCCCGGCCGCAGGCAGCAAATGCCGCGCACGACGCATTTGACCGGTACGCCCGCCGCGGAGGCTTCGTAGAGCAGGTCGATCATGCGCTCATCGACCAGGGAGTTCACCTTGAGCCAGATGCCGCTCGGCCGGCCCTCGCGGGCTGCCTGGATTTCCTCCTGAATGAGATGACCCAGCCGTTTGCGGATGGTGAGGGGGCTGAAGGCGATGGCGTCCATCGTCTCGGGCTTCGCGTAGCCCGTCATGAAGTTGAACAGCCGGGCCGCATCCCGCGTCAGATCCGGGTCACAGGTGAAGAAGCTGAGGTCGGTATAGATCCGCGCCGTGATCGGGTGATAGTTGCCGGTCCCGAAATGAGCGTAGGAGCGCAAGCCTCCGCCCTCGCGCCGCACGACCAGCGAGAGCTTGGCGTGGGTCTTGAGTTCGGTGAACCCGAAGACGACCTGCACGCCCGCTGCCTCCAGCGAGCGGGAGAGGCGGATATTGGCCTCCTCATCGAAGCGGGCCCTGAGTTCGATCATGGCGGTGACGGATTTACCGGCCTCCGCCGCCTCGATCAGCGCCTTGACGATCGGGCTGTCCTTGCTCGTGCGGTAGAGGGTCTGCTTGACCGCGACGACGCTCGGGTCGCCGGCCGCCTGGCGCAGGAACTGCACCACCACGTCGAAGCTCTCAAACGGATGGTGGACGATGATGTCCTTGGCCCGGATGGCGGCAAAACAATCACCGCCGAAATCGCGGATGCGTTCGGGGAAACGCGGCGTATAGGGCATGAACAGCAGATCAGGCCGGTCATCGATGATGAGCTGCTTGAGATCGACGACGCCGAGAATGCCGGCCTCCTCGAAGATCTCCTCCGGCGGCGCGGCCACGGCATCACGCACCAGCTGCTTGAGTTCCTCGGGCATCGAGGCCTGCAGCGTCAGATTGATCGCGGCGCCGCGGCGCCGGCGCTTCAGCGCCGTTTCATAGGACAGAACGAGATCGGCCGCCTCATCCTCGAATTCCACGTCGGTGTCGCGGATGACACGGAACAGGCCATGCGCGTGCTGGGCATAGCCGGGGAAGAGATGCTCCAGGAACAGCCCGACCACATCCTCCAGCATCACGAAACGGATCGGTCCGCCCGGCTCAGACGGCAGGCGGACGAAGCGCTGAACCTGGGCGGGCAGCGGAATAAGCGCCCGCATGACATGCCGGTCATGGTTCGAGACCAGGAGCAGCGCGAGCACGAGGCCCATGTTGGGGATGAAGGGGAAGGGATGCGCCGGATCGACCGCCAGTGGCGTCAGGACCGGGAAAATGCGGTCCATGAAGAAGGCGTCGAGCCAGGTACGATCCGCCGGCGTGAGCGAGGCGATATCCGCGACGACGAGACCTGACAGCGCAAGCTCGGCCCGGACCTTGTTCCAGGCCCGCTGCTGGTCGGCCAGCAGCTGGCGCGCCCGGGCATTGATCTGGGCGAGCTGCTGCGCCGGGGTCAGGCCATCGGGCGAGGGTTTGACGACGCCGGCCTTGGCCTGGCCAACGAGGCCCGCCACGCGGACCGAATAGAATTCGTCGAGATTGGACGCGCTGATCGAGATGAAGCGAAGGCGTTCCAAAAGCGGGTGGTGGCGATTTTCCGCCTCTTCGACCACGCGATGGTTGAAGTCGAGCCAGGAAAGTTCGCGATTGATGAAGCGCTCAAGCGAGTCCGGCCCGATTTTTTCTTTTTGTTCCACCGCTGCATCTTCAGGCGCGGCGCGCTCAGGCGCCGTTTCCTGGAAGATGGCCGCGGCGACGGCTGCGTCTTCTGGGGTCATCCTTGTAGTCTAAAGGAGGACGCACTCGTTTGGGGAGGGTTCATGTGGCGAATTTTCGGAAACTTCACAAGGTTCCTCGCCGATCGTCTCGACGAGTGCCGCCGCCATGGCCCGCGTTACCCGGCCGCCAGCCGCCAAGGCCTGGCGGTCCAGCCGGGCCGCGGCTTCGCGCAGCGCCGCCGGGTGGCGCGGCAGGCGCGCGAGCAGCCAGTCCTGCAGGCTCTCGCCCAGCACGAGCTGCCGCTCCGACAGGAGGCGGGCCAGCAGGGCGCGCAAAAGCGGATCTTCCGCGGGCTTGACGGCCGCGGCCGTCATGGCTCGGAGCCGGCTCGCGAGATCGGGCAGCCTGACGCGCCACCGGGCGGGCGCCACCCGGCCAACGAGAAGCAGCGGGCGGCGCATTTCGGCGGCCAGATTCATGAGGTGCAGCAAAAGGGTTTCGTCCGGCGCCGCATCGGCATCGTCAAGCGCGATGGCCGGGCTGCCGGCCAGCTCCGGCAGGCGGCGCAGCGACGGGCCATCGAGCAGCAGCGCGCCGTGCTTCTCCGCCCAGAGCTGGAGCAGGTGGGTCTTGCCGCAGCCTGCCTCCCCGTACAGCGCGAGGCGGCCAGCCGGCCAGCTTGCCGTGCGGCCAAGCCAAGCCCGCGCCTCCTCGTTGGACGGGGCGGAGATGAAGTCTTCCACATGGAAGCGTGGACTATAGGCAAAGGGCAAAGCGAGCTGCCGGGTGGAACTGTCGCCCTCGGCGGTCATGGCTGGAACCTATCGCCGTCGGGCGGCGGATCGAGATAGAGTGGACTGCGCAGATATCGGCGAATCCAGAAGCGCACCAGCACCCCCAGCGCAGCCGTCACCGGCACGGCAAGCAAGACACCGAGGAAACCGAAGGCCGCGCCCCCCGCGAGCAGCGCGAAGATGACGAGCACATCGTGCAGTTCCACGCGGTTGCCGAGCAGCTTGGGATAGATCACGTAGCCTTCGAGAATCTGCCCGAGGACAAACACGCCCACGACGAGAAAGACGCCGTCCCAGTTCGGGAACTGGGCGATGGCAAGGCCGATCGAGGTCACCGCCCCTGTGATCGTGCCGACATAGGGGATGATGGAGATCATCCCCGCCATGAGCCCCACGACCAAGCCGAGATCGAGCCCGACGATGGTGAGGCCGATGGAATAGAAGGCCGCCAGCATGAGGCAGCACAAAAGCTGGCCGCGCAGCCAGGCGGAGAGGATGCGGTCAACCTCGACCACCTGGGCACGGATGATGCCGGCGTAACGCTGCGGCAGAACAGCATCAGCCTTCGCCACCAGCTTCGGCCAGTCCCGCAGCAGGTAGAAAGCCACGATCGGCGTGACGACGAGGAGCGTCAGCGCGTTGACGATCGCGAAGCCGCCGCCGATGACCTGGCTGAGCGCGCTCACCGCATAGGGAATCATCGCGCCCGCATGGGAGGCGACGATTTCCCGGAGCTTGTTGTCCACGAAATCGGAGCCGAGGTGCTTCTGCAGGTGGGAGAGCGTGCCGTTCGCCCAGGCCTGCACTTCCACGACATATTCGGGCACGCGCTGCAGCAGAAGGCCGATCTGGGACAGGATGATCGGATAGAGCAGAAGCACGAAGGTCAGCACCAGGGCGATCATGGCGATGACCAGGAACAGGGCCGCGAGCCAGCGCGGAATACCCGCGCGGGTGATGCGGCTGGCCAAGGGATCCAGGAAATAGGCGATGCCCATGGCGGCCACGAAGGGCAGCAGGATCGAAGAGAAGAGATAGAAAAAGAGGAGCAGCGCCAGGACGAGGCCGACCGCGAGCGCGATGCGCTGCTGCCGGCGCGCCCGCTCCAGCGGGTCGCGCGGCGGTTCGATCGGCGGTTCGATGGGCGGCGGGATGACCTGCCTGTCCATTATTGGCCCCTGCCCCTCCCGGCACGCGCTGCGGCCATAGCGCTTGCGCGGAAAGCCTTGGTTGCGTCAGGAAGACGCCTGTGTTTGTTTCCGCGCCTTGTCAAACGACTTTCCCGACCTGCTCGGCGCCGCCCCGCCCGTCGCGGTGCAGCCCGAGCGCAAACGCCTAGCGCATCGAGGGCCTGAATGACCAGAGCGGCACATCCCGGCAATGGGACCACTTACGCGGAGGCTGGCGTCGATATCGAGGCCGGCGACGCTTTGGTGGATGCGATCAAGCCGCTCGCCAAATCGACCGACCGCCGCGGTGTCATGGGCGGCCTGGGCGGCTTCGGCGCGCTGTTCGACCTCAAGGCCGCGGGCTTCAAGGACCCGGTGCTGATCTCCTCGACCGATGGCGTGGGAACCAAGCTCAAGATCGCCATCGACCATGGGCTGCATGATACGGTCGGCCTCGACCTTGTCGCCATGTGCGTGAACGACCTTGTGGTGCAGGGCGCCGAACCGCTGTTCTTCCTCGACTATTTCGCGACCGGCCGCCTGGATGTTTCCGCCGCGAAGCGGGTCATCGCCGGCATCGCCGAGGGCTGCCGCCTTTCGGGCTGCGCGCTCATCGGCGGCGAGACGGCCGAGATGCCGGGCATGTATCAGGCGGGCGATTACGATCTCGCCGGTTTCACGGTGGGCGCGGCCGAGCGGGAAAACCTGCTGCCGCGTGACGTGCAGCCGGGCGACGTGGTCCTGGGCCTGGGCAGCTCGGGCGTCCATTCCAACGGCTTTTCGCTCGTCCGCCGCGTGGTGGAAATGGCCGGCGCCGATATGGCGGCCCCGGCGCCCTTTGCAGATGGCCAGACGCTCGCGACGGCGCTGATGGTGCCGACGAAACTTTATGTGCTCTCGCTCCTCGCGCTGCATCGCCGGGGCTTGCTCAAGGCGGCGGCGCATATCACGGGCGGCGGCCTGCCCGGCAACCTGCCCCGCGCCCTGCCCGAAGGGACGCTGGCCCGCCTTGACGCTGGCGCCTGGGAACTGCCGGCCGTCTTCCCCTGGCTTGCGCAAGCGGGCGGCATCGCGCCGGACGAGATGCTGCGCGTCTTCAACTGTGGCATCGGCATGGCGGTCATCGTCGCCGCCCACCATGTCGCGGAGGCGAAGAGCCTTCTTGAGGCGGAGGGCGAGCGCGTGTTCGAAATCGGCCGGATCGAAGCGGCGGAGGGCGAGCCTCGCACCGAGATCGCCATTCCCGCCGGCTGGCCTGTCTGAGATGGCCGCCCGTCGCCGCACGGCCGTGCTCATCAGCGGCCGTGGCTCCAACATGGAAGCGCTGATCGCGGCTTGCGCCGCGCCGGATTTTCCGGCCGAGATCGTGCTGGTTCTTTCCAACAACCCGGATGCCGGGGGCCTGGCCACCGCCTCGACCGCCGGCATCACGACGGTTGCGATCGACCACCGGCCTTTCGGCAAGGACCGCGCCGCCCATGAGGCTGCGGTCGATGCCGCGCTGCGTGCCGCGGATGTCGAGATCGTCTGCCTCGCGGGCTATATGCGCCTGCTCAGCCCCTATCTCGTGGGCCGCTGGGCCGGGCGGATGCTCAATATCCATCCGAGCCTGCTGCCCGAGCTGAAGGGACTGCATACACACGAGCGGGCGATCGAAGCGGGACATACCGAGCACGGCTGCAGCGTGCATCTGGTGACGGAGGATCTCGATTCCGGTCCGATCGTGGCGCAGGCGCGCGTGGCCGTGCGGCCCGGCGATACGCCGGAGGCGCTGGCGGCACGGGTGCTGGTGGAAGAGCACAAGCTCTATCCGGAAGCGCTACGGCAGTTCGCGCTGTCGCTGCCGGCCTGAAACGCAAAGCGGGGGCCGAAGCCCCCGCTCACGTCACCAGCGGTGACCGCCTGAAATCAGGCGACGACGTCGATTTCCGCGAAGAAGAAGGAAATCTCGACGGCGGCGTTCTCGGCGCTGTCGGAGCCGTGCACGGAATTGGCTTCGATGCTTTCGGCGAACTGGGCGCGGATGGTGCCGGCCGCCGCCTTCTTCGGGTCGGTCGCGCCCATCAGCTCGCGGTTCTTGGCCACCGCGTTCTCGCCGCTGAGCACCTGGGCCACGACCGGGCCGGAGATCATGTAGCTCACAAGGTCACCGAAGAAGGGACGCTCCTTGTGGACCGCGTAGAAAGCCTCGGCCTGGGCGCGGGTCAGATGCAGGCGCTTCTGAGCCAGGATGGAAAGGCCGTTCTCTTCGAAGACCTTGTTGATCGCGCCGGTCAGGTTGCGGCGGGTCGCGTCGGGCTTCAGGATGGACAGCGTGCGCTCGATAGCCATGGGACTGGTCTTTCTTTTAGGGCAAAGGAAAGTCTGCGCGGGCCTTTAGAGGGAACAAGGGAACCCCGCAACCCTGGGCGTTCCGCCAAACGCCATTTGACGCTAGATGACCGCCCATGAGCCTTCTCATCATTCGCAATCTCTCGATTTCCATCAAAGGGCGCCCGCTTCTGGAGACGGCCGACCTGACGGTCGACCCCGGCCGGCGCATCGGCCTCGTCGGCCGCAACGGCGCCGGCAAATCGACGCTGATGCGCGCGATATCGGGCCAGCTGACGCCCGACGGCGGGGATATCCGGCTCGCCGCGCGGGCGAAGATGGGCGCTGTCGCACAGGAAGCGCCGGGCGGCAGCATCACGCCGATCGATGTCGTGCTGGCGGCCGACAAGGAGCGCACGGCCCTGCTGGCCGAGGCCGAAGCGCCCGGCACCGACCCCGTTCGCCTCGCCGAAGTGCATGAGCGGCTGCGCGCCATCGAGTCCGACAGCGCGCCGGCGCGCGCCGGCGCCATTCTGAGCGGTCTCGGCTTCTCGCTCGAACGCCAGGCCGGGCCGATGAGTGCGCTCTCGGGCGGCTGGCGCATGCGCGTCGCCCTCGCCTCCGCCCTCTTCGGCAATCCGGATCTCCTGCTGCTCGACGAGCCGACCAACCACCTCGACCTCGAAGCCTCGCTCTGGCTTGAGGGCTGGCTCGCCAAATTCCCGGGCGCGGCCCTCATCGTCTCCCATGACCGCGGCCTCCTGGACCGTTCGGTGGAAGCGATCGCCCATCTCGACCGGGGCAAGATCACGCTGACCACGGGCGGCTTTGCCGAATTCCTGAGGCTGCGCGCCGAGCGCACGGCGCAGCAGAAGCGCATGGCGGAAAAGGTCTCGGCCGAGCGCGACCGCATCCAGGCCTTTGTCGACCGCTTCCGCGCCAAGGCGACCAAGGCGCGGCAGGCGCAGAGCCGGCTGAAAGCCCTGGAACGCCTGCCGCCGGTGGAAGCGGTGATCGAGGATGCGCCGACGCGCTTCTCCTTCCCCGACCCCTCGCGCATTGCGCCGCCCATCCTGACGCTCGACCGCGTCTCCGTGGGCTATGGCGGTCGCCCGGTCCTGCGGAACATTTCGCTCAGCCTCGACACCGATGACCGCGTGGCGCTGCTCGGCTCCAATGGCAACGGCAAATCGACGCTGGCGAAGCTCATCGCGGGGTCGATGGAGCCGCTCGCGGGCGAGGCGCGCCGCGCGGCTGGCCTGAAAGTCGGGTATTTCGCGCAGGATCAGGCCGAAGCGCTGGTGCTGTCAGAGACGCCCATCGACCATATGGCCCGCGCCCTGCCGAAGGCGCTCCCCGCCCAGGTGCGGGCGCAGCTCGCCCGCTTCGGGCTCGACGCCGACCGCGCGGAGACCAAGGTCGGGGAACTTTCGGGCGGCGAAAAGGGCCGCCTGCTGCTGGCGCTCGCCACCCGTGACGCACCGCACCTGCTCATCCTCGACGAGCCGACCAACCATCTCGATATCGACGCCAAGGACGCGCTGATCCGGGCGCTGGCCGATTATACCGGTGCGGTACTCCTCATCACCCACGATCCGCACCTCGTGGAACTGGTGGCCGACCGGCTTTGGCTGGTCGCGGATGGCGAGGCCGTGCAGTTCGATGGCGACATGGATGACTACCGCCAGCGCATCGCGGGTGCGACCAACGGTTCGGGCAGGACCGAAGCCCCCGCGCCGACCCGCCAGGATGACCGGCGTGAGCGGGCCGAGGCGCGCGCAGCCCTCGCACCCCTGCGCAAGATCGCCCAGGAGGCCGAAAAGAAGATCGCGAAGCTGACGGCGGACAAGGAGCGCATCGAGGCGATCCTCGCCGACCCTGGCTTTTACGAGAAGTACGGCGGGGCAGAGGTCGCGCGCGGGCAGCAGAAGCTCGCCGCTATCGCACGCGACATCGAGGCCGCCGAGGAAGCCTGGCTGGAAGCCTCCGGCGCGCTGGAGGCGGCCCAATAGGCCGGCGGGCGATTAACGTCCTCGCCTGACCTCTGCTAAACTCTGCGCCATGGAATTCCGCTCGCTCTATACCCACGGCTTCGCCCGTGTCGCCGCCTGCACCATCGAAGCCCGCCCCGGCGACCCGGCGGCGAATGCGAAAGCCATTCTGGCGGAGGCGGGGCTGTGCCATGAGGCCGGCGCCGTCCTCTGCGTTTTTCCCGAGCTTTGCCTCTCCTCCTACGCCATCGACGATCTTCTGCTGCAGGATGTGCTGCTCGATGCGGTGAAGGCTGCGATCGGGACAATCGTGGAGGGATCGCGCGACCTCACCCCGGTCCTCCTCGTGGGCGCGCCGCTCGCGCTCGGCAGCCGGCTCTACAACACGGCGGTCGTCATCCATCGCGGGCGCATCCTCGGCGTCGTGCCGAAGATGCATTTGCCCAACTACCGTGAATTCTACGAAAAGCGCCACTTCGCGGCGGGCACCGGAACGGAAGGCCGCGCGATTCTGCTCGGCGGCGCGGAGGTGCCGTTCGGCCCCGACCTGCTCTTTGCGGCGGAGGATCTGCCGGGCTTCGTGCTCCATGTGGAGATCTGCGAGGACGTCTGGGTGCCGGTGCCGCCAAGCTCCCATGGCGCGCTCGCCGGGGCGACCGTGCTCGCCAACCTCTCCGCCAGCAACATCACCATCGGCAAGGCCGAGACGCGCAACCAGCTGTCCGCAGGCCAGTCGGCCCGCTGCCTCGCCGCCTATCTCTACGCCGCGGCGGGTGCGGGCGAATCGACGACCGACCTCGCCTGGGACGGCCAGGCCTCCATCTTCGAACTCGGCGAGACCCTGGCCGAGACCGAGCGCTTCCCGCTCGGCGCGCAACGCGCGATCGCCGATATCGACCTCGACCGGCTGCGGCAGGAACGGCTGCGCATGGGCAGTTTCGATGACAATGCGCTGGCGGCCGGCGTTGAGCCGGAGCAGTTCCGGCGCGTCAGCCTCACCCTCTCCCCGCCTGACCGCGATCTCGGCCTGATGCGGCCCGTGCCGCGCTTCCCCTTCGTTCCGGCCGACCCGGCCCGGCTGCATCAGGATTGCTATGAAGGCTACAACATCCAGATCAGCGGGCTGATCCAGCGGCTGCGCGGCATCGGTGCCCGCAAGATGGTGATCGGCGTCTCGGGCGGCCTCGATTCCACCCATGCGCTGATCGTCGCCGCCCGCGCGGCGGACCGGCTGGAGATTCCGCGCACGAATATCCTGGCCTTCACGATGCCGGGCTT
Organism: uncultured Alphaproteobacteria bacterium; assembly: GCA_963834475.1. Lineage (GTDB taxonomy): Bacteria > Pseudomonadota > Alphaproteobacteria > Acetobacterales > Acetobacteraceae > Acidisoma. Next base: position 140,722 of record CAWIBZ010000008.1, on the reverse strand, counting down.
TGCCACCAGCGACGAGACGAAGGGCAATGCCATCCGGCTGATGGAAAGCCTGGGCGTCACCTGGTCCGAACTCGATATCCGGCCGGCCGCGACCCAGATGCTGCGGGACATGGGCCACCCCTTCGGCCGTGGCGAGCCGGTCTATGACATCACCTTCGAGAATGTGCAGGCGGGGCTGCGCACCGACTATCTGTTCCGGCTGGCCAACCACAACAATGCCATCGTCCTCGGCACCGGCGATCTGTCGGAACTGGCGCTCGGCTGGTGCACCTACGGCGTGGGCGACCAGATGTCGCACTACAACGTCAATGGCGGCATCCCCAAGACCCTGATCCAGCACCTGATCCGCTGGGTGATCAGTTCCGGCCAGTTCCCGAAAGAGGTGGGCGCCACGCTCGCCGCCATTCTCGCGACCGAGATTTCGCCCGAACTCGTGCCGGCCAAGCCCGGCGAGAAGCCGCAGAGCACGGAGGCCAAGATCGGCCCCTACGCGCTTCAGGACTTCACGCTGTTCCATGTGCTGCGCTACGGCTTCCGCCCGTCCAAGATCGCCTTCCTGGCCCTCATGGCCTGGGAGGACGCGGCCAGGGGCGACTGGCCGCCCGGCTTCCCGGACGACCGGCGACCGGCCTATTCGCTCGCCGAAATCAAGCACTGGATGCGCGTCTTCCTGCAGCGCTTCTTCGCCTTCAGCCAGTTCAAGCGCTCGGCCATGCCGAACGGTCCCAAGGTCAGTGCCGGCGGCAGCCTGTCGCCGCGGGGGGACTGGCGCGCGCCGTCGGACGGAAACGCCAGCGTCTGGTTGCAGGAGCTGGAGACCAGGATACCCGAGACCGCCTGAAACTCGCCCAAGCCCTTGCCATTGGCTGCGCAGTCTGATGGAAGACGGTAATGGACACAGAATCGCGATTATTCGGCCTGCGCGTCCTGGTTCTGGAAGACGAGACGCTGCTCGCCATGCTGCTGGAAGATGTTCTGGACGAATTCGGCTGTACGCTTGTCGGCCCCTTCGCGCAGAACGACGAGGCCCTGGCCTTCCTCAGCCAGAACCCTGGCGGCTGCGATATCGGGATTCTGGACGTGCATGTTTCGGGCAGCCGCAGCGATGCGGTCGCCGCCGAGTTCGACCGGCTCGGCCTGCCCTTCGTCTTCAGCACGGGCTTTGATGACTCGGCGCTTGATGCGCGCTGGCGCCACAAGCCAAGCCTGCGGAAGCCCTTCCGCCCGGCCGATGTCGAGCGGCTTCTGCACGACCTTCTGCCGCGCTAAGGACCTGTTCAGGCTTTGGGTCGGCTTGCCCCAAAGCCATCGGGCTCCAACCGGTTGTCTCAGGAGCCGCCTGGGGTCAGGCGGCGCCTGACGCGGCCTACTCGTCCTCGTCAGGCGTGCGGCGGACCAGCACCTCGCGCTTGCCGACATGGTTCGCCGGCCCCACGATCCCTTCCTTCTCCATCTGCTCGATGAGGCGGGCCGCGCGGTTGTAGCCGATCTGCAGATGGCGCTGGATGAAGCTCGTGCTTGCCTTGCCTTCGCGGGCAACAAGGGCGACCGCCTGATCGAACAGGCCCTTTTCGCCCTCGCCCGCGCCCGGCATCGCGGAGACGCCGCCGCCCCCGCCGCCCGGTTCGTCCTGCGCCTCGGTCACCTCTTCCAGATAGTTCGGCTCGCCCTGCTCGCGCAGGAAGGCGACCGCATCCTCGACCTCGCGGTCGGTCACAAAGGGGCCATGGACACGGGTGATGCGCCCGCCGCCCGCCATGTAGAGCATATCGCCCTGGCCCAGGAGCTGTTCGGCCCCCTGTTCGCCGAGAATGGTGCGGCTGTCGAACTTGCTGATGACCTGGAAGCTGATGCGCGTCGGGAAATTGGCCTTGATGGTGCCGGTGATGACGTCAACCGACGGCCGTTGCGTCGCCATGATGACATGGATGCCGGCGGCACGCGCCATCTGGGCGAGGCGCTGGACGGCAGCTTCGATTTCCTTTCCGGCGACCATCATGAGATCGGCCATCTCGTCGATGACGACGACGAGGAAGGGCAGCGGTTCGAGGGCGAGCGGCTGCTCCTCGAAGATCGGCCGCCCGGTCTCGGCATCGAAGCCCGTCTGCACCCGCCGCGTCACGACCTCGCCACGGGCGCGGGCTTCCGCCACGCGCTCGTTATAGCCGCCGATATTGCGGACCGAGAGCTGGCTCATGGCGCGGTAGCGCCGCTCCATCTCCCGCACGGTCCATTTGAGCGCGGTGACCGCCTTGGCCGGCTCCGTCACCACGGGGGCCATGAGATGCGGAATGCCGTCATAGACCGAGAGTTCGAGCATCTTCGGATCGATAAGGATGAGGCGGCAATCCTCCGGCGAGAGGCGGAAAAGCAGCGACAGGATCATCGCGTTGATGCCGACCGACTTGCCCGAGCCGGTGGTGCCGGCGACGAGCAGATGCGGCATGCGGGCGAGATCGACGATGACCGGCGAACCGCCGATATCCTTGCCGAGCGCCAGCGGCAGGCGGCCGCCATGACTGCCCCATTCCTCGACGGAGAGGAGTTCGCGCAGGAACACCGTCTCGCGCTTCGCATTCGGCACCTCGATGCCGATGACGTTGCGGCCCGGCACGGTCGCGATGCGCACGGCGGTGACGGAGAGGCTGCGCGCCACGTCATCGGCGAGACCGATGACGCGGGCGGACCGGATGCCCGGCGCGGGCTCCAGCTCATAAAGGGTCACGACCGGACCGGGGCGGATCTCCACGATCGCACCCTGCACGCCGTAGTCGGAGAGCACGGTTTCGAGAAGGCGCGCATTGGCCTGCATGGCCTCGGCCGTGATCCCCGCCTCATGCTGGGCCGGCGGCTCCTTGAGCAGGTCGAGCGACGGCAGCACCCATCCCGCCGGGCTGGTGACAGGGGTCGGTTCAGGCCGGGCGGCGCGGCGGCTGTCACGCGGGGCGCGGATGCGCGCATCGCCCGGGCTGATCGCCGCAGCGGCGGCGGCGGCGGCGGCACCAGCAGCAGCGGCGCCGGCCACGGGCCTGGCGCCGGGCACGGCGCGGGCCGCCCTCAACACCGGCTCACGCCGGCCGCCACCCTGCTCCGCCGGCTCCGGCTCGTCCGGGTCCATCGGCGGCAGGTTGAAGACCGGATGCGGCGGCAATTCTTCGGAAGCTTGCCCACGGCTCCAGTCGGGGCGACCCCAGTCCGGCAGGCGGGACAGCACTGCGCCGAGGCGGCGGCCGAGGCCGCCGAAGACACTGCCGCGGCCGAAGCCGGCGGTAGCGCCCTCGCCGCGGCTCCAGCCGGCGGCGCTGGCTGAGCTGACTGAGCGGACCGAGCGCATGGACAGGGAGGCCGCCTCCATCGCACCCGAGCGGGCGCGGGAGCCGGCCGCGCGCCATTCCATGGCGGTGAGGCCGAAGCCGAAGGCCATGAGGCCGAAGCCGGCCAGCATTTCGATCACCCAGGAGATGGCCAAGCCGAGCGGCCCGAAGGCAGAGCGGGCTGTCCCGAGGATGAGGTGGGCGACACCGTAGCCGACGGCGCCACCCCAGCCAGCGGCGAGCCATGCGGAACTGCCGTTGCTCGGCACGGGGAGATCGGCGATGCCGCCCGCCAGCAGCGGCATGGCGACAAGGAGCGCCAGGATGCGAAAAAGGAGGAGCGACATCCGCCGGTCCTCGACGATGCGCCAGCCCCAGACCAGCATGACCCAGACCGGCAGCGTGCCGACAAGGCCGAAGCCCTGCCAGGAGAGGTCGGCGATGACGGCGCCCGTCGGCCCCGCGAGATTGCGCACGACGGTGCCGGCAGTGTCGAAGGATGCGTCAGCCGGGTGATAGGAGGCGAGCGCGACCCCGAGACCCACGCCCAGGAAACCAAGCAACAAACCGACCAGGGATGCCAGCCGGCGGCGGATGACCGCGAGCAGGGCAGGCGAAATGAGCCGTCGGGCTTCGTCGGCGATGGCGGCCATCGGTGTCCTTTCCCATGATGCCGGCGGTCCCCGGACAATCACGAATCGACGCCGGGCCATCGTATCAGATCGCAGTGCCGGCGCTCTCTGTTCAGGCCGACAAAAAAGAAAAGGGGCCGCACTGCCCTGCGGCCGCAACCCCTTCCCTCAACAGGTCAAAATGACAAGTTCGGACTAGAAAATGCTGGCGATACCGTGGGCGATACTGCCGAAGAAACCGCGCTGCGGGTGGCCATTCGCGGTGGCCTCGGAGCCCGAGCCGGACCGCTTTGCGGTGGACGAAGCCGCGCTGACCGGAAGGGCCACCTGGACAAAGGCCGGGCGATAGACCGGGTGGTGGGGCATGCCGCAGATATCGTAGTTCACGGGCTGCAGCATCGGCTTGTCGTTCGCGTAGGTCGACAGGTCCTTGGTCGTCTTCAGCGCCAGCACCTCGTTGAAGAGAACGACATTATGCTGGCAGAACAAGGTGCCTTGCTGGATCGAGTCGTCGGACTGCACATTGGCCAGCTGGGTGATGTAGGAATCATGCTCGGTCCGCCAGTTGCGGCCGTAGTGACGCATGAAATACCGGTTCAGCGCCGTGTCCTCCTGCTCCAGGTAAGGGCGAAAGGTCAGGACGAAGCTGTTGTAGCGGTCGCGGGTGTCACAGGCGAGCGCCGTCACCATCAGTTCGCTTTTGAGGCCGGCCACATTCATGGCCGTTCCCTCATAAGGCTGGAGGCAGGCCGCGGAGGCGATGCCGGGGGCAAGGAGGGAGGTTGCCACAAGGGCGGCGAACAGGCGGCGCATGGTTGACTCCGGGCCAAGGATAAACGGTCTTTTTTGGTCGTCAGACCGGAAACGGCGTCTGAGGTAAACTCTGTATTCCTCAGATTTGCAAATAAATTTGTGCAGCAACAGCCGGTTCTGTCTGTAGTCGGCAGCGATGAATTCCGCGCAGTCCAGCTTTGCTGAATCACTGGAAGGGCGGCTATAAACACCCTATAGCCGAAGGAAGGTGCCCTTAGCGCAGTGGAGGCCGAAGTTCCAGTGGATCTCTTTCATAACTGCGATCCCGGCTCTTTCGTTTGCGAACTCGGGACGGACCGCCCCGGAGACAGCGGCACCGCGCAGATCCTGCGCAACCGCCTGAGCGCCATCGGCCTTGAGGGCCTGCGCACCCGCGCCAGGGCAGCCGAAAACGACCTCATGTGCCTTGGGGTCACCTTCACGGTCTATTCCGACGCGACTGCCATAGACCGCATCCTCCCCTTCGACTGCATTCCGCGACTGATCACCGCCGGAGAATGGCGCAGGCTTGAAACCGGCGTGCAGCAGCGTGTTGCCGCCATCAACGCCTTCCTCCACGACATCTACCATGAACGGCACATCCTGCGCGATCACGTCGTTCCGGCGGACCTTGTGCTCGGCAATCCTAACTACCGGCCGGAAATGGAAAATTTTCCGGTGCGCTTCGGCACTTATGTTCATATTTGCGGCATCGACATCATTCGTGACCAGAAAGGCGAGTTCCGGGTTCTGGAAGACAATGCCCGCACGCCCTCCGGCGTCTCCTATGTCGTTGAAAACCGGCACCTTATGCGCCGGGCCTTTCCCGATCTGCTCGCCGGCATGTCGCTCATGCCGGTCGATGACTACGGACGGCGGCTCCGCGAAGCCCTGACCGAGATCGCGCCCGAGGGTGTGGAGGATCCGCAGGTCGTGCTGCTCTCCCCGGGCATCTACAATTCGGCCTATTTCGAGCATGTCTTCCTGGCACGCGAAATGGGCGTGCCGCTGGTCGAAGGCGCCGACCTGATCGTCGAGGACGACCGGGTCTTCATGAAGACGACAGCCGGGCTGCGCGCGGTGCATTCGATCTATCGCCGCATCAGCGACGACTTCCTGGACCCCACGGTCTTCCGTCCCGAAAGCCAGCTCGGCGTCCCCGGTCTCATCCGGGCCTGGCGGCGCGGCAATGTGGCGCTGGCCAACGCCGTCGGCACGGGGGTCGCAGACGACAAGGCCGTCTATGCCTATATGCCGCGTATCATCAAATACTACCTGGACCAGGACCCGATCCTCGCCAATGTCGATACCTATCTCTGCCGGGAGGCCGACGGGCTCGCCCATACGCTCGACCATCTGCATGAGCTGGTCACCAAGCCGGTAGGCGAATCGGGTGGCTACGGCATCACCATCGGTCCGCGCGCGAGCCGGGAGGAACTGGAGGCGGCGCGCGCCGCGCTGATCGCCGATCCGGCCAACTGGATCAGCCAGCCCGTGATCGGGCTGTCCGTCTGCCCGACGCTGACAGATGACGGTATCCGGCCACGCCATCTCGATCTGCGCCCCTTCGCCGTCACCGGCCGCAGCACCTGGGTCCTGCCCGGCGGCCTGTCCCGCGTCGCGCTCAAGGAAGGCAGCCTCATCGTCAATTCCTCCCAGGGCGGCGGCTCGAAGGATACCTGGGTGCTGGCCGAGGAGGCGCGGCGGTAATGCACGAGAGCCCTCTCCTCGCGCGCTATGCGGAGAGCCTCTTCTGGATGGCCCGCTATATGGAGCGCCTGGAGAACCTGGCGCGTCTGGTGGACGTCACCCAGACCTATGAAAGCCCCGGCCTTGAGAACGAAGCCTGGGATTCCCTGATTCGCATCTACGGCGACGAACAGCGCTTCGCGGAAGCCCATGGCGCGGTCGAGCCGAATGCTGTGAAGCGCTACTACCTACTGGACAGCGCCAACCCGAATTCGATCGTGAGTTCGATCGAGGCGGCCCGCGTGAATGCGCGCACGCTCCGTCCGCTCATCAGTACGGAGATGTGGAAGCATCTGAATGTCTTCCACCGCGATCTCCTGAGCATTTCAGAGGATGCGCTGCACGGGGACAGCCTTTCCCGCCTCTGCTCGCATATCAAGGAAGGCGTCCAGGCCCATACCGGCATTACCGAGGGCACGCTCTTCCGCGACCAGGGCTGGCATTTCTACGAAATCGGCCGCCTGCTCGAACGCGCCGACCAGACAACGCGCCTGCTCGACACCAAGTTTCATCGGCTGCTGCCGAAAGGGCCGGAGGATCGCCGGCAGGAAGAGCGCACGCAGTGGGATGGCATGCTGCGCGCGGTGGCAGGCCATCATGCGTTTCGCCGCGTCGCGCGGGTGGAATTCCAGCCAGCAGACGTGGTGGGCTTCCTGCTCGCCGATCCCTGCTTCCCCCGCAGCGTGCTGCTTTGCCTGAGCGGGATTGAATGGCATCTCACTCAGCTTCGCACGCGCTACAATCTGCGCGGCACGCTGGCGTCGCTCGAACAGATTGAGCGCATGCGAGCCGGGCTGCTCGACCAATCTGCTGAGAAGATCATTTCAATCGGTTTGCATGATTTCTTGGACGGCATGCAGCGCAATCTGATCGGGCTGGCGGGCAGGATCGGCGACGCCTTTTTCCGCGATTCGAAAGCGGGGCTCCCGCAATCTCAATCGCAAAGCCAGTGGGTGGCGCAGCCCTGAGCGGCCGGGCAGGCGGCCGGCGGCGCGACAGGCCGATTAATTCAAGCGCCATAAATCACGAATAAAAAACGTCAAACACCCCAGCTTCGACGAGAGATGTCTTGTCCCCATCGGGGAAATCCTCTTAATGACGGGCATGATCCCGGTTTCTCTTGATCCGCTGGCCCTGAACCTGGCTTTGGCAGGCCAGGGGCCTGCCGCGCTTCGCCGCTGGCGGCTGCTTGTGGACGGCGGCGCCCAAGGTGCCACATGTTTTGGCGACGAGACCGATTCCGTGCTGCGGGCCGAAGCAGGAGAGCGCTTTCACGCCGGCCTGCCGGATGACGAGGCCTTGGCGAAGCTTGATGTGCTCTGGGTTGTCGGCCTGCCCGACGATACGGCGGCGGCCCTGGCGCGGAGGGCCCGCCATCACAAAGTCATCGTCAATGTCGAAGACCGGCCGGAGCATTGCTCCTTTCATAATGTCGCAGAAGTGCGGCGTGGCGCCTTGGTGCTGACCGTCTCCACCCATGGGCGCAGCCCCGGCCTTGCCCAGAATATCCGCGCTGTTCTCGCCGAACACTTCGGCCCTGAATGGGCCGAACGCGTGGAGACCTTGGGAGAGATGCGCGAGAGCTGGCGCCGAGCCGGTGACGAACTCCCGACGCTGGCCGCCAAAACCGAGCGTTTTCTGCAGCAGGAAGGCTGGCTCGCAGAGCTCATGCCCCATCGAAAGTGACCATCAAGATCATGGCAAGTCTGCCCACTCTGCCCAGCTCCGCGCCCTTCCGGCCGGAGGAGATCACGGCGCTGAACGGCGTCATCACCAAAAGCACGCCGGAACAGCGGGCCTGGCTGTCCGGCTTCCTGGCCGGCTTCCACGCGGCAACGGCAGGCGCCCCGGCCGCGGCCGCGGCGGCCGCCGCGGTGCCGGCGCCGGCACCGGCGCGGAAGGTGCCGCTGCTGATCCTGTTCGCGACCGAATCGGGCAATGCCGAAAGCCTCGCCGCCCAGACCCGCAAGGCCGCGCAAAAGCTCGGCTTCGCCGCCAAGGTCGCCGATGTCGCCGATGTATCGCTGGCGGACGCGGCCCGCGCCGAGAACCTGCTCGTCATCGCCAGCACCTGGGGCGAGGGCGACCCGCCGCAGCGCGCGACCGATTTCTACAACGGCCTGCTGGCCGCCGACGCGCCGCGCTTCGACAAGACACGCTTCAGCGTGCTCGCGCTGGGCGACCGCGCCTATGTGAATTACTGCCAGACGGGCCATGTGATCGACGAGCGGCTGGCGGCCCTTGGCGGCGCCCGCTTCGCCCCGGTGGTGGAGTGCGACCTCGATTTCGCCGCGCCCGCAAAGGGCTGGATCGCATCCACCCTGGAAGCCCTGCAGAAGGAGACGGCGGACGAACACGCCGTCATCCATGTCGATTTCGCGCGCACCCTGCCCGCCACGGACGCCGATGACGCCGACGAGGCCGAGCCGCTCTACACGCGCAACAACCCGTTCGAGGCGACGATCAATGAGCTGGTCAACCTGAACGGCACCGGCTCCTCCGCCGAGACCTGGCATGTGGAACTTTCCGTCGAGGGCTCGGGCCTGGCCCATGCGCCGGGTGACGCCCTCGGCATCGTGCCGGTGAATGATCCGGCGCTAGTCGACGAGATTTTGTCCGTGACGGGCCTTTCCGGGGATGCCGCAGCGCGCACCGCGCTTCTGGAAACGCAGGACATCACGACGCTGACCCGCCCGCAGGTGGAAGCCTACGCCAGGCTCACCGACAGCGCCGAACTGAAGGCGCTGGCGGCGGACCCGAACGCGCTGAAGGACTGGCTGCCGGGGCGGCAGGTGATCGACCTGCTGGAAACAGCGCCCACGAAGCTTGATGCCGCGGCGCTGACCGGCCTGCTGCGCCCGCTGCCCGGCCGGCTCTATTCCATCGCGTCCAGCGCGAAGGCCGCCGAGGACGAGGTCCATCTGCTGGTCTCCGCCGTGCGCTATGAGACGCATGGCCGCCAGCGGAAGGGCGTCGCGTCCACCGACATCGCGGAGCGCCGCAAGAAGGGCGGCCCGCTCAAGGTCTATCTCAAGCCGAACCCGCATTTCCGCCTGCCGGCGGACCCGGACCGTGCGGTGATCATGATCGGGCCGGGAACCGGCGTTGCCCCCTTCCGCGCCTTCATGCAAGAGCGCGAAGCCCTCGGCGCCTCGGGCCGCAACTGGCTCTTCTTCGGCAACCGCCACTTCACCCACGACTTCCTGTACCAGCTCGAATGGCAGGACTGGAAGAAGAACGGCCTCCTGACCCGGATCGACACCGCCTTCTCCCGCGACCAGCGCGAAAAGGTTTATGTCCAGAACCGCATCTGGGAGCAGCGGCACGACCTCTATTCCTGGATCGAGGATGGTGCGGCGATTTATGTTTGCGGTGACGCGAACGCCATGGCCCGCGACGTCAACCAAGCGCTCATCCGCGTGATTGCCGACCAGGCCGGCATTGATGAGACCGCGGCTGCGGCCAAGCTCGACACCCTGCGGCGTGAAGGCCGCTACCTGCGCGACGTCTACTGAAAGCCTCTCGACATGTCAGACGATACCGAGAAGAAACCCCTCTCCCGCAACGAAGGCATCAAGGCCGCGAGCCGGGGCCTGCGCGGCGGCATTGCCGAGGGCCTGACCGATGTCATCACGGGCCAGCTGGACGAGGACGATACCCAGCTGACCAAGTTCCACGGCATCTATCAGCAGGATGACCGCGACCTGCGGCCCGAGCGCGGGCGCAAGAAGATGGAGAAGGCCTTCAGCTTCATGGCGCGCGTGCGCGTGCCGGGCGGGCAGATGACGCCCGCGCAGTGGCTGGCCCTCGACGATATCGCGGCCGAGCGCGCCAACGGCACGCTGCGTGTCACCACGCGCCAGGCAATCCAGTTCCACGGCATCATCAAGAGCAACCTGCAGCCGGCCATCAACACCATCAACAAGGCGCTGCTCGACACCCTGGCGGCCTGCGGCGACGTGAATCGCAACGTGATGTGCGCCGTGAACCCCTATGAGAGCGCAACCCATGCCGCGGCGCTGAAACTCGCCCAGGACATCAGCGACCATCTCTCTCCGCGCACCACCGCCTATCATGAGATCTGGATCGACGGGGATAAGGTGATCGACACCTCTCGTCATGCGGGCGAAGAGGAGGAGCCGATCTACGGCAAGACCTACCTGCCGCGGAAGTTCAAGATCACGGTCGCCGTCCCCCCGCAAAACGATGTCGATGTCTATGCGCACGACCTCTCCTTCGTGGCCGTGCTGAAGGACGGCAAGATCCTGGGCTGGGACGTGCTGGTGGGCGGCGGCATGGGCATGACCCATGGCGAGACCGATACCTTCCCGCGTACGGCCGATGTGCTGGGCTTCTGCACCCCTGAGCAGGCGGTGGATGTCGCCGAGAAGGTCGTGATCGTGCAGCGCGACTTCGGGGATCGTTCGGTGCGCAAGCACGCCCGGCTCAAATACACGATCGAGGATCGCGGGATCGAGTGGTTCCGCGCGGAGGTCGAGCAGCGCCTCGGCTACAAGCTCGGTGCCGTCCATGTGCCGGAATTCGAAGGCCGCGGGGACCGCTACGGCTGGGTGCGCGGCGACAACGGCCTGTGGCATGTGACGCTCTTCCTGGAGAGCGGGCGCGTGAAGGACTGGCCGGAGAAGACGCTGCAGACCGGCGTGCGGGAGATCGCGCGCATGCTGGATGGCGGCGCCATCATCCTGACGCCGAACCAGAACCTCACCATCGCCAATATCACGGAGGCGCAGAAGCCTGCCGTGGAGGCGCTGCTCGCCGAGCATAACATGGCGATCACCGCTGATACGGGTTTGCGACGCAACTCCATGGCCTGCGTGGCACTGCCGACCTGCGGCCTTGCGCTGGCCGAGAGCGAGCGCTACATGCCGGATCTGCTGACCGCGCTCGAAAGCGAAATCGAAGCGGCGGGGCTGCGGGAGGACGACATCGTCATCCGCATGACCGGCTGCCCCAATGGCTGCGCCCGGCCCTACCTCGCCGAGATTGCTTTCGTCGGCCGTGGGCCCGGAACCTACAACCTCTATCTGGGCGGCTCTTTCGCCGGGGAACGGCTGAACAAGCTCTATGCCCAGGATGTCGGCCATGATGCGATCCTGGCCAAGCTCGGAGCACTCTTCCGGCAATATGCCAAGGAGCGTCAGACGGGCGAGCACTTCGGTGACTTCGTCATCCGCGCCGGGCATATCGCGGCGACAACGGCGGGCAACACCTTCCACGCCGATGTGCGGCTGGCGTGATCCACGTCACCCGCACATAAAGCCGTTGCCCGCGGGCTTGTCCCGCGGGTCCACCCCTCGGGCTCCCGCGAAACGATGCGCCGGAGGGGTTGATCCCCGGGTCAAGCCCGGGGATGACGGGCCTTAGCGCGGCCTGCCGGGCGCGCCCTGTGAGGTGCCTGACGGACAGGAAGCGGACTTGCCCATGCATTGGCTGACATGGCTTGTCGTCATCCTCGCGACAGCGGGGGTCATCCTGCGCCCATGGCGCCTGCCCGAAGCCGTCTGGGCCGTGCTGGGCGCCGCCATTCTCGTGCTCCTCGGCCTGGTACCGGCCGGCGCAGCCCTTGCCGCGGTCGGCCGCGGCACGGATGTCTATCTCTTTCTCATCGGCATGATGCTGCTCAGCGAAGTGGCCCGGCGCGAGGGCCTGTTCGACTGGCTGGCTGCCTATGCCGTGCGCCATGCGGGCGGCTCATCCCGCCGCCTGTTCCTGCTCATCTACGCGGTGGGCACCGTGGTCACTGCCTTCCTGTCCAACGACGCGACGGCTGTTGTCATGACACCCGCGGTTTTTGCCGCGGCGAAGCATGCCAAGGCCGAGCCCCTGCCCTATCTCTTCATTTGTGCCTTCATCGCCAATGCCGCGAGTTTTCTTCTGCCCATCTCCAATCCGGCCAACCTCGTGCTCTACGGCCAGCATGTGCCGCCGCTGTTCACCTGGCTGGGCCATTTCCTGCTTCCCTCCGTTGTCGCGGTGGGGGCGACGCTTGCCGCACTCCTCGTCATCGAGCGGAAGCACCTGGCCGCACCGATCGATTCGAAGATTGTCCAACCCGCCCTGCCGCCCGGAGGTATCGCCGCTGCCCTCGGCATCCTGGCGACGGCCATGCTCCTGCTGTCAGCCTCGGCCGCCGGTATGCCGCTGGGTTTGCCGACCGCGATCGCCGGCGCGCTGACGACAGGCGTCGTGCTCTGGCGCCAGCGCGAAGCGCCCTGGTTGCTGCTGCGCGGTATATCCTGGGCGGTGCTGCCGCTCGTCGCGGGGCTTTTCGTGCTGGTCGAGGGGCTGCGACAGACAGGCGCGCTGGCAGCCCTCGCCCAGGCGCTCCGCGGCGCCGCCCAGCACTCGGTCGCGGCCACCGCCTGGGGCGCCGGCACCGTGCTCGCCTTCGTCTGCAACTTCATGAACAATTTGCCGGCGGGGCTGATCGCGCGCTCCACCATTGCCTCGGATCATTTGCCCCAACGGGTGACCGACTCGCTGCTCATCGGCGTCGATCTCGGCCCGAACCTCTCCATCACCGGCTCGCTCGCCACGATCCTCTGGCTTGCGGCCATCCGCCGCGAAGGCGAGGACGTCACGTTCCGGAGCTTTCTGGCACGCGGCGCGATTGTCATGCCGCCGGCGCTCATTCTGGCGCTGGCAGGACTCTATTGGCGCTGAGCCTCAGCCCTGCCGGCGCTTCGCCGCCGTCAGCGTATTGCGCAGCAGGCAGGCGATCGTCATGGGGCCGACACCGCCCGGCACGGGCGTGATCCGCCCGGCGACCTCGACGGCTTCGGCGAAGGCGACGTCGCCCACGAGCTTCGTCTTGCCCTCCGCCGCCGGCACGCGATTGATGCCGACGTCGATGACGGTCGCACCCGGCTTGATCCAGCTGCCGCGCACCATTTCCGGGCGCCCGACGGCGGCGACCAGGATATCGGCCTCGCGGCAGACCGCTTCGAGGTCGCGCGTGCGGGAATGGGCAATCGTCACCGTGCAGCTTTCGGCGAGCAGAAGTGCCGCCATCGGCTTGCCGACGATGTTGGAGCGGCCGAGCACGACGGCGCGCTGGCCCGACAGGTCGCCCAGTTCCGCCTTCAGCATGAGCAGGCAGCCGAGCGGCGTGCAGGGCACGAGCCCGGGCAGACCCGTCGCCAGCCGGCCCGCATTGATGACGTGAAATCCGTCCACGTCCTTGTCGGGCGAAACCGCATCGAGCACGCGGGCACTGTTGATGTGCTTCGGCAGCGGCAGCTGCACCAGGATGCCGTGGACCGCCGGCTCATCATTCAGCTCGGCAATGAGGCTGAGGAGAGCGGCCTCGCTGGTCTCGGCGGGCAGGCGGTATTCGAAGGAGTCCATCCCGGTCTCCTTCGTCGTCCTCGCCTTGTTGCGGACATAGACCTGGCTTGCGGGATCTTCACCGACCAGCACGACGGCAAGGCCGGGCGCAGGCGTGCCAGCCGCGCGGATGGAGGCCACCTCCGCTGTGACCTCCGCCAGAATGCCGGCCGCAAAGGCCCGCCCATCAATGATCTTAGCCGCCATGACCCTCAATCCGTGAAAACGACGGTCTTGCCGCCGTTGAGAATGACCCGCCCGTCGAGATGGTAGCGCACGGCGCGGGCGAGCACCCGCCGCTCGATGTCCCGGCCCTTGCGGACGAGATCGTCCGGCGTGTCGCCATGGCTGATGCGCTCGACGTCCTGCTCGATGATCGGTCCTTCGTCGAGATCGCTGGTCACGTAATGGGCCGTGGCGCCGATCAGCTTCACCCCGCGCTCATGCGCCTGATGGTAGGGCTTGGCTCCCTTGAAGCCCGGCAGGAAGGAGTGGTGGATGTTGATGCAGCGCCCGGAAAGCTTGGCCGTCAGCCCGTCAGACAGCACCTGCATATAGCGGGCGAGCACAACGAGATCGGTCTGCGTCTCGCGCACGAGATCCCAGAGTTGGGTCTCCTGCTCCATCTTGGTCTGCTTGGTGATGGGCAGGTGATGAAAGCGGATGCCGGAGAAATCGACGCCGGCATAGGCCTCGCGCGGATGGTTGGCGACGATGGCGGTGATGTCCATCGGCAGTTCGCCGTTCCGCCAGCGATAGAGGAGATCGACCAGGCAGTGGTCGAACCTTGAGACAAGGATCATGACGCGGCGCTTTTCCAGCCGGTCACGCAGCTCCCATTCCATGCCGAAACGCTCGGCCGTCGGAGTGAATTCGCCCCGGAAGCGGCCAAGATAGCTGTCCGTGCCGTGGCCCTCGGCCGCCTCCGCGCTGAAGACCACGCGCATGAAGAAGCGCCCCGCCTGCAAATCGTCGAACTGCTGGGCTTCCAGGATATTGCCGCCCGCCTCGAACAGGACGGTCGTGACGGCGGCCACGATACCGGGCCGGTCGGGACAGGCAATGGTGAGGACAAATTGGGGCTGAGGGCTGGATGGCGATGCCATGGCGGTCTTCCAGGTCGGAGTCATGCGGTTGAACGAGGCGGCAGGATGCGCGAACTGGCTCAGGTCTGGGACGGACGGTTGCGACCTGCACCTTGGCTTTTTACGCCCGAAGCTTGTCGCGGACGGGTATTCGCCCGCGGCCGGCGGCTAGACCTCTGACGCGGCGCCAGCCTCACCCTCTGGGGCAGCAGCGGCCGACAGCAAGGCCAGGGGATCGAGCAGGTGGCGGTGGCGAATCTTGGCCGCGAGATAGGCCCGGTTCGCATCCGTCACGAACACGCCGGTGCGCCGCACCTCCACGACATCGATGCCGGCCGTTTTGAGCTGTGCAACCTTGTCCGGGTTATTGGTGAGCAGCCGGATGCGCGTGACGCCGAGGGCCTGCAGCATGCGTGCGCCGATGGTGTAGTTGCGCGCATCCTCCGGCAGGTTCAGCCAGCGATTGGCCTCATAGGTATCGACGCCCTGATCCTGCAGGCGGTAGGCGTCTAGCTTGGCGTAGAGGCCGATGCCCCGGCCTTCCTGGCGCAGATAAAGCAGTATCCCGCCCTCTTCCGAGAGCTGGCCGAGCGCCTCATGCAGCTGCTCTCCGCAATCGCAGCGGGCCGAGGAGAAAATGTCCCCGGTCAGGCATTCCGAATGGAGGCGCACCAGCACGGGACGGGACGGATCAGCATCCCGTCCGGCAAAGCGGATCGCGATATGCTCAAGCCCGTCCAGCCCGTCAAAGCCCACGAACTCGGCTGGAATACCTGCCGGACCGAGCGGAATGACGACGGGCGTCCGCGGCGTGCAGTCCAGCACCAGCGCCTCCGGCCGGGATATGGGCTTCACATGAGTCATGCAACGGTTCCAGGCGACACGGCACTTCCAGGGGCTAATCCACGCGCAAAACTGTGCGAAATAACATCGTACGTTTCCAGCACGTCATCTTCATACTCCTGCCGTGACGAAAGACGCAGGCGAATTGCGTCTGCCAGCCTTTCGATGCCGAGACCTTGAAGCGCGGGCAGGCCGGAATCGCCAAGCAGGATAGGCGCGCGATGCCAGGCGAGGCGGTCGACCAGCCCGGCGCGCAGAAGCGCGCCCGCGATCTGGCTGCCGCCTTCATTGAGAACAGACGTGATTCCGGTCTCCTTGAGCGCCCGGAACGCGGCGCAGAGATCGAGCCGGCCGGACGCCGCGCGGTTTACCCTCAGGACGGTGACGCCCGGCGCGTCCAGCGCCTGGGCGCGGACGGGGTCGGCATCGGGAGCCGCGAGCAGAATGAGCGGATGGGTGCCGGCATGGCGCACCAGCTGGCTGCCGGGCGGCGTGCGCAACGCGCTATCAGCGACCACGCGCCAGCGCGGTCTCTCTTCCAGCCCCGGCAGGGCGCAGCGCAGCCCCGGATCATCCGCGAGAACGGTGCCAATGCCGACGAGGATCGCATCGTGCTCGGCGCGCATGCGCTGCACGACGGCGCGGGCGCCCGGCCCGGTGATCCAGCGGCTTTCGCCGCTTTTCGTCGCGATGCAGCCGTCGAGCGTCACGCCGAGCTTGACGGTGAGCCGGGGGATGCCCTGGGTCACGCTCTTCACAAATCCCGCAATGATCGCCTGCGCGTCCCGCTCCATCAGGCCGGTCTCAACGGTAATACCCGCGTCGCGCAGCCGCGCGGTGCCGCGCCCCTGGACCCGCGGATCCGGATCATGGGCGAAGGCGATGACGACACGCGCGACGCCTGCCGCGATGAGCGCGTCGGCGCAGGGCGGCGTGCGGCCATGATGGGAACAGGGCTCCAGCGTCACATAGGCCGTCGCACCCCGGGCGGCCTCACCCGCCGCGCCGAGCGCCACGACTTCGGCATGGGGGCGGCCACCGGGCTGGGTGGCCCCCTCGCCCAGGATCCGGTCCCCCTCGGCGATCACGCAGCCGACGGCGGGGTTCGGCGCGGTCGTGCCCAGGGCGCCGCGCGCGAGGCTGAGCGCCGCCATCATCATCCGCCGGTCAAGAGAGGTCCATTCGGTCATTGCGCCGGACGATCCTCTTTGGGGAAGGGAAGCGCAGATACCCCGCGCCCGCAGGCAAAGCCCAGATAGCCGCCGGCGATGATGTCCCCGAGGAAGTGGTAATTGCCGCCGAGCAACCCAATAGCGGTCGAGGCGATCAGCAGGCCCCAGAGCCAGCGCCATTCGGGCGCCCGCCACCAGAGCACGCCAGCGACGGCGCCGATCGCGGCCGTATGCCCCGAGGGGAAGGAGGCCCAGCCGTTCCCGCCATGGAAGGGGAAGAAGCCGTAGACCCCATCATGGATGAGGGACGGATTCCCGTTGGTCCATGTTTCGGGCCAGGCGCGGCCGAAGATGTATTTCAGGCTGTCCTTGAAGGTCATGGCCACCGTCACCGCCAGCGCACAGGCGATCCCCGTCCAGCCGCGCCGATCGGGGCGCCAGCCCATCCAGCCGGCAAAGGCCGAGAGGGCGAGTGCCGGCGGCCCCAGGGTCAGCGCCAGCTGGCCGAAGCCGATCAATGGCACGAAGAGCAGGCTGCGATGGAACAGCCGGTGCATCAGGAAGGCGACCGGCCGGTCAAGGAAGAAATAGGACAGCAGAACCAGCGCCGGGCACGACAGGATCACGAGCACCGGGCCACGCAGCCGGATCGACGTCTCGGCGGACAGTCTGCCGGCCAGGCTCATCCGCGGTTGCGCATCAGCCGCGCCTTGTCCCTCTGCCAGTCGCGTTCGGCCGCGGCGTGCCGCTTGTCGGCCTTCTGCTTGCCCTCGCCCACGCCGAGCAGAACCTTGGCCAGGCCACGGTCGTTGAAGTGGATTTGCAGCGGCACAAGCGTGATGCCGTTGCGGGCGACCGCGCCCGATAGCTGATTGACCTGCTTGTGCTTGAGCAGCAGCTTGCGCGGCGCGCGCGGCTCGAAGCGGGAGAGCACGCCGCCCTGATATTCGGGGATATAGGCGTTGAAGAGCCAGATCTCCCCATCGCGCTCACCGGCCCAGGCCTCGCTCAGCGTCGCCCGGCCGTGGCGCAGCGACTTCACCTCCGGCCCTTTCAGGACGATGCCCGCCTCGACCGTCTCCTTGATGGCATAGTCGAAGCGCGCCTTGCGGTTCTGCGCGGCGATGCCGTGGGAAATCAGCCCCGATTTCGATGTGCTCTTTTTTTCAGCCATGTCAGTTCAGAAGGCCAACCTCGGTCATGGCGTCCCGCACCTGCGCGCGGGTCGCCTCGCTGATCGGCGCAAGCGGCAGCCGGCAATCGGACCGGCCGAAGCCGAGGAGGTGCGCCGCGTATTTCACCGGCCCGGGATTGGTCTCCGCGAACATCGCATCATGCAGTGGCACGAGGCGGTTCTGAATAGCCATGGCTTCCGCGACGTCACCCCGCGCCCAGGCATCGTGCATCTGGCTCAGGAGCCGGGGCGCGACATTGCCGCTGACGCTTATGCAGCCGACACCGCCCGAGGCGAGAAAGGCGATCGCGGTGTGATCCTCACCCGAGAGCTGGCAGAAATCGGGGCCGCAGGCGCGGAGCGTGTGGAGCGGGCGCGCCAAGTTGGCGGTTGCATCCTTCACACCCACGATGTTCGGGTGCTTGGCGAGGCGCGCCATGGTGGCGACGCTCATGTCGATCACGCTGCGGCCCGGAATATTGTAGATGATGATCGGCAGATCGGCGCTGTCTGCGATGGTCTTGAAATGCAGATAGAGCCCTTCCTGGGTCGGCTTGTTATAATAGGGTGTCACCACCAGGGCGGCATCCGCCCCCGCCTTCTTGGCATGGCGGGCCAGATCGACCGCTTCCGCCGTGCTGTTCGAGCCGGCACCGGCAATCACCGGCACGCGGCCGCCCGCGACGGCAATGGTGATCTCCACGACGCGGCGATGCTCCTCGTGCGAGAGCGTCGGCAACTCGCCGGTTGTGCCGACAGGCACCAGACCATGCGTGCCTTCGGCGATCTGCCAGCCGACGAACCGCTCCAGCGTTTTTTCGTCGACAGTGCCATCGGCCTGCATGGGCGTGATGAGGGCAACAAGCGAGCCCTTGAACATGGCGTCTATCCTCGATTGAGCGCGGCGTGGCGGAAAAGCATGAAACAGGCCAAACCTAGGACCGGCGCCAGTGCATCGCAAGCCGCCTGGGGAGGAGCCGCGGCATGCGCGGGCGGCGGGCGGGACATGTCATCGCCGATAGGAGCATCGCGCCCTTTGCGAAGGGCCGCGCATAGGCAATGATGGGGCAATCGAACAAGGATTCTCGGGTTCCCATGCGCCTCCTCACCGTTCTGGGCTGCTGCGCGAGCCTGCTCGCCATTCACAGCGTCACCGCTTGGGCCCAGGGCGTCGAGACGCCGATGGATGCGGTGGCCGCGCACAACTGGGACCAGGCCCAGGCCATGGCGGCTCAATATGCGGACCCGGTGGCGGAAAAGCTGGTCACCTACTACCGGCTGCTCACCCGCGGCCAGGCGAGCGCCGCCGAGATTGCAAGCTTCATGCAGGCGAATCCGGACTGGCCGCAGCAGGGCCTGCTCGAACTCCGCTGGGAGGAGGCGCTGGCCGACGAGCCGGACCAGGCGACCGCGCTCAGCCAGTGCCAGGCGCGGATGCCGGGCAGTTCTGCGGCGCTCCTGCGCTGTGCGACGGCCTTCCAGACGGCGGGCGACATGCGGCATGCGGCCGAAGCCGCCCGGCGGGCATGGACCGGGACCGGCCTGACCGAGCCAGGCGAGGTTACCTCCTTCCTGGCGCTTTGGGGCAGCGTGCTGCAACCCAAGGACGAATGGGCACGCTTCGAGGCGCTGGCCTGGGCGGACTCCCCGGCGGCTTTGGCCGAAATCAGCCGCCTGCCCGCGGAGCGTCAGGCCGCTGCCCGCGCCTGGATGAGCCTTGATGCCGGCGACCCGGACGCGGCCGATCTGCTGCAGGCCTTGCCGGGCGCGGATCAGGAGAATCCCGGCCTCTTCCTCGCGGCCGCCCGGTACCTGCGCCACAATTCCGGCGACCCGGTCGCCTATCAGTTCTGGACAAGCCACGGCTATGCCGCGTTCCAGGCGGGAGATGCGGCCTCGCAGCACGCGCTGTGGCGGGAAGCCAGCTATCTCGCGCGGTCGCTCATCTCCGACAATGACGGGCAGGACGCCTATGCGCTGGTCAACCGCATCCGGCCGCAGGCGGTGGGGGACGATGCCGACCAGCAGTTCCTCGCCGGGTTCATCGCGCTTCGGATGCTGCATGACCCGGCCAAGGCCGAGCCACATTTCCGCATGCTGGTGGCAATGTCACCGGCGGCCATCACGCAATCCCGCGCGCATTACTGGCTCGGACGCGCGCTTGCCGCCGAAGGAAGCCCCATGCGGGCGGCGGGCGAGTACAAGCTCGCGGCCGGCTTCCCCACGACCTTCTATGGGCAGATCGCAGCGCTCGCCCTCGGCGACGATCCCGCTGCCCTCAATGCCCGCATTCTGGCGGCGCCGGAACCCGGCTGGTCGGACAGCGACGCGCTCGCCTTCGCCGGGCGCGAAGTGGCGCGAGCCGCAGCCTTCCTGGTTGCCTGGAACGAGCCGAGCCGCGCCTACAGCTTCCTGCTCGACGTGGCGGCCGTTGCGCCCGACCCGGCTGACTACGCCATGGCAGCGCAGCTGGCCCAAGGCTTCGCCGTGCCGAATGCGGGCGTCGGCCTCGCCCGCGTCGCTGGCCTCCATGGCTCCATGCTGCTGAAGGCCGGATGGCCCATTCCCTACCAGCCGCCGACCTCCGCCGGAATCGAACCCGCGGTGACGCTTGGCCTGATCCGTCAGGAAAGCAGCTTCAATGCCGGTGCGGTCAGCCCCGTCGGCGCCCTGGGGCTCATGCAGCTCATGCCATCAACGGCGCGGCTTGTGGCAAAGCAGCAGGGCACCTCGGTCTCCCCCTTCCAGCTCACGAGCGAGCCCGAGGTGAACATGACGCTTGGCACCGCCTATTTCGCGAGCCTCACCGCGCGCTTCGACAATTGCCTGCCGCTGGCCATCGCCAGCTACAACGCCGGCCCCAATAACGTGGCCAACTGGCTCGCCCAGAACGGCGACTTCCGCAATCCGGGTGGCCCCGATGTGCTGGACTGGATCGAACTGATCCCCTTCGACGAGACGCGCAACTATGTGCAGCGTGTCACTGAAGGCATTGCGATCTACCGCGCCAAGGAAGGTGTGGTCCTGCCCTATCCGCTGCAGCAATGGCTGCACTGAGAGAGGCCCACCGCTTCATGTCTCCAAGCCGCCTTATTGCCAGCGCCGGCGGCGTTGGCTTTTTCCCGTGGGCACCTGGCACGGCCGGTTCGCTCGCGGCACTCCTGCTCGGCTGCGCCATTCTCGCGGTGGCCGGGCACCTTGTGCTGCTGATCCTGGCCCTGATCGCGACTTTCGGCGGCATCGCCGCCATCCGCGCGGCGCAGGCAACAGACGATCCGGGCTGGGTGGTGATTGACGAGGTGGCCGGGCAATGGCTGACGCTGCTCGGCCTGTCCCATGTCACCTGGATCGGCGCGGCGGTCTGCTTCCTTCTGTTCCGCCTGCTCGATATCCTCAAGCCCGGCCCGATCGGCTGGGCCGACCGGATGAACTCTCCCACCGGCATCATGCTGGACGACGTGATCGCCGGCGCCATCGGCGGCATTCTGGTCAGGGTGGTCCTGCTCTGGCACCCTGCCCTTCTTGGCTGAGGAGCGACCACGATGTTCCCGAATGATCTTCTGGCGGAAGCGGAAGCGATCCTGGCCGCGGCCCGTGCCCGCGGCTGGCACATCACCACAGCCGAAAGCTGCACCGGCGGGTTGATCGCGGGGCTTCTGACGGCGATTGCCGGTTCGTCAGACGTCGTGGACGGCGGGGCCGTGACCTATTCCAACGCCGCCAAGACGCGGATGCTCGGCGTGCCGGCCGAGACGATTGCGGCGCATGGTGCGGTGAGCGCGCCGGTCGCCCAGGCCATGGCGGAGGGCGCCCAGAGAACAGCGGAAGCCGAGCTTGCCATCGCCGTGACCGGCATTGCCGGACCCGGCGGGGATCCGCCGGCAAGCCGGTCGGCCTCGTCTGGTTCGGCCTCGCCTCGCCCGGTGGCGTCGCTAGCGAATCCCTCGTCTTTCCGGGCGACCGCACGGCGGTGCGCATGGCGACCGTCCGCCATGCGCTGGCCATGCTGCGCGCCGCCCTTGATACGGGGCGGCGCTATGCGTGAGAGCGAGAGGGGAGCGGGTTGCACCCGCTCAGTACACATCCTGCATGAGATAGATATCGGCCTGGGCGATGAGGTGCCCCGCCGCTGCCCTGAAGCTGTTGACGGCTTCAGCCTGGTTATGGGTGTCAAGCGCCGCCTGATCCTGCCATTTTTCGATGACGACCAGCGCGTCCGTGCCGAACTTCGCGGGTGAATGCGCGAGATCGGTGACGGGCCGGTATTCGATGCAGCCCGGCTCGGCCCTGACCGCGTCCACGATGGCGTTGAACGCCGTCATCATGGCGGGCCGTTCTCCGCTCTTGGCGGTCAGCACGGCGACTATGTGAATCATGGTTTTTCCTCGTCGATGTCAGCCGCCGACCGTTCCATCGAGAGGGAAGTGGCAGGCAACGGAGCGGTTATCGCCCAAGGCGCGAAGCCTGGGCACCTCCGTCTTACACCGCGCCTGGGCGATCGGACAGCGCGTGTGGAAGCGGCAGCCCGGCGGCGGATTGGTCGGGCTCGGCGGCTCGCCGCCGAGGATCGTGCGCGTCCTGATATGGCCCTTCGGGTCAGGCTCGGGCACGGCCGAGATCAGCGCCGCGGTATAGGGATGGGCGGGGCGGTGGAGCACGCGGTCTGTCTCACCCAGTTCCACGATGCCGCCGAGATACATGACCGCCGTGCGCGTGGCGATCTGGCGGACGACGGAGAGGTCATGGGCGATGAAGACATAGGTGAGGCCGAGCTTCTCCTGCAGATCCATGAAAAGGTTCACGATCTGCGCCTGCACCGAGACGTCGAGCGCCGAGACCGGCTCATCCGCCACGATCAGGCTGGGTGAGAGCGCAATGGCGCGGGCGATGCCGATGCGCTGGCGCTGGCCGCCCGAGAATTCATGCGGAAAGCGGCTCAGGAACTCGGGCGCGAGATTCACGAGATCCATGAGCTCGCGCAGCCGCGCCTGGATATCCGGCTCGGGCATCCTGCCATGAACGCGCAAGGGCTCGGCGATAAGGTCCCCCACACGCCTGCGGGGATTGAGGAGACGAATAGGGGTCCTGGAAGACCATCTGCATATCGGCGCGCAGCGGGCGGAGTTCCCGCTGGGTCAACCCGGTGATGTCCCGGTTCTTGAACAGGATGCGGCCGTCGTCGACCTCGTAGAGGCGGAGCAGGCAGCGCCCGAGGGTGGACTTGCCGCAGCCCGATTCACCGACGAGGCCCAGGATCTCGCCGGCATGGACGTCCACCGAGACGTCCGTGAGCGCGTGGAGATGCTGAATGCCGCCGGCGCGGAAACGGCTGCCGACCTTGAAGGTCTTGGACAGGGATGCCGCCTGAAGCATCGGCGTCGCTTTGCTCATGCGGCCGCTCCCGGCGCGCGGATGGCGCGCTCCTGCACCCAGTCGGGCCTGCCGCGCTCGGCGAGCCAGCACGAGGCTTCCTGGACACCATTGCCGAACAGCGGCGGGCGCGTCTCACAGGCATCCATCCGGAAGGCGCAGCGCGGCTGGAAGGGGCAGCCGGCCGGCCGGGCCAGGGGCGCCGGCGGACCGCCAGGGATGGAAGGCAGACGGTGCGGCCGCTCGCCGTGCATGGGCGGAATGGATTGCAACAGACCCAGCGTATAGGGATGGGTCGGGTGCCCGAGCACCGCGGGCTTCGGCCCGCGTTCGGCAATGATGCCCGCATACATGACCATGACGCGGTCCGAGACGGTCGCGACGACGCCCATATCGTGGGTGATGAGGATGACGGAGGAGCCGAAATCGGTGCGCAGCCGCTGGATCAGCTCCAGGATCTGCGCCTGGACGGTGACGTCGAGCGCCGTCGTCGGCTCATCGGCGATGAGGAGCGAGGGGTTGCAGGACAGCGCCATGGCGATCATGGCGCGCTGGCGCAGGCCGCCCGAGAGCTGATGCGGATAGCGCGTGGCGGCCTTGCCGGGGCCGGGATGCCCATTTCGCCCAGAAGCTCGACGGCGCGCGCGCGCGGCCGCGCGGCGGGACAGCTTCTGATGCGCGCGCAACTGCTCCTCGATCTGCCAGCCGATGGTGTAGACCGGCGTCATCGCCGTCATCGGATCCTGGAAGATCATGGCGATCTCGCGCCCGCGCAGGTCCGCGCATCTCGCGGGCGCTCGAGCGAGCAGCAGATCACGCCCCTTGTAGCGGATCGACCCGGTAATGATGGCGTTCGGGTCCGTGATCAGCCGCATGACGGCGAGCGAGGTCATGCTTTTGCCGGAACCCGATTCACCGACGATGCGAGAATCTCCCGCGCGCCCACGGTGAAGGAGACGTTCTCCAGAATGCGGATGATGCCGCGTTCGGAACGGAAGGAGACGCAGAGGTCCTGCACGTCGAGCAGGGTCTCGGCCGCGTTCGTGTCTGATCAGCGGGCATCGCGCACTCTCGGGTCGAGCCAGGCATAGGCGATGTCGACCACGGCGTTGGCGACAACGACGAAGAAGGACGAATACATGACGGTTGCCATGATGAAGGGCAGGTCGAGGCTTTGCAGTGCGAGGTAGGTCAGGCGTCCGACGCCGGGAAGGTTGAAGACCACTTCCGTCAGCAGCGCGCCACCGCCGACCAGTGCGCCGAAGTCGAGCCCGAACATCGAGACGAAGGTGATGAGCGAGGTGCGCAGCGCGTGGCGGAACATGATGCGCGATTCCGAGAGCCCCTTGGCGCGGGCCGTGCGGATGAAATCCTCCTGATAGGCTTCGACCAGATTGGCGCTGAGCACGCGGCCATAGAGGCCGATGTAGAGGATCGCGAGCGTGATCCAGGGAATGACCAGGCTCTTGAACCAGAGCCAGGGATTTTGGGTCAGCGGCGTGTAGCCGAGCCCCGGCACCCAGTGGAAAAGCCACGTGTCATGAAAGCGCGACTGGGTGATGAGATTGGCGACCGACCCCACCCAGAAGACCGGCATGGAAATGCCGACGAGGCCGAGGAACATCAGCAGCCGGTCGATGATGCGTGCCGCGGGTTGCCGCCGCAATCATGCCGATGATGATGCGAAGACCACCCAGATGACCGCGGCGCCGAAGACGAGGGAGAGGGTCACGGGCGTCGCCTCGATCACCGCCGGGACGACCTTCTCGCCACGATTGACGAAGGAGGTGAGGTCGCGCGTGACGAA
This sequence comes from uncultured Alphaproteobacteria bacterium, assembly GCA_963834475.1. Classification (GTDB taxonomy): domain Bacteria; phylum Pseudomonadota; class Alphaproteobacteria; order Acetobacterales; family Acetobacteraceae; genus Acidisoma. Next base: position 115,437 of record CAWIBZ010000008.1, on the reverse strand, counting down.
GAGCTTCTCCATCACCTTGACATATTGCACCGGCAGCGGCTGATCGAGACCGAAGGAATGGCGCACCTGTTCGAGCACCTGCGGCGTCGCGTTGCGGCCGGCGATGCGGGCGGCGGGATCGGAGCCAGGGGTCAGCGAAGAAAATCATGAAGACGACGACGCTGATGCCGAACATCACGAAGAGCATTTCGGTCAGGCGCCGCAGGACGGGGAAGAACATGGCGGCTTACCCTTTCTTCACGCGCAGCTTGGCGCGCGGGTCGAAGGCATCGCGCACGCCATCGCCGAAGAAGTTGAGCGCGAGAACGGTGATGATGATGGCGAGCCCCGGCGCGATGGCGACCATGGGCTGGGTATAGAGCAGATCCTCGCCGTCCTGGATGATCGTGCCCCAGCTGGCGGCGGGCGGCTGCACGCCGATGGAGAGGAAGGACAGCGCCGATTCCGTCAGCATGTTCAGCGCCATCATGAGCGGCGCGAAGACGATCAGCGTCGTCGTCACGTTCGGCAGGATATCGCGGAAGCAGAATGCGCGCGGAGGGCACGCCGAGGCAGCGCGCGGCGAGCACGAAGTCGCTGCGCGTGAGGGACAGCACCTGACCGCGGATCGGCCGCGCCACATAGGGCACATAGACGATGGCGATGATCATGATCGGCAGGATCAGGCTGTTGGAGGCGATGGTGAAGGGGCCGATCTGCATGCCCTTGCTGATGAAGACGATGGAAAGCGAGATCGCGAGCAGGTAGATCGGAAAGGCCCAGAGCACGTCGAGCAGGCGGGCGAGCACCGTGTCGGTCCAGCCGCCGATGAAACCCGCGACGGTGCCCACAAGCGCGGCAAGAACCAGCGTCACGATGGTCGCGAAAAAGGAAATGATCAGCGAGTTGCGGCCGCCGTAGAGCATGCGGGCGGCGACATCGCGGCCCTGGTCATCGGCGCCGAAGAAATACTGGCCATGCCATGTCGGGCCGATCGGCGTGACGCCGAGGCCAAGACCGGCGGTATCGGCCTGCATGATATCGACGGAATTGCCGCCGATCGTGATCTGCCCGTCGAGATTGGATTGGAAGGGATCGCTCTGCGACACGTATCTGGCGTAGAGCGGCGCCGCCGTGCAGGCGAGGACGATGAGAACGAGGACGATGATGGCGCCGACCGCCGTGCGGTCGCGCAGAAGCTTGCGCAGGGCAACACGCCAAGGACCCCGCGGCCGTTCCGCCGCGGCAATCGATTCGGCCGCACCCTCAGAGCCAAGCTCCGCAGGTGTCAATTCAGGCGCAGTGTCAGGCATTACGCATCGCTCCCCAAAGCCGAGAGACCGTCAGATCGTGCATTCTCAAGGAGCCTCTTGCGCGGGGCGCTGGATGGGGGCGGTGCGGCACCGCCCCCCTTCTTGCGCTTTGCATTCGCAGGCGAATGCCATTGTCGGAAAGCTTGTCCAAAACGACCGTTATTGCACCGCGACCTGCGAATAGATCATGTGGAACTGGTCGCTGAAGGTGTAGTTCTGCAGCCGGTTGGAGACGAAGTCGAGCTGCTTCGGGGTGAAGAGCGTCGCCCAGGGCGCCTGGTCGGTCAGTTCGCGGTCGAGATTGGCCCATTCCGCATTCGCGGCCTTCTGGTCCGTGATGGCCGTGACCAGGTTCTTGTTGATCTGAGCATCGATCGCCTTGTCGCAGAAGCCGGAGATATTGATCGAGGCATCGGAGCCCGGATGGAAGGAGCTGCAGCTCAGCAGCACGTTGATGAAGTCAGAGGCGGCCGGATAATCCTGGTACCACTGGCTGATGCTGATCTGAACGTTGTTCTTGGTGTTCTGGATATAGGTGAACTGGATGTTCGCCGAGATCACCTTCAGCGTCGCCTTGAAGCCGAGCTGGTTCAGCACGCTGACGAGATAGGTGCCGAGCGCCGGATCGACGTTCTGGTCGTCCGCGATCACCGTCACCTTCTGGCCCGCCTGGCCGGAGGCCTTCATGAGCGCCTGCGCTTTCGCCATGTCAGGCGCGGACCACTTGGTGCCGGGGTTCTTGGTGTACGGGCAATAGGGCTTGTAGCCAGGGAAACCGGGCGGCAGGATCTGGCAGTTCGGCACGGCAAGGCGCGGGCCGCCATAGATATCGACGGCCGAGCGGCGGTTGACCGCGTAGTTGACCGCGAGGCGCGCATCCTTGTTGTTGAAGGGCGCCATGTTGACGTTCATCGGCGCGTAGAAGATGGCGAAGAGCGGGTTGATGTGGATCTGGTTCGGATACTTCGACGCCATTTCCGGCAGACGATCGGACGGCGGACTGTCGAACATCCAGTCCTCCTGGCCGTTTTCGATCGCGGTCACCTCGTCTTCGGGCTTGGCGCCGAAGCTGTAGTCGATCTCGTCGGCATAGGCGGCGGGCTGCGCGTCGTGGCTCCATTCCTTGAAATACGGATTCCGCTTCAGGATCATTTCCTTCTGCGGATCATAGCTCGTGATCATGTAGGGGCCGGTCGCGGGCGCGGGCGTCGTGCCCAGATCCTTGGCCGGGGTGCTGGCCGGCACGATGTCACCGAAGGGCACCGCGAGCTGATAGAAGAATTCCGAATCCGGCTGGGTCAGATGGAAGGTGATGGTATTGGCCTTGTCATCGGCCACGACGCCGCCCGCCAGCGTGCAGGTCGCGGGGGTCTTCAGGCAGGCATCGGCACCGACGATGACGTTGTACCAGGACCCCGCATTCGGGTTGCTGACCTTGAAGATGCGCTGGAACGTGGCAACCACGTCGTCCGGCGTCACCTCCTGGCCGTTCGAAAATTTGATGCCCCGGCGCAGCGTGAACACATAGGTCTTGCCGCCGTCCTGAGGGACCGGCAGGGCGGTCGCGAGATCCGGCACGACATCGTTCGAGGATGCGCCGGAGCTGTGCCTGAAGGCTAGCAGGCCGTCATTGGTCACAAACAGGACCGACCAGAACTGGCTGGTGTAGTTGATTTGCGGATCAATCGTGCCCGCAGCTGAAGCGCCCGTCAGGCGGAGCGTGCCGCCCATGTGATCGGCCGCCTGCGCAGAGGCGAGGCCGAGGGCCGCAAGGCCGCCGGCCAGCCCCAAGGCCAGGGCACAGTTAAGGAGCCATCGTCGCAATGTCATGGATCTCTCCGATCTCTTCTTGGTCGTGCTTGCTGCGGGAGGACTAGGCCGCATCCAGGAAATCGGCGACGGCCGCAAGGCACGCCTCCTTTTCCTCGACATGCGGCATGTGGCTGGAATTCTCGAAGACAATCCAGCGGACATCGGGGATGAGGTCGGCATAGGGCTTCACGCAGAGCGGCGTTGCCTCGTCATGCCGGCCGGAGATGAGCAGCGTGGGCACACTGATCTGGTGCAGGCGGCTTTCGATCGTCCAGTGCTTCAGGGAGCCGGTGACGTGGAATTCGGTCGGCCCGTTCATCGTGCGATAGACAGTGGGATCAGCGGCGATGGCGTCGAAGCTGCGCTGCACCTCGGGCGGCATCGGCTGGAGGCGGCAGACATGGCGCGCATAAAAGGCCTCCGATGCCGCCTGGTATTCCTCGCTGTCGATGGTGCCCGCTGCTTCGTGCCGGGTCAGCGTGTCCTGCACCGCAGCGGGGAGATCGCGCCGCAGGCGGTTCGCCTCCTCCACCCAGGTCTTCATCGAAGCCGGAGAATTGGCGATGACGAGCCGGCGCAGACCTTTCGGCTGCCGCACGGCGTGTTCCGCACCCAGCATGCCGCCCCAGGACTGGCCGAGCAGGTCATAGCGCCCGCTGATGCCAAGATGGGCAGTCAGGCGGTCGAGTTCGCCCAAGAAAAGGTCAACGGTCCAGAAGTCCCGATCCCCTGCCCGTTCCGGCAGATGGGCGGAACGGCCGTTGCCGAGCTGGTCGTAATGGATGACGGCGCGACCGGTGGCGGCCAGATCCTTGAAGGAATCGACATAGTCATGGGTGCAGCCGGGGCCGCCATGAAGGACGACCAGCGGCGCCTTGGCCACATGCAAGTCACCTGTCACCCGGTACCAGCTCCGCCCATGCGGGCCGTCCAGATAGGCGTCCATATGATCCACGGGACCTCTGTTTATTAATTTTGTGTCTTACATTCGTCTATCACGCCGACGGAACGGTCAAGCAAGAGCTGTTCCACATGTCACCGCAACTTTGCCTGGCCGGCCATGTGCTGGCCGGAGGCTTTGGGCAGGGCGCGCAAAGGGCTATCAGCTCTGGAGACCATTCAGCGGGAGTCATACGACCCATGAACAAAAGACAGCTCGGACAATCAGGTATCACCATTCCGCCGCTGGTTTTCGGCGGGAACGTGTTTGGCTGGTCGGCCGATGAGGCGACATCCTTCCGGCTGCTCGACCAGCTGGCGGAGGCCGGGCTCACGGCGATCGACACCGCCGACATGTATTCGGTCTGGGCTCCCGGCCATCAGGGCGGCGAGTCGGAAACGATCATCGGCAAGTGGCTGGCGGCGCGCGGCGGGCGCGACAAGGTCGTGATCATGACCAAGGTCGGCATGGAAATGCCGGACGGCAAAGGCCTCTCGGCCGCCTGGATCAAGACCTCGGTCGAGCGCTCGCTCAAGCGTTTGCAGACCGATGTCATCGACCTCTACCAGGCCCATCGGGATGATGAGGCGACACCGCTTGAAGAGACGCTGTCCGCCTTCGCCGACCTCATCAAGGCGGGCAAGGTACGGGCGATCGGCGCCTCCAATTACAGCGCGGCGCGGCTTGCCGAGGCGCTGAAGGTCTCGAAGGCGCTCGGGCTGCCGCGCTACGAATCGCTCCAGCCGCATTACAATCTGGTCGAGCGCCCGCTCTTCGAAGGCGCGCTGGAAGACCTCTGCCTGAGCGAGAAGCTGGGCGTGATCCCCTATTTCTCGCTGGCAGCGGGCTTCCTGACCGGCAAATACCGCAGTGCCGCCGATCTCGGCAAAAGTGCCGTGCGCGGCCAGGGCGTCGCCAAGTATCTTGAGGGCCGCGGGCCGAAGGTGCTGGCCGCCCTTGACGCCATCGCCGGAGAGACGGGCGCTTCCCAGGCCCAGGTGGCCCTCGCCTGGCTGATCGCCCGCCCATCCATCACCGCGCCGATCGCCAGCGCGTCGCGCCCCGAGCAGATGGGCGACCTCATCAAAGCCTGCGCGCTCAGCCTCTCCAAGGCGCAGATTGCCACTCTGGACGCAGCGAGCGCCTAAGCGCCTGCCGCCGCAGGCCCGCGGACCTGATCCGCGGGCCTGCCCGTCCACAAAGATACCAGCCCTCCACCCGCCATCCTTGACTCCCGCCTTTCCAGCGGGCAGAAGCCCAGGCGTCTAGTCCGTCGCTCCGCGAGTGTTCGCGCAGCGGCGCGCTTTGTTTTGGGAAGTCGAATGTTCGAAAGCCTCTCCAATCGACTCTCCTCAGTCTTCGACCGGCTGCGCGGCCGGGGTGCGCTGAGCGAGACGGACGTGCTGGAGGCCATGCGCGAGGTGCGCCTGGCGCTCCTGGAGGCTGACGTCGCGCTGCCCGTGGTGAAGGACTTCGTCACCAAGGTGCGGGAGCGCGCGGTCGGCGTCGAAGTGCTGCGCTCCGTGACCCCGGGCCAGCAGGTCGTCAAGATCGTCAATGACGTCCTGGTCGAGAGCCTCGGCGGCGAAGGCGCCGTTCCCCTCAATATCAATGTTCCGGCCCCCGTGCCCGTCCTCATGGTCGGCCTGCAGGGCTCCGGCAAGACCACGACCGCCGGCAAGATCGCGCTTATGCTCCGCACCAAGGAGCGGCGCCGCGTGCTGCTGGCCAGCCTCGATACGCAGCGCCCGGCCGCCCAGCTGCAGCTGGCCCAGCTTGCCGAACGCGCCGAAGTCTCCTCGCTGCCCATCGTCCAGGGCCAGACGCCGGTGCAGATTGCCGAGCGCGCCATGGATGCCGGCCGCCGCGAAGGCTTCGATATCGTCATCCTCGATACCGCGGGCCGCCTCTCCATCGACGAAGAGCTGATGGATGAGGTCAAGCAGATCCGGGCCGCGACCCATCCGGCCGAGACCCTGCTCGTGGTCGATGCCATGACCGGCCAGGATGCGGTGAACACCGCGCGCGCCTTCAACGAGGCTGTGGGCGTCACCGGCATCGTCATGACCCGCATGGATGGCGACGCCCGTGGTGGTGCGGCTCTGTCGATGCGCGCCATCACCGGCGCGCCCATCAAGCTCACCGGCTCGGGCGAAAAGCTCGACGCGCTGGAGCCCTTCCACCCTGAACGCGTCGCCGGCCGCATCCTCGGCATGGGCGATATCGTCAGCCTCGTGGAAAAGGCGGCCGAGACGATCGACCGCGAGGACGCCGAAAAGCTTGCCGCCCGCATGGCCAAGGGCAAGTTCGACCTTGAGGATTATGCGAGCCAGCTGCGCCAGATTTCCAAGATGGGCTCCATCTCCGGCATCCTCGGCATGCTGCCCGGCATGGGCAAGATCAAGGAACAGCTCAACGGCGCCAATCTCGACACCAAAATCCTGAAGCGCCAGGCCGCCATCATCAGTTCGATGACGCTGGCCGAGCGGCGCGACCCGGACATCATCAAGGCCAGCCGCAAGAAGCGCATCGCGGCGGGTTCGGGGTCCACGGTTCAGGAAGTGAACCAGCTGCTCAAGCAGTTCGAGCAGATGACGCAAATGATGAAGCGCATGAACAAGCTCGGCCAGAAGGGCCTGATGCGCGGCGGCCTCGGCGCCCTCATGGGCGGCGGCAGCGGCGGCGGCATGGGCGGCTTCGGCAAGCCCGGCGGACGCCGGCCCTTCTGACAGATTTCAACCTTTGCCCAGGATGCGCGAGGACGCATCCCGGACAGCACTAACCACCAGTGGAGACTAACCAACTATGTCTTTGAAGATCCGGCTGGCCCGCGCGGGCGCCCATAAGCGCCCCTTCTACCACATCGTGATCGCCGACAGCCGCAGCCCGCGTGATGGCCGCTTCATCGAGAAGGTGGGCAGCTACAATCCGATGCTCCCGGCCGAGCATGCCGACCGCGTCCGCCTGCAGGATGAGCGCATTGCGCATTGGCTGAAGAACGGCGCCGTCGCCACCGACCGCGTTGCCCGCTTCCTGGGCCGCGCCGGCCTCGCCCCGATGCCGGCCTATCGCGAGCAGCCCCAGCAGTCCGCGCCGAAGAAGAAGGCGCAGGAGCGCGCCAAGGCTGCCGCCGCCGCTGCCGCCACGGCCGAGGCCTGAGGCTTTTCCGAGCCCCGGGGCAGATGAACCTTGCCTGAAGAGCGCATCCTGATGGGCGTGATCGGCCGGCCGCACGGCGTGCGGGGGCTCCTGCATGTCCAGAGCTTCACCGCCGACCCGGAGGCGCTGGCCGATTATGGCCTGCTCTCGGACGATCGCGGCCGCGCCTTCAAGCTCGTCTGGGAGCGGGAGGGCATCGCCCGCCTCTCGGAGCACGTGCAAGGCCGCCTGGTGCCGGTCACGGACCGTGACGTCGCGGCGGCCCTCACCAATACCCGCCTCTATGTGCCGCGCAGCGCTTTGCCGGCGGCGGACGAGGACGAGTATTACCTGGCGGACCTCATCGGCCTCCGTGCCGAGGACCAGTCCGGCCGGGTGCTCGGCACCGTTGCCCTGGTCCATGACTATGGCGCCGGCACCAGCCTGGAGATTGCCCCGCCCGGCGGCGCGCCCGCGCTGATCATCCCCTTCACGGGCCGCGCTGTGCCTGTCGTCGATATCACGGGGGGCCGCATCGTGGTTGACCCGCCGGAGACGACCATCGGCGAGGACCAGAGCGCCCAGGGAAGTGCCCAGGGCCGCGCCGCGGAAGGGGCCGAGGCATGAGCTGGCACGCCACCGTCCTCACGCTCTTTCCGGAGATGTTTCCAGGTCCGCTCGGCCTGTCGCTCGCCGGGCGCGCGCGCGAGGACGGTCTCTGGCGCCTGGACGCGCACGACATCCGCGCCCATGGCCTCGGCCGCCACCGCACTGTCGACGACACGCCCTTCGGCGGCGGTGCCGGCATGGTGATGCGGCCGGATGTGATCGCGGCCGCCATCGCGGCGCACCGCCCGCCGGACGATCCGCGCCCGCTGGTCTATCTGACGCCGCGGGGCCGGCTGCTCACCCAGGCCGATGCCGAGCGCTTCGCGGCCGGGCCCGGCCTGATGCTGCTCTGCGGGCGGTACGAAGGGCTTGACCAACGGCTCATCGAGGCGTCGGGCGCCGAGGAAATCAGCGTCGGCGACTATGTCCTGTCGGGCGGGGAGCCTGCGGCGCTCGTGCTGCTCGATGCCTGCCTCCGGCTGCTGCCGGGCGTCATGGGCGGGGCGGCCAGCGCCGAGGAGGAAAGCTTCGCCGACGGGCTGCTCGAATACCCGCATTACACGCGGCCGGCCGAGTGGGATGGCCGCCCCGTGCCCCCCGTCCTGCTGTCGGGCGACCATGGCGCAATCCGCGCCTGGCGCCGCGCTCAGGCGGAGGAGGCAACCCGACTGCGCCGCCCGGATCTGTGGGCGGCCCATCTCTCCCGCCGCATGTCTGGGCGCCAATCTCCCCAGGACATGACTGGATCTGTTGCAACGGCCTCGGCCGGACCCTAAAAGCCGTTTCTTGAGAGGATTTTCCGATGAACCTAATTCAGACCATCGAGGCTGAGCAGATCGCTCGGCTGGCCGCCGCCCGCGCCGTGCCGGAGTTCGAAGCCGGTGACACGCTTCGCGTTTCCGTCCGCGTGGTTGAAGGTGAGCGCACCCGTACCCAGGCTTTCGAAGGCGTCTGCATCGCCCGTTCGAACAGGGGCCTCAACAGCAGCTTCACCGTGCGCAAGATCAGCTACGGCGAGGGCGTGGAGCGCGTCTTCCCGCTCTATTCCCCGAGCATTGCCGACATCACCGTCGTCCGCCGCGGCAAGGTCCGCCGCGCGAAGCTCTATTACCTGCGTGAGCGCAGCGGCAAGTCCGCCCGTATCGCCGAGCGTCCGCGTGACCTGACGGCAAGCGCGGCGCCCGAAGGCAAGGCCGAGGAATCGGCGGCTCAGGCCAGCTAATCAACTGGCCGGCCTGCCGCAAAAGCAGGCCGGCCCTGACATCACGGTCCTGGCAGATCGGGGCGCGCTGACCCATTACTGACCGGGCGCGCCCGTTGGCGTGTCCGGCCTGTCTCAGGGACCGACATAAAGGAGAGCCAGCATGTCTGCCACACGTCCTCGCACGCTATTCGACAAGATCTGGGAAGATCATGTCGTCGAGCAGCTCGCGGATGGCACCGCCCTCCTTTATATCGACCGCCACCTCGTCCACGAAGTCACCAGCCCCCAGGCCTTCGAAGGTCTGCGCGTCGCTGGCCGGCGCGTCCATTCGCCCGAATTCGACCATCGCGACGGTCGACCACAACGTGCCGACCAGCGACCGCCGCCAGGGCATCAAGGAGCCGGAAAGCCGGCTGCAGGTCGAGACGCTGCAGGACAACGTTCGCGAATTCGGCGTGCCCTTCTTCGATGTCCTCGATGAGCGCCAGGGGATCGTCCACATCGTCGGCCCCGAGCAGGGCATCAGCCTGCCGGGCATGACGATCGTCTGCGGCGACAGCCATACCTCGACGCACGGCGCCATGGGCGCGCTGGCCTTCGGCATCGGCACCTCCGAGGTCGAGCATGTGCTGGCAACCCAGACGCTGCTGCAGAAGCCCGCCAAGAACATGCTGATCGAAGTGAACGGCACGCTGCCCGCCGGCTGCACGGCGAAGGACGTCGTGCTTGCCATCATCGGCAAGATCGGCACTGCCGGCGGCAATGGCCATGTCATCGAATATGCGGGCTCGGTCATCCGCGACCTCGACATGGCGGGGCGCCTGACCATCTGCAACATGTCGATCGAAGCGGGCGCCCGTGCCGGCCTCATCGCGCCGGATGAGACGACCTTCGCCTATGTCGAGGGCCGCCCCTTCGCGCCGAAGGGCGAGGACTTCGCCCGCGCCGTCGCGTACTGGAAGACGCTGCCCTCCGACCCTGGCGCGCAGTACGACACCGTCGTGCGCATCGACGGTTCCGAGATCGCGCCCATGGTGACCTGGGGCACGAATCCCGAGGCCGTGCTGCCGATCACCGGCATCGTGCCCAATCCCGACGAGGCGCGCGACGAGGCCGAGCGCGTGCAGATGCAGCGCGCCCTCGACTACATGGGCCTGACGGCGGGCACCCGGCTCACCGACATTCCGGTCGACGTCGTCTTCATCGGCAGCTGCACCAATGCCCGGATCGAAGATATGCGTGCCGCCGCCGCGGTCGCCCGCGGGCGGAAGGTTGCCCCCAATGTCCGCGCGCTGGTCGTGCCCGGCTCCGGCCTCGTCAAGGCGCAGGCCGAGCGCGAGGGCCTGGCCGAGATCTTCATCGAAGCCGGCTTCGAATGGCGCGAGCCCGGCTGCTCCATGTGCCTCGCCATGAACCCGGACAAGCTGCAGCCCGGCGAGCGCTGCGCCAGCACCTCCAACCGTAATTTCGAGGGGCGCCAGGGCAAGGGTGGCCGCACCCACCTCCTCTCCCCCGCCATGGCCGCCGCCGCCGCCGTGACCGGCCACCTGACCGACATCCGGGAGCTTGCCTGAGATGCAGCCCTTCACGACGCTGACCGCCATCGCCGCCCCGCTGCCGATGGCCAATGTCGATACCGACCAGATCATCCCGGCGCGCTTCCTCAAGACCATCAAGCGCTCGGGCCTGGGCAAAAATCTCTTCGCGGGCCTCCGCTATGACGACCAGGGCGCGGAACGCGGTGATTTCGTGCTCAACCAGGAGCCCTATCGTGGCGCCGAGATTCTTATCGCTCATGAGAATTTCGGCTGCGGCTCCTCGCGCGAGCACGCGCCCTGGGCGCTGCTCGATTTCGGCATCCGCAGCGTGATCGCCCCGAGCTTCGCCGATATCTTCCACGGCAACTGCTTCAAGAACGGCGTCCTGCCCGTCGTGCTGCCGCGCGCCGTCTGCGACCAGCTCATGGAGGATGCGAAGCTGGGCGCCAATGCGCGCATCACCGTGGACCTGGAACGTCAGGTCGTGGTGCGGCCCTCGGGTGAGGAAATCCCGTTCAGCGTCGACCCCTTCCGCCGCCACATGCTGCTGAACGGCCTCGATGAAATCGGTCAGACCCTGCAGCGCACGACGGAAATCGAGGGCTACGAGGCGGCGCGCCACGCCGCCAAGCCCTGGATGCCGAAAATCAGCGTCTGATGACGTCCCTAACCCCGGCCTGAGCGGCCGGGGTTTTTTTCTGGCGCCGTCCGTGCCAGACGGTGCCTCTCTTCCCCACTCACGAAAGAGGCGACATCATGCCCGCCAACAAGAAGCTCCTGCTGCTGCCCGGTGACGGGATCGGCCCTGAGGTCATGCAGGAGGTCACGCAGATCCTCGAATGGCTTGATCGGAAGCGGATCGCGAGCTTCGACATCAGCGAGGGTCTCGTGGGCGGCGCCTCGATCGACGCGACCGGCGTGCCGATCACGGCAGATGTCGTGGCCCGGGCGAAGAACAGCGATGCCGTGCTCTTCGGCGCGGTCGGCGGCCCGAAATGGGACAAGCTCGGCTTCGATGTGCGGCCCGAGATCGCGATCCTGACCCTCCGCCGCGAGCTTGGCCTCTTCGCCAATCTGCGCCCCGCGACCGTGCTCGATCCGCTGATTGACGCCTCCACGCTGAAGCCCGATGTCGTGCGCGGGCTCGACATCATGATCGTGCGGGAAAGCACGGGCGGCATCTATTTCGGCGAACCGCGCGGGGTGAAGACGCTTCCCGACGGGCAGAAGCGCGGCATCAACACCGAGGTTTACACCACCGGCGAGATCGAGCGTGTCGCCCGCGTCGCCTTCGATCTCGCCCGCCAGCGCCAGGGCCGCGTCTGCTCGGTCGAAAAGGCGAACGTCATGGAAAGCGGCCTCTTGTGGCGCCAGACCGTGACGGCGCTGGGTGCGGCCGAATATCCGGATGTACAGCTGTCGCACATGTATGCCGATAACTGCGCCATGCAGCTCGTGCGCAATCCGCGCCAGTTCGATGTCATCGTCACCGGCAATCTCTTCGGCGACCTGCTCTCCGACCTTGCCTCCATGTGCACGGGCAGCCTGGGCATGCTGCCCTCGGCGACGCTTGGCGCGCCGGACGCCTCCGGCCGGCGGCTGGCGCTTTATGAGCCGATCCACGGCTCCGCGCCGGATATCGCGGGCAAGGGCATCGCCAATCCGCTGGCCGAGACCTTCAGCCTGGCGATGCTGCTGCGCTACTCCTTCGGCATGGTGGAAGAGGCCGCATTGGTGGAGAAGGCCGCGCTCTCCGTGCTCGAACAGGGGCTGCGTACGGCGGATATCATGCAGGAAGGCAAGACCCGCGTGACGACGCGCGAGATGGGTGCGGCCGTCATGCGCGAGCTGGAAAGGCTGGCTGCCTGATCTGCGTCTGGCGGGAGGCTATTTGTGACAGCGGGGGGTTGCAGCCCCCCCGCCGTTTCTGTAAATCCCCGCCCACGGCATTGCACCCGTAGCTCAATTGGATAGAGCACCAGACTACGAATCTGGGGGTTTGAGGTTCGAGTCCTCACGGGTGCGCCACTTTCCCTATTTAAATAAAGACGCTTCCGAGAACGAGTGAAGGCCGCGTGACGGTGTCGCGCTCGCGTCCTACCGTATTCCCCCGCTGGTCACGGCGGCCCGCGGCCGGACAGGAGATGCCCATGACCATGCTGTCGATCCTCGACCTCGTCCGGGTGCGGGAGACTGGTACGCCGCGCCTCGCGCTCGACCACGCCCGCGACCTCGCCGCCCATGCGGAGCAGTGGGGCTACCGCCGCTTCTGGGTTGCCGAGCACCACAACATGCCGGGCATTGCGAGTGCGGCCACCGCCGTCGTCATCGGCCATGTCGCTGCCGGCACGCGCCATATCCGCGTCGGCGCGGGCGGCATCATGCTGCCGAACCATGCGCCGCTCGTCATCGCCGAGCAGTTCGGCACCCTCGCGCATCTCTTCCCGGGCCGGATCGACCTTGGCCTCGGCCGCGCGCCGGGCACGGACCAGGTGACGGCCTTTGCGCTGCGCCGCTCCTTCGCCAATGCCGAGAATTTTCCGCAGGACGTGCTGGAACTGCAGGCCTATCTGGCACCGGCGCGGGAAGGCCAGCGCATCCAGGCCGTGCCGGCAACGGGGACCGAGGTGCCTCTCTGGATTCTCGGCTCCAGCACCTTCGGCGCCCAGCTCGCGGCGGAACTCGGCCTGCCTTACGGCTTCGCATCCCATTTCGCGCCCGACCTGCTGCTGCCGGCACTCGAGATCTACCGCAACCGCTTCAAGCCCTCCGCCCAGCTTGCCCGGCCCCATGCCATGGTCGGCGTCAACGTGATCGCGGCGGAGACGGATAGGGAGGCGACCTTCCTCGCCACCACGCAGCAGATGTCCTTCACGAATATCTTCCGCGGCGCGCGCGGCCTCAGCCAGCCGCCGATCGCCGATATCGAGACCTATTGGTCTCCGATGGAGAAAGCGCAGGCCATGCGGATGCTCCAACGCAGCATCATCGGCTCACCGGAGACCGTGCGGCAGGGGCTCGATGCGCTCATCGCGGAGACCGGGGCTGACGAACTCATGATCGTCTCGGATGTCTACGACCATGAGCTGCGGCTACGCTCCTTCCGCATCATTGCCGAGGCGATGGGCGTCTCTGAAACGGTCACCCCGGCCGCCCGCTAGGCTGAGCCATACCAGACCACAGGCAGGCGGCGTTCGCGATCCGGCCCCCGCCGACGGCCGAGCCGTCGTGGACGCATTCTCGGCTGGTTCCCATTGACAGGGGCAGGCCGGCGGAATTGCATGATGGTGCCTCTTCGCGCTGCTGGCATGACCCGGACCGCGAACCGAGCCTGCCCTCCGACCCGCGCGGAAAGAGCACACTGCTGATGCGCAGATTCGCTCGAACTCGGCAACAAGGAGGATGCGATGCCTCACTTCATGCTTCGGTGGCAATTCACCAGCACATCGGCCAAGGCGCTTGTCGGCAAGCCACACGATCGTACCGGCGTGGCGAAGGCACTCGTCGAAGGCTTCGGCGGAAAGCTGAACAGCTACTACCTCGCCTTGGGTGATTACGACGGCATTGTGATCTGTGAGTTCCCGGACAACAAAGCGGCTGTCGCCTGCTCGATGTCGGCTACCGCGACAGGCGGTTTTTCTCGTTTCGAGACGACGACGCTGCTGACGGCTCAGGAGGCCGAGGCGGCTATGAAGCAGGCCCACCAGACCAAGACCGAATACAAGCCGCCGAACGCCTGACCGGGGGTTGCGCCGCGCTGGCGGCGCAACTGTTCCATCAGGACCGAGCGGGCGGGGCGCACTGCCGAGGGCTTCGCCCGTGGCGACGTCAGCCCTTCTCGCCCGGCTTTGATCCCCCGAAGACCCCGAACAGCTTGGCAAAGGCCTGCTGCATCTGATCGGGCGCCATCGGCATCCACCCCTTCAGCAGTGCCTCGGGGGTGATTGCGTCAATGGCGCCCTGCATGCGCTGCTGGAATTTTTCCATGACAGCCTGCTGCATCGGGACGACGTCGGGGAGGCCGAGGAAGCGCCGGGCCTCCTCAGGCGTACAGTCAACTTCGACGGTGACCTTCATGATGCGGTTCCTGTTCGCGGCGCGCCCGGCGATCGGGGGCCCATGCAGCGAAACGGGAAAGTTGCCCCCTGGCAACCGTTTTCGTGCCCGATGATGGTGCTCCGGCGGGTGGTTCCAGCCCCTGCACGCTGAAGCTGGGGACAAGACCATCATGGGCGATGCCTCAAAGATGAATCACGCCCTGGCGGGCGGCGTGGGCGACGGCGTCGGTTCGCCCGGTCGCGTCCAACTTGTCCAGTAGCTGGCCGACATGGAATTTGGCGGTGTGTACCGAGATGCCGAGCCGGCGGGCGATGGCCTTGTTCGAAGCCCCCTCCGCGAGCAGCGCTAGGACCTCGAGTTCGCGCGGCGTCAAGGGCGCAGCCGGATCGGGCTCCGGGAGTGTCGCGGAGACCAGGGCGACATCGGCTACCTCCGAGGCGCCGGCGAGCCTGATGCCGGGGATGTCCCCGAGCACGCTCGCGATGCGCTCGGCGAGGGTCTGGTCGTCAAGCCGAAGCGCGATCACCAAGGGGGCGAAAACCAGGGGGGCGACCGGACTTTGCTCGCTCAAGGTCGCGGTCTCTCAGCAATGGTCAGGGTCAGGTCAAGCCGGGCGCCGCCGCGGCGCAGGCCGATCGCGACGGTCTGGCCAGGGCTGTCGGGACCGAGCGCCCGGAGCAGTGCCGCGACGCTGGACAGGGGCTGCCCGTCCCAACTTACGATCACATCGCCCTGGTGCAGCCCGGCGCTGGCGCCAGGCCCGCTCTTGTCGAGGCTCATGATCATGGCGCCGACCGCACCATCGTCCTCGATCCGGACGGGCTGCAGCCCGATGCCCACATAGCCGCGGGGAATGCGCCCGTCGCGTTCGAGCCGGGCCGCGACGCGGTCGATCGTCGCGGCCGGAATGACAAGCGCGCGCCG
Source organism: uncultured Alphaproteobacteria bacterium (assembly GCA_963834475.1). Lineage (GTDB taxonomy): Bacteria > Pseudomonadota > Alphaproteobacteria > Acetobacterales > Acetobacteraceae > Acidisoma. The sequence continues at coordinate 99,921 of CAWIBZ010000008.1, read as the reverse complement.
GCGGGGCCCGAACACCGCCATGCCGAAGGCATGTCCGCCGGCGTCCACGGCAAGCCCCCCCTCGGCCTCGCGGCGCAAGCGCAGGTCCAGCTCGATCCGCGCGTCGATGTCGCCGCCCCGCATCGAGCGCCAGGACGGTCCGGCGAAGGCGACGATGCCCGAAAGGGCGAGCGGCCCCGCCCCTACGGCGAGCGCCAGGCTACCCGCCCTCACCGGCCCGCTCCCGAATGTCACGGCCTGGAGCGCCGCGCCCTCGACGCGCAACAGGGCGATGTCGGTGGACGGGTCGCGGCCGATGACGGTCGCTGCGCGCTTCCCGTCCTGGGCGGTGACCACGACCTCGCCGTCCTCGGCCAGCGCCTCATCGGCGGTGACGACGAGATCAGGCCGCCAGGCAAAGCCACTTGATCGGTAGCGATTGGAATGCACCGCAACCAGGCTCGGGGCCGTGACAGCGACGATGTCAGCCAGGGCAGCGGACCAAGCCAGAAGCGGCGAAGCGGGGGCATCGGACATTGGTGATCTCCTTCGGTCACGACTATCCGCCGCAAACGGGCCGTCTTCCACTGCCCAGGTGGGCAGGCATCCGCCGGCGAATCGCTGTCATGTCGTGCATAAGACGGGCGTGCGTCCTATGCTCTTTTGTTACTGACAAAGAACTGTCCAGGAAGGGTGGCAGAAATGAATTCACCGGCAGACCCGTTCGATATCTATCGGCATGCTTCGCCTTGGGAAAAGCCTTGGCCAGGAAACGTCGTGCGTTCCTGTGCCATGCTTTCGGTCGCGCTTGCTGGCTGCCTGTATCTTTCGACCATGCCGGTCGCGGTTGCGGCTCCCCCGATCCCGATAGCCCCTGCTCATGTAACGGCCGCGCCTGCCTCGGGCCTGTTTGAAAACATCTATTATTATCGCGGCCGATACTATCGGTACAGATATGGCGGCAGATATTATGCGCATCGTGTCTATCGGAACGGACGTTGGAATTATTATTGATATCAAGGGATCCCTGCGCATATCCGCCTGTTGAGCTGAACCGACAGAAGACCGTCCAGGCGGCGTGTTGCCTTTGCAAAAACCCTGACTGGCACCGTTTTTTCACCGGTCCAGGCGTCGGCCCGCCAGGATCCGGATCCGTTTTGGAGGATGCCGACAGGGCATAAGGGACTCCAGCCAAGGAGACAGGAACATGACTGCAATCGAGACCAGCGACATGGCCCATCCCCGGCGGCAGTTCTTGGGCAGAGCGGCATTGACCGTCGCTGCCACCCAGATCGGCCTGATTGCTTCGGCATCTGCCCAATCCGGCGGCACAAAATCCGTAAATCCACCCACGATCCGACCTGGGACCAACACGTCGTTCCCCGTAATGAAGCAGATCAATGCCGGCCTACTGAATGTCGGCTATGCTGAGGCGGGACCGAGCAACGGTCCGCCGGTCATGCTTCTGCATGGATGGCCGTACGATATTCACAGCTACGTGGATGTCGCGCCTCTGCTCGCATCGCAGGGTTACCGGGTGATCATCCCGTATGTGCGCGGCTGCGGCACCACGCGCTTCCTGTCACCAGAAACGTTCCGTAACGGCCAGCAGGCGGCAGTCGCCGTTGACGTAATCGCCTTGATGGATGCACTGAAAATAGAAAAAGCAATCGTTTCTGGCTATGACTGGGGCGGCCGTTCGGCCGATATCGTCGCAGCGCTATGGCCTGAGCGCTGCAAGGCATTGGTTTCTGTCAGCGGCTATCTCATCGGCAGCCAGGAAGCCAACAAGCAACCGCTTCCGCCGAAAGCGGAATATCAATGGTGGTACCAATACTATTTTGCTACCGAGCGCGGTGTACTTGGCTACGACAAGTACCGGCACGACTTCGCGAAACTCATTTGGCAGATTGCGTCGCCGCGATGGGCATTTGATGATGCGACCTTCGATCGCTCCGCCGTCTCATTCAACAATCCTGACTACGTTGCCATCGTGATCCATAACTACCGCTGGCGGCTGGGCCTTGCGGAGGGCGAGACGAAGTACGACGACCTGGAACGGCGCCTTGCTGCTGGTCCAATCATAACGGTCCCTACGATCACCTTGGAAGGCGACGCCAACGGCGCTCCTCACCCCGAACCCGGCGCCTACCGCAAGAAATTCTCCGGCCGATACGACCATCGGACGATCAGCGGCGGAGTCGGACACAATTTGCCCCAAGAGGCCCCGCAGGCCTTCGCCCAGGCTGTGATCGATGTCGATCAGTTCTAAGGCTTGAGAGACGCCTCGGGCTGACGGCGGCGATCACCGCACCAACACCGCGTGACACCGTCGATGTCCAGCCATGGTCCCATCCCGCGAAACGAAATGACGGGATTTTGCGTGTTGCTGATTTGTGGCCAATCCAGACTTGAGCGCTGTCACGCGTTGGTGCCACCGTCCACGGTCAAGTTGGCGCCCGTTATGTACGCCGCGTCCTGACCCGCAACGAAAGCAACCAGTGCGGCAACCTCTTCGACGCGACCATAACGCTTGAGCGCCGTCGCGGTGATCTGCGGCGCTGCCCAATCGCTGGCAGCTGGGTTCAAATCCGTATCAATCGGACCCGGCTGCACATTATTCACCGTGATGCCCCTGCTCCCCACCTCCCGCGACAGGCCTTGCGCGAACATCTTCACGGCACCTTTTGTTGCCGCGTAGGGAACCAGGCCAGGCGTCATCATCCGCTCGCCCAGGCAGGAGCCGATCATGATGATGCGGCCGCCGTCCTTCATGTGCTTCAAGGCGACCTGCGTCGTGATCAAGACCGCGCGGAAGTTGAGGTCGATCACGCGATCCAGTTCCTCGAGCGTCGTCTCCTCGAACGGCTTCGGAATGGCCGTACCGGCATTGTTCACCAGCGCGTCAAGCCGACCGTAGGTCGCGATCGTCATATCGACGGCGGCCGCGACGGCCTTGGCATCGGTGGCGTCCGCCTGAATAGCTATGGCCTTGCCACCGGCGCGTTCGATCTCCTTCACGACCGCGGTGGCCGCGTCCGCGCCTTTTGTGTAGGTAATCGCCACGCTCGCGCCGTCGGCCGCCAGCCGTTTGGCGATCCCCGCGCCAATTCCCCGGGAGCCGCCGGTGACAAGAGCTATCTTATCGGTCAGGTTTGCCATGATGGAGCTTCCCTGCGGTTTAGCGATCCCGCCCCCGGGCGGAACCTGCCGGGACCAGTCTAGGCCTCATTGGCTGACATGGATAAGACCTAATAAGGATGAAGGGATACTTACGAGATATAGGGTGGCAACGGGGACGACGACTTTTCCTCGCACAAGGTCTGGGCTAGACTTTTGCAGTCATGATCACTCTTTACTCGTATCCGACGCTTTTCGGGGCGGCCGACAACAATGGCTACGGGCTAAAGGTGTTCGCATTCATGCGGATGGCCGGCCTGCCCTTCGTGCACGAGCATATTTTCGATGCCTCCGCGGCCCCGCGCGGCCAGCTTCCCTATATCACCGATGACGGCGAGACCATTGGCGACAGCGGGACCATTATTGCCCATCTGATCGGCAAATACCGGCTGACGATCGATAGCGCACTGGGCGCCCCCGAACGCCGCCTCAACCTCCTCGTCGCTCGCCTGCTGGACGATCTCTACTGGGTCATGTCCTATTCGCGCTGGAAGGACGAACGCTTCTGGCCGGCGTTCCAGGCCGCGCTGATGCGCGAGCATCCCAGCCTGACCGAAGAGGGGCTGGCCAAGGCACGCGCATTCAATGCGCAACGCTATTATTTCCAGGGCATCGGCCGGTACGCCCCGGACGCCGCCTATGCACGCGGCCTCGCCGACCTCGACGCCCTCGACGATATCGTTTCGCCGGGCGCATATGTGCACGGCCTGGACCCGACCAGCGTGGATGCCGCCATTTACGGCTTCATCGCCAATATTCTTTTCTACGATATCGAAACGCCCTTGAAACAGCTGGTTTCTTCCCGGCCCAAACTCGTGCGCCACTGCCGCGCTGTCCACGAAATCGTGACGCACGGATAGCCCAAGCCTGACGGCGGCCGATCATCCCGCCGTCCCGCCGTCCAGCCATGAGCGCCCGGCGGTTCCAGGTTCAGGCTTCGGCGCGCTCTTCGATCAGGTCGACACGGTCGGGATAGAAGGCGAGGTGATCCTTGATCACCGTAACCGCGTCATAGGGTGCCTCATAGGTCCAGACCGCATTCGTTGAACGATCACCGCCAACAGGGATGCTGTAATAGTTGCACTCGCCCTTGTACGGGCAGTAGGTGGTGTGCCCGCTCCGCTCCAAACGGGACATGTCCACATCCTCGCGCGGGATATACTGCACGGGCCGATAGCTTGCCTCGCGCAGCGTGAGCGCCGCGCGGGTGTCGGCAATCGCATGGCCGCCGACAATGACGCGGACGCGGTGCGGATTGGCCGTGACGGTGATCGGATGGTCCGGACCGGGACTCTTCACGGTCCTGGCGGTGGAGGTTCCAGACATGTTTCGCTCCTTTTCCGGTTTGCCCGGGAGGGGGTTAGGACTCCAGGAAGATGGTCGCGTTCGTTGATGGCTGCAACGAGCCGGCGATGGCGCTCCTTGGCCAGGGCTGATCTGCGGCAGCCGATGGCCCGCCCCACACTCACCCATGGTGGAGAAGACCCCACCCTCCGGCCATCGCCACAACCCTGCCCCGCCATCGGCATCGCTTCCCCGCGCGCCCCTGTCTCGGAAATAGTCCCGCCGATGTTCCATCGCACAGGATCGCGGACCGGCATGAACCCTTCTTTCTGTCTCCAGCCCGTCGCCGGCGCGCTGCTTGCTATGCTCGTCACCACTGGCGCGGCGCTCGCGCAATCCCCGCCCGAGGTGAACACGGCCCAGGGCACGGTTGCAGGCCTGCGCGTGGGCGAGGTCAGCGAATTCCGCGGCATCCCCTATGCGCTGCCGCCTGTGGGCGATCTCCGCTGGCGGCCGCCCGTCGCGGCAAAGCCCTGGGAGGGCGTGCGCCAGGCAACCGAATTCGGCCCCGCCTGCGCGCAGATCACGACGCTTGGGGCCTTTGCCGGCCCCCCCAACGCCAATGAGGATTGCCTCACCCTCAACGTCTTCACGCCCACGGAGATTGCCGGCGCGAAGCTCCCCGTACTCGTCTGGATCCATGGCGGCGGCAACATGGACGGTTCCAGCGCCGGCTATGATGGCAGCCGCCTCGCGGAGCGGGGCCACACCGTCGTCGTCTCGGTCAACTACCGCCTCGGCCTGTTCGGCTTCCTCGCCGATCCCGCGCTCGATGCCGAGGGCCACCCCTTCGGCAATTACGGCCTGCTCGACCAGCAGCTGGCACTCCGCTGGGTCAAGCAGAACATCGCGGCCTTCGGCGGCGATCCCGGCAACGTCACCCTCGGCGGCCAGTCTGCCGGCTCGATCGACACCGAAGCCAACGTCGCCTCCCCGTCTGCAGCCCATTTGTTCCAGCGCGCGATTTTCGAAAGCGTCGTGCTCGATGGCACCCCCCTCGCGGCGGCCGAGAAGACCGGCGCCGATTTCGCCAAGGCCGCCGGCTGCGGCCGTGGCGCGACCCCCGCCGTCGCCGCATGCCTGCGCCGGCTGCCCGCGCGCCGCATCGTGCAGCTCGAAGGCACCCGATCCACGCAGAGCCCGTACATCATCCCCCTGATTGCGGACGGCCAGATCGTTCCCACGGGCGGCCTTTTCGCTGCCTTCCGCAACGGCACCTTCACGCACATGCCGATCATGAGCGGCACCGTGCATGACGAGTACAACTTCCTCGCTGCCATCGCGGAATATTTCTCCGGCCCGCCGCGCCACCCCATCACCGCCGCGCAGTACCGCACTTTCGTCACCACCACCTTCCCGCCCGCGACGGCGAAACGCGTGTTCGCCGAATACCCGCTCGCGCAGTACCGCACTCCGCAGCTGGCCTGGAACGCAGCCGGCACGGACAGCCTCGTCTGCCCCCAGCTCGCGCTCAACCGCGCGCTCGCCGGGCAGGTCCCTGTCTACGGCTACGAATTCGACGACACCACGGCCCCCTTCTACTTCCCGCGCATGCCTGGATTCCTGTCCCTCGCCTACCACACGTCGGACATCCAATACCTCTTCCCGCTCTGGCACGGCGGCCCTGAAGGCCAGCCCCACGCCCTGAACGCGGAACAGCAACACCTCTCCGATAGCCTCATCGCCGCCTGGACCGACTTCGCGCGCACCGGCAACCCCAACGGCCCAGGCGCCCCCAATTGGCCGGCCTTTACGCCGAGCCCCGGCAAACCCGGCCTCTACCTCGACGAAACTCTCCCCGCCTCGACCACGATGACGGACGAGGCCTTCGCGACCGAACACCACTGCGCCTTCTGGGCGAGCCTGCCTGGACAGGTGTAACCGCTCTTGGCGACAGGCCGGCGCGCTGTATTCGCGCCGGCTTCATTGTGACCAAGTGAGCCGCCCGGCGGCGTGCGTTGTCGCGTTCTGCTGCTCGGGCGGCCGGATGGGCTGCCCATCCTGGGCATGTCGGTCTGTATTCGCACGATTCGGTTACTCCGCTGGCAGTACCTTCGGGTTTGGCGTATCGTCGGGTAGATTACGGCAGGAAAGTCGGGCAACGGACCGGAATACGCGGGCCTCGCCAAGGATCGGGTCCGTAACCTTCGCCGTCATTAAGGTCCTCGCTGCGCCGACCTTTCGCTCTGGGGGAGTGTCATGGACAACGAAGCGATTACCCAATTCGGGCAAAGCTTGCGCGGCACGCTGACTGGACGCGACCATCCCGATTACGAAGAAGCCCGCAAACTCTACAATGCCATGATCGACAAGCGCCCTGCCTTGATTGCGCGCTGTGTCGACGTGGCCGACGTCATCGCTGCCGTCAACTTCGGGCGGGACAACCGTTTGCCAATCGCTATTCGGGGCGGTGGCCATAACGGACCCGGGCTGGGCAGCGTCGACGACGGGCTTGTTATTGATGTATCAATGATGAAGGGTGTCCGTGTCGACCCGGTGAAGAGGACGGTGAGGGCGGCGGCGGGTTGCGTCACCGGCGATATCGATCACGCCACGCACGCCTTCGGTCAGGCCGTTCCCTTCGGGATTATTTCGACAACGGGCGTCGCCGGCCTGACCTTGGGCGGCGGTCATGGCTATCTCAGTCGCCAATACGGCTTGACCGTCGACAATCTGATCGAGGCCGACGTGGTTCTCGCAGACGGTCGGTTTGTCACTGCTTCCGGGACAGAGAATGCCGATCTCCTTTGGGCGCTGCAGGGTGGCGGCGGGAACTTCGGCGTTGTTACCAGCTTCGTGTTTCGAACCCATCCTGCCAGCACAGTCTATGCGGGACCGATCATCTTCGATTTTGCGGAGGCCGCTACCGTGATGCGTTGGTACCGAGACTTCATGCCAACCGCACCCAACGAGTTCTACATGTTCCTGGGACTGCAGACGGTTCCCCCGGGAGATCCCTTTCCGAAGGAACACTGGGGAAAGAAGATGTGCGCGCTCCTGGTCTCACACAACGGGCCGATCGCGGAAGCCGAGAGGGCTGTGAACGCCGTCCGAGCGGCACTGCCGAAGCCGCTCATCGATTGGGCGGGGCCGATGCCTTACCCGGCGCTGCAATCGCTCTTCGATGGTCTCTACCCGAAAGGGCTGCAGTGGTACTGGAAGGGTGACTTCGTGACGTCATTGCCGGATGCGGCAATCGACGTTCATATCGCGCATGCTGCCGAGGTTCCGACGCCGGCCTCCTGCATGCACCTCTATCCGATCGATGGCGCCGTGCATGACAAAAAAAGCGATGCCACCGCCTGGAACTGCAGGCAAGCGATGTGGTCGATGGTTATCGTGGGCGTAAGCGCGGATCCCGCGGAGGCCCCAACATTGAAGAAATGGGCGCGAGACTATTGGGAGGCCGTCCATCCTTTTGATCTGGGCGGAGCCTATCCGAACTTCATGATGGACGATGAGGGTGAGGCGCGTCTGAAGGCAACCTATGGCGATAACTACCAGCGCCTCGCCCGGATAAAGAGAACATATGATCCGGACAACCTGTTTCGGGTTAATCAAAACATCCGTCCCGCGGCCTGACACGGTCCTGCCACCGCCGCATTGCGGCGGTGGCAGCGATTACCTGGTTGCGGTGGCGACGAGGAGAAAGGCCAGAAAGGCCACCGGAATCCTCAAATGGCCGCTGCGGTGATGATCGCGTCCAACCGCTGTCCACCATTCAGCCGACCGCAGCGCTGCACAGCACCATCAGCAGCACCACGCCGACGACAACCTGCACGCCCGCCGGTAGGTTGCGCTTTCCCCGGTCGGAACTTGACAAGTCAGCCCGCGACCCAGGCCTGCGGCGCCAGATCACCGACGCCGAAGCGGTGCGGCTCTATCGATCCAGCAGCTCGACGACGCTCGTCATGACGCGGTTCATAAGCGTCTGTGCGGCCGTCGCGGCCTGATCGGGCAGCCCCGCCTCGATCGCGCACAGGACGGCCTCGTGCAAAGCCTTGTCGGCACCGCGCTCCGGATGCTCCAGCTCAAGCAGCAGCGCGTGCGTGTTCGCGACCGCGGAGGCAGCGAAATAGCGGAACAGCTCCTCGAGCGCCTCGTTGTGTGCGGCGCGGACGATGCCGAAATGGAAGGCGACGTCGCGCTCGGCGAAGATGGCGAAGTCCTCTTTCGCCGGAGTGTCTCCCCGCTCCTCGAGCAGGCGGGCGAGTTCCTTCACCTCATCCTCGGTGCGCCGCATGGCGGCGAGCCTGGCAGCGCCCTGCTCAAGGATGGCGCGAACCTCGAAATGCGCGAGAATGCCGGCGCGGCTGACCCGCCGCATGATTTCGGTGGGATCGACATTGGAGCGGACATAGGTGCCGTCGCCCTGCCGGACCTCAAGGACGTTCGCATGCGACAACACGCTGACCGCTTCGCGCACCGTGTTGCGGCTCACCTGAAGCTTCTCGGCAAGCTCCGCTTCCTTGGGGATGCGCTCGCCGATCGCCCAGGCGCCTGTTTCCACCTGCGCGCGGATCGCCCCGATCACCGCGCTGACGAGGGACTGGCGCGATGCCTGCGGCAGGGCGAGTTCCTTGGTCATTTGGATCTGTTTCTCCCATTTGGGCGCCGTAGCAGGGCGCATTCGACCACCCCGGCTTTAGATGGGGTGATCCGATCTTTCAATGCGATACCGGATAGGTGTTCTCCCAGCCGCCGCCAAGTGCCGTGTATATCTGCGCAATCGCGACATCCGTGTCGGTCGTCGCCTGGACCAGCGCGGACTGGCTCGCCAGCAGGGCGTCGTCGGCGTTCAGGACGTTGAGGAAGTCGGCGGCGCCCTGCGCATATTGCGCCTGCGCTGTCGCGACGGCGATCTTGTTCTGTGCCACCGCATCCTCGATCCGCGCGCGCTGGTTCTGGTCGGCGTTGTAGCCGGTGAGCGCATCGTCGATCTCCTGCCAGGCCTTGAGCACGGTGCGCCGGTAATCGATCGCGGCCTGCATCTGCTGGGCGCGGCGGAGCCGCAGTTGGCCGCGCAATTGCCCGCCTTCGAACAGGGGCAGGCTGATCGTCGGGCCGACCGCGTATTGGCGCGAGTTCCAGAAGCCGAGCCCGGAGGCATCGAGCGCCTGGATATCGAAACTGCCGGAGAGGCTGATATCGGGATAGAAATCGGCTTCCGCGACGCCGATATTGGCCGTCGCCTCGTGGAGCGCATCCTCGGCCTGCCTGATGTCGGGCCGGCGTTCGGCGAGCTGCGACGGCAGCCCGACCGGCACGCCGGGCGGGATCGGCGGCAGCGGCTTCGCGATCGCGAGTTCGGCCGACAGCGTGCGCGGCGGCGCGCCGATCAGGTAGCTGAGTGCGTTGATCAGCTGGTCCGCCTCGTTGTCCAGCAAGGGCAGGCGGGATTCGATGGTGTCGACCGCGGCCTGGGCGTTCGCAACGTCGAGATTGGTGGTCGTGCCGTTGGTGAACCGAAGCCGGGTGAGTGCCACGCTCTGCTGCGCGGTGGCGAGATTCTCGTTGGTGATCGCGATCTCCGCCTGCACGCCGCGCAAGGCGAGGTAGTCCCGTGCGGTTTCGGCGAGCACGCTGACCACCACGCCGCGACGCTCGTCTTCCGATACCCCGACCGCGGCGCGCGACGCCTCGACCGCGCGGCGGATGCGGCCGAAAAGGTCCAGCTCCCACGAGGAGCCGATGCCGTATTGCCAGAGATTGTAGGCAGGCGAGCCGTCGCTGCCCGGCATGGCCGCGGGTCCGAAGCCCTGGCCGCCATCGGCGACGGTTGCCGGGTCATTCGGCGTCGTCGTGCCCAGCAGGCCGAGAATGCCGTTCGGGCTCGCGCGTTCGTGCGCCCAGGAGGCGTTGAAATTGGCGTTGGGATATTGCGCCGCGCTCACCTCGCTGCTTTCGGAGAGGCTTTCCATCACGCGCTCGGTGGCGTCCGCGACGTCGAGATTCTCGGCGGCGACCCGGCGCTCCAGGCTGGTGAGTTCGGGGTCGCCGAAAATGGTCCACCAGTCAGGGGTGGCGGGCACCTCGATGGCCCGGCTTGGCGCAGGCGTGCCCTGGGCCGGCAGGAAGGCGGCGGGGTGCGCGGCGGTCGGCGCCTGCCAGTTCGGGCCCACGGTGCAGGAGGCGAGCAGCAGGGCGAGAACGGGCGCGGCGCCCGCCGCGCGGCGGGCCGCGTTCGATTTGCGGACGGTCATTGGCGGGCCGGATGGTCGAGAATGAATGCCTGGTTCGGACCGTCGGGGGGCGGCGCGGTGTCGGTCTTGATCGTCGCCTCGACCGACATGCCATCGCGCAGGCGTTCGAGCAGGGGCTGGCCGGGATCGAACAGGATCTTCACCGGGATGCGCTGCACGATCTTGGTGAAGTTGCCGGTCGCGTTGTCGGGCGGGATCGGCGAGAAGGTGATGCCGCTCGCCGGCGCCAGGCTGTCCACCGTGCCGGTGAAGACATGGCCAGGCAGCGTGTCGACGGTGATGCGCGCGTGCTCGCCGCGCACGACATTGGCGAGCTTGGTCTCCTCGAAATTCGCGACCACATAGGCCTGCGCCACCGGCACCACGGCGAGCAGCGCGGTACCCGGACCGACATAATTGCCAACGCGTACGCTCAGCGTGCCGACGACGCCGTCGAACGGCGCCAGGATGGTCGCGTAGGAGAGATTCAACTGGGCCTGGTGCAGCGCCGCCTGGGCGCTGTCCACATTCGCCTGGGCACGCTCCTGCTCGGCCTGGAGCACCGCGACCTGCTGCTCGGCGGAGAGTTCGGCGGCGCTATCGCGCGCCTTGGCGGCGACCGCCTGCTGCAGCGTCGAGGTCGACTGCTGGCGCTGCTCCACAGTGCCGGCGCCACCAGCGGCGAGGTTGCGGTAGCGCACCGCATTCGCCTGGGCGAAGCGCAGCGCCGCATCGTCGGCATCGACCGTCGCCTTGGCCTGGCTGATCGCAGCCATCTGCTGCGTGACCTGGGCGGCGAGGACCACGAAATCTGCCTTCGCCGCTGCGAGGGCCGCGGCTGCGCTCGCGACCGCGGTGCGGTAGTCGCGGTCATCGATATGCGCGAGTTCCTGCCCGGTGCGGACGTACTGGTTGTCGTTCACGTCGACACGGTCGATCAGGCCGGAGACCTTCGGCGCGACGACCGCATAATGCGTGGTGACATAGGCGTCTTCGGTTTCCACCGACGTGCCGCCGCCGCCGGCGCCGGCGAGCGCGCGGTCGGCGATCACCGCGAGGAGGGCCCAGGCGGCGATGCCGCCGGCGAGAAGAGTACGGGTTTTTTTTGTCACGTTGCGAGAGCCTGGATCAGCGTTTCGGAGGTGCCGCGGGCGCCATGGCGGAGGGCGGCAGGACTCGCTTGGGGATCAAAATTGTGAGGACAAGAAGTACGGCGATCACGAAGAGCATGACGACGTAGATATCGGCGGAGGTCAGCACCATGGCCTGGGTGCGCACGGCCGCCGCGAAGCCGCCGAGGCTGCCATAGTCGAGATGGAAGCCGGCGAGCGCGAAGCGCGAATTGCCATACTGGTCGAGCAGCAGGTCCGAATGGGTGTGCTCGCGCCAGGTCATCATGATGTCGATGAACCCGACCGCGAGCACACCCGCGAGCCCCTTCACCATGTTGAACATGCCGGAGACGAAGGGCCCTTCGGCCGGCGTGATGCTGAGCGTGGTGCACATCAGGATCGGGATGATGACCATCGGTTCACCGAACACCATCAGCGCCTGCAGCGGATAAAAGGTCGCGCCGTACCAGTCGGAGGTGATGAAGGTGCCCGCGAAGAAGGAGATGCCCATCAGCAGCAGGCCCGCGGCGAGCACGTAGCGGCAGTCCACGCGGGGAAAGTTGCAGAAGGCAGCGACGAGCGGCAGGACGATCAGCTGTGGCACTGCAACTAAAAGCGCGAGCGGCGCGATCTGCTCCGGGCGATAATCCCACACCATGGTGAGGAACGTCGTTGGCACCGCTATGTCCACCGCCGCCAGAACGAGCACGAGCGCGACCGCTATGATCGCAAAGCTGACATTGCGTCTGCCCAGGATCTGAAGGCGGAAGAAGGGCAACGGATGGTACCACTCGTTGACCAGAAAGAGGCCGAACAGGAAGACGCCGCCCACGAGCAGGTTACAGATCAAGGGCGAGTTGAACCAATCCAGCCGGTCGCCCTGCATCAGCGCGATCACAATCATGCAGATCGCAGGCATCCCCAGCAGCACGCCGCGCCAGTTGAACTGTCGAAAGCGCTCGAGGCGCAGCGGGTCCTGCGGCATGCCGTAGGCGATGGCCGCGATGCTGATCAGGCTGAACGGGAGCACCTCCCAGAACACCGAGTGCCAGCCGAAATATTCGAAGCACCAGGCGCCGAGCGGTATGCCCATGTTCGGTCCGAAGGTCGCGGTGAGCGTATAGGCACCGAGGCCGTGGATCTTGATGCTGGCCGGAAGGTAGCGGAGCGCGACCGTCATCAGCAGTGGCGGCAGCGTGCCGCCGGCAAAGCCCTGCACTGCGCGCAGCACATACAAGACCGGCAGGTCGGACGCGTAGGGCGCAACCACGCCGATGAGCGCGAACAGCGCGATCATCGCGATCGCGAAGCGCCGGATCGAAAAGGTGATGGCGCACCACGGCGCGAAGGCCATGGCGGAGACCTCGGTCGCCTCATAGATCGCCGTCACCCACGTGCCTTTGTCATGGCTGAAGCCCATCGCGCCCTGGATGTCATCGAGCTCGACTTCGATCACGTGTTCGTTGAAGCCGGACACCAGCACGGCGATCAGTACGCCGATCAGCCCAAGCATGATGCGGAGGGTGAAAGCCGGCACAGGCGGCGGGGTCGGAGACGGCCCGGGTGCAAAAGCCGGGCCCGCAATCAGCGGCCCGGGCGTCTGCGGGGGGCCTGCGACGGCGGTGCCGGTCTGGATGAAAGGTAGAACTTCAGACATGGGGTCATCCTAACATCGGATGAATTGCCGCGACAATATCCGCGGCGTCCCAGGCGGTGAAGCATGCGCGCCTGCCAACCATCAGATTGCGTTGGGTATGATGGCGTCACGGCATGACGTGGTTCACAGGTGGATCATGCCCGCATTGCGCGATGCGGGGCCGATCCACCCGGAGGCCGCTTCGCGGTTCAAACTCCGTGCCCGTCGCCCATACTCGGCACCATACGGTCTGGTGCCCTCGCCGAGGCGCGGATCAGCCCCCGCCGAACGGAGACGGTCAGCCAAAATCCTTCACGGCCTGCTCGATCGCCGGCATCGCGTCACGCAGATCACTTGCAATCATTGCCGGCGTGACCTCGATGCTCGCGTTCAATGCCAGGAACCAGGGCTCTGCGATGCGCGCCAGGTCCGAGGGGTTGGCGAGGTCGATGATCATCATACAGGTCCGCTTGCCGCCATCCCCGACAAAATAGGCCGCTTCAGGCTCCTGCTGGTCGAGAATGGTCTTGATCACCTTGAGGCCGTCCTTCTTCGCGGCTTTGTTGCCCGCTTCGACAGGAAAGGAAATTTTCATCAGGACGCGCATCGGTTCACTCCCATGCTTGATGAGCACGATTTGTTCCGATTTCGGACCGGATGGGCAATTCAGCTTATGGGAGGGGGAGACGCCCATTCCCGCGCCCTTGCTGTCGCCCCCGCTGCGCAGGGCTGCCTCATGGGCTACCCGGTCTGATACTCGGCACGCAGTTGGTGCGCCCCTGCATGACGCAGTCCTGCAGATTATCGGCCTGCCGCAGTGCGACGATGATATGCAGGCTGACGAAGATCAGGAAGGCCAACAGGGCAAGCGCGGCGATGATGCTGCGCCGGCTCGTCGGCTGCTCTTCCGGCCCACGGTCAGGATCAAAGCGCCAGGGCAGAAACATCTGCGCCACCAGCCAGACACAGTCCCTTATATCCAAGCGACGCACCTCCGAAACCGCAGCGGGCGCATCGCGATGCCCCTCGCCGGGCCAGCGGGCTGACGACCCGGCACACCTGCTCCCTCATAGCACTGAAAACGGGGCTCAAGCGCGTGCATAGTATCTTTTTGAAGCAAAACTGCTACCCGCGCCTTCCCCCCCTCACCGCCCGATCAGGGCAATCAGGTCGGAGACAGAATAGGAGCCGTTTTGCGAGATTTGCGCGAAGGGGCGGTTCCAGAGCACATAAAGGGCGAAGTTCTGGCTCCAGTCGATGGTATCGGGCGTCACGGCGGTGATGATGGCAAGGCCACGGGCGGAATCCACCTCGCTGACATAGCCGGTGGAGCGCAGGCAGGAGGCGCCGTTCGCAAAATGATGCACGGCGCTCGAGAGAAAGCTGTAGCGAACGATCAGCCCGTCCGGCAGCCGCACGGCCCCGGCTGTCTCAGACGGCAGGTTAAGGCAACTGGAGAGGACCATGACAGGGCTGAGGAAGTAGCTGGTCGCGCGGCGGTAACGATCCTTGGCAAAACTCAGTCCCGCGGACAGACGCCCGGCCGGGACATCGTCCATTGATGAATCGACGATCGCGGCATTCACCGCGTCCGACGCCGCAATCGCGGAAAGCCAAGCCTGCCACGCGGGGTCGGAGATCAGGAAGTTCGCGATACCCTGGCGGTTGAGACCGGTGAAATCCTGGCGCTCGGCCAAAGGGGGCAGAGGCGGCTGGGCCGGCTCCGGCAAAGCGCCCCGGCCTTGTGCGGCGCAACCGGTCAGCACAAGAAGACAGGCGCCCCATATGCCCCGACCCCGGACCGTCATCTTGCCTTGCCTGCCTTTCCTGTCCCTGTTGCCTGTGTTGCCTGGTTTGCCTGTGTTGCCTGTCTTGCCTTCACCGCCTGCCGCACCGTCAATGTGGTTAACAGCCGGAAACGTTTAGGCGAAATGCCTTAAAATCTTCTATCCAGGCGCCGCTCCGGAGATGCATCGTTCCTCCTCCGGCAACCCAGGCGTCACTTCCCCATTATGTGAAGGGTGATCGCCCAAATGTCATCAAAGTAACTTGCGGGCAATCGCCCCGCCAGAGCATGCTTTCTTAAGCACTAGTCAAAAGAACTAGCTGTACGGGGGTGACACAAATGTATCAGGTTAAGGCCTATTGGGACGCGGACGCCCGAATGTGGTACGGTGCCAGCGCGGATCTTCCCGAGCTTTCCGTACGCGCCGCCACGATGGAAGATCTGATCGTCGATGTTCGGGAGCGGATCCTGGACCTGGTGCCGTCGGTTGACCAATGGCGCAATTCCCGGGAGCCGATTGCGATCTCGTTTATCGCCAGCCGGTCGGAGCGCGTGGCACGGCGTTACTGAGGCCCGAAAAAGCGCTTTGTTGCGCCGCCCTGCCTGCCAGCCGGGCGGCCACGGTAGCGCGTGCGGTCAAACGGCAAAGCCGCGAACAGATGTCACGACGAAGGCGGTGATCCCCGTCACCGCCACGATCGAGACCAGATCAATCGATCCCCTGATTATAAGCGTCTTCGTCTCAGAGCTTGTTGGTCCAGACCCACACGGCGGCACCCGCGAGAAAGACCAAGACCGGCACAAGCAAGATGGCCGTTTTGACATCCATGCCCATCCGTCCCTTACTGAGGCGAGCTCCCTCCTCGCCGCACCATCGGCAGGGAAGTGGGGCGGCGGCGATCCTTAGACACTTTAGCTTCGGAGACCTGCCTTTACCCATACCGCAACGTGCGTAAGCTCTTCGGAACGCTACGGCTAGGGAGGATCGCCTTCGGTTGGGCCGCCCTGCCCAAACTGGAGGAATGGTCTCTCCCGAGAGACGGATGTTTGTTGCGCCGCACGCAGAATGGGGCAAGGTGCGACAGCGAATAACATACATGCGCGAGCGGCCTGATGCCGTCCGGCCGCGCGCCAAGGCCGCGACAAAATCGCGGCCCTTCTCGCGGGCACAGCGACAGCGCGCAGGATCCTGGCGTCACAGCCGGGCCACAAACGCAAACTGCCAGCCAAGTCAACCCCCCAGAAGGGATGAGGCCGCCGCCTGGGCAGCAAGGCCTCGGCTAACCATAAAAGCCTAGCGATCAGGAATGACTATGCTACACCGTAGGATATCGTTTTTGACACAAAACAAGGCAGCGCGTGGCCGACCGGCAGCGGAAGATAACGCGTCTCTCCAGAATTACGACTGACCGCGATCTCTGGTCAGGACTGTCGCGCGGGAGCCGGCGTCTTCTCATTTCCGGAGGCGCGCTTCTCTTCGCCATGATGGTGATGCTTGGCATCGCAATGTACAGCCTTTGGGCCGAGGCGATGCGGGATGCCACGGGCGACCTGGACCACCTCAGCCTCGCGATCGGAGAACAAACAGAACGCTCCTTCAAGGCGGTGGATTTCGTCATGATCCTCCTGCAGAACATGGTCCGAACCGGGGAAGCTGCCGCACCGCAAGAGAGCACGGACAATCCGGCCGGCCCGGTCGATCTGTCGACGGAGAATTTCGACCTGCCGCAGGCAAGCGGCTTCGCCATCGTGGGGACCGGTGGCGCGATCATCAGCCATACCCCGAACTGGCCCGGCTCGGTTGTCCCGGATCAGTCGCCGGACTTCACGAATTACCTCAGATCAGGCAACAGTACGGGCTTGTATTTAAGCCGCCCTTTCTTCGACGCGCGGGCGAATACTTGGTTTGTTTATCTCGCCCGCTGCATGAATGACCGTCATGGCAGTTTTGTCGGCGTCGTGATCGGCCTCATCAACCTCAACTATTTCACGAATTATTACAGAAGCCTCACTGGCAAGAGCCAGATTTCGATCATCCTCTTCAGGCGCGACGGCGTTGCTCTCTCCCGCTACGACATGGCGATTACGATCGGCCAGCGGCCCGCCCGCCTGGGACCATCATGGGACCGCATCGTTGCCAGCGGAAAGCACAGTCATCTCATCGCCCTCAGCCTGATCGGCCCGGCAACGCGGATCATCTGGGTCACACCGCTGCGAGACTATCCGCTGGTCGTCAATGTCAGCATGTCCAAGGCAAAGGCTCTCGAAGGCTGGTGGACGCAAACGGTCCTGACCATCGCCGGAACCGGCTGCGCGACGCTGGGCATGTGCTTGTTGCTGCGCGCCATCATGCTGCAACTGCGCCGATTGGAGCAGTCCGAGGCCTCACTTGCCGAGCAGTCAGCGCTGCTCGCGACAACGCTCGAAAACATCACCGACGGGGTCACCATGGTAGATGCCGGAGGGCGCCTCGCGGTTTGCAACGCCCGCGCCATGACCCTTCTTGGCTTGCCCGCCGGCCTCATGACATCGCGGCCATCGGTCGAAACCGTATTGGCCTATCAGCGGACCTTGGGCGAAGGTCCGGATGGTCTGGTTGCAGATATCCTTTTGCCAGAGCTGCGCGTGCCGGGCGCGTCAACCACCGAGCGCCGCCAGCCGAACGGTACCATTCTCGAAATACGCAACCGGCCCCTGGCAGACGGTGGCGTCATCCGAACCTATACCGATATCACCGGACGGCGCCGATCCGAGGCCCAGATCCGCTTTCTTGCCCATCATGATCCCCTCACCGGACTTGCAAACCGGGCGCTTTTTGCGGCGAGGCTGCAGCAGGAAATCGACCGGGCAGACAGCAATGGTCACAGCCTGGCGGTTCTTTATTTCGATCTCGATCGTTTCAAGTTCGTGAATGATACGCGCGGCCATACGGCCGGCGATCAATTGCTGACCGAAATCGCCGCACGCCTGCGCCAGGCGGGTCAGCACCTCAGCACGATCGCCCGCATGGGCGGGGACGAGTTCGCAGCCATTCTGCCTCTTGATCAGCCGGGGCAAGAGCCCGGCCATTTCGCACGCGCTCTGATTCGGGACCTCCAGCGCCCCATCGCGCTTGGCTCCTCATCCGTCCGGATCGGCGTTTCCATCGGCATCGCCCTGTACCCGGGTCATGCCCGCAACGCCAGCGATCTCATCCGCAACGCGGATATGGCGCTCTATCGTGCTAAGACAGAGGGAACGGGCCTCTGCCGCATTTTCGATGCCGCCATGCATGCACGCCAGAGCCTCATGTTCGAGCGCGAACAGGATCTGCGCATCGCCCTCGAGCACAGGCAGTTCGCCTTGGCCTATCAGCCAATCGTCGATATCGATGACGGGCGTATGGCCGGGTGCGAGGCGCTGTTGCGCTGGCACCATCCGGTCCATGGAGCAGTCCCGCCGGCAGACCTGATCTCACTTGCCGAAAGGATCGGGCTGATCGTGCAGGTTGGCCACTGGGTTCTGGAAACGGCCTGCCGGGAGGCCGCATCATGGCCGCCGGACACCTATGTCGCCGTCAACCTTTCCCCGCTTCAGATGAACGAAGAGAGCCTGATCGATGAGATCAGAGACATTCTCGCAACGACTGGCCTCGCACCGCACCGCCTGACGCTTGAGGTCACCGAAGGAAGCCTTTTGCAAGACAATAGCAGCGTGCGCGCCACCATGCAGGCTCTGCGCGACATCGGCATTCGCTTCAGCCTGGACGATTTCGGTACCGGCCATTCCGGCCTTGGCTATCTGCGCCGCTTTCCCTTCGACGGTATCAAGATCGACAAGCTGTTTGTTCAGGACATGGTGGAGCAGCCGGATGCGGCTGCGATCGTTGGCGCGCTTCTCGCGATCAGCGCGGAACTCCATCTCGATGTCATCGCCGAAGGCGTGGAAACGGCGGCGCAGTTCAAGGCCCTCAAGGAACGGCGCTGCCGC
Organism: uncultured Alphaproteobacteria bacterium; assembly: GCA_963834475.1. Taxonomy (GTDB): domain Bacteria; phylum Pseudomonadota; class Alphaproteobacteria; order Acetobacterales; family Acetobacteraceae; genus Acidisoma. The sequence goes on along the minus strand of CAWIBZ010000008.1, from coordinate 80,733 downwards.
TTTATCCAGGGGCATTACACGGCATGGCCACTGACGCCGGCCGAGATCAGACCCTTCATCGCGGCGCATAACGCGGTACGCGCCTGAGCCGGCGCGGCGGCGCAGGCCCCGGCGTTCAGATGCCGAGCGGAGGCTCCGGAATGCCAAGCTCGGCCCGTAAATGGCCGAACCGGTCCGGGTCGAGGTAGCGCCCGTCCTCGTAGAGCCGCTTGAGAGCCGCGAGGCCCGTCTGCGTGAAATAGGCGCGCTGCCCAAGCTCCTCCGCCGGCAGGTCCATCAAGCCGCGTTCGAGCAGCCCGGCCAGGACGGGGGAGATTTTCGGCTCGCCCCTGCGCGGCCCGCTGGTCCAGAGGCTGAGGCGGATGCCCTTGGCAAGCGAGGGCCGCGCGCCGAAGGCGGCGCCCAGTTCCTGGCGGATAAAGCTGCGCTCAGCAGGCGTGAACGGAATAACAGTATCGTGGTCCCGGCCAGTCATGAGGCAATGTCACCGATCAGAAGTGCGACAAGACCGGTCCACCCCGTTTGGTGGGAGGCACCGGCGCCCCGCCCAGTCTCGCTATCGAAATATTCGTAGAACAGCGGCAAGTCACGGAAATACGGGTCCGTCTGCTCGATCTCGGAGTCCCCGAGGACGGGGCGCCGGCCATCCGTGCCGCGCAGGAAGAGGCTGCACAGCCGGCGCGCCAGTTCATCGGCAATCTCGGTCAAGGTGCGCATGGTGCCGGACCCTGTCGGGCACTCCACCATGAAGTCGTCGCCATAGTAGGAATGGAATTGCCGGAGGCTGTCGATGAGGAGGTAGTTCATTTGCGCCCAGACCGGGCCGCGCCAGTTCGAGTTGCCGCCGAAAACGCCGGAGCGCGATTCCGCGGGCCAGTAGGGCAGCGTGAATTCCTGCCCACTCCAGGCGAAGACATAAGGATTGTTGTCATGCACCTTGGAGACGGAGCGCACACCGTAGGGCGACAGGAATTCATCTTCCGCCAGCATTCGGTTGAGCAGGCATTTCATGCGATGCCCCCGCAGCATCGACATGAGCGATAGCTGCTGCCGACCGGGCATGTGCCAGTGGGAGACGAGCGCCTTGAGATCCGGACGGTGACGGAGGAACCACTCCATCCGCTCGAGCATCTGGGGAAGCCTGGGCTGGTCGAGGTAGCGTATGACCTCCACCGCGAACAGCGGAATCAGCCCGACGATGGTTCTTGCGCGGATGGGGATCTGCGCACCATCCGCCAGTTCCAGCCGGTCGTAGAAGAATTCATCCTCCTCATCCCACAGCCCGCCATGCTTGGCTGCGGCTTCGACGATATAGAGGAAGTGCTCGAAGAACTTGATGGCCATGTCCTGGTAGGCAATGTCGACCAGCGCAAGTTCGATCGACATGCGCATCATGTTGACCGCATACATCGCCATCCAGGCCGTCGCGTCCGACTGGTTGAGCTTGCCGCCGGTGGGCATCGGCGCTGACCTGTCAAAGATCCCCACATTGTCGAGTCCGAGGAATCCGCCCTGGAAGATGTTGCGGCCGCCCTCGTCCCGGCGGTTTACCCACCAGGTGAAGTTGAGCGAGAGCTTGTTCAGGATTCGTTTCAGAAACGTGTAGTCGGCAATCCCCGTAAGCTTGCGGTCCATCTCGAAGACACGCCACGCCGCCCAGGCGTGAACCGGCGGATTGGCATCGCCGAAGGCATATTCATAGGCCGGGATCTGGCCGTTCGGATGCATGTAATTGTCGCCGACCAGAAGCAGGAGCTGCTCCTTGGCGAAATCCGGGTCGATCGCAGCGATAGGCAGGCTGTGGAAAGCGAGATCCCAGGAGGCATACCAGGGATACTCCCACTTGTCGGGCATCGAAATGATGTCGCCGTTGCGCATATGCTGCCAGTCGCTGTTGCGGCCTTGCCAGCGCTCGGCGGGCGGCCGGGGCTCGGCCGGGTCGCCCATCAGCCAGGTACCGCACGTTGTAATTGTAGAACTGCTTCGACCAGAGCATCCCTGCAAAGGCCTGGCGCTGAACGAGGCGTGCATCAGGGTCCGTTACCCCGTTCTGCACAACCGCATAGAACTCATCCGCCTCCGCCCGCCGCGCCGCCATGATGGCGTCGCAGTCGCCGAAGGGGTCTGCCAGCCGCTCCCCGGCCGCGAAGCGAAGCCAGACAACCTTTCGCTGGCCCGGCTCGATGTCCATCCGATGGTGCGCGGCACATTTCGTACCCCAGCCTTCGGCACGGATCGCGTCTTCCCTGCCTGACACCACATAATCATTGATGCCGTCCTTGAAGGGTCCGACGGCATCCAGCTCGCCGTAGAAGCGGCGCCGATTGGTCTCATTGTCACAGAACAGGAGCTTCGCCGGCTGGCCGACGTAGAGCCGCATGTCCGGCATTTCGGGGTGGTGCGCCGTCGCCTCCTGGTCGGACAGGGCGCGGATAACGGGCGTCTCCGTCAACCCCTTCCACTCCCACCGGTTGCGCGCCCAGAGCTGCGGCAGCACATGCAGGCTGGCCTTCTCCGGACCACGATTGGCGATCGTGACCTTCATGAGAATATCCTCGGGCCAGCCCTTGGCGTATTCGATGACGACGTCGAAATAACGCCGCTCGTCGAAGATCCCGGTGTCGGTCAGCTCGTATTCCGGGTCGTCGTAGCCGCGCCGGGCGTTTTCATCCAGAAGCTGGTGATAGGGAAAAGCGCCTTGCGGATATTTGTACAGCATCCGCATGTAGGAATGGGTCGGTACGCCATCGAGGTAATAATAGCATTCCTTGACGTCCTCGCCGTGATTGCCTTCCTGGTTGGTGAGGCCGAACAGACGCTCCTTCAGGATGTCGTCGCGCCCGTTCCAGAGGGCGAGGCTGAGGCACCAGCGCAGCCGGCGGTCGCCGAAACCGCCGATCCCGTCTTCCCCCCAGCGATAGGCGCGGCTGCGCGCATGGTCGTGGGTGAAATAGCCCCAGGAGTCGCCGTTCGCGCTGTAATCCTCGCGCACCGTGCCCCATTGACGCTCGCTGAGATAAGGCCCCCACATGCGCCAATGGCCTGAGGCGCGGGCGGCAGCCAGCCTCTTGCCCTCTTCCGTGGCAAAAAGCGCAAAGGGAGAAGAGGTCATGGCGCGGCTCCCAAGATTTGGCCCGGATCCAGCTATCGCCCGCCCGGGGCCAACCCTATAACCTGCTGGCGCTGATCGAGAAACAGGGTGAATGCATGTGTTCCCGCTCCAGCGCATCGTGACGCCCGCCGCGAAAGGACTTGTTCATGACGCCTGCCGAGAGCCGCTCTGACGCCACGCCCATCTGGACCGGCCGTGCGGTCCTCGGGGAAGGCCCGCTCTGGTCGGCCCGCCTGGGGCAGGTTTTCTTTGTCGATATTCGCGGACGGCGCATTCTTTCCTGCGGGCTGGCGGGCGAGGCCCTGGCCGAATGGTCGCTCGCGCAGCGCCCCTGCTGGATCATCGAGACAGCCGAAACCGATCGCTTCGTCATCGGGCTCGAGCGCGCAATCGTGATCGCGCGCCTGGTGCCGGGGCAAGCCCCCGAAATCCTCCACCAGATTGCCGGCGGAAGCGCATTCCCCGACGGCTTGCGGCTGAATGACGCCAAGGCCGATGCTGAAGGGCGCATCTATTTCGGCACCATGGATGATGCGGAGGACCAGGCCCTGGGGCAGTTCCACGCCCTCGCGACCGACGGCACCATCACCCAGATCGATGCCGGATACACGGTGGCGAACGGTCCCGCCATCAGCCCGGACGGCCGCACGCTCTATCATACCGACTCAGCCGCGCGGACGATTTTTGCCTTCGGTCGCGCCCCTGACGGGCGCCTCTCAGACAAGCGGGTTCATATCCGCTTCACGGACGAGGATGGCTATCCGGACGGCATGACCTGCGACGCCGATGGGGGCTTGTGGGTCTGCCATTGGGACGGCGGCCGGGTGACACGCTTCCTCCCCGATGGCGAGCGCGATCGCGCCCTCCATCTTCCGGTCTCGCGCGTGACCTCCTGCACCTTCGCCGGAGCCGCGCTCGACCGGCTGGCGATCACGACCGCCGCCTATCAGCGCGACGACGAGCCCCTGGCGGGCGCCCTCTTCATCGCCGCCCCGGGCGCCCGCGGCGTCCCCGCGCACCGCGCAGGCTTGGCGGCCTAAACCAAAGCACTTATTGCTGCGTCGCGGCACCACCTTTGCCGCGACCAGTGACAATGAGGTCCTTCGATGGCCGGCTCCACCCTCTATCGCCGGGCGATCGTGCTCGGGCTGACGATCGCCGTCGGCGCCTTCGCGATCGACATGTATATTCCCGGCTTCGCCGCCATTGCCCGCAGCTGAGAACCGACCCCGGAACGGTCCAGCTCAGCATGACGAGCTTTTTCGTTGCCTTGGCAATCGGGCAGGTCATCTACGGCCCGGTATCTGACACCTTCGGCCGCGAAGCCGCCCACTTATGCGGGACTGGTCATCTTCATCATTGCGTCAATCGGCGCGGCCTTTGCCCCGTCCATCCAGTTCCTCATTCTGTCCCGCTTTTTCCAGGGCCTGGGCGCCGCAGCGACCGCTGTCATCCCCATGGCCATCGTGCGCGACGAACATACGGGACCCGATGCCGCGCGGCTTCTGTCGCTGGCCATGCTCGCCCTCAGCGTCTCCCCCATCCTGGCGCCCGTCCTCGGCGGCCTTGTGGTGCAGTACACGCTCCTGGCGGCTGATTTTCCTTATTCTCATCCTCATTACGCTCGTCGTCATGGCGATGGTCTGGCGCTGCTGCCGGAGACTCTGCCGCCTGACGCGCCGGGTGAGTGGCCGGCTGCTCGCATCCTGGCCAATTATGGGCGGCTGACGCGGCACCGGATTTTCATTCTGCCCATCCTCATCGCGGGCTTTGCCCAGAGCGTCCTCTTCTCCTTCATTTCCGGCTCGCCCTTCGTCTTCGTCTCCCTGCATCATCTCAGGCCGACCACCTACGGTGTCCTGTTCGCCTTCCATGCCATGGCGCTGATCGGCGTCAGCCAGTTCAACGCGCCCTTGATGAGGCGCCTCGGTGCGCGCCGGCTGCTCGGCGGGCGGCCGCCGCCACCGGCGCGGCAGCAGCCCTGCTGCTTGCCAGTCCTGGTCTTCGCCGGCATGACCCTGCTCTGGCCCTTCGTCGCGCTGACGCTGACCATTTTCTTCTGCCTTGGCCTCATCCTGGCGCCGGCCTTCCTCACGGCCATGGAGCCATTCGGTGCCACCGCCGGAGCAGCGGCGGCCCTCGGCGTCGGCCTCGAATTCACCATGAGTTCGGTCACGACGGCGTTGATGGGCCTGGCCGCGGACGGCACCGCCCGGCCCATGGCCGGCTCTATCGCCATCGTCGCCTGCGGCAGCTTCGCCGCCTGGTGCATTTTCATGAAATTCGTACCGGAATCCCAACGTCACTCTTGAACCAGGGCAGGCCGGACGCGATTCTTAGAGTTCCCGCCGAAAGCAATAAAACAGGAAACGCGGCCATGTCCGGCAATCAAGACGAAGACCGCCTGCGGCGCATTCGCGAAATCGCTTATGACTTTGGGAGAAGGAAGGCAAGCCGGAAGGCCGGCGAGCACGAATTCTGGCTGCGGGCCGAAGAAATCGTCGATGGCAAGACGGATGAGGCCCGGTCGGAGAGCGAGGACAGGCTCGACCGCGAGAGCGACCGACAGCTTCCCGGCGAGCGACCCGCCCTCCTTCAACCCGTAAGACAAGCCGTCTCGGGGGGAGCGCCGGCTCCCCTTGTTGCTTCACCCCATGGTGGCATTGAAGGCGCCGCCGTCGAGCAGCAGGTTCTGCCCGACGATGTAGCCGGCGTGATCGGCGCAGAGGAAGGCGCAGGCGCGACCGAACTCCTCCGGGTCGCCGAAGCGGCCGGCGGGATTGTGCTCGCCGCGCGCGCCGCCATCTCCTCCTCAACCGAGCGGCCATTGTTCCCGGCAACAACCTCCATCGTGGAGCGCAGCCGATCGGTCACGAAGGGCCCGGGCAGCAGGTTGTTGATCGTCACATTGTGGCGGGCGGCCTGGCGCGCGAGACCACCGACGAAGCCGGTCAGGCCCGCCCGCGCGCCATTGCTCAGCCCGAGCGTCGGGATCGGCGATTTGACGGAGGCCGAGGTGATATTGACGATGCGCCCGAAGCGGCGCGCGATCATGCCGTCCACCACCGCCTTCATCATGGCGATCGGCGCCAGCATGTTGGCGTCGAGCGCGCGCAGCCAGTCCTCACGCTCCCAATTGCGGAAATCGCCCGGCGGCGGCCCCCCGGCATTATTGACGAGAATGTCGGGATCGGGACAGACCGCGAGGGCCGCGGCGCGGCCCTCCTCGGTCGCGATATCGCCCGGCGCGACGTCAATGCGGCCGCCCGTCTCCTGAGCAATTGCCCGGCGGTCTTCCAGAGCCGTCGGCGTTCCGCCCTGTAATCGTCACCGCGACGCCTTCCCTGGCCAGCGCGGTCGCACAAGCGCGGCCCAGGCCTTTGCTCGCCGCGCAAACAATGGCCCGTCGGCCTTTGAGCCCTAAATCCATGGGACGCTCCTTCTCCAAACTGCGTGCAGACGGTATTGCTGCACTCGGTGGGCCGGCAGCAAGACCAGCTCTGACTGTATGCGCCCGCGGATACATACTGACCGGTATGGGGAGGAAGTCCATGGTCAAGCTCAGCAATGCCACGCTTAGCGCTTTGCCGTTCGGGTGTCGCCTGGGCCGGGTATGACCGCTCGCGCCTCAAGGCCGGCATCGTCCACCTCAGCGTCGGGAATTTCCACCGCGCCCATCAGGCGGTCTATCTCGACCAGCTGATCGCCGCCGGCGGCCATGACGATTGGGCGATCTGCGGCGTCGGGCTGATGGATGACGCCGCGCGAGCGCGCCAAGGCGGTCTCCTTCCCCAGGCAGGACTGCCTGTACTCGCTGACCGTATGCCCGCCCCACGGCCTGCCTGAACTCCGCGTGATCGGCTCGATCATCGAATACCTCTATGCCCCGAATGATCCTGAAGCGGTCTTCGCCAAGCTCTGCGACCCTGCCATCCGCATCGTGTCCATGACGTTGACCGAAGGCGGCTACAATATCGACGACGAGACCCACGCCTTCAAACTCGATGCGCCGGATATCGTGCATGATCTGGCGAACCCGGCCCGGCCGCGCACGGCCTTCGGCTATGTGGCGGAAGCGCTCGCCCGCCGGCGCGCCCAGGGCATCGCCCCCTTCACCGTCCAGTCCTGCGACAATCTGCGCCATAACGGCGACGTCGCCAAAACCGCCTTCGTGAGCTTCGCCCGCGCGCGCGACCCTGAACTCGCGGACTGGATGGAAGCCGAGATCGATTTCCCGAACAGCATGGTCGACCGCATCACGCCTGCGACCTCCGACGCGGACCGCGCCCGCCTCAACGCCGCGAGCGGCATCGATGACGAAATTCCGGTCTTCTGCGAAGACTTCGTCCAATGGGTGATGCAGGATCGCTTCCGCTACGGCCGCCCGGCCTATGAGACCGCCGGCGCGCAGGTGACGGACGACGTCTGGGCCTATGAGCAGATCAAGCTCCGCATGCTCAACTCCTCACACAGCATGCTCGCCTTCCCCGGCACCATCGCCGGCTACCGGCTGGTGCATGAGACGGTCGCCGATCCGCTCATCGCGCAGCTGCTCTTCGATTTCTGGAACAAGGATGTCATCCCGCTGCTCCAGGCGCCGCAGGGCATGTCCCTCGAAGGCTACCGGGACAAGCTGATGGAGCGCTATTCCAACCCCGCCACGCGCGACCAGACCATCCGCATCGCGACCGACGGCGCGTCGCGCATCCCCATCTTCTCGGGGGACACGATCCGCAGCGTGACTGGCGAAGGACGGCGATTTCCGCAGGCTTGCCTTCCTCATCGCGTCCTTCGCCCGCTGCCTCGGCGGCGTGGATGACAAGGGCGAAACATTCCACACGCCCGAGCCGCGCCTGACGGAGGCCGAGCGCGCCACGGCGGCTGACCCCGACCCGCTGGCATTCCTCAGCCTGCCGATCTTCGCCGGCCTCGGCATGGAAAGCACCCCGGAATTCGTCAAGACCTTCCAGGCTTATCGGGAGTTCGATCGCCACGCGCGGCACACTTGCGACCCTCAAAGACATCCTTGCCGGATAGTGGCCGATCGTTTCAGGATAGGCCCGGGTCTACCGCCCGGGCCTTTTTTGTCTCTGGCCGGCAGCCCGACTGCACAACAAGAATGGCCGCGCAGATAAGCGCGGCGCATGGCTAGGGAGACGACTGCTATGAACCCACTTGGCATCCACGCCTTTGTCTGGTCCGCGGGATCGACACCTGACGATCTGAACCGCGCGCTCGACCGCTCGGTGGAGACCGGTTACCGCCTGATCGAATTCCCGCGCCTCGATCCCAGGAAATTCGATGTTCCGGCCTTCGCGAAGAGACTTTCAGATCGCGGCATGGGAATCGCCGTCACCATGGGCCTGCTGCCGTCGGACGATATTTCGAGCGAGGACGAAGGCTGCGTCGCCCGTGGCGAGGCGGTGCTGCGGGAGGCGGTGTCGGTCGCGCGCGACCTCGGCGCCACCAAGCTCGGCGGCATCCTGTTCTCCGCCCACGGCAAATACATGTCCATGCCGACACCCGCCGGGCGGCAGAACAGCATCGATACCTTGCGGAAGGTCGCGCGCCACGCGGCTGAGGCCGGCGTTACCCTCAATCTCGAAATCGTCAACCGTTTCGAAACCAATCTCTTGAATACGACAGCGCAGGGGCTGGCGTTCATCGAAGAGATCGGGGAGCCCAACGTCTACCTGCACCTCGACACCTTCCACATGAATATCGAGGAGGCAAATCCGGCCGACGCCATCCGGGCCGCGGGCGACAGGCTTGGCTATTTCCATGTTGGCGAGAGCAATCGCGGCTATCTCGGTGCCGGCACGATTGACTACGCGCCCATTTTCGATGCGCTGCTCGACAACGGCTACACGGATACGGTGACCTTCGAATCCTTTTCCTCGGCCGTCGTGGACAAGGATCTCTCCGTCATTGCCGGCATCTGGCGCAACACCTGGGACGACAATGTGGCGCTTGCCCGCCATGCCCGGGCCTTCATCCTGGAACAGATGGAGAGCGCCACGCGGCGACGGGCGATCACCCGCACGCCCTAAGTCGGCAGGATCGGCCCTCATCGTCCTCCGCGGGCTCGTCCCGCGGATCGACGCGATGGGTCAGCGTATCGCGCGCTCAAATCGGTGAACGCACGATATGGAGCGCTGCCGGCCAGGCCGCGCTTCATGATCGCATGATGGTGCGGACGGCGGGGATCGAACCCGCACTCCCTACTGGGAGGCAGATTTTAAGTCTGCTGCGTCTACCTGTTCCGCCACGTCCGCATCCGGCTCGCGCTCTCGGGATTACCCTTGGGCGAGGTGCTTCGCGATGTCCAGCCCCATGCGTATCAGATTTTCTGACGCCTCGGGCGTATTGAACCCGTCATGCGCGGTCAGCGTGACATTGGGCAGGCGCGCCAGTTCGTCTCCGGCCGTCAAGGGCTCGGTGTCGAAGACATCCAAGGCCGCATGGCGAAGATGGCCGCGCTGGAGTGCCGCGATCATCGCGGCCGTATCAACCAGCCCCGCCCGCGCCGTGTTGACCAGAATTGCCCCCGGCTTCATCGCGGCGATTCGCTCTGCATCGAGGCTGTGGCGCGTCTGATCGGTCAGCAGAAGATGGAGCGAGAGGACGTCGCTTTCGGCGAGCAGGGTCGGCAGGTCGACGAAGGTGACGCCGGGTGAGCGGCGCGGGCTGCGGTTCCAGGCGATGACACGCATGCCGGAGCCGAGTGCGATGCGCGCGACCTCGGCCGCGATGCCGCCGAAGCCAAAGAGGCCGAGAGTCTTGCCGGTCAGCTGGATGGCGTTGCCGCGCGGCCAGCCGCCCGCGCGCACGCTGCGGTCAAGGAAAGCGATGTTGCGTGCCGCCGCCCACATGAGCGCGATGGTGTGTTCGGCGACGGCTGTGTCGCCATAGCCGCGGATGGTGTGGACCTTGAGGCCCAGCGCCTCGATGCCATCGACATCCATATAGGAGCGCGCGCCGGTGCCGAGGAAGATGATGTGCTTCAGGCCGGCGCACTGGGCGATCGCTTCCGTCGGCAGGAAGGTGTGGTCGTTCAGCATGAAATCAAAGCCGGAGTAGAGGCCGGGCATCTGCTCCGGCCGGATCACGTCATGCTCATGCACGGTGACAGGTGGATCATCCGGCCGGTGGACCCGTGCGAACACCTCAGCCAGACCACCGCTTGCATCCGCGTAGATGCCCTTCATCAGCCCCCTCCTGCTCACAATGCGGCATGAGGCTGCGTCGTCGTGACGATTTCGGCAAGATGATTGCTTTTTCTTGACTGACAGGGAGGCTTGGCCCAATTCTTTCGCGGCACGTCTGGATGATAGCGCGCTTCCTTCATGTTTCGCATCAACTCGGGAGCCCGGGTACCGGTCCGCCTCGGCCTATCCGCCCGAGGTCCATGCGCCTGAAGCCTATCCCCCCGAGCCCTACCCACCAGAGGCTTACCAGCCCGGAGCCTACCCACCCGGGGCTTACCGGCCTGAGCCGGACCACGTTCCGGCCCCCTATGCCCATGCCCCCTATGTGCCGCCGCGCTATGCGACACGGCCCTTTGAGGCGATGGAGGCGATCGACTACGAAGCGCCGATGCCACAGCCGGGTCGCCCGCGCCGCGCCCGCGGCAAGCGACCGCGGCTTCTCCTGCGCCTGTTCAAATGGAGCATCCTGATCGGCGTCTGGGGCGGGCTCGCAGGCGCGATTGTCCTGCTGTGGTTCACCTGGGATATGCCGCGGCCCTCCGCCGGGGTCGCAACCTTGCGCCGCCCGTCCCTTGTGCTGACCGATATGAACGGGCAGCCCTTCACCCATTTCGGCGATCTGCCGGGACAGATCCTGACGCTGAAGACCGTGCCCGCCTATCTGCCGGAGGCGGTGGTTGCCGTCGAAGACCGGCGCTTCTGGCAGCACGGCGGTCTCGACCTCCTCGGCATGGCACGGGCCACGGTGGTCGATCTGCTCGCCGGCCGGATTGTGCAGGGCGGCTCGACGCTGACCCAGCAGGTCGCGAAAACCCTGTTTCTCAGCGATGCCCGCACCTTCCGCCGCAAGGCGCAGGAGCTTCTGCTGACGCTCTGGCTGACGCAGCATTTCACGCCGGCCGAAATCCTCGAAATCTATCTCAACCGCGTCTATCTCGGCGCCGGCGCCTGGGGCATGGATGCGGCGGCCCGCACCTATTTCGGCGTGCCCGCGAGCCAGTTGACCCTCTGGCAGGCCGCGATGCTGGCCGGGCTGCCGCGTGCGCCCTCCCGCTTCAACCCGATCGCCGATCCGTCCGCCGCGACCGCGCGCACCAGGCAGGTGCTCGCGGCGATGGTGCGGTCCGGCTACATCACAGAGGATCAGGCAAACGAGGCCGCCGCAGAGATCAGCTTCGCGCCGCACGCCGCCGGTGGCGACTACTGGTTCTCCTCCTGGGCGGCCGAGCAGGCCGGCCCGGTGATCCCGGCCGATACCGATTCCCGCCTTGCCACCACCTTCGATCCAAAGCTGCAGGCAGCCGCGCAAGCGGCGCTGACCGCTATCCTGGCGGGGCCTGGGGTCCGCGACCATGCTCATCAGGGCGCGGTTGTCGTGCTGGATGCCGCGACCGGAGCGGTGCGCGCCATGGTCGGCGGCTCCGGCGGCGGGCACGACTTCTTCAACCGCGCCGTGCTGGCGCGGCGGCAGGCCGGTTCCTCCTTCAAGGTCTTCGTCTGGCTCGCGGCACTTGAGGCCGGCATGAACCCGTCCGACATGGTGCTGGACGGGCCGATCCGCATCGGCGACTGGGCGCCGCAGGATTTCGATCGGTATTTCCGCGGCCCAGTGACGATGACGCAGGGCCTCGCCTACTCGCTCAATACTGTCTCGGTCCGCCTCCTGCTCAAGGCCGGCGGCCCGGAGGTGGTGGGCCAAGTGGCGCGCAAGCTCGGCATCACGGACCCGCTGCCCGATAACGCGACCCTCGCCCTTGGCACGGCGAGCGTCGGGCTGCTGGAGATGGCGGGGGCCTATGCGACCTTCTTCAATGGTGGCCAACGCGTGGTGCCGCATGCGATTACCGGGCTTTATGCGGATGGGCACGATCTCATCAGCCAGCCCCCTGCCGCGACCCCGGTGATCAGCGCCGATCTCGCGAGCGAAATGCGGCAGATGCTGGGTGCCGTCGTTGCCTACGGCACGGGTGCGGCGGCGGCCGTTCCGGGCTATTTCGTTGGCGGCAAGAGCGGCACGACGCAACTGAGCCGCGATGCCTGGTTCATCGGCGGCGTCGATGGCCGCATTATCGGAGTCTGGATTGGCAATGACGACGACAGCCCGATGGGCAGGGCCAGCACCGGCGGCGCCCTGCCGGCACAGCTTTTCCACCGCGTGGCCCTCGCCGTGACCGCCCCATGAGGCGCCGTGCGCTTCTCGGCGGTCTCGCCACCCTGCCCGCCATTGCCCACGCGCCGCGAGCCAGGGCCGCGGCGCCGGCACCGTCCGGCTTTGTCGGCGCCAGCCGGTATTTCCTCACAAGCGACGGGGTGAAGCTGCATTACATCGAGGCCGAGCCGGCGAACGGCGGTGAGACCGATCATGTGCTCGTCTTCATCCCTGGCTGGACCATGCCGGGCTGGATCTTCTCGCCTCAGCTCACCTATTTCGCCCAGTATTGTCGTGTCATCGCCCTCGATCCGCGCGGCCAGGGCGACTCCGCGATCCCTGCGCGCGGCTACACGGCCCAGCGCCGCGGCCAGGATATTGCCGAGTTGCTGGCCACAATCGGCGCGCCCAAGGTCGTCCTCATCGGCTGGTCGCTCGGCGTGCTGGACAGCCTCGCCTATGTCGCGGCCTTCGGCTCGGATCGTCTCTCGGCCCTCGTCCTCATCGACAATTCGGTGGGCGAGAATCCGCCGCCGAGGGCAGCGCCCATGCCGCATGACCGGCACACCCGCCCCTTGCCTTATCCGGCAGAGATGCGCGCCTTCGTGCGCGGCATGTTCCACACCCCGCAGCCCGAGGCCTATATCGACCGGCTGACGGCGACCTGCCTCATCACCCCCGAACCGGTGGCGCGCGCGCTGCTCGATTACCAGGTCCCGCGCGTCTTCTGGCGCAATGCCGTCTATGCCGCCGGCGTTCCCATTCTCTATTGCGTGCGGCCACATCTCGCCGGCCAGGCCGCCAATCTCGCCCGCAAGGATGCTGCCGCCGAATGCGTGCTTTTCAGCAACGCCGGGCACGCGCTTTTCGTTGATGACGCAGCACGCTTCAACGCGGTGCTCGCGAACTTCCTGCGCCAGAAAGTTTGGATGTGACCTTTCTTATTCCTCTGCTTCTTGTCTCGCTTGCCTCTACCGGCATCGAGATTGCGCTGACGCGCTATTTCGCAGTCGCATCCTGGTCCGAATATGGCTACTGGGTCATTTCGATCGTCATGGCGGGTTTTGCCGTGAGCGGTGTCGTCGTGGCGCTCGTGCGGCCATGGCTCGAACGCCAGAGCACGAGACTCTTCGCCTTCCTGCCGGCGGCGCTGATCCTCGCGGCGGCACTCGGCTATGCAGCCGCCATCCGCAATCCCTTCAACCCGCTGCAGCTGCAGAACCCGGTCACGATCGCGCCGCAGATCCTCTATATCGGCCTCTATTATCTCGAACTGCTGCCGTTCTTTTTTCTGACCGGCCTCTTCATCAGCCTCTGCTTCGTCACCGCACCCGCCCGCACGACGCGGGTCTATGCCTTCGATCTCTGTGGCGCCGGCCTTGGCGCCGTTCTGGTGCTCGCGCTCATGGCCGTGCTGCACCCCTTCAAGCTCATACCCGCCCTTTTGCTGCCGCTGGCCGCCATGGCCCTCTTCGTGCCGCAGGGGAAGCATCGGCTTGGCGCCATTCTCGCGGCTGCCCTCTGCCTCGTCGCGGGCGAAGGTCTGCTGCTTGCCGGGGACGTCGCTGACTTCAACCAGTTCAAACCGATCTATGCGCCGCTGCACACGCCGAATGCAGAGGTGCGGGAGCAGATTCTCTCTCCGCGCGGCCTCTATACATTGCTCGATGATTTCACCGAACGCGTGGATACTGATCTCTCCAACGACAGCGGGATGATGCATCTTCCGGGGCCGCCGCGGACCCTTGGGCTTTATCGCGATGGCAACCGCATCGCCGCCCTTCCCCGCCCGGGCAAGCTGGATGTGGGCTACGCGCCCGGGACGCTTGCGGCGGCGCCCTACCTGCTCCTCACCCATCCCCGGGTGCTGCTGATCGGCGACGAAGGGGGCTGGCCCGCCGCCGAGGCAGCAGCCCTGGGCGCCGGGCCAATTCTCGCTGATGAACCCGAGCCTTTCATCCGCCAGGCCCTGCGCCCGGCGCCCGGTGTCTCCGTCAGCAGCGAAAGCCCGCTCGCCCTCGTCTCAAACCGTCGCATCGGGCAGTTCGACCTCGTCTCGCTCTCTGACGATTTCCTGAACGCGGATCCGGCGGACGCCACCGCCTTCACGGCCCAGGCCATCGCGCTCGACCTCGGCGTTCTCAGGCCCGACGGCATGATCTCCATCCCCGTCTCGATCCGCGACTTTCCGGTCTATGCGCTGCGCATGCTGGCGACCATTCGCGCGGGGCTGCTTGAGGCCGGCGTCCGCGACCCGGGAGCCCATGTCATCGCCTACCGGTCGGCCTGGGACGTCCGCATCCTCGTTGCCAAGTCCCCCCTGGATGCCGCGCGCATCGAAGCGGTGCGCAAATTCAGCGACGACCGCTCCTTCGACGTGTCCTATTTCCCCGGCATCAATGTCACAGCGCTGAGGGACGATATCTACAACGACCTGCCGGCGATTTCCTTCTCCAAGGGTGAAGTCGAAAGCGGCGACCAGGCGGATGATTCGATTGCCGATGAGGCCGTTGCCGTCATGCAGGGCGAGCCCACGGATTCCACCCGCGAATTCGATCTCAGGCCCGCGACGCTCGACCGGCCGATGTTCTTCGACATCCTGCGCCTCGACCATCTGGCAACGGTCCTCCAGCGCCTCGAGATCCTGCCGCAGCAGGAACTGGGGCCGCTGATCAATATCGCGGTGCTGTTGCAGGCTTTGGTGATTGCGCTGGTCGTGCTGCTGCTGCCGCTGGCGGCGCCACGCCGGATCGGCACCAGCCGCGCTCCCCTCAGCCGTGCCCTTCTATACTTTCCCGCACTCGGCCTCGGTTATCTCTTCATCGAGATTGCGCTGATCGGGGAGGCAAGCCTCTACCTCGACGATGTCACCACGGCCTTCGCGCTCGTGCTCTCCGCCATGCTGATTTTCTCCGGCCTCGGCAGCATGGCGGCAAACCGCATGCGCCTGCGCGGCGCCTGGATCGTGATCCTCGTGCTTCTCGCGGTGACGCTCCTCGCGCTGCCGCCGGTCATGCTGGCCAGCCTCGGCTTGCCGCTGCCGCTCCGGCTCGGCCTCCTGCTGCTGCTCATCGCGCCGCTGTCCCTGGCCCTCGGCATGCCGTTCTCGCTCGGGCTGAGCGAGGCCGCGAAGGCAGGCGCCGGTTTCCTGCCCTGGGCCTGGGCGCTGAACGGCGCCTTCTCGGTCATCGCCACACCGCTTGCGAACCTCATCGCGACGGAACTCGGCCTCCGCTGGCTGATCCTGGCCGCCCTGCTGCTCTATGGCCTCGCCTGGATCAGCTTCCCGCAGAAGGAGGAGACGCCCGGCGCCGCTTAACCCTGGGGCAGCGCCCGGCCCTTCGTCTCCGGCATCAGCGCCATGGCAATGACGCCAAGGATGCCGGAGCCGACCATGTACCAGGCCGGGGAGAAGGGATCGCCGCTGACGCCGATCAGCCAGGCGAGCACGAATTGCGTCGTGCCGCCGAACACCGTGACGGCGAAGGCATAGGCGGTGGAGAGGCCGGAGGCACGCACGCTGGCCGGCAGGCTCTCGGGGATCGCCACGATCAGCGCCGCCGAACTCAGGGAGCCGAGCACGGACATCAGCCCCGTCGTCACCAGCAGGGTGACGATGGAGGGATGATGGTTCAGAAACAGAAAGGCCGGATAGATCGCGATGACGAGCAGCATGCGTGGCGCCAGCATGACGATCTTGCGGCCATAACGATCGGCGAGCCAGCCGCCCGCCAGCGCAAAGATGATGGTGGTGAGACCGCTGATGAGGGGCGCCGTGATGGCGGACGGCGCCTTCAGCTTCAACGTCGTCTCGGCATAGGTCGTCATGTAGAGGCCGACATAGGTCGAGATCGTGCTCGTCATGATGGCGACGAGCGCAAGAAAGAGTGGCCAGGGATGGCCGGTGAGCAGGTGCGCGAGCACGCGGCGGGCGCTGCGTCGCCGTGCCGGCGCAACGAGGCCCGCCGATTCAGGCAGGCGGCGACGGATATAGAGCCCGCCCGGAATGATCGTGAGCCCGAGCAGGAGCGCTATACGCCAGCCCCAGAGCGTCATCGCCTGTTCCGAAAGGCTGTGCGCCAGAGCAAAGCCGATGATGCCGGCGGCGAGCAAGGCGCAGCCCTGGCTCGCGATCTGCCAGGAGGCAAGGCGCCCGCGCCGGTCATCCGGCGCGACTTCCACGAGATAGCTGGTGGCGGGCCCGACCTCCCCGCCCAGCGCGAAGCCCTGCAACAGGCGCGCCAGCACGACGATCACGGGTGCCGCATAGCCAATGGCGGCGAAAGGCGGCGTGAGCGCCAGCAGGAGCATGCCGATCGCCATCAGCGTAATGGTCAGCAGCATCGCGGGTTTGCGCCCGGCATGGTCGGCATAGGCGCCGATCACGATGCCGCCGAGCGGGCGGGTGAAGAAGCCGACACCGAAGGTCGCGACCGAAAGCAAGAGAGAGATCACCGGATCGTGACTGGGGAAAAAATTGCGGCCGATGGCGACGGCAAAAAAGGTGTAGGTGGTGAAATCGTAGAACTCGAGCGCATTGCCGAGAACGCAGGCGAAGATGGTGCTGGCGGCTGGCGCGTAGCCGTGGCGGGCAGCCGACTCGGCAGGCAATACAGGCTCAGACAGCGATGGTGGCGCCGGCATGGGGCAGAGGGCTCCGGAAAGAGGGCGCCCGGACCCGATGCCCGCGGCGTGGGTTTCACTTAACTCATAAACGAAATGCCTCAAGAGGGCGGCCCGACTCGGCCTTCCCTTCCAAGATGTGGATCAAACTTTTGCGGCGTCGCACATCATCTAGTGAGGATTTCGAAAAGTCGTTGACCTTTGCTTGAGGCAGCGATACCCGTCGACTGTGACAACGCTATCTCGCACCCGCCCCAATCTTCGCGTCCGAGGCCGCTCTTTCATGGCCTTCGTGCTTTCGCCCGATGCGCCTCTGCGCAGCTGGCTTGGCGACCTCGACGCGCAAATCGAACGCTCCGCAACTTTTTTCGCGGGGCGGCCGATTGTGGTTGATCTTTCGGCGATCCCGGATAGCGACCCTGATCTCGCGACACTGTTCGATGAACTGCGTAGCCGCGGCATCCGCGTGATCGGTGCCGAAGGCGCCGATGGGCTGACGCCGGCCATTCAATCCGTCGGCGGGCCGCTGATCGGAGGCCGTCCTTTAGGCCTCTACGAAGTGCCGGATGACCCGCCGGACGAGCCGCCGCCACCCGCGCCCACCTCGATGGTGCTGGATGAGCCGGTGCGGTCCGGGCAGACCATCCTGTTTCCGCACGGCGATCTGACCATCAACGGCTCGGTCGCCTCCGGCGCGGAAATCATGGCCGGTGGCTCGATCCATGTTTACGGTGTTCTGCGCGGCCGGGCGATTGCCGGGGTTACCGGCAACCAGCAGGCCCGCATCTTCTGCAAGAAGCTCGACGCCGAACTCATTTCGATAGACGGCCTCTACATGACGGCCGAGGACATGGATGGCTTCCGGGGCAAATCGATCCAGGCGCGCCTTGAAGGCTCTTCCATCATCATCACCGAGATCGGCTGATTTTCCGGCTGAATACGGACGACGCGCATAGGGGTTTAGGAATGGCCAAAGTTCTCGTGGTGACCTCCGGCAAGGGTGGCGTGGGCAAAACCACCTCCACGGCGGCGATCGGCGCAGCCCTGGCCAAAGCGGGCAAAAATGTCGTGGTCGTCGATTTCGATGTCGGCCTGCGCAATCTCGACATCGTGATGGGTGCGGAACGCCGCGTCGTTTTCGACATGATCAACGTCATTCAGGGTGATGCCAAGCTTGCGCAGGCCCTCATCCGCGACAAGCGGGTGGACTCGCTCTCCATCCTCCCGGCCTCGCAGACGCGGGACAAGGAGGCGCTGACGAGCGAAGGTGTTGCCACGATCATCGCCGAACTCCGCGAAAAGTTCGACTGGGTCATCTGCGACAGCCCGGCCGGCATCGAACGCGGCGCCACCCTTGCCATGCACCACGCCGATGTTGCGGTCATCGTCACCAATCCGGAAGTCTCCTCGGTGCGTGACAGCGACCGCATCATCGGCCTTCTGGACAGCAAGACGGAACGGGCAGCCAAGGGCGAACGGGTCGAGAAGCATCTTCTGCTGACCCGCTACGACCCGGTGCGCGCCGCGCGCGGCGACATGCTGAAGACGGAAGACGTGCTCGAGATCCTGTCCATTCCCCTGCTCGGCATCATTCCCGAGAGCCCGGAGGTGCTCCGCGCCTCCAACCTCGGTACCCCCGTTGTCCTCGCCAATGCCGAGGCTGCGCCCTCCCGCGCCTACACGGATGCGGCTCGCCGGCTGATGGGCGAAACCGTGCCGATGACGGTGCCCGGCGAGAAGAGCGGTTTCCTGACCAAGCTTTTCGGTAGGAGGGTTGCATGAGCTTCTTCAGCTTTCTGAGTAGAAAGCCGAGCGCCAATATTGCCCGCGACCGTCTGCAGATCCTGCTGGCACACGAAAGAGCGACCCTCGGCGGCAACAGCGACCTCGTCGCTGTGCTGCAGGAGGAAATTCTGGCCGTGATCGCCAAGCACGTCTCGGTCGAGCGCGAGAAGGTTCAGGTGAAACTGGACCGTGGCGATACCTTCTCGACCCTCGAAATCGGGGTCGAGATTCCGCCCGGCCTCGCTGAAAAGCAGGCTGCCCTGAAACGGGCCGCGCTGCGCGCATCCTGAGGCGCTGACGAGGGGAGGTCCTTCGGATGGCATTGCTGCCGGAAGCCGAGACCGATGCCAAGGCGGGCGCCACGCCGCCGGTGACCACCTTCGGGCCCGATTTCCCCTTCGCATACGACCGTTGGATTTCCCATCCTGCGGGGCTTGGCCGCTTGCCGGCAGACGCCTTGGGGGCGGAGGTTGCCGTCATCGGCGCCGGCCTGGCCGGCGTCATCGCCGCCTATGAATTGATGAAGCTCGGCTTCAAGCCGGTCGTTTATGAATCCTCGCGCCTGGGCGGGCGCCTGCGGTCAGAACCCTTCAGCGGCACCGATGGCGTTATTGCCGAACTCGGCGGCATGCGCTTCCCGACCTCGTCCACCGGGCTTTACCATTACATTGAGCAGGTCGGGATTGAGACCCAACCCTTTCCCAATCCCCTGGATGCCGCGACGCCATCGACGCTGATCGATCTCGAAAGCGAGCAGTTCTATGTGGAGGGCACGGGCGAGGGCGCTCTTCCGCCGCTGCTGCGCGAAGTGTCGGAGGCCTGGGCGGAAGCGCTCGAAACCGGGGCCGACTTTACCGCCTTGCAGGCGGCCGTACGCCGCCGTGACGTCGCGACACTGAAGGAGATCTGGAACAGGCTGGTGCCGCTCTGGGACGAGCGGACCTTTTACGATTTCGTCGCCTCCGCCCCCAGCTTCGCCAGCAAGTCCTTCCGCCATCGTGAGGTCTTCGGCCAGGTCGGTTTTGGCACCGGCGGCTGGGACAGCGATTTTCCCAATTCCATGCTGGAGATTCTGCGCGTCGTCGTGACCGCCCAGGATGAGAACCAGCGCATGATGGTCGGTGGCGCCGAGCAATTGCCGCGGCGTCTGTGGAGCCTGATGCCGACGACGCTCGCCCATTGGCCGGCTGGCACCTCCCTCGCCTCCCTCCATGCCGGGGCGCCGCGCCCCGGCGTCACGCGCATTGCGCGCGACAACGACGGGCAGATCAGCATCACCGACCGCTGGGGTGACGTGCGGCGCTACACGGCCGCCGTCGTCACCTGCCATTCCTGGCTGCTCGACCACGCATATCGATTGCGACGAAAGCCTGTTCTCGCAGAAGCTTTGGATGGCGCTCGACCGCACGCGCTACATGCAATCCGCCAAGACCTTCGTCATGGTCGACCGCCCCTTCTGGACAGAGCGCGACGAGGAGACCGGGCGCTACAGGATGAGCATGACGCTGACCGACCGCATCACCCGGGGCACCTACCTGTTCGACAACGGGCCGGACAAGCCTTCGGTCATCTGCCTCTCCTATTCCTGGATGTCGGACGCGATGAAGGTGCTGCCGCTGAACGCGGAAAGGCGCGTGCGCCTGATGCTGGCTGCGCTGCAGAAGGTCTATCCTGGCGTTGATATTGCATCGCACATCATCGGAGAGCCGATCACGGTCTCCTGGGAAAGCGACCCCAATTTCCTTGGTGCCTTCAAAGGGGCGCTGCCCGGCCATTACCGCTATAACCGGCAGATGTTCTGTCACTTCATGCAGGACAAGTTGCCGCCCGGTGAACGCGGCATCTTCCTGGCGGGTGACGGCATTTCCTTCACCCCCGGCTGGGCCGAAGGCGCGGTGCAAACGGCGCTGAATGCCGTCTGGGGCGTGATGCATCAATTCAGTGGGGAGACATTGCCCGACAATCCTGGCCCGGGCGATGCGTTCGACACGATTGCGCCCGTCCTGTTGCGGGATTGATACGACGGGCGCTGCAAATGTCGCGGCGCAGGGCGGGTCAGCAACCTCGCGGCGTGGGCTTGAGGCAAAACGTTACTTGGTCTCACGAGAGCGGCCGCTATGCTGCCTGCTCTCATCTCCAAGGCACGGCTCGCATGGATCAAGGCTTCCTGTCCGCTGACGACATACCCGCCTGCCCCGGCCATCGGCGCGACCTGCGCCGGGTCGGCGCTCATCCCAACCATTGGTATCCGGTGGCCTGGTCGCGCGAGGTGAAGGCTGGCAAAACACTGGCCGTGCGCTTCGCCGGCGAACCCATCGTGCTGGCGCGGCCGAAGGACGGATCGCAGCCCGTCTTCGCCCTGGAGGACCGCTGCGCGCACCGCCAGGTGCCGCTCAGCCAGGGGCTTGTGGAAGGCTGCGCCATCCGCTGCGGCTATCATGGCTGGGCCTATAGCCAGTCCGGCCAATGCACCGACGTCCCCTACCTGGGCAAGGGCAAGCTGCCCAACGGCGTGCGCGCCTACCCGGTGCGGGAGAAGGAAGGGCTGATCCTGGTCTTCCCGGGAGACCCGGCGCGGGCAGAGGCGACGCCGCTGCCCGCGCTCGGCTCGGTCGCCAACCCCGCCTACAAGACGCGGCGCTTCGGCCAGGTGGTGGGATGCCACTACAGCTTCATGCATGAGAACCTGATGGACATGAACCACCAGTTTCTCCACCGCAAGCAGATGGGCCAGATGCGCCCGCGCTTCCTGGGTCAGGCGCGCGGGGAGGACTGGGTCGAGGCGCGCTACAGCTTCGCGCGCACGGGCGGCAAGCAGCCCTGGGGCGAGGCTGCGATCTTCGGCCAGAAGCGCGGCACCGGCGCCGCATTCGCGGACAAGGATGTCATGACCATCCGCACCGAATATCCCTACCAGACGCTGCGCATCCTCATGAAGGACGAGACGCCGGTCATGGATCTCTGGATCGCCTATGTACCGCAGGACCGTGAGCAACGCACGAACCGGACCTTCGGTCTACTCTCCGTCCACCGGCCGAAGATTCCCTTCGTGCTCGATCTCGCCTGGCCGCTTCTCATCATCTTCACCGAGCGCATCTTCAAGGAGGACCGCGAGATCGTGGAGATGGAGCAGGCCGCACACGACGCCCAAGGGTGCGACCTCAACCAGGAAGTCTTCCCGGTCATCCGCAATCTCCGCGCGCTGCTGGAGGAGCGCGGCACGACCGACGACGTGCCGCGCCTTCAGCCCGCTTTCGCCTGAAGGCGGCGCATAGCCCAGCGGGCGGCGTCCGCCAGCACCGGATCCGGCTCCGCCGCGAGGCGCTCCACCTCGGGGAGCAGCGAGCGATCGCCGCTGTTGCCAATGGCGATGGCGACATTGCGCAGGAAACGATCCCGCCCGATGCGCTTGATGGGAGACCCCATAAAGAGGGCACGGAAGGCCGCCTCGTCCAGGCGCGCGAGATCGCGCAAGGAGGGCGCTTCGCGGTCCGCCCGTGCCGCAAGCTTCGCCTCCCGGCCCATTTGGGCGAAGCGGTTCCAGGGGCAGACGGCGAGGCAATCATCGCAGCCATAGATGCGGTTGCCCATCGCCAGCGCGGAATTCCTCGGGGATCGGCCCCTTATGCTCGATCGTCAGATAGCTGATGCAGCGCGTGGGCTGCAGCTGATAGGGCGCTGTGATCGCCGCCGTGGGGCAGGCATCGATGCAGCGACGGCAGCTGCCGCAGCGATCCGCGTGAGGCTCGTCAGGCGGCAGATCGAGCGTCGTGTAGATTTCCCCCAGGAAAAGCCAGGAGCCGTGTTGACGCGAGACGAGATTGGTATGCTTGCCCTGCCAACCGATTCCGGCCTGTGCCGCAAGGGGCTTTTCCATCACTGGTGCCGTATCAACGAAGACCTTCACCTCCGGCCTCTCGGCCGCGGCACGGCTTACGATGAACTGTGCGAGGTGCTTGAGCTTGCCCTTGATGATGTCGTGGTAGTCGCGATTCCGCGCATAGACAGAAATATTGCCGCAATCGGTTCTGCCGATAGTTGCCAGTGCATCACCGCCTGGCGCGTAGCTCATGCCGAGCGCGATGACGCTCCGCACCTCCGGCCATAATCCGCGCGGGCTCGCGCGTTGCGTGAGGCGTTCCGCCATCCACCCCATCTCGCCGTGATGGCCCGCCTCGACCAGAGCGCGGAGCCTCTCGCCCGCCGCCTCCGGCAGGTCAGCCCGCGCAAAGCCAACCGCGTCAAAGCCGAGTTCTTCCGCCTTCGCGCGGATCTCGGCCGAGAGGGTCATCCCCGGCCACGATAGGTGGGCACGCCCTGGTCGGGCAGGAAAACGCCCGCAGGCGGCGCGCCCGTCTGCCAAAAGACATCGATCGGCATGCCGCCGCGCGGATACCAGTAGGCGCCGATGCGCAGCCAGCGCGGTTCCAGCAGGTCCACGAGGCGCTGGGCAATCATCATGCTGCAGGCCTCATGGAAGGCGCCATGGTTGCGAAAGCTGGTGAGGAAGAGCTTGAGCGACTTGCTCTCCACCAGCCATTCGCCGGGGATATAGTCGATGACGATGTGGGCGAAGTCCGGCTGGCCGGTCATCGGGCAGAGGGAGGTGAATTCGGGCGCGGTGAAGCGCACGACATAGTCCTTTCCCTGCGCAGGCGCCGGGACGCGCTCCAGCACCGCATCCTCGGGCCGGTCGGCGGGGCGCGCCGCGGCCCCCAACTGGGTGAGGCCGGCATAGGGATTGTCAGTCATCGCTGTCTCCTTCGGCCCAGCGGGCGCGGGTGCGCGCCATATAGGCGTCCAGGCGTCCCTCCAGGATGGCGGCGCGGGCACCGGCCACCAGGGTCTGATAATAGGTCAGATTGTGCCAGGTGAGCAGCATCGGCCCGAGCATCTCTTCGGCGCGGAAGAGGTGATGCAGATAGCCGCGCACATGGCGCTGGCAGCCGAGGCAGGCGCAGCCGGGGTCAAGCGGCCGCCCGTCATCCGCAAAGCGGGCATTGCGCAGGTTGAAGATGCCGCGGGAGGTGAAGGCCCGCCCCGTTCGCCCCGCCCGCGTCGGCATCACGCAGTCGAACATGTCGATGCCGCGCGCGATGGAGCCCAGGAGATCATCCGGGGTGCCGACGCCCATGAGGTAGCGCGGCTTGTCCTGGGGCATCAGGTCCCAGGTCGCCTCGATCATGGCGAACATCATCTCCTGGCCTTCGCCGACGGCAAGGCCGCCGAGCGCATAGCCTTCAAAGCCGATCGTCATCAGCGCCTCGATGGAGCGGCGGCGGAGATCAGGGAAGACACTGCCTTGCACGATGCCGAAGAGACCGTAGCCCGCACGCGGCACGAAAGCCTCCCGCGACAGGCCCGCCCAGCGCATGGACATGTCCATCGACGTCCGGGCCTGCTCCTCCGTGACCGGAAAGGGCGGGCATTCGTCGAGCACCATGGTGATGGTCGCGTCCAGCTTGTGCTGGATCTGGACGGAGATCGCGGGCGTCAGCCGGTGCTTCGCGCCGTCGATATGGGACTGGAAGGTGACGCCCTCGGCGTCGAGCTTGCGCAGGCCCGCGAGCGACATGACCTGGAAGCCGCCGCTATCGGTAAGGATCGGCCCCGGCCAGTCCATCAGCTTGTGCAGGCCGCCGAAGGAGGCGACCTTGTCCGCCCCTGGCCGCAGCATGAGGTGGTAGGTATTGCCGAGCACGATGCCCGCGCCCGTCGAGCGCACGGCATCCGCCGTCATGCCCTTGACCGTCGCGGCCGTGCCGACCGGCATGAAGGTCGGCGTCGGCACATCGCCATGGGCGGTCTTGAGCGTGCCCGCCCGCGCATAGCCGTACGTCGCGGCCTTTTCCCAGCGCAGGCTCATGGCGCGCGCTCAAGCAGGGACGCATCACCATAGGAGAAGAAGCGGTAGCCGTGGCGGATCGCGTGCTCATAGGCACTCCGCATCCGTGCCGATCCGGCAAAGGCCGAGACGAGCATGAAGAGCGTGGAACGCGGCAGGTGGAAATTGGTCATGAGCCGATCGACAATGCGGAAACGATAGCCGGGAATGATGAAGATATCGGTGTCGCCCGCGAAGGGGCGGAGTGTCCCGTCCTCCGCCGCGGCACTTTCGAGAAGGCGCAGGCTGGTGGTGCCGACGGAGAGGACGCGCCCGCCCTCGGCGCGCGTGCGGTTGATGGCCTCGGCGACCTCTGCGGTGACGATGCCACGCTCGGCATGCATCTTATGCTGCGTCACGTCATCGACGCGCACGGGCAGGAACGTGCCGACGCCGACATGCAGCGTGACCGTCACCCGCGTCACGCCGCGCGCATCGAGCGCCGCGAGGAGGTCCGGCGTGAAATGCAGACCGGCTGTGGGTGCGGCGACCGCGCCACGCGGCTCGGCAAAAACCGTCTGGTAGTCCGCGGCGTCCTCGGCCGTCGGGCCGGACGGACGCTCGATATAGGGCGGCAGCGCCAAGGCTCCGGCCTGCTCAAGCGCCATCGAGAAGGCCTCGCCCTCGCGGTCGAAGCGCAGCGCGACACTGCCATCGGCCCGGCGCTCGGCGACCTTGGCGGTCAGTTCGGTGCCTTCGAAATCCAGCCGGTCGTCCACATGCAGCCGCTTGGCGTTGCGCGCCAGCGCCTGCCAGGTGCCGTCCGCCAGAGGCCGGTCAAGCGTGATGCCGATCCTGGCCTCGCCCCGCCGGGCCGAGAGCTGGGCCGGGATGACGCGGGTATTGTTGGCGACCAGGATATCGCCGGGCTGCAGCAGCCGGGGCAGGTCGCGCACGATAAGGTCATCCAGGCCATCGCCGCGCACATGGAGAAGCCTCGCCGCGTCGCGGGGCTTGACAGGGTGTTGGGCGATCGCCTCCGGCGGCAGATCGAAATCGAAATCAGAGAGGCGCATCAGTCTTCAAGGTAAGAGGCGATTTCAATGCAGTTGCCGTCCGGGTCGCGGCAATAGACGGAACTCATCGGCCCGAGGGCGCCAAGGCGCGGCACCGGTCCCTTCTCCACCGTGACGCTGCAGGTGTTGAGATGATCGATGATATCCTCCGTGCCGACGCCCGTGACGAAACAGATGGAGGCCGAGCCCGGCCCCGCGGTCGCGCCCGTCAGCGTCGCATTCTCGTGGGCCGCATAGAGGTTGATCTTCTGGCCGCCGAATTTGAGCGCGGTGCGGCCTTCGATGCCGAATTCCTCCCGCTCCATGCCAAGCACGCGCTGAAACCAGGAGGCCGTGGTTTCGACATCGCGGCAGGTGAGCGAGATGTGGTCGATCCGGTCGATCGTAAAGCGCATGCCTCAAAGCCCTTCCATGGGTGCCAGCAAAGCGGCTGAAAGGCGGCCCATAGCGGAATAAGGCGGCAGAGGGAATGTTGTCGGCGCGAGGCGCCGTGGCCATGCGCGCGTTCCAGCGGCCCTGGCCGCCGGAGCGCCGGCCCCTACTCCTTCGGCGGCGTGCGGCGGCGGAAGGCGTCCAGGCTCACCACCTGCGGCGTCTCAGCGATCTCCGGTGCGGCAGGCGCCTCGTCCGGCTCCGCAACTTCGAATTCCGTCCTCCCCTTCGGCCGCGATATCCTCCTCGTCCAGGGGACGCGGCTGCATGCGCAGCCCGAAGCGCGCATAAGGGTCGGCGAAGCCGACAATGGCGCCCGCGGGAATCACGAGCGTTGCCGGGATGCCGGAAAAGGACAGGCCGACCGTCACGACCTCGTCCTCATCGATCTTCAGATCCCAGAACTGGTGCTGCAGAACGATGGTCATCTCTTCCGGATATTGCGCCGAAAGCCGTGCCGGAATGTGCACGCCGGGATAATCGGTGCGGAAGGTCAGATAGAAGTGATGCTGCCCGGGCAGGCCATGCTCGGCCGCATGGGCAAGCGCCCGGAGCGCCACCTGGCGCTGCGCCTCTTCAAACCAGCCCTCATAGGGCAGGAGGCTCGGGGGCGGATCGCTCGGGTCTTCTGTCACGCAACTCGTCTCCAATGCAACGGCGCCCCAGAGGCCGCTTGGCCACCTGCACGGGGCCTACAACCGCCCGCATAGCGCGGGTGGCCCGGGAGGGCCAGACCAGCTGACATCAATCTGTCAAATCTAGCCATTTTGGCTGCCGCGAAATAGGGGGCTTCTGTTGCCCGGTGCCCCCCGAACCGCGCTTGTCACTGCTTACGCAGCGATAGCGAATGCCTCATGATTGTCATTGGCATTTGTAAAATGACCCGATAACGGCGGTATCATGCCGAGCAAAAGATGTACCTTTACCGCGCGTGTCGAGCCTGTTTCGCCCCCATAGGCCTCAAGGACAGAACGCCTTGAGAAGAATGGTGGAGGCGCCGGGTACCGCCCCCGGGTCCACTACGCTTATTCCGAACACCGTTTATCGCCATAGCTGGCCACAGGACCAGCATGTCGAATATAGGGCGCAACGCGCGTAAAGAGAAGAGGCAGCCTGTGAGCCAGAGCGAAGACCAGACCATCGCGATCCCCGCAGCTGCGGAGATCACCCATACAACGCTGCGCGCTACCGTGCCGGCGCTCGAGGCCCGGCTCTACCAGGCGGTGCCCCTGCTCGACCACGGCTTCGTCCGCGTCATCGACTACATGGGCGATGATCACGCCATTGTGCAGGCGGCCCGCGTCTCCTACGGGCGCGGCACCAAGAAGGTGAGCGAGGACACCGGCCTCATCCGCTACCTGATGCGCCACCGGCACACGACGCCCTTCGAGATGTGCGACATCAAGTTCCACGTGAAGCTCCCCATTTTCGTGGCGCGGCAGTGGATTAGGCATCGCATGGCGAGCGTGAACGAGTATTCGGCCCGCTATTCCGTGATGGACCGGGAATTCTACATCCCCGAGCCCGCGCAGCTCGCGGCGCAATCCACCCTGAACCGGCAGGGCCGCGAGACCGTGCTGGCCGGCGAGGAAGCGGCCCGCGTGCTCGCCCTGCTCCGCTCGGATGCCGAGCGCGCGTACGAGCATTACGAATGGATGCTCAATGAGGGCAGCGCGGACAATCCGGCCGATCCCGCACGGATCGGCCTGGCGCGCGAACTCGCACGCATGAACCTCACGCTCAATACCTACACGCAATGGTACCTGGAAGACGAACCTGCACAACCTCTTCCACTTCCTGTCGCTGCGCGCCGACAAGCACGCCCAGTACGAAATCCGCGTCTATGCCGAAGCCATGCTGGATATCGTGGCCGCCTGGGTTCCGGTCGCCGCACCGCGCTTTCCTTGACTACCGCATGGGAGCGGTGACCTTCTCCGGCCCGATGATGGCCGTCCTGCGCCGGATGCTGGCGGGGGAACGGATTGACCAGGCAGACAGCGGGCTTTCGGCCCGCGAATGGCGGGAAATGATGGCGAGCCTGGGAGAACCGGCCTGAGGCTTGCCGGACCTTGAGCCATGCCGTGAGGACTCCCTAATTAGGGGGTGACAGGACAAGGGCCGTTGACCCATGCGCCAGTTTGGACCATGGACCTCGGCGAATCTGACGGAGGCCCCGATGGCCAAGACAATGGAATCCACCCGCTTTGGCGGCTTGGTGAGCCGCCGGAGTGTACTGGCTGGCGCTGCGGCTGGCCTTGCCCTCCCGGGCTTGCCGGCCTGGGCCCAGAGCGCCACGCCCGTTGTGACCGGCACAGAGACCGAGGGAAAGCCCTGGACCTTGCCGCGCTACATGGAAGCCATGGCAGCCTCCGGCCGGCCGACGGTCATTTCCCAAACTGAGTTCGATGCCATCCAGGGCCGCAAGCCCGCGGCCATGGCGCTCATCAAGAGCTACCTTGAGCAGCATTTCGGCAAGGCGGACCCCGCCGTCCTCGCGGCATTCCAGGAGGTGCCGCGCGAATATTTCCATTACATGTATCAGGGCCATGTGGCGGCGCCGGCGGAAGCCTATGAAGCGCGGCCGAAGCCCTGGGCTATCGGCTATGGCTCGGCGCTCTCCGACTATCTCGGCCAGGCCTATATGACCCAGCTGCTCGGCCCGAAGCCGGGCATGATCTCGCTTGAAATCGGCACCGGCAGCGGCTTCCAGAGTTCCCTTCTGTCCCGCATCGTCTCTCACGCCTATTCGGTTGAAATCATCGAGCCGCTCGGCCACGCGGTTTCCCACATCTTCAGGCCGCTGGGCTACGATAACGTCACGACCCGCGTCGGCGACGGTTACTACGGCTGGCCGGAGGTTCAGGGCGGCTTCGACGTCATCATCGTCACCTGCGCCGCGGAATATGCGCCGCCCGCGCTGTTCGAGCAGCTCAAGCCCGGCGGCAAAATGATCATTCCGATCGGCCAGCCCTTCAAGCGCGGCCAGGTTCTCTACGTCTACCGCAAGGACGAGAACGGGAAGATCCATTCCCGCCGCGACGTCGGCGTCTTCTTCATCCCCATGACCGGCGCCATCCAAAAGCAGCCGAAATCCGCCTGAGGCGATAGCCCCACCAGCCGGGGGCCGGTCACACCGGCCCCGTTTCGGGCAACCGCCCTTTTTCTGTGGCAAAACGGCAATAATTCGCGGCAAGCCCCGACAAGCCATCGACCCGGGTTCTCTTGTCGGGCAGCATCAAGCTTGTAACGAGGCCCTGACACGCCTGCCCTACCCGACCGCGAGGAGGAGGCCGCCCGATGTCGATTCACGCCGCGCTCACGCACCGCACGACCTATCGCTATGACCGCCTCGTCGGGCTCGGCCCGCAGACCATCAGGCTCAGGCCGGCGCCGCATTCCCGCACGCCGGTCCTCGCCTATTCGCTCAAGGTCTCGCCCGAACCGCATTTCCTGAACTGGCAGCAGGATCCCCAGGGCAACTTCCAGGCCCGTGTCGTCTTCCCGGAAAAGGTGACGCATTTCGAGGTTGTGGTCGACCTCGTCGCCGACATGGCAACGATCAACCCCTTCGACTTCTTCCTGGAGCCTGCGGCGGAATTCTTCCCCTTCACCTACGATCCGGTGTTGCACGAGGAACTGGCCCCCTTCCGCAAGCTGACACCGCCGGGGCCCGCAATGCTGCAGCTTCTTGCCGCGATCCCAGGCGATAGACGCAAGAGCGTCGATCTCCTGGTCGATATCAACCGCATGCTGTCCGAACGCGTCGCCTATATCGTGCGCAGGGAGCCCGGCGTCTGGACGCCGGAGGAGACGCTGGCCAAGGCCACCGGCTCCTGCCGTGATTCGGCCTGGGTTCTCGTCAATCTGCTGCGCCACCTGGGCTTCGCCGCACGCTTCGTCTCCGGCTATCTCATCCAACTCGTGGCCGACCAGAAACCGGTCACGGGTCCGGCGGGCCCCTCGGCCGATTTCACCGACCTTCACGCCTGGGCCGAGGTCTATCTGCCCGGCGCCGGCTGGATCGGGCTTGATGCCACCTCAGGCCTGATGGCCGGCGAAGGCCATATTCCGCTCGCGGCGACACCCGAACCCGGTTCCGCCGCGCCCATCTTCGGCCTGGTCGACGATTGTGAGGCCGCGTTCGACTTCGAGATGACGGTCGCGCGCATCAGCGAGACGCCGCGCACGACGAAGCCCTATGATGACGCAACCTGGGCGGAGATCCTGCGCGCCGGCGCCCATGCGGACCAGGCGCTGCACGCCTCCGATGTGCGCCTCTCCATGGGCGGCGAGCCGACCTTCGTGTCTGCCTCCGATTTCGAAACGCCGGAATGGACGACGGAGGCGCTGGGTCCGACCAAGCGCCGCATGGCAGGCAAGCTCCTGCGCCGCCTCGCCCCGCTCTGGGCGCCGGGCGCGGCTTTGCAATACACGATAGGCAAGCATTATCCGGGGGAACAGCTGCCGCGCTGGGCCTTGCATTGTCACTGGCGGCGCGACGGGGAGCCGATCTGGCTCAATCCCGAACTCCTCGCCTCCGACGACGATAGGGACAATGCAACCGCCGCCGAGGCCGCACAATTCGCGGCCATCCTGGCGGAGCGGCTGCAGCTCGATCCCGCGCTCGTCATTCCGGCCTATGAGGACATCCACTATTTCCTGTGGCGGGAAAAGCGCCTGCCCGCGAACGTTATTGTTGATGATGCAAAGTTGAAGGACCCGCTCGAGCGCGCGCGCCTCGCCCGCGTTTTCGGCCAGGGGCTGGGCTCGACCGTCGGCTCCGTCCTGCCGCTGCGGCGCGCGGCGGACGGCGATACACGGCGGTGGCAGAGCGGGAGATGGCTTTTCCGCGACGGGCCGATGTTCCTGGTCCCCGGTGACAGCCCGATCGGTTTCCGTCTGCCGCTGGAAAGCCTGCCCTGGGCGGACCCCGCCCATATTCCCGTCGAGACCGAACGCGATCCGTTCAGTCCGCGCATCCCTTTGCCGCCGCATCCGCAGACGGGCCGGCAGGCGCGCGTCTCTGGCGCCACCCATTCCGGCCAATCCGGCGACCGGCCTGGAGGCTCTGGCCGCCCGGTGCCGCAAACCCTGGAGTGGCACCCCGATCAGCCGCGCGTCGGGCGCGAAGAGCCTGGGCTCCTGCGCACCGCACTTGCCGTGGAGGCACGCGGCGGCGTGATCCAAATCTTCTTCCCGCCCCTCTACGAGGCGGAGGACTGGATTGATCTCGCCGCCGCCGTCGAGGCGACGGCCGAAGAGATGGGCCGCAAGATCTTCCTGGAAGGCTACCCACCACCCTCCGACCCGCGCCTCAACCATTTCTCCGTCACCCCCGATCCGGGCGTGATCGAAGTGAACGTCCACCCGGCCGCGACCTGGGCCGAGCAGGTGGAGCGGACCGAGCAGCTCTATGGGGCTGCGCGCGAAGAAGGTTTGGCCACCGAAAAGTTCATGCTGGACGGCCGCCATGTCGGCACGGGCGGCGGCAACCACGTCGTGATGGGCAGCATGGACGTGGCGGACAGCCCCTTCCTGCGCCGCCCCGACCTGCTCAAGTCGCTGCTCGGCTTCTGGCAGAACCATCCGGGCCTCTCCTACCTCTTCAGCGGTCTTTTCATCGGACCGTCCTCCCAGCATCCGCGCATTGACGAGGCACGGATGGACAATCTTGCCGAGCTTGACATCGCCTTTGCCCAGATCAGCCCCTCCAGGGAAACGCCGCCCTGGCAGACCGACCGGCTGTTCCGTAACATCCTGGCCGATATGACCGGCAATACGCACCGGACCGAATTCTCGATCGACAAGCTCTACGCGCCGGACGCGGCCAGCGGACGGCGCGGCCTCGTCGAGTTCCGCGCTTTTGAAATGCCGCCCCATGCCCAGATGTCGCTCCTTCAGGTGCTCCTCATGCGCGCTGCCATCGCGGCCTTCTGGCAGAAGCCCTATGAGCGGCCCCTCATCCGCTGGGGCGCTCGCCTGCATGATGAGTTCATGCTGCGCCATTACGTCACCCAGGATCTGCACGACGCGCTGTTCGATCTCGGCCAGCTCGGCTTCGCGATTCCGCCTGAGTGGTTTGCGCCGCATGTGGAATTCCGCTTCCCGGTCATCGGCTCGGTCGGCGTGCATGGCACGGTGCTTGAAATCAGCCACGCCCTCGAACCCTGGCACGTGCTCGGCGAGGATCCGGCACCGGGCGGCACGGTGCGCTATGTGGACAGTTCGGCCGAGCGGCTGCAGGCGAAGGTCAGCGGGTGGGTGGCGGAACGCTTCATCCTCTCCTGCAACGGCATCGCCGTGCCGCTGCAGCAGACCGGCACGCAGGGCGAGTATGTCGGCGCCGTGCGTTTCAAGGCCTGGAACCCGCCAAGCGCCCTTCACCCCACCATCCGCGCGCAGTCGCCGCTCGTCTTCGATGTTTATGATCGATGGAGCGGCCGCTCCTTGGGCGGGCTGACCCATCACGTCTCCCATCCCGGCGGGCTCAGCTACGAGCGCTTCCCGGTCAATGCCAATGAAGCCGAGGCGCGGCGGCGCTCCCGCTTCAGCGCCAGTCGCCATCACGCGGGGCCGATGCCGGAACCCCGCGGATATGCGGGTCCCGAGCACCCACGCAGTCTGGATTTGCGTGCCTACGCCTGAAAGGCCCATAAACAAGGCCTGATCATGATCAGGACCAGATGAACCTGCCAGGGCTCGGTGACGGCATCGACGAGATGGTGGATGGCTCGCGCCAGCTCCGCCCTCATTGGCGCGCGGTGCTGGGTGGGCTTTCGATGCTGTCAGACAGCCTGGCGAACCGCCAGCGACGGCTGGACCAGGCCTTTGAAGACGAAGGCGTGCGCAGCATCCTGCCCGGCGCGCCGCTTGACGCGCGCCACGCGGGGAACGGGCTCTGGCACTGCGATCCGATTCCCCTGCCGATTTCGGCACGTGAATTCGCGGGCCTGGAAGACGGCCTCGCCCAGCGCGCGGCCCTGTTCGAGGCGCTTCTTGAGGATCTCTACGGCCGGCAAGAGGTGCTCGCCCAGGGGCTTCTGCCGCCCGCCCTGGTGTTCAACAACCCGGGTTTCCTGCGCGCCTGCCACACGATCCCCGCGGTTCCCCACCAGAAGCTGAACTTTTTCGCGGCGGATCTCATCCGCACGTCGGAGGGCGAATGGCGCGTGTTGAGTGACCGCACCTCCGCTGCGGCGGGGGCGGGCATGGCACGGGAAAACCGCCGCATCCTCTCCCGCGTCGTGCCGGAGATGTTCCGCTCCGCACAGATCCGGTCGCTTCGGCCCTTTTTCGATCTCTGGCAGGAGTCGCTCGCGCAAGCGGCGCCGCCCGGCGTGAATACGCCCGGCGCGGCGGCGACCGACCGGGCGCAACCCAATATCGCCCTGCTCACGCCGGGCCCCGGCAGCCCGCAATGGCTGGAGCACATGCTGCTCAGCCAGGAACTTTCCTGCATCCTCGTCGAAGGTGGCGATCTCACCATCCGCGGCGGCATTGTCTATCTGAAGATGCTCAACGGCCTGCACCGGATCGATGTCATCCTGCGCCGGCTGGACGGCCGCATGCTCGATCCGCTGGAATTGAGTTCCGGCAGCCTGCTGGGCGTCCCGGGGCTGATGGATGCGGTGCGCGCCGGCACGGTCCGCGTGGTCAACCATCCCGGATCCGGCGCGGCCGAAGCGCCGGCCTTGCCGCACTACCTGCCCGCGCTGGCCCGGTATTTCCTTGGCGAAGACCTGCGCCTGCCGGGCATAGAGACGATCTGGCTCGGGCATGCGGACGGCCTTGCCCGCGTCGAGCGGGACACGGCGAACTGGCATTTCCAGCCGGCCTATGAAAGCAGAGGCAAACTCTGGCGCCCTGAGACGATGGAGCCCGCCGAGCGGACCAAGCTCTTCGCGCAGATTGCGGCGCGGCCAGGCGACTTCGCGGCCGTACGGCGCGGTTTCGCCATCCGTCGCCCCCAGCGCCCGCGGCAATGAGCTGGTACCCCAACCCATTCTGCTGCGCCTGTTCCTGGTGAAGAGTGGCGGGCGCTGGCACGCCATGCCGGGTGGCCTTGCCCGGCAGCCCGAACCCGGCCAGCTCACCGGCCGGCTGCCGATTCGCGGCATTTCCAAGGATGTCTGGGTGCTGGCAGAAGCCAGTGAGACGATCGTCGGGCCAGCGGCCCCCCGGCAGGCACCGGTTTGC
Source organism: uncultured Alphaproteobacteria bacterium (assembly GCA_963834475.1). Lineage (GTDB taxonomy): Bacteria > Pseudomonadota > Alphaproteobacteria > Acetobacterales > Acetobacteraceae > Acidisoma. Next base: position 46,328 of record CAWIBZ010000008.1, on the reverse strand, counting down.
ATCCGCCGCACGGTCGGCGAACTGCCCAGCCGCACGGCGGACAACATGTTCTGGCTCGGCCGTTACATCGAGCGGCTTGAAACGGCAGCCCGGCTGACACGCGCGCTGATCCTTCGCCTCGGCCGCAACCCGCCGATGCCGCGCGAGCATCTCGAACTCCAGCTGCTCGACGCCTGCCTCGCCGTCTCGAATCTCAATGACACCGACCTCGCCACGAGCGGGCCGCCGACCGTTGCCGGGATCCGGGCGCATGACACGGGAGAGCGGCACGATCGGGCGGCTGCTCGGCCATGTGGCGCGCCTCACCGAGCTGGTGCGCGACCGCCTGACCGTCGAAATGTATGCCTCCTTTACCCACATGCTGCGCGCCGCCACGGAAGAGACTGCCGAGAGCGGCAGCACCCTGGACGGACTCGCCCAGCGCCATGGCGGACATCCAGCGCTTCTCGACCGTGGTCTCCGGCCTCGCCGCCGAAAACATGGTGCGCGGCGGCAGCTGGCTGTTTCTCGACATGGGCCGCCGCGTCGAGCGCGCGGCGCTGACCGGCGACCATCTTGCCGTCGTGCTCGACCAGCCCGGAGCCGCGCTGGGACCCTTGGCCTGCGCCTCGCGCTCGAAATCTGCAACTCGGCCATCACCTACCGCAGCCGCTATTTCACCACGCTGCAGGCGGGACCGGTGCTCGATCTCGTCATCGCCGACGACAGCAACCCCCGGGCCGTCGCTTTCCAGCTCGCGACTCTCGGCCGGTTGCTGCGCAGTATCGGCGACGGCGGGGATGACCGGCTCACCACCCAGGCGGACGCGCTGCTGCACTCGGCCCAAGCCATCGTCACCGATGTTACGGCAGCGGAGGAGGCGCGCAACGGCGCTGGCGGCGGTGCCCGGCGCAGCTGCGCGGCCTGGCGGAAGGCGTGCGTGGCCTCTCCGACCTGATCTTCCGCCGTTACTTCGCGCTTGCTGCCCATGCCGCGCGCCGTCGGCGTGGAGCAGGAAGACGACCTGCCGCTCCCGCGCGGCGCGGCCTCACGCAGCCCGGCCTGACCCGGCTCCCCGAATGCGCTTCAAGCTCCGCCACATCACCCGCTACACCTATGACGAGCAGGTCGATCTCGCGAGCCATATGCTGCATCTCAGCCCGCGCCGCTGCCCTGGCAGATGTGAGCGGCCTGCGCATCCACTGCGACCCGGCGCCCGCCCGCACCAGCCAGGCGGTCGACCATTTCGGCAATACGGTCCAATGGATCTTCATCGACCAGCCGCATGAGCGGCTCGAGCGTCACCGCCGAGTCGGAGGTCGAGGTCGCCTTCCCGGCTGCCCCTGACCCGGAGGAGACGCCACCCTGGGAAGCAGTGGCCGCGGCAAGCGGCGGCTGGCGGCGCCAGGCCTGGGCAGGCGGCGGAGTTCACCTTCGCCGGCCCCATGGTGCCGAACGACCAGGGGGCCGGCCCCTATGTGGCCAGCTCCTTCCCGCCGGGTCGGCCGATCCTCGCCGGGCTTATCGACGTCAATGCCCGGATCAAGCGCGATTTCGCCTTCCGGCCCCTCAGCACGACCATCACCACCTCGGTCGCGCGCGTGCATGGCGCAGAAGGCCGGCGTCTGCCAGGATTTCGCGCATCTCATGATCGCCGGCCTGCGCAGCCTCGGCCTGCCGGCGCGCTACACCTCCGGCTATATTCGCACCTATCCGCTGCCCGGCCGGCCCCGCCGCGTCGGCGCGGATGTCTCCCACGCCTGGGTCGGCGCCTGGCTCGGCGAGCCGGCACGGCTGGGTCGATCTCGACCCGACCAACAATCTCATCGTCCGGAACGAGCATGTCGTGCTCGGCTGGGGCCGGGAATTCGGCGATGTCTCTCCCTTGCGCGGCATCATCCTCGGCGGCGGACCACACGACCTCTCGGTCTCGGTCGATCTCGAACCGCTCGAGCGACTGACCGTGGCGTGCAGCACAGGTCTTGCTTCGCCAGAGCAAGCCGGGGCGCTGGCGCCGGACGCCGCGCGCAGCGGCATTCTGCGCCATGGCTGCAGACCGTCCCTCATCCATGTGTCGAAGTCCGGACCATGGCCGGACCGCCTGCTCTACCGCGTCACGGTGCCGCCCGCGGCCATGCCGCCGGTTCCGATCCGCGCGCTGGAAGCAGGCCTGGGACGCGGCACGTGCCGCATTCGCTTTCGGCCGCCTGGGCCGCGCATCGCCGCTTCCGCTTCCTGGCGCGGACGGGCAGATCGCCGATTTCGATCTCGACGACCGCGACGCGCGCTGCTGGGCCGGCGCCGTGGACCGCGTCGCGGGGCTCGCGACGCTCGGCGGCATTTCGCTCTGCCTGCGGCTGCTGGCCTTGTCGATCTTCTGGCGACCGCGCCCTGGGCCGCCGGCTTCATGACATCGAAGCGCGATGGCGCGCGGCTCGATCGGCGCTTATGCGGGCTGCCGCGCGTGCCGACCTGACCGAGGATGCCCGCTTCGACGAGGCCTCCCTTCGCCGCAACCTGCCGACGCGGCCTTCCGACGGGCTGGCGGCCAGCCTTTTACTGGAGTCTCCGCATGAGCCCGCCCCGTCTCCTTCGCCGCCCCAGCCGAGCCATGGCGGCCGGCTCGCCGCGCTCGCCCTGCCGCTCGCCCTGCTCGCCGCCTGCGCCGAGGCGCCGCAGCAGAGCGCGCAGCGAGCAGGCGCAATATGATGCCTGCCACCGCCAGGCCGACGGGTCGTCGCGCAATGCGCAATGTCGATGCGCTGAGCCAGAGCAGACCCCGATCAGCTCGCCCTATGCGGCGACCTCGATCCTGCCGAACCGACCAACTACCTGTCGATCGAGCATCAGCGGCAGGACGTCATGAACGACTGCCTGCGCCATCTCGATACTCGAGCGCGCCGAATACGGGCGCGGTGACGGCCACCCGGCGCCGGCGGCGGTGGCAGGCAGCCGATCACGCCGCCGCCGGCCGATCTAGCCGGAGCCGACCGGCAGCGACCTGACGAAGCCGCCGATCCTGCCGCCGGCGCAGTGAGGCCGCAACCCGTGAAAGCATGGCACTGGCCGGCCTCCGGCCCGGCAGCGCCATTTCAGCTCTTGGCATCGGGCGCGAGTTGGGTCGGCTGATCAGGGGAGGCGGCGGCAGAGCCTGGCTCTGGATCGGGCCGCTCGCCGGCATCGGCATCGCCCCCGGTGACGGCTGCGGCGGCGCGCATGGCGGCCCCTCCTGCCCAGCGGCTGCGGTGGCGGCATCCCGCCGATGGCTGCGTCGCTTGCCGGCGCCGCCGGCGGGCCAGCCGGCAACCCCGGCGCACGCGCCCAGACCGGATCGCCCAGATTGACCGGCTGCGGCGTCGTATTGGTCGCGGTGAGCGCGCCGGCCCCCGCGCCCACAGCCGCGCCGATGACCACGCCGATCGGGCCGCCGATGAGACCGATGGCGGCGCCCGTGCCGGCGCCGGTCGCCATCCCGCCCGAGGTTCGGCCCGGCTGGCTGCTGCCGCAGCCGGTGAGCAGGCCGAGCGAGGCGATGGCCAAAACGGCCGGATGGTGAGCTTTCGTATCATCTGACCCTTCTGAAGGTTGGACGCTGCCCCTTCCCATCGGGCATTAGCTAACCCCATTGTCGAGGTAGGCCGTCTGCAGAGAATCGTTCGAAGCGAAACCGGTCGACAGCCAGACACATCGGCGCCGACAAGCGGCCCATCATACGGAGGAATGCAGTGGCCCAGTTCGATCTTAAAGGACTGCCGCAGCGCCCTGCCTGGCTGCAGGAATTTCAAGCCTTCATCATGCGCGGCAATGTCATCGACCTTGCCGTCGGCATCATCATCGGCGCCGCCTTCACGACGATCGTCGAGCAGCCTGGTCAAGGACATTCTCAACCCGATTCTCGGCCTGATCGTCGGCGGCATCGACTTCAGCAACATCTTCATCACCCTGAAGGGCCCGCATGCCGCAACGCTGGCCGAGGCGCAGAAGGCCGGCGCCGTTACGATCAATTCGGCCTTTTCATCAATGCCGTGATCAATTTCCTGATCGTCAGCTTTCGCGATCTTCTGGCTCGTGAAGGCCATCTCAAAGCTCTACCGCAAGCCGGACGCCGCCGCAGCGGCGCCATGCCGCTCCGCCACCGAGGTTCTGCTCACCGAAATCCGGGACTTCGCTGCAGCGCGCACCAGGAGCCCAGCTCCGGCATCGGTACCGAACTGCCGCAACAGCTCGGGCCGCGAGCCGGTGTGACCGGCTATTGGGCCGACGCGCCGAAGCCGACGAAGCCTGCGGCGGGAACGGGCGCGCCTGAGCCACCCGCATAGCTCAGCGGCTGACCGTCGTGGCCGGGCGCAGGCGCCGCGGCCGTTGCGGCGGTCTGGTAAGTTCCTGTGCCGTATTGCCCGGCAGGTCGTCCCCGCGGGCCGGGCGGTGAAGAAGGCGACCGGCGCCGAGACAGCCTTCTGGTCCTTCGCGCTCAGGCCGAGCGTATTGGCCGGCGGCTCCGCCATCGGCCCCTGCGCATCGGCAATCCCGCCACCGGTCGCATGCAGGAGCGTGACCAGCAGGAAGGTGATGTTGTTGCGGCCGAGCGCGACCGAGAGATCGATCGGCGTCTGGCCGACCGCATCGGTGGCGCTGAGGTCGGCGCCGCGCGAAAGCGCGTCGCGCGCGGCCGTGATATCGCCCGCGGTTGATCGCGTCGAAAATTCGTCATTGGGGGAGAGCATGGAGGAGCTGACAGAGCCCTGATTGACCGGACCCGAACTCCGGGCACCAGGCAGGCCCGCGACGGAGGGTTGCGCCTGCTGCGTTGCCGTTGCTGCCCTGGACAACAGGCCCCATGGAGGTCGGCGCAGGCAGGGCCGCCTGGGCCAGAGCTTTATGGGGTGGCAAGAGCCAAGCCGCCATGAGGCCCATGAACAGGCCGGGCGCTGCCCGGGTAACGATCCGACTGATCATGTCTCTGTCGTCTGCTCCGTCCCGGGAAACAGGCGGCCGAGCCGCTCGCTATCCCGCATTATCAAGGCGTTCCCTGCAGGCAGGACTAGCCGAAAGCAGAGTTCAGCCAGCAAAATCCCGCATTCAGGTACGCTCCATAGCAGAGCCAGAGCAGAGACGGGAGTAACAATGCAGCCGCGAAGCGGTTGCGGTGCCAAAAAGCATGGGCCGTTGCGGAGGCGGTCCCGAGCAGAACCAGCATCACCGCGAGGCCGGCGACCGGGGAACGGAGACCGAAAAAGGCGGGCGGCCAGGCCGCGATCAAGGCAATCTGCCATCCCCAAAGGCGGAGCGCGAGACGCGGGCTGAGGCGCCAGGGGTCCATGCGGCGCCACAGGACCCAGGCCGCCCCGCCCAGGGAAAGATCAGCCACAAGCCAGAGGGCTGAAAAGACCGAGGTGGTCACAGTCAGGGGCGGTCGGCGCAGGGAGAGGTACCAGCTGCCGATCTCATGGGCGATGACGCCCGAGGCCGCCAGCTGAACAAGCAGAGAGAGGCCTAAGAATCCGATCAGCCCGAAAACCTGGCCGCCGCGGCTGTGGCCGCCACGGCTATCGTCGCCCCCCTCACGTCGCAGATTCTGGAAGACACGCCCTCCTTCCCTCGTCGGATCAGCACCGGGCCTCAGCTTAGGGCGCGATCATGACGGTTGGAAGACGGTGAGGCCATGCCCCAGATAGGGGTAGGCAGGCCGGGGATTAGCGGAGGTTGCGGTCGGGCTCGTTTGCCGCGATGCCGGGTTCGTCGAAAGCCGGCGCCGACGCGAACTGCACGGTGGTCGTGAACAAGGCGTCGCTGCGGCGACGTTCGGCCGCACTGCGCAGATCCGACGGCGCCTGGTTCAGCATCTCGGGCGCGGGTCCCGCAGCGGCCATGAGGGTCGCAGGCCCGTCATGCCGGTAAATGAAGCCGTAGGTCGGGTAGACGGAGCCATAGGTGCTGGAATGGCCAAGCGCCATGCGGACGGCCGTCCAGTCGTTGTTCGGCGATACATCGACGACGGAAATATCCGAGGAAACCCCGCCGGGCACGAACCCCGGGCCACCCCAGTTGGCCTGGGTGACCAGGATTTCGCGGCGGTTGATGACTTCCTGCACGACAGCGACATGGCCAAGGCGCATCCGGCCATTGGACCGGAAATTGAGCACGCTACCGGCTTCGGGAACCTGGCCCCGTTCGTAGCGGCCTGCCGCTTCGCTCCACCAGGTAAAGGCATCGCCCGACAGATCGATGCCGGAGACCTGCGCGCGCATAGGGAACGCATTCAAGGTCGCCACGACGAAAAACGCCGTCACTGTAGAGAGCGACAGCGTGATGGGTCCGCCATACAGTGCGGGTATAGAGCTTGCCATGGCGCCGATAGGTAAGCGTCACCCGCTCCATGCGAGCCTCGCCATGGCCACTCGCCCAGGCGAGCGTCCTGCCATGGTAATGGCCGCCATAGGCCAGCATTTTCCCGTGGCGCGAGGCTGATGCAACATGGACAGCGCCATGTTTGCGGGCCGCCACATGCTGGTGATGATCAACTTTGCGTGCGTGTGCAAAGGCCGCAGTCGCAGAAAGTGATGATGCCGCAACAAAAAAGGATGCAAAAACAAAGGCTTTGCGAGCGAAGTTTCGCATCTGTTTGCGGGCCATCCGACAATGGGTCATCAGCTATCGGCAATTCGGGTAACGGAGCCCTGTGCCGTTGACAACCGCTGTTCACGAAAAATGCATGTCAAGATGCATATTCGTCATTTTCCGCTACAGAACGTGAGCCGTTTTTAGGATCAAAATCCTAAATTTTGACCAAACCCTGCTGCGCCCCTTGGGCGGGCCAGCCCGCCGGCCGTCACCAGGGGCGGGAATCGGGCAGCACCGTCAGGGGATTTGGGGATCAGAATGCGACGCGCCGGGCGCGGCGGGACCGGGCGCGGCCGCCGGAACCGACCCGGTAGAGGACCGGCTCCGGGGACTCAGAGGCTTACTTGCAGGCGGTGACCATGATTTCGACGAGATGCTTCTCGTCCGCCATATTGGCCTCCACGCAGGCGCGGGCCGGCGCCATGCCCTCGGGCAGCCAAGCCGGCCACACCGCATTCATCGCCGGGCGGTCCTTGATGTGCTTCAGCCAGATCTGCGCGGTGAGCAGCCGGGTCTTGTCGGTGCCATGCTGCTCCAGCAGCTCGTCGATCTGCGCCAGCATTTCCTCGGTCTGCCCGGTCACGTCCTTGTCCAGATCCTGGGCGGTGCAGCCCTGGAGATAGACAAAGCCGTGGAACTCGACGGCGGCGGACAGGATCGGGACCGGGATTGGTACGGATGAATCTTGCTCATGGGGAAATCCTCGGATGTGAGAAAGGCGCGCTGGGATAGGCCCGCCTAGGCCGACCTATAGCGCCCTTCCCGCCGCCATGCGACCTCCGCTCACACAGGAACGGGCTGGAAAACCGTGAGGGCGAGACAAGCTCCTCCTGTGCCGCGATGAGCGCGATCTCCCGCTGGCCGCAGCTCCGCCGTGCGGCGCAGAATGCCGAAGATGGCGGAGCCCGCGGCGCTCAACGCGCCGGCGGCAGACTGGCCGCGGATCGTATGGACCAGGAACAGCGCCGCCACGGCATCGCCGGCGCCATTGACGGAGATCGGCAGCAGCGGCGCGCGCAGCAGGCGGAAAAACTGCCCCCCTTCCGCCGCCAGCATGTCGATGTGGCTGGCTGGCGTTTCCGGCGTGCGCAGGCTGGTCACCAGCACGCGGCGCGGGCCGCGCGCCTGCAGGGCGGCGACCGCCGCCTTGACCCCGGCCAATCGAGCCGCAGGGCATGCCGGTGAGATAGCGCAACTCGAAAAGATTGGGTGTCAGGATGTCGGCGGCCGGCACGATCCACTCCCGCATCAGCTCGGCGATGCCGGGCCGGACATAGATGCCGCTATCCTCATCGCCGATGACCGGATCGGCGCAATAGAGCGCGCGCGGGTTCGACCGCATGCACGCGCGCTCCGCGGCATCGAGCACGGCCTCCGCCACCTCCGGATCGCCGAGATAGCCCGACAGCAGGCGCATCGCAGCTGCGGAAGGACGCCCCGCTCCTCGATCCCGGTCACCAGCTCGCGGATGAGGTCGGCCGGGAACACCTATGCCGCGCCAGGCAGCCATAGCCGGTGTGGTTGGAGAACTGGACCGTATTGATGCTCCAGACCTCCGCCCCCAGGCGCTGCATTGGAAACACCGCCGCGGCATTGCCGACATGGCCGTAGGATACCCAGGACTGGATCGAGAGAATGTTCATGCGCCGCCTAGCCTGAACATCGGAATCTGCGATGGCGCCTTGAGCGCCTGCGCCAGCCGCCATAAGCGCCATGATGCCGCCTCATGTCAGCGGCCATTTACGCCTCGTCCGCGACCAGGCAAGGGCAGACGAAGCCGCACCTGATGCGGCCGGCTGCCGGCCCGGAGCTTACATATCGAGGCCGCCCATCAGGCCGAGGAGTCCGTCATGGCGCGCACGCCGCTGCTGTTCCAGCCGATCTCCTTCCGCAGTCCGTCACCGCCCGCAATCGCATCGCCGTCGCCCCCGATGTGCCAGTATTCGGCGACAGACGGGCTGCCCAGCGACTGGCACGTGCAGCATCTCGGAGCCCGCGCCGCGGGTGGCGCCGGCATCGTCTTTACCGAAGCGAGCGCGGTCACCGCCAGTCGGCCGCATCACGCCGCAGCGACCTTGGCCTCTATAACGATGCGCAGCAGGCGGGTTACGCGCGCCTCGCGGCGCATCATCACGCTCTGCGGCGCCGTGCCGGGCATCCAGATCGCCCATGCCGGCCGCAAGGCGAGCTGCACCCGCCCCTGGGAGGGCGACCGCTTCATTCCGCTCGACCGAAGGCGGCTGGCGAGCGCGGCGTCCGACGGCTCAGCGGCCTTTCCGAGACCAAGGATCCCGAGCCCCATGCGCTGACGGCCGGCGAGATCGGCACGATCGTCGCGCAAGTTCGCCGCGCACCGCGCGCCGGGCGCTGGCGGCCGGCTTCAAGATCGCCGAAATCCATGCGGCGCACGGCTATCTGATGCATTCCTTCCTCTCGCCGATCTCCAATACGCGCAATGACGGCTATGGCGGCGATCTCGCGGCCGCGCGCGCTTCCTGATGGAGGTGCTGGATGCCGTGCGCGCCGTCTGGCCGAGCGAGCTGCCGCTCTTCGTGCGCCTCTCCTGCTCCGACTTCATGCCCGGGCGGCCTGACGCCGGAAGGCGACATCCTGGCGGTCGCGCGCATGCTGGCAGCCCGCGGCGATGTCGATCTCATCGACTGTTCGGCCGGCGGCCTCGCGCCGGAGCAGTCAATCCCCTCGCTGCATCCCGGCTATCAGGTTCCCTTCGCCGAGCTTGCTGCGGCGCGAGGCGGGCATTGCGACCGGCGCCGTCGGGCTGATCGACCAGGCCGACCCATGCCGCCGAAATCGTCGCCAATGGGCGGGCCGATATCGTGCTCCTGGCCCGCGCCGTGCTTGCCGATCCGAGCTGGCCGCTGCGCGCGGCGCGGCGGCTGGGGGTGGAGCCTGAAGCTGCCTGATCAATACGGCCGCGCCACGCTCCATGCCTGACGGAACCAGGAAGCAAATAGAGCCGCCGTCCCAGCGTGACATTTCGTTTCTTTATATGCAATAAATATCACGCACCGCGCCGGGCGCTCTTTCCAAGCTCAAGGATCAAAGCCGATGACAGTTCACTGCGCCCCGCTCCCCGCGCCTCGCCCTCACCCTTGGGCTGCTCGCGGCCTGCGGCCTGGGCTTCGGATACGGCACGGCCCGCCGCCCATGCCGCAGAGCACCGCCGCGCCAGCGGCACGACCGTGCCGCCGGCGGCACGCCGGTCCGCCGGCCGCCAGCACCACCGCCCCGGCCGAACGTCCGCCGTGCCGTCATCCGCGACCAGCCACGCCGCATAGGCGCGTCAGACATCGCCATGGCAGCAAGGGCATGAACACGGTATCTCGACCAGCCTTCATGACCAGATCTGAAGATCACCCCGGCCGAGGAGCCGCTCTGGGCGCGCCTTCGCCGATACGATGCGGGACAACGCCGCAGACGCTCGGCCAGGCCTACCGCACGCGGCGGGAGCAGCTGCCGACGATGAACGCGACTTGGACGACATGAATTCCTTCATCACGCTGGAGCAGCAGCGGCTGGACGGGCTGAAGAAGAGCTCGACGCCTTCTCCGCCCTCTATGCGCCATGCCGCCGGATCAGACAGAAGGTCGCCGGATGCGGTTTTCCTGTCGGATCTGCCGGGCGGCCCGCACGCGGCACCGGGCGCCAAGGCCGCGAACCGGCGCAGTCACCGGCAGCCGGCCGGCGGGCGCGGCGCGCCTGCCCGCCGGCGCGGGGCTGGTACGCGGAGGGCCGGACGGCGCATCCGTCGGTTGCCATAAAGCCCGGCTGCGTCTATAGGGCGCGCTTTCCGCGCTGCCGGTCGCATCGGCGGCGCCGACAGGAACGGAAACCATGAAGGCCAATATTCACCCCGACTACCACGAGATCAACATCGTCATGACCGACGGAACGGAGTTCAAGACCCGCTCCTGCACGGTCAAGGCGGGTGATACGCTGCGGCTCGATATCGATCCGAAGTCGCACCCGGCCTGGACCGGCCAGCAGCGCATCATCGACACCGGCGGCCAGATCGCGAAGTTCAACAAGAAGTTCGCCAGCATCGGCGTCCGCAAGGGCTGATCGCCGCCGTCTGAAATTTCCACGCTGATACGAATGAAGGCCGCTTCTTGAACCGGAAGCGGCCTTTTCTATTTCTTGGCGCATCGGGGTGCCCATCGGGGCCCCGATGGCGTCTTCAGGACCGGCCCAGATCGGGCGGTCCTCGGATCGATGACCTTGCTTTTAACAGGAGGTTTTCGATGACTCGCGACTTTACGCCCCTTTTCCGTACCGCCATCGGCTTCGACCGCCTTGCCCAGATGGTGGAAGGTCTTCAGGAAGCGGCCGCCAACACCTTCCCGCCCTACAATATCGAAAAGACGGGTGAAGACAGCTATCGCGTGACGTCGCCGTTGCCGGCTTCGCGCCGGAGGATCTCGACGTCACGGTGCGCGACAACACCCTTGTCGTCTCCGGCCGCGTCCATCAGGCGCCGGAGGAGAAGGTCGCGACCCTCTATCGCGGCATCGCCGGCCGCTCCTTCGAGCGCCGCTTCGCGCTCGCCGATCACATCGTGGTCGAGGATGCCAGCCTCGATAACGGCCTCCTGCATATCGGCCTCAAGCGCATCGTGCCCGAGGCCCTCAAGCCGCGCCGGATCGAGATCGGCGTCGGTCCAGGACACGCAGAAGGTTTTGACGTCAGACGCCCAAGCCAAGCGGCCTGACCGTCCAGGCCGCCTGACCGCGCGGCTGCTGTCAGGACTGACGAGGAAAGGGCCGGGCGACCGGCCCTTTTTCGCTGCCTGATCCTCGCGGGGTCCGAGCCGCCACGCTCACGGGAGCTTGACCCCAGCCCTCTGCCGATGCCGCCTCTAACCCCGGCCCGTTCGCCTCGACCATAACCATCGGCCAGCGAGGTTGGCCAGGGTTAAGAGAGAGCCAGGTGAGGGAGGGCTCGAGTCTGCGCCTACATCCACGAACCCGGCGTTGGCCATCCGTGCCTCCAGCGGTCTGGGCTCTCAGCCGCAGTTCTCGGGCTCTCGCTCGCGACCCCGACACGCGCGGCCGACCCTCAGCCCTATTCCGTCACCTTCGCCAACACCGGCGACGCGGCGATCGACAAGCTGGCGGCGGCCAGACATCCAACCTCGCCGCGCTGCGGACCGAAGGCGCCGGCCGGCCCTTTCGCGCTCGTGCTGCGCGCGCGCGGCGACCAGCACCGGCTTGCAGACCGTGCTGAACAGCGCGGGCTATTATGACGGCAAGGTCACCATCACGATCGACGGCAAATCCCTCGACGATCCCGACCTGCCGCAGCCATCGCCGCCTATGCCGGCGCGACGCCCATCCCGATCATGGTCACGCTGACGCGCGGGACCGCTCTTCCATCTCGGCAAGGTCGCGATGAAGGGCAGACGTGCCCGGCCAGCGCCATGGCCGCCTTCCAGCTGCACAGCGGCGATCCGGCGCGGGCAGCCGATGTGATCGCCGCCGGCGCCGCGCCTGCAGACCGAGCTTGCTCGACGAGGGCTATGCCTTCGCCAAGGTCGAGCACGCCGGCCGCCTTCGAGAACCCGGCGCCCACACGATCGACGTGACCTATACGGTCACCGCCGGCCCACGCGTCGATATCGGCGCCATCAATATCGCAAGGCCTGAAGAACTGTCATCGAGCGCTTTGTGCGGCGGGAACTGACGCTCAAGCCCGGCCAGACTCTACAATGCCGAACAAGATCGAGACGGCGCGGCAGAATCTTGCCGGGCTCGGCGTCTTCTCCTCGGTCCAGGCGATCCCGGCGACCCAGGCGCTCGGGCCGGATGGCCGCCTGCCGGTCACCTTCGTGGTGCAGCGAAGGACCGCCGCGCACGGTCAGCTTCACCGCAGGCTATGCGACCGATACCGGCGGTCTCCTCGGCGCCAGCTGGACCCATCATAACCTTTTCGGCAATGGCGAGACGCTCACGCTGAGTGCAGACGCAACCGGCCTGGGCGGATCAAGCAGTCGACGGCCTCGGCTACGATATCGGCGCGACCTATACGCTTGCCGGCCTTCTACAGCGCGACCAGCAGCCTGAGCTTCAATATCGGCGCCTTCAGGCAGGATTTCACGGCCTATAACCAGACCGGCTGAGACGGCGGGCACCACCCTCACCCGCACGCTCGACCGGAACTGGCGCCTGTCGGTCGGCCTCTCGGGCACGACCGAGCAATGTCGAGCAGGAAGGCGTGACCAATCATTACGACCTCGTCCAGCTGCCGCTGACGCTGAAATATGACAGCACGAACTCGCTCTTCGATCCGACGCAGGGGCATCCGCGCTACCGCCAGCATCACGCCGACCGAGTCCTGTCCAAGCCCCTCCGCCTTCTTCACGATCCTCCAGCTTTCGGCCTCGACCTATATCGATCTGACCGGCCGTGGCCGCAGCGTGATCGCGCTGCGCGGGCTGGTGGGGTCGGTCCAGGGTGCCACGACCTTCCAGCTGCCGCCCGACCAGCGTTTCTATGCCGGTGGCAGCGGGACCATCCGCGGCTATGCCTATCAGTCGGTCGGGCCGCAATTTCCCGATGGCAATCCGATCGGTGGACTGGCCATCGACGCGGGGACCATCGAGTACCGGCAGCGCATCGGGCAAAGCTTCGGAACCGCAGTCTTCGTCGATGCCGGACAGGTCGATACATCCTCCGCGCCGTTTCAGGGCAAGGTCGCGATCGGCACCGGCATCGGGTTGCGCTACTATACGCCCATCGGCCCCATCCGCGTGGATTTCGCCGTGCCCGTTGTCTCCGTGCCCAACAGTGGCAATTTCCAGATCTATATCGGCATTGGACAGGCCTTCTGATGAGGGTGCTCGGCCGCATCGCCAAATGGCTCGGTATCGCGCTCGGCGCGCTGGTGCTGCTTGTGCTCGCTCCTCATCGGTGGCGTGATCGGCGCGCTCAACACCGCGCCGGGCCAGCGCTTCGTCGAGAACGTCGCCAATAACCATGCCGGCGGCGCATTCCGCATCGAGGGCCTGAGCGGAACCGTGCCGACCGATCTCCATGTCGCGCATCTTCTGCTGCTGGACCATGATGGCCGCTGGGCGCAGCTTGACGGCCTCGCGCTCAAGCTGCGGCTGGCGCCGCTCCTCCACGGCAGCCTGATCATAGACGAGGTGCGGGCGGACAGTATCAGCCGTGCTGCGGCCAGAGGAGACGGCGCCCAGGGCGCAAGCCCGCGCCTGCCTGGAACCAACCGGTCTCGGCCTCCATCCCGAAGCTGCCGGTCAAGATCTATCTGAACGCCCTCAACCTGCCGAAGGTCGCGATTGCGAAACCCTTTACCGGGACCACCGCCATCGACGTCAGCATCATGGGCCGGGCCCAGGTCACCAGAGAGAATGAGGGCTCTGCCCATCTGGCGATGGCCGACCTGGATGGCGCGGGCCGGTATGGCGCCGATGTCGCCCTTCACGGCAATGTGCTCTCCGCCATGCTCACGCTCGACGAGCCGGCACAGGGAATGCTGTCCCGGATCGCGGGCCTGACCAATCTCGGCGCCCTGCATCTCGCAGCCACGGCTCGATGGGCCGCAGAACGCGGCGCCGCTGACGCTCGCCCTCTCCGCCGGGGCCCTCACCGCGCACGTGGCCGGCACGGTCGATATTCCGGGCGAGGCCGCGACCCTTGCCATTGACGCCCATGCCCCGGCGATGAGCCCGGCGCCCGGCCTCTCCTGGCAGGGCGTCGACATCGACGCTGAATACGAGCGGGCCTTTCGCCACGCCCACCGCCCGCGGCCATATCCGCCTGCAGGGTCTGGCGGCGCAGGGTGTCGCGCTGCAGGCGCTGACGCCGATGTCGCGGGCAATCTTGGCGCCGTGTCGCTGAAGGCCAGTCTCGCCGGTCTTGCAGCACCTGGCCTGCCGCCGAGCCTGCTCGGCGATACACCGGTCATGGTCACGGCAGAGGCGCGGCTTGATCGCCGGCAACGCCGGTCACCCTCACCGTCGACCATCCGCTCGCGCATCTGGCGCTCTCCGGGCATCTCAAGCCGGAGATGGCAGCCCGAGTCACGCTCGACCTGCCCGATCTCGCGCCGCTCGCCGCGCCCTACGGCCAAAGCCTCGCCGGCACAGCGCATATCACCGGCATGGCCCGCCGCAGCGCCGACGGCGTTGACGACCGATGCGACGCTCGCGGCCGATGTCACGCTCACGCGCGCCTTGCCGCAGGCGATGGCGCTGACGGGGGGCAAGCTGCACCTCGATCTCGCCGCCGCCATGGCGGGCGAGGACCTGACCCTCTCCAAGCTCGCCCTTCATGGTGCCGATATCGACCTCGCGGGCCACGGCGCATTTGCATCCGCCACGCAAAAGCTCGTGCTCGACTGGCAGCTGGCGCTCGCCGCCTCGCCGATGTCGCCCCCAGGCGACCGGCGCGGTCGACGATGACGGGCCATGCCGCCGGCACCCTGAAGAACCTCGCCGTGCAGACGGAGGTGCAGGGCACGCTCGGCACGACAGGAGGCGGCCATGCGGTGGAGCAGCTCTCCGGCCCGATCGATCTCAAGGTCGATGCAACGGGATTGCCCGATAGCCCCCGGGCGCAGATTACGCTGACCGGCAAGCCGGCCGGCTCGCCCGCCGATATCGCCATCGACGCGGCACGCAGCGCCGATGGCGCGATCTCCGCCACGATCGACCGCATGAGCTGGAAGAGCCTGTCCGGCCAGGGCTCGGTCGCCCTCGCCGCCGGCGCCACGCTGCCGACCGGCAGCATTGCCATCACCCTCAAGCGGCTGGCCGATTTCCGCTTTCTCATCGCCGCAGCCGCTTTCCGGCAGCCTCGCGCTCAAGCTCGACGCGCCGCCTGGGAACGCCGCGCATCTGGAGGTCGTGGGCCGCGCCCTCGCCTTCGGCGCCGACCGCGTGGCGGCGGTCGATGTCACCGGAGACGTCCGCAACCCGACAACGGCGCCCGCCATCAATGCGCGCGCAAGCCTGCGCGGCATCGATGCCGCCAGCATCCGCGGCGATGCGACGGTCACAGCGGATGGCCCGCTCTCGGCGCTGGCCCTGACACTCGATGCCCGGCTGCCTGACCTGCAGGGGGCGCCCGCCAGCGCGCAGACGCGGGCGACGCTCGACCTCACCCATCAGCGCCTGGCCCTGGCCGCGCTCACCGCCGCCTGGCATGGCGAGACACTCCGCCTTCTCGCCCCCGCCCGGGTCGATTTCGGCAGCCGCATGGGCGTGGACCGCCTGCGCCTGGCACTCGGCCAGGCGACAATTGACGCGGCCGGCGATGTCAGCCCCCGCCTCAACCTGCATGTGGTGTTGAGCGACGTGACGCCGGCCCTTATCAAGCCCTTCGCCCCCGGCCTGCAGGTGGCGGGCCGCATCGACGCCGATGCCCGCCTCTCCGGCACCATGGCGGCGCCCACCGGCACGGTGACGCTGCGCGGCAGCGGGCTCAGGGAGACAAGCGGGCCGGCCGCGTCCCTGCCTCCGGCCTCGATCGATGCCCGCGCCGATCTCGCCGGCCGTTCAGCGCGGCTCGATATCCGGCTGGCCGCGGGCCAAGGCAGCCGTCTGGCGGTTTCCGGCAGCGCGCCGCTCACCATGGCCGGCGCGCTCGATCTCGGCCTGAACGGGCGGCTCGATCTCGCGCTCATCAACCCGATCATGGAAGCCTCGGGCCGGCAGGTCGCCGGGCATATCGATCTCGCTTTGCATGCAGGCGGGCGGCCACAGGCGCCACAGGTCACCGGCACCTTGGCCCTCGCCGGCGGCCGCTTTCAGGACTACCAGCAGGGGCTGACGCTTTCGGATATCGCAGCGCGGATCCGCGCGGAGGGCGAGCAGCTTGTCATCGAAAGCTTCTCCGCCCAGGCCGGCAGCGGTCATATTGCCGTCAGCGGCCATGTCGGCGCCTTCACCCCTTCGGTTCCGCTTGATCTGACGGTGACCGCCAAGAATGCCGACCCGGTGCAAAGCGATCTGCTGACCGCGCGTTTCGACGCGAGCATTCATGTCTCAGGCGCGGTGTCGACCGGCATGACGGCCGCAGGCTCCATCCTGATCCATCGCGCCGAAATCAATCTGCCCAACACCCTGCCGCCGAGCGTGGCCGTGCTGCAGGTCATCCGGCCTGGCGAAAAACCGCAACCGCCGCCCGCACCCGCCCTTCCGATCAAGCTCGATCTCACATTGAGCGCCCCGCGCGCCATCCTCGTGCGCGGCCATGGGCTCGATGCCGAGCTCGGCGGCCACGCTCCATCTCGGCGGCACGCTGGCGGCCCTGAAGCCAAGCGGCCATTTTGATATGATCCGCGGACAGTTTTCCCTTCTGACCGCGACGCTGCATTTCACCAACGGCCAGGTCGGCTTCGATGGCGGCTCGATCACCGACCCGTCCATCGATTTCCAGGCGACGACGACTCAGCGGCAATTCACCTGCCACCCTCGCGGTCACCGGCTATGCGAGCGCGCCCAAGATCACGCTGAGTTCCATCCCGATCCTGCCGCAGGACGAGGTGCTGTCGCAACTTCTGTTCAATACCAGCACGTCCCAGCTCAGCCCCTTCCAGCTCGCCCGAATCGCGACGGCGCTTGCCTCGATCGCGGGGGTCAATACCGGCGGTGGCGCAGGCGGCATCCTCGGCAGCGTGCGCCAGGGGCTCGGGCTCGATGAGCTCTCCATCGGCAGCGGCATGGGCAATCCGACGGGCGCCGCAACCGCGAACACGACCACATCGGCGAGTAGGACCGAGAGCGCCCCCACGCTTGCAGGCCGGGCCGCTATGTCGCCCCTGGCGTTTATGTCGGCGCGGCCCAGGGCGCGACCGGCGGGTCAAGCAGCACGGCCGCACAGGTGCAGATCGACATCGCAAAGGGCCTGAAACTGGAGACGCAGGTTGGCGGCAACAGCAACGGCGTCGGTGTCACCTACCAGTTCAACTACTGAGCCCGATGATTTTGGTCGATTCGACCCAAAATCGTGAATCGTCTCTCGTCTCGCGCTCGGACAAAAAAAGCCCCGGGCCGCAACCCGGGGCTTTCCAGCAGCCTGCGCGGGATGCCCCCTGACGAAGGCATTCCGGAGCGCGATCAGTTGGTGCTGACGGGCTTCTCGTGGGTCGGCGCGACGGGCCCTTCTTGGTGCCGCCGCGGATATAGTCGTAATGCTTGCCATAGGTCTTGTGATGCGCGCGCTTATGGGTCTTTGCATGCGGAGCGCTTGTTGACGCCCGGGCCGCCCACCGGCACGGACTTGTTGGCGCCCGCGCCAACGCTGGTCACGGGAGTCGTGCTGGTGACGGAGGCCTTCGGGTTCGGCGGCGGAACGGAGACGTTCGAGGCCTGGGCCAGGGCAGCCACGGGAGCCAAGGCTAGACCCAGAACGAGGGCGAGGGCGGGGGTAAGGATACGCATTAATAACATTCCTGTTAAAGTGTGGGACAGGCGATCTGGTTCGGCTCTACCGCGGAGGATGACTCCCTGGTGCAGGGTTAAGGCCTACAATTTCGTAATAACTCAAGAGATTTTGACAGAAGTTCTGCCCTTAAATCATTCCTATTTCAGAGCAGGCAGAGTTCACGAAGGGCGAGTCGAGGCCTATGGGCATGTCCGCGTCCTCGCGCCCAGGCCCGTCGAGGTCAGGCGGCGCCTCCTCCCTGGAGAGATATCGCCATCCCTGGAACGGCCTGAACGGGCGAGGCTCGACGCGAACCAGCACAGAATCGAGCACCAGCGCCGTTGCCGCGCTGCCATCCTCGTAATGGTCCGCTTCAATGCCCAGAATCCGCTGGCGGCACTGCACCATGCCCGCCGATGACCCAGAAGATCGAGCCGCCGTCGATGATCTCCGCCGCGCGCCTGGGCCTCTGGCGCGTGCGGTGGCGGAGCGGCGGATTGGCGGCCTGGCGCTCCTGTTGCACCTCGCTGCAGATGCTCGACATCGCGAATGCCGACGCGAAAGTTTAACGAGATGAACCATGCGGTGATTCTAGGTGAAGAGTCGGCGAGGTGACAGGGCCGGGCGGCCCGTCACAGCCGCGCATGCGCCATCTTGTCATCATGTGAGGCTTGACACCCTCCCCCCGCTCTCTGCGAAGCTGCATAGGAGGAATAGGAGTCGATCGAGCCTCATTGCGCTTGACCCTGAAAACGCGGAACGCGATTGGTCCGACGCCCAGTTGCGCCACATCCGGGGCTGGACAGGACCTCTCGCCCTATGAGCCTTTCGGAATTCCGCCCGACCCGACGACCTCCACCGGCCGCCCCGACTGCTGACCAGAAACCGCTGCGCCGTCTGCATGTGATCACCTGGGGCTGCCAGATGAATGTCTATGACAGCGGCAAGATGGCGGATGTGCTGGCGCCGCTGGGTTACGGCCCGGCCGAGAGCCCGGCTGACGCCGATATGGTGATCCTCAATACCTGCCATATCCGCGAGCGCGCGACCGAGAAGGTCTTCTCCGAACTCGGCCGGCTGCGCGTTATCAAGGAAGCAGCGGGCCGCCGAAGGCAAGCAGACCATCCTGGCGGTGGCCGGCTGCGTCGCGCAGGCGGAAGGCGCCGAGATCACCGAGCGCGCTCCCTTCGTCGATATCGTGCTCGGGCCGCAGACCTATCACCGCCTGCCCGAAATGGTCGCGCGCGCGCATCGCGCCGCAGGCCCGGTGATCGAGACCGATTTCCCGGTCGAGCAGAAATTCGACTTCCTGCCCGAAGCCCCGGCGGGCCAGGATCAGGCCGTCACCGCCTTCCTCACCGTGCAGGAGGGCTGTGACAAGTTCTGCTCCTTCTGCGTCGTGCCCTATACCCGCGGCGCGGAAGCGAGCCGTCCCGTCGCCGCCGTGATTGCGGAAGCGCGCCGCCTGGTCGCCCGTGGCGCGCGGGAGATCACGCTGCTCGGCCAGAATGTGAATGCCTATCACGGCGCGGGACCGGACGGGCGCGATTGGGGGCTTGGGCGCCTTGTCCGCGCGCTTGCCGAAATCCCGGGCCTGCTGCGCATCCGCTACATGACCTCCCATCCGCGCGACATGGATGACGATCTGATCGCCGCCCACGCGCGAGGTGCCGGCGCTGATGCCCTTCCTGCACCTGCCGGTGCAGTCCGGCTCCGACCGCATCCTCGCGGCCATGAACCGCCGCCATACCGCGGACGACTATCGCCGCCTGATCGACCGGCTGCGCGCCGCGCGGCCCGATCTTGCCCTCTCGTCGGATTTCATCGTCGGCCATCCCGGCGAGACCGCGGCGGATTTCGAGGCGACGATGCAGCTGATCCGCGATGTCGGCTTCGCCCAGGCCTTCAGCTTCAAATATTCGCCCCGGCCCGGCACGCCGGCGGCCGGCGCCCACGGCATGGTGCCCGAAGCCGAGAAAGACCGCCGGCTGGCGGAGCTCCAGGCGCTGATCCGCGCAGCAGCAGGATGATTTCAACGCCCGCACGCGTCGGGCCTCGATATCGACGTGCTCGTCACCGGCCCCGGCCGCCATCCCGGGCCAGATCGCCGGGCGCTCCCCCTATCTCCAGGCCGTGCACATGGACGGCCCGGTCTCCCTGCACCGGCGAGATCGTACCGGTGAAGATTCAGAGCAGCTCTTCGAACTCCCTTGTCCGCCTACCCTCCTCACCCGGCTTTCAGACAGGAGCGAACCAGCGCTTGACCCAGATCTCGGCTGCCGAACGGTCGAACACCGCATCCTTGGAGCACTGCGGGCGCAACGCCCGCCCCAGGGCGAGCGGTGACCTTGCAGTTTGGGAACAACGCCTTGTTATCGCAGTTGCTGGGCGACCATGACCGGCACCTGATCACGGCTGGAGCAGGCGCTGGGCGTCCGGCTGGCCTGCCGCGGCAATCGCATCGCCATCAGCGGCGAGCCCGCCGCGATCGAAATCGCGCAGACAACGCTCATGGCCTCTACCACCGGCTGGAGCGCGGCCATCACGCTCTCCAGCGGCGATGTCGACGCGGCGATCAAGCTGAACCTGCGCGGGGCCGAGCCGCGGCTGCCGCTCGCCGATCTGCCGGCCATCCGCACCCGCAAGCGGCGCCATCCAGCCGCGCAGCCCGGCCCAGGCCGGCTATATGGAGATGCTGGCGCGCAACGAAATGGTCTTCGGCATCGGTCCGGCCGGCACCGGCAAGACCTATCTTGCCGTCGCGCCAGGCGGTTGCCATGCTGCAGACCGGGCAGGTTGACCGCATCATCCTCTCGCGCCCGGCGGTTGAAGCAGGCGAGCGGCTGGGCTTTCTACCGGGCGACATGAAAGAGAAGGTCGATCCCTATCTCCGTCCGCTCTATGATGCGCTCCATGACATGATGCCGGGAGAACAGGTGATACGCCGTATGGCCGCCGGCGAGATCGAAGTGGCACCGCTCGCCTTCATGCGCGGACGCACGCTTTCTCATGCCTTCGCCATTCTGGATGAGGCGCAGAATACGACGGCGATGCAAATGAAGATGTTCCTCACCCGCATGGGCGAAGGAACCCGAATGGTGATCACCGGGGACCCGACGCCAGGTCGATCTGCCCCCCGGCGTCAGTTCCGGCCTCGCCGATGCGCTGGCGACGCTCGAAGGCGTGCAGGGCATCGGCGTCACCCGCTTCGGACAACAGGATGTCGTGCGTCATCCGCTGGTCGCACGCATCGTCGAAGCCTATGACCAGCGAGCAACGGCCGAACGGGACGTCGCGCGGGATGCGCGGCGCCACCGGCCCCGCGAGAGTGAAAGTGGAACCTCGAAGTAGTTACACGGCACCCGCCGCCGACCCGGTCATCATCGTCGAAGATCCTGGTTGGCGTCGGTTCGTGCCACGCCTGGAAGAGCGGGTTCTCCCGTTCCATCCGGGTCGCCCGGACCACCGTGCCCGATGTGGTGGTCGATACCGTCGTCCTGACCGACGACCGGACGGTGCGGCAGCTGAATGCGCGCCATCGCGGACGCAACAAGCCGACCAATGTGCTGACATTCGAGCCCGCCGGCTTCGGCGCCGGTGGCGAGACTCGTTCTGGCGCTCGGCGTCATGCGCCGCGAGGCCTCGGCCGAGAGCAAGACGCTTGCCCAGCACCTCGCCCATCTGCTTGTCCATGGCGTGCTTCATCTCGACGGCGAGGACCATCATCACCCCGGCGACGCCCGCCGCATGGAGATGGTGGAGAGCCGCATCCTCAGCCGGCTTCGTGTCCCCAATCCCTGGAGGGCCGGGCGATGAGCGCGCATCGAACCATCCTTCTTCAGCCGCATCCTCTCCATTCTTGGCCGGCGCGGACTCGGAGCAGACGCTGCGCCAGTCCATCGCAGAACTGGTGGAGGAAGCGGGCGCCACGCCCCAGAACCAGGGCGAGGCACTGCCGGAGCTGGACCGGCAAGAGCGGGCGCTCATCGCCAATATCCTGCGGCTCCGCGGCACGATCGCGAATGACGTCATGATCCCGCGCGCCGATATCGTGGCGCTCCGCGTTGACCTCACCCTGGACGAGACCCTGCAGCGCCTGCGCGAAGAACAGCATTCGCGCCTGCCGATCTACCGCGACCGAGCTCGATGACATCGTCGGCATGGTCCATATCAAGGACGTCTTCGCCTATCTCGGCCGGCCGGAGGAATTCTCGCTCGAAAAGCTGGTGCGCAGCCCGCTGATGGTGGCCCCCCAGGTGCCGGTGCTCGATCTTCTCGTGCAGATGCGGCAAGCGCGCGTCCATATGGCGCTGGTCATTGACGAATATGGCGGCGTCGACGGCCTCATCACCATCGAGGATCTGGTCGAGACGATCGTCGGCGATATCGATGACGAGCACGACGATGTCGAGGCCGCTGATGACCGAGCGGCCTGACGGTACGCTCGATATCGCGGCGCGCCTGCCGATCGAGGAATTCGAGGAAAAGGTGGGGCCGGTGCTGACGCCGGAGGAACGGGCATCCTCCATCGATACGGTGGGCGGGCTCATCTTCACTCTGGCCGGGCGCGTGCCGGCACAGAACGAAATCATCACCCATCCGAGTTCGGGAGCGGAGTTCCAGGTGCTGGACGCCGATCGCCCGGCACATCCATAAAGTCGGGTGCGGCCACCGACCCCCAAGAACGATACAGAAGGCGCCGCCGCCGCGGCGTAAACTCCTGAGATGCGCCTCGACACTTGCGGGCGCATCTTCGCCCCGGGCCTGGCCTCGCCATCTGCATGGTGGCGACCTCGTCGCTGCTCTACTCGCTCGGCTATGCCATCACCAAGGAGCTCATCAGACGCTGGCAGTTCGATGCCATGCAGCTGTTCGTGTTGCGCTCGCTCCTGGTGCTCGCCGGCCTCTCGCCTTGCCGCTGCTCGGCCGGCGGCCTCCCGCGCTCGCCCGGCTGCTGAGCACCGCCCGAGGCCTGGAAGCAAAGGGCCGCGGCGACTGCCCTGGTCAGTTCGGCCGTGCTTGCCATGGTCGGCTATGGCCTTCTCCCGTCACCACCGCAACCGCCTTCAGCTACACGACGCCCGCTGCTTGTCACGGTCCTGGCGGCGATCATCCTCCGCGAACGGGTTCCGCCCATCCGCTGGTGTGCGGTGGCGCTCGGCTTTGCCGGGGTTCTCGTCATCCTTCATCCGGGTTCCGGGAGTGCGCCATGAAGCGGGACATCTGATCGGTGCCGCCGCCGCCTTCGGCATCCGCCATCCTCTACGCCATACAACAGATGCTGCTGCGCCAGTTGCGGGAGAGCACGATGACGAGCGATGTCATCGGCCAGGCGGCCTTCGTCGGGCTCATCCTGCTCGGCGGCTTCATGCCCTTCGTCTGGAGGTCAGTGCCACTCTCGCGCCTGCACCCTCATTCTGGCTTGCAACCGTCGCCCAGACCGGCGGCCTGATCAGCGATCGCGACCGCAATCCGCATGAGACCGATTTCGCAGCTCGCGCCCTGGCAATATGGCGGCATGATCTGGGCGATGCTGCTTGACCTCTTCATGTTCGGCCATACGCCAGGAGTCGTGGCCCTTTCCGGCGCGGTGCTGATCATGGCAGGAGGCCTGCTGTCCCAGATGGGCCCACCCCGCCCCTTTGCACCCAAACGATTGGAAGTGCGCCGATGAACTCGATCTTCGTGCAGATCAAATGCGACCTCGGCCAAGCCTATAGGTCGCCGCCCAGCTGGCGGATGAGTTCGAGAACGCCTCCCAGATCTATTCGACCTCGGGGCACTACGATCTTCTGGTCCAGTTCCGGCTGGAGCACGGCGAAGATCCGGGGCTCTTCGTCAACGAGCGGCTGCACCAGGTGCCGGGGATCAAGGATACCTATACCATCATGGTGTTCGATGCCTTCACGCCAGGGGTGGTGTAGTCACCTTACCCGAAGGAGCGTCATGCGCGGGCCCGGACCCGCGCATCCACCCGGCAGGGCGCCACCACCGGTAGGTCCCCGGGACAAGCCGGGAACGACGATCCGGCCTCTCAGGCCGCCTTGGCGATCATCCCATGCGGGTCGATGACGAATTTCCGGGCCGCTCCGGTGTCGAAGGCTGTCGTAGCCCTGCGGCGCATCCTCCAGGCCGATCACCGTCGCATTGACGATGTCGGCGATGTTCACCCGGCCATGGAGAATGGCCTGCATCAGAGCGCGGCTGTAGCGCAGCACCGGCGTCTGCCCCGTATGCAGCGTATGCGACTTCGACCAGCCCTTGCCGAAATCGCAGGGAAAGGCTGCCGACCTTGGCAGCCGCGTCCGTCCGCTCCAGGATCATCCGTCACGTAGAGACCGGGAATGCCGATATCGCCGGCGGCGCGCGTGATATCCATCATCTGGTTGAGCACGATCGCCGGCTGCTCGCCGCCCGCATGGCCGCGCGCTTCGAACCCGACCGCGTCGATCGCGGAATCGACCTCCGGCATGCCCACGACCTCGGCGATCATCTCGCCCAGCCGGTCGTGCTTGCGAGAGATCGATGGGTTCGAACCCCATCTTCTTCGGCATGCGCCAGACGGTCGGCATTGAAATCGCCGATCATCGTCACCGCCGCGCCCAGCAGCCGGGCCGAGGCGGCCGCCGCCATGCCGACCGGGCCGGCGCCCGCGACATAGACCGTCGAGCCGACGCCGACCTTGGCGGTGACCGCGCCATGGAAGCCGGTCGGGAAGATATCGGTCAGCATGGTCAGGTCACGGATCTTGGCCATGGCCCGCGCCTTGTCCGGAAACTTCATCAGGTTGAAGTCGGCATAAGGGCACCATGACGTAGCGGGCCTGCCCGCCGATCCAGCCGCCCATATCGACATAGCCATAGGCGCCGCCGGGCCGCGCCTCGGATTGACGGTGAGGCAGACGCCGGTGTCGCCGCGCGCGGCAGGTGCGGCAGCGGCCGCAGGCGACGTTGAAGGGCACCGACACCAGATCGCCCTTGGCGACCATCTCCACATCCCGCCCGGTCTCGACGATCTCCCCGGTGATCTCATGGCCGAGGACAAGGCCGGCTGGCGCCGTGGTGCGGCCGCGGACCATGTGCTGGTCCGAGCCGCAGATATTGGTGGCAACGATCTTGAGGATGGCCGCGTGTTCGATGCGGCGCCCGTCCGGCGCCTCCAGTTTCGGGTCAGGAATGTCCTGCACCTCGACATGCTTGGGGCCGAGGTAAACGACGCCACGATTTCCGCTCATGGTGTGATCCTCCGCGTTGCCGGCGGTCCTCTCATCCGGGCGCATGCCCGGCGGGACCGCCTCTGTGCAGGCTGGCGCTTTCCCGGAGCGCCGTCGCTTCAATGCCGCTTGCGCTTACCGTCACCGTGCCCGGAAGCACGTTCAGAGCCATGCGGTCCCCATGTGTCGTGGCGCCCAGGAGACGTACACGGGGTTGCCCGCGGACCGGGCTTGGTGCGAGTTTCGCCCGCATTCACTCCCAATGCATTAGGCGAGGACAGACATGGCAAAAATCCCGGTGAAGACCCCCGTTGTCGAACTCGATGGCGACGAGATGACCCGGATCATCTGGGGCTTCATCAAGGAGAAGCTCATCCTCCCCTACCTCGACATCGACCTGAAATACTACGATCTCGGCATCGAATATCGCGACCAGACCGACGATCAGGTCACGGTCGATGCGGCCAACGCCATCAAGCAATATGGCGTCGGCGTGAAATGCGCGACCATCACGCCGGATGAAGCGCGCGTCGACGAATTCAAGCTCAAGAAGATGTGGCGCAGCCCGAACGGCACCATCCGCAACATCCTCGACGGCACGATCTTCCGCGAGCCCATCATCTGCAAGAACGTGCCCCGCCTGGTCCCGCACTGGAATGAGCCGATCGTCATCGGCCGCCATGCCTATGGCGACATCTACCGCGCTGCCGAGACCAAGATTCCCGGCCCCGGCCGCGTGACTCTGAATTATGTGCCGGCCGACGGCAGCGCGCCGATCGAACTCGAAGTCCACGACTTCAAGGGTCCCGGCGTCGCGCTCGGCATCCACAACACCCTCGCCTCGATCGAGGGCTTCGCCCGCGCCAGCTTCAACTACGGCCTCGCCCGCAAATATCCGGTCTATCTCTCGACGAAGAACACGATCCTGAAGGCCTATGACGGCATGTTCAAGGACACCTTCCAGGAGATCTTCGACCGCGAGTTCAAGGCCGAGTTCGACAAGCTGGGCCTCACCTACGAGCACCGGCTGATCGACGACATGGTCGCCAGCGCGCTGAAGTGGAACGGCGGCTATGTCTGGGCCTGCAAGAACTATGACGGCGACGTGGAGAGCGACATCGTGGCCCAGGGCTTCGGCTCGCTCGGCCTGATGACCTCGGTGCTGCTCGACCCCGACGGCACGGTGGTCGAGAGCGAGGCGGCGCACGGCACGGTGACCCGCCACTACCGCGAGCATCAGAAGGGCCGCCCGACCAGCACCAACCCGATCGCCAGCATCTTCGCCTGGACGCGCGGCCTGATCTATCGCGGCCGCTTCGACAATACGCCCGATGTCACGGCCTTCGCCGAGACGCTGGAGAAGGGTCTGCGTCGAGACGGTCGAGAGCGGCTTCATGACGAAGGACCTCGCGATCCTGATCTCGAAGGACCAGCCCTTCCTCACGACGCAGGACTTCCTCTCGAAGATCGACGAGAATCTGCAAAAGGCAATGGCGAAGGCCTGAGCCCGGCCGCGCTTAATCGCCTCCCCTCGTTTTCAGGACCGAGCGTACCCATCTCCCCTTCCGGATAACCGGGAGGGGAGATTTTTATGGCGCGCCGCAAACGCAGTTACGGGTCGGCCCTGGCCGGGTTGAGCCTCATCCGCGATACGCCGATCGTCATCGGGCTCCGCCTCGCGAAGCTTGGCCGCGGCGGGCGCGGGGCGCCCGCCGAAGCCTCCCGCATGGTGACGGAAAAGCTGGCCGCCGCCGCACAGGCGCAAGGCATCATGATGCGCGCCCTGCTGCGGGGCATGATGCCGACCGGGGCGGCCAAGGTCACACGCCTCTATGCAGGCAAGGTCGCGGCGAACCGCCGCCGCCTGGCAAAAGGCCGTTGATCTCGGGATTACGGCTATCTCCGCATCGTGGTGACGTCGGAGCAGCTGCGCATCGCATACCATCCGGCCAGCGACGGGGAGACGGCGAAGACCGCCGACGACACGGTCATCGTTGATCTTGCCACCCGGCAGATCCTACCCTTCGCCGTCCGATACAAAAAACCCCCGCCTCTGTCCAGGGCGGGGGTTTTGCTCACAACCGGCAGGCCGGTGCCTACTCTTCGTGCCAGGTGCGGCCGTCGCGCTCGAGGAGTGCGACCGAGGCCGAGGGGCCCCAGGTGCCCGCGCGATAGGGCTTCGGGAACTCGTCCCGACGCCATCCAGGCATCCATGATCGGGTCAACCCAGCGCCAGGCGGCCTCAACCTCATCCCCGCGCATGAAGAGTGTCTGGTTGCCGCGCACCACGTCCATGATCAGCCGCTCATAGGCATCCGGATTGCGGACGGAGAAGGCCTTGGCAAAGGTCATGTCGAGCGGGACATATTGCAGGCGCATGCCGCCCGGGCCCGGGTCCTTGATCATCAGCCAAAGCTTCACGCCCTCATCCGGCTGCACGCGGATGACGAGGCGGTTGGCCTTGAGCTGGCCCGCCGTTTCCTCGAAGACCGTATGCGGAATGGGGCGGAACTGGACGACGATCTCGGAGACGCGGGTGGGCAGACGCTTGCCGGTGCGCAGGTAGAAGGGCACGCCCGCCCAGCGCCAGTTGCCGACCTCGGCCTTCAGCGCCACGAAGGTCTCGGTCATGCTCGTCGGGTGGCCGAGTTCCTCCAGATAGCCGCGCACCGGCCCATTGAGGGAAGCACCCGCCGTATATTGGCCGCGCACGGTATTCTGAGCGACCTGGGCCTGGGTCAACGGCTCCAGCGAGTTCAGCACCTTGAGCTTCTCGTCGCGCACGCGGTCGGCGTCGAGCGAGGTCGGCATCTCCATCGCGGTCAGGCAGAGCAGCTGCAGGATATGGTTCTGGATCATGTCCCGCATGGCGCCGGCGGTATCGTAGTAGCCGGCGCGGCTCTCAAGCCCGACTTCCTCGGCGACCGTGATCTGGACATGGTCGATGTATCGGGAATTCCAGACCGGCTCGAACAGGGAATTGGCGAAGCGCAGAGCCATGAGGTTCTGCACCGTCTCTTTGCCGAGATAATGGTCGATGCGGTAGATGCTCGATTCCGGGAAGATCTTGCCGACCGCGGCATTGAGCTCCTGGGCGGATTCGAGATCCTTGCCGAGCGGCTTCTCGATGACGACGCGGCTCTGCGCGGTGACCAGGCCATGGGCGTTGATCTGCTCGCAGATCGGGCCGAAGATGTCGGGCGCGGTCGAGAGATAGAAAACGCGGATGCGGTCACGGATGCTCGCTCAGGCGGCGGGCGAGGATCACCCCAGCCGTCGGAGCCCGGTTGCGTCCATCGAGACATAGCCGACGCGGGCGACGAAGCGCTCGAGGACGTCCTCGTCGATATCGCGCCTTCGGCACGAAGCTCTCGATGGCCTCACGCGCGACCGTTCTGGAATTCCTCGTCCGTGACCTTGCGGCGGGAGGTGCCGATGATGCGCGCCTCGACCGGCAGTTGACCGCTGCGATCGCGCTGATAGAGCGCGGGCAGAAGCTTGCGGCGGGAGAGGTCCCCCGAGCCGCCGAAGACCACGATAGTCGAAAGGATCGACGGTTATAATGCGTGCGACCATATGTTAGGGCTCCTTTTCAGGCGAGCGCCATAGCATACGCGACCGCGCCGAATTGGCTAGAACCCGGCTTTCGCACTTGCACCATAGGCGCCGGCGGAGGCGACCGCCTTGACGCAGCGCCCAACCTGTCGTCAAGCGGAGCCATGACAGCTGCATCATCCTTGCCGCAGACCGAGAGCGTCAGTGCCCGCTATCGCGATCTCGACCAGTGGGACAGCCGTGCAGGCGCTGGACGCCCTGTGGGAAGGCCAGATGGCGGCCGTCGCCGCGCTGCGCCCGGCCCTGCCGGCGCTTGGCCGCGGCCGCCGATGCCGCCGCCGTCGCGGCTGGCCGCGAGGACAGGCCGGCTGATCTATGCCGGCGCCGGGACCTCCGGCCGGCTCGCCGCACTCGATGCCGCCGAATTGCCACCGACCTTCGATTGGCCCGCAGGAGCGGATCGCGCCTCCTGATCGCCGGGGGTCACGGCAAGCCTGCTGCGCGCCGCGGAGGGGGCCGAGGACAATGCCGCTGCCGCCCTAGCCGAAATCGCAGCGCTCGGCGCCGGCCCCGCCGATGTGCTCATCGCGCTCGCCGCCAGCGGCGCCACCCCCTTTGCCGTCGCGGCGATCCGCGCCGCGCGCGGCCGCGGCGCGCTCACGATCGGCATCGCCAACAGCCCCGGCGCGCCGCTGCTCGCCGCCGCCGAGCACCGCGGTCCTGATCGAAACCGGCGCCGAGGCCATCGCCGGCTCCACCCGCATGAAGGCGGGCACCGCGCAGAAGGCGGCGCTCACCCTGCTCTCGACCGATGATCATGGTCCGCCTCGGCCGCATCCATGACGGACACATGATCGAGATGCGGCCGACCAATGCCAAGCTGCTGGCCCGCGCCGCAGCGCATGGTGGCTGAATTGCCGGCTGCAGCGCCGGCCGAGGCGGCAGCGGCCCTGCACCGCGCGCGGACGGCAGCATCAAGACCGCCAGCCTCATGATCCTCCGCGGCCTCGGCATGCGGAGGCCGAGGCCCTGCTCGCGCCGCCATGCCGGCATCCTGCGCCACGCCTTAGCCGAACACGAAACCCCTGTATAACACGAGCGATACGAAGCCCGCTCCGCACCGGGCAGCACATGCGAAGGAGCCGACCATGACCGAGACCAATGCGGCGACGGATGTCCGGATCGAACACGATGCGCTGGGCGATGTGCCCGTGCCCGCCGACCGCCTTTGGGGCGCGCAGACCGAGCGCTCGATCCACAACTTTCCCATCGGCCGGGCGACCTTCAAATGGACGCGCCCCGTGATCCGCGCGCTCGGCATTCTCAAGAAGTCGCGCGGCCCTGGCCAACGGCGAGCTGGGCGAGCTGCCGCGCGAGAAGGTCGCACTCATCGTCCAGGCCGCCGAGGAGGTCATCGAGGGCAAGTGGGACGATGAATTCCCCCTCGTCGTCTTCCAGACCGGCTCCGGCACGCAGAGCAACATGAACGCCAACGAGGTGATCGCCAATCGCGCGATCCAGATCGCCGGCGGCGTGCTCGGCTCCAAGACGCCGATCAACCCGAATGACGACGTCAACCGGGGCCAGTCCTCGAACGATACCTTCCCGACCGCCATGTATATCGCGGCGGTCGAGGAGATCGCCGGCAGGCTGCTGCCGGCGATCGAGGTGCTGCGCGACACGCTGGACGCCAAGGCGAAGCGACTTCGCCGATGTCATCATGATCGGGCGCACCCATCTGCAGGATGCGACGCCGATCACGCTCGGGCAGGCGATTTCGGCGGCTGGGTGGCGCAGCTCGACGAAGCCGCCCGCGCCATCGAAGGCTCGGTCTGCCCTGGCTGCTACGAACTCGCGATCGGCGGCACCGCGGTCGGCACCGGCCTCAATGCCCATCCGAAGTTCGGCGACAACGGCCGCCCGCCACATCGCCGCCGCTGACCGGCCACCCCTTCGTCTCGGCGCCGAACAAATTCGCCGCCCTCTCGGCGCATGACGCGATCGCCAATGCGAGCGGCACGCTGCGCACGCTCGCCGGCGCGCTGATGAAGATCGCCAACGATGTGCGCTGGCATGCCTGCGGCCCGCGCGCCGGCCTCGCCGAAATCCACATTCCGGAGAACGAGCCCGGCTCCTCGATCATGCCGGGCAAGATCAACCCGACGCAGTGCGAATCCATGACGATGGTCGCCGTGCAGGTCTATGGCAATGACGCGGCGGTCGCGTTTCGCCGCGAGCCAGGGCAATTTCCAGCTCAACGTCTACAAGCCGGTCATGCTGCACAACCTGCTGGAATCGGTCACCTTGCATGAGCGACAGTCGATGCTCGCCTTCGAGACGCATTGCGCGCAGGGCATCGAGCCGAATTATCGACGCGCCTCAAGCACAACCTCGAAAGCTCGCTGATGCTGGTGACGGCGCTGAACCGCCATATCGGCTATGAGAAGTCGGCGCAGATCGCGCTCAAGGCGCATCGCGAGAATACGAGCCTGAAGGACAGCGGCACTCGCCCTCGGCTTCCTGACCGAAGAGCAGTTCGATGCCTGGGTGCGGCCGGAGGACATGCTTGGGCCGACCGCAGCGAAGTAAGACGCCGCTGGCTATCGTTCCCGAGCCCGATGATTTCAGGTTGGATCAACCTGAAATCATCGGGCTCCAGGCAGGAAAAAACCGCACCGGCGTTCCGGTGCGGTTTTTTATGTGCCACGCCCCGGAACGTCAGTTGTGCAGATTCTTATAGTCGACCCATCCCCGCACCGGACCGCTCGGGGTGTTCAGCTGCATCTGAAATGACGGCTCCCGCATGCCGTCTGTCTGGATACCGAAGATGCCCGCAGCATTGTCGCTGCTCACGACCGTACAGTCGCCGGGGTTGCCGGCGCTGTAATTTTCGAGCGCCTGCTCGGACGAGCAGACCGGTGTCGCACCGCGCACAAATACCGGCTTCGCGAGGTCGAGGGAGCGCGGCCCGACGGAGATGACCTGACCATTGATAAAGTAGGCGGCCGTACCGATGGATGGCGTGTTCTCGCCTGCGAGGACCATGGTGATGACCAAGCCGCAGACGACAAACAGGAATAAGCCCAGCGTCGATTTTCGTACCGCCGATATCTCCGGCGGCGCGGGTGGTTTGGAACGGTTCCAAGTGTCTGAGCCGGAATTGCTGCTCACGGTACGTCCAATCACCTCTAGGGTTTTCGCCCGCCCAGCACCTGGCTCTAGCTCTATTCGTTACCCAGGCGACTCTGGACTACGATGTTATTGCGATACCGCTCCAAAATGACTAGCCGCAAATGGGGCACCATCCCGGAAAACGCATCGAATACGGAATGGATTTAGCCGCGGAGGTTCACTCATACCTGCCCCCTCGTTACCAAATGGCATAGAATTGACGACCGAGGCCAGTGACCGCGCTCTGCCCATCGCCGGCGCGGCCGTCGGCCGATCAAGGCGACCAGTCCTCTTTCAGAGCTTGTAGGCCTTTTTCGCGAAGCCATAGGCAAGATCCCGGGCGAGGAGCTGCGCCTCATCCTCGTCCAGCCTGTGCCCGGCCACAAGTGTCGCGAGATAGGCGCAATCAGCGCGCCGGGCCATGTCATGTCGCGCAGGGATCGACAGATAGGCGCGCGTGTCATCATTGAAGCCGACCGTATTGGCAAAACCGGCGGTCTCCGTGGTGAACTCCCGGAAGCGCCGCATGCCCTCGGGGCTGTCGAAAAACCACCAGGGCGGCCCCAGCCGCAGGCAAGGGTAATGGCCTGCGAGCGGCGCCAGCTCCCGCCCGTAGCTTGTCTCGTCAAGCGTGAAAAGAATGAGCGTGAGGCGCGGGTCATTCCCCACGCTATCCAGAAGCGGTTTGAGCGCACGGACGTAGTCGGTCGGAGCCGGGATATCGGCCCCCATATCCGGGCCGAAATCCCGGAAAATGAGCGGGTTGTGGTTACGGAACGAGCCGGGATGAAGCTGCATCACCAGGCCGTCGTCCAAGCTCATGCGCGCCATTTCCGTCAGCATCTGGGCGCGGAACAGCTCCGCCTGCTCCGCTGTCGCCGCGCCGCGCAGTACCAGCGCGAACAGCGCTTCCGCAGCCGCAGGCCCGAGATCGGCGGTGCGCGCCGTCGCATGACCATGATCCGTTGCGGTGGCACCAAGGGACTTGAAAAAGCCGCGCCTCGCACGATGGGCATTGAGATAGCCCACCCAGGTCAGCGGCTCGCCGGTCATCGCGGCGAGTTTGGCGACGTTTTCAATGAAACCCTCTCGCTCCGGATCGACAACGAAATCTGGCCGGTAGGTCGGTATCACACGCCCATCCCAGCCTGAGCGCGCCAGGGAGGCGTGATCCTCAAGCCCGCTCAAGGGGTTATCCGTCGTCGCGATTACTTCGATATTAAAACGTTGATAAAGTGCGCGGGGACGGAATTCCGGGCGTGCCAGATGGTCAGCGATGATGTCATAAAAGCGATCGGCATTGGCCTCCGTCAGCCGTTCGGTCAGGGCGAACAGATCTTCCAGGGAGTGCTCGAACCAAAGCCGGGTGGGTGTGCCGCGAAAGAGATGGAAATGGGCTGCGAAGGTACGCCAGATCTTGCGTCCGTCGGTTTCCACCGCCGCACCGTCGCGGCGTGGAATGCCGAGCGTTTCCAGCGGCACGCCCTGGGAATAGAGCATGCGGAAGATATAGTGGTCAGGCTTGACGAAAAGCGTGGCAGGGTCCGGGAAGGCTGCATTCTCGCCATACCAGCGCGGATCGGTATGTCCGTGCGGCGAGAGGATCGGCAGCCCCGCGACGGACTGGTAGAGGCGTCGCGCAATGGCGCGCGTCGTGGGCTCGCTGGGGAACAGCCTGTCTGGGTGCAAGGCCATGGGCCTGTCCCTCCCTCCCTGGATTTTTCAAGGGCTTTCACAGACCCTTGCTGTAAGACAACAAAATGGAATTGATATATTAGTATGTCAAGAAACGTCCAAGGCGAGGCGAGCCAAGCCCTTATGGAACAGCCCCCGGCAGATCCCCGGCGCCCGACGCGTGTCACCTCGGCCGTCGCGATCTACCGTCATCTATACGCAACTATCCTGAGCAACAGCCTGCCGCCGGGAACGCCTCTGCACGACAAGCTGTTGTGCGCGCAGTTTGCGGTCAGCCGCACCCCGGTGCGGGAAGCGCTCATCAGGCTGGCGGAAGACGGGCTCGTCGATATCTTCCCGCAGTCCGGCACCTTTGTCGCACGTATCAAGGCGGCCGCCATCCCCGAAGCGCACGACATCCGTCAGGCCCTCGAATGCCTCACCGTCAGCCGGGCCGCGGCGGGAGCCCGCGCCTCCGATATCGCCCAGCTCGATCAGATCCTGGCGCAGCAGGCGGTCCTGGCCGAGGCCGGCGATACCAACCGCTTCTACGAGGCGGACGATCTGTTTCATGAAACGATCAGCACCATCGGCGGGCGCCATGGTGTGTGGGACGTCATAAAACAGGTGAAGGTGCAGATCGACCGGACACGCATGCTGACCTTGCCGGAGCCGGGACGCATGGTGCAGGTCGTGGCAGAGCATCACGCCATACGCGACGCCATTGCCGCGGCTGACGGGCCGGGCGCCGAGGCCGCAATGAGGCGACATTTGAGCCTGCTGATTCCTGCCCTGGAACGTCTGCGCGGCGAATATCCGACTTATTTTGCCTGATGGGCGGACTGGCCCCGCGACCTGCCTTTCCGCAAGATGCGGTTTACGGACGAAACGGATCGTCCTCTCTCGGCCAATAGCGCGGACTGCGGCGGGTATAGGGCATATGGGCAAAATCCTGGGACAGGGCGCCCGGTGAGGAGGCGTAGAGAATATCGCCAGCAATCGGGGCGAAGCCCGCATGGAAATGCTGGTTCGATTTCACCACCAGAATGCGCTGCGTCGTCGGATCAAGGCCCAGCGCCGCCATGGCTTCCGGGTGAAAGGCCTGCGCCCGCAGGCTGCAGAGGATGACGTTCAGCCCGTCCGCCTGCACCCAGGCGCAATCTCCGAGAGAGACCGGCGCCTCCCCGAAGCGCTGATGAACGTCACCGGCCAGGCCCATGACCTTGGCACGAAGATCGACCGGCATGCCGGAGCTGACGCCGCATTTGCCGCCGACCCGCAGATCAAGGGTCGCGCCGAGACCGGCCTCGCGGCAGAAGCGCACGGCTACCGGGTCCCAGAGGTAGCCGATCGTCATGCGGTCGATGCGCCGGTCGATCGCCGCCTGGAGAAAGAAGGTGGCGTCGCCCGGGGCGCCCCCGCCCGGATTGTCCGCAATATCGGCGATGACGATGGGCCGCCCTGGGTTGTCCTCGGCCAGTTCCAGCGCGACCTCCAAGGCCGCATCGATCGTCAGGCAGGCTGGCAGCAGATCCTTGCGCAGCGCGAAGAAGGCCT
Organism: uncultured Alphaproteobacteria bacterium; assembly: GCA_963834475.1. Lineage (GTDB taxonomy): Bacteria > Pseudomonadota > Alphaproteobacteria > Acetobacterales > Acetobacteraceae > Acidisoma. The sequence goes on along the minus strand of CAWIBZ010000008.1, from coordinate 11,153 downwards.
CGCCGTAGTGGCGCGCAGCGGCCGCGGCCTTCTCTGCATCGCCATCGGCCACCGCCAGCACCTTGACCCCGACATCCGCCACATCCGCCCAGGGGAAGCCGTGGACCAGGGAAAGGGATAGGATGCCGTCGCGCCCTTCCTGCGCGGCCAGGTGATCCACGAAATTGCGCATCGGCTGTGTCGTCGGCCGGAACATCCCGACCATCCGGCAATCGAAAACCGCCATCACCGGTCGCGTGCGCCCGGCCGCGACATCGGCGATCAGGGTGAACAGCTCCTCGGCGCGTGCCGGAATATCGGTATGCGGATATTCCTTGTAGGTCAGGAGTATCGTCGCGGCCTCGACCATCGCCTGGGTGAGATGGCAATGCAGGTCGAGTTCCACGCCGATCGGCACATCCGGCCCGACGATCGCGCGGGCGCGGGCCAGCAGATCGCCCTCGCAATCCTCATAGCCCTCGGCGACCATCGCCCCGTGCAAGGCGAGCAGCACGATGTCGGGCTTCGCGACCCGAAGGTCGGCCAGGATTTCGTCGCGAAAGGCTTCGAACACCGACCTTGCCGTGGTGCCGCCCGGCTCGGCATAGGCGCAGAGGCTTTCCGCGACCTCCCAGCCCAGCGCCTCGGCCCGCCGGCGCCAGACATAAAGCTGGGACGAGCAGTAGTTCACGGGCAGGCGGGTGGCATTGCCGTGGGCGATGAAGCCCTCGGCAAAGGCCTGCAACCCCGTCGGCAGCGGAGCGAAGGTATTGGTTTCGGTATCGAGGGCCGCAATGAAGAGCTTCATGCGGCCCTGGATAGCCTGCCCTCGGCGGCTGTCAAAGCCGCAAGCCTTTTCGTTACGCGGCGGTCAGCGGCAGCTCAAGGCCCGGAAGTGCGGGCTGGCGCGTTCTCGCCGCCTTTTCATGCTCCAGCAGCCAGGCCTTGCGCGCCAGCCCGCCGCCGTAGCCGGTGAGCGCCGAACTCGCCCCGATGACGCGGTGACAGGGCACGACGATCGCAATCGGGTTTGCGCCATTGGCGGCCCCCACCGCGCGGAAGGCCGTGGGCCGGCCGATCATCGCCGCAAGCTTGCCGTAGCCCATGGTCTCCCCCGCCGGAATGCGGCGGAGCGCCGCCCAGACATCGCGTTGAAACTCCGTACCGCCTGTCGCGGTCTTGATGCTGTCGAGCGCCCGGAAATCCCCGGTGAAATACCGGTCAAGCGGCGCGCGCAACGCCTTCGGCGCCGGTTGCCGCTGCAGGGCCGCGGCCCCGTAATGGGCCGAGAGCAGCCGGCGCATGCGGACTTCATAGTCATGGAAATCGAGGGCACGCAGCACGGTCCCTTCGAAGACCAGCAGGATTTCCCCGAGCGGGGACGGAATACGGTCAAGCGACAAGAGCATCGCTCAGGCCCTCCTTGTCTGTTTCGGCCTTGTCTGTTTCGGCCGGCGGCACGGCGCCCAGCGCCTGCAGCCAGAGATGAACGGCGGCATAGGCCCGCCACGGCCGCCAACTGTCCGCGCGCTGCGCAAGCGGCTTGGCCGAGAGCCCCAGCACGCGCTGCAACCCCACATCCTCCACCGGAAAAGCATCGGGCTCGCGCAGCGCGAATAGCGCGATGCATTGCGCGGTCCAGGGGCCGATCCCCGGCACAGCGGTCAGCCGCTCCACAGCACTGTCAAGGTCCGCTCCCGGTGAGAGCAGATCCGGATCGTCCATGTGCGCGCGGGCGAGATTGACCATGGCCGCCGCGCGGGCACGAGGCATGTTGAGGTCAAGGCTGATCCGCTCCGCCTCCGACACCAGGCGCTCAGCGGTCGGGAACAATCGGTCGAGCCCAGGAATACCGGTTTCGGCCGGCTGGCCGTAGAGCGAGGCGAGGCGCGCGGCGAGACGCTGCCCGGCGGCCACGCTCACCTGCTGGCCGAGGATGATGCGGATCGCGCACTCGAATGGGTCCCAGGTGCCGGGCACGCGCAGACCCGGCCGGGCGGCAACCAAAGGGGCAAGCGCCGGATCCGCCGCGAGGGCCTGATCGATCCGCGCCGTATCGGCGGCAAGGTCGAACAGGCTGCGCAGCCGCGCCACAATTTCGGGCAGGAAGCCGAGTTTCGGAAAAGCGATCTGCACGCTCAGGCTGTCCGCGCTGCCCGGTGAGACGACAACCGTGCCGGTATGACCACCCAAGGTGATGAGCCGCGCATAGCGGTCCCCGGACACCGCTTCCACGCCCGGAATCCCGTGAGCCGCGAGCACGGCAATGGCCCCGTGCCAGTCATAGGGCGGGCGAAACGGCAGGGTGAGGGTCAGTCCCTCGGCGCCGCGGCTTCTGGACCTGCTGCGGCGCATCTGGCTCGGCGGCTGGCCATAGAGGGTGCGGAAGACATGGTTGAAGCGGCGCAGGCTGCCGAAGCCCGCGGCAAGCGCCACTTCCGTCAATGGCAGGCTGGTTTCGGCAACCAGCTGCCGCGCCAGAAGATGCCGCCGCGTCTCCGCCACCTGTTTGGGGCTCGCGCCCAGATGAGCCGCGAAAAGCCGGCGCAGATGCCGCTCCCCCACGCCCAGGCGCCGGGCGAGGCTCGGCCCATCCTGAGCGTAGCCCAGCGCGATCAGCGCCATGGCGCGCTCGAGGAGAGGGTGAGCAGGTGCCGTCACGGGCGCGCGCTCCGGCCGGCAGCGGAGGCAGGAACGGTAGCCCGCGACCTCGGCCGCCGCCGCCGTCGGATAGAAGGTGACGTTTTCCGCTTTCGGCGTCTGCGCCGGCAGGTGCCGCAACAGCAGCCGCCGCCCCTTCGCGTCAATGGCGGTAGAGGTCTTGGCTGCGTCTCGCACGATGGCTTGCGAAGGGCTCATCAGATGCGCCGCTTCCGGGTCGCATAAAATTCGAGTTTCTGCTTCACGCTGGAATCTCCCTTCCAGGCGCCGGCGCTGGTCAACTTGAATACCACGCCGTCGAACTGGTAGGTCGAAACCGAACTGTCAGTCTCGGTAATGTATTGATACATCGTTCCAGGCTGAGTGCCGCTGCCGCTGTAGAAATCCTGCTCTAGAGTCGGAGATGAAATCATCCAGCGCAGATGTCCCTCTCTCCACCTCAAAGCTTCCCTCCCAGCCCTTTGGTAGTTCGGCGCCAAGCTGGGTCCCATCAAGTCGGCTAATCCGAACCGGACTCGTGAGCTGCCGGCTTTCGAAGCCGGTGACGTGGCTGATATCGACCCGTCCACTGGGGCCCATCACCACAAGCTGGGTATCCCGGCCAATCGAGAATGCTGTCAGTGCCACTGCATGATCTCCTAATTAACCTGACCCGTGGGTAGTGTCTGCCGAGAGACCTGGACGGTCTGGCCTCCTTCAACATTGACGATGAACCGCTCATTGATCGCCTGGTACTGGACCTGAGCAGTCGGATTGGACGTATCCCGAGGCTAGTGCGCGATGGCGGGTTGTTGCTCGTGTCACAGATGACGCTGAATGGCAGGGAACCGTTCAGTGCTGCCAAGCAAGCCTTGTCCATACATGTTGTTCAGAAACGACAATTGCGTTGATCGGATTTGCTGGAACAGGTTGCTGTTAATGACCTGCCCGACATATTGGCCCATTCCAGCAGCCAACGTCTCTGCGATATAGTTCGTCAATCGCGTGTAGTTGTCCCCATTCGATGGCAGAGTTCGATGACGTATTGTTACCGCCACGAACGCCCCAATAGGAGCCACCGGGCTGAGGATTGCAGATCAAGTCGAGGCCGGCACCCAGAAGCGCACTTAGGTCGGCGGATGAATATGTGGTGTTCTGACCTGAGCCCGGAGTGCCGGTGCGCTGGCTTCCGATGATCCCGTATATCTGCTTATTGAGGCTGGACTGTTCAGGCGAAAGATTAGCCAACCGCCCGGCCGCGAAGCCTTGGGGCGAAACAAGACGGATGGTGTTGTTGACCTGGTCAGACCACCACAGCCAGTCGCCGAACATGAGCTTGGCGCCATAGCTGTCCAAACCTGCCGCAGCCATGGTTGCCACTGCGTTTGTGATAGTATCGCCGGCTGGCGTCGTGAGGATCATGTATATCGCCCTCGTCCAGCCCGAAGGCCGCCTGGCGTCGTCCACGTCGTACAATCATCGCAATCCGCTAGCAGCGCAATACCACAGCCCTGTCCCCGCAAGGCGTACATCCCACTGCGGCCGAGCCGTGTCGACGCCAACCAGTTGACCGCTGCCGACCTGTGTCGCTCCGTCCGACCCGGCGCTCGAAGCACCCAAGGTCAGTGAGAACGGCGCCGGCGATGCCGTCGTCCCGCCAGCGACTGGCTATGATAAGCAGCGACGGTCCGCGCTGCGGCCCCAGTCCCGAATTGACCGCGGCGGCCAGACCCGTCCAGAACGCCGCGCCATTTCCGACAAGCCCGTCGTAAATCTCCGGCACAAACCCGGCAAGAAGGACCGACAGCATCCAGGTGTTGGGCTGGGTTCCCGCTCCGAGTGTCAGTGTGATGTTATTGCCCAGAGAGCCGGTATAGATTGCCGTGAAACTTGCATTGGAGCCTGGAACTACGCTGTGTATGCGGCGGTATCGGTGCCATCGGTCACGCGCACGCAGCGGAAATTCTGGGCGCCCTGCTGGACCGCGGTTGCGACCTGGGTGCCCATGTCGTACTTTCGCGGTACGATCGAGCCAAACTGCTGCGCATAATCGGCCATCGTGGCGACGATCGCGGGTTCATCGACAGGACCCCAGGAAGCGGTGCCCACCACGCCGAGGATGTTCGTCGGAACACCATTCAGAACCAGGTTTTGTGGCGGAACAATCTGGACATAGAGATCGGGCACAATCAGCGATGTCGTATTGACACTGCCTTGCTGAGAGATCGGCACGTGGACTAACCTTTCGACGTGGTGGGCATCGCAACCTTCATCACGAATTTTCTTATATTCCGTGGAAAGTATCTCGCTAATTTTGGCTGCATCGGCGATGATGTCGCCCCTAACGAAGTTAAGAAAAGGCTTCGTTACCACTAGATGGTGTGTCATGGCAAATACCTAACCATATGTAATATTGCCGTTTATATCGGAAGCACCGAAAAGCATCGATGGTTGCTTGACAATCGTCACCGTTGGGTATTCGACCGTATAGACCAAATCCCGTCGATAAAGCAGAGCATTTTGCGCCTGATCGTAACTGGCGGTATTTCGGTAGACGACCCGGGCGCTGGTATCGTCCGGAAGCACCAGAGAAGCCGATTTGTCGATCGCCGCGTCAATCGCGGCGGCTACGGCATCCCGAATCGGCGGGGTTGGGCACCAGCAGATGATCCGCAAATCCTTTTCCTGTCGCCGACTTTCGAAAGACGTCGCATTGTCACAGACAACCCGGACCACGATCGAACTCGCGCCCGGTACAGTTATGGTAAACCCCTGTAGCAGTCGCCGGAGATCTGACCTGAATCAGTTGACTTAAATTCGAGGCGACAAGATCCGGGGTGTCGCCTGCCTGAATTCGATAGGCATAAGCGGCTCCATCGATGAGCGCGCCGACGACGTCGCCGACAGCGGGACTGCCGGATACGGTGATTGTCTGTTCTGCCGTACTGGCCGTTACGCCCGGCTGCGTATGATGTGGTCTGCCACTCCGGAAGATAGCGGGTCGTCGTTCGTCCCGAATCGTTGTCGCTGACTACAGTGACGTTTACCGCACCGGCGCTGAGATCCGCGTTCAAGGTAGCCGAGTTTGGCCAACCGCGATAGACGCGACAAAGTGCGCCTATGATGCTGGATTGCGCGGAGCCGGCCGGATATAAGATTGAAGTGACGGTGTTCGCGACCGCCTGCTCGACGTCCGAAAGATCTGCCATCTAAGTCGTTGCCATTTTTGCGCTTATTCGCCATCCGAGATCCGTCAGTTCGGATCCCGCGATGGCCGCGGTTCGATTCAGATCGTCAGTGACCAGATCGCCTGGCGACAGGATGACGCGGGCGATGGCGGGAAGGAGAATGTTCCAATACGGAATGGCCTGATCGGTTGGCAGATCTGTCACTGAACCACTCGATCGATTTTCGCCGAGTACACTCGCCGGCCATCCCGCCATCAATGTCTCGAACCGCCCGACGTGTAGCCACCATAGGCGTTGCTGGCGGTGTTGGTCTGCATGTTGGGCCGGACGATCGAGATGATACGATTAGCCTTGACGCACAATATCGGCAGGAGAGGCTTCTGGGATGCTACGAAAAACTTTCCAGTATCCAGAACAAGGTAATCGCCGGCGCGTGTGTAGCTGGCATCAAAAACTCCGTGCCAGAGTGCCTCGCCATATACGTTTGTCCGTCCTCCATTGCCCTTCGCGGACACAAATGTCGCGGGTAACCTCAGAAACCGGTTCTGCTTATCCAAAGGGTTGAACGGCCCCTTGGGACGGAACGCATCCGCGGACTGTCCGACATGGCGAGCGGACAGCCCCAGGCCCAAATACAGGCGATCCTGTAGCTTCCGGCCGTTCATCGCTCAAACAATCAACGAGGCGGTGCCGCTCGAAAGAGCAGGGCCTGCTGGAACGCCCAGGAAGCCGCATAGCCGCCGTCTCCATTCGTCGAAAAGACGAATCCTATCGGTCAGTTCATCCTTGTTCCTTGTCCACATCGACGCCTGGTCCGTATCGAGATTGTCGGATGCCGCGGGAACGGCCAGTTCAAGAACGCGTCAGGTTACCCAGATACCGGCGGACAATGGCGATCTCCGGATCCGAGAGATTCGTCAGACGAAACTCAAGCAGGCCATAGACCTGAAAGTAGCGCCACGATTGCATTCCGGTCGGCGCTGCCCCGTAGGCTGGATATCCGCAAAAGCGACGGATATCCACCTTTTCGGCGTCTGTTAGCGGGTTCAAAGGAACGATCCGTCGCCGCGGCTGAACAAGATGCTGCCGGATCCCGAAGGTGAAATCGCGGCTGCGTAGGAGATCAGGCTGTTGACCGATAGGATAAGCCTGCTACCAGCCAAGATCGGCATGTCCGCAGTGGACGCCATGACGGTCGCATCCGAACCGAACCTGATATACGCCAGGGCACTCGTTGTATTGGTGACCACGACCGAATCGCCACCACCGGATAAAGGCGCATTTGCGGAAACGCTGCCCACCGATACGCTGACCGTACCAGTTGGGCGAAATGGACTTACGGAACCTAGCGGCATGGCAATTGTGCTCTTCTGTCGTTGCTTAACCGATGTGTTCGACGATGACGGCGCGTTTGTACGCGGCGTTGGTAGCGGTTGGAACCGTTGTTGGATTCGTTGTCGTGTCGGACGGAGCGCAGAAGCCCCCGATCCAGTACCAGGACTGAGCGATGATCTGCTGCAGGCGGTCGATCGCCTCGCGGGTCACCATCGCAATTCCATCAACCATCGTGATGATCGAAGTCTGCAGGCGCTACGTCTGTAGCCGCCATGCCGGCGAAGTCACCTTCGATCAGCGCCCCCTGACCGCAGATCACCGGCCGGCGGATCATCAGGCCAGCGAGGGTCGGATGCGCCTGGACGAATGCCTCGGTCGTCGGAACGAATCGAAGGCCCAGGAAGTCGTTCGTCATGCCCTTCTTGAAGACCTGGTTGGCCGACGTCGCGCCCTGGAACAGCTGCTTGAAATCCGGGTCGGCGAAAAGCTGGCGGGACGAAACCGGATCCAGATAGCAGTTATAGGCGCCGTCGATTTCGGGAACCGCATTCAGCCGCAGTTTGGCGACAGCATCGAGAAGGTTTGACATTGTCAACGTATCGGATGCGGTGATCAGCGAAGTATTGGCGCGCTGCGACGGACGGACGATAGTCGACCCATTCGCAGCCGTAACCGTGTTGCCAGCCGTGCCGTCGGACACCGATACGTTGCCGGAAAACGTGAAGACGCCGGATATACCGTTCGGAGCCGTCGAGACGTTCGTGGCATCGACCGCGACGCCAACAAGGGTATAGGTATTGGAGCCGATTGTAACCGTCATCGGCGTGGATGCTGCTGACAGCCTGCTGAACACCATTGACAAACACAGTTCTGGAAGCCTCGCACGTCATCCACCGAAACGGCCGGTACCCGCGCTCGCAAGGCGTCGTCCGAACACGGGTGTTGCCACCCAGATATGCCCCGAACAGTGCGTTCCGGCTCAGTTCATCCAGGCTGCGGGCAGCCTGTTCACCATTGACGTAGGCGTTTTGCAAGAAACTGCGATGCAATGCCGACGCGCTCGGTTACGACGTTCAGGTCAGTCGTCGCAGCATAAAGATTGATGGAAATGCGTATACTGCTCGACGCCCCAGGTCGTGGGCGTCAGACCATTATCGAGGTTGGTATTCGTGGCCGGCGCCAGCGGCGTCGTCACGGATGGCTTCAGCCCGGCTCGGGTCTTGGTTAGCGTCTCGCCGATGCCCACTGCAACTGTTTACCCGATCGGCGCAGGCCCGGTAGCCGAGCCGCGAACGCAACGCCTGCGCGAATTCGCGCTCGAGAAAGCCCTGCTGAATGATCGGCTGAAGTGAAACGGGGAAATTCTGAATACCCATCAATCGTCCTATCTAATATCTGTGATCGTCGTCAAGACTGAGCGAACAATCAGAATTGTACTTTGTCACGAGCCGCCCGGGCAGCAGCGTATTCTTCATCGGTCATTTCCATCGCCGTCTTCTGCCGGACCGGCTGCGACGCCGGGGCGACGGCAGCACTTGACGACGAGCCGCTCCAAACAGCCATGGCTTGGTCCGCCTAAGATCGTCCATCAGCTTGCGTCCACCGATGATCTTGTCGTCGTTGCCCAGGCTGAACCGCCGACAGGTCGACCAGCTTCAATCCATCCAGATCGATCATTCCGGCCCGGACCGCTTCGGTCCGGAGATTTGCTAGCAACGAGGCGGGACTGGAATTCGCTACGTAGCTTGCTGATTCTTCGGCTCCGTCGGCTTGCTCGCTTCGTCGCTCATCGGATTGGCAGGGATTGTCGCTATTCAGTCAAATCATCCATCCATTTCAATCTCAGTGCTTCATCGAGAGCGGTTGAAACCGGGCTCATCCTCGACATATTCTATGTCGTAACAAGCAGCGATCGCCTTCAAGCGCGGTTTGCGCGGCTCGATGCATCCGGCTGCAACCAAGGACGTCAGCGATCTGAACGTCCTTTTGACGGTCATCGGCCGTTGTCGGGTACCACCGTGGCCATTTAAGGCTTAGCGGTGCGACTCGGGTCCAATGGTTCAATCGCTCGCCCGAGGACAACGAGGCGTATAGTTCTGCGAAGCACGGACAATCAGTCGTGGCAAGCTGTAAAAGGCCAGCCTCGCCATAGCTGGTTCGCATATTGTCGGCGAGCCAGATCAGCCCCTGATTCAGCAGTTCCAGCGCTCGGCCGGATTGCGCGGAGGTTATCCGCTCGGGACTGGCTCGGTTTCCGTGGATGCTCTCCAGCGCGAGCTCGCGCAAGGTTCGGACGTATTCGATGACCGCGGCCGAGGCCGTCCCACCTATCTCCAGCAGTCGGGCGTCGCCCTTTTCAGAAACGATCAGGGCGTTGCCGGCGCCCCTTATCAATTCGCCGTCAGGAAGCGAAGGATCCTTTAACAGCAGGGTCGGGTCGCTGCTATATTTCAGACCGCGACCGACCTGGCTGAGCTGGTAGTCGATTTCGACCTGGGTATGCATGGCGGCGCGAATGTGCATGCGCCGTCGGCGATGATCACCCGTCGCGGGTGAGCCAGGCAGGTTCCTGATCCAGACGATTGGCACGGCACCTAGTTTGTGGGAGACCGACCGGGCGGCATCGATAACAGCGGGAAGTGACTTCCCGACGGGTTCCGGCTCAAACCAGGTCTCGCTTTCGCTGATCCCAACGCCGTGCGAACCAATACTGTCCATCCGGGTCATCGATCTGCGTAACCGTTCCGTAGCAGGTCTGCGCCGGAAACTTTATATCGCTCGTCGACCCGAGCAAGCGTATCCGGCGCCGATGGATCCCAGGTGGGCGTAAGGTACATGGTATCCAGAACATCGACGAATATCCGCCCCTTGAGGACGCGTAGCAGCAACGCGACGGAGCCCGTCGCACCTCTCATGGCGGCCTGGGTCATTGTCAAATTTAGTCGGGTTTCTTTGACGATATTTGCGAAAGCAGTCGCGCACGTCCGCGATCGGCGCTGTCGATGGTCGGAAAATGGCCCTCGCTGAACAACAACGACACGCTGTCTTCCACGACGATCCGGCAAAGTGGATATCTGACGCTTGGGCGCCGTTGACGGAGCGGAATGTATTCTCCGGCCTGCGCCTCTTTCCTCGATGAAAATGATAGGGCAGGACGTCGTAAAGCGTGCCGTCCAGAACGCGATCCAGGATCATTAGTCTGCGAACGCGCTGGGGATAGTCATTGTCGTGGGGACCAAATCGCAAAGTGTATCAAACATGCGGTTCCAAACTTCATCTTCAGCGTCGGTCAGCGGCTGAGGATCGATACGGCTATTGAGCCTGGTGAGCGGGGACGCGTCGTCAGGGTTGTGAATGCACGCACCAAGGCATCCACCTGATCGTCTTTCCTACCCCAAGGAAAATCACGCATTTCATCGAGTAAGCGTCCGGTTCCATTCACGCGCGAATGACAGAGACGTTGCCAGCTTCCACTTGGGAGGCAAGCGGCATGGCCCGCGTCGCCTTCGAACCGGTCTCCCGAGAGGAAATCACGTGGAAGCCGGCCAGTTGTCGTGTCAGGTACGACATTTGGCTTTTCCCGGCCTGACCTGGGTCTTCGGGAATTGCGACGATGACTTTCGTGCCGTCCTTTTGGGCGGTGTTGACAATCAGTTCTTCGACCTGATGTGGCGTGCCACGGATTCGAACAACATCCAGAATAGATATCGACCAGTATATTCTGCGCGATAATTGACGCCTACAGTCCAATCGGGATCGTTTCGCCCGGTGTTACCCGTTGCGGCCAGGTCCCATGCTCGGACAGTTGCTTCAGCATTGCGTTCCGGCTGTACTAACGGCGATGCGATCAATGGAAAATAGCCTCCCGCCAGACGGTAACGGCATTTGTTGGAACAGGGCCGACCATGCGCGCTCGCCTATAAGCTCCCGCTTTCGCGTAAGTGCATCATGGTTTTCCCACTCGGGCCACAATGGCGCCCCAATTGGGCGGCCCAGCGGATCGCCTGTCTC
>CAWIBZ010000007.1:0-783294 GCA_963834475.1 uncultured Alphaproteobacteria bacterium | reverse complement strand
GGTCGGGGTCGGCGCGAATTACCGGCGCATGGTGAATTGTTTGCTGCGCTCTACCGCCTTGCCGACGAACTCTCCTGCTTCTGTCGGATGTCCGATAATCTTACTTATTCGGGGACACGATTTTGCGAGCTCGCTCGAAGCCCATGCCAAACGCCGCAAAACCAGGCCGTGCGACCTTTCTCAGGTCCCTGAACCATGTCCTCGGCAGTGGTCCTTTGATGCCCGCCGAGGCGTCGGAAAGCACCGTGCGGCGCCTGATGGGTGACCCCCCTGCCCTCGGCGCCCAGCTTGGCGAGGGCCTTCAATCGGGCCGCACCCCTGAGCCCCTGTGGACTGCCGGGCGGGAAGTGGCGCCCTTCCCCTGACCCTGGGAACGGCGCCGAGAACGTCTGATCGCAAACGGGTCGGGATCAGACCCAGCGGGGGCTCCTCCTCCACCGGGCCCGAGCCCCCGCGGCGCCGCAGCGGGGGCCTCGGAGATGCTTGGCCGCACGGTCGAACGAGGCGATGCGGCCAAGCATCTCCGAGGCCCCCGCTGCGGCGCCGCGGGCGAGCTCGGGCCGGGTAGAGGAGGGGGCCCCCGCTGGGTCTGATCCCGACCCGTTGCGATCAGACGTCTCGGCGCCGTTCCCAGGGTCAGGGGAAGGGCGCCGCTTCCCGCCCGGCAGTCCAGGGGCTCGGGGTGCGGCCGATTGAAGGCCCTCGCCAAGCTGGGCGCCGAGGGCAGGGGGGTCGCCCATCAGGCGCCGCACGGTGTTTTCCGACGCCTCGGCGGCGTCGAAGGCCGCTTCCGGGACATCGTTCAGGGGACCTGAGAAGGTCGCACGGCCTGGTTTTGCGGCGTTTGGCATGGGCTTCGAGCGAGCTCGCGAAATCGTGTCCGATAAGGTAAGATTATCGGACATCCAACAGAGACGACAAGCGGGGCGGATTTCGCGCAAACAGGTGACAAAGCGCCGCGGACGATCCACCATGCGCCGGTGATTCGCGCCGACCCCGACCTCGTTCTGAGCGAGCCGCCGACCGTGGCGAGGGCGTCGCGCCGACCTCGCCACGACCGAAAAGAGGGAACGGGATCGCTTCCAATCCGCTGGAACTGCAGCGGTTTCCGCCGCCGGCGGCGATGCCGGCCTGGGCGCGGGCGAGCGGAAGGGCAGGGGAGGGCGGTCCGCTGTTCGCCGCCGGCGCCGGCCTGGCTCTGCTCGACGCGTTCCTACGCCGCGACCCGCCTGCCGCTGGGGCGCTGCGCTCCCGTCTCGCGCTGATGAGCGCCGCGGCTTGCGCCAAGATCCTGCGCCTCAACGCCGACGAAGCCGCGCTGCGCGACCTCCGCTTCGCCGTCGGCGACGCGCTCGGGCCCGCAGCGAGCCTCTTGTCGCTGTGGCGCGATCTCGCCGTCCGGCCGCCCGGCCTCGATCCCGCGCCGGATCTTCGAGGCGGCGGCGCGGCTCGACCTTAGCCGCCCGATCCCGACAGCCTCGCCGCGGACTTGCGCCTGCGTTAGAGCGAGGACAATCCCGTCTCCGCCGCCGCCCAAGCCGCCGCTTTGGCCTTTGACGCATTCCCTGTCGAGAATGCGCCAGACGCCGAGGTTTTCGCCCTTTGGGTCGCCGACCTCATCCTTGCCCTTCGGCTACGCTGGGCGCGCCCCCTGCCACTGATCGCGACCAAAGTTCTGGATCCTAGCTCCTGTGCGCGACCGGCCGCGGCCGAAGCCCAAGCCCGCCGGCGAAGCCCGCCCCGGCGCGATCGCCCTGCCGCCGCCTTCGCCCTCGACCTCGCCGCAGATCTCTCCCGCCGCTCGACACCCTGATCGCCGTCGCGCCCAAACTCCGCGCGAAACCGGCAGCCAAAATTGTCGACCTCCTGCTTACCCAGGATTGCGTCTCGCCCGCCGAAGCGGCCCGCCACGCGCCGATGACCGGCCGCGCCGCCCGCAGGCTGTTCGACCGGCTCGTCCTGCTCAGCGCCGCGCGCGAATTCACCGGGCGGCCGACGTTCCGGCTGTACGGCCTATGAGCGCCGCCGCCCGCCGTCGCCAACGGGGAGGAGAAGAGCGCCTCGACGTCGAACTCGTCGACCTGCCGCCAGCCGCGCGCTGGCGCGAATGGATGCTCAGGGTCGAAGCCGCGATCTTCGCCTCCGCCAAAGCCCGTCGCCGCGCGAAACCCTCGTCCGCCTGGTCGGCGAAACCTACCGGTTCGACGATCTGATCGCCGACCTCATCCACGAACTGCGCGGCCGACCCTACGACCTCATCCTGGTCGCCGGCGGCTATGCTTTGCGCACCAAAACCCGCTTCGCGCCGGCGATCCGCGCCGCCCATCCTGGACGGGGAGGGGACGGCGTGGCGGATCTGACGCGGACCGAGACCTTTGCCCTCACCGCGATCGCTTATTTGCAGCCGGTGACGCGGGGGGAGATTTCGAGGCTCGCCGGACGAGAAATCAGCCGCGACGTCATCGCCTCCCTGAAGCGCCACGGCCTGATCGACGGCGCGATCCGCGCGCCCCAGCCCGGCGCGCCGTTCGCCTATGTGACGACGCAGGACATTCCTGGAGGCGTTCGGGTTCGCCTCTCTGCGCGACCTGCCGGACCTAGAGCGGCTCAAGGCCGAAGGGCTGAGGCAGCCAGGCAGGAGGAGGTCGATTTCGACAACGCACTCGGGTTGACGGGAGCGACGAGGACTTCAGAGCTGGACACCGCCGCGGACGCCTGAAAACGCGATGCGCCCGCTCGATATTCTCCCGCTGAGATCTCACGTCAGGCGCGATTGGTTCGGACCCCGACCCTGGCTACCAAAACCGTGCGGATTTCGATAGGATTAAATCCTATCGCAGTTAAGGTGGAAGCATGCGCACCACTCAACAATTCAGCATCACGCTTCCTTATGACATGGCGGAAGTGGTCGAACGAAAAATCCAATCGGGAGCCTATGCCTCAGTGAGCGAAGTCTTGCGCGACGGCGTGCGCGCCCTGATAGAGCGAGACGCCGCTATCGAGCGATGGCTACGCGAGGAGGTGGTTCCGGGCCATGTCGAGCACCTGGCAGACCCGTCGAAGGCGATTCCTGCACAGCACCTGCTTGGTCGCATCAAGGCCCGGCGCTCCGCGGAGAAGGCGAAGTAGCCGAAGTGGGGGTTCTCTTCACCGCCTCTGCAGAACGCCAGTTGGACCCTCTTCACCGATATATCGCGGAACGCGCCAGCGAGCATACAGCCGACCGCTATGTCGGCCGTATCATCGCCTTCTGCGAGGGGTTGAGCATTTTCCCGTTGCGGGGCGCCAAGCGTGACGATCTGCTGCCGGGTCTGCGGACGATTGGTTTCGAACGGCGGGCGACGATCGCATTCATGGTCACGGACGATGCGGTGCTCGTCGAGGGTGTCTTTTATGGGGGCCAGGATTTCGAGGCGAATTTCCGCGAGTGAGCGAAGGCGCGCCGTCCAGTTCAATCGACACCGACTCTCGCTTTCGGTTTCGATTGAAACTGCGCAACCTTGCCACCTTTGGTCGGCCGATTTACGCATCTTGTCTAAGATATCCACGTGGCGGCTCATCAAAAACGCCCTTAAACATCGTCGTAGATGGGATGAAGTGTCGTAGCGGGTGACGGGCTCGCCCTGCGGATCCAGCGGTTAAGCGTTTCCCGAGCGAACCTTCGGCTCGGCGTTGTCACGCCGGCTCGGGACTTGTGATCTCCTTGGTGGCCCGGTAGCCAGGAGGATGAAGAAAATCGACTACGACGGCTATCGCTTCCCGCCTGTGATCAGTTCAGCAGGCGGTCTGGCTGTATTTTCGATTCACTTTGAGCTTCCGCGATGTTGAAGATTTGCTGGCGGAACGCGGTATCACGGTCTCTTACGAAACGGTTCGGCGCTGGGTGAACCATTTTGGGCCGATGATCGCGGCAGAATTGCGCAAGCGACGCCCCAAGCCTTACACGACTTGGCATCTTGACGGGGTTTGTCTCAAGATCTCCAGCCGCATGGTCTATCCGTGGCGCGCCGTGGCGCGAGGCAGTCACGGCTGCTTAAAATTTCAAGAGCTGCCGCTCATTCGTGCTCTTTCGTCGGCAACGTGACAAGGCCGTGCGGATTGTTCGCCTGACGTCCTACGTCGGCTTTAGAGTACGTGAGTTGCGGCCGGGCGCGTCGGCCTCCAGGTTAGCCAGAGCAATCGTCTTATCAGAGAACGCCCGAGTAAGGGCCGAGAGCATTGCCATGTCTGTCGCCCCGTCTGCGGGCGTCTCCATGCTCTGGAGCACTTCATAAACCAGGCAAATCAGCCGCGCCCGCCGCTCAAATTCATCGCCCTGTATCCGAGCCAACAGGTGGTTGGGTAAACTAGTCTGCACAATACTCTCCCGCTGCAAAAGGCGAGGTGCTCTAGAGTTTCGCTGAGCGTCGCCAGGGAAATTGGATCGTCCTCGACGACCACCGCGCTCTGTGAACGACCCGCTGCGCATACACCAGACGGGCGGTGGACGACATCATTTTGGTCGAACGATAAGACTTTGCCATCGAGGAGGGGCACAAACTCAGCCTCCGGCATCGGGCGACCAAAAAAGTAGCCTTGGACATACGGGCATCCAAGCTTTCGCAGCACCGAAACCTCGTCCTTGGTTTCGGCGCCCTCGGCGACGACCGATATTTGAAGTTCCTTGCCAAGGCGGATCATGGCATCAACGATGCGTGCTTGAGCGGTTTTGGTCAACCTGTGAGACAAAGCTTCTGTCGATCTTGAATTCACTTATCGGGAAGGCCTCGAGGCGGCTGAGGCTTGAATATCCTGTACCGAAATCGTCGACCGAAAGCCCCACGCCCATTGCTCGAAGTTCTCGGAGCGTTCCTATCATCGCCGGCGAATTGTCGGCGAGCAGGCTCTCAGTCAATTCGAGCATCAGCCACGAAGGTTCGGTGTCTGTCTGTTCAAGAATCGTTCGCAGGAGTTGAGCCACATCGCCACGACGAAACTGGAGTTGAGACACGTTGACGGAGAACGCCAGTGGATTTGGGCGTCCCCGATTTACCCGAACGGCAAACCGGGCGACGTGTCGCAACGCCCAGGCACCGATATCGACGATCAATCCGGATTCTTCAGCGATGGGAATAAAACGACCTGTCGGCTGAGTTCCGTAGACGGCATGCTCCCATCGGAGAAGGGCTTCTGCGCCTACAATTTTGCCGGTGGCCAGCTCTACCTTCGGCTGGTAGTGCATCAGGAATTCGCTATTTTCGAGAGCTTGCTGCAAATCACTGGTCAGGCGCACTCGGCTCTCAATCCTGATCGCTGCATTTCGGTCGAATTCAATTGGATCGGGGAATGGCGACAGCTTCGATTCGTGCAGTGCGATGCCGGCCTTCCGAAGCAGCCCGATACTGTCATCCCTGACCCTCCCGACTGCGTAACCGATCGAAAATCGGACATCGATTGTGGCACCTGGCAACACGAACTTTGGGGCAAGCAGTTCTCGAATGCGGACAACCGTTGCCTTGGACAAATCCGGGTCGGACAATGGTAGCGCAACGGCAAATTCGTCGCCGCTCAGGCGTCCGATCACAGCGTCCGGCAAGGTGCGAAGGCGCTGTCCGACCTGGATAAGGAGCGCGTCGCCCACGTCGTAGCCGAAACTGGTATTGATATCGTGGAACCGGCTGACATTACATTTGGTGAGTAGGACGTACCCCCGCCTTCACGCTGCAGCATCTGCTCGAGATGATCATGGAAGCGATTCCGGTTCTCGACACCGGTTAGACTGTCCAGGTGGTCGGATTCCGCCAGCCTGGAAGCGATTTTCCGTGAGTTGGGTGACATTGCGACTCATTCCGGTACTCAAGCACGGTTAATCGCCTTACGGCGATTTGCGCCATTCGCGGCGAAGACGGTTAACACACAATGCTTCAGACAAATCATGCAACGGCGCCATGGTCTGAAGCGAAGCCCCGGCAGGATCGATTTTTGCAGCATGCCTCTTTTTGACCGAGAGCTGTTCTGGGCGCCAGGATCAGAACTGCAGAAACACGACCGTATCAGCCAGCGATCTGAGTCGCTTCTGCCGCATGGGTCCTTATAGGCGGTCGGGCTGTCGGCGAACGATCCGGCCCAGCGTGGCAATGGCCTGTTCTGCCTGAGGCGTCCAGGGATGGCCGAAATTGAGCCGCAGGCAGTTGCGGAACCCGCCGTGGTTGGAGAACATCGGCCCAGGTGCGATGCTGATCTGGTTGGCCAGCGCCCTCCTATAGACGGCGAGTGCGTCTACCGTGTCCCACGGCAGGTCGACCCACATGAAGTATCCGCCCTCCGGCCGGGTGAGCCGGACGTCACGCGGAAAATGCCGGGTCACCGAGTTCGATCAGCGCCTCTTTCTGCCGCTTCAATGCCGCCCGCAGCTGACGCAGATGCCGGTCATAACCACCTTGCTGAAGATACTCAGCCAGGGTGGCCTGGGCCGGAATGGAGCCCGACAAACTGGTCATGAGCTTCAACCGGCGCACGCTGTTGGCAAACCGGCCGGCTGCGACCCACCCGACTCGGTATCCCGGTGACAGCGTCTTGGAGAAGGACGAGCAGTGCATCACGAGGCCGCGCTGGTCGAAAGTTTTGGCCGACGACGGCGGCTCGTTGGTGTGGTGCAGTTCGCCGTACACGTCGTCCTCGATCAATGGCACCTCATTGTGTGACAGCAGGTCGACGAGGGCGTGCTTTTTCTCTCGAGACAGCGAGCAGCCAAGCGGGTTCTGGAAATTTGTCATCAACCAGCAGGCTTTTGGCCGTTGGGTCTCCAGAACGTGCGCCAGTCTGGAGAGGTCCACACCCTCGCGCGGGTGCGTCGGCACTTCGATGGCCTTGAGCTGAAGCCGCTCGAGCGACTGCAGCGCGGCGTAAAAGGAGGGAGACTCCACGACCACCGCGTCGCCTGGTCGTGCCACGGCCTGCAGGCAAAAATTCAGTGCCTCCAGAGCACCATTCGTCAGCACGATTTCGTCGGCGGCGACCGACAGCCCCTGGGTCAAATAGCGCTTGCCGATCTGCCGCCGTAGCCGCTCGTTGCCCGGCGGCAGATCGTCGAACGTGCTCCAGATACCGAGGGAGCGCGTGCTGGATGACTGCGCCTTGCGCAGGCTGTCGAGTGGGAACAGCAAGGGGCCGGGAAACGCCGACCCGAGTGGAACGATTTTGCGTGACTTCACCGAACTCAGGATCTCGTATACCAGGTCTGTGATCTCGACTGGGTGGGCGCCTTCGGGTGGCGTCGACATCGCGGGTTCCGGAGCCTGAGCGCTGGGGGGCGGATTGACGAAATAGCCCGAGCGCGGGGCGGCACGAATGAGGCCTCGGTTCTCGAGAAGGTCGTAAGCCTGGAACACGGTTGATGGGCTCAGGTGGCGCGTCCTGCAGGTCTGCCTTATTGAAGGCAGACGATCGCCTGGCCGCAGCACGTTCGCGGCGATCTGGCGCGCAATCTCTTCGGCCAGTTCTTCATAGCGCTTGTGACCGGGCTTCGCCGTCGTACGGTCATTGATGGCCATTGCAGCCTCGCTTCCCTGAGTGATTGAAACCGTCCCGTCCGTCTGGACAGCTTGGCGGCCGGGATAAGCTCGGTTCTGGGTATCTCGGGCTGCCACCGCGTCGCAAGTCGATCCGCCTCCTAGGCAAGGCCAATACGTCGAACGCCTCGCCGGTCTCGACTAGGACTGTGGTCTCCTCGACGCGGGCGCCTTCGAGCCGAGCTTCGTTTCCAAGGTCGAGTAATGCCGGTCGCCAGCGTAGACTATCGGGCCTGGGAACGGCGCACATCTTGGCGGGGTCGATCTGCTTGATGTCCCAGTCCAGCACAATGAGCGGCTCCTGCGCTCACGGTCGGTCCGCCCGGACACGCGTCGATCGCCGCTTTGACGAGGGCGGGGGAAGTGTCCCGTCCCTCTGAGGGCAACACCCGCAGCAAACGGGATTGGGGTTGCGTCGCCGGCGCTGGCCGGGAACCGGATAGGCAGGTTTCCTGCATCCGGCTCTCGGACAAGACCTCACGCCTTCGTCCACGGCACGTCGTGCCCAAAGGGCGCCGTCCGTGCGCTCGGACTTGTCCATCAGTTTCACCTGCGGCTCGATTCCTCGCTCGTCCGGTAGCCACCCAATCATCTCGGCCGAGCCGTAACCCGCATCGGCGACCAGGCGCGCCGGGGCGACTTCGAATTGTTCGGCCGTGCGGTCGAGCATCGTCTTGGCCGCTCCGACTTCCGCCTGACGAATGGCCGTCGTCGCCTCATCCATGATCACCGCATGCTTGAGATCCGATGAGGTAGTTGTCGGAATACGCATAGTGCCGGCGTGTCAGCCGGTTTCCTCCGTCAGCGCTTCCACGACGCGCTTCTCGCCCGACGGCACAGATCACGGGCATTGCCAGGGAACAACGGTTGGCCATTCTAATAGTCTGGTTTAGTGAACGGCGAACCCCTTTTGTGCGCGCGGCGTGGTGCGATCGCTGCCTTAATGCATGATCCAGACTCTTGCGCTTTCCATCTGACGACTCGCCAAGCTTCTTGGGGTCCGCTGGCCTAGGCTTTTCGGCGGGGCTTGGGCTACGATCAAAACAGAACTTGATGATCGTCATGGTTGCTCGGTACTGGCAGCCTAATCTGACGGCGCTCTATGAACAATCGGCGCGCCCGAGGACGACTGTGCGCCGTTAGGTTAGAGGAGCGCGGGACAGAATGTTCCCGGTCCAGAACACGGCGCCGTCCCGATATCCGCCTCTCGCCACTTGGGGGCTGATCGCAGTCAATTGCGCGATATTCCTGGTTCAAATCCGTTTGCTGCCGGTGGAGGCCGACGCGTTGACAGCGCGCTTCGCGCTCATCCCGGCGCGATATTGCTGTGGCAACGCTGATCTCGGACCGGCGGATTTCCTGCCGTTCTTCACGATGATGTTCCTGCATGGAGGCTGGCTGCATCTAATTTTGAACATGTGGGCGCTTTGGGTGTTCGGCGGGCCGGTCGAAGACCGGTTAGGTCCGGCGCGCTATCTTCTTCTCTACCTCGCCTGCGGCGTGATCGCCGCGTTGACGCACTACCAGTTCAACCCCACTTCGCCTGTTCCGGCCTTGGGCGCCTCGGGCGCCATTGCCGGAGTCATCGGCTGCTATGTGCGGCTGCTCCCCTTTTCGCGGGTCATCGTTGTCGTTCCCATCCTGTTTTTTCCGTTCTTCTTCGATGTCCCAGCGATCGTCTTTGTCGGAATCTGGTTCCTGATGCAGCTCACGCAGGGGATGGGCGAACTCCTCACGCCTGAGACCGGAGCCGGAATCGCTTGGTGGGCGCACGTCGGGGGCTTCCTTGCGGGCCTGTTTCTCGGAAGTCTGCTGGTCCTGCCGAAGCGCGAGCATCGACCTTACTACGCTGACGAAGGCCTCCTTGGTTTCGACCCCATGGGACGGCCCTAGCCGATGGCTAGCAGGAGCATGACATGTCCGTCGGAGATATCTTCTGGTTCTTTTTCATGTTCACGGCCCTGCAGCCGGTCTTGCGTCAGCGCATGCTCGACGCCATGCGGACGCGCAAGATCGCGCAATTGGAGAAGAAGCGAAATTCCAGGGTGATACTCCTCGTGCACCGGCAGGAGACCATGCGGTTCCTCGGATTCCCGCTCGCGCGCTATATCGACATCAATAACTCCGAGGAAGTCCTGCGCGCCATCCAGATGACGGACGACGAGGTGCCGCTCGACATGGTTCTCCACACCCCGGGCGGGTTGGTTCTGGCGGCGCTCCAGATCGCGCAAGCCGTTCGCGACCACAAATCCAAGGTCACCGTCTTCGTGCCGCATTACGCGATGTCGGGAGGCACGCTTGTTGCGCTCGCGGCCGACGAAATCGTCATGTGCAAGCACTCCGTCCTCGGCCCTATCGATCCGCAACTCGGAGATTCGCCGGCCGCGTCCCTGCTCAAGGTCGTCGAACAGAAGCCCGTGGCGGAAATCGACGATCAGACCTTGATCCGCGCGGACATAGGGCGGAAGGCGATCGCTCAGGTCAAGCAGGCGGCGGCGGGACTGTTGCAGCGCACGCTCCCAGCCGATCGGGCGGAAGCGTTAGCGGAAAAGCTCGCAACCGGCACATGGACACACGACTATCCGATTTGGGCCACAACGGCGAAGGAGCTCGGTCTGCCAGTTCGCACCGACATGCCGAACGAAGTCCTCGAACTCATGTCGCTCTACCCGCAGCCCGTGCGCACGCAAGGCGGCGGCGGGGTCGAGTACCTGCCGGCGCGCCGACAAAAGGAAGCCTGAAAGAACGGCCTCTTGGCGGACGTCATGATACTGTCGGCCGCCGGAGAAAAGGGCCGGCGCTAATACGCCTCAAGGAATGTCGATGGACCTTGCGAATTTCACCGACCCGCAGGCTCAGGCCACCATCGAGGCGGCGCGCATCGGCGCCGCCGCCGCCATTCACGCCGCATGGATCCAAGCAAGCGCGGCGGCGGGCGCCCTCGCCGCCGGCGTATTGGCCTATATTGGCGCCGTGCGCCAGGTGCGGATTCAGGAGCGTGCGCAGGAAGTCCGGGCCCTGGCCTATCGCTTCCGGCTGCTTCGGGTGGTCGAGGAGTACCACGAGCAGGTCGCTCGCGCTTGCGCCGTCGCCGAGTCGCAATTGGCCGCTTTCCGTAGCGGCAGCGCGTCGGTCGCGATCACCAGCTTCCAACTGCTGCAGCCGCGAATGCTGCATGACGATAATTGGGAAGCGCATGCCCTGCTCGGTCGCCGCGCGGTGGAGCTGATCCTCAGGATCGATGACTTCAGCCTGCGGCTGGCGCAGTTCGACCAGCAGATCCGCTCGGAAGGGACGCGCACCGATTCCAGTTTTGTGAACGCCACGATTCGCCAGCAGCGACGTGAAGGAAGCTGGAACAGCCCGACGCACGTGCAGGAGCACGCGATCATCGACTACGCGCAAGTGCTCGACCAGCTCCGCGCGGCGTTGGCGGCGCTCATCGTGGAGTTGGAGGAGCCCAAGCGGACGCTCCCCTGGCATAAGTTGCCGCTCCGTGGCTGGCGGCGTGCTGCGCGCGTGACGACGAACCAGGCGGCGCGCACGCGTCGTCCGACGCCGCAAGGGCGGCTCAGACCGCCAATTCGCGCGTTGATCGGTGACTCGCGGTAACCGCGAGGACGGCCTCCTCCGGCCTTCGCCCGTGCGACATGCCCGCGAGTCGCCGATAAGACCGAAGACGTGCCTGACGCCGATCGCTTTGGGCGCATCTACCTACACGTCTGCGACGGTTCGCGACATCCCTCTCCCCCTATCGGAGCTAGAGCGCCGGACTTTCACTTGAATCCATAGCCTGCGGCGTTGAAGTAGTTTTGGCACTCTTGTGGACTGAAGAGATCGCAGATTTCACCGATGGCGCGCCAGAGGGCGTCGATGGTCCTGACGGCGCGGGCTCGCAGAAGGGCCTTCAGCTTTGCGAAACCATCTCGATGGGATTGAGGTCGGGGCTATAGGGCGGAAGGAACAGGAGCCAGGCGCCCTTGGCGCGAATGGCCTGCTCGGCTGCGGCGCTCTTATGAGCCGGCAGATTGTCGAGGACGACGACGTCGCCGGGCTTGAGGGTCGGAGCCAGCTGCGTCTCGACATAGTCTCGAAGATGCGCCGGTCCATCGGGGCGTCAATGACGAAAGGGGCGGTCAGGGCGTCGCATCGCAGGCCGGCGATGAAGGTCTGGGTCTTCCAATGTCCGAATGGGGCTTTGGAAAGAAGCCTTTGGCCCTTCGGGCTCCGGCCGCGCGGGCGCGTCATCTTGGTGGTCGTTCCAGTCTCGTCCAGGAAGGCCAGCCGGTGTGGCTCAAGCCGCATGACCGGCTGGCGCGCCGAGGTCCATTGCTCGCGCGCCTGCTTGACGTCGGGCCGATCGTGCTCGCTGGCGCGCAGAGTTTTATGGAATAGCCTGCCCCTCGTTCCGGCGTCTTAGGATCGCCGGCGGTTCAAGAGGAGGAATGGGTATGGACAAAACCTGCGCAGGCAGCTGATCCACGGAGCGCGCGCGGCTCTCCCCTATGTGGCTGAGCGCGACACGCCGCTCGGCCGATGGGCCAAAGAGCTTTCAGCGCGCGCATCGCAACGTTGCGATCGTCGCCTTCGCCAACAAGCTCGCCCGGATCGCCTGGGCGGTCCTGCGGCGCGGAGAACGGTTCGTCGTCACGGGAATGCCGGCGGCGGCATAGAATTGGCCGGTCGCGCTCACTACGTCCATCGGTCAACAGGGGTTTGCGAGAGGGTAACAACGGGATGGCCTGACAGTCGAACGGCGCTCCGGAAGCCTGGTTCAAAAAACGGCGCGATCTGACGCCGGGAGTTTTATGAGGACCGAAGCGCGCGGTATCTCCATCATGGCCGGAGGAAGCTCCTCGAGGCCGGATACGTTGATGCAGACTGGATCAGCCGCTGATCTCGGCACAAACCCCCTTGCGAACGGGGCGGGCCATACGTTTTTTGAAGCGATAGCCAATGCGGATGAGCCAACGCGAAAGCGAGGCGGGATCGGCCTTCTCGCAGGTGGCGGCGGCCAGTTCGGCCGCCAGCTCCGGCATGGTGATGTCGGCCTTCTCGGCGAGCTTCTCCAAGAGAAAAGTGCGATGCGGTTCGAGCTTGGCGTGGCGGCACCCCCCACTGGGCTTGGGCGCGAGACTTCCCCGCACACGAAAAGCCCTGGCCAGGTTGACGACAAAGGAAACCGACACTTGGAAATGCGCCGCAGCCGCGCGGCACGAATAACCTTCATCGACATGGGCATCGGCATCGCGAATCACCTCCAACCAGAAGTGGAATCCCGTGGTCGCTAATATCTCTCTTGATTCAAGCTGAGCGTCCGGCGCTCTAAGGTCTCTGAACTTCGAACCTACGTCCCTGGGTCGGCCGCCATCTCTGCGCCCTTTGTTAGGGCCCGGGCGATTCCGTCGAAGCCTTCGTGCGGCATCCTGAACAGGCCGGAGTAGGGGTCGCTCGCCCTTCGCCTCCGAGGGAATGCTGGCATGGCACGACGGCAGTTGCTCACTGACGACGAGCGTCGGCGGGTCTTTGGCGTGCCTGAAAGCGAAGCTGAGATTATTCGGCACTACACCCTGTCTCCCGCTGATCTCGACCTGGCAGCCCATCGGCACGGCAGCCGCAATCGTCTCGGCGTTGCAGTCCAGCTCGGCTTGCTTCGTCATCCGGGCTTCGGCCTGCGAGTTGGCGAAGAAATACCTGAAGCGCTGCTGGCTTACCTCGCCCACCAACTTGGCGTCCCGCCGGGAGCGTTCCGCGACTACGGGCGCCGAGCACCGGTCCCAAAACTCGCAATCGTAAGGCGTACCGCACTGGCCTCCGGGTTCGGCGGCTGGGATATCGGGACTATCGAGGCAAGTCCGCATCGCCAGCAATCGAGTTGGCAAGTCGGCAATGCGGGACGCCACGGCGTCGTTCACGTCGACCCGGGCGAAAAACTCGGCCCAATTGACGCCGCTCGGTCCGCGCACATAGGCGGTGTTGACGTGGATGAGCTTAATTGACGAGAGGTTGATGCCGGCGCCCTTGAGGACGTAGGCCTGAACGGCGATGTCGTCGAGGTAGTGATCCTTCAGGCCAGCGCTACTCTTCACCTCGCGTAATCCCCAGGCCTCGTCGCTGAGACGTTCGAGCGCGTCCACCCGGACGCTGATGCCATCAAACTCAAATGGGCCTTCGAAAATGGCGGGAACGCCCTTTTCTGCGATCAGTTCGGCGGTTCGCGCGACCGCCGGGGCGACACGCCCCGGCTCCTCCTCGATCAGCACACCGCCGGGGAATAGCAGGCGCGCCTTCCTCCCTATTTCTTGACCATTGTCCATCGGTGATCCGGGCATAGGCGGTTCATAAGGCAGCGGCTCCTTTGCGATCAGCCAAAGACGCCTGAGAGCCTGTCTCAAAAGGTAGCGTGCCGTTAAGGAAGGAATGATTCACCGGGTCATCGCAATTTTGAGGATGATTCGGGATGTGGAGGGAGACTGACAGGCGGAAGTATCGCCAAGCTGGGGATTGTCTGCCGAGCGATCTGACTGATCCGGAATGGGAGCGCCTGGCGCAGCTGATTCCGCCGGCGAAGCCTGGCGGACGGCCGCGCAAGACCGACATGCGCTCGGCGATGAACGCGATCTTCTATCTTCTGCGAACCGGTTGCCCGTGGCGCTATTTGCCACGCCGGGTCTTCCCGCCGCGCTCGACGGTCTACAACATCTTCCGCGCTTTCCAGCGGCAGGGCGTGTGGGAGGCGATCTGGGAGGAACTGCGCGCGGCCCTGCGCGAACGGCTGGGGCGGGAGGCGAGCCCCAGCGCCGGGGTCATCGACAGCTAGCTCGCTCAAGTCGGCCGAAAAAGGGGGATGCGCAAAAGGTGAAGCAGACGCAGTGGGTTATGACGCCGGCAAGAGGGTGAAAGGGCGCAAGATCCACGCGCTGAGCGCGTGCAGCACGTCGTCGAACAAGTCCATCTTAGGCCGACTCCGCTAAAGTGACGTCGTAGCGCCGAGGCGGGTTGGCGTCGCTCGTCGTGGTTCGCTGCGTGATGTCGTCCGCGTTGATCAGCCCCGCGGCGAAGGCGATGGCGATCGCATGTTGAAGGTTGCTCGCCTGCAGTTTGTGGCGCGACGTGTCGAGATAGGTTTTGATGGTGCCGAAGCTGAGGTTCAGGATCATCGAGATTTCGGCGTATGTCTTGCCGCGCGCAGCCCAAAGCAAGACTTCATGCTCGCGGGACGAGAGTCTAGGAGGCATTCGGAAAGTCCTCGTTTCCATTGACAAGAATGTGGCGGGCCGGCACTCTCGGGAGGATCAAAAAGAGCGCCAACCCGCCTAAGCTGCCGGTGGCTTGTGTTCGTGCGGCGGGCCTCCGGCAGCTATCTCACCCGACCTTCGTCTTGTTCAGCTTGAGCGTCTTGTACTTCGGCGGTGCGCTGTCCGAAGACAAGATCAACCTCCGCAAAACCTGGATAATTTCGGAACCGCTGGCCCTGCGCCGTCAGCTCCATGGCCAAGTCCTCGGCCGCTCGATAGATACTGTATGGTTCTCCAACGGGGTCATATCTCGGTTGTGTTTGTCGCAGTCTACACGGTAAACTTCGTAGCAGCTGTCACCAGTGTTTCCTTTGGGGCATTGCTTAATCCTACCCCTTTTTGATCCATAGCTGTTCTGGTAGCCAGGATCAGAACTGCAGAAACTTGATCGTATCAGTCAGCGATCTGTCACCCCCAACACATATGACTAGCGTGTTCAGCGTGCAGGTAACTGCATCTTTACGTTGATCTTCTGATGATCATGTAGAACATTATAGGCACGACAAGGAGGTCGTAAGACGAAGATCAGCGACTTGATCAAATTGTTGCAGGCCATGCAGTCGACATGGAAGTCGACGCAAATTACTGAGCTCGATGCGTAGGTTAAAAAGAAAATTGAGCGGATGAACATTCGATCTACAGTTCCGCTCGGAATGGCTTAGAGCCTGACTCAAAAGTCTACGGCCTGGCGAGCCGCCTGACGGCGAGTTGGATGCAGGCGAGGGTGATGAAGGCGGCGAGGGTGTCAGCAAGGTTCTCGTAGTCCTTGGCCAGACGGCGGTTTCGGCCGAACCACGAAAAGGTCCGTTCGACGACCCAGCGACGCGGCAGGACGATAAATCCTGAACTGTCGTCGGGACGTTTGACGATCTCCACCCGCAGCGGCGGTTGCGCGGCGACGGCGTGTTCCACTTGGCGGGCGTTGTAGCCGCCGTCGGCCCAGACGAGTTCGAGCCAATTGAAGCGCTGGCGGATACGATCGAAGACCAGGGCGGCGCCGTCCCGGTCCTGTATGGCGGCGGAGTGAACCACCACCCGCAAAGGCAAGCCTTCGGTATCGACCAGAGCGTGGACCTTGCGCCCTTTCACCCTCTTGCCGGCGTCATAACCCACTGCGTCTGCTTCACCTTTCGCGCATCCCCCTTTTCGGCCGACTTGAGCGAGCAGCTGTCGATGACGCCGGCGCTGGGGCTCGCCTCCCGCCCCAGCCGTTCGCGCAGCGCCGCGCGCAGTTCCTCCCAGATCGCCTCCCACACGGAGCCCATCACAAAACGGGGGCACGCCGGGGCGTAGTGGGCTACGGTCGGGCTGATGACCGATCCCGGCCCGAGATTGCTGCGATTGAAGATGCTGCTGCGGGATGTTCATCCCGCAGTTTGGCGCCGGATCAGGCTGGCAGATGAGTTATCGATTGCCGAGCTGCACCGGGTGATCCAGATCCTCATGGGGTGGGATGACGATCATCTGCACCGCTTTCGCATCCATGGCCGAGATTACGGCATTGCCTATATCGGCGGACCGAACTTCGGCGAGGACGCCGCTGCCGTGCCACTGTCGTTGTTCGGGTTCCGTCCCACGGAGCGGTTTCTCTACGAATACGATTTTACGGCTGGATGGCAGATCGAGGTGCGGGTCGAGCGGGTAATCCAGGCAACACCGCGCGAGAATCATCGTATCCCCGTTTGTATTGCCGGCCGACAGGCTGGTCCCCCGGACGGCTGCGGTGGACCGCAGGCTTATGCAGAACGGCGTCGTGATGCCGTCGGCTGGGAGATGGCCGATGATGTGGACGCGGTCGTCGCCGTCCTGCGGCGGGTCAGTGACGGCGACGCCACCGTCCTGGACGATCCCGAAGAGCGCTCGGACTTTGAGCGCGCCGTGTCCCGCCTGAAGGCCCGAGAGCCCTTTCTCACCGAAGGTTTCTCGCCCGCCCTGAGTAACGCCGCGTTGCGGCAGGCGTTCACGATAGCGCGGGGTTCCCCATGATCCGGATGGCAATACAGGTCGTTCTCGTCGACGAGGCCGGCGACCGACGAGATGTCCACGAGATCGTCCGGATCGACCGTGGCCGGCTCTGCCCTGAAGCCCTGGGGCTATCTCTGGAGGAAGCTAAAGCGATCACTGGCGGCATCCAGCAGGTGCTCGCTGGCGCTCAAGTCGCGGAGTGGCACGCCGATCAGCGCGCCTGCCCCGACTGTGGCCGCCGGCGCTCGCTCAAGGGCCGCCATCATATCGTGTTCCGGACGCCATTTGGCGCCCTGCGGCTCGACAGCGAGCGGCTCCGAACCTGTCCGTGCGCCAAGAGGCCGGCGGGCTCGATGAGCCCGCTGGCGGAGCTGCTGCGCGAACGCGTCAGTCCGGAGATGCTGTATCTGGAGACCAAATTCGCCTCGCTGGTTTCCTATGGCCTGACGGTCGGACTGCTGGGCGAACTGCTCCCGCTCGAGCGACCGATCGGCGCCGAGCGGGTCCGGCGGCATCTCTTCCGGGTCGCTGAAGCGCACGAAACGGAGCTCGCCTCGGCGCCGACGAGCATAACGCTCGACGAGCGGCCCAGCGCGAGCAACGCGCCGCCGGATGGCCCGCTGTTCGTCGGCATCGACGGCGGCTACGTGCGCGGCCGCGACAAGGACTGGTTCGAAGTCATCGCCGGCAAGAGCCTGGTCTCGTTCCATCGCGATGGCCGCGTACCGGATCCGTCCGGACGCTGTTTCGCTTTCGTCCAAACGGTGGACGACCAACCGCGTGCGCGGCTCGTCGATACGCTTCGTCAACAGGGAATGCAGCCTCAGCAACAGGTTGTCTTCTTATCCGACGGCGCTGATACGCTTCGGCGCCTGCAGCAAAACATCGCGCCGGAAGCCGAGCATGTGTTGGATTGGTTCCATGTCGCCATGCGGCTGACCGTGCTGGGGCAAATGATCAAGAGTGCGCGGACTGAAGCCGCCACAGCCGAGGCCAAGGCAGCCGCGCTGGAGCGGATCAAATGGTTGCTGTGGCACGGCAATGCTCCCGATGCCGTCGATGACATCGAATGTCTGGTCGACGATGTCACTGCCGAACTGGAAGACAATCCCACCTCGGCGTCTCTGCGGAAGCTCGCCGCCGCGCTCGGCGAGTTTGCGACGTATATCGCCAACAACGCCGGCCACATCGTGAACTATGGCGAGCGGTTCCGCGCCGGCGAACGGATCTCCACCGGCTTCGTAGAGTCTGCGATCAACCAAATCGTGGACAAGCGCTTCGACAAACGTCAATCGATGCGCTGGACACCTCGGGGTGCACACTTGCTGCTTCAGACCCGAACGCGCGTCCTCAACAACGACCTCGATCAAGTCATCCGTCGCTGCTACCCCGCCTTCAGGAGATCACAGGCTACCGACATTGCCCCCGTTTTGTGATGGGCTCCTTTTCTTGGGGTCACGACAAGATTGGCGCCACGGCGTACGCTAAGTTGGACGAAACGTGAACGTTGGATTCGCAGACGACCCTCGTTTTATGCGGCTGGCCGAAAACTGACTTTTCCTCTCTCAAGGGCCTGAAGCTGGTCGGATCTGTCGGCTCGGTCCGCCAAGAATAAATCCCTGTGAGATTGATATGCTCCCAGGAGATCGGTGAAACGTGTTTGAGCAGATGACCGGGAATAGTCCTGCCCTTGCCCTTCAAAGAACCGACGATGCGGGCGACGTAGACCGTATTCCAGTGAACGATTGCACTGACGACGAGATTGAGGCCGGAGGCGCGAAAGGCCTGGCTGTGGAAGGAGCGGTCACGGACCTCGCCGCGCTCGTGAAAAAAGACGGCGCGCTTCAACTTGTGCGCCGATTCTCCCTTGTTGAGACCGCCGAGGCAGCGCCGCCGCAACTTGGGATCGCAATACCATTCGATCATGAATTGGGGTGAAGGCTTAGGATTGCTGGAAAATTGGTTGGGATGCACCCTGCCTGAATCGCAGCAGGAAGGCGGGCTTTCGGTTGGCGCCGTTGGCCCGCAGGGAGCATCCTGTGGAGCGGCGTGCAAAAGTCGGCCACCTGAGGGGGTGATCGGCGTGCAAAAGTAGGCCACCTCCTGATCAGACTTACATCACCTCCGATTGCGGCGTCGGAGGTGTTCAGGAGTGCTGACTGTGGAGACGATTGCACGGGTTCGACGGGAGCAGGCGAGAGGGAAGAGCGTCCGGGCGATTGCGCGGGATCTGCGGTTGTCTCGGGACACGGTGGCCAAATACCTCCGGTCCGGTGAGACCGAGGCGAAGTACGAGCGCCATTGTCAACCTTATCCGCAACTCGGGCCGTTCCTGGCCGCTCTGGAAGAGTTGCTGGAGCGCAATGGCCGCCAGCCTCGGCGGGATCGGCTGGACAAGCGGCAGCTATTCGAGGCGCTTCGGCGGGCCGGCTATGCCGGCGGCTATGACGCGGTGCGCCGTTACGCTCGGCGCTGGGCGGATATTCGGGCGACGAAGACGGAGGCCAAGGCCAGCGAGGCATTTATTCCGCTGACCTTCGCGCCGGCCGAGGCCTACCAGTTCGACTGGTCGGAGGAATGGATCGTCCTCGACGGCATCGCCTTCAAGGCTCAAGTCGCGCACGCCCGGCTTTGCCACAGCCGCATGCCCTACATCCGGGCGTATCCGCGGCAGAGCCAGGAGATGATGTTCGACGCCCATGCCCGGGCCTTTGCCTTCTGGGGCGGCGCCTGCGAGCGCGGCATCTACGACAATCTATGACGTCTCCCCGCCGATCTGTTGTGCGGCGGCTGGATGCACGAATTTATCCGGCCTGTTGCGGGACGGTTCGCGCCCCTGGCCTTGATGGAGTCGCTTGCTTCTGGCCTCATAACATGATCGGCCTCGAAGGCCTTGTCGTAGATCAGGCTCAGAAGTTGCGGTCCTTGCCGACGACCATCAGGTGTCACCTCGCATCCGAGACGGCCTCCGCTCAGCGCTGACGCGTGGCGATCAGGCGGCGGCCAATAGTCCTCCTTACGCGTGAGCACAGCCCAGGCGATCCTCGCCGTCTATCCATGAAGACGGCGGTGGACGCCGTGTTCGTCGGCAAGGAGCGCAAGTTCAACCGGCGCTTCGCCCAGATGTGCTCGCATTACCTGGTCGAGCCGACGGCCTGTACGCCTGCGGCCGGCTGGGAGAAGGGGCAGGTCGAGAACCAGGTCGGCAACCTGCGCCAGCGCCTGTTCATTCCGCGCCCGCACGTGAAGACGCTGGAAGAGCTGAACCGGCAGCTGGAGGACGGTTGCATCGCCTACGCGCGTGAGAGCCGTCATCCCGACGACCGTGAGCGCACTGTATGGGAGGCGTTCGAGGCGGAGCGCCCGGCGCTTGTGCCGATCCGCGGGCCCTTCGACGGATTCCGCGAGGTCGATGTCAGCGCCTCGAAGACCTGCCTGGTCCGCTTCGATCGCAACCGCTACAGCATCGAGGCCAAGGCCGCCAACCGGCCGGTCCAGCTGCGCGCCTATGCCGATCGGGTCGTCGTCCGCTTCGATGGCGAGGTGGTGGCCACGCATGAGCGCGTCTTCGGCCGCGACCGTGTTCGCTACAACCCGCTGCACTATCTGCCGGTCCTGGCCCGCAAGCCCGGCGCCCTGCGCAATGGGGCGCCGTTCAAGGACTGGGAGCTGCCGCCCAATCTGACCAAGCTGCGCGCCCGCCTCGGCCGTTCCGACGAGGCGGATCGCCAGTTCGTCGGCATCCTGGCCGCCATCCCCGAGGACGGTCTCGATGCCGTCGAGGAAGCCTGCCGACTAGCCTTGTCCGAAGGCCTGTGCAGCCGCGATGCGGTGCTCAACATCCTCTCGTGGGGCCGCGACAGGGCGCCGCCGGCGCCCTTGACGGCGTCGTCCCTACCGCAGTTGCGCCTCGTCCCAACGGCCGATTGCGCCCGTTACGACCGTCTGCGCGTCTTCCCCCCGGAGGTCGACCGTGGAGCGGCATGATCTGCTTGCGCTG
This sequence comes from uncultured Alphaproteobacteria bacterium, assembly GCA_963834475.1. Taxonomy (GTDB): domain Bacteria; phylum Pseudomonadota; class Alphaproteobacteria; order Acetobacterales; family Acetobacteraceae; genus Acidisoma. The sequence goes on along the minus strand of CAWIBZ010000007.1, from coordinate 762,481 downwards.
ATGACCAGGCTCAAGCTCGCCGGCATGCGCGCCGCCTACGACGACATCATGCGCGACGGGCTGAAGCGGCAGCGATCGGTACAGCAGATCCTCGGCGACCTGTTGAGCGCCGAGGTGGCGGAGAAGGAAGCACGCTCGATCAGCTATCAGATCGGCGCCGCCAAGCTGCCGCTGGCCAAGGAGCTGACCGAGTTTAAGTTTACCGGGAGCCCGGTCAACGAGGCCCTCGTGCGCGACCTGCACGGCGGCGGATTCCTCGAGACCCAGCGCAATGTCGTATTCGTCGGCGGAACCGGCACCGGCAAAAGCCATCTGTCGATCGCCATCACCGCCAATTGCATACGCAAGCGCAGCGCTCGGGCGCGCTTCTTCAATGTCGTCGACCTGGTCAACCGTCTGGAGGCCGAGGCTCGCGCCGGCGTCGCCGGCAGGCTGGCCGAGCAACTGACCCGCGTTGATCTGGTGGTGCTCGACGAACTCGGCTATCTGCCTTTCGCCCAGTCGGGCGGCCAGTTGCTGTTCCACCTGATAAGCCGGCTCTACGAGCGGACGTCGATCATCGTCACCACCAATCTCGCCTTCGCCGAATGGTCGTCGGTGTTCGGCGACGCCAAGATGACCACCGCCTTGCTCGACCGCCTCACGCATCACTGCGACATCGTCGAGACTGGCAACGAAAGCTGGCGCTTCAAGAACCGCGCCTGACCGACCAACCTCGCCTAGGCCGCACCGAACCGCGCTCGCCCCGGCTGCGCAACCCCGACCAGCTCCGCCGCGGCGAAGCGCTACCGTCCGCGCCCTTCACAAGGGGGTTCTGGACGCCAATTTTGGGTCCTTTCTGGCGCCGACTGAAAACTTCAACCCTAGATGTGGCCTACTTTTGCGACGCCGATCATGGCCTACTTTTCGGCGCCGATTGACACCTACCCCGAAACCGCCACTCCTGATTGCCGCCGCGCCTCGCGCGAGCGAGCCTTTGCCGTTTGGCGTGAGATCTCCGAGACCGGCACTACTGCCTGACCTCACTCCTCAGAAAGATCGCCTTTCTTCGGCCCAGCGTTCGCTCAAGTTGACGATGCCGTTCCCCACTCTTGCGGCACTGCCGAGCAGCTCGGCACGATGGCGCAATTCGCTAAATCCATCAGCACGTCCGGACCGCGAGCGCCCGCCTTTGGCGAGGCTTCTTTGCGGCTTTTGAGCCAGATCAATTTCGTGCACGCTTCAATCTGCGAGGGTGCGCAACGTCAGTGGGTGCGCGCGCCTCCTGAGATCATCCCCTCCGAAAGCGCGCCGCCAAGGCTGGCGTCCGTCGGCTTGACTTTCTTGCCGCCTGACAACGGCGCGATCTCTTCACGTTCCCCCGACGGGCTCGATGCGGAAAGTTTAGATCGGCCTTAAAGCAAGCGCTACCAAATGGTGAACGATGAGCATTTGGAGCTAGAGGATCGGGTGGACGCCTATTCCACCTGGATTAAGGAACTCAGCGCCGGCAAGAGCACCAAGCCGCCGCCGACGGATGCCGCCGATCCTTTGGCGAGGATCGGCCGCGAACTGCGGCTCCTTTCGGACGCGATCACCCGGCGCGAAAGCGAACTCAGCCGGCTCTTTCAGGTTGTACATAAAGTCGAGCGCGGACTTCTGGTCGAGGATGTGCTTGACAGGATCTTCGACGGCTTTTCCGGAATCCTTCCATACGACCGTATCGGCTGCGCCTTTCTCTCCGATGGCGGCGCGCGTCTGACGGCCCATTGGGCCCGCTCCAATCTCGGGCCGCCGCAGATCGCCAAGGGTTATTCGCAGCAGCTCGCTGGAAGCAGTCTTGAGCAAGTATTCCGGACCGGAGAGCCGCGCATCCTGAACGACCTTGAGAGCTACCTGTTGGCCAATCCGGGATCGAACTCCACTCGCCGGATCGTTGCGGAGGGAGGGCGGTCGAGTCTCACCTGTCCCCTGTTCGTCGACGGCCATCCGCTCGGCGTCCTCTTTTTCACCAGCCGCGAGAAAAACGCCTATCGCGATATTCATCAGGGGGTCTTCCGCCAGATCGCCGAGGAGGTGGCGACGGTGATCGACAAGAGCCGCCTGTTTCAGGAGTTGGTAGAGAGCAATCAATTTCTGATCCGCCAGGCCGAACATCTCAAGATCGCCGCAAATCGCGACGCTCTGACCGGCGTGTTGAACCGGGGCGCCATCATGGTCATCCTTGACCAACAGACCCGCGCCGCCGGGTTGCTCGGCAAGCGGCTCGGCGTGATCATGGCCGATATCGATCACTTCAAGCGCATCAACGATACCTATGGCCATGGCGCCGGCGACACGGTGCTGCGCGAGTTCACCCGCCGCCTGTCGGCCGAGCTGCGACCGACCGATTTTCTGGGCCGTTATGGAGGCGAGGAATTCCTGCTGCTGATTGGCGATACGGACAGGGAGCAACTTATGGTGATCGCGAATCGGCTGCGCCTGGCCATCGCCGAAACTAAATTCCCTTTCGCTGCGGTAAACGAAACCATCACTGCCAGCTTCGGCGTTGCCCTTGCTTCGGACTCCGTCATTCCTGGCGAGGCTCTGCTCGCTACGGCCGATCTGGCGCTTTACGCCGCTAAAGCCGGCGGACGAAACCGATGCGAGCCTGAGAGAGCGATGCCCTGCTAAAACTGTTTAGCTGCTGAACAGTATTCTTGACGCGCCCCTGCCGCCACATCAGGTGGTTGTGCGCTTCGCTCGGCACTGCGTCGACCCGCTTAAGCGCTGCTCGTACGTGGTCGAAAGTGGGAGCGCGCAGTTGCGCAATCCGTTGCGAAGATCTCAGTCCCTTTCGTGTCGACGCTAGGTAAAAGACGCAGTATTATTTCTGCCCGCCGCGGGCGCGGAGAAGGACGATGGTTTGGCAGATCGTAATTGAGGCGGAAACACCGGGCGACTCCCGGACCGCGTTTCGGTTGCCCATCGATGCAAGCTCTATCGCCCAGGACCTGACGGCGGTGCAGGCTCACACCTTGCCGGTGAAATCCTCGAGCGAATTGCCAGGCCAAAGCAAGCGGACGGGGAGGTCGTCGCCTCTGCCGGCATCCCAGCCTTCGCCCTGCACTTGGAGAGATCCGACGATGGAGAGGAGGTATCGCACGGTGAAACCCGTCTCCCCGCCGCCGCAGTATGCGGCTCAGCAAGGGCGCTGCGCGCGCCAGACATTGCAATGATCGTCGCGCTCAGCCGCTTCACCATCGCGAATGACATGGCGGAGGAGGTGCGGTCGGCGTTCCGCCGGCGTCCCCATCTCGTCGACGGCGCGGACGGCTTCCTGGGAATGGAAGTCATGAGCCCGGTCGATCGGACCGCCGAGATATGGCTGGTGACGCGCTGGAGCGACGAGCAGAGTTACCGCGCCTGGCATCGCGGGCATGAGTATCACGAAGCGCACAAAGGCATTCCCAAAGGTCTCAAGCTGGTGCCCGGTAGCGCTACGGTGACGCTGTTCGAAGTCTTCGCCGGGTGAGTGACAAGCTGGAGGCCTGAGCATGGATATTGGAGCACAACTCCTGCGGCCGGAAGGTTTGCGGCGTTTCCGAAGCCTGGAGTCAGACGCAATCGCCGCGGTGACCGATCGAACTCTATGACGCGCACGGTTCGGTCTATGCCCAGTTCGGCCCGCGCGGGCGGGAGGCTTGCCACGACGATCTGGCGTTCCATCTGGAATTCTTACGGCCCGTGCTGGAATTTGGGCTGATGCAACAGATGGTGGACTACCTGGTCTGGCTCGGCAGCGTGCTCGAAGCTCGCGCCGTTCCATCCTCGCACCTTGCGTTGTCGCTCGACTGGCTCGGCGAGTTCTTTGCCGCGAAGATGAACCCGGTAGACGGCGCCATGGTCGCCGCCGCCCTGCGAGGGGCGCGGGAGGGATTTGAGAGTGCCGCGGAACTGCCCGTCGTCGCGCCGATGCCAAGAAAGCCGTGGGCGGAGACGGAAGCGTTCGAAGCCGCCTTGCTGGCCGGCCGACAGCATGAGGCGCTGGCGGTCGTCAACCGCTGCATCGACGATGGTCAGCAGCCTCGTCGACGTCGAAATGAACGTAATCCAGCCAGCGCTCTACGAGATCGGGAAGAAGTGGCAGTTGAACCAGATTTCGGTCGCGCACGAGCACCTGGCCACCGCGATCGCCCACTCGGTGATGACCGTCGGCTTGCTGCGCTCGCCTGTTCCTCCAATGCACGGCAAGCGTATGCTCCTCGCCTGTGTGCAGGGCAACAATCACGCGGTCGGCGCCCGGATGGTTTGCGACGCTTTTCAGCTTGCCGGGTGGGACGTGCAGTTCCTCGGCTCCGATACGCCGACGTCGGCGCTTGTCGGACATGCGGTCGAATGGAAGCCCGATTTGATCGGCCTGTCGGTTTCCTTCCCGCAGCAACTGCCCGCGGCGAAAGACGTTATCGCCCGGCTGAGGGAGCGCCTCGGAAGCCTTCGACCGCCGGTCCTTCTCGGCGGGCTCGCCATCAACCGATTTACCCATCTGGCCGAGATGGTCGGCGCCGACGCGCACCGCCCCGATCCGCAGGAAGCCGTCGCCTATGCGAATCGATCCGTCGGCCTCGGAGGGACTGGTGCCCTGGTATCAGCGTGAATTCGACCGATTGCTCGCCGTTGCGGTAGGCACTCTCACTCCTGAGGGCACGCTCGTTGACGCCAACGATGGTCTTCTCGAACTCGTTAGGACGGACGCGGCATCAAACCCGATCGGCATGAGCGTTACCGGCTAGTTTCATTCAGCCGCGCTTTGCCGCGATCGTATCGTGCCCGAACGCGGGCGACACCGAACTCTACAGCGGCCTGATCACCATCGGCACATACACCGGACACATGCACATGCCTGCTCGCCCGCATCTGGCGGAGCCGACGGACGAGATCCGCATCCTCGCGGAATACAATATCAAGGAACTCCTGCGCCTGAACGATTCCGTTCTGGAACTGAATCGCGATATGCCGCCGCCCAGCTCGAGACTCGCGCAGGCGAACCTCCGGTCTGCAGCGCAGTGAGGCTGAGATCCGCACGTTGTCCTTGACCGATCAGCTTACCGGTATCGGCAATCGCCGTCGCCTGGAACAGGCGTTGAAGGAGGAGATCAGCCGGGCGGGACGAAGCGGCGCCAAACTCTCCGCGCTGATGGCCGACCTCGATCACTTCAAGCGTGTGAACGACACCTATGGACACGGCGCCGGCGACAAGGTCTTGGAAACCTTCGCCGACGTCTTGCGCCAGAGCACCCGGCTGCCCGATGTTCTCGGTCGGTATGGCGGGGAGGAGTTCGTCGTTCTGATGCCGAACACGGACCGAGACCAGGCGGTTATTTCCGCCGAGCGGCTCAGAATAGCCCTCGCCTCTACTTTGATTCCGCCCCTTGCGGAGCCGATGACGGTCAGCATCGGAGTAGTCGAATTTGTTCCGGGTGAATCGGGGGACGCGTTCCTGGGTCGCGTGGACGAGGCGCTCTACGAGGCGAAGCGCAGCGGGCGGAACCGCGTCGTCGCCGCATGATCGCCGGTAGGTGTCGTCACGTTGCCGTGCGGAGCGGCGGCTTAGTCACGTCGCCGGGTGTCGAACGCGAAGCGTTGGCGGCTCAGTAATAGTTGATTGTTAGACAGTTCGCGGGTGCCGCCCTCCCGACTAAAATTGCAAGCGCAGACCGGGTGTGGGACCGAAATTTACGAAGTAGAGGTAACCACTCGCCAGGGCATCGTCATGTCTGGACGCCGCTCGCTGATCAAGGGCTATTTTTGGCTTTGCGCGGGTCGTGGGTGCGGTCATGTCTTCGGCCTCACATGAGGGCTCCTCCGTCAATAGCTTTTCTGCCGATGACGATCCGAGGTGAGCTCTCTTTCCCGCAGGGCATCCCCTGCTAACCTCACATCCGGCGGGATCACGATCCCGGCCACTGTCCCGCATTCGGGACGGGAGAGCTTCGAAGGAACGGCACCACTCTTTAAGACGACGCTAGGCGCCACGCCGAAGATCGGCGACGTTCCCTCGGATCGCCGGACTGCAATGCCGTCGCAGTGCTGCCCGGTTCCGGCGACGGTTAGATGGAGGGCTTAATAACTGCGCCCTCAGGCATCACACCATCAATGACAAATCGCCATAGAGCGATCAGTAGCTTGCGTGCGAGAGCCACCACCATAACCTTGCGAATACGGCGGCCGGTTGAGCCGACGCGATCGCGGAACCAAGCCACCTGCGCGGCGCCCGGTTGGTAGCGCTGCCAAAGCCATGCCAACTCGACCATCACCGTTCTGAGCCGGCGGTTGCCCGCCTTCCCGATGCCCTGCTCGCGGTTGATTCCTCCGCTGCTATACGGAGTTGAAGTAAGGCCGGCATATGAGCCGAGCGCCTTGCCATTGGGAAAGTGTCGTACAAAGGCCTCGCGAACCAGCACGGTTGCGCTTTGCACGCCGATGCCGCGCAGGCTGGCGAGTTGCTGGATCATCTTGCCGGCCCGGTCCGGAGCATCGGCCGCCGCAACCTCATCCCGTTCACGCTCGAGCTCTGCAATCTGCGCAAGTAGGAGCTCCAACCTGGCGAGCAAACGCTCAATTTTGGCCAGTGCATTCGGCGGGATTGGCTCGCCGAGGCCCGTTCGCAGTTCGGCCAGCCGGCGACGTCGGCTTTGAAGAAGCGGATTATAGTCGTTGACGCCAAGCGTCGCCAGAACAGCGCCGATTCGGTTCGTGAGGCCGACACGATCAGAGAGCAGCTCGGTCCGTTCGCGGACACACCGCCGAGCATCCTCATCGGCTTCGTCTGGGATCGGGACCATCGAACACACGCGGGGCTCGCCGCGGAGCCAGGCAAGCAAAGTGCGCAGGAGCAGATCGGCATCGATGCCATCCGATTTCGCTCGGCGTAGGCGCCGGTCCACCGGTACGCTCGAAGGCTGGACGACATGGACCTCGACGCCTTGCGCCACGAGCCACCTCGCCAGCCAGAACCCTGACCATCCAGCCTCGTAGGTAGTGATCACGCGATCGACCGTGTAACCGACGGCAGCAGCGCGAGCTCGGTAGCCATCAATTGCTGCCAACAGAGCATTCTTGTTCGGCTCGATGGTGCGCTGCGCCTTGGTTCGCGGCAAACCAGGCACCTGCGCTGCCAATACCCAGCTCTTGTTGCTCAGCTCAACCGAGAGAACGAGCGTGTGATCGTAATTGATGGCGGGCAGCAGTATGTTAGACGGCCGTGACATGATCGAGTGTCCTCCGATTTAGGATGACGCAGTCTATTCGCCCTGCGCCTCAATCATGGGATCTTTTGCGCGGAGAATAGGATCCGCTGGCCCTGATGTTGTCCGCTGATCCGTTGCCCTGATCACGTTAGCGCGCTTGACTGCGCAGACGATGCCACGGGCTTCTGGATCAATCCGCTTTCCTGCGCATCACCTCTTGGTCACCCTCGATTCCTTTGCAGCCCGGCTCTTGTTGAGCCCGGCCGCGAGCCCTACCGACGCCCGCTACGCCGGAATTTCCCGATAGACCGTCTTGCTCCGCAGGATCGCGAAGGCGATGCGCGCCATCTTGTTGGCGAGCGCTACGGCGACGAGCTTGAAGGGTTTCTTCTCGATCAGCTTCTTCGCCCACATCCGCAACGGATCGGTGTGGGGCTTGCGGTGAAACAGCACCGCATGCGCGCCCACGACGAGCAGTTTGCGCAAGTTCCGATTGCCCATCTTCGAGATGCGCCCGAGCTTGGGCTTGCCGCCGGAAGAGTTCTGTCTGGGCGTCAGCCCGAGAAAGGCGGCGAACTCGCGCGGGCGGAGAATTCTCATCAGCAGACGCGGCGACGTGAGCGGATCATGAAGCGCTTCAAATCAGCTAGGCAGGCGCAACAGTTTCTGTCGGTTCACGATCAAGTCGCGAACCTTTTCCACGTCTCTGAGACCGCCACCGCCGACTTCCGCCGCGCTGTGCGCGAGCGAGCCTTTGCGACTTGGCGCGACGTCTCCAAAATCGCCGCGTTCTGACAAGCGGCACTTCGAACCGAAGCCGCCCGTGCGTGCGCCGCCCCCTCAAGTTGACCGTGCCGCGCGGGCACATCAGAATGTGGGAACAGCGTGCCCAACACCCATCCAACGACAGGGTGTTCGAGGTCGTCCGTGATTGGCTTCCAGGTCTGAACCAGCAACACTCGCAGCACTGCAATTAGGAAGTGGTCAGCGGGCTTTCCGTCGGCGAGATATCGCTCGACGAATTGCTCTCCGGCCACGGGCCTCCGACCATAGGTTTCCCGCAAAGCGAGATTACGAACGATGGCGAGAACGATGACGTTTGTAGCTCACCGGGCGCAGGGGCATGCCGCACCCCGCACGCGCTCAAACGCTCAAGCCAGGTTAACGTGATGTCGCCCGCATTCGGTGGGCGCCAACTCTGCAAAACACAAGTCGGACGGCTCCTCGCGTACCGTTCGCGCCCCTTGAGGCGAGCGGTATACCCTCGGGAACGCAGATCAAATGAACCCATTGCTCCATGACCGTCTGAAGACCGTTCTCTTGGCCATTGCAACGCTCGGGCTGGTTACAGGTCTCGGCCTCATGGTTGTCGGCCTGCCAGAGCCGGCTGCTCTTGCCTGGTCGGCGGGTGTTGTGCCCGTCCTTGCCGCCCTTCTGGTCGAGATCGTGCGCAGCCTCTCGAAAGGCGAGGTCGGGCTCGACATCGTGGCGGCGCTGTCTATGTCGGCGGCGCTTCTCTTTGGCGAGACGCTCGCGGCGGCGGTGGTCGCGCTGATGTATTCGGGCGGCACCTTTCTGGAAAGTTTTGCCGAAGGCCGCGCCCGGCGCGAGATGAGCGACCTTCTCTCCCGCGTGCCCCGGACAGCGACGCGGAACCGCAATGGCGCGCTTGACGAGGTGCCGCTGGAGGACATCGCACCGGACGACCTTCTTCTGATCCGGCAAGGCGATGTGGCGCCCGTGGATGGCACGGTCGAAAGCGACCGGGCGATGCTGGACCAGTCCGCTCTGACGGGCGAGTCCATGCCCTTGCGTCTGAACCGCGGCCAGGACGTGATGAGCGGCTCGACCAACGCGGGCGATGCCTTTGATCTGCGGGTCACGCGGCGCGCCGCCGACAGCACCTATGCCGGCATCGTCCGGCTGGTCGAGGCGGCGCAAGCGTCGAAGGCCCCTATGGCCCGGCTGGCCGACCGCTATTCGCTTTTGTTCCTCGTCGTCACCGTCGCTCTGGCGACAGCGGCCTGGTGGTTCACCGGCGACCCGATCCGCGCCGTGGCGGTTCTGGTTGTGGCGACGCCCTGTCCGCTCATCCTGGCCGTTCCGGTGGCTCTGGTCGCGGGGTTGTCACGCGCGGCGCATTTCGGCGTTCTGATCAAGGGCGCGAAGCCGCTGGAGGCGCTGGCGCGGATACAGACGCTGATCCTCGACAAGACCGGCACGCTGACCGACGGGCGCCCGCAGATCGTGTCCATCGACACCCTTGGCGATATGTCCGAAGACGAAGTTCTGTATTTTGCTGCCGGTCTGGATCAGGCATCGAAGCACCCGATTGCACAGGCGATCGTCGCGGCGGCGCATGCGCGGGGCGCCGTTCTGCCGATCCCCGAAAACGTGGTGGAGACGCCCGGAGAAGGCGTTGCGGGGACCATCGAGGGCCGGAAGGTGGTGGTAGGGGGCGCAGGCTTCGTCGCGTCGCAGGTTGGCGCGGCTGACCTTGATAGCGCGGTCGTTGAGGCGGGTTCGGTCGTCGTGGCGCTTGGCGTAGACGGGAAGCTCATGGGCCATCTTGTGATGGCGGATGCACTGCGGTCGGGCACGGCGGAACTTCTCGCAGGGCTGCGCCGGCTAGGGGTCGGGCGCATCCTGCTCGCAACCGGCGACCGCCGCGCCGTGGCCGAGGCCGTGACCGAAGGGTTGGGGCTCGACGCAGTCCGGGCCGAACTGACACCTGACCAGAAGGTGCTTCTGGTCCTGAGCGAACGCAAGAATGGCCCCGTCATGATGGTGGGCGATGGCGTCAACGATGCGCCGGCCCTTGCCGCCGCGGACATCGGCATCGCTATGGGCGCGCGCGGGGCGGCGGCCTCGGCTGAAGCGGCGGATGTCGTTATTCTGGTCGATCACCTGGATCGCCTGGTGCCGGGGATCGAAGTGGCGCAGCGCTCGCGCCGGATCGCACTTGAGAGCGTCGCCGCCGGGATCGGCCTCTCCGTCGCCGGGATGATCGCTGCCGCGCTGGGTTACCTGACACCTGTGCAAGGCGCCTTGCTGCAGGAACTGATCGACGTGGCCGTTATCCTGAACGCGCTTCGTGCCCTGAGGATCGAACCAAGGCGCGCGGCTACGTCCGCGAACCCGAAAGATGTGGAACACAGGGCGCCAGAATTGAAAGAACACCGCGTATGAGCAGACTGTCGCATTCCGAAATCCACATGGTGCATCGCATTGGCTGGCTCCGCGCGGCGGTGTTGGGGGCGAATGACGGTCTCGTTTCGACCGCGAGTCTTGTTGTCGGGGTTGCCGCTGCTGGGCTCCGGGCGTCCCGAGATACTGATTGCCGGCCTTGCCGGGCTCGTCGCCGGCGCATATTTTAACTGGCGGCGCGGTGAAGTACGCTCTCGGTCAGTTCACAAACGGATGCAGAGCAAGCAGATATCGCACGCCAGACACGGGAACCGCCGGATACGCTGGAGGCGCAACTGGAGGAGTTGACACGGATCTACAGCGCGCGTGGCCTTGACGAGGCCCTTGCGTGGCAGGTGGCCATGCAACTGACTCGAGCGTGATGCGCTTCTGGCGCATGCGCGTGGAACGAGGCCCAGGATCTCCGAAGCCGCTCATGGCCCTACCCGATCCAGGGCAGTCCGTTCGTGTTCCGCGTCTGACATTTGCGGTTGGCGCGGCTGATCCCCCTGATCGTCGCGATTGTGGCACCGACGGGACAGATCAGCCTCTATCGTGGCCGGGACGACATTGATCAGCTTTGGCCGGTTCTCGGAGGGCTTGGGCCCATCCGCTGGCGGGGCCGGTATCCTCAAGGGGGCACCCGCGTGACTTTCTGGGTGCGCTGGCAAGGGCCCGCCACGGCCGGCGTCGGAATGATCTTCGGTGTCGCAGCATAGCCGCGTTTCTGCCGCACGAGGCGCCGCAGAGCAAGTGGGCCGGATCATTCCGCCGCGCGCTGCGAACCTGACCGATAGGGAAGCTTATCATCCTTCATCGCAGCAGGCGAGTGTTCCGACGGCCGCCGGCGCCGCCGCACAGTTCATACCACGCGGGGCAGCTTTCTGCCGCAGTCGCGAAGAAAGCTGTTTCTCGGCTTCAAGTATGGCGAAGAACACTGCGCCGACTCCGACCAGCAGATCCTTCATCAAGAGCGGAAATACTTGCGGTGCCGAACACCGACTGCATCGGCGGCAGATAGGTCAGGGCGAACTGCGCGGTGGTCACGGCGATCACGCAAGCCCAGACAGACGCGCGTCCGACGCACCGCTTTCCAGGTCAGCGACGTGCCGTAGATGTTCCGGATGAAGAAGAGGTGAAATATCTCGAGCACGACCAATACGTTCACCGCCATGGTCTGGGCAAGCTCGGGACGTATCCCTTGCCGTGGCATAGGCATGGATGCCGAACACCGCCGCGAGAATCAGCCCGGAGACCAGGCAGATATGCCAGATCAGTTCGCCCCCGAGTATCGGCTCGATCCCTCGGTCGCGGCGGGCGTTTCATGGTGTCGGCCTCGGTCGGCTCGAGGCAAGGGCGAGGCCCAGCGTGATCGCCGTGACGAGATTGATCCAGAAGGCATCTGCACCGCCGTGATCGGCAGCGCAGTGCTCAGCAGAAGGGCCGCGATAATGGTCATCGCTTCGCCGCGCTTCGTCGGCAGGGTCCAGCTGATGATCTTCTTGATGTCGTCATAGACCGTGCGACCTTCGCGCACCGCCGCCGCTATCGAGCGAAGTTGTCGTCGGCCAGCACGATTTCCGCAGGCTTCCTTTGCCGCCTCGCTGCCCTTGCGCCCCATGGCGACGCCGACATCGGCACGCTTCAGTGCAGGCGCATCGTTGACGCCGTCACCTGTCATCGAGACGGTCAGCCCGTGCGATTGTAGCGCCGTCACCAGCCGCAGTTTATGCTCCGGGCTGGTTCTGGCGAAGATGTCGGTATCCACCACTACGGCGGCAAGTTCGGCCTCGCTCATCGTGTCGAGGTTCGCCCGGGTCAGCACCCGGTCCGGGGTCGCGCAGCCCGATCTGGCGACCGATTGCCGCTGCAGTCCCGGCATTATCGCCCGTGATCATCTTCACGCGAATTCCCGCCCGACGGCATTCTGCGACGGCCTTGATCGCTTCGGCGCGCGGCGGGTCGATCAGGCCGACAAGCCCGATCAGCACAAGATGGCCTTCCAATCCGCTGTGTTCAGCCGAGGTGTTCCGCGGGCACCGAACGCACCGCGAGCGCAAGCACGCGTTGGCCTTGCGTCGCGATTGCGTCCACCTGCGGTGCCAATATGCGGCATCCGTCGGCACGGTTCCGCCGTCGGCCGTTCGTTGGTTGGCACACATGGCGATAAGCCGCTCTGGCGCGCCCTTTACATGAATCAGGGCACGCCTCTCATGGTTATGGTGCAGCACCGCCATATATCGGTGGCTGGCATCAAAGGGATACTGTCCGCCCGTGTCCATGCCGCGAACGGACCGGCCTTGTTTCGCATGATCTTGCCGGCCAGAGCCGTGTAGGGCGCCCTTCATCGGATCGCCCTCGACGCGCTAGCCATCCACGTGGCGGTGCAGGGCCGGCGATCGTTACATAGCGCTGCGGTTTCGGCGATCTCGATCAGAAGCGCGTGTCCGGTCGGATCGATATCCGAATCGTCAAGCCGAACTGCCGCCTGTCGAGCGCATAGCCGTTGCCCGACACCGAATAGGCATGGTCCGCCGTCATGACAGTTGGTGCACCATCATCTCGTTGCGGGTCAGCGTCCCGGTCTTGTCGGTGCAGATGACCGAGACCGAGCCAGCGTCTCGATCGCGGGTAGCCGGCGCACGATGGCATGGCGCCGCGCCATCGCCTGAACGCCGACCGCGAGCGTGATCGTCAAAACCGCCGGCAAGCCCTCGGGGATCGCCGCAACTGAAAGGCCGACCACGGCCATGAACAGATCGGCGAACGGCATGTGCCCGACGGAGTAGCCGTAGACGAGCAGGACAGCGGCGATCAGCAGGATCAGGACCGTGAGCCAGCGGGCGAAGGCGTCCATCTGCCCAACCAGCGGCGTGGTCAGCGTCTCAACCCGCGAGAGCATGCCGCTTATGTGCCCGATCTCGGTCCCGCCCCCCGTAGCCACGACCACGCCCCGGCCTGTACCGCACGCGACGAGCGTGCCGCTGAAGGCCATGCAGGTGTGATTTCCGATCGGGGCATCGGCGGCGACGGGGTTGGTGGGACTTCTCGACCGGAACGGATTCGCCGGTAAGGATGGCTTCCTCGATCCTAAGCCCGGTCGTTTCGATCAACCGCAGATCCGGCAGGAATTTCTCGCCCGCCTCAAGAAGCACGATATCGCCCGGCACCGCTTCGGCACCGTCAATGTTGCGGCGCTTGCCGTCTCGCAGGACCGAGGTGCGGGGCGCAATCATCTGGCGGATGGCTTCCATCGCCTGCTCGGCGCGGCCCTCCTGGATAAAGCCGATCATCCCGTTGGCGATGACCACCGCCAAGATGACGCCCGTATCGACCAGATGTCCAAGGGCTGCGGTGATGACAGCGGCACCGAGGAGGACGTAGATCAATACGTTGTGGAAATGGGACAAGAAGCGCAGAATCGGGCTGCGTCCGGGCGTTGCGGGCAGGCGGTTCGCACCCATACCGAGCCAGCCGCTCCGTCGCTTCCGCCTCGTGTCAACCCGCGTTGACCTGCGCCAAGGGCGGCGAGGACGTCGTTGGTGGCCATAACGTGCGGGATCACCGGGCAGCGTCACCCCATCCGTTACTGCCGCATTCGTTTCGGTCGTAACGCGGTCATGGGGCTTTGGTGTTTGTGTCATTCAGCTTCAGGCCGTGATGGCGACTTTGAGAACCCCGTCGCGTTGATTGGCGAACATGTCGTAGGCTCCCTCGATTTGCTCGAGGATGAACCGGTGCGTCACAAGCGGCCGGTATCGAGCCGCTGCTGGCGATAGAGGGTGCCGAATATCGCGCATGCCGTCGTCAGACGCAGATTTTTAACGACGAGCGCGCCCTCCCGCGAGACCGGCGCGAACAATCCGCCCTGCTTAAGCGTGGGGGCCCGCCAGGCGAAGAGGACGAACGAGCCGCAAAAGAACATTGTTAGCATCGCGAGCATGAAAACGCCGCGGCCGGGATCGTTGGCGAAGGCACGCACAGAAGTGAGCACGCCCGAGCGCACGAGAAAGTGCCAAGCAGCGAAAGGGAGAAGGCGAGGATAGTGAGAACGATCGTCCAGACTTTCAGCGCGACGCGCTTCTCCATCACCGCGACCGAATGGACGAACGCGGTGCGCGCGAGCCACGGCGTAAGAGAGGCATTCTCGACCGGGTCCCAGAACCAGAAGCCGCCCCAAACAATCATTGGGCGGCCGCCGTCGTTCGGGGCGACTTCAGACGGGCTGTAGAAGAACACGATGCTGACCGAGCGTTTAATTGGCCAAGAAGGAGCCGGCGGCGATGCCGAGGGTGAGGAAGCTTCACGCGACGAGGGTGAATGGCCCGCACGAAACGCGTCCAGGCCGACATCGATGGTTCATCAGCGCCGCGAGCATCGGCCATGTTCACGGGCAAAGGGATCTACGACGTCGATGCGTTCGAGGCGGCGACCGGCGAGACATTTCCCGAAACCGCATCTTGAGCCATGACCTGATCGAAGGGAACTATGCGCGTTGCGGACTGATCAGCGATACCGAAGTATTCGACGACTTCCCGGCCCGCTATCGCGCGTATGCCCGGCGCGGCACGGATGGGTACGCGGCGACTGGCAACTTTTGCCCTGGCTGGGCCGGCACGTGCCGACGCCCGGCGGCTGGCGAACCAACCCGTTGCCGCTCCTCGAGGCGCTGGAAGCTGCTGGACAACCTGCGGCGCAGCCTTGTGCCACCAGCTACTTGTGCTCCTGGCGATGGGCTGGTGATTTTGCCCGGGTCACCGTGGCTCTGGACGGCGGCGCCCTGACAACACTGGCGTTCCCGCTCTTTCAGTCGCTCTTGGGCAGCGTGGTCGATACGTTCGCGGCCGATCTTGTCGCCCCTGTCGAGTGGACCGTCGCGCTCCCAGCCATGTTCGGCCAAGTCACCCTTGACGTCACGTTTCTGGCCTATCGGGGCGTATTTCTGCTCGACGCGATCGGGCGCACGCTGGTGCGGATGTTCTGGACGCGGCGCAAGCTGCTGGAATGGGAAACCGCCGCGTCGACCGAGCGCCGCTTGCAAGGAGGGCTGCTGCACGTCATTGCCGACATGTGGATGGCGCCCGCGACCGCGATCGCGATCGGCACGATCGTGTTTGTTGCGCCCCGTTGCGTTGCCGGCGGCCGCTCTCTTTCTGGCGGCATGGTTTTTTTCACCGGTCGTCGCTTTTCAGGTGAGCCAGCCCAGGCGGCCCGTCGAGATCGCTCTTGACCGATGCCGAGCGCCGCGCCCTGCGCAAGATCGCCGCAAGACCTGGCACTTTTTCACGACATTTGTCGGCGACGACGATCACTGGCTCCCGCCTGACAACTTATCAAGAGGTCCCGGACGGGCGGATTGCCCATCGGACGTCGCCGACCAATGCCGGGCTCTTGCTCATTTCGACCCTGGCCGCCCACGATCTCGGTTACCTGAGCCTGGGCAGCCTTTTAGAGCGGCTCGAGCAGACTTTCGACTCGTTTGACAAGCTGGAAAGGCACTGGGGCCATTTCTACAACTGGTACGACACGCGCACGTTACAGCCGCTGGCACCGAGTATCTTTCGACAGTGGATAGCGGCAATTTGCTGGGCTGCCTGGTCACGCTCAAGCAGGGACTCTTGCAGAAGGCACAAGTGACCCTGGTCGGGCACCGCGGTGATCGAAGGCTTGGACGACACGCTCTCGCTGGCCGTGGAGCAGGGGGGTGAAGACTCCGCGGCGGCTCAGGGCCCTTTTCGAGGCACTGCCGGGCGATCTGGGCGAATGGGACTTTGGCTGGAAGAAGTCGAGCGCGAGGCCGTCGAGCTGGTCGGCCGGATCACCGCACATCAGCGCCGGGTTCGACCGCAAAAGGCACCGAGCCGGCCGCGTGGGCTGAGCGCCTGGTAGCTCAGGTACGGCGTGGCGCAACGAGCTGGCAACTGTCGCCCCCTGGATCGGCGCTGTTCGCTCATGCGATCGGCTATGGGAACGCTGCTGGACGACAGCGAAAGAGCGCGGCGACTGGGCGACGATCCGCGCGGAGCTTCTTGCCCCGGTGAGTCTGGCCGAATCTGCCGGCCGGTTCGAGGGTATGCTCGCGCTGCTCGCCACGCTGGAACAGTCGAGCGGCGACCCAGACACGAGAACGATCCAGGCTCTGGTCAGCTCGGTGTCGCGCATCAAAAGCTGCGGACTGGCTGAACCGGCTGCACCGGCTGGCTGACCGCGCGGAAACCCTGGCCAACACGATGGATTTCCGGCCGCTCTACCGGACCCGATCGCAGCCTCTTTGCCATCGGCTTCAACCTGGCCCAGGGAAAGCTCGACAACGCCTGCTACGACCTGCTGGCGTCAGAGTCGTGCTTGACGAGCTATCTGGCGGTTGCGCGAGGCGAGGCTCCCCGTCGCCACTGGTTCCACCTGGGCCGGCAACTTCATCCGCGCGGCCGGCAGGATCGGCCTGATCTCGTGGGGCGGGACGATGTTCGAGTATCTGATGCCCCGGCTCCTCTTGCGCAGCTTGCCGGGGACGCTCCTTGACGGGGCGTGTCGGACGGCCGTGGCGCGGCAGATCGAATACGGCCGGCAACTCGGGCTGCCCTGGGGCGTCTCGGAGTCGGCTTACGCCGCTCAGTATCCCGACGGCGATTACCAGTACCAGGCGTTCGGCGTGCCCGGACTGGGGCTCAAGCAGGGACTGGAAAAAGATCATGTCGTCGCCCCCTATGCGACGGTGATGGCCACGATGATCGCCCCGCGCGAGGCCCTGGAAAACCTGCGTCGCCTCGCCCACGAGGGTGCCGAGGGACCGTTATGGCCTTTACGAGGCGCTCGACTACACCCGCGAACGTGTGCCCCGGGCGAGCGGCATGTCGTCGTCCGGTCATACATGGCGCACCATCAGGGGATGAGCCTGGTGGCGCTCGCCAACACGCTGCTTGCGACGTGATGCCGCGACGGTTTCATGCCGAGCCCATGGTCCGCGCCGTCGAGCTGCTCCTGCAAGAGCGGATCCCGAACGAT
The DNA here is from genome assembly GCA_963834475.1 of uncultured Alphaproteobacteria bacterium. GTDB lineage: Bacteria > Pseudomonadota > Alphaproteobacteria > Acetobacterales > Acetobacteraceae > Acidisoma. The sequence goes on along the minus strand of CAWIBZ010000007.1, from coordinate 745,082 downwards.
CCTCCGATCGTGCAGACCCCGCTGCCGAAGACGCCGGCGCGAAGTCCCGAGCAGCGAAGACCCCGAAGACTCCGTCGCCCCGATGAGCCGGCGTTTGACCTCGCCGGATACTCCCGTCCCGCGGACAAATCTGTTCTCAAATTCCGCCTACCACGTGATGATCACCAACGCGGGATCCGGCTACAGCCGGTGCAGGGGCCTCGACGTCACGCGCTGGCGCGAAGACCCGACGCGCGAGGTCTGGGGACAATTCTGCTACATCCGCGACGTTCAGCGCGACCTGGTCTGGTCCGCCGGTTACCAGCCGGTGTGCCGGCCTCCCCAGGGATACGAGGTCATCTTCGCGGCTGACAAGGCCACCATCCGCCGGCGCGACGCCGACATCGAGACCCTACTGGAGGTGACCGTCTCGCCCGAGCAGCCGGTCGAGGTCCGCCGAATCACGCTGACCAACCACGATTCCCGGCCGCGCGAGCTGGAGATCACCAGTTACGCCGAGGTCGCGCTGGCTCCGCACGGTGACGACGTGGCCCACCCGGCGTTCGGCAAGCTATTCCTCGAGACGGAATGGGTCAGCCGGCTCCGGCGCCTTGCTGTGCTGGCGCCGGCCGCGATCGGATCAGCGAACAGCCGGTCTGCGCCATGCACGTCGCGGCCGTGGATATCACGGCGGCCGGCAGCGCGCTCGTGGGCGACCGGCCAGTACGAGACCGATCGGTGCTCGCTTTCTCGGCCGCGGGCGCACCCCGGCAAACCCGGCCGCTCTTGACCATGGCGTCGGTGCTCTCGGGCACGACCGGGCCGGTTCTCGACCCAGTCTTTTCTCTTGCGCCATCGCATCCGCCTCAAGCCGGGCGGATCGGCCGTCGATCACGCTGGCCACGGCCGTCGCCGGCTCTCGGTCCGAGGCGCTGGCGCTGGCCGATCAGTATCGCGAGGCCACCGCCGGGTCGCGCGTCTTCGAGCTGGCGTGGGCGCATAGCCAGGTCGAGCACCGGCACAACGATCGGTTCGGCGAAAATTCCCACCTCTTTCAGCGCCTCGCTTCGCATGTGATTTTCGCCGGGTCGGCATTGCGGGCCGAGCGAGCGGTGCTCGCCGCCAATCGGCTGGGACAAGAGGCGCTCTGGCGGTTTGGCATCTCGGGCGATCGGCCGATCATCCTGGCCCGGTTTGAAAACGACCGACCAGCTTCGCCTGGCTCAAGAGCTGCTCGCCGCGCAGACCTACCTCCGCGCCAAAGGGCTCGAGTTCGACCTGGTCTTCATGAGCGAGGAACCGGGCGGATACGAGGAAGAGCTCCGCAAGCAGCTTCTGGGTCTCGTCCGGGCCGAGGGCGGCGCCGACCGGATCGACCAGCCGGGCGGCGTTTTCGTGCTCAAAGCGGCCGTGATGCAAGAAGACGAAAAGACCCTGCTCCAGGCCGCCGCGCGCGTCGTGCTGGTGGGCGACCGGGGCTCTCTGGCCACCCAGCTCGACCGTACCGAATGGCACCACCCTCTGCCCGGCCCACTGGCCGCTCGCACCGATCGCACCAGGTGGGACGACGAGCCCGTGCGACTGCCGGCCGACTTGCTCTTCGCCAACGGACTGGGCGGCTTCACGCCCGATGGTCGCGAATACTGTGTGCTCGTTCGTGTCACGACCTCCCGCACAAGAGCGGCAACGGCCAGCCCAAGCCCCCGTCCGTCGTCTTATCCCCGCCTGGCTCCCGCCCCGTGGAGCAACATCGATCGCCAACCCTGTTTTCGGGTTCCTGGTCTCAGAGAGCGGGTCTGGGTTTACCTGGTCGGGAAACAGCCAGACGAACCGGCTGACACCCTGGAGCAACGACCCTGTCTCTGACCCGCCGGGCGAGGTCGTCTACTTGCGAGACGAAGAGAGCGGCGAGACCTGGTGCCCGACCCCGCTGCCGGTTCCGTCGCCGGAGCCGACACTGGTGCGGCACGGCCAGGGCTATACCACCTTTGAACGGAACTGCGCACGGCCTCAGCCACGAGCTGACCCTGTTCGTGCCCCCCGACGACCCGATCAAGCTGATCCGGCTGCGGATCCAGAACGTGAGCGAACGACGGCGCAAGCTGTCGGCGACATATTATGTCGCGTGGGTGCTCGGGACGGCCCGCGACGACGACCGCGATGCATATCGTGACCGAGGTCGACCCCGAAACCGGCGCCCTGCTGGCGCGAAACGCCTTCCGGACCGACTTCGGCGCACGCGTGGCGTTCGCCGACGTCGACCGGCGCCCCGAGACGGTCACCGCCGACCGCGCCGAGTTTGTGGGCCGCCATGGATCGATGTGGCACCCGCCGCGCTGGCCCGCGGTCGGCCTCTCGGGGTCCGACCGGCGAGGCCCTGGATCCCTGCGCCGCCATCCAGACCGCGTTCGAGCTTGAGCCCGGGGCGGAGATCCAGATCGTCTTTCTCCTGGGCGAGGCCGACGGAATCGACGCCGCGCGCAAGCTCATCAGACGATACCGCGAAGACGGACAGGCGCTGCCAGCGCACTGCGAGACGTTCGGGCACGGTGGGATGCCATGCTCGAAACGGTTCAGGTGCACACCCCCGAGCCGGCGCTCGATCTCTTGATCAATCGCTGGCTGCTTTATCAGGTGCTTGAGCTGCCGCGTCTGGGGGCGTTCCGCCTTTTACCAGTCGGGCGGCGCGTACGGTTTTCGCGACCAGCTGCAGGATGTGATGGCACTCTTCCACACGGCTCCCGCAAGAGGCGCGAGCCCACATCCTGCGGGCGGCCGGCCGGCAGTTTCTCGAGGGCGACGTCCAGCACTGGTGGCACCCCCCCGCGGGGCGCGGCATTCGTACGCGCATCGCCGACGATCCTCTCTGGCTCCCGTTTGTCACCGCTCGCTATGTGGCGGCCACCGGCGATTCGGCCATCCTCGACGAGACGATTCCCGTTCCTGCAGGGTCCGCTGCTGAGCCCGGCCAGGATGACGACTATGGTCTTGCCGGCCACCTCGGCGGAGTCGGGCTCACTCTACGACCACTGTGTCCGCGCCCTGGAACGCGCTCACCGCCTTGGCGTCCACGGCCTGCCCCTGATGGACCACGGCGACTGGAACGACGGCATGAACAAGGTCGGCTCTCAGGGCAAGGGAGAAAGCGTTTGGCTCGCGTGGTTTCAGATCACGTGCTTTGACTCAATTTGCTCAAATTATCCGAGTCGCGCGGCGATCACAGCCGCGCTGCGACGCTGGCGGCAACGTGCCGACTGCCTTGCGGACGGCCGTCGAGCAAAATGCCTGGGATGGAGCATGGTACCGTCGCGCTTACTTCGACGACGGAACACCCTCTGGGCTCCGCCCAGAACGACGCATGTGCGATCGACTCGATCGCCCAGACATGGGGCGTCATTTCCGGCGCCGCCCAGCCGGACCGCGCCCGTCAGGCGATGAAGGCCGTCGACGAACGTCTCGTCCGGCACGAAGATCGGCTGATCCTGCTTTTCACTCCGCCGTTTGACCACAGTTCGCTCGACCCGGGCTACGTGAAAGGATATCTTCCCGGCGTTCGAGAGAACGGCGGCCAGTACACTCATGCCGCGACCTGGGTCATGCAGGCGGCGGCCCTGCTCGGGCAAGGACGTCACGCGTTCCAGCTTTTGCAGATCCTCAACCCGATCCTCCATGCCCAAGATCCGGACGGCGTCGAGCGCTACCGCGTCGAGCCCTATGTTCTGGCCGGAGACGTTACAGCCAGACCCCGCACGTGCGGCCGCGGAGGCTGGACATGGTACACCGGTTCCGCGAGCTGGTTCTATCAGGCAATGCTCGAGTCGATTCTCGGTTTTCAGCACGCGTTGGTGATCGCTCTGAGCTTCCACCCCTGCATTCCGCCCGAGTGGCCGCAGTTCGAGATCATCTATCGGTTCCGCTCGGCGACCTATTCGATCGCCGTGGAAAACGCGACAGGGGCTGAGTCTGGCGTCACGGGTGTCTGGCTCGACAATGAAGTGCAAGCCGAGCACAGACATTCGCCTGGCCGACGACAACTCTGTACATCAAGTTCGCGTTGTCGTCGGACAATCATGATCGCAAGCAAGAAATGGATTTCACGTGTCCGAGATTGAAAGGATCAAAGACTGGCATCAGCGGGTCTTGAGCATCCCTCGAATCTGGAGATGGCTCACCGGGAACGCCGCTTCCTGGAGCAATCGGGTAAGCTTACTCTCGACGACCTGTGCCGGACGCAGTTGAGCTCGCTCCTCGACCACCAAGACCTCTTCCGGACCAGACGACGCAAACAGTTCGGGTGCTGTCATGCGGACCTGCGACCGCCGGTTCGAGTCGATCAAGTCATGTTGGCTTGTCCCCAGCAGCGCCGAGAGGCGGTGTACGTAGTGGTACTCGTCATTGCTTGTATCTTCGTCATATCGAGTTGCTCCCTCCGTGAGGAAAGTCCCTTTCGTCAGTGAAATGATGCTGAGAATTGTTAGCAAAAACCGCGCCAAGCCAACGAAGAACGGGTCAGCCAAGAATTTGGCGAGAATTGGTCTTTATCTCTTTTCATCTATGCGGTGATACCACGTACTTTAAGTGAGCGAGCGATTCAATATATTAGCTCATTCACGTAGAGCGTCAAATTCGCAAGGTGAGGTTGAAGACAGTTTTCGGTGTATCGGCCAAGCAATCCGCATGCCGGAACTTTGTCGTGCCAATGTTCAACAATAGTTGATAGATCGTTCGTCATCGAGTTAATGATCGCTGTCGAAAATGGAAGGATGGGCAATTGGCCGACCTACCCAGACTCGCTGGGGGCGCTTGTTCTGAGCACGTTGCCTGTCCGGTTAGCAAGTAATACGGAGTTTGACGGCGAGTCGGACATGATGTCCAGCGCCGCGCGCTTTTCCGCGACGAACAAAACCCGCCGCCCCAGCGCCAGGTTATGGGCGATCATATTGGCGATGGTCTGAGACTTGCCGGTCCCCGGCGGCCCGTCGAGCACGAAGTCGCAGCCGCGCGCCGAGCCGACCACGGCCGCAAGCTGGGACGAATCAGCCGGAAGCGGCGTGAAGAGGTCGGCGGGCGTCACCTCGGCGTCCAGGTTTTCCGGCCGCGGCGGATGGCCAGCGCTGGGATAGGGTTCCCGCGGGCTTTCCAGCAGGTGGCGGACAACCGGATGGCCTTTCAATGCCTCCGTCCGGTCAACGAGATCCTTCCACATCAAATATTTGGCAAAGGAAAAGGTGCCGAGAAGAACGTCGGTGACGACCTCGAACCCTTCCATGTCGCGCACCGCGCGCCGCACCAGGGTCCAGACCCGCGACACATCGATGCCCGAAGCGTCAGCGGGCAGGGGGCCCGCAAGGTCCGGGATATCGAGTTCGAAATCCTGCCGCAGCATCTGGAGCAGCGTCAGATTGAAGCGCGGCTCGTCTTCATGGATTGACAGCGTGATGCCCGAACGCACGCTCCGCCGTTCCAGCTTGACCGGCAGCAGAATCAGGGGGGCGCGGTATTGGCGGGTATCGGTCTGGGATTTTCGCCACAGGAGAAACCCCACGGCGAGAAACAGCGTGTTGGCACCGCCTTCCGCCATGTCGAGCTGGGCCTTGCGATAGAGGTCGATGAGCTGGGCGTCGAGCTTCTCGGGCTCGCCGGGTGAGAGGAGTTCGCCACGGTCGAGGGCTGCCCGGGCGTAGGTCTCTTCAAGCATGACACCGGTACGCTCGGCGTGAAGCCCCGTGTCCCGCCCTGCCACGCCCGCGAACTCCGGCTCGCCGACAATGCGGAAGCTCCGGCCCTCGGCCAGTTCATCCTCCAGCCGGGCCGGATCAGGGCAGATCAGCCGGACGGCGCTTGCCCCCGGCTTGATGTTGAGCAGCCGGTTGCGGGTCGTCAGGTCAAGCAGCTTCCTCTGCCAACGGACCAGCCGGCCTTCGGCGGTCGTCGGCGAGGCCATGTCATCGGCGAGATCGAAATCGGGCAGCGGCGGCGCAGCCTCCAGCGCGTCACCGGCGGCATCGGTTTCCTCCCCGCCCGCCGTGGTGGGGGCGCTCCCCGCGTCAGCCATCGCGAGAGGGCGGATACGCTGCATGCGCGCCCGGCGTACATCGACCGCCGAGACGAAACGCCCCTCGTGCTCCTCGTCGATCTGCCGGTTTGCCGCCGCGATGGCCTTGGAGAAGCCCGCGGGTGTCGCACCCGTCGCGAGCGTCGTCTCGAAGATGATGAGTTCGTCGAGGGCAATGCGCTTGCGCAGGGCCGCCGCATCCGGGACCAGCAAGGTCGCGAATTCCTGGGGTTGCAGCCAGACGCCTGCGAAGGCGTGCCCCTCGGTCAGGACGATGACCGGATAAAGACCCGCCTGTTCGAGGGCCGCGGCAAACAGCAAGGCGGTATCGAGGCAGGTCGCAAGTCCCGCTTCCATGATCTGCCCGGGCGTCCGAATTTTCTGCCCCTGTACCTCGAAGCTCGCGGGCGGCTCGGCATAGGTCAGGCGCAGGCCGGAGACGGCGGACCAGATCGCTGATGCCAGCTCATAGACCCTTTGCCGGGACCGCGATTGATAGCCCTCCATCCCGTCCGGGCGCCCGCTCCGGCGCAGAACCTCGCTGGCTGTCTTGAGCAGACGGCCGACCGCCGGGTCATTGGGCAAAGCGAAGGCCGGAAGCAGCTCGGGCATCGCCCCTGCGCCGCCCCATTCGTTGCGTGCGAGCAGTTCCACAGGAAACCGGCGCTCTGCGTCCGGCCCTGTCCCGTCCTCGCGCCGCGCCCGCAGCGTGACCGTCGCACGCACCGCCTCGGTGAGCTGGACCAGCAGCCCCGCATTGAGTGACAGGTCACGCTGCGTCACGCGCACCTCGCCGCCGCCTCCCGCGATGCGATCGAGGCGCCAGCTGCGGGGAGCGAAGACCGGCGGATCGGCCTCCGCCGTCAGGATGATCTGCTCGGCCGCTGTTTCGCCCAGGTTGACAAGCTTGAGCTCACGCAGCACAGGCACATCGTTCTGGTGGGTGACGAAACTGACCTTGGGGGCGATGACCGCATCAATCAGCAGTTCGTCCGTCACCTCATTCGCCAGGGCGGACGCCCACACTGCGTCAATCGTCATCCGTCAAAGTCTCCAATCCAGCCTGTCGCAAACTGCGGCATAAGCATGATATTTGAAAGAGATGGCCGACTTCCGCTTTCTGCATGCAGCTGACATTCACCTCGATAGCCCGCTCACCGGGCTGTCGCGCTATGAAGGGCTGCCCGTTGACGAGATCCGCCGGGCAACGCGCTCGGCCTTCGACAACCTGATCGATTTCGCCTGCAGGGAGGCGGTCGACTTCATTGTCATCGCCGGCGATCTGTTCGACGGCGACTGGCGGGACATGAGCACGGGCCTCTATTTTGCTCGTGCGATGGGGCGGCTCGAACAGGCCGGCATCGCGGTCTACCTTCTTCAGGGCAACCACGATGCGGCCTCGGTCGTCACCAAAAACCTGCCGCCCGCGCCCAATGTGCATCGGTTTGACACGCGCCGGCCGGAGACCTTCACGCAGGAGCGGCTCGGCGTCGCGCTTCACGGCTGGAGCTTCGCGCACGCATCCGCGCCCGAGAATCTCGTGCTCCGCTATCCGCCCGCCCATCCGCATGCCTTCAACATCGGTGTGCTGCACACGTCGCTCTCAGGCCATCCCGGGCATGACCGCTACGCGCCTTGCGAAATCACCGATCTGAGGGCCAAGGGCTACGACTACTGGGCTTTGGGACATGTCCACGACTTCGCGCGGATGAGCGCGGAACCGCCCGTCATCTTTCCGGGCAATCTTCAGGGACGCCACATCCGTGAAACCGGCCCCAAGGGCGCCGTGCTGGTCACGGTCGAGGATCGTGCCATCACGGCCATCGAACCGGTCGAGCTTGATGTCATCCGCTGGGCGCGTGTTCCGGTGGATTGCAGCGGCAGCGACGGGACCGAAGATGTGCACGCGCGCATCCGCACGGCGCTGGCCGCGGCACGCGCGGGCTCCGCACCGGACCGCGGGTTGATCGCGCGCCTCGTGCTGGAGGGGGAGACCGCACTCGCGGACATGATCTCGGACAGGCGGGGCGCACTCCGCGAGGAGGCGCGGGCGCTGGCCTCGGCCATCGCGCCCGATCTGTGGCTGGAAAAACTCTCGGTCCATACACGCCCGCCCGGCGCCCCAACGGAAGCCCTGTCGGGCGATCTTCTGGCGATGCTCGCAGGGGCTGAGGACGACCCGGCGCTGACCGCGGCCCTGGCGGCCGAACTCGCCCCGTTCCTCTCCGCGGTCTCGGCCGAAGTGCCGGCGGAGCCGGACGATCTGCGTCAGGCGGCTGCGGCCGGTGACTGGCGGCAGCTTGCCGCCGCCGCGGCGGCGGGGCTGCGCGCGCGTCTCGGAGCCAGCGACTGATGCGCTTTCAACACCTCTCGCTCGAACGCTTCGGCCATTTCGAGGGATGCGCGCTGACCTTCCGCCCCGGCGCGCCGGACCTTCACGTCATCTACGGCGCCAACGAGGCCGGCAAGACGACCAGCATGGCGGCGGTCTCCGACCTGCTGTTCGGCTTCGAGGCGCGCTCACGCTACAATTTCCAGTTCAGCAATCCTTTGCTCCGCATCGGCGCGGTGCTGGAGGAAGACGGCCGCACCCTGGCCATCCGCCGCCGCAAGGCCAATGCCGGCTCGCTGGTGGACGCGGCCGACCAGCCGCTCGACGACGGCCCTCTCATCGCCCTGCTGCACGGACAGACGCGCGACAGTTTCCGCCTGGCCTTCAGCCTTGACCATCAGCGGCTGCGCGAAGGGGGCCGGGCCATCGTGCAGGCCAAGGATGATGTCGGGCAGGCGCTCTTCGCCGCCGGATCGGGCCTGACGGGGGTCACGGCGGCGCTCGCCCGGATCGAGGAGGAGGCGGACGCCATCTGGGGTCCGCGCGCCTCGCAAAGGCGCAGCTACACCCAGGCGCAGCTGACATACAAGGCAAGCCGCGACGCAGCCCGCGACCGTCAGGTGCGGCCCAAGGCCTGGACCGATGCGCGGGACGCGCGGGACGCCGCCGAGCGCGCCCGCGCGGGCGCGGCGGCAGAGCGTGACCGGCTGGTCGCGGAGCAGCAGCGGCTCGAACGCATCAGGCGGATCGCGCCCGCCATGCAGCGGCGCGCGGGTCTTCTCGCCCTGCTCGCAGCCGGGCAGGGCGTCGTCCTGCTGGCACCGCCGCGGGAGGAGCGCATCCTGGCGGCGCTCGATGCTAGAGCGAAGGCGGAGCGTGACCGCTCGGCCGCGGCCCTGCTGATCGCGGAACTCGAAGACCGGATCGCCAGCATCGCGACCGATCCCGCCATTATCGATGCCGCCGAGCGGATCGAGGCGCTTGTCGAGCGGCGGGGCGCGATTGCCAAGGCGCAGGCTGAGGCCGCGCGGCTCAGCATCGACCTTAGCTTCAAGGAACAAAGGATCGCGGAGCTTCGGCGCGACCTCGGGATGCCGGTGCAGGATCCGCCGCCCAGGCCCGCTATCACGCGTCTGCGCGCTCTTGCCCGGGACTATGGCGAGGCTTCCGCTTCCCTCCGCTCCTATGACGCGGTCGAGGCAGACTGGCAGGCGCAGCGCGGCGTGCTTGAAGCCTCGCTCGCGGATGCCACGCCGGTCGAGGGGCTGGCCGAACTGGCAAGCGCGGTCGAGGCGGCGCGGCGCCTGGGCGACGACGTGGACGAGCGGTGCGAAGCAGCAGCGCGGGAGGCCCAGGCCGCGCGCGGCACGGTGGGTCATGCCCTGGCCCGGCTCGCGCCCTGGACGGGTGAGGCCGATGCCCTGGCACGTCTGCCCAGCCTGACAGAGGAAGAGATCGCCGCGGCTGACGCCGAGATCGCCCGCTTCCGCATTGCGGCCGAGACGGAAGGGGCAGAGTTGCGGCGCCTTGCCGAGGCGGAGGCGCGGCTCGTACTGGACCGTGCGGCGCTCGCGGAAAGCGGACAGGCGGTGTCCGACGCGGATCTCCGCGACGCCCGCCGCGTGCGCGACCTGCAATGGCAGGCGCTGCGCGATGCCTTGCAGGGGCTGGTTCCGCTGGCTGACCCGCTCGGCCGCAGCGCGGCCTATGAGCAGGCCGTGACGGAGACGGACGGTCTCGCTGATCGGCGCTTCACCTTCGCCGAAGCCTCGGCCCGTCTCGCCTTGATCGACCGTGAGATGGCGGAACTCGCGCTCCGCAAAGCCCAGGCCGATGCCCGTCGCGCGGCGGCCGATACAGCGGCGGCGGCCAGTCTCACGCGATGGCTGGAGCGCCTTCGCGCAAGCGGACTGCCTGAGGTCGAGCCCGCCCGGCTGCGCGGCTGGCTGGCGGACCGCGCCACGGCGCTGGAGGCGCAGCGGCGCGCGCAACAGGTGCTGGATGAGGCAATCGCGCAGACCGCCCGGCGGCGCACCGCGCGCGAGGCGCTGCTGGCGCGGATGCCGGATGTCGCCATCGCGGGGGACGGCCTTGCTCCGGTCCTGCAGGAGGGCGAGCGGCGGCGTGCTGCCGGTGAACAGCAGGACGCGGAGCATCGTGCGCGTCAGGCCGAACTCAAGCAGGTCACCGAAGCCCTGGCCAACCAGGCGCGGCACACACGGCGCCATACCGAAGACAGGCAGCGCGCCGAACAGGCGTGGCAGGAGATACAGGCCCCCCTCGGCCTCGCGCTCGCCATCGCCGAAGGCGATACGCGGCTCTCGCTCCTGGACGAGCTTCGCACCACGATGGACGAGGCGGCGGCGCTGCGCTCACGGCTCACTGGTATCGAGGCCGACAGCAACCTTTATGAGGCGGAGCTTGCGGCTCTCTGGGCAGGCCTCGGCCTCGACCGGGATGGCGCGCCGGATCTCGACCAGCTGCGGGCGCGCCTTGCCACAGCACGCGCCAGTGCGAGCGCGCTCGCGGAATTGGAGAAGGATCGCGGCAGCAAGACAGAGCAGATGCAGGCTGCCGCCGCCGCGCGTGACGCGGCGATGGCCGACCTCGCGCCCGTGCTGACCGAACTCGGTGGCATCACGGTCGCGGACCTTGATGGCGCTGTCCAGAACTCGCGGCGCATGCGCGCTGACCGTGAAGCCCTTGCCGCCGCAGAGGAAGAGGTGGTGCGGGGCGGGGACGGCCAGGGGCTTGCCGTGCTCGAGGAGCAATGGCGCGCGACCGACCCCGACGCCCTGGCCGCGCGGGTAAACGCGCTCGGCCTGCTGATCGCGGAGGCCAATGCGCAGGTCACGGCAACGGCGGAGGCCGCGGGGGACGCGCGGCGGCATTTCCTGTCCGTGGACACGGCCGGCGGCGATGCGGCGGGCGCCGCCGCCGAGGCAGAGGAGGCGCGGGCCGAAATGGCCGTGCAGGCGGAGGCCTACCTCCTGAAGCGCGCGCAGGCCGTCACGCTCCGCTGGGCCATCGAACGCTATCGCGAGCAGAACCAGGCGCCGCTGCTCGCCCGGGCCGGCGCGCTTTTCCACAGGCTCACGCTCGGCCGCTATGCCGGGCTGACAATCGACTATGACGGCGCCTCGCCCCGCCTCCTCGGCCTGCGTGACGACGGGCGGCAGGCGATCGACCTCGACGCCATGAGCGATGGCACAACCGATCAGCTCTTTCTCGCTCTGCGCCTCGCCGCAGCCGAACAGTCGGCCGCCGCCGGGGTCAGGCTACCGTTCCTGGCAGACGATCTCTTTATCAACTTCGATGATGCGCGCGCCCGCGCCGGGTTTGAGGTCTTGTGCGATCTTGCGCGGACAACTCAGGTGCTGTTCTTCACCCACCACACTCATCTTGCCGAAATCGCGCGGCAGGTCGTGGGCGCGGAGATGCACTCCGAAAGCCGTCTTGCGTAGTCACCCGGGCAAGACAGCCCGGGTGCGTTTTCAACGGCGCGCGACAGCCGTTTCGGCGAGGCGCACCCAAAACCTGACGCCAGGGGCAAGGGCCGCGTCATTGAAATCATAGCGCGGGCTATGCAGGTTCCGGCCAGCCGCGTCGGAACCGTTGCCGATCCAGACATAGGCGCCGGGCTTCTGTTCCAGCATGAAGGCGAAGTCCTCGGCGGCCATGCTCGGCGCCCGGTCGGTCACGACGCGGTCCGCGCCAGCGGCCAGCGTCGCGGCGATCTGCGCCGTCTCGGCCTCGGCAGGCGTATTGATGGTTGCGGGATAGCGGCGCGTATAGGTCAACCGGCAGGTTGCGTCGAAGGCGCCGCAAATCATCTCGGCGCGTTTCTCCATCTTTGCCTGCAGGAGATCGCGAACCTCCGGCCGGAGGGAGCGCACGGTGCCGCGCAACACCAGCTTGTCGGGAATGACGTTCCAGGTATCGCCGGCATGGATTTGCGTCACGCTGATCACCGCGGCGTCGGTCGGGCTGACCGAGCGGGAGACAATCGCCTGCCACGCGGACTGGAGATGGCCGGCAATCGTGATCGGGTCGATGCCCTCATGCGGCATGGCGCCGTGGCTGCCCTTGCCCTCGATCACCGCCTCGAAGGTATCGAAGGCCGCCATGACAGGGCCGGCATGGATTGCAATATCCCCGCACGGGAGGCCCGGCCAGTTATGCATGCCGAAGACGGCGTCGATCGGAAAGCGCGAGAACAGGCCTTGCTCGATCATCACCCGGGCGCCGCCTTCATTCTCTTCGGCGGGCTGGAAGATGAACAGGAAGGTGCCGGCTTGCGGCCGCCTCCCGGCCAGGACGCGTGCCGCGCCAAGCAGCATCACCGTATGCCCGTCATGGCCGCAGGCATGCATCCGCCCCTCATGGACGGAGGCATAGGGCAGGCCTGTCACCTCCGTCATCGGCAAGGCGTCGATATCCGCGCGCAAGGCGATCGCCGGTCCTTCACCGCCGCGCAGAACCCCGACCACGCCGGTACCCGCGAGGCCGGTATGGACCTCGAGGCCGAAGGATTGGAGCTTGTCGGCAATGAAGGCCGCGGTGCGGTGTTCCTGGAAGGCAATTTCCGGATGAGCGTGCAAATCCCGCCGCCAGCTCACAAGCTCGGCCAAAATACCGTCGATCTGCCCATCCAGGTCGGCCATGACAATCTCCCCTTTACCCGCTTGCCTAGAGTCGACCGAGAAATCCGAGAGTGGCGACGATACCCACGCCGAGCCCGGCGACCAGCCAGGCGACGCGGTCGATGAGCGGTATATGCCCGCCAGCCGCCGCCGCCGCCGCTGGCGCCGGCGCAGCCACGCCCGGCACCGCGGCCTGCCCTTCGGCCGCAGCCACTTCGGGTTCGGCGCCCGCGGTCACGACGCGGCTGAATTTGCCGAAGAACTCCTCGGCCATGCCCGCGGCGACGCCGTTGATCAGCCGGCTGCCGACGCCGGCAAGCTTGCCGCCGACATCGACTGTCGCGCTGTAGCGCAGCAGGGTCGCGTCACCCACCGGCTCAAGGCTGACCTTGGCACTGCCCTTGGCGAAGCCTGCAGGACCGCCTTGGCCCCGGCCCGTGAGGGTATAGCCGCGGGGCGGATCGACGTCGGACAGCTCGACCTTCCCCTTGAAGGTGGCCGAGACCGGGCCGATCTTCGCGGTGATGGTCGCGGTGAATTCATGGGCGCCGGTCTGCTCCAGCGCCTTGCAGCCGGGCAGGCTCCGCCGCAGCATCTCGGGGTCGTTGAGTGCATCCCACACGGCGTCCTGCGACGCCGGGATCCGATATTCGCCGGTGAATTCCATGGCAGACGGTCGCCTTAACCCAGCGTGCCGTCGTAGAGACGGAACAGGCCCTGCGTGCCGTCGTCGGCATGGCCGGCGGCCGACAGGCGCTCATAGAGGCGCCTCGCCTGTGTCAGGCCCGGCAGGTCGAGCTTCATGCCCTCGGCTTCCGCAAGAGCGATGCTCATGTCCTTGATGAAATGGCGCACATAGAAGCCCGGCGCGAAATCACCGTCGAGCATGCGCGGCCCGAGATTGACCAGCGCGAAACTCGCCGCGGCACCCGCGCCAATCGACTTCAGCACCTGCTTCGGGTCGAGCCCTGCCTTCTTGGCATAGGCAAGGCTTTCGCATACGGCCATCATGTTGGAGGCAATGGCGATCTGATTGGCCATCTTGGTGTGCTGGCCGGCACCGGCCTCGCCCTGGCGCACGATGTTCTCGCCCATGGCCGACAGCAGGGGCCGGATGTGTTCGACCGCCGCCGTCTCGCCACCGACCATGATCGAGAGCTTGGCGTTGCGCGCGCCGACATCGCCGCCCGAGACCGGAGCGTCGAGCACCGCGACACTCTTCGCGGCGCCTGCTTCGGCGATCCGGAGCGCGAGCGACGGGCTCGACGTTGTCATGTCCACGAGCACCGTGCCGGGACGCGCCTGGTCCACCAGTCCGCCGCTGCCCAAGTAGACTTCCTTGACATCCTGGGGGAAGCCGACGATCGTGAAAACGGCATCGCATTCCGCGGCGATTTCGCCGGGCGTGTCGTGCCAGGTCGCACCCTTCGCCAGCAGTTCCTCGGCCTTGGCACGGGTGCGATTGAACACGTGCAGCTCATATCCCTTGGCCAGGATGTGGCCCGCCATGCTTCGTCCCATGATGCCGAGCCCAATGAACCCGACCTTCCTGGTCTCGCGCAACGACATCATGCTGCTCATTTCCTTGTTCTTCACTGCGGTCTGCTCAGGAGGCCGCGGATATAGGGCGCGCTTAACGGCTGGCGCTCGGCCACGGTGCCGAACGGTGACAGCGCATCGTTAACCGCGTTCGCCAGCGCCCCGATGGCGCCCATCACGCCACCCTCCGCCATGCCCTTGAGGCCGAGCGGCGTGAGCTGGTTGGGCGTGTTCATGGAGAGGATTTCGAAGTTCGGCAGTTCGCAGGCAGTCGCGACCAGGTAGTCGGCCAGCGTGCTGCTCAGGTTCTGGCCGGACTGGTCGTAATAGACCTGTTCCAGCATGGCGCCGCTCAATCCCATCGCAATCGCGCCCTGCTGCTGCCCGCGCACGACGATGGGGTTGAGGACCGTGCCGCAATCCTCCGCCACGACATAGCGCAGGATGCTGGTCTGGCCGGTCTCGGGATCAAGTTCGACGAGACAGGCATGCGCCGAGTTCGAATAGGTCATCGGCGGCGGATCGTAGGCATGCGTGAAATCGAGGCCCGGGGACACGCCCTGGGGCAGCTCCTGCGGGTCGAGATAGGCGCGCCGCGCAATGTCGCTCAGCGACAAGCCCGCATTGGTCCATGCGCCGTCGATCATGCGCTGGACCTGGGCTTCGCAAAGCCGCAACTCCGACGCGCTGTTCAGGCCCAGCATATGGGCCGCAATGTGCAGCACATGGTCCTGTGCCTTGCGCGCACAGAGATACAGCGCGCCGCCGCCCGCCGTCCCACCACGCGCGCCACGGCTGCCCATGCCGTAGGGGGCGACATCGGTATTGCCGAGTTCGATGCGGACATTGGCGGCAGTAACGCCCAAACCCTCCGCCACCGCCTGAGACAGGGCGGTCTCGTAGCCTTGTCCGCTGCCCATCAGGCCCACGGATGCATTCACGGCACCGGAGGGTTCAATGCGCACCCAGGCCGTTTCATGGCCGGAGCCCGCAATGCCGGCCGCCTTGTAGAAGCGTGAGCCGTATGTCGTCGGCTCGACGACGGAGCAAAATCCGATCCCGAGATAGCGGCCCTGGCTGCGGGCTTCGGCCTGATGCCGGCGCAGTGCGTCGTAATCGACCGCCTCGACGACCGCGTCCAGCGTCTGCGACGGCGTGACATCCCTCACCACCTCGCCGGTCGGCATCGTGTAGGGCAGGTCCGCCGGCTGCAGCATGTTGACGCGCCGCACGGCGAGCGGGTCGAGGCCAAGCTGACGGGCGATCGCGTCGATGGTCCCGTCCATGACCCAGCTCGTCACCGCCATGGGCGCACGCATCGGCCCGACCCCGCATTTGTTGGTCAGCGCGATCTTGACGTCGTAGCTGTAGTCGCTGATCCGGTAGGGGCCGCTCAGAACCAGCGCGATCACCCGCGCGATATAGTTTCCGGGGAAGAAGGAGTAGGCGCCGAAATCCTCGGTGATCTGCAAATCGATCCCGAGAATGCGGCCGTCGGCGGCGACCGCCGTCCGGGTCCGGCATTGGGATTGCCGGGCATGGCAGGCGGCCTGAAGATTCTCCATGCGATCCTCGCGCCAGCGCACCGGCCGCTTCAGCTGGCGCGCCAGGGCGGCGACGGTCAGCTCCTCGCGATAAAGGGCGATCTTCTGGCCGAAGGCGCCACCGACATCAGGGCAGATGACGGTCACCTGGGATTCCGACAGGGAGAGCCGGCGCGCGAGCTGGGTGCGCAGAGGGTGCGGGACCTGATTGCCGATGTGGAAGGTCAGGCGCTGCCGTCCCGTGTCCCAGACGGCGGCGCAGCCGCGGGTCTCGATCGGGACATGGGTCAGGCGATGCTGCGCGAAGTTTGCCTCGACGATCGCATGAGCGTCGCGCAACCGCGCCGCCACGTCGCCCTTGCTGAAGGTCTGATGCGACAGCAGGTTGCCGGGCACCTGCGCATCGACCAGCGCAGCGCCGTCGGACAATGCCGCCGCCGCATCGACCACGGCATCGAGCACGTCGTATTCGACCTCGACCAGTTCGGCGGCATCTTCGGCCAGATAGCGATCCGTCGCGACGACGCAGGCGACCGGGTCGCCATGGAAACGCACCTTGTCGATCGGCAGGGTCGTCATCTCGGTGGGCCGCAGCCCTTCGATCGGGGGGGCCATCTGCAATGTGGTCGTCCATTGCGCGAGGTCGCGCCCGGTCACCACGGTGACAACGCCCGGCATGGCCGCCGCCGCCGCGGTATCGACCGCCAGGATGCGCGCATGCGCATGCGGTGACCGCACGAAGGTCGCATGCAGGGCGCCCGGAATGACGATGTCGTCGAGGAAGCGGCCGGTGCCGGTGAGAAGACGGTAGTCTTCCTTGCGGGGCAGCGGCAGGCCGGCCTGGAGCAGGTCATCCGTTCCGGCGCTCACGGGCGGCCCTCCCGCATGGCAGTGGCCGCTTTCCTGATCGCGGCGACGATGTTCTGGTAGCCGGTGCAGCGGCAGATGTTGCCGGACAGAACCTCGCGGATCTCGTCCTCGCCCGGCTCCGGGTTATCGCGCAGGAAGGCCTCGAAGGTCATGATGATGCCGGGCGTGCAGAAGCCGCATTGCAGCCCGTGCTCCTCGTGCATGGCCTGCTGGAGCGGGCTGTAGGCGCCGTCCCGCGCGACGGCCTCGATGGTCGTGATCTCATGCCCCTCCATCTGAATGGCGAAGGTCAGGCAGGAGCGCGCGGGCTGGTCGTCGATCAGAACCGTGCAAGCGCCGCAGACGCCGTGCTCGCAGCCGACATGGGTCCCGGTCAGGCCAAGATCGTCACGCAGCACGTCCGAAAGCAGACGGCGCGGCTCGACCAGGACCTCATGGTCGCGGCCATTGACCGAGAGGGTGATGGGGGTTCGCTCAGTCATGGCGCACATGCTTTCCGGCACGCTCTGTGCCCTGGGCCAGGGCACGCATTGTCAAAGTCTTGGCCAGGTCCTTGCGATATTGTGCCGGCAGCCGCTGGTCATCTTCCGGAGAAACAGCGCCGGCCACCGCGTCACCCACCTCAGCGCGCCACGCGGCGTCCGGCGTCCGGCCGACAAAACGGGTTGTTAACTCATCGAAACTGGCCGGGGCGACGGCAATGCCGCCGATCGCCAGGGCGAAGGTCCCGACCTTGCCGTCATCCGACAGGGACAAGGTCGTGCCGACTGAAACGATCGCGAAGTCTCCGTGGCGGCGGGAGAACATCTCGAGGCCCCAGCCGGAGGAGGGTGCGAGGGCGGGGAAAATCACCCCGGTGACCATCTCGTCGGGGCGCACCGCGGTGACCAGGCTGGACACGAAAAAGTCCCGTGCGGCGACCAGACGCTCGCCGGCACGGCTTGCAATCCGGAGTGTCGCGTTCAGCAGGGTTGCGATCAGCGGCAATTGCGCGGCGGGGTCGGCGTGGCAAAGGCTGCCGCCGAGCGTGCCGCGCTGGCGGATGGCATAATGACCGATGGTCGCGGCAGCCGCCGACAGGATCGGGCAGGCTGCCGCGATCTGCGCGTCGGTCGCCACCCGGTGATGGCGCGTCAGCCCGCCGATTTCGATCGCTCCGGGAAGAGCCCGGACGTAATCGAGATCCAGAAGATCGTTGATGTCGATCAGATGGCGTGGGCGGGCGATCCGCAGATTCAGCATGGGGCCGAGGCTCTGCCCGCCCGCGAGCAGTTTTGCGTCGCCCCCGAAGCGGCCCAGGATCTTAAGCACATCCGGAACTGTCTGCGGCCGATGATAGTCGAACGGTGCCGGCTTCATGTCATCACCAGATCAGGTTGGCGCCGGTTCTGGCGTCTAAGACAGGGACAGGATTGATGGTGGATGAAAGCGCAATTATTTTGAGTTCGAAATGGCGGGCGTCTTTGGCGACGCGAACAAACATCTCCACGCCCTCAACAAGCCTGCGGAGCAACGGGTCTACGCCGCGGGCCGGCGCTGACCGTGACCGCCTTTCCCTGCAGACTGCTTAATCGCGCCTTCACGCCAACATTCTCCTGGCTTGTCTACGGATATCAAGGTCCGCTTGTGCACGATCTGCCAGCCTGCTGCAAACCGTGCAGCCGTTAAATCATAACTTGACGATCGGGCGATCGCGCCATAAGCAGCGCGTTTTTACGACAGTGTGTGCCGCACCCGTCGTCGTCATCCGCAGGGGCCGCGACCGACGATAAGGCATCGATCGAGAAAGGTCAGGTCCAGAGTGATCTTCGAGCATCGCACATACCGTGTGCAACCGGGCAAGGCCGCGGAATTCCTCAAGCTCTATGAAGCGGAAGGGCTGCCTCTCATTTCCCGTTACGCGAAGCTCGTCGGTTGCTGGACGACCGAAAGCGGGGTTCTGAATTCGGTCCTGTTCATCTGGGCTTATGACGATTTCGGGCATCGCTCCGCGCAGCGCGCGAAGCTTGGCCAGGATAGCGAATGGCTGGCCTTCATCCCGAAAATGCTGCCCTATCTGGTCCATCAGGAAAGTTCCTTTCTGGTGCCGGCAGCCTTCTCACCGATCAAGTGATCGCAGGCGCGGTCCGCGCCCGCGATCCGGCGGCAGGGCGTGCAGCGGCCTGCACGCACCTCCTGCCAGCCGGTTCAATCCTGTCCCGCGACCTGCCGACGGCGGAGCCGCTCAGGCCCGCCCCGAGCTCTCCGGTCAGGTCTGCAGGCTTGGCCGCGACGGCTGGCCGGCGCGGATGAGCGCGCGAAGCGCGAGCACAGCCAGGATGGCTGAGGCTGCGAGCAGGAGCGCCGCGCCGACCCGGCGATAGGCGACCACGCCGATGATGCCGCCCGCGACGAAGGACGCGACGGTCTGCAAATGCAGCGTCAGCTTGCTGCGATTTTCGGACGCTTCCGCCGAGGCCGAGCCGCGATGCTCGAAAAGGTTGGCGATCTCTATCCCGATATCGGTCACCATGCCCGTCACATGCGTCGTGCGGACGCGGGCGTTGGAAATGCGCGTCACCACGGCGTTCTGCAGGCCCAGCACGAAGCTGAGGCCGAAGGCCAATGTGGCACCGCGCACCAGCGCCGGCAGGTAATAGTCGGCACAGCCGAGGGCAGCGAGCAGGCAGGCTTCAGCCATGATGTTCAGGGCATAGATGCGCGCCATGCCGCGGCGGCGGCCGAGATTGATCAGGAGCGTGGAGGTCGCCGCGCCCGCGATGAAGACAAGGACGAGGCCGAAATAGGGCAGGGCGGAGAAAAAGGCTCCGACGCCGAAGCGGTCGGCAAAAGCCGATACATTGCCGGTCATATTCGCGGAAAACATGCCGACGGCGTAGAGGCCTGCCGTGTTCAGCGCCCCGGCGACGCCCGCCAGCCACCAGGCGAGGCCCTGGTCGGCCTTGAAGCTGCGCCCCTCGCCTTGCTGAATCAGCATCGGTCCATAGTCCCGCTCCATTGGTCATCCAGGAAAGCTTAGCGCGCTCCGCCGCTGACGCCAGCCAGAACCAAACAGGGCCGCCGGGCGAGGCCGTCATAGGGTGGGAGGGTCAGCCCGATCCGGCCGCTGCATCCGTCGCGGCAGGGTCGATGTCCGCATCGCGGAGGCAGCGCGGAGCGCGTGGTGCGGGCGGCCGCATCATTGATGACGATACGAACCGTGCGCAAGGTCATCCAGTACGTTTCATCCAAAAAATGACACTGTTATATTTTTGCATTTGATGCGAGTTAGAATCGTGTATTCGTCCGTGCTTGCGTTTGCGCATGCACCCTGGCTGCGCTTTTGCGAAGGATTGGTCATGCTGACGTCTCGTTGCCTCGCCGTGCTGCGCGCATCGGTTCTTGTCGGCATATTAGTTTCGATATCGGGCGGAATTGCACTCGCCCAGACCAACAAGGCCGTGGTCGGCCCGGACTATTACAAGAATGACCAAGTCTATGGCAGTAATGGCAGCGGCGGCTACAGCTGCCCCGATAGCAACGGCTATGAAGCCGATGTCGGCGGTGGCCACAGCGGATCGACCGGCCCCAATGTCACCGAAACCTATACGGATGGCTTGAGTGCCAATTCCTCCTATGACGGCACACTGGTCATCGCGGGCAGTACCGGCGGCAATGGCGGCGGTGGCGGCAACAACAACAACGAATACATCTGCAATGACAGCGGATCCATCAATGGCGGCAACGGCGCCAACGGAAGCAATGGCGGAACGGTCGACATCACGACCGAAGATGGCTCCGGCAATAGTTTCTCCGGCACCGGGATCGTCGTCTACAGCAAGGGCGGCAACGGCGGCGGCGGCGGCAAGAGCGATGACCTGGCCGGCTATGGCGGCTCCGGCGGCGGGGGCGGAACCGGCGGGTCGGTCAGCCTCTCCAACTATACCCCGATCACGACGACGGCTGTTGGAGCGGTCGGCATCGGCGCCGTCAGCTCAGGCGGCAATGGCGGCAATGGCGGCAATGGCGGGTCCAGCGGCAACGGCGGCTCGGGCGGGCCGGGCGGCTCGGGCGGCGCCGTTTCTCTGTGGAATGACGCGACGGTCAATGCCGAACTCTCGACGGCTCTCTGGGCTGAAAGCATCGGCGGCTACGGGGCGAACGGCGGCAGCGGCGGCAGCGGCTTTCTCGGTTTCGATGGCGGTAGCGGCGGCGGCGGCGGCTATGGCGGCAATGCCAGTTCGGCCACGGTCGTCAATTTCGGGTCTCTTTCCTCGGGCTACGCGGGCGGGCGCGGGATCGAAGTGCTGTCGGTCGGCGGCGGCGGCGGCGATGCGGGGATTTCAGCGGGCCTCGTGGCCCTCGGCGCGAATGGCGGCCCGGCCGGCTATTCCGGGACCGTGACGGCAGACAATGCCGGCACCATCTCCCTGACCGGCGCTTCGGCGGTTGGCATTTTTGCCCAATCGGTCGGTGGGGCGGGCGGCGCGGGCGGCATGGCCTTCAGCGGCGCGCCGGGCCTGAGCGTGGCCGTGGGCGGCACCGGCGGCGATGGCGGCAATGGCGCCTTGGTTGAGGTTTCCAATAGCGGCCGGATTTGCACGGGCAACAGCTGCAGCGGGTCCGCGCCATCCAGCAGTGCGGGCGGCGCCGTCGGCATTGAAGCGCAGTCCATCGGCGGCGGCGGCGGCGCGGGCGGCTTCGGCTTGTCCGGCTCGGCCTCCGCTGTTGCCGGCGCGGCCTTTGCCCTCGGTGGCGCCGGCGGCGATGGCGGGTCGGGCGCCCAGGTCTATGTCATCAACACGGGATCGATCTCGACGGCGGAAATCAATTCCGACGGCATCCTGGCGCAATCGATTGGCGGCGGCGGCGGCACGGGCGGCGGCTCCCTGTCCTTTGCCCTGTCATCTGGCGCCGGGGCGGCCTTGTCGGAAGGCGGTTCGGGTGGCGGCGGCGGTAGCGCGTCCACCGTCGGCGTCAATTGCATGACGACGAGCTATGCGCCGTCGAGGGAAGTGCCTGCGGCTCGACCGGCGGTTATTCGCTGAGCAGTACCAGCACCGGCACCATTTCAACCAGCGCCACCGGCTCAGCCGGCATTGCCGCGCAATCGATCGGCGGCGGCGGCGGCGCGGGCGGCTATGCGGTGTCCCTTTCGGGGGGTGCCGTTGCCGCCTTTTCCGCGGCGCTCGGTGGTTCGGGCGGTTCGGGCGGTTGGGGCGGCTATGTTTATGCGGGCTCGCCCGGCACCAATATCACGACCACCGGCGCCGATTCCCCGGGCATCCTGGCGCAGACCATCGGTGGTGGCGGCGGCAGCGCCGGCAGCAGCATCGCCGGCAGCATGGCGGAGGGGGCATCCGTTACTGTCGCGGTCGGCGGCTCGGGCGGCTCGGGCGGCGCCGGCGAACTCGCGGAGATCCAGAATTTCGGCGGCAATATCTCCACCAGCGGCGCGCAGTCGCCCGGCCTCGTTGCGCAATCCATCGGCGGAGGCGGCGGCAATGGCGGTAATTCCATTTCGGCCTCGGCAGGCGGGGTCGCCGCGATCAATCTCGGCGTCGGCGGCAGGGGCGGCTCGGGCGGTACGGGCGGCTGGGTCTATGTCCTGAACGACAATGAGAGCGGCCAGTCCGGAACGGGCGACATATCGACGATGGGCTACCAGTCCAGCGCCATCATCGCCCAGTCCATCGGCGGTGGCGGCGGCAATGGCGGCTATCAGGCCTCGGCCACCCTTTCGCTCGATAGTTCGCTCGGCGCGAGCATCGGCGGCTTGGGCGGCAGCGGCAACTACGCGAATACCGTCTCGGTGACCAATGAAGGCGCGCTTTCGGCCTCGGGCGGCGGTGCCCCGGTCATCCTGGCGCAATCCGTGGGCGGCGGCGGCGGCGCCGGCGGCTTCTCCGCCAGCGGCAATGTGAGCCTCAGCGGCTCGGCGACGCTGAGCGTCGCGGGCAATGGCGGTTCGGGGGCCAGCGGCGGCAGCGTCACCGTCGACAACTCCAACAGCATCACCACTCCGGCGACCATCACCCAGACCACGACCACGGAGGTGGCAACAACGACCACGCAGGATGAAGAGGTCGTCGTCGGCTACAAAACCGTCGCCCCCTGTCCCTACTGCATTCCCATGGTGGAGCCGGTCTATAAGACCGAACCGGTGACAGTGACGACCTATACACCGGTCACCACGACAGAGACTGTAGCATCTGGCGCGGCGACCTACGGCAATGCGCCGGGCATTCTCGCCCAGTCCATCGGCGGCGGCGGCGGCGATGGCGGCTTCTCGGCCGCGGGCGGCATGAGTGGTGATGGCGCCGTCAACCTGTCGGTCGGCGGCAATGGCGGATCGGGCGGCACTGGCGGCGCGGTGACCCTCTCTAATTCAGGCGCGGTCTCTGTCGTCGGTCCGCTGTCCTCCGGCCTCGTCGCCCAGTCGCTGGGCGGGGAGGGCGGCACGGGTGGATTTGCCTTGGCTGGCAGCGTCTCTTCCGGCGCTTCGGCCAATGCCAGCATCGGCGGCGGTGGCGGCGGCGGCGGGTCGGCGGCTGCCGTCACTGTCACGACCACGGGCAGCGCGATTGCCACGGCGGGCAACCAGTCGGCGGACATCATTGCCCAGTCCATCGGCGGTGATGGCGGCGCGGGCGGCTGGGATATCGCCGGCTCGCTCGCCGGCCTCGGCTCGGCTTCGGTCAGCCTCGGCGGCAGTGGCGGGGCGGGCGGCATGGCTGGCGCCGTCACGGTGTCGGACGAGACCGGCAGCACGCTCGACACCGATGGTCTGATGTCGCCCGGCATTCTGGCACAGTCCATCGGCGGCGGCGGCGGCGCGGGCGGCCTCTCGGGTGCCGCGGCCGGCTCCGGCGTGGTCTCCCCGGCAGTCGCCATCGGCGGCACGGGCGGCAGCGGCGCGAGCGCGAGCACGGTGACGGTCACCAGCGAAGCCGAAATCGCCACGCTGCTCGCAGAATCCCCCGGCATCATCGCCCAATCCATCGGCGGCTCGGGCGGCAATGGCGGCACGGCGCTTTCAGGCTCCGCCTCCACCGGCACGCCTGACACCAAGGTCTCGATCGGCGCGGCCGGGTCAACCGGCGGGTCGGGCGGCACGGGTGGCACGGGCGCCGCCGTTTCCGTCACCAGCACCGGCGGGATCGACACCGCGTCCGTGCAGTCCCCCGCCATTCTGGCGCAATCCGTGGGCGGCTCGGGCGGCAATGGCGGATCGAGCCTCGCCTTCAGCGCCGCCGTTTCCTCAAGCGGTGCCGCGGCCTCTGTGGCCGTCGGCGGCGCGGGCGGTGTCGGTGGCACGGGCGGCGGTGTCACGGTGAACCAGGGCGGTGAAATCACAACCGGCAGCAGCAGCGCCGATAGCGACCTTTCGCCCGGCATTCTGGCGCAGTCCATCGGCGGCAATGGCGGCAATGGCGGGGCGGCCGATGCGGATGCCATTTCCGGCAAGTTCGCGGCCTCGGTCGCGGTCGGCGGCGCGGGTGCCGCGGGCGGCGCGGGCAAGGGCGTGACCGTCACGAGCGGCTACAGCCAGTCGATCTCGCCCAACGGCATCACCACCTATGGCGCGCAGTCGCCCACCATCATCGCCCAATCCATCGGCGGCGGCGGCGGCAATGGCGGCTGGTCGCAGAGCAACGCCTCCAGCAACGAATATGCGGCGGGTGTCGCGGTCGGCGGCTCGGGCGCGGGCGGCGGCAGCGGCGGGGCGGTGACGGTGGATGCCACCGGACCCTATGGCACGCTGCTGAGCTACGGCGCCGGCTCCGACGGCGTCTTTGCCCAGTCGGTCGGCGGCGGCGGCGGCAATGGCGGGGCGAGTTCCACGGTCGCGACCGGCGAGGCCGGCGGCGAGATCAACGGCGGCGTCGGCTCCTATACCGGGCCGGGCTCGGCCACGGCCTCCAACCTCGCTTCGGCCTATACCTCCAACAGCGCGCCGGACAGTTCCGACAGCGCGCCGGATGACGGTATCGCCGCCTCCCTCAGCGTTGGCGGTTTTGCCGGCGCGGGCGGATCGGGCGGCAATGTCAGCTTGACCAGCACCGATACGGTGGCGACGACCGGCGCGCTTTCCACCGGTCTCTTCGCGCAATCCGTGGGCGGCGGCGGCGGCAATGGCGGCTCCAGCTCCTCCAACGCCTCGGGCGACAAGTATTCCGCCTCCATCGGCCTTGGCGGCGGCGGCGGCACCGGCGGCGCGGCCGGAAGCGTCGCGCTCACCAACAGCGGCAGCATCACGACCGCGGGCGCCGATGCCGATGGTATTTTCGCCCAGGCGGTGGGCGGTGGCGGCGGCAATGGCGGCGCGGCGTCCAGCACCTCGACCAGCGGCGGCGTGGCCGCCGTCTCCATGGGCCTCGGCGGCTCGGGCGCGGGCGGCGGCGGCACGGGCACGGTGACCGTCTCCAATACAGGGGCCATCGGCACGACGGGCACCCAGTCCACCGGACTTTTCGCGCAGTCCGTCGCGGGGGGCGGTGGCAATGGCGGCTCCTCCGTCAGTTCGGCCAGCCAGTCCTCCTCGGATTCCTCCGACAGTTCAGACCCGACCAGCAGTGCCTCCTCCGGCAGCCTGTCGGGCTCCAGCGATGGCAGTGACAGCAATGCCTCCGGTGCCGGCAAATCCTCCTCCGGGGACAAGGGCAGCCAGGCCGGGGCCGATGGCGGTACCGCCGTCGGGCTGAGCATTGGCGGGTCCGGCGGCACGGGCGCCAGCGGCGCCCCGGTCAAGGTCAGCAATGCCGCAGCCATCAATACCAGCGGCATGCAGGCGACGGGCCTCTTCGCGCAATCCGTGGGCGGTGGCGGCGGCAATGGCGGCTCCAGCACCAATAATTCCGATGCCAGCAAATACAGCGTTTCCCTGGCCTTGGGCGGCAACGGCGGCGGGGCCGGGGCGGGCGGTGCGGTCGATGTCGACACCTACGGCAATGTCAGGACGCAGGGCCTGGATGCTGACGCAATCTTCGCCCAGTCGGTCGGTGGCGGCGGTGGTGCGGGCGGCGCTGCCAGCAGCACCAGCGGCGGCGGCGGCTCTGCCTCCGTCGCACTTGGCCTCGGCGGTTCCGGCGCGGGCGGGGGGGCGGGCGGTGCTGTCACCCTCTCGGTCTCCGGCGGCGGATCAACCAACACGGCGGGCGCCGATTCGGCGGGGATTTTCGCGCAATCGGTCGGCGGCGGGGGCGGCACGGGCGGCAATGTCAGCACGGCGGCGTCCGCAGGAAGCAGCAGCAGCAGCGGCAGCAGCGGCAGCGCGAGCGCGGGCTCAGGGGGCGGCAATGCCTCCACGGCCAGCGGTGTGGCCGTGGCGGCCGGTCTCGGCGGCACGGGCGGCGGCGGCGGCTCCGGCGGGGCGGTCACGGTTTCGACCGTCCAGTCCGTCTATACAAACGGCGTTCTCTCCAACGGCATTACCGCGCAATCCGTGGGTGGCGGCGGCGGCGCGGCCGGGTCCAGCACCAACAATACGAACAGCGCTGCCTATGCGGTGAGCTTCGGCCTGGGTGGCTCGGGCGGCACGGGTGGTGCCGGCGGCGCCGTCTCCGTCAGCAGCACGCACACCATCACCACTGGCGGCGCACAGTCCGACGGTATCTTCGCCCAATCGGTCGGCGGCGGCGGCGGTGCTGCCGGCGCGGATGACACGACGGCGGCGGGCGGCGGCAATGCCTCCATCGGTCTCTCGCTCGGCGG
This sequence comes from uncultured Alphaproteobacteria bacterium, assembly GCA_963834475.1. Classification (GTDB taxonomy): domain Bacteria; phylum Pseudomonadota; class Alphaproteobacteria; order Acetobacterales; family Acetobacteraceae; genus Acidisoma. The sequence goes on along the minus strand of CAWIBZ010000007.1, from coordinate 718,427 downwards.
CTCGGGTGGCACCGGCCAGACCGGCGGTGGTGTAACCGTGACAAATTCGGGCACGATCACGACCTACGGCGCCGAGGCCGCCGGCATTCTGGCCCAATCGGTTGGCGGTGGCGGCGGCATCGGCGGGGCAAGCCAGTCGAGCGCCTCTTCCGGCACGGATACTCTGGGTCTCGCGCTTGGCGGTTCGGGGAGCGCAGGCGGCAGCGGCGGCAGCGTCAGCATCACGACGAGCACCGCGGTCGTAACCCAGGGCCTCATGGCTGATGCCATCGTCGGCCAATCCATCGGCGGCGGCGGCGGCATCGGCGCCTTCGCAACCTCGGGCAGCGGCACGCCCACCTTCTCCTTCGGCAATGACGGCAGCGGCAGCGAGCAGCAGACGGCGATCAATGCGAGCCTTGGCGGCTCGGGCGGGGCGGGCGGCAACGGCGGCTCCGTCACCATCAACGCCGGAGACGGCGCGCAGACCTACGGCATCCAATCAATTGCCCTGCTCGCACAGTCGGTCGGCGGCGGCGGCGGCGTGGGCGGCGGCGCAAGTTCGGCCGGCAGCACGGTCGTCGGCGGGCTTCTGGCGCTCGGCGGCAGCGGCGGGTCGGGGGCGCGGGTGGTGCCGTCACCGTCACCCAGAATGGCGCTTTGAGCACATCGAAGGGGCAGTCTCACGGGCTCGTCGCCCAATCCATCGGCGGCGGCGGCGGCCTGAGCCAGATGGTCTCCGCGGGCCTCGGCCTCGGCGGGGTGGCCGGCGGTGCCGGCGGCAACGTGACCGTGACAACCGAAGGCGGCAGCATCACGACGGCCGGCAAGGCCGCCATCGGTATCATCGCGCAATCGGTCGGCGGGGGCGGCGGCATCGGCGTCGCGGGCACCACGGCCAGCCTCGGCGGAGGTGCGTCCGCATCCAACGGCGGCGGCGTCAGCGTCACGACCGGTGGCACGGTTACGACCAGCGGCGAGAACGCCGCAGGGATCATCGCTCAATCCGTGGGCGGCGGTGGCGGCATCGCGCTTTCAATGGGCGCGGGCGTGACCGGCAGTTTCACGGCAGGCCAGGGCAATGGCGGCGCGGTCACGGTCAATGTGAACGGCAATGTCAGCACCACCGGCCAGGGGGCGGATGGCGTCATCGCTCAATCCGTGGGCGGCGGCGGCGGCCTCTATATGAACGGCACCACCACTCTCATGGGCAGCGGCCATGGCAGCGGCACGGGCGGGGCGGTCAGCGTCACGGTCGCCTCCGGCGTCAAGATCAGCGCGACGGGCTCCGGCGCGACCGGTGTTGCCACCTATTCCAATACCGACCCGACCGTGACCATCGCCTCTGGCGCCAGCGTCGTCGGTGGCGCCGGCGGCACCGGCGTTGCGCTCAACGGCCCGAGCAATACGCTGAACAACAGCGGCTTTGTCGGAACGGCGGACGGCGCGACGGGACTGGCCGCCAGCTCCAGCATCGGGGCCGCTACCATCAACAATCTCGGCACGGTCGAGGGTTCGCTCAGCCTGACGCCGGCGGCGGCCAACCTCTTCGACAATCTCGCCGGCGGCACCATTCTCGCCGGGCCGTCGCTCGATCTCGGGGGCAGCGGCACGCTGCTCAACCAGGGCAAGCTGGAGCAGGCAGGCACTGGCCTCGGCCAGACCGCGATCTACGGCTCTCTTCTCCAGGGCAGCACAGGCGATCTCGTCGTCAGGCTCAATCAGGTGGCCGGGCAAAGCGATGTCTACGCCGTCAGCGGCAATGCCCAGCTCTCCGGCGCCGTGCAGCCTGTCCTGACCGATTTGCCGGACATCATGCAAGGCACGCGCGAGAATGCCGTTCTCGCCGCGCTCGGCAATGTCTCGGCCAGCGGGCTCGCGATCGACGCGCCGAAGAGCGCCATTCTGGGCTTCTCCCTCTCGGCGGCCGGCAACAGCCTCACCCTCGCCAGCAATGTTGACTTTGCACCGAAAGGCTTGTCTGCCGAAGCGCAGCGAGTGGGGGAGGCGATCGCCGACATCCAGGCCCGTGGCAGCACGCCGCTTTTGGAAGCGGTCATGCCGGCATTGGTCATCCAGCCCGATGTCGGCGCGCTCGATCTCTCCTACCGCACGCTTTCGGCAGCCAGCGCCTCGGCGGTCCCGCAGTCGACGATGGATGCCACCAACCTTGCCTTTACAACCATCACGAACCAGCTCGACCAATGGCGCTTAGGCGATGGCAGCGGCACCGGCTTCGCGGCCGGGGCGGGCGCCAAGCCCATGGCCTGGGCGACACCCGCCGTCATGACCGCGAGCGGCAGTGGTGACTATGCCAGCCAGATCTATGGCGGCTCCGGCGGTGCAGAGGGGGTGATCCATGGCACGCCGGTTCTGCTCGGCGGCGCCATCAGCGGGTCGCAGTCCTATTTCTCGACCTCCGGCCCGTCGGGCAGCGGCAATGCCACCAATGTGGGCGCCAGCCTTTATGCCCTGGCACCCATCGGACAGGCCTATCTCTCCGGCATCCTCTATGGCGGCGGGGGCAGCACCAGCTTCGATCACTCCCTCTCCGCGCTCGGCATCACCGCGACGCCGTCCGTCGACCTCAGCAACGCCATGCTGGCGGGCAGGGTGGAGGCCGGCTACCGGCTGGGCCTGGGGCAGACGGGGGCTCATGTCACGCCCTTCATCGCCATCCAGCCGATGCAGCTCTGGCAGGGCGGCGGCGTGGAAAGCGTGACCGGTTTCGGGAACGCCCTGACCTACCAGCAGACGAGCATCACCGCCCTGCCGCTCTATCTCGGCGCGCAGCTCGACGGGCAATTCACGCTGGGCAGTGGCGCGGTGCTGTCGCCCTTCCTCCGGCTCGCCTGGATGCACGACTTCCTGCCGGACTGGGAGGTGCCGCGGTCCTTCTCGGCCGATCCCAGCTTCGTCTTCACCGGCACGGGTACGCCGACAGTGGAGAACGCGGCCGTGCTGCATCTTGGCACCGAATACGCGCTCGGCCAGCATAGCAGCCTGGCGGCGACGGTCGACAGCCAGGTCTCGCCGAGCTTCACGAGCATCGGCGCGACGGGCAGCTTCATCTACCGGTGGTGACGCGGGGCCAGGGAATGAGGGGATGAGCGCGCGGCGGCCATGGCCGCCGCGCGGTTCGACGGCAGGCGATCCCCGCGCCCTTGGCCATGGCGGTCGGCCGCGGGCATTTACGTTGCCAGTTCACAAATAAATTAGGCTTTAATCGAACGCGACCACGCCATCGCGCTGTGGGTGCCGCACAGGATCGTGACACCCGCCGCAGAATTCCATCCTGCCATCGGGGTCGCTTTCATTTCCTCGACAAATGAGACAGTCCGCTCCGGCCTGCTTCGGAAAAATGTAAAGCTGCCCAGCGCCCAGGCGGCTTGCCGTTTGAAGATCGCGCGGCCGATAAGCGTCTTCGATGCGATGGACATGGCCGAAGGCGGCGCCCCGAAGCCAAGTTGAAAATACAATACTGCGTGATTTCCCATGGCCACGGGTCGCATGAGGTCCGCGCATGGGGATAGTTGGTCGCGGGAGCTTCATGCTCGAACTCAAATAAAGGTGAGGCTCATTACCGGAAGATTGCCACGTGGTTTCGCTCGAATACTGGCATCTTAAAAAAGATTTCTAATCTCAATTGTTGCGATGGCTGGGTTTTTGCGGCAAAACGCCTGCAAGCCCGATGTAAATGTAGACGGCGGACAGTGATGTGTTCGCAATATACATCTTTCATCCGAGCATAAATCCAAGATGATTTCTGTGGCACTCAAGTCATGAAGTTATCTTGATCGCATTTTATTTATAGAGGCAATTGTAGATGACAACGCAATACAACGAAAGCAACCTTCTGGATTGCTCCGCCATGCGCTTGCAGCCGAAGGCCGTCTCGCGCCGGGCTCGCGTTCAGACCGCCATCTTGTCGGCCCTCGGTATCGGCATGCTCGCAGCCTCCCTGGCAGCCTGTGCACCGACCGGGCCGGAACCTGTCGCCCTTGACCAGAATCCGGGCAGCAACGGGGCGCCCAGCTCCGCCACGGACTGACCCCGGGCAGGCTTGCCGCGGACGACTGTTCTCGCGCGGCGGAACCGGGACCCGGGTCCCGGTTCATGCTCGCAGATCAGGACAGCTCTGCCATGCCAGCTAAATGATTTTCCACAAGAAATCGAAACCGCCGGAAACGGCGAGGGGGAGCGCTCCGGGCGTCGGGCCGGTCACGCAGGCTTGATGGTCTGCGGTCCCAGGTTAAACGAGTGTCATGCTCGGGAAGGTTGGGATACAGGAAGGCCGCACTATTTCTCTCGTGTACCACAGTTACATATTAGCCATTGCGTGGCCCGTGCGAGAGTTGAAATCAGCCCATGAGTGCGTCGTCCCAGTCCGCGTGCCGCGCGAGAATCCTTCTTGTCGAAGATGATGATCAAATTGTGGAAGACATACGCGCGGAGCTGGCGCGTCGTGACTTCTTGATTGTACGCGAAGCAGGCATGCCCGAAGCGCTCGATCGCGTCACCGAGACGCATTTCGACCTTCTCATCCTTGATCGCATGCTCGGCACATCAGACAGCCTGCCGGCAGTCGGAAATCTTCGGACGCAGGGCAATCATGTTCCGATCCTGTTTGTCAGCGCGATGAATGCGGTCGATGATCGCATTGATGGGCTTACCGCAGGCGGGGACGACTATCTCATCAAGCCCTTTGCCCTGGGGGAACTATCGGCCCGCGTCGAGGCGCTTCTCCGCCGCCCCGCGGCATCTTCGCGCGAATCCACTTTGCGTGCGGGTCCCCTCGTGGCCGACCTCATCGACAGGACTGTCCTGCGCGGCGATCGCAGCATCGAGCTTTTGCCAAGAGAGTTTCGCCTCCTCGAATATCTCATGCGTCACCCCAATCAGGTCGTGACCCGCGAGATGTTGTTGAGGGACGTGTGGCGCTATCGATTCATCCCGAAAACTAATCTCGTCGACGTGCACTTGGGCAAGCTGCGGCGGAAGATTGATTTGCCCGACGAACCCGCGCTCCTGTTTTCGGTCCGATCTCTAGGGTTCATGCTAAAAGTCGATGCCTAAGCTCTTTCGAGCGGCAGGGTTCAGGCTAGCCGTTGTACTATCGGTTTCGTTTTCGGCTCTATCAATTGTGATGTTTGCCGCTATCTACTGGAAAACCAGCCAATTTCAGGTGCAACGGACCGATGCTTTTCTGGTATCCAGAATGGCGGAACTCGCGGCGCAGCCGGAAATGCAGGTGATCCAGACCATCGGCGCTTGCATGGGGGAGCGCATCCCCCGGCCGAGCATGACGGCCCTTTTTTCGGGGAGTGGCGTGCCGCTGGCTGGCAAAGGGCTGCAGGTCCCGCGGGACGTGCCGCTGGACGGACGACCCCACTCAATTGACATCACGCTGAATGATACGTCGAGTGGCAGGCTGGTCTCCAGCGAGATTCCGATGCGGGCGGTCGCGGAACGGCTGCCGAACGGCGATATTCTGGTCGTCGGCCGCAGCCTCGAGGATTTGGTTCAACTTCGCGAAGCGCTTGCCTCGGCATTGACCGTTGGGCTGATCCCGACGGTCCTGCTGACGCTTCTCCTGAGTGCGATCGTCTCCTGGCGAATGCTTCGGCGCGTTCAGAACATCGATACCGCACTTGGGCGGATCATCAGCGGTGAGCTCAGTGAACGCCTGCCAACACGCGGAACCAATGACAGTTTGGATCGGCTGGTCACATCGGTGAATGCGACGCTCGACAAGATCTCCATCCTGCTGAACGAGTTGCGCGATACCGGCAACAACATTGCGCATGACCTGCGGACCCCGCTTGCGCGCGTGCGCGGACGTCTCGAACGCAGCCTCGCGCACGCGGATTCCGACAGCGAGATCACGCGCACGATAGAAGGCGCCATATCCGAACTCGATCATGCGGCGGCGATGATCGCAGCCCTCCTGCGGATCGGCGAGATCGAGGACCGCCAGCGCCGCTCGGCATTTTCATCGATCAATGTCGCGGCCCTGGTTTATGAGCTTTACGACGACTATCAGCCCGTTGCCGAACACCAGGGCATTGAGTTCACCACCCAGGTGGATCCCGTGATGCATATCGTGGGTGACTGGCATCTCATGACGGAAGCCTTGTCCAATCTCGTCGAAAATGCCCTGAAATTCACGCCGGCGGGAGGGACCGTCCGCTTGCAAGCCTATCATGGCGGGCAGGGCGGAATCATCCGCATTGCCGATACGGGGCCGGGCATTCCCAAAGAGGACCAGGGCGCGGTGTTTGCGCGGTTCTACCGGAGCCAGCAGAGCCGGCATGTCAGCGGCTCGGGCTTGGGTTTGAGCCTTGTCCATGCCATCTGTCGCTTGCACGGCTATACGATCGCGGTCGTCGGCGGGCCGCCCGGCTGCACCATCGATATCAATTGCGGTGAATTCCACCGGGATCTGCATGGCCTTTCAGTCGCAACCTCCGCCCGGGGCGGAGCGGCGCAACGCTAAACTTCGTTTTAATTGATTGCGCAGGAGGCATTCGGCAGGATGACTAAGGAAATCTTACGCAATGTCCTCGGTGAGGCGCTTTCCGTGCGGTGCCGTCGGGGTGTGTAAGGTCGTGGATTGCAAAAGCCGTTCAGAGATATATCTGCTATGATCGCGATGTCAGCTGCGGAGGCGTCGAGCTTTCTGGACATTTCCACCTGGCAAGGACACGTGCCTTTCCAGCTGGGAAGATTGTTTGCGCTCCTTGAGCGCCTGCAGCGCCTTGCCTATCCGAAAGATGCGCCGACCATGCATGATCGGTTCTGGGCGCTTTCTACCGTGAACCCCGCCTCCGGATTCAAATTGCCCCTGCAGATGCTGCCCGTGTATCTGGGCAGGCTGCCGCGCTCGCAGCAATCCGGCTTCAAGCGTCTCTTCTACGATCTGTCCTGCGAGCTGCCCATTTGCGATCTGCCCAACACCCTGTCTGCGGCCGAGCAGAGCCTTTTTTCACTGGGCTATTGCTTCCAGCGGACATCTTTGGTGCGCGATCAAATTGACAGCGTCAGTGTCTGACATGCCAGCCCTGGCTTGCAGATGATTTTGCCGGTTTGCGGCTGAACGCGAACCCTGCATAGGCCTGACCCCCAGGGTCTGGCCTGCGGCCGATCTTTCTGCGCCTGCTGCGCGCGAACCCCTGGTTTGGCACTTATGCCAATAAGCGGGCGGCTCGATAAAGCCATTAAATTCCATTTTAAAAAACGAAAGCGCCCGCACAAGTCGTGACAGGCTCTGTTCGCTCCGATGTCATGTGATGCGAACTGGTCGTAGAGAAACATCTAGGCATTTGAAAGCAAGATGAAAAATGGACTAGCATCGGGCAAAATATCGAAGCCGCGCTGCGGCGCGATTAAAAATGAATTTAGTGTCGGCCGGCTGTTCTGGAAAACGGCTTGCACGGAAAGTTGACATAACAAGAACAGATGCAAAAACACAAAAGACACAACGGGAAAGCCGATCTGTGGCAAAGTTGTCACGGGATTATAGTTTGCAAAATGTCTCGCTGTGTGGCGCACCGTCACGCAAGCTTCACTCTTAACGGGATGACATAGCAAGTAACTCCGGCGCGCCAATCGGGCTTGTCCCTGCAGTCACCGGAGTATCTATCAATGCGCAACAAGCAGGCGCGCATCGCATTCAAAGTCACAGCGAGCGCCTTGGCCTTATGGGCGGCTCAATCATCCAACGTGTTCGCCCAATCGGCGACATCAATTTCCAATCTCGAAAACCAGATTCAGAATTTGCAAGGTCAGCTGAATCAGATCAAGGCGCAGAACGCGGCGCCGGCGGCACCGTCGCAAAGCACCGTCGACGCGGTCGAGGCGGCGATTGAGGCGAAGCAGCCCAAACTGCCGTTCGGCTCCTTCCAGGTCGGCGGCGTCACCGTGACGCTCGGCGGGTTTGCCGCGGTTGAAGGTGTCTACCGCTCCCGCAACGAAGCGGCGAGCGTCGACACCAGCTTCGGCTCGATTCCCTTCAAGAACTCGCCCAACTATAGCGTGCCCGAGTATCGCGAATTGTCGCAGCAGAGCCGCTTCTCGGTTCTCACGCAGGCGAACATCGATCCGACGCAGCATCTGACCGGCTACCTCGAAACGGACTTCCTGAGCGCAGGCTCGTCGTCCAACTCGAACCAGAGCAACAGCTATACGCTCCGCCTCCGGCAGTTCTGGGGCGAATACGATAACGACACCTGGGGCCTGCACGTGGTCGGCGGCCAGATGTGGAGCTTGGCGACGCTCTATAGCCAGGGCCTTCTGCCCCGCCACGAGGATGTGCCGCTGACGATCGACGCGCAATACGCCGCGGGCTTCGTCTGGGAGCGTCAGCCTGGCTTCCGCGTCGTGAAGGATTTCGACCACCAGAAATACTGGCTCGGCTTCTCGGCTGAAGCGCCTCAGACCACCTTCGGCTCCTCTGCCGGCCCGAGCTGCCTGACCGGCGCTGCGGCGCCGACAGCCCTCGGTGGCAGCGATCTTGAATACACCAGCTGCGGCGGCTCCAACGTCAACACGATCCAGTCGTACAGCGACAACATCGCACCCGATCTGATCGCCAAGGTCGCGGCCGACCCCGGCTACGGCCATTACGAACTCTACGGTATTTTGAGCTTCCTCGGCGGCCGCGTCTCCGATGCCACAAGCGGCACCGGCACGAACTACTGGACCACGGGCGAAGGCGTCGGCGGCGGCATGGTTCTGCCGATCATCAAGAACAAGCTGAGCTTCCAGCTGAACGGCTTGATCGGTGAGGGCGTTGGCCGCTACGGCACGTCGCAGATTGCCGACGCGACCTTCGCGCCGAACGGCAAGATCGAGCCCATTCCCGACTACTCCATCATGGGCGGCCTCGTGGCGCACCCGACGCCGAAGCTCGATCTCTACGCCTATGGCGGCGCTGAAGGGGCCTGGGCGAAGTACTACAGCGAAAACGGGGTGAACAGCGGTTACGGCAACCCCAATGTCAACCTCGCCGGCTGTGACATGGAACTCGGCACCTGCAACGCCGTTACCTCTCAGGTCATCGAGGGTACGGTCGGCGCCTGGTATCGCTTCCTCAAGGGCAGCTACGGCACGCTCGAATCCGGCGTGCAGTACGAATATATCCGCCGCAATGCCTTCTCGGGTGAAAGCAACGTCCCCGGTGTGTCGATGACCCCGACGACGGATGAAAACGCGATCCTGGTCAGCTTCCGGTATCTGCCCTTCAACTGATCGCCTGAGAGAGTACGGCTGAAACGGGTAGCGGTGCTCCAGGCCGCCCACGGTCTGGACCCGCTATCCGAACCGAACCGCGCCCGGTCGCCGTGTGAAACCCGGCTGGCTTGCGCCTCCGCATCAGGTGGAGGGGCAGGCCAGCCGGGTTTTGCGTGCGCGGGCCGCCGATCGGCATTTAATTGCAATAGCAAATTGAAAACCGAATGAAGGAGGGGCCGGTACGCGCGTGACGTGCTTTGCCCTTCAGCTGCCCGCCGACGCCGGCCTCCGCCGCGCGGGGCCTGCCGCCGGCCCCAGGCAGGCTTGACCGTTCTTCCTATAATATGATCAGTGTGCTCGTCTGTAGGACGTAATGACGGGAGGGGGCGATGCTCCAGGGCAAGGTCATCTTGATCACGGGCGGAGGGTCCGGCCTTGGTGCTGCGGCAGCAGCCGGTGCGGCGCGCGACGGGGCCAAGGTCGTCGTGGCCGATATTGCCGAGGCGGCGGCACGGCAGGTCGCGGATGCCTGCCAGGGCTCGGCCGTGACCGTTGATGTCCGGAACAGCGCATCCGTTCAGGCGATGGTGGCCGAGGTGGTGGCGCAACACGGACGGATCGACGGGCTTTTCCACAGCGCCATGTCGGTGCCGCTCGTGAACAAGCATGACCGCCGGATCACGGAGCTTCCCGAATCCGTCTGGGACGACATCCTTTCGCTCGTGCTCACCGGAACCTTTCTCGTCAGCAAATACGTGGCAAGGCAGATGCTCGCGCAACCGGACGGCGGCAGCATGGTGCTGACGGCAACGACCGACGCCTTGCTCGGCCAGGCCGGGTTGGACGGCTATACCGCCGCCAAGGGCGGTGTCGTCTCCATGACGCGCTCGATGGCCGCGGGCCTCTCGCCCCAGGGCGTGCGCGTGAACGCCATCTGCCCCGGCTTCGTGGATACGCCGCATCAGCGTGAATTTCTGGAAGTCCCGGCGCTCCGTGCGCGGATCGAGGCCTTGCAGCTCATGCCGGTCATGTCGGCCGCCGATGCCTCCGAACTCGGGCTTTTCCTGCTGTCGGATCGCGCGCGCTACCAGACCGGCGGCATCCATGTCTGCGACAGCGGCTACAGCGCCTTCAAAGGCAAGCTCGATGTTCTGGAGGTTTTTGACCGGCCAGAAGGCTGATTGCCTGACCAGACGGTTCCGTCACCCCGCCCAGCGTTTCAAGGCAGCCGGGTGAATGCCGCCGGGATCCGGCGCGCATTCGCAACCGGCCCAACCATCACACTACAAGAATTTAAATAACAACCGGAAGGAATGGACATGGACAAACGATCGCTCAGCCCGAGCGGCGCGAAGCGGCGGGGGTGGCGCCAGTGGCTGAAGGCCTCGGCCCTCACGGTGGCAACGCTCTCGGCCCTGGCGGGCTTCGGGGGCAAGGTCGAGCAGGCGCGGGCGGCGGATGCCACGAACATCACCTACTGGTTCTGGGGTGAGAGCGACATTCCGGGCATCGACAACTGGCTGAAGGGCCTGGTGGCACAATACCAGACGCTCCATCCGGATGTGCATTTGTCGGTGGTGCCGCAATCCACCGATACGCTGATCGGCGGCTTCCGCCTCGCCGCACAGAGCCATTCAGGTCCGGATATCGATACCCAGTGGGCGACGCTGCCGACGTTGACCCCCTATTGGAACAAATCCGCAGTCGCCATTTCCGATTACGTGCCGGCATCCGAGACGTCGCAATGGCTGAGCACCTCCGAAAACGAGATCGACGGCAAGATCGTCGCCGCGCCGATCTATCTCATCGGCGTCCCGCTGGTCTGGAACAAGGAGCTGTTCAAGAAGGCAGGCCTTGATCCGAACAAGGCTCCGGTGACCTGGGATGAGTTCCTGGCGGATTGTGCGGCGCTCAAGGCGCACGGCATCACGCCCATCGGCATGGGCAACAGCGACGGCTCCTTCGGCGCCTGGATGTTCGCCATCTACCTGAAGCAGGAGCTGGATTCGCTCGATCAGCTGAAATCGGCCATCGCCAACACGGGCGGGTTCAGCCTCGATCAGCTGGATGGACTGCTCAACAACATGTACGTCATGATGGCGGACCTTGTGGCGAAGGGATATTTCAATTCGGATATCTCCTCCCTCAACCTCAACCAGGGCTGGGAGCTGTTCCCGCAAGGGAAGGCGGCCATGTCCTTCACCACGGACGGCAATGTCGTGACCTGGGCCAAGACCCTGGGCGACGCCAATATCGGCGTCGCCGAGCCGCCGATCTGGGGCCATGGCAAGCTCGCCGCGACCTATGACGTCACCCAGTCCTCGGACGAGTTCATCACGAGCTGGGCAAAGAACAAGCAGGCGGCGGCGGATTTCCTGGCCTGGCTGCACCAGCCCGCGAACATGGCCGCACTTTATAAGCAGACCGGCGCTTTCCCGGCCGATAAGCGCTTCCCGACGAGTTCCATCACCGATGACCTCGCCAAGCAGCTCTTCACGCTCGATACCCGCAAGGCCTCGATCTGGCTGGAAAACTACATCCCGCCCGAGGTCGATTTAGATGGAGATACGGCGGCCGGGCAGCTCATCCTCTCCAAATCCGGCACGCCGGAGCAGGCGGTCGCCATCTGGAACCGGGTCATCAAGAAGTGGCGTCTCCAGCAGATCCAGGAGTTCATCCAGTTCAAGCAATGGGCCAAGAGCGGTGGCTGAGGCTTCTGTGGTCGCATGATGAGCGCTGCCCGCCGCCCTCTATGGGCCTATCTCTTCATCCTGCCAGCGCTGCTCGCGCTGGCAGGTGCCTTTGGTTACCCGCTCGTCGAGGTGATCCGGTTCAGCTTCTATTCCGGATCGGTCGGCAATCTCGTCTATGTGGGAACCGCCAATTATGCGGGGCTGGCGCAGGATCCTGACTTCGTCCAGTCTTTGCTGAACAACCTCAAGCTTCTGCTGACCGTGCCGGTGATGACGGTGCTGGCACTCGTCATCGCCCTCGTGCTCAACGCCCAGGTCAAAGGCTGGCGGCATTATCAGGCCATCGTTTTCCTGCCCTATATTCTGCCGGCAACCGCCATCGGCCTGACCTTCAGCTATCTCTTGAGCGAGAATGGCGTTCTGAACACGCTCCTGCGTGATTGGGGGCTGGGCTTCCTGGCGCGGGACTGGCTGGGGTCGGCGGTCAATGTCGTGCCGACCATCGGCAGCGTCATCATCTGGCAGCAGCTTGGCTTCGGCATCATCGTCTTCGTCGCGGCCTTGCTCGCCGTGCCGACGGAGCTTGTGGAAGCGGCGCGGATTGACGGCGCCTCAGGCTGGCAGATCCAATGGTCCATCCTGGTGCCCAATATCCGCCGGACCATCGAGTTCTTCATGATCGTGGAGGGGATCACCGTGCTCTCGTCGATCTTCACCTATGTCTATGTGTTGACGAAGGCGGGCCCTGCCAATTCCTCCGACATCATGGAATTCTACATCTTCCAGAATGGCTTCGAGAACGGTGCCATCGGCGCCGCCTCCGCGGCCGTCGTCGTGCTCCTCCTCCTGGCGAGCATCCTCATCGCCGTCTATCTGCGGCTACAGGCACGCGCAGTGAGTGTGGCCCGATGAAATCCGCCGTCGTCTCTGCGGGCCGGCAGCTTCTGCTGATCCTGCTCTCCGTCGTCTCCCTCTATCCGCTGTGGTTCATCGTCCAGACCGCGCTCAAGACGCAGTCGGGCTACATGCGCAATCCCACGGGCCTGCCCGGCCCCCTCAGCCTGCAAGGCTTCGGCGCGCTGTTCCGCGCCATGCCCTTCGCGCGCTGGACGCTGAACAGCGCGCTGGTCGCCGTCGTCTCGGTCGTGGCCGCAACCCTCATCGCCCTGCTGGCCTCCTACGCGATCACCTTCGGCCGCTTCCGCGGGCGGCAATTTTTCCTGAACCTGAATATCGGGTTGATGGCCTTGCCGCCTGTGGCTCTTGTCGTGCCGCTGTTCACGGTCATGGTGCAGACCGGGCTCATCAATACGCTGCCCTCGGTCATGCTGGTCTATACAGGCCTGCTGGTGCCCTTTTCGGTGTTCTTCCTGGTCAGCTCCTTCCGCGAATTGCCGGCCGATGTGATGGAGGCGGCAACGATCGATGGCGCGAGCCATGGCCGCATCCTGCTGCGCATCGTCATGCCGCTGTCGCTTGCCACGATCTTCACCCTGATCGTGGTCAATACCATCTGGGTCTGGAACGAGCTGCTGTTCGCTCTCGTCTTCCTGCAGAACAATAATGGCCGCACCCTGATGGCCGGGCTCGCTTTGTTCCAGGGCCGTTATGCGGTGAACGAGCCGCTGATGATGGCGGGGGCTTTCCTCTCCATCCTGCCGCTGCTCGTGCTTTATCTCGCCAGCCAGCGCGCTTTCGTGCGTGGCCTGACCTCGGGCATCGGAAAATAGTCGGGCCTGTCCGGTCCATCCTGCGGAAGGCCCGGCGGGCGCCTGGCGGCCGGTTGCGGCCGGTTCCGCCCGGCCTGCGGGGTGCCCGCCGGGTCCATAATGCCGCGGCATAGGCACGCATGGCCATGTTTCCGCTCAGCGGAAGCATAGCATCCACCGCGATGGGGTGTTCAGCTGCGGCGCCGGCGTTTAAGTCTCTCCATGGCAACCAGCGACCTGAGGGAGCAGCTTCTGCGCGCCGCGCGGTGTGATGCCTTCGGAGGTTGATCCGACAATCCTGAAAGCCGTGCGCGACGTCGCCCCCGGCGTCACGCAGTCACCCGATCCGGAGCGACCATGAAGCTCTCCACCGCCGGCGCCGCCTTCGCGCTTTTCCTGGGCGCTCTCGCCGCGCTGCCGCCGCTGTCGATCGACATGGCGCTCCCGGCGCTCGGCACCATCGCCCACGCGCTCGGCGCCACATCCAGGTACCGCCGGTCTGACGCTCAGCCTCTTCCTGGCCGGATTCGCGATCGGCCCCGTGCTCTACGGCCCGGCGGCCGACGCGATCGGGCGCCGCCCGACCTTGCTCGCGGGCTTATCGATTTTTGCCGTCGGGGGCATAGGGGCAACCGTCGCGGGGTCGATCGGCTTCCTGCTCGGTGCGCGCTTTCTCCAGGGGCTCGGCGCGGGCGCGGGGATGAGCATCGCCTTCACCATGATCCGCGACCTGTTCGAAGGGCACGCGGCGCAGCGCCGGCTGGCCATCATCACGATCGTCGCCAACTCGGCTCCGATCGTGGCGCCGACCCTCGGGGCAGGGCTCCTCCGCCTGGTGGGCTGGCGCGGTATCTACGGCGTGACGGCGGTCGCGGGCCTCGTGCTGATCGCTGTGACCTTGCTGGGACTGCGCGAAACGCGCAGGGCTTCTGCCGCCCCAGCTTCAGGGTCGCCCGTGGCGCGCCTCCTGCGCGATTATCGCCGCCTGCTGACGCATGGGCCGGCGGTTCGTCATGTCATCGTCAATGGCCTGAGCTTCGCCTGGGCGTTTGCCTATATATCGGGCTCGCCCCTCGTGCTCATCGGTGTCCTGCATGTCAGCGCGCTCGGCTTCGCGGCGCTCTTTGCCTGCACGGGCGGCGCGATCGTTGTCGGCGCATTGCTGAACGGCCGGCTGATCCGCAGCGGCCTGGCCCCGCGGACCGTGCTGTTGTCCGCCATCCTCCTGGCCCTGCTCGCGAGCACGGCGCTGGCCGGCATCATGCTTGCGGGCTGGCTGTCCGTCCCGGCCGCGATGCCTCTCCTGGTCTTGACGACGGCCTGTTTTGGGCTCGCGGCGCCAAGCGCTGCGCACGGCGCGCTCGATCCCTTGCCCGAGATCGCGGGGGTGGCCGGCGGGCTGCTGACGTCGGTGCAGATGCTGGCGGGAGCACTGGCGAGCTTCCTGGTGGCGCTTCTCTTCCCGCGCCTTGGTCCTCTCGCGATGCCGGGCGTCATGGCCGTCGCGGCGGTCGCGGCTCTGCTTGTCTATGTGCCGGGCAAGCGGCAGCGGGCCTTGGCTTGCCATGTGGCGGCGGAGGTCGAGTGACGCAGGCCAGCCGCGCTGCCTGGCTGACGGACGCCCCACGGAAGGCGTTGGACGGACATGACCGCCACTGCTCAGGATGTCGCGGCGCTCCTCGCGCCGATGATCAAGAAGAGCCTTTGGGTTGTATTAACAACATCGCACGCGCCGAGCGCCGAGATGGAACCGCACGCGCCGGAACACCTGCGCTACATGAACGGCCTGGAAGACGCGGGCGTGTTGTGGGGCTCCGGCCCTTTCATTGTGCCGGGCAGCGTCGTCGGCAACGGCATGACGATTTTTGACGTGCCCGACGAAGCGGAGGTCCATCGCCTGATGGCTTCGGAGCCGTTCACGAAGCTTGGGCTCCGCACCTACACGGTCCATAAGTGGGAACTCCGCGAAGGCAGAATTTCAATCAACCTGCTGCTGTCGCAGTCGAAAGTGGTTCTGGGCTGACAAGCAGGAGGCGAGCGCTGCGCCCGTGATGCCCCGGTGAACGGACGCAGCTTTGGAACAAGTTAGAGCCAGCCGCGCACCTTGAACCAGACCAACGGGATGATGGCGGACAGGAAGATCATCGTCAGGCCGTAAGGGTAACCCCAGGCCCAGTCCAGCTCGGGCATGCCTTTGAAGTTCATGCCGTAGATACTCGCGACCAGGGTCGGCGGCACGCCCACGACCGAGACCACCGTCAGCACCTTGATGACATTCGCCTGGGAATTGTTGATGAGGCCGAGTGTCGCATCGAGCAGGAATTGCACCTTGCTGTTCAGATGCCCGGCATAATCGGTCAGCGAGATCACATCCTGCCTGATCGACTTCAGGCGGTCGCGCATTTCACGGTCGATCCAGGCTGCCGCGATCTGCGCGACATAGGGGACGATGCGGCCGATGCCAAGCAGGCTGTCGCGAACGCTCGACATCAGATCCGCGATGCGTCCAAGACGTTTCAGAATATCCTGCATCACACGGCCGAGTTTGCGGGTGTGGGATTTTCCATCGCCGCTGTCGAGAAATATCTGCCGGGACATCGCATCCAGCTCGTCCCGCATACTCTCGAGAAGATCGGCCAGGCGGTCGCTGATCGCCTCCAGAAGCGAGACAAAGATATCGATGGGCTGGGTCGACTCCATCGGCTTGCGATGCTGGCTGTCGAGAAATCTATGAAAGGCGCGGCTGCGGTTGAAGCGGATGGTGACCAGCCGTTCGCGGGTGAGAACGAAGCCGATCGGCCGGACATCGGCCGGCTGGTCCTCCAGCTTCGCAACGAGCGGCATGCTGAGATAGATCGCCTTGCCGTCGAAATAGAGGCGGCTTGAGGTTTCGATCTCGCCGAGTTCCGCCTCGGTGGCGACGGTCAGCCCAGTGGCCGCCTCCACCCGGGCCTTGTCCTCGTCAGTCGGAGCGAAGAGGTCAATCCACTGCGCCTGGGAAAGGTCCCCATCCGCCGGAAAGTCACAGAGCGGGGCTCCTTCACGCGCGGCGTAAGCACCCAGCATCTTATTTTCCCCAAAAATCCTGCCCAGAGGCGCAAGATAGCGGCGGCGCATCCTGCGGCAACGTAGCTCCCGATGACAAGTTGGCGTCAACCGAGAGAGACAGAGGCTGCCTTCCTGCCGGGTGGGGCTGATCAGGTTTCCGCTGCGTCAGGCGTAAGGCGGCTTGGTCTGCCCGGCGGGGGAGAGGGTGAAAATCTCGCAGCCGCTTTCCGTGATGCCGATCATATGCTCGAACTGGGCGGAAAGGCTGCGGTCGCGCGTTACCGCGGTCCAGCCGTCGTCCAGGATCTTCACCTGCGGCCGGCCCGCATTGACCATGGGCTCGATCGTGAAGACCATGCCGGGGCGCAACTTGGCGCCGGTCCCGGGCTGGCCGTAATGCAGCACGTTCGGCGGCTCGTGGAAGCGCCGGCCGATGCCGTGGCCGCAGAAATCGCGCACGACGCTGAGGCGCTGCGGCTCGACGAAACTCTGGATGGCATGGCCGATGTCGCCCAGGGTATTGCCCGGCTTGGCGGTCTGGATGCCGATCATCAGCGCCTCGTAGGTCACGTCCATCAGGCGCTTCGCCTTGGTGCTCGGCGTGCCCGCGGCATACATGCGGCTCGAGTTCGCCGTACCAGCCGTCCAGAATGACGGTGACGTCGATATTCAGGATATCGCCCTCTTCCAGCCGCCGCTCGCCCGGAATGCCATGGCAGACAACATGGTTGATGGAGGTACAGGTCGATTTCGGGAAGCCGCGGTAATTCAGCGGCGCGGGCACGGCTTTGTGGTCGAGAATGAAGTCGTGACAGAGTTCGTCCAGCCGCTCGGTCGTAACGCCGGGCACCACATAGGGCGCAATCATGTCGAGCGTTTCGGCTGCGAGGCGCCCTGCCGCATGCAGAGCCGGAAAATCCGCTTCCGCATAAAAGGTGATTCGCCGCGCGTCAGTCTCGCCATCCATAACCGTTTCTCCAGCGCCTCAACCTTGGCTGCAAGTCGCGGAGAATGCGCTGTCCCTTGCCGGCCATGCAAGGGCGATGCGGACAAGGCTGGGTTCATGCCTTTGTCACAGTCTCCGGGCGTCCCGGCAAACCCATCAGTTGCTCCCGGGCCCGGCCTCTGGCAGAGAACACCCATGCGCCGTCGTTCGCTTCTTCGCTCGATTCCCTTCGGCTCCGCCGCCCTTCTCCTGGGCAGTGGCGGCGCGGCGCTGGCGGACTCCGGCAGCTTCGAGAGCTTCCTCGCGGCCTTTGACCGGGAGGCGGCGGCCAGCGGCATCAGCGACAGCACGCGTCGCGCCGCCCTCTACGGCTTGCAGCCGAATTCCGACGTCATCCGGCTCGACAACTACCAGCCCGAGTTCACCGAGACCTGGGCGCAATATTCCGCGAAACGCCTCTCCGCCGCCCGCATCGCCGCCGGGCAGCAGCATTTCACCACCTACAACCAGGTGCTCGCCGCCATCCGCAGCGAATTCGGCGTCGATTCAGGCGCGATCATGGGCATCTGGGGGCTGGAGACCAATTACGGCAGCTACACGGGCGGCTTTTCCGTGGTCCAGGCGCTGGCGACCCTCGGCTGGAACAGCCATCGCCCGGCTTATTTCCGTTCGGAACTGATCTCCGCGCTGCGCATCATCGACCATGGCGCGGTCACGCCCGCGGGCATGACCGGCTCCTATGCCGGCGCCATGGGTCAGCCGCAGTTCATGCCGAGCGTCTATCTCCGGCTCGCGGTCAGCTTCTCGGGCGAGGGGCGCCCGAATATCTGGACCAGCGTGCCAGACACGCTCGCCTCCATCGCGAACTACCTGCGTGTCTCCGGCTGGCGGCAGGGCTTGCCCTGGGGAGAGCCGGTGGTGCTCAGCCCCTCGGTCGACGCGCCGGCGATCGACCCCGACCAGGCCTTGCCGCTGGCGCAATGGGTGGCGATGGGCGTGCGCCGCCTGCCAGGGCATCCCTGGGCGCCGGAGAGCCTGCCCGCGCGCCTCATCCTGCCGGATGGCGCGGGCGGCGCGGCCTTCCTGGTCTATCCGAATTACCGGGCCATCCGCCGCTATAACCCGTCCGATTTCTATGCTCTCTCGGTCGGCCTCCTGGGCAATCTCGTCACAGCATGACGCTGCGTGCGCTCGCGGGCCTCGGCGCCCTGATGCTCCTCTCGGGCTGCGTGCAGCCCGCGCCCGTCTTGTCCCATCCGCATTACCTCGTGGGCAGCGGCTATCAACTCGGCGGCGTCTGGTATTACCCGAGGGAAGATTACGGCTACGACCGCACCGGCCTCGCCTCCGTCTATGGCGAGGATGCGCCGGCGGTGACGGCCGATGGCGAAGCCTATGACGGGCAGGCGATGGCGGCGGCTAGTCAGATCCTCCAGCTCCCCGCGATCGTGCAGGTGACGAATCTCCAGACCGGCCGCCAGCTCCTGCTGCGCGTGAACGACCGCGGCCCGGCCAATCCCGGCCGCATCCTTGAGGTCACGCCGCGCGCCGCCCGGCTCCTCGGTATTCCCGAGGGCGGGGCGGCCGAGGTCCGCGTCACCATCCAGAGGCAGGCGAGCGAGGCGCTCGCCGATTCGCTCGGTGGCGGCATCAGAATCGCAGCCGCCCCGGTCGGCGGCTTCCAGGCGCAGAGTCTCGCGCCGCCGCCGGGTGTCGGGGGGTCGGGGGCGCCCGCCATCGGGCAGACCGATCGTGCCAATATCGGCGCGCTTTCCGAAACCGTGCCGCCGCTCAAGCTGCCGGAGACCCTCACGCAGGTGCCCCCAAGCCCCGGCCCGCTCTATATCCGCTCGGGCAGCTTCGGCGCCCAGTATGATGCCTTCCGCCAGGCTGCCCGCCTTGCCGGATTGCCGAATGCTCGTACCATCGCGATCACCGGGGGAGAGCGGATCCTCTACGCGGTACAGACCGGCCCTTATTATACTGTGTCGCAGGCCGATGCGGCGCTTGCCTCGACCCTTGCGGCGGGCGCCGTGGACGCGACCATCATCGTGCAGTAAGCGGGTCAGACCCGCGCCACGGATCGGAACCGCCTTATGAATACTCGCCGCTTCATGCTTCTTTCCGGTGCTGCCTTGTCCAGCCTCGCCGCGGTGCCGGCCTGGGCCCGGCGCAGAAAGGCAGCGCCGCCCGCGGCCGCCGCCAATGCCACGAGCACCGACGATGGCAGCCCCGGCACGGCTGCAGCCGTCGTCCCCGGCCCGGCCGATACGCCGATCGGGCCGCTCGATACGGTCGCTGCCCATGCCATCGTGGTCGATTACAACACCCGCGCCGTCCTGCTGACGCGGGATGCGGATACGCCGAGCCCGCCGTCCTCGCTGACCAAGCTGATGACGATCTACATCACCTTCAAGCAGCTGAAAGAGGGCAAGCTCAGCCTCGGCCAGACCTTCAACATCAGCGAACATGCCTGGCGGATGGGCGGCAGCCGCATGTTCCTGCAGGTCGGCACGAATGTGGCGATCGAGGATCTCATCCGCGGCGTCTTCGTCGATTCCGGCAATGACGCGGCGGTGGCGCTCGCCGAGGGCATCGCCGGCTCGGAAGACACCTTCGTCACCATGATGAATGAGGAAGCGAAGCGCCTCGGGATGAACAACGCCCACTTCATGGACGCGTCCGGCTGGCCGGTGGACGGGCACGTCATGTCCGTGCGCGACATCGCGACTCTCGCCTATCACATCATCCACGACTTCCCCGAATATTATCATTACGCCGGCGAGCTGACCTTCACCTACAACAAGATCACCCAGCAGAACCGCAATCCCCTGGTGACCGCCGGGCTCGGTGATGGCCTGAAGACCGGCCATACGGACGAGGGCGGCTATGGCGAGGCCGGGTCCACCGAACGGGACGGGCGGCGCATCATCGTCGTGCTGAACGGTTTGCCGACCTGGGATTCGCGGGTCACCGAATCGAAGCGGCTGATGGACTGGGCCTTCGACAATTTCCAGGATGTGTCGGTTCTCGCCGGTGGGCAGATGGTGACGGAGGCCCCGGTATGGCTGGGCGAGGCCCCGACGGTGGGCCTGACGGTGCAAAACGCCCTGACCGTCACTTTGCCGAATGACTGGCGCGAATCCGTGAAGGTCGCGGCGGACTATCCGGCCCCGATCGCGGCTCCGGTCATCGCCGGGCAGACAATCGGCCAGGTCAGCCTGACGGGCAACAATATCCCGGCCGGGCAGATCCTGACGGCCCCGCTCGTCACCGCCGCCGACGTGCCGCGCCTTGGCCTGCCTGGCCGGGCCATGGCGCGCCTGAGGCACTTCATCACGGGCGCCTGATATGGCGCACGGCCAAGGGCGCTTCATCGTCTTTGAAGGCGGGGACGGGGCGGGCAAGGGCTCCGCTCTCGCCGCCGCCGCCGAGGCGCTGCGCACGGACGGCCATGATGTGCTGACAACGCGGGAGCCCGGCGGCACGCCGGAAGGGTCGGCGCTGCGCGGCCTGCTGCTCTCCGAAGCGGGCCGGATCTGGGACCAGGGCTCCGAACTGCTGTTGATGACGGCGGCCCGCGTGCAGCATGTGAAGCGCGTCATTCGCCCGGCCGTCGCCTCCGGCAAACTTGTGCTGTGTGACCGCTATGTCGGCTCGACCTTCGCCTATCAGGGCGCCGGGCGGGGGCTGCCGCCCAGCCTCATCCGCCAGCTCCACCGCGACTTTGTCGAGGACTACTGGCCGGACCTGACCGTGCTTCTGGATATTGCGCCTGCCGAGGGGCTCGCCCGCAGCCGGCGGCGGCTCGCCGCGACCGCGACCGACGAAGGCCGGTTCGAGGATTTGGCGCTTGATTTCCATGCCCGCGCCCGCGCCTCCTTCCTTGCCCAGGCTGAGGACAAGCCTGACCGCACTCTGGTGATTGACGCGGCTCCCCCGCTCGCCGAGGTGCAGGCCGAAGTCGTGGCTCGCCTCCGGACCTGGCTGCGCCCAACTCACACGACAGGATAGATCGCTCATGCGCCGCTTTTTCCTTCCTCTTGCCGGAGTTCTGATGATGGCCCTTTCCTCTGCCGCCTCGGCGGCCCCCGCCGGCTACACCACGCTCTCTGACGGGGTGATGGTGCATGACGATGTCGTGGGCAGCGGCCCGGTCGCGAATGCCGGGCAAACGGTGGTCGTGCAATATACCGGCTGGCTCTACCAGAACGGCCAGAAGGGCCAGAAGTTCGACAGCTCCTATGACCGCAACCAGCCCTTCAGCTTCGTGCTCGGCAATGGCCAGGTCATTGCCGGCTGGGATGCAGGCGTCGCCGGCATGAAGGTCGGCGGTGAGCGCACGCTCATCATCCCGGCCGACCAGGCCTATGGCGACCAGGGCGCGGGCGGCGTCATTCCGCCCGGCGCCACGCTGATGTTTGACGTCAAGCTCGTCGGTGTGAACTGACCTGTCCGGCGCCGCGCGAAAATCCGGATCTGCTCGGCCATGAGGCGGCCGAGCAGATCTGGCGCCAGGCGCGCCAGAGCGGGCGGTTGCACCATGCCTGGCTGATCACCGGCACCATTGGCATCGGCAAGGCGACGCTCGCCTATCGGCTGGCCCGTGCCCTCCTCGCTGGCCGCCCGCCTGAGGCGAGCCTTGCCATGGACCCGGCTGACCCGGTTTTCCGCCGGGTCGCGGCCTCGACCCATGCCGGGCTGATGACCCTCGAACGTGGCGCGGATGAGAAGACCCAGCGCCTTCGCCGCGACATCGTGGTCGACGAGGTGCGGGCCGTGACCCAGTTCCTCCGCCGCACCGCGGGCGAGGGGGGCGCGCGCATCGTCATCGTCGATGGCGCCGAGGATATGAATACCAATGCCGCCAATGCGCTGCTGAAGCTTCTGGAGGAGCCGCCGCCCGGCGCTCTGCTCTTCCTCGTCTGCCACGCGCCGGGCCTGCTGCCGGTCACGATCCGCAGCCGCTGCCGGCGCCTGCGCCTCTCGCCGCTCAGTGACGCCGCGGTCGAGACCTTGCTCGGCCGCTACCTGCCCGAGCTGGGCCTGCCGGAGCGGGCGGAGGCGGCAAGGCTCGGCGCCGGCTCCATCGGCCGGGCCATCGCGCTTGCCGCCGGGAACGGCCCGGCCATGGCAGCCATTGTGGGCCGCATCATGGCCCAGGCGCCGCAGGGCGCGGCGGCGCTGACCCTCGCCGACAGTGTGGCGCGGGATGAGGAGAGCTTCAGCCTCTTCATGGATCTCCTGCGCCAGGCGGTTTCGGATCGCGTGCGCCAAGGCGCGCGCGCCCTGCCTGCCAGCCATCAGGCGGGTATCGCTGCTCGCCGTTCCATTGAGGGCTGGGGTAGGGTATGGCAGGCCTTGACTCAACTACAGGATGAGACGGAGCGCTTCGCACTGGATCGCCGCCAGGCGGTGCTGGCGGGGCTGAGCCTCATGGCGGGAACATGACCAGACGCTTCTATGTCACAACACCGATCTATTACGTGAACGGGGCGCCGCATATCGGGCACGCCTATACCTCGATCGCGGCCGACGTGCTGGCACGCTGGAAGCGGCTGGACGGGTACGACGTCTTTTTCCTCACCGGCACCGACGAACACGGCCAGAAGGTAGAGAAGGCGGCGCAGGACGCCGGGATTGATCCGCAATCCTTCACCGATCGCGTGGCCGGGGAGTTCAAGACCCTCGCCGCCGCCATCGGCCTCTCCAACGATGACTTCATCCGCACGACGGAGGAGCGGCACAAGCGCGCCTGCGCGGCGCTCTGGACCAGCCTCGTCGAGTCCGGGGACATCTATCTCGGCCATTACGAGGGCTGGTACGCCGTGCGCGACGAAGCCTTCTATGGCGAGGATGAGCTTGTCACCAATGTCCACGGCATTCGCGTCGCGCCCTCGGGCGCGCCGGTCGAATGGGTGCGCGAACCCTCCTATTTCTTCCGCCTCTCCGCCTGGCAGGATCGCCTGCTCGCCCATTACCAGGCGAATCCCGAGTTCATCGGCCCCGAGGGGCGGCGCAATGAGGTGGTGAGCTTCGTGCGCGGCGGCCTGACCGATCTCTCCGTCAGCCGTACGAGCTTCCGCTGGGGCGTGCCGGTGCCGAACGATCCGGCCCATGTCATGTACGTCTGGCTCGATGCGCTGACAAACTACCTGACCGCGACCGGATATCCGGATGCGGATGCGCCCCGCGCCGGTTTCTGGCCGGCCGACGTTCATATGGTGGGCAAGGACATCATCCGCTTCCATGCGGTCTATTGGCCGGCCTTCCTCATGGCCGCCGGCATCGAACTGCCGCGCCGCGTCTGCGCCAATGGCTGGTGGACGGTCGAAGGCGAGAAGATGAGCAAGTCGCTCGGCAATGTCATTGATCCGATCGCGCTCATTGAGGAATTCGGCCGCGATGCCGTGCGCTTCTTCCTGCTGCGCGAAATGCCCTTCGGCAATGATGGCGATTACAGCCGCCGTGCGCTCATCTCGCGCCTCAATGTCGAACTCGCCAATGACCTCGGCAATCTCTGCCAGCGCAGCCTGTCGATGATTGCGAAGAATTGCGACGGCAAATTGCCGCCCGCGCCTGCACCGCGGACGGAGGCGGATCAGGCGCTGCTGGGCGCGGCCGAGGCGCTGCCCCGGCTCGTCGCTGCCGCCATCGAGGCGCAGGGCTTTCATCTGGCGCTTGAGGAGTGCTGGCGTGTCATCCGTGCCGCCAATGCCTATATCGATCATCAGGCGCCCTGGGCGCTCAGGAAGACCGATATCGTGCGCATGGGCGCCGTCCTGCGGGTGCTGGCGGATGTCATCCGCCATGTCGCGACCGTGCTGCAGCCCTTCATGCCGGACAGCATGGAGCGGATGCTCGACCAGCTGTCCGTGCCGGCTGAAGGCCGCACGCTCGCCGGTCTGGCGATCCCTCTCGCCGAGGGTACGGCATTGCCGGCGCCACAGGGGATTTTCCCGCGTTTCGTGGAAGAGGTAGGCTGAAGCGTGCTGATCGACTCCCACTGCCACCTTGATTATTTCAAGGGTGACGAACTGGATGCCGTCATCGCCCGCGCTCGTGATGCGGGCGTGGGCGAAATGGTCTCCATCGGCACCAGCCTGGAACAGTCCCGCCGCATCCTGAGCCTGGTCGAAGACCGGCCCGGCATCTGGTGTTCCATCGGCATTCATCCGCAGCATGCGCATGAGGAGCCGGTGCCGGAGCCTGAGGCTCTGGTGGCGATGACCCGTCATCCCAAAGTCGTCGGCATCGGTGAAAGCGGGCTCGACTATTTCTACGATACCGCGCCGCCCGACGTGCAGAAGGCGGGCTTCCGGGCCCATATCCGCGCCGCCCGCATGGCGGGCCTGGCGCTCGCCATCCATGCCCGTGATGCCGACGCCGATATCGCGGCGATCCTGCGGGAGGAGCGGGAGGAGGGCGGCCCGTTCGATTTCCTGCTCCATTGCTTCTCGTCGGGCCGTGCTCTGGCCGAAGCGGCGATCGACATGGGCGGCTATCTCAGCTTCTCCGGCATCCTGACCTTCCCGAAATCGGTGGAACTTCGGGAGATCGCGGCCGACATGCCGTCCGACCGCATCCTGGTGGAGACCGACAGCCCCTACCTCGCGCCGGTGCCCTTCCGTGGCAAGCGCAACGAACCGGCCTACGTTGCCCATACGGCGCAGAAACTTGCGGAGGTGCGGGGAATTACGACAGAAGCACTGACCGAGTTGACAGCTGTCAACTTTCGCCGCCTCTATCCGAAGACGGTGGCGGCGTGAGGGTCATCGTCCTTGGCTGCGGCGGCTCGGCCGGTGTTCCGCTCATCGGCGGGCCGGACGGGCGTGGGGATTGGGGCGCCTGCGACCCCGCGGAGCCGCGCAACCGCCGCACCCGCTCCTCGATCGTGATCGAGGGGGATGACGGCCGGCGCATCCTCGTCGATACCTCGCCGGATCTGCGCCTGCAGCTGATCGACAATGCGATCCCGTCGATCGATGCCATGCTCTACACGCATTCCCATGCCGACCACATCCTCGGCCTCGATGATGTGCGCATCCTCAACCGCATCATCGACCGGCCGATGCCGGTCCGCGGCGACGCGCATACGCTCGCCGAGCTGGAGCGGCGCTTCGACTATGCCTTCCTGCCCTGGCGCCCGCCCGGCTTCATCCGCCCGGTGCTGGAGCCTGTGCCGATCCGCCCCGGGGAGGGTATCCACCTCGCGGGCATGGACCTCATGGTCTTCGAGCAGGACCACGGTTTCGGCGCGACGCTGGGCTTGCGCCTCGGACGCTTCGCCTATTGCACCGATGTCGTCGATCTGGGCGAGGCCGCCTGGGAGGCGCTCGCGGGGGTCGAGACCTGGATGGTCGATTGCTTCCAGCGGGAGCCGCACCGCACCCATGCCTGGCTCGACCTCGTCGTCGAATGGGCGGAAAAGCTGGGGACGAAGCGCACCATCCTGACCCACATGGGCACTGACATGGATTGGGGCTGGATGATGCGCAACCTGCCGCCCGGCTTCGAGCCCGCCTTTGACGGAATGGCGATCACTATCCCCGAATAAGCATGGCCCGGTCATGAAACCGCAGGCTGCCTCATGGCGTATAATGTCCTGGACAGACGGTGGTGAGGGAGAGGTCCGATGTTGATCAGGCAGCGGCAAGGCTGGGAAACGCCAGGGCGGGAGGTGACGCCCGAGGCGGCTTTCTTCGACCGCCGGGCGGTCATGAAGGGGGCGGCGCTGGCGGGCGGCGCGGTGGCGCTGAGCGGCCTTGGCCTCACCACGGCGCGCGCCGATGCGCCGGCCTTTCCCGGCATCCCGGCGGCCGCCCTGCGCTTCCAGCCCGGCCGGGCGCTCACCGCCGAGCGCGTCGCCGAGACCTATAACAACTTCTACGAATTCAGCACCGACAAGGACCTGTGGGAGATGGCGGAGCAATTCCCGCAGCGCCCCTGGTCCATCTCCTTCGACGGCATGGTGGAGAAGCCTTTCACCATCGCGATCGACGACCTGTTGAAGCAGGTGACGATCGAGGAGCGCGTCTACCGCCACCGCTGCGTCGAAGCCTGGGCCATGACCGTGCCCTGGAGCGGCTTTCCCCTCGCTAAGCTCGTGGCACTCGCCAAGCCCACCTCCGGCGCCAAATACATCACCTTCACGACGGCCGAGGACCCGAAGGTCATGCCGGGGCTCGATGGCTTCATGCCCTGGCCTTATGTCGAAGGTCTCACCATGGCGGAGGCGGCGAACGAACTCGCCTTCATCGGAACCGGCCTCTACGGCAAGCCGATGCCGCCGCAGAACGGCGGCCCGATCCGTCTCATCGTGCCGTGGAAATACGGGTTCAAATCGGGCAAGTCGATCGTGAAGGTGAAGTTCACGAGCAAGCAGCCCGATACCTTCTGGGCAGCGCTGTCGCCGGATGAATATGGCTTCTGGGCCAATGTGAACCCGGCCTTCCCACATCCGCGCTGGAGCCAGGCGCAGGAGCGGCTGATCGGCACTGACCAGGTGGTCGATACGCAAATCTATAATGGGTACGGGGAGTGGGTCGCTTCGCTCTATGCTGGGATGCCGCAGACGCGTAAACTCTTCATGTGATCGTCGCACGCATCCTCTCTGTGCTCGCCGCTATCTTCCTGGTGACGGCCTTTGCCGTCGCCAGTATCTGGTCGCCCGATATGTTGCTCGTAAATCTGCTGGGCTCGGTGGACGGGGATATCGTGCCGGCCCTGCAAGGCTTCGATCACCGGCAACCTGCCGCCCTGGGCCTGGACGGATCTTGCCTGGCCGCTCCTGGATCGCCCGGCCTGGCTCATGCCGACGGCGGTGGGGCTTATCCTGTTCGGCGGCGCGATCAGCCTGTCCGGCCCCAAAGGCAGCCGGGCGGGGCCGCGTCGCTGGCGTAGCTGAGGGGAAGGCTGCGGGACAAGCAGCCCGACAGACAGAAACAGACGGAAAGGGAGGCTCAGGCCATGGAGCAGTCCGTGCCGAGGGTGACAGCGACGGCTGAGGCGCTCGGCCTCATCGCGACGCTTGCGGCCGAATATGGGCCGATCCTGTTCCACCAGTCAGGTGGCTGCTGCGACGGCTCTTCCCCGATGTGCTATCCGGCGGGCGAGTTCGTGACCGGAGACAGCGATGTCCAGCTGGGGGAGATCGGAGGCGTGCCCTTCTTCATCAGCCGACCGCAATTCGCCTACTGGCAGCACACCCAGCTCATCATTGATGTCGTACCCGGCAAGGGCGGCATGTTCTCGCTCGAGAACGGGCGCGGCGTCCGGTTTTTGACGCGCTCGCGCGTCTTCACCGATGATGAGGTGACGGCGCTCGCGCCTGTCTGACTGGAGGACGGCTTGGCTCTCTATGTCCCGCGGAATTTCCAGGAAGAGCGGACGGATGTCCTGCATGACGCGATACGGGAATTCCCTTTCGCCCAGCTCGTGACCTTCGGCGAAGGCGGCATCAGTGCGACCCCGCTGCCGCTGATGTTCGACCCCGGCGAGGGACGGGACGGTATGCTGCTCGGCCATCTCGCCCGCGCCAATCCGCAATGGAAGACCGCCGATACGGCGGTCGAGGCGCTCGCCATCTTCTCGGGTCCGCACGGCTATATCTCACCCGGCTGGTATGAGACGAAACGGCGGACGGGCAAGGTCGTGCCGACCTGGAACTACGTCACCATCCAGGTGCGCGGGCGCGTTTCCTTTTTCGATGACAGCGCCGGGCTGCTCGCGGTGGTGCGCCGGCTGACCGATCTGCACGAAGCCGGGCGGGATGCGCCCTGGGCCGTCTCCGACGCGCCGGAGGATTTCGTGGCGGCCCAGCTGCGCGCCATCGTCGGGCTGCGCCTTGAGATCACCGAGATCATCGGCAAATGGAAGATGAGCCAGAACCGGAGCGAGGCGGATCGCCTCGGCGTGGTGGAGGGCCTGCGCGCCGAAGGCAGCCCGGAGGCGGACCGGGTGGCGGACGAGGTCGCCGCCGCAATGACAGAGGATTGAAAGCGAGGTCCCAAGGTTGTCCGCGCAACCAGCGCGCGGACGACCAGGAGCCGGTCAAGCGTCAGCCAGCCTGCAGCGCCGTGATGATGCCGCGAAGCTCGCCGAGGCCTTTGAGGCGGCCGATGTAGGAATAGCCGGGGTTGCTGCGGCGCTCGGTGTCGAACCCGAGGAGATGGCCGTGGTCGGGCCGCATCGGTATCGTCGCCGGCTGCCCGGCCGCGGCGCGCCGCGCCTCTTCCCGCAGCAGGACGGCGATGAGCTTCACCATATCGACATCGCCGGCAAGGTGATCGGATTCCGTGAAGGACCCGTCTGCATCTTTCACGACATTGCGAAGATGGACGAAGTTGATGCGGCTGGCGAAGAGTTCCGCCATGCTGAGCACGTCGTTATCCGCGCGCGAGCCATAGGAGCCGCAGCAGAAGGTGAGGCCGTTGGCCGGGCTGTCGACCGCGCCGAGCACCGCTGCCGCATCCTGCGCGGTGGAGACGATGCGCGGCAGGCCGAAGAGGGAAAACGGCGGGTCATCCGGATGGATGCCGAGCCTGACGCCGACGTCCTCGGCCACCGGCACCACCTCCCGCAGAAACTCCGTCAGGTTCGCGCGCATATCCGCGGGTGTCAGATCATCGAACTCGGCGATGCGGCGGGCGATGGTCTCGCGCGTGTAGCTGTCTTCACCGCCGGGCAGGCCCGCGATGACATTGGTCTCAAGCGCTGCGATTTCGGCTTCCGTCTTGCGGGCCAGCACGGCCTGGGCGCGTTCGATGAGTGCCGCCGGATAGTCGGTTTCGGCGCCGGGGCGTTTCAGCACGAAGACGTCGTAGGCGACGAATTCCAGCATGTCGAAACGCAGCGCCCGGCCGGTGGAGGGCATGGCATACATCAGATCCGTGCGCGTCCAGTCGACCACCGGCATGAAGTTGTAGCAGACGACCGGCACGCCGGCGCGGCCGAGGTTCGCCAGGCTGTCCTTCCAGGCATCGATATACTGCCGGTAGGGTCCGTGCCGGGTCTTGATGGCGGTATGGACCGGAATTGATTCGCAGACGCTCCAGCTGAGCCCTGCGGCTTCGACGACCGCTTTGCGTTCGGCGATATCGGCGGGGGTCCAGGCACGGCCGTCGTAGATATGGTGAAGGGCCGTGACGACGCCGGTGGCGCCGGCCTGCCGCACATGGTTGAGCGGCACCGGATCATTCGGTCCGAACCAACGCCAAGTCTGTTCCATTTTACCTCCCCAAAGCTATGGTCCTACCATACAAGTGCCGCTCTTCTGCCTGGCGCGTCAACCGTTGCCGCGAACCGGGAGCCAGGCGAGAAGGGCCAGCACAGCGGGAGGAGAGCAGCCATGAACGAGGCTGAGAGAAAGGTCGCCCTGGTCACGGGCACGACAGGCATAGGCCGGGCAACGGCGCTGGCGCTGGCCCGCGCCGGCTATGCCGTCATGGCCCTCGGCATCGATACCCAGGGGAACGAGGGTCTCACCACCCTGGCCGTGGAAGAGGGGCTGACCGTTTCGGTGCGCCGCACGGATGTCTCGGATCCTGCGGATGTCGAGGCGGCGGTCGCGGAGACGGTCGAGACCCATGGCGGCCTTGATGTCATCGTCAATGCCGCGGCCATCCACCCGTACGGCGATGCGATTGACACCAGCCATGAAACCTTCATGCGCTGCATGGCGGTCAATGCCGGTTCCATCCACCTGACGGCCAAGTTCGGCGTGCCGGAGATGAAGAAGCGCGACGGCGGGGTGATCGTGAACCTGTCGAGCGTGCAGGGCTTCGCCTGTCAGGCGGGGGTGATGGCCTATGTCGCGTCCAAGGGCGCGATCCATGCGATGACGCGGGCGATGGCGCTCGATTTCGCCGCGGACCAGATCCGCGTCGTCTCCATCAGCCCAGGTTCGATCCGCACCCCGATCCTGACGCTTGCCGCCCGTACGTTCGATGGACCGGATGCGGATATCGAAGGTGCCTTCGCCCGCTTCGGCGCCGCGCATCCGCTGGGCCGCATCGGCGAACCGGAGGAGGTGGCCGACCTCATCACCTTCCTGGTGTCAGACAAGGCGAGCTTCGTCACGGGCGCCGATTTCAAGATCGACGGCGGGCTGACCGCAGGCATCGGTGTACGTTAGGCAGAAAAAAGGCGGCAACCCCTGCGGGCCCCGCCTTTTTTGCCAGCTTATGCTGTTTTGATTAGCCGGTCTGGCCAGGCTCAAGCAACCGGAAGCTGCCGGCCGGAAGCTGGGTCGCACCGGCCGCGACCGCACCGAGGTCCGAGGCAGAGGCGGTGTTGACCGTCTCGCCGGGCTTCAAAAACAGAACGCCGACGCCCGAGTTGTCAGTCGCGGGCTGCTGGGCGGCAACGGGAGAGGGGGCCTGGCCCGGCGTCAGGGTGATGGCGTTGGGGGCGGCATACTGCTGCGCGAAAACGGCGGTGCTGCCTAGCAGCATCAGGCTTGCGGTGGCAGACAGGAAAAGACCGGTTTTCATAGGAATACTCCGTGGAATAAATTTTGATGCGTGGCTTAGCAAATGAGCAACTTCACTCGTCAGCAGATATGGTGCAGTGCGGCATGACGAGAAATGCGCGCCGCGGAATAACATTCATACCTTTTCCAGAAGAACCTTCTTGACAGGCGTGGCCTGCTCTGCCTCCCGACGCGGGGAGATCGCGTAAACCCTTCGTATTGCGTCAGTAATCAGCGATGCCTCGGCCGCCAGGGCGCGCCGGTCAGCGGGGTGGGTGCTTCGCCGCCGGGTGGCGCACAGGGCAGCCATCACGGTTTCCCATAGGGTCTTGTCCTCTTGTTCGGTCTCACCGGTGTGCATCGCGTTTCGCCCTTCAGCGGGAGAGAGTGGAACAAAACAAGAACACTCTCCGAATGCAAGGGTCTTTTGTGATCTGGGGCGGCAGCGCTTTGCCTTCTCGCCAAGGCCCGGGATCCATGCCCCCGGCCAGGACATGGCTCGGTCAGGCGCGGGCCATGGCAGCTCCGCCGGCTGCCACCAAGCGAGGAAAACCATTTCCATGCGTTAACAGCATTGCGACGGCCCGCGGATTTGGCGCTATAATGTTAAAGCCGGTGGTAAGGAGATAAGCTCATGCCATTCGATGGAACCAATTTCCATGAACGGCCGTCGCAGCCGGACCCGGAAATGCCGAGCGACAAGGTGATCAGCCGCTTTGTGCTCTTCCTGGCGGTTGCTCTTTTCGTGACGCCCTTTTCGATGTTCGGTCTGGTCGACCTCATTCATTCGATCATGGGCAAGTGAGCCCCAGCGCCGCCTCTTCGCCGGGCCGCTTGCGGCCGTGGCCCAGGATGCGGGCAGGCGCCTGAGGCGGGCGGCGCCGGTGGTGCGCAAGGCGGTTCGTTGTGCCTAACCCTTCCGCATAGTAACCGCGCTCTCAAACCTGCCAAAAAGGTGGCGGCCGCCCTATGTCTTAGGGCAATGATGGCAGGTCATAACAAGTGATACAGGAGCGTGGGCGTGGATGACGCGTGCCCGCACCAGGAGATGGGAGTCACAAGATGGCCCGGAACCCGAGCTTTTTCCTGCGCATGATGCAGATCGCCGGCGGTCTCTGCCTGCTCGCTGCCGTGGCAGCCGCTCCCGCTTCTGCAGATACGGCGCGTTCCGGCGTCTGCGCCGCCCGGCTCTCGCCCGAGGCGAAAGCGATTTATGATCGTGCCGCGCCAAGCGTGACGCCGGCCACCGATCTGGCCGCGTTGCTGAAATCCACCGTGCCGGGCATGGTTTTCGAGGGTTATGTCAGCGCCAAAACGGCACGGACTTCTGCGGTCGCCGCCTATCCCTGCCTCAAGGACCTCAAATAGCGGCGGGCTCTGCGCCCCCGCCTGCGCGCCCCCGCGGGCCTTACCCCAGGGCCCCTTGCCAAGACGGGGGAGGTTCGTAATCTCGCCTGAAAATCAAAGCGTGGGGTAGCGTTCGTCATGCCGGAAACAATCCGTTTCGAGAGGCCGGCCGCCGTCATGGTAACCGGCGCCGGTGGTAATCTGGGCGGCAAGATTGTGGAGACGCTGGCGGCGCGCCCCTGGTGCCGGCGCATCGTGGCAACGCTCTTCGGTGATGAGGCGCCGGTCTTCTCGCCCCCCGCACAGGCCAAGCTGACGGTGGTGCGCGGTGATCTCACGCGGCGCGATCCGGCCTGGGAGCGTGCCATGGATGGCGTGGATGCCGTGATCCATGGCGCGGCGGTAAACCCCGTTCCGGCGCAGAGCTGGGACGACGCAGCGGCCTCCTTCGACATGATCGAGGCGCTCGGCCTGGCCGCGCTGCGGCACGGCGTGCGGCGGATGGTGTTCTTCTCCTCGAACCATGTGATGGGCGGATACAAGGATGCGCCGCTCGGCCAAAGGATCGGCCCCGGGAAATTGACGACGCAATTGCCCAGCGCGCCCGGCACGCACTGGGCGAATGGCGCGATGGTGACCGATTCCACGGCCTATGCGGCCTCCAAATTGATGGGGGAGCGCTGCATGGCGCAATTGGCGGCGGCTGGCGGCGGCGCGCTGACCACCGTCACCATCCGGATCGGCTGGGTGCTGCGGGGCGACAATCGCGCCGTGGATATCAACCTATCCGGCAAGTCGGGCGGGGAGACGGCCGCCGGCCAGCTCGATGCCGAGAGCGAAAACACCCTGCGCTGGTTCCGTGCCATGTGGCTGTCCAATCGCGACCTCGCGCAGCTGGTCGAGAAGAGCGTGACGGCTGATCCGGCCTCCTGGCCGGCGCATGGCGTGCTCGTCAACGGCGTCTCCCGTAATCGCGGCATGGGCTGGAGCCTGGACGAGGCCCGCCGGTTCCTCGGCTACGAGCCGGAGGATGATCTGTACGTGGAACTGGAACGCGGGTGAGGGGAGTGGCGGCATCGCCTGACACGCAGCTTCTATGCGCACGCTGCGCGGCGCCCATGACCTGCGATCCGGCGGGTCCGTGCTGGTGCAAGGCCTGGCCTGTGCGCCTTGCCTTGCCCGCCGACACGGCGGCGCGCTGCCTCTGCCCTGACTGCCTCGGCAGGGCCGCGGGGCCGGGCGCGCCTCAGGGACCTGACGCGGACATGAAAGGGCAGGACAATGGCTCTGCCGATTGACAGCGACATGGTCGACAATACGGCGCACATCGTCCAGGTGGCGTTGACGCCGATCTTCCTGCTGACCGGCGTCGGGACTTTGCTGAACGTCTTCAACACGCGGCTGATCCGTGTGTCCGACGATAACCGGCACCTGGCCGAGCTTCTGCGCGGCGATGTCGATGACACCAGCCGCCGGCGGCTGGAAGCCCATCTGGTCCGGCTGCGAAAACGCCTCCTGGCGCTCGATGCCGCAGTGGCCCTCACGGCCCTTGCCGGGACGGCCACCTGCGGGACCGCCTTCATCCTGTTCCTGGGCAGCCTGCGCAATCAGTCGATCAAATCCTGGCTCGTGATATCCTTCGGCGTTGCGCTTGTCTGTATTGTCGGCGCACTCGCCGCCTTTGTTATGGACACCGTCTTTGCCTGGCACGGGCGGCGGCGTGAGGGGCCGCTGCCGCGCAGCCCCGGTTGAGCCGTCCGGTCCCCGGCTGCGCGACCGTCAAAGGCGCTGGATCAAGGCCTGCGCTTCCTGCACGAGCGTTTGCAGATGCGCCTCATCCTTGAAGCTCTCGGCGTAGATTTTGTAGACGGCCTCGGTCCCGGACGGACGCGCCGCGAACCATCCGCTCGTCGTCACGACTTTCAGGCCGCCGATCGGCGCGTCATTGCCGGGTGCGCGGGTCATGATCTGAACGATGGGCTCGCCCGCCAGTTGCGCTGCGGTGATCGTCTCCGGCGTCATCCGCGCGAGCTTCGCCTTGAGTTCGGGTGTTGCCGGAGCATCGACCCGGAGATAGTGGGGCGCGCCGAATTCCTGGGCCAGTGCCGCGTAACGCTCGCCGGGGTCGCGGCCGGTGCGGGCGGTGATTTCGGCGGCCAGCAGATCCATGATCGGGCCGTCCTTGTCGGTCGTCCAGACCGCGCCGTCGCGGCGCAGGAAGCTGGCACCCGCGCTCTCTTCGCCGCCGAAGCAAACGCTGCCATCGAACAGGACGGGGGCGAACCATTTGAAGCCGACCGGCACTTCGAAAAGCCGGCGGCCGTGCTTTTTGACCACATGGTCGATCATGCCGCTGCTGACCAGGGTTTTGCCGACGGCAGCCCCCGGCGCCCAATCCGGCCGGTGCGTCAGCAGGTAGTCAATCGCGACCGCGAGATAATGGTTGGGGTTCATCAGCCCCGCACCGGGCGTGACGATGCCGTGCCGATCCGCATCCGGGTCATTGGCAAAGGCGACGCGATACTGTGAGCGAAGGTCGACGAGCCGCGCCATGGCGTAGGGGCTTGAGCAGTCCATACGGATGACGCCGTCGTGGTCCACCGTCATGAATGAAAAGCGCGGGTCGATGACGCGGTTGGTGACGGTGATGTCGAGGCCGTAAAGCGCGTTGATCGGATCCCAATAGGCCAGGGACGCCCCGCCCAGGGGATCGACGGCGAGCGGCAGCCGCGCGTCCCGGATCGCCTGCATGTCGATGACGTTTCGCAGATCCGCGACATAGGGCATGACGAGATCGTCCTGCCGGGTTGTCGGGGCTTTGAGCGCGCGTTCGAAGGGAACGCGCTTGACCGCGGCGTTGCCACCCGTCAGCAGCTCATTCGCCCGCCCTTCGATCCAGCGCGTGACATCAGTGTCCGCGGGGCCGCCATTCGTCGGGTTGTATTTGAAGCCGCCATCCTCCGGCGGGTTATGGGACGGCGTGATGACGATGCCGTCCCCCAGCCCCTCTGTCCGGCCGCGGTTATGCGCCAGGATGGCGTGGGAGATGACGGGCGTCGGCGTGAAGCCATCCTCCCGCTGGATGACCGCGGCGACGCCGTTGGCGGCCAGAACTTCAAGGGCCGTGCGCTCTGCCGGCGCCGACAGGGCATGTGTATCCTTGCCCATGAACAGCGGCCCGGTGACACCCTGTGCCTGCCGGTAATCGCAGATCGCCTGGGTAATCGCGAGGATATGCGATTCCGTGAAGGAGCCGCGCAGCGAGGAGCCGCGATGGCCGCTCGTGCCGAAACTCACCCGCTGTTCCGGATTGCCAGGGTCGGGCTTGGCCGTGACATAGGCGGCGTCCAGCGCCGCGACGTCGACCAGCATGTCCAGGGGGGCGGGCTTTCCAGCGAGGGTGATCAGGGCCATCGGTATCTTCGCTCCTCTTAAGTCCGACCGGGCAAGGTTTTGCCTGCCATATCTCAGTGGCATATTGCGCGATAGTGCGATCGCTGGAAAACCTGCCGGATCCCGCGATATTGAGGATGGCTTTGCGCGCCCAGGCGCGCGGGTCCGCATAGAGAGCGCAAACCGCCTCATCCGCCCGCAGATAGGCCGAGAAATCCGCCAGATGCATGTAGCGGTCACCCTCTTTCAGCAGGCTGTCGAGCAGCGGGGCGAAAGCGCCCTTTTCATTTTCACTGAAATGATCGCCCGCGATCAGGTCGAGGGCAGCGCGGATTTCGGGTTCATGCTCGATAATGCCAATGGGGATCATACCATCCGCGGCTCGCCTCGACCTCATCAGCCGTGAGACCGAACAGGAAGAAATTCTCCTCGCCCGCCTCTTCCGCCATTTCGATCGTGGCGCCGTCCCGCGTGCCCAGGGTAAGCGCGCCGTTCATCATGAACTTCATGTTGCTCGTGCCGCTCGCCTCATAGCCCGCGGTCGAGATCTGGTTGGAGACATCGGCGGCGGGGATCAGCCTTTCGGCGAGCGAGACACGATATTCGGGCAGGAAGACAACCTTGATCCGGCCGCGCACGGCGGGATCGCCATCAATCGTGCCGGCGAGGTTGTTGATGAATTTGATGATGAGCTTAGCGCGTGCGTAAGCGGGCGCCGCCTTGCCAGCGAAGAAGAAGGTGCGCGGCGCGATATCGAGATCAGGCGCGGCGCGCAGGCGATTGTAGAGAAGGATCACGCGCAGGGCATTCAGCATCTGCCGCTTGTATTCATGGATGCGCTTGATCTGGCAGTCGAAGATGCTGTCCGGGTCAACGCTCTGCCCGCTTGACCGCAGCAGCCAGTCGGCGAAAGTCCTCCTTCGCGGCGCGCTTGGCCCTCAGAATCCGCTCTTGAACGCTCTGATCGTCTGCCGCCGCCTTCAGCTCGCTGATCTGAGAGAAATCGGTGATCCAGCCGGTGCCGATGCTCTCCGATATGGCGGCAGCGAGGCCGGGATTGGCCAGCCACAACCAGCGCCGGGGTGTCACGCCGTTCGTCTTGTTGTTGAACCGTTCGGGGAAACATCTCCGCGAGATCGCGGACAGTCAACTTTCGCAGCAGATCGGAATGGATGGCGGCGACACCATTGGTGCTGTGGGAACCGACAATCGCGAGATGCGCCATGCGGACTTTGTCCTCCGCACCTTCCTCGATCAGGCTGGTGCCTTGCACCTTTGCCTTCGTCACCGGGGAAGCGCTGCCGGACATCGTCAAGAAGGCGGCGATTGATTTCGTAGATGATTTCCAAGCTGGCGCGGCAGCATCGCCTGGAAATAGCGGATCGGCCACTTCTCCAGCGCCTCGGGAAGCAGGGTGTGATTGGTATAGGCAAGGTCCGCTTCGTCAGATCCCAGGCCTGCTCCCAGTCGAGGCCGGCGTCGTCAAGCAGGATCCGCATGAGTTCGGGCACGGCGAGCGTCGGATGCGTGTCGTTCATCTGGATCGCGCATTTTTCCGGCAACAGCGCCCAGTCGCTATTGGCCTGGCGGAAACGGCGAATGAGATCGGCCAGAGAGCAGGCGACGAGGAAATACTCCTGGATGAACCGCAGCCCCTGGCCCATATTGGTTGAATCATCCGGGTAAAGCACGCGGGTGATGGTGCGGGACGAAATCCGTCCGACCAGGGAGGCGACAAAGTCGCCACTGCTGAATTCGTGGAAGTCGAAATCGTCATGCGCCGCGGCACGCCAGAGACGGAGCGTGTTCACGGTCTTGCCGCCGAAGCCCACAACCGGCCTGTCATAGGGCATGCCGATCAGGCTGGACGGGCGGTTCGGAATGACTTCCAGATGGCCCTGGTGCATCACGATACTGCAGCCGAGCTTCACCTCCACGACGTCGCGGGGCCGCTGAATTTCCCAGGGGTCCGGCGTGCGAAGCCAGTTGTCGGCCTGTTCGCGCTGCCAGCCGCTCTCGATCGACTGCTTGAACATCCCGTATTCGTATCGAAGCCCGTAGCCCATGGCGGGAAGTTGCATGGTCGCCATGGAGTCAAGGAAGCAGGCCGCGAGGCGCCCGAGGCCGCCATTGCCAAGCCCGGCGTCGGGCTCCTGCTCCACGAGGCTCATCCAGTCCAACGTCCTGTCGCGCAGCGCCTGGTCGAAGGCGGGCTTGAGCATCATGGTGGTCACGTTATTGGCGAGCGACCGGCCGATGAGATATTCCATCGAGAGGTAATAAACCCGCTTCGGATTTGCGCTGTCATAGCGATGGTCCGTCTCGACCCAGCGTCGCGACAAAAGGTCACGCACGGAGCTGGCCGCCGCCTCGAAGCTCTGGCGGAGATCGGCCCGCGCGGGCTCGACCACGGCGTCGGTCATGAGGTGATGCGCGAAGAGCTCGGCCAGGTGGTCGGCGCTCGCCGTCCCCGCCGCGTGGAGGTAGGAAGAGCGCGGCAAAAGGGTTTGCTCGGGATGATCGTCCATCATGGTTCCTTCCCCCAAAGGTCAAAAGACGGGCGCCCCGTCTTCTCGTGGCGACAGCACAGGCCCTCTTCGGCGAGGCTATGGGGCGTCAGCCCTGGAGCGAGAGTGGCATCCGTTCACTGTGTCACGGATGCCGTTCTAGGGTATTGTCTTTGCCAGTATCTAAACACGATCAGACGAGGAGCCCGTCTGATCGCGATCTTCTCTAGTGAATCTCGCTGATCTGGGCTTCGCTCATGGCGCGGATGAAATCCGGCAGGGCGATGAAATGAACCGCGTCGAGATATTTGGCAGCGTTCCCGCCATCGGGAGAGATCGCCCAGTTCAGGAAGTCCCGCAGCGCCTTGGCCGTCGCCGCGTTCGGCTGCGTTTTCGAGACGAGGACATATTCGTAGGCGATCAGCGGATAGCTGTCATCCCCCGGCGCGAAGGCGAGGCTGATGCGCTCGTAGGGTGGTGTCCGGGGGTCCAACTCGGAGGCCGCGTCCGCGACTGTCTGCGGTGTCGGCAGGAGGAAGGTCCCGTTCTGATTCCTGACCGGCGCCGTGCCGATCCCGGCCTTGGCGATGTCGGCGGCATAGCTGACGCCGACATAGCCGACGGAGTAGGGGGTGCCGGCCAGGGCCTTGATCATGCCGGCATTGCCAACGGCACTGACCTCGCCTTGGACCGCGGGCCAGCTGATATCGGTGCCGTAGCCGGGGCTATCCTCCCAGCTGTCGGTCGAGAAATCGAGGAACTGGGTAAAGATGAAGGTGTCGCCTGAGCCATCGGCACGGCGGACCGGGATGATGGCCTTGCCCGGCAGCTTGACCCCCGGATTCATCGCGCGGATGGCCGGATCGTCCCACTGCGTGATCTGGCCGCTATAGATGCCGGCGAGCGTCGGCCCGTCCAGCTTCACCCCTGCGCCGTTCAGGCCGGGCAGGTTGTAGTTGACGGTCTGCGCCGAAATCGCGAGCGGAATATCCAGGAGTTCGGGGTTCTGGGCCGCCACCTCGTCGGACAAATAGGCGTCCGACGCGCCCATGCTGGCGCTGCCGCCGATCGCGGCCTGGGTGCCGGCGGTCGAGCCGGTCGCTGCGATCGTGAGCCCGACATCGGGCGCGACGGCCTTGTAGCCGGCCATCCAGCTCTGGAAGAGCGGGAAAAGGAGGGTGGAACCTGTCTCGCTGAGGTGGATGGTCTGGGCCTCTGCCGTGCTGGTCCAGCCACAGCCCGTCCAGGCACAGGTGGCAGCAGTGGCCAATGCGAGCAACAAAGCCTTGTTCATGATGGATGCTTCCTCTCTGCCTTGGCTTAGCGGCCGACCCGGTCGAGATTCACCCCGGTCGTTTCGATACGATAGATCCATGTCACCACGGCCCCGAGGACCGAACTCGCCACGAGCGCCCAGAGCAGCGAGCGCGTGCCGATGGAGGCGAGCAGCAGCGGAAAGCCGAAGGTGGTGCCGACGGCGCCGACCTTCGCGACCATGGCGGCGAAACCCGCGCCCATGCCGCGCACCTCGGTCGGGAAGACCTCGCCCGCGAGCAGGTAGGTTTGCGCGTTCGGACCGAGGTTGGTCATGAAGTTGAACAGCATGACGCCCGTGAAGATCAGGATGAGCTGCAGGCTTTCCGATTCACCGATCGAGAAGGAGGCGATGGCGAGACCGACGGCGCAGCCGAGGAAGCCGAAGATCTGCAGGCGGATGCGGCCGAGCTTGTCGGAGAGTGCAATCGCGAAGGCGATGCCCACGATGAGCATGGAGGTCGTGAGAACAGAGGCCTCGGCCGAATGCAGGCCGCTCGCCACCAGATCCGCCGGGCTGCGGATCTTGTCGGGACCTTTGCCGAGGGCGGCTGCAATCAGCGTCGGCGTGAACACGCCGATGCCATAGGTGCCGAGATCCTGGATGAACCAGGGGGCGGAGGCGAACATCGTCGCGCGGAAATTCTTCTTGTTGAACAGCGCCCAGAAATTGTTCGTTGAAGCGTGCTGTTCGTCGGCCACATGATGACGGGATATGAAGATGGCATTCAGGTAGTTCGGCGTGCGGTGCAGCAGGCGCGCCAACGCGTTCTCTGCCTTGTCGTGGTCGCCGCGGACGATCAACCAGTTGGCGCTTTCGGTTATGAAGAACCGTGCAACCGTAATGACCACGGCGGGAATGAGCGCCGTCGCATACATCCAGCGCCAGGCGTCCAGGGTGGGATCGGCCATGAGCACGAGGGCCCCGACTGCGAGGCCGCAGGTCGCGCCGATGGCCTGGAAGGCGAAAGCGCCGAGGACGAGCCGCCCGCGTGCAGCCGATGGAATGCTTTCGGAAATGATCATATGGGCGGTCGGATAGTCGCAGCCGAGTGCCAGGCCGACGCCGACCAGGCAGATCAGGAGCGATACGAAATTCTGCACCAGGAGCAGAAGGGCCAGAAACATGCAGAAGATGATCATTTCGGCGACGAACATCCGCTTCCGGCCGAAATAATCGGCCAACCCGCCGAGGAGGATGGTGCCAAACAGGATACCGGCAAGGCTCGCCGACGCGATCAGCCCCTTGTCGGCGGCGGTGAGATGGAATTCGCGGGCGATGAGGGGCACGGTGATGCCGCCCATGAAGACCACGAAGCCTTCGAAGAACTTGCCGGCGGCTGCAAGCACCCAGATGCGCCACTGCATGCCGGTCAGCGGGGTGGAGGGCAGGGCGGTCCCATCACTCCACACGGGCAATTCGTCTATATATTCCTGGACGGTCTTGGTGTTTTGCCTGGTATCGCGTGAGCGGTCGAGAATTTCGTCCATGGCCCCTTCCCCTTGTTGTTGGCGTTCTGACATGAACCTGCGATCGGGCAGTGTGAAGATTGGATGGCGCCACGCCCCGGGCAGCTGGCACAGTCCGTTACGATATCGACTTCTATATAACTGATTTCACAACATATTATCGATTGACGATCGGTCCTGCTCCTCGCTGGCATGAAAACCACGGGGTCCTCATGATCCGTTCCTTGGGACTGGTCATGCAGGGTCGAGTTGATATCGTTAGGATTTCCTGATGCCTCTGGCAACGGCAGGCTTGCCAGGGCGGAGGTTCGGCACAAGATTGATCGTGGCATTGGATGGGTCTGCCATTCCAGTTGAAATGACGGAATAATGGAATTGATATTTCGCGGTGATGTGACAACGGCGCGGGGGCGCAGGCGGGCCTGGATCGACAGCCTGCTGGTCGATCATGGGGTCTTTCGCCTTGTCTGGAGCAACTGGGCCCCGGTCATCCCGGGCCGGCTCTATCGCTGCAACCACCCCACACCCGGGCGGCTTGCCGCGCTCACGCGCCGCTTCGGGCTGCGCACCGTCATCAATCTCCGGGGCATGGCGCGCAATGGCTCCGACGGGCTCAGCCGTGACATGGCGGCCCGCCTCGGCCTTGATTTCATCGATGCACCGGTGCAAAGCCGCGGCGCGCCGGCGCGCGCCCGCATCCTCCATTTGCTTGATACCTTTGCAACCATGCAGGAGCCGGCGCTGGTGCATTGCAAATCAGGTGCCGACCGGGCCGGGTTTGCCGCCGGTCTCTTCATTCTCTCCCAGGGGGGCACGGCCGAGGACGCGTTGCGCCAGCTTTCGCTGCGCTTCGGCCATATGCGAGGGTCGAGAGCCGGCGTGCTGGATGCGGTGTTTCTTTGGTATGAAAGCGAAGCCGAAGGACAAAAGCCTTTTCGATCCTGGATCGAGCATGATTATGATGAAAACAAGCTGAAACAAAAATTCCGGGTCGACGGGCTGACCAGTTTTCTCAACGACCGGGTGCTGATGCGGGAGTAGCTGCGATGACGGCTGAGCGCCTGTTGGAAGTGCTACCTTTGACCAGCTGGAGCGGCCCCTTCGCCGCCGAGGAGCAGGCGCGGGCCATCGCAGCTCTTGAGGCCGGGCAAATCCTGTTCCTGCCCCAGCTCTCCTTCGGGCTTCTTGAGTTCGAGCGAGGGCTCCTCTCTGCGGCGCTTGCCGCAGGCAACCGGAAAAACGTGAGCTTCGACCCGACCACGGGCCG
This sequence comes from uncultured Alphaproteobacteria bacterium, assembly GCA_963834475.1. Lineage (GTDB taxonomy): Bacteria > Pseudomonadota > Alphaproteobacteria > Acetobacterales > Acetobacteraceae > Acidisoma. Next base: position 676,052 of record CAWIBZ010000007.1, on the reverse strand, counting down.
CATCGGCGGCACCAGTGCGGAAGGCGCCACCGCGGCCGCGCTGACCGGCATGATGGGGCGTTTTTCGGCGATGGCTGAAGCCTTCGTCTGCACCTTGATCCCCGCCTATACCGACCGGATCGAGCGCGCCAGGGCGAGTTTCCGGCCCGTGGAGGTGAAGGGCCGGGCCACCTCCACCCGGCATAATGATACCTTGCTGCATGTTGACGCCTTTCCCACCCGGCCGCTGCAGGGGCGGCGCATTCTCCGCATGTTTTCGAATATCGCGCCCGAGAGCGCCACGCGGGACTGGCGCGTCGGCGAGCCTTTTCCGGACTTCGCGCGCCGCTTCCTGCCGCAGGTCAAGCCCGGCCTGCCGGGGCACGCCTGGGCGCTGAAGGCGCTCGGCCTCACCAAGGGCCAGCGCAGCGCCTATGACGAGATCATGCTGAAGCTGCATGATGCGGCCAAGCATGACGCCGCCTGGCAGGCGCAGGGGCAGCACACCGCCGTCAGCTTTCCCTCCGGCAGCAGCTGGATGGTGTTTACCGACCAGGTGCCGCATGCGGCCATGGCCGGCTACTGCGCCCTGGAACAGACCTTCCACCTGCCGGTAGAGGCGATGGCCCATCCCGAGCAGTCACCGCTGCGCGTGCTCGAGCAGTTCATGGGGCGCCGGCTCGCCTAGGGTCATAACCCAACTGGACGGCGCGGGCGCCTTATGGAGAAGATGGGTGGCCCGACTAGGTCTGACGACGGGGTTTCCCCTGCAGTTTGTCTCCGGACGGGGCTGCAGGCAACATGCGACAACGCGCGTCATGGGTGATTGGTCATCATCCATGACGCGCGTTGTTTTGAAAACGACAGCTAGCTGACCGTGTCCAATACCGTCGCTCTGCTCGGCTGCTGCCCCAGTCCGAACGCCGCATAGGCAACGCCACTCACGATCAGGCCGGCCAAAGCCTCACCATATTGAGGCATCCAGACGTGAAACACGATCGCGACAGCCGATCCTATGGCCCATGCCATAAACGCGCGTGGATGAAAATCAGCGCTCGCCCTCAGCCTGGCGGCCCGGCCGAGGATCAACTGGTCCATGACCATGATAGCGCCGATCGGAGGCACGAAAATGCCGAGCAGGCTGAGCCAATACGGGAACAGGCTCCAAATGCCGAGGACGGCGGCGATGCCCCCGAGGATGCCCAGCACGAGCGTGAGGACGCGCATCCGGTTCTTGAGTAGATGGCTGTAGCCGACCGCACCATTGTAAAGGCAATGCGCGCAGACGGAGCCGAGATTGATGAACACGAAGATCAAGGCGAGTGCCGTCAGAAGAACGCCATGTCCTGTCAACAGGGACATGAAGTCGCCGCCGTTATGGGCGGGATTGATCGCGGCACCGGCGGCGACGATCACACCGCCGAAGAGAAAGGCGAAGCCGTTGGCGATGGGAAATGCGGAGAACGAGGCGAGGAAGCCTTCGCGCCCGTTGCGGGACCAACGGGTGAAATCCGCCGTCATCGTGCCCGCATCGGCGAAACCGGCGATGACGAGACTCATCGCGCCGCCGAATGTCATGCCGTGCGCGACACCCTTGAAGTGCCAGATATTGGTCAACCCGCTTTTCATGGAGGCAAAAGCCAAAGCGATCACGCCCATGATGATGAACAGTGTGGGCGCCATCATGCCGACAATCGCGAGTGCGCGGATGCCGAGGAAGGTGGTGGCGGTATAGAGCACTGTCGCTACCACGATCACCGCCGTCATGTTCCAGCCAAAGGCGGTATGTATCGTCGCTCCGGTCAGGCCGGTCTGGAAGGCATACCAGCCGACCACGAGGGTCGAAAGCAGGCCGCAGGCCACGGCATAGCCCTTGCTGCCAAAGGTCTTTTTCGCCTGCATTGCGAAATTCAAGCCGGTCGAGCCGGCGACATAGCTGAGCCCGCCGACATAAAGACAGAGAACGAGGTTGCCCAGAAGAATTGCCGACGCACCCTCGATAAAGCCGAGATTGTAGGTGATGATCCCGCCAAACACCGCCTGGGTCAGCACCATCGGGAAGCCGAACCACACGGCCACGACTGATTTCAGGGAATGCCGGCGCTGTAAGGGCACCGGTTCATGCTCGAATTCCTCTGCGAAAGTTCCTTCCTGCACGGGAGCAGCGATCGACACCGGCGTCTGCATGAATCCTCCATCAAACCAGCATGGTCATCAGGCTAAGCTAGGCGAGGCACCGGGGAGGGGCGTTGCCTGCGCGCGCACAAATGCTAGGAGAAAGCTGGCAAGGAATCTTTTCTTGATAATACTTTGAGCAGACAGTTTCCATAAGTGCACGTTTTTGCTTAAAAAACGCCCAGAGCGCTGCGATGGCGTGGAAGCAGCAAGCAAAATTTGTCGGTGCCGGGCCAATTTTGCCACGATGCCCGCGGATCTGCGGGCGACGGACCATAAAGATTGATGGATTGGATGACTTATAGTTAGGTCTCAGCCGACCATGTCTCTCCGGTCAAACTGCATCGGCGGCTCGGCTTGCCTTGCCTAACAATAGGATTTTCTATGAGTTAGGACTTCAGTATTTTCGAGGCCAAGGATTTTGAGTTGCAGGGCGGTGGCAAGCTGCCGGCCGCGCAACTGGCATTCGCGACGCTCGGCACCCTGTCGCCGAAAAAGGATAATGTCGTGCTGATCCCGTCCTGGTATGCGGGCACGCATCGCGAATCCATCCAATGCCTCACGGGCCCGGGAAGGGCGATCGACCCCGACCGCCATTTTATCGTGGCGACCAATCTACTGAGCAATGGCCTCTCGACCTCGCCCAGCAACACGCCGGCGCCCTTTGAAGCGGCGCGCTTCCCGCGGGTCACGCTTTTCGACAATGTGCGGCTGCAACACAAACTTGTGACAGAAGCCTTGGGCGTCGAGCAGCTGAAGCTGGTCGTTGGCTGGTCGATGGGTGGCTGCCAAGCCTATCAGTGGGGGGCGCAATACCCCGACATGGTGGAAGCGATCGCGCCGCTGAACTGCTCCGCCCGGACAGCGAACTTCAACAAGGTTTTCCTGATCGCGCTCCGCCGTGCGCTGGAACTGGATCCCGCGTTCGAAGACGGCTTCTATCGCCGTCCGCCAATCCGCGGGTTGAAGGCGTTCTCGGCGATCTATGCCGGCTGGGGATTCTCCGAGCCATTTTTCCGCACGGAAGCGTTCCGTCAGTTCGGTGCCGATAGCAGTCAGAGCTTCGTTGAGCGATTCTGGGAACCGGCTTTCCAGCACCTCGATGCGAATGACCTTCTCGCCCTCATGCAAACCTGGTTTGACGGAGACATCAGCGCGAACGCGATGTATCAGGGCGATCTTGCGCAGGCTCTCGGGGCGATCAAAGCGCGGGCGATCGTCATGCCAGGTGACCACGATCGCTATTTCCCGCCGGTTGACAACGTCAACGAGGTCAAACTGATGACGAACGCCGAGTGCCGTCCGATCCCGTCGATCTGGGGGCACATGACGGTGTGGAATCCCGAAGATCGTCTCTTCATCGACCAAGCGCTGCGTGAATTGCTCGGCTGACGACGGCAGGACGCGCCGATCTTGCCGGCGAGGGCTGGACATACCGGCCCTCGCCGTTTTCGATCGGGTTGTCACCCGAGGCGCCTTACCATGGGGCGGCGCCGCGCCTTCAGGTCCTGTCCGGCCCTCGGTCAGGTGGCGCGGCCCACCTCCGTGAGTTCGACGGCATCAAGCTTCTTGATGCGATAGACGATGAATGAAATCGCCCAGGCCGCGGCGAACAGCCCGATGAGGCAATAGCCGAGCAGGCCGAAATTGTTATTCAGCGCATTCATGCGCCCCCAGAACCAGCCCTGCAGGTTGAACTCCCCGGCAACGAGGCCGAGCGTCTCGATGCCGCCGACCAGGATGGCGACGGTTGCGGACACAATAGTGATGGTCAGGTTGTAGTAGAGCTTGCGGATCGGCTTGACGAAGGCCCAGCCATAGGCGCCGAGCATCAGGATGCCGTCGGTCGTGTCGATCAGGGACATGCCGGCGGAGAAGAGGGCCGGGAAGGCAAGGATGGACCAGACGGACATGCCCTTGGCGGCCTCCGTCGCCGCGACCGCCAGCAGGCTCACTTCCGTCACGGTATCGAAGCCGAGGCCGAACAGGAATCCCACGGGAAACATATGCCATGCCTCGCCTACGAGCCGGAACAGGGGCCGGAGCAGGCGGGCGATCAGACCGCGATTGTTGAGCAGGATATTGAAGCTGTCGTCGTCGTACCTGCCCGCCTTGGCGGACGTGACGATAGGTCCGGTAGACGGACCGCGCGATCATGAGGTTCATGGCGGCCATGGCCAGCAGGAAAAACCCGGAAACCAGGGTGCCGATGACGCCGGCAATGTCATTGAACCGGTTGAACCCATGCTGGAGGCTCATGATCGTCACCGCGATGACGATCGTTCCAAGGAGCAGGACAAGCGAATGGCCGATGGAAAAGAAGAAGCCGACGGTCGCCGGGCGCTTGCCCTCCTGCATGAGCTTGCGGGTGACATTGTCGATGGCGGCGATGTGATCGGCGTCCACGGCGTGCCGCAGTCCGAAACCGTAGGCCAGCAAGGCTGTTCCGAGCAGAACCGGCCGGTTGTGAAAGGCGAGAATAGCCCAGCCCCAGGCCCCGATATTGGCGGCGATGAGGAATGTATAGAGGCCGATGACCTTGCCCCGCACATCGGCGGAGCTGTCGTTAAAGATATGTCTGAGCGCACCCAGCATGAAAGAGCCTGCCTTCAATCGGCGTGTGTCTCTGCAAACAAGCGCAGGCAAGCAGAACCTGGCTCACCGGGGGGCCCCGCCCGGCGTGAATGCGTCGACGCCTGTTGATGGCAGGTCTCCTGGCTTGCGGGTCTTGGTCCTGCGTCGCCTTCCCAGGGAAGCCCAGTGGCGTGATGACGAAGGACTCGCCGCGTACAGTTGCGGGGGCAGCCACGGCTTTGAACCGCGTTCCCGTTTAATCCCCTCCCGGGGAACCATCGGCCGGCAGTTAAGCTGACTGGGGGCGAGGCTGCAAGACGGTCCCTTGCCTTGCCAGCCCTGCAGGCGGGACCATCCGGCAGGGTTGCGTCCTTCCGGCGGGATGGTGCCAGGCGCCGGGGCGCGGCCCAGACGGGAAATCTGGCATGGGATTTGCTTGAGTTGGGACCAGGCCTTGCCGTTCGATTGAGCGTACCTGTCTGATTGACTGGCTAGAGTACCGACCAAGTAACGAAATACCGCGTCCGAGCGCCGATCGATAAGCATGAAACGGCCTTCCTGCAGAGCCTGTGCGGCTCCGCAGACCTGAGAGTGGCTGAGTGGGATACTTAACCGGGAGGCATCGACATGCTTGTTCCTTCACCAAAATGGCTTGATTCGGGCGATAACGCCTGGCAACTCGCGGCCGCGACCTTCGTGGCGCTGCAGAGCGTGCCAGGCCTCGTCATTTTCTACGGCGGGGTGGTCAAGAAGAAATGGGCCATCAATTCCGCCTTCATGGCGATCTATGCTTTCGCCGCCGTGATGATCGTCTGGGCGCTGTGGGGCTATAACATGGCCTTCGGGACGCAATGGTTTTCCTTCGTCGGCGTGCCCAGATCCATCCTCTCGGCCGCGTTCGAGACCGGGCAGGCAAAGATTCCGGCCGCCGCCGGGGGCATGCCCGCGCTCGGCTTCGGCATGTCGACGATGATCTATTTCCAGTTCGTCTTCGCAGCCATCACCGTCGTCATTCTCGCCGGCGCCGTTCTCGGGCGCATGAGCTTCAAGGCCTGGATGATCTTCGTGCCGCTCTGGATGACCTTCGTCTATACCATCGGCGCCTTCAGCCTCTGGGGCGGCGGATGGCTCTCCGTCCTCGGCGTGGTGGACTTCTCGGGTGGCTATGTCATCCATCTCGCGGCCGCGACCTCGGGCTTCGTGGCGGCCGCCCTGGTCGGCCCGCGCATCCAGCGCGACCGTGACAGCTTCGAGCCGAACAGCCTTCTCATCACGCTTGCCGGTGCCGGCATCCTCTGGCTGGGCTGGAACGGCTTCAACGGCGGTGACCCGTATTTCGCCAATGCGGATGCCGGTGCGGCCGTGCTCAACACCAATATCGCTTCCTGCATGGCCGTGCTGGTCTGGACCCTGCTCGATTATTACTCCTACGGAAAACCCTCCGTCATCGGCGCCGTCAACGGCCTCATCGCGGGCCTCGTCGGCATCACGCCGGCGGCGGGCTATGTGAATGGCTGGGGCGCTATCATTATTGGCATCGTTGCGGCGGCGCTGCCCTGGTTCACCATGAACGTGCTCGGCAAGACCGCCTTCATGCGCAAAGTCGATGATACGCTTGGCGTTCTTCACACCCATGGTGTGGCGGCGATTGCGGGCGGCCTGCTCACCGGCCTGCTCGCCGATCCGAAGATGCTGGTCTATATCGGCACGGACAAGGACGCGCCGGGCGTGAACGTGACCGGTGCCTTCTTCGGCAACCCTCATCAGTTCATTCTGCAGATTTACGGCGCACTCTTCATCATCGCGCTCAACGCGGTCGGCACCTTCGTCATTCTCAAGCTCGTCTCGCTGGTGACACCGCTGCGCATGCCCGACGCGATGCTGAAGATCGGCGATGATGCGGTCCATGGCGAAGAGGCCTACGCGATCTTCGGCGAGGGCTCGCGCGTGCCGCTGAACGAAGCCGAAACGAAGACCATCTGATACCGCCAGGATGCGGGAGGTGAAGAGGCGGTCGCCCGCCGCAAGGCGGGCCATCGCTCCTTTACGACAACGACATGACTAAATCCTGAGCGCGAGCAGCAGGACAATGACCAGAAAAAGCACAGAACTCACGATTTTCCAGAACAGCAGCGGGTTGCGATCATAGAGGGCCTTTGTTTTCACGCGCGGCCTGAAGCTTTCGCCATTCTCGAGGGCGAAGCCGAGGTCGATCGGGTCCGCGTAACGCTCCTCCGGCGCGGTCGCCACGGCGCGAAGCAGGACAGCGTCGAGCCAGGCGGGCAAGTCCCGCCGGTGCTTCATGAGCGCTGTCGGCCCGGCCTGCCGGGCGACCCCCAGCGTTTTGCCATAGGGAAACGCGCCCCCGCTGAACATGCGGTAGAGGGTGACGCCGAGGGCATAGACATCGGTCGCGAGGTCCCCCTGGCTTTCCCCGCTCTGCAGCTCCGGCGCCAGATAGCCCGGCGTGCCGGGAGAGCGCACGGCCTCCTCCTCCTCCTCCGCCGCTTCCTCAAGGCCGGGCGCGCGGGCGAGGCCGAAATCGATCAGGCGCACCGCGCCGCCCGGCAGCAGCATGACATTGCCCGGCTTGATATCGCGATGAATGATCCCGGCCCGGTGCAGGGCGGTGACCGCCTTTGCCAGCTTCAGGGCGATGGCGATACCTTCGTCAAGCGCCACGGGCGGCGGCCGGCTGAGGCGCTGCTCCAGGGTTTCGCCCGGATAGAAGGCGGCCACGAGGTAAAGGCGTGTCTGCTGCGGGTCGGCGGGCGGCGCGCCGCCCGCGAGGGAGCCGCTCAGGCGCGAGGTAATCCAGGCTTCCCGCAGGAAGGCCGCGCGGACACGCGCGATGCGCGACAACTCGGGGTCTGGGAATTTCGCCACGACGGTCTGTCCGCTCACCAGATCCGTGGCCCGGAAAAGGCGGCTCATCGGCCCGTCAGACAGGATGGCGTCGAGCCGGTAGCGGTCAACCGTCTCGCCCGCCTCCGGCAGTGGCCCGACCGGCAGGACAGCCAGTTCGGCCGCAAGGTCCGCTCGGCTGGGTGCGGGTACCTCGACGATGTCGACGACGAGCGCGCTGGCATTGTCGCGGCCGCCGGCGGCCAGCGCAGCGCGGACCAGCGCCTCCGCCGTTTCGTCCGGTGCCTCCTGCCGGCCAAGGATCTCCCCGAGGCGCGCGGCGGAGAGGGGGGTGTGCACGCCGTCGCTCGTGAGCAGAAAACGGTCGCCGGGCATGGCCGCCTCGACGCAATAATCAGCCCGGCTGCCGCCCGGCAGGCCGATGGCCCGGCTCAGGACCCGGGCGTTGACGTGATGATCCGTGGTGAGCGGTGTCAGTTGGCCGCGCGAGAAGCGAAACAGCCGGCTGTCCCCGATATGGATGCCGTAAGCGCGCCGCCCGCGCAGCACGAGGGCGGTGAAGGTGGTGGCCATATGGGCGAGTTCAGGGTCGTTGCGTCCCTGGGCTTCGATCCAGTCACCGATCGCCTGCAGGGCGATTGCCGCGGCCTGGGGCACGGCCAGCGTCGGCCTCTGCTGCAAAAAACCGTCCACGAAGCCGCGCACGGCGAGTTCGGCCGCGACCCTTCCGCCCTTGCTGCCGGCCACGCCATCGGCGATCGCGGCAATCACACCTTCGCTGCGCCGGCTTTCCGGCGTGCCGAGATAGGCAAGCGCGAAATCCTGATTGTCCGGGCGGCGGCCCTTGTCGGTCGCGATGCCGACCCGCACATCGAGCCGGCCCGGTTCGAAGCGGAGCGCGTTCCTGTCCAGTTGCCACCCCTTTTCATCGCGGCCGAGGAGCAACCCCGGCAGGGCCTGCCGTCGCCCGTCCGGCTTTTAATGCACCTGACCGCGAAAGACGATATTCTGTATCCGGATCAAGACTGTGCAATGAAAAAAGATGAAGCTGCACCACGGATGAAGTCTCGCGCAATCATCGTCGCAACCGCTGCCCTGCTGGTCTGCCTCGGCGGGGCCGCGGCCGCGCGGGCCGCGCCCGTCAACCTGCTTTGCCGCAATACCAGCAGCGGCACGACCTGGACGGTTATTGTCGATGAACAGGCCGCGACCGTTGACGGCATTCCCGCCCGGATCACGCCGCGCCTCATCTCCTGGAAGGATGATGAGGGACGGTTCTACGATCTCCACCGTGATACCGGCCTCCTGGATATGCACGTCGCATCCTCAACCGGCGGCTTCTACCTGACGGACCGGTGCACGGGCCTGGGGACTAAACCGGCGTCGCCGTGAGCAGGCTGCGACGCGTCACCGTCACCGTCATCGCGCCCTGCGTCTGCGCACGGCTCAGGCTGTGAGCGCGACTGTGGCGCGAAGCTCGTCCACTTCGAACGTGCGGCCAACCACCCGGTTTCGTCCGGCGTTCTTTGCCAGGTACAGCTGCGTATCGGCGGCGGTGACCCAGGCCTCCGGGGGGATCTCCGGGGCGCAGGCGGCGGTTGCCACGCCGACGCTCACGGTCACGAAGGCGGCCGTGTCGGACCCGTCATGGGGAATGCCCAAGGCAGTCACCCTTTGGCCGATTGTCTCGGCAATCTCCATGGCGACCGCATGGCTGGTGTCGGGCAGGACGCAGGCGAACTCCTCGCCGCCATAGCGGACGGTGACATCCGCGACCCGCGCGACGGCGCGATGCAGGGTGGCCGCCACCTGCACAAGGCAGCGATCCCCGGTCGTATGGCCATAGAGGTCATTGAAGCGCTTGAAGAAATCGATATCGAGAAGCAGGACGGAGAGATTTCCGCTGCTTTCGGCAAGGCGCCCCGCCTCGCGCCGCAAGCTCTCATCGAGCTGCCGCCGGTTGCCGAGACCGGTCAAGGCATCGGTCACGGCCAAGGTCGCCAGCTGGTCACGCATGCGCTTCATCTCGAGATGATTGTGCACGCGGGCCTGGACGATGGCCGGGGACACGGGCTTGGTGAGGTAGTCGATCGCGCCCAGCGCAAGCCCTTCGAGTTCCGCGCCTTCATTGCCGAGCGCTGTCGTGAAGATGATCGGAATATCGGCCAGGAGGGAGTTGGCTTTGATGCGCCGGCAGATCTCGTAACCATTCGTGCCCGGCATCAGCACGTCGAGCAGCACGAGATCGGGCATGACCGTCCGCAGCAGCTCAAAAACCTCATTGGCCGAGGTCGCGAAGCAGACATCATAATCATCTTCCAGGGCCGCGCTGAGGATTTCGATATTCGAAACCTCGTCGTCAACGACGAGAACAACGGGACGTCTGGTCATGACATGCTTTCCTCGACCGGAACGGTGGGTGTCGGGAGTTCATCGAGATAGCGAAGCGCCGAGGCGTAATCGAGCGCCGCAAGCGCCCCGCGCACGGGCTCCAGCCGCACGCCCTCGGGTGTATTGGCCAGCCGCGCCTCCAGGGCTTCAAAAAGCTTGCGGGCCTTAAGGCTGCGGCGCAGCAGCAGTTGTTTCAGCTCCGCCAGTTCGATGGCAACGCCTGTGAAGTCAAGCGCTGCCGCGCGCGTCAGGGCGGCGTTGACGGGCGCGGCGGTCGCTCCGCGGCGCAGGCTCTGCGCCGCGGCAATGGCCGGTGACATCGCGTCGTCCAGCTGCCGCAGCAGGCGGGGAAGGCCGCTCAGGATGCGTTCGGCCAAGGCATCCTCCAGCTGACGCGCGGCCTCCGCGACGGCGCGGAGTTCGAGCGCGCCGGCCGTACCCTTGAGCGTGTGGGCGCCGCGCCGGGCGTCGTCCCACTGCCGATTATCGACCTGTTGCCGCAGTATCGTGGCCTGGTCCGCGAACTTGTTTCCGAAGTCAGCGATCAGCTTGCGCAGCAGCTTGCGGCGGCCATTGAGCCGGACCAGAGCCATCGGCAGATCAAAGGGCGGCAGTTCGAGCGGGAGTTCGTCTTCCGCGCCCGCGGGGGCGGTGATCGCGGGTTGCGGATGGGCCACCGCGGCGGTCTTCCGGTCCCGCGCAGGCTTCAGCCAGTGGGACAGCTTCTCGATCAGCAGCGTCGGCTCGATGGGCTTCGCCGAATGGTCGTTCATGCCGGCGTCCAGGCACTTCTGCCTTTCCTGCTCATAGGCATGAGCCGTCATGGCGATAATGGGCAGGGCCTCGGCGGAATGGGTCTGGCGGATGCGCCGGGTCGCCTCGATCCCGTCCATTTCCGGCATCTGCACATCCATCAGGACGGCGTCGTAGCGGGTGGGCGCGGCCGCCACCATGTCGCAGGCAATGCGGCCGTTTTCTGCCGTTTCGACAATCAAACCGGCCCCCGTCAGGACTTCGTAGGCAAGCTCCCGGTTGATCTCGTTATCCTCGGCGAGCAGGAGGACGGAGCCGCGATAGCGGGGGGCAACCATCACTGTCGCGTCCGGCCGCTCGGCCTGGCGCAGATCCTCCTCCGCGAAAACGGCGGCCAAGGTCTCAATCAGCATGCCGGGATCGAGCGGCTTGACGAGGAAGGCGGAAATGCCGATCGAACCGGCTTCGACCATGGCCTCTTCACGATTATAGGCTGTCACCATCATGATGGCTGGCATCGTCGGGATGGATCGGTCCTGCCGCATTTGCCGCACGGTTTCGAGGCCATCGAGCCCGGGCATGCGCCAGTCGATCAGCACCAGATCGAAAGGCTGCCGCCGCTCGCTGGCGGTCCGCAGCATGGCCAGGGCTTCGAGCCCGGAAGCCGCCGCATCAATCGTCGAGAACCAGGGCGAGAGGGTCTCGATCAGCAGGTCGCGGGATGCCGCGTTGTCATCGGCCACGAGAACGCGCACATGGCGCAGGCGTTCGGGCGGAAGTGTCGCGGGCAGGGCGCTGGTCTGCGCGACCGTAAAGCGTGCCGTGAAGGTGAAGGCGCTGCCATTGCCCGGGCGTGCTCTGCACGGAGATTGTTCCGCCCATCATGTCGACGATCTGCCGGCTGATGGAGAGGCCGAGGCCGGTGCCGCCGAAGCGCCGTGTCATGGAGGTATCCGCCTGGCTGAAGGCGGCAAAGAGCCGCCCCACCTGCTCCGGCGTCATGCCGATCCCGGTGTCCACCACCGAGAATTCCAGCACAACCTCATCCTGCTCCATCTGCAGCGGACGGACCGAAAACTGCACTTTCCCGGCATCGGTGAACTTGATGGCGTTGCTGATGAGATTGGTCACGACCTGGCTCAGGCGCAGCGGATCACCGATGAGCATATCCGGTGTGTCGCTGCTGAACGCCCAGTCGAGATCCACATTTTTCTCAAGCGCGCGGGTGGCCAGAAGGCTGCGCACGGAGTCCAGCGTATTGCGCAGCTGGAAGGTCGTTTGTTCAAGAACCAGCTTGCCGGCCTCGATCTTCGAAAAATCAAGGATATCGTTGACGAGGTTGAGGAGGCTCGTGGTCGCGGTCTTTATCTTGACAAGATAATCGCGTTGCTTGGGCGTCAGATCCGTCCGCAGCGCCAAATGGCTGAAACCCAGAATGGCATTCATCGGCGTGCGGATTTCGTGGCTCATATTGGCCAGGAACAGGGACTTCGCGACGCTCGCGGCCTGCGCTTCCTTTGTCCGCTCAGCGACCGTTTCTTCCAGCGTCTCGTTGTGGCACCGGATCTCAGCGCTCATCTGCTCGACACGGGTGAAGCTCTCCACCAGCCGGTTGCTGATCCAGACCAGGACCGAACCTTCGAGCACCACGACCGCGGCGTGGAAGGCGACGCGCGTGATATCTGCCCCATTGGGGAAAACCGCCATCGGCAGCACGAGGTCGAGCGCCAGATGATGCAGCATGATCGCGACGGAAGCGAGGGCGACGGCCCGCCAGTCGCACCAGGCGATCAGCAGTGCGAGGCTCGCAAAGAAATACATGTGCATGTCGATCTGCCAGGGATTGCCCCGCAGCAGAAAGACGAGGAGCGCCGGCTCGCCCATCAATGCGACGCCGGAAATATACCGCGTCACGGGTCCGGTGCCTGCCGTCATCCAGCTCACTTGATAGGCCAAGGCGAGCGCCGCCGCAAAGAGCACCGGCAGCCCTGCGGACTGGCCCATCCCCCAGGCCACGACGGCGATGACAGGCACATGGCCCCACAACAGCAGCGCCATGAAGCGCGCGAAGCCGGCCCGTAGCGCGAGAATCTCAACCATGTCGGAGCTCTTGGATCTGGCGGACAGAGGATAGGCAACCATGCGCGGCGATGGGATTGATCACGAGCCAGGCGCCGGCATGATAGAGAGCGGAAACGAAGCCGGGCCTGTCTGCGGTCGCGATATAGACGTTGGGCAGGCCGCCCACGTCTACCAGCTGGCCCCCGGCCTTCTGCACAAGGGCCGCCGCCTGCAAGGCGCCGTCCCAGGGCGGAAGCACGATCGCCACTTGCTTCTGCCCGCGCTCCGGTTGGGCGACCATCAGTGCCATCACAATGACCGAGACAAGAAGGAAGAAACAGGCGGGAACAAGCTGGCGCCAGTGCGGAGGGGGTTCGCTGGTTGCCTGGCCAAAATACGCGGCCGCCTGCCCGGACCTGTGCCAGCTCCGGGTTGAGAGGCCGTCGATAGAACTGTCGCCAGGCAGCGGCATGGGCAAAGAGGCTCCGAAAGTTGATCCTTCTTAGTCCCACCGCGTCGGTAACGAGAAGAGTAGTCAAGCTATCCGGAGGATAAAAGTGAGAGACAGTGTTCGGAAATCCGCGCCGTGCGCAGCAAGCCATGCCGCCGGGCGTGAAATCGGCGTGACTCTCGCACCAAAACTCCGGCCGGTATTGATCGGCGGCTGGCGAATATTGTCGTTTGTTTGGGAAAATGTGCTGCCGGCGCGAAGGCTTGCCTTGTACGCAACCGGCGCGTGAATCTGGCCGGTGCGTTCGCCGGAGCCGGGGAGGCCGGTCAACACCGGCGCAGGGCCCGCGTGTCGACGGCGCGTTTTGCGGCTTCCGTCCCTCTACCCCGGGTGCAGCAAGATGTTATGATAAAGTGATATTAACGGAGAAATAACGATGTTGACGCGTCGGACTTTGCTTGCGTCCACGACGGGAGCGGCGCTGGTCATCGGCCTCGCGCCCATGGTCGTAACGCCGGCTTTCGCCCGGACGCCCCGGAACGTGGCGGTCATGGCGAAGCAGATCGACGACATGGTCAGCCTCGACCCGGGTGAATCCTATGAGTTCACGGATAACGAGGTGGACGCGAACTGCTACAGCAAGCTGATCGTGCCAAACCCGGACGATGGCACGAAGATCGTGGGCGACCTTGCCGAGAGCTGGACGGTGAGCCCCGACGGGATGACCATCACCTTCCACCTCAGGCAGGACAAGCGTTTCGCCTCCGGAAACCCCGTGACAGCGACGGACGCCGCCTATTCCTTCGTGCGCGTCGTCAAGATGAACAAGGCGCCGGCCTTCATCATCACGCAGTTCGGTTTCACCCCGGATAATGTGGATAAGCTCATCACGGCCGCGGACGACCATACGCTCGTCATGCAGCTGCCGACGCAGCAGGCAACAAGCTTCGTGCTCTACTGCCTCTCGGCCAATGTCGGCTGCATCGTGGAAAAGGCGGTGGCCGAAGCCAATGCCGTGAACGGCGATTTCGGCAACGCCTGGCTGAAGACGAACAGCGCCGGCAGCGGCGCCTTCAGGCTGACCTCCTGGGCGGCGAGCGACCATATCCTGCTCGACGTCAATCCGCATTTCACGCCCGCGCCGCAGATGAAGCGCATCGCCATCCGCCATGTGGCCGATCCCTCGGCTCAGCTCCTTTTGCTGCAGCGGGGCGATGCCGATATCGCGCGTGACCTGACCTCAGACCAGCTGAAGTCAATTGCGACCGATCCGGCCTATCACCTGGTCAGCTCCGGCCAGGCCATGTCCATGTATATCGCCATGAACCAGGACGTGCCTGACCTTGCGAAGCCCGAGGTGCACCAGGCGATCAAATGGGCCATCGGCTATGATGCCATTGCCCAGAACATTACGCCCAATCTCTGGAGCGTCGATCAGTCCTTCCTGCCGATGGGGCTTCCCGGCGCGCTGGCCGAGCAGCCCTTCCACAAGGACGTCGCTAAGGCGAAGGCGCTGCTGGTCCAGGCCGGCCTGCCGAACGGCTTTTCCGTCACCATGGACTATATCTCTCACGCGCCCTTTGCCGATGTCGCGCAGGCGATCCAGGCCGATCTCGCCGCCGTCGGCATCAAGGTCACGCTGCTGCCCGGCGAGCAGAAGCAGGTCATTACCAAGACGCGCGCCCGCGCCCACCAACTCGCCATCCTCATCTGGGGCTCGGATTATTTCGATCCGAACTCGAATGCGCAGGGCTTCTGCGCCAATCCGAACGATTCGAATAACAGCCCGCTGAAGATTCTGGCCTGGCGCAGCCATTTCGTCGATCCGCAGCTGACGGCAGATGCCGTCGCCGCGACCAAGGAGCTGGACACAGCCAAGCGCATCGCGCTCTATGAAGAGATGCAGCGGCGGTTCTGGCAGGTCGCGCCCTTCGCCATGTTACTGCAAAAGAACGAGGTTGCGACCTTGCGCCGCGGCGTGAATGGGCTGAGGATCGGGCCGCTGCCCGATTTCACGATTTATCGGGGCATCACCAAGAGCTGATACTGGAGCCTCGCTTTGCGTCGCGTCAAAGGCATTGCCCAGACCCTGGGCAGTGTGCCGATCACCCTGTTCGGCTTGATCCTGGTCACCTTCATGATCGGCCGGGTGGTGCCGATTGACCCCACGATCGCGATCGTGGGGGACCACGCGCCGCCGGATGTCGTCGCCCATGTGCGGCAGGAACTCGGGCTGGACCGTCCTTTGCCGGTCCAGTTCGTCATCTATGTCAGGCACCTGCTGCATGGCGATCTCGGCCACTCGGTGATGACAGGTCATCCTGTCACGCAGGATATCGCCCAGTATTTTCCGGCGACCGCGGAACTCGCGACGACCGCCATCATCATTGCCATGCTGGTCGGCATTCCGCTCGGCGTGCTGGCCGCCGCCCGCCAGGGCTCGCGTCTCGATCAGGCGGTGCGGGTGCTCAGCCTGGCCGGCCAGTCGATCCCGGTCTTCGTCCTCGGCCTCGTCTTCCTTCTCGTCTTCTACGTGAAACTCGGCTGGGCGCCGGGCACCGGAGAGCAGGACGTGCTCTATGACGGCATGGTGCCGCCGGTCACGGGCATGCTGGTCGTGGACGCCGCGCTGACCGGGAACTGGGATGCGTTCTGGGATGCGCTGTCCCACCTCGCACTGCCCGCGCTCGTGCTGGCCTATTTCAGCTTGTCGACCATCACCCGCATGACGCGCGCCTTCATGCTGGATGCGCTGGGCGGTGAATACATCACCACGGCCCGCGCCAAGGGGCTTTCGGGCACGCGCATCGTCTGGCGGCATGCCTTCGGCAATATCGCGGTGCCGCTCATCACCGTGCTGGCACTCGCCTATGCCGGGCTTCTGGAGGGCGCGGTGCTGACGGAAGTGATTTTCTCCTGGCCCGGCATCGGCCAATACCTCACCGTCTCGCTCCTGAACGCAGACATGAACGGCGTGCTGGGCGCGACGCTCGTCATCGGCACGGTCTATATCTGCCTCAACATGCTCGCCGACCTCGCCTACCGGCTCTTCGATCCGAGGGTCAGGTGAGCGGCGCGCGGGATTGGCTGCTGACGGAGGCGCCCGCCTCGCGCACCCAGGCGGCCTGGGGGCGCCGCTACCGCCGCTGGCTGCAGTTCCGGCGCAATGGCCTGGCCATGGGCGGGCTGATCGTCGCTGCCGGTCTCATCCTGGCCGCGATCTTCGCGCCCCTGCTCGCGCCGCAGGATCCGAGCGCGCAGGATCTCGCGATCCGGCTGGCGCCACCCTCCGCCCAGCACTGGCTGGGCACGGATGAACTGGGCCGCGATCTCTTCTCCCGCCTGCTCTATGGCGGGCGGGTCACGCTCGGCATGGTCGTCGCCGTGGTCATCCTGGTCGCCCCCATCGGCCTCGCGGTCGGCAGCATCGCCGGCTATGCCGGGGGCTGGGCCGACCGGGTGCTGATGCGCGTCACGGATGTGTTCCTCGCCGTGCCGCAGCTGATCCTGGCGCTCGCCTTCGTCGCCGCCCTCAAGCCCGGCATCAGCAGCGCGATCATTGCCATCGCGCTGACGGCCTGGCCGCCCTATGCGCGCCAGGCGCGCGCCGATACCTTGACGATCCGCAGGAGTGACTTCATCGCCGCCGCGCGCCTCACCGGCGCCGGCGCGCCGCGAATCATTCTCCGTCACGTCATTCCGCTCTGCCTCTCCAGCATGATCGTGCGCATGACGCTCTCCATGAGCGGCATCATCCTGACGGCCGCCGGGCTCGGCTTCCTCGGCATGGGCGCGCAGCCGCCGACACCGGAATGGGGCACCATGATCGCGAGTTCGCGCGCCTTCATCCTCGCCCAATGGTGGGTGCCGGCGATCCCCGGCATTGCCATTTTCGTCGCCTCGCTCGCCTTCAATCTCCTGGGTGACGGGCTGCGCGACGTGCTCGACCCGAGGCAGCAATAATGCTCGTGCGCATGGACAATCTCAGGGTGCGCTTCCCGACGCCGCAGGGCTTTTCCGAGGCGGTGCGCGGCGTGTCGCTGACGGTCGGGCAGGAGAAGCTCGGCATCGTCGGTGAAAGCGGCTCGGGCAAGTCGCTCACCGCGCGCTCCATCCTGCGGCTTCTGCCGCCCCGCGCCGAGGTCACGGCGGAGCGCCTGGAGTTCGATGGCATCGACGTCCTGCATGCGCCCGAGCGCCGGCTCCGCCGCATCCGCGGCAAGCGCGCCGGCCTCATCATGCAGGACCCGAAATACTCGCTCAATCCGGTGATGACGGCGGGCGACCAGATCGCGGAAGCCTGGGCCGCGCATAAGGGCGGCGGCCGGCGCCAGGCCCGGCAGGCGGCCGTTGACCTGCTGGCGCAGGTGCGCATCCGTGACCCGCTCCGCGTCGCCGGGCTTTATCCGCATGAGCTGTCGGGCGGCATGGGCCAGCGCGTCATGATCGCGATGATGCTGGCCCCGGACCCCGAACTCCTGATCGCCGATGAGCCGACAAGCGCGCTCGATGCCACCGTCCAGGCGGACATCCTCCGGCTGATCGAGGATCTCGTCTCCCGCCGCGGCATGGGGCTGATGTTGATCAGTCATGATCTGCCGCTGGTCTCGCATTTCTGCGACCGGGTGCTTGTCATGTATGCCGGGCGGGTGGTGGAGGAGGTGAGGGCGGCCGACCTGCAACACGCGCAGCATCCCTATACGCGGGGCCTGCTCGCCTGCCTGCCGTCTCTCGTGCATCCGAAAGCCACGCTCGCCGTGCTCCATCGCGATCCGGCATGGGGCGCGCCATGATCGAGGTGGAAGACCTCCGCGTGCGCTTCGGCACGCAGGAGGTGGTCCGCGGCTTGTCCTTCACGGTGCCGCGCGGCGGCAGTTTCGGGCTGGTCGGCGAAAGCGGCTCCGGCAAGTCCACCATCCTGCGCGCGCTCTCCGGCCTCAACGCCGAATGGACCGGGCGCATGGCCGTCGGCGGCACGGCGCTGACGCGCAAGCGCAGCAAGGCCTTCTTCCGCCATGTGCAGATGGTCTTTCAGGACCCCTACGGCTCGCTGCATCCGGGCCAGACGATCGACCGCGCGCTCTCCGAGCCGCTGCTCGTCCATGGCATCGGCGATGTCGAGGGCCGCATCCTGCGCGCCCTCGCCGAAGTCGCGCTGCCGCCCGCCGTGCGCTTTCGCTTTCCGCATCAGCTCTCGGGCGGCCAGCGCCAGCGGGTGGCGATTGCCCGCGCGCTGATGGCCGAGCCCGAAGTCCTGCTGCTCGATGAGCCGACAAGCGCGCTCGACGTGTCGGTCCAGGCCGAGGTGCTCAATCTTCTTGTCGCCCTGCAATCAGCGCGCGGCCTCACCTATGTCATGGTCAGCCACAACCTCGCGGTCGTGGCCCATCTTTGCCCCGTCATCGGCGTGATGCAGGCGGGGCAGCTGGTGGAGACGATCTCGGCGGAGGATCTCCGCGCGGGCCGCACGGGCCATCCGCATACGACCGAACTGCGCGCCCTGAGCGTGGATCTTGAAGATCCGGAGGAAGCCGGCATCGCGGCCGTTGCCTCCTGAAGTGCATGGCGCCCGAAGACGCGTTGCGGCGCTCCGCTTGACCCCATATACTTGATTCAGTCAACTATATGGGGTCCGCTCAATGAAGGCCGCCGCTGCCCGCCTGCGCCGGTTCAACCGCTTCTTCACGCAATTCGTCGGCGCGCTCGACCCGAAGTTTCTCGGCACCGAGATGTCGCTCGCCGAGGCGCGGCTGCTCTTTGAAATCGCCCAGAAGGAGGGGCTGCTGGCGAGCGATCTGCAGGCGGCGCTTCTGATGGATGGCGGTTTCGTGAGCCGTGTTCTCGGCCGTTTTGAAAGCCGCGGCTGGATCGCGCGTGGCCAGGGCGGCGCTGACGCCCGGCAGCGGCCGATCACCCTCACCGAGGCCGGCCGGAAGGCGTTCCGGGAATTGGACGATCGGCAGCAGGCGGCCGTGGAGACGAGCGTCAGCCGGCTTCAGCCGGCTGAGCGCCGGGCGCTCACCCAGGCGCTTGACACCGTGCAGACGCTTCTGGGCCAGGCGACGGAACAGGCCGTCAGCCTCCGCACCTTCCGCGCCGGGGATATGGGGCTGATCGCGGCCCGGCAATCCATCCTGTATCGGGACATCTATGGCTGGGGCCCGCAGATCGAAGTCACCGAGGGCGAAGTCACCACCAATTTCCTGCGCAATTTCAAACCGGGACGGGAACAGTGCTGGGTCGCGGAACTCGGCGGCGTCATGGCCGGCTCGATTTTCCTCACCGATGAAGGCGGGGGCCTCAGCCGGCTGCGCCTGCTCTATGTCGAGCCTTTCGCCCAGGGGCGGGGGATCGGCACATTGCTCGTCTCCTCCTGCGTCGCGTTTGCGCGTGCGGCCGGATACCGGGAAGTCACCCTCTGGACGCATTCCATCCTGGAGACGGCGCGCCACATCTACGCCGCCCATGGCTTCGTCATCACCGAGACCGCCATGCATGAGCATTTCGGCATGCCGCTGATGGGTGAAACCTGGAGCCTTCAGCTGCGGTGACAGGACAGGCCGGCGGGGCTCAGCCCCGCCGCGCCGCCTCGTGATGGTGAATGACCTCGCGGATCACGAAGCTCAGGAACTTTTCGGCGAAATCCGGGTCCAGCTCCGCCTCGGCCGCGAGTGCGCGGAGGCGCGCGATCTGCTCCTTCTCCCGCGCCGGGTCCGCGGGCGGCAGGCCATGGCGGGCCTTGAGCGCGCCCACGGCCTTGGTGCAGCGGAAGCGCTCGGCGAGCATATGGATGAGCGCCGCATCGATGTTGTCGATGCTGCGGCGGATGGTTTTCAGGGCTGCGATCGCTTCGGGGGCGGGTGCGGTCGAAACTTCGGTCATTCTGCTCGGTCCTGTGTCATGGCGCGCATTCTACCCAGCCCTTGCGCGCCGAGAAAGGCGGGGCCAGGCACGAAGCTTGATGCAGGTCAATGAGCGTGGGCCGCGCCTGCGCTTTAGGCATGGGTGTTCAATGCAACAGGGATTGCCATGGCTATGCTCGACCTGACGGCCTTCGCCGCCCAGCCCTTGACGACCGACCCCTTCAAATTCCTGGTCATGCCGGGTTTCCTGAAGCGGGAGACGGCGGGCGCACTGGCGGAGGGCTTCCCCGCGATCGACCATGCCGGCCTGCTTCCAGCGGAGGCGACACGGCCGAGCCCGCTGTTCCGCGCCTTCCTCGCCGAGCTGGAGGAAGCGGCCCTGACGGCTGCGGTTTCGCAAAAATTCGGCATCGATCTCAGCGACCATCCGCGCATGATCACGCTGCGCGGCCGCACCCAGGAGCGGGACGGGCGCATCCATACCGATAGCGAGACCAAGGTCATCACCGCGCTCATCTATTTCAACACGGACTGGCAGGCCGAGGGCGGCCGGTTGCGCCTGCTGCGCAGCGCGACCGACCTCGATGACGTCATCGCCGAGGTCCCGCCCGCCCTCGGCACGCTCGTCATCTTCCAGCGCGCCGAGAATTCCTATCACGGCCACGAGCCCTTCATCGGTGTGCGCCGCGCGGTGATGATCAACTGGATGGCAACCACCTTCGCCGCCCGGCGGGAGTTGATGCGCCATCGTATTTCCGCCCAGGCCAAGAAGATGCTGCACTATGCGTGAGAGCAGCGCCATCGCCGAAAGCATCCTTGCCGCCGTTGCGGCGGCAGAGACCCGGCCGTTTCCCTATGCGCACTGGCTGCCCGAGCGGCTTCTGCCGGAAAGCCTGGTCGATGCGATTTGCGCCCTGCCGCTTCAGCCCCCCGCCATCCGCGATACCGAAGGGCGGCGCGAGACGCATAATTCGAGCCGTCTTTTTTTCGGTGCCAGGCAGCAGGCGGCTCACCCGGTTGCCCGCCATCTCGCTGCGGCCTTGCAGGCACCGGAGACGGTCGGGGCGCTGGCGGCCAAGACGGGGGCCGCCCTTGCCGGCAGCTTCCTGCGCATTGAATACTGTCTCGATACCGACGGCTTCTGGCTGGAGCCGCATACCGATATCGGGGCCAAGGTCTTCACCATGCTCATCTATCTGGCGAACCCGGCGGCCGGCGAGGACTGGGGGACCGACCTGTACGAGACGCCTGAGCGGCACCTTGGCACGGCCCCAGCCCAGCGCAATGCCGGGCTGATCTTCGTGCCCTCCGCGGTGAGCTGGCACGGCTTCACGCGCCGTCCCATTACCGGCGTGCGCCGTTCTCTCATCGTGAACTATGTGACGCCGGCCTGGCGCGCGCGGCATGAACTCGCTTTCCCCGACCAGCCCGTCGGCTGAATGACGGGGGTGGTGACAGGGCCGGATGGCCAACCGCGCTGTGCCTGGTGTACGGCCGCGCCCGGCTTCCTCGCCTATCACGACGAGGAGTGGGGCTTTCCGGTCAGCGACGACCGCACATTGTTCGAGAAAATCTGCCTGGAGGGATTCCAGTCGGGTCTCAGCTGGCGCACCATTCTGGACAAGCGGGAGAATTTCCGCGCGGCCTTTCATGGCTTCGATATCAGGCGCGTAAGCGCGATGACCGAGCAGGATGTGGCGGCGCTGATGCAGAATGCCGGCATCATCCGCAATCGCCGCAAGATCCTGGCGGCCATCAACAACGCCCGTCGGGCGCTGGAGCTGATCGATCAGGAAAAATCGCTTGCCGCCTATATCTGGCGGTTTGAGCCGGGTGCGGGCGCATGTGCGGCGCCCGCGACGCGGACGACCTCGCCCGAGGCCGTCGCGCTCTCCCAGGATCTGAAGCGGCGCGGCTGGGCCTTTGTCGGCCCCACCACGCTGTTCGCCTTCATGCAGGCCATGGGCCTCGTCAATGATCATGTCGAAGGCTGTGTCACGCGCGCCGCGGTCGCCCGGGCGCGGGCGGATTTCGTCGCGCCGGGTTCGTCGCCCGGTTACTGCTGCGAGCGGTAGAGCGTTGGCCAGTCCCCAGGCTCCGCCCCGCCGCAGGCATCCTGGTAGTCGAGTGCGGCGACCTGGAAGGCCGCGCCGTTCCAGATCCAGCTTGCGCTGATGCCGCAGTCACCCAGGCCCCGGCCTTTCGCCGCCATGCTGAGCGTGCCGGTGCCTGGTTCGAAATCAGCTCCGGTCAGCATATCGTTGGGATCGTTCGGGGATGGGTTGCCGCCGAAGGACAAGGGCAGGATGAGGGGCGAGACGGTTTTGTCCTGCCGGTTGACCAGTGTACCAAGCGATGAGCCCTGATAGGCGCCCATCAGGCAAGGTAGAAGGACAAGCGCCTGGGTCTTTGACAGGGCATAGGCCGAGGGCTGGTCCGTGTCCGTCGTCGTGTCGCAGGCTTCCGTTTTCAGGCGGGCCGCATTCGCCGTCTGCGCGACGGCGATGAGCGCCGCCGCCTCGCCAGGCGCCAGGGAGGCGGTCACGGCCTGCGTTGGAATGACGGGCAGCGCGGCAGGGGGCGGAACCTCGCTTGCGGGCTTGGCCCCCGGGTTGAGCAGCGCGGTCACTCCGCCGACACGCCCCTGGGCGGCATCCATGCGCAAGAGGGCGGCCGACAGCCCGTCCAAGGGCACGGTCGTGTCGCCGCCGAGGCCAAGCGTCGCGCCATTGCGGATGCGCTGTACGAAGGCCCGCACGCTGTCCAACCCCGTGGCGCTCAGGCTGGTTTCGCCATCGCTCGTCTTCTTGGTCCATCCGGCAGTCAGGCCGAGCGGCGCGCCATCCAGGGTGAGCCCCGTCTGACCGAAGGCATCCTGCGCACGAATTTGTGCCGTCAATGTTCCAGCCGCCCCGGCGTCCCGCGTGATGGTGACGTCGGCGGCTGATCCACCATCGGCCGGAAAGCCGCGTGCCGTGCAGGCGCCGGTGTTGTCGCAAGCAACATACCAGGATTTGTACGCCGCGTAGAAGGGTTGCGGGCCGGTGGCGGCCTTGCCGGGGACGGGGACAGCCAAAAGGGCCAGCCCGAACAAGGGCAGGTATACGTTGGATATGCGCATGGAGGACAGGACACCCGGGTTTTGGCCAGCCGCAACGATAACAAGGCGATATGGCTGTATCAACCTCCTGTCGGCGTCCATACCCCGCGACCGTGTCGCGGGGTATGCGAGATCGGCATCCTGTGCCGGGCCGGATTGACGTCACCACCCGGCTGCCCGGAGCGGCCGGTCAGTGACCGGCGGGCGTCACCTGCACGTCCAGGCGCTCCAGCTTGGCAAGCGCGTCGTCGGAGAGATGGATCTTTGCCGCGTCCAGATTCTCCCGCAGATGGGCGCGTGAGCTTGTGCCCGGAATGAGCAGGATGTTGGGCGAACGCCGCAACAGCCAGGCGAGCGCGATCTGCATGGGCGTCGCACCCGCGTGTTCGGCCACTTCGTTCAGGCCCGCCGATTGCAGCGGGGAAAAGCCGCCCAGCGGGAAAAAAGGCACGTAGGGAATGCCCTCGTCCGCGAGCTGGCGGATCAGAGGCTCATCGGCGCGGGCGGCGAGGTTGAAGGCGTTTTGCACGCAGGCGACGGGCAGGATGCGCCGCGCCTCATCGACCTGCCGGCGCGTGACATTGCTGAGGCCGACATGGCGGACGAGCCCCTGCCGCTGCATCTCGGCCAGGGCCGTCAGCGGTTCTTCCAGCGGGCCCTCGGCCGGGCCGAGCTGGCCGTGCATGCTGCGCAGATTGACAACCTCCAGCCGCTCGAGGCCGAGATTGCGGAGGTTGTCCTCGACCGCCGAACGCAGCTCCCGCGGGGAGAGGGCGGGCAGCCAGGCGCCCTTGTCATCGCGCCGGGCCGCCACCTTGGTCACGATCACGAGATCGGCGGGGTAGGGGTGCAGCGCCTCCCGGATGATCTCATTCGTGACATGGGGGCCGTAGTAATCCGAGGTATCGATATGGTTGACGCCAGCCTCCACGGCGGCGCGCAGGACGGCAATCGCCTCCTGCCGGTCGCGCGGCGGCCCGAAGACACCGCGGCCGGCCAGCTGCATGGCGCCGTAGCCCATGCGCCGCACCGGGCGGTCGCCCAACACATAAACTCCGGCGGCATCGATCATTGCCATCTTGGTTTCCTCTCCTGTTGCGGGAAGACGTAGGCACCGTCCGGCCGTCCGGCAAGCGGAGACAGGTCTCGCGCCTTGTTCACATGAGCGAACAATCGTCGCAAGCGGCACCCGCCTTCCGGTCGCGGCCCGGCCGGCAGGAGATCAGGGTGCGGGGTCCGGTCCTTTGGGACCGCGTACCGTCCGCGATGGGATGGCGGCAGCGCCTGGGCCGGCCAACGAGGTTCCGGTGACGCCAGCTTCCCAGGCGTCCCAGGCTGCAACATCGAAAGCCGCGGTGGCTTCCTCCGCATCCACCGCAAGGGCGGCGATTTCCTCGCTCAGGATGTCGAGCCGTTTGACAAGGGATTCCTCAAACTTGCGGCGTGAGCGGCCGCGCCATTGCTGGCCGAAAGCGCGGCCTTGGGCCCGGTAGGTTTCAATCGTCGTCGGCGATGAGGCGATCAGGGGCGTCATGGCCATAGGATAAAACCATAGCGCTGAAATGGTAACAGCCAGTTTGGGCCGGGCCGATACTCCGTTCAGGTCTGGGTCCGGCTGGCACCGCGTATAGCCGCCGTCGATGGTCATGACGTCGCCGTTCAGACGGCTCACGGCATCCGAGGCCGGCGGCACGCCACCCTTGACGGCGTTGTAGGCCGCCCCGCGAGATCGATCGTATAGGCCATGGAACTCCTGGCCTCCCGGAGCGCCGGCCATGGTTTTGAAAACGTCAGCCTTACCGGCAGTCATCGCGGGAGCCCGCACCGTGACTGTAGCGTCGGAAGCCGGCAAAGTGCTGTTGTTCAATCAAAGTCCTGGCGTGTGGCCTCTGCGCCCGCCGTGCGGGACGCGCCTGCTCAGTGTGCCATCATCCAATGGCCGGGCGTCTTTTCGCACCAGTCGAGCTTGTAGGGCAGCCCGTCCGTCGGTGTGCCGGTGTGGAAGGTATAGCGGAAGCTGCGGCATTCCATGCCGGCCTTCTCATATTGCCTGAGGAAGGTGACAACGCCGGAATTGCCGGTCTTGGGGTTGCGCCAGCCTTCTTCCTTGGGGCCGTTCGGCCCCAGCTTTGCCGCTTCGGCGGACAGCAACTGCAAGTCACCGCTGGTGAGGCGCCGGGGCAGATAGGTCTGCATCGACTGGGCCGAGGCGGGGCTCACCAGCCAGGGCGCGCATGCAGCGCCAAGGCTGGCTGTGACAAACAAAACCGACAAGGATCCGCGCAGCATGGGAGGCCTCCCGCACATTGCCCTGACGGGCTGAGATCAGGTCTTTCGCTTGTCGCGCCGCGGGCGACCCGGCAACCGCGGCGCGGGGGCAGGCGTCAGCCGCGCTGGCCAAGCTTGCCGAGCAGGCGCGCATGGCTGCGCGCGCCACCCAGATAGCAGGCCCATTCGAACTTTTCGTTCGGACTATGCACCTGGTCGTCCTCCAGCCCGAAGCCCATCAGAATGGTATCGAGTCCGAGCAGTGTCTTGAGCGTGCCGACAACGGGGATGGACCCGCCCGAGCCGATGAAGACGGGGTCCTTGCCGTATTCCTCGCGGAGGGCTGCCTGGGCGGCGGGGATGAAGGGCCCGTCGATTGGCACTTCCACGGCCGGGCTGGAGCCGAGATCCGTCACCGTCACCTTGGCACCCTTCGGCGCATGGGCCGCGATGAATTGCTCAAGGCCGGCGATGATCCTGGCGGGATCCTGGCGGCCGACGAGGCGGAAGGACAGCTTGGCATGGGCGTGGGAAGGGATGACGGTCTTGGAACCGTCGCCGGTGTAACCGCCCCAGATGCCGTTGAGGTCGGCCGTCGGCCGCGCCCAGACGCGCTCAAGCGCGGAGCGGTCGCTCTCCCCATAGCGGGCGGAGAGCCCGATCGCGGCCAGCATCTCGCCTTCGTCGAAGTCGAGTGCGGCCCATTGCGCGGCGATCGCCGGGGGAACCTCGGCCACCCCGTCGTAGAAGCCCGGAATCGTGACCCGGCCCGCGTCGTCATGCAGGCGGCCGAGAATGCGGGTCAGCGCATTGATGGGGTTCAGCGCCGCCCCGCCGAACATGCCCGAATGCAGGTCCTTGTCCGGTCCCACGAGATCGATCTGCGTATAGACGAGGCCGCGCAGCCGCGTGGTGAGAGCAGGGGTCGCGCGGTCCCACATGCCGGTATCGCTGACGAGGGCGACATCGGCCTTGAGCAGGTCCTTGTTGGCCGCGATGAAGGCATCGAGATTGGCCGAGCCCACCTCTTCCTCGCCCTCCAGCAGCAGGGTGATGCGGATCGGCAGGCTGCCGGTTGTCTTGTGCCAGGCGCGGCAGGCCCAGAGGAAGGCGGCAACCTGGCCTTTGTCGTCCACCGCGCCGCGGGCGACGATGCGCGGACCGTGCGGCCCATCCTTCAGCTGCGGCTCGAAGGGCGGGCTCTCCCAAAGCTCCAGCGGGTCCGCGGGCTGCACGTCGTAATGGCCGTAGAAGAGGACATGGGGCAGGGAGGCCGGATCCGCGCCCGGCGGCCCGGCATAATGGCCGGTCACGATCGGGTGGCCGGGTGTTGCGTTGACTTCGGTCGTGAAGCCGAGGGCGGCGAATTCATGGGCAAGCCAGCGGGCCGCGGCGGCGCAGTCGGCGGCATGAGCCGGCTGGGCGCTGATGCTCGGGATGGCGAGGAGATCGAAAAGCTTGTGCCGCGCCTCGTCCTGGCTGCGGTCAATGTCCGCCAGCACTTCCGGGGTTGGGTCGTAGGGGACGGTCATCACGTTCTTTCCTTGGCTTCGGGCGCCGCATAGGCTTTCAGGAACAGGCAAATAGCACCGGTCACGACGCGCTCAATCTCGGCCGGCTCGGCCGTCTCGATGAGCTTGAGGCGTGCGCGCATGACGAGCTTGGTCTGGCAGAGCGCGAAAAACTGCTCGGCCGCGAAATCGGGGTCGGGCACGTCCAGCCGGCCGCGTGCCGTCTCCGCACGCAGCCAGGCCGCGAGGTAATTGAGCGCACGCTGCGGCCCGGCGTCAAAAAAAGCACGGGCAAGCTCAGGGAAATGCGCCGCTTCCGCCATCACCATTCTGTGTATGGCCTGCCGGAAGGGGGACAGCATCATCTCCATCACGGCCATGCCGGCGCGGTGAAGGGTTTCCTCGGGATGATTTTCGGACGGCGCGATATCAAAGATATGTTTCAGCGTCTCGTCGCAGCCGGTGGAAATGAAGCCACTGAACAGGGCGGCCTTGTTCGGGAAATAGTTGTAGAGCGTGCCTTTTGAGACCCCGACCTCGCGCGCAATGTCTGCCATGCTGGCACCATCATAGCCGTGGGCGGCAAAGGTTCGCCCCGCCCCGTCAAGAATTGCGCGCCGCCGCTCCGGCGAGAGGGCATCGCCCGCACCCTCCATGCCGCACGTTGTCTCTGCGTTATGGCTGTTACTCGGTTCCACCACGTCTTTCACCCTGCACACAGGTTTGACAATGGCGGCACCCTTTCTATCATACAAGTCGCTAACCGAACCGTTCGGTCAAAGCAAAAAGGCAGGAGCGGCGCTGTTGGCCCAAGAGATGAGACCAGCCCTTCGCAAGACACGGGCGATTCTCGTGCGGCCGGTCGTCTCGACGATCGTTGGTCTCGGCCTCGCCGGCTGCACCGTCGGACCCGATTTCAAGCGCCCCACGCCGCCCTATGACCCGCCCTCCTTCCTGGCCGGCCGGCCGCCCGGCACCGCGGCGAGCCAGCCCGAACTCGCGCCTATTCAAGTCGAATGGTGGCAGAGCTTCAACGACCCGGAGCTCGATTCGCTGGAAAGGCGCGCCGTCGCCCAGAACCTCGACGTTCTCACCGCGACCGTGCGGGTGGCCGAGGCCCGCGCCAGTGCCGGCATCACCGCCTCGGCCTTCTTCCCCACGGTCGGCGGCAATGTCACGGGCGCCGCGATCAAGCCGAGCCCCAGCAATCTGGTGTTCGGCCAGCCCAGCGGCGGGTCGGGCAGCCCCGGCGTCATCGGCTTCTACCAATACGGCTTCGACGCGACCTGGACGCTCGACATCTGGGGCAAGGTCCGGCGCGAGGTGGAAGCGGGCAATGCGGCGATCGAGGCGCAGGAAATCGACCGCCGCGGCACCGTCATCCAGATGATGGCGGAGGTCGCGCGCGATTACGTGCAGCTGCGCAATGCGCAGATGCAGCTCAAGATCGCGCTCGACAATGTGCATACCGCCCGGAACCTGCTCAACCTGACGCAGCAGCGCGCCGCGGCGGGCCTCACCGACCAGCTCGATGTGGCGCAGGAGCTGGCGCAGCTCACGACGACCGAGGCGACCGTGCCGACGGCGCAGCAGGTGGTTGCGCAATACATCAATGCCCTCAGCCTGCTGCTCGCCGAGCCGCCGCGCGCCCTGCAGGCGGAGCTGGAAACGCCACAAGCCGTGCCGCCGACACCGGCCGTCGTGCCCGTCGGCCTGCCGTCGGAGCTTCTGCGCCGCCGGCCGGACATCATGGAGGCGGAAGCGAAGCTGCATGAGGCGACGGCCAATATCGGCGTGGCGGTCGCGGGCTTCTTCCCGAGTTTCGACCTGCTCGGCCTTTTCGCGATCCAGACCAGCCAGGCGCAGGATATCTTCACTGCTGCCGCCCGCACCTACATTCTGGGCGGCATGGTCTCCGTCCCGATCTTCCAGGGCGGCAAGCTCATCGAAACGCTGCATCTGCGCAAGGAGCAGCAGAAGGAGGCGGTCATTGCCTATGACAAGGCGGTGCTGCAGGCCTTTTCCGATGTTGATAACGCGCTCACGGATTACGAGAAGGAGCAGCAGCGCCGTGCGCTGCTCGCCCGTGCGGTCGATGCCGACCAGAAGGCCTTTGCGCTGGCCCAGGAGCGCTACACCGAAGGCATCGCGACCTATCTCGACGTGCTGACCGCGCAGCAGAACGTGCTCACCAGCGCGCGGCAATATGAGGACAGCACGGCGGCGGTCTCCACCGATCTGGTCTCCCTCTACCTCGCACTCGGCGGCGGCTGGGAAGATGCCTTCCCGACACCGGCCGGGGAAGAGGCACCCGATGCCTCCATCCGCCAGACCATCAAGACCGCCGTCACAGAGGGCCACGCGAGCTAGAGGCCCCTCCGCTTTGGCCAGGCACTGGCCGGCCTGGCGCATCTCTTTTGCGCAGGCACCGGCAGCGCCGCCCCTTCGGCCGCGATCGGGCCACGACGACAGCCCGCCAAGGCAAGCGCAGCGGTAGACTTTGCATCCCGGCTGCCCGGGCGGTGGACACCGCATTGTTGTCATGGGAACGCGCCCGGGTGAGGTTACGTCATCCGGCAGCGGGCACAATCGGATCGCCTTCTCCAAGATCATCGTGCCGTCCGGCCTTGCGGGTCGCCCGGTGGAGTGACTTTGACGTTCGAGTCCCGCCTGGCACAAACGCGCTCTCGAACGTCAAATTCAAAAGCTCCGCTACAGTCATAGAGTTACTAATGATCCTTTGATTCCGACATTTGCTTGAGCGCCCGCCGCAATCGGGATGCGAGTGTCGGACTCGGACCAGGAGCTTGCTCGTTCATGCGCACAGAGCCGCAGATTAATTATTGATAGCCTGCAACAATAATTCATGGTTCATAAACCGGTGGAAGGGTATGCTACGCTGGTGTGAGGGCTTGACAGAACATGGGGACGGTCATTTCCCGCCGTGGAGTCAATGTCTGGCCGGTGACAATGCCGCCGCTTTGGCTCGCCATTGTTCTGCCGGTTGCCTATTTCCTGGCGGCATACACCTCCACCTCGATTTTCGGCACGGATACGCCGATATGGGTGTCGAACGGCTTCGCCGTCACGGCCCTGTTGCGCAGCCCGCGGAGTAGCTGGCCGGTTCTCGTGGCATTGGCCGCCTGCGCCGATTATGCCGGCCTCGCCCTCACCGGTGCGCCGATCCTCGCCTTCGCGATCATCCTGTGTGACATCTTCGAAATCGCGTCGGTCGCCTGGCTGGTGGACATTACGGGCGCTTCGGCTTTGACCGCGAGCATCTGGGCCACGGCGAAACTGGCGGCGATCTGCCTGGCTGTGCCGCTCATCGCCGCGACCGGCGGCGCGACGATATTCCGCCTGAGCCAGGGTGCGCCGTTCCTCGATGTCTGGACCACCTGGTACTGTGCCGATACCTGCGGGCTGATCACCGCCGTTCCGCTGCTCCTGGCCTGGAGCGACAAACGGCTGTGGCGGGAGCGCAGGCCGCACCGGGAGGTCCAGACCCTGGCTCTCGCCCTCGTCGTCGGCCTCGTGGCTGCCTTCGATTTCAAATACCACATCCCCGGCGTGAGCCTGGCTGTGCCATTGCTGCTTCTGGCGACATTCCACGGCGGGTTGCTCGGCGCCACCACGGCCTCCGTGACCATAGGCCTTGCGGCGATCCTGGAGACGATGACCGGCCAAGGCTTCATCGCCCATGACGCGGGCGGCAATATGCTTGAAAAGGTTCAGAACCTACAGATTTTCAACATCTATATGCTGCTGATCGCGGTGCCCGTCGGGGCGGTTCTGGAGCAGCGCCAGCGCATGACCGTGCAGCTGCAGGAACAGCAACGCGATGTGGAGATGGCGGCCCAGGCCAAGTCTGACTTCCTGGCCGTGATCAGCCATGAGATCCGCACGCCGCTGACCAGCGTGCTCGGGGTCGCGGACTTGCTTTGCAAGGACGATCTGTCTCCCCGCCAGCGGACCTATATGAAGCAGATCCAGTCATCGGGCCGCTACCTCCTCTCCCTTATCAACGACGTCCTCGACTTCTCGCGCCTTGAGGCCGGCAAGATGGAGCTTGAGGCGATTGACTTCGGGATGTCGGACGTCATCGAGCAGGTGCAGTCGCAGATGGCGCCGCTGGCGACGCAGCGGCATCTCGCGCTGCACTTTGAGCTCGGCACCATGCCGCCGCTGCGCGGTGACCCGACCAAGATCCGCCAGGTCATCATCAATCTCGTCGCCAATGCCATCAAGTTCACGCCCCAAGGCACGGTGACCGTTTCCGCGGCCTGGCAGCCGACCGGCGAGACCACCGGCCGCTGCCGGATTGATGTGCGCGATACCGGCATCGGCATCTCGATGGAGAAGCAGGCGCGGCTGTTCGAAGCCTTCAGCCAGGTGGATTCCTCGACCACGCGGCGCTACGGCGGCAGCGGGCTTGGGCTGGCTATCTGCAAGCGCATTGTCGGGGCGCTGAACGGAACAATCGGCGTGGAAAGCCTCCCCGGCATCGGCAGCCGGTTCTGGTTCGAGTTGCCGGTGGAGCGCGGCGAGGCCAGCGCCCTGGAGGAGCCGGAAAAGCCGGCGGTGACGAAGCCGCAGCCCCAGCGCGTGCTCCTGGCCGAGGATGTCGAGGTCAACCGGGAACTCGTCAGCGAAATGCTGGGTCGCCATGGCCATCACGTCGTCGCCGTGGAAAACGGAGAAGAGGCGCTGGCCGCGGCCATGCAGGAGGATTTCGACCTGATCCTGATGGATGCGAACATGCCGGTCATGGACGGGATCGAGGCGACGCAGCGCATCCGCAATCTGCCGCCGCCGCGCGGTGCCGTGCCGATTTTGACATTGACGGCCAATGTCCTGCCGGAAGACCTGGAGCGCTACAGACGCGCCGGCGTGTCCGCAACGGTCACCAAACCGATCGACTGGAAACTGTTGTTCGATGCCATGGCCCGCTATGGCCGGAACGGCAAGGCAGCCGCTCCGCGGGAGGCCGCCCCGCGGCAAGCCGCCCTGACGGCGGCTGCGCAGCCGCCGTCAGCCCTGCGGCCGGCGACGCCTCAGCCGGCCGCGCCGCAGGCTGAGCTGTCCTCCGCCGGCGAGGAACTGCGCAAGCGGCTGGGCCAGCTTGACGATGGTACAGGCGCGGTCACGCGGCGCCTCGTCGATATCTTCATCCGGGACACGCAGCAGCGCCTCGTGGATCTCGCCGAGATGCTGGCCAAGGCTGACGCATCCGGGATCGTCCAGCGCGCCCATGCGATCAGGGGCAGTGCGGCGAATCTGGGCCTGCAGCGCCTCGCGGCGCTCTGCGGCGAGATCGAAACCGCGGCGCGTGCCGCGGACCTCGGCATCGTGCCGGAACGGCTGGACGATGCCGAGCAGGAATTTGCCCGGATTCGTGACGTTCTCGTGCAACTCCAGGCCAAGTCACCTTCATGCGCCTCCTGATCGCCGAAGACGACGCTACCTCGCGGTTTATTTTGGAAAGCCAGGTCCACCGCCTGGCGCACGACGTTGTCTCCGCCGGCAGCGTCGAGGAGGCTTGGGCGCTGTTCCAGGAGAACGACATCGATGTCGTCATCAGCGACCGGACCATGCCAAGCGCGGACGGGCTGGAACTCTGCCGGCGGGTCCGCGCTGCCGCCCGGGTTGAAAAATACGTCTACTTCATCTTCGTTACCTCCGCCGGCGAGAAAATCGATGTCCAGAACGGGATGGCGGCCGGGCAGATGATTATCTCGTCAAGCCGCTCGATCTTGACCAGCTGGCCGCGCGTCTCCTGGTGGCCCAGCGCATCACCGCCCTGCACCGGCAGCTCGCCGTGCAGCAGGTGGAGCTTGAACACCTCAATGCGCAGTTGTTCGAACAGGCGCGCACCGACCCTTTGACGAACCTGCACAACCGTCTCCGCCTCCGCGAGGATCTCACCTTTTCCCGACCTGGGGCGCGAGCGAGCCGGGCAGCTTCTGCGCCATCATGGTCGATGTCGATTGTTTCAAGGCTAAGACGACAGCGTACGGGCATTTCGCCGGCGACCAGGTGCTGCGGGCGGCCGCGGATGCCTTGCGCGAGACCATGCGCCCGGGCGCGCGTGGCTACCGCTTCGGCGGCGAGGAGTTTCTCATTATCCTGCCGACGCAATCCTTGCGCGACGGTTGCCGGGCTGCCGAGCGCCTGCGCGCGGCGGTCGCGGCCCTGGCGCTGCCGCACGCGGCAAGCCCCATCGGGGTGATCTCCGTCTCCGCCGGCGTGGCTTTATGGGCAAGAGAAGGCATGACGATGAACGCCTGGCTGAAGCAGGCGGATGAAGCGCTTTATCACGCCAAAAGCCTGGGGCGGAACTGTGTCTTCCCGGCGCCTGACAATCCGCACGCCGATTGCTTCAGCACCACCGACATGGACGCGGGGCACTGACGCGGGCTGCCGGGCGGGGTGGAACGGGGCGGGCCGGGGAATGACCGTCAATGGCCTGGGCGCGCCGCGGGCGCCGGCCGTCGCCCAGGCTCAGGCGCATCAGAACACCCGGTCAAAAATCGTTACGACATCGCCCGGGGCCAGGCGGTCCTCCGGCTTCGTCAGGCCCTGTTCCGTGTCATGGCCCTGGGTTCGCACCACGGCTTCGTAGCTTTTGACCGCACGATAGGTATAGCCGCCGGCCAGCGACACCGCGGCAATGACGGTCATGTCAGGCTCATAGGGGTATTGGCCCGGCCGGGCGACCTCGCCCAGAATGAAGATCGGGCGATAGCTCGCGACCTCGACCGCGACTGACGGGTCCTGCATCATGCCGCGCTTGGTCAACTGCCCGGCGATGGCGTCCGCCAGGGCATTGGCCGTCAGGCCGCGGGCCCGAACCTCGCCGGCGAGCGGCAGGGAGATCATGCCGTCATCGCCGATGGAAAAGACATCGGAGAGTTCCTTGTCCCCATAGACGATGACACGCACCCGGTCGCCCGGGCCGAGGTGATAG
Source organism: uncultured Alphaproteobacteria bacterium (assembly GCA_963834475.1). Classification (GTDB taxonomy): domain Bacteria; phylum Pseudomonadota; class Alphaproteobacteria; order Acetobacterales; family Acetobacteraceae; genus Acidisoma. The sequence goes on along the minus strand of CAWIBZ010000007.1, from coordinate 642,094 downwards.
GTGCCCGTCTCCTTGGGCGGCGGCAGCGGCGGCAGATGGCTGCCCGGGGGCGCGCAGGCCGTCAGCATCGCGGCCGCCAGGTACAGAACGCCGATACCGGTCAACCCAGCCGGAATATTCGTCATGACCGTCTCTTTATTTCATATCGAACTATTAACAAAACCCGCGCGTTTGGTATATGTTTCGATATCATTCTTAATTTGGAATGAGGAGAAGCGCGGTGTTGGACGACGCGGAAGGGCGTCTCTATCTCGGGCGCGGCTGGGCGGATCAGCCAGAGACGGTCAGCGGAACGGCGGCGGGCCCCTCCGGGCTTGACCAGCTGCTCGGCGTATTGTCCCGCCAGCTCTGGGCCATCCTCCTGCCGGTCATCCTCGTGCCCGCAGTCGCGGCCATCGCCGTCAGCCGCATACCGCCCCTCTATACCGCAACCGGAACCGTGATCTACGACCCGGCCGGCTACTCGCCCGACGTGCTGCAAAGCATCCTGAAAACCGATCCGACGACCGACACGGTGGTGGCAAGCCAGGAGGCAATCCTCTCCAGCCAGTCGATCGCGCATCGCATGGCGGTCGCACTTGACCTGGCACGCCAGCCCGGGTTCCGCGCACGGCCTGAACTTTCGGTGTCAGAACAAATACGCGCCGTCGATGCCGCGGCGATGAAGGCAACGGCCGTGACACCCGTCGATGCGTCCCGCGTTTTCGCGGTCTCCTTCACGGCGCGCGATCCGGATGTGGCAGCGGATGCGGTCAACCGCATCATGGATCTTTATCGCGCCGACCAGCTCACCATGAAAACGGCGGCGCTCGATGCGGCCGATGCCTGGATGAAGAACCGCGCCGCGGCGCTCCAGGCCAAGGTGCTGGAGCAGCAGGCGGCGCTTGCCCGCTACCGTGCGCAGCACGGCCTGACCCAGGGTGTGCAGGCCCGCATCGGCACCGAGGAGATGTCTGCCCTGGGCGAGGTCCTGATACGGGCCGAGAATGATCTGGCCGGTGCCGCGGCGGCGCAAAGCGTGGCGTCGGGCGGCAAATCGGCCGCGGGCATCGCGCAGAACGTCGTCTCCATGCGCCTGGCGGAGGCGCAGGTGGAGGCGCAGCTGGATGCGGCGCGCACCCATCTCGGCCCCAACCATCCGGAGGTGCGCGCCCTGGAGAAGCAACTGACAAGCTTGCAATCGGCCACCGGAGCGGAGCTGGCCGCCGTGCAGGCCGGGGCCACGGGCAATGCCGATGCCGCGGCGGCGCGGCTCGCGACCATCAGGCAAAGCCTTGCTGTACCTGAAGGCCGAGGGGGCGGCGGAGGCCGAGGCGGAAGCCCCGCTCGCCGCCATGCAGCAGGATGCCGATGCAACCCGCTCGTCGCTGCAGTCCCTGCTCGCGCAGATCGACCAGACGGCGCAGCAGGCGGCGATCCAGACGCCGGACGCGCGCATCCTCTCCCGCGCGGAGGCGCCGGTCTCGCCGTCCTCGCCCAAGACCCTGCTGCTGCTCGCGGCGGCAGGGCTGGCCGGTGCTGCGCTCGGCGGAACTCCTGGCCTGGGCGCGGGAGACGGCCGGTCTCACCCTGCGCACAGAAAGCGAGTGCGGGAGGCGCTGCATCTGCCCGTGGTGGGTGCGATTCCGCGCCTGCGCGGCCGCGGGCGGACAGGGGGTGAACTCGCCACGGCGCTTGCCGCGGAGGCAAGCCAGGGCGCCCGGCAGATCGACCTGCTCCGCGCCCGTCTGCGCGTGGCGCTCGGCGATCCGCGCGTTCTTGTCGTCACCTCAAGCCGGCCGGGCGAGGGCAAATCAACACTCGCCCTGGCGCTGGCCCGCCGCGCGGCGCAGCAGGGGGAGCGGGTGCTTTTGATCGATTGCGATCTTGCCCGGCCCAATCTCAGCCGCATGATGGGTGCCGAGACAGCGGCGGGCATCGCCGAACTCTGCGGCCTCGACCGGGCGGGGGAGAGCGGCCGGCTCGCCCTGCAGGAGGACGCGTCCGGCCTCGCCTTCCTGCCCACGGGCGATGGCGGGCGCCATCGCGGCGTGGGCGGGCTGCCCGGGCTCATCGCGCGGCAGGGCTGGCGGCGCGACTTCGACCTCATCATCCTCGATGCGCCGCCGGCTCTGGCGAGCGCGGATGCGCTGGCGCTCGGCAAATCGGCCGATGCGACGCTCTTCTGCCTGCGCTGGCGGCACACCCCGCGGCGGCTGGCGGCGCATGCGCGCAGCCTGCTCAAGCCACCCTCCGGGCGCGGCATGGCGGTGGTGCTGACGCAGCTGGAGCCCAAAGCGCGGGCGCTGCGCGGCTTTCCGGAGGCGGAAATCGCGGCGCGCCCCTATGCGGCCTATGCGCGACGCTGAGGCTCCGGCGCGAGGCGCAGCTCCGCGCCGAGCCACTGCGCCGTGACCGGGCCGATGACGCCGGCAAGCCACAGCAGGGGGGCGAAGACGGGAAAGCTCGCAGCCGTCCATGGCAGGATCTGCAGCAACAGGGCCTTGGCCAGACCGATGAAGACCGTGTTGAGCAGGTAGATTGCGAAGGCGAAGGGTGCCAGCCTGTCAAGCAGCGACAGCGCCGGCAGCCAGAGCCCGCGCACCAGCGCGTGCAAGGCCGGAATGGCGACGGCGCTGCCGGCGAGGAGGCTCACCGGGCGCGGCCAGGCTGGGGCGCGCAGCATGAGCAAGGGCAGCACGCACAGGAAGAGCAGCAGCAGCCCGCGCCGTGACCGGTCCAGAAACCGGCACCAGTCGCAGTCGGCCTCCGCCGCGACGATGCCTGCAAGATAGAAGGGCAGGTTGATCAGAAAACGATCTGCGTAAAGCAGTTGCGGCAAGGGCAGGGGCATGAGCAGCAGCGAAATGATGAGGAGCGGCAGGCTCCGCCCTCCGCCAAGCTGCCGCAAGGGCGGCACTGCCGCCGCATAGGCGAAGAGGACGATAAGATACCAGACCGATTGCGCCGGGCTTTCATCCGTTTGCCAGATCAAGGCAACCAGTCCGGCGCCGAGATTGTCCGGCGCATGGTCGACCGGCACATGGCCGGCCAGGAGCCATTTGCCGTAGGTTACGGCAATCCCGAAGAGCAGGGCGGGCACCAGCCAGCGCCGCGCCCGCCGGCCGAGGAGAGCGCGGTAAGCGTCGCCCGTCACGGCGACGGCGCCGGACCACGACGCGGCATAGCCGCTCAGGAAAAACAGAAAGGGAATGTGGAAGCTGTAGAGCGCGGCACGCAGCGGCTGGTACCAGGCAGCGCCCCAACCGGAACCCGCCGGGTCCTGGCGCGCGACGATATGGCCCAGCACCACGAGCAGCACACCGAGCGTCTTGCCGCGATCGAGATCCCGCCTGCGCCAGTTGCCTTCGGTCGTAAATCAAGTAATATCGAAAGCGAAATGAAATGGCCAGACTGCGCTGAGGTTTTATTGACCGGACATCGCCTTGCGCCACCGCCGCTCGCCACCGGCTGGGCTTCCGCTCGCGCTCCTGCTCCTCGCCGGGGCCTGTGCCGCTGTGCGCCCGGCGAAGGCGCAGCTTCTTGACGACGCCTATCCCGCGGACGTGCCGGGCTTCGACACGGAGCGCGGCGTTTCCGTCACCTCGCGCATCCAGACGGATACGGCCTGGCAGAACATCCCGCTCGGGGCCGAGCTTTTGCACCCGGAGGTGACAGAGGGCGTGAGCTATGACAGCGCGATCCTGGCGGGCCAGCGCCCGAGCTGGATTCTGTCCACCGCACCCTCGCTCACCCTCCAGTCCATTGACGGGGGCTCCAGCATCGGCGCCGTGGCGAGCGCCGACAGCGAGCACTTCGTCCAGGCGCCGGACCAGTCCTATACCGACTGGACGGCAGCCCTGGGCGGCACCTTCGATGTCTCCGATTGCAAGGTCACGGCCGCCGTCGCCCATCTCGCCTTGCACGAGAATGACAACGGGCTGGATGCCGCGGAATACGACACGCCTTTGCCCTACACCGTCGATGCGCTGCGCCTCGGCGCCGTGACGCCGCTCACCCGGCTGACGCTGGAGCCGAGCCTCGATCTCACGCGGTTCACCTTCGGTTCGACAACGATCGGCGGCGTGCCGGCGCCGCAATCCTACCGGGACCGGCTGGTTGGGGAGGCGGGCCTCACGCTTTCCTACGGAGCCACCGGCTTTGAGGACCCCAACCAGTTCGAACTCATCCTGCGCGGCGCGGGCGCCCATTATCCGAATGAAAGCCTGGGCCAGCCGCCCCAGCCGTTCCATTAAGGTGTTGATCCCCTCACCGTTCCGTGATGTGCTTGCCGGGCGGCATCCGTAGCGGTCGAGGGGACATTTTTTGCCTAGCGGGGAAGAGACCAAGAACCCAGATACTTCAGAGTTCCCAAATGGTCGGGGCGCCTCGACTGCTCCGGAGATATCTCCCGGAAGTCGAAGCCGCCCGATTCCTGAGCAAATTCATCACATTGAGGTAAATTTCTGTCGCACGCCCGGGTGCGAGCACTTCGGGATACCGCCGCGACGCGGTCCCATTCTGAAGGGCGGGAACACGAATCAGGATCGCTACCGCCTAAGCGGAAAAAGTAATCAGGTAGCGAATCTCATTTGTCAATCCTGCCAGAGGATGTCTCGGCTGAAGTCCAATCTGGCCGTCTGGGAAGAGTATGAGCGGCAGCGCGGAAACCTCGTGGTCTCCCATCCGCTGCGTTGCCCCTCGGCATCTTGTCCGAATAGCGCCGACCACCCTGACCCCAAGCCCCTCTTCCGCCGTTATGGGAAGACCCACTCGGGCTCTGATCGGTGGCAGTGCCGGGCTTGCCTCAAGACCTTCTCGCTCGGGAAGCCGACCCGGCGTCATCGGAAGCCGCACCTCAATGCCGAGACCTTCGCGCTGATCGTCAACAAGGTCTCGATACGGCGAATGTCCGAGATCCTCGGGCTCTCGGCGTCCAGCATCTACGGGAAGATTGATTTCCTCTACGAGCAATGTCGAACCTTTGCGGCTTCGCGGGAGAACGACCTGCCCGGTTTGGCGCTGGAACGTCTCTATCTGGCGACCGACCGACAGGATTATCTGGTCAACTGGGGTGACAGGAATTCGCGGCGGAGCATTCAACTAACCGCAATCGCGACGGTCGATAGCGTGTCCCAATACGTCTTCGGCCTCACGCCGAATTTCGACCCTAGTGTCGATCCGGATGCCGTGGAGAAGGAGATTGCGACTCGCCCCGATACCAATGGGCCGGCGGCTCTCCGGCGCTATGCCCGCATCTGGACGAATGCCGACTATACGAGATCCCTTCAGGCATCCCGGAAAGCTAAGAACGGAAAGGTCGCGACCCGCGATGACCTTGATGCCCCAGAACTGATCTCCGAGGGGCAACAGCTACCTCCGAGCGGCGCGCAGGTTCATGCCGACTACCTTATGCATGGCCATTTCTGGCATCTCCGGCGCCTGTTCCGAAGCGCCGAGAAGGTCCGCTTCTTCATCGATCAGGATGCCGGTTTGCTCCATGCCGCCATGGGGGCATTTGTCGAAAGGGTTCGGGATCGGAGCGCCGACATCATTCAGGTCCAGATCCAGAAGGACATGACAATCGACGACCGGCGCCGATACCATCGAGAGGCCGCTAAGTGGTTCCGGAGCCAGAGGGCTCGGTTTCCGGGTTTGTCGGACGGAGAGGCTCGGTCTCAAATTCTGACCGAGACGATTCGGGAGATGCGGGCTCTGAGTCCCGAGGAGAAGTTTCGGCTTCAGGATCGCTGGGTGCCTCATCCCTTCCCCGACATGGCCGAGCCGGTCAAGCAGTGGCGTTTCGTCACGGACATGGACGATTACGGCGACGCGCATGTCGCCAATCTCCTGTTGCTAGGGACGCTGTGGCCCGTCGACATGATCTTCAATCGAATCAGACGACGGCTGGCTGCCTTTGAACGACCGGTAACTTCAGTTCGGCGCGCAAGACGGTCTTGGCAAATCTACGCGCCCTATGACCCCGAGATGCTGGAGAAGTACCTCACGATCTTCCGAGTGTGGCACAACTACGTTTGGGTAAATGCCAACACTGGGAAGACCGCAGCCGAGACGTTGGGATTAGCCAAGGGAAAAATTCGTATTCAGGACATCGTTTATTTTGACGTAAGGAAATTTATCTAGTGCTGTGAGCCATTCCATCGATTCCCGCCGGTCCGGTGTCGGCAACTGAACCATCAGTTAGAAGATCTTGTGATACAGTCCCGCGAAGAGAACAGTGGTTCCATCATTGAGTTTCATTTGGTCTCCGGCAAGGGTGACACTCTCTGTTGGAACATTGGAGCCAGAATAGCCATATCCGGCGAACCCCAAGTTGTCTTTGGAATTAAAGCCAATGATGGTTTCGGACCCACCGGCATGTCCGTTGACGAAGATGAATGCGTCCTGACCCGATCCTGCAGTGATGGTCGAATGGCCACTCCCGCCGACAACGGTATCCGCACCACTTCCCAAAATTCCGACAAGAGTACCGGAATTGCCAAGTGGATTGGTCGCAAGTGTCTCAGGGCCGGTCGAGTGGGACAAATTGACGCCGGTTGTGCCGCTCGGCCCAGCAACCGCAAGGTTGTTCGATCCAGTTACGGTGAAAAGACTGACGCCCGTTCCGCCAACAAGCGTGCTATTGCCGCCTGAGACCGTTCCAACAATCGAGCCAGACCCACCGGTAACCGAGTTGTCATTGCCACCCAAGGAAAATGTCGTCTGCCCGGAGCTTGAGCCAAACACTGTTGTCGCGGAACTTGCTGCCGAAATCGTGTCATTTGCAGAAGCTAAAACCGCTGTAGGGGTAGTCGTCGTGATCGAGTTACCGCCAGCGGACGCGTCATTAATAATCGAAGCTCCCGAAACAGTCACTGAACCACCAGTTGTGCCGATGACCACCGGACCAGTGCTTGTTGTTTCGCCACTCCCATTGAAGACGTTATAGTTAACAATGTCGCTAAACAGCTGCGCAGCCCCGTTGGCGTCGGAATTGTTGGTGGGAACCACGCTGGGTGTTGTCGAACCGCTCATTTGGTCCTCCCCTTTAGGAATTGTTCCTGACCGATCGACTTCGATATGGACCCGACTAGCTGAACGTTTTAGTGAATATCTTTAAGGTTTTAGCGTTTGACCGTTTCACCAGCAATAGGATCGCCAAGATTTCCATGTAAAAAAGTCTCTGAGATACAAGTTAACGACATCACGCTTCCGTCAAAGCTACGCCCTATTTATTATTCGCTAGAGGAACGGCATAACCCGCCCTATTCGTTAGGCTAATGCGATCTGTCGCGTGTTGGTATAGGACGCGTTCGATTTGGGCGCCGGTCTCACCGCGACTGAACAAAACCCGTCAGCAAATCGCTGTCATGTCGTGAGAAAAATTGCGCTAGGCACCTCACGCCCCAGAAGCAGCGGGGAGCTGAACGACAAGGCTTTCTACCCTCGTCGTCAAACTGATCGTGGTGTGCGACGGATTTCGTCAAGCGATATACCGGCGTCCCATCCGATACCCCAGAGATCGGCCAGCGCCTGCCGTCTAGCATCATCGAGGAATTTCTGGAGGGCATAGCGGATGGTCGCCTCCGGGGTCGGCATGCCGCTGACCCTCTGGGCATCGGCTAATAGGTCGGCATCTACATCGACCTGCATCGCCTCCTCCAAATTTATCCGAAAATTGAATATTCTATCTTAGGATATAGCACAGAGGACGTACTTGAGCCCAGACCCTTATGGCGAAGTCGGTATTTAGCGAGGCCCACAAGGCATTTCTCGACGTCCTGATCGAGGCCCGGAAGTCGAGCGGGCTGAGTTGAGATCGACGTGGCCGGGCGGCTTCAGAAACCGCAGAGTTTCATATCAAATATCGAGCGTGGTGAGCGTCGGGTAGACGTTTTGGAGTTTATCGCAATCGCGAGAGCACTCGGGGTTGACCCGGCCAAGCTCTTCGCAGAGGTCGCAAGGCGTCTTCCGGAAGAGATCTCGATCTAGCCCGTGAACTCATAAACGACTGCCATCCGAGGGAGGATGAGGAGGCTATCGCATATAAATTAATTGCTTGGACATTTTGAAGTTCGTCAACTCCACATTGTGCTTACGAACAACCTGTTCGTGCTCTACGGTCCATCCCTGCCGCTCAAAAAAGGGCTTGGCTTTCTTGCTCGCTTCGGTCGTCAATCGGACAATGCCTAGCTGCTTGGCACGTTCCTCAATAGCCAGATACAATCGCCACCCAATTCCCTTACCGGCAGCATCCGAGCGCACAAAGGCGAGATCGATATAGCCCTCTGGGTCGATGGTCATGAACCCTGCGGGAGTTCCATCCAGCTCGGCAATGAATCCATCAACACCGACGAACCTCTCTCTCCACCCAGATGGATTTGGGGAAGCTCCCGCCCACGCTAGCCTCTCCTCAGGCGTGTAATGCTCCGCAGCGCCCCGATGAACGGCATCGAAGAATATTTCCCCCGCGATTTCACCGTCTTCCACCGCTAAAGATCTGATTCTGAAGGCTTCCACACTACTCGCTCGCTCAAGGGCGGGAGTGACGTTAATTGGTCAAGCTGGTGCCGTCTATGACGGATCGGCTGGTGGCTGAACGCAGAGGTCGGCCCGAAGTGATATTTCCTTGGAAGCGGTGCCCTTTGATAGCTGTTAGGGGCACTTGTCCTTCATCTCTGGATTCCACATCAGCGTTATGATGTCGGCTTCCTTCGATATAGGCCGAAAACCTAGGCTCTCGTAGAGCCGTCGCGCTGGATTTCCTCGCAGAACACTCAGCTGAACGGGAACGTTCTCCTTTTGGGCTTGCGAAAGAAAAGTCCTTAGCAAATATGAACCAATCCCCTTATTTTGATATTCGGGTGCAATCTGAAACTGGCCGATTACCCATGTCGACTTTTCTCTGAAAGCCTTGAACAAACCAATAGGAGTGTCATCTAAGCAAATGACACTCGCATCCTGATAACGATCGCGCAGGCGTTCAGTGTGTTGTTCCGTGCTCAGCTCGCTTCCTACACGCTTCAGATGCTCAGTCATCGTCGCTATTCGAAGGTTCAGAAGGAACTCCTCGTCAGCCCTTTCGGCCGGACGGAGTGTAATGTTGGTGTTCAGCGCTATTGGCACCATTTTCCCTTGTCAAAAACAGGTCGAATGAAGACCACAGTCTCGCTTCTCAGGAAGCACACGACCTTATAAACAAGTTTACCAATTCGACTATATTACTCAACATGGCCGACCATGGGGTGTAGAAGAGCCTGTTGATGGCTCTGGCTTCGAACCGAATCGATCTTGAAATTCAGCACAAATATGCAATTTTTGAATATTGCCTTCGCCTGAGAGGCTCGCTGGGGGTTCTGGGTCAACGTCGTGGTGTTCTGTGTATCGTGCACGAGGTCCACGCTTTGAGCCTACCGACTTGCAGCCCGTCAGAACTCGGGCGGGTTCGCGACATTGTGCGCCGCTACTGTGCCGATAGCCGCAGCCCCTTGGCTCCGCCATTCAGAACCGAGTGCCATCCGATTTGGAGACTGGAGGCCTCGACCGATCTGACCGGCCCGGGCGTCTACATCCTCTCCGACCCACTCTTTATCCCCCTCTATCTCGGGAAGGCCTCGGTCAAATCCTCGATCGGCGCACGGATCAGGGCCAAGCTTCGGCACCGGCCGCCTCACTGGGGAGATGATTGGATCTACAACGCCATCGTGATCAAGGTTAAACGCGCCTACGAGGCGCCGTCGCTGGAGGAGTTTCTGCTGGGTGAGATTCCGACCAAATACAACGTGCAAGGGCGCACTGCCTTCAGACGAATCCCCGTTTGGCCCTCGGCTTGGATGGAGGGCGCCGATAACCGATGGTCTTGAGCCGGGTGGGAGATCCAAGATCGAGAACCCCCAGCCACCTCAGTGTGCGGCCCGGATAATCTGAACGGCTTGTGTCCGTCCCTCCCAGAGCGGCGTCCCGATCGGGCATGCCGTGCCGGCCCAGTAGGCTCTGGCCCATTCCTCGCAGGAGGGGCGCTCCTCAATGGGGAGTTCCATGGCTTCTCGGATCTTCTGGACCCACTGGGCGTCGCTCCATTGGATCACCCCAAGCGACACCGTTTGGTACAGGAGTCCCGCCCGCTGGTTGAGGGCGCGAAGGTCTTCTCGTGATTGGGCCAACAGGATGGAGCTGGCCCTTGGGAAACAGCTATCTGGTCGGAATCTCTCAAGCGCTGCCTCTGTCAGGTGGTACCGGCCATCTGGCAAGATTTTGAGATCCTCCCTCGTGGCAGCTTGGCCCAGCTGGGCATTGGCAGCGATGAAATAGATTGATGATGGGGCGAGCACTTCGATGAGTTTCATGTAGCTATTTAGCAACAATCGCTTCCAAAAAACGTTTCTCGTTTTTATCAATCATATCTTTTACCCCAAGTGAGTTGCCCCGCCAAAAAAGGGATGGCAGAACCCAAAAGAAGTCATCGATATGACGGAATCGTGAGGTATGTTTCCTGTCCTAAGCGGGAGGTAACGATGTCGCAAAGAGTACAGGTGCTTTGCATCAGGAAGAGGGAAAGGCACAATCCCCACGAACGCATTGAGGGCATGGGAGGGCGCAGCCCTTCGGGGTCGACGTACCCATACTGGTACCTGATTGAAAGTCAGGCCATCACGGCCATCCTAGATGGCACTTACGATTTCTTTGTAGATGTGAAGAACCGTGAGGTATCGGTTGTCGTGGCCCTTCACGAAGGGCGCCCGTACCTGAAGACAACGACAGATGGCTATGCGCCCAACAATCTATTGAGCCTGCCCGAGTGCCCGCGATAGCAGCTCATGTCATTTGCAACGAATGGCCGACGCTTACCGTTCGCGAGGTTGGGCGCCGAACGCTCGCGACCTCTGAGATCGGCACTCTCAGGGAGTGCGAAACGCCTATTTACGCTCGGGACTGAATCAACCCGGCGGTATTAACTAGAGTCAGAAGCATTCTCCGGTTTCCTAGATTGGGTTTGATCCTTATCAGGACCAGCTGCTAGCGACAATATGTCGTCGCAGACCCTATGGCCTCGTTCTGTTGCGACCAACAAAATGCTGCGCTGACCTTATTTTTGCGACATAGGCCTATCGTGGATTACACACGGTTTCCGCTGGGCTCAAAGAAAATCAAATAAATCGAAACGATTCGATCGCACATACGACAATCCTACCCCATTGCGCTATAGCACTGACCGTCCTAGCCTAACGTGAGCGACGACTGAACAATCAAAGATTTGGTGTGTTCATATAACAACAACTTCGTCTCGTGGCTAGCACTCAATATTTCTAGACGAACTTTATTGGAACGCCTAACTAGCAGTCGGGCTTGCGTGCTTTAAAAATTTCCAATCTTCAGAGACATCTTAGAATGTACAAATATCGACCAATTTTGCATTGGAAACGCGGGGAACGATCAGCGCTGTCCCAGACCGCAGCTCGCTCTAACGTAGTTCCATTTATAATCTTGGGTGCCGACCGCTATGTCGATCGCAAAGCCACAAAAAAACGCGCAGCTGTTCCTCGCGACACAGTCTTTGTTGAAACACTTGATGCAACGTGGGGCAACGCTCCTATCTGCCTTGATGCTTCTGCGGTGCCCGTCAACTCCTCTGGAGCCCACCCCCTTCTCGATATTGTGAGAGCTTCAATACCCTTTGGGTTGCAAATCATCCCTGCAACAAAGCTAAGTGCACCGTCGCCATATCAGAGTGCTGCTGTGCTTGCTCACCAGATGACAGGGTTCGGAATGGCGCTCCGAGTAGACCTCCAAGAATTCTCGTCTGCCTCAAGCTGGGCTTCCACTCTTCCAATACCATTCGGCAGTATTGACCTTGTGCTTGATCTCGGATCAAGCGTAGAGCTAACAAAGCAGATTGGCACCTACCTAGATCAAGCCATCGTCAACCTACATGCTGCCGCCTCGTGGCGATCAGTTACCATCGCTGGAAGCTCAATGCCGGAGAACTTTACTGGTATTGCGGCAGGACAGTTTACAATTCCCAGAACAGAATGGGTTTTCTGGCAGAGGTTGCACAACCTACCCTTGAGCTATCGACTTGATTACGGAGACTACGCGACAGTTCCGACGATTCCTCCTCCAGAAGGAATTGCATGGGGCTTCCCAATCAACGCAAAGTACACCATCGACGGCCACTTTTTGATATGCCGTGGGGTCCGGACCAAAGGCGCACACGCGGTCGATATGGACCAGCAACTTATAGGACATGCTCACGACATCGTGGCCTATCCGCAGCGCAATGCGTTGCCGTGGTGCTGGGCAAACTCAAAAATAGACAATATTTCTAGAGGAGGTGAAAGACCAGCCGGCTTAGAGAATTGGGTCACAATTAGCGTTAACCGGCACCTTGAGTGGGTGCGACACAGTTTGCCCTAGCCAGTTCTGGCGAGCTTTCAATGCCGTTCTGACATGTAGGCAGAGGTCAGTTATTGAGAGGTCGCTCGCAAGCTTCTCGTGTATAAATTTAAGTCTCTTGCTCCGCATTCCTTTTGCCATGTTGAGGCGCTCTAAAATCTGGAGCGCCTCCTCTTTCCAGAGCAGCTGAGCAATGATCGTCGGATCGGGCGCGGGATTTGTCTCTGGGGCACGGAGCGTGGAGAGTTCTAGGACGTCGCCATGTTGAGTGGCAGCTTTCACGCCCCACCATTCCGGAATATAAGTGATCGCCTTCGCGACATGGCGCGAGCCAGCGACTAGTACGAGCTTGTCGAAAACCTTGCCATAGATTTCAACCTGAAATGGTAGCCGTGCTAAGGTGTCGCGCTCGCTCTTCAGTTCATATCCACACAGCTCACCGTTTATCACGGCGACATCAATCCTGACGGACCCGGCCCAGATACCCATCTCTTCGACGATCCGCGTTTCGGCATCGCCGTCATGCTCCAAGGCCAGCTGCCGAAGGACTTCCGCCCTAACATCTTTATCCCGCATGGTCCCTCCCAGTGCTGGAGCCAGAAAGAATCTAATTAGGCCTGAACAAAAGCTAGTCTAGCCCCTTGGTCTATTTAGTCACCCCCCCCTTCCAAAGGAGGGGATCTGAGGCTTTCAACAGAAGTCGTAGGGCGGCACTGCATAGGGCAGGTCGAAGTCGCACGAAAGCCGCTGAGGGCAGTTCAGATGTGCGACGTAGCTTCTTGACTGGGGAAGCTCTGTATTTTCGTGGCAGCCTAGGCTTCTGACCTCCGAAATCAGAACCCTGCGGGGCTTCGAAAGCGCTTACTTCATGCTCGGGATTGAATCCGCCAGCCGGTATCGAGTAAGGCCCGACGCATTCTCGGAATTCTTTGATTGCGTTTGCTCCCGATGATCAAGATCCATTGGCGACAAAATCTGCGTGCAGAGCAAAAGACCTTGCTTCGTTGTGACCAGCAGAACGCTACGGCCATCTTCGGGGTCGGGGATTCTTCTAAGCAATCCCATTTCTGATAACCGATCGGCGGCGCGTGATACTGAGGGTTTCGGGATCTGGAGCCTAGCTGCAATTGACCGAACTCTGCTGTCGAAATTCACCGTTTGGCAGATCAGAAGTATCGCGAGCTGGCGCAGAGAGATATCGATCTTGTCCGATCTGACCAGATCAATGATCCGCTCTTGGAGGTGATATTGTGACGCATCACTCATCGGGCTCGGTCAATGCTTGCATGAACTTAGGATAGCCATTTTGGTTCGGTATTGCAACCAATACACATCCAAGCCGACCGAAATGGCTCGGATCAGAGCGCATCAGGGGTAGCCAAAGAGCTGTAACCTCCGCCGGGAACCGCGTGACGGCGAATGCAGGCGCGTCTGACTGCGGTTGACGAGCGACACTTTAATCAATTTCTTGATCCACCTCCGATTAATTATATCTTATTGTTCTGAAGCGCTCATTGTTTGTCTGGCAGAGCGTCTGCCCTTCCCGAAAACCCACCGGTCGGGGGATTTTGAACGGCAAAGACTGGAAGCGCGCCTCTGCCGCGAGCCACATTCTCAGCGAAGGTGTGGATTGCCGCGAGACGATCGTCCTGAGACTTCCATCCGATAGGAGCGTAGCCCCCGTTCTTGAGATCAATCTCACTCATTGAGTAGCCAAGGAAGCCTGCAATTGCATAAAGGAGCTTTGCGAGCAAATCGGTGCGGCGATTCTCAAAAATTGTATTTTCCTCGGGTGTCATCAGACGACCGGATGGACCAGAGTTTAGGGTACTCAATGTAAGAGCGCCAAGCGGTCTCAACTGGCCTCACCCCGTAAAAATCGAATTCTATGAGGTTTATCGCAGTGACGTGCTCGATCGTGATCGCGCGCTTCCGCGTTGCCAACAACGTGCGAAACACCCAAATGCGCCGTTCCCGAACTTGTGTGACTTTGTCCCGCCATCGCGTGATAAAAACGGCCGCTATCGGACCGATGATTGTCGCACCACAAATCGCCCAAGTTTCAGTGGGCAAACCGAAAAGAAGTACCTGCTGCATGAAGGGTCCAGCCAATTAACGTTCCATCTGATCTCGATATAGAGCTGTCGTGGGGATTTTCTCACGTGATCCAATGGGCTTCTGCACCAGCGGCCCGAAGAGCCGACATACTGCCGTCCTGCTTGTCGCCCGCTTGAAGGATCTTTGACCAACAGATCTATAGCTTAGCCTATAGCGAAGAATTCCTTCGATTATGGGATGATCACCACCTTGGAAGGTTGGAATAGGCATCCCAATTTTGCGATTACCTACAAGCTTCACGGTGCTGCGTGCGTGAACAAATCCATCGAACGTACATTCCCCAACTGGATCTCCGTTGATAGATCCGTCTAGGTGCGCGTTAAACTCAATTAGGCGATCAGAAAGGTTCTCGATTTCGACATGCTGCTGAGCATCCATCATTCCTTCAGAGCGACGCATGCCGAGGTCAATCACCGATACAACCGGGCGCAACGTGCCAATTGGGACCTCACTATCCTGCCAGAATCGCCTAACCCATGGCCAAAGCAGGACCACCAGTGACAAAATAAGGAGAACCGCTGCTGCCCCAAACCACCAGACCTTCTCGGTCGGGTTCGTTAGGGTGGTTATGGCAGTAAGAGCGATCGTGACGGCTAGGCCAAATAGCCCCCAAACGGTGTTTGCCCACATGCGACCACTATCATCCAGTACTGAACGGTTCCGAACGCGCTGCCTTGCGCCCTCATTTACGCTCCGCGTCACGCGACTCGACGCAGAACTCAACGAATCGGCGAGCCCCGTAAAATATCGCAGACCCGCGTCAAGCTCCAACAGGCGATCCAAATCGGTTGGCGAGACACTCCGGCAGCTGCGGCTTTTGCTCTACAACCGACGAATAGTGTCAAAGTGCAGATTCAACGTCGTAAGGGATCTCCTCGAATGGACACGCGAAAATTCTACCTTCTCAAATCCCGCATTTGTCAAATGGTCACCGTACGCCAAGGGACCACTCAAAAGAGTAAATAGTAATAATTGGAAGGTCCGCAATATGATTGATACAGCAGCCAATCTGGAAGAATTTCGTATGAACAGTGCAGCTCTGCGAAGATTGGCACAAGAATTTTTAGAATTACATTATCAAAAGTTTGCCCTGCTAAGGCACGGCAATCTCATCGCAGTCTTCAATACATGCCACGACGCTCACATCTATGCTTTTGAGAATTTTCCGGATGGACTGTTCTCGGTATCACATATCGTGATATATGTCCTTGATGAGAGAGGGATATGCGTCGGGTATGATAATCAGAGAAGTGGGCTATAATAGAGCACGCGGACCAATCGTTGAAGTTGAAGTAAGGTCTCCCGGCGGGGTGTCGGGCAAGTCAGCCCGAATATCTATGCTTATCGACACCGGTGCATCCGGCACCCATATCAGGGATACGGTCGCATCAGAGGTGGGATTGGTTGAGACCCCTCTGGTTTGTCCACCGAAGGGATGGACGTTAGACGGACAAGAGTTGATCCTTAAAGTCTATTCGGGCGTTCTATACTTTGTTGACTTTGGCGCAGGGTTTCCCGCGCGAATGCTTCTCTCGTACAAAAACAAGCGTTCAGACTACGATGGGGTGATTGGAAGGGATATCTTGGATCAGTGCCTGCTATCGTTTGAGCCAAACTGTTCAAAATTCACCTTGGGTCTTCCGGAACACACTGGCCCAAATTTTGAGCCATAGGAGTTTGCTATCTCGGATCAAAACAGCATCGACCCCGCCTGTGGCCGTGAGCGGCAGATACCCTGTGTCATTGATTTATCTAGATGCGGTAGTTGGTATTGTTGCTTTTTCCCGGGTTGCGCACGAGAATAGCCAGATCAACGAGATCTTTGATATCCCGATGTGCGGTCGCCAAACCTGTGAATAGGTCAATCGTCAGCGGGTCGTGTTCTTGCGGAAAAGTCGGCTGTCATCCCCCATTGGACGGCGGCTAGAAGTAGCGCGCCGCCTTCCTCCGAAGACTGAATCTGGAGGAAGGTGATCTACCTTGTGTCGGTGACGCATTCCGAGACAGGACCCTCCGGGCCGCCCGGTGTGTCATCACGCTGGATCGCGAACGAGCACAGGAGTTGGATAAGGATACTGGGTTGGCGGAGCACTGACAGCGCCGGTTGGGTTACTTCAGTTAACCGACCCGCGTGCAGTAGGAGAACCCGGCATTTTTGGCGTGCAAGTAGTTGGCAACGCCACAATGGAGTTGCCGAAAGGGGTAAAATTGTATCAAATTAGCAATCTTCAGAACGAGTCGCGAACAGACTCGATACCGTGACCAGCGAACATGTCAAAGTTGGAGCACTAGGATGACTAAACCGCCTACCCGAAGAGGAAAAGAGACCGTACCAGTTCCCACGAAAAAGGAATTGTCGGACGCGGCTAGGGAGCTTCAAAAGGGCCACTCGTCGGGTGGCCGTGTTCTGGCGGAGAAGTCGGCTACCTCGCGCCATAGGACGGCGGTTAGAAATAGTGCGCCGCCTCCTCCGAATCCCAAATCTGGAGGGAAGTGATTAACCTCGGTTCGGAATTTCGTTCCGAAACGCAGACGGCCAAACGGCAAATTGTGAAACTCGGACCTCCCATTTGGTGAGCTTCCATCCGTCATCTGGGGGCACACCGCGAGCGTGCGCCTCTTCCGCAGCGCAGCGTCGTTCCAAGAGATCTATGATGAACGGTTCATCCATTTCGATTTCAAGAAGACGTCGCCGCCACGCGTATATGTCCTGCTCATTTGGTTTTTCGGTTCCGGCGATGTCCTGAGCCAACCGAGAGAACGCCCGATAAAGCATGTCGTGATCGCGCGCGCTTTTGCTAAAGCCAATCACGACATCTGCCGCGCTAGCGATCGCCACAACAATCGCGAGCCCAGTTGCCCAAGCGTTGTGTTTGCCCACGATCGTCACCAGCACTGATGCCCCAGACACGATCGTGATGATTTTCGACCATCTATCGATCGTATCCCAGAACGCACGTCGGTAAGCGTGGTATCGGAGCGACTTACTAACCGTGAAGTCGAGGCGCCATTGCTCGTCGTTGACGTTCATGACCCATCATCAGATGACGGTATTGAGGGCGTGGCGGGAGACGGCGGGGAAGAAGGTCGAGAGGGCGGGGGTGCACTGTTTCGCACTATAAGTTGTTTCGGCTCATGGGCGTGGTCAAAGGTGGGGACCGACCCTTGGATCGGCCGAGACCGAGGCTGGGAAATGGGTTTCTGCGGCAGAGAACTCGTAGGTTTCGCCATAGTGGCACTCGCTCCAACGATCAAAGTATTTGAATAGCTCAAAAGGCGGAGCCTCAAACTTATCGGAAGTCTTGAGTCGATTTTACAACGAATGCCTCTGAGAGGTATGCGATTTTTGCGGTTGTGTTGTGCATTTACGATACCCCCCCTGAAAGAAAGCGCCTTGCGATTTTCGGATCAACTCAAAGGCTAGTTAGGTCCACGTCAGACTGCTGCCCTTTCCGGTATCGCCCTTACCCTTACCCTTCCGCTTGGCCCTTAGGTTTCGGAAGGCCATTGTGCCGATTTGTCTGCCGCAATGTCGATGCACGTTGCTCGGGCCGTTTTGACCCAATGCAGGGGGCAGCCCCGTGCGGCGATTCCCGTCAGCGACGAGAAAGGACGGCCCCTTCGGACCGGCCGGCGGTTCTAGAGTATCAACACCTTAATAGAACGGCTGGGCCAGCCGCCGCGCGATTTCGTCGGCGGTTCCGTGCTCGCCGGCATCGAGCATGATCTCGACGGCATCTGGGGCTGGCGCGTCGCCCTCGGCGTGGGCGGGCGGGTCTACAGCCAGCCCTACGAGGATCAGTTCGTGCCGCTGGCCGAAATGGCGCTCACCTGGCAGCCGACGGAGCGCACCACCTGGCATGCCGCGCTGTTCCGCAAAATTGAGGATGCAACGGAAGAAGGGGTCGGCGGCTACGTCGCGACCGTCGGCGGCGTCGCCATGGATCACGAGATCAACCGCCATCTCATCCTGCATCTCGGCGCGGATATCGAACGCGCCAACTATACGGACGACACGATCCAGACCATCGTGACCGGACGCGGCGGGCTGCTCTGGCTGGTCGACCCCAGGCTGCGCGTCAATGCCAGCATGAGCCTCGCGGACCATCACGGGCTGACGCCCGAGCCCTTTACGGAGGACATGGTTCTGCTCTCCGTCACCGCGGGGCTCTGACCCGTGCGCGCGGTCAGGCTGTTCGGCCTGCCGCTGCTCGACCTCGAGGCCGTGGCCGTGGCCGGGCTGCTGGCCGCCCGCCCGGCCTCGGCCCCCTTCGCCTATCTGGTGACAGCGAATGCCGATCACGTCGTGCGTCTCGGCCGGGATCCGGGGCTCGCCCCGCTCTACGCCGCAGCCGCATGGCGCACGCTCAATTCCCGCGCCATCGCCCATGCCGGGCGCTTGCTCGGCCTGACCTTGCCCCGCGTCGCGACGGGGGCAGATATCCTGGCGGTAATCCTCGACCACCATGTGTCAGACGCAGACCGGCTGACCGTCATCGGCCTCTGCTCTGAAGGCTTGGCTGTTCTGCGCCATCGTCTGCCGGGCGTGGTCATTGCCCATCACGCCCCCCCGATGGGCCTCGCGCATAAGCCGGCGGCAATGGCCGAGGCAGCCGCTTTCGTGGCGTGCCACCCGGCCCGTTTCACGCTGCTTGCCCTGGGCTCCCCCGTCCAGGAAATGCTAGCTCTGGCAATAGCTTCCGGCGGCGAGGCGGGCGGCATCGGGCTTTGCATCGGCGCCGGGCTCGACTTCTGGCTCGGCACCAAGCCCCGCGCGCCGCGCTTCATGCGCCGGCTTGGCGCGGAATGGCTGTTCCGGCTGGCTGTCGAGCCGGAACGCCTCTGGCATCGGTACCTGGTTGAAGACTGGGCGATTTTGCGGTTTCTCCTCCGGGAGCGACGACAAAGCCGGGAGGCAAGGGCCACACCCTGGAAGCCACGCCCCCCGGTGTAGTACAGATTTTGCGTCCCTACGCTGCCACAGTGGAAAGCGTGCAGGCGGTGCGGTTAACGCAACAAGAAAAAGGATAGTTCGGTGGCCACTGAGAAGGCGCAGAATGTTCAGGACGTGTTCCTGAACCATGTGCGGAAAAACAAGACGCCGGTGACGGTGTTTCTGGTGAACGGTGTGAAGCTGCAAGGCATCATCACCTGGTTTGACAATTTCTCCGTCCTGCTGCGGCGGGATGGGCATACGCAGCTCGTCTACAAGCATGCGATCAGCACCGTGATGCCCGGTGCGCCGATCCAGCTTTTCGATCAGGTCAAGCCTGAGGGCGCCACGCCGACACGGGAGGTACTCACGGTCAGCGGCCTATGAGCCAACGGCGGCCCGACGGCACGCCCACACGGGCCGCCGTCATCCTGCCGTGGGAGCGCGAGGAGGTTTCAGACAGCCGGCGGTCCGCGGAGGCGCGGCTGGCCGAGGCCACGGGCCTCGCGGCGTCGATCGGGCTGGTCATCGTCCATTCCGCTATTCTGCCGCTGCGGCGGCGGCGGCCCTCCGCCCTTCTGGGCGAAGGGCAGGTCGAGATCGTGGGCGCGGATCTGAAGGAGCATGAAGTTGGGCTCGTGGTCATGGATACCGCGCTCAGCCCCGTGCAGCAGCGCAATCTGGAAAAGGAATGGGGCTGCAAGGTGATCGACCGCACCGGCCTCATCCTCGATATTTTTGGCGAGCGGGCGCGCACCAAGGAAGGCGCGCTGCAGGTGGAACTCGCCCATCTCGATTATCAACGCTCGCGCCTGGTCCGGTCCTGGACCCACCTGGAACGCCAGCGCGGCGGCTTCGGCTTCCTCGGCGGCCCTGGTGAAACCCAGATCGAGGCGGACCGCCGCATGATCGCCGTGCGCATGGCGCGGCTGAAGCGGGAGATCGAAGAGGTGCGCCGCACCCGTGGCCTGCACCGTGAGGCGCGGCGCCGCACGCCGTACCCCATCATCGCCCTCATCGGCTACACGAATGCGGGCAAATCCACCCTGTTCAATGCGCTGACTGGCGCCTCTGTCCATGCGCAGGATCAGCTTTTCGCGACCCTTGACCCCACCATGCGCTCGATCGCCTTGCCCTCCGGGCGGCCGGCGATCCTGTCCGACACCGTGGGTTTCATCAGCGATCTGCCGACGGAACTCGTCGCCGCCTTCCGCGCGACGCTGGAAGAGGTGGCGGAGGCCGATGTCATCCTGCATGTGCGTGACGTCGCCCACCCCGATACGGCGGCCCAGAAGGCGGATGTGCTCGGCGTGCTCGGCACCATGGTGCAGGATGGGGCACTGGATGAGGACTGGCCGAAGCGCACGATCGATGTCTTGAACAAGGCCGATCTCCTGGGCGGTGTCAGCGCGGTGCCGGGGCAGGTGGAGGGTGGCGCGGCCGTGCCGATCTCCGCCTTGAGCGGTGAGGGGCTTGCCTATCTGCGCCAGATCATCGACGATCGTCTGTCCGCTGCCCAGGAAATCGCCTCTTTCGACATCGGGCCAGCCGAAGGGGCGAAGCTCGCCTGGCTCTACCGCCATGGCGAAGTGCTGGCGCGGGAAGACAGTGAGGAGGCAATCCACGTGACCGTGCGTATGGCGCCCGCAGACCGGGCGCGCTTCGAGGCCTGGGCATGAAGGAGCTTTCCGTCAGCCAGATCTCCGATCTGTGGCGCGTCATGCGGGACGCCGCGACCCAGGAGGTTCTGCCGCGCTTCCGCCAGTTTGACCGCTGCGCCGTGCGTATCAAATCGGGGCCTCTGGACCTCGTGACGGATGCGGATGAGGCGGCCGAGCGGGTCATCACGGCCGGCATTCATCGTCTCTTTCCGGATGCGCTGGTGGTGGGCGAGGAGGCGGCAGCCGCCGACCCCCATCTGCTCGCGCGGATTGCCGATGCCGATCTTGCCTTCGTCGTCGACCCCATCGACGGCACCGCGAATTTCGCCGCCGGCCTGCCGCTTTTCGGCGTCATGGCGGCGGCGATCGTGCGGGGCGAGATCGTCGCGAGCGTCATTCATGACCCGATCGGGGACGATGCGGCGCTTGCGCTGCGCGGCGAGGGCGCCTGGATCGAGACGCCGGCCGGCCGCCGATCGGACCTCAAAGTGGCCGACAGCGTGCCCCTGGCGGAGATGACCGGCACCTTCGGCTGGCGCTACATGAAGGAGCCGCAGCGCAGCACGCTGCTCGGTAATCTGCGGCACGTCGCGGCGAGCTGGGACTACCGCAATGCCGCCCATGAATACCGGCTGCTTGCCCAGGGGTTTTCCCATGTCGCGGTCTTCGCGCGCATGATGCCCTGGGATCATGCGCCGGGCTGGCTTATCCATCGCGAAGCGGGCGGCTATTCCGCCCGGCTGGACGGCACGCCGTACACGCCGACGGAGACCACGGGCGGCATCATCCTGGCGCCCGACCGCGCGGCCTGGGAGGTGGTGCGGGGGCTGATCGGGTGATCGGCTGGCGGCGGTCCAAAAACAGGACTGCCGCCGTCTCGCCTCAACCGCGCCTCAGAACGCCCGGTTGATCGTCAGTGTCATGCTGTTGGTGATGATCTTCTCCGAAGACTGTCCATAGAGAGTTTGGGTTGTCGTGACACCCTGATTGGTCACGTTGTTCGTGAAGCTCGAAACATAACGTCCGATCTGTGCCGCGGTTTCGGCGAAACTATAGGCGATGTCGAGGAACCAGTTCTTCGTCACGAAGTAATTGCCGCCGATGGTGGCGTTGCCGCCCAGCACCCAGCCGGAACGGGTGAAGCTTTGCGGCGCGCCGGAGACATCGACGCCCTGCCCGCCGACATAGGCGTAGCCGACAAGGTTGTTCAGGTCGGTCTCAGCATGGGTCATCGTCCCGCCAAGGCCGAGATAGATGAAGCCGGGGCCGAGGGAATAGCCGATGAAAGGGCCTGCGCTGAAGCGGCTATCCGCCGTCACGCGCTCGCTCTGCGCGATGGCCAAGCCCGTGAAGGGGCTTTCGCTTTGCGTCGATGCATAGGCAATCACGCCCGTCTGCGGAATGCTGACGTCTTCCTGCGTCGCCTCGGCCAGAAGATCGGCATAGGATCCCTCGAAGCCCCAGAGCCAGGGGCTGCTGCCGATATGGCGGTAATAGCCAAGCCGGATCTCAGGACTGGCGGTGGTCTCTATTGGCGTATCAACAAACCCTGACCCGCCGGAGACGCCGGCCGAGATCAGAGCCCCATCCTCATAGTTCTGCGATGTGCCGACGGCGACGAGGCTTTGATGTGCGAAATTCACGGCATTGATGCCGAAACCAAGGCCGCCGAAGAAGGCGCTGCGCGGCGGGCCGATGCTTCCCGGCCCGCTCTGCGCCTGAGAGCGGCAACACATGGCAAAGGCGAGCAGCAGGAGCAGCACCAGCGACAGCTGCCAGAGCAGCCGCCCGAGTGTGAAGCCCGTCCTCATCCTGGCCTACTCCCGACAGAAGAGCAGTGCTCATTTTAGCGGGGCACGATGAAGACAGGATAAGCGAAGTATTATCAATTCCTGACGGGAATCAGTCTTACTGCGGCGGGGTAAGGCCGTTTTCGCCATAGGCGATACGAGCGGCCGTGTTCGGGCTATCGGGGGCCGGGAAGATGATCACCTTGGCGCCCGGATGCAGTGCCGACAGGGAACCCGGCCCGACGGAGACGATGGGCGTGCCCGGCGGCACCAGGATGGTCTGCTCGCCGCCATGATAGGTCACGGTCAGGAGGTCGCCGCTCGCCTGCTTTACGCTGCCGACGGTGCCGTTCGTCATCGTGCTGTCCGGCATCAGATCCCAGGCGTAATGCCCTTCGCCCGCGCCGTACATGCTGGGTGGAAAGACGGTCACTTCCAGGGCGCGCAACATGCCGCCCGTCGCGGGAACGGCAGCGCTGCCGATATAGCTGCCGGGCTGGATGGCGGAGAGGGCGAGGGGCTTTTCCACGGCATAGGCCGTGCGGGGCGTGATGGCGAAGGCGACCGTCCCGCCGGTCCGGCTGTCGATGACGATCCGCTGCGGCGAAATGGAAATGATGCTGCCGCGGCTGCGCTCCGCGGCCTGGACGGAAGCGGCGAAGCCGGCGAGGCAAAGCAGAGAGGCTGCGAAAAAGTGACCGCGCATGCAGTCCTCCTAAGGTTGTGCGCGGCCCGGCCGGGGCCTCGCGGTGGTTGCGCGGGTCGCGCGTCAGGAACGGCCCCGGCTTTCCATGCGGGCGCGGGCGGCATCGCCAAAGGCACGGAAGATAGCCGTTGACAAAGCATCATTGCCGAAGCGCCACTCCGGATGCCACTGAATAGCGGTGGTGAACGTTTTGGCACCTGCGTGACGGAAGGCTTCCACCACGCCGTCCGGGGCGCGGGCTTCCACGACGAGGCCGGCGGCCAGCCGGTCCACGCCCTGTTCATGCAGCGAATTCACCTGCCACTGCGTCTGGCCGCCCAGCCATTGGGAGAATTGGCCGCCCGGCTCCAGTGCCACCTCGTGCGCCGGCGCGTATTGGTCCGGAATCGGCAGGGTCTTGTCGTAGCGGTGGTCAAGAAGGCTCGCCCCCGCCTCATGCAGCTTCGGGTGCAGCGTGCCGCCGAAGGCGACGTTCATTTCCTGGCAACCGCGGCAGACACCGAGCATGGGCACGCCGGCCTCGAAGGCCGCGCGGATGAGGCCGATCGAGAGCGCGTCCCGGTTCGGGTCGGCCGGCGGCACCTGGTCCGCCGCCTGGCGGCCATAGAGCGTCGGGTTCACGTTGGACGGGCTGCCGGGGAGGAAGATGCCGTCCACGAGGTCAAGGATTTCGGCATAGTCGATGGTCTGCGCCACCGGCCTGCCGTCGATGTCGGAAATGCGCCCCGGCAGCAGGATGGGTTGCGCATTGGCCCCCACCGCCACGGCGGAAATGTATTTCTCGACGACGAGATGCGCCGGATGGCCGGATACCGCCGTCACGTCGCATACGAACCCGATCACCGGCCTGCGCATCGTATCGAACTCCCCAACTGCCTTAAAATTACATAAAAGGTGCCGGGTCGCCTGCCTATCACCTTTTGCAGCCATCGAGGACCGTACGCCCCGGCTGGGGCGCGCGTGAACCAGCGCGGAGGTGAGAGAGCGGAGCGGACCTGGCCGCCCGTTTCGTGGCCGGAATGCGACTGCGATGCCCCTTTGAGGACTGCCCGACCATGGCTGCCGTTCCCCCCCGCGCCAAGCATGCGCCATCCTATTATGCGGCAACCCGGCATGACACGCCGCTCCGCCCGCCGCTCGTGGGCGATGCGATCAGCGATGTCTGCATCATCGGCGCCGGCTTTACCGGGGCATCCGCGGCGCTCTACCTCGCCGAGGCCGGCATCAAGCCGGTGGTCCTGGAAGCGAAGCAGATCGGCTGGGGCGCCTCGGGCCGCAATGGCGGGCAGATCGTCAACGGCTACAGCCGCGACCTCTCGGTCATCCGGGCGCGTTATGGCGTGGATGCGGCGCGGGCACTCGGCGCCATGTCCCTCGAAGGCGGGGACATCATCCGTCAGCGTGTCGCCACATACGGTATCGCCTGCGATCTCGTGCAGGGCGGTTTCTTCGCGGCCTTCAACGCGCGGCAGATGCGTGAACTCGCGCATATGAAGGCGAGCTGGGAAGAACACGGCCACCATTGGCTTGAACTGGTGGACCGGCCGGGCCTCGCCGCCATCGTGCAGACCGGCCTTTATGCCGGCGGGATGATTGATCATAGGGGCGGCCATCTCCACCCGCTCAACCTTGTCTTGGGCGAAGCCTCAGCCGCCGAAAGCCTGGGCGCCGTCTTTCACGAGGACAGCCCTGTGCTCGGTATCGAGGAGACCGGCGCAGGCGTCGTGGTTCGCACCGACCGCGGACGCGTGATCGCCAAAACCGTGCTCGTCTGCGGCAATGCCTATCTCGGCCGCGCCTTGCCTGAACTCAGCAGCACCATCATGCCCGTCTCAAGCCAGGTTCTGACGACGGCGCCGCTCGACCCGGCTTTGCTCGACCGGCTGCTGCCGCGTAATTACTGTGTCGAAGACTGCAACTACGTGCTCGATTACTATCGGCGCACGGCCGATCACCGGCTGCTCTTTGGCGGCGGTATCGGTTATGGCGGGATCGACCCCGTGAGCATTGAAGGCAAGATCCGCCGGCATCTGGAACGGACCTTTCCCGACCTGCGTGGCGTGCGGGTCGATTACGCGTGGAGCGGCAATTTCGCGCTGACCATGACGCGCATTCCCCATGTCGGCCGGCTTTCGGCCAATGTGCTGTTCAGCCATGGCGACAGCGGCCACGGTGTCACGACCACGCATCTGCTCGGCCGCCTCCTGGCGGAGGCGGTGCGCGGCCGGATGGAGCGGTTCGATGCCTTTGCCGGGCTGCCCTATTACCCGTTTCCGGGCGGGCAGCGCCTGCGTGTCCCGCTCACCGTGCTCGGCGCCTGGTGGTACGGCCTGCGCGACCGCCTGGGCGTATAGCGGCGGCTCTTCTCATTCCGCAGAAAAAGCCGCAAACAGGCTCTGTCCGCATAAAGCGCACACAGAAACGCTTGCGGCACGAAGGGGAGGCAGGGTTGGACTGGCATCTCTACTGGGGGTTCGTCGCGGTCACCTTCGTCCTCGGCTGCATTCCGGGGCCGAATGTGGCGCTGATCGCCGCCAACAGCGTCGCCCACGGCGTGCGTTACGGCCTCGCGACGGTGGGCGGCACGCTCTCCGCCCAGGTCATTCAACTCATCGCCGTGTCGCTCGGCCTCACCGCCCTGCTTGAGGGGCTGGGCCTTTGGTTCAGCCTGCTGCGCTGGCTCGGCGTCGTCTATCTGCTCTACCTCGGCTACCGGCAGTGGCGGGCGCCGCCGGTCGATCTTAG
This sequence comes from uncultured Alphaproteobacteria bacterium, assembly GCA_963834475.1. Classification (GTDB taxonomy): domain Bacteria; phylum Pseudomonadota; class Alphaproteobacteria; order Acetobacterales; family Acetobacteraceae; genus Acidisoma. The sequence goes on along the minus strand of CAWIBZ010000007.1, from coordinate 615,769 downwards.
CCGCTTGCACGCGGGCGCGCGCGTGCCGCTCTCCGCCATGCTGCCGCGGGCCGCCGCGGTCTCGCTCACCAATCCGAAGGTGCTGCTTTTCCTCGGCGCGCTCTTTCCGCAGTTCATCTCGTCCGCCCATCCGGTCCTGCCGCAGGCGGCACTGCTCGCCGTGACCTTCCTCGCGATCATCGCCATCATGGATTCGAGCTGGGCCATTGCAGCAGGGCGCGCACGCGGGCTGCTCGCCCGGAACGCGCGCCTGCGCAACCGCCTCTCAGGCGGCATGCTGATGGCAGCCGCCTGCGGCCTGGCGCTGGTGCATCGCCGGTAAGGCGAGGCGCTACACCGAGAGCGGCATCTGCGTAATGAGCTTGTCGAGCGTGACCGGGTAGTCCCGGACCCGCACGCCGGTCGCGTTATGGATGGCATTGGCAATCGCCGCCGCGACACCGCAAAGCCCGAGTTCGCCGATACCCTTGGCCTTCATGGGCGAGGCGATGGGGTCCAGGCTCTCCAGGAAAATCACCTCCTGATGCGGAATGTCGGCATGGACCGGCACTTCGTAGCCGGCGAGATCGTGGTTGACGAAGAAACCGCGCTTCTTGTCGACGACGAACGCCTCCGTCAGCGCCGCGCCGACGCCCATGGTCATGGAGCCGATCACCTGGCTGCGCGCGGTCTGGGGGTTGAGGATGCGCCCTGAATCGCAGACGGCGAGCATGCGCCGGATACGGATTTCCCCGGTCGCGCCGTCGACCGCGACTTCCACGAAATGGGCGCCGAAGGTCGAAAGCTGGTATTTCTGCTGCTGGTCGCCGTATTCGATGCCGTCCTCGGCGACGATCTCCCCCGCCTGTGCCACGGTGGCGAGAGGGATCGCCTTTCCGCCGCCGGTGACCCGGCCATCGGCAAAGCGGGCCTGATCGGGGTTAATGCCGGCCTTCTGCGCGATCGCCGCACGCAGTTGCAGGCAGGCGGCATAGACGCCCGAGGTCGAATTCGCGGCCCCTCTTTGGCCGGCCGAACCGGCGGAGACGGGAAAGCGTGAATCCCCGAGCCGCACGGTTACCATGTGCAAGGGCACGCCCATCATCTCGGCCGCTGTCTGCGCGAGGATGGTGTAGGAACCCGTGCCGATATCGGTCATGTCGGTTTCGACCGTGATCTGCCCGGTGGAGTCGAGCCTGACGCGCGCCGCGGATGCCGCCTGCACATGGTTGCGGAAGGCCGCGGCAACACCCATGCCGACCAGCCAGCGTCCGTCCCGCACCGTGCCCGGCGCCTTGCGGGCAGACCAGCCGAAGCGATCGGCGCCGAGCTTGAGGCACTGGACGAGGCGCCGTTCCGAAAAGGGCCGCGCGGGATGCTCGGGATCGACCTGGGTGTCGTTGACGATACGGAGCTGCACCGGGTCGATGCCGGCCTTCTCGGCGGCCTCGTCGATCGCGATTTCGAGCGCCATGAGGCCGGTCGCCTCGCCGGGCGCCCGCATGGAATTGGCCTCCGTCAGATCGAGCGTCGCGAGCCGGAGCGCCGTCAGCCGGTGCTTGCCGGCATAAAGCACATGCGTCGGCGAGACGGCGTTTTCCGGGCCGCCGCCGGGCAGGTTGCCGGACCAGCTTTCATGGCCGATGGCGAGGATCCGGCCGTTCCGGTCCGTGCCGATGCGGATGCGCTGGATCGTCGCCGCGCGGTGCACCGTGTTGTTCATGAGCACGGGCCGCGGCAGCGCGACCTTCACCGGGCGCCCGGCGGCCTTGGAGCCCAGCGCCGCCATCACAGCGTCCGACCGCACGGCGAGCTTGGCGCCGAAGCCGCCGCCGAGGAAGGGGGCGACGAGGCGGACATTCTCCGGCGGAATTCCGAGGATGGTCGCCACCATGCGCCTGCCCCGGTCGATCATCTGATTGGAGGTCCAGAGCGTGAGCTGGTCGCCCTCCCAAACCGCCATGGTGGCATGGGGCTCCATCATCGCATGGGACTGGTCCGGCGTCGTATAGGTCTGATCGACCTGAACCGGAGAGGCGGCGAAAGCCGCTTCGAAAGCGCCCGTGCGGTTGGCCGGCTCGCTGCTGAAGAAGCCCGTGGATAGCAGCGGGGCTGAGGCGCGCGCGGCCGCCAGATCGAAAGCGCCCTGTTCTGCCTCGTACTCGACCCTGACGAGCGCCGCGGCTGCCTCCGCCTGCTCGAAGGTTTCCGCCACCACGACCGCGACGGCCTGATGGTAATGCTCGATCTCAGGTCCCGCGAAAAGCTTGGCCGCCTCGAAGCCTCCAATGCCGATGTGTCCTGAATTCTGGTAGGTCACGATGGCGAGCACGCCGGCCGAGGCCTGCGCGGCCTTCAGGTCCATGCTGACGATGCGGCCCTTGGGGATGGCGGCGGGCACGACATAGCCTACGGCAGGGTTCTCGAAGACATCGTGCCGCTCATAGGCATAAGGCGCGGTGCCGGTGGTTTTGAGATGCCCGTCGATCCGGCTGAAGGGATGCCCGACGACGCGCAGCTGGTCGATCGGGTTGGTCTGGGCTGGGGTATCAAACTGCATGTCTCAGCTCCTCGCCTCAGCCAGAAGGGCGGCGAGTGTCCGCTCCGCGAGCGGGATTTTGAAGGAATTGTCGTCCTGGGGCGTCGCACCCTCCAGAAGCGCGGTCACCATGGGCTTGGCCCCCTGCGGCAGCTGGGCTTCCGCCGCTTCGACGCGCCAGGGTTTCGGCGCGACGCCGCCGAGCGCCACGCGGCCGCTGCCATCCGCCTGAATGATGGCGGCGACCGAGACGAGCGCGAAGGCGTAGGACGCGCGGTCGCGCACCTTGTGGTAGAAGTGCTTGCCGCCCACGGGCGGCGGCAAGGTGACGCCCGTGATCAGCTCGTCCCTGGCCAGTGCCGTTTCAACCTGCGGCGTGCTGCCGGGCAGGCGATGGAATTCGGCGATCGGGATGCTGCGCGTCTTGCCGGCGGAGTCCACCGTCTCGACCGCGGCATCCAGCGCCCGCATGGCGACGGCCATGTCGCTCGGCTGGACGGCGATGCAGCTCTCGCTCGTGCCGATGATGCCGAGCGAGCGGGAGATGCCGCCGATGGCGGCACACCCGCTGCCGGGTTGGCGCTTATTGCAGGGCTGGTTGGTGTCATAGAAATAGGGGCAGCGGGTCCGCTGCAGCAGGTTGCCCGCGGTCGTCGCCTTGTTGCGCAACTGGCCGGATGCGCCGGCAACCAGCGCGCGGCTCAGAACGGCGTAATCGCGCCGGACCCGCTGGTCTGCGGCCAGATCGGTGTTGCGGACCAGCGCGCCGATGCGCAGGCCCCCCGCCTGGGTCGGCTCGATGCTGTCGAGCCCGATGGCGTTGACATCCACGAGATGCGTCGGCCGCTCGATGTCAAGCTTCATGAGGTCGAGAAGGTTGGTGCCGCCGGCAAGGAATTTGGCGCCCGGCGTGCGGGCCACCGCGGCCGCGGCCTGGGCCGGGGTTTCCGCCCGCTCATAGGTAAAGGGGATCATGCCGCCTTCTCCGCGACTTCGGCCATGGCTTCCGCAATGTTGGAATAGGCGCCGCAGCGGCAGATATTGCCGCTCATCCGCTCGCGCATTTCCATATTCGTGGCCTGCATCGGCGCGGTCAGGTCATCCGTGACATGGCTCGGGATGCCGGCCTTGATCTCGTCGAGCACCGCGACCGCCGAGCAGATCTGGCCCGGCGTGCAATAGCCGCACTGGAAGCCGTCATGCTTGATGAAGGCAGCCTGCATCGGATGCAGGGACTCGGGCGTGCCCAGGCCCTCGATGGTGGTGATCGATGCGCCGTCATGCATGACGGCAAGGGACAGGCAGGAATTGATGCGCCGGCCGTCGAGCAAGACGGTGCAGGCGCCGCATTGCCCATGGTCGCAGCCTTTCTTGCTGCCGGTCAGGTGCAGGTGCTCGCGCAGCGCATCGAGCAAGGTTGTGCGGGTATCGAGATGGAGCTGGCGGCTTTCGCCGTTCACCACGAGGGTCACATCCATCATCACGGGCGCCGTGCCGGGAGTTGTGGCCGCCGGGCTTTGCGCGCTCGCCGTGTCGAACGGCGCTGACGCGACAACGACTGTCGCGACGCCTCCGGCCATGAGATCCCGGCGGGACAGGACAGGGTCCACGTCTATCGCCATCATCATTGTCCTTCTCTCGTGATCGGCAGCAGGCTGAGGCTGCAGGCACGGCGCGTGCGCGCGGTGCCTGGCATTGGTACCAGCCGTCGCAAGCCGGTTCCATTCTCCATTCCATAAATAGGTTTTTAGTCAGCGCGCCCAGAAGACCTGCCGTGCGACATGGGGTCATTGGAAATTCTCATGAATGCCCTAGGGCCGCGCTCGGGAGGGCGCGCCGGGGCCGGCCTCAGGCCCGGACCTCGTTAAAGGCTGCCGCCTCGGCATCACGCAGCGGCAAGGGCCGCGCCTCGCCGGTGCGGGCCGAGTCTGCCCCGGCTTCCAGCGCCGCCATGACGGCAAGTGCTTCGGCGGGCGGTACCGGGTTGGGGCCAAGGCCCGCGATCGCATCCCTCAGACCCTCATAATACCGGCGATAGTTTCCATCGACGGCGGCAACCACCTCGGGCTCGGCCGTCGCCCCATCGATCAGCGTGGCTGAGTTGAGGTCGATGCCCCAGTCGAGGTCGCCCGGCTTCACGCCACGGCGCAACTGGCTTTCCTGCACGTCAGCGCCGTCCTTGATCAGGCTGGCCGCCGTGCCGTGCAGGGCGAAGCGCGGGCTGCCCCCCGCCACCAGGCAACCCGCGGAGAGGATCGCATGCAGCGCGGGATAGGTCAGGACGGCGTGAAACCAGTCGGGCGCGGCATCATCGCGCCGCTGGCATGCGGTATGCACCGCAATCCGGTCCGGCAGGCCGAAAAGCTTGAGCGCCTGGTCGAGGAGATGCGGGCCGAGGTCGAACCAGAGGCCGCTCCCCGGCCCCGGCCGCTCGCGCCAGCGGTCCCGCACCTCGGGCCGGTAGCGGTCGATGCGGCTTTCGAATTGCACCAGCCGCCCGAGGCGCCCTTGTGTCAGCACCTCCGAGACGGTGAGGAAATCGCTGTCCCAGCGGCGGTTCTGAAAAACCGACAGCAGCCGCCCGGCACGCTCGGCCGCCGCCACGACACTGCGTGCCTCGTCAAGCGTTACGGTGAAGGGCTTGTCGACCACGACATGCTTGCCAGCCGCGAGTGCTGCGAGCGCAAGCGGCGCATGGCTCGGATTTGGGGTTGCAATGACGACGAGGTCGATGTCGGGGGCGCCCAGCGCCTCCTCCAACGCGGCGACGACCGTGGTGCCGGGTGCGGTCTCGTGCACCTCGGCCTCCGGGCGGCTCGAGCCGATTACCGTGAGGTCAAAGCCGGGGAGGCTCCTGATCAACGGCGCATGGAAAGTGCGGCCGGCATAGCCGTAGCCGAGCAGGGCCGTGCGTATCGGGGACGGTTCAGTCATGATCGTCTTCCCTCGCGAGATGCAGCGTGATGGCCGCCCAAGCCTGGGCAGCCGTGCCAGGCCAGCCTATGCTCGCCCCAGGCGCTGGCTTTTGCAACGTCACAAATCGGCAAAAATCGGTACTTGGCTGTATGGTCTGGGGCCGAGAGAGCGGTTAAAAACGGGTACGGAAGAAAATCCGTCTTGCCAGCGGCCCGCTTCTGCGCTCCGCTCTGGCAAACGGATAAACGGGAAACGGATTTATGGCCCAAGTCTCTTTAAGGACGCTCCAAAAGACATATGACGGCAGTGATGCGCTGGCGGTAAAGGGCATCAACCTCGAAATTCAGGACGGGGAATTCGTCGTCCTCGTCGGCCCCTCGGGTTGCGGCAAGTCGACCACCTTGCGCATGATCGCGGGCCTCGAGGAAATCTCGGGCGGTGAGATCGATATCGGGGGACGCGTCGTCAATGACGTGCCGCCGCGCGACCGGGACATCGCCATGGTGTTCCAGAACTACGCGCTTTATCCGCACATGTCCGTCTACGACAACATGGCCTTCGGCCTGAAGCTGCGGAAGTTCCCGAAGGAAGACATCAAGCGCCGGGTCGAGGAAGCGGCCCGCATCCTGCACCTCACGCCGCTGCTGCAGCGCAAGCCCCGCGCGCTGTCGGGCGGCCAGCGCCAGCGCGTCGCCATGGGCCGCGCCATCGTGCGCAACCCGAAAGTCTTCCTGTTCGACGAGCCGCTGTCCAACCTTGATGCCAAGCTCCGCGTGCAGATGCGCACCGAAATCAAGAAGGTCCACAACACGGTCAAGCACGACGACCGTCTACGTGACCCATGACCAGGTCGAGGCGATGACGCTGGCCGACCGCGTCGTGGTCATGAACCAGGGCCTGATCGAGCAGGTCGGGCCCGCCGCAGGAGCTTTACCACCACCCGGAGACGCGCTTCGTCGCGGGCTTCATCGGCAGCCCCGGCATGAACTTCGTCCCGGTGCAAGCTGGTGCGAGAAGGCGAGGGGCTGGCCGTGCAGCTTGAGAACGGCGTCACCCTGGCGGTGCCCGCCGAGCGGGTGTCGGCCGCTACAGCGCCTATGTCGGCAAGGACATGCTGCTCGGCATCCGGCCGGAGCATCTGCCCGTCTTCACGGGCGACAACCGCCCCGGCTTCGCACCGTCGATGTCGATGTCGATATCACCGAGCCGATGGGCATGGAGACGGTGATCTACTTCTTCCTCAGCGGCAGCAAGGCGTGACCGGAAGGACGTGACCGAAGCGCCGCTTCTGCGCCCGCATTGACCCGCTGGTCATGTGGGACCCGGGCACCAAGATCCGCCTCGCCGTCGACATGAACAACATGCACCTGATCGACCCGGCGACCGACAAGGTCGTCTGACGCGGCTTCGCGACGTCATTTCCAGCGATAACGTCATCCCCGGGCTTGTCCCGGGGATGCGCGGATGACACGGGGAAGCGGGTGATGCGCACTTCCCCCTCTTCCTGGGCCGCGCGCTCTCCGCTAGGTCAGGCGTATGCTCGACAAATCATTCTCCCCCGCCGAGGCAGAGGCCCGCCTCTATCAAAACTCTGGGAAGAAAGCGGCGCCTTCGCCGCCGATCCGGCCTCGTCCGGCGCGCCCTTCACCATCATGATCCCGCCGCCCAACGTCACGGGCAGCCTGCATATGGGCCACGCGCTCACCTTCACGGTGCAGGACAGCCTCATCCGCTTCCGCCGCATGCAGGGGCGCGACGCGCTCTGGCAGCCGGGCACCGACCATGCCGGCATCGCGACGCAGATGGTGGTCGAGCGGCTGCTCGCGGCGCGAGGGCACGACGCGCCAGGCGCTGGGGCGCGAGGCCTTCCTCGAACGCGTCTGGCAGTGGAAGGCGCGAATCGGGCGGCCACATCACCCGCCAGCTGCGCCGCCTCGGCGCCTCGCTCGACTGGCCGCGCGAGCGCTTCACCATGGATGAGGGTCTTTCGCGCGCCGTGCGCCGCGTCTTCGTGACGCTGCACGGGCAGGGGCTCATCTATCGCGACCGAGCGGCTGGTGAACTGGGATCCCGAAATTCCAGTCCGCGATTTCCGACCTCGAGGTCGAGAGCCGCGAGATGGACGGCAGCCTCTGGCACTTCCGCTATCCGATCGAGGGCATGGCGGGCCGCTTCATCACCGTCGCCACCACGCGGCCCGAGACGCTGCCGGGCGACGTGGCGGTCGCCGTCAACCCCGAGGACGAGCGCTACCAGGACCTCATCGGCAAATTCGCCATCCTGCCGCTGGTCGGCCGGCGCATCCCGATCATCGCCGATGAGCATTCCGACCCGACCAAGGGCACCGGCGCGGTGAAGATCACGCCCGCGCATGATTTCAACGATTTCGCGGTCGGCCAGCGGCACGGCCTGCCGATGCCCTCGGTGCTCGACCGCCAGGCGGCCTTCACGCTGGAGGAGATCGAGGGCGACCTGGCCGCGGTGCCGGGCGTCGCCGACCCCGCCTTCCTGCGCGGCCTCGCGGGGCAGGACCGGTTTCAAGCTGCGCGCCGCGATCGTCGCCGAACTCGAACGGCTCGAACTGCTCGCAAAAGTCGAGAAGCACCGCAACCAGGTGCCGCATGGCGATCGTTCGGGCGTGCCGATCGAGCCGCTTTTGACGACGCAATGGTTCTGCGATGCCGCGACGCTCGCCAAGCCGGCGATCGAAGCGGTGGAGCAGGGGCGCACGGTCTTCGTCCCGAAGCAATGGGAGAACACCTTCTTCGCCTGGCTGCGCGATATCGAGCCCTGGTGCATCAGCCGCCAGCTCTGGTGGGGGCATCGCATCCCGGCCTGGTACGGGCCGGACGGGAATGTCTTCGTCGCCGAAGACGAGGCGGACGCGGACGCCGCGGCGCTCGCCCATTACGGCAGCGCGCAGCCGCTGACCCAGGACGAGGATGTGCTGGATACCTGGTTCAGCTCCGGCCTCTGGCCGTTCTCGACGCTCGGCTGGCCGGACGAGACGCCGGAACTCGCGCGCTACTACCCGACCGATGTGCTCGTCACCGCCTTCGACATCATCTTCTTCTGGGTCGCCCGGATGATGATGATGGGCCTGCATCGCCATGGGCGAGGTGCCGTTCCGCACCGTCTATATCCACGGCCTGGTGCGCGATGAGCGCGGCCAGAAGATGTCGAAGTCCAAGGGCAACGTCATCGACCCGCTCGACCTCATCGAGCAGTTCGGTACCGATGCGCTGCGCTTCACCATCTGCGCGCTGACCGGGCCGGGGCGGGACGTGAAGCTCGGCCCGGCGGCGGTCGAAAGCTACCGCTCCTTCGTCACCAAGCTCTGGAACGCGGCGCGCTTCTGCGAGATGAACGCCGTGAAGCCCGGTGCCGGGTTTTGACCCGGCATCCGTGCGGCTGCCGCTATCGCGCTGGATCATCGATGCCGCCAATCAGGCGGTGGCGGAGGCGACGGGCGCGCTCGAGGTCCTATCGTCTCGATGATTACGCCGCCGCCTGCTACCGCTTCACCTGGAACAGTTTCTGTGACTGGTTCCTGGAATTCGCCAAGCCGGTCTTCGCGCAGGGCGAGACGGAAGAAGCGGCCGAGCTGCGGGCGGTCGCGGCCTATGTGCTCGGCACGATCCTGAAGCTGCTGCATCCGGCCATGCCCTATGTGACGGAAGTGCTGTGGGGCGAATTCGGCTTCGGGCCGGAAGGCACGCTCATCCGCGCCCCCTGGCCCGAGGCGGTGGCGGTGCCGGAAGCCGAGGCCGCGCGCGCGGAGCTCGATTGGGTGGTCGGCCTCATCAGCGAGGTCCGCGCCGTGCGGTCCGAGATGCGCGTGCCGCCTTCGGTGCTCGCGCCGATCCTGCTCCGGGATGCGGACGCCGAGGCGCTCGGCCGCGCCGGCGCGCTGGATCGAGGCGATCCGCCGGCTTGGCCCGCGCCTCCGACGGTCAGCCCGCTCGCGGGCGAGGTGCCGAAGGGCTCGGCCCAGGCGGTGCTCGGGCGCGATCACCATCGTATTGCCGCTCGCCGAGCTGATCGACCTCTCGGCCGAGCGCACGCGCCTTGAGAAGGAGCGGGCGAAGGCGCTCGACGAGGCCGCCGAAGGTGCGCGGCGAAGCTCGGCAATGAAAGCTTCGTCGCGCGCGCCAAGCCCGAGGTGGTGCAGGAGAATCGGGATCGTCTGGCCGCCTTCGAGGCGGAAGCCGCGCGGCTGGCGGCGGCGCTCGCTCGGCTGGGTAGGACGCGTCGGGGCACCGCATCACATAGCGCGGAGCCTGGACGCAGGGTCTGATTCGTAACAAATTCGCCCTGTTTGGCCGCGAGACGCGTGCTCTGCTGTCCGTGGTCACAACAAGCCCGATCCACAAAGGAGAAGTCATGAGTGACGATCCCAGAAGATGACGGCGCAGCCGTCGACCGCCGCGGCCTCTTGCGGCGCCTGGCCTGGTCGGCCTCGGCGGTCGCTGCGGCGGCCGCCGGTGTTGCCGCTGGGCAGCACGTCTTCCGCCGAGGCGCAAGGCTACCCGCCCATGCCGCCGCCGCGCTACGAGCCGCCGCCGCCGCCGCCGCCCGGCGCGCCCTATGTGTGGCAGCCGGGCCATTGGCGCTGGAACGGCTATCGCTATGTCTGGTTCGCGGGCCATTATCGTCCCGCGCGGACCGCGTTATGGGCATTTCGTGCCGGGTCATTGGGCGATGCGCCACGGCACCTGGGTCTGGGTGATCCGCACTGGCGTTGAAACCGGCGGTCGATACGGCCGTCGTTATTGACGGCCGTACCGGCCTGTGATCTACAGCCAGCGTAACGTTCTAACCTGTTGCAGGTATTGAAATGCGCTGGCTCGTTGCCCTTCCCTTGTTCATGATCGTGGCGGTTTCCGCTGCCGCCACCGCTTCGGCCCGTGAACCCGCCGGCCATCGCTTCCCGGTCTTCTTCGCGCCGATGACGGCGACGCTCGAGCAATGGCGGCGACGGCGTGTGTCTCCGCGGCCGCCAAATTCGCCGAGCGAATACAAGGATAAGCCGATCACCCTCGTGGCCTATCAGCTCCCCTCCGGGCCATCACTATGTCGAGCCGCCGATATCGATACCGAGCGCGCGCAGGCGGTGACCGCACAACTCGTCGCTGACGGGGTGAACAAGCGACCGCATCCACGTCATCGCCCGAACGGCCCGGTTCAGCCGGCGGTTCCGATGTCCAAGATCGAGGTGCGCCGCGTCGATATCATCGTCGGTACCGCCGGCACGGCCAGGTAAGCTCAGCCAGCTCAGCCGCGGTGCCTGGGCACCGCGGCTGAGGGCCGTTCAGGTCCGCCAGAACGTCATAAGCAGACCGCCTGCCATGATCAATGCGCCTCCGGCCAGAATTGGCGTTGATGGGGCAATTTTGAAGACCAGCAGATTGATGGCCTGGGCGACCAGGAAAAAGAGCGTCACATAGACGCCGAGGAGCCGCCCGAAGTCCCAGGGCGGCAGGTTGACGACAATCCCATAGATCATGAGCACAAGCCCGCCCGCGAGGATGAGCGCGATGCGGGCGAGATGCCCCTCGCCATGCAGGCCACGGCGGATCACGGCGTCGCCGCCTGCCTCCAGAACTGCGGCGGCGAGCAGGACGAGAAAGGTCAAGCCCGGCTTCATGCCGCCACGCCGCGCCGCATGACGTTGACCGGGAAATGATAGAGCCGCTCGCGCCCGAGCAGAAAAATGCGCGCCCCACGTGGAAAGAGGTTCGCGATCGCGCCGTCCGTGACATCGAGGCCGCCGGTATAGGCGCCGAAGGCCGGCAGCGATCAGGCGCCGGTGGCCGTCGGTCACGAAACAGGGGCGGGTGACCGACGCCCCGCGCACCGGCACGGTCGCTTTCGGATGGTAGTGGCCTGAGATTTCGGCCATCGACGCCTGGCCGGGCAGGGAGGCATGGAGGAACCGGAACGGCCCCTCGCTCCATTCGCGCACCCGCTCCCCGGGGAGAGAGGCGGGCAGCGCCGGGTCGTGATTGCCGAGGACCCAGATGAAACGGGCCTGCCGCCCCATGGCGGCGAGCCGCGCGGCCTCCGCCCCGCCGAGGCGCGCGGCGCCGGCGGCATCGTGGAAACTGTCACCGAGAGTCAAAACGATCTTCGGAGAATAATGCCGCAATAACAGCGCAATACGATCAAATGTTGAACGACTGTCGTAGGGCGGCAACAACCGGCCGCGCGCCGCGGCGGCGGACCCCTTCTCAAGGTGCAAATCCGCTAGAATCAGCATGTTACGGGACGGCCAGACGAGCGCGCCTGAAGGGTCGAGCATCAGGCGCTCGCCGGCGATCGTGAGCGGGGCGGCGGCGCTCATGCGAGGCCAGGACAACGGGCGCGGGGAGAGAAGCAGCTCATAACTCAGATGAACCCCAATTCGGAAAGGGATGATTGTGCAAGAACGTTCATCGGGATGTTCTTCGCCTGTCGCTTCTCTGACAAGGGCCTCTGCCTCTGCCAGCAATTCGTCGAGCGCGCCACCCGCGACACGCTCCCGCCCGACATCGAGAATGACCGGCACGGCAAGCGGAGACACGCGGTCAAGCGGCATATGACGCACTCGCCCCCGCACACGCCGCAGCATCGCCCCCAGCCGGCCGAGATCGGTGAGCCCTCCCTTCGGCATCCGCCCAGGTGGCGCGGAGCAGGATGTGGTCGGGCTGATGCCGGCGCAACACGTCGTAGATGAGATCGGTGTTGACAGTCACCTGACGACGCGTTGCGCTCGGCCCCCGGCAACTGCCGGTCGACAAGGCCGGAGATCACCGCGACATTGCGAAAGGTCCGGCGCAGCATGGAGCTTTCCGCCATCCAGGCTTTCCAGGTCATCGCCCATCATGTCTTCGGAAAAGAGTGCGTCCATGTCGCGCGGCGGATGGGCGGACCAGGTGGCGAGCACGTAATCGGTCGCGACAAAGCCGAGCGGACCGATGCCGAAGCCGCTCCATCCGGCGGGTCAGCAGCATACCCGAGCGTCTGATGCGCGTTGCGGCCCTCGAAGCAATAGGCGACGAGGTACCAAAGCCCCTGGCGCGGAAAGGTCTCGACCAGCAGATCGTCGGGGCCGGGCAGGATGGAACGCTCCTGTTGCAGGCGCATCCATTCCTGCACAGGTTCGGGGAAGGCGGGCCACTGGCCCGGGTCGTTCATGCAGGGCGCGGACGCGGGCGGCGAGCCCGGTGGACAGCGGCATGCGCGCACCCTCGTATGTCGGCACCTTCGGCGTGCCGCGCCCGCCATCGGTGACCTCCGCCCAGGTTTCGCGCAGGCGCAGGAAGCGCAGCAGGCGGCCGGCGAACATGAAGGTGTCGCCCTCGGCAAGCTGGCTCACGAACCATTCCTCGACCTCGCCGAGCACCGGCCCGCGCACAAGGCGCAGGCGTGATCATCGGTGCTTCGACGATGGTGCCGATATTCATCCGGTACTGGCGGGCGATGCGGGCGTTGCGGAGATGCATGACGCCTTCGGCGTCCCGGAACAGCTTCTGGTAGCGTTCGTAGACATGCAGCGCGTAGCCGCCGTTTTCGACGAAGCCGAGCACGGCATCGAAGGTTGCTCGGTCAAGGCCGGCATAGGGTGCGGCGCGGCGGATTTCGGCGGTAGGCCGTCGTCGGGGTGGAATGGGCCGGCGCAGGCCAGGCCGAGCAGATGCTGGGCCAGCACATCGAGCCCGCCGGGTCGCGGCGCATCACCGTCCAGCTCTCGTGCCGCGACACCCTGGCGCGCCGCCTCGCATTCCAGCACTTCGAAGCGGTTGGCCGGGACGAGGATGGCGCGGCTCGTCTCATCCATGCGGTGATTGGCGCGGCCGACACGCTGCAGCAGCCGCGAGACGCCCTTCGGCGCGCCGACCTGGATCACCTGATCGACGCCGCCCCAGTCGATGCCGAGATCGAGGGATGAGGTGGCGATGACGGCGCGCAGGCGCCCGGCGGCCATGGCAGCCTCGACCTTGCGGCGTTGCGCCACGTCGAGGCTGCCGTGGTGGATCGCGATCGGCAGCGTCTCCTCGTTGATGCGCCAGATGTCCTGGAACAGCAGCTCGGCCTGGGCGCGGGTATTGACGAAGATGATGGTGAGGCCCGGCCTCGCGGACGCGCGTCCAGGATATCGGGCGCCGAGGCCAGGCCCATATGGCCGGACCAGGGCAGATGCCCTGCGGGCAGCATGATGCTGAGGTCGGGCGGTGCGGGGTCCGGCGACCTCGATGAGGCGAAGCCCGCCGCCGCGTCCATCAGCGGAGACATAGGCCGCAATCGCCTCCGGCCCATGGCGACGGTCGCCGAAAGGCCGATGCGCCGCGCCTGCGGGGGCGAGCGCCGCGAGCCGGGCGAGGCCGAGCGCGAGCAGGTCGCCGCGCTTGATGCCGGCCAGCGCATGCACCTCGTCGATGATGACCGAGCGCAGATCCGGAAGACATCGCGGCGTCGTCCTCGAGCGATGAGCAGCAGGCGAGGCTTTCCGGCGTCGTCAGCAGGATGTCGGGCGGCATCTCCCGCTGCCGCTGCCGCCGGTTCTGCGGCGTGTCGCCGGTGCGGGTCTCGATGCGGATGGGCAGCTGCATCTCGGCCACGGGCGCGGTCAGGTTGCGGGCGATATCGGTCGCCAGCGCCTTCAGCGGGCTGACATAAAGGGTATGGATGCCGCGGGCGCCCTCGTGGCCGCGGCCGTTGCGGCGAGGTCGATGAGGCTCGGCAGGAAGCCCGACAGTGTCTTGCCGCCCCCGGTGGGCGCGATCAGCAGGACATGCGCGCCGGCTGAGAACGCATCAAGAACCTCGAGCTGATGCGGGCGCGGATGCCAGCCGCGGCCGGCGAACCAGGCCAGCAAAGCGCGGGCAGGCCGGCACTCGCGCGGTAGGCGGCTTGCGGGAGGGAGGAGCGGCGGCTCATGCGGATGAGAACATAGCGCGAATTCCGTCGCTCCGACAAGCGGACCGACTCTCACGAGAGCGTGATCCACAGGCGGCCTGTAGGGACGCTGAGAAGCTGTGGATAAATGGGGATAAGGATCATGTCCGTTATGACTGACGTCTAGTTAACGTTTTATACGTCATCTAACGCGACAGATGCGTAACGCACGCGGAACGCGGTCCGTTGCGGTGCTGCGCGCGGACTGCTAGAATAGCGTCGCTTGGAGGGACGAAGATGACGCGCAGCCGCAGCCCGAACTATCCGCAGGTCGGCCTGAAAGAGGCCGTCTCAGCGCGTCTCCAGCGTTTATAAACGCGATTATCAAGCCTCATTAACGCGAGACCTTGCGGCCGAGCGGCTGGGCTATTCCGGGCTTAACGGCAAGTCCCTCGCCGTTCTGGCGGCGCTTGGCAAATTCGGGCTGCTGGAGGGCCGCGGCGATGAGACGCGGGTCACGGACCTCGCCGTTCGCATCCTCGCCTATCCGCCCGGCTCGGCGGAGCGGCGGGCGGCCCTGGCAGGAAGCCGCCGACGCGCCCGGAACTCTTTCAGGATCTCGACCAGCGCTTCGCCCGGCGGCCGCGCCTCGCGACGCCGCGATCCGCGCCTGGCTGATGACCCGCGGCTTCATCCCCCCGGCAGCCGAAGCTGCGGTGCGCGCCTAGCGGGAAACGCGAGCAGATGCTGGATGCCGAGGCCGCGTTCGAGCCGCCGCCGCCATCCCGGCCTGAGCCGCCACCGGCCGAGGAGCCGCCCGCCGAGCCACCGGCCAAGCTGCCCGGCATCGGCACACGGCGCGCCGTCTTCGGCCTGGCCGAGGGCGAGGTCGTCATCACCGCGCCGGTCTTTCTGTCGCCGGAAAGCGTGAACGACCTGCAGGACTATCTGGACGTCTTCATGAAACGCGCCCGGCGTGAAGCCGGCCTGCCGGATTGACGCCCAAACGGCGCCTGTTAGTGGCGGCTGTGGCAGAATATATATTATGTTATCAACATGTTAGATTTTGTTCTTCGAAAACAGGTTTAACTGAGCGAGCAAACGGGTCGGAGGCGAGGGGGCAGCGCCCCGTGAGGGACTGGAACAAAGTAGGAACAAGCTGGTTGCTGGCCCCGGCATCAGCCCTTATCTTCGGCCCATGGCCGCACCCCATCCTGAAACCTGGCTGCGCGTCCTGCCCCAGGGCCTGTTATTGCGAGCCCGGCGGCTTCTTCATCGACCCTGCTGCGGGCCGTCGATCGCGCCGTCATCACCCATGGCCATTCCGACCATGCGCGCCCCGGCCATGGCGCCGTGCTCGCAACCCCTGAGACGCTCGCCATCATGCGGGCACGGCTGGGCGAAGAGCGGGCAGGGAGCCGTCCAACAGCCGCTCGGCTATCGGCACGCCCATCAGCCATCGGCGGCGTCACGCTGCCCTTGGTGCCGGCCGGCCATGTGCTCGGCGCGGCGCAGATCGTGCTGGAATGGCAGGGCAGCCGGGCCGTGGTCAGCGGCGACTACAAGCGCCAGCGTGATCCCACCTGCGCCCCCTTCGAGCCTGTGGAATGCGATGTCTTCGTCACCGAGGCGACCTTCGGTTTTCCGGTTTTCCGCCATCCGCCGCCCGAGCATGAAATCGCCAAACTCCTGAAAAGCCTGCGGTCTTTTCCCTGAGCGCAGCCATGTCGTCGGCGCCTATTCGCTGGGCAAATCGCAACGCGTCATCGCGCTGCTGCGCGAAGCGGGCTGGGAGCAGCCGATCTATATCCACGGCGCGCTGACCTCTCTCTGCGCGCTGTATGAGGCGCATGGCGTGGCACTCGGCCCGCTGCGCCCGGCGACATCCGCGCCGAAGGAGGACCTTGAAGGGCGCCATCGTGATGCGCCCCTCCGGCTGCGGCCGCCGACCGCTGGGCGCGGCGCATGAACGACCCGGTGATCGCCCGCGCCTCGGGCTGGATGCGCGTCACGCCAGCGGGCGAAGATGGCGGGGGTCGAACTGCCGCTGATCATCAGCGACCATGCCGACTGGGACGATCTCCTGCGCACCATCGCCGAGACCCGGGCGCCGGAAGTCTGGGTCACCCATGGCTCGGAGGAGGCGCTGATCCATGCGCTCTCGCTGCGCCAGATCCGCGGCCGGGCGCTCCGCCTGATCGGCTATGAGGAAAGCGAGGAGGCGGACACGCCGCCAGCGGAGGACGCCGCATGACACCCTTCGCCGCTCTGCTGGAGCGGCTGGTCTTCACGCCCGGCCGCCTCGCCAAGCTCGCACTGCTGCGCGACTATTTCACCCATACGCCCGACCCTGATCGTGGCTTATGCGCTGGCCGCCATTGCAGGCGACCTCAGCTTCACCGCCGCCAAGCCGGCCATGATCCGCCAGATCACCGCGGAGCGCGTGGACCCGACGCTGTTCGCGCTGGTCCTACGACTATGTCGGCGATCTGGCCGAGACGGTCTCGCTGATCTGGCCGGCCGAGCGCGCCGGGATCGGCGCCGCGCCTGTCCGAAGTCGTGGCGGCGCTGCGCGACACGCCGAAAGCCGCCATGCCGGCGCAGTCGCTGGCCGGTGGCTCGATGTCTGCGACCCTCCGAAGGGTTGGCGCTGCTGAAGCTCATCACCGGCGGGCTGCGCGTCGGCGCGTCCGCGCGGCTCGCCAAGATCGCGCTCGGCGAGATGGCGGGCGTGCCGGCCGATGAGATCGAGGAAGTCTGGCACGGGCTGGCGCCGCCCTATCGGCCCGCTGTTCGACTGGCTGGAGGGCAGGGCGCCCAAACCCGATGCCGAAGGCGCGCCGGTTTTTCGCCCGACCATGCTCGCCCATCCGCTCGGAGGAGGCGGATGCCGAGCGGGCTCGACTGGTCGGCCTATCGCGCCGAATGGAAATGGGACGGGATTCGCGTGCAGCTGGTGGCGACCGCGACCAGGGCCGCCGGCTCTATACGCGGACGGCGGAGGATATCTCCCACGGCTTTCCGGAAATCCTCTGCCGCGATGGATTTCCATGGCGTGCTGGACGGCGAATTGCTGGTGATGCGGGACGGCGCGGTCGCGCCCTTCGGCGATTTGCAGCAGCGCCTGAACCGCAAAGCGCCGGGGCCAGAAGATGCTCGCGGATTTTCCCGGCCGGCGTCCGGCTCTATGACATTCTCTTCGACGGCACGGACGGATCTGCGCGCGCTGCCCTTCGATGAGCGGCGGGCCAGCTGGAAGCCTGGTATCGCGGCGCCACCGGCCGGCGCTGATGGACCTCTCACCGCTCATTCCCTTCGATGGGCCGCGAGGCTATTGGCGGATCTCCGCTTCGGCGCGCGGGCGGCGAGCATCGAGGGGCTGATGCTCAAGCGCGGCGACAGCCCTTATCTCGCCGGGCGTCCGCGCGGGCCGTGGTGGAAATGGAAGCGCGATCCGCTGACGATCGATGCCGTGCTGATGTATGCGCAGCGCGGCCATGGCCGCCGCTCCAGCATCTATTCCGACTATACCTTCGGCCTCTGGCGCATGGACGGCATGCTGGTGCCCGTGGGCAAAGCCTATTCCGGCATCACGGACGAAGAGCTTGCCTTCCTTGATCGCTGGGTGCGCAACCATACCGTTGCGCGCTTCGGCCCGGTGCGGGAAGTTGATAAATCACTCGTCCTCGAAATCGCCTTTGACGCAGCCCAGGCCTCGAACCGTCACAAATCCGGGGTGGCGCTGCGCTTTCCCCGCATCAGCCGCATCAGGACGGATAAGCCAGCCGCCGAGGCGGACCGGCTGGAGAGCCTGATCGCGCGCATTCCGCCAAGCGGCGTCGCCAAGGGGGCGGCGCTGATGGAGGAGGGGCCTCGGACCGGGGTGTCGTGAGGCTACGCACGCTTGCCCTCGGGCAAGCTGCCGTTTTACGGTCGCGCAGCAGAGCAGGTGGAGAGATCGGGATGGTCTTCGGTCGCGGCGGCACAGGCTGGGCCTGGGCGATGGGCAGATTGGGCGCGGCAGTCGGCGCGCTCGTCATCGGCGTGATGCCCATGGCGGCAGAGGCCGCCGGCACGCCGGCCATGGAACCGCTCTGCGCTTCCTGCCACGGTGCGCAGGGCATTTCGACGTCGCCCACCATTCCGAATCTTGCGGGGCAGAAGCAGGGCTATCTGGAAAACGCGCTGGCCGCCTATAAGGCCGGGCAGCGCCAGGGGCCGCAGGCGGCCATCATGCATGGCATTGCCATCCAGTTGAGTGATGCCGATATCGCGGCGCTCACGGCTTATTATTCGTCGCTGAAGGGCGACTGACCGGGGGCAGCGCGGCGCCAGGCAATGCCGATCCCATTCTACGCCTGCATGCTGGCGGCGTCCGCCGCCTTTCATTTGCCTGTCCATGCTCTGCCGGCCATCCAGCGGGCTGAGGGCGGCTGGGTCGGTGCGGTCCGGCCGAATACCGACGGCTCGCATGATCTCGGCCTCATGCAGGTGAATACGCGCTGGACCACGCCGCTGGCGCGCGCCACCGGCTTGCCGCCGTCCAGGGTCGTCACCGGGCTCATCCTCAACCCGTGCTTCAACATAATGGCGGCCGGCGCCATCCTGCAGTTTTATGTGCATGAGGAGCGCGGCAATGTCTGGCAGGCGATCGGCGATTACCATTCCCATACGCCGGACCTGAACATCGTCTACAAGCTCCGTGTGCTGCAGGAAGCGATGGCGCTGCCGCCGCTCAAGACAGCGGCGCCGCATGACGCCGCGCGCCGGCATAACCGGCACCACAGGCCAGACGCCTTGGCCGCCCGTTAAGACGCGGCCCGGCCGCTGTCAGACGACGCACCGTCTGACACGCTTCTAACATTTAACATAATATATATTCTGCGATGTTTGTGGCTCTTGAAACAGCGCTCGCCCCCGGCCCAAAACGCCACGCGAAAAGCCGCACGGCCGGATGTCAGCGCCGCCGGGTGATCCAGATCAGCGGAACCGTCAGCGCCGAGAGCGCGATTGCGCCGGCGACGATCCCGGCGGGCGTCGCGCGCGCCGTGGCGCTCAGCCGGATCTTCTTGCTGATCCGCAGGTTCAGGCTGGCCCGCATTTCCTCCGGATGGCCCGGCGGTCCGGCGTCCCCGGTTTCGGTTTCGGCTTCGGTTTCCTGAGGCCTGGTCTCGGCTCCGGCTGCCTCACCGGGCTCGGCCTCCGGCACGAGCATCAGCGTCCGCCTGGCCTCGGCCTCGGCAAGACGCCTTTTCTTCTTGTCTTTCATGGTGTCTTTCATGGGCCGCTCCCCTTGGGTCCCGGCGCGGATCGCTCAGAGCATGATCCACTCATCGCGGGCATAATCGAAGTAGCGATCAACCCGCTCACCGTTCCAGCGGTATTTGAGGTGCCGTTCCTGGCGCGGAAGGCCAACGGCCCGAGGCCTGAAGGCGCCGATGCAATCTCCACCGGCATGGCGGACACTGGGATAGACGACGCCCTTGGCGCCCGCCGCCCAAAGCGCCCGCGCATGATCCTGCGCGGCGGCATAAGAGTTCGGCGCCGAGAATCGCCGTCCGCTCGCCGTCAGGCAGAGCGGCCACGTCCTCGAAACGCTCGCGGATGTCGCCCACCAGAACGCGCATGTCCTCGCTGCGCGGCGGATCGGCACTGTCCCGCGCGAAAGCCGCGAAATGAAAGACCGTCTCGGCAATCGCCGTCTCCAGCGACCCGGCGGCGTAATAGACGCCGTATGAGCCGTCGCTGAAGCGCGATCCGCGGGGGTTGATATGTGTGAACGCGGCCATGACATAGCCGGCGCCCGGGCCGCTGACGCGCTCCTCCGGCGGGACGAGCGCGATATCGCCCACCTCGTCGCGCAGGCGCGGATTGGTCAGCTGCTCCAGCGCCAGCAGGGCGTCCCAGGCGGCCGGGTCCAGGTCCAGGCGTTCGAAGATGCGGATCGGCGGATAGCGCGAGGCAATGATGCGCCAGGCCTGCGGCCAATCCACGTGGCGGAGACTCAAGCCTCAGCTCCAGGGCGCGCGGGCTGCGTCCAGATACTGCCTGACGGCAGCAAGGTCGGTCACGTCGCCGGCGCACATGCGCCGCACCGGTGCCTGCCCGCCAAAGGCGCGGTTCGGCCGCTTGATCCAGTCATCGGCGAGATGCGGATCGGAATAGAGAAGTTCGAGCGCCTTGTAGATGCCGGCGACATAGCCGATGCGGCGCAAGGTATCATTGGGCACGCGTACGGCATTGCCCGCGCGCCATGCGTAGAAGGTCCGCTCCGCCGGCCCGCCGAGCAAGGCGCGGGCCTCCTCGGCCGAGAGCCCCCAGGCCTGCATGATCGCGAAAAAGCCACGGAGCGCCGCGGCCGGGTCAAGACCCGGCGGGGTGGATCGTGTGCGGGCGGCGGTTTGCAGCATTCCCCTCTCCTCTTTTGCACAGTATGGGGAGATGACTGCAAATTTGCAAGTTCGAGACGATCACCTGCGCAAGGGTTGCCTGGGTTTTGCCAATCAAGGCAGCGGAGCCCCGTCTGCGCGAGCGGCTACCCGCCGCCCGCGCTGGGCGGCCTGCCGCCGCTAGCTCTTGCCAATCACGCTGTTTGGCAGGATTTGATGCACCGCATGCTGGTGCAGAGGCAGCGGAAACATGCCCAAAGCCACAAACCCGCCGCCGGCCACGACCAACAGGATGATAATGAGAATCAACAAAAAACTGCGCATCAGCTTGGCCTGCCCGTGGAAACTACGGCTGTGCTAGCCTCTGACCTGATGATAAGCAATAACGAGAACGTGTTGCGCGACGATCCGCCGCCCGTCCCCTTCGCTGATCGCAGCATTGTGCTCGTCGGCCTCATGGGCGCCGGCAAAACCGCTGTGGGTAAGCGCCTGGCCGTCACGCTCGGCCTGCCCTTCGTTGACGCCGATCACGAGATCGAACGCGCGGCCGGCTGCAGCGTCAGCGATATTTTCGCCCAATTCGGGGAACCGGCTTTCAGGGACGTGGAGCGGCGCGTCATCCGGCGCCTGCTCGAAGGGCCGCGCGTGGTCCTGGCCACAGGCGGCGGCGCCTTCATGGACAAGGACACCCGGCAGGTTATTCGCAGCAAGGGACTGTCCGTCTGGATTCGCGCGGCGCTCCCGCTGCTGCTCAAGCGCGTCGCCGGACGCACGCACCGCCCGCTGCTGATGAGCGGCGATCCGGGCGCGATCCTGCAGGGGCTGATGACGCTCCGCCATCCCATCTATGCCGAGGCCGATATCGTGATTGAGTCCCATGACGAACCCGTGGAGTGCATGGCCGAGCGCCTGGCCGATACGCTGGCCGCCCACCGGCCCCCGCTCCGCGTGCCGGTGACGCTCGCCTCCGGCGGCTATGATGTCGTCATCGGCTCCGGCCTGCTCGCCCAGGCCGGTGGGCTGCTCGGCCCGCTCCTGCCGCAGCGCCGCGCCGTGGTGGTGACGGACCGGACGGTCGCGGCCCTTCATCTGGAGACCTTGACGGCCGGGCTCGAAACCGCGGGTTTCGCCACCGGCCAGGTCATCGTCGAGCCCGGCGAGGCCACGAAATCGGTGGCGCACTGGGCCGCGGTCATCGACCAGCTGCTCGACCAGGGCGTGGAACGGCGCACCGCCGTCATCGCGCTCGGTGGCGGCGTCGTGGGCGACCTCGCCGGCTTCGCGGCGGCGGCGACCCTGCGCGGCCTGCCCTTCGTGCAGGTCCCGACCACCCTTCTCGCCCAGGTCGATTCCAGTGTCGGCGGCAAGACCGGCATCAATACCCGCCAGGGCAAGAACCTCATCGGCGCCTTCTACCAGCCGCGCATCGTGCTGGCCGATACCGATACCTTGGCCACCTTGCCGCCGCGGGAACTGCGCGCGGGCTATGCCGAAATCGCCAAGGCGGGGCTGATCGGCGACGCTGCCTTCTATGAGTGGTGCGAGGCGAACGGCGCCGCTGTCGTCGGCGGTGACCGCGCCCTGCAGGCGCAGGCGGTGCAGACCGCCTGCGCTTTCAAGGCGGCTGTGGTGGGCGATGACGAGCGCGAGGAAAAGCCCAATGACGGCCGGGCGCTGCTCAACCTCGGCCACACCTTCGCCCATGCGCTGGAGGCCGAGGTCGGCTATGGCCAGGGCCTGCTGCATGGCGAGGCAGTGGCGATCGGCCTCGGCCTCGCTTTCGAGCTTTCGGCTCGCCTGGGCCATTGCGCACCCGATCTCGGCGCGCGCATCCGCCGGCATCTCGATGCGGTGGGTCTGCCCTCCGAGATCGCGATGCTCAACCGCCGGTTCTCGGCGGAGAAGCTCATCGCCCATATGCGGAAAGACAAGAAGATGCGCGACGGCGCCCTGCATTTCGTGCTGGCGCGCGGCATCGGCCAGGCCTTCACGTCGCGCGATGTCCCGCTTGACGTGGTCACGTCGCTCCTGCGCGACGCCGGCTGCGAGGCCTGACCGCTACTTCTTCGTCAGCGTCATGTAGAACAGGGGCCGCGTCGGAAAGGTCATCACCGTTCCGGCCGGCGCCTTGGCGAAGGCCGCGGCCTCTTGCGCGAAACTGGTCGGCGGCAGCGGCATCAGGGTCCAGTCCCCCGGTATGGCAAAGACCAGAAGGCTCGCAAGCATGGCGCCTCCGCCGATGCGCAGGATGAGCGACCGGTCGCATGTCAGCGAAACCAGCACAGCCGCCCAGGCGAGCATCGGGTGGAACGAGTACCGGTTGGCGAGGGCGTTTGCGAGTTCCTGCCACAGCGGCTGTTTGCCGATCGGCAGGCCGTCGAGCAGCGTCGCGGCGCATTCCAGTGCCACGAAGATCAGGAAACACCTGAGCGCCACCCCGCCGCGGGCAAAGGCGATGGCGGCGAGCGCGCAGGCCGCGAGAACGACCACGGTCGATACCGTGAGCGCGGCCGTGCTCTGCCCGTAGAGCCAGCCATGGCCCGGGCCCCAGGCATTGCGCAGCAGGCTGTGCCAGCCGATCGTGCCAACCGCCACCCAGTTGATGACGATGGCATTGAAGTCGTGAAGGCCGATGCCGAGGCCGGGATTGGTACCCTGGCGGGATGCACGATGCAGGATGATCAGGCCAAGCTGCAGCACCGCTGCCGCAGTGATGATGAGGCCGCGCCAAGCCGTCCAGCGGCTGCGATGGCCCTGCCACCAGGCCCAGGCCACAGGCGTCAGGAAAACGGCAAAGGGGCCGCTGATGCCGCAGAGGGCCAAAACCAGGCTGTCGAACACCCGCCCGCCCCGGCTGGCCGGCACGGTCGCCACCAGCACCAGAAGGCCCAGCAGGGACAGGTGCCACTGGCTGTTGGTGAGGTTGACATAGACTTCGCTCATGCCGGGCGCAGCCACGAGCAGGAGGGCGAGCAGCACGCGCACGGCCAGGGACGGAACAGCCTTGGCCGTGCGGCCGGAGATCAGGAAGGCGGCGGGCGCCGCCTGGATGATCAGCGAAGCACAGGCGAAAAGCTTGGGTGCCATTGCAAGCGGCAAGCCTTGGGCAAGCAGCGCCACCAGCATCGAAATGGTTTGCAGATAGCCGGTATGATCCACCAGAAGGCAGCGCCAGCCTTGGGCATAGCAGGTCGGATACCAGACCCAGCCATCCTCTCCCCAGAAGCTCGCGTTTGCGATGATGCTCGGGCAGCGCAGCCAGACGAGCAGCATCAGGCCGGCCAGCACGCCCAGGGTCCTGACAGCAGGCGCCAGCACAATGCCGCGCCCGGCGTGCCGCAGCCCGCGCGCCAGGGCGACGGTCTGCCCGTCGCACTCAACCGTGAAGCGTACCCAACGCCCCTGCGTCAGAGGGAGCGCCCAGGCTATCTCGCGAGAGGCGGTCATGCGGGCGGCAGCGGCCTTTATATATCTTTGTATCCGCATCGCATCTAAACGATTTCGCATCGATTGGAAATGCACCAATTGGAGGGCTTTCCGGCTCGCGTGCGTGCAGCGCCCTGGCTGACATTGCGATGTCCTGACGGTGATGCGTCCCGGCGCCCGATGACTTTGAGCCGAATCGGCCCAAAGTCTGAATCGGTCACTCATCTCCTGAAGTAGAGCGAGAGGCGCTTTCAACGATGCCGGTTGCAGGCCCCCCTCACCTGCTGCCGTGCCGCCATGCCGCCATGCCGCCATGCCGCCATGCCGCTGGAACGGCCAAGCCATCACGCGCGGTCATTGGCCACCTCGGCTGCCTCGGCTAAAAATGATCGGACCATATGGAGTGCTGCCCTCATGACCCCCATGACCATCGACCGCATTGAAACCTTCGCTGTGCCGCCACGCTGGCTCTTCGTGCGCGTCGAGACCAAGGAAGGCGCCGTCGGTTGGGGCGAAGCGAGCCTGGAAGGCCACGGCGAGGCGGTGGACGGCGTCTTCGCCTCCTTCCGTGAGCGCTTCATCGGCCGCGACGCTGCCGACATCGAGGAGATCTGGCAGGTCGGCTATCGCGGCGGCTTCTATCGCGGCGGCCCCGTGCTGATGAGCGCGCTCTCCGGCCTCGACCAGGCGCTGTGGGACCTCAAGGGCCGCGCGCTCGGCGTGCCGGTGTGGCAGCTCCTCGGCGGCCGCGTGCGGGATCGCGTCGAATGCTATGCCTGGATCGGCGGTGACAAGCCGGATGAGGTGGCCGAAGGCGCCCGCGCGCGCAAGGCGCAGGGTTTCCGCGCGGTCAAGATGAATGCAACGGCCGAACTCGGCTGGGTTGCCTCGCCGCGTGACCTCGACAGCGTGGTCGAACGCGCGGCGGCGGTGAAGGCCGAGGGGCTGGACGTCGGCCTCGATTTCCACGGTCGCGTGCACAAGCCCATGGCGCGGCGCCTGGCCAAGCGGCTGTCGGAACTCGAACCGTTGTTCATCGAGGAACCTCTGCTCTCCGAGAATATCGAGGGGCTGGAACAGCTCTCGCGGATGACGACGACCCCGATCGCCCTTGGCGAGCGGCTCTTTACGCGCTGGGATTACAAGCCTTTCCTGGAACGCGGCATTGTCGACATCATCCAGCCCGATCTCTCCCATGCCGGTGGCATTTCCGAGGTGCGCCGCATCGCGGCCATGGCGGAGGCTTATGACGTGGCGCTCGCACCGCATTGCCCGCTCGGCCCCATCGCCTTCGCCGCCTGCCTGCAGGTTGCGGTTTCAACCCCGAATTTCGTTATCGAGGAAATGTCTCTCGGCATCCACTACAATACCGGTGGCCACGACCTGCTGAGCTATCTCAAGGACAAGTCGGTCTTTGCGCTGGAGGATGGGTTTGTGAAGGTGCCGACGGGCGCCGGCCTCGGCATCGAGCTTGACGAGGCGCTCATTCGCGAACTGGCGCGGGACTTCAAGGGTTGGCGCAACCCGATCTTCCGCACGAAAGACGGCAATTTCGCGGAGTGGTGAGAACGGGGCGGGCCGCCCAGGGGCGGCCCGCTATAGCGCGAGCGGCGCGTGGGATCTGGCGCCCGCCACTTCCCTCGCCCGCCCGCCCTCTTCCATCAGCGCCGCGATATGCGGGCGCTTTTCGATCTGCAGCCGGTAGAGCGCGAAGGCCTGCGTGACAAGGCTGCCGCCGCGCCCGAGCGCCGCGTCGCCCAGTTCGATCAGCCTGAGATTGGGCCAGGCCTTCTCCCGAAGGCCGTGGATCTGCGCCATGATCGCGGATGCCGGCACATCGGGCATGGCGCGCGCCAGAAGCAGCACCATGGACGCGGTGGAGCGCGAAATGCCGGCGTGGCAATGAACCAGCAGCGTCGCGGGCAGCGCCTCCGCCGCCATGTCCCGGCCGAAATCCAGGATCGCCGCGACATCCTCAGGCGACGGCAGGATCATGGCCGGGGTCGGGTCGATGATATCGTGAAAGCGGCGTTCCAGCCGCGCGTGTTCCCCGTACTGGCCGAAGGCCTCGGGCACGGGGTATTCGGGATCGAGGATGGAGAGCACATGCGTGACGCCCGAGGCCGCATGGCCGCCCAATTCCTCGATACCGCAAATCGTCATGCCGAAGGGGGATGGTGCAACCATGATACGACGAGACCCGGATGAATAAGCTCAATGGCCCGAGCATGCGGCCGATTGCGGGCCGAGGCCAGTGCCGAATGGACAGCCCCCTATCACGGAAATGAGACCGGGGCGGCCCGGACCGGCCTTCAGCTATGGGACGGGTAGCAGGCCTCGGCGGTAAGCTGCACGCCGTTCAGGACAGACGGAAACAAGCCGCTCCAGTATCCGGAGGTGATCGTGACCGTCGTGTACTGGCCCGTCGCGCCATTGCAGCTTGCGGCCTGGGCAACCGTGACATCCGCGGCCGTGATGACCCCCGGAAACAGCCGCTGCTGGGCAAGCTGGACCGCATATTGGGGTGCCGATGGACAAAGCGAACTGCCGAGAGCGGCGCAACGCGCCGTTTGGGCAGAAACCTCCTGCAAAGCCGTCTGCGACAGAACGAGTACGCCCGCGCTCAGCGTGCCGATGAGGAGGAGCACGAGCAGGCCCGCCAGCATGGCGAACTCCACCGAGACAACGCCCGCCTGCGCGCGGCGGCGCCCGATCATTTCACCTGCACCGAGAGTGTCCGGCTCAGCGTGTTGCTGGCAAGAAGGTCATAGCCCGGCAGGAGCGGAACATAGGTATAGGCTGCGGTAATCGTCTGATAGGTGCCGGCGTTGGCGCCGTTGGCACAGGTAGCGCCGCAGGTTTCGGCGGTGAGAGCCAGCGGCGTCCCACTGGCGCAAAAACACGCGGGCGCAGAGACCGTCGTTGTCACCGGGCGGATGAAGGACGAATCCTGAACGATCGCTTGCAGGGTGGCGGTGGTGGCCGCTCCCTCAGTCAGCTGCGCATAGCGGGCGGCATTGGCGACACCGTCGGTCAATTGCATCATGGCGATGAGCGCCAGCCCGAGATCCGCGATCGCTGCCAGCATGAGCAGCAAAACAGGCGCGGCCAGCGCAAATTCGATCGACGCCACGCCGGCGCGTCTGCGGCTCGATCCTGCGGTCACTGCACCAGTTCCACGGAGGGGCTTGTTGTCGTGCTTCCGAATGGCAGGGCGCCCATCGCCGCGCAGTTGCCGCCCATATTGGAATTGCCGCTGATGGCGATACTGCCTGCGATAACCTCGAGACAGTCCGCCTGGCCGTTCAGCGCGCCGTTGCCGCTGAAGGTGAGCGGGGCATTCGGAAAATAGATCACGCCGGATATCGCGCTCGAATCATTGCCGCTGAGGCTGCCGCCCGCGGTTCCGTTGCTGGCCAGAAGCACGCCCGGAATGGCGCCCCCGGTCGCATTGGTGCCCGGCGCGGTGACATTGAAGTTCGTATTGCCGCTGACGTTGACCGAGCCGCCAACGATGATGGTAACACCGCTGCCGTTCACGGCGGCATTGCCGCTCACTGAAAAATCGCCCGTGACAACATAAAGTCCGGGCGAGAGCGTGGTATTGGCGGTGATGCTCATGCTTGAATAGGTGCCGGGCGCGGCACTGCCGCCGCCCGAGAAGCTGCTCGTCGTCTGGGTCGTCAGTTGCGAGAAGGCGTCCTGCAACTGCGTGTCTGACGCATAAGGGTCGCTGACCTGGCCGGAATCCGGGTATTCCGTGCCCGTGATATTCGCGTTGCCGCTCGCCGAGATCGTGCTGCCGGCATAGATGCCGGATGCGACCAGGTCGAGATTGCCGCTGAGCGATACGGCCCCGTCCGACCTCAGGGAGCAGCCGTTCATCGTCAGATTGGCATTGCCGGAAATTTCAATATCGGGATCTGTCGTGACCCCGGTGCCATCGCCGTCAAGCGCAAGCATACAGGGTTGCGTGCCTGTTGTGCCGCCGGGAATCACCTCGGCGGTCGCGGATGACGCGACCGTATAGGAGGAGCCGCCACCGAACGCAAAACCGAAGATCGCAGGAATTGACCGCGAGACGGTAACGCTGACCGCCGGATCGCTCGCTTTCCGGATACCAGGAACGATTGCCGCTTCAATCATATTGTCGGTCAGCGTCTCCGTTGCATCGGTCCAGGTTCGTGAGGACAGTTTGGCAGCCGTGTTGATCTCGGCAAGGTCGGCCGCTGCATTGGCAGCGGCACAGGCCTGCGCGTGAGCCGCGCCGCTGCAACTCGATGGCGCCCCCGTCAGTGAACTGGCCGCACGCAGGCCGCCCGCGACGGCAGCGGTATCCGCCACACTCTGCAACTGCATTTGTGCGAGGCTCGCTTGCCCTTCGTCGAAGGCCAGCGCGAGAAGCATGAGCGTGGGCACAAGCGTAAGCGCAACCCAGACCGTAACCGATCCCCGCCGCGCGGACAGCAACCGAACGGAAAGCAAAATGTCACCCGAAATTCGCTAGTTCTGGTCCGCGTCCGTTGCCACGCAGCCATTCAGCGCCGCAACGCTGACAGGCTCGCAGATAGCTCTTGCAACATGACAAGGCAAGCGTGAACAAGACCGCATGAGACGATGTGTTGGCCTGCTCGCCGGCGTGCTTGCGCTTGCCCTTGCGTCCCCTGCCCCTTCGGCCTGGGCCGAGGAGGACTGCGTGACGGCCGCCGCGAAGGCGGAAAAGCGCTACAACATTCCGCCCTCGCTGCTGGCCGCGATCGGCGAGGTTGAAAGCGGCCGGCCCGATCCGCTCTCGGGTCGCACCACGCCCTGGCCCTGGACCATCGACAGTGCAGGCTATGGCGCGTTCTTTCCCGATGCAAAATCAGCCGCGCAGAGGCTGGAGGTGCTGCAAAGCCAGGGTGTGGCGCCAATCGATGTCGGCTGCTTCCAGGTGGATCTGACCTATCACCCGGATGCCTTTGCAACACCCGCGGCAGCCTTCGATCCCGACACCAATGCCGATGTCGCGGCGCGGTTTCTCAGCTCTCTTTATGGCCGGTTGGGCAGCTGGCCTGCCGCCGTCGCCGCTTACCATTCGGCCACGCCCCTGCTCGGCATTCCATACCGGAACCGTGTCCTGTCTTTCTGGCACGCTCCCGACAATCCGAACGCGCCGGAGGCGCTGGTGCATCTCTACGGCGTGACAATATGGACACCACAATCGCAGGCAACCGATGGTAACCGGCCCATTGGCACTGGCCTGCCCCATATCATAGTGCCAGCGGCCGCCGCTTTCGGGGGGTGACCAAGACCCATTTGGGTCTTTCTGGTGCACAATCACGAAAATGTGAGTTGTCTCCAATGCGGAGACAAAGCAAAGGAGCGCCAACGCGCTCGCGAGATAGTGACCGGTAGCAATCGGGTTCTGCAGCCGGTTCATCCGTGACGCGCCCCTGGCCTCGGAATGGTCCTGCGGACCAGACCATTCAGGGTAGAAGCTTTCCGTTTTTTGACTTAAAAACTTCGTTTTTGCCGTTTGCACATAATCACTATTAGTTGAGTCATCATCATTCTCCGCGTTGAACATAACCGTCCAATCGTTGGGGCGATCTCGTGGGGTCGTGCTGACAGGTAAACATTGACTGCCGGAACCGTCCTCGCGCGCGTGCAAGGATCTGGTTTGGCAATCATCGTCTGGCGCGCTGAGACAATCATCGGCAACGCCGTTTTTGATGCTATTTAAATGCGATTTAGCAGGAGGCTTGACTTGAAGGCTCTCATCAATACGACCCGCCGTATCATTCTGCGGGACAAGGCCGGCGTTACCGCCGTGGAATATGCGCTCATCGCGGGCGTCATGGTGGCTCTCGATCGCCGTGGCCTTTGGCACGCTCGGCGGCAGCATCAGAACGCATCTCTGGGCCGGCATTACATCGATCACCACGCCCACCAGCAACGGCTATAAGTTGTCGGCCGCAGGGCAGCACAGCGGCTTCGCTGCCCTGCATCCGGCTGTTCTGCAATCATGTTCATGATTCCGCCCGTGGCACTTCTGGCAGACGCAAGGCCTATTCTTGCGGGACTGGCCGTTCTATTGCTTGCCGCGGCGGCCTGTAATGATATTGCAGCGCGCATTATTCCAAACTGGATTTCACTTGGCGTCATTGTGCTTGGCCTGCTGCTCAGGCTCGGCGACGGGCGGCTTCTGCCTGCCCTGGTCGTGGCGCTCATTCTCTTCGCCCTGCTCGCCCTCTGCTATAGCCGCGGATGGCTCGGGGGTGGCGATGTCAAGCTTTTCAGCGCATCCGCTTTGCTCCTTCCGCCCATTCTCGTGCCGAGTGAAATCGTGTCGGTCGGGATTGCGGGCGGAATCCTCGCCGTGATCTATATTCTGCTGCGCCGCGTCGTGCCGCGCCCTGGGCCTCGCCCCCGCGCACGCCTCGCGCGCATCTTGCGTGCCGAGCGGTTTCGTATAGGACGTGGCGGACCGTTGCCCTATGGCGTCGGTATCGCTATCGGTTGCACTGTCGTCCTGGTGAGAAGCCTGTCGTGATTCTGCGCCTGCTCCTGTTCGCAATCATGGCCCTGGGGCTTGCCGGTTTTGGCGTTGTTGCCTGGATTTCGGCCTATCCCCCAATGCCTCGCGGCGCGCATCACGCCGCACCAGCGACAGTTGCGCTGCTTGTCGTCGCCCATGATGTGCGTGCAGGAACCTTGCTGAAGGCCGATGACCTCGCCACCCGGCAGGTGGCCACGGCCCAGATACCGGCCGGCGCCACTCCGGATGGCATGGATGCACGCCGCGGGCTTGTCGGCGCCATGGTGCGCCGCAGCCTCAGCGCCGGCGACGTCATCCTCCCGGCCGACGTCATGCGGCCGGGAGACCACGGCTTCCTCGCCGCCGTGCTGCAACCTGGCATGATCGCCGTGACCGTCGGTGTCGATGCCGTCAGCGGCACCGCAGGCTTGATCTGGCCTGGCGACCGGGTTGACGTTATCATGACGCAGCTGATTGATGACCCATCGCTGCCTCTCGGGAAGCGCATTTCCGCCCAAACCGTCTTGCATGCGGCACGCGTTATCGCGATCGACCAGGAACTCGTTCAGGGGGCTGCCCCTGGCGGGCCGCAGTCCCAAACCGCGCGCACCGTGACGCTGGAAGTCACACCCTCAGAGGCTGAAAGCGTGCAGGTGGCGACACGCATCGGCGAATTGTCACTTGCGGTCTGCTCGACACAGGGGACAAGCGGCGCGGCGGGGCACAGCGATACAACTGTTTTTGCCGAGGATGTCTCTCACGCGATGGCGCAGATTCCGCTGGAGAAGGCTCAGGCAAACACGCTGCATGTGTTCCAGGGCGGGGCGAGCGAACAGGATTACAATTTCTGATGACAGTGACGACGCGCCGTCTGGGCGGGCTGGTGGCGCTCGCCATGGCGCTGGCGCCCGCGGCACCGGCCCTTGCCGGGCAATCCCTGCCCCGGCATCACCATGCCCGGGCGCAAAGTGACGGTGTCACGCCGGTCATTCTGGCGACCGGTTCCGGCAAGGTCCTGATGCTGGGCGGCCAGGCGGCGAATGTCTTCGTGGCCGACCCGAAGGTCGCTGAAGTGCGGCCCGCAAGCCCCAGCACCCTGTTCGTCTTCGGCATCGCGCCCGGCCGCACCACCGTCGCGGCGCTCGCGGCTGACGGCCATCCCCTCGGCCAGTACGACATCCGGGTTTATCCCTCCGACTTCACGGCATCGGAAGCAGAAGCCGCCGTGCAGCAAGCCCTTCCGGGGCTTGACGTGCATATTCACTCTCAACCCGCGGGCCTGACCGTGACCGGCCAGGTCGAAACGCCTGAGGAACGCGCGCGCGTGGTCGACATCGTCAGCGGCTTTCTCAGCCAGGGCGAGACACTGCGCAATGAAATCGGGGTCACTTCGGCGACCCAGGTAACCTTGCAGGTGCGGATTGCGGAAATGTCGCGCACCGTGGCGCGGCAACTCGGCATCAACTGGTCGGCGGTCGCCGCCCTTGGCAGCTCGTCCCTCGCCTTTGCCTCTGCAAACCCGGTATCCACCCTGCAGACGGCGGCCGACGGCACGTCTCTGGCTTTCAATTCGCCGAACGTCGATGTCGTTCTCGATGCGCTGGCCCAGGACAGTCTGGCCAAAATCCTCGCCGAGCCTAATCTGACGGTGATGAGCGGACAGCCGGGCAGCTTCTTTGTCGGCGGCGAATTCCCGATCCCGGTGGGGCAGGAAAATAACAGCGTGACCATTCAATTCCAGCGCTACGGCGTCAGTCTCGATTTCGTGCCGACCGTGCTGTCCTCAGGCCGCATCAATTTGCATGTGCGCCCGGAGGTCAGCGAACTGACCCAGGAAGGCGCGGTGCAGATGGGCGCTGGCAATTCCAGCTTCTCGGTTCCGGCCCTCCTGGTGCGCAGTGCGGAAACGACCGTCGAACTCGGCACGGGCCAGAGTTTCGCCATTGCGGGCTTGCTGCAGGATGAGGATACGAATTCGTCTACCGGCATTCCGGTTCTGGGCGACGTGCCGGTGCTCGGCAGCCTTTTCCGCTCAAGCAGTCTCAACCGCACTGAAACCGAACTCGTCATCCTGATCACGCCCTATATCGTGCGGCCGGTGAACGATCCGTCGGCGCTGAGCGTGCCGGGTGGCGACACGCCCTCCCCCAACGACATCGGGCGCATGCTGCTGTTGCGCCAGATCGGGCAGAGCCCGACGCAATTGCCGATGCGCATTCCGAGCCAGGCGGGATTCATGGTCCAATGACCAGAACAGGCGTGTTGATCGCGGTTCTTGTGCCGCTCGCGCTTTGCGCCGGCTGCAATGCCACCGACCCCTACCAGCGCGCCTCGCTGTGGCAGCCCGATGGCGTTGTCCAGGGCGATATGGCCGCAATGGTCGCTGATCCGCATGATCTTGTCGCGGGGCATGGGCCTGCCTCCCCCGCGCAGTACGGGCCGGATGGGGTGCAGCCGTTGTGGAACGGCAATCCGAAGCCGTTGCTGACGAATTCCGATACCGGCGCCGGTGGCGGCGGGTCCTCGGGTGCGGGCAGCAGTGGAGCGGGCAACTGAAATGGCGGCTGGCCAGCAGCCGCTCCTCGGGCCGCTTGGCCTTGATCATGCGGAGGATTTCGTGCGGCCGGACCGGCCGCACGCCGTGGCATTTGTCACCGATTCAGCAAGCGAGGATGCAATCCGGCAAGGTTTTTCGGATGCCCTGCCCGAATCCATCGACATTCGCCGCGGCAGCATTCGCGTTGCCATTGCAACCCAGCAGAAGGCGGCGACACCCCGTGTCCTGATCGTCGATGTCAGCGGCGAGGATCAGCCGCTTACGGCGCTCGCCCACCTCGCGGAGGTCGTGGAGCCAGACACCTGCGTGCTTGTGGTGGGCGAGGCAACCGATCTCGTAACCTATCGGAATATCACCCGCGGCCTGGGTGCGGCCGAATACCTCGCCAAGCCGCTCACCCGTGATCTCGTCGCCCAGCATTTCGCCCCCATCGCCCGCGGGCAGGCGCCTGAAGTCCTCCCTGCCGCGCGGCGGTCGCTTCATCACCGTCACCGGCGTGCGCGGCGGCGTCGGCGCCAGCGTCATCGCCGCAAGCCTCGCCTGGCATCTGGGTGCCACTTTACGGCGTCACACGGTGCTGCTGGATAGCGATCTTCATCTCGGCACGGCTGCCTTCATGTTCAACACCCAGCCCGGATCGGGCCTGCGGGCTGCCATCGAAGCGCCGGAGCGCATTGACGCGCTCCTTGCCGAGCGGGCCGCCATCCCCGTGGCGGACCGCCTGCATGTCCTCTCCGGACATGAGTCGCTGACGCAAGAACTTGCCTATGCAAGCGGCGCGGCGAAACGCCTGCTGGAAGCGCTCAGCCGCCGATACAACTTCACCATCGGCGATCTCTGCTGGCAGCCCACGCCGCTCTGCCGTGAACTTCTGGAGGGCGCGCAGCACCGCGTCCTCGTGCTGGGGCCGAACCTTGCCGCCGTTCGCGACGCGCTGCGCATGATCGCCGGCACCGGCGGCCAGCAAAGGCCGACCTTGGTGCTCAATCGCTCCGGGCTGCCGGGTGGGCTCAAGCGTGCTCAGCTGGAAGACGCGCTCAAAGCGAAATTCGATGTCGTCATCCCCGATCTTCCGCGCCAGATCGGCAATGCCGTGACGATGGGCGAAATCAGCAAGGTGCAGAGCGGCGCCTTCCGGTCTGCCATCCAGGAACTCGCGCGGCAGGTCGGTGCCGCCGACAGCGAGGCGCGGGGCGCATCACGGTCGAAATTTAACAGCCTGCGTCGGATACTGGGACTGTCACGATGAGCGCGACGTTGCCGCGGCCCGCTTTCGGGCGCCGCCAAGGAATGGCCGAACCCGCTGTGGCGGCGAGCGAACCGGAATCGATCTCGCTGGCCTTGCCCGTCGCGCCGACGGAGGCGATGACGACACTCCGGACCCTGTGCCTTGCCCGGATGGAGCCCGCCGCGGTCGCGAGCCTCTCGCCAGAACGGCTGATGGCGGAGGTCGAGCAGCTGATTGGGGAAATCGCGACCGAGCGGCGCCTGCAGCTGAACGGCCGGGAGCAGCGCGCCCTTGCCGGCGAACTCGTGCACGACATGCTGGGCCTCGGCCCGCTGGAGCCTCTCCTCGCCGACGACAGCATCGCCGACATCATGGTCAACGGTCCCGACCGCATCTTTGTCGAGCGTCGCGGCCGCGTTGAGCAGGCCAATGTGCGCTTTCGCGACACCGCCCATCTGGCGGGCATCTGCCAGCGGATCGCGACCGCCGTCGGCCGGCGGGTTGATGAATCGAGCCCGATGGTTGACGCGCGGCTGAAGGACGGCTCGCGCGTCAACATCGTCTTCATGCCCCTGGCGCTCGACGGGCCCTACGTCTCCATTCGTAAGTTCGGCAAGAAGGTGATTGATTTCGAGCGGCTGATCGGCTTCGGAGCGCTGACGCCGCAGGTCGCCGCGATCCTCAAGCTTGCCGCGCGCGCACGCTTCAATGTCGTCATTTCGGGCGGCACGGGGTCAGGCAAGACGACGCTGATGAACGCCATGTCCCGGCTCATCGACCCCGGTGAGCGCATTGTCACGGTCGAGGACGCGGCGGAGTTGCAGCTGCAGCAGCCGCATGTCGTCAGGCTGGAGACCCGGCCGCCGAGCCTCGAAGGCAAGGGTGAAGTCACGCAGCGCGATCTGGTGCGCAACGCGCTGCGTATGCGCCCCGACCGCATCATCATCGGCGAGGTGCGCGCCGCTGAAGCCTTCGACATGCTGCAGGCCATGAACACCGGCCATGATGGCAGCATGTCAACCATTCACGCCAACACCACGCGCGACGCGCTGACGCGCATCGAAAACATGGTGCAGATGGGGAACATGGGCCTGCCCTCGCGCGCCATCCGCACCCAGATCGCAGGCGCCGTCAATCTCATCGTGCAGGTCGCGCGGCAGCGCGATGGCGGCCGCCGCGTGCAGCAGGTCACTGAAATCTGCGGCATGGAAGGCGATGTCGTCGTCATGAACGACATCTTCCAGCTCGAAATGCTCGGTGACGGACCGGACGGGCGGATCAAGACAAGGTATATCGTCAACCGCGCCCGCCCCGCCGCCGCTGAGCGGCTGGCCTATTTCGGCCTGGACGACGCCTGGATGGAGGCGCTGAACAGCGCATGAGGCCCGGGCTTCTGCACATCATGCTGCTGCTGTCGCTGCCGACCTTCGCGGGTCTTGGCTGGGCCGGGCTGTTGATCGCGAATGCGCAGACCCGCCAGGCGCGTTTGGCGGCGCGCGTGGCGGGTCTGACCGCGTCGCGTCGCGTGTCCGAAGCACCCGCGCCCCAGAGCATAGCCCGCGCCGCCGAAGGCCTGCGGCATGCGCGGCTTTCCGATCTTCTGAAGATATTCGGCTGCGACTACGAGCACCGGGAGATCTATCCCTTCCCCTGGTGGGCCGTCCTGCTGGTGACCTGCGTGCTCGGCCGCGTCGAGGTCATGCTGTCATCGATCGCGGCCGGGTCGCTTGCCTATGCGACCTGGCCACTGGTCTGGGTTTTCATGAGCCGGACGGCATTCGCCCGGTGGGAAGGAAAGCGGCGCGACATCCTCCTCAAGCAGTTTCCCGATGCGCTTGCCATGGTCGTGCGCTCCGTTCGCGTCGGCGTGCCCGTGGCCGAAGCGATCCGGCTGGTGGCCCGCGAGGCACCGGAGCCGACGGGGCCGGAATTCGGCCGCCTTGCGGATGCGGTCGCAATCGGAACGCCGCTTGATGCGGCGCTGCGGGAGAGTGCGGAGCGCACAAAACTGCCGGAGTACCGCTTCTTCGCGACAGCGCTTACCCTGCAGGCTCAGGCGGGTGGCACCTTGTCCGATTCGCTTGAGATGCTGGCAGACATCATCCGCAAACGCCTTGCGCTGAAAGCGCGTGGCTATGCCCTGACCTCGGAAGCGCGCACGAGCACCATCGTTCTCTGCGTCATGCCCTTCGTGGTCGCCGGCATGCTTTTTGCGCTCGACCCGGCCTACCTCATGGTCCTATTCAAAAACCCATCAGGGCGCATGATGGTCGCGGTTGGCGCTTTCATGCTTGTCACCGCCATTCTCATCATGCGCAAGATGATCCGTGCCACACTCGCGTAATCTGGGACTATGTTGAACGCTCGACTTATCCTTGCCGGTGCTGCCTTTTTCCTGGTCATTGCAGGTCTCGCCAGCGTCATGCTCGCGGTCGGCGCCGGGCGGGAGCGGCACTTTCGCCGGCGCGTGATGCTCGCGCGTGGAGAAGCGCCGGTTGTGGACGCAGGGCCACGGACGGCAAGCGCTGCCGTCCCGCTTCGCGTGTTCGGACTGATCGGGCGCGGCATCGCCCGCAGCGGCCTTTTGCCCGCCGGCACGATGACCGAGTTGCAGGCATCGCTGACAGCGGCAGGCCTGCGCGAGGGCAGCTGGCTCAGTGTCCTGATCGGCGCCAAGATCGTGCTGCTCATCGCTTGTCCCCTGGCCGCCATCCTGATCACCCGGGAACTGCCCGTCTCACCGCTCGTCGCGCGGATCGCGCCCTTCGTGGCGGGCGTCGGCGGCTTGCTGCTGCCCGACAAAATCCTCGGCTCGATGCAGGCCAAGTATCGCGAGGCGCTCGAGCAGGGCGTGCCGGATGCGCTGGACCTGATGGTGATCTGCACGCAGGCCGGGCTCGGGCTGACCGCTGCCATGCATCGCGTCGCAACCGAAATCCACGCGGCACACCCCTCCGTCGGCCGGGAACTGGGCGAGACGGTCAGTGAACTGCAGATCGCGGTTGACAGCGCAGCAGCCCTGACGGCGCTGGGGACAAGGACCAATCTGGAAAGTTTCAAGCGCGTGGCGCGGACCTTGATTCAATCCGCGCAATACGGAACGCCCATGAGCGAGGCGCTGCGTAACCTGGCGGCCGAAATGCGCCAGGAGGCGCTGACACGATATGAAGAGAAAGCGGCGCGCTTGCCTGTCATGCTGACAATCCCGATGATTGTCTTCGTGCTGCCTTGCATCTTCATCGTGGTCGGCGGCCCCGCTGCCCTGCAGCTCGGGAAGGCATTTCATCCTTGATTGAGACCAATCTCCGCGCCATCGGCCGCATGACCAGGTCGCGCGGATCTGCGATGCGCGCCGGCTGCCTCGCGCTTCTCGGCATCCTCGCGGGATGCGCGGGCGGCGGCGCGGTGGCGAAAGGACCGGGACTTGATATCGGGCGCGTCGCGCTGGCCAGCGGATCCCCCGATATCGCGCTGCGTATCAGCAGCGACCGTCTCGCCGCCGCGCCGAACAACAAAGCCGCCCTGCTGCTGCAGGGGGATGCCTATACCATGCTCGGGGACACCGGGCCGGCCGAAGCCGCCTTCCTGCATGTGCTTGCTTTGGCGCCAGGGTCGGCTGAGGCGCAGATGGGGCTCGGGCGCCTGGACCTCGCCACGAACCCGGCACAGTCGGAAGTTCTGTTCCTGCAAGTCCTCTCGGAGCATCCGCGCGACCCCGTGGCGTTGAATGACCTTGGCATCGCCCAGGATCTGCAGGGCCGGCACGGCGCGGCCCAGGCCTCCTACGCCAAGGCGCTCGGCGTCTCGCCCAATATGCAAGCGCCTTTGACCAATCTGGCGATGTCGCTGGCCCTGTCGGGAAAAGTCCCGCAGGCGGAGGATCTCCTGGCGCCCCTCGCCCGGTCCGGCGCGGCGTCGGCGCGCGCCAAGAGCGATTACGCTCTGCTCTCGGCGATGGAGCGGCGCCAGGCGTTGCGACCAGGGAGCCGGGAGGAGTACAAGCACCGCGAGTTGCCTCCGCTCCCATCGCAAATCGCGCCGTGACGCTGCTCCCGACGCCCCGCCGCGTTCACCGCTGCCAGTGGCTCAGTGCAGCTTCACCGGCGGCTCCGTGCGCTTGCTGATCCGCCTCGCCAAGGTGTCGAGCGCGACCTTGGCCCAGCCATGCAGCGCAAGCTCGTGCATCTTGTAGAGCGAGACATACATGAGCCGGGCGAACAGCCCCTCGATCATCATGCTGCCGCCGACGAGCTTGCCCATCAGGTTGCCGACCGTGCCGTGCCGCCCGAGCGACACCAGCGAGCCGAAGTCCCGGTAGTGCCAAGGCCGGGGTGCCGCGCCGCCTAGCCGGTCGGTCAGCGTGCGGACGAGATGCGAGGCCTGCTGGTGCGCGACCTGTGCGCGCGGCGGCACATTGCCTTGGCCACCGATCCAGGGGCAGGCGGCGCAGTCACCCATCGCGAAGATATCCGGATCGCGCGTCGTCTGAAGCGTCGGCAAGACCGCCAACTGGTTGATCCGGTTGGTCTCCAGCCCGTCGAGTTCGGCGAGGAAGGCGGGTGCCTTGACGCCCGCCGCCCAGACCACGAGTTCGGCCGGCAGCACGCGGCCGTCGCGTAGCCGCACCGCGTCCGGCAGAACCTCGGCGACCGGCGCGCCGGCATGGATCTGCACACCCATGCCGCTCAGCTGGCGCTCCGCCGCCTTTGACAGGCGGGGCGGCAAGGCAGGCAGGATACGGTCCGCCGCTTCGATCAGGTGCAGCCCGATATCCTTCATCGGATCGATCCGGTTGAGCCCGTAGGCAACCATCGCCCCCGTGGTGTGGCGCAACTCGGCGGAGAGTTCCACGCCCGTCGCACCGGCGCCGATGATGGCGACCTGGAGCTGCCCCGGCTGCAAGGGCCCCGGCTGCGCATGGGCCCGGATGCAGGCGTTGATCAGCCGGCGGTTGAAGCGTGCCGCCTGCGCCGGGGTGTCGATGGCGAGCGCATGCTCCCGCACCCCCGGCGTGCCGAAGTCGTTCACCTGGCTGCCGACGGCCATGACCAGCGTATCGTAGGGGAGCCGGCGCTCGGCCGCGACCTCGGTGCCTTCATCATCGACCACGCGCCCGATGATGATGTCCCGGCGCGCCCGGTCGAGGCCGATCATCTCGCCCGGGGCATAGCGGAAATGATGCCAATGCGCCTGCGCCAGGTAGCCGAGCTCATGCTCGGCCTGATCCATGCTGCCGGCAGCAATTTCGTGCAGCAGCGGTTTCCAGAGATGCGCACCCGACTTGTCGACCAGCGTGATTTCGGCGCGGCGGCCTCGCCCCAGCCTGTCGCCGAGCCGGGTCGCAAGCTCCAGCCCGCCGGCGCCCCCACCGACGATCAGGATGCGGTGGAGCTTGGCTGGCGGCGAGGCGCGCTCGCCTCGGTCCGCCGTCGCCATATCGCCGGGAGACCGGCTGTCTTTATTCGATTGAACGTTCATAGCGGTCAGGATCAACTTCCAAAAAAAGCAGCCTTGGGTTTTTCCCTGCCCTGCTCAAGTCACGCTTGCAGGAGCGGCGGTGGCCTCCAACCCCAGCCGCCTCCGATGCCTTGGCTGATCCGAACCGTCCGCTCAGTCCATTTGCCTGAACACGACCATCTTCTCTTCTGACATTTCGTCCATCGTCGGGCGGATACCGCCGATGCCGTATCCGGATTGGTGGCGGCCGGCGAAGGGCATCCAGTCGGTGCGGAATGCGGTGTGGTCATTGATCATGACCGCGGAGGCATCCAGCCGCCGGGCGGCCCGCAAGGCCGGGCCGATATCGGTTGAAAAGACGCTGGCCTGGAAGGCGAACGGCAGGGAGTTGGCGATCTCGATGGCGTCATCGAGGGCCTCGTAGCCGTAGACGCAGGTCACGGGGCCAAAGATCTCCAACTGCGACACCTTGGCATCGGCCGCCGGCTCCACAAGCACCGCGGGCGCCAGCGTGGTCTCGGACATGGCGCCCGCCGCCGATCAGCTGCGCGCCGCCCGCCACCGCCTCGTCGATCCAGCTGCTCACGCGCGCCGCTCTCGCGAGGCAGGATGAGGGGGCCGACCTCGGTCTCGGCCAGCAGTGGGTCTCCCACGTCCGCAGCGCCTGCACCCGCGCCGCCAACCGCTCGATGAATTCCGCCTTGAGGTCGCTGTGGACGAAGATGCGCTGGGTCGAGACGCAGACCTGGCCGGCATGATAGTATCCGCCCTTGACGATCGGCTCGATGATCCGGTCGAGCTTGGCGCTGC
This sequence comes from uncultured Alphaproteobacteria bacterium, assembly GCA_963834475.1. Classification (GTDB taxonomy): domain Bacteria; phylum Pseudomonadota; class Alphaproteobacteria; order Acetobacterales; family Acetobacteraceae; genus Acidisoma. The sequence continues at coordinate 575,071 of CAWIBZ010000007.1, read as the reverse complement.
GGTCGATGATGACCGGCGCCGCCCCGCCATGCTCAAGCGCGCAACGCGTGCCGGGCGGGAGCTTGCTGCGCAGATACCAGCCGACGCGGGCGGAGCCGATGAAGCTCAGGAAAGCGACGCGCGGGTCGGTCGCCAGCCGCTCGGCCAAGGCATTGTCCTCCGTGACGAAGGTCTGGCACCACGCCTCCGGCAGGCCCGCCTCCCGCAGCAGGGCGACGAGTTCCAGGCAGGAGAGCGGCGTCGGAACAGCCGGCTTGATGATCACGGGGCAGCCGACGGCGATGGCCGGCGCCACCTGATGGACGATCAGATTGACCGGATGGTTGAAGGCCGAGATGGCGGCGACGACGCCGATCGGCTCCCTGGTCGTGAAAGCCCAGCGGCCGTCACTCGCCGGGGTGAGCCCCATCGGGATCTCCCTGCCGGCAAAGTTGCGGATTTCCTCGGCCGCATTGCGCAGGCTGTCGACCGCCCGGATCACCTCGATCCTGGCGTCCGTCAGCGGCTTGCCGCCTTCCTGCGCGATGAGCCGCGCGAATGCCTCCAGCCGCGCGCCCAGCAGCTCGGCGGCGCGGATGAGAATGGCGCTGCGCTGGTACGGCTTCAGGGCGGCGTCGTGATCCTTCAGCAGCCGCGAAGCTGTCTCAAGCTTGGCCTCGAGCGCGGCGGCGTCATCGGCCGGGATCTCCCTGATCAGCGCCCGGTCGTAGGCCTGAACGACCCGATAGGATTGGGACATGATTCAGGCCTCCTGCGTCACGGGCAGCCGCTGCGCCAGTTCGTCCACCAGCACCCGCTTGTTTTCGGAATAATCGATCGGGACGATGACGAGATGGACGCCGCCGCCGGCGAACGCCGCCTCCAGGGCGGGCGCCAGCTCAGCCGCGGTGCCCACGCGCGTTGCCTGCGCGCCGTAGGCCTCGGCGTAGCGCACGAAATCGGGGTTGCCGAAGGTCATGCCGAAATCGGGGAAGTTATCGACCGCCTGCTTCCAGCGGATCATGCCGAAGGCGTGGTCCTCGATGATGAGGACGACCAGGTTGAGCTTGAGCCGGACCGCGGTCTCCAGCTCCTGGCTGTTCATCATGAAGCCGCCGTCGCCGCAGACGGCCATGACGCGCCGCTGCGGGTAGAGCAGCGCCGCCATCATCGCCGACGGCAGCCCGGCGCCCATCGTCGCCAGCGCATTGTCGAGCAGCAGCGTGTTGGCGACCGGGTGCGGTAGTTTCGCGCGAACCAGATCTTGTACATGCCGTTGTCGAGGGCGAGGATGCCGTCCGGCGGGCATGACGCCGCGGACATCATGCACCAGGCGCTGCGGCGTCAGCCGGTCCTCGGTCGCACGGTCGGCGATCCGGCTCAGGATGCCGTCGCGCAGCGGCAGCAGCGCTTGCGCGTGCGGGATCCTGCCCTCGACGCGGTCAGCGAGGAGGCGCAGCGACGGCCCGAGATCGCCGACGACTTCGGCCTGCGGGAAGTAGACCTGTTCGACATGCGCCGGCTGGTAGCCGACATGGATGACCTGCAGCCCGTTCCGCCCCATGATGAAGGGCGGCTTCTCGACCGTATCATGGCCGATGGTGATGATGAGGTCGGCGCGCTCGATGGCCTCATGGACGTAGTCGCGCTCGGAGAGCGCGGCGGTGCCCATATAGAGTTCGGTGCCGCCGGGCACGGTGCCCTTGCCCATTTGCGTCGTGAAATAGGGAATCTGCGTCCGCAGCACGAACTTGTGCGAGGTCGGAGGTCGAGCGCGGCCGCGAGGCGGCGGCGCCCAGCATGAGCAACGGGCCGCTCGGCCTGGAGAATCATGGCTCGGCCGCCCGGTCGAGCGCCTCCGCGCTGGCCAAAGGCAGCTCGACCGGATGCGGCGGGATCAGCGGCACCGGCGCGCAGGTTTCGGCGGCAATATCTTCGGGCAGTTCGAGATGGACCGGGCCGGGCCGCTCCTCCGTCGCGACGCGGAAGGCGTCCCGCACCAGCGTCGGAATCATCGCCGGCGAGACGATCTGGCGCGACAGCTTGGTCAGTGGCCGCATCGCGGCGACGACGTCGACGACCTGGAAGCGCGCCTGCCGTGACGACAGGATGCCCTTCTGGCCGGTGAGGATGATCATCGGCATGGCGCCGAGCAGCGCATAGGCCGCGCCGGTCGAGAAATTCAAGGCGCCCGGCCCGAGGGTCGCGATGCAGACGCCGGGCTGGCCGGTGAGCCTGCCATAGGTCGCCGCCATGAAGGCCGCCGCCTGCTCATGCCGGGTGATGACCAGCTGGATCGACGATTTGCGCAGCGATTCGACGACATCGAGGTTTTCCTCGCCGGGAATCCCGAAGATGCGATCAACGCCCTCGTTCTCAAGGGCGGCAACGAGAAGATCAGAAGCCTTCACCATGTGCGGCTCTCCTTTCTAACGGTGTCCAGGACTCAACGGATCGCTGAGCACGGGTCTTTCGAGAATACGGTCTTGTGTCAGCCAACGAATTCAATTAGATGAACACAATTCATATAGATGAACACATGCACTCCGACCGTCGCGGAGTCAAGGAACGGTGATGAAACCGATCGAGCAGGAAACTGATGGCAGCGCTGCGCTGGGCGGCGCTGCCCCGGCGCTGAGACGGGCGGTGCGCATGCTCGATTACGTCTCTGCGACTGGAGAACGGCCCACGGCCGCTGATCTCGCCCGTCGGCTTGAGATCCCGCGGAGCACGGCTCACGGGCTGATCAACGCCATGGCCGAGCTGGGCCTGCTGGCCCGCGGGGCGGACGGCACCTTCAGCCTCGGCTCGCGTCCGATGCGCTGGGCCAGCGGCTTTCTGTCGCAGTCGGACCTGGTGTCGGTATTCCATGAGCATTTCACCCAGAATCCGGAACTTGGCCGCTATACGATCACCCTATCCGTCCTCGACGGTGATGAGGTCGTCTATCTCGGCGGCCGGAATTCCGACCAGCCGCTGGGCGTTACCTTCCGCATAGGCATGCGCCTGCCCGCGTTTTTCACCGCGACAGGCAAGGCGCTGCTCGCGACCCTAGATGAAGGCGCGCTGAACAAGCTGCTCGAAGGCGATTTACCAGCGCCGCTCACGGCGCACAGCGTCCGCGACCCGATCAGCCTGCGCCGCGAACTCGCCGCGACGCGCGCGCGCGGGTTTTCCATCGAAGTTGGCCAGGTCCGCGAGGGCATGACCTGCCTCGGCGCGGCGCTGTCCGATTATTCCGGCAAGGCCGTTGCGGGTATCGCCGTCAGCCTGACGCAGGGCGAGGCGACGCCGGTGGCGGTGGCGAAGCTTGGCGCCCGGCTGCAGGAAACGGCCGCCATCCTGTCACGACGGCTGGGGGCGCCGTAAAGGATCGTCGCCCGGCGCTTGTAGTTTCTCGCTTTGCCGGATCAATGTTTCGGTATCAAATCATCGTTTGGGACGATGGTTGACTGGCCTCCGGGTGCGAGACCGTGATCGGCGGTGAGCTTCGCGGGGCTGGCCGGAGAGAAGGCTGCTTTGAGGGATGTCGGTGCCCTGAACCATCGGACCGCCCGGAACCGGGCCACTCGGAGGGGCGCGCACCGCGGTTTTGCAAACCGCTGCGATCATTACGCAAACCGCTTTGTGGAAAAGGGTCATATACCCTTGAAATCATTGGTCGGAGCGGCGGGATTTGAACCCACGACCCCCAGTCCCCCAGACTGATGCGCTACCAGGCTGCGCTACGCTCCGGCCATATGCCACGGAGCCAGAGAGGCGTGCCGTGGTAGCGCCCCTGTAGCAGCGTGCGGGCCGGCCTGCAACCGGGACAGAGGGTTGGCGGCGGGATTTTGGCATGACAGGCCGCCTCTTGTGTCCCATGGCAAAGCGCGCCTCACGGATATCGCCTCGGGCCGGCCAGGCTGCCTGCCTCTGCCAGCATCGACGACCCGATAGGGAGCCCAGGGATGACCAACGCATGAACCGCAAGCAGCGCCGGGCCGGGGCCAAAAAGAGTGCGAACCCGCCCGCCGTCCCGCCCGTACCCTATCCCCTCGCCCAGCGCGCTCTGGCGGAGGCCGTGGGCCTGCACCAGGCCGGGCGCCTAGCGGAGGCGGTGCGGGCCTATCAGCGCAGCCTGGAGGCGGCCCCTGCGCAGCCGGATGCGCTGCAGAACCTCGGCAGCGCGCTCAACGACCTCGGCCGCCCAGCCGAAGCGCTGCCCTGTCTCGATCAGGCGCTCGCCCTCCGCCCGCTCTATCCCATCGCCCATCTCAATCGCGGCAATGCGCTCTGGGCCCTCGGGCGCCCGGCAGACGCGATCGCGGCCTATGGGCTGACGCTCGCCCAGAAGCCCGATTTCGCCGGCGCGCTGGATGCGCGGGCGCTGGTCCTCAGCCAGGAAGGCCGCTTCGGCGCGGCGCTGGCCGATGCCGACCGCGCCGTCCGCCTCGCGCTGGGCGATGCCCAGACGCAAAACACGCGCGGCAATATCCTCCGCGGTCTCGGCCGGCTGGACGAATTGGTCGCCTGCTACCGAAGGGCGATCGCGCTGCAGCCCCGCTATGCCGACGGGCATTTCAACCTCGCCCAGGCGCTGCTCGCGGCGGGCCGGCTGGCCGAAGCCTGGGGGGAGTATGAGTGGCGCTGGCACACTGTGCAGATGGCCGCACAGCGGCGGTCCTTCGCCGCTCCCCTCTGGATGGGGGAGGCCGGCAACGGACAGCGTCTGCTGGTCCATGCCGAGCAGGGGCTGGGCGACGTGCTGCAATTCTGCCGCTACCTCCCGCTCCTCGCCACGCGCGGCTTTTCGGTCATTTTCGAGGTGCCGCGCCCCCTCGCCCGGCTTTGCGCCGGCCTCGCCGGCGTCACCGAGATCGTGGTTCAGGGTGAGCCTCTGCCCAGCGTCGATCTGCAGATCCCGCTCATGAGCCTGCCCGGACGGTTTGCGACCACGCTTGAGACCGTTCCCGCCGCCGTCCCTTACCTCGCCGCTGACCCCGCCGCGGCGGCGCTTTGGCGCGGCCGGCTTGATGGCCTGGGCGGCGGCCTGCGTGTCGGCCTTGCCTGGGCCGGGAACCCGAGCCTCGACCTGCCCTCCCGCGCTGCCATGGACCGCCGGCGCTCGCTCGACCCCGCGCGTCTGGCCCCGCTCTGGTCCGTCCCCGGGATCCGCCCGGTCAGCCTGCAGAAGGGCGGGCCGGTCTTGCCCGCCGGGCTGCCCGCCTTCGATGCCATGGGCGAGATGCGCGATTTCGCCGATACGGCGGCGCTCGTCGCCGGGCTCGATCTCGTCATCGCCGTTGACAGCGCCGTCGCCCATCTCGCCGGGGCGCTCGGCCGTCCGGTCTGGCTGCTCGATCGCTCCGACCCCTGCTGGCGCTGGCTCTTGGGGCGGCAGGACAGCCCCTGGTACCCGTCCCTCACCATCTACCGGCAAGGTGAGCCCGGTGACTGGAACGGCGTTCTGGAGGCGGTTGTGCGGGACCTGCGCCGCCTGGCCGGCGCGGCTTAGGCGCGCCAGCCGCTCGAGCGCGATGAGGCTGCGCTGCCGCTCGGCCATCGCTTCCAGCGCACGCCGATGAGCCATGCCGGGGGTATCAACATAGGGACGCGCCTTGCCGTTCATTGACATGGATGTGCCGTCTACGAGGATGGGGAAAGCTCGGTGCGACCAGCGTCAGCTTGACAAAGATCCTGACGAATTCTGATGGTTTTGTCAAGTAATTTATTGACAATTCGAAATGATGCGGCGCGACCCGCGCGCCGCATGCACGCCGAGGGGCTGCGCTGCGACGGCAACCCATGCCCGCAGTCCCACAATCAAGGAATAGTTTCCTAAATTATGGTTGAAAAAGAAAATTAGGGACAAATTCCTAGTATGCCGTTCTGGCGGCGGCTGGCGGCAAGGCCGCCGCCGCCAGGGCTTCACTTCGCCGGGCTCGCCTGCTGGCGGAAAATGACATCCGCCGCGTGTTTCTGGCTGTCCGACAGTTGGACGTACAGCACGTCGAAGGCAGCCGAGAGCCTCTCCGTATTATCGGCATAGGCACGCGCGATCTGAGCATAGGACTGCATGTTTTCGACCGCGGTCATGGTCGCGGCGTGTGACGCGCGCTGCGCAAAGAGCGCGTCGGTCGCCGTGGCATTGTCCCGCATCGTTTGGGCGAAACTATCCCAGGCCGGGACTTGCGCAGGCGTGATGGCAAGCGCGGATTGCAGGGCGCTGATACGCTGGTCGATCGCCTGGCTCGTGCTCGTGCTCGCGGGTGCCGCCGCCCGGGCCGCCTGCCCGAGGGCAATGGCCGGCAGCAGAGCCAGGGCCGTCGCGAGGGCCGTTTTGCGTAGAAGGGAAGACATCATGATGCGTCCTTGTTATCGATTTCGTATGATCGGCTGAGGCGTCGCCGCGCGAGGCGCGGCCTAGCGCCAAGGTCCGCCATGGCCGCCTCCGCCATGACCGCCCCAGCCACCGCGACCGCCCCAGCCACCATGACCGCCCCAGCCGCCGCGACCGCCCCAGCCGCCGCGACCGCCCCAGCCGCCATGACCGCCCCAACCGCCGTGGCCCCATCCGGCGCGGGCATAGCCAGCCCCGCCCCAGCCGCGAGCGGCGTAGCCATGACCGACATAGCCATGACCGACGTAGCCATGACCGACGTAGCCATGACCGACATAGCCGTGCGCGATAAAGCCGTGGGCTATACCGAGTTCCACCAGCGCCGCTCCGCCGGTGATGAATCCGCCTTCCCACCAGCCGGGCAACGGTTGCACGAATGCGAGCGCCGGCGGGCAAATGCCAAGTGCAAAGGCGGGCGGCGCGAAGATCACGGGCGGTGGCGCCGCCGCGACCAGAATAGGTGCCGGTGGCAGAAACACGATGGGCGGCGGTACCGCGGCCGCGATCAGCATCGGAGCTGCCGGCCCTGCAACGGCCGCGGGTGCAACGGAGATAGGCTGCGCAGCAGGCGCGCCCGCGGGGTCGGTCGCGGGCGTGGCCGGGGGCGGATCGCCGGGCACAACGGAGATCGGTTGTGAAGCCGGCGCAGCCCCGGACGAAACGTCGATGGCCTGCGAAGCGTCCGCCGCCGCGGGCGGACCCCCGGGGACAACGGAAATAGGCTGTGAAGCGGGGTCGGCCGCGGGCGTCACGTCGATGGCCTGCGAAGCGGGCGCGGGGTCAGCCGGCTGAGGCGCTGCCTGTAAGGCCGCGGCCTGCACGGGCGCGGCCTGGACAGGCGGCAGCGGTGTTTCCACGATCACGGGGGACGGGGCCACGATGACCGCCGGCGGCACGACAGCCGGCAGGCCGAGCACAATCGGCGGCGGCAAGGCGTAAATCGGCGGCGGCACGAAGAGCACCGGCGGCGCCACAATCACCCCGGCGGCGAAACCGACCATCATGCTGTCCCAGGCCCAGGCGGACGGCGCCCAGCCCGAAACGCCCCAATGGCCACCGCCCCAGGAGCTGCGCCAGTCCCAGCCGTTCCATCCGGCGCGGCCGGGCCCCCAGGCGCTCACATAGCGTGTGCCGCCCCAGCCGGCGCGTTGGTCCCATCCGGCACGGACATCGCCATGCCCGCTTGCCCAGCCGCCGCCGCGATCCCCGCCGGCACGGTCCCATCCGGCACGGACATCGCCATGCCCGCTTGCCCAGCTGCCACCGCGATCCCCGCCGGCACGGTCCCATCCGGCACGGACATCGGCATGCCCGCCTGCCCAGCTGCCGCCGCGATCCCCGCCGGCACGGTCCCATCCGGCACGGACATCGCCATGCCCGCCTGCCCAGCTGCCGCCGCGATCCCCGCCGGCACGGTCCCATCCGGCACGGGGGTCGCCATGGCCGCCTGCCCAGCTGCCGCCGCGATCCCCGCCGGCACGGTCCCATCCGGCATGGGCGTCGCCGTGGTCCCAGCCGCCTCTGTCACCGCCACCCCAGCCGCCGCCATGGCCCCCCCCCTGCCAAGGCCCCTGCTCTGCGAGCGCCGGCCGGGCCAGAGCCACAGCACTCAGCGCGGTCGCGGCCAGCAAGGCGCTGAGCCGCCCGAGACGGCGACCTCTCTTCTTATTATTGTCCCTGTCCCTGCCCTGTTCCATGGCTGGCATTCCGTCCAAAAATCTCTGGTGTGCCTTTGGTTGAGTGCTCTGGCCAGATTTAGGCAAAATCCGGGCAATCACCGACTGTTGATCAGTCGATGCCGAACCGTTCCGATGATCAATCAATACAATATCATAACATATTGACTTCGGAATGAATTGCGGATTTGCGAAGGGCTGCCCCGGGGATCCCCCTGCCGGCATTGGCCGAACGGACCGCGCCCCCCAATATAGGATTGAATAATCAAAGGTAAAACGATGATCCATTATTGTAATTACGGAAATTTTAATTTGCCAGGCGACCCGATTCTAAAGATGCCTCGCACCAATGTGACTGGAAAAGTCCGGAAGCGCATAGGAATGAGCGTCACCCCCTCGGCAATGCCGAACCGCCCTGCCAAACGACCGGAGGCCCACCCATGTCACGCCTTTCACTGTCCTTGGCAGCGCTGGGCCTCGCCCTGCTGGCCGGAGGAACGGCTGAAGCCGCCGAGCCGCTCCACGTCTATGGACCGGGCGGCCCGCTTCCCGCCATGCAAGCCGCCGCGGCGGCTTTCGGCCATCTCCACGGCATCACCGTGGATGTGACCGCGGGCCCGACGCCGAAGTGGATCGGCGCGGCCCGCAGCAATGCCGATGTCATCTACAGCGGCTCCGAAGTGATGATGTCGGATTTCATCACCGCGATGCCGACTATTGACCCAACCACCGTGCGCCCGCTTTACCTGCGCGCCGCCGCAATCCTGGTCCGGCCCGGCAATCCTGGCCATATCCACGGCATCGCGGATCTTCTGAAGCCCGGCCATCGCATTCTTGTCGTCAATGGCGCCGGGCAACAGGGGCTTTGGGAGGATGTGGCCGGGCGCCTCGGCAGCATGCAAAGCGTCCGCGCCTTTCGGGCCAATATTGCGGTCTTCGCGGGAAACAGCGCAGAGGCGAAGCAGCGTTGGATCGCCGACAAATCCCTCGATGCTTGGCTTATCTGGACCATCTGGCAGGCCGCCAATCCGAAGCTTGCCGATCAGGTCGCGATCGAGCCGGACTATGAAATCTACCGTGATACCGGGGTCGCCCTCACCCGCCAGGGTGAGACGCGGCCCGAGGCGAAAGCGTTCGTGCAGTTCCTCGCCTCCGCGGCGGGCGCGCGCATCTTCGCGACGTGGGGATGGAAAACCGACCCCAATTAAGCCGGTCAGGCCATGGCCTGACCGCACGGCAGGAATCTCTGGGGCAGACCTGTCCCGGCGCTTCATCTCCCCCGATGTCGCGGCGGCGCCCTCTTTGATGAAAAGCATTGAGAGTAAGACTATGAGCAATCATCCCGGACGGCGAGCGGCCGTCCAAGCGGCCGGCCTGTCATTGGCAGTGGGTGGCCTGGGCCTCTTGAACAGGCCCGCGCAGGCAGCGTCTGCGCCGGGGACGCTGGTGGCCGCCGGGGCGACCGCGCTGGGCGATCTGACAGCGCGGCTGGCCCAGGCGCCGCGCCGTCGCAATTTCAAAACCGTCCCCATGATCCTCGACAATCCGGAGCTATGGGACAGCGAGGCCTTGTCCGAACTGATGGCCTATCAGCCCGCGCCGAAACAGGTGCTGGAGAATACCGACATCGCCGGCGCCTGGCTGAACGGCATGCGTAATTCGCTCAATGCCCAGATCTGGTCCTTCAAGCACCCGGATTTCATCGTCCTCTCCGCGACGCACGGGACGGCGCAGCTGGCGCTCTATGACCAGGCGATGTGGGACAAGTACCGCCTGGGCAAGCTGGCGGGCGCAAAGTTTCAGCGCAATACGCTCATTCTTGAGAGCCCTGCCGCCGCGGCAGGGCCCTCCGATTACGAGAATCCCAAGGGTGTCTACTCCGCGCTGAACAACACAATCCCTGCGCTGCAACAGCGCGGCGCCGTGTTCATGGCCTGCCACAACGCGCTTTGGGAGCACGCAACCACGCTTCACCAGACCGGCCAGAACCCGGACGGAACCTCCGTTGATGTGATCGCGGCGGAGCTGACCAACCACCTCGTTCCAGGCGTTGTTCTCACGCCCGGCATGGCGGCGACTTTGCCCGAGTTGCAGCAGGCCGGATATTACTACGCGCACACTTGAGCGCATGACGTAATATCCGGCCCCGCGCCTACTCGACGGTCACCGATTTGGCGAGGTTGCGCGGCTGGTCGACATCCGTGCCCTTCAGCAAGGCCACCTGATAGGCCAGAAGCTGCACCGCGACGCTGTGCAGGATAGGGGCGACGAAGGGATCGCAGCCCGGCAGCCCCACGGTCTCGGCTGCGATGCCCTTCAGCTTGTCCGCGCCCTCGGCATCGCTGAAGACGATCACCTGTCCGCCGCGGGCCGCCGCCTCCTGAAGATTGGAGGCGGTTTTTTCGAAAAGCGGGCCGGAGGGGGCGATGGCCACCACCGGCACATGCCGGTCGATCAGCGCGATCGGCCCGTGCTTCATCTCGCCGGCCGCATAGCCTTCGGCATGGATATAGCTGATCTCTTTCAGCTTCAGCGCCCCTTCGAGCGCCACGGGGAAGCAGGCGCCGCGGCCGAGATAGAGCACGTCCCGCGCCTCCGCGATGCGCGCCGCAACCGCGGCGATCCGGCCTGCCGCCTCACCCTCCAGGATCGCTGCCGCATGGCCGGGCACTTCCATCAGCGCCTGGGTCAGCTGCGCCTCGCGTGCCGCATCCAGTGTGCCGCGCGCCCGGCCGGCGGCGAGCGCGAAGGCTGCGAGCACCGTAAGCTGCGCGGTAAAGGCCTTGGTCGAGGCAACGCCGATTTCGGGCCCGGCCAGCGTTTCCAGCACCGCGTCACTTTCCCGCGCCATGCTGCTTTCCGGCACGTTGACGATGGAGAGCACATGCTGCCCTTCATCCTGCATGTAGCGCAGCGCCGCCAGCGTATCGGCCGTCTCGCCCGATTGGCTGACGAGCAGGCCGAGGCCGCCGCTCGGCAGCGGCGGCGCGCGGTAGCGGAATTCGCTCGCGACATCGGCGTCCGTCGGCAGGCGCGCGATGCTCTCAAGCCAGAACCGCCCGACCAGCCCGGCATAGAAGGCCGAGCCGCAGGCGCTGATGGTGACACGCGGCAGGCTGGCAAGGCTCGAAGGGCAGATCGGGCAGCATGACGCTGCGCGTGCCGGGATCGATCATCCGGCTCAGCACGTCGCCGATCACGACGGGATGCTCGTGCAACTCCTTTTCCATGAAATGGCGGTAGTTGCCGCGGCCGATGGCAGCTCCCGTCAGCCGCGTCTCGCGGATGGCGCGCTCAACCGTACGGCCGGCGCGGTCGAAGAAGGTGGCGCCGTCACGGCGGATCACGACCCAGTCACCGTCCTCCAGATAGGCGATGCGGCGCGTCAGCGGCGCGAGTGCCAGCGCATCGGAGCCGAGGAACATCTCGCGCTCACCAAACCCCACGGCCAGCGGCGCGCCATGGCGGGCGCCGATCATCAGATCGGGGTGGCCCGCGAAAATCAGCGCGAGCGCATAGGCGCCTTCCAGCCGCGCAAGCGCGGCGGCGGCGGCCTGTTCCGGCGCCATGCCCTGGCCGAGATAGAGGTCGAGCAGCTGGGCGACGCATTCGGTATCGGTTTCGGTCGAGAATTCCTGGCCCAGCCGCTTCCAGCTCGGCCCTGCAGTGCCGCGTGGTTCTCGATGATGCCGTTATGCACGACGGACACGCGGGCCGTGCCATGCGGATGGGCATTGCCCTCGGTCGGCGCGCCATGGGTCGCCCAGCGCGTGTGGCCGATGCCGGTGGTGCCCGCAAGCGGCCGGCGCTCCAGCACGGCGGCCAAGTTGCCGAGCTTGCCCTCCGCGCGCCGGCGGTCGATCTCGCCGCGCATCCAGCGTCGCGATGCCGGCGCTGTCATAGCCGCGATATTCGAGCCGCCCGAGCGCTTCCAGGATGAGAGGGGCCGCCGGGCGGTCGCCCAGAATGCCGACGATGCCGCACATGTCTGCTCAGCCCTTCTTCTTGCCGGTCCAGGTTGCACGAATGGCAGCGCCGCCGCCTGCCTTCTCTGACTGGCGGGCGCGGCCGAAGGCCAGCGCATCCGCCGCCACATCTCGCGTGATCGTGCTGCCGGCGGCGATGAAACTGCCCGCGCCGAGCGTGACCGGCGCCACCAGCGTCGCGTTGGAGCCGATGAAGCTGCCCGCGCCGATCACCGTCCGGTGCTTCAGATAGCCGTCGTAATTGCAGGTGATCGTTCCGGCACCGATATTGGTGCCGGCGCCGATGCTCGGCATCGCCCGATATAGGCGAGATGATTGGCCTTCGCGCCATCGCCGAGGCTGGTCGCCTTCAGCTCCACGAAATTGCCGACATGGGCGGCGCGGCCGACCGTCGTGCCCGGACGCAGCCGGGCATAGGGGCCGATGCGCGCGCCCTCGCCCACGACGCAGCCTTCGAGATGGCTGAAGGCTAGGATTTCTGTGCCTAGCTCTCACGGTCACGCCCGGGCCGAACACCACATGCGGCCCGACGGTCACGTCCGGCTCCAGCACCGTATCGGCCGAGAGGAAAACGGTCTCGGGCGCGGTCAGCGTCACCCCCGCCTCCATCGCGGCGAGGCGCAGCCGCGCCTGCACGGCGGCCTCGGCCTCGGCGAGTTCGGCGCGCGAATTGATGCCGCGAAGTTCGGCATGATCGGCCTCGACCGCCACCACGCGCTTGCCTTCGGACACGGCAAGCGCGACCGCATCCGTCAGGTAGAACTCGCCCTTGGCGTTGTCATTGCGGATGGCCGCGAGCCAGCGCGCGAGATCCGCCCCGGCCGCGCAGAAGACGCCGGCATTGCAGAGTGTCGTGCGCGCCGTTCCGCCTCGGTCGCGTCGGCCCATTCGACGATGCGCGTCACGTCGCCCGCCGCGTCCGTGATGACGCGGCCGTAGCGGCCGGGCTCGGGCGGGCGCATGGCGAGCAGGGCAAGCCCCGCCTCGGCCCGCGCGGCCTCGAGCCGCCGCAGCGTCTCCGGCGGTGATGAGCGGGTTATCGGCGTAAAGGATGGCGACATCGCCATCCCCGAAATGCGGCACAGCCTGCAGGGCCGCGTGCCCGGTGCCGAGGCGCTCCTGCTGCACGATGGTCGTATGCGGCGCGGCGGCTTGCGCGACCGCCTCCATCTCCGGCCCCGTCACCACCACGATCCGGTCGAAGACCGCGCTCGCGGCGTCGAGCAGATGGTTCAGCATCGGTTTGCCCGCCATGGCATGCAGCACCTTGGGCAGGCTGGATTTCATGCGCGTGCCCAGCCCCGCGGCAAGGATGACGGCGGTCGTGGTGCGGCTCTTCGTCAGTGCTCATGGATACCCTTCATGCTCAAGCTGCGGTAGCGGCGGGCGGCCGAGCCGTGTCAAAGGCCTCCGCGACAATTCTCGTATCGGAGTGCAACGCATGTCCAAATGCCTGGTGCTCGATCTGGACGGCACGATCACCGACAGCCTGCCCGATATCGCGGCCGCCCTGAACCGCAGCCTCGCGCGCCACGGCAAGGACCCGCTGCCGCTTGCGAGAGGTGCGGCCGATGGTGGGCGATGGCGTCGCCCAGCTCTTCCAGCGCGGCTATGCGGCGCGCGGCCTGGCGCCCTCGCCTGAGGACATGGCGGCGGGCCTCGCCGATTACACCGCGCATTCGACCGCGGGCACCCGGCTCTATCCCGGCGCGCTGGAGGCGATGCAGGCGCTCAAGGCGGCCGGCTGGCGGCTCGCGGTCTGCACCAACAAGCCGGCCGAGCCTGCGCGCATCCTGCTCGACCATGTCGGCGTGCTGCCGCTGCTCGATACCGTCGGCGCGGGCGACAGCTTTCCGGTCAAGAAGCCCGATCCGGACCATATCCGCTTCACGCTGCGCGCCGCCGGGGACCCGCGACGGGGACGCGATCATGATCGGCGACCACCACAACGATGTCGCGGCCGGCAAGGCTGCCGGCCTGCCGACGATCTTCGCCGCCTGGGGCTATGGCCCGGCCGAGGTCGGGCTGGGTGCCGATGCAGTGGCGCAGAGTTTCGCCGATGTTCCGGCACTGTGTGAGAAGCTGCGGCCCTGACGCCGCGGCGGCCGGGCAATCCGGCCTGACAAGACAAAGCAGAGATCGAGACCACAATGGCATCCATCCGTCCCGCGACCCTCGCGGATATCCCTTTCATCATGGCGATGGAGCGCCTGCCCGGGAATGAGGAACTGGTCGGCCGCTGGGCGGAGGCCGAGCATGCCGCGGCCCTCGCCGGGTCCAACCATGCCTATTTCATCGGCCTTGACGAGCAGGGCGAGGCCATGGGCTTCACCATGATCCAGGACCTGCAGGACAAGAACGGCAACCTGATGTTCCGCCGCATCGCGGTCGCCGCACCCGGCCGCGGCCATGGGCGGAGCATCTTCCGGGCCACGACCGACTGGGTGTTTCAGGAGACGGCGGCGAACCGCCTCTGGCTCATCGTCTACCGGCATAACGAAACCGCCCATCGCCTCTACAGCTCGTGCGGCTTCGTCGAGGAAGGCATCGCGCGCGAGGCGCGGCTCATCTCCGATGGCCGCCGGGTGGACGCCTTCCAGCTCTCGCTCCTCCGCCGGGAATGGGAGGCGCTGCGGGGTCGATGACCACATAACGCGCGCAGGAAGTGCCTGCGCGCGTTTTTACGGCTGGGCCATTTCTTAAGAAATCGTTACTGATGTCGAAATAACAACATCAGGACGGAACCAGCCGTGACCGATATTTTTGTCTCCAGCGGCGTTGACAGCGGACTTGTCATCGACATCGGCACCGCCCTCTATGTCCAGTCGGGCGGCACCGTGGTCGATACAACGATCCTGGCCGGGGGCGAGATCATCATCGCGGATGGCGGTGTCGCCAGCACAACGCTTATCGGCCCCGGCGGCAGCGCCTCCGTCACCAGCGGCGGCTCCGCCAGCGGCACCACGGTGGAGAGCGCCGCGAGCTTCGTGATCAGCGCCGGCGGCACGGATATGAGCAGCTATGTCAGCAGCGGCGGCACCATGCTCGCCGGCGGCTCGGTCAATACCGGCATCACGTCCGCCTCCGGCGCCATCGTCTCCCGCGATGTCTTCGTCTCCTCCGGCGAGGTGCTGAGCGGTGTTGCCATCAGCGCCGGCGAAATCCTGGAGGTCTTCTCCGGGGGCACCGTCATCTCGGCCGAGATCCAGTCGGGCGGCTATACGTACGTCGGGTCCGGTGGCGTGCTCAGTGCGGCGCTGATCGAGGCCCAAGGCAATGTGAGTGTCTCAGGTGGCACGGCGATTGCCACCGAAGTCTCGGCGGGCACGCTTTCCATCAGCGGTGGTGTTGCAATTTCGACCACGGTCGCCTCCGGCGGGGCCTTCTTTCTCTCGAATTCGGTCAACAGCGCGACGGTCGCCGAAAGCGGCGCTTTGATCAGCATCGACAGCAGCCTGTCCTCCGGGCAAAGCCTGAGCGGCGCCACCATCAGCGCGTCCGAGACGCTCGACGTCTCCAGCGGTGCCAGCGCGGTCGATGTGACCGTCGCCTCCCGCGGCGACATCACGGTGTCGAGCGGCGGCATCGAGACGGGCACGACCATCGCCGCCGGGGGCTATGATAATGCCTATGGCACGTCGGAGGACACGGTCATCGCGGGGACCCTGTGGATGTTCTCGCCGGAGTTCCTCCCGGACCCCGTCCTGGACGGCGCGACCATCGTTGGCGGCGGCACGGTGCGGGCAAATCCGAACGACGTCGTCAGCGACATTACCATCGCCGGCTCCGGCTTCCTCAACGACTTTGGCTTCCTGTCCGGCTCGGTCACCTTCGAGGACCAGGGCCGCCTCGCCCTGTACAGCAACACGATCTCGGCCACGATCAGCGGCTTCGGTGACGGGAATTCGATCGATCTTCTCCAGCTGTCTTACGCCCCGGGTGGTTTCGCCGTTGCCGAAACGGGGAAGCTGGTGATCGAGGAAGGCGGGCAGACGACCGTTATCCCCTTGGCCGGGGATTATGCCGGGGCCAGTTTCTCGCTCGCGGGGGACGATTCGCTTGGCGGAACGGTCATCACCGTCAGCAATGTTCCCTGCTTCGTGACGGGAACGCTGATCGAGACCGCGGAGGGGAAAAAGCCGGTCGAAGCGCTCGCGGCCGGGGATCTGGTCAGCACGCTCGGCGGCGGCACCGCGCCCGTCATCTGGCTCGGCCGCCGGACGGTCGATTGCCGGCGGCATCCCGAGCCTGAGCAGATCCGCCCCATCGTCATCGCCGCGCACGCCTTCGCCGATGGCCTTCCCTCCCGCCCGCTCCTGCTCTCGCCCGACCACGCCATCTGGGCCGAGGGCGTGCTCATTCCCGTCAAGCATCTGCTGAACGGTCTCAGCATCCGGCAGCTGGCCGCCGATACCGTCACCTATGTCCATGTCGAGCTGCCGCAGCATGACGTGATTTTCGCCGAGGGCCTGCCGGTCGAGAGCTATCTCGACAGCGGGGACCGTGGCGCGTTTACCGACGCCTCAAAGCCGGTCACGCTTCATCCCGTCTTCGGGCGGGACCGCCCCGACGTCGTGCTGGCGAGCGAGGCGCTGGCCTATGCGCCGTTGCGCGTGACGGGACCGGAGGTGGAGCGGCTGCGGGCGCATCTTGCGGCCCGCGCGGCGCTCCTGTCGCGTCGCAAGGCCGTCTAGCAGCGCGGGAGCGGAGCCGCAGGCGCCGCCCCTGTGCCGGTCCCGCTTGCGGCCGGGCGCCAGGGGCGGCAAAAGGCCGGAATGCACGCCCTTTCGCTCCATAACAGCCTGACCCGCCGGCAGGAAGTTTTCCGGCCGCTCAACCCCGACCATGTCCGCCTCTATGTCTGCGGGCCGACGGTCTATGACCGCGCCCATCTCGGCAATGCCCGGCCGGTCGTGGTCTTCGACGTCCTCTCCCGCCTGCTGCGCGTGCTCTTCCCGCGCGTCACCTATGTCCGCAACATCACCGATGTGGACGACAAGATCATCGCCCGCGCCGCCGAGCGCGGCGTCTCCATCGCCGAGGTCACGGAACAGACGACCGCCGATTTCCACGCCGACATGGCCGAACTCGGCGCGCTGCCGCCCGATATCGAGCCGCGCGCGACCGACAACATTCCGCAGATGATCGAGATCATCGAGCGGCTGATCGCCAGCGGCCACGCCTATGAGGCCGAGGGCCATGTGCTCTTCGCGGTCGCCACCGACCCGCATTACGGCCATCTCTCCGGCCGCTCGCCCGGAGGAGCTGCATGCCGGCGCGCGCGTGAAGATCGCGCCCTATAAGCGCGACGCCGGGCGATTTCGTGCTGTGGAAGCCCTCGACCGACGGCGATGCCGGGCTGGGACAGCCCCTGGGGCCGCGGCCGGCCCGGCTGGCATATCGAATGCTCGGCCATGTCCTGGCGCTATCTCGGCGAGGATTTCGACATCCATGGCGGCGGCGGCGATCTGATTTTTCCGCACCACGAGAACGAGATGGCGCAAAGCTGCTGCGCCTTCCCCGGCAGCCATTTCGCCCGCTTCTGGATGCATAACGGCATGCTGCTCGTGAACGGCGAGAAGATGTCCAAAAGCCTCGGCAATTTCCGCACCGTGCGGGATGTGCTGGACATCGCGCCGGGCGAGGCCGTCCGCTTCCTGCTTCTGCGCAGCCATTACCGCGCCATCGGTCGATTTCACCGAAGCCGGGCTGGTCGAAGCACGCCGCGAGCTGGACCGCTTCTACCGCGCCCTCTCCCGCCATGCGCCGGCCTTCGCGGAGGAGCCGGCGGCGGTGCCGGCCGAGGTCATGGAGGCGCTCTGCGACGACCTCAACACCCCGGCGGCGATTGCGGCGCTGCATGCCCTCGCCGACCGCGCCATGGCCGGCGATGCGCTGGCCGCCGCCGGGCTGCATGCCGCGGGACGCGTGCTCGGGCTGCTGCAGGCCGACCCGGAGGCCTGGTTCCATGGCGGCGTCGACGCCGCCTGCCGTGGAGGCCGCGATCGCCGAGCGCCTCGCCGCCCGCAAGGCGCGTGATTTCGCGCGCGCCGACGCCATCCGCGCCGCGCTTCTCGCCCAGGGCATCGTGCTTGAGGATGGCCCGCAGGGCACCACCTGGCGGCGGGTCGAGGCCGAGGCACTCCATGACCGGTCGCGAAGAGGGCGCGCCGACTCGCGCCCATCGGCAACAGCCCGGTCGTCATCCTGGTGCGCCCGCAGCTTGCCGACAATATCGGCTCTGTCGCCCGCGCCATGGCCAATGGCGGCCTGTTCCACCTCCGGCTGGTCGCGCCGCGCGACGGCTGGCCGCAGGAGCGCGCCTGGCGCATGGCCTCGGGCGCGGACCGCATTCTGGACGCGGCGCAGGTCTTCGAGACGGTGGCGGACGCGGTCGCCGACCTGCATCATGTCGCCGCCACCTGCCCGCGCCCACGCCATATCATCAAGCCGATCCTGACCGCCCGCGGCGCGGCGGCGGAACTCCGCGCCGTCACCGGCACGCGGCCTGCGCGCCGGCATCCTGTTCGGCCCCGAGCGCGCCGGGCTTGAGAATGACGACATGGCGCACGCCGACATGCTGGTCCGCTATCCGCTCAACCCTGCCTTCATGTCCCTCAATCTCGCCCAGGCGGTCATGGTCATGGCCTATGAATGGTGGATGGCGGATGAGCGCTCATCCCCGCGCGAGCTGATGACGAACGAGACGCGCGTCGCCACCAAGGGCGAGCTTGAGAACTTCCTTGGCCATCTGGTGCGGGAACTGGATGATTGCGGTTTCCTGCGCAACGAGCAGAAGCGGCCCGGCATGGTGCGCAATATCCGCCACCTCTTCCAGCGCGGCGAGGTGACGGAGCAGGAGCTGCGCACGCTGCACGGCGTCATCACCGAACTCGCCCGCGGCCGGCATGGGAAGAAGGCCTAGCGGGCGTGTTCGATTGATCGGCAAGGCGTGCCAGCCCCCGCCCGCCCGCAATCGCCGTGTCCCTGAACCATACCGCCCTCTTCGGGCGTGGCTCTTCGGCCCTGCCCAGGCCCGCACCGGCCGCTGATCTGCGCTAAAAGCAATCAATAGTTCAATAAGTTATTCTTCTGTTCCGATCGCGGGTTTAGCTTGCGCCGCAAGGCACCAACTCGATTTCGGGTGGCGGGAGGAGCGTCAATATTGTAACGTAAATTCTACCGAAGATTACGTGCCGGACAGTGCGGCCCACGCGTTCCCGGCGGTTTTCGCGGCTCGCCGGGTCTGCGACCCGTGACGCTACCGGCACCGGCCGCGATGGCGATCTGGGCTGAAGCCGGCGATAGCGCGGCTGCCGAAGCGAAGGATCCTCGGATGGAGTTTTCGGCCTACGCCCTTGACGAGGACAGAGCCTTGGTCCTCTGCCGGGGCCGCCAAGGAAGGGGCAGGAAGCCGCGGTGTCTTGACGAAAGGGACCACGGGCACAGTCGCACGCCGGCTCGCCGGTGCGTGGCACCCGCTCCTCGCAAACTCATCGGAAGAACAATCTCATGATGAGCGAGTTTGCGGACGGAGGCGCCCATGCCGGTGTGAGGCCTGGCCTGGTGCAGGCGAACCCGCCATCTCGGAGAATCCACGCGCTGCTCCTGCGCTACGGCCTTGCCGTCGTTTCCGTCGCGATCGCGCTTCTGGTGGCGTTTGCATTGCAACATTACCAGTTAGCCGACGTTGAAGTGCCGGTTATCATCGTGGCGATCGCCTTCACCACCTGGTATGCCGGAGCCGGGCCTGCCGTGCTGGCGGTTCTGTTGTCCTCGGCCGGCTACGACTACTTCTTTACGGAGCCGCTCTTCGCCTTCGGCATTACCCCGAGCGAGCTGCCTTCCTATTTCGTTTTCATCGCATGGGCGGCCATTGTCGCCTCGTTCAGCGCTGTTCGGCACCGGGTCGAGGATCGTCTCCGTCAAGCCCGCGATACCCTTCGGGTCGAGGTGGAACAGCGCAGGCACCGGGAAGACGAAATTCGCAAACTCAATCAGGAACTCGTCAAACGGACTGAAGAACTTGAGGCGGCCAACAAGGAATTGGAATCTTTTTGCTATTCCGTCTCCCACGACCTGCGGGCACCGCTTCGCCACGTGGTCGGATACTCGGAGCTGCTGCAAAGACAGGCGTCCTCCTTGCTGGACGAGAAAAGCCAGCGGTTCATACAGACAATTGTGGATTCATCAAAAAAGATGGGCAACCTGATCGACGATTTGCTGGCGTTTTCCAGGATCGGGCGCGTCGAGACCCAGAATGCGGCGGTGGACCTGGGGCAGCTCGTCAAGGAAGTCCTCGCGGAAATCGAGCAGGACACGAAGGGTCGGGACATTATTTGGAAGATCGGCGCGCTTCCCGTCTGTCACGGGGACCGTTCCATGCTGAGGCTGGTCGTCGCCAACCTGGTTGCCAATTCACTCAAATTCACCAGAATGCGACACCCGGCTGAAATTGAGATTGGCTGTGTCGACTGCAATCAAAACGAAGTCGAGGTGTTCGTGAAGGACAACGGCGCCGGCTTTGACATGCATTACCTGGACAAGCTCTTCGGCGTCTTTCAACGTCTGCATCTGCCTGAACAGTTCGAAGGGACGGGCATCGGGCTGGCCACCGTTCAGCGCATCATCCACCGCCATGGCGGGAAAGTCCGGGGCGTAGGCGTGGTGGACCAAGGCGCGACCTTCTACTTCTCGCTGCCGAGAGCACCGGATAAAGCAGAAAGGAGGGCGAACGCCCCATGACCGGCCTGGCACGTATTTTGATTGTCGAGGACGACCCGAACGACGTTGAGCTGACTCTGACGGCGCTGGAGGACTATAACCTGGCAAACGAGGTCGTGGTGACCCGCGACGGACAGCAGGCGCTGGACTACCTCTACCGCCGGGGGGAGTTCAACATGCGCTCTATCGGCAACCCCGCCGTCATGCTGCTTGACCTCAAGCTGCCCAAAATCGGTGGGTTGGAGGTCTTGCAGCAGATCAAGTCCGACGAGCGGCTGAAGATGATACCTGTGGTGGTGCTGACGTCGTCCCACGAGGAAAAGGACATGGTCAGGAGCTACAGCCTCGGCGTGAACGCCTATGTCGTAAAGCCGGTCGATTTTCATGAGTTCGTCAATGCGGTGAAGGAACTCGGCATCTTCTGGGCGGTCGTCAACGAGCCGCCGCCGGGCAGCGTGAAGAAATGAAATCACCTCTTCGGATTCTATTACTGGAGGACAACACCCAGGACGCGGAACTCATTCAAGAACTTCTTGAAGCAGAGCATTTCGTTTGTAGTATACTGCGCGCTCAAACGCGCGCCGAGTTCATCGCCGGGCTGGAAGACACCGAACTCGACCTCATTCTCGCGGATTTCAAACTTCCGTCCTTCGACGGTCTGTCCGCATTGAGACTTGCGCTCGATGCACGCGCCGATCTGCCCTTCATCTTCGTGTCCGGGTCGCTCGGCGAAGAAGTGACGATCGAGGCGGTCAAAATGGGCGCCACGGATTATGTTGTGAAGTCACGACTGTCGCGGCTCGTGCCCTCCGTGCGACGCGCGCTGCGCGAAGCCCGGGAACGCGCCGAACGCAAGAAGGCCGAGGAGGCGCTGCGCCGGCTCGAGGCAGAACTTGCGGGCATAACGCGCGTCAGCATGCTGGGAGAGCTTACCGCCTCGCTGAAATCACGAAATCAGGCAACCGATCGCCGCCGCCGTCATAAGCGCCCAGGCCTGCATGCGATGGCTCGGCCGTGACCCGCCTGAGGTGGCAGAGGCAGTCGCCAGCGCCACGGCAATGGTCGCCGCCGCGATGCGCGCCGCCAACATCGTGGACCGGGTAGGCTCTCTCTACCGCGGAGGCACACCGCAACAGGAACCGGTTCAGCTAAACGAAATCGTTCGGGAGATGGCCATTCTGCTGGGTGATGCGGCAAATCGGAATTTCGTTTCAATCCAGGCCGAGCTGGACCCGGACCTTCCGAGGACGACAGCAGATCGCGTGCAGTTGCAGCAGGTTTTGATGAACCTCATGGGGAACGGCATCGAGGCAATGGAAGACGAGGGAGGTGAATTGACCGTCACATCGAGGCGGAGCGATGATGGTAACTTATTGATTTCCATAAGAGATTCGGGTTGCGGCCTTCCCGTCGGCGAAAGCGAGCGCCTTTTCGAGGCGTTCTTCACCACCAAGCCGCAAGGCGCCGGCATGGGGCTTTCCATCAGTCGGCGGATCATCGAATCGCACGGCGGCCATTTATGGGCGAGCGCCAACCCGGGACGGGGCGCGACATTCCAGTTCACGCTGCCGGCAAGGTGACGGCGTCCGCAGCGCCTGATATCAGGGATGGCCCGTATCAGTCGTCCGGCCGCAGCTTTTTGCGATCGTCGGCGTCGAGGGTCTTCTCCAAAATCCCATGCCATACCGCTTCGGCATCTTTTGGCGAAATCTCCGTGTCGTCGGCGCGCAACGCGAAGACGAGCTTGTACTCGTTCGTGATGTTTCTGCTCGAGGAGGTCCAATCCACGATCGTGAAGGCATTCAAATCGGGGTTGACCACGACGGAGGTCGTCGTGATCGTCAGGTCGGATGATCGGGCGGTCCCTTTTTGAATGATCCCGAGCGCTGCGCTGATCCGCGGTTTGTCACCTTGAAGCGTGAACTGGACAATGCCGTTGGGCTGGTTCCTCGCGACGCCTGCGAGATTATACGCAATGGCCTGTTTCATGACCAAGGCGCGGAAACCCACCTGCTGGTCATGTCCGGTGACGGTTGCCTCGATCGCTTCTTTTTTGGCCACAGCCCATCTCCTGCCGAACCCCGACCACAGCATTACCACAGGCGGCACCCCGTTACAGCTGCCGGATGCCTGGCTCTTTATCGCGATGTGATGAGCGTCTCACCCTACGCCGTCATGCGCGGGCCCCGACCCGCGCATCCACCGCTCCGGGCGCCGCAACAGCTAGACCCGCGGAACAAGTCCGCGGGTGACGATGTGCTTCAGTGACCGTGCCCTGTCCCCCTCACACCGCGAAGGACGGGTCTTCCCGCAGCAGCACGCGCTTGATGCTGTCCAGATGCAGGCGCGCACTTTCCGCGTCGCCCTCGCGCATCTGCGCGACCGTGCGGGCCGCGACATCCGGCGCCACGGGAATCAGGCGGCGGCCGGTGGAAAGCGCCTTGACCTGCACCTCCGCCGCGCGTTCCAGGTAATAGAGATCGTCCCAGGCTTGCGCGATGCTGGGGCCGGTGACCATCACGCCGTGGTTGCGCATGAAAACAATGTCCGCATCGCCCATGGCAGAGGCGATCCGGTCTCCCTCCGTCTCATCCAAGGCAAGGCCGTTGTAGCAGTCATCAACCTTGGTGCGTCCGTAGAATTTCAGTGCCGATTGCCCGGCCCAGGCCAGCGGCTCTCCCTCCACCATGCTGAGCGCGGTGGCATAGGGCATGTGAGTGTGGAAGGCAGCGCGGGCGCGCGGCAAATGCTTGTGCAGCCGCGCATGGATAAAGAAGGCCGTCGCCTCAGGCCTGCCGTCGCCCTCCAGCACATGACCATGGAAATCGCAGACGAGCAGGCTGGACGCGGTGATTTCGCGAAAGGCGAGGCCATAGGGGTTGACGAGGAACAGGTCATCCCGCCCCGGCACGAGGGCCGAGAAATGGTTGCAGATCCCCTCTTCCAGCCCCAGCCTGGCCGCCATGCGGAAGCAGGCGGCCAGATCAATCCGCGCCTGGCGCAGCACGGCCGCGTCGACATCGCCGAGAGAGTTCGCGCCGGGGTGAGCACGCGTGGTGAATTCATGGGCCATGGCAACGAACGCCTTCTTGACGGAACTGGACAGTTGCGGGGACTTCCGGCACGCGAAGCCCAGTCTAGGCGCTGATACGCGGCCATTCCAAGCCACAAAACCCCAGCCGTCCGCCAGCGGCCATCAGGGGCCTTGGCCTGGCTTTCCCTCCGTCTGCTCCGACGGGCCACCCGCCGGTCCACGGCTGTGCAGGAAACTCTCCGTGACCTGATCCATCAACGGCAGGTCGCCCCGGACGGTGCGGATCGCGTCAAAGTCGCTCAGCACGTCGTTCTGCCACGGGTGGCCCAGACCGTCATCCTGCACATTGGCGTATTGCAGATAGATCCGCTTCGCCTCCTCCGTGCGGCCCAGCAGCATCAAGGCATCCGCCTTGTTGCCCATCAGCCAGGTCATCGCCGGCGGCAGGGCTGATCTGCTGCCTGTGGCCGCAGCAATCGCTTGATCGGCCATCTCCAGCGCGCCTGCGTCGTCGCCGGTCAACAGCCTTTGCCAGGCAACGTCACCCATCCGGCCGGCGTCACCGGGCGCGTCCGAGAGCCGGGCCTGCGCAATCGCCAGCCCCGCCGCGAAGGCGCGCACCGCGCCGTCCGGATCTTTCGGCACCTTGCCGTCAAGATCGAGAAAGCCGACCTGATCGGCGGCGTCGTCGGACCCCTCGGCGGCAGCCTTGCGGAACCAGGCCAGGGCCTTGCCGTAATCCTGGGGCAAGCCCCGTGCGTTGAGAAAACGCTGGCCGATATCGTCCTCAACCTCGTCGAGGCTATCGCCGCTCGCGTTGCGCAACCACTGCACGGCCTGCTGGTCGCTCTGCGTGACGCCGATGCCCTGCAAATAGAGCAAGCCCATTTGCGTCTCTGCCTCCGTTGAGCCGTCTGCCGCCGCTTTCCGGAACCAGCCGATCGCCGTGGCATTGTCGGCCGTCACCCCGATGCCCTGCAGGTAGAGCAGCCCAAGCTGGTTTTCGGCGTCGGCAGAGCCATGCCGGGCCGCCGCCAGCAGCCAGGATTTCGCCTGTCCCGCATCAGCGGGCACGCCCTGGCCATTGAGGTAAAGCAGGCCGATCTGCCGCTCGGCATCGGCGGAGCCGCCCGCCCGCGCCTTCTGGAACCACTGCATCGCCGCCGTGTAGTCCGGTGCCGGAAGCCCCTTGCCATCGGCATAGATGACGCCAAGCTCGTCCTCGGCATCGGTGGAACCGCCCTTTGCCGCCTGCACGAACCATGACCGGGCCTGGTCGGCATCGGGCGCGACACCGTCCCCGTCCAGATAACGGAACCCGAGATGATAGGCCGCGTCGGCGGAGCCATTGCCCGCCGCCTTGCGGAACCATGTTGCGGCCTGCGCCGCATCCTTCGGCACGGCATAGCCGTAGAGATGAAAGACGCCGATTTCGTCCTCGGCATCGGTCGATCCGCCACCGGCCGCCTTAAGGAACCAAGTCAGCGCCTGTCCATAGTCCTTCGCAACGCCGTCGCCGTTCGCGTAGCGGGCGGCGAGGTCAAAGGCACCATTGGCCGAGCCCGCCGCCGCAGCCTGGCGGAACCAGCCGGTCGCAATCTGGACATTGGCCGTGACACCGTCACCGCGCAGGTAGAGCAGCCCGATATTGTCCTTTGCGTCCGCAGACCCGCCGCTTGCGGCCTTTTCGAACAAGGTGAGCGCCTTTGCATAATCAACGGCTATGCCCTTGCCGCTGGCATAGCAGAAGCCGAGATCGTTTGTGCCGTCGATGGAGCCGTCGGCGTGCGCCTTGCGGAACCAGAGAACCGCCCGCGCGGCGTCGGGGCTCACCCCCTGGCCGAACAAATACATGTTGCCGATCCGGTCCTCGGCATCGGCCGAACCGTCCGCCGCCGCCTTGCGGAACCAGTTCATCGCCTGCGCCGCATCCTTCGGCACCGCGTGGCCGTTGAGATAATAGACGCCGATGGCCTCTTCGGCATCGGCAGAGCCGCCGGCCGCTGCTCTGCGGAACAAGGCCAGCGCCTGCGTATCATCCTCGGGCACGCCATCGCCATTCGCGTACCGCACCCCGAGGTGATAGGCAGCGTCGGGCGAGCCGTCGCGCGCCGCCTGGCGAAACCAGGCGATCGCGGACTGGACATTGGCCGTGACACCTTCGGCGTCGAGATAAAGCATGCCGATCTGCATTTCGGCATCGGCCGAACCGTCCGCCGCCCCGCGGCGGAACCAGCGCATCGCCGCCGCAAAATCCGGCGCCGGCAAGCCCTTGCCCTGTTCGGCGAGCAGTCCGAGTTCGTCCTCGGCGTCACCGGAGCCGCCTCCTGCCGCCTTCGCGAACCAGCTTTTCGCCTGGGCAAGATCGGTGGCGACGCCCTCGCCGTAGAGATAGCGGAAGCCGAGATGGTAGGACCCGTCCGCCGAACCGCCCGCGGAGGCGCGGCGGAACCACGCGACCGCCTGACGATCGTCTTTCGCGACGCCCTTGCCACCGAGATAGAGCAGGCCGATCTGGTCGGCCGCCACAGCGTCGCCGGCGGAGGCGGCCCTCCGGAACCAGGTCATCGCCGCGCCGTAATCCTGCGCCGTGCCGGCTCCCGCGGCCAACAGCGCGCCGATGCTCTCCTCCGCGGCAGCCGAGCCGCCGCTCGCCGCCTTCCGGAACCAGCTCATGGCAAGCGCCGGGTCGGGCTTCACCCCCTCACCCAGCCGGTAGAGCATGCCGACATGGTAGGCACCGCTGGCGAGGCCGGCCGCCGCCGCTTGCTGGAAGAAGGACATCGCCTGGGCATAGTCGGGATTGGGCAGGCCATCGCCCAGCCGGAACATCTGCCCGACCGCGTCCGCGGCCCGTGCCGAGCCTCGGCCCGCGGCAAGCTTGAGCCAGGTCATCGCCTCGGCATAATCGGTCTGCATCCCCTCGCCGCCCAGGAACAACAGCCCGAGCTGGAAGGCGGCATCGACCGATCCCCGCTCCTGCGCCTTCTTGAAGGCATCGAGCGCGGAGAGCGGATCAGCCTTGGTCCCGCGCCCGTGCAGGTAGAGAAGGCCGATCTCTTCCTCGGCCGCCGCCTGGTCGCGCCTGTCGGTGGAGCCTGGCGCATTGGCGGCCATCGTGAACAGCGTCATCGCCCGCGTGGCGTCGGCCGGTATTCCGCTCTGGCCGAGATAGAGTTCGCCCAACGCAAACTCCGCATGCACCACGCCCTGCGTGGCCGCCTTCTCGTACCATTGCAGCGCGGCCTTGTTGTCACCCGGCATTCCGGGACCGCCGGTCTGGTCGATCAGGCCGATCCGGTCCTCGGCCTGCGCATCGCCAAGCGCTGCTGCCCGCGTGTACCAGACAAGGGCCTTGTGGTTGTTCTGCGCAACATTCTGCCCGTAGAAGAAATCGTCACCCTGGAGCCGGGCATAGCGCGCGTAATAGCCGAGGCCGAGATGGCCGAGCCCGGCCAGCGCCACAAGGGCGAGAACACCCAGCACCCCGAAGGCCGCCGTTCGCCGCAGGCTGCGGCGCCTCCGGCTCTCTTCGATGAAGCCGAGCGTGCGCTGAAAGGCATCGCCCGGCTCGCGCGGATTGGCATAGCGCCGCGCCCAGGCGGCGGTCGGCGCTTCGTCCCTCAGCCAGCCGAGCGCTTCCCGCAACTCGTCGGCGCTCAGCCATGGCTGGCGTTTCTGGTAATGGCCGAGCGTCCGGCCCTTCAGCCCCTCATAGATTTCGGCGGAGCGCGCCTCGGCCCGCATCCACGGGGCCATTCTCTGCCAGCAGCGGATCAGCGCCTCATGGCTGATGTCGATGACGCTTTTGTCGGTTACCGGCGCCGGCGCATAGGGCGTCAGGAAGGATGCGCCCTCGGCGCGAAAGGCGTCGATCATCCTGCGGAGTTCCGTCGCAGGAACGCCGCAGCTTTCGACGAGGGCCGCAAAGGCCTGAGGCCGCCGGGTTGTCTGCCCCTCGGCATTGACGGCGGTCAGCGCACGGAACAGCCGCCCCGTCACCTTTCCAACCGCCATATCCGGGGAAGCCGCGGCCATCACCTCGTCCGCATGGTCGGAGAGCAGCGTGCCGAGCCCGCGCGCCGCATCGAGCACGGCGAGGTCTATAGCCGGCGTCTGCTCCGGCCTCTCGGAGAGCGCCCGGGACCAGAAGACCATCAGCCCATGCTGCAGCAAGGGCAGCTCGTCCGCCTTGCCGCGCACCTCGTCGATCAGGGTCTCCGCCAGCCGCAGCGCGATGTTGCCGCCGAAGAGCCGCGCCGGATTGCGGATCGCCCTGAGGAGGCCCGCATGGCTGAGACCCGGCACCAGATACTGGGTGCGGTTGATTGCCTCGGCAAAACGGTCAAACCGCGCGCAATCGCCAAGGAATTCCGAGCGCATGGTCAGGATGAGATGCACCCTTCCCAGCTGAGCGCCGGAGCGCGCGGCGGCCCCGGTCTCGTCCTCTTCGGCCCCATCCTCGGGGGGGATTTCGCGGATCAGCAGGTCGATGAAAAGCTCCGCCTCATCCCGGCTCGTCTCGAATTCGTAGCGGAACAACTCCTCGAACTGATCGACCAGGATGCAGATCTCGAAACCGGCGAGCGTCCCCATGGCCGCGACCACGCCTGACAGCGTCGCGTCGCGCCGGTTGAAGAGCCGCCGGATATCGCCCACGCGCTCGGGATCATCGGCGCGTCCCTCAAGGCGGGCGAGTTCGGTCGCGAGATTCCAGAGCGGCCCGCCCGCAGGCCGCATGGCGCAGGTCAGCCAGGGCTCGCCCCGCCGCAGATAGAGGCGTGCGAGCTTCGGCAGGACGCCGGCCCGGACCAGGGACGATTTGCCCGAGCCCGAGGCGCCATGGATCAGCACAAGGTTCTGGCGTGCCATGCGCTCGATGATCGCATCGACCATTGTCTCGCGCCCGAAGAAGATCATCCACTCATGCGCTTCGAAGGGGCGCAGGCCCGGATAGGGGCTTGGCGGCAGTGTCGCCGCGATCAGCGGTCCGGCCCCCGGCGGTCCGGCGGATGGCGCGTCCATCAGGCCGCCCTCGCCGCCCCGGCCTGGGCTTCCGTCACCCAGCCGCGGAATTCGCCATGCCAGGACTCGCTTGCCAAATCGAAACGACGGATGCCGAAGGGTGAAACATCGAAGGGCAAATTGCGCCCGGAACCATCCAGAATGGCGCAGGGCAGCGGCACCCCGCCGCGCTTGTCCTGCAGGCGCATCCGCTCCTCGACGCCGATATCCAGAAGATCGCCGATGAAGGTCGCGTCGTCATCGGACCGCACCAAAGCGAGCGCCGCGCAATGCTGCACCAGGGCGATCCGGCTTTCACGTTCCTTCGCCTGCTGGCCGAGGAAAGCGACCGGGTCGACGGGGCCAAGCGCGGTGATGCCGTCCTGCGCGAGGCTGCCGCGTACCCGGTCGCAGAGGTCGCGGTGGTCCTGGCGCACATGCAGATAGACCCGCTGCGCGCCGCCATTGGGCAGCACCGCCGCGGCAGGGCGCGGCGCCGCCTCGGCCGTGGCGCGGTGGCGGATTTCGCGCAAGCGCTTTGTCAGCGCCGTTTCCAGCGTGCTGAGCTGCTGGTTGAATTTGACGCCACCCTCACGGATATTCGGTAGGCCCCAGCCATAGGGCCTGGGGCGATCGCCCTCCGCGCTGTCGTAGAAGCGGAACCCAACCATCGCGTTGCCGCGCTCGTCCCGCAGGAAAGCAGGCCATTTCTCGGCATCCGTCGGCAGGGCATGGATGACGAAGACGCGCCCATGCTCGTGCGACCGCGTCGCGATCTGTTCCTCGAACCATTGCCGCTCGTCATTGCACCAGCTCGACGACAGGTAGCGCGGCGACATGACGATCAGCAGAATTGCCGCGGACTTCACCTTGCGGCGTAGTTCTTCCGTAAGATGCGCGGTCGGGTCGATTTGTTCATCAAACCAGATATGCAGGTCGTCGAACTCGTCGTCATAGTCCCTGATCTCAGCGGTAAGCTCGCGAATAAGCCCAACGGTCCAGTGCTTCAGCGGCGTGCCCCCGCTGCTTCTCGGATCGCCGTGCGAATAGCTCACGAACACGTCGTAATCGTAAAAAGGAGCGAGAAAACTCACGGAAGCCCCGCTGCCCGGCTATTCAGAGTCCTGTTCAGATTACTGGCACGGTTGCCTATTGTCGAAACAAACCGTGCGCGGGCGGGACCTATCCGTTTTGGTCGTGGAAGAAAGCGCGGGCAGGCCATAATAAGATGCCCTGGGGGGCGCAGAGCGCCGCCGCCTCATGCTTTCAGGCGATGGAGGCGAGACTGGCAATGCTGTCACCCGCTGAAGGCTTTGTCCGCCGCCCCGTGCTGGCCTTGCGTGTCGGCGTTACCGGCGCCCGCCGGCTCACGCCCGAGGCCGCGGCGGCGCTCGGCCCGCAGCTCGCCGCGGTGCTCGGGCGGATCAGGCGGCAGGTCCTGGCGCTCGCCGAGGGTCCCGCCGCCCGCGCACTCTATGCGGCCATGCCGCCGCAACTGCGCCTCGTCTCCGCTTTGGCCGAAGGGGCGGACCGCCTGATCGCGACCGAGGCCCTGGCCCTCGGCTATCAGCTCGAAGCGCCGCTTCCTTTCGCCCGGGCGGAATACGAGCGCGACTTTCCGGCGACCGCCGCCGCGTTTTCCGCCCTGCTGGCAGCGGCGGGCGAGCGCGTGCTTGAACTCGATGGCGCGCGAGGAACGGATGAAACCCGGAGCTATGAGGCGGTGGGCCGGCTGGTCGTCCACAATTGCGATATCCTGATCGCCGTCTGGGACGGCCTGCCCGCGCGCGGCCGGGGCGGCACGGCCGAGATCGTTGCTTACGCTGCCGAAACAGGGCGGCCGGTCTGGTGGCTCGATGCCGGGGGTGGCGGTGCTGCGCGCTGGATCGACGGTCCTGATCATCTCTACGCGCCGACCCATTACAGGGAGGGAGCCGCCGCGGCAGCGCGGCTGGAGGCGTTTCTGTCAGAAACGATTGCCCCGGCTCGCCTCGCCCCGGTCGCTGCCGTGCTTTTCGCCGAAAAGCCGCGGCCGCAGCGCGCAATCTGGAAGACCTATGCCGCGGTCATGGCCTGGGCTGCCTGGCCGCACCGCGCCATAGCGGCGCCCGCGGGCCGCCCGCCTCCGGCCGATGCCCAGGGTGCCTACTGGCACGCGCTCTACAGCTCTGCCGACCGGCTCGCGGTCGATTACGGCCAGCGCTACCGCTCCTCCTTCGTCCTCGTGGTCATCCTTGCCTCGGTCGCTCTCGGCTGCGCCATTCTCGGCCTGCAATTCCACGCGCAGGCGGTTCCGGTGACGGTCGCCGAATTCCTGCTCCTCTCCTGCATCGCGGCCTTTGTCATGGTCAATCAACGGCAGCACTGGCATGGCCGGCTGATCGCCTATCGCCTGCTCGCGGAACTGTTCCGCAAGCAGGCGGCGCTGGCGCCGCTCGGATGGGTGCTGCCCGTGGCCGAGCGGGCGGCCCTCGCCGAAGACCCCGGCCCGCTCACGGAACCGGACGGACGCCCTGATCCCGAGCAGGAACGGGCCAAACTCATCGGGTGGTATTTCAATGCCATGCTGCGCGCGGCGCCGTTGCCGCGGGGCTCGCTCGGCGGTGCCGCGCTGACGGCGATCCACCAGAGCGACGATGTCGCCCTGATCAACGAGCAGATCGGCTATCATGCCGCGCGGGAGCGCGCAGCCGCCGCGGCTGCGCGCCGCTTCAGCGCGCTGGGCACCCTCTTCTTCCTCGGCACCCTGGCCATCGTCGGCATCAAGCTTCTTTTGCTCGGCCTCGCCCACCGGGCGCCGCATGCGGCGGCAGACGACGCCGTGTCGGCGCCGATCATCGCCGTCGGCCTCGCCGCCGCCCTGCTGCCGGCGGCCTCGGCGGCGTTTGTCGGCATTCGCAGCTACGCGGAGCTTGAACTGCTGGCGCATCAATCCGCCTATATGCAGGGCGTACTGGCGCGGGCGCGGGCGCGGCTGGATGACCTCGATCTCGACGCGCCGCTCGCCTCGCAGGCGCTGGGCCAGGCCCTGCTTTCCATTGCGGAAGCGATGCTGCTCGACGTGCGGGGCTGGGCGCAGATCTTCCGCGCCAAGGTGCTGGTGCCGGGTGGATGACGAGAGCGCTCGCGCCGCCGCCGCCGCTCACCTGCACGTGAAGGGCCCGGCCGCGAGTTGGCACGCGAATTCGGCGAGGGTCCCGCCGCGATGCCAGACGGCCAGCGCGGGATGGTCGCGCTTCAAGGCGGAGGAACGTCGTGCCAGGGCCGGAGCCGTTCCGCCCGGGGCGGCTGGTCCAGCTGGCGGTGGTGCGGCCGCCGCCGCACCGTGCACCTGCTGAAAGACGAGGCTCGCGAGGAACAGCAAGAACGGCGGTTGCCAGATGCCGCTGTGGTTGTTGATCACGGCCTTATCGGCCGCCACCACCCAGAAGGGATCGGGCGTCAGGATCGAAGGCGGGCTCAAGCGGAAGGGCAGGCCATCGGCCGGACCGGTCAGCTCATGCGTGCGGAATTCCTCGATGAAGCCGATCGCATGGTTGACCGCGCGACGCTCCAGCTGTCCGCGCGTCGCTTCCAGCCAGGGGCTTGCCAGATTGCCCAAGGGGAAAAGCTTGCCCACGGGAACATCGTTCTTCGCCTGGGCGCAGACGAAAACCGGCAGCTGCGCGGGCCGTGCGCCCTGCTGCGCGATATGCCGCGTGAGATCATAGATGGGCAGGAAACGCGCCCCTTCGATGGCAGGATTGATGAGGAGGACGAGGTCCGCGAAGTTCGGCACCTGCGTGCCGATCGCGGTCGATGCCGCCTCGATCAAGGATTGCGCGAGCGCCGAGAAGACGATCATGCCGCCGAAGCTATGACCGGCGATGACGAGAACGGGGGCGCCGCCGGGGGCGGCAAGCCGCTGGTCGCGGTAGCGTTTCAAATGTCCGAAGACTTCCCGCACCGAGCCCACCGCCACGCGGAGCCCGGCGGACTGCCGTCCCCAAAAGGTGAAGTCCGTCAGGCCATCATGTGGGCTGTAGTAGGAAAGCCCGCGCCAGGCGACGAAGACACCCAGAACCGGCCGGGGCTCCTGGCCAGCTTCCGTGATCGACTGCTCATAGGCCACGGTTTCCGCGAGGAGGAGACGAAAAGCGGAGAGGTCGTCATCGTCGCTCCGCCCGTCATGCTTCCAGCCATGCACGAAGGCGATGATGATGGCGTCCCGCCCCGCCGCGGCCAGGCCATCGAGCCGCGCGGCAGCGCCATCGATCTGCGCCCGATCATAGGCACAGCCCTGATCGTCGAATTCGACGATGGCGAGTTCGTAGGTGGCACCGGTGAGGAAGCCGAAGGGCGGGCCCTGCCAACGTCTATTGGGCATGAGGCCGAAGCCCGAGCGCGGCACGACAGGGGAGAGCCCGGTCAAACCATCTCCGAGCGGCCGGGCGCCGGGCTGATCGCTCTGCACCGGGCGCTGCAACGCTGGCCCGGTGGTTGCTGTCTCCGGCGCGCTCCCGGGCATGTGCAACCGCTTCCTGGCAGGTGAGGATGCGGGATTTTTAACGGGAATGATTGGTATTACGCAATGATTGTGTTTGTTCCGCCGTTTTCGCCCAGCCTTCCTGGCCGCTAAACCCCCTCGCCCCGCAGCACGGCCCGCGCGGTCATGGCGAGGATGCGGAGGTCGAGCGACAGCGACCAATGGGCGATGTAGAAAAGGTCATGCTCCACCCGGCGGTGGAGTTTCTCCATCGTATCGGTCTCGCCGCGCCAGCCGCAGACCTGCGCCCAGCCGGTCATGCCGGGCTTGACCCGGTGGCGTGCGGCGTAGCCCATCGCCGCCTCGCCGAAGGGCAGTCCGGCGGCCTCGGTTCCGAGCGCGTGCGGGCGCGGCCCGACCAGGGACATCGTGCCCTCCACCACATTGAGAAGCTGGGGCAGCTCGTCCAGGCTCGTGCGGCGGAGGAAGCGGCCAAGCGGCGTCACCCGCCTGTCACCCGCGACCGCCTGCCGCGCACCGGCCGCATCCGCGCTTTCTGCGCGCATGGTGCGGAATTTCCGCACCATGATCATGCGGCGGTTGAGGCCCAGGCGCGGCTGGATGAACAAGGCCGGCCCCGGCGAGGAGAGCCGTACCATGGCCGCGATGAGCAGCATGAGCGGCAAAGCCAGCACGAGCAGCGGCAGGCCGAGGGCGAGATCCTCGGCCCGTTTCACCACGGCCGCCGCGCCCGCCAGGGGCTTGTCCCGCAGATGCAGGAAGGGCAGCCCGCCAAGCGCCGAGAGGCGTGCATCGGCGGCATAGAGGCGCGCGGCATCGGGGGCGAGCCAGATATCGGCGGCGACGCCCGCCATCAGCCGCTCGATCGCAGCAATGCGCGGTCCTGCACTCTCCGGCAGGGCGATGAGGAGCAGATCGGCCTCACCCCGCGCCAGCAGGCCGCGGGCCTCGCGCAGCGAGCCGAGGCTTGTCCAGTCCGCGGGCACAGCCTCCGGCTGAGCGCGCCTCGGGGCCGGTTGGACGTCGAAAAAGCCACAAATCTCGACGGCGCCGCTTGCACGCATCACGCGGCCGAGGCGTGCGGCCGAGGCGGCGTCACCCAGGACGACGGCGCGGCGGCGCGGCACAGGTGCAGCCGCGCGCATCAGCACGGCTTCCGTCCGCGGCCGCGTCAGCACAAGCAGCGCGGGCGCCGAAACAGCCCAGGAGAACAGCCAGTTGCGGTTGAGCACGAGAATGGCGTCGCCGGCCCCGAGCCCCGGGCTCTGCCACAGCGCCGCCAACTCCTCCCAGACCAGCAGCGACAGCAGCATCAGCGCGAAGGTCTGGAGCAGCGTGAAGAGCACAACGAACCGCGCCGTCCTTGCCCCGTCATAAAGGCCGCGCCGCTGCAGGAGTACCAGGCCGAGCAGCGCGGTCGCGCCGATGACAATGCTTTCCCGCAGCGTATGCCCGGCATGGCCGGCGGGGTTGAGGCTGCGGCAGGCGAGGCCCGTCACGGCGATGCCGGCAAAGTCCCAGGCTGCCAGCAGCATGCCGGGAGTGGCCGCGGGGAGACGTTGCGGTCTGGCGCCGGCGCAGGCGGTGTCGTGGCGAAGCTGCCGCATCTGAGCGCCTGCGCCTCCTTAGCGGTTCCTTAACCTCCCCGCGTGACTCCTCCTATTATCATTTCGTAAACGAATCAAGTTTCGATTACGAAACGTCAGTCTTTGTTGAGGCCTGCGGACCCGTCTCACCGAAGACACGGGTATAAAGCGCATCCAGCGCCTTCAGGTGCATCCGCGCATCCATCGCCTCGTCCAGCACGGTGGGCGGCACACGGCCCGCAACCTCCGGGTCGGCCTCCGAGATTCTCGCGGAAGCTGCGGCCTTCGGGCTGCCCGAGCTTGGTCCATGTCTCCATCGCGTTCTTCTGCACGATGCGGTAGGCGTCCTCGCGCAGAATGCCGGAACGGGCGAGCGCCAGCAGCACCTCGCCGCTATGCACGACGCCGCCCAAGCTTTCGATATTGGCCGCCATCCGCTCGGGATAGACCAGCAGCTTGTCCATCATTCCGGCGAGCCGCTGCAGCGCGAAGTCGAGCGCAATCGCGGCGTCCGGCGCGAAGACGCGCTCGACGGAGGAGTGGCTGATGTCGCGCTCATGCCAGAGCGCGACGTTTTCCAGGGCCGGCACCACGGCCGCGCGCACGACGCGGGCAAGGCCGGTCAGGTTCTCGCTCAGCACAGGGTTGCGCTTATGCGGCATGGCGGACGAGCCCTTCTGGCCCGCATGGAAGAATTCCTCAGCCTCGCGCACTTCGGAGCGCTGCAGATGCCGCACCTCGGTCGCCAGCCGCTCGATGCCAGAGGCGACGACGCCAAGCGCCGCAAACCAGGCGGCATGCCGGTCGCGCGGGATGACCTGGGTGGAGACGGGTTCCGCGGCGAGGCCGAGCTTCTCGGCAACGTAATCCTCAACCCGCGTGTCGAGATGGGCATAGGTGCCGACGGCGCCCGAAATCGCGCAGGTCGCGATTTCCCGGCGGGCGGCCAACAGGCGCTCGCGGTTGCGGGCGAATTCGGCGTAATGCCCGGCCATCTTGAGGCCGAAGCTCGTCGGCTCGGCGTGAATGCCGTGGCTGCGGCCGATGGTCAGCGTGTGCTTGTGGGCGAAGGCCTGCTTCTTCAGCGCCGCCAGCACCGCGTCTACATCGGCGATCAGGAGGTCGGTCGCCTGGGTCAGCTGCACGGCAAGGCAGGTGTCGAGCACATCCGAACTCGTCATGCCGAGATGGACGAAGCGGCTGTCCGGCCCTACGCCCTCGGCGAGCCAGGTGAGGAAGGCGATCACGTCATGCCGGGTGACGCGCTCGATCTCGTCGATCTTCTCGACATCGGCCTCCGTCATCGCCGCCAGCATGGGCGCGCCGCGCTCGCGGATGGTCTTCGCGGCCTCGGCCGGAACCGCGCCGACCATCGCCATGCCCTCGGCCGCCAGCGCCTCGATTTCGAACCAGATGCGGTAGCGGTTGATGGGCGCCCAGATGGCCGCCATTTCAGGGCGGGAATAACGAGGGACCATGTGATATCTCCGGGAGAGGTAACCTTGCCCATAAGGGCTTGAAATCCAGCGAAACTGTTGGCCGGGTCACCCAAACGTGCCGGGCCCCGGAACGCGTCACATCGCCGGGCGCCGCCGCGCCGTCAACTGTTGCGCGATTTCGGCTTGCACAAGGTTAGCTTGGCTTCCCGCGCGTGTATAGCGCGCCACCCCGGATCGGGTCGGCCGGATAGAAGCGCCCGACCATCCGGACCATATCGAAAGGACCTGGAACGCTGCGCCGGACCGGGTGATGAGGATGCCATCCCCTTGCCGCGGTCAGGTCGCCGGAGCCTCTTCCAGAGCAGGCTGGATCGGTATCATCAGCTCGGCGCTGGCCGTCCGCTATCCCCTTGCCCGACCAGGCCGTGCGTGAACTGGGTTAACCACCCGTTAGTCTTTCTTGGTCGCATAGCTATCAAGCAGGCTCACCATTTGGGCGTCGCCTTGCTGGCCCGCGAGGCTGCGTGCCGTGTTGCCGGACGAATCCTTGAGGAAAGGATTGGCCCCATGCGCCACCAGCAATTTCACGATGTCCGTGTGCCCGAAGAGGGCGGCCATCATCAATGCCGTCTGCCCCGCGTGATCGGTCGCGTTGACGTCACAATGTTCCTGCAAGAGGCGCGCGGCGATTGCAGTGTTTCCCTTAAAGGCCACGCCCATCATGGCCGACCGTCCTGTGTTGTCGGTCGCACAGGCATCGGCGCCCGACTTCAGAAGAAGGTCGACGGCAGCGGGCTGTTCGTCATATGCGGCGATGATCAGGGGGCTATAACCCTGTGCATCCTTGAGATTGGGTCCAATCCCATCCTTGATCATGCCCTGCAGCAGATCAACCCGCCCTGCACGGGCTGCGTCAAAAAAAAGCTCATGCACTTTGGCTTGGCTCATCGATGTCACGTCCGCCGCCTGCACCGCCGTCGTCAGGCCAAGACCGAAAGCGAGCGAGTAAATACACAGTCGAAGCATGGTAGTATCTCTTGTTCTTAATCGTAATTGTTTGCGCAATGGACGTGCATCCGGCGACGCCTATCGCCGGATGCACGTCCACACGTCACATGGCAGGCAAGGCCATGCGTTACTGCGCGCTATCCCCGTTCACGCCGACGGTCGGCATGGCGGCGAGAGCCTTCACGGCATTCATGTCCACATGGATCGCGGCAGCGAGCCGCGTGCCATAGTCATGGTCGGCACGGTAGAAATAGCTGACCATCGTGTCCTTGATCTTGTCGCTTGTGACCTGGTTGAGGTCAGCGGCGAGATTCACGATCAGATGGTCCTGCTGGACCTTGTCGTAGGACCGGTACAGATCACCGGCCTGGCGGAAATCGTCCGGCTTGTAGACCGGGCGCTGCTGCGCCATCCCCTGAACCGGATACTGGCTGTAGCGGTATTGCGCATCCGGGACCGGGCTCGCGGCGTTGTCCGTGGGCTCGTAATCCACGTCGCCCGTTTCCGTGTCCATTTGCATCGCGCCGTCGATATTGTTGTTATGAACGGCAACGAGGGGACGGTTGACCGGCAGTTCCATGTAGTTCGCCCCGATACGGTAGCGCTGTGTATCGGCATAAGCGAACAGACGGCCCTGCAGCATCTTGTCGGGCGAAGGCTCGATGCCCGGCACGAGCGTGCAGGGGCAGAAAGCCGACTCTTCCGTGTAGTCAAAGAAGTTGGGCGGAACCTGGTTCAGGGTCATCGTTCCGACCTTGACCTCGGGAACGCCGGCCCAGATCTTGGTGTCGTCGAAGCCGTCATAGTTCAGCTTGGCAATCTGCGCGGGCGTCATCAACTGGACATACAGATCCCACTTGGGGAAATTGCCGGCGCGGATATTGGCGTAGAGGTCCTTGGTCGCGTAGTTGGGGTCGGCCGCCCTGGTCTGCGCGAGGTCCATGCCCTGGAGGCCCTGCTCGCTCTTCCAGTGGAACTTGGCGAAAATCTCCTGGCCCTGGGCGTTGACAAGCCGGAAGGCGTGAACGCCAAACCCGTCCATATGGCGGTAGCTGTCCGGCATGCCATAGATGTCAGAGTAGAGGCGGGTCAGCATATTCGTCGATTCTGGCTCGTGCGAGAAGAAATCGAACGCCCGGTTGGGATCCTGAACGTTTGTGACAGGGGACGGCTTGTTTGCGTGGACAAAGTCAGGGAACTTGATCGCATCGCGGATAAAGAAGATGGGATGGTTGATGCCGACAATGTCCCAGTTACCCTGCTGGGTATAGAATTTAACCGCAAAGCCGCGCGGATCACGCGCCGCTTCCGGCGAGCCGCGGAAACCCATGACCGTGGAAAAACGCACAAAAACCGGCGTCTTTGTACCGGCTTTGGCAAAAATGGCCGCGTCGGTATATTTGGAAAAGTCGGTCGTCGTGACAAAGTAACCCATCGCGCCGATTCCGCGCGCGTGGACGACGCGCTCGGGAATGCGTTCGCGATCGAAGCGCGCCAGCTTCTCGATCAGGTTGTAGTCTTCCAGAAGAACCGGGCCATCCTGGCCAGCGGTCTTCGAATTCTCGTTATTCCCCACCGGCGCGCCGGTGTCGCGCGTCATCATTGGCTGTGCAGCCGCAAGAGCAGGGACCGCGAGCAGAAGCGTTGTCCCTAAGGCCAATCTTTTTAGCACGTCGCTATCTTCCTTTAAGTGCAAAGGTATCGATTGTCAGGCTGACCCTTGCCGTGAGCCTATTAGGCTCGATAACCGGATCGGGATAATTTATTCTTCCGAATGATTCGATAGGCGTAACCTATTTCCATCACGGAGTTGTGTGCAGCATGGCTTACCGTCCACCCTGATCGGTCGTGCCAACCTGGACGCGGCTGGTGGTTCCTTCAACAGGGCGGAAAAGCGCCGTCAGGACGCCCTGACCCGCATCGGGTTTGTTGACAAGCACGACGATGTTTTCCGATGAGGGGGAATGACCGAAGCAACCCTGCTTTCCCAAATTGCTGCCCTTGCCCAGGTCCTGATGATCGACCTGGTCCTGGCGGGTGACAATGCAGTCGTCATCGGTCTCGCCGTCGCGGGGCTGCCACCCGCGCAAAAGCGGATGGCGGTGCTCGCCGGCATCGGCTTCGCAGTCGTGGTCCGCGTTGCCCTTGCGCTGGTCGCGCTTCAGCTGCTGGCGATCGTTGGCCTGACGCTCGCCGGCGGCATTCTGCTGCTCTGGGTCTGCTGGAAGATGTATCGGGAGTTGCGCCACCGCGCTGCAGAGGACGCGGGCGGCCCGCCGGTTATCGCCAAGACGCCGCTGCAGGCGGCGCTGCAAATCGCGCTCGCCGATATCTCCATGAGCCTCGACAACGTGTTGGCCGTGGCCGGCGCCGCGCATGACCACCCGTGGATCCTGGCACTCGGCCTGCTCATCTCCGTGGTGCTGATGGGGGTGGCCGCCAGCCTGATCGCGACGCAGCTTGAGAAGCGGCCATGGATCGCCTGGGCTGGCCTGGCGGTCGTGCTTTTCGTGGCGCTACGGATGATCTGGGAAGGCTCGCACCGCGTGCTCGAGCATTTCGGCGGCTTCCCCCTCGCCGTCATCAAAGGAGGCTGATCGCCCCCTCTCCAACGTCATCCGCGGACTTGGTCCGCGGATCTACCCGGTGACGTCCACGGAGAGGCTGGCGCGGGGCTTTCCGCAAAGCGCCAGCCCCCGGGGCTAGATGCCCGGCACAAAGCCGGGCATGAACCTTAGCCCAGGGCGGCCTTCAGCTCGTCCTGCAGTTCCTGCACCGTCACCGCAATCTTCTCGGCGGCGAAAGCGTCGATCGCGAGGCCGGTCACGCGCTCATAGGTGCCGTTGGCACAGGTCACCGGCACGCCGGCGATGAGGCCCTCGGGAATGCCGTAGGACCCGTCGGAGGGAACCGACATGGAGACCCAGCCGCCATTCGTGCCCTGCACCCAGTCGCGCATATGGTCGATCGCGGCATTGGCGGCGGACGCGGCGGAGGACGCGCCGCGCGCCTCGATGATGGCGGTGCCGCGCTGGGCCACCTTCGGAATGAAGGTCTCGCGATACCAGGCCTCGTCGTTCACGAGCTTAGGCAGGCTCTGGCCGCCCGAGGTCGCGAAGCGCCAGTCGGCGAACATCGTCGGCGAATGGTTGCCCCAGATGACCATGCGCTCGACGGAAGAGACCGGCACGCCGGCCTTTGCGGCGAGCTGCGAGAGCGCGCGGTTATGGTCCAGCCGGACCATGGCCGTGATATTCGCCTTCGGGAAATCGGGTGCGAAGGCGGCGAGAATGGCGGCATTGGTATTGGCGGGGTTGCCGACCACGATCACGCGCGCATCGCGCTTCGCGTTCTCGTTCAGCGCCCGGCCCTGAACCTTGAAGATCTCGGCATTGGCCATCAGCAGGTCGGCTCGCTCCATGCCCTTGGAACGCGGGCGGGAGCCAACCAGGAAGGCCGCATCGGCGTCGCGGAAAGCGACGGCCGGATCATCGGTGATGACGACGTCCTGCAGCAGCGGGAAGGCGCAGTCCTCCAGCTCCATCACCACGCCACGAACGGCGGCCTGGGCCTGCGGCAGGTCGAGCAGCTGCAGGATGATCGGCTGGTCGCGGCCGAACACGTCGCCCTGGGCAAGACGGAAGAGGAGCGCGTAGCAGATCTGGCCGGCAGCGCCGGTCACGGTAACGCGTTTCGCGGGACGAGACATGTGAGCGTCCTATGTTCTTCACAGAGAGCTGCTGTATGCGCCCGTCGCCGCTGCTTTCCAATCCGCATATCGGATCGCTGTCATCGCGAAATTCGGACCCTGCCCTCGCAAAACGGCTGGCTGCGAGCGAGGCCGGGCGTGCTCATGCCTGCGCTGCTTGCGCGGGCTGAAGACGTCAGAAGACGATACGGCAGATGACACCCGCCTCGTCATAAATGACGTCCGTCTTGCCGACGCCGGGAGAAAAGATCGAGCGGATGAGCCGCGTGCCAAATCCATGCGCGGCGGGGGGCTTCACCGGCGGGCCACCGATTTCGCGCCACTCGACCTCGACGCGGTTTTCCTCCCGCCGCCAGGTGATTTCCACCCGGCCGTCCGGCACCGAAAGTGCGCCGTATTTGACCGCATTGGTTGCAAGCTCATGAACCACCAGCGCGAGCGGTGTTATCGCGGCCTGATCAACCGAGATGGGTGGACCGACCAGAACACAACGCTCATGCCCGAAGGGGTGGAGAACGCGCGTCAGCAGCTGGTCGAGGTCGGCCGATGCATTTGCCTCGTCATCCTCCAGCCCCACGGCAACCGCCACCCCCAACGCGGTCAGGCGGCTCTGGAAATGCTCCTGATATTCACGCAGGCCCTTGGAGCGCCGTGCCGTCTGCTGGGAAATGGCCCCGACGAGCCCGAGCACGTTGCGCAGCCTGTGGCGCATTTCGCGGGCCAGCAGGTGGGCTTCCTCCCGTGCCGCGCGGTGGGCGGCAATCAGCCTCTGGACCATCACGCCGGTGATCAGCAGGACGGTCGCGGACAGAACAAAGCCGGCTGGGAATGTATTCCCAAACCCTTCCCCCCTTGGCCTGCCGGAGGCGAAGAGCCAGACAAAATCGCCGAGCAGCGCGGGGGCGATCAGCGTCGTCAGGCCGGCCCAAAGACCACCCCAGACACTCGCAACCAGCACCGCGGGACAGAAGGTGAAGAAGTCCCCCTGCCCGTCCAGCATCGGGTCCAGCGCCAGGCGCAGGACAGAGGCGGCCGCCAGGCAAAGCACCGCCAGGCCCTGCCCTTGCCAGAAGGACAGAGGTGCAGCAGGCACGCGCCTGAGCCACCACCCCCGATCTCGTCCCCGGCTTTGCCGCACCCTTACCGCTCCCGACCCCTGGAGACGCTACATTTCCATCATGCTGAAAAGTAGGCGTTTATCGATGATGCTCCGGGCCGTTCAGCCCGGCCGCGAAGCTATTAACGCCTCAACTCCATCTGGATCGGCCCTTCCCGCCGGCCATGGGTGAACTGGTCAACCATCGGATTGCCCGAGACTCATGAAATCGCGCCGCCGGACCTTCCCAGATGATGCGGCCATGATGCAGCATGGCCGCGCGGTCCCCGATGCGCCTCGTGCTTGCCATGTCATGGGTGATCGCGATGGCCGTGCTGCCCAGCCGCTTCACGCAATCCACGATCAGCCCGTCGATCACCGCGCCCATGATCGGGTCGAGCCCCGTCGTCGGCTCGTCGAAGAACATGATGGCGGGTTCCGAGGCGATGGCGCGGGCAAGCGCCACGCGCTTCTGCATGCCGCCCGATAGTTCGGAGGGCGAAAGATCACCGACCGATGGCGCAAGCCCGACCTGGCTCCAGCACCGGCATCCGCCTTGCCGAGCGCGGCCGACCGGCGCAGCCTGGCGCTTGGCGACCAGGCCGAAGGCGATATTGTCCCGCACCGTCATGCTGTCGAAGAGCGCGCCGTTCTGGAACAGCATGCCGATCTCGCCGCGTGCCGCGTCCCGCGCGCGGCGGCCGAGCGTCAGGATGTCCTGCCCGTCGATCTCGATGCTGCCGCTCGTCGGGCTCGATGAGACCGAGGATGCATTTGAGCAGCACGGATTTGCCCGTGCCCGAACCGCCGATGACGACCATGGAGGTGCCGGGCGCGACGTCGAGATCGACGCCGTCCAGCACCTGCTTGTCGCCGAAGGCCTTGCGCAGGCCACGGATGCGGATTTTCGGGTGTATCGGCGCCGCTCATCGGGTGAAGAACACCTCAGTCATGACATAGTCAAGCGCGAGGACCAGCACCGAGGCCATGACCACGGCCGAGGTGGTGGCCGAGCCCACCCCTTCTGCGCCGCCGCGGCTGCGATAGCCGTGGAAGCAGCCCGAGAGCGCGATGACGAAGCCGAAGACCACGGCCTTGGCGAGGCCGAGTGTCACATCCTGCGTCTTCAACGCCGACGAAGCTGTCCTGGATATAGGACGGGCCGTTGAAGCCGAGCTTGACCGTGCAGACGATGAAGCCGCCGA
Organism: uncultured Alphaproteobacteria bacterium; assembly: GCA_963834475.1. GTDB lineage: Bacteria > Pseudomonadota > Alphaproteobacteria > Acetobacterales > Acetobacteraceae > Acidisoma. The sequence continues at coordinate 531,757 of CAWIBZ010000007.1, read as the reverse complement.
GCACGCCGAGGATATCGGCGACGATGACGAGCAGCGGCATGGCGACGATGCCGGCGAGCAGACGCGGCGCGACGAGGTATTTCATCGGCTTGGTGGAGAGCGTCTGCAGCGCGTCGATCTGGTCCGTCACCCGCATGGTGCCGAGTTCGGCCGCCATCGCCGCGCCGGCCCGACCCGCCATCATCAGCGCGGCCAGCACCGGCCCGAGTTCGCGCGTCACGGACAGCACGACGATGCTCGCGGTCTGGGACTGGGCGGCGTAGCGGGCGAAGCCGGTATAGGATTGCAGGGCGATGACCATGCCGGCGAAAATCGCCGTCAACGCCACCACGGGCAGCGACAGGAAGCCCATGGCGAACATCGCCCGCCCGATGAGGCGCGGATAGAAGGGCGGCAACACGATATTGACCAGCCCTTCAGCGGCGAAAATGGCGAAGGCCCCTGCCGAACGGCAAGACGCGATGACACCTCGGCCGATGGCTGCCACCACATTCAGAATCGCGTTCATGCGCCCAGATAGACTCGAACGCAGCCGCTGCCCAGCCGGGACCTGCCTGCCTCTGCGTTAACCGCCGACAGAGAGGCCCGCCCCGAGGACGAAATCAGCGGCCCGTCTGCCATCCAGCACCGCGCCACCGACGGTTCCCGCCATGCCGTCCGTGCGGCAGGCTTCGCCGGCGAAGAGCAGCCTCCCCCCGCCGACCGGCTCCGCGAGGCGGCCCGCGCCCCGGCCCCGCCCGGCCGGGCATAGCTATAGGCACCGAGGTGATGCGGGTCGGGGCCCCAGTCGGTCGTGAAGCCCCCTGCCGCGAAAATGCGATCGGCACCGCCCCCCAGCATGGCGCGCCATTCGCCACGGGCGAAATCGAGCGCCGCGCGGGATCGCTGGCCAGCCCCCAGGCGGCGTCGCCGCCAATGAAGCCGATGACGTGATCCGTGCCGCGCGGCCAGGCGATGAAGCTCAGCAAGGGATCGCCCAGGGTCTCGACCCGGCGGAAGACATGGGTCGGCCCCGCCATGCCGAGCCGGTCCGGTCCCGCGGCCCGCAGCACGATCTTGCTCAGAAGGCCCATCGGCAGATCGGCGATGGCGGCCTCGGTCGCCGCCGGCAAAGGCGGGTGCGAAGGCGATCTGGCCGGCACCCAGAACGCCGGTCGAAACGGTGACGATCACCGCGCCGGCCTCGACCGCGCCCTGCGGCGTCTCGACCCGGACGCGCGGCCCGTCCCAGTCGATGCGCCGTCACCGGGCAGCCGAAGCGGATCGGCCCGGCCGGCCCCTCCAACACATCGCGCAGCAGCCGCCCGAAGCCATGCTCGGCAATCAGATTCTGCCCGTCGAGCTGGTTGAGGCGAAAATCGGCGAGGCTCAGCATAGGGCGCTCGACCGCTTCGATCAGGCTCGCCTGCCAGGATTCGATGGTCGGCGCCCAGGGGTTTTCGTGCCGGAACGGCCCGATCGGCGGCGGCGAGATCGGCACATCCGGCTCGGGCGGGTGGCCCATGACGATGTCGCATCCACGCTGGCTCCGCCGCCTCGCATGCCGCGTGCTCGGCCGCCGTCGCCTGCGGCTCGCCGATGAACATCCGGCGCGCCTGGCGGAAGGCTTCCCGTGAGGGTATGCCGCGCGGCCTCGGCCAGCGGCACGAGTGGATTGTGCTCGGCCATATGCAGCCAGGCGGCGCCCTCATCCAGCCAGGCGCCACCGAGCGCCGCCGGCGGCTCGTGCGCGCCCGGCCGCCCGGCATGGCCGGCCGCCTCAAGCAGAAGCGTCGTCCGGCCCGGCCGCCTGCAGGCGCGCCGGCGGCGCGCAAGCCAGCCGAGCCCGCGCCCCGACGATCACGACATCGACGGTCGTCATGCTGCAAGCTCACGTCGTCAGTGGCTGATCCTCGTGCTCCTGGTCGAGATCGCCGAAGCGGGTGAACTCGGCCTCGAAGAACAGGTCGATCTTGCCGGTGGGGCCGTGGCGCTGCTTGGCGACGTAAAGCTCCGCCTTGTTATGCACGCGCTCCATGTCCTGCTGCCATTTGTCCGAGCGCGGCCTGGAACTTGTCCTCGGACTCGAAGCCGAGCTGCTTGGGCGCGCGCTGCGCCAGATAATATTCGTCGCGGTAGATGAACATCACCACGTCCGCGTCCTGCTCGATCGAGCCCGATTCGCGCAGATCGGAGAGCTGCGGGCGCTTGTCCTCGCGGCTTTCGACGGCGCGGCTGAGCTGGGAGAGCGCGATCACCGGCACCGCCAGCTCCTTCGCCAGCGCCTTCAGCCCCTGGGTGATCATGCTGATTTCGAGCACGCGGCTTTCCGGGCGCGTGCCCGCCGCCGGGCGCATGAGCTGCAGATAGTCGACCACGACCAGCCCCAGCCCCTTGCTGCGCTTGAGCCGCCGGCAGCGGGTGCGCAGCGCCGAGAGCGTGATGGCGGGCGTATCGTCGATCTCCAGCGGCAGGGTCGAGAGGTCGCGGCTGACGGCGACGAAGCGGTCGAAATCCTTCGGACCGATATCGCCGCGGCGGATGCGGTCGCCGCTGAATCCGCGCCTCCTCGGCGAGCAGACGCGAGGCAAGCTGCTCGGAACTCATTTCCAGCGAGAAGATGGCGACGGAGCCCTTGGAGATGGCATTGCCGCCGCCCGCCTTGCGCGCCTTCGGCCCGCATGCGCGCGCGCCGCGCCGAAGGCGATTTTGGTGGCGAGCGCCGTCTTGCCCATGCCGGGGCGGCCGGCGAGGATGAGCAGATCGGAGGGATGCAGGCCGCCGGTCTTGGCGTCGAGATCGCGCAGGCCGGTGGAGAGGCCGGAGACGCTGCCCGAGCGCTGGAAGGCGCGCTCGGCGCTTTCGATGGCGAGGATCAGCGCCTTCTCGAAGCTGATGAAGCCGCCTTCGGCCCCGCCCCGTGGTCGCGAGATCGAAGAGCTGCTGCTCGGCCGCTTCCATCTGCTGCTCGGCCGTCGAGCTCGGCGCTCGGCGCCGAAGGCGCGGTTGACCAGCGTCTCGCCGACATCGATGAGCTGGCGGCGCAGCCAGGCGTCATGAATGGTCTGGCCGTAATCGCCGGCATTGATGATGCCGATCATGGCGGTCAGCAACTGGGCGAGATAGGCGGTGCCGCCGACCTCGTCGAGCATGCCGGAATGCTCGAACTCGGCCTTCAGCGTAATCGCGTCGGCCAGCTGCCCGGCCTCGATGCGCCGGGCGATGGCCTGGAAGATCCGGCCGTGGACGGGGTCGGCGAAATGCTCGGGCGCGAGGAATTCGGAGACCCGCTCATAGGCCTTGTTATTGGCGAGAAGCGCGCCGAGCAGAGCCTGCTCGGCCTGGAGGTTGCTGGGGGGCAGGCGCTGGCCGAGGCCGGAAAGCGACGAGTCGACGTGATCCATCCCCGGATCATAGACCGGTCTGGCCCCGCGCATCACCTCCCCTTCCTGTGGAGATCGGGGATAAGGTCGCGGACCAGCCAGACCCCGATCCGGGGGCGGCCTAGCACAGCGCGATCCCGGTTAATTCGAAAGAGGGGTGCCGTGCGCTCCGCCGGCCGGCCCTTCCTCGACCTGAAAGCGCCCGGATTTGACGCCCTTGGCCAGATAGCCGGTCGCGGTCACGCGCGCGGCCATGATGGCGGCGATCTCGTCTTCGCTGAGCGACTGGCCGGTCACCCGGTCACCGTTGCATTGCAGGAACAACATCCGCTCCTCGGGCTCACTCGCTTCCATCCAGCGGCGCAGATGCAAGACCGGCAGGAAATGGGTGTCGTCGGTGATGGTGATGGCAGAAGCGCCGCGCGCCGTATGGGACCGGAAGCGGCCGAGTTGGATCTGCGCGGAGGAGCGGTCGAACCGGATCTGACCGGCAGACAGGCGCGAAAGTTCAGCCAGGCGGAAGGCCGCCGAGACATGCAGAGAAAGCAAGGCACGATCGCGCAAGCCTTCAAGATCGCTTGCCGGAATCGCCTCAAAAACATCGCGCCATATGCGAATGCTCGGCTTCTGCGTGCCACGGCGCGGCCTGCCCTTGGGTCGTGACAAAACCTCCCGGATCAGCTGCGCCTCATCATGGGCGAGCGGCGACGGAAGATCGGCATTGCGATGCATGTAGCTGATCGCGGCAACACGGCGATTGAGCGTCGCCATTCCCACACCGGCTTCCTGCTCGCTCCTGACGAAGAGGCTCACGGTTTTTGGATGAGCAGGCAACTCCTCTCGATCGTTGTCGAGGCACCACTGGCTAAAGCGCAACCAGTCATTCTGGTAAGCTTGTTCCGTGGAAAGACAGACGGAAGTTGATTGCTCTCCAATAATACGCCCAATGGCAGTCGCAGAGAACGTATCACGCAAGTCGCTATTCAATACTTCTGCCTCCGCAGAGATCCATTGACAGGCTCGCAAAAATCCCGTTCGGAATAATACCAACTTCGATTTTGTTGGAATTTCATTCCGAACCGAATATTCAGCCCGACGTTGAACCGATCTGCTAATTCAATACGCAAACATGCGAAAACCGTTGAACTGACCTTCAACATCCGCTGTCCTGCCTTATAATGTGACGCGATGTCGAGCGAAGTCATCGTAACGTCATGAAACCGCCACCAACGTTTGATCGATCACGAAAATGGCTGTGTTCTATTGGCAACATTTGGCGTCGATAGTGGTGCCGCTCGCCGGTTTTCATTGAAGCGACGGCAGGATCGAATACATATGCGCGCCGCGAAGGCTATGCACTTTGCGCGCCTTTGCCGTCAATCACTGAATGGTTGCACTATGAAAAAACTCTTGATGGCGACTTGTGCCATCGGCCTTGGCTCTACCCTGATGGGCGGAGCGGCTTTTGCCCAGACGGCGGCCCCCGGCACCGTCACGGTTCGGATGAACGGCCGCGTCAACTGGTACGCGGCTGTCGAAGCCTCTTCGCTCGATAACATCGAGGGCACGAAGACCAGCACGACGAACTTCTTCGGTTATCTCCGTCTCTATCCGGGCTTCGACGGCGTTGCCTCCAACGGCCTGCATTACGGTGCCGCTACCGAGATCCGGACCAATTCCGGCGAAACGGCGAGCGCCGAAAGCCTCTACGTCTTCCAGGCCTATGGCTATTTGGGCCTGCCGAAGTTCGGCCAGATCAGCGTCGGCCAGCAGAACGGGCCGTCCATCATCTTCCAGACAGGCACCTTCGGGGGCTTCAACGACGGTGGCTGGGACGGTGACGCCGAAGACATCATCCCCGAGTCCGCCGAAGCGCTCTACCCCTTCGCCGACGGCAGCTCCAAATACAACCAGTCGACAAACAAGATCGTCTACCTCTCGCCGGCCTGGGCCGGCTTCCAGTTCGGCATCGGCTTCACGCCGAACCAGACCGGGATGAACTACGCGCCGGCGGTGGTCTCTTCCCCGACGCCGCTCGTCGGTGGCATGCCGCGCAACCTGATCGATATCGGCGGCCAGTATACCCACACCTTCGGTCCCGTCGGCATCCAGGTCGGCCTCGATTACACGACCGGCGGCCAGGTTTCCTATACGGGCGGCCCCACCACGGGTCCGACCGCGTACCATAACCTGAACATCTTCCAGGGCGGCGCGACCGCGACGATCGCCGGCTTCACCCTGGGCGGCAATGCCGTCTACGGCGACTTCAACGAGGCCGACAACTACGACATCCTGCTTGAGCCCGAGGGCGGCAGCTCTGCCGTCGGCTGGTTGATGGGCGCGCAGTACACCACCGGCCCCCTGGTCGTCGGCGCAAGCTTCTTCCGCTTCAACCAGACCGGTGACCTCCCCGGCGGCATCGATGCCGGCAGCGGCGCCACGATCACCTCGGCCGGCCTCACCACCGGCCAGCAGCAGAACGACGGCGTCGCCGCCGGCGCCACCTACACGCTGGTGCCTGGCGTCAGCCTCTTCGTCGACTACCTCTACGGCCTGCGTCAGCAGGGCGGCTACGACTTCCAAACGGGCGATGCCGGCACGGAGCACAACACCGTGCAGTCCCAGCTCTTCGGCGTCGGCACGCAGATCCAGTGGTAAGCTGAGCTATTGCCCCGGCCGGAGACCGGCCGGGGCAGGCGGCGGTCCCCCGTACTCGGGCGGACCGCCAAAGCTTGATCCCGGCTAGTGCGAGAGCGGGGTGCCGCGCGCTTCGCCGCCCGGCCCCTCCTCGACCTGAAAGCGCCCGGATTTGACGCCCTTGGCGAGATAGCCGGCCGCAGTCACGCGCGCGGCCATGATCGCGGCGATCTCGTCTTCGCTGAGCGGCTGGCCGGTCAGCTGGTCCCCGCTGCACTGAACAAACAGCAGCCGCTCCTCGGCCGCACTGGCGTCCATCCAGCGGCGCAGGTGCAAGGCCGGCAAAAGATGGGTGTCGTCGGTGATGGTGATGGCGGAAACGCCCCGCGCCGTATGGGAGCGGAAGCGGCCGAGGTTGATCTGCGCGGAAAAGCGGTCGAACCGCACCTGACCGGCGGAGAGGCGCGAAAGCTCCATCAGGCGGAAGGCCGCCGCGGCATGCAGGGACAGCAGCGCGCGATCGCGCAAGCCTTCCAGATCGCTCTCCGGAATTGCCTCAAGAACATCGTGCCAGATGCGAATGGCGGGCTTCTGCGCACCACGGCGCCGCCGCGCCTTCGGTCGCGACAGAACCTCCCGGATAAGCTGCGCCTCCTGATGGGCGAGCGGCGACGGAAGACCGGCATTGCGATGCATGTAGCTGATCGCGGCAACGCGACGGTTGAGCGTCGCCACTGCCGCGCCCGCCTCCTGCTCGCTGCCGAGGAAAAGGCTCACGGTATGCGGGTGGGCCGGCAGTTCATCAAGGTTGCGGTCGAGACACCACTGGCTGAACCGGAGCCAGTCTCGTTGATAAACCTGTTCTGTGGTAAAGCAAACAGAAGTTGATTCATCTCCAATAATACGTCCGTGGGCAGCCACGAAGAACGTGTCGCGCAAATAGTTGTTCAATTTTACTGCCCCCGCAAACCGCCGTTGACAAACACGCACAATTCCACTTCAGAATAATACCAACTTCGATTTTGTTTGATATTCGTTCTGAACGTGATATTCAGCTCGAAAACGAACTGATTTGCCTATCCGCCCCGCAAAAATGCGGAAACCGTTGGATGATCCGGCAACGACCGTCTCCTGCCTGAGGAGGCATGGCGGTGTCGAGTGCGCTCACCGCAACGTCATCAAATCAACATTGTTGCCTTAGGAGCACACAAATTGATGTGGTATATTGGCAACATCTACTGCTGTCGACATTGGTGTCATACAGTTCCTGTTGAAGCGATGCCCCAATTGACTACACATGCCGCGCGCCGCCCCGCACTCTGCATGTCCCTGGGCGCCTCTCACTGGGTGATTATACGATGAAAAAACTGTTGATGGCGACTTGCGCCATCGGTCTCGGCTCTGTCCTGATGGGCGGCGCGGCCTTTGCGCAGACGGCGGCTCCCGGCTCGATCACGGTGCGGTTGAACGGCCGCATCAACTGGTATGCGGGCGTCGAAGGATCTTCCCTCGACAGCTCCAATGGCCAGAAGACCGCCACCCAGTCCTTCTACGGCTACCTCCGCCTCTACCCGGGTTTCGACGGCGTTGCCGCCAACGGCCTGCATTACGGCGCCGCCGCTCAGCTCCGTACCGGCTGGGGCTCCTCGGCGAGCTCCGAGACCCTTTATGTCTTCCAGGCCTATGGCTATCTTGGCCTGCCGCAGCTCGGCCAGATCAGCTTCGGCCAGCAGAACGGCCCGACCGTGCTGTTCGAAACCGGCACCTTCGAAGGCTTCAACGACGGCGGCTGGTGGGGTGACCTTCCCGTCATCATCCCGAACAATGCCGAGGTCGTGTACCCCTTCGTCGACAACGGAAGTTTCGACCAGGCAACGGACAAGATCGTCTACCTCTCGCCGACCTGGAGCGGCTTCCAGTTCGCTGTCGGCTTCACGCCGAACCAGACGGCCAACAACTACGCGCCGGCACCGACCTCCGTGCCCACCCCCCTTGTCGGCGGCATGCCGCGCAACCTGATCGACGTCGGTGGCCAGTACACCCAGCAGTTCGGCCCGGTCGGCATCCAGATCGGTGCGGACTATAACTATGCCGGCCAGGTCAATGGCGCCGGCTCAGAGACCGGCGGACACACGACGCCGAGCGGCTACAAGGATCTGAGCATCTTCACCGGTGGCGCCACGGCGACGATCGCCGGCGTGACGGTCGGCGGCAACGTCGTCTACGGTGACTTCAACCAGGTCAGTGGCTACACCTTCCAGCTTGAGCCCGATGGCGGCCAGGCGGCGGTCGGCTGGCTTGCCGGCGCCCAATACACCCAGGGCCCGCTCACCTTCGGCGCGAGCTACTTCCAGTTCAACACCACCGGTGACCTGCCGGGCGGCATTGACGCCGGTTCCGGCGCCACCATCACCTCTGCCGGCCTGACCACTGGCCAGCAGATGAATGCCGGCTTCGCGGCGGGCGCTACCTACACCCTCGTTCCGGGCGTCGACCTCTTCCTCGACTATGACTGGGGCTGGCGTCACCAGGGTGGCTTCGACTTCGCCACCAACGATGCCGGCACCGCATACAACACCGTGCAGTCCCAGCTCTTCGGCGTCGGCACGCAGATCAAGTGGTGATGTGACGTCTCTGCGCAGCTTCGGCTGCGCAGGACCCTGGAGTGAGAACAGAACCCTGCCCGGCGCGCCGCGGCAGGGTTCTCTTTTTGGGGCCGCCTTGAGTTCCTCAGGCCAGCATGCTGCCCGTCTCGACGAAGCGCTTGTGCCAGGAGAGCGCTTCGCCGAGCAAAGACGGGCTCTGCTGGCCGTAGGAGTCGCGCTTGGCGCGGGTGAAATAGTCCCTCAGCTGTGCCCGATAGGTCGGGTGCGCGCAGTTCTCGATGATCAGCTCGGCGCGCTGCTTCGGGGACAGGCCGCGCAGATCCGCCAGGCCCTGCTCCGTCACAATCACCTGCACGTCCTGCATGATATGGTCCACATGCGCCGCCTGCGGGACGATGGCGGAAATCGCGCCGCCCTTGGCCGTCGACGGCGTCATGAAGATCGAGACATAGGCATTGCGCGCAAAATCGCCCGAGCCGCCGATGCCGTTATAGATGCGCGACCCCATGATATGGGTTGAGTTTACATTGCCATAGATATCGGCCTCGATGAGGCCGTTCATGGCGAGACAGCCAAGCCGCCGCACGAGTTCCGGATGGTTGCTGATCTCCTGGGGCCGCAGGATGATCTTGTCATGGAAGTTCGGCATCTCGGCGTTGAAGCGCAGCGTCGCCTCTCGGCTCAGGGAAAAGCCGGTGGCGGAGGCGACACGGATCTTGCCGGCCGCAATCAGATCCAGCATGCCGTCCTGAATGACCTCGGTATAGGCGGTCATGTTCTCGAAAGGCGCGTCGAGCAGGCCGGCGAGCACCGCATTGGTGATATTGCCGACGCCTGATTGCAACGGCAGGAGCGTACGCCGGCAGGCGCCCGAGCTTCACCTCGTGGCGATAGAATTCCAGGAGATGGCCGGCAATGCCGGTCGCGGCCACGTCCGGCTCGGCGAAGGGCAGGTTGCGGTCCGGGCGCGTCGGTTTCGACGATCGCGACGATCTTCGCCGGATCGACGCGCATATAAGGCGAGCCGATGCGGTCGTCCGGGGCGGACCAGCGGAATGGGCACGCGGTTCGGCGGCAGGGCGGTGCCGTAATAAATGTCGTGCATGCCGTCGAGCGCCGAATCCTGCCAGCGGTTGACCTCCAGGATCACCTGGCTTGCCCGGTCCAGCCAGGTCTTGTTGTTGCCGACGGAGGAGGAACAGATCAGGTCGCCGTCCGCGGTGATGCCGGAGACTTCGACCAGCGCGGTATCGAGCGGACCGAGAAAGCCCTGCCAGGCCATGGGCGCCACCTGGCTCAGATGCATGTCGAGGTATTCCATCTCGCCGCGGTTGATCTTCTCCCGCGCGACCGGGTCGGAGTTGTAGGGCAGACGGAACTCGATGCCGTTCGCAGCGTGCCAGCGCGCCATCCAGCTCCGGGCCTGTGGAGGCGCCGGTCCAGACGCGGATGCGGAAGAGATGGCCGGCCGCTTGCTCGGCCTCGATCCGCCGGGCCAGCGCCTGCGGCACCACCTTCGGATAGCCCGAGCCGGTGAAGCCGCTCATACCCGACCGTCATGCCGTGGCGGATGAAGCGTCGCCGCGTGTCGGCGGACATGATGCGTGGCACGCAGCCCCGGATGTTGAATGCGGCTCTCGGCGGTCATCAGTTCTGATCTCTCACCCCTGTTGCGGCCTTTGTGGTCCGGCGCCTGGCAGGGGCTTCCGCGTTCTCATCCTACTTAAAAACCGGCCGTCACCCTGCGCCATGACATGGATCAAATGCCGCACGCCAGGACGGCTGCCGTGTTTTGACGGCGCGGGCCGCACGAGCGTAAGTCCTGTCCTTGCCAAGGGGAGCCCCGAGCAAGGGGCTGAGAGGCTATTGGCGGCATACCGCTGAGCGTGCGCCGCCGCATATGGCGACCCTTACAACCTGATCCAGGTCATGCTGGCGAAGGGATGGAACGTCGCTCGGACCCGTCAGTTGCCGCGCGCTCGTCTCCCTTCCTCTCCGCTGGCCGGACCGCAGATTGCGCTGAGGCTATAGCCGTGCAGGTATAACGGTCGTGGGCGCGGGTGTGGCGGGTCTGACCACCGCCCTCGCCCTCGTCGAAGGCGGAGCGGCGTCACGCGTGCTGGAGCGAAGCGCCGGCCCTCGGCGCGCTCGCCTGTTCACGCTATGCCGGCGGCATGCTGGCGCCCTGGTGCGAGGCGGAAAGCGCCGAGCCGCTGGTACGCGACCTCGGCCAGGAAGCGCTGACCTTTGGCCACACGCCTTTCCCGGAACGGAGCAGCGCGGCAGCCTGGTGCTCGCGCCTTGCGCGACGCGCCCGACCTCGACGCGCTTCGCCCGCCGCACGACGCGCATGAGCGGCTGGATGCGGACGGCATCGCGGCGCTGGAGCCCGATCTCGCCGGCCGCTTCCGCAGCGCGGTCTTTTCTTTCCCGCGAGGCGCATCTCGATCCGCGCGCGGCCTCGCCGGCCTTGGCGGAATCGCTCGAAGCCCGCGGCGTCACCATCCGCTTCGGCGACTCCGCCGAGCCGGAGCAACCCGGACCTCGGGACTCGTCGCCGATTGCCGCGGCTGGCGCCGCCGACCGCCTGCCCGATCTGCGCGGCGTGAAAGGCGAGATGCTCATCCTGCGCTGCCCGGGCCTCTCGCCTCACCCGCCCGGTCCGGCTGCTGCATCCGCGTTTTCCGCTCTATATCGTGCCGCGCGGCGACGGCGTCTTCATGCTGGGCGCGACCATGCTGGAAAGCGGCGAGCGCGACCGCGTGACGGCGCGCTCGGTCATGGAACTGCTGAGCGCCGCCTATGCGCTTCACCCCGCCTTTCGCCGAGGCCGAGATCCTCGAAATGGGCGCCGATGCCCGGCCCGCCTTCCCGGACAACCTGCCGCGTCTCCGCGCGCGACGGCCGCGGCTCGTCCTCGTCAACGGGCTGTTCCGCCACGGCTTTCTGCTCTCGCCCGCGCTCGCGCCGCCGCGCGGCGGATTTCCTGCTCCACGGCACGCGCTTACCCGGAGGTGATGGATGAAAATCCTCGTCAACAACGAAGCACAGTGAGGTCGCCGGGCCAAGCCTTGCCGAGGCGCTGCGACGAACTCGGCTATGATGGCGCGGTCATCGCGACCGCGGTCAACGGCGATTTCGCGCCCGATGCATTGCCGCGACCAACTGCTGCTCAAGGAAGGCGACAGTCTGGAACTGCTCGCGCCGATGCGGGGAGGCTGAAGCGATGGAGGCCTATGGCGTGTCGCTCGTCCTCACGGCTGCTGCTCGGCACATCGCAATATCCCTCGCCCGCGATCATGGCGGAGGCGGTGCGGCGCTCGGGCGCAGAGGTTGTCACCGTCTCGCTCCGCCGCGAATCCGGCGCCGAGCGCGCGGGCCAGGCCTTCTGGTCGCTCATCCGCCGATCTCGGCGTGCGCGTGCTGCCCAATACCGCCGGCTGCCATTCGGTGAAGGAGGCGGTGACGACGGCGCAGATGGCGCGCGAGATTTTCGAGACGAACTGGATCAAGCTCGAAGTCATCGGCAATCAGGATACGCTGCAGCCCGATGTCTTCGGCCTTGTCGAGGCCGCGCGCATCCTCGCCGCCGACGGGTTCGAGGTCTTCCCCTATACGACGGAGGATCTCGTCGTCGGCGAAAAGCTGCTTGACGCGGGATGCCGCGTGCTCATGCCCTGGGGCGCGCCGATCGGCTCGGGGCGTGGACTCAACAACCTCTACGGGCTGCGCGCCATGCGCGCGCATTTCCCCGATGTGCCGCTGGTCATCGACGCCGGGATCGGCCTGCCCTCCCAGGCGGCGCAGGCCATGGAACTGGGCTACGACGCCATCCTGCTCAATACCGCCGTCGCCAAGGCGGGCGATCCGGCGCGCATGGCCGACGGCCTTCGCCGGGCGCCATCCGCGCCGGCCGGCAGGCCTTCCAGCCGATCCCATGCGCCGCGCGGGACATGGCCGAACCCTCAACCCCCGTGCTGGGCCTGGCCTTCCGATGACAGCTCGATCCCTTCTATCTCATCGTCGATTACGTCAGCATGGCTGGCGCGGCTGCTGCCCGTGCGGCGTGAAGCTCGTGCAGCTGCGCATCAAGGACAAATCCGAAGCGGCGCTGCGCGCGCAGATCACGGCCGCGCCGCACTCTCTGCGAGGCCGCCATGGCGCGCAGCTGATCGTCAATGATTATTGGCGTCGCGATCGACGCGGCGCGCGACTTCATCCATCTCGGCCAGGAGGATCTGGAGGCGGCCGATCTCGCCGCCATCCGCCGCCATGGCTTGAGGCTCGGCGTCAGCACCCATGATGAAGCCGAACTTGACCGCGCGCTCTCCGTCGCGCCCGATTACGTGGCCCTCGGCCCCGTCTTCCCGACCATCCTCAAGACAATGCCCTGGGCGCCGCAAGGCGTTGCGCAAAGCGTCACGGAGTGGAAGCGCCGCGTCGGGCGCGATGCCGCTGGTCGCCATCGGCGGCCTCACGCCCGAGCGTGGCCGCGCCGTGCTGGAGGCGGGCGCCGACAGCGCCGCCGTGGTGACCGATGTGCTGCTCAACGCGGCGCCGGAAGCGCGGGCGGCGGAGTGGCTCACAGAGACCGCGCCCTGGCGGCGCGGCTGATTCTCTTCGTCGCCGTGCCGTTTTTTTTCGTCATGCCGGGCATGACGGCATAGGGCCGGCATCTGATAGAGAAGCGCCATGGATGCCGAAAGCCGCCCTGGACCGCTGCCCTTGCCCGATATCCTGCCCGATCTTCTGCGCCGAGGGGCTCGATCTCGTCATCTGCGGCACGGCGGCCGGCGCCGTTTCCGCCGCGCGGGGCGCCTATTACGCGAATCCCGGCAATCGCTTCTGGAGCGTGCTCGCCGCAGACCGGGCTGACACCGCAGCGTTCCGGCCAGCCGAGTTTCCGCGCCTGCTGGAGCTCGGCATTGGTCTGACGGATGTCTGCAAGACGGCCTTTGGCCAGGACGACATCTGCCGCGTCATGGCTTCGACCGCATAAGGCTGCGCCGCCGCCATGGCGCTCTACCGGCCGCGCCTTCTGGCCTTCAACAGCAAGCGCGCCGCGGCCGAATTCTATACCGTGCCAACCGGACGCATCGCCTACGGGCTGCAACCGCCGATGCGCGGACTTCCCGCCGATCATGGTGCTGCCCTCGACCTCCGGCCTTGCCTGCCGTGCCTGGAATCCGGCGCCCTGGCACGACATGGCGGCGCGCATCCTCGCGCTGAGGAAGGCGCGGCTCAGTCCGGCCCCGCTCAGTCCGGAATGAAGTTCAGCGCGACGCCGTTCATGCAGTAGCGCTGATAGGTCGGCGGCGGGCCGTCCGGGAAGACATGGCCAAGATGCCCGCCGCACTGGCTGCAATGCACCTCTACGTCCGCACCATGCCCAGGCTGCGATCCTCCGTCGTTTCGACCGCGCCCTCGAGGGGCGTGTCGAAGCTCGGCCATCCCGTGCCGCTTTCGAACTTCGTATCGCCGTGAAACAGCGGGTTGCCGCAACCGGCGCATTCGAAAGTGCCCGGCCGCTTCTCCCGCAGCAGGGCGCAGCTGCCCGGCCGTTCCGTCGCATGGTGCCGCAGCACCTGGTACTGCTCGGGTGTCAGCCGGGCACGCCATTCTGCATCGGTGTAGCTCACCGGATAGGTTTTCGCACTTGTATCGACGTCCATTTTTTGCCCCCAAGAAACGCTTGGCCTGATAGCCACCCTGCAAAGCGCCGCAACCCAGCGGTTCCAGCCTTTCAATTGACCTTGGCCACCCTGCCAGCGCAGAATATTGGCATGATACTCCTCATCGACAACTACGACAGCTTTACGTTCAACCTCGTGCAATTCCTCGGCGATCTCGGCGCCGAATGCGAGGTCTGGCGTAACGATGCCCTGTCGGTCGCTGAGGTGATGGCGAAGCAGCCCGAGGCGATCGTGCTCTCGCCCGGCCCTTGCACACCCAATGAGGCCGGCATTTGCCTGGATGTGATCAAGGCGGCGGCGGGGCAAGTGCCCATTCTTGGGGTCTGCCTCGGCCATCAGGCCATCGGCCAGGCCTTTGGGGGTGATGTGGTCCGCGCGCCGGTGCCCATGCATGGCAAGATCAGCGCCATTACCCATGCTAATTCCGATATTTTCGAGGGCCTGCCCTCGCCTTTCAACGCCACCCGCTACCATAGCCTGATCGTCGCCCGGGAAACCCTGCCCGAAACCTTGATTGCCACCGCCTTCACCGAGGACGGACTCATCATGGGGCTGCGCCACCGCAGCCTTCCCGTCTTCGGCGTGCAGTTCCACCCGGAAAGCATCGCGAGCGAGCACGGCCATGCCGATCCTGGAGAATTTCCTGGCGATCGGGCGTGGTCGCAATGCGCCGGCCAAAGCCGCCTGATCCAGCCAGCCAAGGCAGCCCTGTGATCCGACGCGCATGACCGGCGCCATCCGTCCCTTGCTGGCCCGCCTGGCGCGCGGCGAAAGCCTGACGGAGGCTGGAGTCCGAAGCCGCCTTCGGGGAGATCATGACCGGCGAGGCGACCCACGCCCAGATCGCCGGGCTGCTGATGGCGATGCGCGTGCGCGGTGAGACGGTCGCGGAAATGGTCGGGGCCGTGCGGGCGTTGCGGGCGCGGATGGTAGCGATCACGTCGCCGCCCGGTGCGATCGATGTTTGCGGCACCGGCGGCGATGAGGCCGGCACGCTCAATATCTCGACCGCCGTGGCCTTTGTCGTCGCGGGCTGCGGCGTGCCGGTGGCCAAGCACGGCAACCGCGCGCTGAGTTCCCGCTCCGGGCGCTGCCGATGTGCTGGAGCATCTGGGCGTCGGCGTCACTCTGCCCCCGAGCCCGGCTGGAAGCCCTGCTCGCCACGCACCGGCTGCGTCTTTCTCTTCGCCCCCGCCCATCATCCGGCGTTGCGCCATGCCGCCCCGGTGCGGGCGGAGCTCGGCACCCGCACGCTGTTCAATCTCCTCGGGCCACTCGCCAACCCGGCGCGCGTTACCCGCCAGTTCACTGGCGTCTTCGCCAGCCATTGGACCCGTCCGGTGGCGGAAGCTCTAGGCCAGCTCGGCACCGAAAGCGCCTGGATCGTCCATGGCCAGGGGCTCGATGAGCTGACTCTGGCCGGCCCCAACCATATCGCGGTGCTGGAGGACGGCACGGTGCGGGAGATGATCCTCGATGCGGACGGAATTCGGCCTGCCCCGCGCTCCGCTCTCCGCCCTGCGCGGTGGCGATGCCGCCAGCAATGCCGCGGCCCTGCTGCGCCTTCTGGAGGGCGAGCCCGGCGCCTATCGCGATACCGTCATCTTGAACGCGGCGGGCGCGTTGATGGTCGCCGGTGCCGTCCCACATCTCGACCGAAGGGATCGCCGCCGCCGCGGCATCCATCGATCGTGGCCGGGCCGCTGCCGCGCTTGACACATTGCGGCGGGAAAGCCAGCTCGCTATCCCCGAGACCATCGAAGCAGTGACGGTAGAATGAGTTCCACCATCCCCGACCTTCTGGTCAAGATTTGCGACGACACGCGCGCCGAATGCGCGCGCCGGAAAGCCGCGCACGCCGATCGAGGCGCTGAAGCAGAAGATCGCTGCGCAGACGCAAGCCGCGCGGTTTCGGCCGGACCGCTGATGGATCATGTCAATCTGCACCGCGTGGCGCTGATCGCCGAGATCAAGAAGGCCTCGCCCTCGGGCGGGCTGATCCGCCCCGACTTCGACCCGCCTGCCCTTGCCCGGCCTATGCTGATGGCGGCGCCACCTGCCTTTCGGTGCTGACCGACCACAACTATTTCATGGGCGAGCCGGAGCATCTGAAGGCCGCCCGCGCGGCAGTGCCGCTGCCCGTGCTGCGCAAGGATTTCATCCTCGATCCCTGGCAGGTCTATGAAAGCCGCGCCATGGGGGCGGATTGCATTCTGCTCATCCTCGCCGCGCTCTCGGACGATCAGGCGCGCGAGCTGGAGGAACTTGGCCCGCGCGCTCGACATGGATGTGCTGGCTGAAGTCCATGATGAGGCGGAACTCGGACGCGCGCTCGGCCTGGAGACGCCGCTCATCGGTATCAATAACCGCAATCTCAAGACCTTGAAGATCGACCTTCAGACCGCGATACACCTCGCGCCCCAGGTGCCGCCCGATCGTTTCCTCATTGCCGAAAGCGGCATCCGCACTGCGGCCGACGTGAAGCGCCTCGTCGATGCCGGGCTGCAATGCTATCTCGTCGGCGAAAGCCTGATGCGGCAGGCAGGATGTCGCCCAGGCCGTGCGGGATCTCATCGGGCCGGAGCGCGCGGCGGACGCCGCCTGACGGACGAGGGACGGCGCATGACGGTAAGACCGGCGATCGGCTCACCCATTTCGACGCGGCCGGCAGCGCCGCCATGGTCGATGTCTCGGCCAAGCCCGAGACGGCGCGGGAGGCGACCGCCCGCGCGCGCATCACCATGCAGCCCGCGACCCTCGCCCTCATCCTGAGCGGCACCGCCAAGAAGGGCGATGTGCTGGGCGTCGCCCGCCTGGCCGGCATCATGGCCGCGAAGCGCACGGCCGACCTCATCCCGCTCTGCCACCCGCTGCCGCATCGCGGCGGTGACGGTCGATCTGACCGCCGATGAGGCGGGCTCGGCCATCGAGATCGCCGCGACCGTCCGCACCACCGGCCGCACCGGGCGTGGAGATGGAGGCGCTGACCGCCGCCTCCGTCGCGGCGCTGACCGTCTACGACATGTGCAAGGCGGTCGATCGCGGCATGGTCGTGGAGGCCTTGCGGGTCGTCGCCAAGTCGGGCGGCGCTTCGGGCGAGTTCACGCGCGACCATGATTTCGGTCACCGAAGCGCGGGCGCGCATTCTCGCGGGGCTCGAGCCCACGCGCGGGCGAAATCGTGTCGCTGCTGGATGGCGCTCGGCCGCGTGACTGGCCGCGCCGCTCATCGCCCGCCATAGCAACCCGCCGGCCGATGTCTCGGCCATGGACGGCTATGCGGTGCGCGCGGCGGACGCCTTCGCCGGCGCGCGGCTCGGCTCGATCGGTGCCGCCCCGGCCGGGCCATCCCTTCGCCGGCACGGTGGCGCCGGGCGAGGCCGTGCGGCTGTTCACCGGCAGCGTCGTGCCCGAAGGCGCGGATGCCATCCTGATCCAGGAGAACGCGACCGCCGAGGACGACCTGGTGACCTGGTCGAGAAACCGCCGCCCCAGGCCGCCATATCCGCCGCCAGGGCAGGATTTCGTGCCGGGCGACACGTCGATCCCGGCCGGGCAGCGTCTCAACCCGCGCCTGATCGGCCTTGCCGCGGCCGGCGGGCCATCGCTTGGCTCACCGTGCATCGCCGCCCGCGCATCGTCATTCTCAGCACCGGGCGACGAGATCGCGCTGCCGGGCGATCCCCTGCCGCCGGGCGGCGTCGTCTCCTCCAACGGCTCCGGCCCTCGCCGCGCTGGTTCGCGTCGCTGGTGGCGAGCCGGTGCTGCTGCCGGCCGTGCCGGACCGACTGGCCGCGATCGCCGCGGCAGCAGATGCGGCGCGCGGCGCGGATATGCTGGTCACGACGGGCGGGGCCAGCGTCGGCGACCACGATCTCGTGCAGGCCGGCGCTTGCCGCAGCGCGGCCTGGTGCTCGATTTCTGGCGCATCGCGATGCGGCCGGGCAAGCCGCTCATGCATGGGCAGCCTTGGCGCCGTGCCGATGCTGGGCCTGCCCGGCAATCCGGTCTCGGCCCTGGTCTGCGCGATCCTTTTCCTGCTTCCTGCGATCGCAGCGCTCTGCCGGGCCTGCCGGGCGATCCGCCGCGGCCGAGCCTGTGCGCCTCGGCGCGCCGCCTGCCCGCCAACGATAACCGGGAGGATTACGTCCGCGCCTCCCTGCTGCTGCGCGAGGATGGCGGCTGGGTCGCGCTATCCCTACCAGACCCAGGATTCCGGGCATGATCAGCCGGCTGGCCGCGGCGGATGCGCTGATCATCCGCCCGCCGCATGCGCCAGCGGTCCCGGCAAACGGGATCGTCCCCGCCGTCCGCCTCTCCGCCCTCGGTCTTTGAAGCAAACCCCGACCTTGCGGGATTTGCCTGATCTCAAGGGTATAAACGCCTCTGTTAAGGGCTATCCTGGAGGCCGCGCCAGTCTTGCTCCGCGCCGCTCACCAGCTGGAGACGCTGGGTGCCGCGTTTTGGCCTGGAGCGGGCTCTGTGAGCTTATGAGGAGCCTGCTTCGTGGCGCAGGCCGCGACTGCTAACGCCAAGCAGAGAGCAGAGACCAGGGGCAGCAACTTCATTGCCTTAGACCTTGTCCTTCTGAGACCCACTTATTCTTGAAAACATCGGGAACAAAAGCCGCGCGTGCTACACTCGCGGTTTCTACACTTTACCCTGATCGTTCATATAGAGTTTGCTTTCGGATTCCGCAACAACACTCAAACAACTCAGCAGCAAAGCTGCGGCGACGGCCCCGCATAAGCGGCACGCACATTGCTCCAGCCTCCTGCCTGTCCTGAATCGAGGTCTCCATGCGGTTGCTTTTGGCGCTCCTGCTGCCGGGTGTTTCGTTCTTCTTCATCGGCCGCCCCTGGTCGGGCGTTCTGTGCCTGCTTCTCCACGCCACGATCATCGGATGGATCCCGGCGGCGATCTGGGCGGTCTATGCCCTCAACCAATACGAGACGGATCGGAAGTTGAGGCTCGCGGGCTATTACCGCGACTGATGCCGCTCCATGCGATTATGGCTTGCAAGCTGGCCTCGATTTGTTTGACAAACGAATCAAAATGAAAACGAGGAGCGAAAGAGAGCTCCTATGGCGTCAAGACCATGCACTGCCTGCGACAGTCCCGTCGTGGCGCCGAGTGCCCGGATCCCCGGGGCACTCCGGCCAAACGCGCAAAGAGGCCGCCATGGCCCACATCCTTAGTCCAGTCCCCCGGCGGCAACCCTCCGCCATGCCACGCCTCCGCAAACGCCCCCTGGCCGCCCATGACATGGTCATGCGCGGTATCGGGCTGAACATCGTGACAGGCATCTACCCCACCGGAAGCCTGCTGCCGAGCAAGGAAAACCTTTGCCGGCAGTTCAAGGTCTCCAACAGCACCTTGCGCGAGGCGCTGCAGAAACTCGCGACCAAAGGCATGATCCATGCCAAGACGCGCGTCGGCACCCGGGTGCTGGAAGAACGCCACTGGAACATGTTCGATGCCGACATCCTGTCCTGGCGCTTCACCGCGGGTGTCGATCGTCGCTTTCTCGCCGATCTTTTTGCGCTGCGGCAGGCGTTCGAGCCGATGGCCGCGGCGATGATGGCGGAACGGCGGGACCCTGAGGCGAGCCGCCGCCTGATCCAGCTCCTCACCCGCCTGGCTGACGCCGGATCCGACCGCGAGGCCTTCGCGAGTGCCGACCTCGACTTTCATCTCTTCATTCTGGATCACGCGGGCAATCCCTTCCTGCAATCCATCGGCGCCCTGATCCGCACCGCGCTCTCCGCAACCTTCACCATGAGCGCGCCGTCGGGCGAGTTCGGCGAGGCGCAGGAGCAGTCGCGGCTGGACCACAGCGCCTTGGCGGACGCGATTTCCTCCGGTGACCCCGGTGCTGCTGCGAAGGCCATGATGCAGGTCATCCGCCGGGGATGGAGCACGATCTGCGGCGGCCAGGAAACGGAGCTCGCAGCCATACAGGTGATGAAATTCCGGCCCTAGAGTCTGTCAGCGACGATCTGAATCGATTTGGGATTCCCTGCACGGGCCGGATGTGATTCACCATTGCTGCTGGGCGGAGGCCAGCGGCGATGGTGAAACCCTTGTCCCTGGACTTGCGGGTGCGCGTGGCGGCGGCTCTGGCGGAGGGGCTGAGCGTGCGCGCGGCGGCGAAGAGGTTTGAGGTGTCGGTCGCGAGCGCCGTGCGCATGGGCCAACTGGCGCGCGCGGGTCAGGGCTTGGCGGCACGGAAGATCGGCGGCCATCGTCAGCCGATACTGAAGCCGGCGCGTGAAGCCATCATGGCGCGGCTGGCCGCCAAGTCTGATTGGACGGTGCGAGCCTTGGCGGCGGACCTGAAGGCTGACGGCATCCATGTATCGCACGACACGGTCTGGCGCTTTCTGCGCCGTGAAGGGCTCAGCTTCAAAAAAAACTCTGCTGGCAAGCGAGACGGATCGGCCGAAGCTGAGCCGTCTGAGGGCGCGGTGGCGAGCCTACCAACCACGACTTGATCCGACACGGCTCGTGTTTATCGACGAGACATGGGTCAAGACCAACATGACCCGCACGCGCGGCTGGAGCCTTCGTGGCACTCCGCTCCTCGCCAAGGTTCCCCATGGCCATTGGAAGACGCTGACCTTCCTCGCCGGACTGCGGCATGACCGCATCGTCGCGCCTTGCGTGATCGATGGGCCGATAAATGGGGTTTCGTTCACAGCCTGGGTTGCGCAGTCCCTGGTTCCGACCCTCCGTTCCGGCGATATCGTCATCGCCGACAATCTCGGAAGCCATAAGGGTCAGCCAGCCCGGGCCGCGATCCGCGGTGTCGGCGCCAGGCTGTTCTTCCTGCCGCCGTACAGCCCCGACCTCAATCCGATCGAGATGATGTTCGCAAAGCTCAAGGTGTTGCTGCGCAGAGCTGACGAGCGATCTGTCGAAGCAACATGGCGACGGGTCGGCGAACTACTCGACTGCTTCAGTCCCGACGAGTGCTTCGCCTACCTCCGCCATGCCGGATATGCTTCTGCCAAAACCTGACAAACTCTAAAGCCTGATGACTTTGGGTCTCAATCACCCAAGGTCTGAATCGCTCTCTCATCTATTGACGCAGAGCTGACGCAGAGCGCGGACGCGCGCGCTCAGGCCTGAAGCGATGTGACGGCCGCGCCTTCCGTCACGCCGTAGATGCCGGCGCTTATCTTGCGCCTGACCGCGCTCAGGGGCTGCGGCCGGTCGAACAGAAAGCCCTGCGCGAAGTTGCACCCGAAGTCGCGCAGAATCGCGAGCTGCTCAGGTGTCTCGATGCCTTCCGCCGTCGTCGCCATGCCGAGCTTGCTGCCCAGGCGGATCACGGACTCGACGATCGCAAGTGAGTCGCTGCGCGAAACGATCTCGCTGACGAAGCTCCGGTCAATCTTGATCTTGTCGAACGGAAACTGCTGCAAATAGCTGAGCGAAGCGTAGCCGGTTCCGAAGTCATCCAGCGCGACCGTCACCCCGAGCCCGCGCAGCTCGCGCAGCATCTTGCCCACCAGCTCCTTGTCATGCAGGAGCGCCGTCTCCGTCACCTCAAGTTCCAGGCGATGCGGCGGCAGGCCGGTCTGCCGCAGGGCGTTTTCGACGACACGGGGCAGTTGCGGCGACCGGAACTGCAAGGGCGACAGATTGACGGCGACGCGAATATCGTCCGGCATGGTCATGGCTGAGCGGCAGGCCTCGCTGATCGCCCATTCGCCCATGGGCAGGATCAGGCGTGTTTCCTCCGCGATCCGGATGAAGCGATCCGGCGGGACAAGGCCGCGGGTCGGATGTTTCCAGCGCATCAGCGATTCAAACTGACAGAGGCGGAGGGTCGCGGTGTCAAAGATCGGCTGATAGAAAAGCTCCAGCTCGCCGCGCTCCAGCGCCTTGCGGATGTCGGACGCGACGGAGCTGCGCAGACGCACCACCTCCTCCATTTCCGGCTCGAAGAACCGCCAGGTGCGCCGGCCTTCCGCCTTGGCACGGTAGAGCGCCATATCCGCGCTGCGCAGCAGGCCTTCGGCCGTGGCGCTCCCGTCCGCGCAGAGCGCGATGCCCACGCTGGCACCCGGCGCCACGCGCTGCTCCTCAAAGACGTAAGGCTCGGACATTGCGGTGACGATTCGCTGGGCAAGCAGCTCCGTCTCGGCCTCGTTCTGCGGCGCGGTCTGGATGATGGCGAATTCATCGCCGCCGAGCCGCGCCACCACGTCGCCCTGCGCTACGCAGCGTCGCAGGCGTTCGCCCGCCGTCACCAGCAGGCTGTCTCCGGCAAGATGCCCGAGCGTATCGTTGACATCCTTGAAATCATCGAGATCAACCAGCAGCAGCGCGAAGCAGCTGCCCGCGGCGCGGCGCTGCAGCGCCTGTTCCAATTGCTGGCTGAACATCAGGCGGTTGGGCAGATCGGTCAGGACATCATGATGCGCGAGATAGTCGGTGCGCGCCTCCACCCGGCGCTGCTCTGTCCTGTCCTCCATCGTCGCCACCCAGCCGCCGCCGTTCATGGGCTTCTGGTCAACCTTGATCGCCCGGCCCTCGGCTTCCGCATAGAAGGAGCCGCCGAGGCGCGCGCGCGCCAGTTCCTGGGCACGCTGGCGCATCTGCTGCAGCAGGGCACCCGGCACGCGCGCGCGCCCGGCGACAAGGTCGAAGAGCGACGCGATATCGCGACCGGGCATGACGTCCTGCCAGGTCAGGCTGAACATTTCCAGAAAGCGGTTGTTGCAGACGATGAGACGGTCGGTACCGTCCGCCATGAGCAGCGCCTGGGACATGTTGTTCAGTGCCGCATCAAAACGCCCGTTCTGCACGGCAAGCTCGCGGTCACGGTGCAGCAAAGCCGCATTCTGTGCGTTGAGTTCCTCATTCGCCTGCGCAACGGCGGTATGGGCCGTGGCGAGCTGGGAGCCGGTGCGCTGCAGCTCATCCGTCAGCTGGCTCAGATGCCGGTTGCTCTCCGCCATCAGGCGATTGTCCCTGATGAGGAAGAGGATGAGGAGCACGCCAAGCGCGATCAGCGTGCCCACAACCCCGGCCAGGATGAAATGCAGTCTTTGCAGCCGGGTCTCGCCCGATTCGATGTAGTTGCCGACAATCGTGCTGCAAAGCGCCGCGAGCTCGATGAGTTGCGGCTCCATCGGCTTGAGGGTCGTCAGGATCTGGATCGCAACCTGAGGATTGCCGGCCTTCGGAACCAGGGGGCCGAGCTGGTCCACGACTGCGGCGAGATCCGGGATCACGCCCTGGACTTCGGGGTGACCAGCAATGAAGTCCAGGAAGTCCGACCGGGAGAGAACGCTGATCCGGTTCTGCAGAATCGCGTAGCGCAGCGCGACCATGTCGAGGGACGCGTCGGGCAGGCCAAGGGCGAGCCCCGAGACCGCCGAGTCAAGCCGCATCAGCTCCGCCGCGCCCTGGCTCGCGTCGAAGGCTGTATCGTAGCGGGCAAGCCGGTGGGTCGCGGCCTGCTGCTGGATGACGATATAGGAGGTCCCACCGGCCGCCAGGGCGAAGCAGACCACCACTGCGGCCAGTGTGAGCTTGACCAGCCTGCGCCGCCCAGTATCGCGACCTTGCCTCTCGCCCATTGCCTTAGATGATGGTCATACGATCGAGCTGCCATACGCAGCGGCCATAGAAGGTCTGCCGTGCCAGGTCGGGGTCGGCGTCGAAGGGGTACATGATGAACAGCGGCCCCTTGTCAGTGATCGACATATATTTACCGTCCATGCGTGTTGCAAGAAGGGTGCCGTAAGCCGCGAAATCGCGGACCGGAACCTCGGCACTGAAATCGTTCAGCGCGTACGCGACCGCGGTCGTGCCATAGCAACCGATACGGTTCATAAGCGTGTCAAGACGCACGCCCGTGAAGGTGGTCTTGTCTGTCCACGGCGTCTTGGTAACAATACTGGACAGGCCGAGCCCCTCCAGGGTTGCCATGTCGAACACCGCGCTCGACCCCTTGTTGGGATTGTTGATCTTGCCCGAAATGGTCAGGATGGGCGCGCCCGACGGGAGCGGTATCGGCGTTGCCGCCGCAGCCTCTCCAGGCCGTCTGGCCAGCCCGATCGCCGCGCCCCCCAAGCCAAGAAGGACCTGTCGCCTGTTCATCCTTCGTCCCCTGCTCTATGAAATATTTGAGTAGCGTCCCGGGCAGGCACCACAACCCTTTGCCTGCTCCAAAACAATGTTAAAGCCTGATTTCCAGTTTCGAAACAACAGCGGCTTGCGTTCCCGCCGGCACAGCATGCTCATAGGACATTAGGAATGACCATAAAACTGCGGGCGGCGAGGACGGAACCAGAAAATCCCCAGATGAGTCTCGCCCTTCCCCTGGCCGAGGACCGGCTGGCCGATCTGCTCGCCGCGCTTCCCGAAAACGCCCTGGTCGTGGATTACGGCTGCTATGGCTGGCATGCGGCCCGGCTGGCGATCCGCGTCGGGCGTTCCGACCTGCAGCATATCGGCGTCGATCTCCACGAGGAACCGGCCGGCCGGCCGGCCGGCGCGCGCTTCCTGCACTTGGCTGCCGTCGGCGCGTCCCTGCCCGCGCTCGACGCCGATCTCATCATCGCCACCCATGTCATCGAACACTGTGCCGATGCGGTTGCCGTCTTCGGTACGCTCATTGGCGCGGTCAAGCCCGGGGCCGCGGTCTATATCGAAACGCCGAGTGAGCAGACGACCCTGGTGCCGAGCGATCCGGATGCCGAAGGCCACGCCTTCACGAATTTCTGGGACGACCCAACCCATATCCGCCCCTGGCCGTTGGCGGCTCTCTATCGCCTTGGCCTCTCCTGGGGCGCGCGGCCGGAAGATCTGTGCCATGCCGATCGCGGCGGCATCCATTGCAGCACCGCACTCATCCGCCGCGTCGATTCGGGGATGCCGCGCTACCGCTACGTCTCGCTGGCCGCGGTGCCGCGCGGGGTCCAGGCCGCGCTCGACCACGTCAACCAGCGCGCCTAGGGCGAGATGAGAGACCGATTCAGGTTTTGGGTCGGTTCGGTCCAAAATCATCGGCTCCAGCCGGCGGGGTGGCAAACCGCGACCCCGGCGTCCTTGGGTTGCTAGGCCAATGCGGCGGGCTTCGGCCCGCCCGCCATCCAGTCCAGCAGCTCGACGGTATGCAGCACCGGCAGGCCGCTGCCGGAGAGCTGGGTGATGCAGCCGATATTGCCTGCGGCAATGAGGTCGGGCCGGCGCTCCCTGAGCGTTTCTATCTTGCGTGCGCGCAACTGGCCGGCGATCTCCGGCTGCATGATATTGTAGGTGCCGGCCGAGCCGCAGCAGAGATGCGAATCGCGCGGCTCGACCACCGTGAAGCCCGCGGCCCTCAGAAGCGCCTTGGGCTCGGCCGTGACCTTCTGGCCGTGCTGCAGGCTGCAGGCCGCGTGATAGGCGACCGTCAACCCCGGGGCCTCCCGCGTCGGCCGGTAGCCGATCCGGCTGAGATATTCGCTGATATCCGCGGCGAGCGCCGAGACGCGCTCGGCCCTTGCGCGCTCCGCCTCCGGCGCGTCGCGGAACATGAAGGCGTAATCCTTGACCGTCGTGCCGCAGCCGGATGTGTTGACCAGGATGGCGTCAAGCCCCTCGCCCTCGATCTCCCGGCTCCATCCGGCGATCGCGGCCCTTGCCGCGGCCATGGCGCGGTCATGCTGGCCCATGTGATGGGTGAGCGCTCCACAGCAGCCGACCTCGGGCGCCACCACCACCTCGATGCCCAGGCGGGTGAGCAGCCGGATCGTTGCTTCATTGATGGCAGGGTCCAGCACCTTCTGCGCGCATCCCGCCAGCAGTGCCACCCGCCCGCGCCGCTCGCCTTGCGCCGGGTGGCGCTGCGGCCGCTGGAGCGGGCTTTCGGGCGGCAGATGTGCGGGCGCCAGATTGAGCATGGCCTGCAGGCGCTGTCCGGTGACGCTCGTCTGCGGCAGCATGCGGGCGAAGGGCCGCGCCAGCGCCGCCCCGCGCAGCGCCAGGCGGAACAGCCGCGGGTCCGGCAGCACACGCCCGAGCAGCCGGCGCAGCATGCGCTCCGTCCAGGGGCGTTGATAGCTGTCCTCGATATACCGCCGCGCATGGTCGACGAGATGCATGTAGTTCACGCCCGATGGGCAGGTCGTCATGCAGGAGAGGCAGGAAAGGCAGCGGTCGATGTGCTTGACCACATCCGGCGTTGCCGGCGCACCCGATTCGAGCATCTCCTTCATGAGGTAGATGCGTCCGCGCGGGCTATCCAGTTCGTCGCCCAAGAGCACGAAGGTCGGGCAGGTCGCGGTGCAGAAGCCGCAATGAACGCAGGTCCGCAACACCTGGTTGGAGGCGCGGGTATCGGAATCGCGCAGTTGTTCGGGCGAGAAGTGCGTCTGCATGAAGCTTACAGTCCTGCGAAGAGCCGGCCGGGGTTGAGAATGCCGGCCGGGTCCATGGCGGCCTTGATGCGACGGGTGAACCCGGCCAGTGCGGGCGCCTCCCGTGGCACCACCTCGGCCGCCGCGCGCAGGCTCTCGGGCGCCCGCATCAGGGTGAAGGTGCCGCCGAGATCCCAGGAGGCCTGCTGGATCGCGCCATGCAGCGCCTCCGTGCCGGGTCCGGTAAGCCAGAGCCGGCCGCCACCCCAATCGAGCAGGCCGCGCGCGCCGGCCGCTTCGGCCAGGTCCAGCAGAGCCGGCCCGCGCGACGGGCGGGTGGAGACCTGCCAGACTGCGTCTGCCGGCCCCGGGCGGATCGGGGTCACGTCCCGGATGGCCCGCCATGCCTGCCGGCTTTCGGCCTCCTCCAGCCGTTCGGCACGGCCGAAGGGCGCGACGACAGAGGCCAGCCGCTCCAGCCGGTAGGCGACGCTTTCGGCAAAGTCCTCGACCCGGATGACGGTGAGCGACTGTGACCCGAGAGCGGGAATGCCGTCCGCCGCCCAGGCCGGCAGCCAGGCCGCGCCCGACACGCCAAAGGGCGAGCCGAGCGCCGCGGAGAGCGCGGCCACGCCGTGCGCCGCACTCAGCCCGCGGATGATGACCGATCCGCTCGCCGGCGGCGCCGGCAGAACCTTGACCGTGATCTCCGTCATGATGCCGAGCGTGCCGTGGCTCCCGGTGATGAGCTTGCAGAGATCGAGCCCCGTGACGTTCTTCAGAACCCGTCCGCCGGCCCGGATCACCTGCCCGCGCCCGTTGATGACGCGCATGCCGAGCACATGATCCCGCATCGCCCCCCAGGCAACGCGGCGCGGCCCGCTGAGATTGGCGGCAACGATGCCGCCCCAGCTCTGCGTCCGCCCGCCGCCAAGCAGCGCCGAGAGGTCGGGCGGTTCCGCCGTCAGCTGCTGCCCCTTCTCCGCCAGCGCCGCCTCGATCTCGGCAAGCGGCGTGCCGGCGCGCGCGGCGATGACCAGTTCACGCGGCGAATAGAGGGTGATCCCGCCATGGTTGCGGGTGGAAATGGTCGCCGCCGCCTGGACCGGCCGCAGCATGGCGGATTTGGAGCCGTAGCCCTCGACCAGCAGCGGGCGGCGGGCGGCGCGCGCCTCGGCCACCACCGCGGCGATCATCGCCTCCTCGGCCGGGGCCTGACACTGCGTCTCGTCAGTAGCGCTCATCGTCAGGCCGCCGCCAAGGGAAAGACCTTGGCCGGGTTGAGCAGCCAATCCGGATCGAAGGCCGTCTTGATCGCGCGCTGCTGGTCAAGCTCGATATCCGTGAACTGGTGGTGCATGAGGTCGCGCTTTTCGATACCGACGCCATGCTCCCCGGTGAGACAGCCGCCGACCTCGACGCAGAGGCAGAGGATATCCGCACCGAAGGCCTCCGCCCGGCGGAAGCTCTCCGGATCATTGGCGTCGAACATGATGAGGGGATGCAGGTTGCCGTCCCCGGCATGGAAGATGTTGGCGACCTTGAGGCCGTATTGATCGCTCATCTCACCGATGCGGGCCAGCACCTCGGGCAGGCGACTGGTCGGGATTGTGCCATCCATGCAGAGGTAGTCGGGGCTGATGCGCCCGACCGCGCCGAAGGCGCCTTTCCGGCCCTTCCAGATCGCGGCACTTTCCTCGGCCGATTGGGAGACACGGCAACTGATCGGATCGAATTCCTGGCACATCGCGCGGATGCGCTCAAGCAGCGCATCCTGCTCCGCGACTGATCCCTCAACCTCGATGATGAGCATCGCTTCCGCATCCAGCGGATAACCGGCATGGGCAAAGGCCTCGCAGGCGTGGATCGCAGGCCTGTCCATGAATTCCAGCGCGACCGGAATGATGCCCGAGCCGATGATGCGGTCGACGCAGGCGCCCGCGATTTCATTGGAGCGGAAGGCGGCGAGCATGGCGCGTTGCCCCTCCGCCGCGCGCAGGATGCGCACGGTGACTTCGGCGATCATGGCAAGCTGCCCTTCGCTGCCCGTCAGCAGGCCGAGCCAGTCATAGCCCGCGGCGTCGAGATGGGCGCCGCCGATATCGAGAATCTCGCCCTCGATCGTCACGATCTTGAGGCCCAGGAGGTTGTTGGCGGTGACGCCATATTTCAGGCAATGCGCGCCGCCGGAATTCATCGCCACATTGCCGCCGATCATGCAGGCGAGCTGGCTCGACGGGTCCGGGGCATAGAAAA
This sequence comes from uncultured Alphaproteobacteria bacterium, assembly GCA_963834475.1. Taxonomy (GTDB): domain Bacteria; phylum Pseudomonadota; class Alphaproteobacteria; order Acetobacterales; family Acetobacteraceae; genus Acidisoma. Next base: position 502,845 of record CAWIBZ010000007.1, on the reverse strand, counting down.
ATCCATCGGCCTGCATCGCCGCGGTGATGCCGAGATTGGTCACGCCCGCCTGCACAACCGCAAAGCGGTCAGCGTAGTTTATTTCCAGAATGCGGTTCATCCGCATCATGCCGACGACCACGCCGTCCGCGAGCGGCAGGGCCCCGCCCGAGAGGCTGGTGCCTGCGCCGCGCGGTATGACGCGCACCCCTTCCTGGTGCAGGAAGCGCAGCAGCTCCGCGAGTTGCTCGGTCGTTTCCGGCAGGGCGACGGCGAGCGGCGGCTGGCAATAGGCGGATAGCCCGTCCGTTTCATAAGGCTTGAGCCGCAGCGGTTCGGCAATCACGCCGCTGGCGGGCAGGATTTGCCTGAGGCCGGCAATGATCGCCGGGCGCTTGGCGAGCGTTTCGGCTTTCGGTTCCGGCAGACGGATCATAATGACGGCTCCCCAGGTCCTTTATCTTTATGGTGAATCTGCGCCGCCCTGCCCCGCCATGCAAGCGGTGGCAGGCAAAAAAGGGGGCGGGTGAAGGTGCGCGGGTGACACGCGGAGCGCGGTCACAACGCGGGGCGGCCTTGCTATTGAATAATCAACCTCACGGCGCCTCGGCCAGCACGAAGCGGCGCGACGGCGTCATATTGGTCGGGATCGCCGAATAGGCGTCCTTCAGCGCTTCCGAAATCGTCACCCCGGCGAATTGCGGCACCGCCCAACGCCCGGCCCGCTCGAACAGCCTGTTGCTGCGCAAAATCAGCCGCGCCTCGACCGGCGGCATGAAGAGTGCCGTCTCCCGGCTCTCGACCCGGAAGAGATTCTGGGCCAGCAATCGCCCGACTTGCCCCGCTGTGTAGGGCGTGCCCTGGCCGAAGGGCGTGTGCTCGAAATAGGCCCACATGCCGCGGCGGTTTGGCGTCACCACCATCAGCCGCCCGTCATCCTTCATGACCCGCCAGATTTCGCGCAGCAGGCCGCGCGTGTTCTCCGCGCCCTCGAGCCCATGGACCAGCAGGACCCGGTCAAAGACCGGTCCCGGAAACGGCAGCGCGTCCTCTTCCGCCATGCAGGTCAGGTTCAGGCCGCCCACCGGCCAGCGCGAGGCACCGAGCTGCGCCGGCGTCACGGCAACCGCCAGCCGCGCCTCCTCGCGCCAGGCGCGCAGATAAGGCGGCGCATAGCCGAGGCCGAGCACGGTGCGGCCGCTCATGTCCGGCCAGAGCGCCGCAATCCGGTCGCGGATCAGGCGCGCGACCACAATACCGCGAGCGGTCGCATAAAAATCGGCTGCTGCGTGAACATCGAGTGCCATTTATCTCATAATAGCGGAAAGCTCCGGGCGCCGCGATGCGGTGCGAGACCCTGCGCGCGGAGAAGCATTCACGACCCCTGCAGCTAATGCTAAGGTAACCCCATGGCACTCATCGTTATCCCCGTCCCCATGCTTTCCGACAACTACGCCTGGCTGCTTCGCGACGAAGCGTCCGGCAAGCTCGCCTTCCTCGATCCAGCGGAGAGCGAAGCCGCAAGCGATGCGGTGGAGGCGATGGGCGGCACGCTCGATCTCATCCTCCTCACCCATCACCATGATGACCATATCGGCGGGGCCGAGACCCTGCGGCAGCGCTTCGGCGCGCCGATCGCGGGTGCGGCGCTCGATTCGCACCGCCTGCCGCGGCTCGACATCGCGCTGCGCGAGGGCGAGACCGTGACATTCGCCGGCCACACCGCCGAAGTCATCGACACCCCGGGCCATACGGTCGGCCACATTTCCTATTTCTTCCCCGAAGGCCCGTTTCTCTTCTGCGGCGATACCATGTTCAGCCTCGGCTGCGGCCGCATGTTCGAAGGCACGCCGCTTCAGTTCTTCGAAAGTTTTCGCAAGATCGCGGCCCTGCCGCCGCGCACCCTCGTCCATTGCGGCCACGAATATACGCAGTCGAACGCGCGCTTCGCCCTCTTCATCGATCCGGACAATGAGGCCCTGCGGGAGCGGGCGGCCGAGGTTGACCGGCTGCGCGCCGCCGGCCAGCGGACCGTGCCGGTGCGGCTTGAGGATGAGTTGCCGGTCAATCCCTATCTGCGCGCTCAGGATGCCGAAAGCTTCGGCCGCATCCGGGCGCTGAAGGACGATTTCAGGGGCTGAGCGCAGCCCCTGCGTCCCCCGTTCACCCGCTGCAAAGGACTATCCGGTGAAGCTTTTCTACTCGTCTACCAGCCCTTTCGTACGAAAGGTGGTGATTGCCGCGCGGCTGCGCGGGCTCGACAGCCAGATCGAACGCCTGCCGACCGATGCGCAAAGCTCACCGGCTGTCCTGCTCGCCGCCAATCCGCTCTCGAAGGTGCCCTGCCTGGTGGCGGATGACGGCGTCGCCCTCTTCGACAGCCCGGTCATCTGCGAATATCTCGACAGCCTCGGCGATGCGCCGCCGCTGTTTCCGGAGCATGGCGGCCAGCGCTGGCTCGCGCTGCGCCAGCAGGCGCTGGCCGATGGCATGATGGATGCCGCCGTGCTCGCCCGCATGGAGAGCGTGCGCCCGGCTGATGAGACGCGCGCCAAGGTCATCGAGCGGCAGAAGGCCGCGGTCAGCCGCAGCCTCGCCCTTCTGGAGGAGAACCCGCCGGAAGAGGGCCACGCGACGATCGGCACCATCGCCATTGCCTGCGCTCTCGGCTATCTCGATTTCCGCTTCGCGGCCGATGCCTGGCGGGATCACCACCCCCGCCTCGCCGCTTGGCTCGAAGGCTTCACGAAGGCGGTGCCGGCCTTCGCCGAAACCGCGCCCCCGGTCTGACCGGCCAAGGCCGTGGATTTCAGCCGCCCCGGACTGTCGGCCGAGGATGTGGTCCAGGCGCTCGGCCTCATCCCGCATCCCGAGGGCGGCTTTTACCGCGAGACATTCCGGGACGGAGACCTGCAGACCCGTGGCGTCGCGACAGTCATTCACTTCCTCCTGCCGCGCGGCGTCGTCAGCCACTGGCACAGGGTGGATGCGGTGGAGATGTGGTTCTGGCATGCCGGCAGCCCGCTTCGCCTCGATATCGCGGCCGAGGATGCGCCTGGGGTGAGCATGACCCTCGGCCCCGATCACGGCCGCGGTCAGGTCCTGCAAGGCATCGTGCCAGAGCATGCCTGGCAGCGTGCCGAGAGCCGCGGGGACTGGACGCTCGTGTCCTGCGCCGTCTCCCCGGCCTTTCTTTTCAGCGGCTTCGACATGGCCGCGCCGGGCAAGGATCCGCCCGGCTGGCCTGGGTAAAAACCGCCGTTCCGCCGAAATGCCGCCGTAATGGCATGGCTTCCTGTAGCTGTGATCCTCAGGGGATTACCGCGCGCAGGAATTCGTGCTTATGGACAAGGCCATGATCGAAGAGCCCAAGCGTATCGGCCCAGGCGCCGCGGTATTGGACCACGCGGCAGGCGGCAAGGCCGCCAGCCAGGCCCGCCGCAGCCCCGAGCTGTCCATTGTCGTGCCCTGCTTCAAGGAGCGGCCGAATGTCCGCCCGATGGTCGAGCGCGTCACGGCAGCGCTGCCCGGTGTCGACTGGGAACTGATCTTCGTCGACGACAACAGCCCCGACGGCACGGCCGATGAGGCGCGCGGCATTGCCCGCGCCAACCCCAGGGTCCGCTGCATCCGGCGCATCGGCCGGCGCGGCCTCTCCTCCGCTGTCATCGAAGGCGCGCTCTCCTCCTCGGCCGATTTCGTCGCCGTCATGGATGGCGACCTGCAGCATGACCAGACCATTCTGCCCGCCATGCTCGACCAGCTGCGCGCAGGCGCGGCCGATATCGTGATCGGCAGCCGCCATGTCCTGGGCGGCTCCGCCGACGGCCTTTCCTCGGCCATGCGGCACCGCATTTCCAGTGCCGGCATCATGCTGGCACAGCGCTTCCTGCCGATGCGCGTGACCGACCCGATGAGCGGCTTCTTCATGATGCCGCGTGCGCGCTTCGAGGCCATCGCCCCGCGCCTCTCGGCCCAGGGCTTCAAGATCCTGCTCGACCTCATCCTCTCCGCGCCCGAGCGCCTGCGCCTGCTCGAAATTCCCTGCCAGTTCCACAGGCGTGAGGCGGGCGAAAGCAAGCTCGACGCGCTGGTCATGCTCCAGTTCGCCGCCCTGCTCCTGGACAAAAGCCTGCGCGGCTATGTGCCGATGCGCTTTCTCGCCTTCGCCCTCGTCGGCGCGCTCGGTGTGGTCGTCAACCTCGCGGTGCTGTGGGTCGGCCTGCGGTTCGGATTGAGCTTCGTCACCGCGGAAGTCATCGCGACCGTCCTCGCCATGCTCTTCAATTTCCAGCTCAACAACCGGCTGACGTACCGCACCCACCGGCTGCGCGGGCCGCGCCTGATCCGCGGCCTCGTCCTCTTCATGGTCGTCTGCGGCCTTGGCGCCATCGCCAATGTCGGGATCGCGACGGCACTTTTCTCCGGCGCGGGTGACAGCACCCTGGCCGCCGCCGCCATCGGCGCAGCCGTCGGCGTCGTCTGGAACTATGCTGTGTCATCGACGCTCGTCTGGCGCAGCGTCTGAGTGCTGCCAGCTCTGCGTTCGCTGAAGGGGTTCCGCTTTCGGGACTGGTCCACCGGCGCGCGCTTGGGCATAGGCTGACCGGATGCCCGATCAGCCTTCACGCCAAAACGACGCGATTCTCTTCGGCCTTGCGCTCGCCGCGCTGACGCTGCTGCGCCTCGGCGTGGCAGCCGCCGTGCCCGTCTCGCCAGATGAGGCTTATTACTGGGTCTGGTCGCGCCTGCCCGCGGCTGGCTACTACGACCATCCCTTCATGGTCGCGGCCTGGGTGCATCTCGGCACGATGCTGTTTGGGGAGACATCGCTCGGCATCCGGCTGCTCGGGCCATTGAGTGCGGGCGTCGCCTCTCTCCTCATGCTCGATGCTGCCCGCTCCTTAGGCTACGGGCGCGGCTATGCGGCGGCGCTGATGCTCAATGCCACGCTGATCTTCGGCGCCGGCAGCATTTTGATGACGCCCGATACCCCGCTCCTCTTCTTCTGGATCGCAACGCTCTGGGCGGTCGCCCGTGTCGTCGGCGGTGGTTCGGGCTGGTGGTGGCTGGCGGCCGGCCTCGGCGCGGGCCTGGCGCTCGACAGCAAATACACGGCCGCTTTGCTGCTCGCCGGCATCGGCCTCTGGCTCCTGGTCACGCCCGCCGGGCGGCGCTGGCTGACGCGCGATCTCAGGCCCTGGGCCGGGCTTTTGCTCGCCCTTCTGCTCTTTTTGCCTGTCGCGCAATGGAACGCGGCCCACCATTGGGCGAGCTTCCTCAAGCAGGGCGGCCGCACGGAGGATTTCCACCCCGGCCGCGCCGTCCAGTTCCTGGGCGAACTCGTGGGCGGCCAGGCGGGGCTCGCGACCCCCATCATCTTCTGCCTCTGCGTCGCCGGGCTCTGGCAGGCGACACGCCACTACCTCCGCGGGCATGAGCCAGCGCCGAGCCTGCTCGCGGCCTTAGGCGTGCTCCCGGCGCTCGTCTTCATCCAGCATGCGCTGGGGGACCGGGTGCAGGGCAACTGGCCGGAAATCATTTACCCAGCCGCGGTCATTGCCGCCGCGGGCCTTGCCGGCTGCCGCCGCTGGCTCCGGCCCGGCCTTGTTGTGGGCTTCGCGCTCACGCTGGTCGTCTATGTCCAGGCCGTGGCGAGCCCGCTCCCCCTGGGCGGGGCGGAGCCGACCGTCCGGCTGCTCGGCGGCTGGGCCGGCTTCGCCCGCGCGGCGCAAACCGAGGCCGCCGGGATCGGCGCGGGTTTTGTCGCGACCGACGAATACGGCCTCGCCTCGGAGCTGGCGCTCCGCCTGCCCGGCCGTCTGCCGGTGCTGAGCGACGAGCCGCGCTGGACACTCTTCAACCTGCCACAGCCGCAACTGGCCGCGCTCTCCACCGGGGAAACCGGCCTCTTCATCCGCACGACGCGCCGCGGCGGCGCGCCCGAAACCGCACCCTGGGCCAGCATCCGCCCGCTCGGCACCCTCGCCCGCGGACGCGCGGGGCGCGTCGGTGAAACCTATCGCCTCTATGCCGTCACCCTCGGCCCGCAGGCGCCTGCCCTTCTCGCCCGCCTACCATCCGGAGCATCACCGTGACAGATCAACTGCCCACTATCGAGGATATCGAGGCGGCACAGGCCCGCTGCGCCGGCCGCATGCGCCATACGCCGCTGCTGCGCAGCGCGGCGCTCGACCGTCGCGTCGGCGGCACGGTCCTGCTCAAGGCCGAGAGCCTGCAGCATACCGGCAGTTTCAAGCTGCGCGGCGCGCTGAACGCCGTTCTGCGCCTGGTCGAACAGGGGCATCGGGGCGGCATCGTCGCCTTCTCCTCCGGCAACCATGCGCAGGCCGTCGCCTATGCCGCCGCGGCCGCCGGCCTGCCGGCCACGATCTTCATGCCGGCCGACGCCCCGGCCATCAAAACGCGCCTCACCCGCGCCTGGGGCGCGCAGGTCATCCCCTTCGACCGCTTGCGCGATGACCGTGAGGCCCTTGCCCGCGCGGAGGCCGAGCGCACCGGCGCCGCCCTCATCCCGCCCTTCGACCATGCCGACGTCATGGCCGGCCAGGGCACGGCGGGGCTTGAAATCGCGGCCGATGCCGCAGCCGAGGGACTCAGCCTTGACGCGCTCCTCGCCCCCGTCAGCGGCGGCGGGCTGCTCGCCGGCAACACGCTCGCCGTCCAGTCCCGTTTCCCTGCCGCCCGGACCTATGCGGTGGAGCCCGAAGGGCGGGACGACATGCGCCGCTCCCTGATCTCCGGACGCCGCGAAACCGACGCCCCCGGCGGCTCGGTGCTGTGTGACGGGCTGCTGTCGCCGACGCCGGGCGTGATGACCTTCGCGGTCAACAAGGATCGCGTGGCGGGCGGCGTCGTGGTGAGCGACGAGGCCGTGCTGCAAGCCATGGCCTTCGCCTTCCTGCACCTCAAGCTGGTCGTGGAACCCTCGGGCGCCATCAGCCTTGCGGCCCTCCTCAGCGGCGCCTTCGACGGGCGGGACAAGACAACGGCGGTCATCCTCTCCGGCGGCAATGTCGATCCGGCGACGTTTGAACGCGCGCTGGGCTACACCGACAGCCTTTAAGGCTCGGGTCGGGAATCGAGCGAAGCGTTGGGAGCGGCCCAACCCTCCCCATGGAAGAAGGGCGCGCCCTGCTGGGTCAGCGTGGGGCCGCCCTCCTGCTCGGACGCCGGACCGGGCGCGTCGCGGGTGCCGATGCCGATGAAATGGAACATGACTTGGGTGTCCCGTGCTCGATCCCGAATAACTGGCGGCAAGATCCGCTTTGCCAGCCTGATCTTACAAAAGGAGAACTCCTCTAGGAGATGCCTTGATCGGTCGTTACAATGGGGAGGCTGTAAGAATAAAAACCTGGGGGGCATATGGCGAGGCTGACGGAAATTGTCGAAAAAGGGCTCCAGCAGAGCGGTCGTCGCCACGACGAAATCGACAACGCTGAGACCTTTCATTTCGAGGAAGAAGGCAAGTCAATCTTCCAAATTAATACCTATGGACGGACCGAGGTCCGAGACGTCCCTGGCAAGCTAAGTCAGACCATCCAGCTCACCAGGCCAGCGGCCCGTCAGCTTATCGCGCAACTTCAGGCAGCATTCCCGCAAATTCTTCAGGATCCCCTCCCCGGAGCAGAGCAGTAACAGGCTCATTGGCTGTGCAGAGAGAGAGAGGCAAGCAAACCTCCTTCCATTCTTTCTAGTGCGCTTCCTGCGCTTAGAACTCTGCGCTCTCGCCCTCATCTGCCTGCTCATCACCGCTCCGGGTGTTGTGGTGACGAAGGCGTTGGTTTGGCGCTGGCCGCCTATTGATTGATCTATTGATCGATCGACGATCGTGTGGCTGATGCGGGCGGTCTCCTGCTCCGGCGGGAGATGGCCCGCCCGGTGCCTGCGCTTTGAGCGCGGGCTCGTTCCTTCATGCCACCAGCCCTAGCCTGAGGATCCCTTGTCATGAGCGAGCTTGCAACGCGCTCAAGCAACCATGAGCGGGCTCGCTCCGGGCCGCCCGGATCGTCAAGGCTTCTGGTCATTGCCTTCCTCACCAGCGCCCTGCTCGATGCCAGCGTCTCCATCACCAGCGGATACCGGGACATGATCCAGGGCAGCCTGGTCAACCCGGACAGCTATATGCGCCTCGTCCGCCTGCAGGACATGCTCGCCGCCCATCGGCCCTTGAACATGGTCATGCGCGACGGTTCGGGGCACGGCACCCTGCTCGCCTGGTCGCATTTCCTCGACAGCCTCCTTCTCCTGCTGGCCTTGCCGTTCCGGCTGTTCCAGAACTGGCCGGACGCGCTCCATTCCGCGGCCTATCTCGTCGGCCCGCTCAGCGTCGGCCTTCTCGGGGCGAGCCTCGTCTGGGCGCTGCTGCCGCTCGCCGATCGCCGCTTCCTGCCGCTCGCGCCCGCTGTGCTCGCGGTAGGCCCCATCGTGCTGGGCTACGGGCATGTCGGCGTCGTGCATCACCATATCCTGACCGGCGTCGTCTGCGTGATGCTCTTCGGCTGGGCCTGGCGGGTTATGGGCGGGGACCGGCGGGCAGCACTGCCCTTGGGCGCCTGGGCCGCGGCAGGCATCTGGCTGACGCCCGAATGCATGCCCTTCGTCCTGCTCGCCTTCGGTGCCCTCGTGCTGCGATGGCTGACCAGTCCCGGGAGAACGCCCGTGGGCGCGGCCATGCTGCGTGCGGCGCTCGCCTATTGTAGCCTTGTCACCTGCGCGCTTGCCGTTGACCCGCCAGCCGGCGGCCTCTTTGAGCCCGAAATCGACCGGCTCTCGATCGTCTTCGTGGCACTCGGCGCGGCACTCTCCCTCGCTGCCCTGGGCCTGGTGCTGGTCGACCGGCGGGTGATGCGCCCAGGGGCGCGGGCGTTCACCGGCCTTGCCTGCTCCATCCTCCTGTTCTGCCTGTGGCTGGCACTCTTCCCGCATGTCGCGCTCGGGCCGGGAGGGCTCGTGAGCCCCGCCGAAGCCCATGCGTTTTTCAGCAGAATCAACGAAATGCAGCCGATCCGGTCGGTCCCGGAACTCGTCTTCTACCTCGGCCCGTCACTTCTCGGCGCGGTTTTCGTGGTCGTGCGCGCGCTCCGGCACCGCACGGTCTTTCTCGCCTATGCCGCTGGGATCATGCTGTTCTGCATGCTCCTCGGCATCTGGCATCTTCGCTTTGCGCTCTATGGGGAGATTGCCGGCGCGGCGACCGTCCCCTTCCTTCTCGCCGCGATGACCGATCGCCTGCGCGAGCGGCTGCTCCTCGCCATGCTCGCCCGCGTGTCGCTTGTGGTCGCGGTCGTCTTCTGCCCGGTTGCGGCGGCCACCGCCTCGCCGCGCTCTCTGCCGCAGGCCGCCGGGCCGGATCGGGATGAGCGCCAGTGCCCCTTCCCGACAGCCGAGGCCCTGCTCGCGGCCAAGGCAGGAGAGGTCGTGCTCGCCGATGTCGATCTCACGCCTGAACTGCTCTACCGAACCCGGGTCCTGACCGTCGGTTCCCTGTATCACCCGGGCATTGGCAACTTCATGCGCCTGCGGGCCGCGTGGCGGAGCCCACCCTCCGAGGCGGAGCCCGGCGCCGTCCGCGCCGCGGGGATCAATCTCATCCTCATCTGCCCCGATCCGGCAGCACGGCCGGGCGTCGTTGCCGATCTCCACCGCGAGACGCTTTATGATCAGCTGGCCAAGGGGGACATGCCGCCCTGGCTGCGGCTGGTCGGGAAGGCCCCCGGCCAGGGCTTCGCCCTCTATGCCGTGCGGCCGGCGCCGTAACGCTATCAGCCGGTAGCAGGCACCCTGCCCCCTACCGGCTGATACGGCTGGCTACTGTTCCCAGCCGGGGGGCTTGTGGAACTCCATCGGCGGCAGGCCGAAGACCTTCACCCGCGCCCATTCACGCATGTACTGGAAGCAGGCGTAGAGCATCGGGATGACGAAGATGCCCACGCAACTCGCCCCCAGCATGCCGAAGAACACCGGCGTGCCGACCGAGCGGCGGCTGATCTGCGCCGCCCCCGTCGCGATCACCAGCGGCACGAGGCCGAGGATGAAGGCGAAGGAGGTCATCATCACCGCGCGGAAGCGGAGCTTCGCCCCCGCCACAGCGGCATCGCGGATGGAGACGCCCATCTCGCGCTGCTCCTTCGCGAATTCCACGATCAGAATGCCGTTCTTGGCCGCCAGCGCGATCAATGTCACGAGGCCGATCTGGGCATAGAGGTTGAGCGGCAGCGACGTCACCATAAGCCCGACGAAGGCGCCCACACCGGCCACGACGACCGAAATGAGCACGGACATCGGAATGGTCCAGCTCTCATAAAGCGCCACCAGGAAGAGGTAGGCGAAGAGCACGGCCAGCGCCAGCACCACGCCCGTCTGCCCGCCCGCCTGGATTTCCTGGTAGGCGGTGCCCGTCCATTCATAGCCGTAGCCGGCCGGCAGCACCTTGTTCGAAATCTCCTCCATGGCGGCGAGCGCCTGAGAGGAGGACGTGCCCAGACCGGGCGACCCGTCGATGGTGATCGAGCGGACGTTGTTGTAGCGGGTGATGACCTGCGGTCCGGTGATCACGCGCATGGTGGCAAGGCTCCTGAGCGGCACCATGCCCCCGCTCGCATTCCGCACATAGATCTTCCAGAGCGAGGCGAAGTCATCGCGGTCGGTCGACGCGCTCTGCACGTTCACCTGCCACACGCGGCCGAACAGGTTGAACTCGTTGACATAGTAACCGCCCATCGTCGCTTCGAGGGTGGTGAAGATGTCGTTGATGTTGACGCCGAGCGCCTGCGCCTTGTCGCGGTCGATATCGAGGTAGACCGACGGATTGCCCGCCGAGAAGGTGGAGAAGACGCGGCTGAGGCGCGGATCCGAATTGGCGGCAACCAGCAGGCTGCCGAGGACGGAGGCCATGTCCTGCGGATCCTGCCCTTCCAGGGCGTCAAGCTGATACTCGAAGCCGCCACCGGTGGAGAGGCCGATGATGGGCGGCAGGTTGAAGGAGAAGATGGTCGCCGACATGATCTGCTGCAACTCGGCAAACATCTTGCCGATCAGGGTCTGCACGCTGTTCGCCGGTCCCGGCCGCTGCGCGAAGGACTTGAGGCGCGCCACCACGAAGGCGCCGTTCGGCTCGGCCGCGCCGTCCAGGATCGAATAGCCGACGATCGAGATGGTGTGGGCCACCTGCGGCATCGCCTTCAGCATGCCGGCGACGCGGTTCACCACTTCCTGCGTACGGTTGATGGAGGCGCCATCCGGCAACTGAACCGCCGTGAAGAAGGCGCCCTGATCCTCTTCGGGCAGGAAGCCCCCCGGCGTGTGCTTGGCCAGGATCGTCAGCGCGCCAACCCCGATCAGGATCACCGGCACGACGATGATCGCGGCGCGCACCAGCCGCCCCACGACATAGCCGTAGCCGTTGCGCACATGGTCGATGCCGCGGCTGAGACGCGCGAAGGGGCCCTTGGCGGTATGCCTGTTCGCGACCGGCCGCAGGAAGAGCGCGCAGAGTGCGGGCGAGAGCGTCAGCGCATTCGTCGCCGAAATCAGCATGGTCACGCTGATCGTCACGGCGAACTGCTTGAAGAGCTGGCCCGACAGGCCCGGAATAAAGCCCACCGGCACGAAGACCGAAAGCAGAACGAGCGAGATCGCGATGATCGGGCCCGTGATCTGCCGCATCGCGAGCTTGGTCGCATCCCGCGGGTCCATGGTGGGATGCTCTTCCATCACGCGCTCGACGTTCTCCACCACCACGATGGCATCGTCGACCACCACGCCGATGGCAACGACGAGGGCGAGCAGCGAGATGGTATTGGCCGAGAAGCCAACGGCAAGCAGGATCGCGAAGGCGCCGATGAGGCTGACCGGCACGGCAAGCGTCGGAATGATCGTGGCCCGGATATTGCCGCCCAGGAAGAGGAAGACGACGAGCACCACCAGGACGAAGGCTTCGATGATCGTGCGGATGACCTCGTGCACCGTCTCGTTCACGAAGTCCGAGGTGTCATAGATCACCTGGGCCTTGAGCCCCGGCGGGAACTGCTTGGACAGGTTGGCGATGACCTCTTTGACGCGCTGCGATGTCTCCACCGCATTGGCCCCGGGTTCGAGGTAGATGCCGATGCCGAGCGCGGGCGCGCCGTCCAGCTGATCCTGTGTCGCGAGACTCTCCGCGCCGAGGGCGACCCGCGCCACGTCGCGGATGCGCAGGACGGAGCCGTCATTATTCGCGCGCAGCACGATGTTGCCGAATTGCTCGGGCGTCTCCAGCCGTCCCTGGGTCTGGATGTTGAGCTGGAACTGCTGGTTGTGGTTGATCGGCGGGGCACCGAGGATGCCGACGGCCGCCTGCGTATTCTGTGCCTGGATGGCGTTGATCACATCCGTGGGCGACAGGCCGAGCTGCGTCAGGCGGTTCGTGTCCAGCCAGACGCGCATGGAATAGTTCTTGGCGCCGAACAGATAGGCCTGGCCCACGCCGGGCGTGCGGGAGAGCACGTCCAGCACATTGATCGTGATGTAGTTCGAGATGAACAGCGGGTTGAGCGACTTGTCCGGGCTCGAAAACAGAACGAACTGCAGGATGGCCGAGGAGCGCTGGCGCAGCTGTACGCCTTCGGCCTGCACCTCGGGCGGAAGCTGGGACAAGGCGGCAGCGACGCGGTTCTGCACGTTGACGACGTCGATGTTCGGGTCGGTGCCGAGCGCGAAGCTGACCGTCAGGCTGTAGCTGCCGTCATTGCCGCTGTAGGAGCGCATGTAGATCATCTTGTCGGCGCCGACGATCTGCGCCTCCAAGGGCTGGGCGACGGTCGCTTCGACCACGGCCGCCGAAGCGCCCGGATAGCTTGTGGTGACGGACACCTGCGGGGGCACGATGTCCGGAAACTGCTCAACCGGAATGCGCGTCAGCGCGATGAGACCGGCGAGCGTGATGAGGACGGCGATGACGACCGCGAGGCGCGGCCGGTCAATAAAGACGGATGAGATCATGGCGCGGGCTCTGTTCCTGCCTTATTCGCCAGAACCATCGCCGTTTTCGGACGGGGGCATGACCGGCGCCTGATAGGGGACGGGCTTCACCGGCGCACCGGGATGCACACGCTGCACCCCGTCGGCGATCACCTCGTCACCCGCCGAGAGGCCGCTCGCCACCACCGCCTGCAGCGGGTTGGGTGATTGGCCGAGCGTGATATTGCGCCGCACCGCCACGTTCTTCGCGCCGACGACATAGACATAGAAGCCCTGCTGGTCGGCGAGCACGGCCGCGCGCGGTATGGTGATGCTGCTCACCGGAGTCCCCGATTGCAGAATGACGGTGACGAAGCTGCCGTCGACCAGCGTGCGGTTGCCGCCCGCCTGGTTCGCCGGGCCCCGCGGCGGATTGGGGATGATCGCGCGCAGATCGATCGTATCGGTCGATGAGTTGACGCTGATGTCGCTGAAGTCGATGTGGCCGGTCTGGTCATACATCTGGCCGTTCGGCAGGCGCAGCTTCACGCTCAGCTGGCCGAGCCCGGCATTGCCGGCATATTGCTGCCGCAACCTCAGGGCTTCGACCTCGGACATCGGGAACAGCACGTATTCCGGATCCTCGCTCACCACGGTCGCCAGCGGCTGGTCGGTGAAGGAGACCACATTCCCGGGGTCGGTCGCGATGCCGATACGCCCGTTGATGGGGGAGCGGACTGTCGTATAGCCAAGGTTGATCTGCGCCGTCTGCAGCTGCGCTTCGGCCACCAGGAGCTGGCCCTGGCTCTGCCCGGCGGACGCGACATCGGTGTCGACCGTGGAGCGCTGGCCGGCCGGGGTGTTCAGGAGCGTCGTGGACCGGTTCAGATTCTGCTTGGCGTTTTTCAGCGCTGCCTCGGCCTGGACCACGGCACCCTGCGCCTGCAAGACCGCCGCCTGATAGGGCGGCTGCTCGATCAGGAAGAGCAACTGGCCCTGCTTGACCTCGTCGCCTTCCTTGAAGTCGCGCTCTTCCAGGACGCCCGTGACGCGGGCGCGCACGGTGACTTTGCTGATCGCCTGAACGCGGCCGATATATTCACTGGACTGATAGATCGGCGTGTTGGCGGCTTTGGTCACGCCGACGGCCGGCGGTCCGGGGGGTCCCATCTGCGCCTCGGCGGCGGAGGCCCCGCCGACCACAAGGCTCGCGAAAACCATCGCTGAGTATCGAAGTCTCATCAGGCTGTCCTTGGCTGGCGCCACCGCGGAGGCGGCGCGTCCATCATCGGCGGGTCTCTCGTTGAGAGACGATTACAGAAGATTCACGCGGAATGTGACGGTTGGTGACCGATCGGTCAACAGGACGTTCTTGCGGTGCAACAGATCCGCCTTGTGCGGCGCGTCACGGGCAGGCCGGATTGACGGAGCGGCGGGATGCAGGGAAAAGCCCCGGCAACGGCCCGCAACCGGGTCCGAAGCCTGACCCGCCGGCCTTCACCGCGCGGTTTACTGCCTGACGAAAGGTGCTTTCATGCAGCGTGTCTTCTCGGGTATCCAACCCTCCGGTATCCCGACGCTCGGCAACTATCTCGGCGCTATCCGCAACTGGGTGGCGCTCCAGGCAGATCATGAATGCCTGTATTGCGTGGTTGACCTGCATGCGGTCACGACCTGGCAGGAGCCCGAGACCCTGCAGCGCCAGACGCGGGAAATGGCGGCGACCATCATCGCCTGCGGGATCGACCCCGACAAGCACATCCTGTTCCACCAGTCGGCGGTGCCGGCCCATGCGCGCCTCGCCTGGATCTTCAACTGTGTCGCCCGCATCGGCTGGCTGAACCGCATGACGCAGTTCAAGGACAAGGCCGGGAAGGACCGTGAAGCCGCCTCCGCCGGCCTCTACGTCTATCCCAACCTCATGGCGGCCGACATCCACGCCTATCACGCGACCGCGGTGCCGGTGGGCGACGACCAGAAGCAGCACCTGGAACTCGCCAACGACATCGCGCAGAAGTTCAACCACGATTACGGCGTCGACTTCTTCCCCGAGATCCAGCCGCTGATCATGGCGGAGGCCGCGCGGGTGATGTCGCTCCGCGACGGCACCAAGAAGATGTCGAAGTCCGATCCCTCCGACCAGAGCCGCATCAATATGAGTGACGATGCGGAGACGATCGCCACCAAGATCAAGCGCGCCCGCACGGATGCCGAACCGCTGCCGAGCGAGGTGGCCGGACTTGAGGGCCGGGCCGAAGCGCGCAATCTCGTCGGCATCTATGCGGCGCTCTCCGACCAGAGCCAGCCGGCCGTGCTCGCCCAGTTCGGCGGGCAGGGTTTCGCGACCTTCAAGAACGAGCTCGCCGATCTCATGGTCGAAAAGCTCGGGCCGATTGCCGCCGAGACGCGCCGCCTGCTGGCCGAGCCCGGGCATATCGACCGCATTCTTTTTGCCGGCGCGGCCCGCGCCGAGGCCATTGCCAACCCGATCGTCGCGGAAGCCGAACGCCTCGTCGGATTTCTGCAACGTCCGGTGTCCTAAGCCACACGGATAGGGTATTGAGGTAATCCATGGACGCGATCCCTACCCCTTCGCACGCGGCCCGCACCGCCGCGCTCACGCGGAAAACGTCTGAGACCGAGATCACCATCCGGCTGAACCTGGACGGTACCGGCCAGGTCAAAACCGAGACGGGAATCGGCTTCTTCGACCATATGCTGACAGCGCTCGGCCGCCACGCGCTCTTCGACCTGGAGATCGAGGCCCGCGGCGATCTGCATGTCGATGATCATCACACGGTCGAGGACGTCGGCATCGTGCTCGGAGGGCTCATCCTGCAGGCGCTCGGCGACAAGCGCGGCATCAGCCGCTACGGCCAGGCGCTGATCCCGATGGACGAGGCCTTGGTCGAATGCGCGATCGATCTGTCGGGCCGCGCCGCCCTCGGCTGGCAGGTCTCCTTCGCGGCCGAGAAGATCGGCCGTTTCGATACCCAGCTTTGCGAGGAATTCTTCCGCGCCCTCTCGGCCAACGGCCTCTTCAACCTGCATCTGATCCAGAAGGCCGGGCGGAACGATCACCACGTCGCCGAAGCCTGTTTCAAGGCGACGGCCCGGGCGCTGCGCATGGCCGTGGCGCTCGATGCGCGCCAGGCCGGGCTCATTCCCTCCACCAAAGGGTCGCTGGCGGGATGAAGGTCTATACCGCCCATCTCCGCGGCGGCCGGATGCCGCGCCTGGTGCGGGAGGGTTTCTCGCTCGGCGCCTTCCTCTTCGGACCCTTGTGGCTCTTCGCCCATCGCGCCTGGGTGGCGGGCGTCATCGCGCTCGCCGTGCTCTGGGTCATCCTGCAGCTTGCCGCCGCGATGCCGGGAAGCCTCGTGCCGGGCCTCCTGCTGCTCGCCTATGCGCTGCTGCTGGGCTGCAACGGGCGCGACCTTGAGCGCTGGTCGCTCGGGCGCCAGGGCTTTACCGAGACTTACGTCGTCACGGGGCGCAACCGCGAGGCGGCCTTTGGCCGGCTTC
The DNA here is from genome assembly GCA_963834475.1 of uncultured Alphaproteobacteria bacterium. Lineage (GTDB taxonomy): Bacteria > Pseudomonadota > Alphaproteobacteria > Acetobacterales > Acetobacteraceae > Acidisoma. Next base: position 486,381 of record CAWIBZ010000007.1, on the reverse strand, counting down.
TCGCACGCGATCCCGCCCTCGCCGGGGAGGATCTTTCATGAAGGTAGCCGTCGTCGATTACGGCAGCGGTAATCTCGCCTCGGCCTCCCGCGCCGTGCAGATGGCGGCAGACCGTGCCGGAATCGCGGCCGAGGTGCTGGTGACGAGTGACCCGGCGGACATCCGCGCCGCACAGCGCATCGTGCTGCCCGGCCAGGGCGCTTTCGGGGACTGCATGGCGGGGCTTGCCGCCGTTCCCGGGCTGCGGACCGCGCTGGAGGAATCGGTCGATGGCGGCACGCCTTTCCTGGGCATCTGCGTCGGCATGCAGCTCATGGCCGAGCGGGGCCTCGAATACGGCGCGACGGACGGCCTCGGCTGGGTCCATGGCGAGATCACGCGCATGAACGCGCCCGGCCTGCGCCTGCCCCAGATGGGCTGGAACGCGCTGGATTTCACACCCGGCAGCCATCCGCTGCTGGAAAGCCTCTCCCCCGGTGACCATGTCTATTTCACCCATAGTTTCGCGCTGAGCGACGGCCGGCCCGAGGAGATCCTGGCGACCACGGATTACGGCGGCCCGGTTGTTGCCATCGTCGCCCGGGGCAACCGTGCCGGCACGCAGTTCCACCCCGAAAAAAGCCAGGAGGTCGGGATCACCATCGTCACCAATTTCCTCCGGTGGATGCCATGAGCGCCACGAAAAACCGCGCGGCCGGCGCCACCAACCTGACGCCTGTGCCCCAGGCGAAGGTCAAGCTGGTGGTGGACCGCGTCTCGACCTTTACGGACGAGGATCTGCTCGCGCTTTGTGAGGCAACGGACGCGGCCATCATCGACGGCGGCGGGTTCGGCTGGCTCAACCCGCCGGGACGCCAGGTTCTTGAGAGCTATTTCAAAGGGTTGTTGCTCGTTCCTGAGCGAGAGCTTTATGTCGGCCGGGTTGATGGCGTCATCGTCGGCTCAACCCAGCTCGTCCGTCCGCCGCGCAGCAACGAAGCCCAGGCGATGGCCGCGACGCTCACCCAGACCTTCGTCGCCCCTTATGCCCGCCGCCTCGGCCTCGCCCGCATGATGGTCACACGGGTGGAAGAGCGGGCGCGCGCCATGGGCTATCAGGTGCTCAACCTGGACGTGCGCGAGACCCATAGCGGCGCCATCGCCCTCTACGAGTCGTTGGGCTTCGTGCGCTGGGGCACGCATCCGGCTTATGCGCGCGTCGGCGGGCAGCAGGTTGCCGGTGCCTATTTCTACAAGCTCCTGCAGCGAAAGACCCACAGCTGACCATGGCCTCCCTTACCCTCTACCCCGCCATCGACCTCAAGGGCGGCGCCTGCGTGCGGCTCCGCCGCGGCGACATGGATCAGGCGACGGTTTACGGAGATGATCCGGGCGCCCAGGCGCGCGCCTGGATCGAAGCCGGCTGCCGCTGGCTGCATGTCGTCGATCTCGACGGCGCCTTTGCCGGCACCTCCGTCAATACCGAAGCGGTGCGGGCCATTCTCTCGGCCGCAAGCACGGCGGCTGCGCCCGTCCCGGTCCAGCTCGGCGGCGGCATCCGCGAGATCGCCAGCATCGAAGCCTGGCTCGCCGCGGGGGTACAGCGCGTGATCCTGGGCTCGGTCGCCGCCAAGAACCCTGATCTCGTGCGCGAAGCCTGCCGTCTCTTTCCCGGCCGCATCGCCGTCGGCATCGACGCGCGGGAGGGTTTCGTCGCGACCGAAGGCTGGGCCGAGACCTCCAGCCTGTCGGCGGAGGCGCTCGCCTTGCGCTTCGAAGATGCCGGTGCGGGCGCCATCATCTTTACCGATATCGGGCGGGACGGAATGCTGGAAGGGCTTAACCTGGAAGCGACGGCTGCCCTTGCCCGCAGCGTGACCACGCCGGTCATCGCCTCGGGCGGCGTGGGCCAGCGGGCCGATCTGAAGCGCTGCGCGCCGTCGCCGCCGGCACGCCCGGTATCAAGGGCGTCATCGTCGGCCGCGCCCTCTATGACGGGCGCATCACCCCGGCGGAGGCGCTCCGCGTCCTTGCCTGAAGGACCGCGCATTTATTCAGAACCTTCGGTCGGGGCCGTGTCTAGCCTGCCGGCACGGGCATCGCCGGAGGAGTCCTGGCCACACTCGTCATTCCCAATGTCGATGACGCCACCCATCGCCGTCTCAAGGCGCGTGCCGCCGCCCATGGCCGCTCGCTGGAGGAAGAGCTACGGCTGATGCTCGACCTCAGCCTGGAGATCGAACCCCTCGATCCATCGATGGGCTTTGGGGACGCGATGCGTGCGCTGTTTGAGCCCCTCGGGGGGCTGGACCTTCCCGGCACGTCCAGGGATCTACAGCGTGACCCGCCCGATTTCTCGGCTCCCGATTGGGACGAACAGGCTTGATCATTCTGGATACGAACGTCATATCCGAGTTGGCCAACAGCCAGTGCGCCGCCTCCGTTGTCGCATGGGCCAATGCTCAGCCGACCCAGACGCTCTACGTGACGGCCGTCTCGGAAGCTGAATTGCTGTACGGTTTGGAACTGCTTCCACACGGCCTGCGCCGGCAGCGCCTGGAGCGCGCCGTTCACGCCGTTTTCGGCAATTATCTTGGGGCCCGGGTTTTTCCCTTCGACCGGCTGGCCGCCGCGGAATTCGCTTACTGGGCCGCGGACCGCCGGCGTGCCGGCAAGCCTGTCGCGACCGCCGACCTCCAGATCGCCGCCATCGCACGGGCTCGCGGCGCCTCCGCCATCGCCACCCGCAACAGGCGGGATTTTGAGGCCTGTGGCGTGCCAGTTGTCGATCCCTGGACCGGGCCTGGGTAAAGCCCTACCGCGCCTCCCCCGGCAGAAGGGTAATCACCGGCGCCGCGGCACGGGCTGCAGGCCGCACCTCATCCGTCCAGGCCACCTGTCCCACCATGCCGCAGACCGGGCAGGCCGGATGCCAGGTTTCATGCTCGGCCGAGCAGGCCGCGCAGCGCCAGCGCGGATCAGGCCGCGCCGTCTGGCTGCGCCTCAGCGCCTCATGCGCCGCGAAGGTTGCGGCCTCGCCGCCGCCGTTCGCGGCATCCGCTTCTTCGATATCCGCACGCAGAACCCAGACGCGTCGCTGGTCGAGCCCGGCCGCGACAGCCGCCTGCGCCTCTTGCCTCGCCTGTCCGGTCAGCCGCGCGGCAAGGTAGGCGCGGGCCAGCATGAGATGGCTTTCGCCATGATCCGCCTGCGCCCGGGCGAGCCGCTCCGCCGCCTTGAGCCGCGTCATCGGGTCACTGTCGCGCTCGAGATAGAAGGAAGCGAGGTCGGGATGGGGCGCCCGGCCCCAGGCCTTTTCGATCACCGCTTCGGCTTTGCGCATCTCGCCCTGATCGCGCAGCCGCGTGGCAAAGGCGATTGCCGCCGGGGCCAGGGTCGGATCGGCGGCGAAGGCGTCCCGGGCGAGGCGCAGCCCTTGGGCGGGGTCACTGGCCGCATTCGCTGCCGCCGTCGCCATCACCGCCCGCGGCGCATCGGGGCCTGACAGCGCCAGGGCCTCTGCCCAGGCGCCGGTGCGCAGTGCGAGCCGCGCGCGCTCGGCCCTGAGCCAGGGCGCGCCGGGATGGGCGAGTTCCGCCCGCCGCGCGAGATCGGCGGCAAGCGTCCAGTCTCCGGCGTCCAGCGCCTGGCGCAACAAGCCGCGCAGGCCGAGGAAGGCCGAATCGGATTGTTCGGCCAGCTGGCGATAAGCCGCCTCCGCATCCTCCGGCTTGCCTTGCAGGCGTGCCGCCTCCGCTGAAATCAGCAGCGCCATGGGTGAATTGGGCAGCAGGCGGCGGGCGCGCTCTGCTTCCCGCCGCGCGGCCTTCACATCCGCCGCAGCCAGCGCCGCGAAGGCGCGCGTCACCGCGCGGTCACCCTGGCGGAGTTGCCGCTGATACCGTCCGCGACCGAAGCGTCCCGGTGCTGCGAGGATCGTGGCGGCAAGGCGCGCGAGCCCATAGAGGAGGGCAAAGAGGATGATCGCTGCAACCACGACGACGGGAAGCCCGGCCGCAAAGCTATAACTGCCGATGGTGGCGCTGACGCTGCCCGGCAGCGCGCCGAGGCCGAAGGCGATTCCGATGAGGATGACCGCCAGGAGCAGAAACCCGAGAACGCGCCGCATCAGCCGGCCGCCGCCATCTGCGCCAGCGCCTGGCGTGCATCGACTAGGGCCTGGGCGTCGGCCATCCAGGGCGCCATGGCTGTCGCGGCCGGGCCTTGCAGCGTGGCGAGCACCGCAAGCGTGCCCGGCAGATCACCGGCCGCCAGCAGGCGCCCGGCATGGGCGAGAATGCCGCTCGTCGGATCACCGACAATGACCCGGTCGCCCTGGCGCACGGTCACCAGCCTCTGCACATTCACCCAGATGCGATGCCAGAACCTGCCGCGATCGGAAATGGGGGCACCCGCAGCCTCGGCCGCCCGCGCCGCATCGGGGTAGCGCAGGACGAGCGATGCCTCCGTCGGGGGCGCGGCGCTGGCGAAACGGCTGAGTGCGGGCGGGGCGTTCGGAATATCTCCCAACGGCGCCCCGGCGCTCAGCGCCGCCTCGGCGCGCATGAGAAGGGCCAGGCGGTCGGATCGCGCCGAAAGCTGCGGCAATGCCTTCGTGCTCTGGGTGAGGGATTGCGCCTCCGCGTTCAGGGCATCGATCTCCGCCTTGAGCGCCGCCACCCTCTGGCTGAGCGCCTCGGCATCCGCGCCCTGCTTCTCTGCCATCGCATCGACGCGGCCAGAGAGCGCGGTGACCGAGGCCGCCGAGGGAAGCGACTGCGCCGCCTGCACCTGCATGGATTGCGCGGTCCTGAGCGCGTCGATTTGCGCCCTGAGGTCGGCGATCGCGGCGTCGGATGCGGTGGGCAGGGGCGCCCCCGGCTGCGGTGCGCCCGGCTGCGGTGCCGCCTGCCGAGGCGCGGAACTGCCCGGCCCGCTCGGATTCATCGGGATCGCGGCAATGGCCGCGTGCAATGCGGCCACATCCGCCTGCTCGCGCATATCCAACGCATAAAGAGAGGATTGCAGCGAGCCGACCTCGGATTTCAGCGCCGCGACAATGCCGCTTTGATCGGGCGGAATCGGCGGCATGGGCGGCATGGGTGTCGGGCGCGTCCAGACATAGGCCAGTCCGCCGCCGAGGATGATGAAGCCGGCGAGCGTCAGCAGCGGCAGGAGCTTGTCCCCTGTCCGGCGACGGGCATGGCCCGGCGGCACCGCGCCGCCGGGCGCCACCACTCCGGGCGCAGGCCCGCCTGGTGACGCGGCCGCGCTGGCCGCTTCCGCCTCAGGCTGCTTGGTCGTGTCGGTCTCGTCACTCATTCAGAAGGGCCAGTACCGCTGTCTCGTTGGGCTCCATTGCCACGTGGACCGCCGCCCAGGGCAAGTCCCGCACGGCATCTGCGACCGGCGCGCTGATGGCCGCAAGCCGAAACCGGGCGAGACGCGCCGAAAGGTTGGCGGCGTGGCAGAGGCGTCGAAAGCAAAGTGCGGTTTCCCGCGAAAAGAGCAAGGTCCAACCGGACTCGTCACCCTGCAGTAGCTGATTTGCCGATAGCGGCAGGCGGGTGACTGGCCGAGCGGCGTAGACTTCATCTCTTATTACTTCAAATCCATAGGCTTGCAGCATTTCTTTCAACTGATCTCCCTGGCCGAGCTCCCGCCGCGAGCAGAAGCGGCCGGCCGCCCTTGGGGAGTTCGCGCGAAATTAATGCTGCAAGATCAACGGCATTTCCGGAAGCGCTCATAACTTGGGTGAAACCCCTTGCGCGGGCGGCGGCCGCTGTCGCATCGCCCACGGCGTAGAGCGGCAGCGCGTCATAGGCAGCCGGCAAGGCCGGGATCGCCTGTTGGCTGGCAATCACGACGGCGCGCAGCCTCTCCGCGGCAGGCAGCGGGTGCGGAAGAATCTCGACGGTCAGCAGCGGCGCCAAGACAGGCCGGAATCCGCGGGCCGCGAGGCGCGCGCCGGTCGCACTGGCGCCCGGTTCAGGCCTTGTCACGAGAACCGGCATGGCCATCGGCGCCGAGCCGCGTCTAGTCGAGAAAGATATCGGCAGGGGACTGGCCGCGCAGCTCATCGCCCAGGGCTCGGCCCAGGGCCTCCGCTTCGCGCGGATTGCCGCGGATCTCCGATTTCAGGAGGAAGGACCCGTCCTCACGGGCCACGAGGCCGATCAGGTGCAATTCACCGTCGTGAAGGCGCGCATAGCCGCCGATGGGCGTCCGGCAGGAGCCATCGAGCGCGGCAAGCAAGCCGCGCTCGGCGAGGGAAACCGCCCGGGCCTCCGGGTCTTCGATGGCAGAGAGGAGTTCGCGCAGTTCGACGTCATCCGCCCGCACGGTCACGCCGACAATGCCCTGCCCGGCCGCCGGCACCATGATCTCGGGCTCGATGATCGCGGAGGCCTCCTCGGCCAGGCCGAGCCGGCGCAAGCCGGCCAGGGCCAGCAGGCTGCCGTCGAATTCGCCGGATTTCACGCGGCCCAGCCGGGTCTGGACATTGCCGCGGATGATGCGCACCGTCAGGTCCGGGCGGAGATGGAGAAGCTGCGCCTGCCGGCGGACGGAGGCGGAGCCGATCACCGCGCCCTGGGGCAGCGTGGCAAAGGGGGCTGCGGCGTCCGGCTTCGGCACATCCGCGCCCAGGATCAGGACGTCGCGCGCGTCTTCCCGCTTCAGCGTGCAGGCGAGGACGATGCCGGGCGGAAGCTCGGTCTCCAGATCCTTCAGGCTATGGACCGCGAAATCGATCCGCCCATCGGCCAGTGCTTCGTGAATTTCTTTTGCAAACAGTCCCTTGCCGCCCACTTCGGCAAGCCGCTTGTCGAGAATGCGATCGCCCGAGGTCATGATGATGTGCTCTTCGAACACATTCATCGCATCCAGCACCGGGCAGAAGCGGCTGAGCTGGGACTGGAAGGCCCTGGTCTGGGCCAGCGCGAGCGGAGATCCGCGTGTACCGACACGCAGGGGCAGCGTGCGGCGGTGGGGTTTTACGCGCGGTTCATGCGATAAAACGTCTGGGGACTTCATGAGCGCCTGATAATGCCAGACCTGACCGAAGAGAAGGTTATTACCGTGCATCTCCGCCTTGCCTCCGGCGAACAGCCGGCGGCGCCTGTTCTCGCGATCGAGACTTCCTGCGACGAGACCGCCGTCGCCATTCTGGCGCCTGACGGCCGTGTCATCGGCGAGCATGTGCTGAGCCAATTCGGCGATCATGCGCCCTTTGGCGGCGTGGTGCCGGAAATCGCGGCCCGCGCGCATCTGGCCCATCTGCCGGGCATGGTCGGGCATGCGCTGCGGCAAGCGGATCTGCAGCCGGCGGATCTCTCGGCCATTGCCGCGACAACCGGCCCCGGCCTGATCGGCGGGCTTCTGGTCGGCGCAGGCCTGGCCAAGGGTCTCGCCCTGGCGGCCGGCAAACCCTTCATCGCCGTCAATCACCTGGAAGGCCATGCCCTGTCGGCGCGACTGCCGGGGCTGGTGCCGGGCGGTCTCCCCTTTCCTTACCTGCTGCTTCTCCTCTCGGGCGGGCATTGCCAATGCGTCGCCGTGGAGGGTGTCGGCCGCTACCGGCGCCTTGGCGGCACGATCGACGACGCCGTGGGCGAGGCCTTCGACAAGGTCGCCAAGCTCCTCGGCCTGCCGCTGCCGGGCGGCCCCGGCATCGAGCGTCTTGCCGCGCAGGGAAATCCGGATCGTTTCCCCTTTCCGCGCCCGCTGCTCGGCCGGCCGGGCTGCGACTTCAGCTTTTCGGGGCTGAAGACCGCGGTCGCGCAGCTCGTCGGCGGCTTGCCGCCCGGTGCGATCGAAGCTAGCCGGGCCGCGGATATCGCCGCGAGTTTCCAGGCCGCGGTCGTCGATGTCCTGGCCGATCGGGCAACGCATGCCCTGGCGGCGCTGCCGCAGGCAGCGGCACTGGTCGTTGCTGGCGGTGTTGCCGCCAATCAGCCCATCCGCTCCGCGCTCGAAGCGGTCGCGCGCCGGCACGGCATTCCGCTCGCGGCACCGCCGCTCCGCTATTGCGGGGACAATGCCGTCATGATCGGCTGGGCGGCGCTCGAAAGACTGCAAGCAGGACTGGCCGAGGAGGGGCTCGATCAGCGGCCGCAGCCGCGTTGGCCCCTCGCCGCGCTCGCCCTGGGCGATGCCGAAAACGTGAGCTTGCCCGCCTGAGTTTCACGCAGAAACATTGCCAATCGTTAATGTCATCGTGCTTAAATCCTTCTGCGTCAAATGTTTCGCAGAGGATGTTTGCACGTCATGGCTCCTCGCCCCTCCCGTTGGCGTTGCGCTGGCACCGTCCTGGTCCCGCCCCTGCTTCTGGTTTTGAGCCTCGCCGGCTGTGACGGCGCGGGGGACGCCATCACCCTCCCGTCCACCAACAATGTCATCGATTCAGTTTTCGGCCCGCGGAGCCTGGAGGCGCCGGCTCTGGTCACGCCCCCCGCTCTGCCGCCGCCGCCCGCGCCCAACGCCGCGCCAACGGCCCCGGTTCTCGTGGGCGGCGGCGCCGAGGTGCAGAGCATGGCCACGCCGCGCCGCCCCGAAGGCGCGCCTGTCATCGCGGCGCGCTATGCGGCCCCGCCCGGCAATGATGCGCAAGCCTCCCTCGCCCCCGCTGTGGTCGAGGCCAATGCCAGCCTCATTCGTGAAGCGATGGCCGCGGAAGTACCTCACGCCATTGCGCTCAGCCCGGCCCAGGCCCGGACCCTCATCACCCTCGCCCAGGGCATGGCCGCCGCCGGGCACTTCTTCGTCCGCCGCCCGCAGCTCCTGCTCATTGTCGACCGCGCCATCGCCGGCCAGACGCTGTCGGTCACCCTGGCCCGTCCCGACAACGATTGGGAGATCCTCGGCACGCGCCCGGTTTCAACCGGCAGGCCCGGACGAAAGGAACATTTCAGGACACCGGTTGGCGTCCTGCTCAACGATGGGGCCGAACTCGGCTATCGCGCCCAGGGCACCTATAACGAGAACCATATCCGCGGCCTCGGCGTGAAGGGTATGCGCGTCTGGGATTTCGGCTGGCAGACAAGCGATGACTGGCGGACGCCGGGTGCCATGATCGAGGTGCGGGTCGAAATGCACGCCACCGATCCGGCAGTTCTGGCAGAGCGCCTGGGCCGCGCCGATTCGGAAGGCTGCATCCGCATCCCTGCGGCGCTCAATCAATTTCTGGACCGCCACGGCATCATCGACGCCGATATCGAGACCCTGGCGGAAACCGATGCCGGGTACCGTGCCCTCCTGTCCCCGTATCTGACGCCGACACCACTGGCAGGCGTGGCGGTGATCGTGGTGGACAGTTCGGAGCCGTGGGTTCGACCCTATCCGCCGGCCTCGATAACCGCCATGAGCGGCTGACCGGAACCGCCTTACCCGCCGGGGGCTAACTGCGGGCCGCTAGCCGCCGTGGCGCAGCGTCAGGCGCGCAAGCTCGGCACGGACCAGGCGCTCCACCATCGACGGCAGATGCTCGTCCAGCCAGCTTTTCAGGAGCGGCCGCAATTCCCCGCGCACGAAATCCTCGATCGACACCGAGGAGGAGGCCGGCTGCAGCAGCGCCTGCCGTTCCTCCTGCAGCCGGCGCAACAGTGCATCGACAGAGGCGGCTGCAGCAGCGGCGGCCGCGGGGGCGAGGATCTCCTCCAGAGCCTGAGCCGTCATGGGCGTGATGACCGCATGGGAAACCGCAGCGTTCGCCGGCGCCGGCTCCTCGGCCATCTTTGCCCCCTCGCTTGTTGACGGATCCTGGCTGACGGCAGCAGGCGCATCTGCCGCCCCCTCCGGGACCGGAGTCGCATCGGGGCGGTCTTCCGCCTCCGGGACAGAAACGGACTGCACAATCGCGGACTGAACAATCGCGGACGGCCCAGTCGCGGACTGCACAGCCATGCTGTCGTCGAGAATGAGCACCGGGGCCGGTTCCGCGGCCTGCGCGGGCGCACGACGCGGAAAAACGAGGGCGTCCGGCGCCGCTATCCGGTCCGGGGTCTCCGCCGGCCCCGTCTCGTTCAGCCTTGCCTGCTCATCCAGCATGATGCGCCGGATGGAGGCAAGGATGTCATCCATGGACTGTTCTTTATCCGGACTCCGATCCTCTGCGGGGGTCATGGCGTTCGGCTCTCCCGTCGGATAGCGCCGCCGCGGCGGTCACTGGTTGTCGTTGCTCAGGTTGTCCGACGGGCTGCCGTTCGCATTGCCAACCGTGTTCGCGGTTGGATCACCCGTACCGACCCAGGCATTCTTCACGGCATTATAATAGGCGTTGTCATCGTAAAGCGGCACATGCAGGCCGACGTCACGCGCCGTCAGCTGCCCCATGGACGCCGCGACATTGTAGGACGCGATGACAACGCTCGCGAGGTTCTGCACCAGAGTCACCTGGGACTGCAACAGCAGCTGCTGGGCGTTCAGAACGTCAAGCGTCGTGCGGCTGCCGACGATGGCCTCACGCTCCGTGCCGTCGAGCGCGATCTGGTTGGCGGCGATTTCCGCCCGCGTGCTGACGATGGTGGCGCGCGACGCCACCAGCGTCTCCCAGTATTGTTCCGCATCCTGAATAGCCGTCCGGCGCTGCAAATCGACCTGCTGGACGGAGTATTCACGCTCCTGCACCGCCTGCCTGATCGCCGCGTATTCCGCGCCGCCCTGGTAGATCGGCACGCTGAGCGACGCCAGCACCTCGGCGCCGTTTGACGTGTAGTTCGCCTGCGCCTGGTTGATCTGCTTGTAAAGCAGCCCCTGCACCGACAGCTGCGGCATCAGCTTGCTCCAGGCGAGATCGACACCGTCGGCGGAGGCGGCCTGGGTGTACTGCGCCTGCACGACGGCCGGGTTGTTCACCGCGGCGATCCTCGCGGCCTGGTTCTGGTTCTGGATTCGCAGCGCAAGCGGCTGCGGCGGGGTCAGATGCGCCGGCTCCAAACCGATGACGGCGCGAAACTGGGCACGCGAGGTCTCAAGGTTACCCTGGGCCGTCTGCACCTCGGCCTCCGCCTGGGCGAGCGCGCTTTCGCTCTGGGCCACGTCCGTGCGGGTGATTTCACCAACCGCGAAGCGGTCCTGCGTGGCCTTCAGCTGTTCCTTCAGCACATCGGCGTTGTTGATGGCCAGCGCCAGAAGCTGCTGGTTTTCGATGACCGTCACATACGTCTGGACGACGTTGCCGAAGACCTGCTGCTCGATGTTGATGAGATTGGCGCGCTCGGCCATGACCTTATTCTTGGCCTGAGAGACCGCCGCCTTGGTTCCGCCGCCATTGTAGATGGTTTCGGAGATCTGCGCCTCGACCGAGCCGACATCGCGGTTCTGGGACGTCGTCGTGGAGATCGTTTGCCCAAGGAACGTGGTCTCCGGCGCCGTCGTATTGCCCTGCGTGTAGCCGGCCGTGCCGGACAGCGTCACCGTCGGCCGCCAGCCCGCGAGCGCGGTCGGCACGTATTCATCCGTTGCCCGCAAATTGGCGCGTTCCGACTGAAGCGTCGGGTTGTTGGCGTAGGCCGCAGCCAATGCGTCCGACAAGGTCTGCGCGGCGGCAGGTGTGGCCGCGCTCAGAACACCGAGGCCGATCAGAATGCCAATGCGTGAAACCATGAACCCCATTCCAATCTTCGACACGGCCTTGCCGGGGCAAGGATACCATCTTAACTGAGACTAAACGGCAATCTGGCTGGCAGAACCAACCCTTGGCAGGTTGCACCATGCCTGAAGGGCGGCCGGAGGCAAAGCGCCCTTTCCGCAAATTCCAACAAGATCAAGGCCAAACGGTTGGGCCAAACCGGTCGTTATCCTGCGGGCGGCGGCGGCCGCCCATGGGTCAGCAGTCTTTCGTGGTCAGAACTCGAACTCCGGCGCCTTCGCGAAACCGGCCAGTGGCGCGGTCACGCAGTCGAAGGCGGGCATCAGGGAGAGGCGCTCGCCTTGTCTTTCGCCGATGACGGCAACGCCGGTCGCCAGTGCGCCATGCACCGCCTGCGCAGCGCGGATCGTGACCAGGCGGCCGCTAGCGGGCTTGAGCTGGGTCGCGAATGCGGCCGGCACAGCCGGGATCATGCCCTCGATCAAAATACCGTCCCAGGCCTGCACGCCCGGCAGTCCGACCGACGGATCGCCGAGTTGGCTCGTGATGCCAAGCCCGAGTTCCTGATGCGCGGCCCGGCCAACGGCCAGCAGCCGCTCATCCGAATCGAGCGCGGTCACGCGCGCCCCGCAGGCGGCCAGCACGGCCGCGCCATAGCCGACGCCCGAGCCGACGACGAGGATGCGCTCGCCCTCCACGGGGGCCAGCAACTGTGCCAGGCGGGCGAAGGCGAGCGGCGCCATGAGGAAGCGGCCGTGGCCGAGGGCGACGTCCTGGTCCGCATAGGCCAGCGGCGCCAGCTCCCGGGCGAGGAAGATTTCGCGCGGAATCCGGCGCATCGCCTCAAGAACCGCGGCATGCGTGACCTTGGTTGGACGAAGCTGACTATCCACCATGGACTGCCGTGCAGTCGCGAAAGAAGGTGCCGCGCTCGCCATACTCTCTACCCTATTCCAAGTCCGGTGCGGGGCAACATAGCGGGCTCGATCACGGGCGCCAAGCTGGCAGGCCATGAGAGACCAGTGACAGTCGGGCTTGACCTACGGCCCGCCGGAATGGATAAGCCGCGGAAGACGCGCCATGGTCCCGTGGCAGAGTGGTGATGCAACGGACTGCAAATCCGTGAACCCCGGTTCAATTCCGGGCGGGACCTCCAGGCAGCACGTTGAAATGCCGGGCAGGCTTTGGCCGTCTGGCGGCCATGCCAGGAAAAACATTGACTTTTCTACGCAAGGCCGGTGATACGGCGCTGCAACGTGACCGGCTGATTCGCGGCGGCGATCCGCTTTTGTCGGCGTTGCGGCTTTTTCCGCGTCATCCCGTCACCGGCGCCGGAGCATCCGGCATCGGCCTATAGCGATGCAAGACCACCACAGGATCAAATCCTCCTTGACTCTTCACGCAGTCTCTCCGTTAGACGCAGACCTTCAGGCGGCCGCTCCCGCCACAAGCGATACAGCCATCGTCGCGGCAGTCGAACCGCCCTTGGATGGCAGCGCACCGGTGGCGGAGGGGGATCTCCCCTTGCCTGCCGATCCCGCGCCCCCGCGCACAACCTTCGCCGACCTTGGCCTCTCACCAGAGCTGCTGCGCGCGATTTCCGAAAAGGGCTATGTCCACCCGACGCCCATTCAGGAACAGGCGATCCCGGTTGTGCTGCAGGGACGTGACGTGCTCGGCGTCGCCCAGACCGGCACCGGCAAAACGGCGAGCTTCACCTTGCCGATGATGGAGATCCTTGCCGGATCCCGCGCCCGCGCCCGCATGCCGCGCAGCCTCATCCTGGAGCCGACGCGCGAACTCGCGCTCCAGGTGGCCGAGAATTTCCTGCTCTACGGCAAGCATCTGCGCCTGAACCACGCGCTTCTGATCGGCGGCGAAAGCCTCGCCGATCAGAAGGAAGTCCTGATGCGCGGGGTCGATGTGCTCATCGCGACGCCGGGCCGCCTGCTTGACTTGTTCGACCGCGGCGGCCTGCTGCTCACCGATACCCGCATCCTGGTGGTGGACGAAGCCGACCGCATGCTCGACATGGGCTTCATCCCTGATGTCGAGCGCATCGTCTCCCTTCTGCCGATGACCCGCCAGACGCTCCTCTTCAGCGCCACCATGGCCAAGGAAATCCGCCGCCTCGCGGATGCCTTTTTGCAGAATCCGAAAGAGATCAAGACGGCCGCTCCGTCCACGCTCGCCACCACCATCATCACGGGCCTGGTCCTGGTCGATGAGCAGGACAAGCGCCGTGCGCTCCGCCAGCTCATCCGGAATGAGCAGGTCCAGACCGCGCTCATTTTCTGCAACCGCAAGCGCGACGTCGATATTCTCTACAAGTCGCTTCAGCGCCACGGCTTCAGCGTCGGCGCGCTGCATGGCGACATGCCGCAGCCCGCGCGCTTCGCGACGCTCGAAAAATTCCGCGGCGGCGAGTTGCAGCTTCTCGTCTGCAGCGATGTCGCGGCCCGCGGCATCGATATCGGTGGCCTCTCCCACGTCTTCAATTTCGACGTTCCCCATCACTCCGAGGACTATGTCCACCGCATCGGCCGCACCGGCCGTGCCGGCCGCGAGGGCCATGCCTTCACCCTGGCCACGCCGGACCAGCAGGAGGCGATCGCCGCCATCGTCAAGCTGACCGGCAAGGACATCCCGCGTATCGCGGTCGAAGGTTTCGATCTGCTCGACTGGGCCGAGGCGAGCGAGGATCGTGGCCGCCGCGGGCGCGGACGTCCGAAGGACAAGCGCGGGGCGAAACCGGCGCCGGCACCGGCGCCGGCCGAACAGCAGGACGCCACCCAGGCGGCCGGCAAGGGCCGCCAGAAAGCCAAGGATCAGCCGAGCGCGGCTGACACCAAGCCGGATCGCGCCCCGGCCGAGGCGCGGAGCCGCCCCGAGCGTGGCGAGGAAAAACCGCGCGCCGCCTCTGCCGGTCGCAGCGCCTCCGGTCGCGGCCAGCAGGATCGCGACCGCGATCCCGGCGCCCCGGTGCTCGGCTTCGGGGATGATGTTCCGGCCTTCATGCTCATCCGCCGCCGCGGCTCAGGGGTCGCGAGCGTCGACGCGCCTGGCTTCGTGGCCAATGAGGATGCCGCCGGCAGCGATGCGCCTGAGGATAACGGCTGAGGCACGGTCACCCGTGTCTTCGCTGACGCAGCTGTGATGAGCATCGCGCCCGACGCGCCGACCTTCACCGCCCGCATTCAGGGAATCGGCGCCGATGGCGACGGTCTCTCCCGCATGCCGGATGGGCGCCCGCTGTTTCTCGCCTTCACCCTGCCCGGTGAAACGGTGGAGGCCCGGCCTTTGGCGCGCCGCGGCCAGGGCGTCGCGGGCCTCGCCGAAACCATCCTGGAGCCAAGCCCTGAACGGGTGGAACCGCCCTGCCCGCATTTCGGCGCCTGCGGCGGTTGCAGCCTGCAGCACTGGCAGGACGAAGCCATCGCGCGCTGGAAAACCGGCGTGCTGATCCAGGCGCTGAAGCATGCGGGCTTTGACGATCCGAAGCCCGAGGCGATTCGCACCGCCCCGCCGCGCAGCCGCCGTCGCGTCGACCTCGCGATTCGCAAGCAGGCCGGCATCGCGTCCATCGGCTTTCACCAGGTGCGGGCCGAGACGATCGTGCCGATTGACACCTGCCTCGTCGCCGCGCCCGCGATCACGGCCCTGCTGCCCGCGCTGCGCATGCTCGTGCCACGCTTCCAGGCCATCCACCGCGACGCAAGCCTCGCCGTCAATCTGCTCGACAGCGGGCTTGATCTCCTCTTTCGCACCGATGCCGACCTTTCGGCCGGGGATCGCCGGCTGCTCGCGGCCTTCGCCGCCGAGCATGCAATTCCCCGCATCGCCTCGGCCGGCCCCGACGGCGTGGTCGAAGTCGCCGCCCAGCTCGGGCCGGTGACGATCGCTTTTTCCGGTGCCCAGGTCGCGCCGCCGCCCGGCGCCTTTCTTCAGGCAAGCCCTGAGGGCGAGGCCGCCATCATCGCGGCGGTGCTCGCCGGATTGCCGGACAAGCTGAAGTCGAAGGACCGGATCATCGAGCTGCACGCCGGCTGCGGCACGCTCACCTTCGCGCTCGCGGCCCGGGCCCGTGTCATCGCCTATGAGGGCGATGCCGCCGCCGCCGCGGCCTTGCAGAAAGGCATTTCGGACGCCGCCCTGCATGGCCCGGTGATGGCCCATAAGCGGGATCTGATGCGCCAGCCGCTGTTGCCGCCCGAGTTCAAGGACGCCGCCGCCGTGGTCCTGGACCCGCCCTTCGGCGGTGCCCTGCCGCAGGTGGAGGCGATCGCGGCCTCGGCCGTCACCCGCGTCATCTACGTCAGTTGCAATCCCCAGGCCCTGGCGCGCGATGCGGCCGTCCTCAGGCGCGCCGGTTTCGTCTTGTCGGCAGCCACGCCGGTTGACCAGTTCCTCTGGTCGAGCCGTCTTGAGAGCGTGGCTGTTTTCAGCCGCGTGGCGCCCACCATCCGCCGTCCGCGGACGCCACGCTGACCGAACGGTCAGTTCTTCTTCACCGCACGCATTGACGGCGCGGCCTCCCCGTCACAAGAGTTAGTCCCATATGGTGGGGCGGCAGGTCTGCCAGGTCGGCACGTCATTCGCCCTCCGCCGCGACCTGTCGAACCTGTCGTCCAAGCCCCAAGGGAGCAGCCCCTGCTGACCACAGAAGGACCCGCATGGCCGAGCACGATCTAGCCGAAGCGCGTGCGGCATACCGGCTGGATCATTGGCGCGAATGTCCCGATTGCGGCCTTGTATCCGCGCTGCCGGATATGGAACCGGGGCTGGTGGCGGAATGCCCGCGCTGCCACAAGAGGCTCTGGCGCATGGGGCGGGCACCGTTCAGCTTTCCCATTGCCTGCGGCCTGTCGGCGGCCCTCTTCTATGCTTTTGCCCTGGCCGCTCCCTTCCTGGAAATTTCGGCCTATGGCCGCTTTCAGCTCGCCCGGCTGGAAACCGGCCCGGAATTCGCTGATGGGCCAGGGCTATCTCGTGCTCGGGCTGCTCGTCATGGGCCTGACCGCCGTCTTCCCCGGCATCAAGCTCGGCATCATGCTGACGACGCTGCTCGGCCTCGAGACCCGGCTTGTCCCGCCGCGCCTCTCCATCGCCTTGTTCCGCTGGTACCACCGCATCACGCCCTGGTCGATGGTCGACGTCTATCTGCTCGGCTTCCTGGTCGCCTATACGCGATTGACCGCCATTGCCCATGTCAATCTCGACACGTCGCTTTATGCCTTGATCGGTCTCATGGTCTCGATGGCGGCCGCCGATGGCGCGCTCGACCACGAAGCGGTGTGGCGGGCGCTGGAGCGCGCCGACCTCGAAGCCGAATGCGCGGTATCTCCGCCGCCATCCCGAGGCCCCGCTCGGGCCGACGCCCGCCCAGCAGGAGCAGGCATTCGCCAGCGTTATCGGCTGCCACACCTGCCATCTCGTCAATCATGCCCCGGCCGGCGATCCTTGCCGGCGCTGCGGCACGGTCCTCTATCCGCGCAAGAAGGAGAGCACGGCCCGCACCTGGGCCCTCGTGATCGCAGCGCTCTGCCTCTATCTGCCCGCGAACATCTATCCGGTGATGACCATCACCCAGCTCGCCCAGACGCAGAACTTCACGATTCTCGCCGGCATCAAGGAGCTGCTCGATTACGGGCTCTGGCCGCTGGCCGCCCTTGTCTTCCTCGCCTCGATCACCATTCCCCTGGCCAAGCTCGTGACCCTCGGCTTCCTGCTCATCCAGACGCAGCGCGGACGGCCGACACAGCTGCGCGGCCGCACGCGGGCCTTCCGCATCATTGATTTCGTCGGCCGCTGGTCGATGATCGACGTCTTCATGATTTCGATCCTCGTCGCCCTGGTCCGCTTCGACCAGTTCGCGCAAATCAAGGCCTCGATTGGCGCGCCATGCTTCGCCGCGGTCGTGGTGCTGACCATGTTTGCCGCCATCACCTTCGATCCCCGCACGATGTGGGATGCCGGCCGCAGCCGCGCGGCGGCACAAGCCGCAAGCCCGGTTTCCCCTGTCTCGCCCGTGGCCGGTCCTGCTGCCAGCGGCGCCGGCGCCAAGGATGCCCCTGCATGACAGACCCTGACTATCCGCCGCGCATCGACGAAGGGCCGGCGCAACCGGCCATGCCGCCCCCGGCGGCGCATATCCGCCACCGCCGCTTTTCCTTCGTCTGGGTCATTCCGATCATCGCGGCCGTGATCGCGATCTATCTCGGCTATCGCACGATCATGGAACAGGGGCCCCTGATCACCATCACTTTCGACACCGCCCAGGGCCTGGCGGTCGGGCAGACGCAGATCAAATACAAGGCGGTCACGCTCGGCACGGTTGAAAGCATCGATCTCAGCCCGGACAACAACACAGTCGTGGTCCGCGTGCGCATGAACAGTCTCGGCACGCGCTTCCTCACCAGCCATGCGCGTTTCTGGGTCGTGCGGCCCCGCCTCTCCGTCACCAACCTCTCGGGGCTCGATACGCTGGTCTCCGGCGCCTTCATCGGCATCGACCCCGGCGCGGCCGGCGGCCGTTACGAAACGCATTTCAAGGGGCTTGAGGAGCCACCAGGCGTCCGCTCGGACGTGCCCGGCAGCACCTATGTCCTGCGTGCTGACGGCGTGGGCTCGCTCTCCACCGGCTCTCCGGTCTTCTACCGCGACGTCGTCGTCGGCGAGGTGCTGGGCTATGACCTCGGAGACGGCATCGGCCCCGTCACCATCAACATCTTCGTCCGCGCGCCTTATAACAAGCTCGTCAGGCCGGAGAGCCATTTCTGGAATTCCTCCGGCCTGACACTCGGCTTCCAGAATGGTGGCTTCCATGTCGAGGTGCAGAGCCTCGAAGCCCTCCTTGCCGGCGGTGTGACCTTCGACCTGCCCTCTGACGCGATCAACGCGGCGCCGAGCCCGAACAATGCGACCTTCCCTCTTTACAACAGCGAGGAGGATGCGAATTCCGCGGGCTACCAGCAAAAAGTGCCTGTGGTCGCTTATTTCCAGACTTCGGTCGCCGGCATAGGCCACGGCACGCCCGTCACGATCTTCGGCATGCAGGTGGGCGAGGTCACCGGCGTCAAGCTGCTCATCGATCCGAAGGCCGGCACGGCCAAGGTCCGCATCGCCATGGAGCTGCAGCCGGAACGCGTTTTCAGCAGCGACGAATTCCCGCAAACGCTCGACCCCATGACCGTGCTGCAGCACATGGTGGATGAGGGGCTGCGCGTCTCCATTGCCAGCAGCAATATCATCACCGGTCAGAAGGAGATCGCGCTGACGATCGAAACCGGCGATCCCCATGTCGCGCTGATCCGCGAAGGCGACGCCATCGTGATGCCAAACGCGAGCGGCAGCGGAGATCCCATGGCCGCTCTGCAATCCATCACCTCCAAGCTCTCCGCCATTCCCTTCCAGGAGATCGGCGACAACCTGAACAAGCTTCTCGTCACCTCCAACAATACCCTGGGCGGCGAGCAGGTGAAGAAGGCGCTGGCCTCGCTCTCCACAACGCTCGACAGCGTCCAGCAGCTGGTGGCGAATACCAATCGCGGCCTGCAGCCGACGCTGAAGCAGCTTCCGGTCATGACGGCGAACCTCGACGCCACCTTGCGCAGCACAAGCCAGACGCTCAACCAGTTGAACCGCAGCTATGGCGGCAATTCCGATTTCTCGCGCAGCCTGGGGCAGCTCATGGTCCAGGCGGATAGCGCCTTGCGCTCCATCAAGGATCTGAGCGACTTCCTCGACCGTCACCCCGAGGCTCTCATTCTCGGCCGCAGCGGCCACGCGACAGGTGGACAATGACCTATCCACGCCGACAGTTTCTATCCCTCGTCCTGGGCGCCGCACCGTTAGGCCTCGGCCTCAGCGGCTGCGCCTCGCCCAACCCGAACTATTACCGCATCGGCGCCGTGCCGGGCGTCTCCGAGGCCGGCGCCCCGCCGGCGGTCGAGGTGCGGACGATCAGCATCCCCGGCTATCTCGACCGCCCCGGCATCGTGAAAAGCACCCAGAGCTACCAGCTCGACATCCACAGCAACGATATCTGGGCGGAGCCGCTGGCGGACATGCTGCAGGCCGCGATGGTGCAGGAGCTTACCGGGCGGCTGCACGGTTCCACCGTCATCGGTTCCGGCGGTTCCATCGGCGCCAACGCCGATCTGCTCATCGAAATCAACGTGCTTCGCTTCGACCCGGATCCGGACGGCCAGATGGTGCTGCAACTGCAGGTGGCCTTGCGGGACGGCCAGAGCATGAACCTGCTCGCAACCCGCAGCCTCACGCATGAGGCGCCGGACGGCGGCCCCGTCGTCGCCAATCTCGTCGGCACCATGAGCAGGCTTTGGGGCATGGCCGCCGACGATATCGCGGGTTTCGTGGTCCAGACCTGGGCGACCCACCCGCCCGCCGCGACCAATGCGGCGGGCTGAGGCCTGACGGTGGGGACCTCGGCGCTGCTCGCCGCGTCCATCAGCAACGGGGCCATCATCCCGGCGGCCCGCCTGCCCGCGCTGCTGGCCGAAGCGGGGGTGGCGGATACCGACGCGCTGATGCTGGCCCTGCTGCCTGTCGCGCAGGATCTCGCCAGGGCGCCGATCTCGGGCTTTCGCGTCGGCGCGGTCGGGCTTGCCGCCGGGACCGGGGATCTCATCTTCGGCGCCAATGTCGAATTCGCGGGCGCGGGGCCGGCTGACACCATCCATGCCGAGCAGTTCCTCTTCTGCCGGGCCCATCACCTGGGCGTCCGCCTGCAGCGCATCGCAGTCTCCGCCCGGCCCTGCGGCCATTGCCGGCAGTTCATGAACGAATTCGCGGGTCGCGAGGCGCTCGTCATCCTCGACCCCGGCGGGGACCGGCAGAGCCTGGCCGCGCTTCTGCCCTTCAGCTTCGGCCCGCCCGATCTCGGGCAGGCCGGCGCGGCCCCCCAAAGCCGCCAAAGCCTCGCGATCACGGAGGACGAATTGCCCGCCGCCGATGACGCGATGCTCGGCGCCCTGACAGCGGCCGGCGAGCGCGCCTACACGCCCTATAGCGGCTGCCCCTCGGCGCTTCTGCTGAAACTGGCGGACGGCACGCTCGTCACCGGCAGCGCCGTCGAGAATGCCGCCTACAACCCCGGCCTGCCCCCGGCCCAGGCTGCCCTGATCAACCTCATCGCCGCCGGCCGGGACTATGACGAGATCGACAGCGCCATTCTCGGCGCGGTGCCCGGCGCCGGCTTCGATCATTGGGCGGCAACCGCCAGGCTTCTCTCGATCATTGCGCCAGGAGCATTACTTGAAACCTTGTCCTGGCAGTCCCTTTAACGCGTCCGCTCTGATATAGGGGGCAGATGACATTGCCCTTCTGGAAAACCAAGACCTTCGCGGAGATGTCCCTGGCGGAATGGGAATTGCTCTGCGACGGCTGCGGGCGTTGCTGCCTTCACAAGCTGCGGGACGAGGACACGGACGCCCTCTCTTTCACCAATGTCTCCTGCCGCCTGCTCGATACCGGGACCTGCCGCTGCACGGACTATGCCAACCGGTTCGAGCGCGTGCCTGACTGCGTCCAGCTTACCCCCGATGCCTTGAAGGATATCGACTGGCTGCCCCCCTCCTGCGCCTACCGGCTCCTGGCGGAAGGCAAGAACCTGCCCGACTGGCATCCGCTCATCAGCGGCACGGCGGAGACCGTGCTGTCCTCCGGCGCCTCTGCCGCCGGGCGCGTCATCAATGAGCGCGATGCCGGGCCGCTGGAGCACCATATCGTCGAATGGCCGGGCCGCCCGCCACGCCTGCGCAAGCCGCGCGTGACACGCAGCCGGCCGAGCAGCGTCGATGCCTGAGTAACGGCGCGGATCCCGGGCATGACGACGGGCGCCGAAACCGTTTCCTGGAGCCGGCTGTTCGCCCGCCCCTATGGCGCCTATCTCGCGACCTTCAGCCTGGGCTCAGCCCTTTATGCCTTTGCGGCCTTCCTGGTCTCGGCCTGCATGCCCTCCGCGGTGCAGGAGATCGGCCATCTCGCACTGATGAGCTGGGGGTTCACCTTCTATCTCGTCGCCGCGATCGTCGCCGGCATCCTCGCATCCCCCCTCAAATGGCGCCTCGGCACCGGCGCCGCCCTGCAATTGGCCGGCGCTGCCTATCTCCTGGGTTCGCTCGCCTGCGGACTAGCCCCCGATATCTGGACCCTGCTCGGCGGCCGCGTCTTGCAGGGTCTCGGCGAAGGCACTGTCTCGGGCATCAGCTACATCCTGATCCCCGAGGTGTTCCCCGCAGCCATGATCCCGGCCATCTTCGGGATCGAGGCCACGATCTGGGCTTTCGGCTCGCTCGCAGGCCCCATCATCGGCGGCTTTCTGACAGAGGCGATTTCCTGGCGCGCCGCCTTCCTGGTGGAAGTGCCGCCCATCCTGCTCTTCATGGTCCTGGTCTGGACCGTCATCCCCGAAGGTGGCCGCAGGGCCGAGGCCGAGCACCCCATCCCCGTGCGCCGCGTGCTCGGCGTCTGCTGCGCCGTCCTGCTGCTCTCCCTTGCCGCCATCGAGCCTGCCCTCCCCGCCCGCATCGTCAGCACATTGGCTGCCGTCCTCATTCTGGTCTGGGTTGTGCGCCTCGACCTCGCCGCACCGAACCGCCTCCTGCCGCGCGGCGCCTTTTCCGTCGGCACGCCCGCCGGCCTCGCCTTCTGGGTGGTTCTGCTTCTGCCCTCGGCCCATGCCGGACCCGGCACCTATCTCATCCTGCTGCTGGAAAAGCTCTGGTTCTATGACCCGCTGACGGCGAGCATCCTCGGCGCCACCATGGTCGCGGCCTGGGGTATCGTCGGCCTTCTTGTGAGCCGCCTGGCCTTGGCCCGTGCCCGCATCGGCCTCTGGCTCGGTCCGCTGCTCATCGCCTGCGGCCTTCTGCTCGGCTGGCCGGGCATGGCTTGGCCCAGCCTCGCCCTGCTTCTCTCAGGCCAGGCATTGGCGGGCATCGGCTACGGCTTCTGCTGGGGCGTCCTGAGCCAGGTGATCATGACGGGCTCCGCGGAAGCCGACCGCGACCGCGCCTCCGCCATGCTGCCCTCCGTCCTCTCCGCCGGGCTTGCCATCGGCGCGGCGCTCGGCGGCATTGCCGCCAATGGCGCCGGCCTCGCCGAGGGCGTGCCCGCGGCCGTGGTGGCGCGGGCCGGTGTCGCGTGTTTCACGGTGGCCTCGGTCATCGGCATCGCTGCCTGCCTGCTCAGCCTGCGCCTCGCCCGGCTGCACCGCAGGGGGCTGACGTCCTGGGACGCGGGCGCGGAACAGAGGCGGATCTAGCCAGCCCTTTCGCAGCTGCACAAATCGCCTCGATCTGGCCATCAATTTGCGTTAGGTGCCGGCGTTATCTGCGGAGTCCCTTACAGTGAAGCTGTCCCCCGCCCTCCTGGCGCTCGCCGCCGCCGCCTTCGGCATCGGCACGACCGAATTCGTCATCATGGGCCTGCTGCCCGAGATCGGCAGCAGCCTCGGGGTCTCCATCCCTCAAGCGGGTCAGCTCGTCTCAGGCTACGCGCTGTCAGTGACCATCGGCTCGCCGATCATGGCCGTGCTCATGGGGCGCTTTCCGCGCCGCCAATCGCTGCTCGCTTTGATGGCCATCTTCGTGCTCGGCAATGTGCTCTGCGCCATCGCCGGCAGCTACGATACCCTCATGGCGGCGCGGGTCTTCACCGCCCTTGCCCACGGCACCTTCTTCGGCATCGGCGCCGTCGTCGCGGCTGACATCGTGCCCAAGCATCAGCGCGCGGTCGCGATCTCACTGATGTTCACGGGGCTGACGCTTGCCAATGTGCTCGGCGTGCCGCTCGGCACCCTGCTGGGCCAGGCCTATGGCTGGCGCATGACCTTCTGGGCAGTCAGCGCCATCGGCGTCCTTGCCTTCGCGGCGCTGCTTCTCTGGGTGCCCGCGGTACGCCAGGGCCGGCGCATGCGCCTCAGGCGCGAACTCGCGGCCATCGGCCACCCGCAGGTGCTGCTTGCCATGGGAACGAGCGCGCTCTGCTCGGCCGCGCTCTTCTCGGTCTTCACCTACATCACGCCGCTGCTTGAGAAGGTGACCGGCATTTCCCCGCATGGCGTCAGCATCGCCCTCCTGCTCTTCGGCGTCGGCATCACGCTCGGCAATCTCGCCGGCGGGCGGGCGGCCGATTGGCGGATCATGACGGCGATCATCGTGACGCTCTGCGCCCTCATCATCGTCCAGGCGCTGTTCACCTGGACGAGTGTCAGCCCCGTCCCCGCCGTCATCACCATGATGCTGTGGGGGGCTCTGGCCTTCGGCGTCGGCTCGCCCTTGCAGATGCGGGTCGTGGATCAGGCACGGGCGGCACCAAGCCTCGCCTCCACGCTCAATCAAAGCGCCTTCAATCTCGGCAACGCCCTGGGTGCCTTCTGCGGCGGCCTTCTGGTCTCGGCCGGCATCTCCTACCGCGCCCTGCCCTGGCTTGGCGCCTCGCTGAGCACGCTCGCGCTCGGCACCATTCTCTGCGCCTTCTTGCTTGAGAGCCGCATGCAGCGCCGCCGGCAGGACCGCCGGGCCCTGCGGCTTGCCGCGGCCGCCACGGCGGACCGGTAGGCCCGCAAGAAAGGGGCCGGTCCCGGCCAAGACCGGCCCCTTCGCCCTATTGCCGGGCGTCAGAGGTCAGGCCGCGATGCGGCTGACCTCGGCCGTCTTCGTGATCTGCTGGCGCCGGTCGGCGATCTGCGTCTTCATCGACTTCTGCAGCTTTTCGAAGGCGCGGACCTCGATCTGGCGCACCCGCTCGCGCGAGATGCGATAGCGCTGCGAGAGGTCTTCCAGCGTGGTCGCCTCATCCTTCAACCGGCGCTCGATCAGGATATGGCGCTCGCGCTCGTTCAGCGTCTGGAGCGCGTTGGCGAGAAGCACCTTGCGGTCGCTCATCTCCTCGCGCTCGGCAATCGTCTCTTCCTGGCTGTCCTGTTCGTCCACCAGCCAATCCTGCCACTCGCCCTCGCTATCGGCGCGGACGGGTGCGTTCAGGCTATGGTCGGGCGCCGCCAGGCGGCGGTTCATGCTCACCACATCCTGCTCCGGCACATCGAGCACGCGGGCGATTTCCATGACCTGTTCGGGCTTGAGGTCTCCGTCGTCAATCGCCTGCATCTGGCCCTTCAGGCGGCGCAGGTTGAAGAAGAGCTTCTTCTGCGACGCCGTCGTGCCCATTTTGACGAGGGACCAGCTATGCAGGATGTATTCCTGAATTGCCGCACGGATCCACCACATTGCGTAAGTGGCGAGGCGGAAGCCGCGATCCGGGTCGAAGCGCTTCACCGCCTGCATCATGCCGACATTGCCTTCGCTGACAAGCTCGCCAATCGGCAGGCCGTAGCCGCGATAGCCCATGGCAATTTTGGCGACGAGGCGAAGATGCGAAGTGACCAGCTTGTGGGCGGCATCAAGGTCATTGTTGTCGCGCCAGGCTTTGGACAGGTTCAGCTCTTCCTCCGCCGTCAGCATCGGATATTTGCGGATTTCCTGCAGGTACCGGGAGAGATTTCCTTCCGGTGCAATATTGATCGTACCGAGGGCCATCAAGGCCTCCTTTCCTTCGGAGGCAGCCCATCAAGGCGCTGCCTCTGTGCGAAGATGGTCAATTCAGTTGACCATTTATAAAAACCCAAGCAGCAATTCGTCTCTTCACGACCCGGCGATTACCCCGTCTGCGGCAGTAACCGTTGAGTGATGATTGCGAGGCGTGAAGAAGCCGTAAATCCAGCGGCGCCTCGACAAGGACGATTGCTCTCGTCTCCGTGTGCGATAATACGCCGCTCACGCTCTATATTACATGAAAATTTTGAAACCCTGGGTGGCTGTGCTGGCGAGGAATGGCCGTCCGGCCAAGTCCCGCCGACTGCTTCACCTTGGGTCATACGACGGGACGGGCATCCGGTTACTTCGGATCGTGCCCTGGCTTTTTCGGCCGGCCACGGAACAGATCCTGGCCCATGACGAGGCCGGCGACAGCGGCGCCGAGCAGGAAGGCCGCCTTGTGGCGCGCGAAGAAGCCGCGCCCGACCGCGGCCCCGGCAGCGGCGGCCTCCATGATCCCTGCGACCGCATCGCTGTCCACGGCAGGCGTTCGCGCTGCGCGCCTCTCCCGCCCGCCGCCCCGCGCCGCGGCCAGGCCGATCAGCAGCACGACGACCGCGACCAAGGCGAGCACCCCCGCGGTGATGAAGGCGGCCCAGACCGGGCCCAGATGGTGCTGGACCAGGATCCACACGCCTGCCGCCGCGCAGCCCAGCGCCGGCAGCAGCACAGCCATGGCAAGGATCACGCAGGCGAGCAGAACCATGAGCCGGCGCAGGGCCGAGGCTGCCTCATCGACCAGCATGGCCGGCCTGACGCCAAGCGCAAGGCCGATGCGCAGCAGCCGCTGCAGCGGGCCTGACATGCGCGGCGCCACTCAGCGCGTGATGATTTTGCTGAAGATGAACCCTGCCGCGAAGGCCAGCAGAAGGCTGGTGACCGGCCGCTCCTCGACCTGGGCGCTCAGCTTGTCGGCGCTGCGGCGACCGGTGTCGGCAACCGCCTCATAGAGATCCGAGGCATGGTCGGAGATGCTGTCCGCCGCCTCATGGCTGAAGTGGCCTGCCCCCCGCATCGCGAGCTCCTTCATCTGGGCGATCAGCGCCGCCACGTCCCGCTTCAGCGCGGCGACATCCTCGGCCACGCGACCTGCCTGGTCCGCCGTCTCAGAGTCGAATTCGGGCATCGTGATCCCTCTCGGTTGCTGGGGTCGCAGGCCAAGCATGGCACGCTGGCGGCAGAGCCGCCCTTCAGTCATTTGGGTAGTGAAAGCAAAAAAGAAAGGACCGTCAAAGCTTTCCTGTCAGGTCGGGATTGCCGCGGCGGGCAGGAGGCGGCGCGCCGAGGGGATGATGACGATGTAAAGCAGGCAGGCGAGCAGCTGGGTGACGATGGCGAGCACCAGCACGGTCAACCAGACGGAGCCCGCCCAGACGTGCCCGGAGCCTGCCCAGGCGGCGAGCACCGCCGGCTGCGCGAGCGCGATGGCGAACGCCGTGCGGGCCCAGCGGCCCAGCCCCTTCTCACCCACCAGGTACCAGCTGCGCTCGCCAACCGCCATGCCGCTGAGGATCATGGCGAAGCCCAGGAAGAACAGCCCCGGCCCCGTCAGGATCGCGCCTGCCGCCAGCGCGAGCCAGCCGAGGATGATGGCGTGTCCCCGCACCGCGGAGAGAAACTCGACGCCACGGAACAGCGAGCCGCAGAGGAACACGCCGAAGGCGAAGTCAAAGACCGCGATCACCGGCCAAAGCGCCAGGTGGTGGTGGAACCCGAGCTGAAAGCTCAGGCCATAGAAGCCGAAGCAGACCGCGATGCCCGCCCAGCAGGCGTCGGGAATGCTTGTCCAGGCGAAGTAAAGCAAGGGCGGCAGCAGGACGAGCGCGATCACGACCGTCGCCATGATCCGGAAGACCGGCGCGAAGAGCGGGTCGGCCCAGGGCATGGCCGCGTGATAGCCGAAGGCGGCGGCCCCCGCCTCGAACAGGACCAGGGCGAGCACGCCATAGGCGAGGACCGGCACGACGAGGCTGAGGTAGAGCCTGGACGCGACCGCCCAGCTCCATTCGAGCCTCAGGCTGCGCTGGAAGTGAAAGGCCGCGAAGCCCGCGATGATGAGACCGAAATCCGGCATGTAGCGCCCCTTGTCGAGGGCGAATCGCAGCAGCGGCGGCAGGGACGCGGCCACCCCATGCAAAGCCGGGAGGCTCAGGAACTGCCAGACGAACCAGAACCCGGCGACGGGCAGGCCCATCGCCATCACGCCCCGGAAATCGCTGCTCGCGGCGATCGACTTGTTCTGCCAACGGACGACGCCGGAATGGGCCATGTCCTCACTCACTCCCCAAGGCATGGCCGACGGCCGGCCTTATGCTCCATGTGGCTCCCTGGCTAGCAGAGGTGGCCGCCCGCGCCAACGCGGCATGGCTGCCAAGACAAGCCCGTGACACCCCTCCCATCACGGGGGGCTTGCCCCGCAGGGCAGATGCCCTTAGAGAACGGCTCACCGCGACGGACTGGGTGCGTAGCTCAGCGGTAGAGCATCGCCTTCACACGGCGGGGGTCACAGGTTCAATCCCTGTCGCACCCACCAGTCCCTCTCTTCTCCAAAAAGTCATGCCTTGAACGGCCGGCGCAAGCCGTTAAGTATTTGAAAAGTCACGAGTTGACAGCTGTCAACTTTTTGGCGGCGGCGTCAAACCGGCGCTCTCTCTGTTGTCATCCGCGCACGGGTTGCGCGGATCTACCGGTTGGCGGAACGCCCGCGTCGAGGGGTGGATCCCCGGGACAAGCCCGGGGATGACGGTCGTGGTCGACGGCGCTGCCGCCCCTCAGAAGCCGAACATATGGTCGAGCGAGAAGCGTCCGTCCGCATCGACGAGGCCATGATAGCCGAAGAGGCGGCAGGTCTTGTCGCGGATGATGACGTAGCCGCGCGGCCCCGCCTTTGCGATGTCGGCCGCCGGGAAGATGAGATCGGGCCGCACCAGCATGGAACCCGAGCGCGCCACATGGATGGTTGACTCCGCAATCACGACGCCATCGCCGTCATGAAGCTGGAGCTGCGTATCCGACCGCTCATGCCACGGCCCGGAGGCCGGATAGATGAGATGCGAGAAGCTATGCCGCCCATCTGTGCCGAGCTTCAGGAAAAGCCGCGTGGACAGGCCCGGCGGCGGCCCCGAATAGGACTGCGGCTCGCCCTTGTATGTCATCATCGTATTGAAGATATGCGCGCCGAAACTTGATTCGGCGGCATGCGTCTCATCCCGCCGCTCATAGCGCATGAGCGCATGCAACCAGCCGTTGGCGTCGCCGCCGTCACGGAAGTCATAGACGAGATCGGCATGCCCGCCTTTCTCCAGCAAGGCGTCACTGGGCAGGAGATCGTCGAAATCGACCATCGTTGCGTGGTCACGCGGGAGAAGCCCGAGAAACTTCTCGGCGACCTTTTTGCCCTCGTGGTCGAAGACCTCGACGCGGAGCGGCAGGTTTTCCTCCGCCTCGGACATCGGCGTCGGCAGCACCTGGCTGCGATACTCCTTGCGCGGCAGGATCGGGAAAGGCAGCAGGAAGCCGCGGCCCATCTGCGGGGCCAAGGTCTTGATGCCGGGGTCGGCGGGCAGATTCTCGCGCTCCACATTCATGTGCGCGATGCGCGTGCGGCCGTGGCGGATGACCTCATAGCGCGGGCGGACGACATGGCGGCCGGCCCGCACCTCGACCTGCGCCGGCCATTCAAGGCCCGGCAGCAGTTCGGCGACATCGAGGGCGCGCGTCGCGAAGGGTGCGATCTCCTCATCGAGCGGCACCGGCTGGTTGGCCCCCATGCGGTCAAGCGCGATGCCACCCTTCGGAATCGCCGAGCCATGGCTGTTCTGGACCCAGAGGATGACCCGCTCATCCGGCCGCGGCGCCGGCAGGCCGGCATAGCGCGACGAGGGCCAGGCATTGGCATCATGCGTGCAGGAGAGGCTCTGCTCGTCGCCCGAGCCGATCGTATCAACGGCATATTTCACGACATCATGCCCGGCCACACCCACGGCATGGATGAAGAGCTGGCCGGTGAAGGCGGGCAGGCCGAAGCGCGCCCGCACCTCCCGGCTGTCGAACACGACGCCGCCGGCCGTGGCGGGCGCGGGCTCGCTCCATTCGGCGATCACCGCGCCGGTGCGGTCAAAGAGGCGGAGGAAGAAGCGCACGGCGCGCGCGCCGTATCCGGCCCAGTAATTCGCCGTGGTGAGACGGGTCGAGAGACCATTCTCATCGCGGAAGAAGCCGTAATTGACCGCGAAATTGAGCGGATCGAGATAGCGGCGGGTGTTTGTCCGCCGCTCGTCCGGGATCCTGACCTCGTCGAGGCTCAGGATCGTGATGCTGTCAGGCAGGAAGGCGCGCAGCAGGGCGACCGTGCGCTCGGCATCGAAGGCCGCGATGAGCACGGTCCTGACCCCGCTTTCGCCGATCTCGGTCATCGGCCGGGCGGTGAGCCCTGCCCGCACCTGCCCCACCTGCCGCACGTCCTGGACGAAGAGTTCGGTGACAGGCAGCGCCGGATACATGGTGAGCAGCGGCGGCGCGACCGTATCGGGGTCGAACAGCCCGACCGGGCCGGACGCGCCGAGGCGTGCCGCGAGCCCGGCCATGGCTTCGGCCGCCAGCGGGTGGGCGAGCGCCTTGTAAAGGACGTTGCCTCCCTTCACGGCATCGAAGGTCTGAATATCCAGCATCGCCACTCTCTCCAAATCGAATCTTAGAAGCCGGGCCGCAGTTAAAAGCCAAGCCGCCGGCGCATTTCCTGCGCCGCCGCGGCCGTATCATCCATGGGGGCGACAGGCCAGTGCTCGTAGCGGCCTTCGAACCGCCGCACCCTGCCATCCGCGATCAGGCCTTCCGTGAAGAGGCCGATGCGGCGGGACCGGCCGGGGAGCGGCGCCACCATGACCGGCGCTGTCGTCGCAGCTCCCTCCGAGACCATGGAGACCGAATCGATGGTGACGACGATCATGTCCGCCAAGGCCAGCATGCCGAAATAGGGATTTTCCCCCTCGCCGTCCCAGACATAGGCGCCGCGTGGACCCAAGACGTCCTGGAAGACCGCGATCGCCTGCGGGTCTGTGCGGCGGGACGGGGTGAGCATGAGGCCGACGCGGTCAGCCTCCATCATGCCGGCGAGCGACTGCGCCAGGCTGCGCGCCACCGGCGCGTCGAGCCGGAACCGGCCATTGGTGCCGCCGGCGAGCACGGCGACCAGCGGCCGCGGCAGAGCGCTGAAGACCGGCGCCCAGGCGGCCCTTGCCTCTTCGAGGCGGGCCGGGGTGACGCGATGGAGCGCGGTGCGGGTGACGATGACATTGTCGCCCGTCACTTCGTCATGCCGGTTGACGATGATGAGATCAAATTTCTGAAAGGCCATGCGCGGGTTCTGGATATGCACCACGCGATGCGCGGGGCCGCGCAGGGCCGCGCCGACGGCTGCCGCCATGCCGCCGCAGGACAGGATGATGCCGGGCGTTTCGCCCGCAAGGGCGTCAGCCCCCACGGCCTTCAAGGGCCAGGGCCAGTGCGCCGCCGCGATATAGTTCCAGGGAAAGCGCGCCTGCAGCGTCCGCGTGACGGGCGCAAGCCCGGCGGCCTCGGCCAAACCCAATGCCTGTGACTGCAATCCTGCATAAGGTTCGGTGAGAATCCAGCTGGCGGGGGCCACGCCGGCAGAGAAAACGTCAGATCTTGGCGCCATGAACGACATGCGCGCCTTGTGGGCTGTGCAGAAGATAACGTCAACGCCAGCATCATTCGCCTCAGGCAACGAGCTGCCCGGTTGCCACACGCACCGACCGGTATAGGATTGCGGCAGACATGCAAACTCTGAGATCAGCCAGAACTCAGTCTTCAGCCCCGGCGTCTGCCCGGCCAGAGCCGCGCGCGACGATTGCGCGACGGGCGCAGCTGACCGGCTTCAAGACCACAAGCGACCGCGGCACAGCGCACAGTAAGAGGGATCTTTACCACGACGCTGGAATTGCGACGATCGCACGCGGGCCAGGGACGATTCCCCAAGCCTGTCAGGGGGACGAATGGATCGCAGAGAGCGAGTTGGCGGCCTGCGACCGCTTTACCCGCCAGACGGCAGGGCGGGGCTGGAGATGAGCGCGGTCCGGACCCCGGCGAGCGCCAGCATGGCTTTGCCTCGCTTCGAGGTCCGGTTCGGGGCGCCCGATATCACGCCCTGGCTCGCGGGCAATACCGGCCTGCGCGGCTTCACGACCTGCGACAGCGGCAAGCCCGGGCCGCATCTCGCCCTCGTCTCCCTCATCCACGGCAATGAGATTGCCGGCGCCGTGGCGCTGGACCGGCTGCTGCGCGGCGGCTTCAGCCCGCGGCGCGGGCGCGTGACCCTCGGCTTCGCCAATCTCGCCGCCTATGCCCGTTTCGACCCGGTGGACCCTGTCGCCTCCCGCTATGTCGACGAAGACCTCAATCGCGTCTGGGATACCGATGTGCTGGACGGGCCCCGCCATTCCGTGGAGCTTGACCGCGCGCGGGAGATGCGGCCGCTGATCGACACCGCCGATGTGCTCCTCGACCTGCACTCCATGCTCTGGCCCTCCGACCCGCTGATCCTCTGCGGTGGGACCGAGCAGGGCCGGGCGCTGGCCGAGCGGATCGGCACGCCGGAATGCGTCATTTCCGATCCGGGCCACAATAATGGCCGCCGCCTGATCGACTATGCGCGTTTCGCGACGAAAGGCGGCCAGCCGACGGCCAATCTGGTCGAGGCCGGACAGCATTGGCAGCCGGAAACCGTGGAAACCATGCTCGGGGCCATTGCCGGCACGCTGAGGGCGCTCGACATGGCCGGGGCGGACGAGCCGCTGCTACCGCCCCCCCTCCCGCCGAGGCGCCCCGTTTTCGCGGAAGTCACGAGCGTCGTGACCGCGAAGACCTCCGGCTTCACCTTCATGCAGCCGTTCCGCGGCGGCCAGGTGATCCGCCGGCGCAATACGCTGCTCGCCATTGATGGCGCGACGGATATCCGCACGCCCTATGACAATTGCCTGCTGGTGATGCCGAGCCTCCGGCCGAGCCGTGGCCATACGGCGGTGCGCCTCGCCAGGATGGGGGGGACTGCGCGTCAGGAATCCCACGCCTGAACGGCAACCTCACGCACGATCTTTCCGTTCTTCAGTTCCAGGGTCGCCGAGCAGCAGACGCGCTTGCCATCGGGGTAGGTGCAGTTCTCCAGGAAAGCGAGGCGTTCGCCTTCGGTGATGCCGAAATCGACCGAATGCGTCATCGCGCGCCCGCAGACGTCGTCGAAATATTTGGCAATCGCCTTGCTGCCCTTGATTTCCATCGGGCCGCTCGGCGGATGCAGCTGATCGACGATGCGGAGCACGGCATCATCAGCGTAGAAGCGAGCGAGGGTCGCGCCGTCCCGGTTCTCGATGGCATGGCGCAGCGCCGGAATGCTCAGCTTTTCCATGGTGTCCTCCCAATCAGCGTCAGATGCTCGCCGGCATGAAGACACCCGGGGCTTCGCGCACGAGGCTGACGGGCGGGGCTTGCCCGCAGAGTGCGTTCTGGGCCGGTCACGGGCAGCCATCCCGGCGGCTGGCGCAATTATACCGCGTCTGGCCGCGCCTGCGCGAACACGATCTGGAGCGCGGATGCGGCCGGCCCCTCAGGCAAGCTCGCTCAGTGCCGCTCCCCGGGCCTGATGATGCGCGGATCGGCAAGCGCCAGCGGCACGGCGATGCCGATGGCGATCGCCCCCGTGATCATGAGGACGGTGACCGCGAGCGCGACGGTCGCGTCAATGAGGCCGGGCGCCGGCGCCGCGCCGGCGCCCACGATCTGCATCGCGCCCGCCATGGTGCGGAAGCCGTAGATGCCCGGCACCATGGCGACGACGCCGGGAAAGGCAAAGGTCGCGGCCGGGGCATCGAGGCGGCGGGCGAAGAGTTGCGCCAGCCCGCCCGCCAGCAGCGCGCCGACCAGCGTGCCGACGACGATATTCGCGCCTGTCGCGTGCATCACCGCGAGGCGCACGGTATGGCTCGCCATGCCGCAGATGGCGCAGGCCCAGGCGAGGCGCAGCGGCACGCTGAAGAGCAGCACGAAGCCGAGCGCCGCAAGGGCCGCGAAGACCGCGTCCTCGGCCACAGGCACCGAGCCGGACGGAATGTCGAGCGGCAGCGCGACCCCGGAGAGGAGCGAGCCGAGTTCAAGGCCGAGGCCGATCGCGGCAATGACGAAGAAGGCGAAGCCGAGCCGCGCGATGCCGATATTGGCGTGATTGCGCAGCATGTCCTGCACGCCGTTGATGAGCGGCACGCCGGGCACGATGACCATGCCGGGGGCGACGAGGCAGAGAGCCGGGGTCAGGCTGCCGAAGACCCGCGCGCCGAGACCGCCCAAGGCCCCGCTGATCACTGCCGTGAGGAAAGCGACCAGGACCGGGCTGAAGCGGCGGCGCCCGAAATCCTGCCGGGCGATCGTGCCGAGGGTGGTGGCGATCCAGCAGGCGAAGAAGGCCATCCAGTCCCCGCCGAAAAGCCGGCTGAGGGAGGCCGCTGTCAGCCCGAGGGCCAGGGCGACGAGGATGCGGTTATAGACCGGCGGCGCGTGTTCCAGCGCTTCGAGCAGCAGCGCCGCCTGCGCGAGATCGAGGCGGCCGGCTTCGACCTCACGCGCGACATTGGTGGCCGCGGCGGCCTGGGCCATGCCGACATTCATCGCCGGGATGCGGCTGCCGATCTTGGTCGTGAAATGCTCGCCCGAGACGAGCGTGAGGATCACCGCCTCATAGGAAATGACGAGCCGCACGTCATGGCCGAGGACGACCGCGAGGCGGTGCACGGCCGCCTGCACCCGCCCGGTATCCGCCCCGTTCTGCAGCAGGATGCGGCTGAGTTGGAGCAGGCAATGCGCGGCGGCATCCGTAGCGGCCACCGCCGCTGGTCCATCCGCAGGCAGCGCTGTTGCTTGATCGGGCATGAGTGTTCAGGACAAGGCCGGAGGGAGGAGATGCGCCCGGTCCGGCGCCGCGTTCACCTGTTCGCCCGGTGACATGCGCCGCAGACGATCAGCCTGGTGCTCGCCCCAGGCCCGGACGTCGCGTTCATAGTGCTGATCCGGCATGTCCGTCCTCCTCTGCCCCGGCGCCGGCCCGCCCGCGCCGTCAGGCGGCGGGTTCGCCCGCGATGGGGGTGAAGCCCAGTCTCTGCATCAGCTCGGTGACCTCGGCCGTCGCGGCCTCGGCGGCCGCGACATCAGTGCCCTTGCACACGATGGTGACGCCATTCCCACCATTGCGCGCGAAAGGATAGCTGCCGATGTCGAGATTCGGGTAGCGTTTCTGCACCGCCTCGAGATCCGCGGCGATTGCCCCTTCGAGCAGCGCCATGGCGTGGACGGCGCGGGAGATGATCGGCGCACCGCCTTCGAGCCGCAGGGCCAGGCTGTCGAACATGGCCTGCATGATGCGCGGCACCCCGGCCATGACATGGACATTGCCGATGGAGAAGCCCGGCGCGGCGGAGACCGAATTCTCGATCAGGGTCGCGCCGCGCGGCATCGTCGCCATGCGCTGGCGCGCGGCGTTGAACTCGCCCTCCGCGTAGCGCGCGTTCATGATGGCGTAGGCATCCGGGTGGATTTCCCACGGAACGCCGAAGGCGGCGGCGACGCACTCGGAGGTGATGTCGTCATGCGTCGGCCCGATGCCGCCCGTCGTGAAGACATGGTCGAAACGCGCCCGCACCTCGTTGAGGGTGCCGATGATGGTCTCGGCCACATCGGGGATGACGCGGACCTCGCGCAATGGAATGCCGATCTGGCCGAGGCGGCGGGCGAGGAAGTTGATGTTCACATCCTGCGTGCGGCCGGAGAGGATTTCATTGCCGATCACGAGCAGGCAGGCGGTGGGGTTTGTCATCGGCTCGGTCCTCCGGGCCACGCCACGCGCGGCGTGGAAAAAGGTTACAGCAGGTCTCTCAGCATGGGGAGCAGCGGGCGGTCAGCCGGCAGCATCTGATAGTCGGCGAGGTCCGCCGGGGAAACCCAGCGGATGGTCTGGCCTTCCTTGGGCCGGGGCGTGCCTTGCCAGCGCCGGCAGAGGAAGAGCGGCATGAGGAGATGGAATTTCGGGTAGGTATGGGAGGCGAACACGAAGGGGGCGAGGCAGCTCTTGGCCACGTCGACGCCGAGTTCCTCGTTCAGTTCGCGGATCAGCGCCTCTTCCGGGCTCTCGCCCGGCTCCAGCTTGCCCCCGGGAAATTCCCAGAGCCCCGCCATGGCGCGGCCTTCGGGCCGGCGGGCGATGAGCACGCGCCCCCGCGCATCGACCAGCACGCAGGCGGCGACGAGCAGCAGCGGCACGCCGCCCGCGGCGGGTTTCGGCGGGTCGGGCACGGCGAAGACGTCGCCGCGCGCCGCTTCGAACCGCAGCACGGGGTGCGAGCCGCCGCCGCGGGAGAGAAAAACTTCCTGGCCCTCGCCCACGTCCCGGAAGCCGATGGCCCGCAGCACGGCGGCCGAGGCCGTGTTTTCGGTGGCGACGGTCGCTTCCACGACATCGAGGTCGAGATTGGCCAAGGCCCAGCGCAGCACGCGCCCCGTGGCTTCGCGCGCAACGCCATGGCCCCAGAAGCGGCGGCCGACCCAATAGCCGATGGTGGCGCGCCTGCGGCCGGGCATAAGTTTCAGGCCGACGGCGCCGACCAGAACCTCCTCGCCTTCTTCCTGCCCGGTGATCGCGAAGTGATAGGCCCGGCCGTCCTGCCTTTGGGCGACCGAATCGGCGATGAACTGATCCGCAATCAGCCGCGGATAGGGAAAGGGCACGGTCTGCAGCATGCGGCAGACCTCCCAGTCATTGAGCAGGCGGTGGAGCTGTTCGGCATCATCGGGCGTGACCGCCCTGAGCGTCAGACGTTCGGTGGTGAGCCGGACGTCTGACGTTGCTGGGGCGTCAGCTACGGTAGCTTCCATTGATGTCGATGTATCCATGGGTGAGGTCGCAGGTCCAGACGGTTGCCGCGCCGTCGCCGAGGCCGATATCGACTGCGATCTCAACCTCCCGCCCCTTCATATGCGCGACCACCGGCGCCTCGTCATAGCCTGCGACGACGGTGCCGTTGCGCGCCATCCAGGTGCCGCCGACGCCGACCGCGAGGCGGTCACGGTCCGCGGGCTCGCCGGATTTGCCGACGGCCATGACGATGCGCCCCCAGTTCGCGTCCTCGCCCGCAATCGCTGTCTTCACCAGGGGCGAATTGGCGATGGCGAAGGCGATGGCGCGGGCCGATTTCTTCGAGACGGCCCCCGTGACGTCGATGCGGACGAGCTTCTGCGCCCCCTCGCCGTCGCGCGCCACCTGCAAGGCGAGATCGAGCAGCACCTCGTCGAGGGCGCGGCGGAAGTCCCGCAGCATGGCGCCGCCCGATACGGGCACCTTCGGATTGCCCGCCTGGCCCGTGGCGAAAAGCAGCACCGTGTCTGACGTCGAGGTGTCGCTATCGACGGTGACGGCGTTGAAGCTCGGCTGGACGCCCTTGGAGAGCAGCTTCTGCAGCGCCTCCGCCGGAATGGCGGCGTCGGTCGCGATGAAGCAGAGCATGGTCGCCATGTCGGGGGCGATCATGCCGCTGCCCTTGGCGATGCCGTTGATGGTGACGGTGACGCCGCCGATCTCTGCCGTGCGGGTGGCGCCCTTCGGGAAGGTGTCGGTCGTCATGATGGCGCGGGCGGCCGATTCCCACCCGTCTTCCACCAGCGTCTCATGCAAGGCGGGGAGTGCGGTGGTGATGCGTTCCGCCGGCAGCACTTCGCCGATGACGCCGGTGGAGGCCAGGAAAACCTGGTTCGCCGGGCAGCCGGCAAGGTCGGCCGCCGCGCGGGCGGTCGCCTTCACCGTCGCCACGCCGGCCTTGCCGGTGAAGACATTGGCATTGCCGGCATTCACGACCAGCGCGCGGGCCCGCCCGCCCGCGAGCGCCGCGCGGCACCAGTCAATCGGTGCGCCCGGACACTTGTTCTGGGTGAAGACGCCGGCGACCGTCGTGCCGCGCGGAAAGACCATCATCATGAGGTCCGTCCGCCCCTTGTAGCGGATGCCGGCGGCAGCCGAGCCGAGGCGCAGGCCCGCGATCGGCCCCATCTCCGGCAGCGGCACGGCAAGCGGAGAGACGCTCGTGATGCTGGCCATGGCGCTTACTGGCCGTTGCCTGCCGGAGCCGCAGCGGCGGGC
Source organism: uncultured Alphaproteobacteria bacterium (assembly GCA_963834475.1). GTDB lineage: Bacteria > Pseudomonadota > Alphaproteobacteria > Acetobacterales > Acetobacteraceae > Acidisoma. Next base: position 449,000 of record CAWIBZ010000007.1, on the reverse strand, counting down.
GCCGGGCCGGTGGGCAGCGGCGAGCCATCGGGCGCGAATTCCTTGATCGTGACCTGGCCGCGCGCCTGGTTGAGCAGGTTATGAATACCCTGCTGGATGAGCTGGTTGCGGATCTGGTCCTGCACGTCGGCGAGCGTCGGCGCCGGTGCGCTGCGATGGCCGAGAACCTGAATGACATGCCAGCCGAACTGGCTGTGCACCGGGGTCTGGCTGATCTGGCCGTCCTTCATGGCGAAGGCGGCATTGGCGAATTCTGGCACCATGTCGGTCTTCTTGAACCAGCCGAGGTCGCCGCCGTTCACGCCGCCCGGATCGGTCGAGTCACTTCTTGGCGAGCGTCGCGAAATCCGCCCCGTGGTCGAGCTGCTTGATGATCGCCTGAGCCTGGGCTTCGGTCGCCACCAGGATGTGGCGGGCATGGATTTCCTCGTCGCCCGGCTTGTTCGCGTAGTCCTTGTTGTAGACGGACTGGATGGCCGCCTGCGTGATCTCGGGGGTGATGATCTTGCGGATGAGGGCGCCCTGGAGCACCTGCTCGGTGCCGACCTCGATCTGGTGCTGGACCTGCGGATCGTTGAGCAGTCCTTCCTTCCGGGCCTGGATCGCCATCGCCTTCTCATCGACCAACTGGTCAAGCAGGATGGGGTAAAGCTGCGCGGCCGGCATGCTCTGCAGCTGCTGGGGCAGGTTGCGGCTCATGTCCTGCATGTCGGAGAGGTAGATGTTCTGGCCGTTGACGGTCGCGATGACCGGATCCTTGGGCTTGGCATCCGTGGTGGCCGCCGCCGCCGCCGTACCACTGCTTTGGGCATGAGCCCCGGCGATTGGGAAAGCGAGGGTGGTGCTGGCGAGGAAAGCGAGCGTCAGGCGGGAAAGGCGCATGTAAACCTCTGATATGGCGGATGTGCCAAGGGTCGCGAACAATGGCCGAAGAGCCGCCGCTTCACAAGAAGGCGGGCGCCAACCGTCATAACAAAGCCATGCGTTGACCCAATTTACCGGCGGTCCTATCTCTTTGGCCCCATCCGGGCTACTAGCGCCCCGCTACTTCAAGGGCATAAGGCCTGCCCGCGGCCGGCCGGATACCCGGCCCATCTGACCCAAGGATCTCATGTTCGGATCTCTCGCCCGCGTCCTTTTCGGAACCAGCAACGAGCGCACGCTCCGCGGCTACCGGCGCATCGTGCCGCAGGTCAATGCCCTTGAGCCCCAGATGGCGGCCCTCACGGACGAAGCGCTGCGCGCCAAGACCGCCGAGTTCAAGAGCCGGCTGGAGGGCGGCGAGGCGCTGGACAACCTCATGGCCGAGGCCTTCGCCGTGGTGCGCGAAGCCTCCAAGCGCGTCCTCGGCATGCGCCATTTCGACGTCCAGCTGGTCGGCGGCCTGGTGCTGCATAACGGCCGCATCGCCGAGATGAAGACCGGCGAAGGCAAGACCCTGGTCGCGACCCTGCCGGTCTATCTCAACGCGCTCAGCGGGCGCGGCGTGCATGTGGTGACGGTGAACGACTACCTCGCCCGCCGCGACGCCGAGACCATGGGCGAGCTTTACAGCTTCCTCGGCCTCTCCACCGGCATCATCGTCCATGGCATGGAGGACAGCCAGCGCCGCGCGGCCTATGCCTGCGACATCACCTACGGCACCAATAACGAATTCGGCTTCGACTATCTGCGCGACAACATGAAGTACCGGCTGGAAGACATGGTCCAGCGCGACTTCAGCTACGCGATCGTGGACGAGGTGGACAGCATCCTCATCGACGAGGCGCGCACGCCGCTCATCATCTCGGGGCCCGCCGAAGACTCCTCCGACCTCTATCGCCGCGTGGACGAGGTGGTGCGCGTGCTGGTCACGGACCCCGAGACCTACGAGAAGGACGAGAAGCAGAAGTCGGTCACGCTGACGGAGCCCGGCTCCGAGCGCGTGGAGCAGATGCTGCGCGAGGCCGGCATCATCGAGGACGGCAACCTCTACGACGTCTTCAACATTTCGATCGTCCATCACGCGCAGCAGAGCCTGCGCGCGCATACGCTCTTTTCCCGCGATGTCGACTACATCGTGCGCGATGACAAGGTCATCATCATCGACGAGTTCACCGGCCGCATGATGGAGGGCCGGCGCTATTCGGAAGGGCTGCACCAGGCGCTGGAGGCGAAGGAATACGTCACGATCCAGCCGGAGAACCAGACGCTCGCCACCATCACCTTCCAGAATTATTTCCGCCTCTATCCGAAGCTCGCCGGCATGACCGGCACGGCAATGACGGAAGCCGACGAGTTCGAGGAAATCTACAAGCTCTCCGTCGTCGAAATTCCGACCAACGTGCCGGTGGCCCGCGCGGACGAGAATGACGAGGTCTACCGCACGGCGACCGAGAAATACGTGGCGCTCGCCAAGCTGATTGCCGAAACGCGCGCCAAGGGCCAGCCGGTGCTCGTCGGCACGACCAGCATCGAGAAGAGCGAGATTCTGAGCGAACTCCTGAAGCGCGAACGCGTACCGCATGCGGTGCTGAATGCGCGCTTCCACGAACAGGAAGCGACCATCGTGGCCCAGGCCGGCGCGCCCGGCGCCGTGACGATCGCGACGAACATGGCCGGCCGCGGCACGGACATCAAGCTCGGCGGCAATATCGATATGCGGCGGCGCCTGGAACTCGCCACTATCGTGGACGCGGAGGATTATGCGCGGCGCGATGCGGCGCTGGTGGCCGAGTTGCAGGCGGCGCATGATGCGGTGGTGGCGGCGGGCGGGCTTTTCGTCATCGGCACCGAGCGGCATGAAAGCCGCCGCATCGACAACCAGCTGCGCGGCCGTTCCGGCCGCCAGGGCGACCCCGGACGTTCCCGCTTCTTCCTCAGCCTCGAAGACGATCTCATGCGCATCTTCGGCTCCGACCGGATGGGCGGGATGCTGCAGCGGCTCGGCCTGAAAGAGGGCGAGGCGATCACCCATCCCTGGATCAACCGGGCGCTGGAAAAGGCGCAGAAGAAGGTTGAGGCGCGGAACTTCGACATCCGCAAGAACCTGCTGAAATACGACGACGTCATGAACGACCAGCGCCGCGAGGTTTACGCCCAGCGCCGCGAATTCATGAAGCTCGACGATGTCTCGGAAGTGGTCGCGCAGATGCGCAATGAGGTGATCGGCGAGTTCGTCTCCCGCCGCATTCCCGAAAAGGCCTTCGCCGAGCAATGGGAAACGGCGGACCTGGCGCGCGATATCGAGCAGCTGCTTGGCGTATCCCTGCCCATCGAGGACTGGGGCCGTGAGGAAGGGATCGACGAAACCCATATCCGCGAGCGCCTCGAGGAAGCGGGCAGTGCGCTGATGGCGGCCAAGGCGGCCAATTTCGGGCCTGAGCTGATGCGCATGGTGGAGAAATCCCTGCTGCTGCAGACGCTCGACCAAGTGTGGAAGGAGCACCTGCTCAACCTCGACCATATGCGCCAGGGCATCGGTCTGCGCGCCTACGGCCAGCTTGACCCCTTGCGGGAATACAAGTCCGAAGCCTTCGCCCTGTTCGGCGCCATGCTGGAGGATTTGAAGGAGCGGGTGACGGCGACGCTCGCCCGCGTGGACTTCACGCAGCCTGCGGAGCCTGCCCCGCCGCCGCCGCGCACCATGTTCGAGAACAATCCCGAGGAGATGTTGAACCAGGGTTTCGGGCAGGTGCCGAGCCTCGGTCTCGACACCGCGCTGCAGGCGGCGCCTGCGGCGGCGGCGGCCGGCTCGCTCGCCGATCTGCCGGCGGCCTGGCGCGATACGCCGCGCAACGCCCCCTGCCCCTGCGGCTCTGGCAAGAAGTTCAAGCAGTGCCACGGCCGGCTGGCGTGAGATCGCCTCTCTAACCACCCCAAAGCCCGGCCCAGCGCCGGGCTTTTTTATGCCCCTGTCACATCCGCGCCGGCTGCCTCGTCCTCTGTGTGAACCCCAGCCGAGGAGTGACACAGAATGGAACCCCGTCTCGACTATTTCGCGGCCGCCCCCGAGGTGATGAAGGCCATGCTTGGCCTGGAGAGAGCCGTCGTCACATCGGGCCTTGAGAAGGGCCTGATCGAACTCGTGAAGACCCGCGCCTCCCAGATCAACGGCTGCGCCTATTGCATCGACATGCATACGCGGGATGCGCTGAAGGGCGGCGAGAACTCCGACCCGCCTCTTTCTGCTCGACGCCTGGCGCGAGGCGCCGTTTTATACGCCGCGGGAGCGCGCGGCGCTCGCCTGGACCGACGCACTGACCCTGATTTCCGAAACCCATGCGCCGGATGAGGACTATAGGGCGCTCGCCGAACAGTTTTCGGAGGCCGAGATCGTGAAGCTCACCCTGCTGATCGCGACGATCAATGGCTGGAACCGGCTTGCCATCGGCTTCCGCGCAGTGCCGGCCGGGGCATGACCGTGGCGGAGGATGCGGCAGCCCAGTTCACGGCCGTCCGCCCCGATCTCATCGGCCTTGCCTATCGCATGACCGGCTCACGCGCGACGGCGGAGGATATCGCCCAGGAGGCGTTCCTCCGCTGGAATGCGGCCGACCGCGGCGCGATCGAGGCGCCCCGCGCCTGGCTTCTGCGCGTCACGGCGCGGCTCGCGCTCGACCACCTGAAATCGGCGCAGGCGCGGCGGGAGATCTATGTCGGGCCATGGCTGCCGGAGCCGGTGCTGGAGAGCGACGAGCCGCCGCAGGAAGCGGCGCATGCGCGGACGGAGACCATCTCCCTCGCCTTCATGCTCACCCTCGAACGCCGGCCCCGGCGGAGCGGGCGATTTTCATACTCCATGACCTGTTCGATACGCCCTTCGGCGAAATCGCGGCGCTCTTGCAGAAATCGGAGGCCGCCTGCCGGCAGATGGCGCTGCGCGCCCGCAACCGCCTGGGCGTGGCGAAACCGCGGCAGACCGTGCCGGGAGACGAAAGCGCCCGGCTGACGGCCGCGTTTCTGAGCGCGACCGAGACGGGCGACGAGGCGGGTTTGCGCGCGCTGCTGGCGGCGCACGCGGTTGTGCATACGGACGGTGGCGGCATGCGCCCGGCGGCCCTCAACCTCATCCATGGCGCCGAGAAGGCCGCGCGCATGTTCGCGCGCCTTGCCGCCAAGAAGGGCGCGGCGCCGCCCCTGCTCTACCGGGAGCGGATCAACGGCCTGCCCGGCTATGTCACGCTGGAGCCGGACGGGCTGCCGCAGACGACCGCGCTTGAGATGGCCGAGGGGCGGATCACGGCGGTCTATATCACCCGCAATCCGCAGAAGCTGCGGGCCATCTCCGCCGCGCTTGGCCTCGCACTTCAGGCGCCCTGATCAATCCCCCTGGGTGGCCTCCGCGTGCGGCGCCGCGGCCGGGCTGGGCGCCCCGACGCTCTCCTCCGGCTTCTTGTTGCGCTTGAGCCATTCATCGAAGCGCTGCAGCACCACAAAGAAGGACGGCACGAAGAGCACGGCAAGGCAGGTGGAGGCCGCCATGCCGCTGAAGACGGTGATGCCAATGGATTTCCGCGAGTTGGCGCCCGCGCCGGTGGCCAGGATCAGAGGCACGACGCCGAGCATGAAGGCGAAGGACGTCATCAGGATGGGCCGGAAGCGCACGCGCGAGGCCGTGCGCGCGGCGTCCAGAATGGACAACCCGTGCATGCGCTGCTCGCGCGCCACCTCCACGATCAGGATGGCGTTCTTGGCGGCAAGCGCGATCAGGAGCAGGAGGCCGATCTGCACATAGAGGTTGTTGTCGACGCCGAGCAGCCCGAGCACGAGGCCCGGCCCGATCAGCGCCATCGGCACCGCGAGCAGGACCGCGACCGGCGTGATCCAGCTCTCATACTGGCCGCAGAGCACGAGATAGACGAGGATGAGCGCGAAACCGAAGGCATAGACGATCTGCCCGCCGGCCGCCTTCTCCTGATAGGACATCGCGGTCCAGTCATAGCCCGTGCCGCGCGGCAGGTTGTGGGCCGCGACCTGATCCATGAGATCAAGCGCCTGGCCCGAGCTGAAGCCCGGCGCATTGCTGCCGATGATCGTCGCCGCGGGATAGAGGTTGTAGAGGCTGATCAGCGATGGGCCGACAGTCGGCTTGATCTTCACCAGCGTGCCGACCGGGATCATCAGCCCGTCCTGGCTCTTCACGTAGAGATTGTTGAGCTGGTCGATGCTCGAGCCGGAATTTCGAATCCGCCTGGGCATAGACCTGGAAGGTCAGGCCGAACTCGTTGAACTGGTTGATGAAGGTTGAGCCGACATAGGAGGAGATGGTTGAAAAGACATCGCCCGACGTTGACGTGCAGGCTTTCGGCCTTCACTCGGTCGATCACGACGTCATATTGCGGCACGCTGGCGCGGAACGTGGTGAAGCCCCCGCTGATGCCGGTCTGGCCGTTGGCGGCCGCCACCACGGTGCGGGCGATGCTCTGCAGCTTGCCATAGTCGCTACTGCCGTCCCGCTGCTCCAGCATCATCGTGAAGCCGCTGGCATTGCCGATGCCCTGGATCGCCGGCGGCGGCACAACGGTCAGCGCCGCGGATTGAACCGCCGCCAGCGCCTTCTTGAGGTTCGTGTAGATCGGCAGCAGCGTCTCTCCCTTGCCGCGCTCGCTCCAGGGCTTGAGCATGACGTAGTCGACGCCGGCATTGGCGAGCTGGGCGCTGTTGTCGAGCACCGATACGCCGCCGATGCCGATGACCTGCTGCACGCCGGGCACCTTCTGCGCGAGCGCGCCGACCTCGGTCCACGACCTGCTGGGTGCGGCCGAGCGACGCGCCATCCGGCAGCTGGATCGCGACGATGAGGTAGCCCTGATCCTCGATCGGCAGGAAGCCGGTCGGCAGCCGCGCGATGCCCCAGACCGCGCCGCACGATCATGATCGAGCGCGACAATGGCCGACAGGCCGGCGTGGTTGCGTCATGTGCCGGATGATGCCGCCATACCAGCGGGCGACGCCGTCATAGCCGTGGTTGAAGCCGCGGGCGAGAAAGTTGCGCTTCTCCGGGGCTTTGGGCACGCGCAGGAAGAGCGCGCATTGCGTGGGCGTGAGCGTCGCCGCGTTCATGGCGCCGAAATCAGCGCCGTCGCGGCGATGACGAGGGCGAACTGGGCATACATCTGGCCCGGTGAGGCCCGGCGTCAGCGAGGCCGGGATGAAGACCGACATCAGAACGAGCGTGATGCCGATGATGGGGCCGAACAGCTCGCGCATCGCCTGAATGGCCGCCGCGCGGCGCGGCAGGCCGTGTTCGAGCTGCTGGGCCGAGCCTTCCACGACCACGATCGAGTCATCGACGACGATGCCGATGGAGAGCACGATCGCGAACAGGGTCGAGAGGTTGATGGTGAAGCCGAGCGCCGCCATGGCGGCGAAGGCGCCGATGACGGTGATCGGGATCGTGGTCGCCGGCACGCAGCGTCGCGCGCCAGTCCTGCAGGAAGATCAGGATGACGACGAGGACGAGGATGCCCGCCTCGATGAGCGTCTTGTAGACCTCATCGACCGAGGCGACGACGAAGAGCGTGGTATCGAAAGGCACGCTGTAGGTCGAGGCCCTGCGGGAAGCTCTTGGCCAAGGTCGCCATGGTCTTCCTGACCTCGGTCGCGACCTGAAGGGCATTCGCGCCGGGCGGCTGGTAGATGGCGATGCCGGCCGAAGGCTTGTTGTTGAGCGTGAAGGTCTGGCCGTAATTCTGGGCGCCGAGTTCGATGCGCGCGACGTCGCGGACGCGGGTGATGAGGCCGCCGGCTGCCCTGCGCGGTCTTGATGATGATGTCGCCGAACTGCTGCGGCGTGGTCAGCAGGCCCTCGATATTGATCGTGTATTGGAAGGCCTGATTGGCCGGCGCGGGCGGCGTGCCCGTCTGCCCGGCGGTCACCGCCTGGCTCTGGCTTCTTCACCGCGTTGATGACATCCGCCGGCGTCAGCCCGCGCGCCTTGAGGGCATTGGGATCGAGCCAGAGGCGCATGGCGTAGCAGCCGGCACCGAAGACCTCCACATTGCCCACGCCGGGCAGGCGCGCCAGCACGTTGACGATGTTGATGCCCGCGTAGTTGCTCATATAGAGGCTGTCGTACTGCCCCGTCGGCGAGGACAGCGTCACGATCTGCAGGATCGAGGTCGATTTCTGCTGCACCACGACGCCCTGCGCCTGAACGGCCGTGCGGCAATTGGGCGAGCGCCGCGGAGACGCGGTTCTGCACCAGCACCTGGGCGAAGTTCAGATCGGTGCCGATCTTGAAGGTGACCGTCAGCGTATAGAGCGCCGTTGCTGGTCGAGGAGGACTGCATGTAGAGCATGTCCTGCACGCCGTTGACCTGCTGCTCGATCGGCAGCGCCACGGTATCGACCAGCGTCTGCGCGCTGGCACCGGGATAGCTCGTTGTCACCTGCACGGTTGGCGGCACGACGTTCGGATATTGCGCGATCGGCAGGCCGAGCATGGCGACCAGGCCGATCAGCACCACGACGATCGAGAGGACGTTCGACGAGAACCGGCCGCTCGATGAAGAATTTTGAGAACATGGGTGCCCCGCCTACTCGGCGCTGGTCGATGTCGGCGGGGACGGCGAGCGGTGGCGCGGCCTGGGGCGCCACCTTCTCGCCCGGAATCGCGCGCTGCAAGCCATCAACGATGACCTTGTCGGTGGCCGCGAGCCCCTTCTCGATCACCCGTCAGGCCGCCCGTCACCGTGCTCGGTCGTGACGCTCTTTTCCTGCACCACGTTCTGGTCATCGACGGCCAGCACGTAGGAGCCGCCCTGGTCCGAGCCGATGGCGGTATCGGGCACGAGGATCGCGTTCTTGTCGACGCCGAGCGGCACCCGCACGCGCACGAACATGCCGGGCAGCAGCGTGACATCGGTATTGGGCATCAGGGCGCGTGCCGAGAGCGTGCCGGTATTGGCGTCCACCGTCGGGGCCGACGTAGTCAAGCGCGCCGACATGGGGAAAGCCCGGTCTCGGTCTGCAGGCCGATGGCGATCGGGCACGTTATCGCGACATCGGCGAGCGTCATGCCGCGCGCCTGAAGCGTGGCCTGGATGCGCTGCACGACCGGCTCGCTGACGGAGAAATCGACGTAGATCGGCTTGAGCTGAACGATGCGTGGCGAGCTTGGTCTTCTCCCCGCCGGCGCCCACCATCTGGCCGACCGAAACGAGATGGGCGGAGACCTGCCCGTCGAACGGCGCCTTCACCTGGGTATAGGAATAGTTGATGGCGGCGAGCTGGGTGGCAGGCGATGGCATTGTCGAGATCGGCCTGGGCCGCGTCGCGCTTCGCCTGGGCATTGTCGAGATCGGCCTGGGAATTGACGTTCTGCGAGACGCAGCTGGGCCTGGCGCTGATAGGCCTGCTGCGCCTGGACGAGATCGGCCTGGGCCGCGGCCTGCTGCGCCTGCGCCTGTTGCAACTGGGCGAAATAGGGCGGCGGCTCGATGGTGAAGAGCGTCTTGCCACTTCGTCACCATCGCGCCATCGGTATAGTTCTGGCTGTAGAGAAAGCCCTGGATGCGGGCGACGAGATCGACCGAGTTCAGCGCCGTGACGCTGCCGGTGGTTTCGATATGGCGTCGCACGTCATGCACCAGCGGGGACGCGACCGACTACCTGCGGCGGTGGGGGTGCCACATAGGTATTGCTTTTCTTGCAGCCGGCGAGCCCGACGCGACAGCCAAGGCGCAGACAGCGGCGCCCCGCGTAACAACACCATTTAACATCATGATATTATAACGATCTCTTCTGGAAATGAGCGTCGGCGCTCCGCGTTTCTAGAAGCTTTGAGGCGCTGCCTGCAAGTCGAATTCTGAAACGGAACAAGGCCTTGCCCCAAAAGGGCGAGGCGATTTCATAGTTCTGACATTGGAAAACTATCAGTTTTTTCCTGGAACGGTGACGTCTCCACCAAAATCTTTCGATCCACGAATTTATCCACGACTTTATTTGGCCAGAACGATTCTGGCGCCGGCCCAAAGAGGTTCGGATCGGATGAGAGTGGCCGCACGGCCAGCCTTCGCCGCGATGACCCCAGATTTGCAGGGCCGCCGGTCGAACCGAAGCCCTTATGCCTCCTGCTCCTGGTCCTGCTCCCCGCCCTCCAACGCCTCCACAGGGGAAACCCGGTCGCCCGGCTCACGCCCGGCCGAGGCTTTGCTTCTCCGGGAACCCACGAAAGGAAGCCTGTTCTTCAGTTCCAGCAGTCGGACGACCCGCCCGCCGAGACGAATAAGCTCGACGAGCTGATCGGTTTCGAGTTTCTGGATGTCCGCGGACCATTTGGTGATGAGTTCGAGGAGATCGTGCATCTGCCGCATCCGGAGATAGGCGTGTTCCTCGCCCGGGTGCTTTGCCCCCTCGAGCAGGAGATCCCGCAGAACGGAGAGCGTCGGGTCAAGCTCGCGCCGCCGCCGCTCCTCGGCCAGGATGCGGACGATCTGCCACACGTCGTCCGGCGTCGAGAAATGCTCCCGCCGGTCGCCCGGCAGATGCTGCAGGCGGACGAGCCGCCAGGACTGCAGCTCCTTCAACCCCATCGAGACATTGGAGCGGGAGAAGCCGAGCGCCTCCGCGATCTCGTCGGCCGGCAGCGGCCGCGCCGAGAGAAACAGCAAGGCGCAGATTTGCCCGACCGTCCGGTTGATGCCCCAGCGGCTTCCCATTTCTCCGAAATGCAGAACGAAGGCTTGCGTGACTGGCGACAGATTCCAAAGGCTCGAACTTTCAGTAATTTCTGAAAAGACTGATATTCTAGATGCGGACTAGACTGCCAATCACAAATGTTCGGGCAGTATCTGCCGTCGATCAGACGACGTTGTCCGGGGCCAGACGGCAGGTGCCGTCACGCGTCGATTTCGATTTGCAGCGTGGCGTGGCCGATCCGGAACCTGCCGGCGCAACTGCTCGGAGGTTTCGCGGAGGAACACATCGCCGGGATGGTGCCTGCGGCATGACCAAGATGCCCGGTGAGCGCCGTCTCGGTGGTGCTCATGGCCCAGATGTGCAGGTCATGGACCTCGGCGACGCCGGGCAGAGCCGTCGAGATAGCCGCGCACCGCGGCCGCGTCGATGCCGTCCGGCACGGCGTCCAGCGACATGCTGACCGACTGGCGCAGCAAGGCCCCAGGTGCCGACGACGATGACGACGGAGATGACGATGGAGACGGCGGGGTCGATCCGGTTCCAGCCGGTCAGGCTGATGATCAGGGCCGCGACGACGACGCCGAGCCGAGACCAGGGCATCGGCCAGCATGTGCTGGAAGGCGCCGCGGATATTGATGTCGCCCTTGCGGCCCGAGGCGAAGAGCCAGGCGCTGACAGCCATTGATGGCGATGCCGATGGCGGCCACGATCATGACCAGTGACGCCCGGCGACATGCTCGGGCGTGATCAGACGCTGCACCGCTTCGAGAAGATCGCGCCGGTCGCGAGCAGCAGCAGCGCCGCTTGGTCAGCGCCGCCAGGATCGTCGTCCGGCCGAGGCCGTAGGTGAAGCGCGCGCGTCGGCGCCCGCCGGGCGAGCACGGTCGCGAGCCAGGCGGCGGCCAGGCCGAGCACATCCGTCAGGTTATGGGCGCCGTCGGCGACCAGCGCGACGGAGCCGCCGAGGACGCCGTAGACGACCTCCGCGCCGACGAAGCCGACATTGAGCATGATGCCGATCAGGAAGGCGCGGCCGAAATTGCGCCGGCGCATGGACATGGCCCGCATGGGAGTGCCCGCATGGCTATGGTCCGCATGGTCGTGCCCGGCCTGGTCGTGGATCGCCATGATCATGATCGCCATGATCGTGGTCATGGGCCGTCATGCCGATGCATGCTGCTCATCACTGATCTCCCCCCACCTGGTGCCGGATGCCTTCCCTTGCGCGAACCCTCCCGCTTGCCCAAAAGATACGCACGATGAAAAGACCGGTCGCCATGTTGAAGCTGCGCGTGATTCCCTGCCTGGACGTCAAGGACGGGCGGGTCGTGAAAGGTGTCAATTTCGTCTCTCTCCGGGATGCGGGCGACCCGGTTGAACAAGCCGCCCTGTATGATGCGGCCGGCGCAGACGAGCTGACCTTCCTCGATATAACCGCAAGCCACGAGAACCGCGATACGATCCTCGATGTCGTTTCAAAGACGGCGGAGCGCATCTTTCTGCCGCTGACGGTGGGCGGCGGCATCCGCTCGACCGCCGACATGCGCCGGCTGCTGCTGGCGGGCGCGGACAAATGCAGCATCAACTCGGCCGCGATCGCCCGGCCCGAACTGGTCGAGCGAGGCGGCAGAGAAGTTCGGCAACCAATGCGTCGTCGTCGCCGTCGACGCGCGCGCCGCCGGCCCCGGCCGTTGGGAAGTGCTACAGCCATGGCGGACGGACAGCGACCGGGCTTGACGCCGTCGCCTGGTGCCAGCGCATGGCGATCATGGGCGCGGGCGAAATTCTGCTCACCAGCATGGACCGGGACGGCACGCGGCGCGGCTTCGACCTCGACCTGCTGCGCGCGGTCTGCAGCTCCGTCACCATCCCCGTCGTCGCCTCGGGCGGCGTCGGCAGCCTGCGCCATTTCGTCGAGGGTGCGCAGGCGGGTGCCACCGGACTGCTGGCGGCGAGCGTTTTCCATTTTGGCCAGTTCACCATCGCCGAGGTGAAAGCAGGCTCTGGCCGCGGCCCACCTTCCCGTCCGCCTGCCCCGCCTGCCACAAGGATCAATGACTATGCCCAAAGCCCCGAAACCCTCCACCGGCGGCAGCAAGGCGCAAGGCCGGCAAAGAGTAAGGCCGTCGCGAAGAAAGCTGCCGCGCGCGACCTTGTCCGCGTGCCATGACGACCGCAGCCCATGCCGGGCGAGGATGCGGCCGTTCTCGACCGGCTCTGGGAGACGATTGAGAGCCGCCGCGACGCCGACCCCGAGGTCAGCCATTCGGCGCGCCTGATGTCCCGCGGCACGGCCAAGGTCGCGCAGAAATTCGGCGAGGAGGCGGTGGAATGCGTGATCGAGGCGGTGCGCGGCGACAAGCCGGCCGGCTCTCATCGCCGAAAGCGCCGACGTGCTCTATCATCTTGCTCGTGCTCTGGGTGGATGCCGGTCTGCGGCCCGGAGGATGTCTGGGCCGAACTCGACCCGGCGCGAGGGCGTCAGCGGCATTGCCGAAAAGGCTGCGCGGCCGCGCGCGCTCCCAATGGTCCAGGCGGTCAGGACCAAGAAAATTCCGTGACGCTGATCCGCCAGGGCCTGCCGGCGGCGGAGGCCCAATAGGCTCTACGATCCGCGCATCGGGCCGGCGGCGCCTTAAGTTGGCCTGAGCCTGCGCGACGGCGAGGACACGTCACCCCGCGTTCGGAGCCGTCTCCGCCGTCGTCAAGGTCATGGTGATATCCTGGTCGGTATTGCCGAAACCGCGGCCGAACAGGTTCATCCCGCCGGGATTTGCAGCCGTTTCCTCGACCCCGATGCGCAGGCGGATGGAGTGGTGCTCCTCCAGCCCCAAGCTCCGCGTGGTCACGATCCGAGACCTTGCTGGTCGTTGAGGAAGGTGCCGCTTGCGCGTTGACGAGCCAAACAACACGATGGCCGTATTGGGAGCCAGCCAGCTTCCACCAATTCGGCGTGAAGGCGCCGCGCTTGTCGCCGTAGTCGCCCGGACGAGGTCCAGACACCAAGCCGGATGTCATTCACCCAGAGCGAGATGTCCGAAGGCCAGTTGGTATTCGTGCCCGGCACCTCGGAGGACAGTTCCATGCTGAAGCTGATCGTCGCGATCCGCAGCCGGCGCGAATGGGCGTTATTCGGGAATTTGTATTCGACATAGCCGCGCCCGAACCAGAGCAGCGCCGCCTGCATCCGCTCAGGCTGCAGAAAACTGTCCGGCACATCAAGAAGTCCGAGGACCCGCTCGGTCGAGCACAGTCCACACGGCGCCGTCACGGCGCAGGCGGTGTAGAGGCCGATCGGCATCGAGACCTCGATGGCATTGCGGAGACTGATGTCACCGCGGCTGAAGTGCAGCACGATCTCCTCGAACCGGAAGGAGCAGATCTTCTGGCTGCCCCTTGCGCGCCGGAACGTGCGCGTCGCCACCAGCCCGGCGTTCTCCAGCACCTGGATGTTCGTCGCAACCGTGGACTGCGGCAGGCTCAGCGCCTCGCTGATGGCGTTGACGTTGGATGGGCCGGTTCCATGCAGGAACTTGAGAATCCGGAGCCGGACCGGCGATGCAAGGCCATGCAGAACCTCCAGCCCATCCTCTGGGCTGATCGTGAGGAAGCGACTTCCATCCCGCCCGTCACCAGCTGACCTGCACCAAGGACAAGCCGTGGCGTGGCAGCGCGAAAGCCAGCGGCAGGACGCCATCCTCCGTCTCGTGCGATCCGCTGGCGATGATGCCAGGGCGCCGAGGCCTCTTCGAGGATCGCGCCGCTCCTCGGAGGAGATCGCCGCGGACGGCCCAGCCGCTTCCAGGCGGCATGGGCATTGCCATGGTCCTCGTCGACGCGGAGATGTGTCACGCGCAGGTGACGCGGCAGATCATGGACCCGCAGCGCAACCTGCACCGGCGTATCGCCTGGTCGCCGCCTCGTCATCATGATAATGCCAGACCAAGATCGAAACCTCATTGCCCTCCCGGCTCGCCAGATAGGTCTATATCGGGCTGATCGCGCACGCCCGTCGGCCACGATCCGCGCCAGCGGCCGGGCCGCATCGCTGCGCGACTCGAGCCGATCTGGCCGCGCAGCATGCCCATCAGCCGAAACGCATTCAGATACCGCCTTGTCGATGCCGTTCGTCGCCAATTCGCGCAGGCCGATGAACGGCGGCTGATCCTCGAACTCGAAGGCCCAGGTCACCGACCCTTCGATCGGCCGCCCGGCGCGCGCCGCGAGCTCCGCCGTGCGGGCCAGCGCCTCGGCGACATAGGCGCCATAGATCGGCCCGTCACGATAGACGTTTTCCGGATGCATGGCGGCCGAGCAGGCTGCACAGCCCTCCGGATCGGATTCGCCCAGAATCACCGGACGGCCGCGAGCTCGGGGAACTCGTCGATGATCGGCGAGCCCGCATTCGATATCGCGGAGCTGTTTGGAGAGACCCATGCGCACGCGCCCGTCCACCAGTTCCGGCTTGCCCTTGGCGTGGAAGGCGATGAAATCGAGCTGCGACCCCATCTGCGCCGGTCACCCAATTGCGGCCGCGGGTGCAGTGATGCAGGAAGTGGCGCAGGAACTGCGGCGGCGCGGGGGTTATCCGGGCTGCAGGTATGCGGCCCGCCCACGCGCAGGCCGGGCAGAGCCGCGTTCAATGCGGCGACGGTCGTGTCGTAGAGGGCGCAGAACTCGTCCGGCGTGCCGCGCCAATACAAGCCGTCCGGCTCGTTCCAGACCTCCCAGACCCAGTGCCGTCACCGCCTCGGCGCCGTAGCGGTCGGCAGAGATGCGCCGCCCAGGCGGAAACGAGGGCGCCCCAGCGCCCCAGGTCGCGCGGCGGATAGGCCCAGCCTGTGGTGATGCTGCCCCGGGGGAAGTCGTGCTGATAGGGGCTCGGGATGGGTCGACAAGCGCTTCCGGCGTGAAGCCGACCTGAACGAACGGTGTCACGCCGCTGCCGACAAAGGCATCGAAAATGCGGTCGGTGATGGTCCAGTCATAGATCGGCTCGCCTTGCGCGTCCTCGGCATAGGCGCCGGTCGAGCCCCATTTGAGCGCGGCGGTGCCATCGCCGCTGGTCAGCAGGTTATGCACCCGGACATAGACCGGCACGGTTCCGAGGGCCGCCAGCTTGCGCAGCAGCAGACTGCCCGTTCGGCGCATAGGTATAGTTGGGTTCGTCATAGCCGAACCAGTTCCAGATCGGCGCCCAAGGGCCGACCCGGCCCTCGGCCCAAACCTCCAAGGCTGCTGCGGGCGCATCGGTATCCTGTCCTCGGCTGTCATGCTGCATCACGCCGGCTCCTTCCCGCCCCATTGACAAAGCATCGCACCGCGCGGCCGTCCTGCTGCGGGATCAGGGGCGGTATCTCGGCCCGGCAGCGGTCGAAGACATGCGCGCAGCGTCCGGAAAAGCGGCAGCCGGAGGTGGCCGTTGCCGGCCCCGCTACCGCGACCGCGGGGGTTTCACGCGGCAAGACCGGCGCCGCGCCGGCCCTGCCCGCCTCCTCCGGCTCCAGCACGGAGGCCCGCAGCAGTTGCGTATAGGGATGCGCGGGCGCGGCCAGCACGCGCCGCGCATCCCCGCGCTCGACCACATGCCCGCGCAGCAGAATGACGATCGAATCACTGATGTGGTAGGCGGTCGCGAGATCGTGCGTGATATAGATGATCGAAACGCCGAAATTATCCCGCAGGTCGCGGAACAGCTCCACGATCGACATCCGCAGCGATGCGTCGACCATCGAGACCGGCTCATCCGCCACGATCAGCGCCGGCTCCGGGATCAGCGCGCGGGCGATGGCGATGCGCTGCAACTGCCCGCCGGACAATTCATGAGCGAAGCGGCCGGCGACCTCATCAAGCGACAGCCCGACCTTGCGCAACGCCTCGTCCGCCTGCCGCTGCGCCGCCTGCCGGTCTGCGCCCTTGAAGGCGGCCGCCGTCGCGTAGAGATAGCGATCCACGGTCTTGAGCGGATTGAAGGCCTCGAAGGGATTCTGGAAGATCGGCTGGACGCGGGCCATGAAGTCACGCCGGGCGGCGGCGCCCCGTGATCGCCGTCAGTCGCGGCCCTCGAAGCGCACCGCGCCGCGATCCGGGTGCTCGCTGTTCAGCACCAGCCGGGCGAGGGTTGACTTGCCGCTGCCGGACTCGCCGACGACCGCGAAAATTTCGGGGCCGTGGGCGCCGAGCGCCAGGCTGACGTCGCGCAGCGCATCGGTCCGGCTCACGCGACAGCACACCGCCCTGGCGGTAGCTCTTGCTGACATTGGAGAGTTCGAGAAGCATCGCCCTCACCCCTGAATCGCATGGCAGGCGACGCGATGGTCGGGTCCGAGTCGACACCAGAGGCGGCGCCTCGATGCGGCAGCGCGGCATCACCCAGGGGCAGCGCGGATGGAAGCGGCAACCGGGCGGCGGATCCGCGAGCGACGGCGGCGAACCCGCCAGAGCGGGCTTGCGCGCGGTATCGCCGATGCGCGGCAGGGAACCGACGAGGTGGATCGTATAAGGATGGCGGGCGGCCTTGAACAAGGTCGCGGCCGGCGCCTCCTCCACCATCCGGCCGGCATAGACGATGCCGATGCGGTCCGCGAGATGCGCGTGCACGCCCATATCATGCGTCACCAGCAAGCACCGAGGCGCCGACCGCCTCCTTCGCCTGCTGCAGCATGCCCAAGACCTCCTTCTGCACCACGACGTCGAGCGCGGTCGTCGGCTCGTCGGCGATCAACAGCGGCGGGTGCGTGATCGTGGCCAGGGCAATGGCGACGCGTTGGCGCATGCCGCCCGAGAGTTCGTTGGGATAGGAATCGCAGCACACTGGCCGGCAGGCGCAGTGTCTGAAGATGGGCTGCCACGTCAGAGAAGAAGTCACGCATCGACTTGCCGGAGGCGGCATAGGCGAAGTCGATGAAGGAACGCCGCACCCGCCGCACCGGGTTGAGCACGTTCATCGACCCTTGCATGACGTAGGAGACCTGGGTCCAGCGCAGCGCCCGCCTTTGCCGCGGCGGCAGGCGATAGACGTCGATATCCTTGCCCCCGAAATGGTAGGTCACGGAACCGCCCACAAGATGCAGGGGCGGCGCGAGGGCGCCCGCGATGGTCCGGATCAAGGTTGACTTGCCGCTGCTGCTTTCGCCCGCGATGCCGTAGATCTCGCCGCGGCGGATCTCCATCCCGACGTCGTCCACGGCGCGCACCTCATGGCCCGAGGATGCCGCCCCGAGCCGATAATAGGCCCGCAAGTCCCGGGCACGGACGATCGGCTGGGAACCGCTCATCGTCCACCCCCTGCGCGAAGACGCGGATCGACATATTCGTTCAGTGATACGGCCAGCAGGAAGAGGGCAACGAAGAGCACCACCACGGCACCGACCGGCGCCGCGATCCACCACCAGTCGCCCGAGACCATCGCCTGATGCTGGTTGGCCCAATAGATCATGGTGCCGACGGTCGGCGTCTCCACATTGGTGAAGCCGAGGACAGAGAGGGTCACTTCCATGCCGATCGACCAGATCATGTTGTTGAGGGTGGTCGAGAAGACGATTGGCAATACGAAGGGCAGATGTTCGGTCACCAGGATGCGCGGCACGGACATGCCGGAAAAGACCGCATGGCGGGTGAATTCCCGCGTTCTGAGACCGAGTGTGACGGAGCGGATGAGGCGCGCGTCATAAGCCCAGCCGAGGCCCGCCATCACCAGCGCCAGCAGGCCCCAGGACATGCCGTTCTTCATGACGAAATAGAACAGCACGAGTACCGGCAGAAGCGGGATGACGACGAAGACATCATTGACCGACATCAGCACGCGATCGGCGAAGCCGCCTTTGTAGCCGGAGACCATGCCGACCAAGAGCGCGATGAGGCGGCTGATCAGAGCCACCGAGAGGCCGAAGGCAAGGGTGTTGCGGATCGCGAAGCAGACCTGGAAGAAGACATCCTGGCCGCGACTGTCGGTGCCGAAGATATTCGGCCAGCCGGGCGGCATGTCTGGCGGCAGAAGGTAGGTCTGGTCCGGCGGATAGGGCGAGAAGAAGGAGAGCACCACAAGCACGATGACCAGGGCGAGCAGCACGCAGCCAAGCGCAAAGTCCTTACGGCGGAAGAGATGCGCGATCGCCGCGCCGAATCTTGAGGCGCGGCGCCGCCTCGCGGCGGCCACGGCGCTCATGACGATGTCCTCATCCGCGGATCGAGCAGCGGATAAAGCAGGTCGATGATCAGCACTGCCGTTGATACGGCAAGGATCGAGATCGACGCCACCCCCAGCACGAGGCTGTAGTCACCGGCATTGACCGCATCGACCAGAAGCTTGCCGATGCCGGGATAGCCGAAGACATATTCGGTGATGACGGCACCGCTGAAGATGGTGCCGATCGACATGGCGAGGCCGGTCAACTGCGGCAAGGCCGCATTGCGCATCACATAGGAGAGCAGGATGGTACGGCGGTTTACATTCGCCAGTTCCGCGTAGCGCACATAGTCTTCGGAAATGATATTGGCGGTCAGGTTGCGCATGCCAACGAACCAGCTGCCGATACCGGCCAGGATGATGGAGGCCGCTGGCAGGATCGAATGCAGCAGGACACTGCCGATATAGGTGGTGCTGATGGAGGGGGTGAGATTGATCTCGGCGCCGCCGCTGATCGGCAGGACCGGCCAGACATAGCCGAACAGGATCAGCAAGACGAAGGCAACGATATAGTAGGGAATTGGCTGCAGGCCGATTGCCCCCACCCCCACCAGCCGCAGCAGAAGGCTGTGACGGTAATAGCCCGCGAGGCCGCCCAGCAGATTGCCAAGTCCCCAGGCGACGCATGTCGCGGACAGCATCAGCCCGGCCGTCCAGGGCAGCGCCTGGCCGATCAGGGTGATCACGGGCGTCGGAAACGCGGAGAGAGACGGCCCGAAATCGCCGCGAAGCATGCGCGACCAGAAAACGAAATACTGCTCCGGCAGGCTTCCGGTGGTGCCGTAGAGCTGCTGCAGCGACTTGCGCATCAGGGCGACGGCCTCCGGGCTGGTCTGCCCATAGGTCGACAATGCCGTGATCGTCTGCTGCACCGGATCAATCGGCGTCAGATGCGTGACCAGGAAGATCAGCGAGATCCCGACGAACACCACCAGGACGAACTGGCCCAGCCGCCTCACCACATAGCCGGCATAATCCGACATGATGGCCTCACGCCATGCGCGGCTTGAGCTTGACCATCATGTATCGCGAATTACCCCAGTCCGGCACCGGATCGGTATAGGGGTCGGAGATCGCCTCGGGGTAGCCCGTCCAATATGTCTGATCCATCATCGTGAACACATTGAAGGCCATCAGCGGGATGGTCGGCATCTCGCGCACGGCCAGCTTGACATAGTCCAAGCCGTATTCGACGCCCTTGGGATCGTCGAAATCGGTCTTGCGGATATTGTCGATGATCTGGTCAAGCTCCGGGTTCGACCACCTCTGCCAGTTGCGCGCCGATTGCGTCTTGCCCGGAGGAGCCAGGAATTCGGAATGCCAGCTGTCGAGGAAGAACGACAGGTCCGGATGTCCGCCCCAGGTTTCCACGCTCCAGGCGACCGCCGCGACATAGTCCCCGACCGCGAAACGGTCCCAGAGATTCGGCGCGACGACCAGGCGGGAGTCGATGCCGAATTCGCGCCAGGCCTCGCTGATGACCGAGCCCGCCCCCGTCATGGACGGACGCGCCTCGCCCTCGACCAGGATCGGGATCGAGATCAGCGTGCCGTCCGGCAGGTGCCAGCGCCCGCCCATCTTCTTGCATCCCGCGGCCTGCAACAGTTCGGTCGCGGCCTGGGGATCGTAGCTCCACCAGCCGCGCCCGAAGGACTGCGCAACCTCGGCCGGGTCTGTCGGAATCTCCGACTTGCGCGACGGCCGCAGAAAGTTTGCGATCTCCGCCCCTGCCTGGGGATTATACGGCTTGATCTTGCGCGTGCCGGTATCGAGGGTGAAGTCCTTCATCCAGGCTTCGATCGGCTCGTGGTAGTATGTCGGCCCGACGCCGGTCGGCGGTACGCCGATCGCCGAGATCGTGGCAGCCCCGCGGTAGGAGGCCATGCAGACCGTCCGGATATCGATCAGGAGCGCCAGCGCCCAACGCAATTGCGGGCGGTCGTGGAAAATCGGGTTCTGGTTGTTCAGGATGACCGCGGGCAGGGTCGGATCGGGATGCGCATAGGGGAAACTCGGCAGCCAGCCGCGCGATTGCGGCGAGCGCTTGAGCAGCGCGAAGGCACCTTCGGGCGTCAGGTCATGCACGATGTCGAGATTGTGGTTGCTCTGCTGGATCACGCGCTCGTCGGTCGGCCCCTCGGCGACATAGACCACGTAGCGCGGCCCGGGTTCGCCGAAGCGGCCGAGCGAGGTGCGCTGCCAATCGGCGCGCCTTTCCCAGATGTACCAGTTGCCGTTCGGATCATAGTTGCGGATCGTATAGGCACCGAGCGTGACAAGATTGGTGAAATTGAACTTCAGCGGATCTTCGACCTTGTCGAAGACATGCTTGGGGAGAATCCACGCCCCCTGCCAGCGCACGGTAAAGATGGAATGGAAGCGGGAATTGGGCTGCTTCAGCTTGAAGAGAACCGTATGCGGGCCGGTCGCGGTCACCTCCGCCACGGTCACCGTGAACTGCGCGCCCCAGAGCATGCCCGGATGCGCGATCTGGGTCTGGACGGTTGCAACGACATCATCTGCCGTGAAGGGCACACCATCGCTCCAGAACAACCCGTCCCGGAGCTGCACCGTCATTTCGGTGAAGTCCTGATTGTACTGGGGTTTGTCGGCGGCGAGCGAACAATCCCAGGCAATGCCGTCGATGCCATGCTCGGGGTCGATGTACCACAATGTATCGAGGCCGAGCTGCTGCAGCCCGTTGGAGATGCCGCCGCCCCCGTTCACCCAGATATTGAACCAGCCCGCGTTTTTGACCGTGCCCGTTGGATTGGCAACAATAAGCGTCTCGTTGCGCGGCAGCTGCGATATGAAGGCGTCAGCCTCCGCATGGCGGATACGGACGCCGCCGGCAAGTACCGCGGCTCCCGTGCCGATGATGAGACTGCGCCGTCCAAGTTCCATTGGCATTACGACGTTCCCTTGAATCGGGCCTTGTTGGCCCGACATGTTCTTGTTGTCGTCTGGCCTTTCTGTTGAAGGCCTTCGCCGATTTTTATCGGACCGCGATGCTCACCATGGCGTAGGAGAGCGGCGGCAGCGCCACCTTGAGCAGACTGCCCTGCAGCAGGGCATCGAGCTGGGCCGATGGCGTCACGTTATCCTGCGCGTCGCGGGTATTGGTGGCGTTGATATCGTGACCGGAGATGAGCGCCTGATCGGCGATGCCGGTGACGTCAAAACCCCCGATTTCGGTCGAAACCTCCATCGCCTCGGTCAGATGACGGTTGACCATGAACAGGGTCACCCGCTGCTCCGTCGCATCATGGACCGCGGAGACATCGAGGTAGGGCACCGCGGGCGAGGCCGCGGCGCTGTAGCTCGGCGCGTCCACGACCGCGCGCAAGGCCGTGCCGCGGCCGAAGCGCGAGGCGAAGTAATAGGGGTAGAAAATCGTCTGCCGCCAGGCCGCCCCGCCCGGTTCCGTCATGATCGGCGCGATCACATTGATCAGCTGCGCGATGCAGGCAATGCGCACGCGATGGGACTGGCGGATCAGGGTGTTGAGGATGCAGCCAACCTGCAGCACGTCCTCGAAATTGTAGATGTCCTCCAGCAGCCGCGGCTGCTCCGGCCAATCCCATTCCGCCACGCGCCGGCGATCGGACTCGCGCGTGTGATACCAGACATTCCATTCGTCAAAGCAGATCGTGACCTTTTTGGCGGACCGCTTCTTTGCCTGGATATAGTCGATGATGCCGCCGACCGTCTCGATATAGCGGTCCATGACCACGGTCTGGGCGAGATAGTTCAGCGTGTCTTTCGCGTCATTGCGGAAATACATGTGCAGCGAAATATGATCGATCGCGTCATAGCACTGTTCGAGCACCTCCGCCTCCCAGGCGGGGTAGGTCGGCATTTCGGAATGCGACGAGCCGCAGACGATCAGTTCCAGCCCCGCATCGAAGGCCTTCATCGCCTTCGCCGTCTCGTTCGCCAAACGGCCATACTCCGTCGCCGTCTTATGCCCGACCTGCCAGGGACCATCCATTTCGTTGCCGAGACACCAGAGCCTGACATTATGCGGCTCCGCCCAGCCGTGGGACACGCGCAGGTCGCTCCATGTGCTGCCGCCCGGATGATTGCAGTATTCCAGGAAGTTACGCGCCGCATCGAGATCGCGCGAGCCGAGATTGACGGCGAGCATAAGCTCGGTCCCCGCCTGCTTGCACCAATCGGCGAATTCATTGACGCCGATCTGGTTCGATTCCTTGGTGCGCCAGGCGAGATCAAGCCGCACCGGCCGCTGCTCGCGCGGGCCGACGCCGTCTTCCCAGTTATAGGCGGAGACAAAATTGCCGCCGGGATAGCGCATGACAGGCGGCTGAAGTTCTTGCACCAGGGACAGAACATCCTCCCTGAAGCCCTGCTCATTGGCCTTGGGGTGACCGGGCTCGTAGATGCCCGTATAAATCGCCCGCCCGAGATGCTCCAGAAAGGCGCCGTAGAGCCGTGGGTCGATGTGGGAGATCGTAAAGTCTCGATTAAGCGCAACCCTCGCCTTCATGAGTTCAGCTCCCCAGCGCCTTTCCGGCGTCTATATCATATTTCTTGATACGCATCGTTATTTTGGGAGATAAACAATCCGGACGCAAGCGGATTGTTGCTGGCACGGACAGGTTGTCGAAGCAAAACGGGCCGGATCAGGCAGCGGGTATATACTTGGCCCCGCGGGCCTCTCCCTGGTCACCGCCCGCCGGAGCGGGCTTGCCACCATCGGGGATTTCTCCCCGATGGCAGCCTCGGGCCGGCGGTTTAGAATGCAGCGGTTGCGGGGTCGGGGCCGATCCGGCCGTCAGGCGAATCAAGCCCGGCAATGGCCGCCAGGTCAGCGGCATCGAGCCGGAAACCGAACACGTCAAAGTTCTCCACGATGCGGCTCGGCGTGACCGACTTCGGGATCACGACCAGTTCGTTCTCGATATGCCAGCGAATGACGATCTGGGCCGGCGTGCGGCCATGCTTCTCGGCAATCGCGGCGATCGTCGGATCGGTGAGAAGCGCGCCCTGGCCGAGCGGGCTCCAGGATTCCGTCACGATCCCGTATTTCGCGTTGGCCTCCCGCAGCGCCCGCTGCTGGAAGCGCGGATGCAGCTCGATCTGATTGAGGACCGGGACGACACCGGTCTCATCCACGATCCGCTCCAGATGGTCGGCGGCAAAGTTGGAGACGCCGATCGAGCGGGCGCGACCTTCTTCCTTCAGGCGAATAAGGGCCCGCCACGTGTCGACATAGCGGTCCTTGCGGGGCGCGGGCCAATGGATCAGGTAGAGGTCGACATAGTCGAGACCAAGCCTGGCCAGGCTTTGATCGAAGGCCTCGAGCGTAGAGTCGAAACCCTGGGCCGCGTTCCACAATTTCGTGGTGACGTAGATTTCGCTGCGGGCGACGCCTGAGGAGCGAATGCCCTTCCCGACCCCTTCCTCGTTCTCATAGATCGCGGCGGTGTCGATATGCCGGTACCCGCCCACAAGGGCGGCATGGACGGCGGTATCGGCCACATCCTGCGGCGTGCGCCAGACGCCAAGTCCCACTTGCGGGATGGAATGGCCGTCATTCAGGGTAATTGAAGGTTGAACAGGCATCATACAGTCCTCAGGACAGAAAGTTGGAAAGGTGGCGGGGCGGATGACCCGTTATTGTGTGAAGCCGTGGGCCGCTACGTCACTCCGTATCGGACGTCTCCCGCAAATCACTCCGCGCGTGGAGTTGTAGGTTCTGCCGGCGCTGGCGCCAAGCGATGATTTGCCGCGCAGAGACTGGCGCGAGTACTGGCAGAGCCCTATATGATCGGCGCCTGCCCAATATTGCCCAGTGCATCGAGGACAGCGAGATCCGGGCAGGGCTGCATGATCTTGCGCCCCACCTCGACCGCACGCCAGCGAAGGACGGAGTGTAATGCCAGAGATCATCGTCTATGCGGTCGCAGGCCGCTCGGCCGACCAGAAAAAGGGCCTGATGAAAGATATAACGGACGCGGTCGTGAAGAATTTCCAGGTTCCGGCAGACGCGGTGACCGTTCAAATCGTCGAGGCTGCCAAGGACTTGAAGGCAAAAGGCGGCGTCCCCTTCACGGAGCGTTGAACGGATGATGCGCCATTCAGCCTGGCCCGGCTCTTGCCAGGTTGACTGGCCGTAGCAGGCCCAGCACCAGGCGGCCGAGCCTGCTGAAGATCGCGCCGCCCTTCGGCTGTTTCTGCCGGATGCCTGGTGCCCGGTCCGGCCTGCAGACCGGACCGGCTGCGATCAGCCGGCATGACTAATCAGTCAGCGAAACCGCAACGCAGACATGCGTAACTGACACATGTTTGCGCCGCGCGGACCATCGATCCTGTCCCGATGGGGTTGACGTGGATCCGAAAAACAACATGGACCGAGCGCCTGGTTGCGCGGGGACGAGGCACCGCCCGCGCCACGGCACTCATCGTTTCCTGTGCGCTCTTCATGGAGCAGCTTAACTCATCGGTCCTCGCGACGGCCTTGCCGAGAATGGCCCGGACCTTCGCCGTCGATCCGCTGCATATGAACATCGCCTTGACGGCGTACCTGCTCAGCCTGGCCGTCTTCATCCCGGTCAGCGGCAAGCTTGCGGATCGGTTCGGGGCTCGCGACGTCTTCCGGGCCGCTATTGCACTTTTCACCCTCGGATCAATTTTGTGTGGGCAAGCCAATAGCCTGCCCTTTCTCGTCTGCGCCCGCATCCTGCAAGGCATCGGCGGGGCGATGATGGTGCCCGTGGGCAGGCTCGTGCTGTTGCGCACCGTTGCCAAGGCCGATCTCGTCTCGGCCATGGCATGGCTGCTCGTGCCGGCAACCATCGGGCCGATACTCGGGCCGCCGGTCGGCGGCCTTATCGTCACCTATCTATCCTGGCGGTGGATTTTTTATATCAATGTCCCGATCGGGATCATCGGCATTTTTCTGGCCACCATCTTCATCGAAGATGTGTATGACCCGGGCACCGGAAGCCTCGACATCCCCGGTTGGCTGCTCTCCGGCGTTTCGCTTGCGTGCCTGATGTTTGGATTGGAGATGTTGAGCCGGAGAGCCGGCTCCGGCGCGATCGCGGAGGTCATCCTCGGCCTTGGGCTCGCCAGCGGCGGAACTCTATTTACTCTACGCCCGGCGGCACCCGGACCCCGTCCTCGACTTTCGCTTGCTGCGAATCCCGACCTTTGGCTTGTCGGCAATGGGCGGCTCCCTTTCGCGCATTTCCGCCGGTGCCATTCCGTTTCTTCTACCCATGATGCTGCAACTGGGCTTCGGCATGACCGCGGCTCAGAGTGGCCTCGTGACATTCGCGAGCGCGGCCGGCTCACTCCTGATGCGCACGGGCGCCACATTCCTGCTGAGGCGCTTTGGATTTCGCAGGACGATGATCTGGAACGGGCTGATCGCCGGCTGCTTTCTGATGGTCTACGCGGCCTTTCGCCCGTCCTGGCCAATTGTGGCGATTTACGTGGTCCTTGTTGCCGGCGGCTTTTTTCAATCCCTCCAGTTCATTGCTTATAACACAATCGCTTATGCGGACATCCCGCCTGCGCGGATGAGTTCGGCGACGAGCTTCTACACCGCATTCCAGCAGTTCACGCTCACTTTGGGCATCTGCTGTTCCGCGGGGGTTCTGGCCGTCTCGATGGCGATACGGGGCGATCACCATGCGCAACTCGCGGATTTCAGCGCTGCCTTCGTCGTGGTCGCGCTTGTATCCCTGCTGGCCTCACCCGCTTGCGCCTGCCTTCCCGAAAATGCCGGCGATGAGATGAGCGGGCACCGCACCTGAAGGCGGCACACCGGCCGCGCCGCCTTCGCACCGCAAGCGCAAGGATGCGCTTGACGCGCCCTCGCTCGCGGTGTGAAGGTTACGTCAAAGAAAAAATGCGGAGGAATGGCTTGTGCCGTTAAGCGCTTAACTTGCTGCGCCAAAGCGGTCTGGGGGGCGCCGATACTCAATGAGGGTTGGCGTCACCGACATTCAGTTCGCGGCGCATGAGCAACAGGCAGCGCGGTTCCGCCGCGCCGCCCGGAGCGGACCGAGCATCATTCCCGCAAGAAGATCCGGACAACCGGACGCATCTGGAGGATTTGGCATGACCGATCACAATCACAAGGCTGGTGCCTTAGGGATTTCGCGCCGCCAGGCCCTCGCCGGCGCGGGCGCGGGGTTGCTCGCCGCAAGCCCGTTCGCGCCCCGCCCCGCCCGCGCGGCGGAGCCCGTCCACCTGACGATCTGGACCTGGGTTCCGAATATGCAGGACGAGACCAAGCTCTATGAGCAGGCCAATCCCGGTGTCACCGTCACTGCTGTCAATGTCGGCCAGGGCTTTCCGCATTACGCAAAGCTTCAGGACGCATTGCGGGCCAAAAGCGGCGGGCCCGATCTCGCGCAGATCGAGTTCGACAAGGTCGCTGACCTTCCGCGAGCTCGACGCCTTTGCCGATCTCGCCCCTTATGGCGTCAATGCCTTCAAGGCGGACTACGTGCCCTGGGCATGGCAGCAGTCCAGCGATGGCGACCATGTCTATGCCCTGCCCTGGGATAGCGGGCCGATCGGCCAGATCTATCGCAAGGACATCCTCGATGCCCATGGCATGCAGCCCGCCGCCGACCTGGGACGCGTTTCGCCGATCAGGCCCTGAAGCTGCACAAGGATGCGCCGGACCGGCTGCTGACCAACGCGACCTTCAGCGAAGGCGCATGGTCCAATGCGCTGCTCTGGCAAATGGGCTGGCGGCCCTTCCATGTTGACGGCGACAACCATCGGCATCGACGTTTCGCAACGCCATCAGCAGCCGCTTCTCCGCCTATTGGCAGAAGCTGCTCGATGCCGGGGCGGTGGATGCCAAGCCGGGCTTCGTCACGGAGTGGTACCAAGCCTTCGACAAGGGCCGCTATGCCATCTGGATCGTCGGCGCCTGGGGGCCGGTCTTCCTGCAGCAGTTCGCCAAGAGCAGCGCCGGCAACTGGCGTGCGGCGGCCATTCCGCAATGGCAGCCGGCGGCACGCCGGTCTCGGCCAATTGGGGCGGATCGACGCTCGCGCTGCTCAAGCAGAGCCAGCATCAGGCGGAAGCCGCGAAACTCGCGACCTGGCTGCTGCACAACCGGCAATCGCCACCCGGCAGTTCGCGACCGAGCAATATCTTTTCCCGACCAGCCTTGCCCTGCTGCAACGATAAATGCTTCCTGACACGCCCTATCCCTTCTACGGCAACCAGCCGGTCAATGAGGTTTTCGCCGCCTCCGCGCAGGAGGTGGACAGCAGCTTCCAGTGGAGCCCCTTCCAGGACTACGTGCAATCGCAGATGGGCGATCGAGCTCGGGGCTGCCGCCAATGGGCGCGGCACGCTGCAGCAGGCGTTCGACCGGCTGCAGCGCAAGTTCGTGTCCTACGCGCAGGATCAGGGCTTCACCGTCAAAACCTGAGCCACCGGCAGCGGGTGCCGGTTAGCGGCCCTTAGGCCGCGACCCGGCGCCGGTCTTGCCCCCAGGCTCCGCCGCAGGACAATCAGCCGATGTTCGATTCGACAAGCGACACCGGCGGCCGGGCGTGCCGGCCAAACGGACCGGCGCGCGAAACCTCGCCCCCTATCTGTTCCTCGCGCCCTTCATGCTGCTGTTCGGTGCTCGTGCTGGTGCTGCCGCTGCTGTTTGCGCTCGATCTCAGCCTGTTTCGCGATACGCTGGCGCGCGGCACGATTTTCGTGGGCCTTGCCAATTACGTCGGATATCCTGGGCGACCCCGGCCTGTGGGACGGGCTCGGCCATGTGCTGCTCTTCGGCGCGGTGCAGATTCCCATGATGCTGGGCCTCGCCCTTCTGCTCGCCCTCATGCTCGACAGCGGCGTGCTGTGGGGCCGCAACCTGTTCCGCATCGCCTTCTTCCTGCCCTACGCGGTGCCGAGCGTGATCGGCGCGCTGATCTGGGCCTATATCTATGGGCCCTCCTTCGGCCTGTTCACCCGCATCGGCCATGCGCTCGGTGTCGCGATGCCGAATTTCCTGTGGCCGCAGCTGATGCTGGCCTCGCTCGGCAATGTCGTCACCTGGGAATATACCGGCTACAATATGATCGTGCTCTATGCGGCGCTGCAGGCGGTGCCGCGGGACGTGGTCGAGGCGTCGTGGGTCTGCGGTGCCACGCCGTGGCAGACGGCCTTGCGCATCCGCATGCCGCTCATCGGCCAGGCGCTGCTGCTCACCGTCATCTTTTCCATCATCGGCACGCTGCAGCTGTTCAACGAGCCCGCGATGTTCAGCCCGCTCGCGCCCGATATCATCGGGGACACTTATACGCCCAATCTCTACGCCTATGCCCTGGCCTTCACCGATCAGCGGCTGAATGCCTCGGCCGCACTCTCCTTCATCCTGGGCGCGATCGTCGCGGTCTTTTCCTATATCTTCATGCTGGCGACGCGCCAGCGCGGGGAGCATGCGGCATGAGCCGGCCATGAACATCGGCGATGCGCGCCGCGACCCGTCCGTCCGCGCCACGCAAAAGCTCCGCCGCACGCGAATGCTCACGACCGCATTGCTGGCCTCTTCCTCGTCTACACCTTGGTGCCGCTGCTCTACGTGCTGATCTCGGCGACGAAGGACGATGACGGCCTGTTCAACAGCTTCGGCCTGTGGTTTGCGCCGCATTTCGCACTCTTTTCGCAATCTCGGGAGGCTGTTCACCTTCCAGGGCGGCATCTTCGGCCGCTGGCTGATCAATACCGCCTTCTACTCCGTCACCTCCGCGGTCGGTGCCACGCTGCTCGCCGGCGCCGCGGGCTATGCCTTCGCCAAATTCCGCTTTATCGGCCGGCGACGTGCTCTTCGCGCATCACGCTCGGCGCGGTGATGATCCCGCAGACGGCGCTCGCCATTCCGCTGTTCCTGCTCATGAGCAAGATCGGGCTCGTCGATACGCCCTGGGCGGTCATTCTGCCGTCGCTCGTCAACCCCTTCGGCGTCTATCTCATGCGCGTCTATGCCGAGCAGTCGGTGCCGGACGAGCTGCTGGAGGCCGCGCGCATCGACGGCGCGGGCGAGGGCGCATCTTCTTCCGATCGTGCTGCGCATTCTCTCGCCCGCCGCTCATCACCGTGCTGCTGCTGTCCTTCGTCGAGC
Source organism: uncultured Alphaproteobacteria bacterium (assembly GCA_963834475.1). Taxonomy (GTDB): domain Bacteria; phylum Pseudomonadota; class Alphaproteobacteria; order Acetobacterales; family Acetobacteraceae; genus Acidisoma. The sequence goes on along the minus strand of CAWIBZ010000007.1, from coordinate 419,072 downwards.
ACCTGGAACAACTACTTCCTGCCGCTGGTGATGCTGGAATCGAACCGCCTCTTTCCGCTCACGGTGGGGCTCGCCACCTGGTACCAGAATGCGAGCGCGGGCGAAGGCGGACAGGCGCTTTTTTCCCTCGTGCTCACCGGCTCGCTCGTCTCGATCGTGCCGATCGCGTCCTGTTCCTGGCGATGCAGCGCTTCTGGCAGGGCGGCCTTGCCACCGGCAGCGTCAAATAGCGCCGAACAGAAACCCGAACTGCCTCGTCAGGAGCCCGCCATGCTTGGTGTCTGCTATTACCCGGAACACTGGCCCGAGCACGGGTGGGCCGAGGATGCGGCGGCAATGCGCGATCGCGGCATCACCTATGTCCGCATCGGCGAATTCGCCTGGAGCCGCATCGAGCCCCGCGCCCGGTCATTTCGACTGGGGCTGGCTTGACCGTGCAATGGAGGTGCTGGGCGCGGCCGGGCTCAAGGTCGTGCTCGGCACGCCGACGGCGACCCCGCCGCAATGGCTGATCGACCGCCATCCCGGCATCCTGCCGGTGGGGGCCGAGGGCAAGGTGAAGGCTTTCGGCTCCCGCCGCCATTATTCCACCAGTTCGCCTGACTGGCTGCGTGAGACGCGGCGCATCGTGACCGCGCTTGCCGAACGCTATGGCGCGCATCCGGCGCTCGCCGGCTGGCAGACGGACAATGAATTCGGCTGCCACGACACGACGCTCTCCTATGGCCCGCATGACCTCGCGGCCTTCCGGGACTGGCTGCGCCGCCGCTACCAGACACCGGAGGCGCTGAACGAGGCCTGGGGCAATGTCTTCTGGTCCATGGAGGCATCGGGATTCGACAGCGTCCCCCTGCCGGTGGGCGCGGTGACCGAGACCAACCCCGCGGCCCGGCTTGATTACCGCCGTTTCGCCTCCGATCAGATGATCGCCTATAACCGGCTGCAGGTGGAGATCATCCGCGCCCATTCCCCGGGCCGCTTCGTCACGCATAATTTCATGGGCTTCTTCCAGGCCTTCGACCATTTCACGCTGGCCGAAGACCTTGATTTCGCGTCCTGGGATTCCTATCCGCTCGGGGCGCTCGAAGTCTCAAGCCTGCCCGAGGCCGAGCGGCTGCGCTGGGCCGAGACCTCGCATCCCGATATTCCGGGCTTCAATCATGATCTCTACCGCGCGGTCGGGCGCGGGCGTTTCTGGTTGATGGAGCATCAGCCGGGCCCGGTGAACTGGGCGCCCTGGAACCCGGTACCCGCACCCGGCGTGGTGCGGCTGTGGAGCTGGCAATGCTTCGCCCATGGCGCCGAGGTCCTGAGCTATTTCCGCTGGCGGCAGGCGCCTTTCGCGCAGGAACAGATGCACGCCGGGCTCAACCGGCCCGACCGCGCGCCCTCGCCCGGCGGGCTGGAGGCGGCGGAGGTGGCGCAGGAACTTGACGGCGCTCGGGCGCTTGCCGCGATGGCGCAGGCGCCGGTCGCCATCGTCTTCGATTACGAAGCCGCCTGGATCGCCGAGATGCAGCCGCAGGGCGCCGATTTTCGCTACTTCGACCTCGTCTTCCAATGGTACAGCGCGGTCCGCCGGCTCGGCATCGACGTCGATTTCGTGCCGCCCGGCGCCTCCCTCGCCGGCTACCGGTTCGTCGCCGTGCCTTCGCTTCCGCATGTGACGGAGGCGGCGCTGCGCCTCCCTCGCGGGAGGCTGAAGGCACGCTGCTGTTCGGGCCGCGCAGCGGCTCCAAGACGCGGAACTTCGTGATACCGGAGGGCCTGCCGCCCGGCCCCTTGCAAGCGCTGCTGCCGGTCAAGGTCACGCAGGTCGGCTCCCTCCGCCCGGGGCTCTGCGTGCCGGTCGAGGGTGCGGGGCTTTCCGGCGAGGCGTTGCGCTGGCGCGAATGGCTGGAGACCGATCTGCCCGCGCGCCTCACCTTCGCCGATGGCGGCAAGGCCATGGTCAGCGCGGGGGCGCGCCATTACCTCGCGGCCTGGACGGATGAGGCGCTGCTCAAGGATCTGTTGCAGGCGCTGCTGCGGGAAGCGGGGGTGGAGACCACGCCGCTGCCCGACGGCATCCGGTTGCAGCGGCGCGGCAGCCTCACCTTCGCGCTCAATTTCGGCACGGAGGCCTGGACCGTGCCGGAGGCCGGGGCCAGGACCTTCCGCCTCGGCGGCGCTGAGGTGCCGCCGCGCGGGATTGCCTGCTGGCGATCGGCCTGAGCCCGGCACGAGCCTCCGGACCGCGGGGCTAGAGCAGCGAGCCCTGCTCTGCCCCCTTCTTCGCGCGGCGCGGCTTGGGCACGGCCGCGGGAGGCGCGCCCTCGCTCTCACCCGCCGTCACCGCCACGCTGCCATCGGCGAAGCGGAGCGAGAGCGCAGCCACCGCGACGCAACCTCGGCCGCCCGCGTCAGCGGATGGCCGCCGGGCGTCCGAAACCAAGGCGAAGCCACGCGCCAGCACCGCCTCGTAGGACACCGAGCCGAGCCGCGCCGACAGCCCCTCCAGCCGCGCCCGCGCCTCCCGCTGGCCGGCGATCGACCGGCGCCGGACGACAGCCGCGCGCTGATCCGCGCCTCCGCCTGCGCCAGACCGCGATGCGGTGCCGCAGCCCGCGGCCAGCCCCTGGGCCGAGAGCGCGAGCGCGTTCCGCCGGAGCGAGACAGCTGCGGCAGGCCGAGCCGCGAGGCGCGCCTCCTCCTCCCGCACCCGCGCGCGCGCAAGCCGTCCAGCCAGGCGCGGGGGCGCGGGCAGCCGCTCCGCCGCGTGGCGCCATTCGGCGCGGCGCATCATGAGCAGAGTGTCGCGGCGCCATTGCGCAGCCGCTCGGCCCGGTCGTCCAGCCGCTGCCGCGCCTGGCCGAGAAGCCGCGCCGATATCCGGCAGGCCGCGCCCGGCGCCCGTCACCCGCAGCCGGCCCTCGCGCCATCATGCCGCGCGACCGCGGCGCCGTAAGCCGCCCGGCTTTCTGCGCGACGTCGGCCGGCAGTTCGATCCGGGAGGGCACGGCCAGTTCGGCCGCCGCGGTCGGCGTCGGCGCCCGGCGGTCGGAGGCGAAATCGATCAGCGTCGTATCCGTCTCATGCCCGACGGCGGAGATGAGCGGAATCGTGCAGGCCGCCGCCGCCCGCACCACCGCCTCCTCGTTGAAGGCCATGAGGTCTTCCAGGCTGCCGCCGCCGCGCGCGACGATCAGCACATCGGGCCGCGGAACGGGCCCATCCGCCGGCAGGGCGGAGAAACCGGCGAATGGCGGCGGCAATCCGCGCCGCCGCGCCCTCGCCCTGCACCGGCACCGGCCAGAGCAGGATATCGCGCGGGAAACGCCGCGCGATGGTGGTGCGGATATCCTGCAGCACCGCGCCCTGCTCCGAGGTGATGACGCCGACGAGGCGCGGCAGGACCGGCAAGGGCCGCTTCAGCGACTCGGCGAACAGCCCTTCCTCGGCCAGCCGCTGGCGCAGCATCTCGATCCGGGCGAGCAGCGCGCCGGCGCCGGCATATTCCATCCGCTCGACGATGAGCTGGTAGCTCGACCGCTCGCCATAGGCGGTGATGCGGCCGGTGGCGATGACCTCGACCCCGTTCTCCGGCACCAGGCCGAGGCGGGAGACGGCGGATTTCCAGATGATGCCGGCGATCTTGCCCTTCTCGTCCTTGAGCGAGAAATAGATATGGCCGGAGGAATAGCGCTTCAGTTCGGTGATCTCGCCGCGCACGCGGACGCGGCCGAAGGCGCCTTCCAGCGTGCGCTTCACCGCGGCGGAGATCTCGCCGACCGAGTATTCGGGGATATTGGTGGTCGGGGTGGAGCGTCGAGCGTTTCGGCCATGGCGGCAGACTATGCTAGAGCCGCCCCGGCTACTTGAAATAGCGGCGCTTGCGGCAGTGGCGAGGATTCGGATGCGCGTTCTGGTTGTGGGCTCTGGCGGCCGCGAGCATGCCCTGGTGCGGGCGATTGCCCGAAGCCCGCTGGTCACGACCTTGTTCTGCGCCCCCGGCAATCCCGGCATCGCCGCGCTCGCCAGGCTCGTGCCGATCCCGGTGACGGATATCGAGGCGCTGACCGAATTCGCCGCCGCCAACGCGATCGACCTCGTGGTGCCGGGCCCGGAGGCGCCGCTCGTCGCTCGGCCTGACCGATCGGCTGCCGACCAGGGCATCCGCTGCTGCGGCCCGAGCGAGCGCCGCCGCCCAGCTCGAAGGCAGCAAGCAGTTCACCAAGGAAGTGGCGGACGCCGCCGGCATCCCGACCGCGCGCTGGGAAGCCTTCACCGATACGCACCACGCGCTCGATTTCGTGCGCCGCCGCGGCGCGCCGATCGTCGTCAAGGCCGATGGCCTGGCGGCCGGCAAGGGTGTCGTCGTCGCCGCAGACGGTGGCGGAGGCCGAGGCGGCCGTCATCGCCTGCCTGCGCGAGGGCAGCTTCGGCGCGGCGGGCGCCACGCGTGGTGATCGAGGAATTCTGGAAGGACCGGAGGTTTCGGTCTTCGCGCTGTGTGACGGCGCAGGATGCGGTCTTCCTCGGCGCCGCCCGGGACCATAAGCGCGTGGGCGACGGCGATACCGGGCCCGAATACCGGCGGCATGGGCGCCATCGCCCCGCCGCCGGGCTTCACGCATGAGATGCGCGAGGCCGGTGATGGAGCACATCATCCGCCCGACGCTGGACGAGATGGAGCGGCGCGGCATGCCCTTCCGCGGCATCCTGTTCGCCGGGCTCATGCTGACCGAGCACGGGCCGAAGCTCATCGAATTCAACGTCCGCTTCGGCGACCCGGAGGCCGAGACCCTGCTGCCGCTGCTCGACAGCGACATCTGTCCCGGCCCTGCTCGCGGCCTGCGAGGGCGGCATCGCGCAGGCGGCACCCCGCTGGCGGGCCGAGGCTTCCGTCTCCGTCGTCGTCGCGGCACGCGGCTATCCGGGGCCTATCAACGCGGCACGCGAAATCCGTGGACTGGACAAGGCCGCGGCAGACGCGGAAGTCTCCGTCTTCCATGCCGGAACCCGCGCTGACGGCGACCGGCTGCTCGCCGATGGCGGGCGCGTGCTGGTTATCAACGCGACGGCGCCGACGCTGGCCATGGCCCGCAGCCGCGCCTATCAGACGGTCGATGCGATCGACTGGCCGGAGGGCTTCTGCCGCCGCGACATCGGCGCCCATTTCACCTGAGGCCTTTCGCTGCGTCCGATCTGGACGTTGACACGGAAATGAAGGACAAAACCGCCGGGGCAAAGCCCCCGGGGGGCCTTCATGGACGTCATCTATTCGCCGGACCACAGGCTGCATCAAAGCCCGGGCGAGTTTAATTCCGGGGAATTCCTCCCCGCCTTCGAAAAGCCGGAACGGGCCGAGATCATTCTGGATCGCGCGCGTGCGGTGAACCTCGGCCCCGTGCGTGCGCCGCAGAGGCATCCGCATGAGGCGATCACGCGCATTCATGACCCGCGCATGGTCGATCTCTTGCGCACGGGCTTCGCCGAATGGCAGAAGCTCGGCCACCCCGGCGCCGCCTTTCCCTTCACCTTCTTCACCCGTGGCTTCCGCACCGACCGCGTGCCCGCAGAATCTGGAAGGCCGCCTCGCCTATTACTGTTTTGATGCCGGCACGCCGCTGACCGCGACCAGCTGGCAGGCGATCGAAAGCTCCGCCCATGTCGCGCTGACCGGGGCCAGTGCCATTGCGCAAGGCGCACGCGGCATCTTTTCCCTCTGCCGCCCGCCGGGGCACCATGCGGGGTCCGACCATTACGGCGGATATTGCTTTATCAACAATGCCGCCGTCGCCGCGCAATCCCTGCTCGACCAGGGTGCGAAGCGCGTCGCGATCCTCGACGTCGATTACCATCACGGCAACGGGACGCAGCAGATTTTCTATGCGCGGAGCGACGTGCTGGTCGTGAATATCCACGCGGACCCGGACCAGGAATATCCGTACCTGCTCGGCTTCGCCGACGAGGCGGGCGTGGGCGCGGGCGAAGGCTTCAACCTCAACCTGCCCTTGCCCTGGGGCACGGATTGGGCCGGCTGGAGCGCCGCGCTTGAAGCCGGATGCGCACGCCTGGCCGCTTACGCGCCGGATGCGCTGATCGTCTCCCTCGGCGTCGATACCTATGTGAAAGATCCGATTTCCCGGTTCAAGCTCGACCACGCGCATTTCACGCGCATGGGCGAACGCATCGCGGGCCTGGGCTGGCCTACGCTGTTCGTCATGGAAGGCGGCTATGCGGTCGCGGAAATCGGGATTAATGCTGTCAACGTGCTTACCGGTTTTGAAGGCCGCTGAATAAAGAGCCATGCGCGAGCCGCGTCAGCCCATTCCGCTCAAGGAACTTTGGCGCATCCCGGCCGTGATCGCGCTCGTTCTTTTGGCGGTCGCGAGCCGGCTGGCGCTCGGCGCGGCGGTGCCGCTGACGCCAGCGGATGGCCGCGCGCCGCTCAGCCGCCTGGAAGCGGCGATGGTCATCTGCACGCCGGGCGGCCTGCCGAAGCCAAGCCTGCCGCCGCAGCGAGAGCCCCACCCTCTGTCCTTCGACGACCAGCTGCTGCTCGATGTGGCCGAGATGGCGGTGGCTCTGCCGCCGCCCGGCCACACGCTATCGGGCCTGTTGCTGCGGCCGGCGGAAGCGGCAGAGACGGGTCACTGGCAATTCATAACGCTGACACAGCGACGGGGCACCCGACCCGCCCCCCGGGCGCCGCCGGCGGTGGCGTGAGACGCGCCCGACAGAGGCGCGCACTCCACTCTCATCGCCGATTGTTTTGACAAGGATGCCCGCGGCGAACCGACACGCCCGCATCCAGGGAGGATTTCCCAATGATCACACGCATTCTCACCGCGGCCTCCGTGCTTTCCCTTCTCGCGACCGGCGCGGCCTTTGCCCATGCCTATCCGCAGAAGGAATTCCCGGCCAAGGGCAGCACCGTCACGACCGCGCCGAGCACGCTCTGGATCGAATTCGATGACGAACTGGAGCCGCACTTCACCGGCGTCATCGTGAAGGATTCGGCGGGCGCGCGCGTCGATATGGGCAATGCCGCCGTTTCGGCCAGCGATGTGCATCACCTGAGCGTCGGCCTGAAGCCGCTGGGCGCCGGCACTTATACGGTGATCTGGCACGCGACCGACACGGATACGCACAAGACCCACGGCAGCTACACCTTCACCGTCACGCAATAAGGTGACTGGCCGCGCAGGGGCGTGATGCCGATGCCCAGCTTCGACCTTTCCGACAGCGGCGGCATTGGCCTCGTGCTGCTGCGCGGCCTCGCCGATATCGCGGTGCTGATGGTTTTCGGCACCGCGATGCTGCGCGCTTTCGTGGCGCCCGCGGGGCTTCGCCTGGCCCCGACCGGAGAGGCGGCGGACTGGGCGCGCCGGCTGCGCCGGCTGAACCAGGCTCTCGCTGTCGCGGCGATCATCGTGCAGGTGGTCTGGCTTGTTTTCGTGGCCCGCGACCTCGCCGACGCGACCGATTGGGCGGACACCGAAAGCGCGATCGGCATCGTGCTGTCCGGCACCAGCTTCGGCACGGTGATGATTGCGCAAACCGCCGCGCTCGCGGTTCTCACCGCAGCCCTCTTTCTCGGCAGTCTTTTCGGCGATCTGCTCGCCCTGTTTGCCGCGGGCGCGGCCGTGGCGCTGGAAGCCTGCCACGGCCATGCCTTCAGCATGGGCTCGGCCGGGCTCTATGTGTCAACAGCGCTCCATCTGCTTGCGGCAGGTGCCTGGCTCGGCGGGCTGCCGGCGCTTTTATGGCTCGTGCGGCGCCTGCCTGCCGAGGCGAGTGGCGCGATGGCCCGCGCCTTCTCCCCGCTCGGCCAGGTCTCCGTGCTGCTGGTCGGGGTGACGGCACTCATCCAGGGCCTGGTCATGATCCAGACGCGCCACAATCTGCTGACCACGGCCTATGGCTGGACGGCGATGCTCAAAATCATCCTGCTGGTCACGCTGCTGGTGCTGGCCGCCGTCAACCGGCTGGTCTGGACCCCGCGCCTCGCCCGCGCGGCGCAAGCGACACCCGCCGCCCGCGGCTTCGCGATAACGCTCGGCGTGGAAATCCTCGCCGGTCTCGCCGTGCTGCTGGCGGCCGGGCTGCTCGCCAGCCTGCCGCCGGTGATGCGGATGTAGGGTCGGTCAGCGCCGCTCCCGGAAGAACGCCTTCAGCAACGCCCCACACTCCGTCTCCCGCACGCCGCCGATCACTTCCGGCACATGGTGGCAGGCGGCGGAGGCGAAGATGCGCGGGCCGTGCTCCACGCCACCGCTCTTCGGATCGTAGGCGCCGAAGACCAGCCTGCCCAGACGGAAGGCGCTGATGGCGGCCGCGCACATCGGACAGGGTTCGAGGGTGACGACCAGCGTGCAATCGGGGAGCCGGGGCGAGGCCCTGAGCCGTGCGGCGGCGCGGAGTGCCAGCAGTTCGGCATGGGCCGAGGCGTCATGCGCCGCTTCCGTCTCATTCCCGGCGCGCGCCAGCACCCTGCCCTTGCCATCCAGCACCACGGCGCCCACGGGCACTTCGCCGCGCTCGGCGGCGGCGCGGGCCTCGGCCAGGGCAAGATCCATGGGCGTTTCAGCGGTCATGCGGCTTCATGCCTCCAGGCCAGTGCCTCAGTCCAGTGGACCCATGGGCGTCTCTCATGCCATGAGCAGCATCATGGCAATACGACCCGACAGACCGAAACCCAGCACCCTCCAACGCCCGCTCTCCCATGCCATCATGGATCTGCACCGGGCGCTGATCCAGGCCGAGGCCCGCGCCGATGGCCTGGATACCAACCCCTACAAACTGCTGCAGACCGTGATGCAGGATGCGCGCTTCGCCTGGCTGCGCGCCTATAGCGACCTCATTGTCGCGATCGACGAGGCCGGGGACCGCGGCGAATTGCCGGATGTGGCGGCGCTCGCCCCCTACCTCGAAACCCTGCACGGCCTCGTCGCCCCGTCGAGCGCGGCCGGGCAGCGGCTGGAACTGCTGGCCGCCAGCGCGGCGGAGGTGCAGGTCGGCGCAGGAAATGCTCGTCCGCACGCTCGCGCGGTTCACGCAATGAGCGCGGCCCCTCGCAGGCCGCTGGTCGGCATTACGCTCGACAGCGAGGAGCCGGGCGGCTGGTCCCGCTACCCGTGGTATGCGCTTCGCCAGAACTATGCCTCTGCCGTCGCCGAGGCCGGCGGCCTGCCGGTCGCACTCCCGCATGATGCGGCGCTGGCCGAGGCCTGGCTCGATCGGCTGGACGCGCTCATCGTCACGGGTGGCGCCTTCGATATCGACCCCGCCATCTATGGCGAGAGCGAGACCCATGAGACGGTGACGCTGAAGACAGGGCGGACGGCGGCGGAACTGGCCCTGTTGCGCGGAGCGCTGGCGCGCGACCTGCCCGTGCTGGGCATCTGCGGGGGCGAGCAGCTGATGGCCGTCGCCCTTGGCGGCACGCTCGTCCAGCATATTCCGGAGAGCTTTCCCGAGGCGCTGGCCCATGAACAGAAGACGAGGCATGACGAGCCGGGCCATGCCGTGGCGGTGACGCCGGGCTCCCTCCTCGCCCGCATCACGGGGACGACGGAGATGCTGGTCAACACCTCTCACCATCAGGCGGTGCGGAGCGTGCCGGAGGGTGTGATCATCAATGCCATCGCCCCCGACGGCGTCATCGAAGGGGTCGAGGACCCGCGCTACCGCTTCTGCCTCGGCGTGCAGTGGCATCCCGAGTTCCACACCGACCGGGGGACGCGCGGATCTTCGCGGCCCTTATCGAGGCCTGCCGATGAGCGCGATCGAGGACGAGGGCGAGCAGGGCGGCGAGCACGGCGGCGACACGCGGCGAGACGGATCGCCAAATGGGCGGCGCGCGCAGGCGTCGCCTCCCGCCGCGATATCGAGCGCATGATCGAGGATGGCCGGATCAAGCTCAACGGCCAGCTTGTCGGCCATCCGGCGACCTTCGTGGCGGACGGCGACGTGGTGCAGGTGGACGGCAAGGTTGTGGAGGCGCCAGCCCGCACGCGCCTTTTCCGCTACCACAAGCCCGCGGGCCTGGTGACGACGCATAAGGACCCGGAAGGCCGCCCGACGGTCTTCGAAAGGCTGCCGCAGGGATTGCCGCGGCTGATCTCCGTCGGCCGGCTCGACCTCAATTCAGCGAGGGCTTGCTGCTGCTGACGAATGATGGCGCGCTGGCGCGGCAGCTGGAGCGGCCCGAGAACGGCTGGGTGAGGCGCTACCGCGTGCGCGTGAACGGTTTCGTGGACGAGAAGGCGCTGGCCGCGCTGAGCCACGGCGTGACCGTCGAGGGCGAGCGCTATGGGCCGATCGAGGCCGGGCTCGACAGCCGCAAGGGTGACAATAGCTGGCTGACGGTGAGCCTGCGCGAAGGCCGCAACCGGGAAGTCCGCCGGGTCATGGCCCATCTCGGCCTCGCGACCTCGCGGCTCATTCGGGTCGCCTATGGCCCCTTCCAGCTTGGCGTGCTGCCGAAGGGCGCGGCCGAAGAGGTGCCGGGCAAGATATTGCGCGAACAGATGCCGAAAGGTGGCGAAGGCGCGGCGGCGGCGCCGAAACCGGCGCAGCACCGCCGCCGGGGATGAGGATCATCGCCGGGCGCTGGCGCGGCCGGACGCTTTCGGCGCCCGCGGGGATTGCCACCCGCCCGACCGCCGACCGCGCCCGCCAGGCGCTGTTCGACATGCTCATGCACAGCCCCTGGGCCGAGGGCGCGATCCGCGACGCGCATGTGCTGGACGTTTTTGCCGGGACCGGCGCCTTCGGCCTGGAAGCGCTCTCGCGCGGTGCGGGCCGGGCGAGTTTCATTGAAAACGCCCGGCCCGCGCTTGCCGCGCTGCGCGCCAATATCGCCGCCTGCAAGGCGGAGGAGATGACCCAGGTGGTGGCGGCCGACGCCCGCACGCCGCCGCGTGGCGCGCCGCACAGCGTGGTCTTCCTGGACCCGCCTTATGGCAAGGGCCTGGTGCAGGCGGCCCTCAGCGGCCTCAAAGCCGCCGGCTGGATGGCCCCGACTGCCCTCATCATCGCCGAAGTGAGCGCCGACGAGCCGCCGCCGGCGGAGGCCGCTCTCCTCGCCGACCGGCAGTTCGGCGCTGCGCGCATCTGCGCCTGGCGTCTCTGACCGCCGCTTCCGGCCCGCTGGGGCACATCCGGATGGTTGCTAAATCAATTGTAAGATTTTGTGTCATCACGCATGCGGATGTGCGTCTTCATCCATGCGCTATTGTGTCGTCTCTGCCTTGATCTTGTAAGGATCCTGCAAGCACCGCCAGTCATCACAAAGGCCTCACTCGAACGAGGACCCGATGCAGGACATCACGCTTGCCACCCCTGTCTTCTCGCGCTCCCTCTGGTCAAAGGTACCGCTGATCACGGCCTATTTCTGGATCATCAAATTGCTGACAACCGCCATGGGCGAGGCCGCCTCCGACACCATGGTGCACCGCCTCACGCCTCTGCCCGCCGTGTCGCTCGGCGCCCTGGGTTTTGTGGTTGCGCTCTATGTGCAGCTGCGCGCTGACCGCTACAGGGCCTGGAGCTACTGGCTGCTCGTGTCGATGGTCAGCGTCTTCGGCACGATGGCCGCGGACATGCTGCACCAGCTTGGCGTCTCCCACCTCGCGGCGACAGTGTTCTATGGCGCGCTGCTCGGCCTTGTCCTGCTCCTGTGGTTCCTGAGCGAAAAGACGCTCGCGATGCACAGCATCCGTACCACCCGCCGGGAAGGGTTCTACTGGGCGACCGTCTTCACAAGCTTTGCCTTCGGCACCGCGACCGGCGACATGACGGCCGGGACGCTGCATCTTGGCAATCTCGGCTCCGGCTTCCTCTTCATTGCGCTTTTCGTGGCGCCGGCCATCGGCTTCCGCTTCTTCCGCCTGAACGGCATTTTCGCCTTCTGGTTCGCCTATGTGATAACGCGCCCGCTCGGCGCTTCCTTCGCCGACTGGGCCGCCACATCGCCGCATAAGGGCGGCCTTGGCACGGGCACCTTGCCGGTGGCCGTTACCCTCGCCGTTCTGATCGTGGTCTTCGTGGCCTATCTGGGCGCGACGCGCCTTGACGTGGAAGACAAGGCGCTGGGCGCAGAGGCTGAAGCACGCGCCTGACCGGCAATCTGGCGCCGTGCGCAGCTGCGTTCGGCGCCTCTGGCCGGCTGTTGCCGGTTTGTGATCATCACATCCACACACCTGTGAGGATTTTCGTTCCGGGTATGGCCATAATGGCGTTCTCCGATGAACGAGGCCCCGATGCAGGACGTCACTGTCACCGCCGCCCCCGGCCTGTCGCGCTTCCTCTGGTCGAAGGTGCCGCTCGTCACCGCCTATTTCTGGATCATCAAGCTGCTCACGACGGCCATGGGCGAGGCCGCGTCCGACACCATGCTTCATCGTATCGAGCCGGTGCTTGCCGTCGGGCTTGGTGCCGCCGGGCTGCTGATCGCGCTGGTGCTACAGCTGCGCGCGGACCGCTATATCGCCTGGATCTATTGGCTGGTGGTCGCGATGGTGAGTGTTTTCGGCACCATGGCGGCGGACGTGCTGCACAAGCTCGGCATGTCGCACCTTCACGCCACCCTGCTCTATGGCGTGCTCCTCGCCATCATCTTCCTGCTCTGGTTCCGCGCCGAAAAGACGCTGGCGATGCACAGCATCCATACGCCGCGCCGGGAATGGTTTTATTGGGCGACCGTCCTCACGAGCTTCGCCTTCGGCACCGCCGCCGGGGACATGACGGCCGGAACGCTCGAACTCGGCAATCTCGGCTCCGGCTTTCTCTTCCTGGCGCTGTTCGCGGCACCGGCCATCGGCTTCCGCTTCTTCAGGCTCAACGGCATCCTGGCCTTCTGGTTCGCCTATGTGATGACACGGCCGCTCGGCGCCTCATTCGCCGACTGGGTCGGCAAGCCGCATCACAAGGGCGGCCTCGGCGTCGGCACCATGCCGGTGGCCGTCACGCTCACCGTGCTGATCGTGCTCTTCGTGGCCTATCTGGCCGCGACGCGCCTGGATGTCGCGGAAGAGGCGCCGGAGGCGGGCGAGCCCGCGCCGCGCCTGAGCGACGAGGACGCCGTCTCCCCCTGAGGCTCAATCAAACTCTGTCGGCAATGTCCGGTCCCGCCAATGCGCGAACATGCGGGCGATCTGCCGCGGCAGGACGCGCCCAAGCGAGAGATCGTCCGGGATCTCGTCTTCCGCGAAGAAGCGGATTTCCGAGGTCTCCAGGCTCGTGCTCGCCTGCCCGCCCGTGAGGTCGCAGAGGAAGAAGAGTTTCACGATGGAGAAGAGGCCGGGATTGGCATGGCCCTGGGCGGCCCTGTCCCAGGCCGCGGCGAGCTTGACGGCGCGACAGGTGTAGCCGGTCTCCTCGAAGACCTCGCGCACGGCACTCTCGGCCGGGGTCTGGCTCACATCCGCCCAGCCACCCGGCAGCGTCCAGCGGTGATGATCCATCACCTCACGCACCATGAGGATGCGGCCGGCCGCGTCAAAGACCGCGCCGCGCACGTCAATTTTCGGCGTGGCATAGCCGGCTTCGGCGGCGAAGAGCGCCTCGAAGGCCGCGGCCGAGCCGTCCGCCCGGGCCGCGACCATGCGCGCGGCGAGCGCCCGCAGCGCCTCGTAGCGCTCGCGGTCGTAAGGGTCCTTGGTGAAAGCGAGGCCGGTCTGCGCCGTTGCCTGCACCTCCCGCGCCCAGAGCAGCCAGTCAGGCTCGGCGCCGCCCGGCTCTGCCATGGTCAGTCCGCCGCCTGGACAGCGCCGAGCTGGTCCGCATGCCGCGCCTCGTACTGGCGGGCATAGCGCTTGGCCAGCACGGCGCAGATCATGAGCTGCATCTGGTGGAAGATGATGAGCGGCAGAACGACGAGGCCGACCGTCGATGCGCCGAAGAGGACATTGGCCATGGGCACGCCGGTCGCCGCACTCTTCTTGGTGCCGCAGAACACGATGGCGATCTCCTCCGGCCGCTCGAAGCCGAGCAGGCGGCTGCCGAAGGTCGTGATGCAGAGCGCCAGTGCCAGCAGGACGGCGTTGGAGATGATGATCTCCGCGAAGCCGGACAGCGGCAGCGAGTGCCACAGCCCGCGCATCACCGCGGCACTGAAGGCCGTGTAGACCACGAGAATGATGGAGCCGCGATCGGTATATTTGAGGATGTGCCTGTTGCGGTTGGCCCAGCCGGCGATCCAGGGGCGCAGCACCTGACCGAGGACGAAGGGCAGCAGCAGTTCCGCGAAAATGGACAGGATCGAGTCAAATCCGCCGCCGCCGCCGCCATGGGTCTTGAGCAGGAGGGCCGCCATGATGGGCGTCACGATGACGCCGATCAGGGTCGAGAAGGTCGCCGAGCAGATGGCCGCGGGGACATTGCCATGGCCGATGGAGGTGAAGGCGATGGAGGACTGCACGGTCGAGGGCAGCAGGCAGATATAGAGCATCCCCATGACCAGGGCGGGGTTCATGAGATGCGGAAACAGCGCGCGGAAGCCGAAGCCGATGAGCGGGAAGATCACGAACGTGGAACAGAGGATGGTGAGATGCAGCCGCCAGTGGCCAATGCCGGCGATCACCGCGTCCCGCGACAGACGCGCCCCCTGCATGAAGAACATGACGGCGATGGCGGCGGTGGTCAGGCCGCTGAAGATTTTCGCCCCTTCGCCGTAACACGGGACAAAGGAGGCGAAGATGACGGTCGCGATTATGCCGAGCGTGAAGCCGTCGGGGAGAAAGGTCATGATCCTGCGCATAAGCCCATCCTAATCGCGTGAGATGACAGAAGTTAGGCGATCGGGCCGGTTTGGGAGCGCCCTTTGGCCGAGAGGCTGGCATGCGCAGCCGAGGCGCCCGCCACCCCTACCGGTTCGCGGAAGCCGGGCTGCGCTTGCCGTGCCTGCCGGGCCGGATTATCGTTTGCAGATCAAAAAGATCCGGGGGAAAACGTGGCGCTCGACCGTCGTTCCTTGCTTGCCACGGCGATGATTGCCGTGCCGGCTGCGGCTTTGGGCATGCGCCGGGTTGAGGCCGCGGTGACGCCGCCACCAGGGGCCACCCCGATGGCCGCCTGGCCGCATCAGATCTCCGTGAATGGCGCCGAGGTCACGATCTACGAGCCGCAGGCGATTGACTGGGCGAACCACGCGACGCTCCGCGCCCGCGCGGCGATTGCGGTGACGCCGGCGGGTCAGCACCAGCCCTTCCTCGGCACGATCGAGGTCTCGGGCACAACGGCGGTCGATACCGGCAACGACGTCGTCTACTTCACCAACCCGACGCTGCTATCGTCGAGCTTCCCGTCGCTCGATACCGCCCAGGCCTATGCGCTGCAGCAGCGGCTGGCCGCCTATATGGCCCGGATGCCGCCCAAGATCATTCCGCTTGAATACGGTGCTGCTGAGCCTGAACGAGAAGCCGGTGGCGGCCGCGCCGCTCAACAACACCCCGCCGGTGATCTTCTACAGCGCGCAGCCGGCGAGCCTCGTCGTCTTCGACGGCGCGCCGACCATGGCCCCGATCGGGCAGACCGGCCTGACCTATGCCGTGAATACCAATTGGGATGTCATCCAGGATCAGGCCGAAGGCGGCGCCTGGTATCTGCTCAACAACGGCAGCTGGCTGGTCGCGCAGAGCTATACCGGCCCCTATCAGCCGGCCGGCCCGCTGCCCGCCGCCTTCAGCCAAATTCCCGAACGACAGCAATTTCGGCGACATCCGCAAGAACGTGCCGGGCAAGCCGCTGGCGGCGGGCAGCGTGCCGATCGTCTTCGTCTCCACCAAGCCTGCCGAAATCATCGTGACCGAAGGGGCGCCGAAGTTCCAGGCGGTGCCCGGCACCGCCTTGCAGGCGGTGACGAATACCGGCGCCGTGCTGTTCCTCTATGGCCCGACCAGAACCTATCTATTACCTCGTCTCCGGCCGCTGGTTCTCGGCCGCGAGCCTCTACGGACCCTGGACCTTCGCGACCCCGGACCTGCCGACCGATTTCGCCCGGCTCTCGCCGGACGGCGCCTACGGCAACCTGCTCGCCTCCGTGCCGGGAACGGCCGCCGCCCAGGCAGCCGTGCTGAAGGCGCAGGTGCCGACGCAGGCGACGCTCGCGCGCAGCAGTGCGAAGGTGACCGTGACCTATGCCGGCGCGCCCAATTTCGTGCCGATCAGCGGCACGACGATGCGTTATGCGACCAATACGCCCTACCAGGTGATTGCGGCGAGCGGCCAATATTACTGCTGCTACCAGGGCGCATGGTTCGTGGCGCCGCAGCCCACCGGCCCCTGGGTTCTGGCGGCCGCCGTGCCTGCCGTGATCTACACCATCCCGCCCGCCAGCCCCGTCTATAACGTGACCTATGTGCAGGTCTATGGCGCGACCCCGGCGGCGGTGACCTATGGCTTCACGGCCGGCTACCTGCTGGGCTTCGTCACCGCCGGCGTGCTCGCCTTCGGCACCGGCTATTACTATCCGCCCTATATCGTGCCGGGCCGCCTCCCGGTCTATTTCCCGGGGCCCTACACCTATGCCGGGAACATTCATTACAACACGGCAACGGGCGCCTGGGCGAGGACAGGCACCGTCTATGGACCCTATGGCCGCGCAGCGACGGCGGGTGCCGCCTATAACCCGGTGAACGGCGCCTACACCCATGGCGCCGCCGTCTATGGCCCCTATGGCGGGGCGGGCGCGTGGTCCCGCTACAACCCCACGACCGGCACCTATTCCCATGGCAGCGCGAGCTGGAACGGCAGCAGTGCGACCGCCCATGCCGAGGCCTACAACCCCTGGACCGGGCGCTCAGGCAGCACGACGCAGAATGCCAACCCCTATGCGCGCTGGGGATCGAGCACGGTTTCCGGACCCCGCGGCACGGTGAATACGGCGAGCGCGAGCAATGCCCACGGCACGGCGGGCGGCTTCTCGGCCAGCAACGGCGCCTATGGCGCGCTGTCCATGGCGCGGGCGGCAACAATGCCGCCGTGGTGCACGGCTCGAACGGCAACGTCTATGCCGGGGCGGACGGCAATGCCTATCAGCATACGAGCAGCGGCTGGTCGAAATGGAGCAACGGCTCCTGGCAGCCCGTGCAGCAGCCGGGCACGACGCACAATACGCAGACCTACCAGCAGACCCATCCGGATACTCAGCAGAACCGCCAGACCTACCAGCAGAACCACCCGACCTATCAGCAGAATCACCCGACGTCGTATCAACGCCCGACGACGATGAGCAGCCAGAGCTGGGGACAGCTCAACCGTGACAGCCAGGCGCGGCAATGGGGCGGCTATAATCGCGGCAGCTACGGCGGCGGCGGCGTGCGCCGCCGCTGGTGACGATGCGGTGGCCGGCACTCCTCAGATCAGGAAGCCGAACACCGACAGCAGCACGCAGGTAGCGACGCCATTGAGCGCCATGCCGAGACTGGCGAAGGACCCAGCCGTCTCGTTCACCTGAAAGGCGCGCGCGGTGCCGAAGCCGTGGGCCGCCACACCGATGGCGAAGCCGCGCGACCGGTAATCCCGGATGCCAAGCCAGTTAAAAAGCGGCGTTGCCGCCATGGCGCCGACGACGCCGGCAAAGAGCACGATGACCGCGGCGAGCGAGGGCACGCCGCCCAGCTCATGCGCCATGGCCATCGCGACCGGTGTCGTGACCGCACGCGGCGCGATGGAGGCGAGCATCGCATGGGGCGCGCCGAAGAGGGAGAGAATGGCGACCGCGCTCACGCTTGCCGTAACCGCACCGGCGATGAGCGCGAGCAGGATCGGCAGCGCGAGCTGGCGGATGAGCGCCCGGCGCCCCCAGATGGGAACGGCGAGGCCCACGACGGCCGGCCCGAGCAGGAAGCCCAGAACCGCGGTCGCGCCAAGATAGGTGGGATAGCTGGTCCGGGTGGCGAGGAGCGCCACGATCAGCACCGGCGTTGCCAGGAGCACGGGATGGCAGAGCGGATGGCGCCGGCTGAGCTGCGACAGCCTGTCCGCGCCTGCGAAAACGACAAGCGTGACCGCCAGCCACAGGACCTGGCTTGAGAGAAGCCCGTTCACGCCGCCACCTCCGCCGCCTGGCGGACAGTCTCCCCACCCCCGAAGCGGCGGAGCGCCCAGTGGAAGACGAGCACCGTCACCACCAGCGTGAGCAGGGTGGAGATGATCGTCGCGATGGTGATGCCGATGCCGTAGCGCGCGAGCACCGGCCCCTGCTCCATGATGCCGACGGCCGCCGGCACGAACATGATGGAGAGATGAGACGTCAACCACGAGCTGACGGCCTCGAGCGTCTGGGCGGGGCGGCGCTGGGTGGCAAGCCAGCCGAGCAGCAGCACCATGCCGATAACGGAACCCGGAAGCGGCAGTCCGAAGAGACGGCTGATGAATTCGCCTGCAAGCTCGCAGACGAAGAGAAGTGCGATGGCACCGATCATGGTCACAGGAAAAGCCCTTGCAAGATCCGCCGCGGCGGCGGCGGCAATGGGCTGGACCATAGGACCCGAGGGTATTATATGTAAAATGACTTGTTCTGATGGAAACTAGTCCAAAAACGAATAGTGCCGCAAAGGGACCTCAATGGATTTCCGGAGCCTGCGCGCCCTGGTGGAAGTCGCGCGCCGGGGTGGCTTCTCCCAGGCGGCGGACGCGCTGCACACGACCCAGTCCAATGTCAGCAAGACGGTGCGCCAGCTTGAGGACGAGCTTGGCCTCAGGCTGTTCGACCGGGTGGGGCATCGCTCCCTGCTGACGGATGCCGGCGACATCGTCTATGCGCGCGGGCTGAAGCTGCTCGCGGAGCGCGACGATCTGCTGCGCGAACTGGGCGAGGTTGCGGGGCTGAAGCAGGGCCGGCTGCGCCTCGGCCTGCCGCCGATCGGCAGCAGCACGCTCTTCGCGCCCCTCTTCGCGATCTTCCGCAAGCGCTACCCGGGGATTGAAATCGCGCTGGTGGAACATGGCTCCAGCCGGCTGGAGGAGATGCTGCGCGACGGTGAGATCGACCTCGGCGCCCTCCTGGCACCGGTGCCGGACGCCTTCGACTGGCAGGACGCGCGGCGCGACCCGGTAGTCGCCGTGGTGCCGGAGGACCATCCGCTCGCGTCCCATGCGGCGGTGCCGGTCGCGGCGCTGGCCGGGGAGCCCTTCATCCTCTTCGAGGCTGGCTTCGCGCTGAACGCGCTGGTGGGAGATGCCTGCAGCCAGGCCGGGTTTGCGCCCCGCATCGTGGCGCGCTCCACCCAGCCGGACTTCATCTACGCCCTCGTCGCCGCCGGGCTCGGCATCGGCTTCCTGCCGCGCCGGATGGTGGAGAGCCGGAAACCGAGCGGTGTCCGCGCTGTATCCCTCACCGCGCCAGAGATCATCTGGCACATGGTGCTGGCCTGGCGGCGCGACGCCTACCTGCCGGGCGCGGCCCGCGCCTGGCTGGAGACGGTCCGGGGCGAAGGGGGCTAAGGTCCGGCCGCCGCTGCCATCGATCCTGGAGGAGTCCGCCCAGCCATGACACCATCTTCGCGCCGCTTCGCGCGGCTTCTGCTCACCAATGATGACGGGATCGATGCGCCGGGCCTGGCCACACTGGAAGCCGTCGCCCGTGAGTTGGCCGGCGAGGTCTGGGTCGTCGCGCCCGATAGCGACCAGAGCGGCACCTCGCATTCGCTGAGCCTGCACAGCCCGCTCCGCGTCTCCGGGAAGGGCGAGCGCCGCTTCTCGATCTCCGGCACGCCGGGCGACTGCGTGGTGATGGCACTCCGCCGCCTGATGGCGGCGCCGCCCGATCTCGTCCTCTCCGGCATCAACCGCGGCGCCAATCTCGGCCTTGAGACGGTCTTTTCCGGCACCGTGGGCGCGGCCATGACGGCCATGCTGCTCGGCCTGCCGGCCATGGCGCTGAGCCTGGCCTATAACGCCCAGGACGGCGCGCGCTGGGAGACCGCGCGGGCGCTGGCGCCACAGGTGATTACGCGCTTCGCGGGCGGCGACTGGTCGAGGAGCGCCATCCTCAACATCAATTTTCCGGACCGTCCCGCCGATGCGGCGGGACCGGTCGAACTCACGACGCAGGGCGCGGGCCGGCTGGACGATGTGCATGTCGTCTCGGGCAACGATCCGCGGCGGAATGATTACCACTGGCTCAGCCTGCACCGCTCCGCCCGCCCGGACGCGCCCGGCTCGGAGACTGTCGCGATCGAAAAAGGCCGCATCACGGTCACGCCGCTGCAATTCGAGCGGACCAACCAGGAGGTGCTGGCCGCACTGCAGGCCGCCCAGGCGCGGTAACAGGAGCGCGGCGGCGCGGAGCGGGGCACGCCGCGCTTCCGCACTCGTACCAGAACAAGCTTGGCGAATCCGCGTCCGTGGGCGAGTATCGGTCTCGTAACGATGTGATCGGCTCATGGACGCGGAAAGCGACAGTTCCCCGCATTGGCGGCTGGAGACCGTGGGGGAGCGGTCCCGGCTCACCCTCTCCGGGGACTGGACCGCCCAGCGCGGCAGCCTGCCTCGCTTTCCTGCCGATGGGCTGAAGGCCGCGCTGCCCGCGCGCCCCCTCGTGTTCGACACCGGGCTGCTCGGCCGCTGGAACAGCGCCCTCATCACCTTCCTGTGGGAGGTGCGGCAGGCGGCGGAGAGCGCCGGCATCACCGTCGACGGCGAGAGCCTGCCGCCCTCCGCCCGCAAGCTGCTCGGCCTTCTGCCGGCCACGCGGTCCGTCCAAAAGCCGCCGCGCCGCCGCCTGTTCAACCCGCTGGCGGCGCTGGGCGGCTGGACGCTGGACAGCCTGGCCGAAATCGGCACCGTCGCCGAACTGACGGCCACGACCGCGTGGAACAGCCTGGCCGCGCTGATGGGCCGGAGCCGCATGCGCGGCGTCGATCTGCTCGCCAATGTGCGCGATGCGGGGCCCGATTCGCTTCTCATCGTCAGCATCGTCAATTTCCTGCTCGGCGCCATCCTCGCCTTCGTCGGCGCCGTGCAGCTGGAGAAGTTCGCGGCCGGGGTCTATGTCGCCGATCTCGTCGGCATTGCCATGGTGCGGGAAATGGCGGCGGTGATGACGGCCATCATCATGGCCGGGCGCACGGGCGGCGCCTATGCGGCGCGCATTGCCACCATGCTCGGCAATGAGGAGATCGACGCGCTGACGGTGAGCGGCATTCCGGTCTCGGGCTACATCGTTCTGCCCTCGGTGCTTGCCCTCATCATCACCATGCCGCTGCTCTATCTCTATGGTTGCCTGGTCAGCATGATCGGCGGCAGCGTCGTCGCGGTCGCCATGCTGCATGTGAGCCTCGCGGGCTATGTGACGCAGACGCTGGGCGCGGTGCCCTTCAACCAGTTCGTCTTCGGCTTCGTCAAAACCATCGTCTTTGCGGCCTTCATCGGGTTGACCAGCTGCCGCATCGGGCTGAAGGCCGGGCGGAGCGCGGCGGATGTCGGCATCGCGGCGACCCGCGCCGTGGTCCTCGGCGTGGTCGGCGTGATCGCGATCAATTCACTCTTCGCGGTGATCGCCAATGCCGTCGGAATTTGACATGGCGAGCGACGCACCCGCCCTCGACCCCGGGCTGCCACCCGCGCCCATTCTCACGCTGAGCGATATCACCCTCGCCTACGGGCCGAAGCTCATCCAGCGCGGCATCTCCATGGCGGTGCGGCGGGGCAGCGTCTTCGCGGTCATGGGCGGGTCAGGCTGCGGCAAGAGCACCGTGCTGCGCAGCATGATCGGCCTGCTGCGCCCGGCGGCCGGGCAATACCGCCTGGAAGGCGAGGATTACTGGGCGGCGAACGACCGGCGGCGCACCCAGATGGCGATGCGCTTCGGCGTGCTGTTCCAGAGCGGCGCGCTCTGGAGTTCCATGACCGTCGGCGAGAATGTCGCCCTGCCGATGCAGATGAATACGCGGCTCGATGCGGCTTCGATCCGCGCGCAGGTGGAACTCAAGCTCGGCCTGGTCGGCATGCTGCATGCCATCGACCAATACCCGTCCGAACTCTCGGGCGGCATGAAGAAGCGCGCCGGGCTGGCCCGCGCGCTCGCCCTCGACCCCGATATCCTGTTCTTCGACGAGCCCTCCGCCGGGCTTGACCCCATCACCTCGGCGCGGCTGGACGAACTCATTCTCAATCTGCGGGACGGGCTCGGCGCCACCATCATCATCGTCAGCCACGAATTGCCGAGCCTTTTCGCCATTGCGGACGACGGCATCTATTTCGACGCCGTGACCAAGACCCCGATCGCCCACGGCGCGCCCGGCTATTTGCGGGACCATTGCGACGACCCGCAGGTGCGCGCCTTCATGCAACGCCTTCCCTCCAACACCGCCTGAGCGGAGAGACAGGACATGGGAAACAGGCAAACTGTTGTCGGCGCCTTCGTCCTCGGCGGGATCATCCTGGCGCTCGGCGCCATCATCCTGTTCGGCCAGATCAACCTTTTCAGCCGGCAGGTCAGGGCCGTGGTGATTTTGCAAGGCTCGGCCGCCGGCCTCTCGATCGGCGCGCCGGTGACCTTCCGCGGTGTGCCGTTGGGCTCGGTGACGAATATCGAGCTGACCTTCGACCGGCGCACCTTCACCGCCTATATCCCGGTGACGCTGGTTTTGAATCCCGAGCGCGTGCATCGCGCCGACACCAAAGAGGTGATCGGCATCGAGGAACTTGTCCGCCGCGGCCTGCGGGCGCAGATCAATGTTCAAAGCTTCGTCACCGGCCAGGCGCAGGTCGAACTCAATTTCGCCCCGGCCGTGCCCGCCGTGCTGCACCCCGGCCTATCCAAATTCCCGGAGATCCCGGTTCAGCAATCGATGATCCAAAAGGCGCAGCAGACGCTGGAGCAGCTGCCGGTGCAGGACATTGCGAACAATATCAATCAATCCCTGCAGAGCATCCGCATCCTGGCCGACAAGCTGGACCATGAGCTGCCGGCACTGGTAACGAGCGCGGAGCAGACCGCCAACCAGTCCCGCGCCCTGATCGGGACCGCGAACCAGGCCATCGGCACGCTGCAGGCACAGCTGACGACGACGCTCAACGGCGTCAATACCCTGACGGCGACCGCCACCACCCAGCTGAACGGGCGCGGCGCCGACCTCCATCAGCTTCTCGTCAACACGAATACGACCGTGGTGCAGGCGCGGCAGGCGCTGGCTGATGTGCGCAGCCTTACCTCCGCCCGGTCCGACCAGCGCGCCGATATCAACTCAACGCTGCGTGACCTCGCCGCCGCGGCCGCCGCCATGCGCGGCTTCTCCGCCGAGGTGGAACGCGATCCGCAACTTCTGCTGATGGGACGCCAGCCGTGAGACAATCCCCCTGCCCCCGCCGCTGGCCCGGACTGGCGCTGGCCTTGCTGCTGGCCGGTTGCGCGGCGCCGCCGCTCAAGGTCTATACGCTCGATGCCCCCGCCGTGACGGTGGATAACGGCCCCGCGCAGACCGCGGCGAGCCTGGAGGTGTGGCGCATCGTGCTGCCCGATTATCTCGACACGCAGGACATTGTGCTGCGCCAGGGCAGCGAGATTAACCGCAGCAGCCACGCGCGCTGGGCGAGCCGGCTTTCCACCGGCGCGACCGACCTCATCACGGCCCGCCTCGCGGCCGCGCGGCCGGACCTCTTCATCACCGACCAGCCCCTGGTGACGCCCGCGCGCTTCCGCCTCTTCATCAATATCAGCCGGCTGGATGTGAGCGCGGACGGCACGGCCTCCGTCGCCGCCGATTGGACGATCGTGCCGCGGGACGAGAGCCGGCCCGAGCGGCGCGACCGCACCTCCTTCGCCCTCACCGGGCCGGTGAAGACCGACGCGGATATTGTGGCGCTGACCAATGCCGTGCTGGATGAGCTGGCCGCGCGGATCGGGCAGGATGTCGCGCGGGTGATGCCGCAGCGCGGCTGAGCGCCGCGGGTGATGGCGCGGGATTGGGAGAGGCAGATGGTGACGATGACGGTTGAGCGTTTTCGGGAGAGCCTGGCGGCGTCCCATCCGCCCGCAGGGCTTGAGCCTGCGCTGGAGGCGCTCTGGTGGGCCGGGCGCGGCGACTGGCAGAAGGCCCACACCTGCGTGCAGGCGCATGAGGGCGAGGCGCGCTGCGACATCGTGCACGCCCATCTCCACCGCCAGGAGGGGGACATGGGCAATGCGCGCTACTGGTACCGGGGCGCCGGGCGCGCGATGCCGGATGCCTCCCTGCCGGAGGAATGGGCGGCGCTGGTGGGCGAACTTCTGCCCGCCGGTTAGAGGGTTTGGCGGGGCGCGCGGCGCCCCGCCGCGACCTCAGGCGGAGAGGAGACGCGCCGCCCAGTCCGACACGGCATCCCCGCTGCTCATCGCGGGCTGAACGAGACCGTCAATCATGAAGGTTGGCGAGACATGGATGCCGTTCTGGCGGGCGTATTTGCAGTGCCATTTGATCTCGCGGTCGAGATCGGGGATGGCAAAGGCGGCCTTGAGGGCGAGGCCGGTATAGCGCTCGATCCGCTCGATGATGTCGTTCGGCGTGGCGCTCAGGTTGGGTCCGGTCGCGTGATGGAGGAATTCGAATTCCTCGCGATGATCACCGACTTCCTTCATGACCGTCTTGGCCGCCGCCTTGCCTTGCGGGAGCGTGGAGGCCGCGATGATGGCACGCACGATGACGCCCGAGAACATGTGCCAGGGCTGGGACTGCAGGCGGATTTTAATGGTGATCTTGTCCTCGCCCGCTTCGGCGAGCAGGGCATCGAGCTTGTTGAAGGTCTTCACCGAATAGGGGCAGGTCGGCTCCTGAAAGATCTCCAGGATACGCGGTCCGTGACCCCAGCTGAGCGGGTCCGCATGCCAAAGGGGGTGTGTCATCTCTGGTCTCTCTCTTTGTGTCGTCGTCTCAGCGCGCCGGGCCGTGTGAACTGGCCGGGCGTGGGGGGCAGTATAGGGAGGCCTCGGGACGAGGGCAAAGAGGGCTGAGAGCCAGATGGCTTCGAGGGTACGACCTTTGGCTGCGGAGGCCGACCGTAAGCCTGATCGACGGCAGGGCCACAGCTGCTTAGAGTCGGGGCCTTTCATGCCGAGATTGAATTGGTTTCCTTGTTCAACGAAATGAGGCCCAGGCTGGCTATGAAAAACATTCTTGCATCGGGGCTTTTTCCGGTCGCGCTCGGTGCGGCGCTGGCGATTGGCGCGGGCATGCAGGTTGCGTCTGCCCAGACCGCGTCACCCGAACTCGCGAAAATCGAGACGATGGTCACGAATATGGGCTACACGCCCAACCTTGGATCATCCGGACGCTGGTTTTCCATTGCCTATACCAGCACATACGCGATCAATTTTTCCCTGAGCGGCGACAACACCACCCTCTATCTCTATGTTCAGTATGGAATAAACGCGACCCAGCAGCCTCTCATTCCGTTTCTTCAACTACTTCAGTGGAATGACACGCATCGCGATTACTTTTCGATCAACGCCGACAAGACGCTCATTGTCCTGAATTTGAACCTGCCGGCCGATGGCCTCACGCCGCAGATCTTGCGCGTGGCGCTGAGCGATATTGGCGATGATTCGGATCAGGGGCAGAAGATCTTCGATCCCAGCAACTGGAAGTAGGACGCCTGCCGACAGAGACCGTGCGGTGAGCCAGCGGTGCCTGCTCCCTGGCCTGAAATGGCCGTTGCAGCGCAACTCATTTTTCCTCCCGCAATTCTTGCAGCCGTTGAGCCAGATCATCGCTCATATCGATCAATTTATTGAGTTCATCTGACAGATTCTGTTGCATGGCCCTGATTTTATCCAAGGTCCCGCTGAGTTGGTCGACCATGGGATCGACAGATTGCTCGACGACCACTTCTTTCTTAAATCCGAACACGCCGTCGAGTTCAAACAAAGAAAACGTGTCAGACTTGCGCAGGTCCTTGGCTTGGCGATCCTCGAAGAAAGCCACTTCTGAAATTTCGACCACATCGCCGACACCTTGGACCTCAAGACCATAGGACGTTACATGAGACGGGAACCGCTTACGAATGAATGGATCGGTCATCGTGTGCGATTTCGACCAGACCAGCCCAAGCATAGAGCTGTAAATTCCGTAGCCTACGATATTCTTGGAACGACAATACCATTGATAGAAAACCAGGCCGCGGCTCTGTGTCATGGAATTGAGGATTATCCCGGGGTCATCCATGATTTTATTCCAAAGCCATGACATCTTCGCCATGGTGTCGCTGTAATGCTCTGTCGTTTCGGCATGATATATTTCGGTAATATCATCAACACTCGAAACGAGCGTGAGTGTCTCAGACATATTCTCCCGGACATTCTCGAAGCTGACGGAAAGCTTGCCCGGAATCACCTCTATCGTAGGTTCGATGTTCTCCGACATCTGGCCTAACACGGGTTGAAACACCAGAGGCGCCGTCTGTCCGACGAAAAATGGCTGGTTCTCGTCCTCGATGTCAAAGATACGGGAGATGGAGGATCTGCGCCTGATTTTCTCTTCATCCGTTTCGAAGAAGGAAATCTCTGAAACCACCGCATCGAAGCCAAACTTCAGATCGGCATATGCGTAGGTCACGATGTGAGGATTGAACATGCCCCCGATACTGTCGGTCGCACGGACCGTATGTGCCCAGATGAGCCCCATCTCCGAGCTGTAGATCCCATATTTCACGACCTTCCTTTTTTTGACATAGTATCGAAAGAAGACCAGTCCTTTGCTCCGATTGGAGCGGACTTGAAGCGAGGAATCATCGAATGCGACATTCCAGATCCAGAGCATCAACTTTGTAATGTCATTGGGGTCCTGATGCGTCTGAACAAACTTATCCGGAAGATTTTCCTTTCTTGAGAAGAAGTAGACCGTATCGATAACCTTGTTTTTGCTGTCCGTGAAATTGATGTGAACGTTAGTCGATGTCATAAGAAAGATGGGATTAACCTTTTTCGTCGTGGGGCTATATGTCAGCACCTCGTGAAACGTAGGCATGCGGGACTTTCCTTACCAAATTAGACGGCCGCCGAGGTCGGCGATCACGACGTTTTCGCCCTTGCTGCCCTTATCCAAGATGTCACCGGTGATAAGGCCGCCATGCGCAAGCATAGCCGCGCAACCGTTTCGGTTCCGTGAAGGGCTGTCCGTGCGGTGACGGATAAGACGCGGCGTGATGCGCGCTTAGACAGCGTCTGACGCGTTAGATTATGGGCAGGTCGCGTTATAACTGTGGGATCAGACGTTTTTATGTGAAATTTCGCGCTAAAAATTAAGGTATACGCGTTAATTTTCGCGTATCACGCGTTATATGCCAATATGACGGCGTATCGGTCGTGTATAACGGGTGGGCTGCCTCGCAGTCGGCAGTCCATAGACAATCAAAAGTTTTTTGGTTCTTTTTTACAAAAAAGAATGCGCTTCCCTAGAGCGGGATGAGAGGCCGGCACCCTGCCTCAAGCCGCCTTGGCCTGCCCCGCGATGCGCGCCAGATTGCCCAGGATTTCCTTGCCCAGGCGGATGCGCTTGCCGATATCCATATCCGCCACCACCACCAGCTTATGGTCAGGCCGGAGTTTGACAGCGCCGCCGCGGGAGCCGATCCAGGGGATAAGGCCCGCGACATTGCTGAAGGCATTGCCGCGGAAGCTCAGCACCATGCCTTTCGGCCCAGCATCCACCTTCTCCACCCCCGCTTCGCGGCAGATGCGCTTCAGCGTCATCACCTGCAGAAGGTTATCGACCTCCTCCGGCAGCGGGCCGAAGCGGTCCACCAGTTCGGCGGCCATCGCCTCCGTCTCCTCGACCGATGACAGGGCACCGATGCGGCGATAGAGGCCGAGGCGGACCGGCAGGTCCTTCACGTAGTTCTCGGGGATCAGTACGGGCAGGCCGAGCTGGATGGTGGGTGTCCAGTCCCGCTCGGCGGCCCTGCTCTTGCGGCCCCGCTCGGCGCGGAGATCGGCCACCGCATCCTCCAGCATCTGCTGGTAGAGTTCGATGCCGACTTCGCGGATATGGCCGGACTGCTCATCACCCAGAAGATTGCCCGCGCCCCGGATATCGAGATCGTGGGAGGCGAGCGTGAAGCCCGCGCCCAGGGTATCGAGCGTCTGCATCACGTCGAGCCGCTTTTCAGCCGCGCCCGAGAGGCGGAAATTCGCGGGCCAGGTCAGATAGGCATAGCCGCGCTGCTTGCCGCGGCCCACGCGCCCGCGCAGCTGGTAGAGCTGGCCGAGGCCGAACATATCGGCGCGATGAATGATCAAGGTGTTGACCGCCGGCATGTCGAGCCCACTTTCGACGATATTGGTCGAGAGCAGCACGTCAAACTTGCCGTCGCCGAATTCCGTCATGACGCGCTCGAGGTCGGTCGGCGAGAGGCGGCCATGGGCTTCGGTGATGCGCAGGTCAGGCACGATTTCGCGCAGGCGCTGGCCGACGCGCTCCAGGTCTTCCAGGCGCGGGCAGACGCAGAAAATCTGGCCGCCGCGGAAACGCTCGCGCTGGATCGCTTCGCGGATGACAAGACTGTCAAAGGGCATGATGAAGGTGCGGACGGCGAGGCGATCGACCGGCGGGGTCGCGATGATGCTCATCTCCCGCACGCCGGTGAGCGCGAGTTGCAGCGTGCGGGGAATGGGGGTCGCCGTCAGCGTCAGCACATGGACGTCGGCCTTCATCGACTTCAGGCGTTCTTTATGCGCGACGCCGAAGTGCTGTTCCTCATCGACGATGACGAGGCCGAGATCGGCGAAGATGACGGATTTGGCGAGCAGCGCATGGGTGCCGACGACGATGTTGATGGTGCCGTCAGCGACACCGGCCTTCACCGCCGCCGCCTCCTTCGCCGTCACCATGCGGGAGAGCTGCGCGACGTTGATGGGCAGGCCCGCGAAGCGCGCGGAGAAGCTGCGAAAATGCTGGCGGGCGAGCAAGGTTGTCGGCACCACGACCGCGACCTGCGAGCCCGACATGGCGGCGACGAAGGCGGCGCGCAGCGCAACCTCGGTCTTGCCGAAGCCGACATCGCCGCAGATGAGCCGGTCCATCGGGCGGCCGGAGGCCATGTCTTCCAGCACATCGGCGATGGCGCGGGACTGGTCCTCCGTCTCCGCGAAGGGGAAGCGGGCGCAGAACTCATCCCACATGCCTTCGGCGGGGGCGAGGCTCGGCGCTTCCTGCAGCCGGCGTTCGGCCGCGATGCGGATGAGGCCCGCCGCCATGTCGCGGATGCGTGCCTTGGCCTTGGCTTTGCGGTTCTGCCAGGAGGCGCCGCCCAGCTTGTCCAGCTGCACCCCTGCCGTCTCGCTGCCGAAGCGCGAGAGCATTTCGATGTTCTCGACCGGCAGGAAGAGCTTGTGCTCGCCGTCATAGATGATGCGCAGGCAATCATGCGGCGCTTCGTTGACCCGGATGGTGACGAGACCATCATACCGCCCGATGCCGTGATCCTCATGGACGACGAGATCGCCGTCCGCGATGTCGGTCGCCTCCGCGATGAACTGGTCGGCGCGCTTGCGGCGGCGCGGCGGGCGGGCGATGCGGCGGCCGAGCAGGTCCTGCTCGCCCACCACCGCCATGCGCTCACCGACGAAGCCGCGTTCGAGGCCGAGGGTGACGAGGGCTATGGCGCCCTGGGGCAGCTTGCGCACCGCATCCGCGTTCGCGGCCACCTGGAGCTTGTCAAAGCCATGCTCGCGCAGCAGCGCGCCGAGGCGCTCGCGCGAGCCATCGGTCCAGGCAGCGATGACGAGGCGCTTTTTTTCGGCGGCCCAGGCCGCCTCCTGGTCGCGCAGCCTGTCATACACATCCGGCTGGATATCGCCGCCGGGGGCGAAGATGGGCGCGGGCCGCCCGCCGCCATCGACGCCCTGCGCGCCCTCCGGCCGGGCGAAGGGGCTGAAGGTGAAGTTCTGGACGGCCCCGAGCATGCCGGACCAGTCGGCGGCATCGAGATAGAGCCGCTCGTGCGGGATGGGCCGGTACGGCGTCTCGCCATCGCGCGGCGGGGTGCGGCGGGCCTGGTAATGGTCCGCGATCAGTTCGAGCCGGGCAGCGAGCACTTCTTCCGCCTGGTGGTCGAGGGCGATCGCCACACCCGGCATGTAGTCGGCGAGCGTCTCCATGGCGTCATGGAACAGCGGCAGCCAATGCTCCATGCCGGGATGGCGGCGGCGTTCGGAGATCGAGAGATAGAGCGGGTCCTCGGTCGCCGCCTGGCCGAAAAGTTCGCGCCAGGCGGTGCGGAACCGGGCGACCGACTTCGGCGTCGAGCGGCACTTCGGAAACCGGATGCAGCGTGAGGCGGGCAACCTGTTCCCCGCTCCTCTGGCTGTCGGTATCGAAGCGGCGCATGCTCTCGATCGTGTCGCCGAAGAGGTCGAGGCGGATCGGGTCAGGCTCGCCGGCCGGAAAGAGGTCGATAATGCCGCCGCGCATGGCGAACTCACCCGGCTCCATCACGGTCGCGGCGCGGGCATAGCCCTGGGACTCGAGGAACAGGGCGAGCTTCTCGGGCTCGACGGTACCGCCGGGGGCGAGCGTCAGGCTGGTGCCGGCGAAGAGGCTGCGCGGCGCCACGCGCTGGACGAGGCCGTTGACGCTGGTGAGCACGATGCCGCGCTCAAAGCCGCCGCCCGCGAGTTCCGCGAGCACCGCAATGCGTTCGGAGACGATGGCGGGATTGGGCGAGACACGGTCATAGGGCAGGCAGTCCCAGGCGGGAAAGCGGAGGACGGCGAGTTCCGGCGCGAAGAAGGCGAGCGCTTCCGCCATCCGCGCCATGCGCGCATCATCCCGCGCGACATGGAGGATGGGCCCCTTGGCATCCAGCGCCTGGCGCACGAGGAGGGCGGCGTCCCAGCCTTCCGGGGCGCCATAGACGGTAAGCCGGCTGCTCATCGCCCCCTCGCCGCAATCATGGCCTGGAGAAGCGGATGGTCGAGGGCTTCCGGCACGGGTTGACGGCCAGTGAGCCAGTCGGCGAGATCAGGCTCCGGCAGGTCGAGGAGTCGCTCGATCTCCGTCAGCTCCTCGTCCGTGAAGGCGCTGAGCCGGGACGAGACAAAGCCGCCGATCAGAAGGTCAAGCTCATGCGTGCCGCGATGGGTGGCTCGGAACAGAAGGCGCCGGCGGCGCTGATCGAGGTCGGGTGCGGAATCTCTCATGGGTGAGCAGAGCTATAATCACCCAAACGCCAAGAGTCAGCCATTGAGCGAGGATCCGCTCTCTTCCATTCGTGCGCCGCTGACCTTCCTCACCGGCATAGGCCCGCGGCTGGCTACACCCTTGGCGCGGCTGGTGGGGGGGCCGCGGATTCGCGACCTCCTGCTGCATGTGCCGGACAGCTACGTCGACCGCCGCGAGCGGCCGAAGCTCAGCGCGGCGCAGCCGGGCCGCGTGGTGACCATCGAGGTTGAGGTGATGCGGCATGAAACGCCGCGTACCAAGACCCAGCCCTGGCGCGCGGTGGTGACGGATGGCACGGCCTTCGCCGAAATCGTGCTGTTTCACCAGGCGCGCCTCGCCCAGATGCCGGTGGGGGCGACGATCATCGTCTCCGGCAAGCTGGAGCGGTTTGCCGACCGGCTGACGCTGCCGCATCCCGATTACATTCTGCCGCTCGCCCGCGCGCAGGAAATGCCGATGATCGAGCCGGTCTGGCCGCTCACCGCCGGCATCACCAATCGCGTCGTGGGCCGCGCCATGGCGGGCGCGCTGACGCGCCTTCACGAGTTTCCGGAATGGATCGAGCCGTCGCTGATGGCGCGCCGCCGCTGGCCGCGCTTTGCCGCCGCACTGAGGCGCATTCAGGCGCCTGACGAGGATGGCGCGGCGCGGGGCATTGCGCGCATCCGCCTGGCGTACGACGAGCTGTTGGCGGAGCAGATCGCCCTCGGCCTCAGGCGGCTGGCGCGGAAGAAGCGGCCGGGCCGGTCGCTCACGGGCGACGGGCATCTTCGCGCCGAGGCGCTGCGCGCTTTCGGCTTTCAGCCGACCGCGGCACAGACAACGGCGCTCGCCGAGATCGACGCCGATATGGCCGCGGCACGGCCCATGCTGCGGCTGCTGCAAGGCGATGTGGGCTCGGGCAAGACGCTGGTCGCGCTCCTCGCCATGCTGCGCGCGGCGGAGGCCGGAACCCAGGCCGCGATGATGGCGCCGACCGAAATTCTGGTGCAGCAGCATTACCGCACGATCTCCGCGATCTCGCCCGTGCCCGTCGGGCTGCTCACCGGCTCCATGCCCGCCCCTGCCCGCCGCGAGGTGCTGGCGGGGCTCGCCGACGGCTCCATCCCGCTCGTCGTCGGCACCCATGCCTTGTTCCAGAAGGCGGTGGAATTCCATGATCTCGGCCTGGCCGTGATCGACGAGCAGCACCGCTTCGGCGTGGAGCAGCGCATCAGCCTGGGCGACAAGGGCGAGGCGACCGACGTGCTGGTGATGACGGCGACGCCCATTCCGCGCTCGCTCCGCCTCACCCAGTATGGCGAGATGGATCTGAGCCAGCTGACCGAAAAGCCGCGCGGGCGCGGCGCGATCCGCACCACGCTGCATGGGCTGGGCGCGGTGGGCCAGGTGATTGCCGGGCTGGCCCGCGCGCTGGAGCGTGGGGCGCGCATCTACTGGGTCTGCCCGCTCGTCTCGGAAAGCGAGGCGGTGGACATCACCGCGGCCGAGCACCGGTTCGAGATGCTGCACCAGCGTTTTCCCGGCTCCGTCGGCCTCGCCCATGGGCAGCAGGACACCAAGACCCGTGAGGAGGCGCTCGCTGATTTCGCAGCGGGGCGCACGCGGCTTCTGGTCGCGACCACGGTGGTCGAAGTCGGCGTCGATGTGCCGGAAGCGACCGTCATGGTGATCGAGCATGCCGAGCGCTTCGGCCTCGCCCAGCTGCATCAGCTGCGCGGCCGGGTGGGCCGGGGGGCTGCCGAGAGTTTCTGCCTGCTGCTGCATGAGGATGGCCTCAGCCAGGTGGCGCAGGAGCGGCTGATGCTGATGCGCGATACGACGGACGGCTTCCGCATTGCCGACGCCGATTTCCGCATGCGGGGCGCGGGCGACATTACCGGCACCAAGCAATCCGGCCTGCCGGGCTACCGGCTTGCCGATATTCCGGGGCAGGGCCAGCTGCGCGCGATTGCGGCGCGGGATGCCGCCATGCTGCTGGACGGCGACCCGCACTTGCGCTCGGAGCGCGGACAGGCCGCCGATATGCTGCTGCGGATATTCGACAAGGAGGACAGCGTGCGCCTGCTGCATGCCGGATGAGCCGCGAATACCCTGCCCGGCCGATGGTCGGCATCGGCATCGTGGTCCTGAAACCGCCCTCGGAGGTGCTGCTCATCCGCCGTGGCCGCGCGCCCATGCTGGGGCGATGGGGCCTGCCCGGCGGCGGGCAGGAGCTGGGCGAGACCGCGGAAGAGGCCGCGCGGCGCGAGCTGCTGGAGGAGACCGGGCTGTGCGTCGGCGCGCTCACCCTCGCCGGCAATGTGGACAGCATCCACCGCGACGAGGACGGCCGCGTGCGCTACCACTATACCATTCTGGATTTTGCCGCGCTCTGGCAGGGCGGTGAGCCGCAGGCGCTGTCAGACGCGGCAGCCGTGACCTGGGCCGATCTGCGCGATCTGGATCGCTACGAGCTTTGGAGCGAGGCGCATCGCATCATCGCCCTCGCCCGGAAGGCGTTCGGGGTTTAGGGGCCGCCGGCCCTTACTCTTGCGTCATGCCCGGCATCCGGCATGAAGCCGGGCATGACGCAACCTGCGGCGTGGACAATCAGACGTCGGAGGCCGGAACGTCCGGGCGGCCGAATGCGGATGAGGACTGCGTGCCGGTCGTGGAGACCGGGGCGGGCGCCGGAGAGGCGGCAGCCGGCGCGTCGTTCAGCATCTCGATCTGGCCGGTGATCTGGCCGCCATCTTCCACCTGCAGGCGGCGGCAGCGGGCACGGCCGAGGACACGGCCGGTGGCACGCACGATGAGGCTGGTGCGGGCGGTGATGACCCCGTCGATCATGCCGGCGATCTCGGCCTCTTCGACCTCGATCTCACCCTTGAAGATGCCACCCTCGATGACCGCGAGTTCGGCCGCGTGGATATTCTGGGAATCGACCGTGCCTTCCACCACGAGACGCTCGGCGTCGGTGATGGTGCCCTGGACGCTGATGCCCCGGCCCACGACCAGCGTGCGCCGCTCGGAGCTGTCAGGCACCGCGACCTGGCGGCCGGGCACCTGCATGCCGGGGCGCGCCGCGCCTGGCGCCGGCGGCATGGTGGGGACGCTCGCCGGATTCGGGGCAAAGGGAGGTCGAGCCATGTCGGAAGGATCCTTATCCTGTGGCGGGGCTGGGCGGAAAGGCGGAACGCCGAGGCCAGTATCGGCGGGCGTGGCAGCGCTCGCGCCGCCACCTTGTCCCTGCGGTTTGAGAGCGGAAGGCGACACCGGCTGAGCGGCGGCGCGGCTCTCGTCTTCGGGTCTGGTACTGCGTCGTCTGAACACGTCTATCTCGTCCCTGCCTTGACGGAGGGGCCGAGGTATCATGAACACTAAAGTCGTCACAACCCGAAGGGGCATTTTGTGACAATTGCCGGAGGCGGCACTGTTTGCGTCGCGCCGGCGGCACTGCTACCGGGACGCAAAATTCTTGGGACCGCGCATGACCTCGCCTCACTACGACATTCTTTCCCTCGGCAATGCCATCGTGGACATCCTGGCCGAAGTTGATGAGGCCTTTCTCGGCGAGCAGGAGATGGTCAAGGGCTCGATGGAACTCATCGATGCCCGGCGCACGGACAGCCTCTACGCCCTCATGCCGCCGGCGGTGCAGACGAGCGGCGGGTCGGTTGCCAATACCGCGGCCGTCGCCGGCCAGATGGGCGCCCGCGCGGCCTTCATCGGCGTCGTCGCGGATGACCAGTTCGGCAGCATTTTCCGCCACGATATCCGCGCCTCCCACGTCCATTACGCGACACCGCCGGCATCGCCAGGCGAGCCCACGGCGCGCTGCCTGATTCTCGTGACGCCGGACGGCCAGCGCACGATGAACACCTATCTCGGTGTCTCCAGCGCCCTCGCCCCCGCCCATCTTGACGCGGATCTCATCGGCCGCTCTGCCATCACCTATATCGAAGGCTACCTCTTCTACGTGCCGCATTCGCGGGACGCCGCCATTGCCGCCGCCCGGATCGCGCATGAGGCAGGCCAGCGCGTTGCCCTCAGCCTGTCCGATTTTCTCTGTGTCGAGCGCAACCTGGAGGCTTTCCAGGCCATGGTGCGCGACCACGTGGATATTCTCTTCGCCAATGAGCAGGAACTCGCCGCGCTGACCGGCCTGACCGACTTCGAGGCCGGGGCAGAGGCCGTGCGGGGCCAGGTGGAGATTGCGGTGCTGACCCGGGGGCCGCGCGGCAGCGTTATCCTGCGCGGCGGCGAGCAGGTGGCGGTCGACGCGGAGCCCACGGAGGTTGTTGACACAACCGGCGCGGGCGACGCCTATGCGGCGGGCTTCATGACCGCGCTGGTGGCAGGAGAGGCGCTGGCCACCTGCGGGCGCTGGGGCTCGCGCGCCGCGGCCGAGACCATCAGCCGCATGGGCGCGCGGCCGCCGGGCGACCTGACCTATCTGCGGGGCTGAGGGCTGTTCTGGTCTCGCGGGGGGCGCCGGGACCAACGGCCCCTTCCCCGCTGTCATCCGCGGCTTTATGCCGCGGACCGACCCCATCACCACAGCGAAACGCCGGCTTCGCCGGGTCGATCCCCGCGCCAAGCGCGGGGATGACGAACAGTGACGGTGCGGCTGGTCTAGTCAGGCGCGTCAGGCGTTTTCGGTATCGAGCGCGTAGCCCGCGGCGCGGACCGTGCGGACAACATCGAGTTCGCCGGGTCCGTTGATCGCCTTGCGCAGCCGGCGGATGTGAACGTCAACCGTGCGCGGCTCGACATGGATCGACGGGCCCCAGATCGCGTCCAGCAATTCCTCGCGCGAAAAGACGCGGCGTGGCCGCTGCATGAGGAACTCCATGAGCCGGTATTCGGTCGGGCCGAGATGCAGCTGCCGGTCGTTCCGGGTGATCCGGTGCGCGGCCATATCGAGCACGATGTCGTGGAACTGCAGCTCGCCCTTGGCCGGCATCGTATTGGAGCGGCGCATGAGCGCGCGCATCCGCGCCACCAGCGCCTCCGTGCTGAACGGTTTCGTGACGTAGTCATCGGCGCCGGTATTGAGGCCGCGCACAGTGTCCTGGTCCTCGCTGCGCGCCGTGATCATGATCACGGGCAGTTCGCGGGTCGCGGGTCGCCTGCGGATCTGGCGGCAGACCTCGATGCCGGACAGATGCGGCAGCATCCAGTCCAGCAGGACCATATCCGGCCTGATTTCAGCGATGCGGGTCAGCGCTTCTTCGCCGTCTCCGGCCTCTTCCACCCGAAAACCCTGCTTTTCGAGGTTGTAGCGCAGCATGGTCATGAGCGCCGCTTCATCCTCCACGATGAGGACAAGCGGCTTGGTGGAATGGGAGACGCTATCAGGAGTCACTTCTATCTACCCTCAAATCAAACGCCTTTGGGGCGGCTGACGGTGAAGCTGCTTTCGCCCTTCGGACGGTCACTCGGCATGGTCAGGCCGGTGATGGCGTAGTAGACGGTCTCGGCGATATTGGTCGCATGGTCGCCCATGCGTTCCAAATTCTTGGCCATGAAGAGAAGATGCGTGCAGGGGGTGATGTTGCGCGGATCTTCCATCATGTAGGTGATCTGCTCGCGGAAGATCGCCGAATAGACGTCATCGATCTTGTTGTCGGAGCGCCAGACCTCAAGCGCGCGGTCGGCATCGCCCTCGCCCACCGCATCGACGGTGGTTTTGAGGCTTTCCTGCACCAGACGGCAGAGATTGGCCATGCCGCTCAGGCTGAAGGGCAAGGCCATCTGATTGAGCACAAGGCTGCGCTTGGCGAGGTTGGCGGCGTAGTCGCCGATGCGCTCCAGGTCACCCGCCATCTTGATCGCCGAGACGATGAAGCGAAGATCCGAGGCGACCGGCTGGCGCAGCGCGATCAGCTTGATCGCGAAATCGCCGATGTCACGCTCCAGCTTATCAACCTCGACATCGTCCTGCACCGCATAATCGGCCGCGGCGGTACTATGCTCCAGCAAGGCACGGGCGGCATTGGCCGCCTGCGCTTCGACCATGCCGCCCATCTGGGTGAGCAGCGCCCTGAGCCGCCCGAGGTCCTGATCATAGCTTTTCACGGCGTGCCCGCTGTCGCCATCGTTATTCATGCGCCGCCCTTACCCGAAACGCCCGGTGATGTATTCCTGCGTCCGCTGCTGCTTGGGCGAGGTGAACATCGTGGCAGCCGCGTCGACCTCAATGAGTTCACCCAGGTAGAAGAAAGCGACGCTATCCGCGCAACGGGCGGCCTGCTGCATGTTGTGGGTCACGATGACGATCGTGAAATCCCGCTTCAGCTCGTCGATCAGTTCCTCGACCTTGAGGGTGCTGATCGGGTCGAGCGCGCTGGTCGGCTCGTCGAGCAGGAGCACCTCGGGGCGGATGGCAATGGAACGCGCGATGCAAAGACGCTGCTGCTGGCCGCCGGACATGCCGGTGGCCGGGGTTTTGAGGCGATCCTTAACCTCATCCCACAGCGCCGCACGCGTCAGCGACCACTGCACCCGCTCGTCCATCTCCGCCCGCGACAGCTTTTCATGAAGCCGGACGCCGAAGGCGATATTGTCGTAGATCGACATCTGGAAGGGCGTCGGCTTCTGGAAGACCATGCCGATGCGCCGGCGCAGCACGTTGAGGTCCATATCCCCGCCGACGATGTTCATATCGTCCAGCATCACCTCGCCCTCGGCGCGCTGGCCGGGGTAGAGATCGTACATGCGGTTGATGACCCGCAGCAGGGTGGATTTGCCGCAGCCGGACGGGCCGATCATCGCCAGGACGCGCTTTTCCGCGACATCGAGGCTGATGTTCTTCAGCGCATGGGTGTCGCCGTAGTAGAAATTCAGGTCCCGGATCGCGATACGGGGCTGTGCCGCGCCATTGGCGTGCTCCGCACCCGCAGCTGTCGGTCTCACTTGTTCAGTTACCGGCATGTCACTCACCTACCTCTGGACGCCTGACCGAATCAGGGACGACCAGCGCCCATGATGGCCACATAACGGAGTGGCTCCCCTCGAGCCATGGGCACCCGGTTAAGGTTTGATGACGGCTGCGCCGGCGCCCGATCTGCGGCACCAGCTTGGCACAGAAAAGGGCTGCCGGAGCAGCCCATTTCACGAAAATCAGGTGAGCCTCTGCTCGCCTGCCTATTCGGCGGCCTCTGCCTGGCCCTTGAGGTCAACCACGCGGAGATAGGGGCGGAGCGTCTTCCAGCCCTGCGGGAAACGGGCCTTCGCATCTTCATCCGAAAGGCTCGGGACGATGATGACATGCTCACCCGGCTGCCAATCGGCCGGGGTCGCGACCTTGGTGCTGTCGGTCAGCTGCAGGCTGTCGATGACGCGCAGGATTTCGTTGAAATTCCGGCCGGTGCTGGGCGGATAGGTCAGGGTCAGGCGCACCTTCTTGTTCGAGTTGATGATGAAGACCGAACGGACGGTGACGGTGGGGTCGGCTTCCGGGTGGATCATGCCGTAGAGCGCGGAGACGGTGCGGTCGTGGTCGGCGATGATCGGGAAATTGAGGGTGGCGCCCTGGGTTTCCTCGATGTCCTTCGCCCAGGCCCCATGATTGTCGGTGGTGTCCACGGAAAGGCCGATCGGCTTCACGCGGCGCTTCTCCCACTCGGGCGCGAGGCGCGCGACTGCGGCGAGTTCGGTCGTGCAGACCGGGGTGAAATCCTTGGGATGGCTGAACAGGACACCCCAGGAATTGCCCAGATAGGCGTGCAGGCGAATGCGCCCCTGGCTGCTGTCCTGCTCGAAATCGGGGGCGATCTGGCCCAGTTGCACGGTCACGGCAATGCTCCTTCTATGGTCGTTCGGGGGCCAGATTGCACCCGCCGAACCGCTGATCAAGACTTCCCCAAAATAAGCGCGGCCCGTTTCCGGACATCCCCAAAATTAGAGATTTCTTTCATCATTCTATCTGATTTGAAGAAGATATTGCCTTGCCTCCGGCGGCAGAACGAAGCTCGCAGAAGAGTTTTCCGCAAGCCGACTCAGGCGCGCTTATCCTTTTCCACGCCGGGCACTGACGCTCTGGGCAGATGTGTTGGATGACGACGTTTGCGCTCGGCACCGAGGGGCGGTAAAGCCGAGAAGACCGTGGGCCGAACGCGGCGGACCGCTTGCTTGGTGTCACAGAGGCCCGGCCAACCAACCCCAGCTTCGAGGAAAGATCAGGTACAGCCATGCGATTTGAAAAGGGACGGCAACTCGCGGCGCGTGGTTTCCTGTTCGACATGGACGGGACCCTGGTGAATTCCGGCCCCGTCGTCGAGCGGGTCTGGCACGCCTGGGCCAAGACCCAAGGGCTTGATCCCGAAGGCCTCATGCCTGTCGCGCACGGCCGCCGCGCCGTCGAGACCATCGCCATGTTCGGCAAGAAGGGCTTGGATATCGAGGCAGAGGCGAAAAAACTGGAAGAGGCCGAGCGGCTGGATACCGCCGGCCTGACCGAGATCGCTGGCGCGCGCGCCCTCATCGCCTCCCTGCCCGCCGACCGCTGGGCCGTCGTGACCTCGGCTGACGAGGCGCTGGCACGCACGCGGCTCGCCGCCTGCGGCCTGCCCGTTCCCCGCGTGCTCATCACCGCGGAATTGGTCGAAAAGGGCAAGCCCGACCCGCACTGCTACCGGTTGGGCGCAGCGGGCCTGGGCTTCGCGCCCGAGGATTGCATCGTTTTCGAGGACGCCGATGCGGGGCTTGCCGCCGGCCGCGCCGCGGGCGCACGGCTCATTGCCGTCGCCTCCACCCAGTCGTCCGAAAACCTCGACCGCAAGGGCGAGCTTTGGGTACCTGACCTGAGCGGGCTCCGCGCGGTCCTGGATGGAGACCTGCTCCGCCTCACTCAGGTTTGATCACGGAATTCGTAACATTATTCTGAATTTGGCCATGATCGGGCCCAGATAATCCACCCAGGAACGGATCACCAAAGGTCTCACGATGCGCCTCTCGGGACGCCTGAAAAGCACGGGGCTCAAGGCCATGGCGGGCCTCGGCCTGATCGCCTTGGCCGCGGGCATGCTGGCGCCGCAGCCGGCCTTCGCCTATTGGCATGGCGGGGGCTGGGGTGGCGGCTGGCGTGGCGGGCCGGGCTACTGGGGCGGCGGCTATTGGGGACCTCGCGGCTATTACTACGGCCCGCCGGTCGTGGTGGTGCCCCCGCCGGTCTATTACCCGCCTCCGCCCGTCTATTACGCGCCGCCGCCTGTGTATTACGCGCCGCCCGCTGCCCCCCCGGTCTCCGCGCCGGTCGTCGCACGCAGCTGCTTCACGCCGACGATCAACTGCCCCATGACCGTGCCGCGCAGCCCCGGCAGCGGCTGCTATTGCACCGATTCCGACGGCCAGCGGATGTACGGCCGGGCGGAATAGCCGCAACCGTCCGGGCGGGGCTTGAGCCCTGCCCCTTTCTGTTTCATGAGCCCCCTGCCGCAGGATGCCTCGCGGCTGGAGAAGGGCGACTGACATGAGAGTGACCGCGCTGATCGTTTGTGCGGGGCGCGGCACGCGCATGGGGCCGGGGGCGCCGAAGCAGTACCGCCTGCTCGGGTCCATGCCGGTTCTGCGGCATACGGCGATCGCCTTCCTGAACCATCCAGACGTGACGGATGTTGCAGTGGTGATCCATAAGGACGATGCCGTTCCTTATGAGGAGGCGACCCGCGGCCTGGCCCTGCTGCCGCCCGTGACCGGCGGCGCGACGCGGGACGAGAGCGTGCGCCTGGGGCTTGAAGCGCTGGCCGCCGGAGATGCCCCGGACCGCGTGCTCATTCATGACGGCGTGCGGCCCTTCGTGACGGCCGAGACGATCTCCGCCGTGATCGGCGCGCTGGACGGGACGGAGGCGGCGATTGCCGCCATGCCGGTCTTCGACACCATCAAATCAGGTGCCGACGGCCTCGTGACGGGCACCATCGACCGCTCCATCCTGTGGCGCGCACAGACGCCGCAGGCCTTCCGCTTTCAGACCATCCTGGACGCCCACCGGGCGGTCGCCAGACGGACCGACCTGCCGCCCGTGACCGACGATGCCTCGGTCGCGGAAGCGCTCGGCATTCCGGTGCGAATCGTCCAAGGCTCGGAAGACGCCTTCAAGATCACGACCGAGGCCGATCTCCGCCGCGCCGAGCGCCATTTGCGGGGTGATGAGTAGAGGCTGCGGTTGCAGCATCACTCCGCCGCCTCTGGCGCTGCGGACGGCCAGGACAGGCCATTGGCCTCGGCGATGAAATCCGACAGCATCGGCACATAGTCCTCGCCCCGGCCGGCGCCGACGGCGGCGGCGGCGGCGAAGGCGTTGCGCACAGCAGCCCCCATCGGATTGGCGAATTGCACCGATTGCGCATAGGCCGCGAGATAGCTCGTATCCTTGAGCGCATTGCGGATGGCGAACTGGTGGGCGTTGCGGTCCCGCTCCAGCACGTATTTGAAAAATGTCTGATAGAAACCGCAATCCATCCGCCCGCCGCGAATGACGCTGTCGAAGACCTGCGGGCTGAGGCCCGCCTTCGCGCCGAGCGCCAGGGCCTCCGCATAGAGCGCCGCATAGCCCATCGACAGGAAATTGTTGAGCAGCTTCATGGTGTGCCCGGTGCCGACAGGCCCCGTGGGCAGGATGCGCCCGGCGAAAGCCTCCAGCACGGGGCGGATGCGGGCGACGGTCGCGGCTTCGCCGCCGACCATGACATCAAGCGTGCCGGCCTCCGCATCCTTCGGCGTGCGGCTGAGCGGCGCATCGACGAGGCTGATGCCGCGTGTGCCAAGCCGTGCCGCGAGCACCACGGTCTGCGCCGGATCTGAGGTTGAACAGTCAATGATGACGAGCGGTTTATCAGCCGAAGCGAGTCCCTCCGGCCCTTCGACCACCGCCGTCACTTCCGGTGAGCCGGTGACGCAGAGGACAACAATGTCGCACTGCTCCGCGAGGCGGCGGGCGGAGGCGGCTTCGTGCGCCCCCTCCGCCACCAGCGCCTCCACAGCCTCGCGGCTGCGGTTGGCAAGCACTGAAAGCGGCCAGCCTTTTCGCAGAATGTTTCGCGCCATGCCCCGGCCCATCAGGCCAAGACCGACAAAGCCTACGCGTTCCTGTTTCAAGGCCAGCCCTCTTTCTCGCAAGTCACAGTCAGCAGTTATCGTTACGCCGCATGGGCCGCCCGCATGTCGCTCGGCGGCGCGCGCGTGCCGAGCGGCAATACCACACGTCCATGGGTTTCGTTGATCACCTCAGCCGCCGAGACATAGAAGGCGATGATCGCGGTGACGAGGCCCGCATAGCCGCCCACCGTGGTCGCGAAGCCGATGCCCCAGGCGCCGAGCGCGAGCAGGCCGAAGGTGATCCAGAGCGCCAGGAAAATGTAGGAGACGCCGCGGGTCAATGTCAGGCTGCCGATCCACATGTAGAAAGTGAAGACACCCCACACGAACAGATACCAGCCAACGAAGGCCGGCGGGACATGGGCTGCGAAGAAGGCGACAAAAAGGGCGAAGGACCACCAGAAGGCACCGTAGGAGCAGAAGGCGACGAAGCCGAAGGTATTGCCGCGCGGCAGTTCCATCAGCCCGGCGCAGAACTGCGCGGTGCCGCCGAAGGCAAAGGCAAGTGCGAGTACCATCGGCACCGCGGCCGCCGCATACCAGCCCGCATTCACCATGCTGAGCATCCAGGTTGTGAAGGCGAAGCCGGCGAGACCAAGCGGCGCGGGATTGGCAAGCTTATTCATCGGAACTCTCCCCTTCGTCCGGTGCTGTCAGCCCGGATCATTTGGTTGGACGACGGATTTAACAATCCGCCACAACACCATGTTACACTGTCTTTCCCACCTTGTGAAAGATTCGGATCATTCCGCTACCAGAATCTCGCCATTCCCTGTCTGTGGCGACGACGACCGTGATAGCCTGGGGCCGTGACAGGCAGGCCGAACAGGCAGTTTGGCGAGAGCGACCGGCGAGGAGCTGGGCAGGCCCGGAAGGCGCGGCGGCGCGAACGGCATGCGAGACCGGGATGGCAGCAGTCTGATGACCGGTCATCGTTATGCGCTTGTCCGCCACCCGCGCGTGCGCGGTGGCACCGGACGCTGCTACGGCCGGCTCGACCTGCCGCTCGCCGACCCTGGGCGCGATATACCACCGCTGATCGCGGCACTCGCCGAGCTGCGCGGCGCCCAGATCCATACGAGCCCCCTCGCCCGCTGCCGGCTGGTGGCCGAGGCGCTGGCCGGGGATTGGGGGGCTTTGCCGCCCCTGGTGGATGCGCGGCTCATGGAAATGGATTTCGGCGCCTGGGAGGGGCAGGCCTGGGACGACGTGCCGCGCGCGGCGCTCGACGCCTGGGCGGCCGATCTCATGGGCTTCGGCCCCCCCGGCGGGGAAAGCGGCGCAGACCTCATCCTCCGCGTCTCCGCCGCCTGGGACCAGATGACGGCTGAGGGCCGCGACCTCGTGGTCATCACCCATGGCGGCCCGCTGAAGGTGCTGGCGGCCTTCGCCTCGGGCCAGCCGGTCGATCTCAGCGTGCCGGCCCCGGCCATGGGGCAAGTGATCTATGGATATGGCGGCAACCGATGACCGATCCCCGATCCGCCCGCCTTGGGCTTCTGCGCCGCATCACCGACCCGCGGCTCCACTACCGGCACGTGCGGCTCATCCATGGCGCCCGTGTGGGACTCGGCATCCTTCTCGGCATGAGCATCACCTACGGGCTGCACATACCCGACGGGGAATGGACCTCGATCTCCTTCATCGTCGTCATTGCCGGGTTGCAACATCACGGCAATATCCGGAGACGCGGGCTGGAACGTGCCGCCGGCACCGTGCTGGGCGCGGCGGCCGGCCTCGTGATGC
This sequence comes from uncultured Alphaproteobacteria bacterium, assembly GCA_963834475.1. GTDB lineage: Bacteria > Pseudomonadota > Alphaproteobacteria > Acetobacterales > Acetobacteraceae > Acidisoma. The sequence goes on along the minus strand of CAWIBZ010000007.1, from coordinate 375,111 downwards.
TCGGCGTGCAGAGCACCTTCGGCATGCTGCCGCTCACCTTCCTGCTCATGGCGCTTTTCTGCGGCGCTTGCGGCTACCATGCCATCGGCCGCGGCGGCTATGTCGCCCTGCTCGCAGCCGTCACGCTCATGATCGTCGCGGGCTATGGCCTGGAGCCGATCAGCGTCGGCCTCTGGCGCACGATGAACGTCCTCTTGGGCATCGCGATCGCCCTCGCCCTCACCTCCACGCTGCCCATATATGCGCGCGATCACTGGCGCTTCGGCATGACGGATGCGCTGCGCCGCTGCGCCGATCTCCTGACTCACCCCCAAACCCCGGACGGGGCATGCGCCGGGGTGGAGACGGTCAGCCCGGTTCTGGGCCGGCTGCGGCCGCTGATGCCGCCTGTGGCGCGCGAAACCCATCTGCCACTGGCGCGGCTGGAGGCGATCCAACGTCATCTGCGGCTGTTCTTCAGCCTGCTGGAAGTGGCAGCCGACCGGGATTTGCTGGACTCCATGAACGTCGAAGGCCGTCCGCGCTGGAGCCTCTCGGCCGACGAGCGGCAGAGGCTTGCGGAGGGGCTTGGCGCGATTGCCGAGGGACTGGAGACCGGCGTCTGGACCTCACCCTGGAACGCGCCTGCTGCCGGGCAGAGCCTCGCCTCCCGGACGGCGGAGGCAGAGCTTGGCCAGCTTCGCCGTCTTCTTATCGAGGCGCCGACACTCTGGACCGCATAGAATAAATTCGCCGGGACACGCTTGACCGTGCGAAGCCGTGCCACCTAGCCTTGGCGCCATGCCAGACTATGATCCCCCTGAGGGGCCGCTGCCGCTACTCCAAGCCCCGGAGGGCCAGGAACTCGCCATCACGCGCGAAACCCTGCGTGACGGCACCATTCTCGCCCGCATTCGTGCCGAAGCCCCCGCCGGCATGACCTTCATGACCGAGGCGGAACTCTCCGAAAGCCTGGGCCACACGATGGCTGCCCACCCGGCGGGCGAGGATCTTTGGATCTTCGGCTATGGCTCGCTCATGTGGAACCCGGTGATCGAGCACGCCGAACGGCGGACGGCCACGATTTACGGCTTCCACCGCGCCTATTGCATCTGGCTGCTGCTTGGCCGCGGCTCGCCCGAGAATCCCGGCCTCATGCTGGCGCTCGACCGTGGCGGCTCCTGCGCGGGCGTCGCCTATCGCATTCCGGCCCATCTCGTGGCGCAGGAAATGCCGCTGCTGTGGCGGCGGGAAATGCCAGGGCACACCTATCGTGCGGCCTGGGTGACGGCCCATGCGCCGGAGGGGCCGGTGCGCGCCCTGACCTTCGTGGTCAACCGGCGCTCCCCGCGCTATGCGGGCAAGCTTTCGGACGAGGTGATTGCCGCGCGTGTCGCCACCGCCTGCGGCATTCTCGGCAGCTGCACCGCCTATCTTTCGGACACGCTCGCTGCCCTCGGCGCGCTCGGCCTGCGGGACAAGCGCCTTGCGCGCATTGCCCGCATCGTGGAGAGCAACCGCCGCTGACGGGCGGCTCAGCGCGCAGCCTCAATGGGCGGGATGGGCCTTTTGCCAGTCCTTCATGCCTGCGATCTGCTTGGCCTGCGACTGGATGATGGTTTCCGCGAGGCGGCGGAGGTAAGGGTCATGCCCGTAGCGGAGTTCGACCTCCGCCATGGCGACCGCACCTTCATGATGCGGAATCATCATGGCGACGAAGTCCTGGTCGGCATTGCCTGTCATCGGCACGGCCGCCATGTCCCGGTCCATGGTCGCCATGCCCGCCATCATCGCCTGATCGGCCGGCGCGAGCGGGTGGCTGGCCGCCCTGCCGGGCATGGTGTTCATGCTGGATTGGGCGAAGGCAGGCGCACCCAAAAGGCTCGCCGCGAGGGTCAGGGTCAGGAGACGGGAGAGAGACATGGGGAGCAGCCTTTCCGCGCTGGTCATGAACGTCCGCGCAGGCTAATCCTTCCCATTCTGGTAAGGTCAAGCGCCGGACGGCTCAGCTCGCCGCCTCGGCCTCCCCATAGGTGCTGGGCGCGGCATGCGGCGGGCCCTCGCTATGTTCGAGCGCGGCGAGCCCCATGATGCGTTCCTCCGAGGCTTCATCGAAGGAGAGTTCGCCCGCGAGCCTTCCTGCCCGCATGACGAGGATACGGTCCGAAATCGTCAGGACCTCCGGCAGGTCGCTGGAAATGACGAGGATGGCGAGCCCCTCCCGCGCGAGGTCGCGCATGAGCGTGTAGATTTCCGCTTTTGTTGCCACATCAACGCCGCGGGTCGGCTCATCGACGATAAGCACCTGGGGCTTGGCGGCGAGCCATTTGGCCAGCACCACCTTCTGCTGATTGCCACCCGAGAGGAGCCCCACGAGCTGCTCCACGGACGGCGTCTTGATGCGGAAACGGTCGACGTAGCTCTCGATCATCCGCGCTTCGGATTGCGACCTGACGACATTGGCGTGAGACAGCGCGCCCAGCTTGAGCGCCGCGAGGGAGAGGTTGGCCCCGACCCCCATGCCGAGGACAAGACCCTGGCTCTTGCGGTCTTCCGGCACGAGGCCGATGCCAAGCCGCATGGCGTCACCCGGCCTGCGGATGCGCGCCTCGCGCCCGTTCAGCCTGATCGTGCCGCGGGCGGGGGGCGGCGCGCCGAAAATCCCCATCGCCATTTCGGACCGGCCGGCGCCGATGAGCCCGGCGACACCGACGATTTCCCCGGCCCTGAGATCGAAGGAAATGTCGTCATAGCGCTTGCCGTCCGACAGGCCCCGGACCGAAAGCATGACGGGCTTGGCGTCATGATCGGGGCGGATGCGCTGCACGCCCGCGAGATCCCGCCCGACCATGAGGCGCACCACCTCATCAGGGTCGGTCTCGGCCAGCGGGGTTGTCTTCACATGCCGCCCGTCCCGCAGCACGGTCACATAGTCGCAATTGTCGAAAACCTCCCGCATGCGGTGGGAGATATAGAGGATGGTGACGCCGCTCGCCTTGAGGTCGTGCACGACGCGGAAGAGGACAAGGCTGTCGGCTTCCGAAAGGCTCGATGTCGGCTCATCCAGAATGAGCAGGCGCGGCTCATGCACCAGTGACTTGCAGATTTCGACCAGTTGCTGCTGGGCGATGGTGAGTTCGCCGAGCCGCATGTCCGGGTCGATGGCGATGCCCATGCGCGCCAAGGCGTCGCGCGCGCGGGCGCGCAGCGCCGCGCGGTCCACCATTACGCCCGCGAGCCTGGGCTCCGCGCCGAGGAAGATGTTTTCGGCGACCGACATGTTCGGCGCCAGCATGAGTTCCTGGAAGACGATGGAAATGCCTTTGGACGCTGCATCCCGCGTGCCGGAGAGGTGCAGCTCCTTGCCATCGAAGACGAGGCGGCCGGAATCGGGCTTCAGCGCACCGGCAATGACCAGCATGAGCGTGGATTTGCCGGCGCCGTTCTCCCCCATGATGGCGTGGATGGTGCCGGCCTGGACATCGAAGGTGACGTCGCGCAGCGCCTGCACGCCGGGGAACCCCTTGGAGATCTGGTCCACCGTCAGCAGCACGGCCATTCTTTCGATCCTTCTCTGCGCCCGGCACCACGATGAGGCACGGCGTAGCTACCCAACTGTCATGCGCGGGCCATGACCCGCGCATCCATCCGCCGAGGCGCCCGGACGGGTGGGCCCGCGGGTCAAGCCCGCGGGCGACACAGATAGAGCGACGGCGTCACTTCGCCTTGGCGAGGAAGGTGGCGACATTGTCCTTGGTCACGACATCGGTGCCCGTATCGGTGATCTTCGGAACCGTGCCGCCGTTGGAGAGCGTGTTCAGCATGTCAATGGAGCCGACGCCCATGGCATAGGGACGCTGGCCGACCAGAACGGTCGCATAGCCTTCATTGAGCAGCTTGAGCTGCGGCGTCAGCGTATCGAAGCTGACGACCACGAACTTGCCGTCCGCGATATCCGCCTTGCGGCTCCTGAGCGCGCGCGCATAGGCCGCGGGCGCGAACATCGGCCAGCCGCCCGAATAGAAGATGCCGTCCAGATGCGGATACTTCGAGAGGATGTCCTGGATCACCTGCACGCCCTGGTTGGTGTCGTCATTGCAGGAATAGGGCGAGCCGGCCACTTCATGGAAGTTCGGGCCGAGCTGCTTCTTGAAGCCCGCGATCCGCTCATTCAGATTCTCGGCGGAAAGACCGCCGGTCAGCACCGCATAGGTGCCCCCATTCGGCAGAGCCTTGGCGAAGGCCTGGCCCGCCGTTTCACCGGCGCTTTCGTTATTGGTGCCGATGAAGCCGATGCGCTGGGAATCGGGCGAATCGGAATCGAAGGTGATGACCGGGATGCCCGCCTTGAGCGCCGCCGCGATCACGCCCTTGATGCTGTCCGGATTGTTGGGCGCCACCGAAATGCCGGCGACGTGCTTGGTGATGAGATCGCGGATGATGCTGATCTGGGCGGCGTCGTCGAGCTGGGCGGGGCCGGTGAATTCGCACTTGGCGCCGATCTTGGCGGCTTCGGTCTCGCAGCCCGTCTCCGCATCCGCATAGAAGGGCACGCCGAGCGCCTTGGGCACCAGGGCGAAGGTCTTGTCGGCCGCCTGGGCGTGAGCGGCGCCGAGGCCCGCGAGGCCGAGGCCCATCGTCATCACCGCGGCCGTTGTGAGAAGCAGTCTTTTCATCACTTCGTTTCCTTCGATCTTGGTTTTGTTGGTGCCTGAACGCCAAACCTATCTTGTCCGCCAAAAGCCCTTGCGGAGCTGGTCGATGAACACGGCCAGCACGATGACCGAGCCCACGAAAACGCCCTGCCAATAGGCATCCGTGCCGAGCAGCACGAGGCCGTTGCGCAGGACTTCCAGAATGACCGCGCCGATGAAGACACCGAGGATCGTGCCTTCGCCGCCGGTCAAAGCCGTGCCGCCGATGACGGCCGCGGCTATCACGCTCAACTCCTTGCCTAATCCCTGGTTGGAAATGGCCGAGGACAGGTAACTGACTTCGATGATGCCGGCGATGCCCGCCATCACGGCCGAGATGACATAGACGCTGATTTTCAGCCGGTCGACCTCAAGCCCGGTGAGGCGGGCCGCGCGCTCGTTCCCGCCGATGGCATAGAGCTGGCGGCCATAGACGGTGCGGCTGAGGGCCAGGCTTGCGATGATGGACAGCACAACAAAGACGATGAAAGGGTTGGGCAGGCCGAAGCTGGCGCCGCCGCCGAGATTGAAGAAGATGCTGTCATCCGGCAGGAAACCGTCGATGGAATGGCCGCGGGTGATGACGAGTGCCAGCGCCCGCGCGATGGACATGGTGGCAAGCGTCGGCACGAAGGGCGGCATGCGCAGCTTGGTGACGCAAAGACCATTGAAGAGACCGATCGCGCCCGAAATAACCAGCGCCAGGAAGCAGGCCGGAATCGGCCCCAGGCCGCCATTCATCATGGCGGCGGAGGCGACGGCCGAAAGCCCCCAGACGGAGCCTACCGAAAGATCAATGCCGCCGGTGATCATGACCATGGCCTGGCCGAGCACGACGATGCCGACGAAGGAGAAATTGCGCGCGTCATTGAGCGCATTGTTCGCCGTCGCGAAATCCGGCGCGAAGACGGAGAGGCCCAGAACCATGATGACGAGGGCGGTGACGATGCCCGTCTCGCGCGAGCGCAGCAGACGGGCGAGAAACGACTTATGCCCGGCCACGCCAAAGGGCTCGCCCATCGCGCTCATACGCAGCCACCTATGCGACCCGGATTGCGATCTTGACCGCGCACAGCGTCCTCCATCCCTTTGCCGGTGGTCCGGCTTATCCATCCGCATTTGCCGTCGCGGTGCCGGGCCGGTCGATTGATCCGGCCACAGAATGAGAGCCTATAGCCTGCTCCGGGATTGCGGCAAGCCTGCAGACATAGTTTGTGTTAGAAGGACTCACGAACAAAAATGCAGGAAACGAACAGATGAGCAGTTCTATAGCCGGTAAGGTCGTGATTATTACCGGCGCAAGCTCGGGCATCGGCCGCGCGGCGGCGCGCCTCCTGGCCGCCGAAGGCGCCAAACTCGCTTTGGTGGCGCGCCCGAGTCCCCGCCTGACGGCTCTGGCCGAAAGCCTCGGCGCCGCCGCGCTGGCCATACCGGCCGATCTCTCGCAGCCCGCCGAGACGGATGCGATGATCGCCGCGGCGGAGGCGCGTTTCGGCCGGGTCGACGTGCTTTTCGCCAATGCCGGCATTTATATTCCGGGCGACGTGGCCGAGGGTGACCCCGATGCCTGGGAGCGCATGATTGCGATCAACGTCACCAGTGTCTTCCGTGCCGCCCGGCGGGTGCTGCCCGGCATGATGGCGCGCGGCACCGGCGATATCATCGTCACCAGCTCCATCTCCGGCCATCAGGCCCTGCATTGGGAACCGATCTACAGCGCCAGCAAGCATGCCATCCGCTCCTTCGTCCATGGCCTGCGCCGGCAGGCGCTGCCCTCCGGCATCCGCGTCGGCTCCATCTCTCCCGGGGTCGTTCTGAACGAGCTTTGGGGCATTGATGATCCGGCCGAGATCGAGCGCCGCGTCTCCGACAAGACCGGGCTGATGTCCGAGGATATCGCGGACGCGCTGCTCTATGTGCTGACGCGCCCGCGGCACGTGACGATCCGGGACATGGTCATCCTCCCCGCCGGTCAGGATATCTGAGCGGGCGGTCCCGCACTCTGCAATTGACAGGTCCGGCTGAGGCTTCCTAACCTCGGCCGGCATTATTCAGATCAATTCCGCCTCGCATGACCGCCCAAGAAACGACGTCAGACGACGCTTAGAACAAAAAAGACCAAGGGCAACACAGGATGGACCAGCCTGTCAGCGGCCGGAGCTACCAGCATATCGTCCGCGCCGAAGGAATTAGCCTGTCCTACGGTAAGATCCGTGCCCTGCACGGCATCGACCTTGCCATCGGCCGCAACGAAATCGTGGGCCTGATCGGGGATAACGGCGCCGGCAAATCGACGCTCATCAAGGTGCTGACGGGCGTTGTGAGACCGACCCAGGGTCGGCTTTACATCCGGGACGCGCTGGTGGACTGGGCGCATTATTCGGTGCGGGAAGCGCACCGCCTGCGCTTCGAGACGGTGTACCAGGAAAAATCGCTCGGGGAAAAACAGCCGCTCTGGCGCAATATCTTTGTCGGGCGGCAGATCACGAACCGGTTCGGCTTCATCAAGGTCAATGAGGAGCGGCGCATCGCCAATGATCTCCTGAAGAACCAGCTCGGCTTTCGCGGGGTCGGCATTGACGCCGAATTCGACCATCTCGAAACTCTCGGGCGGCGAGCGGCAGGGCATTGCCATCGGCCGCGCCATGTATTTCGACAGCGACCTCATCATTCTCGATGAACCGACCGTCGCACTCGCCATCAGCGAAGTGCGCAAGGTGCTGGACTTCGTGAGGTCCATCAAGGAGCTCCGGGCGCGCCTGCATCTATATCGAGCACAACCTCGCCCATGTGCATGCGCTGGCGGACCGGCTCGTCGTGCTCGACCGCGGGCGCATCGTCGCCGATATCAAGTCGGGCGAGATGACGCTGGAAGACCTCACCAAATTCCTCATCGACCTGCAGCAGGCGGGCCATGCCGTGGGAGTTGGCTGATGAGCACGCATCTCAGCGCGCCGGAGATTCGGCGCCGCGGCGCCTGGCCGCAGGTCACGAAGCTGGAGGGGCTGCCGATCATCATCGTCTTCCTGTTGCTCGTGGGGCTTTTCGTCCTCACTGCGCCGGAAGTCTTCCTGCATTGGCCGATCTATCTCTCCTTCCTGACGACCGTGCCGCCGATGCTCGTGCTCGCGATCGGGCTGACCCTCGTCGTCGCGGCGGGCGAGATCGATCTCTCCTTCCCCTCGACCCTCGCCTTTTCCGGCTTCCTGTTCTCCATCTGCGAAACGAGCCTGGGGAACCCCTGGCTCGGCGTCATCGCAGCCCTGGCCGGTGGCGCGCTGATTGGCCTCGTCAACGGCGTTCTCATTGCCTGTGTCGGCGTGCCGTCGATTATCGTGACGATCGGCACGCAGTTCTTCTGGGCGGGCACGGCCTCCATTCTCTCGGGCGGCCAGTCCGACGCGCTGCAGGAGCTGAGCGGCACCCCGATCTATAACATCTTCGCGGGCAACCTCTTCGGCTTCCTGCCCATGCAATCCCTCTGGGCGCTGGGTCTCGCCGTTTTCATGTGGTTCATCCTCAACCGCCATCGCTTCGGCGAGCATATCCTCTTCATCGGCGACAACCGGCAGGTGGCGCGGGTCGCGGGCGTCAATGTCATGCGCGAGACCATCACGCTGTTCGTGGTGATGGGCCTCTTGGGCGGCTTTGCCGCGGTGCTGCTGACGCTCGAAAACCTCAACTATTTCTCGACCCAGGGTGAGGGCTATCTGCTGCCGGCGCTGGCGGGCGTGTTCATCGGCGGGACATCGGTGTTCGGCGGCACGGCGACGATTGTGGGCACCTTCTTCGGCACCTTCATCATCGGCATGCTGGAGGCCGGCATTGTGGCGACCGGCATTGCCGGCTTCTGGGTGCAGGCGATCGAGGGCATCGTCTTCATCGCTGCGGTGACCCTGCATCTTCTCATGGACAGCCCTGGCAAGCTTGGGCGGCTGCGCGGCATTGTGGGGCTTGGCGGCCGCCCCTGACGTAAGAAACGATCGGAATTTCCCTACAATAAAACCGGGAGGAAAGAATAATGACCAAAATAAAGGCGGCTTTTCTCGCTGCCTCATGCCTGGGCCTGGGCCTTGCCCTGGCGTCCGCACCCGCCATGGCGACCCAGCCGACCACCACCGGCCCGCTCGGCCAGGGCATGACGATGTACATGCAGATGGGCGGCAATCCCGGTGACGGGGCGACGCTCGCGCGGCAGACGGGTGCGGCAGACGCCGCCCATGCCTTCGGCATCAAGGTTGTTGAGCAGTTCTCCGCCTGGAATCCGGAGACCATGCTCACCCAGTTCCGCCAGGCGCTGGCCGCCCGCCCGACCTGCATCGGCATTACCGGCCATCCGGGTGACGCGGCCTTCGCGCCGCTGATCGCACAGGCCGAGCAGCAGGGCACGCTGGTCACCATCGGCAACACGCCGCTGCCCGAGGCCGAAAAGACCTATGACGCCAAGGGCATGGGCTATGCCGGGGTCGATCTCTATATCGGTGGCGAGATCACGGCACAGGCCATGCTGGCGGCCGGCCTGAAATCCGGGGACGAAGCCCTTGAATACGGCGTGTTCAACGAAACGACGCGCAGCCAGAGCGACCGCGGCCTTGCCGATACGCTGGAAAAGGCCGGGGTAAAGGTGACGAAACTCAATATCTCGCCGCAGGTCGATGCCGATTCATCGCTCGCCGTGCCGATCCTCGTCGCCTTCCTCGAATCCCACCCGAACCTCAAGGCCATCGGCACGCAGCATGGCGGCGTGACCAGCTTCATTCCCCAGGCGCTGCGCCAGGTGGGCAAGAAGCCGGGCGACGTGATTGTCGGCGGGATTGACCTCGCCCCCGCGACCATCGCCGGGCTGCAGTCGAAATACATCACGGCCACACTCGACCAGCAGCTTTACCTGCAAGGCTTCCTGCCGGTGATGCAATGCGTGCTCTCGGCCAAATACAAATTCGCGGGCCTCGCCATCAATACCGGCGCGGGCGTCGAAACGCCGGCGACGATCGGCGCGCTGATCCCGCTGATCAAGCGGGGCATCCGGTAACGCCGAGCGCCGCGGCCATCACGAGCAGCGCGGCGATCTCGCCAAGCTGCTCCGCGGCACCCAGCGTATCGCCGGTATAGCCGCCGATGGTGCGGCGGCCGAAGGCGCTCATTGCACAGGGCAATGAGGGCGGTCGCCACGGCCACGCGCAGCAGCGCGTGCGGTGCCAGAAGAAGGCCGATGACGGCGGCGATGCCCCAGCCCGCATAGACGCGCGGGCGGGAGATTGCCCAAGCGACGCCGCGAGGCCGCCGGGGCGCGCGGGCGCGGAGAGCAGCACCACGCCCGGCATGGCCGCCCTTCCTGCCATGCCGGCCAGCATCGAGCGCGGCACGACAAGCCGCGGCTCGGCAATCTGCGCCAGCGCGCCCGCCCGGAGGGCGACCGAGGCGATCAGCGCCAGCGCGCCGAAACTGCCGATGCGGCTGTCCTTCATGATCGCGAGCCTGCGCTCCGCATCGTCGCCCGCCGCCGATGCTGTCCGCGGTATCGGCCAGCCCGTCCTCATGAAAGCCGCCCGTCGCCGAAGACCGTGGCGAAGACGGCGAGGAAGCCGCCAAGCCAGGGCGAGAGATGGGCCGCCGAGGCGAGCCAATAGACGATGCCGCCGATGAGCCCGACCACGAGCCCGACCAGCGGCCAGGCCCAGACGCCATCGGCCATGCGGCCGAGCCTGCGCCCGCTTGCGGCAGCGGCAGGCGGGTCAGCAGCCCGAAGGCGGAGACGAGATCGGCACGGAGAGCCATGAGGCGCGCGCCCGCTCAGTCCCGTTCGTGACGCCAGCCTCGGCAAAGGTCGCCATGCCGCTGTGGCAGGCGAGGCCGCGCGCAGGATATTGACCGCGAGCGCCGCGCCGGAGCCCTCGCCCAGCCGCATGTCGAGATCGAGCAATCGCCGGCCGCCCCAGCTCCCGCACCAGGCGCGCGATGCCCGGCCTCGGCCGAGACATGGCCGACCATCGCATGATCGAGCCCGCCCGCCAGCAGCTTCGCACGAGCGGCGCCGCAGCCGCCGAACAGACAAAACCATCGAGCAGCACCGGAATGCTGTGCCGGCGCGCGGCCAGCACCGCGCCCAGGATCGCCGCCGTCTCCCGCCCGCCGAGGCGGCGCGCAACCTCCCACGGGTCGGCCAGCGCCTTCGCCATGGAGGGCGAGCGCCCGCTCCACCACCGCCGCCTTGTGGGCGACGCCCGCGGCGTCCAGCCCGGTGCCGCGCCCGGCCCAGTCGCGCGGCCGGGCCGCCGAACAGCGCCGCCGCCAGGGCCGCCGCCGCCGTGGTATTGCCGATGCCCATTTCGCCGAGGCAGAGCAGATCGCGTGCCCGGCACCACCGCGTCGATAGCCGGCCGCGAGCGCGCGGCCGGAATTCCGAGCGGCGTCATCGCCGGCGCCTCCGTGAAATCCGCGGTCGGCTGGTCGAGCGACGAGCGGCACGACGGAGAAGGCGGCGCCCCGGCCGCCCGTCGCGATCTGGTTGATGGCGGCGCCACCGGCCTGGAAGTTCGCCGACCATCTGCGCGGTGACCGAAGCCGGAAAGGGCGAGACGCCCTGTGCCGTGACACCGTGATTGCCGGCGAAGACCAGCACATCCACCTGGTCGAGGCGCGGCATCGCCCGCCGCTGCCAGCGCGCGAGCCAGGCGACCACTTTCCTCCAGCAGGCCGAGGCTGCCGGGCGGCTTGGTGAGCTCGCGCCTGGCGCTGCATCGACGGCTCGCCGCCGCCTTCATCCGGGCCCGGCAGGCCGCGCAGCAGCTCCTGGCAGGTAATCGGCCCGGTCAGCGTCGTCATGAGCAATCAATCCTCTTGCGCGATGAGGTGGAAGAAACTGCCCGTGACCCGGCCCTTGCGGCTGCCCGCGGCGCCGAGGTGCGCGCCCGCCGCATCTTCGAGCCGCGCCAAGGCCGCGTCATCTCCAGGGTCTGAGACGGTCGCATAGTGGAATTCATGGCCGCGCAGGCGCGTGCCGCGGGATCCGAGCGCGCCATCGGCGCGCAATGTCGCGCGGCGGTAGCCCAAGTGCATCCGGCGGACGGCGAAGCTGGTTGAATGGTTGAGCAGTCCTACCATGGCGCGGGTCTGGCCGGCTGCATCGGTCAAACGCCTGGCCGAGCACCATGTAGCCGCCGCATTCGCCATGCACGGGCCTGGTTTCCGCAAAGCGGCGGAGGCCGGTTTTGAAGCCGGTAGCCTTGGCAAGCGCCGCGCCATGAAGTTCCGGATAGCCGCCGGGCAGCCAGCAGGCGTCGGCATCCTCGGCCGGGCTCTCATCGGCGAGCGGCGAAAAGAAGGACAGCGCGGCGCCGGCACGACGCCAGCCGGCGAGCAGATGCGGATAGAGGAAGGTGAAGGCTGCATCGCGCGCGACGGCGATGCGCTGGCCCGGCGGGCGGATGGCGGACGACAGGCGCAGCCTGCGTTCCGATCTCCTTTGAAACGGCAATGATCGCATCGAGATCGAAGGAGCGCGGCAGCCCGCGCGCCGAGATCGCGCGATGCGGGCCGCGAGATCACCCGTCTCGCCCGCCTGGACGAGACCCAGATGCCGCTCCGGCAAAGTGAGCGCTCGCGTCCCGCATGAGCGCTGCCCAGCACGGGCAGGCCGATGCGCCGCCATGGCCGGGCGGATGCCGGCCTCATGCTTCGGCGCTGCCGAGGCGGTTGAGGATGACGCCCGCGATCTCGACCCCAGGCTCGAAGCCCAGGAAGCCGCGCGCGGTGGCCGCCGCCGTCTGGCTCTGGCCCGAGACATCCAGCACGAGCAGACCGGCAGGCCGAAGCGGGCGGCGAGGTCTGCCGCCCGGCCCGCCGAGCCCGGAGGCCCCGCGCCGTCGAACAGGCCCATCGAGGCCTCGATCAGCAGGAGATCGGCCCCGTCGGCGGCCTCAGCCAGCAGCCCGTCGAGCAGCCCGGGCGGCATCGCCCAGCTGTCGAGGTTGAAGACTGTCCGGCCTGTCGCCGCCGCATGGAAGGCGGGGTCGATGTAATCCGGCCCGGATTTGGCGACGGCGACGGCGAGCCCGCGCGCTCGCAAGGCGGCGGCGAGGCCGAGCGTCACGGTCGTCTTGCCCGAGCCCGAGCGCGGCGCCGCCAGGATGAGGCCGCGGGCGGGCGGCATCAGCCGCAGAGTTCCGGCAGGGCGGCCGCCACGAGTGCGAGGATCCGCTCCCGCATGGCGACGATCCGGCCGATGACGATGAGCGCCGGGCGCTTCCTCATCATCCGTAGCCGACCGGTCTCGGCGATATGAGCGAGATCCGTCACCGTCACGGTCTGCGCGGGCGTCGTCGCGCCCAGGATCAGGGCCGCGGGCATATCGGAGGCCATGCCGCCGGCCTCAGGCGGCGGGCGATGGTGCCGATCCGCTTGGCCCCCATGTAGAGCACGATGGGCTGGCCGAGGCTCGCCATCGCCTCCCAGTTCAGGGTCGCGTGCTGGCTTTCCGCGCCATGGCCGGTCGCGAAGATGATCGCCTGGTTGATGCCGCGCATGGTCGCCGGAATGAAGGCCGCGGCCAGCCCCGCGACACCGGACGTCATGCCGGGGATGACACGGAACGGAATGCCGGCTTCGGCAAGCGCCAGAACCTCCTCCCCGCCACGGCCGAAGACGAAGGGATCGCCGCCTTTCAGTCGCAGCACCCGGCGGCCAGCCGCGCCTGGGCGACGAGTTCGGCGGAGATGCCCGCCTGCGCGGACGAAGGCTTGCCGCAACGCTTGCCGGCATGGATGACCTCCGCCTCGGGCCGCGCAGGGACAGGATCTCAGGCCCGACCAGCGCATCGTGCAACACGACATCCGCCTGGGCGAGCGCCGCGACGGCGTGCAGCGTCAGATGCCCGACATCGCCAGGCCCCGCGCCCGCCAGCCAGACATGGCCGGGTTCGAGCCGCGGCGCTCGCGCCATCAGGCGCGAAAGCGCCGCCTCCATCGTCATTTGCACTCTCCACCGTGACTTGAGCGCCCGGCGCCTCTCTAGATTCCGCGGCGTGGATACGCCCTCTCTTCGCCGCGGCTGGACAACCGGCGCCTGCGCCGACCGCCGCAACCCGAGCGGCGGCGGCAGGCGCTGCTGACAGGCCAGTTCCCCGACCCTGTCGCTGATCCGCCTGCCGGGCGGGCGGAGGCCGCCTTCGCCCTGGCGACGGGCGCGCTCTTCCCAAACGCCGCCGAGGCCGCCGTCGTCAAGGATGCCGGGGACGACCCTGATGTGACGCATGGCGCGCTCATCCGGGCGCGGGTCAGCCGCGGATCGCCTGGCACCGGCATCACCTTCCGCGCGGGCGAGGGCGTGGGCATCGTCACACTCCCCGGCCTGCCGGTTCCGCTGGGCGAGCCCGCCATCAACCCCGTGCCGCGCCGGATGATGAGGCAAGCGCTCGAAGCTGCTGTCCGCCGAGGCGGGCGTCGCGGCGGACTGGCTCGTGGAGATCTCCGTCCCGGGTGGCGCGGCTCTGGCCGAGAAGACGCTCAACGGCCGGCTCGGCATCGCGGCGGCATATCGATTCTCGGCACGACGGGGATTGTCATCCCCTTCTCCTGCTCCGCCTGGATCGACAGCATCCATCGCGGCATTGATGTGGCCCGCGCCCTTGGCCTGACCCATGTCGCGGCGGCGACCGGGCGCACCTCCGAGGAAGCCGTGCAGGCGCTCTATGGCCTGCCCGACCCCGGCGCTCCTCGACATGGGCGATTTCGTCGGCGGCACGCTGAAATATCTGCGCCGCCACCCGGTGCGCGCGCCTGACGCTCGCCGGCGGGCCGGCCAAGATGACCAAGCTTGCGCAAGGGCGGCTCGACCTCCATTCCAAGCGCGGCGCGGTGGATGCCGCGGCGCTGGCCGAGCTCGCGCGCGCGAGCTCGGCGCCGACGCGGCGACCGTGCAGGCGCATCGCCGGGGCCAATACGACCGCTTCAGGCCTTCGACGATCGCAGGCACCCTGCCCTTGGCCCAGGCCATCGCGGCAGCGGGCGCACAAGGTCGCCCAGGACGGTGCTGGGCGATGCGCCGGTCGCGCTTGAAATCCTGCTCATTCGACCGGACGGGCGCGTTGATGGCGCGTCACCCGCCGCTCTCCTGACCGCGGAAGCGGCGCACATAGTCCGGCGTCGTAGAGCGCGCTGTCCCGGAAGCCTTCGGGCGCCAGCGCCGGCCCCACCAGGATGAGCGCCGTGCGCTCCACCGGGTCTGCCGCATGCATGGCGACGATGCGTGCCCAGCGTGCCGGTGATGACCCGCTCATCCGGCCAGCTGGCGCGGGCGACGATCGCGGCCGGGCAAGCCGCGCCGTAATGCGGCGCCAGCGTCTGCCACCACCTCCGCCAGGCGATGGATGGCGAGGTGGATGGCGAGTGTCGCCCCGGTCGCCGCGAAGGCAGCCAGCGTCTCGCCCGGCGGCATGGGGCTCGCCCGGCCGTCGATCCGGGTGAGGACCAGGCTCTGCGCGAGGCCGGGCACGGTCAGTTCACGGCCCAGCACGGCCGCCGCGGCGGCGAAGGCCGGCACGCCGGGCACCATCTCCCAGGGAATGCCCAGCGCGTCCAGCCGCCGGGTCTGCTCCGCGACCGCGCTGTAGATGGAGAGATCGCCCGAATGCAGCCGCGCGACATCCTGGCCCGCGCCTGGGCCGCCGCGATATTCCGCCGTGATCTCGTCCAGGCTCGAGCGGCGCGGTATCGATGAGGCGCGCGCCCTCCGGGCAATGCGTCGAGCATGGCGCGCGGGACGATGGAGCCGGCATAGAGGCAGACCGGGCAGCGGGCGAGGATATCCCGGCCCCTGCAGCGTCAGCAGATCCGCCGCCCCCGGCCCCGCGCCGATGAAATAGACGGTCAATGCACCATCTCCTTCGGCCAGCGCGCAGGTGACGCCGCCGCCGCGATGCGCGGCAGGACGAGGCGCCCGCCCGGCCCCGCGGCGGCGAGCGCCGCGGCTTCGGCGACCGAGGCGAGGCCGACCTCCCTCTTCGGCCCGGGCCGAGCGGGTCAGGCAGCGGCCCTGCTCGCCCTTCAGCGCCGCCCGCCCGATCCAGAGGATGGGCAGGCCCAGCGTCTCGGCCGCTTCCGGATGCCGCTCTCCGCGCTGCGGAAGTCCGGCACGGCGAGGATATCAGGGCGCTTGAAGCCGAGATCGACGGCATCGTCCAGAAGGGCCAGGATGGCCTCGGCGGAGACACCTGTCCGGCAGCCAATCCCTGCAACGATCATGGCTTTACCGCCCGATATTGAAGCACAGTGCGAGCCGGGGAAAACCCCTGCATGCTGCCCAGCGGCTCCAGCCGCTCGATCCCGATGCGTGTCAGCCGCCCGCCCCAGCGCTCATGGAGGCCAGAACGGCGCGTTCCGTCTCCAAGCGTCACGGCGTTGATGACCAGCCTGCCGCCGGACTTGAGCGCCGACCAGCAAAGCGTCTGTAATTTCACGATTACTGGCGCCGCCGCCGATGAAGACGGCATCCGGCACGGGGAAACCGTCCAGCGCCTCCGGCGCGTCCCCCTGGCGGACGAGGAGCGCCGGCACACCGAGAGAGGCGGCATTGCGGCTGATGCGCGCCGCGCGGTCGGGCTGCGCCTCGATCGCGATGGTGCGGTTCGCGGGATGGCGAGCATCCATTCGATGCCGACGGAGCCTGATGCCCGCGCCAATATCCCACAGCAACTCGCCCCGGCGCGGCGCGAGGGCGGCGATGGTCAGCGCCCGCACCTCCCGCTTGGTGATCTGGCCATCCGTTTCGAACCACGTCCTCCGTCGAGGCCGGGGCTGAGCGGCAAAGACGGGCCGCCCGCGACCTCCATCGCCATCAGGTTCAGCGCAGAAATCGGATCATGAACACCTTTTGACGCTTTGAAACTAAACGAATCTTCCTGGGGTCCGCCGAGGCGTTCCAGAACCTGGATGACCGTTTCGCCAAAGCCCCAGCGGGTGAGCAGGCCTGCCAGCGCCGGCGGCGTGCCGCCATCGGCCGAAAGCGCCAGGATACGCGCCCTGGGCTGCAAAAGCGGGCGGATCGCCTCAAGCGGCCGGCCGCAGAAGGAAATGGTCGCGACATCCTGCAAGCCCCAGCCGAGGCGGGCCGCGGCCAGGCTGAAGGAGGACGGCGCGGGCAGGACGCACATCTCGGCCACCGGAATTTGCCGGGCGAGCAGCGAGCCCATGCCGAAGCAGAACGGGTCGCCCGAGACGATCACCGCGACCTTTTTACCGCGCCAGGACGCGATGATCGGCACCGCATCCGTGATCGGGCTTGGCCAGGTATAGGCCTCCGTCTCGCCGATGAGGGACGCGGCGAGCGCCAGGTGGCGTTCCCCGCCGGCCACGATCTCGGCCTCGGCAATGGCGGTGCGGGCGGCATGCGTCAGCCCCTCGACACCATCCTCCCCAAGGCCGACAATCGTCAGCCATGGCAGAGCACTTACCATTGCGGCTTCTCATTCTGGGCGGGACGGCGGAGGCCTCCGCCCTCGCCCGGCTCATTCAGCATGAGCGGTGGATCGCCCCGACGCTCTCGCTCGCGGGGCGCACGGCAAGCCCGGTTCTGCCGCCCATCCCGGCGCGCATCGGCGGCTTTGGCGGCGCGGAGGGGCTTGCCCGCTATCTGCGCGGCGGAGGGAGTCGATCTCCTGATCGACGCGACCCATCCCTTCGCCAACCGGATCTCGGCCAATGCGGCGGAAGCGGCGCTCGGCGCAGGCGTGCCGCGGCTTGTCCTGCAGCGCTCTGGCTGGCAGGCGGGGCCAGGGGACGACTGGCGCATGGCGCCGACAGCACGAGGCACGCGGCAGAGGCGCTAGGCCCCACCCCCGCGCCGCGTTTTCCTTACCATCGGGCGGCAGGATCTCATGCCCTTCAGGGACCGGGCGCCGCAGCACGACTACCTCATCCGCAGCGTCGATGCCGCCGGAGCCGGGGCTCCTGCCGCCCAAGGCCAGGATCCTCACCGGCCCGCGGCCCCTTCGACGCGGAGGCCGAGCGCGCGCTCATGGAACGGCACGGCATCACAAGTGCTGGTGACCAAGAATTCCGGCGGGGCTGACGGCAAGCTCAGCGCGGCGCGGAGCCTGCACCTTCCGGTCATCATGGTCAGGCGCCAGGAGCCGCCGCCCGGCGAGAGCGGTGGAAACGCCCGACGCTGCGCTTGCCTGGATCGCCCGTCATGCCGGCGTGGCCATGGCAGAGCGCGGGGCATAGACCCAGTCCCTCAGGTCCGGCCCGCGGGGGATGCGCCGCGTCTCGGCCGTGCCGATGAGGACGAGGGTGCGCATGTCGGCGCGGTCCGGCGCGGCGGCGGCATCGGCGAGCGTCAGAATATCGATCCGCTCATCGGGGCGCGTGACGGCAGAGGCGAAGATGACCGGCGTCTCGGCGGGCAGGATCTCCCCGAGCGCGGTCGAGCGCCGCGCCGAGTTGCCAGGGCCGGGCGCGCGAGATCGGATTGAAGAGAGCAAGCGCGAAGCCGGCCGAGGCCGCCGCGCGCAGGCGGTGCAGGACGAGATCCCAGGGTTTCAGGTTGTCGGAGAGCGAGAGGACCGCGAAATCATGCCCCAAAGGCGCGCCCACGCGGGCGGCGGCGGCGAGCATGGCGGAGACGCCCGGCAGCGACCTGGATATCGAGCGCGCGCCACTCAGCGGGACCGTTTTCAATCGCCTCGAAGACCGCGCTCGCCATGGCGAAGACGCCGGGATCGCCGCCCGAGACCAGGGCGACACGCCGGCCCTCGGCGGCGCGGGCCAGGGCGGCCTGGGCACGGGCCACTTCCTCCCGGTTGTCGGAGGCATGGCGGGTGAGGCCCGGATGGTCCGGCACGCGGGCGACATAGGGGTGGTAGCCGATAGAGGTCGGAACAGCGGGCGAGCGCGTGGGAGGCCTCCGGCGTCATGAGGCCGGCATGGCCGGGGCCGAGGCCGACGACGTAGAGCAGGCCGCTCATCGCGGACCCTGCCGGCCGGGCACGAGGATGATGGAGAAATAGGGCGCGGCGGCGTCAGCCAGTTCGGCGAGCGGCAGGACGCGGCTATCGGCCATCGTCCCACGCTCGACATAGACCGCGCGGTCCGCCCGGCCGAGGGCCTCCAGCACGCGGCGCACCTTCGGCAGGTTGCGGCCGAGCTTCATGATGACCGCCGCATCCGTGCCTGCGAGCGCCGCCTGCAGCGCCTCCGCCCCAGCGTGCCCGGAATGACGGAGAGCACGTCATCGCCATGCGTCATCGGCACCTGCGCCTCGGCCCAGCAACCCGTCATGCCCAGGACACCGGGAACCACGTCCATCGCGAAACGCTCCCGCAGCCGGTCGAACAGATACATCGACGACCCGTAGAAGAAGGGGTCACCCTCGCAGAGCAGCGCCACGTCCTGGCCAGACGCAAGACGCGCGCCGATCGCCTCAGCCGCCTCATCGTAGCAGGCGGAGATGGCCGAGACATAGCGCGGATCGTCATGCGGGATTTCTACCGTTACCGGATAGTCGAACCGCAGTTCCTCAACGCCGCCATGGAGATAGGTGCCTGCGATGGCGCGGGCATGACCCGCCCGGCCCTGCTTCGCGAAAAAGGCGATGACGGGAACGGAGCCGAGGATACGCGCGGCGCGGACGGTGACGAGGTCGGGGTCGCCCGGCCCCATGCCGAGCGTGATGAGCCGTCCCGATAAGGGCGCGCTCACTCCGCCTCGCTCGCCAGCGCATTGACGGCAGCGGCCGCCATCGCGCTGCCACCCCGCCGACCTTGAACGATGAGGTAAGGAAGGCGGCCGTCTGCCGCCAAAGCGTCCTTCGATTCCGCAGCGCCGACGAAGCCGACGGGCAGGCCGATGACGGCGGCAGGGATCGGCGCCCCGGCATCGAGCAGTTCGAGCAGGCGGAAGAGCGCGGTCGGCGCATTGCCGATGGCAATGACGGCGCCGGCCATCCGGTCCCCCCAGAGATCGAGCGCGGCGGCGGACCGGGTATTGCCGATGGCCCGCGCAATGGCCGGTGTCTCCGGCGCATCGAGCGTGCAGATCACCTCATTGCCCGCAGGCAGGCGGGCGCGGGTGATGCCATTGGCGACCATCTTGGAATTGCACAGGACGGGCGCACCGGCGAGCAGCGCGGCCCGCGCGCTCCGGGCAAAGTCCCCGCCGAAGCGGATGGCCTCCGCCACCTCAACCATGCCGCAGCTGTGGATCATGCGCACGGCGACGCGGCTTTCCTCTGCGCTGAAGCGGGAGAGATCGGCCTCCGCCCGGATGATGGCGAAGGAGCGTTCATAGATGGCGGCGCCATCGCGGATGTAATCGAAACGGTCAGTCATGCGGCAGCCTCTGCATCAGCGCGGGGATTTCCGCCAGGGGCAGATGATGGATTGTGGGTGGATCAGAGGCGCGGCCTGAGCGGATGAGGTCAAAATACCCGTCCCGGCCGACGAGGGTGACGGGCGCCGCGCCCGGATGCGCGCAGCCCTTCGGGCAGCCGGAGATGTGGATGAGCGAATCGCCCTCTCTGCGGCTGCGCGCCATCGCCTCCGCCGCCTGGTGGGTATCGACGGCACTCCGCGCGCAGGCGGGCAGGCCCGCGCAGGTGACAATGGAAAGCCTGGGGTCATGGGCATCGGCGATGAAGCCGAGCGCGGCCGCGGCAGCGAGCAGCGTTTCAGGGGCGGAGGCGCCTGCGATGCAGAGGCTTTTCCATGGCGTTGGCCTGAGCGCGCCATCGCCATGGGCCTCGGCGAGACCGGCGAGCGCGGCGAAAGCCTCTGCCCGCATCTGTCCGAAAGCGGGCGCGACGAGCACAAAGCCGTCGTACCGGCCCGGCGCGGGCTGGGCCGCGCCCCGCGCCGTGACGCGTGGCGCCGCGCCTGCCAGGGCCAGAACCCGAGCCGCAATATCGGACGCCGCGCAGGGCGCGCCATTCACCGACCAGGCGCCCGCACGGCAGCGGATGGTGACATCAAGCGCAATGCCGGTGAGCGGCAACGCGCCGCCGCCATCCAGCACGACGCCGAACTTGGCTGGCAGGCGGAGGGGGCGCAGCGTGGCGTCGATGTCCGCCGCGAGGTTGCCCAAGCCCGGCTGCAGTGACGAATCAGCCCCGAGCAGCGGAGAAACGAGCACGCGGCTGCCCTCGCTTTGCCCGCCGCCCGCCGCCTCGATGGCCTCCGTGAAGGGCGCGATGGTGGCAGGCGTGAGGCCGCGGATCTGGATATTGGCGCGGTTCGTGACCTCGATGATGCCATTGCCGAAGCGGGTGGCGGCCTCGGCCGCCGTGCGGGCAAGGCCTGCCGGCACCGCGCCCGCCTGAGGCCGGAGACGGGCGATCCAGCCATCCCCGGATTCCATCGGCCGGAACAGGCTCGGGCACCAGCCACGGACGAGGGATTCCGCGCTCACTCGGCCGCCTCCGCCAGGAGAGCGTCCAGGCTGTTACGGCGCGGTCGCCAAAGGCCATCCGCCAGCGCCCGGCTGAAATGGCGGCGCATGGCGGCGAGCGCCGCAGGGTTCGCCTCCGCAAGAAAGGCGGAGACGGCCTCGTCCCCCAGTGTTGCATCAAACAGAAGGTCGAACTGGGCGTCGAAGCGATCGGGCAGGGTCACCGCGAAGCCCGTCAGGCTTTCGGCGGCGCGGGCGATTTCGGCCGCACCGCGATAGCCGTGGCGCATCTGCCCGGCGAGCCAGCGCGGATTGGCCGCCCGGCCGCGCAGGACGCGGCGGACTTCCTCCGCGATGGTGCGGAGCCTGGGCGTCTCCGCCTGCGACGTATCGAGATGGTAGAGCGCGGGGGCCGCGCCGAGCGATGCCGCCGCCGCCGCGAAGCCGCCCTCATGGGCGGCATAGTCCGTGCTCTCCAGAATGTCGGTCTCGGCATGGTCCTGGGCGTGGATGAAGGCATCCGCCCCCGCGACACGGGCCGCAAAATCCCCTGGCGCGCCATCCATCGGCGCTGTGCCGGCGAGATAGGCGCGCGCGATATCGCTGTGGCTGGCCGCGAGATCGACGCCCGCGCCGTAGCGCCCGGCTTCCGGCCCGAAGACGCGGGCGCCGCCGTGGCCCGCAAGCGGGTTGAGGTCCACTGGCTCATCCCGCGCGGCGATGGCCTGCACGACCTGGCCGAAGAGCGCGATCTGGGCGGCGAAGGCATCCCGAAAAAGTCCGGAGATGCGCAGGGAGACATCGACGCGCGGGCGGCCGAGTTCCGCGAGCGGCAGGATTTCGAACCCGTTCACCCGCCCCGTGCCCGAATCCCAGAGCGGCCGGGCGCCGAGCAGGATGAGGGCGAGCGCCAGATCCTCGCCCCCCGTCCGCATCGTCGCACTGCCCCAGAGGTCAATGACCAGGGCGCGCGGCCAGTCGCCTTCTTCCTGCCGGTGACGGGCGAGCAGCGCGCGCGCCGCCTTTTCGGCGAGCGCCATGGCCGAGCCCGTGGGGATGAGGCGCGGGTCGAAGGTAACGAGGTTGCGGCCCGTCGGCAGCACATCGGCGCGGCCCCGCGTCGGCGCGCCCGCCGGGCCGGGCGGGATGAAGCGGCCATCGAGCGCGGCAAGGAGAGCCGCCATCTCCGCCCCCGCGCAAGCGTCCAGCCGCGCGGCGAGCGTATCGGCGGCGAGATCGGGGCTCGCGGCCGAGAGTGCCGCGAGCAGCCCGGCCCGCTGCGCCGGCGGGGGGCGGTGCCGAACACATGCAGGCCGTCCCGGATCTGCATGTCCTTCACATCGCATAAATAGGCGTCAAGCTTGGCCAGCGCCGCATCCTCGCCATCCTCCGCGAGATGCGCGCCGGCCTCCGTGAGCAGGCCGGAGGCGCGGGCCTCAGCCAGGATCTCGGCCCTGAGCGCGGTGGCGCGGCGGCGGTCGAGCCCGTCAGCCGCAGAAAACTCGTCCAGAAGCTGTTCCAGCCGCCCGGCGCCGCCATGGAGCCCGGCGCGTTGCAAGGGCGGCGTGAGATGGCCGATGGTGACCGCGCCGAGCCGGCGCTTCGCGGGGGCGGCCTCGCCCGGATTGTTGACGATGAACGGATAGATGACCGGCAGCCCGCGGATGAGGCGCGCGGGCCAGCACTCCGCCGAAAGAGCAGCTGCCTTCCCCGGCAGCCATTCCAGCGTGCCATGGGTGCCGAGATGGATGATGGCGTCCACGTCCGACCGCAGCCGGTCATAGAAGGCGATGTAGCCCAGCGCAGGCGCGGCGTCCGGATCATGATAGCTCGCCTTGCGGTCCGGGGCGGCGCTCCGCTCCGGCTGCACGGCGATGAGCACGCGACCGCGGCGAACGGCTTCGCGCCGTGCCAGGTTTTCGATATCGGCAGGCGACAGATCACCGCCCTCGCCCGTCTCGTAGCCGGCAGCGGCAAGCCGGCTCAGAATCGCGCCGAGGCTCGCGATACTGTCGAGCCCCACGGCATAGCCGAGTTCGTGGGTCGTGGGGCCGCCCGCCCCGGGATAGTCCGAGAGCACGATGGCGATGCGCCGCCGCGCGGGCTGGGTGGCGGCGAGACGCGCCCAGCCCGCCGCCCGGTCTGCGGCGAGGGCTATGCCATCAGCGTGAGGCACGAGGCGTGCGCGCCCCTGCTCATCCCGTTCCTTGAAGGAAATGGCGGTGGTCAGCAGGCGGCCATCTGCCTCTGGCAGCACGACCTGCATGGCGAGATCGGCCTGCGACAGGCCGCGGCCCGACTCCGCCCAAGGCCCGCGCCCCGAACCCGCCTGCACGCATTGCAGGATGGGACAGTTTGCGGCTTCCAGCGGTGAAGCTGCCTCACCGAGGCGGGCGGAAAAGCCGGTCAGGTTGAGGATGACGGCCGGCTTCCAGGCGATCAGCCAGTCCTGCACGAAACGACCGGCATCGGGGTTCTTGAGGCTATCGACATAGAGCGCGCGGACGCCGAGATCCCGTTCCGCGAGGGCTGCCGCCAGCGCCTCAACGGGCGCCGTTTCCCCGGCCAGAAGATGCGACCGGTAGAAGAGAATGACGCTATCGGGGGCGCCTTTCGCCACACCGAAAAGGCCGTAGGCGGGGAGCGGCGCGGCCTCCGCTGCGGGTTCGGCCACGAGCCCGGCCGCATGCGCCGCGGCCTGGAAGGCCCGCGCGAGATTGGCCGGCCCGCTTTGGCGGAGGCAGAGATCAATCGCGCGCCGCGCCGCGGGCGCGATGGTGGAGAGCGCGGCGAGCCTCGGGTCATCCGCCGGCCCGTCTCCCGGCAGAAGGGCAAGCGGAATGCCGCCCGCCCGGCAGGTCGCCGCAATCTCCTCGACCCCGTAGCGCCAGTAGTCGAGACCGCCGAGCAGCCGGATGATGACGGCGCGCGCCCCTGCCACCACCCGCTCGCAGAGAAGATCGACCGAAAGCGGATGCAGGAAGCGGGCAATACGCTCCAGCCGGATGCCGGGGAAGCCCGGCGGCAGATGGGCGGAGGCCGCCGCCGCGGCGCTCAGGTCACTGTCGGAAAACGACAGGAACAGGAGATCGGCGGGCGCGCCGCCGGGCTCGACCGCCTGTTCCCCTTCCTCCAGCCCATGGCTTTCCCGGAACAGGATATGCATCGCGCCTTACCCGGCCCGCATGGCGGGGGCGGTGCTCATCCGAGGATCGCCGCCTCGATACCCGCGCGGTCAAGCCCCTTGCGGCCGATGACGACGATATGGCCGCTGTCATCCTCGCCCTCGCCCCAGGCGCGGTCATATTCATGGCGGAAGCGGCTGCCCACCCCCTGCACGACGAGGCGCATGGGCTTGCCCTCGATCCGCACGAAGCCCTTCATGCGCAGCACGTCATGCGCGGCGGCGGCCTCCTGGAGCCGGGCGACGAGCGCCTCCGGCGCCGGCTGGCGGCCGACGGGGATGGTGAAACTCTCCCAGTCATCATGCTCATGCGCGCCGTCCAGCGCGTCATGATGGGAGGGGCGGCTCGCCAGATCATCCTCCGCACGGGCGTCGAGGCCGAGCAGGATGGCGGGGTCGATGCGGCCTTCGCGGCTCGGCAGAACCTTGACAGCCCGGGGTAGTTGCCCGGCGACACCGGCCGCGAGCTGGGCGATATCAGCCTCGGCCAGGAGGTCAGCCTTGTTGAGCAGCACGAGGTCGGCAGCCGCGAGCTGGTCCTCATAGACCTCGGCGAGCGGATTATCATGCTCGACGGAGGGGTCTTCGGCCATCTGGCGCGCAACCTCCTCCGGGTCATCCGCGAAGCGCCCGGCGGCGACGGCGGGACCATCCACGACCGCGATGACGCCATCGACGGTGACGCGGCTGCGGATGGCGGGCCAGGTGAAGGCCTTGAGCAGCGGCTTAGGCAAGGCGAGGCCGGAGGTCTCGATCACGATATGCTCGGGCGGGTTCGGCCGGTCGAGCAGCGCCTCCATGGCGGGCAGGAATTCGTCGGCGACCGTGCAGCAGAGGCAGCCGTTGGAGAGTTCGACGATGCTGTTCTCGTCGCAGCCTTCGATGCCGCAGCCCTGAAGCACGCCGCCGTCGATGCCGAGCGAGCCGAATTCATTGACGATGACGGCGATGCGCCGCCCGCCGGCATTCTGCAGGAGGTGGCGGACCAGCGTGGTTTTGCCGGCGCCCAGGAAGCCGGTGATGATGGTGGCGGGAATGCGCGTATTCATTCGGCGGTCTCCAGGGCCGGGATGCGGCCGACGACGGTGTTTCTGAGGCTTTCGGGGCGGCGGCTGGGCAGAAGCGCGCCCGTTTCATGCGCCGCATAGGCGCGGGCATAGGTGAGGATGTCGGCCGCGTGCTCGGGCGAAAGGCGGCTCATGAGGTAGCCCCATTTGCCGGGCGCGGAGATGGCGAGGCTGCACCCTTCCCCGCAGCGCGCGAGGCATTTCGCGGCCTGCAGCCGGAAGGGTTCATCCGCCGTCATCAGCGCCTGCAGGCGGTCATAAAGTTGCGCGCCCGGCCGTGGCTCCTCCGGATGGCCGCAGGCGACGCAGATGGACAGGCAGCTATCCGGCGTGAGGGGGGTCGAGCCCAAAACGCGCATCCTCCGAACAATCACGAACCCGGACGCCGGGCGAAAACGGGGATGCAGCCGCGACGAAAGGCCCCGCCGCAAGGGGTATCGGCCGCCCGCCAGGGCACCCCGCCCGGCTGGACCTTCTCACAGGCGATGGCAGGTCTCCTGGCTCACGGATCAGGCGCCGCCCATCTGCCTTCCCAGGTGCGGGGCACCCAGTGGCGTGTGACAGGCGGCTTTCCGCTTACAGTTGCGGGGGCAGCCGCGGCTTTGGGTGGAGACCCACCCGCACCGCATTCCCTTTTCATCCTCCAAAACGGGCGGGACCCGGTGGAGGAACCATCGCGAATCATCTAAAAGCCGCGGCCATGGTGCGTCAATCAGAGAGCAGCGTGACCCTGATCCTCGGCGGGGCAAGGTCGGGCAAGAGCCGGCACGGCGAAAGCCTGATCGCGGGGCTCAGCCCGCCTTGGACCTATATCGCGACCGCCGCGGCCTGGGACGAGGAGATGAAGGCGCGCATCGCCGAGCACCGCGCACGGCGGGACGCGCGCTGGCACACCGTGGAGGCGCCGCGCGCCCTGGCCGCCGCTTTGGCGGATGCGGGCGATCAGCCGGTGCTGGTCGATTGCCTGACGCTCTGGCTCACCAACTTGATGCTCGGCGAACTGGATCTCGCCGCCGAGACCGAAGTGCTCGTCTCCGCCCTCGCCCGCCGCCGCGCGCCAACGGTGCTGGTGGCCAACGAGGTCGGCCTCGGCATCGTCCCAGAGCACAGGCTGGGGCGCGACTTCCGCGACCAGGCGGGGCTGCTGCATCAGCGAATCGCGGGCCAGGCCGACCGCGTGATCTTCATGGTGGCCGGGCTGCCCATGGTGGTGAAATGACCGACGAGACCGGGAGCAACGCGGCCTGGGCCGTGAAAATGGCGCGCCGCAAGGCAGTGCAGGACGCCGAAGTCGCGTCCAAAACCATCGAGAAGGGCTTGCTCATGGTCCATACCGGGCCGGGCAAGGGCAAGACGACGGCGGCGATGGGCCTCGGCCTGCGCATGCTGGGGCGGGGCCGGCCTGTCGCCATCATCCAGTTCATCAAGGGCGCCTGGAGCACGGGCGAGCGCTTCGCCTTCGAGCGCTTCAGCGACCTCCTCACCTGGCACAGCATGGGCGAAGGCTTCACCTGGGAGACGCAGGACCGCGCGCGGGACATGGCTGCCTGCCGCCGTGCCTGGGCGGAGGCAGAGGCCCAGATGGCGCGGCCCGAGCTTGCACTGCTCATCCTCGACGAGCTCTGCATCGCACTGCGCTACGGCTATCTCGATGTTGACCAGGTCACGGCAAGCCTGCAGGCCCGGCGCGGCGATTTGCATGTGGTCGTGACAGGCCGCAACGCGCCGCCGGCGCTGCTTGATGCGGCCGATCTCATCACCGAGATGCAGGCGACCCGCCATCCCTTCAAGGCCGGCGTCAAGGCGCAGGAAGGCATAGAATTCTAGCCTGTGCAGCGGCTTGTATCTTTGCACCAGCAAAGGCATGAGGGCGGGGTTCGGTCCCGGGCGCCAAAGACAAGGCTTCTTCCCTGACATGACGGCAAAGTTGACGAGCACCTTCGGCTGGCTCGATCTGGTCCATGCCCCTGTCTTCGTCGTGGATATGACCACGGGCCAGATCCTGGGCACGAACGAGGCCTTGCGGCGCATTATGCCGGCCGCCTTGCCGCCCGCACCGATGGCTCTGCGCCGCCTGCTCGGCGACACGGCCGCGCAGGCACTGGCCGATTTCATCCGGGCCATGCCAGCCGATGGATCACGGAACCGGCTGAGCCTGATCTGCCCGACCCGGAACGGCCCGACAACGCTCATCCTGCACCTGGCGGCGGCCGCGGAGCAGCCCGCCACCTGGGTCGTGACCCTTGATGCAAGGGGGCTGCTTTTTGACGACACAGCCTCCGACGGCGCGACCGAAACCTTCCGCAGCATCATCCGTGACCTGCCGATCGGCATCGACATCTTTGATTCCTCGCTGCGCGGCGTCTTTTGCAGCCGCTATTCCGACAACCTCTATCTCTATGATCCGTTTTACGACCAGGAGATGAACGAGTGGTTCGACCGTGCCTTCCCGGCCCAGGCTGACCGGCAGCACGCCAAGGCGGAATGGGCGGCGGCGCTTGCGGCGCTCGCACGTGATCCGGACCAGCCGCAGGCGATGGAATGGCGGGTGATGTGCCGCGATGGAAAATATCGCGTTCTCGCAAACAGAATCAGCAAAGCCGGAAACCACTACAGCTTCGTCTACTGGGACATCACCGAGCAACGGCGGCTTGAGGACCAGCTGCGCAAGCTGGCCTCCACCGACATGCTGACCGGCCTTTACAACCGCCGGCATTTCGTTGCGAAGTCAGCACAAATCCTTGCTGAATCCCAGGTGACCGGCTTCCCGCTGTGCATGCTGATCCTCGACGTCGATCATTTCAAGTTCATCAACGATACCCGTGGCCATGCGGCCGGCGACGCGGCCCTGGTCATGGTGGCCCACCGTTGCCGCGCGGCGCTCAGGCCGGGCGACCTGCTCGCGCGCTTCGGCGGAGAGGAGTTCGTGATGCTGCTGGCCGATACCTCCTCCGCCGAGGCCCTGGCGCTGGCCGAGAGGCTGCGCAGCCTGATTGCCGATCAACCCCTGCGCTGGGGTGACGACGAGTTCTTCGTGACCGCGAGCATTGGCGTCGCCACGGCCGATGCAGGCACGGCGCCGCTCGATCAGCTTCTTGAGAATGCGGACAGGGCGCTCTATGCAGCCAAGAATGGTGGCCGCAACCGAGTGATGGTCTTCGCGACAGCCGCGTGACCCGACCAATTTTCGACGCCCGGCCGCCCTGTGACGCTTGACGAACAGCGGCTAAGCTGGAGGGATCCGGGCTGCCTTGCCCGCTCATCCGGAGTGCGCTTTTCATGTCCCTCCTTGCCCGGCCGTCCCGGCTCGCCATTACCTGCGGTCTTCTGGGCCTCATGCCCTTGGCCCCTGCCGAGGCCAGCCAGACTGCGGCGGCTGCCTGCGCGGCAAAGCTCGCACCCGAGGCGTTGACCATCTATCAGGCGACCGCCCCGCATGTGACGCCCGCGGCTGATTTGCGCGCGCTCGTGACCTCGACCACGCGCAGCCTTGCCACAAGCGGCAGGATTGCCCGCGCCCAGGCCCGCCCATCCGCCATCGCGGCCTATCGCTGCCTGAAACAGCTGCAATAGCCGGTGCCCCCCTGGCCGGGTGCCCGGCCTCAGCCGCGGAGGACGGCGAGAAAGATTCCGGTAAAGCGCTTCGGCGTGCCGCTCCAAACCCGTTCCCGCAGCGCCTGCCAGCGCTCCTTTCTTTCGCCGAGATCCATGGTGAGAGCCTGATGGATGGCTTCGGCGACTTCGTCGGCATCATAGGGATTGACGATCAGCGCCTCGCGCAGCGCGTCCGCGGCACCTGCGAAGCGCGACAGGATGAGCACGCCGGGATCGGAGCTCGACTGTGCCGCGACATATTCCTTGGCGACGAGGTTCATCCCGTCGCGCAAGGGCGTCACGAGACCGACGCGCGCCACGCGATAGAAGCCGGCGAGGCTCTTGCGGCTCAGGGCGCGGGTCATATAGCGGATCGGAATCCAGTCGAATTCCGAGTAGCGGCCGTTGATATCCCCCACCTGCCGGTCAAGCATGCGCCGGAGCTGCTGATAGCGGTCGACATCCTCGCGCGAGCGCGCCGCCACCTGCAGCATGGAGACCTTGCCGCGATGCTCGGGGAAGCGCTCGAGCAGGTGGTCGAAAGCGCGAAAGCGGTTGGGCAGGCCCTTTGAGTAGTCAAGCCGGTCCACCCCGATGACGAGGGCGCGGCTGAACAGGCTTTCGCGGATGCGTCGCACCTCGGCGCCGCGGGCGGCGCGCACGGCGGTTGCCGCGAATTCCTCGGCATCGATGCCGATCGGGTCGGTCACCGTCTGCACTGTCCGGCCCTCGTAGACGAAGCTGCCATCCGCTTCGGGCGCGAGGCCGAGGCAGGTCTGGACGCAGGCGAGGAAGGCCTCGCGATGCTCGTCGATATGGAAACCGACGACGTCATAGGCGCAGAGGCCGCGCAGCAGGTCGAGGCCGCAGGGCATGGCGTCGAGGATTGCCGGCGGCACGAAAGGGATATGCAGGAAGAAGCCGAGGCGCTGGCGCGCGCCGAGGGCCCGCAGCCGGTCGCCCACCAGGATGAGCTGATAATCATGCACCCAGATGAGGTCGTCATCCCGCAAAATCGGGGTCAGGGCCTCGGCGAAGTAGGCATTGACCTCGCAATAGCCCTGATACTGCTCCCGGTCATAGTCGAGATAATCGAGCCGGTAGTGGAGGAGCGGCCAAAGCGCGCCGTTGGAAAAGCCGACATAGAAGTCGTGGTATTCCCTGTCGGTGAGATCGATCGTCGCATAGGTCACGCCCTGCGCCTCATGAAGCGCCGGGGTGCGGCCGGCATGGCTGCGCCGGCCGCTCCAGCCGAACCAGAGCGTGCCGGGCTCGAGGCCGCTGCCGAGGGCGACGGCGAGCCCGCCGGCGCGCGGCGCCTTCTCGGTCAAGATCTGCACCCGGTTTGAGACGATGACGAGGCGGGACAAGGCAGCTCCTTTCATGCAACCGCAGGCCTGCTGGGCGGCGCCTCAGGCAGCGGGCGCCCGCTCCAGGCGCTCGGCCATGCGCGCGAGCCAGGCCCTGACGGCGGCCGGCTTGCCGCCGAAGGCGCGGTGGACGTGCAGGCCGAAGCCCCCCATCGCCTCCGCGGCGGCCATGCCCTCCTCATCGGTCACGTCATCACCGATGAAGACCGGGATGCGATCGGCAAAGGGCCTCTCCTGCATGAGGTGGCGGACGGCATTGCCCTTGCCCACGCCCGCGGCGCGGATCTCGAAGGCCATGAGGGCGGTCAGGAGTTCGGCCCTTCCCGACGCGGGTGCGATGAGGTCGCGCAGGAAACCCTCGATCGCGGGACCTGCCGCCGGGGCCTGGCGGTAATGGACCACGAAGCCCACCGATTTCTCCTCGATGAAGGCGCCGGGCCAGAGAGCGAGCGCGGCCTGGGTGCGGCCGATCCATTCCGCGCGCTCGGGGAGTTCCGGCGAGTGCTCTTCCATCTGCCCGTCTGGCCTGCGCAGCCGCGCCCCATGCTCGGCCGCGACCGCGAGGCGGGTCAGCGGCAGCAGGCGTTCGACATCGGCGAGAGGCCGGCCGGTGACGATGGCAAGCGCGCCACCCAACGCCTGTTCGAGACGGCTGAGGACGCCGGGCAGGTCCGGCGCGACCCAGACGAGATCATGACGCTCGGCGATATCGAGCAGCGTGCCGTCAAGATCGAGGAAAAGCGCGGTGCGCCGGGTGAGATCGGGGATCGCGGCAGAGGGCGGGGCGGGCTCGGTCATCCGGTACGGCTCTAGCTCGTTGTTTTGCAAGCAGATTCACCTGACCCGATGCATCATCGGATCAGGATCCGCTCCAGGCTGAAGGGGTCAGGCCCGGCCCCTTCGGCTTAAGAGATAGAGCACTTTGCCGGAAGCGCCACCCCGGACCAGGCGGCAAAAGCCGCTTAGCCGCCGTCGCGGAAGGCATCGGGGATATGGCGCAGGCGGCCCAGCCTGTCGACCAGCCAGGCGTCGAAGCGCATGCCGTCCCGCCCCCAGTCAGGATGCTGGCCTTGCAGGATGGCGCCCGCGAGAAGAAGGCGCTGCTGCTGGCGGGGAGAAAGCGCATAGGCGGCCGTCGCGAGGTCGGGACCGGTCTTGACCTCGACCAAAGTGAGGATGCCGTCGCGTTCCGCGACGATATCGACCTCGCCGGCCGCCGTGCGCACGCGCTGGCCATGAATGGTCCAGCCGCTCTGCCCGAGCGCGGCCGCAACCTTGCTTTCGCCCTGCACCCCCTGGTGCTGTGCCCGGGCCCCTCTTGCCTGCCGACGCCCCTGAACCGCCTGTTGCATGGCCCATCTCCCACACGCACAGGTTGCATAGCAACTGCCGAACGGAATGTGAACTAATATATCGATGCCGGATCGATGTGGAACGGTGCTGGGCGCGCGCGCCGCAGGTCGCTAGGCTGGCGGCCACACACCCCAGAAAAGAGGCGCCAACATGCCCCACCAGGACGCAACCCCGGGCCGCGGCCTGCATCACCAGCCATATGGGCAGCTTTCCGACGGCCGCCCCGTCACCGAGTACCAGCTGCGCAACGCCGCCGGCTTCGAACTGCGCTTCCTGGACCTCGGCGGTATCGTGACCGCGATCATGGCGCCAGACCGGCAGGGCCGCTTCGCCAATGTCACCCTCGATCACGGCAGCATGGCGCTTTATGAGGAAAACCCCGGCTATTTCGGGGCTGTCATCGGCCGCTATGCCAACCGCATCGGCGGCGCCCGCTTCACCCTCGGCGGCCGCGAGTACAAGCTTGCCGCCAATCAGGGCCCCAACTGCCTGCATGGCGGGCTCCGCGGCTTCGACAAGGAACTCTGGGCGGTGCGCGCGGCGCAGAGCGGCGCTGCCCTGTCCGCCGTTCTCAGCCATGTCAGTCCCGATGGCGACGAAGGCTTTCCAGGCCAGCTGAAGGTGGAGGTTGTCTACAGCCTGCACGAGGACAATGCCTTCCGAATCGACTACAAGGCAACGACGAGTGCCGAGACCGTCATCAACCTGACCAACCACGCCTATTTCAACCTCGCCGGCAACGACCAGGGCTCCGTGCTCGGCCATATCGTCGAAATCAACGCGGACAGTTATACGCCCGTGGACCTGAACGGCATCCCGACCGGCGAGATCGCGCCCGTCGAGGGCACGCCGCTCGATTTCCGCACGCCCAAGCCGATCGGCGCCGGCATCCGCATGCCCCATCCGCAGATCCTGCGCCAGAACGGCTATGATCATAACTGGGTGCTCGACAAGCCGAGCCCGACGGCGCTGACGCTTGCCGCCCGCGCCTATGACCCCGCAAGCGGGCGCATCATGGAGGTGGAGACGACCGAGCCCGGGATGCAGCTCTACACGGCGAATTATCTCGGCGGCGGCACGGCAGGCACGGCAGGCGTCGCCTATCGCCAGTCGGACGCCTTCTGCTTCGAGACGCAGCACTTCCCGGATTCTCCGAACAAGCCGGAGTTTCCGACGACGGTGCTGCAGCCTGGCCATATCTTCCACTCCACCACGATCTACCGGTTCAAGACCGATCGCGGTTGACGAGGAGACCCGACTTGTCCGAAGCGGACGCGGCCGAGAAGGCCCTTCTGGCACTGCTCGACGAGAGCATGGTGGCGAAGCCAGGCAGGATCAGCCTGGCTGACTGGCCGACGGCGAAGCTCGTCAAGGGGCTTGACGATAGAGCCGGGCGTGCCGCCCTGGACCGGGAGGTGTCGGCGGTTGCGGCCCTGCAGCAGCGGCTTTTCGCCGAAAAGCGCTGGGCCGTGCTCCTCATTCTGCAATCGATGGATGCCGGCGGCAAAGACAGCTCCATCCGCCACATCTTCCGCGGCATCGACCCCGAGGGCCTGCGCGTCACCTCCTTCAAGGCCCCGTCGCGCGAGGAGCTGGGGCAGGATTTTCTGCGCCGTACCGCGCAAGGCCTGCCGTCGCGCGGCGAAATCGGTGTCTTCAACCGCAGCTATTACGAGGAAGTGCTCATCACCCGCCTGCATCCCGAGTTGCTGGCAGCCGAACACCTGCCGAAGCCGGAATTGACCGATCAGATCTGGCGCAACCGCCTGGAAGATATTGCGGCCCACGAGCGCTATCTCGCCCGTCAGGGCATACCGGTGCTGAAATTCTTTCTGCATATCTCGAAGGAGGAGCAGCGCCTGCGCTTCCTGCGGCGCCTGAACCGACCGGACAAGATCTGGAAATTCGACGCGGCGGACATGACGGAGCGTGCGCTCTGGGGCCATTATGCCCATGCCTATGCCCAGGTGATCGAACACACGGCCGCACCGCACGCGCCTTGGTTCATCATCCCGGCCGATCATAAATGGGTGGCCCGGTTGCTGATGGCACGCGCGCTGCGCCAGGCGCTGGACCGGCTCAACCCGCATTTCCCGAAGGCGGATGCGGCGGCCGCCGCCGCCGCCGCCCAGGCGAGGGCGCAGCTGGAAGGCGAAGCCGAGAGCCCGATGAGTTTGGGCTCTCATCTAAGGAAATAGAGCAGCTGCATCCGAGCGGAAGGCGGCGACGTCGCCGCTCCAACACCGTGTTTTGCGAACCGATTCACCCGATCAGATTATTCCATCTGATCGGGCTCTGCTGCCCGCCTAAGCCGCAATGATAGTTCCTTAAACCAGCTTTACTGCTTAGCCTCTGCAAGGCCGACCGTTGATATATCGGGGACAAAGCCTTGAAAAGCTTGACAAACAGAATCATCGAGACTGGCGGACGTTCGTCAGGCTTTGATTATTTGCGCCTCGGTCTCTCCACATACGTCATTCTGCTGCACAGCGTGAGTGTGAGCCATGGCCAAATGGCAGACGCAGTATTTTGGCACACCCCCCTCAGGCCGTTCTACCAGATCGCCATGCCGATGTTTTTTGCGCTCAGTGGATACCTGGTTGCGGGAAGCCTTGAGAGAAGTCGTACGATCGGAAAATTCCTCGGTCTTCGCGC
Organism: uncultured Alphaproteobacteria bacterium; assembly: GCA_963834475.1. Classification (GTDB taxonomy): domain Bacteria; phylum Pseudomonadota; class Alphaproteobacteria; order Acetobacterales; family Acetobacteraceae; genus Acidisoma. The sequence goes on along the minus strand of CAWIBZ010000007.1, from coordinate 340,839 downwards.
AATCCGCATTTACCCGGCATTGGCTGTGGAAGTTTGCCTCTCGGCCCTGATTTTGGGTCCGCTGGCGACGAACCTTCCTTTATGGGAATATTTTTCGAATAAAGAATTCTGGCAGTACATGATGAATGTCACTGGCCATATTCATTATGTACTGCCCGGCGTTTACACAAACAACCCATTTCCGCGCATCGTCAACGGACAGCTCTGGACTATTCCGTTCGAGCTGCTGTGCTACATCAGCCTGACGGCGCTGGCGGTCCTGGGTCTGGCAAAAAACCGTAAAATTGGTGCTTTTGCGGTGCCGATTGCCACCCTGGCCCTCATCGCAGCCAGACTTTACAAATACGGCGGGCATTTTCCGCCCTTGGACGCATCCTTCCCGGGTTCGCTTCTGGTTGTGACCTTTCTGGCTGGCGTAACGATCTTTCTCTACCGGGATGCGGTTCCCTGGAACGGAAAGCTCTTTGCGGCGTCACTGGTTGCGACCGTATTGCTGCTGGGCGTCGTGCCGAACGGCGATTTTGTTTCGCCGATTCCGGTTGCCTACATGACAGTCTATCTGGGACTGACGAATATTCGGCGCATCGGCTTTTTGCGCCATGCGGATCTTTCTTACGGAATTTTCCTGTATGGCTATGTCGTGCAACAGGCGGTTGCACATTTTCTGCCGTGGTCAAGAGATTGGTATCTCAACTTCGCGATCTCTCTGCCGCTTGCGGTCGCCATAGCCGCGTTTTCATGGCATTTTATCGAGCGTCCCGCGCTCGGATTGCGGTCCCAGCTCTCTCGCCTGGAAAGCCGTTACCTTGCGCTGCGCGGCATCCGGGCAGAGCATGGTCCGCACGCGGTCATGAAGAAGCCCATACCGGAAGCCGGCGGTCGCCTTGGCCAATAGGGCGATCAGCGCTGCGCCGTCTCCCAGTTCGGCGCCTGGTAGAACGGCGCGTTGGAGGGCGCGAGCATCGGCCGGCCGAGGATATGATCGGCCGCCTTCTCGCCGATCATGATGGTCGGCGCGTTGAGGTTGCCGGTCGTCACCTGCGGCATGATCGAACTGTCGACGACGCGCAGCCCCTCGAAGCCGATGACGCGGGTCTCGGGGTCCACCACCGCCATCGGGTCGGCAGGGTCCCCCATCTTGCAGCTGCAGGAGGGATGATAGGCGCTTTCAACCTTCTGCCGGATGAAGGCGTCGATCTCTTCATCGGTCAACACATCCGCGCCCGGCTGGATTTCCCGGCCGCGATAGGGCTCGAACGCCTTCTGCCCGAAGATTTCGCGCGTCAGGCGGACACAGGCGCGCATCTCCGCCCAGTCGTCGGGATGGCTCATGTAGTTGAAGAAGACGCGCGGCTTCTCCCGCGCGTCCGCGGACCGCAGCCGCACCCAGCCGCGGCTTTTGGAACGCATCGGCCCGACATGGGCCTGCATGCCGTGTTCGGTGGCAAGGCTGTTGCCGTCATAGGAAATCGCAAGCGGCAGGAAGTGGTAATGAATGTCCGGATAGGGAATGCCGGCGCGGCTGCGGATGAAGCCGCAGGTCTCGAAATGATTGGTGGCGCCGAGGCCATCCTTGCGCACCAGCCAGCGCAGGCCGATGAGGCCCTTGGCGAAAAGCGACTGCGCCGAGAACAGGGTGATCGGCTGCGTCACGGCGACCTGGAAATAGAATTCCAGATGATCCTGCAAGTTCTCGCCCACGCCCGGGCGATGCTCCTCGACCGGGATGCCGAATTGCTGCAGCTCGGATGCCGGGCCGATGCCTGACAGCTTGAGCAGCTGCGGAGAGTTGATGGGGCCGCCCGAGAGGATGACCTCGCGGCGTGCCCGAACCTCGACCTCCTGGCCGTCCTTGAGGTAGCGGATGCCAACGGCGCGGCGCCCTTCGAGCACGATTTTCGTGGCCAGCGCGCCTGTGCGGACGTCGAGTTGGGGCCGCGTCATGGCAGGTCTCAGATAGGCATTGGCGGCGCTCCAGCGCTGGCCGTGGCGGACCGTCTGGTCCATGCGGCCGAAGCCCTCCTGGGCGTAGCCGTTGACGTCCTCCGTCAGCGGATAGCCCGCCTGCCTCGCGGCGTCCACCCAGGCCCGGTAGAGGGGGTTCCGGGTGGGGCCGTAGGAGGTATAGAGCGGCCCGTCCGCGCCGCGATAGAAATCGCCGCCCTCTTCGCGATGCTCCGCCCGGCGGAAATAGGGCAGCACCTGGGCATAGCCCCAGCCCCGCGCGCCCTGACGCTCCCAGCCCTCGAAATCGAGCGCATTGCCGCGGATATAGACCATGCCGTTGATGGACGAAGAACCACCCAGCACCTTGCCGCGCGGCGTATGCATCCGCCGGCCGCCCAGATGCGGCTCGGGCTCCGTCTCATAAAACCAGTTGTAGCGCGGCTTGTTCATGGGGATGGACAGCGCGGCCGGCATCTGGATGTAGATCGATTTGTCCGATCCACCATATTCGAGGACGAGCACGGTATTCCTGCCGTCTTCGGTCAGCCGGTTGGCGAGCACGCATCCCGCCGAGCCCGCGCCGACAATGATATAGTCGAAGGCATCCATCAGTAGGGTGCCTCCACCGGCGCCAGCGCCACATAGACGCTTTTGATCTGCGAATAATGGTCCAGCGCCGCGCGGCTGTTCTCCCGCCCCAGGCCCGATTGCTTGTAGCCGCCGAAGGGCAGTTCGATCGGCGTGATGTTATAGGTGTTGATCCAGCAGGTGCCCGCCTGGATCTCTGCGATGACACGATGGGCGCGCGCCAGATCCCGCGTGAAAATGCCGGCGCTGAGGCCGAACTCGGTCGCATTCGCCCGCGCAATGACCTCCTCCTCGCTGTCAAAGGTGAGAATGGTCATGACGGGGCCGAATATTTCTTCGCGCACGATGGCGAGGTCATCAGCCGTCGCGTCAAAGACGGCCGGCGAGACGAAATAGCCTGCGGCCATGGCGCCTTCGGTGACACGCCTGCCCCCGCACAGAAGCGTCCCGCCCTCTGCGGTCCCGCGTTCGATGTAGGAAAGCACCTTTTGCATGTGGGCTTCCGAAATCAGCGCGCCCATCTGGGTCGCCGGATCAAGCGGATCACCCAGGGCGATCTTTGCCGTACGCTCCAGAAGGCGCGCGACGAATTTGTCCTTGATGCTGCGATGGACGAAGACCCGCGTGCCGTTGGAGCAGACTTCGCCGGCCGAGTAGAAATTGCCGAGCATGGCGCCGCCGACCGCGCTTTCGATATCCGCATCCTCGAAGACGATGAGCGGCGATTTGCCGCCGAGTTCGAGCGTCACCTGCTTCAGCGTCCCGGCCGCCGCGGCCATGACCTTCTTTCCGGTCGGCACCGAGCCGGTGAGCGAGATTTTGGCAATCGCCGGGTGCGCCGCGAGCAGCGCACCCGTGCGGCCATCGCCCGGCAGCACGCTGAAGACGCCATCCGGCACGCCTGCTTCCTTCATGATTTCGGCCAGCCTGAAGGCCGTGAGCGGCGTGAGCTCCGAGGGCTTGAAGATCATGGCATTGCCGCAGGCCAAAGCCGGGGCCGCCTTCCAGCAGGCGATCTGGATCGGGTAGTTCCAGGCGCCGATGCCGGCGACGAGCCCCAGCGGTTCCCTGCGTGTATAGCCCATGGCGGCAGGGCCGAGATCGACGCTTTCGCCCGTGATGCCGCCGGCGAGCCCGGCGAAATACTCGATGCAGTCGGCGCCCGAGATGACATCGACGACGCTGGTTTCCTGGATCGGCTTGCCCGTGTCCTCGGTCTCCAGCCGCGCCAACTCGTCATTGCGGGCGCGCAGAAGGTCTGCCACGCGGCGCAGGATGCGCCCGCGCTCCAGGCCCGTCATCCGCGCCCAAACCGCCTGCCCCGCACGCGCCGCCGTGATCGCCGCGTCAAGCGCAGCCTCGCCGGCGATTTCGATTTCGGCGAGCGCCGCGCCGGTCGCCGGATTGCGGGTCACGAAGGTTTCGGCGGCAGGGTTGGGCTGGTAGCGGCCCGCGAACCAGTTGGCGATGCGCGGCAGCACGGTTGCGGCTTCAGGGGCGGGCGATTTCGACATGGGCTGTCCTTCTCTGCTCGCGGCGAGCTGCGTGTCCACGAAGCCCGCGGCAATGCGGCGGGCGGCTTCGGAATCGGCCGGGGTCCAGGCGGCGGCCAGCGTTGTGCGCAGCCAGAGCCCGTCGATGATGGCGGCGATGATGACGCTGAGGCGCTCGGCTTCGGCATCGGAGGTCATGGCGCGGAGCGCATGACGGAGATTGGACAGCATCCGGCGCTGATAGATGTTCTGTATGCGCTTGAGCCGGTCCGAATGGATCGCCTGCCCCCAGAAGGCGAGCCAGACGGCGCTGGTCTGGCTGTCCATTTCCTCGGGCGCGAGATTGGCGTCGATCACCGCCTGCAGGCGCGCGCGCGGCCCGCAGGCTACCCGCATGCGGGCCGCGGCGGCACCGCTGAGGCGCGAGGCGAGGCTGCGGAGCGTTGCTTCGAGCAAGCCATCCTTATCGCCGAAATAATGCGCGACGAGGCCGGCAGAAACGCCGGCATGACGGGCGATCAGGCCTAATGTTGTCGCATTGAAACCAACCTGCGCCATGACGTGAATCGTCGTGTCGATCAGTTGCTTGCGGCGAATGTCTTCCGAATCGCGGCGCGACAAGCCTCTCTCCACTCTGCAGGCGGCGGGTGCAGCCGCCTTGTTTTTGTATGATTGCTTGAACGTGCAATCAAGCACCGAAACGCTCCGCCACAGAAAGGTTCGATATTAGGCAAGCGCTGCTTAATTACGCATCAAAAGCCGGAATTTTTGCGCCGCAACGGCAAATCTCCGCCTCTTTCACATAGAAAAAGACGTGACCGGCACCAAAGATTGAAAGTATGTTCAATTTACGGCTCCGGGCGGAGCGTCCAAGGGGTTCCTGAGACCTTAAAAGCGAAAAAAGGACCGCAAAATGCGTAAACACCTTCTGCAGGCTGTGGCGGCTTTGGGATTGATCGCGGGGAGCGCAGGCCTCGGGTCAAGCGCGCAGGCAGCCGGCGACCCCGCCTCCTGTCACGACGTGGCCTTCTCCAATGTCGGCTGGACCGATATTTCCGCCACCACCGGCACGGCGAGCTTCATCCTCCAGGCACTGGGCTACACCCCCTCGACGACCATGCTGTCCGTGCCGGTGACCTATGAGGAGATGAAGCAAAAGAAGATCGACGTCTTCCTGGGCAACTGGATGCCCACGATGACGGAGAACATCAAACCTTATGAAGCGAACAAGACGGTTGACGTGCTCGGCGCCAATCTGGAAGGCGCCAAATATACCCTCGCCGTCCCGACTTACCTTTACAATGAAGGCCTTAAGTCATTCCAGGATATTCCGAAATTCTACAAGCAACTGGACGGCAAGATTTACGGCATCGAGCCCGGCAATGACGGCAACCGCCTGATCCTCGGCATGATCAAGGACAATACCGACGGTGTCGGCAAGTTCACGCTCGTTCAGTCCAGCGAGCAGGGCATGCTGGCCGAAGTCGAGCGCAAGACCCGGCACCACCAGGCGATTGTCTTCCTGGGCTGGGAACCGCATCCGATGAACACCAAATTCGACATGCAGTATCTCTCGGGCGGCGACGCGATCTTCGGCCCGAACTACGGGGGTGCGACCGTCTATACCAACACCACCGCCAATTACGTCTCGGAATGCCCCAATCTCGGCAAGTTCCTGACCCAGCTGAAATTCAACCTGAACATGGAGAACCAGATCATGGGCTCCATCATGTATGACAAGATGGACCCGGCGGCGGCGGCGGCGAAATGGCTGAAGGCGAACCCGAGCGCACTCACGCCCTGGCTTGCCGGCGTGACGACCTTCGACGGCAGCCAGCCGGCCGAACCGGTCGTGAGGAAAGCACTCGGCCTCTAAACACAGTCAATCTGTCTTCCGCCGGCCTCTCTCCGGCGGATCCACCCTCAAGAGCGGCATTTCATCCCTTGGGCGCATCTGAAGTGTTGTGCTTTGCTGAACGGGGAAGGCCCGCCGGAGAGAGGCCGGCGGGCGACGGGCCAGGCGCTGCGATCTGCTGCGCACACGAACACTTAGAACGGAGCGCTGAATGCTGAACGGGCTGGCAAACCTGGTCTCCGGCCACAAGATCCCGCTCGGCGACTGGATCGCAAATGTCGTCAACGACATCAGCGGCTCGAATGCGATTGATGCGTTTTCCAACGGCATTGCCGCGGCCATCAACGGGCTGACGGCCGTGCTGGAAGCCATTCCAGCCATCCTCCTCATCCTCGTCATCGGCCTCATCTGCTATGCCATCCAGCGGTCCTGGAAGCTTGCGGTTTTCGTCGTCCTCGCGCTGCTCTTCATCCTGAACCAGGGCTACTGGTCAGCGACCATGGAGACGACCTCGCTGATCATCTTCGCGACCGTGATCTCCATGGCGATCGGGGTGCCGATCGGCATCGCCTGCGCGCACCGGCCTTGGCTCTACACCGCGCTGCGCCCGCTGCTCGACCTCATGCAGACCCTGCCGACCTTCGTTTATCTGATCCCGACCGTCGTGCTCTTCGGCCTTGGCGCCGTGCCAGGGCTGATCTCCACCATCATCTTTGCCCTGCCCGCGCCGATCCGCCTGACCCAGCTTGGCATCTCCTCCGTGCCGCCGCCGCTCGTCGAGGCGGCCGAAGCCTTCGGCGCGTCCAAGAACCAGCTGCTCTGGAAGGTCGAACTGCCGCATGCGCTGCCGACCATCCTGGCCGGGCTCACGCAATGCATCATGCTCAGCCTGTCCATGGTGGTGATCGCGGCACTCGTCGGCGCGGGTGGCCTCGGCGTGCCGGTCGTCAGTGCGCTCAACACATTGCGCGTCGATACCGGCTTCGAATCCGGCCTCTGCATCGTCGTGCTTGCGGTCGTGCTCGACCGTGTCTGCCGGCCGCGGGAAAGCGAGAACTGAGCGATGAGCGAGACACAGCCGACCATTGAATTCGCCAATGTCGATATCCTGTTCGGCACCGCCGGCAGCAAAGGCGGAAAATCGCAGGCCGAAGCCATCGCGCTCATGGAGCGCGGCCTGAGCCGGGACGAAATCCTCGCCAAGACCGGCGTCGTGATGGGCGTCAGGGATGCCTCGCTCAGCGTGCGTGCGGGCGAGATCTGCGTGCTCATGGGGCTCTCGGGCTCCGGCAAGTCGACGCTGCTGCGGGCCGTCAACGGCCTCAACCGGATCACGCGGGGGCGCGTCCTGGTGCGCGACGGCGAGCGGGTGGTTGACATTGCAAATTGCGACCGCGCGACGCTCCGCTATATGCGCACGCGGCGCATCGCCATGGTCTTCCAGCAATTCGCCCTGCTGCCCTGGCGGACGGTGCGGGAAAATGTCGGCCTGGGCCTTGAGCTCCGCGGTGTTTCCGCCGCCGAGCGGCACCGCATCGTCGACGAGAAGCTCAAGCTCGTGGCGCTCGACCAATGGGCCGATAAATATGCGCGCGAGCTTTCGGGCGGCATGCAGCAGCGCGTGGGCCTGGCGCGCGCCTTCGCGACGGATGCCGATATCCTGCTCATGGACGAGCCCTTTTCCGCGCTCGACCCGCTGATCCGCACCAAGCTGCAGGACGAGCTGCTGGCGCTGCAGAAGAAGGTGAAGAAGACCATCGTCTTCGTGAGCCACGATCTGGACGAGGCGCTGAAGCTTGGCAACCAGATCGCCATTCTTGAGGGCGGGCGCATCATCCAGTCCGGCGAGCCGGAGGATATCGTGCTGCGCCCGGCCAATGGTTACGTGCGCGAATTCGTGCAGCACATGAACCCGTTGAACGTGCTGCGCGGCCGCACCTTCATGACGCCGCTGGAGCGGCTGCCGCAGCGCGACGGCTGGGCGGTGCTCGATGCCTATCGGCCCGTCTTGCTGAACAGCGCCGGCGCCATTCCGGGGAGTGCCGTGACGGCGTCCGGGAAACCGGTGCCGATCGCGACCGTCGTGGACGAGGCGGAGATGCCGGCAGCGGGCTTCTGCGCCGCCGTCGACTGCGAAGCGACGATGAAGACCGTCATCCAGCTGCGCCAGGCAACCGGAATGCCAGTGCTGGTCACGCAAGCGGGCCGCATCCTCGGCATGTGCGGAGAGGATGAAATTCTCCATGCCCTCGCCTCCGAGGGCTGGCAGACGGTGCAGGCCGCCGAATAACGCTGTCGCCAATTCATGCCTCGCCACCGCCTCGCCGCCGCCTATAGTGATGCGGTGCAGCGGAGTCGTTGACCCATGGCGCTTGTCATTACTGTCGCCCAACAGAAGGGCGGGGCCGGCAAAACCATGCTGGCCGCCAATCTCGCTGCCGCCATGGCAGTGGGCCTGCGGGTCTGCCTGCTCGACATCGACCCGCAGCGCAGCCTCACCCGCTGGCATGGTATCCGCGGCCGGCAGAGCAAGGCCTTGCCGGCGATCGGCCTTTCGGAGGTCTCCGGCTGGCGGCTGCGCGCGGAGCTGGACCGGCTGACGGCGAGCCACGAGGCGGTCATTGTCGATACGCCGCCGCAGGTCGATACCGACGCCAAGCTTGCGATCCGTGCGGCCGATCTGGTTGTCGTGCCGCTGCAGCCGAGCCCGCCTGATCTCTGGGCTGCCGAGGCGACCGTGCAGCTTGCGCGCGCGGAAAAGCGGCCGCTCAGGCTCGTGCTCAACCGGGCGCCGGCGACCTCGCGCCTGCGCGCCCAGGTGGAGCGGGAGGCGGAGGCGGCCGGCTACGGGCTGCTCGCCCATGCCATCGGCAATCGCGCGGGCTTCGCCAATGCCTTCGCCCAAGGCATGGGGGTGACGGAAGCCAGCCCGAAATCGGTCGCAGCCCAGGAACTGCTGGCCGTTCTCAACGAAATCGAGACGCTGACCCAGTGATCGCCGCGCTGCCGATGTATGCCCTGCCCGAAATGGCAGAAGCCAATGCAGCACTTTGGGCGGCGCTGCATGCGGAGATGGGGGAAGCGGCGCCGGCGGCGCTGGCCCCGAGCGCGCTGGCCCTGCCGGGTGCGATCGCGCCCGACACGGTCTTCAGCCAGATGTGCGGCTACCCGCTGCTGACGATTTACCAAGGCCAGTACCGGCTGTTGGGCACGCCGCTTTATGACCTGCCGGGTTGCCGCTTGCGGCCTGATGGTGTGCCGACGCATTGCGCCTTCCTGATCGTGCGGGCGGATGCGGATGCCGGCGTGCCCGCGCATCTCGCGGGCCAGCGCTTCGTGACGAACGGGCCGGACTCCAATTCCGGCATGAACCTTGCGCGGGCGCTGTTCGCGCCGCTCGCACGCAACGGCCGCTTCTTCGGTGACATCCTCCTGAGCGGCAGCCATCTGCGCAGCATGGAGATGGTGGCGGCGGCGCACGCCGATGCCGCGACCGTTGATTGCGTGACCTTCGGTTTCGTCGCGCGCTACCGGCCGGACCTGGCGACCCGCCTGAGGGTGCTGGCCGAAACGCCGCCGAGCCCGGCCATTCCCTTCATCACGGCCGCCGCGACAGCGGCCGAGACGGCTCTGCGGCTCACCCGCCTGCTGACGAACCCCCTGCCCTCACCGGCGCTTGCCGGAGCCCTGGGCGGCCTTGGCATCCGCCGCGTGGCGCCACCGCAGGCCGCCGCCTACAGGACCATACTGGAGCTGGAGGCAGCGGCCGCGGCCCGGGGCTACCCCAGGCTCGCCTGAGCCGGCCGCGCCGCCTCAATCCCCGATTCCGGGCGCGGGCACAGGCGCCGCCACGGCCCGGCCTGTCCCCTCCGGCAGCGGCGCGCGGGGCGCGACGAACCCCGGATGCGGGCCGCGGTGATGCGGTGTCAACAGATAGCGGCGGGCGACATCCCAATACCCGTCATAGACCAGCCCGCCATTGGCACGGAGGATCTCAGCCCGATGCGCCCGGTAATAGGCCGGGATGCGATACCAGGGCATGCCGGGCCTATCATGATGCACGGCGTGCAGGTTGTTGTAGAGGAACAGGAGCCCGAATATGGGCGCATTCTCCACGATCGCCGTGCGCTCCCCTGCCTCCGGCGCCGCCCGGTGTTCCGCGAAGGAGCGGATGGAGGCGAGCATGCGGCCCGGAATCACGAAGGCCAGGAGGTAAAGCCAGAGCGCCATGTGGCAGACCCCGATGACCCAGGCGAGGATGACGGCGACGCCGAGCAGATGCGGCAGCCAGATGCGCCACTCGGCCCGGTTGCCGTGCAGGCAGGCGCCGGCATGGAGCCACAGGAAAATACCCGTGCTGCGCAGGGCGCCGAAGGTGATGCGGCCGAAAAACGTATTGCTGAAGCGGAGGAAGGCGAGCGCCGGCGGCCCGAGGCGGCCGAAGCGCTCCTCGGTCAGGTAATAGGTTTCGGGGTCTTCCAGCGGATCCGTCAAATGCTCGTCGTGGTGATGGCGGAGATGGCTGAGACGATAGCTCCGGTAGGGTAGCCACAAGGTCAGCGGCGGAAAGCCGAGCGCGTCATTCACAAACCGCCTGCGCGTCGGGTGGCCGTGCAGGAGTTCGTGCTGCAGGGACATCTGCCAGGCGATGATCCAGCCGCCGCCGAGGACGAGCAGCGGCCATGGGATGGCGCGATGGAAGAAAGTCAGCGCCGCCCAGCCACCATAGATGAGGAGACAAAGGCCGACCGTCGGCCATTCGATGGCGGGGACCGGCGGCAGGCGGTTGGGGCTTGAGCTGGGCATAACCCGATTTTGCGCCGTGGTTCATCCAAGACCAATGGCAAAACCGATTTTTGAGCGTAGATAATACGCACTCTTCGTGACAATAGGAACATAATCACAAATTAAGGTGCGCTTTCCCACATTCGTTTATTATATGCCGCATGAGCTTTACCTCCGCAGACCGTGCCGAGTTGGTTCGCCTTTTCCGGGAGAGGCTGATCGCGGTCATGCACCGCTCCGGTCTCAACCAGAGCGCTTTCGCGCTGCGCGTGGGGATCGACCGCTCCACCCTGTCGCAGTTGCTGTCGCCCGGGAATGACCGGCTGCCCCGGCTGGAATCGGTCGCCGCCATCGCGCGGCTGGGACAGGTCTCGCTCGACTGGCTGCTTGGCCTGCGCGAGGTGGAGGCGGCCGACCCCGGCCTGCTCACCGATACGCTGAGCTTCGAGCGCGAGGCGGTCTCTCCGCTGGATGCGCGTCTCGTGCGCTGGCTGGAGGAGGCGGCGGGCTACAAGATCCGCCACGTGCCGGTGAGCTTCCCGGACGTTCTGAAGACCGCGGCGGTGATCGAATTCGAATACGAGCATTTCTTCGCCCTCTCCCCCCAGCGGCGGATGGAGATCACGCAATCCCGTCTGGATTATTTGCGGCGGCCCGAGACCGATATGGAGGCCGCGACCCCCGCCCATATGATCGAAAGCTTCGCCCGCGGCGGCGGGCGCTGGCAGGGCTTGCCGGCGAAGGTGCGGCTCGCGCAGGTCGATCACCTCATCGCGCTTTGCGAGGAGCTTTATCCGCGCCTGCGCTGGTTCCTCTATGACGGGCGGGAAATCTACTCCGCGCCCGTCACCATCTACGGGCCCATTCGCGCCGCCATCTATATCGGCCAGTCCTTCCTGGTGATGCAGAACCGCGACCATATCCGCACGCTGATCGGCCATTTCGACCAGCTTTTGCGCGCGGCCCGCGTGGAGCCCCGCGCCATGCCGGATTATCTGAGGACGCTGAGGCCGCTCTGCCGGTGAGCTGACGCACGACCGATGCCGCTACGCTGCGGATTTATCGAAACGTTTTTTCCGTGCCACGCGCTGCGACCTCCTCAAAATCCCTAAAATCGAATCCTTGACGCTCATTGCGCACCCGTGTTTTGGTTCGGCTGTCGGACCAATTTTGGGGGTGCTCTGCTTGTCACTAAGCCCTGTCCAGACCCAGACCCGGGATCAGGCGGTCCTCAAGGCCCTCGCGGTTTTCACGGAGGATGCCGGGCTGCGCCCCGGTGACCGCCTGCCCACGGAACGCATGCTCGCCGAAAGGCTCGCGGTCAGCCGGGGCACGATCCGCGAGGCGCTGAAACGCTGGGAAAGCCTGGGCGTGGTGGAGATGCGCAAGGGCTCCGGCAACTACCTCCTCCGCCCCGTCTCGCCGCGCAGCCTGCACATGCCGCTGACGGTGGAGGGGCAGGATCTCGCGACCCTCCTGCACATGCTCGACGTGCGCCGCGCTTTGGAAGCGGAAGCGGCCGCCATTTGCGCGGAGCGCGCGACGGAGGCCGAAATCGCGATGATCGGGTCCCGGCTTGAGGCCATGGAGCCGGTCTTTTTCGGACCCGTCGAGATTTCGGCGGAGGCCGACTGGGCCTTTCACCGCTCGATCATCGAGACCGCCAACAACCCATTGATCACGCAGATCATCGACGGGCTGCGCGCGCTCATGCACCGCTTCTGGGAGCAGCCGCTCGGGATTCTTGATTTTGGTTATGCAAGCTTCCCCTTTCATCGCGCTGTTTTTGACGCGATCGCGAGGCGCGATGCAAAGGCAGCACGGGACATGACAATGATTCTTCTTGAGACAATACGCGCGGATCTGTTGCGCGGCGCGGCAGAGCGGGAGACTGGAAGCAATGGCTGATCTGGCCCAGACCGAACCATCCGTGCGGCCGCTGCACCCCGAGCGCGCAGCGCGGCTCGCCGATGTCGCAACGCTGCTCGCGCATGATGACAACCTGCCGTTCGACCCCGTCGTTCCCCCGATCTACCAGACCTCGCTGTTCACCTTCCGCAGCTACCAGGAGATGGAGGAGGCGTTCAGCGGCCGGGTGCGGCGCCCGGTCTACAGCCGCGGTGACAACCCAACGGTCATGGAGCTGGAGAAGCGCATCGCCCAGCTGGAAGGCGCTGAAGCGACCCGCGCCTTTTCCTCCGGCATGGGGGCAATCAGCGCAACCGTGCTGGCACTTGTCGGTTCCGGTGACCGGATTCTTGCCGTCCGCCACGTCTACAGCGATACATTCCGCCTGTTCGAGCGCCTGCTGCCGAAACTCGGCATCACGGTCGATTATGTGGACGGGACAGATACGGAGGCGGTGATACGCCACCTGCCCGGCGCCCGCCTGCTCTACCTCGAAAGCCCGAGTTCGATGGTCTTCGAACTGCAGGACCTGCCGCAGCTGGCGGAGGCAGCGCGCGCCCACGGCGCGGTCACGGTCGTCGATAATTCGTGGGCGACGCCCGTGTTCCAGCAGCCATTGCTGCATGGCATCGATCTTGTTGTCCACTCCGCATCGAAATACATTGGCGGCCATTCGGATACGGTCGCGGGCGTGGTCTCCGGCAGCGCTGAGCTTATTCAGCAGATCAACCAGATGACCTATTCGATGTTCGGCGCCAAGCTCTCCCCCTTCGAGGCCTGGCTGCTGCTGCGCGGGCTGCGCAGCCTCACCTTGCGCCTGCCGCGCCACGAAGCCAGCGCCCTCACCATTGCCAACCGGTTGCGCATGCACCCGAACGTCGGACGGATCCACCACCCGGCCTTCTCGAACCACGCGGGGCGGGGAACCCTGCTGGGCTCGACGGGTCTCTTTTCATTCGAAGTGGACGAGCGCATCGACGTGCGCCGCTTCACCGATGCCCTGAAGCTCTTCCGCATCGGTGTCAGCTGGGGCGGCCATGAGAGCCTTGTGGTTCCGGCGATGGCGAGCCTCAGGCAGACGCCGGACTATAATGCGCTGGCCCGCTTCTCGGTCAGCCCGCGTCTGATCAGGATTCATGTCGGCCTCGAAGATCCTGACAGTCTCTGGCAGGATCTTGAACAGGCATTGGCTCAGGCCACCCTGTAAACACAATAAAAACCTGGAGGAACTGATGAAGGAAAAGGCTGGTCGCCGGTTGAAAGGGTTGCTGAAGGCAGCAACCGCGGCGCTCGCTCTGAGCGTTCTGTCCCAGCCGGTCTGGGCGGATACCACGCTGAAGGTTGTGGAGGTCATCCCGAGCCCGGCGCGCACCGCGCTTTTGCAGCAGGAATTCGCGGCCTTCGAGCAGAGCCATCCGGGGATCAAGATCGAGCTTACTTCCCTGCCCTGGTCGGAAGCCTTCGAGAAGTTCCTCAACATGGTGCAGGCGGGCGACACGCCGGACATCGTGGAGATGCCGGACCGCTGGCTTGGCCTTTATGCCAATAACGATCAGCTGCTTGATCTGACCGGCTATTACAAGAAAACGCCGTCGCTCGCGGGCCTCAGCGATCGCGCCGTGCAGTTCGGCTCGGCCGTGCAGGGCAAGCTCTATGAAATTCCCTACGGCTTTTATGTGCGCGGCCTGTTCTGGAACAAGAAGCTGTTCGCCGAGGCCGGTCTCTCCGCGCCGCCTGCGACGATCGATGAGTTTGTCGCCGATGCCAAGAAGATCTCGGCCATGCCTGGCAAGTACGGCTATTGCCTGCGCGGCGGCCCCGGTGGCTTCTCCGGCATCACCTACTTCATGAATGTGATGGACGGGCAGCCCGGCTATTTCCATGCCGATGGCTCATCAACCTTGAGCGACCCCGGCTCCATCCAGGGCCTGCAGTTGCTCGCGACCATGTACAAGGACGGCTCCGCCCCGCAGGATAGCGTGAACTGGGGCTTCAACGAGGTCGTGGCCGGCTTCGATTCCGGCACCTGCGCCATGCTGGACCAGGACCCGGATTCGCTCATCGGCATCGCCGGCAAGATGGACCCGAACGCTTTTGCCGTCGCCCCCATGCCGATGGGCGCGAACGGCAAGTCCTACCCGACGCTGGGCTATGGCGGATGGTCGATCATGGCCAATTCCGGGCACAAGGATCAGGCGTGGCAGCTGCTGTCCTTCATGCTGTCGCCGGAAAACAATCTTTCCTGGTCGAATGTCGTCGGCACCCTGCCGATCTACAAGGCGGCCGAGCAGAGCCCGCATTATCAGTCCGACAAATACCGGGGCTGGTTCACCGAACTGAACGACAGCGCGCATTATGTGCTGGTAACGCCGCCGACCTACCTGGAAGGCTTCGGCGACCTCTACGACAATACCTCGATCAAGACCTTCCAGCAGGTATTGCTCGGGCAACGGACGGCGAGCGATGTTGCCAATCAATGGGCCGCCTACCTCGTCGACCAGCTCAAGGCCTATAAGGCCCATCAAAGCGCGAACTGATCGGCAATGGCCTCCGCACTCGTCCGCAAGTCCGGGCTCGCGCGTCACGCCAGGGGATCGGGCTTCAATGCCCGGTCCCTCATGCGGATTGCCGAGCCCTGGGTCTATCTGAGCCCGGCCCTCCTCATCCTCGTTCTCGTGCTGCTGGTGCCGCTCATCATCGGCATCGGCTATTCCTTCCGGCGATTCACCGCCTTCCGGTCGAGCTATGTCGGGCTCGACCAGTATCGCACGATGCTGCACGACCCGGAGCTGGGCCAGGCGCTGATCAACACGGTGTGGTGGACGGCGGGAAGCCTGTTCTTTCAGTTTCTCCTGGGCCTCGGCCTTGCCCTTGTGCTCAACCGGCGCTTTGCCGGGCGCGGGGCGGTGCAGGCGGTCGTCTTTCTGCCCTGGGCCGTGCCGAGCTTCCTCGCGGGCCTGACCTGGGCCTGGCTGTTCAACCCGATCATCGGTCCGATCCCGCACTGGCTTTATGCGCTCGGCCTTCAGGCGCAGCCGCGCGATATCCTGTCCAACCCGCAGGCCGCCATGTGGGGGCCGATCATCGCCAATATCTGGTTCGGCGTGCCCTTCTTCGCCATCACCCTGCTCGCCGCCCTGAAATCCATCCCGCCGGACCTCTACGAGGCGGCCGCCCTTGACGGCGCGACCGTCTGGCAGCGCTTCACCAGCCTCACGGTGCCGTTCCTCGCGCCGACGATCCTGATTACCGTCATGCTGCGGACGATCTGGATCGCGACCTTCGCGGATCTGATTTTCGTCATGACCGGCGGCGGGCCGGCGGGCGCCACCAATACGCTTGCCACCTATATCTATGTCAGCGCCTTCCGCGCCATGGACAAAGGCTATGCAGCGGCGGTGGCCGTGCTGCTGCTCGCCCTCCTGATTGCCTACGCCCTTCTGTTGATCGGCATGCGCCGGCGGTTGCTCCCTCAATGACCGTATCGCTCACCCTGCGCCACCGGCGTTTGCTCAGCGGCACGGGCCTCTATGCCGCGGTCGGGGCTTATGTCCTTTTTGCGCTTTTCCCGCTGTTCTGGACGCTCAAGATTTCGGTGACGCCCACCGCGCTGCTCTATACGGAGGGGGCCGCGCTCTGGCCCGGGCGCACGACGCTGCACAACTACGCCGCGGTGCTTTGGGCCAGCGACTTCCCGCGCTTCTTTCTCAACAGCATCATCGTCTCGGGGGCGACCTCGCTCGTCGTCACGGTGCTCGCCTCCGCCGCGGGCTATGCGCTCTCGCGCTTTCGCTTTCGCGGCAAGCAGGCGGTCGGTTTTGCGCTTCTGATCACGCAGACCTTCCCCTTGGTCATGGTCATCCCACCGATCTACAAAATCATGGGCAGCCTGCATCTGACCAACAGCCTCACGGGGCTGGTGATCATCTATGTCGCCTTCAACATCCCCTTCGCCACCTTCCTCATGCAATCCTTCTGCGACGGCGTGCCGCGCGATCTGGAAGAAGCGGTGCTCATCGACGGCGGCACCAGGCTGCAGGCTCTGACCCGTGTCATCCTGCCGCTCACCCTTCCGGGCATGATGGCGACGATCGGGTTCGTGTTCACCGCGGCCTGGAGCGAGCTGTTGTTCGCGCTCATGCTGATCGACGATCCGAGCCGGATGACCTTCGCGGTCGGGCTGCTCTCCTTCATCGGCAAATTCGATGTCGACTGGGGGCAGATGATGGCCGCGGCCACGCTCGGGCTTGTGCCCGCCTGCCTCTTCTTCATGCTGCTGCAGCGCTATCTCGTCGCCGGGCTTTCCGCCGGCGCCGTGAAGGGGTGAGCGGCGGGGCGCGTCCTGGGCCTAGAACGAGATGAGAGCCCGATGACTTTGGGTCGTTGAGACCCAAAGTCATCGGGCTCTCGATCGGTGGTTTGAACGGCACGGCTTGTGCTATGCTGCTTGCCGTGGCCGACAGAGCGCTCCGGGGCTCGCTGCGTCCGATGCCTGCGTTCAGCGCAGGCCTACCCATCGAACTCCTGAGGAGACGGCCGGGCCATCGGGAGGGCTGTACCATGACAACCTATATCATGCTGGCCAAATGGACCGATCAGGGCATCCGCAACGCGAAGGAATCCCCCGACCGCCTCGACAGCGTCCGGCGGATGCTGAAGGACATGGGGGGTGACTTCAAGCAGTTCTTCCTCACCATGGGCGATTACGACATGGTCGCCGTCTACGAGGCCCCCGACGATACCGTCGCAGCCCGCTTCAACCTGCAGCTCGGGATGGCCGGCAATGTGCGGACGCAGACGGTGAAGGCGTTCCCCGAGACGGCCTATCGGGAGATCATGCGGACGCTCAGCTAGTACCCGGAATCACTGGACAGCGAAGCACGGCTTGAGACGCTTCTGATGGACCTCACTCTTGGTCCAAGCGAAGGGGAGAGCTTCCTCGTTATAGCTGTCGATGAAGCTGTGGATGTGCGCTTTCAGCTGATCGACGGATTTGAAGGACGCACCGTTCAAGGATTTCCCACTGAGAATGGAGAACCAGATCTCGATCTGGTTGAGCCAGGACGTGTGGGTGGGCGTGTAGTGAAAGTGCACCCTGGGATGACGCACCAGCCAAAGATCGCGCTTTGGCTTATGGGTGGAGAGGTTATCGACGATGGCGTGGATTTCCTGCTCAGGGTAGGCGGCGACGATCTTGTTCATGAAATCGAGGAACTCGACCCTTCGCCGTCTTTGGTAGTGGCGGCCGGTCACCTTTCCGGTGGCGACGTTCAGGGCGGCGAACAGCGTGGTCGTCCCATGTCGCTTGTAGTCGTGCGACTGGCCGGTCATCGCGCGGCCCGTGGGCAGCTTGAGATATCCCTGGGCTCGCTCAAGCGCCTGGATAGACGGCTTCTCATCAACCGACAGGACGACAGCGTTCTCCGGCGGCGCCATATACAGGCCGACAATTTCGGCAGCCTTGGCCACGAAGTCTGGGTCGGTGCTCTCACACCAGGACTTGCGGCCCGACAGGTCGATCTTCTGGGCGCGCAGAAAGCGCCAGATATACTGCTCGTGGATGTCCCCAAGCGCGCGAGCCAGCAGCGGCGCGGTCCAGTTCGAATACCCCATGGGCGGCGGCTGATCGAGCATGGCCAAGATCCGCTTCCCGTCCGCCGGACCGTATTTGGGCGCCGCGCCTCGGTTTCCCGTCTCGTCCAGACCAGCCAAACGATCGCGCGCGTAGCGCACCCGCCACTTCGACGCCGTCCCCGTCGTGCAGCCCAGGATCCGTCCGATCTCGCGCGTCGCCGTTCCGTCTGCCGCCAAAAGCACAATCTGGGCGCGAAGCTGCATCCGTGCCTCGCTCTTGGTCGAACGCCTCAGCGCCTCCAGCACCGCTCGTTCTTCACCCGTTAATCTGATCAAAGTCGCGCAAGGGATCGTCTTCATCCAAAATTTGAATCACAACTCGCGGTCCAGAGATAGTGGGTACTAGCCCAACGCCCGCTCCGGCGCGGCCGAGGCCAAAGAAAAAGGGGCCGCGGGGCCCCTTTTCCGTCACCCGGACAGGAGCCGTGTTCAGCTCATCCAGTTGCCGCCGTCGACGTTGAGCGTCTGGGCGCAGATGTAATCCGCATCCTTGCTGGCAAGGAACACGGCAGCGCCCGTCATGTCCTCGGGGAAGCCCATGCGGCCATAGGGAACGGCCGCGCCCACCTGGCGCTTCTTCTCGCCGAGCGGCAGGTTCTCGTATTTGGCGAACTGCGCGTCCACCACGTCCCACATCGGCGTGTCGACGACACCGGGGGCGATGGCGTTGACATTGATGCCGTATTTGATGAGGCCGAGCGCCGCGCTCTGGGTCAGGCTGATGACCGCCGCCTTGGACGCGCAATAGACGCCGACGAGCGCTTCGCCACGCCGGCCGGCCTGGGACGAGAAGTTGACGATCTTGCCGCCCTCGCCCTGCGCCACCATCTGGCGCGCCACCGCCTGCAGGGTGAAGAGCAGCCCCTCCACATTCACTGCAAACTGGCGGGCGTAGCTTTCCCGCGTGATCTCCAGCACCGGCGCCATTTCAAAGATGCCGGCATTGTTGACAAGGATGTCGATCCGCCCGGCGCGCTCCACCACGGAGGCGACCATCGCGTCGATCGACGCCTGCTTCGTCACGTCGAGCCCGACGCCGAAGGCGCCATGGCCGATCTCACCCGCGACCTTTTCCGCTTCCGCCCCGTTGATGTCGGCCACGACGACACGCGCCCCCTCGGCGGCGTAGCGCGTGGCGATCGCGCGGCCGATGCCGCGCGCCCCGCCGGTGATGACGGCAACCTTATTCTCTAGCCTCATTTCACAGCTCCGAAGGTCAAGCCACTGACCAGTTGCTTCTGGCTGAACCAACCGAAGATGAGAATGGGCGCGATGGCAAGCACTGAAGCGGCCGAAAGCTTGGCCCAGAAGAGACCCTGGGGTGCGGAGAAGCTGGCGATGAAGGCGGTGAGCGGTGCCGCGTGATGGGCGGTGAGGTTGAGGCTCCAGAACGCCTCGTTCCAGCAGAGGATGATGCCGAGCAGGCCGGTAGAGGCGATGCCGGGCATGACGAGGGGCAGCAGCACGTGGACCAGCACCTGGCGCAGGGTTGCACCATCAATGCGGCTGGCCTCGATGATGTCCTTCGGCAGATCGCGGAAGAAGGTATAGAGCATCCAGATCGCGATCGGCAGATTGCTCAGCATATTGATGATGATGAGCGCGGTCTTGCTGTCGAGCAGCCCGGCATCGCGGCAGAGCAGATAGATCGGCACCAGCACGCCGACCGCGGGCAGCATCTTGGTGGACAGCATCCAGAGCAGCAGGCCGCGGGTGCGGTGCGTGGGATAGAAGGCCATGGCGAAGGCCGCCGGCACGCCGATGATCAGGGAGAGAGCGGTCGCCCCCACCGAAATCGCGATGCTGTTCCAGGCGAACAGCAGGTAGTTCGCCTCGGAAAAGATGTCCCGGTAATTGACCAGCGTCGGCGTGAAGATGATGAGCGGCGGCGTCTGCACCGCCTGCACTTCCGTCTTGAAGCTGGCCAGCACCATCCAGGCGATGGGGAAGAACATCACAAGCGCTGCG
Source organism: uncultured Alphaproteobacteria bacterium (assembly GCA_963834475.1). Taxonomy (GTDB): domain Bacteria; phylum Pseudomonadota; class Alphaproteobacteria; order Acetobacterales; family Acetobacteraceae; genus Acidisoma. The sequence goes on along the minus strand of CAWIBZ010000007.1, from coordinate 320,661 downwards.
ATCCAGGCGATGGTGCCTGCAACCGGACTGCCCTTCTTGGCGACACCGTAGCTCATACCTCGAGCCTCTTTCCGACGCTCCGCGTAAGGAAGGCGGAGACGATGTTGGCGAGCATAATGGCGATCACGCCAGCGGCAGAGGCGCCGCCGACGTTGAAGGCAAGCAAGGCACGCTGGTAGATCAGGAAGGTCAGGTTGGTCGTGGCATAGCCGGGGCCGCCCGCTGTGGTGACGTAGATCTCGGCGAAGACACTGAGCAGGAAGATCATCTCGATCATGATGGTGACCGAGATGGCGCGCGCCATGTGCGGCAATTGGATGCTGAAGAAGATGTCGAAGGCGCTGGCGCCGTCGAGCCTTGCGGCCTCCAGCTGCTCCTCGTCCATCGACTGCAGCGAGGTGAAGAGAATGAGGAAGGCATAGGGCAGCCATTCCCAGCAGAGAATGGCCATGACGGAGCCGAGCGGGAAGGCGCTGAACCAGGCGACGGGCTGCAGGCCGACCATGCGGAAGATCGCGGCGAACAGGCCGTTCACCGGATCGAGCAGCAGGTTCTTCCAGACCAGCGCACTCACCGTCGGCATGACGAAAAAGGGCGAGATCATGAGCACGCGGGCGATGCCCTGGCCGCGGAAGGGCTGGTTGAAGACCGCCGCCAGGACCGCACCGAGGCAGACCGTGATGACGATGACCCCGACGACGATGATGACCGAGACCAGGAGCGAATGGAACAGCGCCGGGTCCTCGAACAGGAATTCGAAGTTCCGGAAGCCGGCCCAGCCATGGATCATGGGGTTGAGCAGATTATAGCGCCGGAAGGCGAAGAACAGCGTCATCGCCAGGGGCACGATCATCCACAACAGGAGAAGGCCGACGGAAGGAACAAGCAGCGGCAGCGTGTTGACCCCGCCACCCGTGCCCTTCTTCTTTGCGCGGCCGGCCGCTCCAGCCGGTGGCCCTCCGCGGCCTACTGTTGTCGCACTCATGACAATCCTTTCCGGCCCAGCGGAGCCTGCCCCGTGCGGGACGTCTCCGCGACAGAAGAGGCCCGTTCAAGAGAATAACGGCCCGGGAAAACTGCCCCGGGCCGTGTCGCCTTACGTTACTGCACGTCTTACTGCGTGTAGCCGGCCTGCGCCATCGTCGAGGAGACCGAAGCCTGAGCCTCCTTCAGCGCACCGTCCACCGTCTGCTGACCGGTCAGAGCCGCGGCCACGAGCTGGCCGACCGTCGTGCCGATCGCTTCGAATTCCGGGATCGAGACATACTGAATGCCGGTATAGGGCACCGGGTTCAGGGTCGGGTGGTTGAGATCCGCGGTCAGGATCGCTTCCTTCACGGAACCGGCGAAGGGCGCCGCCTTCAGATAGTCAGGGTTGGAATAGGTGGAGAGGCGCGTGCCGGGGGGCAGCGTCGTCCAGCCATTGTCGCGGCCGACGAGGTCGATATAGTCCTTCGAGGTCGCCCAGGCGATGAAGTCCTTCGCGACAAACTCCTTCGTGGAGGTCGACGGGATGGCCAGCGCCCAAGCCCAGAACCAGTGCGAGCCGTTCGGCGTGACGTCAACCGGGGCCGCGGTGAAGGCGGTCTTGTCGTACACCTGGCTGCTGTTCTTGTCATAGATCAGGCCGGCGCCGGAGGTCGCGTCCACCCACATGGCGCAGTGGCCGGTGGAGAAGAGGGCCTGGTTCTCGTTGAAGCCGTTGGAGCTTGCGCCCGGCGGGCCGTAGTCACGCAGCAGGTGGACATAGAAGGTCAGGGCATCGTGCCAGGGCTTGGTATCGATCTGGGTCTGCCAGCTGTTGTTGAACCACTCGCCGCCATAGGTGTTCAGCAGCGTGTCGAAGAAGGCCATGTTCTCGCCCCAGCCCGGCTTGCCGCGGAGGCAGATGCCGTATTGCTGCTTGGACTTGTCGGTCAGCTTGGCCGCGAACTGGTCAACCTGCGCCCAGGTCGGATGGTCGGGCATGGTCAGGCCGGCCTGCTGGAACAGATCCTTGCGGTAATAGGTGAAGGAGCTTTCCGCGTAGAAGGGCAGCGCATAGAGGTTGCCGCCCTCGCTCAGCGCCTGGCGGACGGAGGGGAAGACATCGTTATAGTCATAGCCGGCGATGCCCTCGAGCGGCTTCAGCCAGCCCTGCTTGCCCCAGATCGGCGTCTCGTAGGACCCGATGGTAATGACATCGAACTGGCCGCCATGGGTCGCGATATCGGTCGTCACGCGCTGGCGGAGCACGTTTTCTTCCAGAACCACCCAGTTGATGTGGTTGCCGGTCTTCTTTTCCCAGACCGAGGAGAGTTTCTGCATCACCACCATCTGCGAATTGTTCACCGTCGCGATGGTGATGGTCGCCGCCTGCGCGAGGCAGGTGCCGGACAGAAGTGCCACCGCGAAGGCAGCGATCGCTTTTAAGCGCATGTCGCGTTCCCTTAGTTCTTAAGGCGTTTCCAGATAGCGCTCGTTCAATCGAGCGTATGCTCAGACGGCGAGCAGAACATCAAGACATTGCCCCCCTGTCAAGTGGTTAGGCTATTGATCGAGCGCGAGAAGGGCCTCAGCGGTCGCCTCGTCCGTAATCAGCCCGTCGATCATGCGACCAATGAGGGCGGCGTGGATCGCCGCCACCTTCTGGTCTCCGAAGGCGACGCCGACACGCAGGGCGCTGGTACCGACCGCATGATCCCATATGCCAACGACACGTTCATTCACGGGGCCGCCGAGCAGCTTACCGTCCGCGTTGAAGGACCAGCCACAAATTTCTCCGACCGCGCCTTCTTCAAGCAGCGTCGCCAGTTCCTGATCTGACACGCACCCGTCATTGTGCAGTGCACATTTCCAGCCGACGGCGCCGACGCCGACGAGCAGGCAGCGCGCCTGGGGCAGGAGTTCCCGCATGGTCACATAGGGTTGTTGCTTCTGCAACACATCGCGCTCCTCAACCGTGGCCGCAATCACCGGACAGGGCAGCGAGAAGCACTGGGCGCCGGAGAGTTCGGCGATTCGCAAGACAGGGTCAAGCGCGATGGCACGGCCCATGGGAAGGATGCTGCCGCAGAGCGAGAAGATTTTATGCTGCGGTGCAGCAATGGGTGACAGTTCATTGGCAATGGCACGGAGCGCGCGGCCGGTGCCAAGACCCAAGACCACCGGCGCACGCTGGCTCAGCCATTTCTCGACCAGTTGCGCCCCGGCGATCGCAACCGAGCCGAGGGTCGCGGCAGAGCTGCCGGTCGTCGGCACAACCTCGCAGAGCGACAGGCCGTAGCGGCGGGCAAGCGCATCGCCCGCCTCCATGCAGGGACCGACTTCATGATCGAAACGGAATTTGATGAGGCGTTCGGAGAGCGCCAGCGAAATGAGCCGCTGCGCGGCCTGACGTGAGATATTGAGCTGCGCCGCCACTTCATCCTGCGTACGTCGGCCGACATAGTAGAGCCAGGCTGCCCGTGCAGCCTGTTCCAGCCGCAGCCCCTGCCGGGACCGCGTATCGACGGTGAGTTTTTCAGCCATAAACGTTCCCCGGATGTCACGGCACCCCAGGGCGAATTACTGCTCGCCTAATGGGCATTTGCCAAGCCTTTACTGCGCGGCGGCGGTGACCGGGGGCAGCCAGGGCCAGAGGCCGCGCCCGGCCCGGTCGGTCTCGATGACCGGCACGCCGTCCAGAAAGACCGCCACAGCGCCGCCGCGCTGCCAAAGCCCGCGGTCGACAAAGGCGCGGCCGGCGCAGGCGCCAGTCGCCCCCGCATCCCAGGTACGCTGTGGTGACGATGAAACCGATGCCGCGGCACGCCGCGGGCGGGCTCTCCGCCCGCCAGTAGAGCAGGCCGGGCGGGCGGAGGTGCGGCGCCGGGAGAAGGCAGCCGGCGGGGGCGCAGGCGATGCCCGCCGTTGCCCCGGCCAGCGGCAGGATGGGCAGGCCGCCGAAGAAGCGCCGCCATTCGCCGAGCGTAAAGTCATCTTTGGTCGCCGAGAGGAGATAGATCGCCCGCGGCTCGCGGAAGGCGACGAGCCGCCCGTCCGGCGAGACCAGGATATCCGGCACGCGGGTGAGCAGCGGCAGAAGGAAAACCGCGACGAGCAGCGGCGGCAGGCCGAGCAGGCGCCACCGGCTTTGCCAGAGGCAGAGCCAGAGAAGGCTGAGCCCGGCCACAACAAGGCCGCAGAGCGGCCCCGGCGGCACGGCGATATTGCCGGCCGGCAAGGCTGCCGCCGTGCGCGCGATGCCGAGCATGAGCCAGCATCCCCAGCCCATGGGGATGAGGGCGAGGCTCTCCAGATGCAGCGGCATGAGGGCATAGGCGCCGAGCCCCCAGGGCAGAACCCAGAAGGCGGCGAGCGGCACCGCCAGCATATTGGCAAAGACCGAATAAGGCTGGATCTGGCCGAAGTGATAGGCAACGAAGGGGGCGGTCGCGATGGCCGCGAGAAGGCTGGTGATCGTGACCAGAAGGAGATCGCGCCAGAGCCATGACCAGAAGCCCGGCTGGTGCAGGAGCAGGCCGGGGCGCCGCCGGCGAAGCGCCTCATACCCCGCGATCAGCACGAGAACGGCGCCGAAGCTCATCTGGAAGCTGACGCCCGCCAGGGCTTCCGGCTGCAGCAGCAGCAGAACGGCCGCGGCAGCGCCGAGGCTGCGCATGGAAATCGCCTGCCGCCCGGCCAGCATCCCGAGGGTGACGAGGGCGGCCATGACGAAGCTGCGGACGATCGGCAGGTGCATGCCGGTGACCGCCATGTAGAAGGCCCCCATGCCGATGGCCGCGAGACCCGCAATCTGCTTGAGCGGAAAACGCAGCGCGAACCACGGCCAATGCGCAAGCGCCAGGCGCGTGGCGGCGAAGACCGTCGACATCACGAGGCCGATATGAAGCCCCGCCACCGCCAGGATATGCGCGAGACCCGCGGTCGCGAAGGCATCGCGATCGGCCTGCGGTATGGCGGTGTTCAGGCCGGTCAGCAGGGTCGCGGCGACCGCGCCCGGCGGTCCCGGCACGACGGCCATGACGCGGGCGGCAATGCCTTCCCGCACAGCCTGCCACCAGGCGGCGATGCCCTGCGGCGCGGGGACGGAGAGACGCGTGGCCGGTCCGAGCGCAAAGCCGACGCCGCCGAGCCCTTCGAAGAAGGCATCGCGCCGCTGATCCCAGCCGCCCGGATAGCTCGGCGCATAGGGCGGCCGCAGAAGGGCGCGCAGACGCACATGATCTCCGGGCGCGACCGGCTGGCTGTCGGTAGTGCGGAGGCGGATCCGCAGGCGGCGCTCAAGCCTCTCACCCCGCCCCGCGGCGCTTTCACCCTGATAGAGTGTCACCTCCGCGAGGAGAACGCGCCGCCCCTCGGGCAACGGATCGACAGCGGCGACCCGCCCCTCGACGACCACGGCAAAGCGCGGCAGGCGCGGCATCGGCGGCAGGGCGTGGGTGCGGATGCTGGCCGAGGCGAAGCCGAGGGCGGCGGCGATCAGGCAAAGGGCCGCGGCGCGGCCGAACAGGCTGCGCCAGGCGAGCGCGAGCGCGGCGGGCGCAAGGGCCAGCAGCGCGTAGCCCGCCCAGGCCGGCGGCATGCGACCGGCGGCAAAGAACGACATGTTGCCCGCCGCCATGAAAACCGGCAGCCAGGGCAGGAAGCGTCCTTGTTCGGCCGAGATCCAGTTCAGGACAAATGCCGAAAGCGCCGGTCGCCATCGCGCAAGAAAGGGCAGCCCCAAGCCATCGCGAACGTTTTCACCCACGACCGAAATGCTCTAAGCAGCCCGCATGACCGACACGCTCCCCATCCGCACGCGCTTCGCCCCCAGCCCCACCGGATTGCTGCATATCGGCGGCGCCCGCACGGCCCTCTTCAATTTCCTCTTTGCCCGCCACCATGGCGGCCAGTTCCTGCTGCGCATCGAGGATACCGACCGGGCGCGTTCCACGCCCGAGGCAACACAGGTGATTCTGCGACGGGCTGGCCTGGCTTGGCCTGACGCCGGATGAGCCGCCGGTCTATCAGACCAGCCGCGAAGCGCGGCACCGGGAGGTCGCCTACCAGCTGCTGGAGCAGGGCCGCGCCTACCGCTGCTATGCCACGAAGGAAGAGCTGGAGCAGATGCGGGCCCAGGCGACGGCCGACGGCCGGCCGCCCCGTTATGACGGCCGCTGGCGCGACCGCGACCCGGCAGAGGCGCCGGAAGGCGCGCCCTTCGCCATCCGCCTGCGCGCGCCGCGGGAAGGGGCGACGGAGGTCGAGGACCTGGTGCAGGGCCAGGTGCGGGTCGCGAACAGCGAACTCGACGACATGATCATCCTGCGCAGCGACGGCACGCCGACCTATCTGCATGCCGTTGTGGTGGACGACCACGACATGGGCATCACCCATGTGATCCGTGGCGACGACCATCTGACGAATACCTTCCGGCAGAGCCAGATCTATCACGCCATGGGCTGGGAGACGCCGCGCTTCGCCCATATTCCGCTCATCCACGGCGCGGACGGCGCCAAGCTCTCCAAGCGCCACGGCGCCGTCAGCGTGCTGGAATTCGAGCGCGAGGGGTTCCTGCCGGAAGCGCTGTGCAACTACCTGCTGCGCCTTGGCTGGGGCCATGGCGATGCCGAGATCCTGAGCCGCGACGGAGGCCATCTCTCTCTTTGACCTCGACGGCGTCGGCCGCGCCGCCAGCCGCATGGATTACGCGAAGCTCACGCATCTCAATGGCGTCTGGCTGCGTCAGGCCGATGACGCGCGGCTTGCCGCGCGATGTCGTGCGCCGCCTCTCCGACAACGCGGACCTGCTGCTGGACGAGACCGCCCGCGCACGCATTCAGACATTGATGCCGGCGCTGAAGGAGCGCGCGAAGACGCTGGTGGACCTCGCCGCAATCGGCCGCCTTCCTGGCGCGCCCGCTGCCGCTGCCCTTCGAGCCCAAGGCGGAAGCCCTGCTGACGACGGAGGCGCGGGCAGATGCTGGCCTCGCTCGCCCCGAAGCTCGGCGATACCGACTTCACGGCGGCCGGCGTCGATGCCGCCCTCCGCACCTTCGCCGAAGAGACCGGCCGCAAACTCGGCCAGGTAGCGCAGCCGCTGCGCGCCGCGCTGACCGGTTCCACCACGAGCCCGCCGATTGACGCGACGCTCGCCGCCCTCGGCCGCACCGAGGCGCTGGCCCGCATCGCGGCGGTGAGCGAAAGCTGAACGGAGAGAGCCCCCATGCGCCACCTCCTTGCCATCGAGGGCCTCTCGCCCGAGGTCATCGGCGAACTGCTCAACCTCGCCGAGAGCTATGCGCTGCTCAACCGCTCGGGCAAGACCCAGCGCGACCGGCTGCGCGGGCGAACGCTCATCAACCTCTTCTTCGAAGACAGCACGCGCACGCGCACGAGTTTCGAGCTGGCCGGCAAGCGGCTGGGCGCAGATGTGCTCAACATGTCGGTCTCGACCTCCAGCGTAAAGAAGGGCGAGACGCTGCTCGACACCGCCTCCACGCTCAATGCCATGCAATGCGACCTTCTGGTGGTGCGGCATGACCAGTCCGGCGCGCCGAACCTGCTCGCCCAGAAGGTCGAAGCCGCCGTCATCAACGCCGGCGACGGCATGCATGAGCATCCGACCCAGGCGCTGCTCGACGCGCTGACCATCCGCCGCCACCGCGGCAGGCTGGAAGGGCTGACGATCGCGATCTGCGGCGATGTTGCGCATTCCCGTGTTGCGCGCTCCAACATTCATCTGCTCAACGCCATGGGCAGCACGGTACGCGTGGTGGGCCCGCCGACGCTGATGCCGAACAGCATTTCCGAGCTTGGTGTCACCGTCTTTCATGACATGGCGGCTGGACTGGCGGGCGCCGATGTGGTCATGATGTTACGATTGCAGAAAGAACGCATGTCCCGCAACCTCGTTCCCAGTTCCCGAGAATATTTCCGCTACTTTGGCCTGGATGCGCAGAAGCTCGCGTATCGCAAGGCCCGATGCGCTCGTCATGCATCCGGGACCGATGAACCGCGGTGTCGAGATCGACAGCGCCATCGCCGATGATCCCGACCACAGCGTGATCCGCGAACAGGTGGAGATGGGTGTCGCCGTGCGGATGGCCGTGCTCGACGTGCTGTCGCGGCCGCCAGCCCCCGGCTCCCTGGGAGGGCGCGGCTGATGGACGGCATGATGCAGTCTGCTCCCCGCGACACGGTGATTGCCGGCGCCCGGGTGATCGACCCCGCGAGCGGCCATGACGCGGTCGCCGACGTCCTGATCCAGAACGGCCGCGTCACAGCGATCGGCCGCGGCCAGGGCGCGCCGGAGGGCGCGGAGCGGATCGAGGCGCCGGACGCCGTGCTCTGCCCCGGCCTCCTCGATATGCGCGCCGAGCTGGGCGAGCCCGGCCGGGAATACCGCGAGACCGTCAAATCGGTCAGCCGTGCCGCGGCGGCGGGCGGCATCACCAGCCTCTGCGCCCTGCCCGATTCGGTGCCGGCGACCGACGACCCGGCGCTGGTGCGCGCACTGATTGCCCGCGGCGAGGAAACGGGCAGCCTCTCCATCCTTCCTTTCGCGGCGGCGACACGCGGCTGCGCGGGCGAGCAGATGGCCGAACTCGGCCTGCTGCGCGAAGCGGGCGCCGTCGGCTTCACGGATGGCGGGCGCGCCATCGGGCCGGCGCGGCTCATGCGCCTGGTGCTCTCCTACACGCGCGCTTTCGGCGGCATCGTGGTGCAGCATCCGGAGGAGCCGAGCCTCGCCGATGGCGGGTCGGCGACGGAAGGGGAACTCGCGACCCGTCTCGGCCTGCCGGCGATTCCCGCAGCGGCCGAGGCCATTCAGGTCGCGCGCGACATCGCCCTCGCCCGCATCACCGGCGGGCGGCTGCATTTCGCCCATGTCTCGACCGGCGAGGCGCTTGCCCTCATCCGCGCCGCCAAGGCGGAGGGGCTCGCCGTCACCTGCGATACCGCGCCGCCCTATTTCGACCTCAACGAGGTCGCCATCGGCAATTTCCGCACCTATGCGAAGCTCTCCCCGCCGCTGCGGACGGAAGCCGACCGGCAGGCGGTCGTCGCAGCACTCGCCGACGGCACGATCGACGCGGTGGCCAGCGACCATCAGCCGCGGGACGCGGATGACAAGCGCCTGCCCTTCGCGCTCGCCTCGGCCGGCGGGGCCGGGCTCGCGACCCTGCTGCCGATCACGCTGGCCCAGGTGCATAGCGGCCGGATCAGCCTCATGCGAGCGATCGAGCTGATCACGGCGGGACCGGCCCGCCTGCTCGGCCTTTCGGCCGGGCGGATCGCGGAAGGCGAACCCGCCGACCTCTGCCTCTTCCACCCTGACCGCGCCTGGAAGGTGGAGGCAGGAAAACTGCCCGGCAAGGCGCAGAACACGCCCTTCGACGGGCGGGCCGTCGAGGGCCGCGTCATCGGCACCTGGAAAGCCGGCAAAAGGGTCTTCGGCGGATGAGCGCGATCCCGGCCCTCGCCTGCCTGCTCGGCTATCTGCTCGGCAGCATCCCGTTCGGGCTTATCCTGACGCGCCTCGGCGGCGCGGGCGATATCCGCAAGATCGGGTCAGGCAATATCGGGGCCACGAATGTGTTGCGCACGGGCCGCAAGGGTTTGGCCGCCGCGACCCTCGTGCTCGACGGGCTGAAGGGGGCCGCCGCTGTCCTGCTGGCGGCCAATATTCCCGCATTGGCCGCGCCGCAGCATGCGTACTGGCCTGGACTCTGGGCCGGGCTCTTCGCGGTCCTCGGCCATATGTTCCCGGTCTGGCTGCGCTTTCGCGGCGGCAAGGGCGTGGCGACGGGCCTCGGCGTCGCGCTGGCCGCCTGCTGGCCGCAGGGGGTGCTGATGTGCCTGATCTGGCTTGCCGGCGCCAAGGTCACCAGGATTTCCTCCGCCTCGGCGCTCGCCGCCTTCGTCGCCTCCCCCTTCCTCGCCTGGATTTTCAACGGCCCCGCCCATGCCCTGCTGGCGCTCGCCGTGACCGTTCTCGTGCTGGCCAAGCATCACGCCAATATCCGCCGGCTGCTCTCGGGCACCGAGCCGCGCATCGGATCGGCATGACGAAAGCACCCGCCGCTCTCGCCCACCTGATCCGGTTGGCGCGGACGGAGGGCGTGGGGCCCGTCGGCTATCGCCGCCTGATGGCCCGATTCGGATCGGCCGAGGCGGCGCTCGATGCCCTGCCCGGCCTTGCCCGCGCCGCCGGGCGCGCAAGACTGACACTCCCGAGTCGTGCCGCCGTGGAAGACGAGATCGCCGCGACCACGCGCTTTGGCGCCCGGTTCCTCACACGCGGCGACCCGGACTACCCGGCGCTGCTTGCCCTCCTCCCCGACGCGCCGCCCGTGCTCACCGTGCTGGGCAAGGCTGCGCGCCTGACCGGCCGCGCCCTCGGCGTGGTGGGTGCGCGCAACGCCTCCCTCAACGGCCAGCATCTGGCCGCGACGCTTGCGGGCGATCTCGCGGCGAAGGGGATCATCATCGTCTCCGGCATGGCCCGCGGCGTGGACCAGGCCGCGCACGAAGCGGCGCTCCGCCTGGCCGATGGCGTGACGGTCGCCGCCGTCGCCGGCGGCATCGACAAGCCCTATCCGCCGCAGCATGAGCGGCTGCAGGCGCGGATTGCAGAGTGTGGCGCCGTGGTGACGGAGGCGCCGCTCGGCACCGAGCCGCAGGCGCGCCATTTCCCGCGTCGCAACCGCATCATCGCGGGGCTTTCGCTCGGTGTGCTGGTCGTCGAGGCGGCCCGCCAGTCGGGCAGCCTGATCACTGCCCGGCTCGCCGTGGAAGCCGGCCGCGAGGTCTTCGCCGTGCCGGGCTCCCCGCTCGACCCGCGATCGCAAGGCAGCAATGACCTGATTCGCAAGGGTGCCACCCTGACCGAAACCGCGGAGGACGTGCTGGCCCAGCTGCCCCAGGGCGCTGACGATTTCTCCTTTCAGCAGCGCGTCCCGAACGAGGTGCAAAGCCTTGAAGAGGAACAGGCGCCAAGCCCGGAAGAGGCCGGCCGCATCCGGGCTGCTCTCTTCACCGTGCTTAGTCCCGCACCGACATCGGTTGACGATCTGCTCCGACACTGCCAGTTCACGACAAGAGCCGCCCTCATGGCCACCCTGTTGGATCTCGAACTCGGCGGTTTGGTCGAGTCCCTGCCCGGCAGCCGGGTGGCCCTGATCGCCAATCAAGGCGGGTAAGCGAAGACCAGGAAAAGCATGTCGGACGTCGTCGTCGTCGAATCTCCTGCCAAAGCCAAGACGATCAACAAGTATCTCGGCAATGGCTACACGGTGCTTGCAAGCTTCGGCCATGTGCGTGACCTGCCGCCAAAGGACGGCAGCGTGCGCCCGGACGAGGACTTCGCCATGGATTGGGAGGCCGACGAGCGCGGCAGCCGGCAGGTCTCGGCCATCGCCAAGTCGCTCAAGAGCGGCACGACCCTTTATCTCGCGACTGACCCGGATCGCGAAGGCGAAGCGATTTCCTGGCATGTGCGGGCCATGCTGGAGGACCGCCGCGCGCTGAAGGGCGTGACTGTCCGCCGCGTCACCTTCAACGAAATCACCCGCAATGCGGTGACGGCCGCCATGGCGGCGCCGCGCGAACTTGATCAGCCCTTGATCGAGGCCTATCTCGCCCGCCGCGCGCTCGATTACCTCGTGGGCTTCACCCTCTCCCCGGTGCTGTGGCGCAAGCTGCCTGGCAGCCGCAGCGCCGGGCGCGTGCAATCGGTGGCGCTGCGCCTCGTCTGCGAGCGCGAAGCCGAAATCGAGGCCTTCCGCGCCCGAGAATACTGGACGATCGAGGCGCTGATGGCGACGCCCGCTGGCGCGCCCTTTGCTGCCCGCCTCACCCATCTGGCTGGCCGCAAGCTCGAACAATTCGATCTGCCGAACGAGGCGGCAGCGGAAGCCGCGCGCGCGGCGGTGCAGGCGGGTCAGTTCGCGGTTGCCAGCATCGAGCGCCGCCGCGTGCGCCGCAACCCGATGCCGCCCTTCACCACCTCGACCCTGCAGCAGGAGGCAAGCCGCAAGCTCGGCTTCGGCGCGCAGCAGACCATGCGCATCGCCCAGCAGCTCTATGAGGGGGCCGATCTCGGCGGCGAGACGGTGGGCCTCATCACCTATATGCGAACGGACGGCGTGCAGATGGCGCGCGAGGCGATTGCCTCCATCCGCGACCTTGTGCGCGATGCCTTCGGCAAGGATTACCTGCCCAACGCCCCGCGCGAATACAGCACCAAGGCCAAGAACGCCCAGGAAGCGCATGAGGCCGTGCGCCCCACCGATGTGGGCCGCCGGCCCGAAGATGTGACCCGCTTCCTCAGCCATGACCAGGCGCGGCTTTATGAGCTGATCTGGAAGCGCGCCGTCGCCTCCCAGATGGCGCAGGCGGAATTCGACCAGGTGGTGGTCGATATGAACGACGGCGCGCGCAATGGGCTGCGCGCCAACGGCTCGCTCCTGGCCTTCGACGGGTTCCTGAAACTCTACCGGGAGGACCGGGACGACCAGGCCGACGACGACGACGAAAGCCGCGTTCTGCCGCCGATGAGCGAGGGCGACGCGCTGACCCGCCGTGAGGTGAAGGCGAGCCAGCATTTCACCCAGCCGCCGCCGCGCTATACGGAGGCCTCGCTCGTCAAGAAGATGGAAGAACTCGGCATCGGCCGGCCTTCCACCTATGCCTCCACGCTTTCGGTGCTGCGCGACCGCAATTACGTGCGGCTGGAGCAGAAGCGGCTGATCCCTGAGGATCGCGGCCGGCTGGTCACGGCCTTCCTGTCGAGCTTCTTCAATCGCTACGTCGATTACAGCTTCACCGCCAATCTCGAAGAGAGGCTCGACGAGATTTCTGACGGCAGCGCCGATTGGCGGGCCGTGATGCGCGCCTTCTGGCAGGATTTCTCCGAGGCCGTGGACCAGACGAAGGAGCTCAAGATCTCCGACGTCATCAACGCGCTCGATGAAGAGCTGGGGCCGCATTTCTTCCCGCCGAAGGAAGATGGCGCCGATCCGCGCCTCTGCCCCGCCTGTGGCAGCGGGCGCCTCGGCCTCAAGCTTGGCCGGCATGGCAGCTTCATCGGCTGCTCCAACTACCCGAACTGCCAATATACCCGCCGGCTTGCGGTCAATGGCGGCGAGGAAGGCGAGGAAACGCTGAAGGACGGCATGCGTGTCCTCGGCCAGGACCCGGAGACGAACGAGGACGTGACCGTGCGCCGCGGCCCCTACGGGCTTTACGTGCAACTGGGCGAGCCTGCGGTTTCCGAGGACAAGAAGGCCAAGAAGGAAAAGCCGAAGCGCATGTCCCTGCCGCGCGGCATGGATGGCGAAAGCATCACCCTGGAGCAGGCGCTCGGCCTGCTCACCTTGCCGCGGCTGATCGGCCTCCACCCCGAGACGGGCGAGCCGATGGAAGCCGCCATCGGCCGCTTCGGCCCCTATATCCGCATGGGCTCGGTCTATGCCTCCTTGGACCGCGATGACGACGTGCTCTCGGTCGGTGCCAATCGTGCGGTCGATCTGCTGGCCAAGAAGCTGGCCTCCGTGCGCAGCCTCGGCGCGCATCCGAAGGACGGCGAGAGCATCATGGTGAAGAAGGGGCGCTTCGGCCCCTACGCGCAGCACGGCAAGATCGTCGCGACCCTGCCGCGAACCGTCTCCATGGACGACATCACGCTCGACGAGGCGGTCACCCTGCTCGCGGAGAAGGGCAAGGAGCTGAAGCCCAAGGGAGCCGCGGCCAAGAAAGCCGCGCCCAGGGCGAAGGCAAAGGCCAAGGCGGAGCCCGCGGACACGGGCGCGGAGAAGCCGGCAGCCAGGAAGACAGCCACGGCCGAGAAGAAGCCGGCAGCGGCCAAGAAGCCCGCCGCGCCCAAGAAGCCGGCGGCGCCTAAGAAACCGGCGGGGCGGAAGCCAGCGCGCAGCGAAGCCGCGGCCGACTGACCCGGCCTTGACGAAGACCGCGCGCAAAAAGCCGAAAGCCGCTCGCAAGCTGGCCGGGACGGAAGCTAGTCCCCCGTCCCGGCCCTTTCCGAGCCGCGAACAGCTTCGGGAATTCATCGCTGAAAGCACCGGCCGTGTCGGCAAGCGGGAGATCCTGCGCGCCTTCGGCCTCGGCCCGGAACACAAAATTCAGCTGCGCGACACGCTGAAGGATATGGCGCAGAAGGGCGAGGCCGCCCCCGCTGGGCATCGGCGCTTCGCCGCCCCCCACGGCGCCGTGCAGCCCGCCCCGATGCCGGGCGCGCCGATGCCGGGCGCCCCAAGGCCGGGCACGGTTCCGCTCGGTGTCGGCCGCCTCGCGCGGCGGCATAATATGCGCCTGCCGGAAGCCATCATCGTCGAAATCACCGGCATCGATACCGAGGGCGATGCGATCGGCCGCCCCGCCGAATGGCGCGGCGGTGGCCCCGCCCCCACCATCTTCATGCAGCCCGAGGCGCGCGGACAGGCGGCCCTTGCCCCCGGCCAGCGCGTGCTCGCCCGCATCCGCCCCATCGGCAGCGCCCTGGGCGCGCGCAAATACGAGGGCCGCACGCTCCGCCGCATCGAGGGCACGCCCGGCCGCGTGATCGGTATTTTCCGCCGCCGCGGTGGCCTCATGCGCATCGAACCCACGGACCGGCGCGTGAAGGCGGAATGGATCGTGCCGCCCGGCGAGGATGGGGGCGCCCAGGATGGCGAGATCGTGCGCGGCGAGCCGCTGCCCATGGGCGGCCTCGGCCTCAAGCCCGCGCGCATCACCGAACGTCTCGGCAACGCGAATGAGGCGAAGGCGGTCAGCCTGCTGGTGATCGCGACGCTGGGCATTCCGGATGCCTTCGAGCCGGAGGTGCTGGCGGAAGCGGAGCACGCGCGTGGCGTGGGGCCGGACGGGCGCGAGGATTTGCGGGCCGTTCCCCTCATCACCATCGACGGCGCGGATGCTCGCGATTTCGACGATGCCGTTTATGCCGAGCCGGACGGAGAGGGCTTCCGCCTGATCGTCGCCATTGCGGATGTCTCCCACTATGTGCGGCCGGGCAGCGCGCTCGACCGCTCGGCCCGCGAGCGCGGCAATTCGGTCTATTTCCCCGACCGGGTCGTGCCGATGCTGCCCGAGGCGCTTTCCAACGGCTGGTGCAGCCTGCGGCCCAACGAGGACCGCGCCTGCCTGTTCGCCGACATGCGCATCGGCCCCGATGGCCGCAAGAAATCCCACCGCTTCGGCCGTGGCCTGATGCGCTCCGCGGCGCGCCTGACCTATGAGGAGGTCCAGGAGGCTTACGCCGCGAAGCGCGAGATGCCGGGCTTCTCGCTCGATCATCTCTACGGCGCCTACGCGGCGCTGCTGGGCGAGCGCCGGCGGCGCGGGACGCTCGACCTCGACCTGCCGGAATGGAAGGTGACGCTCGACGCAGACGGCCGCGTCTCCGATGTCGCGAAGCGCCTGCGCCTCGACAGCCACCGGCTGATCGAGGAATTCATGGTGCTGGCGAATATCGCCGCCGCCGAGGAGTTGGAGCGGCTGCACCGGCCTTGCGTCTATCGCGTCCATGCACCGCCGTCGGATATCAAGCTTGAGGGACTGCGCACCTATCTGCATGGGATGAGCATCAGCCTACCGCCCGGCGACCAGATTCACCCGCGGGACCTCGACGCCGTGCTGAGCCGCGTCGCGGGCACCGATGAGGCGGTGCTCGTCAACGATGCCGTGTTGCGCAGCCAGTCCCAGGCCGAATACAGCATCGAGAATATCGGCCATTTCGGCCTGGCGCTGACGCGCTACGCGCATTTTACGAGCCCCATTCGCCGCTATGCCGATCTGCTCGTCCATCGCTCCCTGATCAACGCATTAGGATTGGGACCGGACGGGTTGCGCCCCGAGGACGGGGCGCGGCTGGAGGACACGAGCGCGCATATAACGGCAACCGAACGCCGCGCCGCGCAGGCCGAGCGTGACGCGGTTGACCGCTACATGGCTGCCTTCATGGCGGACAAGCTCGGCTGCATATTTGATGCGCGCATTTCCGGTGTGACGCGCTTCGGCCTCTTCGTTACCTTGACCGATACCGGCGCCAGCGGAATGATTCCGCTCAATGCCCTGCCCGATGATTTCTGGATGCACGACGAAGCAACGCAGAGCCTGAGTGGCAAGCGCAGCCGGATGGTTTTCCATCTGGCCCAGGCCGTATCTGTCAGGCTTGTGGAGGCCAAGCCCGTGACCGGCGGCCTTTTGTTCCAGATCATGCTGCCGGAGCAGGAACTGCGTGCCGGCAGAGGCAGCCATCCGCGGGGCGGAGCGAAAAAAGCCCGTAACGGACGGACGTGAAACGCCACGCCCTTCTCGTCGTTCTGCTCCTGCTTCCCCTTCGTGCGGAAGCGCAAGGCACCTGGAACCAGGCTCTCGCCGGCAGCGTTTACGCCTCGGCCTTCGGCTTCATGCAGCCGCGTACGCTCCAGCCCATTCCGCTCGGCAATCTGACGCTCTGGGGCCTGCGTGGACTGACCGCGCTCGACCCTTCGATCGCGCCCTCGATGACACTGCATGCGATTGCGCTGAATGACCGCGGCAGCGTGGTGCTGAGCCTGCCGCTGCCAAAGCCCGACGACACGGCCGGCTGGGCGGCAGTCGCCGCGACGCTGTGCGGGCGCGCGATGACCCTCTCGCCCGCCATCGCCGAGGCCGGAACGCCCGGCGTCGTCACCAGCTTCTTCGACGAGTTGTTCAATCACCTCGACCCCTATTCCCGCTACATCGCCCCGTCGCCGCCCGACGGCGCGGTGCAGAGCGCCGCTCCCGGCTTCGCCATCACCCTGCGTTATCATCGCGCTGTCGTGGCGAGCGTCGATCCCGCAGGGCCGGCCGCCGCTGCCGGGCTTATGCCCGGTGACCGCATTCTGGCGATCGACGGGCTTTCCACGCGCAACCGGAGCAGTGACAGCCTGAACGCGGCCCTTATGGGTGCGGAAGGTTCGGAGGTGACGCTGGAGATCGAGCGCTACCGTGCGCGGCCGCGCAGCCTCTCCCTGGCCCGCGTGACGGCCGTGCCCGCAACCGTTTTCTCCGCCCAGGCGGGCCAGAACCTCGTGCTGAGCATTTCTGGCTTTGAGACGGGCACGGCGGCGGCATTCCGCCAGCAGCTTGTGGCGGGCCTGGCCGCGCATCCGGATCTCCATGGCGTGATCCTTGACCTTCGCGGCAATCGCGGCGGGCTTCTGGAGCAGGCTGTGGCGGTTGCCGGCAGCCTCATCAGCAGCGGCACGATTGCCCGCGCCTCTGGCCGCGATCCGGACGCGGATCAGCTGTGGCAGGCGGGCGCGGGGGACATGGCCGACGCCCTGCCCCTCGCCGTTCTGGTCGATGGGCGCACGGCGAGCGCGGCCGAAGTGCTGGCGGCGGCGCTTGCGGATGACCGGCGCGGCGTCGTCATCGGCAGTGCGACCTTCGGCAAGGGCCTGGTGCAGGATGGCACGGTGCTGCCCGATGGCGGGCATCTGCTGGTGACCTGGGCGCAGTTGCTGGCCCCGCTGGGCTGGCCGCTGCAGAGCCTGGGCGTGATGCCCCAGCTCTGCACCAGCGGCGAACCGGAGGCGGTGGAAAGCCAGCTGGAAGCCCTGACCGCGGGGCAGCAGCCGATGGCCGCAACCCTGGAGGCCACGCGCGCGGCACGGCCGGGCATTTCCCTCGACCGCATCCTGGCCTTGCGCGACGCCTGCCCGGCGGCGCTCGGCTCCTCGCTTGACATGCAGGCCGCGCAATTCCTGCTGTCGACCCCGCCCGCCTATCAGGCGGCGCTCATCCCGCCGGGCTGAGCGCCTTCAGGGAAGCACGACCCGGCGCCGCGCTGGCTCCGTGAAATCGAGCACGGGGCCCACGGGCACAATGCCCAATGGGTTGATCGTGTCATGGCTCTGAAAATAATGCCCCTTGATGTGCTGGAAGTTCACGGTCCCGGCGACACCCGGGGCCTGGAACAAAGCGCGCGTATAATCCCAGAGATTGGGATAATCGATGATGCGGCGCAGATTGCATTTGAAATGGGTGACGTAGACGGCATCGAAGCGCACCAGCGTGGTGAAGAGCCGCCAATCCGCTTCCGTGACCTTTTCCCCGCAGAGGAAGGCTGAGTGCCCCAGACGCTCCTCCAGCCAGTCGAGCGTCGCGAACAGCGGATAGACCGCTTCCTCATAGGCCTCCTGGGTCGTGGCGAAGCCGGCCTTGTAGACCCCGTTGTTCACCGTGTCGTAGATGCGGGCATTGAGCGCATCGATCTCAGCACGAAGCGGTTCCGGATAGTAATCGCCCGCGCGGGCGCCGAGGCCATCGAAGGCGCTGTTCAGCATGCGGATGATCTCCGCGCTTTCGTTGTTGACGATGGTGCGGCGCTTCTTGTCCCACAGCAGCGGCACGGTGACGCGGCCGGAGTAATGGGGATCGGCGCGGAGATACACCGCGAAGAGCGTTTCGGCGGCGCCGGGATCGGCCACCACGCCCGGGGCCGGATCGAAGGTCCAGCCACGCTCGCGCATGACCCAGTTCACGGCGGAGACCGGCAGGTAGCGTTCCAGCCCCTTGATGGCGCGGAAGATCAGGGTCCGGTGCGCCCAGGGACAGGCGAGCGAGACATAGAGGTGGTAGCGATCGGCTTCGGCTATGAACCCACCCTCTCCACTTGGCCCTGGGCTGCCATCCGGCGTGATCCAATTGCGGAACTGGGCCGTGGTGCGGAGGAAGCGGCCGCCATGGGACGTCGTGTCGTACCAGCCGGTATGCCAGACGCCGTTTTCAGCATAGCCCATGACACGGACCTCTCTACCCTGCGAGGCTTAGCCATGGCCCCTTGGGCGCCGCGAGGCAAGCGGCCACGAGGTAACCGCCTGGGGCGAGGCGCCTCTTCCAACTGGGGTATTGCGCCCGGCGCGGGATAAGGATAGATCACCCCGCGACGCCGACATAGCTCAGGGGTAGAGCAACTGATTCGTAATCAGTAGGTCCTCGGTTCAATTCCGAGTGTCGGCACCATTTCCCCTTATTCTTCAATATCTTCCAAGGCGGGAAAGTCAGTTGCTTTCCTTTTTCCGTTGGTCTTTCCGTTGCGCTGTTTATGCGCGGCAACGCGCCTTCCCGCTGCGCGTGTGAACTGCTCCTCGGTGGGGCGCGTGTAGCGGGCGGCCATTGCCGCAGTCGTGTGTCCGCTGTGGGTCCGCATTTCCAGCAGGGGCGTCCCGGCATTGGCCAGCTCTATCTGAGCTGTGGCGCGGAGATCGCAAGGCGTTTCGGGATGCCGGCGGCGCGGGCTGTCTCGCGGAACTGGTGGATGAAGGTCTAGCGATTGCCGGTCGCCTCGCTGCGATAGCTCCGATTTAAACTGACAAGCGGGCTATGGCGAGACAGACCCTGCCCGCCTGGTTCAGCGCAATGGCTACCGGGATCGGGACCGGGAGACCCGGGCGGGAACGGCCGAGCTGCGGATCCCAAAGCTCCGGAAGGGCAGCTATTTCCCCGGCTTCCTCGAGCCGCACCGGATGGCGGAGAAGGCTCTGACGGCGGTGATCCAGGAGGCCTATGTCCAGGGCATCTCCACGCACTTGGTCGACGATCTCGTCCGGGCCATGGGCATGTCGCGCATCTCCAAGAGCCAGGTGTCGCGGCTCTGCGAAGAGATCGACGGCCGTGTGAGGCCTTCCTGACCCGGCCGATCGAGGGCGACTGGCCCTCTCTCTGGATCGATGCCACCGACCTCAAGGTGCGGCGCGGCGGCAGGATCGTGTCGGTCGGCGACCCATCGCGGCGCATGCAGCCGCTTGGCCCGGTTACCGGCTGCTGCGCATTGATGCGTGGGCGCCGACGGATCGCTATCGTGGTACCTTGGACGATGCCCTTAATGCCACCACCGCCCACCACCGTGATACCCTCCTCCCCAGCCGCCGTGCCAGCCACCCCAACCACCGTGCCAGCCGCCCCAGCCACCGCCCCATCCGCCGCCAAACCCGAACGCGACCACGGGGCCGCCGAAATATCCGGGGTAGCCGTAACCATACCCCGGATAGGGATAAGCATAGGGGTAGGGCAGATAGGCATACGGCCCCGGCCCTGGCGCAGAGTATGTCGGGTAGCTCTCCACTTTATTCCCGTTCGCGACCATGCATTGGATGTAGGAGAAGTCGTATTGACGCTGAACGGCGGCCCCGGAATAGGCCGCGTTCGTTGCCCCTGCCCCCGCACCGAGGACGAGACCGGTACCGGCACCAATCGCGGCACCTGCGGCAGGGTTTCCGGCAGCAGCGCCGATTGCCGCGCCCGCCGCCGCGCCAAGCACGGTGCCAACCGCGGCGCTCCCGACACCGCTCTGCGCGGCTGCCTGTGATGGCGATGTCGGTCCGATCACCGTTTGCGCGTAGCTGCGGCAGGCCGCGTCTTCCGTCTGAAACTGCGCGAATGTCTTGTTGGGGCCGGGAATAGCCAGGACGGTCGGCCCGCTAGGAGGAGGAGCAACGCAACCGCTGAGTCCGACAGCAACGGCCAAGGCCGTGAATATCCGTAGTGTCCACATGTTTCCAAACTAAGAGCTGGCCGATGGCCGCTTCAGTTTTGGCCACCAAACGGTAGGATAGTAGAAGGCTGATCCTGAGAATGCGACGAACGGATTGTAACAACGTCTAGCCAAGGAGAGGCGTCTCAACGAACAGTCGGAGCGTCCGGAGTTCCGAGCAGCCTTGGATCGGGTCTTCCCGGACCAGGCTGTCACAGTCGCCCCCATCGCTCGCCTCGAGCGCCCTATACGATCAGTGATCCGTCCATCGCGATCTGCCGTTCAGCGCTTCTATGGCGACGGCGATTGGACAGAGGTCGCCCCGCCCGTTCGGACAGATTAGCGACTTGATTCCAGGCCACTGCGGCCAAGCTGACGCTTTTCCATGTCTTAGCTCCCGTATCGAACATGATTAATGTCAGTCGGATTTTTATTGGGTCCGATAAGACCTCGGTATTGTTGAGCATGGGACTACTCCCTTACCGGAAAGCGATGTGCCGTCGGCAATCCTGGTCAAGGGATTTGCTCGCACGATGGAATGTACGGGACTGCAGAACGGTCATTATATTGAAAGTTCGGGAAGGACCGTCGCGACTATGGGAAATTGTGCGACTTGCGCTTCCCTCTTCAAGCCAATCGTGAAAGAGGGCGCGATCTTGCCGCTACGCCTCAGGTCGGGAGATCAGGAAAAAGTATCGGTGCCATCTGCGCCGCAAACTCCTTAAACAGCCGGCATGGCTTTGAGATGTGCCGGCTCCCGAGATGAACGAGAGAAAGGTCAACGGCTTGAAAATGCCAATCGGTCATTACCTCTACGAGCCGTCCTGTCCGAACGAGATCAGGCTGCACAACCGGAGGGAGTTCGCCGATTCCTCCACCCACAAGCAGTGCTGGCGCAATGCCCGCGTAATCGTTCATGGCGAGGTACGGGTGGAACGCCAGCGTCTCCCGTTCTTTGCCGTTCCTGTGAATGAAACTCCAGCGGCTGTCTGGCTTCCAGTGGGAAAACGACAGCAGCCGATGATCCAGCAGATCCTGCGGTTTCACAGGCGGCTTGCAGCTATTCAGATATGCCGGGCTCGCCACGAGCTGATGCCGGTAGGTCAAAATCCGCTTGGCGACGAGCGAAGAAACCTTCAGCGCCCCAAGCCTGAACACCAGGTCAACGCCCTCAGCGATTGGGTCGACAAACCGGTCCGTTACAAGGACTTGCACTCGGACATTACAGAAAGAGGCCTGAAACGCGGTGATCATCGGCGTTAAAAGCGTGTCCGAGATGCTGGGTGGCGCGGAGAGGCGCAAAGTGCCGGATACGTCCGACATGCGGTTGGACACGACGCAGTCTACGGCCTCGCTCAGCTCAGCGCTGTGCGTGGCGTGTTCAAGAACTTCCGTCCCGAGCTCGGTGAGCCGGAGGCTGCGCGTCGATCGTTCGAGCAAACGCACGCCGAGCTGATCCTCCAGCTCGGCGATCCGCCGGCTGACCGTCGATACTGGCATCTTGAGGCGCCGTGCCGCCTCGGAAAAGCTGCCTGCTTCGACGACTTTCGCGAACACGACGAGCGAATTCAGGTCTGCCATCGTCTTCCCACAAATGCAAAACTGATACGCTTATTCCCACGTTATAGGCAACACACAGCCGCTCCGCGACAGCGGAACTGCCCGAGCGCGATCTGGCCTGAGACCGCACGAGCATCCCAAATTTGGAAAACTCATTTGCGACTTTACCGGCTAACGGGCAAGTGAACCGGTCGGGTATCATTACGAAGCACGCGCGAAAGACTGGTGTCCGGAGGTTGCCATGGGGGTGGACCGCTTAGCCTCCGCCAGCCCGGCAAGGCGGGATGTCTTGCGATTTGCTGCGGCTTCCGCGGTCGGATTGGCGGTGCCTGGTCGCGCCGTTGCGACATCTGAAGGCACCCATGCCGGCGGGGGATCCAATCCGATGCCATCCGCGGGTGTGCTCGCCTTCGGCCCGGACAAGGTCCTTTTCGTTGGCGATATCACAGGCGCGGCCGTTCATGCCTTCGCACTTCGAGCGACCGATGTGACCTCACAAGGAGGACGCTTTCATGAGCACCGTCATCATCGGCCTTGGAAACATCGGGTCCCGACTAGCAAAGAATCTGACCGTTGGCGGTCAAAAGATCATCGTCGCCGACAAGACGCTGGCAAAGGCGCAGAAGCTCGCCGGCGAACTTGGAAGCAATGCCGAAGCCTTGCCCATCACGGATGCCATCGACAAGGCCGACGTGCTGATTCTTGCGATTTACTTCGACGCGATCAAGGCCTTCATTGCAGAGCACCGTGATCGCCTGGCGGGAAAGATTATCGTTGATCCATCGAACCCAATCGCTCCTGACGAGAAGGGCGGTTTTAAAAAGATTATCCCTGAAAATCAGTCCTCAGGGCAGGTCATTTCCGGTCTGCTGCCTGCGGGCGCGCGGCTCGTCAAAGCCTTCGGCACGCTGAGCGCGGCGTCACTCGCATCCGGCGCCAACCGCACTCCCGAACGCGCGGTGCTGTTCTATGCAACAGATGATCCAGAAGCGGGAGACGTCGTCGCGCAGCTCATTACGGCAAGCGGATTTTCGCCTGTCCGCGTGGGCGGTATCGACAAGTCTGTTCGGATCGAAGTCTTCGGCGACCTCCACGAGTTGGGAAAGCTCGGCAAGCTTCTGCCCGTCAGTGAGGCGAAGGCGCTGATATGAAGACGCATCGTGAAGTGGAACGCGTGATGGCGACACAAGACCGTGTGGTTACGACGGCGAGTGAACTGCTTGCAGCCGTCGCGGATGCAAGTGTCGGCGCCATCGGGGTGGCAGCAGAGTTGACCGGCCTGTCAACTTTTCGTCTCTTGCCAGGGCAATCTCTGGCGACCACCGGACCGGTGGCAACGCTTCGGTTTGCCGAGGGCCAGGACGGTCTTCAGCTATCCGCAGACAACAAGGTCGAAGGGATCGAATTGCGGACGGACGCCAATCGCCGCGCGCTCTTTAACGATACGAATGTCAAACATCTTGGGCGGCTCGTACTGGAGGAATCTGTGCACCACGGGCGTCGTACAGCTGCTCGCACGCGACGAGGTCAGCGGCGGGCACGTCGAGGTTGAAAACATCGACATCGTGGCGGCCGATGCGCGGGGCTGTGAGGAAAGGCCCAAGGGGTACGGCGTCGACGTCATCCCGGGCGCCTTCACTCTCTGGAATCAGCAAGCCAATACCGAGATTACCATTACCGCGGATCTCGCCGGCTTGTCCGCTGGCCGGGCAGGTGCGCCAGTGCGTGGCAGCGGCATCTTTGTCAGCGGCGCCGGCGGCACAGGAGGTCGGCTGGTCGCCCGCCGCCTTGAGACAGGTGCGGTCTACAGCGATGGCGGCATATCCCCTGGCACGCCCGGTCGCATCACGGGCGGTGTGTTTGTCGTCTCAGGTGCCCACGTGGATAGCGTGCGCAACCGCGGCCCTGTCACGACCTACGGAGCCAACGACATGGTGCTCGACAACTGGGGCACCGTCGACCATTGGATCGCTGACGGCAAAGTCACCTCCTACGGGCCGAGCGGGATCGGCTTCGTCAATTTTGGCATCGTCAACCGGCTCCAGGTGAACTCGGTTATCGAAACATTCGGCCAGGGTGCACGCGGCTTCAACGTCTACGCGGGCGCCGTCAGCACCGCGGAATTCGAGCGTATTGTGACGCATGCAGACGGAGCGGTCGGCATCCAGATCAGCCAGCGGGTCGGCGAGATTACGGTTCGCCGCGGCATCGAGACCTACGGCGGAACCGGCGATTCCCTGGTCAAGGGCGTCGTTCTCCGGCTTTCCGCCATTGCGCTCAGCATCAAGCCAAGTGGCTCAGCCCGAAAGATTGTGGTCGAAGGTGGAGTTGTCACGCATGGCGAAGGCGTAAACCCGTTTGAGCTGCATGGAGCAGTCGACTCTCTCCACGTCACGAAGGGCTTTGCCGCTGAAGGTGGCGGGTTCGACAAAATCTAGACCCGGCGCCCACGGCGCTGGTGGGCCACGCGCTGCCTGAGACGTGAAAAAATGATACCGGCAGGGGCGGCTTGGCTGCGCAGCTTTGCCCCCCTCCGATCGCCGTCAGCACGACGGAGCGGCTGCAGCCCACCGCCCTCGCCAGAAGGACAGCGAATCAAAAGGCACCTGTCGTGCAGGTGACGGCGCGTTGCGCGGTCGTTGACACGAGACGTCTCGCCCGAAGGTTCATCATCAACATAGACTTTGTTGCCATGTCTGATGCCGCAGCAATTGGAGCGTCACCAAGGCGTCACACCACGCACCCACGGATCGGTGCAATAGGGGCTCCATCGACCGCAGGGAACCTGATTATGGCGCGCCGCCATCGCGAAACCCATCTTATCGCCCGGATCGGATGGCTGCGCGCCGCTGTGCTTGGTGCCAATGACGGCATCATCTCCACCGCCAGCCTCATGGTCGGCGTCGCCGCAGCCGCCACCTCCCGCGGCGAGGTGCTGACGGCGGGTCTCGCCGGGCTGGTCGCCGGCGCCATGTCGATGGCCGCCGGCGAATATGTCTCCGTCAGTTCCCAGTCCGACACCGAAAACGCTGATCTTGACCGCGAAAAGCGGGAACTCGCGGCCGATCCCAGCGGCGAAGCCAGCGAGTTGACGCAAATCTACATCGAGCGAGGAATTGAGCCTGCGCTCGCACGCCAGGTTGCCGAGCAGTTGATGGCCAAGGATGCGATCGGCACCCATGCGCGGGACGAACTCGGCATCTCCGACATCTCGACAGCGCGACCGATCCAGGCCGCCCTGACCTCCGCCGCGACCTTCGCCGCCGGCGCCATTCTGCCGTTCCTCGCCGCCGTGCTCACCCCGCGCGCCGTGCTGGTGCCGACGATCTTCATCGTCGCACTGGTCGTTCTGGCGGTTCTCGGCGCGATCGGCGCAAGGGCCGGCGGCGCAGGCGTGCTGAAGCCGACGATCCGCGTGGCCTTCTGGGGTGCGCTGGCAATGGCGATCACGGCGGCCGTGGGCGCGGTCGTCGGCCACGCCGTGTAACCCCCGGCGGCTCCGGCAAGGCCAGGATATCGCCGCATGGCGGCATCCGGTTGTTCGCTCCCGTCCTGCAAAATCACCGCGGTCGATTAACGTGACATTGCCCAGCGGACCTCTGGTGTCAGTCTCGACCAGCCGGGCCGTGGATTTGACGCCGGTCAGCGCGTCGTCTTGCCGGTCCTGATGCGCGCTGAGCGGCGCCGCGCAGGTCTCCTGCGCGCGGGTAAACCTTGTCAGGGCGGGAACTATGCCGAACTAAGCGACGAAGAAGGCTTCTTTTTGTGAAGAAGCAAAAAACTTTTTTACTCCGCGCTGTGCCGGTTTCAATGCCACAGGCCCGGAGGAACAAAAGTTTTTGCGCCGCTTTTTTAAAAAAGCGGCTGCTTTCTTATTTCCAGCCAGCCCGGAGTTACTATGCCTCGCTTGTTCGACCCATACACGTTGAAATCAGTCACCCTGCGCAATCGCATCGCCGTTTCGCCCATGTGCCAGTATATGGCGCAGCAGGGCAGGGTAACCGATTGGCACCAGACCCATTATGCCACGTTGGCGCGTGGCGGCGCGGGCCTCGTCATCGTCGAGGCGACCGCCGTCGCGCCGGAAGGCCGCATCACCTGGGCTGATCTTGGCCTGTGGAACGACGCCCAGGCCGAGGCGATGCGCCCGGTGGTGGCGGCGATCCGCGAGGCCGGCGCCGTGCCGGGGATTCAGATCGCCCATGCCGGCCGCAAGGCTTCCGCCAACCGCCCCTGGGAAGGCGATGACCATATTCCCGAAGGGGCGCCGAATTCCTGGTCCACTATCGCGCCATCGCGCGTGGCCTTTGGCGAAGGCTTGCCGCGCCTACCCGAGGAGATGACCCTGGCGGAGATCGCCCGCGTGCAAGCCGATACGGTGAATGCCGTGATCCGCGCCCGCGATCTCGGCTTTGAATGGCTGCAGCTGCATATGGCGCACGGGTATCTCGCGCAGAACTTCTTCTCGCCGCACTCCAACCACCGGACTGATGCGTATGGCGGCAGCGCCGAGAACCGCGCGCGTTATCTGCTGGAGACGCTGGTCGCGGTGAAAAAGGTCTGGCCGGAAGACCGGCCGCTGACGGTCCGTCTCGGCGTGGTGGAATTCGACGGCACCGACACGATGCTGGACGAGGCGATCGCGCTGCTGCGCCGGATGAAAAGCGAGGGGCTGGATTTCGTCGATGTCTCGCTCGGTTTCAACACGCCGAAGGCGAGCATTCCCTGGGCGCCGAATTTCATGGCCGACATCACGCGCCAGGTGCGCGAGGCCACTGCTTTGCCGGTCGCGACCAGCTGGTACATCGCCAAGCCGGAGGATGCCGACGCGCTCGTCGCCGAGGAGAAACTTGACCTCGTCATGATCGGCCGACCGCTTCTGGCCGAGCCGCACTGGCCCTACCGCGCCGCGCAGGCGCTGAGCGTCGAAGACGCGGCCTGGGCGACCTTGCCGGCACCTTACGCGCACTGGCTCGCGCGTTACCGCTGAGAGCGTGAGTCGATAACAGGAAGGCTTCTTTTTGTTCACAAAAAGAAGCCGCCTTTCCGATCCCAACGGCGGGCGGTCTGCAGGCACAGATGAGGCCGCGCAGCGAGCGTGTTGCATTGATCGATGAAAGGGGCGCAATACCGCTGGCTTCATCTGACGTCGATCGGTGGACCCACCGCCCCAGGACCCGCTATGGCGCGGTCCGTGCTGCTCTCCGTGCTGGATTGCACGGTGGTCAATGTGGACACTCACGCAAGCACCCCAGCCAAGATCCGTTGCGGAACTAACGCCAGAGGAACGATCATCGTCGCTTGATCTCGTGTAGTGGCAAAGGCCGAGATCACCAATCCCATGGCCGTGCCCGCCATCGCACCGGTCGTCAGCAGGATGAACTGTTGCAGACGATCACCTGGGACGCTGTCGACCAGCGCGTCCGCAAGCACGTAGACAGTGGCAAACCCGCCGCCATTCAATCTTCTTGCATGACCAATTGTTTCGAAACCGTCTCTTTTTGAGATCGACATCGCCGTGATGGCCGCATCGATCGCGACCTTTTCAAGTTATCGTCACAAGCATACTCCCCTGCGCCTCCACTGACTCGGATCAATCCGGCGCAGCAGAATTCAGCGTTTGGCAAGGCAGGCGCCGTCCCTGCGGTGATGTCGCCCTGCCCCGTTTTGGCAGGCCCGAAGGGATTGAGTTGGGACCGACGCCGCTATGCTCGTCCGCGAGAAGCGCTGGCGCACCACCGATTCGGACGCTACCAAGGCTTCAGTTGATTTTGATCGAGGCCGCTTTCATAATGTAATCAAGAAGATTTTTTATTCTGCTCAGCGTGTAACGTTGGACAAATCGTGTGGTGACTTCATCATGACGGTATTCTCCACACCCGACCCGGACCTCGAACGGCGCCTCGCGCGCCGCCTCCTCGATGTGCTCGTCCGCGCCACCGTTCTCCTCGCTGTGGCGCTGCTCTGTTACCGTATTCTGGCCCCCTTCCTCTCGCTCGCGATCTGGGCCCTGATCTTCGCAGTAACCCTCTACCCCCTACATTTGCGCATCACCGCCTATCTCGGTGGACGGCGGGGGCTCGCGGCGACCCTGCTGGTATTGGTCGGCATCGCCGTGCTTGTCGTGCCCATCGCCTTGTTGATGAGTTCACTGGGCGACTCTATCCGGACCCTGATCGAGGCGGTGCAGCAGAACACCTTGCAGATCCCGGCCCCGCCGGAGGCGGTTGCGGCCTGGCCCTTAATCGGCGCGAAGCTCCACACCGTGTGGAGCCAGGCGCATGACGACCTGCCCGCCCTCGTACAAAGCATGCAGCCGAAAATCGGCGATCTCGCGCGCACGGCGCTTGGCTTCGTCGCCAGTATCGTCGGGGGCCTGCTTGCCTTTCTCGCCGCCCTCGTCCTCTCCGGTATCGTGATGGCCTTCGGCGATGCCGGCGCCCGCGCCAGCCTCTCGGTGTTCCAGCGCCTTGCCGGCGAGCAGAACGGGGCCAGGCTCGCGCGCCTCTCCACCGCGACCATCCGCGCGGTCGCACAGGGCGTGGTGGGGGTAGCCCTCATCCAAGCGATCCTCGTGGGGCTTGCCCTCCTGGTCGCGGGGGTGCCGTGGGCTGGCGCACTCGCGGCAATCGTTCTCGTCCTTGGCATCGCCCAGGTTCCGGCGGTGATCGTAACGCTTCCGGCGATCGCCTGGCTCTGGTTGCGCGGCGGCGGCGGCACGGTCGAGGCGATCATCTACACCGTGCTTCTGCTTGTTTCCGGCATGGCGGACAACGTGCTCAAGCCGCTGATGCTTGGCCGCGGCGTGGATGTGCCGATGCCCGTCATCCTGGTCGGCGCGCTCGGCGGCATGGCGACGGGCGGAATCATCGGAATGTTCGTCGGTGCCACCCTGCTGGCTCTCGCCTGGCAAGTTGTCACAGGCTGGGTCGATGAGATCCGTGACGCAAACGTTCCGACATCGGGCTGATCTACCCTACCCCCCTTCGCTGCGTTGTCTCAGCAAGAAGACGTGCGCCCGCCACGGCGGCTCATCGAGGTAGAGCCCTTGCCCCTGCAAATCGCCGCCCTCCCGGTCGTAAGTGGCGTCACCGATCATATCCTCAAGGTGCCACTGCCCTTCGTCGAGACCCGTAAACGGCAGCCGCACGTAGCACTGACTCTGGTTCGGTGCGTAGTTCACCGTCACCAGCACCCGCTCGTTACCAAGGCCCTGCCAGGCAAAGACCAGGAAGCAATCCCAGGTCCAGTTGCCCTCCCAGGCCGGCGTACAGTCGAGCAGCTGCCAATTGCCCTGTCGCACCACCGGATGACGCAGCGCGGCCAGAAGCCTGTCGTAAAACCGTTCAATGCTCTGATCCACGGCTTCCTGCGGCCCTCTCACCAAATGGGGAGAGATGCGCTGGGTGTACCCCTGGAATTGGCCTTGGTGGAAGAACCGCAGCCCTGGCGACAGGAATGTGATGACGGCTGCGGCTTGACCGATGTCCGGCGAGAAAGCCGCCGCCGCCCGTGGCTCATCGTGGTTTTCCAGGAAGCGCGCGAGCTTGTCCTGGTAGTCGAGCCCGGCGCGGAAATGCTCGCGCACCGATCGGGCATGCCCATCGCGCAGACGGTCGTACAGTCGTTTGTCATAGGCGTAATCAAATCCCTGCTGCAGCATCGTCCATTCCAGATCCCAGTAGACTTCGGCCATGAGCAGGAGGTTCGGATAGGCGCGCCGCACGGCGTCCGTTGCCTTCGGCCAGAAGGGATCGGCCCGGATGCGCCACGTGCGTTCAAACACGTCAGGCAAGACGAGCATCGCCATGTCGCAGCGCAGCCCGTCGCATTGCCCGGCGATCCTTCCCAGCTCACCGATCATCGCCTCCTGCAAAGCGGGGTTGCCGTAATTGAGTTGTAGCGTGTCGGCCCAGCCGTCAAAGTAAGGGTCGCGGCCGTGGGCGAACACCACCGGACCATTTCTGGTCTGCACGCGGCAGTAATTCCGAGGGGACTGTGCCAGGTCATCCTCGCTGCCCTGAACGAAATAGTCCGGGTGTTCGTCGATCCAGGGGTGGTCCGGCGCCATGTGGTTCGGAACGAAATCGAGCATCAGCTTCAGTCCGCGCTGCTGCAGCCGCTGTCGCAAGCGCGCCAGCGCGGGTGGGCCACCGAGATCGCGATGGGCAGTGTAGCTGTGGATGGCAAAGCCGGAACCGGCAATGTCTTCGTCCTTGAGGTCCGGCAGCGTCGTCGCAAATTCGCGACGCCACTCAGGGTCCGCTCGAGAGATTTTCTGCGCTGCCAGGCCGGTCTGCCACACGCTCAGGAACCAGACCCAGTCAAAACCCAACGCGGCCAGGCGATCCAATTCCGGGTCCGGAACATCATCCAGCGTCGCGCGCCTGCCCAGCGCGCGAGACAACGCGGTCAGCCAGACGCGGGTGTTGATTTGATAGAGCGCGGGATAGCGTGGGCCGGGCATGTCCACTCCTTAGCTCTTTGCCATCTGCTCACCCTCCACTTGCTGCCGGATGATTTTGGCCAATATGTTTTCGCGTTCCGTCTCCAGCAGGGTCTTGGCGTCGATACGTCCAAACAAATCCAGAAGCGGGGCCACGAGAGAGGTCCATCCGGTCTGGTGGCTGGCCCCAAGGCCTGCGCCGTTGTCGCCGTGAAAATACTCGTAAAACAGGATCAGGTCGCGCCAATGCGGATCTTTCTGGAACTTGGCCGTCCCACCGTAGACGGGCCGGTGGCCATCCGCGTCGCGCAGAAAAGTGCTTGTCAGCCGGCGAACAATCTCCTGCGACACCTCGAACAGCGTCATGTACTGTCCCGAACCGGTCGGACATTGAATCCTGAACTCATCGCCGTAAAAGGTGTAGAGATTGAGCAAGGCCCGGACGATGAGCGCATTGATCGGCATCCACACGGGACCGCGCCAGTTGGAGTTGCCACCGAACATGCCGGTATTCGATTCAGCCGGCAGGTACTCCACCTTGTACTCCTGACCACCAAGGTGAAACACAAACGGATGTTCCAAGTGATAGCGCGAGAGCGACCGAATCCCATGCGGTCCCAGGAACTCGTTCTCGTCAAGCAGGTATCCCAACACGCTTTCGAGTTTCTGCTTGTTCAGGATCGACAATAGCCTCCGTTCCTTGTAGCCGAGGAAACCCGCTTCTGTCGGGGCCACTTGGGAAACCAACTCCGGATGGCGTTTTCGAAACTGCGCGATCAGTTCCATCAGCTTCGGATAGCGCACCACGGAATCCGCCTCGAATACCGTCGACGCGCACAGCGGCAACAGCCCCACCAGAGACCGCACCTTCAACCGCATCGCCTGGCCGTCGGGCAGCCGCAACAGATCGTAGAAGAACCCGTCCTGTTCGTCCCACATCTCGTCTTGATGCGCGCCGATGCGGTCCATCGCATAGGCAATCCATATGAAATGCTGCACGAACTTGAAGGCTAACTCCTCGTAGATCGGATCGTGTTCGGTCAGTATGAGGGCCATCTCCAGCATGTTCTGGCAGTAGAACGCCATCCATGCGGTGCCGTCCGCCTGTTCCAGCGAGCCACCGCTGGGCAGGGGCGCGCTGCGATCGAAGACGCCGATGTTGTCCAGCCCCAGAAATCCGCCGGCGAAGACGTTTCGGCCAGCCGGGTCCTTGCGGTTGACCCACCAGCTGAAATTCAGCATCAACCCCTGAAACGAGCGCTCCAGGAATCGCAGGTCAGCCCGGCCCAGCTGCCGCTCGTATTTGTAAAGCCACAGCGTGGCAAAGGCGTGCACCGGCGGATTGACGTCACCGAAGTTCCACTCATAGGCGGGGATTTGGCCGCTCGGATGGAAGTACAGGCTGCGCAGCATCAGCAGCAGCTGCTCCTTGGCAAAATCGAAGTCCACCAGCGCAAGGGAAACGGTGTGAAACGCCAGATCCCATGCCGCATACCATGGATACTCCCATTTGTCGGGCATGGAGATAATATCCGCGTTCAGCATATGGAACCAATCGCTGTTCCGTACGCCGGCCCGGGGGACTCGAGCAGCGGATGGCTCTTGTGCTCGCGCAGCCAGTTCTCCAGATCGAAGTAGTAGAACTGCTTGCTCCACAGCAGTCCGGCCAAGGCCTGACGATGCACCAGGCGCTGATCTTCCGTCAGCGTATTCGGCGCGATGCGCGTGTAGAATTCGTCAGCGTCGGAGATACGGCGATCGAAGCTCTGCGCGAAACCGATGAAGGGGCCCTCTGTCTTGGTCGCGGCCAAGCGCAGTTGCACAGTCCCGCTGCCGCCGCCGGGCACATCGAGGACATAGCGGGCTGCGGCCTTGGTGCCCGTCTTGGCCGGATTGACCGCCTCACTTTGTCCGGCAATGACATAAGCGTGGAACGCATCCTTGACGTAGGGCGACGTGTTGGGCTGGCCCCACAGACGCTGTGCGTTGCTCTCATTTTCGGTGAAAAGCAACTCCGGGGTGCCATCGCAATGGAGCCAGTAGTCCCCCAACTCATAGTGCGTGGCCTGAATGGTGCCCGGCGCCACGGCGCGCAGTGACGGCCTGCGATCGTCCCCACCCCACGACCAGGTGTTGCGAAACCAGAAGGTCGGCAAGACCTGCAGCCGGGCGGCGTCCGGCCCGCGATTGTGTACGGTAATCCGGATGAGCACGTCTTCCGGACCGTCCTTGGCGTATTCGACGAAGACGTCAAAGTAACGGTCCTCGTCGAAAATGCCAGTATCGAGCAGCTCGTACTCGAACTCCTCCCGCGACCTTGTCCGGTTGGCTTCGACCAGCCCGCGGTAGGGGTATTCGCGCTGCGGGTATTTGTAGAGATACTTCATGTACGAGTGTGTCGGCGTGCTGTCGAGATAGAAGTAATATTCCTTAACATCCTCGCCGTGGTTTGCTTCGTTGTTGGTGAGCCCGAACAAGCGCTCCTTCAGGATCGGATCGCGCCCGTTCCACAGCGCCAGCGCAAAGCACAGAAATTGCTTGTCGTCGCACAACCCGCCGAGCCCGTCCTCGCCCCATCTATAGGCCCGTGAGCGCGCCTGGTCATGCGTGAAGTAATTCCAGGCGTCGCCGTTTTCGCTGTAGTCCTCCCGGACCGTGCCCCACTGCCTTTCGCTCAAATAAGGTCCCCATTTCTTCCAGGGGATCTGCGCTTCACGCGCCTCGTTCAAGCGCCTTTGTTCTGCCACGTCCACGATTGCAGCGCACATGCCTTGCCCCTGTCAGTAGCGCGTGAGAGTAGCGCGATCGAACGCATGCCTAGAGCAGATCCCGATCAGATGGACCAATCCGATCTGATTAATCCGGCCTCAAAACAACAAGCCAGCGCGACGCTCGTGATGAAACTGGAACAGACGGCGCGCCGGCCATTGCCACCAACAAGCGTGGCATCATACACCCATTCGCACGTTTTTTTCTGCCCCTCAAAAGACGCGTGTGTGATTGGGTTTCAGGTCAGAGGCGGCGTGAGACGAACGATTTCCTTTTGCCAAAAAACGGGTTCACAGGGGCAACGTGGCATCAGGAGATCACGCGCGCGGAGGCTATTGTACACTATCGCTACCTTTGCCGCTCGAACCGACGAACAGCAACCTTCGGATGGTCGGCCAGCCTAACGCCTGGGTTATTTCCCGGCAGCCAAAATACGGAACCAGCGCGACAAACAGGATTGCCGCGACGGCCAACAGATCCAGCACGCCGCCGCCGCCGACCTCCGTCACGCCGGTTGTCAGCGCCGTCCCGCGCACCAGCCCGACAACCGCCCGTTCCAGGATATGGAAAAGGACAAAAAGCACCGCCAACAGCAGCGCCTTGCGCAGTATCGGGTAGATGAGCGGGCCGCCGCGACCCCCACCACCGAGGTTGAAGTACTCCGCGGTCATCATCACCTTGCCGAGTACCAGCGCGTTGATGAGCGCGACACCTTCGACCTGGTAGGTAAGGCCCAATTCGCGGCGGAGCAGCATCTCATGCAGCTCAAGCAAGCCAAAAACGAGCCAGAGATAGACGACGATCGCTCCGAGTTTTCTGGCCTCATTTCTTATCCTGACCGTCAGGCGGCGGGGCGCGTGGGCCGCGCCATCGTCGCGTATCTGGCTACGCATGACCGTCGCTCCTCGTCGCGCCGCCCGCGCCCGCCTTGGGCGAGAGCTTGGCCGCCAACAGCATACCCCCTCGCGGGAGGCGTTGCTGATGCGAAGCAAGTCCTTCCTTTCCGAAAAAAGAACAGCCTTCTCTCGATCGGTTCCGCTCGGACCGCGAGACCCGTTCCGCGGGAACTGGCGTAGCGCGCAAATCAGCGTCGGCGGGCGCCCCCGCCGCGACCGCCACCACCGCGCTGACCCCGGCCGCCGGCGCTTTGCAGTGCGCGGCTTTGCGAGCCGCGTTGCTGGAACTGCCCGGCCCTGGCACCGTCATTCATGCCGCCGAATGCGCTGCGATTGCTGGCGGCGGGCCGCGCCGCCCGCGTCGCGGGCCGTTGTTGCGGCCGTTGTTGCGGGCGTTGCCCGCCCGCGCCTGCACCCGGTTGTGCCCGGTTTGCAGCCCCAACCCGGCTTCCCCCCTGCCCGCCGGCCGGCCTGTTTTGTGTGGCCTGTGCTCTGGCGGCGGTATTGCCGGCAGCAGGCCGGTTGGTACGCGCCGCGCCACCGGCGCCTTGCGTGCCGCCGGGCCGGTTCTGCGCTGTCCTGGCGCTATTGCCGATATTCGGCCGGTTCACCGCACTGCTGGGGACCGATACACGCGGTCGTCCCACCGCATTGGCCGGCAGGCCTTGGGCGCGGGCGGGCGCCCTCACCGGGCCACCCGGCGGACGCGTGGCACGGCCCCCGGCACCTGCCGACGAGGCACGCCAGCTGTTCCCGTTGAAATTACCGCGGCTGACGTTGTTCGCGGTGATATTGTTGTACCGCGTCGTATTGACATTGATGCCGCCGCCGCCGCAGCAGCCGCCATGGCCCCAGCTTGCGCCCGCCCAGCCCCAGAGTGACCCGACAACCGCGACGCCCGCCGCGAATGCGATCCCGCTCGCCAGCGCGGCTCCAGGGTAATAGGCCGGCGGCGGCGGGTAATAGACCGGCGGGTAAGCAGGATAAGGCCAGGTGCCGTAGACGACCGAGGGGTTATAGGCCGGCACATAGACGACCTTGGGGTCGGCCGGCTGGATGACGATGGTCTGGTCGGGTGTCGGCTGGCCCTGATCGTCCATCACCGCCTGGGTCGACACAACCTGCTGCCCGGTCGTTTTCAAATGGCCCGCATTTTGCGCCTGCAAGCGCAAGCGCTGCACGGAATCCAGCACGTCCTCCTGCTGGGTCGCCATGGCGTAGCCGATCTGCTGCGTCCAATCGAGATTCTGGTCCAATTGTGCCAGCACCTGCGGAAATGGCACGAGCGACTTCACGCTCGGGTCCCACGACAGCGGCGCGAGCGCCTTGGCCAGCGCATCGCCTTTCAGCGCCTTGTTGTTATCCTCTTCCAGCCAGCGGGTGGCTTCGACGATCTGCAGGGGATAGGTCGCCGCCATCAGCGTTTGCACGAGCAGATCGTCCGGATAGAGCGCGATCGGCGCCAGCATGGCGTCGAGCTGTTCGGGATTGAATGTCGACGCGCCCGGTGTTGCCTGAGCGGTGGCCCCGGCCGGGGCGGGCGCCGGTGCCGGCGCAGCGGCTTCGGCCCAGGCCCCATCCGGCGGCATCATCAGCGAGAGCGACAGAAGCGCGGCCAGGAGACGCAGTGGCCAGGCGCGATCACGACAACCGGGGAGCGCCGGACCAGACCAAGGCCAGGACATCGTGATCATGCCCATCACCAATCACCTTTCCACGCCCGCACCACGTCCATTGCAGCGCGCATCGCGCTAAGGGTCGACGATATCGACGCGCGCCCAACTCAGGTCCGGGTCGAACACGCGCATCTTCGGCGCGATCGTCGCCGTTTCCGGCCCGAGGTCTTTCTGGAACACCACATCGTCCTGATTGACCTCAAAGGTCATGATGCCGGAGGCGCCATAAGTCGCAGGCCAGGCAACCAGGGCGAAGCCCCTGGTCATGCGCCCATCGACCACGTAATTCAGCGCGCCGCCGGGCGCGCTGTCACCCTGCCCGGTCAGGATACGGAAATAGTAGCCCTGATACGGCACCGGCTTGCCGGACAGGTTGGCACCCGGATAGCCCTCCTCCACCGCCTGGTCGACGAGCGGCTCCAACGGGCTTTCCGGCTGTCCCTCAGCGGCGGGCCAATAGAGCCCGTCATGGAGCCCCGGCGTGCTGGCGAGGCGCTGCGCATAAGCCGCGTGCCCTTCCGCGCCCATCATATCGAAATACAGCTTCTGCGCATCGACATAGGCCAGCGCCGTCCGGATCGCCGCGATCTCGTTACGGCCGATGCGACGGTCGACAAGATCCTGTGCGCCGAGATGGCTGTCAAAGTGCCACTGCCCGGCGTCCTTCACGATCGGAATTGGCAAGGGCCAGTCATTGTCGCCGACCGTCAAAACCATGTGGCCGAGGGCATCGGGCGCGAGCGCGTGCGCGGCATCGTAGGCGGCAACGAACTTCTGCCTTGCCTGATCGTCCGCGACCGGATCGCCGGAATTCAGGAGCGCGCCGCTGCCCGGCCCGAGCACTTCGCGCAGCGCGCCCAGGTTATCGGCGCGTGCGGCGGCAACAAGGGCCAAAACGGCCGCCTCCGGCGTTGCAAAGCGGGTTGCCTGGGTCGGCGTGGCGCTTTCAGTCGGCGGGGACGCGCGCGCCGTCGCCGGTGCCGCGGCGCACAGAGTAACGAGAAGAAAAGCGGCAATGGCACGACCACGCATCGGCTTTCCCCCTCCCACATCCCTCGCCCGCCGCTCAGACTCTTTCCCGGAGTTTCTTGGCAGGAACCGGCACCAGCCCTCCGATCGGCCAGTATCGCTTTGGTATCACAACGGTTATGGTTATGCCTACTTGTTTCCTATCATACGCCCCAGTGCCGCCGCGCCCCCCCAGACTGAGGCCGAACAGGAGATCGAGCGAAGCGGCCTGACGAGCGCTGCCCGATTTGAGATCGTAGCGTACACTCTTATGAAAACCGAGCTGGAACTACACCGTAACGACTTGCGCAAGCTCTATCCCAGCGATAGTGTTGGTTTGAGCGTTTGTAACACTCCTCTGAAAAACTCCGTGCGATGTCGATTTTGGCTAACGCCAACGTCTTGCCGGAGTTTCTCATCGGCGGACGAGATAAGAAAAACGACGCCAATTTGGAAATTTTTATCGTAAAAGCGATAGAGGTGGCCAAGCTCCAACTACCTCCAGATCAATGGAGAACGGCATGTAGACAAGACCGAAACCGGTTTGGTCTACGGGCCGTTCTCGGTAGCGAGACGGATCCACCTGGGCACTAAGATACGCATTCTCGCCTTTTTGCCAACTTTTAGCGTTGCCATACCCCCAGAGTTTTAGTGTGGCATAAGAACGGGCAAAGCCATGCGTCTTTTGATTGGTGCTGGAACAATATTGTGCCTGCTCATGGGCATGTCCGCTGGCTTCGCGCAGACGCCAAGCGCCATCCCAGTCAGCACCACGGTCGCCGAACTTCGGCCAATCACCCAAGCAGTAGAGTTCGTCGGCCGCGTCGAAGCGATCGAGCGCGTTGAGATTCGTGCAAGGGTCACCGGATTCCTGCAGGAGATCCTGTTCAAGGACGGCGATTTCGTCAAACAAGGCGATGTTCTCTATCGCGTCGAGAGAGACAGTTTCGACGCTGCCGTTCAGCAAGCGCAGGGCGCACTGCTTGAAGCGCAGGGAAATTTTGCCAACGCGGCAGCGCAGCTGGCCCGGACCGCAGAACTGGTTAAGACCAACGCGGCCCCGCGCTCGCAGCTGGATGAGCGTACCGCGGCTCAGACCCGCGCGCAGGGTGAAGTGGTCATCGCGGCCGCCAATCTGAAAACAGCCACCATCAATCTTGGCTACACCGAAATCGCCGCACCTATTTCCGGCGAGATCGGGCGTACCAGCCGTAACGAGGGGCAATGTCGTGGGACCCGATACCGGCGCTTTGACCATCATCACCAGCCGGGACCCGATGTATGTGACGTTTCCGGTCAGCCAGCGCGATGTTCCTGACCCTCGAGCAAGGAACGCCAAACGCTGCATGCCGCTCTGGCTGTCCGTCTTCGCTTCTCGGATAACTCGATCTATGACCAGACAGGTAAGATAGACTATATCGCTGTCACGGTGGATCGCGCGACAGACACGGTCACGGTGCGCGCCACAATACCCAACCCGAAAAGCATGCTGATTGATGGCCAGCTTGTCCGGGTCTCCGTCGAGGCCGAAAAGCCTGATGAAAAAGTCCTGGTGCCGCAAGCCGGCGCTGATTGTCGATCAGAAGGGAACCTATGTCTTCACGTTGCGGACGGCAAAGCCGTCGTCACGCGGGTGAAGCTGGGCGGTGAGTCCGGCCCCTATGCGATCGTCGACGACGGGCTGAAGGGCGGCGAAAAGGTGGTCGTCGCAGGGCATGGAAAGCCTGCGTCCAGGGGCGAGTGTTATTGCCAGCCCGGCGCCACCGCTGCTGGCGGGAGAATGATCGATGTTCTCCGCCATCTTCATCGATCGGCCGCGGCTCGCGACGGTCATCGCGATCCTGACCGTGATCGCCGGCCTGCTGTCCCTGCTGGTCATCCCGATCGCGCAATACCCGGACATCGTGCCGCCGCAGGTGTCGGTGACGACGCTCTATCCCGGCGCGTCCGCCGTCCGTCGTCGAAGCGACCGTCGCTCAGCCGATCGAAAGCCAGATCATCGGCGTCGACAAGATGATCTACATGAAAAGCGTCAGCGGCAATGACGGCAGCTATTCGCTCAAGGTATCCTTCGAACTGGGCACCGACCCGGATATCAATACCGTCAATGTCAATAATCGCGTACAGATCGCGCTGTCGAAACTGCCGGAGGATGTGCGCAAGCAGGGGTCACGGTCAAGAAGCAGTCATCCGCTTTGCTTGGGGTTATTGCGCTCTATTCGCCGAAGCAGACGCATGACGAACTTATATATTTCCAACTACGCGACGATCAATCTGCTCGACCAGATCAGGAGCATCCCCGGGCGTCGGCGATGCGACGCTGTTCGGACCGCAGGACTATTCCATGCGGGTCTGGGTCCGCACGGACCGGCTCACCGGGCCTCGGCCTGACGTCCGCCGATATCATCAATGCCATCAGGTCACAGAATGTGCAGGCCGCCGGTCGGCCGGATCGGCGCCCGCCCCGCCGCCAACGATCAGCAATTGCAGCTCAACGTCCAGACCAAGGGGCGGCTGACCTCAGCGGATGAATTCGAGCAGATCGTGATCCGGACCAACCCCGATGGGTCCATCCTGCGCCTGGGCGATGTCGCCCGGCTGGAATTGGGCGCGGCCAATCTTGACCGCTCGACAAGGCTGAACGGCGCGCCTGCGGCCCTGATGGCGGTCTATCAGGCGCCGGGGGCCAATGCGCTGACCGCTCTCGGCGGCGTCAAGCAGGTCATGGCCGACGCAGCGCAGGACTTCCCCGAGGATCTCGCCTGGAAAGTCACCTATGACCCGACGATCTTCGTCACCGCGACGATCCATGAGGTCCAGAAGACCCTGATCGAGGCTTTCGTGCTCGTCGTGCTCGTCGTCTACCTGTTCCTCGGCAACCTGCGTGCCACGCTGATCCCGACCATCGCCGTGCCGGTCAGCCTGATCGGCACGTTCATCGTGCTGAATGCGATCGGCTATTCGGCCAATACCGTCTCGCTTCTCGCCATCGTGCTGGCCATCGGTATCGTGGTGGATGATGCCATCGTCGTGGTCGAAGCGGTCGAGCAGGTGATGGAGCACCATCCCGGACCTATCGCCTGCCGAAGCGACCAAAATGGCGATGGAGCAGATTTTCGCGCCTATCATCGCCATCACCTTTGTCTTGCTATCGGTGTTCGTGCCGATGGCGTTTATCCCTGGCATTTCCGGCGAACTGTTCCGCCAATTCGCCGTCACGGTCGCCGTGGCCATGCTGCTCTCGGCCATAAACGCGCTGACATTGTCGCCGGCGCTCTGCGCTATCCTGCTGCGGCCGCATACGGGCCGCGCCGCGGCCCGATCGGTGCGCTCATGCGCGGGATTGACTGGGTGCGCGATGGCTACGGCGCGATCGTCGCCCGTCTGGTGCGGATCTCGATCATTGGCCTGGTGATGGTTGCGATTGCCTTGGCCGGGATCGTGGGCTTGGGAAAGATCACCCCGACCGGATTTCTTCCGGAGGATGACCAGGGGGCCTTCTTCGTGGTCGTGCAACTGCCCGACGGCTGCTTCCATTGCGCGCACGACAAACGTGGTCGAGGCAGATTGAGGGCATTTTGAAAAAGGAGCCTGCCGTCGCCGACTACTCCGCGACCATCGGGCTGAACTTCATCGACAATTATTCCCAGCCCAATGCGGCCTTCCTGATCGTATCATTGAAACCCTTTGGCGAGCGGTTGGGCGCCTCCCAATCCGCGAATGCGATCATCACGCGGCTTGCCGCGCGAAATTCCGCCAGATGCGGAGCGCAAGGGTGATACCGCTCGCTCCGCCGCCGATCATCGGCCTCGGAACCGGTGGCGGGTTCAGTTACGTCTTGCAGGATACCGGGGGCAGTTCGCCGCAGGCGCTTGCGCAGGTGCTGCGCGGCTTGCTGGTCGCCGCCAACCAGAATCCGAGCCTGAGCCGCGTGTTCAGCACCTTCTCGGCGAACACACCGTCGATCTATCTGGATATCGACCGGGACAAGGCGCAGATCCTCAAGGTTGATCCATCGGCCATCTTCCAGGCGCTGCAGGCCTCGCTTGGCGGATACTATGTCAATGACATGAACCTGTTCGGCCGCACCTGGCAGGTTCAGGTGCAGGCCGAAGCGGATGACCGGTCCAGCGTCGATGATATCTACCGGATCCATGTGCGCAGCGCCGATGGCCAGATGATCCCGCTGCGCAGCCTGGTGGAGGCCCGCCCCGTGATCGGGCCGCAGGTGCTGATCCGGTATAATAACCGCCTTGCCGTGACGATCCAGGGTGCCCCCGCTCCGGGCGTTTCATCCGGCCAGGCCCTTGCTGCCATGGAGGCAGGTCGCGGCGCAGACGCTGCCGCGCGGATACCGCGGACTATGGACCGACGTATCGTTCCAGGAAAAGCGTGCCGAAGGAAAGACGACGATCATTCTCGGCTTTGCGGTTTTGTTCGCCTATCTCTTCCTGGTTGCGCTCTACGAAAGCTGGACCATACCGATCCCTGTGCTTTTGTCCGTCATGATCGGCGTCGTTGGATCATTTGCAACGATTGTGATCACCGGGCTGACGCTCGACCTTTATGGGCAAATCGGCATGGTGGTGCTGATCGGCCTGGCTGCAAAGAACGGCATATTGATCGTCGAATTCGCCAAGGAACGGCGTGCGGCCGGGCTGCCTCTGCGCGAAGCCGCGGTCGAGGGGGCTCGTCTGCGTTTCCGCCCCGTGATGATGACCTCCCTCGCCTTTATCCTTGGCCTGCTGCCCTTGGTCATCGCCGAAGGTCCGTCCCGCCTGGCGCGGCGCGATGTCGGCACGCCGGTATTTGGCGGCATGCTGTCAGCCTCGTTCATCGGAATATTCGCGATCCCGGCGCTGTACGTGATCTTCCAGTCGCTCCGCGAGCGCTTGCACTCGTCGGGTCGACCTGCCGAGGGGACGATACAGAAACCGGTCGCGCTGAAGCACTCGGCCGAGTGACAGGGCAATCACCATCCATATCAGACCGGCCCTTCTGCCACGCGCCAAACATCGGCCCCGCGCACCGACCCCGCGCATCGGCGCCGCGCACGCTTAAATCTTGGTGATTTTGGTGCCTTCGATGCCGAGGCCAGCCATCAGACCGTTCTGGCCGAAGATGAAGGCGTAAACGTCCTGCGTCACGGTCGTGGATGTAAGCCTTTTTGCCAGGCCTTGATCGACAACAACCACACTGGGTCCTACTCCGATTTCGAAACCCTGCGACGAGTTGAGATAAGCAAGAGCGGCCTGGTTCATAAAAAACAGGGCATAGCCGAACCACTGGGCGCCTGCCTGCAACCCATAGGAGACAGCCGCCGAATTGTAGTAGCCGGTTGTCCTGCCTCGCTGCAGCAAGGCACCCTCACCATAGGCGCCGCCAAACAGGAAACCGACCTTTACAATCTTCGGAAATACCAAAACGGCCACCGCCGTCTGATTAAGCTTGCGTGCTGCCGGATTTCCCGAGAGCAGTTTTGCCAATGCGGCCTTGGCCGCCTGATCCGCCTTGGGATCGCTTGCCGGAGCGGCAGCAACAGTGAAAGCCGCAGCTTCCAAAAGGCCGATGGTCACTCCACCCACCAATGCACGACGTGTAAGGCTCATATCCGTCACTCCATCGGGATCAATGACCTTCTTCAGCGTGAGATCGCGCGTCAGCCTGTGTGATGCGGGAGGGCTGAATTCTCGCGCAACAACCGCACCGTATGATGCGCGATCATCATCTCCTCGTCCGTGGGTATGACCCAGGCCGAAACCGCAAACTCATCGGTGGTGATCCGCCCAGGCGGACGGGCGTTGCGCTTCTCATCCAACCGCAGGCCCAGCCAGCTGCAGCCGGCGATGACCGCGGAGCGGGTGGCCGCATCATTCTCGCCAATGCCCGCTGTGAACACGAGTGCATCCATTCCGCCGAGCGAGGCCGCCAGCGATCCGATCTCCCTGACGATACGATAGACGAACAGGGCAATGGCTTCCGCCGCTGCGGGTTCGGCCAATTCCCGCAATGCACGCATGTCGGACGAGATACCGGAGACGCCAAGCAAGCCAGATTCATGATAGATCAAGTTTTCAATCGCACGCGCGTCCATCCCATAGTGATCGATAAGGTAGACGATGACTCCGGGATCGAGCGTGCCGCATCGCGTGCCCATCATCAGCCCATCGACCGCCGTAAAGCCCATCGTGCTGGCCACACTGCGGCCCTCACGGACCGCGCACAGGCTGGCCCCGTTTCCGAGATGGGCGATGATGAGGCGCGAACCCGCGATCTCGGGGGCAAGCTCGCGCAACCGCAGGACGACGTATTCGTATGACAACCCGTGGAAGCCATAGCGGTGTACACCATCGTCCGTGAACCTGCGTGGTAGCGCGAGGGCTTGCGCGACATGCGGCTGACCGCGGTGGAATGCCGTGTCGAAGCATCCGACCTGTGTGATGTGCGGTGCTTGTTCGGCAATGGTGCGGATTGGCGCCAAATTATGCGGCTGGTGGAGTGGCGCCAGCGGCTCCAATTGTGCAAGGTCGGACAGGATATCCCGCGTGATCACGACCGGGGTGGCGTATGTCCGGCCGCCGTGGACAATGCGATGCCCGATCGCGGTGACGCGCTGGCCGCCGAGCAACTCGATCGAATGCCGTATGATCGCCTCAGTCGCAGCCGCATGGTCGAATGCTGCAGCCGCCCAGTCGCGATCAGCGATGACAGTCCCATCGGGGTCGCGTATTTGCAGGTGGGGCGCCACCCCGATCTTTTCGACCTGCCCACGAAACAGCAACCTGTTAT
Organism: uncultured Alphaproteobacteria bacterium; assembly: GCA_963834475.1. Taxonomy (GTDB): domain Bacteria; phylum Pseudomonadota; class Alphaproteobacteria; order Acetobacterales; family Acetobacteraceae; genus Acidisoma. The sequence continues at coordinate 277,023 of CAWIBZ010000007.1, read as the reverse complement.
CGGATTCGGCATCGCGGACAGCGAATTTGATGCTTGACGATCCCGCATTGAGCACAGCGATGGGGGTCGGCATTGGCGGGTCCCTTTCGCGGTTGTTGCTTGCCCCGATCCTGACCTGTTCAGCTCACGATGTTGGCGCCACCGTCCACATAAACGGTCCCGCCGGTGATCCGGCGCGCAAACGGGGTCGCCAGATATGCGCAGGCGTACCCGACGTCCATGATGTCGACCAGTTGGCCCAGCGGCGCCCTTTGTGCCGCCTCGGTCAGCAGCAGTTCGAAATTCTTGAGCCCTGAAGCAGCGCGGGTCTTGAGAGGACCGGGTGAAATGGCGTGCACCCGGATCCCTTTCGGGCCGAGCTCGAACGCCAGGTACCGGCATGCCGCTTCCAACGCCGCCTTCACGGGACCCATGACATTGTAGTTTGGAACGACGCGATTGGCCCCGTAATAGCTCATCGCAAACATCGTCCCGCCTTCGGTCATGAGAGGGGCGGAGAGCCTCGCCATCCGAATGAAGGAATGGCAGGAGATGTCCATGGCCTTGGCAAACCCCTCCGCGGAGCACTCCAGCAGGCCACCTTGCAGATCCTGCTTCGGCGCGAAGGCAATCGAATGGACCAGGATATCGAGCCTGCCCCAGCGCTCACGAATAGTGTCAATGACCGCTTCGAGTTCACCCTGGACCGAGACATCCAGCGGTGCTGCGATCGCTGCGTCCATCTCCCGAGCCAGCGGCTCTACGTGAGCCCGGGCCTTTTCGTTGAGCCAGGTTATCGCCAGATCTGCTCCGGCAGTGCGGAAGGCCTTCGCGCAGCCATAGGCGATCGACTGGTCATTGGCGATGCCGACGACGAGCGCCCGCTGTCCGGTGAGCACTGGCCTGATGGAATCGGTCATGATGCGTCCTTTACCGGATGGCCGCGGCCGCGCGCGTTCGGGCAACGGCCGCGACGAAAACGGCGACGGCACATGATGCAAGCCGCGTGAGCAGCGAGTCTGCGCGGCTGGTCAGGATGATCGGAACGCGGGCGCCCAGCACAATCCCCGCGGCGTCGGCGCCCGCGAGAAACGACAAGCTTTTCGCCAGCATATTCCCCGCTTCCAGATCCGGCACCACCAGCACATTCGCCCGGCCGGCGACCGACGACACGATGTGCTTGACCCCGGCAGCTTCAGGGCTGATTGCATTGTCCAGGGCCAACGGGCCGTCCAGCATGGCACCCGTGATCTGTCCACGATCCGCCATCTTGCACAAAGCCGCGGCCTCGATCGTCGAGGCGATTTTGGGATTGACCGTTTCCATCGCGCTCAGGATTGCGACGCGTACCTCATCAACCCCCAGAGCATGCGCAAGGTCGATCGCGTTCTGCACAATATCGACCTTGTCTTCCAGGGTCGGCGCGATGTTCACCGCGGCATCGGTGATGATCAACGCGTCGCTATGGCCCGGCACGTCCATGACGAAACAGTGGCTGATGCGGCGGGCGGTGCGCAGGCCTGCGTCTTTCGCGACCACAGCACCCATCAACTCGTCCGTGTGAAGGCTGCCCTTCATCAAGGCTTCGGCCCGACCCTGCTTGACCAGGTCGACGGCTTTTTCGGCCGAGGCGTGGCTGTGCTCGGCTTCGACGATTTCGAATGAACTCAGGTCGACTTGCTCATGCGCCGCGAGGTCACGGATACGCCGGGGCGGACCGACCAGGATCGGCCGGATCAGCCCCAGCCGCGCCGCCTCGACCACGCTTTGCAGCGCAACATCGTCGCAGGGATGCGCCACGGCGGTCAAAACAGGCGGGAGCTTCTGCGCCGCCGCCACCAGTCGCTCGTATTTCTCATGAGGGCGCGCCGTTGCCGCCACCGGGTCAGACATTGACCACCTCTTCCGTCGCTGTTTGTTGAGATGCAATGGCGAACATGGCTTCGATCCTGGCAAGGCGGCGCTTGCCTTCGTCCGGCAGGGCACCGCGCGCCCCGATGACACGATGCAGGATTTCCAGCGCCTTTCTGCGTTGTTCGGCGTTGTCAGGTAGCAGGTGCGGAAGCGCCCCGATGGCGCGTTCCGCGTCAAGGCAGACCAGCAAGAACTGCTCACGCACCATAGTCTTGTCTTGTGTCCAGGATTTGCGTTTGTCCGGCGGCCGCTCGCCCCGGATGATCTTAAGCATGGCGAAACCGCGTTCATCAACACTACCCTGAGGCAGGCGCACATAGATCAGCACCCGCACTATTGCCTCGTCAAGCCCCCCGGCCTCGAACTTATGCTCAAGCTCGGCGCGCATCCGTGCTGCGGCCGCTTCACGCGCCAAATCGCGTTCGATGTGCGGCTGTGCGGGGGAATCGGCGTGGCCGATGCCCAAGGTCGCCTGAACCAGCGGCGAACCGTAGAATTCCAGGAACATCGACTCCATCGCATTGTCACGGATTTGTCCCCATTGCTCCAGCCAGGATGCGATCCAGGAGGACAGCGTGCCTTCCATGGCCAGGAAGGGATTGTCCGGATCCGCCGGCTGGCGCGCATCGCGCACGATGTTGGCCAAAGCCCTGACAGGGGCCATGGCCGGGTTCTGGTCGGAAAAAGCCGCAAAACGCAGCCGGCTTGGATGAAGCCTGCGCATCGCATCCGCCGCCTGTTCCGTGACCATCGGCCGCAGCAAGGGCGCCATCAGCGTTTCGTACAATGCCAGGTTGATGTCCGACAGGCGGGCCGCCGCCGCAAAGCACCGCTCATCCTCGTCACTGTTATGGCCGAGTGCACGAATATCGGCCAGCGTACGAACCTCCAACCGCATCAGGTAGTTTCCGTAAATCAGCCCCCTGTTGTCGGTTTCTTCGTCCACATCGGTCAGAACCGCCTCGTATAGTCCGGGCGGCATCAGATCGATCATATCCATGCAAGCGGCAAACTGGTCGTGCTCTTTTGTGGCAACCTTGCCGGAGACAAAAATGCCGAGATGGCCGATGCTTTTGTGCAGGGAATAGACGATGGTCTGGCCGTTGGCCGTGATTTCGCTTTCATGGTCATAGAGGTCGGTGATCCAGCCAAGCGCCTGCTGCGGCGGCGTAATATTGTCGCCCCAGGAGCAGAACACGATGATCGGCGACTTGATGTTGCGCAGATCGATCCGGATTCCGTCCGAAGTCCGGAGTTCGCCCTTGGCGAGTTTGTTGCCGACAAACAGATTGTCGGCAATCCACTGCATTTCCTGGGCATTGAGTAGAACCGGGCTGCCCCACCAGGTCTCGAAATCAAGGAAGCGCTTGGATTCCGTATCGATCTTCGCGTAGACATTGTAAGGCTTCTGCCAAAGCGTATTGGCAGGATTGAGGGATTCGAAGTTGCTCACAAGGTGAGCGCCGTCAAAGGTGCCGTGCCCGAGGTCGCCGGCCAGCGCGGTCAGCCAGGTGCCGCCGAGCACGCCGCCCAGGTAGCGCAGCGGATTTTTTCCCCGCACCCCGGCCCAATACGAGAGGGGCGATCCCGCCAGCAGGACCGGCCCGACCAAGCCGGGATTGACAGCGGCCATCATCATGACCTGCCAACCGGCCTGGCAATTGGCGATTATGACCGGCTTGCCTTCGGAAAGCGGATGTCGGTCGGTGACCAGCTTCACGAACGCCGCCTCCGCACGACAGACGTCTTCAACGGTCTGGCCGGGAACCGGATGAGGCAAAAATCCGATAAAATAACAGGGATGGCCAGCGGCGAGAGCCACGCCGATTTCGCTCTCTGCCTTCATTCCACCGATGCCCGGACCGTGACCGGCACGCGGATCGACAATGATGAAGGGCGGCTTGGCGGGATCCGGGCTCTTATCCCGTGGCGGAATAATCCGGGTCAAGGCATAGTTCACCGGGCGCGCCAAGGTGCGGCCGTCACAGACGAGTTCCGGTTGGAAGTCGAGCACATGTGGCGCAGGCTTGGCATTGTGCGCCAGATACCCATTGCCACGTTCGCGCAACACATCCATGGTCAGAATGGCGCGTTGCCAAGCGTCCAACCAATATTCCGCAATCGGACCTAAATGACCCCAGTTCGGGATGCCCTGATGTTCGGCGCTCATTCAGTGCGCTCCTCTCTCTGTACATGCGAAATGAAGGTCAGCCGAGATAAAGGTCAGCCGCCGCAGCATGTGCATCAAAGCCACCCGATGGCGACCCTATCGGCCTCGGTCCGGCTGAGGTTTGTGTGTTGCGTACGCGTGTTCCGCCAATCGCCTTAGCCTAGCTCAAGGCTTAGACGGAAGTCTACGACCTATCGATATGGTCCCGACATTTCACGTCGCCGGGGAGGTACGGCGGTTGCTGTCGATCCACGGTCGGATCGCCAAGTTTTTACCCACCACCCCGACCAGGGCACCGCTGCAGAGTATCGGTCCCGGCTACGATCAAGCATTGGCTATTTTAGCCGAAGTCATCGGCCTGGCGATGGCTGCGTAATCACGTTTGTCGACGGCGGCGGCTCAACCTGACGCGCCGTCTATTATTCCAGCGACAATAATACCAGTTCTTGTTGACTAGAACCGGTGTGCCCAGTCTCGCAAGCCGATCGACATGATACACCAGGGTCGATCAATCAGCTTGTTCCAGGCGTCGCAACAATGATCGACGACATTCTCGCCGCTGTGGAAGACGCGATTGGAGAGCCAGTTCTCGCGGATGAACTGCCAGATGTTCTCGATCGCATTGAGTTCGGGGCACTTGGCGGGCAGCGGCACGAGCGTGATGTTTGCTGGCACGAGGAGTTTTGAGGAAAGATGCCATCCGGCCTGGTCGAGCAGGACCACGGCATGTGCGCCTGACGCGACGGCGACGGAAATCTCGGCGAGATGAAGGATCATCGCTTGGCTATTGCATTTCGGCAGCACCAACCCGGCGCCCTTGCCGTCCTTGGGGCAGATCGCTCCGAAAATGTAGGTCGACGCCGTGCGCTGGTCGCGAGCCGCGACCGGCCGCGTTCCGCGCAAGGCCCAACGACGGGTGATCTTGTTCTTCTGGCCTACTCTGGCCTCATCCGCGAACCAGATTTCGATCTTGTCCCGATCGATGCCCTCCTTGCGGGCAATCTGGTCCAGAGTGGCGGGCCATTTTTTTTAAACTCCTCGACCGCGCCGGCGGCTTGAGCATGATGGCGCGGTCGGGCCGACAGCTTTCGATACTTCATGGCCCGGAGTTCGCGGCTCATCGTCTGCATGGACATCACGACGCGGAACTCCTCCAAGACCCACCGGCACAGATCGATAAGCCGCCACCGGACGACCTCATGGACCGCTGGGATGGGACCGCTCTCGACGATCGCCGCGAGTGCCGCGCGCTGTGCATCGTTCAGTCGCGATGGCTTGCCTGGCGCTTTACCGTCAACGAGACCGTCCGGACCGCGTGCGTTGAACTTCAGCACCCAGTCGCGGATGATTTGCAGCGTCACGCCACCGATCGCGGCCGCTTCCGTGCGCGACGCACCGTCATAGATGGCGGCCAGGGCCAGAAGCCGACGCGCCTGTCCGGCATCCTTGCTCTTCCGGGCCTCGGCGCGCAGCCCGGGCGCATCGTAATCGCCTCGCAGCGGTGTGGTCATGGCGAACCTCTCTCGTTCGCCTCCCCTAAAATCAGAACCCACTCGCGTCGGTCAAGCCCTTTGAGTCGCCCTCATCGCGAGCTGGTATAAGTTGGCGGCGCCCAGTGTCGGTGGCGTCCATACGATATAGGAACATTTCAATTATCTCGATATAGTTCGAACAAACAATCTTGGAGGTAAACATGGTCTCCGATGCGGCTGACACAAAATCTCAATCTATCAGCGCCTATGGGCCTGCGCGCTCGAGCGTCAGTGGGCTGCCTTTGAGGCCCGAGGAACTGCAGCGCATGCAACGCTACTGGGATGCGTCACTCTACCTATCGGCAGGCATGATCTATCTGCGAGACAATCCGCTTCTCCGCGAGCCGCTGGAGCCGAGCACACCAAGCGCCGCCTACTGGGTCACTGGGGTTCCGATCCCGGAATGAGCCTCATCTATATTCATCTTAACCGACTGATCAAAAAGTATGATCTTGATACCATTTTCCTTGCGGGTCCCGGCCACGGCGCTCCGGCCATTGATTTCCAATGCCTATCTGGAAGGCGGCTATTCGGAGATCTACAGCGATATCTCCGAGGATGCAGATGGGCTACAGCGCCTCTTCAAGCAATTCTCTTTCCCTGGAGGGATCGGCAGCCATTGCACGCCGGAGACGCCCGGCTCGATCCATGAGGGGGGCGAACTCGGCTACTCGGTGTCACATGCCTATGGCGCGGCATTCGACAATCCGGACCTGATCGTCACGGTGATGGTCGGAGACGGAGAGTCGGAGACCGGACCGCTCGCGACCGCCTGGCACTCGAACAAATTCCTGAACCCGGTGCGCGACGGCGCGGTTCTCCCGATCTTGCATCTCAATGGCTACAAGATCGCCAACCCGACGATCCTCGCCCGCGTTTCGCACGAAGAGCTGGAGCATCTCTTCCGTGGCTACGGTTACGAGCCATTTTTCGTCGAGGGTTCGGATCCGGAGACGATGCATCAGGCGGTCGCGGCCACGCTCGAGCATTGCATTCAGGAAATTCGCCGCATTCAGGCGGAGGCGCGTGCCGGAACCGCAGATCGGGCAACGCGGCCGCGTTGGCCGATGATCATCTTGCGCAGCCTGAAAGGCTGGACGGGCCCAAAGGAGGTCGATGGCCACAAGGTCGAGGGGTTCTGGCGCGCGCATCAGGTCCCGCTGGCGGAGATTGCATGAGAAGCCCGAGCACCTCCGTCAGCTGGAATCCTGGCTGCGAAGCTACCGTCCCGAGGAGCTGTTTGACGCCGAGGGACGGTTGATGTCGGAGCTCCGCGAGCTTGCCCCGCAAGGGACGCGCCGCATGAGCCTCAACCCGCATGCAAATGGCGGCCAATTGCGTAAATCGCTCCGCATGCCGGATTTCCGCGACCTATGCGGTCAAGGCGGATGCAGCCGGGAACGGCTGCGGTTGGACCCACAGAGATACTTGGCCAGTTCCTGCGTGACATCGCCCGCAATAACCCGCACAACTTTCGGGTCTTCAGTCCCGACGAAAATGCGTCCAACCGCCTAACCGCAATTTACGAGGCAACCAAAAAGGTCTGGCTTGGCGAGTATTTTGCCGAAGACGCGGATGGTGGCGAATTGTCGCCTGACGGACGCGTCATGGAGATGCTCAGCGAGCATACGCTAGAGGGCTGGCTCGAGGGCTATCTGCTGACCGGACGGCACGGCTTCTTCTCGACATACGAAGCGTTCGTCCATGTCATCGATTCGATGTTCAACCAGCACGCCAAATGGCTGGACAAATCCCGCGAACTTTCCTGGCGCGCCGACATCTCGTCGCTCAACCTTCTGATCACCTCGACGGTCTGGCGGCAGGATCATAACGGCTTCACGCACCAGGACCCTGGCTTCCTTGACGTCGTCGCGAATAAAAGTCCGGAAGTGACGCGCATCTATCTACCTCCCGACGCCAATTGCCTTCTGTCCGTCGCGGATCACTGCCTGAGAAGCCAAAACTACGTCAACGTTATCGTGGCAGACAAACAGCCCCATTTGTCCTACCTCGATATAGACGCAGCTGTGCGGCACTGCACGAAGGGCGCCGGCATCTGGCAATGGGCGAGCAGTGACCAGGATAGCGAGCCGGAGGTCGTCATGGCGAGCTGTGGAGACGTCGCAACAATGGAAGCTTTGGCTGCAACGGAGTTGCTGCGGCTCCATTTCCACGATCTGAAGGTGCGCTTTGTTAACGTGGTCGATCTATTCCGGTTGTTGCCGGACACCGAGCATCCGCACGGCTTTTCCGACCGCGACTTCGATGCGCTGTTCACGCCGAACAAGCCGGTTATTTTCAATTTCCACGCCTATCCCTGGCTGATCCATCGCTTGACCTACCGGCGCGCCAATCACAACAACATTCACGTCCGGGGCTATAAGGAAAAGGGCAATATCAACACGCCTATGGAGCTGGCGATTCAAAATCAGGTCGACCGCTTTACCTTGGCGATGGACGCGATAGACCGCGTGCCCTCGTTACGAGTACGTGGTGCGCATGCGCGCGACACGCTGAAGAACCAGCAGCTTGATTGCCGACACTACGCCTATCGGGAGGGGATCGATCCGCCGGACATCGTCAACTGGAAGTGGTCGGGCTAGCCAGGCCGCAACCCGGTTGGACAGGGGCGACCGCGGGCGTGTTGCCTATGCACCGCGCCCGCCGGCAGACGAAGGAAATCGGGCTGGGATCGCCGAACGATTCTAGCCCGGTTGGACCGAGGGAGCGGTCGCCATGACGAGACGTGGGCTGCTTGACAGCGCCGAAGATAGTAGCGTGGCGCCGTTCGCCTCGGAGCGAGGCAATGCGGGAGCGCCGCAGCCAAAGCTCCATCGCCGGTTCTGTTGCAACCTTTGGGTTTGGGTCGCGGATCATCCACATGACCCCCGACCTCACTCCCGCTCCCTGAAACGCCCCGTCGACCTTGAACGGGCTTCGTATCTCCTGGCTGAGTAGGCAAAGTGGCAGCTCAGCGACCTCGGCACAACTCACGCTGCATGGAAGCATCGCAGGTTTGCCGCCAACCAAAGCATTGTGCCCCATGAACAGTGGCCGAACAATGGAGCGAGCCTGATTGACCGGTTCGCCGCAGATGACACCAAGATGGAGCGCCTGTTCTAAGCTTATGTATAAGACTTCTATCCTGCTGTTCGATCTCATTACGACCGCCGGGCGAGAGAAGTTTCTGCAAGTATATCGCCCCGCTCCCCGCGTGTAATAGCTCGGGGCCATATTGCGGCTTTAGTCTCGCTCACAGGGTAAGGAGCCGCAAAAAGTGCAAAACAGTCCTGTGATCTCGATTGCCGAAGACGATTCTTCGGCTCGCGTAGCGGAGAGGACTATATCAGCGCTGTGCGCTTCGCCGTGAAGGTAGACCAGAACGTTGACGAGTGTGTTGGCTCCGAATGCCTTCGGAAAGCCGCATGCAAAATGCGCGTCTGCCGTTATCGCTACTGTCCGCCGCGCAGGGGGCATCGTCAGTACCTTACCCGGCGCGGTGGCCGCTCCGTCCATGGATCGGCCAGGCAACGTTGTCGATAGTGCGTTGCCACCTAAAATCACCACAAACGTCGGATGTAGATGTTGTCAGGATTATTTGTATTTTGCCGTGGTTCTGCTGGCAGCAGTGGGTTGGGCGGTCCCTCTTGTCTACTCGAAGGCGGCTAACCACCTGAGACGCCTCACCCAGTCACAGGAGAGGCATCCGGGAGGCCGTGACAGAAGCAATCACCTCGCCTCAGACTGAAAACCACGTTGGAGATTAAAGTGTCAGACATACGCCTGGAATCCGACAGCTTAGGAACGGTGGAGGTCCCCGCAGACAAGCTTTGGGGCGCACAAACCCAGAGGTCGCTGGAACACTTCAGCATTGGCCATGATCTTATGCCACGGGAAATGATCGGCGCTTACACCATTCTAAAGCGGGCGGCGGCAACCGCGAACCATGCCAGTGGTCGCCTGAACGACGTCATCCATGGTCTGATCATTCAGGTCTGCGATGAGCTTCTCGCCGGCCAGCATCTCGATATGTTTCCGCTGCATGTGTGGATGACGGGAAGCGGCACGCAATTCAACATGAATGTCAACGAGGTCATTTCGAACCGATGCTGCCAGCTTGCTGGTACCGCGCTCGGCAGCAAGGCGCCGGTGCATCCAAATGACCATGTCAACATGTCGCAGTCATCAAACGACAGTTTCCCTACGGCGATGTATATCGCCGCGGCCGTGCATGTCACACAGCATCTGGTCCCGTCTGTCACCGAGTTGCGCGATGCGATCATGGTCAAGGCAACGGAATGGCATGACATCGTCAAAATCGGCCGTACGCATATGCAGGATGCAACGCCTCTGACGCTCGGTCAGGAGTGGTCCGGATACGCGGGCATGCTGTCGGACGACCTGGATCGCATCAACGATGCTCTGAAGGGCGTCTATCACCTTGCCCTTGGCGGAACAGCCGTTGGCACAGGCATCAACGCGGTCCCCGGCTTCGCGGAAGCCGCCACCGCCGAAATCGCCCGCTCGACGGGTTTGCCGTTCATCAGCGCCCCGAACAAATTCACCGTGCAGGGCTCGCATGATGCACTGGTGCAACTCTCGGGCGGGCTGCGTACGCTGGCCTGTTCGCTCTACAAGATCGCCAATGACATCCGGCTGCTTTCATGTGGTCCGCGCGCCGGCTTCGCCGAGCTGCTGATCCCGGAGAACGAACCCGGTTCGTCGATCATGCCCGGCAAGGTCAACCCGACCCAGGCTGAAGCTTTGACCATGCTTGCGGTGCAGGTCATGGCGAACGATGTCGCTGTCGGTTTCGGCGGTGCCAGCGGTTACCTCGAGATGAACGCCTACAAGCCGCTGATGATCTTCAACATTGCCCAGTCGATCACCCTCCTGGCCGATGGCTGCGCCAATTTCCGCAAATACCTGGTTGAAGGAACGCAGCCGAACCGGAAGAAGATCGCCGAATATGTGGAGCGCTCGTTGATGCTGGTGACGGCCCTTGTGCCGGTGATCGGTTACGACAAGGCGTCCCAGATCGCGCACCATGCCACGGATCACGATCTCACCCTCAGGGCAGCGGCCTTGGAACTCGGCTTCGTCAGCGCCGAGGAATTCGACCGTGTGGTGGATCCGACAAAAATGGTCAAGCCCTACGTCGCCACCTGAAGCCGATCGTCCAGGCGTGCGGGGCCGCGCGGGTCGTTCCGCCTATCCGACCTGAGCCGCCGCTTGGCTATCGCAGTGGGGGTGGCGCCCCCTCCCCTTTGGCTCCGCCCGCCAGCGACAAGGAGTTGCAATGAACGAGCCGCATGTGCTTGACCGCCGTTTGACGACGACTGCCCCATATGAGGAGAACAGCTCGGAACTGGCACAAATCCCCGAAAGAGAAGACCCGTCCAGAGTTGGCCGGCCGCGGGAGGGGCGCCATCGCCCACGCGTTGTCATCGTGGGAGCGGGTTTCGGAGGGATTGAGGCCGCGCGAGCGCTGCGGAACGCCGATGTCGATGTTACACTGATTGACCGCCGAAACTTCCATCTGTTCCAGCCGCTCCTATACCAGGTGGCGACTGCGGCCTTGTCCCCCGGTGACATCGCCTGGCCCATTCGCTCTATGTTCCGACACCAGAAGAACATTACTGTCCTGTTGGCTGAGATCAGCGGGATTAATCTCAGCGCGCAAACTGTCACAGATGGTACTGCGATCATTCGATACGATTTTCTTATCCTTGCGACCGGGGCCAGCCATTCCTACTTCGGCCGAGGAGAGTGGGAACGCCACGCGCCGGGCCTCAAAACCATCGATGACGCAACGTCTTTGCGGCAGAGATTATTGTCAGCCTTCGAGCACGCCGAACTTATGGCTGAGTCGCATGAAAAGGCCGCCCAGCTGACGACTGTTGTGGTCGGTGGCGGACCGACAGGCGTCGAGATGGCGGGCGCCGTGGCGGAGTTGTCCCATCGCACCTTGTCGTTCGAATTCCGCAAGATTGATCCGAAGACCGCCCGTATCGTGTTGATTGAAGCCGGCCCCCGGCTTCTCGCGGCTTTTCCGGAAATCCTTGTCCGAAGCAACACGGCGTTCGCTTAAGTCCATGCACGTCGAAGTCCGGACCGGTACCTTGGTCACCGAATGCGATGAACACGGCGTCACGGTCAACGACAATGAACGTATCGATGCAAGCACGATAATCTGGGCGGCTGGCGTGACGGCGTCACCGGTTGCGACCTGGCTGGACACAAACCGCGACCGTGCGGGCCGCGCGCACGTCAAGTCTGACCTTTCGGTGGCCGGTCATCCCGAGGTGTTTGTGATCGGAGATACCGCGGCAGTCACGGACAGTAGAGGACGCACCGTGCCGGGCGTGGCGCCAGCGGCAAAGCAGATGGGCCGCTATGTCGGCAAGCTTGTTACCAGCCGGGTGACAGGCAGGCGGCCACCGGGTCCATTTGTTTACAGTCACGCCGGAGACTTCGCGATGGTCGGGCGGAAATCCGCCGTCGTGTCGCTACGGAAGATCCGGCTGAAAGGCTTCATCGGGTGGCTTATCTGGTCTGTCGCGCATATTTGGTTTCTCATCGGGTTCCGAAGCCGAATCATTGTCGCTTTCGAGTGGTTCTGGAGCTACCTGACCGCGCACCGCGGAGCGCGACTGATCTCTGACCGGCGCAGATGATTTGGTCTCGGCCGCATTGCTCACGCGGGACGGCTAAAGAGGGGGACGGCTAAAGAGGTGGTCGGACCCAGAGACTCTGCACGAAAAAAATCGAATTCTTCAGGATAAAGGAATAGGTTCATGCGGACGGCGCGTGATCGCCGCGCGGTGGTGGCTGCGTCATGACGATGTTTCCAGACCAGTTTCCATGGATGCTCGGGGCGAAGGCCAATAGCGTCGTCACCTGCGTTGGAGACCACTGCCCCCGCGACTTTGGACTGACCAATGGCCTGCTCACTTGCGGTCGCGTGTGCGTGCCGGTGCTGAGGTTTGCGGCTCCACTCGCGATGGCCGAGACCGGCATGGGCGGGCCGGAATCCGCCGCCGACGCAGACTATTGCCAATCAGCCCCAACCAATCATGCAGGAGTTTAGAATGACAATCGTATCTAACGTCGAGAGCCCACTTCAAACGGATCTGATGAGTTATGATCTGATCAATCAGCCCATGCTCAACAAAGGAACCGCCTTTACAGAGGCGGAGCGCGACCTTTTTCATTTGCACGGCTTGCTCCCGCCGGCGATCGGGACACTGGAGGATCAAACCACGCGCCGGATGAAGGTTCTACGGGCTTTCAAGACCGATTTCGAGCGCTATGCCTTTCTGCGCGACCTTCAGGACACAAATGAGACACTGTTCTATTCGGTTCTGGTGAACAACCTGGAGGAGCTCCTGCCGCTGGTTTATACGCCTACGGTCGGGGAAGGATGCCAGCGTTTCAGCGAAATCTGGCGTCGACCGCGGGGCTTGTTTTTGAGCTATCCGAATAAGCATCGCATTCGCGAAATCCTTTCGGACCCCCGGTTCGACCGTGTTCGTACCATTGTCGTCAGTGATGGCGAAAGAATACTGGGCCTTGGCGACCAGGGCGCCGGCGGCATGGGGATATCGATCGGCAAATTGGCCCTGTACGTCGGATGCGCCGGGATTCATCCCGAAGAGACGTTGCCTATCCTTCTGGATGTCGGAACAAATAACCAGGAGCGCATGGCGGACCCGCTCTATATTGGCTGGCGCCACGAACGCATAACGGGTGCCGATTATGACGCCTTTGTCGAGGAGTTCGTAACCGCGGTCGTCGAGCGTTGGCCAAATGTGCTTCTCCAGTGGGAGGATTTTGCCGGCGTTAATGCGGGCAGATTGCTGGAGCGCTATCGGGATCGACTGCTGACCTTCAACGATGATATCCAGAGCACCGCTGCGGTCGCATTTGCCACGCTGCTCGCTGCCATCAATGTCACCGGCGTGCCTCTGACCGAGCAGCGTATCGCTCTTGTGGGAGCCGGTTCCGCCGGCTGCGGAATCGCGTCGCTGCTGCTGCGGGGGATGATCGAACAGGGTGCAAGCCCAGAGGAGGCCCGGACCAGATTTTACGCAATTGACCGGAACGGGCTGCTCGTCGAGGGCATGGACAATATTACGTCTGTGCAGGAGCCCTTTGTGCAAAAAGCGGACGCGGTTGCCGGTTGGACATTGCAGACGCCGGGCAGGATTGAACTCTTCGACGTGATGCTGAACGCAAAACCCACCGTGCTGATCGGTGTCTCCGGTATCGGGGGCGCTTTTACGGAGCCCTCGGTCCGGATGATGGCACAGCATGTCGAGCGCCCGATCATTTTCCCGTTGTCGAATCCGACGTCGCGGAGCGAAGCAACCCCGGAGCAATTGATCACCTGGACGGATGGCCGCGCGTTGATCGGTACGGGAAGCCCGTTTGAACCGGTCACATGGAACGGTGTTGAGATCCCAGGCAATCAGACGAACAACTCCTATATCTTCCCTGGTGTTGGGTTGGGCGCCCGGGTGGTCGGCGCAACGCGTGTCACTGATGCGATGTTCATGGTAGCCGGCAAGGTCGTTGCTGCACTGTCGCCAACAGTGACCGACGCCAAAGGAAGGCTTTTGCCGCCGGTGAGCCAACTCCGGGAGGTTGCGGTTGCAGTTGCGGTCGCCGTCGCACGGCAGGCCCAATTAGACGGGGTTGCCGAACGTCGCGACGAGGCCGACCTCGAAACGGCGATCCGCGCCTATATGTGGCAGCCCATTTATCGGCCATATGCGAAGCGTGGCTCTTCGGTATGAGAAAATTGCCGTACGCCGACGACGCGTAGCAAAAAATCAAAGGTAAGAAGCGACTTCGTCTTGTCGACACAACATGGCTGATGCCGCAGGCGATTGTTCACGCTGCCGACATCCAGGATCGTGACGGCGGCTATCAGGGACCGGAGTTTCGCAATGCGGTGAAGACCATTCTGCCGCAAGTCTAGGTTGGGATCGTCAAACCGTCCGATCTCGCCAAGGGGTTCGGTATCCTTCCAAAGCAGTGGGGGGAGCGAACCCCCGCATGGCTCAACCGCTGCCGGCGCCTGGCCAAGGACTGGGAAAACCGCAATCGTAAGGCGCGCGCATTCCGATTGCTCGCGTCGCTCAGGCTTATGGCCCTGGGGTCGAGGCTCAATCAGGTCCACCATGTGACGATGGCGGCGCTTTCTGGTTGGGTTGTTCGGGATGACCGGACGTGCGGCGCCCGGTCAGATGGGCGGCCACAAACCGCGGCCGATCTCCGCTGGGCACCGCGACTGACTGGTCGCGCGGTGCCGGTCGGGAGCCTTTACGCTGCGAGGGCAGGTCGCCGAACGGGCAACCGAGCCTGTCTTGGTGTCAAGCGTCACCACCCATTCCATGACCGCCCTGCCCTGCCCGGAAAGGCAAGATGATCGCGCCTCCGCATCAGCCAGACCAGGATTTTTCCGCTCCCGTGACAATGCCCATGGCCTCCAGCCAACGCCGTCGCCTCACAGAAGGCCAATCCTGCACCGACTATGTCTCATCAGGCCAAGGCCGGAGAGTTTGCAACAGAGTGTATCAAAACATCCGCCTCATGCGGAGGCCTTGCACAATCGGCATGAAAATGCTCTGGCTTTGGTGAAGCGTTGTCATTCTAAAGTGATGCAGTGCAGCACGCCGAGGGGGCGTCTATGTCGGGTTCAGAACTTCTTTATATCGATGGCAATGGCAATCTTGTCGTCACCAACGGTAGCACCACGACTTAGCTTGCCACCAGCTCATCATCGCCGCCCTTCCAGCCGGACCCGATTTACTACAACACCTCCGCCTATGTCATTGGCACGACTGTCTATTTTACCATGGCCAATGCCGATGATACGACTTCGGCCATCTGGAGCTACAATGGCAGTAGCTTCACACAAATTACCTCTTCATCCAGCTATGTCTATAACAATGCGGATAGCAACAATGCGGTCGCACCGCAGCCGCTCACCTCATACAACGGCGACCTGATCTTCTCCCAGGCCAGCTTGGCCAGTAACAACAGCGGGGACGGCAATTTCGACACTGCCACGCTCGCCATCTACAACGGCAGCAGCATCGTCCAGCCGTCCAGCCCGAATGGTGGCTACGACCCGCAGGACTTCGTCACGCTCAATGGCACCTTGTATTTCGAGGCGGTCGACGACACCACACATGCGGAGGCAATCTACTCCTATAACGGCACCACGATCACCGAACAATACAATGGCACAGGCAATACGCATGCGCCGACGGGGCCGCTGATCGCCTTCAACGGCCATCTCTACTATGGTTCGGGATCTTCGTCTGTCGATGAGCTTACACCCTCTGCGTCGTCGCTGGGTGCGACCTCGACGACGATTGCAACGGAAGACACTAATAACTCTTATTTGAGTGCCAGCAACCTCATCGTTGCCAATAATCAGCTGTATTTTTTGTCGTCGACGATGGGCGTGTTCAGTATCAACACAGAAAACACCGTATCGCAGGTCTTTGGATCGATCGGTTCGCAGAACTTCACGCCGGTTGTCTATAATAATGAACTCTATTTTACTTCCTACGCCTTTTCCGGCAGCACTCTCGTCCTTAACCTCTACACGACCAGCGGTAGCGGCAATACGGAGATTGCCTCTAATTTCAATGGCTCCGATTTCCTCGTCTCCGGCAGCACGCTCTATTACGACAATGACAGCGGCGCGACCCTCGGCACGATCAACGGCACCACCATCAGCACCCAGAGCGTGCCAAGCGGCACAGGCGCGCAACCCCTCGTCGTTATCCCCGGGACCGAGGCCTCAACGCCCCCGGTCGTCACCGCGGATAGCGGCGCGGCGAGTTTTACCGGTGGCGGATCGAGCGTGGCGCTCGATAGCGGGCTGACCATCACTGACGCCTCCAGCACGACCCTGACCAGTGCGACAATCGCCATCACCACGGGGCTCCTCAGCGGCGATACGCTGAATTTCACCAGCCAGAACGGCATTACCGGCAGCTATAACGCCGCGACCGGCGTGATGACGCTGTCCGGCACGGCGAGCATCGCGCATTATCAGACGGCGCTCGACTCGATCACCTATAGTTTTAGCCCGACGGATAGTGATCCCACCGGCGGTGGCACGGATACCAGCCGCACCATCAGCTGGTTGGTCAATGACGGCACCAGCAGCAGTGCCCCCGCAACCAGCATGCTGCGGATAACGCATACGGCGCCCACAATCCTGGCCTCCGGCACAGTGACCTATACGGCTGGCGGGACCCCGCCGGCGCTCGATTTGTCTGTCGTTGTTAGTGACCCTGACAGTGGTGGTTTTCTCGAAAGTGCAACGGTCTCCATCACCAGTGGCTTCCTCACGGGCGACACGCTGAATTTCACCAACGAGAACGGCATCACCGGCAGCTACAATACGGAGACCGGTGTGCTGACGCTGTCGGGCAAGGCCGCTCTGGCTAGTTATCAGACCGCCCTGAGCAGCGTCACCTTCAGCACCACCAACAGCAACCCGACCGCCAGCGGTACCGACAGATCGCGTTCCATCGACTGGACCGTGAGCGACGGCGCGGCGAGCTCGTCTGTCGCCGTGACGCAGGTGGCGGTGACGGTCACCCCGCCGGCCATCACCGGTGCGGTCGCCGACCAGACCACGACGGACGAGGCGACGGTCGATCCCTTCACCGGTGTTGCGATCAGCGATGTCGATGCCGGGCAGACCGAGACGGTGACCGTCGTGCTCTCCGCCGCCGGCAATGGCACCCTCTCCAATCTCGCCGGCGGCAGCTATAATGCCGCCACCGGCGTCTATACCGTGACCGGCACGGACGCCGCCGTCACCACCGCCGTCGACGGCCTGGTCTTCACCCCGACCGCGCATGAGGTCGCCCCCGGCGACACCGTCACCACCGGCTTCACCATCACCGCCACCGACACCGCGGGCGGCAGCAGCAGCAACAGCGCAACCTCCGTCAGCGCCACCGCCGTCAACGACCCGCCGGCCATCACCGGTGCGGTCGCCGGCCAGACCACGACGGACGAGGCGACGGTCGATCCCTTCACCGGTGTTGCGATCAGCGATGTCGATGCCGGGCAGACCGAGACGGTGACCGTCGTGCTCTCCGCCGCCGGCAATGGCACCCTCTCCAATCTCGCCGGCGGCAGCTATAATGCCGCCACCGGCGTCTATAGCGTGACCGGCACGGACGCCGCCGTGACCACCGCCGTCGACGGCCTGGTCTTCACCCCGACCGCGCATGAGGTCGCCCCCGGCAGCACCGTCACCACCGGCTTCACCATCACCGCCACCGACACCGCGGGCGGCAGCAGCAGCAACAGCGCAACCTCCGTCAGCGCCACCGCCGTCAACGACCCGCCGGCCATCACCGGTGCGCTCGCCGACCAGACCACGACGGACGAGGCGACGGTCGATCCCTTCACCGGTGTTGCGATCAGCGATGTCGATGCCGGGCAGACCGAGACGGTGACCGTCGTGCTCTCCGCCGCCGGCAATGGCACCCTCTCCAATCTCGCCGGCGGCAGCTATGATGCCGCCACCGGCGTCTATAGCGTGACCGGCACGGACGCCGCCGTGACCACCGCCGTCGACGGCCTGGTCTTCACCCCGACCGCGCATGAGGTCGCCCCCGGCGGCACCGTCACCACCAGCTTCACCATCACCGCCACCGACACCGCGGGCGGCAGCAGCAGCAACAGCGCAACCTCCGTCAGCGCCACCGCCGTCAACGACCCGCCGGCCATCACCGGTGCGGTCGCCGACCAGACCACGACGGACGAGGCGACGGTCGATCCCTTCACCGGTATTGCGATCAGCGATGTCGATGCCGGGCAGACCGAGACGGTGACCGTCGTGCTCTCCGCCGCCGGCAATGGCACCCTCTCCAATCTCGCCGGCGGCAGCTATAATGCCGCCACCGGCGTCTATAGCGTGACCGGCACGGACGCCGCCGTCACCACCGCCGTCGACGGCCTGGTCTTCACCCCGACCGCGCATGAGGTCGCCCCCGGCGGCACCGTCACCACCGGCTTCACCATCACCGCCACCGACACCGCGGGCGGCAGCAGCAGCAACAGCGCAACCTCCGTCAGCGCCACCGCCGTCAACGACCCGCCGGCCATCACCGGTGCGGTCGCCGGCCAGACCACGACGGACGAGGCGACGGTCGATCCCTTCACCGGTGTTGCGATCAGCGATGTCGATGCCGGGCAGACCGAGACGGTGACCGTCGTGCTCTCCGCCGCCGGCAATGGCACCCTCTCCAATCTCGCCGGCGGCAGCTATAATGCCGCCACCGGCGTCTATACCGTGACCGGCACGGACGCCGCCGTGACCACCGCCGTCGACGGCCTGGTCTTCACCCCGACCGCGCATGAGGTCGCCCCCGGCGACACCGTCACCACCAGCTTCACCATCACCGCCACCGACACCGCGGGCGGCAGCAGCAGCAACAGCGCAACCTCCGTCAGCGCCACCGCCGTCAACGACCCGCCGGCCATCACCGGTGCGGTCGCCGGCCAGACCACGACGGACGAGGCGACGGTCGATCCCTTCACCGGTATTGCGATCAGCGATGTCGATGCCGGGCAGACCGAGACGGTGACCGTCGTGCTCTCCGCCGCCGGCAATGGCACCCTCTCCAATCTCGCCGGCGGCAGCTATAATGCCGCCACCGGCGTCTATAGCGTGACCGGCACGGACGCCGCCGTCACCACCGCCGTCGACGGCCTGGTCTTCACCCCGACCGCGCATGAGGTCGCCCCCGGCGACACCGTCACCACCGGCTTCACCATCACCGCCACCGACACCGCGGGCGGCAGCAGCAGCAACAGCGCAACCTCCGTCAGCGCCACCGCCGTCAACGACCCGCCGGCCATCACCGGTGCGCTCGCCGACCAGACCACGACGGACGAGGCGACGGTCGATCCCTTCACCGGTGTTGCGATCAGCGATGTCGATGCCGGGCAGACCGAGACGGTGACCGTCGTGCTCTCCGCCGCCGGCAATGGCACCCTCTCCAATCTCGCCGGCGGCAGCTATAATGCCGCCACCGGCGTCTATAGCGTGACCGGCACGGACGCCGCCGTCACCACCGCCGTCGACGGCCTGGTCTTCACCCCGACCGCGCATGAGGTCGCCCCCGGCGACACCGTCACCACCGGCTTCACCATCACCGCCACCGACACCGCGGGCGGCAGCAGCAGCAACAGCGCAACCTCCGTCAGCGCCACCGCCGTCAACGACCCGCCGGCCATCACCGGTGCGGTCGCCGACCAGACCACGACGGACGAGGCGACGGTCGATCCCTTCACCGGTGTTGCGATCAGCGATGTCGATGCCGGGCAGACCGAGACGGTGACCGTCGTGCTCTCCGCCGCCGGCAATGGCACCCTCTCCAATCTCGCCGGCGGCAGCTATGATGCCGCCACCGGCGTCTATAGCGTGACCGGCACCGACGCCGCCGTGACCACCGCCGTCGACGGCCTGGTCTTCACCCCGACCGCGCATGAGGTCGCCCCCGGCGACACCGTCACCACCAGCTTCACCATCACCGCCACCGACACCGCGGGCGGCAGCAGCAGCAACAGCGCAACCTCCGTCAGCGCCACCGCCGTCAACGACCCGCCGGCCATCACCGGTGCGGTCGCCGGCCAGACCACGACGGACGAGGCGACGGTCGATCCCTTCACCGGTATTGCGATCAGCGATGTCGATGCCGGGCAGACCGAGACGGTGACCGTCGCGCTCTCCGCCGCCGGCAATGGCACCCTCTCCAATCTCGCCGGCGGCAGCTATAATGCCGCCACCGGCGTCTATAGCGTGACCGGCACCGACGCCGCCGTCACCACCGCCGTCGACGGCCTGGTCTTCACCCCGACCGCGCATGAGGTCGCCCCCGGCGGCACCGTCACCACCGGCTTCACCATCACCGCCACCGACACCGCGGGCGGCAGCAGCAGCAACAGCGCAACCTCCGTCAGCGCCACCGCCGTCAACGACCCGCCGGCCATCACCGGTGCGGTCGCCGGCCAGACCACGACGGACGAGGCGACGGTCGATCCCTTCACCGGTATTGCGATCAGCGATGTCGATGCCGGGCAGACCGAGACGGTGACCGTCGTGCTCTCCGCCGCCGGCAACGGCACCCTCTCCAATCTCGCCGGCGGCAGCTATGATGCCGCCACCGGCGTCTATAGCGTGAGCGGCACCGACGCCGCCGTCACCACCGCCGTCGACGGCCTGGTCTTCACCCCGACCGCACATGAGGTCGCCCCCGGCAGCACCGTCACCACCAGCTTCACCATCACCGCCACCGACACCGCAGGCGGCAGCACAACAGCCAGCACGACAGAGACGATGATCCTGGGTGACGTCTATCTGTCCTCCGGCGGTGTGATCCTGCCCGAAGGCGATACCCCGTCCGGCATCGTCGTCGGCGGCGGCAGCACGGAAACTGTCCTCCCCGGCGGAATGGCCACCGGGACAGTGGTATCGGACGGCGGCTACGGGGTTGTCTCACTCGGTGGCATCGTCAATGGCACCATCCTCCAGGCGGGCGCGACCGAAGTCCTCACCAATATCGGCTTTGCCTATGAGCAAGCCGGCAGCGCGACCGTCAGCGTCAACGGCACGGTGCTTTCTGCCAGTTTGAACAGCGGCTCGGTGTTGGATACCGACACTGGGAATGCGGTCATTCAGGGCCCCGCTACCGGGTCTGCGACCGTCGATGCGGGCGCCGGCAGCACCACAGTCACGGGCGGCAGCGGTGCGATTTCGATCGGCGGAGGCGATGGCGGTACACTCGACTTCACCGGCGGCACAGGCGCTGCGACCGTGGGCGGCGCAGGCTTCGGCGCCGTCACATTGCAAGGTGGCAGCGGCCCCGGCTCGTCTCTTTTGATTGGCGGGTCAGGCGATAGCCTGGAAATCGGCACCAATGCCGATACCGGATACACAGCTTTCGTTGCCGGGGAAGGCAATTCTACCCTGCTGGGCGGAACCGGCACCCAGCCGCAGCAATACTTCACCAACCCACTCGGCAATACCGGTACGGCGGTGATTACGATGAATAGCGGCGCCTCGACGCTCATCGGCGGTTCCGGCGCCTCGACCGTGACGGGGGGATCGGGCGCCGACGTCTTCGGCTTCGTCAACGGCCATGCTGGCGGCAGCGAGACGATCTACAACTTCAGTAGCCGCGATGACCTAGCCTTCTCAGGCTACGGCTACACGGCGACCAATCTACCGGCTGAGACGGTCATGGACGGCAATGATGTGATGACGCTCACCGACGGAACGGTCATCACTTTCATCGGTATCGACCATAAGCTCTTTTAGCCGGGGGAGATCGAGGAAGATCGGGAGATTAGAGCAGAAAAGCTGCCATATATTGAGGCCGCCGAGAGAGACGCGATCCAGCAGGGGGACCGCTCCGCAGCGAGGCAGACGATCCCGCAAGCGGAGGTGCTCAGAGGGCTTGTACTGACGGACTTGCCCTGCCGCCCCCGATCCATCATGCTGTCTCCAACACGAAAATCGGTGACAGAATGCCGATAGATGAGGCGATGCGGCGGCGGCTTCTGAACGCTGTCGTCGAAACCATTACAGCCCATGCCGAGGAACTGACCGCCATCGATGCGGCTCAGGGCGATGGCGATCACGGCCTGAACATGAACCGCGGCTTCGCGGCGGTGATGGCCAAGGCGGATGCGATCGTCGCCAAACCATTGCCGGAGGCGGTGCAGGAGGTTGGGCGCACGCTCGTCATGACCGTCGGCGGCGCCTCGGGTGCCATCTTCGGCACCGCCTTCATCGCAGCGGGAAAGTCCCTGCCCGAAAACCCGACGCGCGCCGATGCGGCAACCGCCATGGAGGCGGCGGTGGCAGCCGTGCAAGCCCGCGGCAAGGCCGACTTCGGCCATAAGACGATGCTGGACGTGCTGGGGCCGGTCGCGGAGGCGCTGCGCGCGCCAGACGGCGGATGTGGCGGCGGTCGCACTGGCGGCCGCCGAGGCGACCGCGGGCATGCAGGCGGTGCGTGGACGCGCTTCCTTCCTGGGCGAACGCAGCATCGGCAGCATGGATGCGGGCGCCCGGTCCGCGGCCCTGATCATCGCTGCGATCTGCGAGGTCGTGGAGGAACCAGCATGAAGAAGCTCATCAACGCGCCGGAGACAGTTCTGGCGGAAAGCCTGGATGGCTTCGCCGCCGCGCATGCCGGCCTCGTGGCACTCGGGGAGGAGCGGAAATTCGTCCGCCGCCGCGCGCTGAAGCCGGGCAAGGTGGCGCTGGTTTCGGGCGGCGGCAGCGGGCATGAGCCGCTGCATGCGGGTTTCGTCGGGCTCGGCATGCTGGATGCCGCCTGTCCCGGCCAGGTTTTCACCTCGCCGACGCCCGACCAGATGATGGCGGCGGCCGAGGCGGTCGATACCGGCGCCGGCGTGCTCTTCATCGTCAAGAACTACGAAGGCGACGTCATGAACTTCGACATGGCGCGCGAATGGACGCGGGCGGCCGGACGATCGAGACGGTGCTGGTGGACGATGATGTCGCGGTCGAAGCCTCCACCTATTCCACCGGGCGGCGTGGCGTCGCGGGCACCATCATCGTCGAGAAGATCGTCGGCGCCGCAGCCGAGCGCGGCGACGATCTCGCCGCCTGCCGCGCGCTCGGCGAGCGCGTGAACAAGGCGACGCGCTCGATGGGTGTGGCGCTCACCAGTTGCACGGTGCCGGCGGCCGGTCAGCCCGACCTTTCAGCTCGGCGAGGACGAGATCGAAATCGGTGTCGGCATTCATGGCGAGCCGGGGCGGCGGCGCGCCAAGATGGCGGATGCCGACACGCTGGCGCGCGACATGATGGCCGCCATTCTCGACGATCTCGCGGGCGCGGAGCCGCGGGAGCGCGACGTTCTGCTGCTCGTCAACGGCTTCGGCGGCACGCCGCTGATGGAACTCTATGTGATGTACCACGCCGCGCGCGCCCAGGCCGAGGCGCGCGGCTTGAAGGTTGTCGCGCTCTCTGGTCGGGAATTATGTCACCGCGCTCGACATGGCCGGCTGTTCGCTGACGGTCTGCGCACTCGACACGGAGATGGCAGCGCTATGGGATGCGCCGGTGCATACCGCCGCTTTGCGCTGGGGGGTGTAGTCCTAGAATTCAATTGGCGTTGTTGCTCACGTCTTGGTAAAGGGTTTCAGTTACGAATAACAAACGTTCGCATAAGCGGACGAATAAAAAGAGGGGAATGGGCTGTGTCTGAGAAAGATGCTTCTTCGTCTATGCTCGCTCTGCCAACCCAAAAGATAATTTTGCCGCGCCGCACGTTTCTGACGGGCGCAGCCGCCTTGGGTACGACCGCTCTTTGCATGCCCAATATTGCGCGTGCGCAGAACACGCATCCGCTGTCGGGTCAGTCGATCCATATGTCGATCCTGGGCGTCGCCGGCTGGCTGCCCAGCAGCCTTGGCGTCGACATGTCCCCGGAATTCGCCAAATACGCGAAAGACAAATACAATTACGACGTGACCTTCTCCTTCGCCGGCGCGCCCTTCGGGCAGCTGTTCCAGAAGGCGGCGACCTCGCTGGCGACGAAAAGCCAGGAATACAACATCATCATCAGCGACAGCCAGTGGCTCGGCGCGCTGGCGACACCGAAATGGATCGTCAAGCTTAACGACATCATCGCCAAGGATCCGGCACTCAACATCGAATGGTATGCGCCGGTCGTGCGGGCTGCCTATCAGGTCTATCCGGACGGCACCGACAGCCTTTGGGGCTTTCCGCAGGTCGGCGATATCGAGGGCATCTTCATCCGCAAGGACTGGCTGGAGGCGCCGGGAGAGGCCGATGCCTACAAGGCCAAATACGGCACGCCGATGCCGATGACCTGGGAAGACTTCGAGAAGATGGACCTGGACGACTGGAAGAAGCTCGTCGCCTTCTTCAACCGTCCGGAAAAGGGCTACTACGGCATCGCGATGCAGTATTCCCGCGAATATGACGCGGTGCAGCTGCCCGCTGATGTCCTTCATGCGCAGCATGGGCGGCGATATCTGGGACCCGAAGACCGGCCAGGTCGAGGGGATCATGAACTACGGCGACCAACGCCAAGGCCATGAATCGAATACAAGTCCATGCTGCAGTGGAACCCGCCCGGGCGCGCTCAACTACTTCATTGCCGAAGTGGTCGACGCTTTCACCCAGGGCAAGGTCTTCGCCGCCTGGCAGTGGGTTGCGACCGGTGCCACGATGGTGCCCGACGCGCTGAAGGGCAAGGTGATGGTCGTGCCGCCGCCCGGCTTCAAGGATGCCAGCGGCAAGCTGAACCGCAACTACATCATCGGCGGCCAGCCTTGGGTCATCAACGCCTTCAACGATGACGCCCATATGCAGGTCGCGCTCGACTTCATGCGCTGGTGGTATCTGCCGGAAACCTCGGCCGACTACCTCAAGCGCGGCGGGCTGCCCTGCGACAAGGCGACGCTGACCAGCGCGGGCTTCGACGATATCTACCCCTGGAACCGCACCTATAAATACATGCTGCAGCGGAGCAGCGATTTCTGGCATGACCCGCGCTACGCAGAAATGCTCGCGACCCAGCAGGAAGGATTCGACGGGCTACATGACCGGCGAATACAAGGACCCGGCCCATGTGCTGAATACATCGCCTGCCGGCAGCAGGGCATTCTGTATGACGAAGGCACCGCCGACAAGGCGCCGAGCGGCTCCTGCAGCGGTATTCGGCTCTGAGCATGGAGGCGGGCGCACCTGCGGCCTCGAGTAAAGCGCACGATGCGCCGGCCATCCGACCAGGATTTTGGGAAGACTTCACCCGGTTCCTCGGCCGGCGTGAGGTCCTCCCGCTCCTGCTCGTCACGCCTGTTCTGGTCTTCTTCATCGTCTGGAACCTGATCCCGACACTTTGGCTGCTGGGACTCGGCTTCTACCGCTTTTCGTTGACCAGCGGCCGGCCGCCGCGCTTCGCCGGCCTCTACAACTATCAGAACATCCTCAACGATGCCGGCATCTGGTTTGACCTCAGCCGCACCTTCATCTTCGTCTTCTTGCGGCGTCGTGCTGGAGACTTTGTTCGGCATGGCCCTCGGGCTTCTGTTCTGGAACAGCCACCGGCTGCCGGGACGGCGGATCGCGCTTGACCATGCTCTTCTCGCCGATGGTGCTGACGCCGGTGGCCGCCGGCACCTTCTGGCGGCTGATCTATGACCCGACCTTCGGCATCCTCAACTTCTTCCTGCGCGGCCTCGGCTTTTCCAGCGTCGATTTCCTCGGCAACAGCAATGTGGCCTTCGGCGCCGTGCTCGCCGTCGATATCTGGATGTGGACGCCCTTCATGGTGCTGATGACGCTCGCGGCCCTCGCCTCGGTGCCGAAGGCGGAGCTGGAGGCGGCGGAGATCGATCGCCTGGCCTGGCATCAGCGGCTGCGGCTGATCGTGCTGCACCACGGCAAGTTCATCCTGATGCTGGGCATTCTGCTCCGCACCATCGACGCCTTCAAGACGATGGATCTGATCTACGACATGACCTATGGCGGCCCGGGCTCGTCGACCCAGCTCGTCGCCATGACGCTCTACCGACGCGCTTTCGACTCCTTCAACATGGGGTCATCCTCGGCGCTGGCGGTCATTCTGCTGCTGATCTCCATCGCCTTTACCGCAACCTTCATCTTCGTGCTGCACTGGCGCGAGCGGCGGGAGGCATCCACATGAGGCGTAGCGAGCTGGCGGGAACACGCCTATCACGCGCTGCTCTGGCTGGTGGCGCTGATCTTCTTCGCGCCGATCCTCTGGATCGTGCTCTGTTCGTTCAAGACTGCGGATCAGATTCTCGCCGTGCCGCCGAAGCTGATCTTCACGCCGACGGTCGCGAATTACGGCAGGCTTTTTGCCAGCGCCGCCTTCCCGCGCGAGTTGTTCAACAGCGCGGCGTTGTCCGTGGCGGCGGTTCTGGTCGCGGTCGTCGGTCTCTTTCCTCGCCGCCTTCTCCTTCTCGCGCTTCAAGCCGGCGGGCACGAACTTCCTGATGTTCCTGCTGCTCTCCATCCGCATGCTGCCGGGTTCGGCCGCCATCCTGCCGGTCTATCTCATGTATGTGGCCTTCGGCTGGAAGGACACCTATCCGGGCATGATCCTGTTCTACGCCATGTTCTCCATCCCCTTCTCGGTCTGGATCCTGAAGGGGTTCATTGACGGCGTCTCGCCGCGTTTCGACGAGACGGGCATCATCAACGGTGCCTCCTGGCTGCGCATCATCGCCCGCACCATCCTGCCGCAGGTCATGCCGGGCGTGATCGCCGCCTTGATCTTCAACTTCATCTTTGTGTGGAACGAATTCCTGTTCAACTACATCATCGGCGGCCTCTCCACCTCCAACATTCCGGTGGCGCTGGCGACCGGTCTTTATTCCAACGGTGGCGTCGACTGGACCTTCATCTCGGCGCTGACCACCGTCTACATCGTGCCGCCGATCCTCGTCGTCTATTTCTTCCAGCGTTACCTGCTGGTGGGCATGACCTTCGGCACCGTGCGCGGAGAAGTGTGATGCGCGGCATTGTCCCCCGCGCGGAACTCGCGCTCATCCTCATCATGGTCCTGGGTTTCCTGCTGATCGTGCAGCAATGGAGCTTCGGCCTCTTTCAGATCGGGCTTCTCACTGTCATGACGGCGACGATCCTCAACATCGCGGTCGGCAATCTGCCGCGCACCGCAGGCATCTGGCAGGCGCTCCGGCTTACCCTGCTCATCCTCTTCATCGTTGCCGCCGTCTTCGTCGCCGGCATCCTGCTCGTCCCCTATCTGGCGCGGCTCGGCGGATGAGCAATGTCCGGCTCCAGAACGTCAGCCGCCTCTATCGCCATGTCCGCGCGCTGGACGATGTCACGATCGAGGTCGCATCAAAAAGCCTCACCGTGCTTTGCGGGCCGCCGGCCGCCGGCAAATCGGTGCTGCTGCGCCTGCTGGTGGGGCTGGAGCAGCCCGACAGCGGGCCGCATCCTCATCAATGACCGGGACATCACCGATGTCCCGGCCGCCCAGCGCCGCATCGGCTATGTGCCGCAATCCTTCGCGCTCTTCCCGCATGTCAGCGTCTTCGACAACATCGCCTATCCGATGGCCCTGCAGAAGGTCGGCCGCGGCGGAGATCGAGCGCCGCGTCGACCAGGTCGCGGACATCCTGCGCATCAAGCCGCTGCTCAACAAGCGCCCGGCCCAGCTCAGCGGCGGCGAGAAGCAGCGCACGGCCATTGCCCGCGGCGTGCTTGAAGAACGCGGATCTGTTCCTCCTCGACGATCCGCTCGTCGGGCTCGACTTCAAGCTGCGCGAAAGCCTCATGGAGGATCTCAAGGACATGCGCGCCGAGCTTGGCGCGACCTTCCTCTATGTGACCTCCGACAGTCTGGAGGCGCTGACCATGGCCGAGGACATCATCGTCCTCGATGCCGGGCGCGTCGTCGATGCCAATACGGCGACGGCGCTCTACCACCGCCCGCGGCACATGCGGGCGGCCGAGCTCGTCGGCTTCCCGCGCTGCAACGTGCTGCCCGGCGTGCTGGAGGCCGGCGGCCTCTGCCGGACCGGGCATCGTCGATTTCCGACTCGTCCCAGCCGACCAATTTCGTGGGCGATGTCGCCGTTGCCGCCCGGCCGGAGCATATCCGGCACACGCCCGGACGGGCGCGCCCGCCACCATCCGCCTGATGGAGAACATCGGCGCCGAATGCGTCGTCTATTTCCAGGCCGGGGAGGAGACGCTGGTGACCTCGGTGCCGTCGCCGCAGCGTCGCGCATCTCGACATGGGCTCGCCCTTTCCCTTCGCGGTCACGCCTGACGGGTTTGCTGGTCTATGACCGCGCCACCGGCGCCCTGCTCGGCCTGCGGCCAGGGAGGCGCCGAATGCCTGACATCCGGCTCACCAATGTCTCGCGCGTCTTCGGCGCCTTCAAGGCGGTGGACGACATCACTACGGTCTTTCCCGAAGGCACGGTGACCTGCCTGCTCGGCCCCTCGGGCTGCGGCAAGACCACGCTCATGCGCATGATCGCGGGGCTGGAGACGCCGAGCCACCGGCAGCATCAAATTCGGCGAGCGGGAGGTGACGCACCTGCCGCCCGGCAAGCGCGATGTCGCCATGGTGTTCCAGTATCCGGTCATGTACCGCACGCTGCAGCGTCATCGAGAATATCGAGCTGCCCTTGCGCCGTGACCGCAGCTGTCGTCGGCCGAAGTCCGCCGCCGCGCCGACGAGGTGCTGGAGGTGCTGCAACTCGGCCATCAGCGGAACCGGCATATCGGCGATCTCGACGTCGGCACGCGGCAGAAGGTCGCGGTGGGACGGGCCATCGCACGTAGATGTGATGTCATCCTGTTCGACGAGCCGACAACCAATGTCGAGGTCCATGCCAAGCTTGCGCTTATCCGTGCCTTCAAGGAATTTCGCGCACAGCTGAAGCAGACCGTGATCTACGTCACCCATGACCAGACCGAGGCGATGACCCTGGCCGACCAGATCGCGCTGATGCAGTCTGGCCGCATCTACCCAGTGCGCTCCTCCTCATGTCATGTACGACCAGCCCGAAAGCCGCTTCGGCGGCTGGTTCCTGGGCAATCCGGGGATGAATTTCGTTGCGCCCAGCAGCCGCACGGCGGGCACGCTCCGCTTCGATGTCCTGCCCCAGCCTCTCGCCTATGCCGCCGGCACGGCGGGCGAGGTCTCGCTCGGCATCCGGCCTGAGCATGTCGAGGTGCTGCCGCAGGCGGAGGCCGATACGGTCCCGGCCCGCGTTGTCCGATCCAGCATCACCATCGGCGGGCAGAATCTCCTCAGCCTTGCGGTGGGGGAGACCCGGCTGAAAGCCAAGACCGCGCCCGGCCAGCCGCCGCAGGACGGCGCGACCGTCTTCATCCGGTGCCGGCTGGAAAACGCCGTGTTTTTCAACGACGATGTGCGGCTCACCGGAAGTGGTGCGCCGCGCCGTTTGACGGGAGATGCGGTGTCATGGGGGTCAGGACGCATCTATGTCGTGGGGACCTGCGACACCAAGGGCGCAGAACTCGCCTATGTCCGGCAGCTGATCGCCGCAGCGAGGGCTTGCCGGTCCGTTCTGGTCGATGTCTCGACCAGGCCGCACGGCGGCTGACGCCGACATCACGGCGGCCGAGGTGGCGGCCCGCCATCCGCAGGGCGCCGGCGCCGTTTTCACGGGTGATCGCGGGCGTTCCGTGAGCGCCATGGCCGTGGCGCTTGAGCGCTTTCTGCGGCTCGCGGAGTGATGTGGCCGGCGTCATCGGTCTCGGCGGTTCGGGCGGCACGGCGCTGGTGGCGCCGGCGCTGCGGGCGCTTGCCCATCGGCACGCCGAAGCTCATGGTCTCGACCGTCGCATCCAGCAATGTCGCGCCCTATGTCGGATCGAGCGACATCGCGATGATGTATTCCGTCACCGACCTCGCCGGGCTCAACCGCATCTCGCGCATCGTGCTCGCCAATGCCGCGCATGCCATCGCGGGCATGGTGGCGACCTCGCCGCCAGCGGCGGCCGCGGACAAGCCGGCCGTCGGCATCACCATGTTCGGCGTCACCACGCCCTGCGTGAACCGCCTTGTCGAGCTGCTCGAGCGCGACCCATGATTGCCTTGTCTTCCACGCCACCGGCACCGGCGGCCAGTCCATGGAGAAGCTGGCCGAATCCGGGCTTCTGCAGGGCGTGATCGATGTAACGACAACCGAGGTCTGCGACCTGCTGATGGGCGGCGTCTTTCCCTGCACCGAGGATCGCTTCGGCGCGATCGCCCGCACCGGCCTGCCCTATGTCGGCTCCTGCGGCGCGCTCGACATGGTCAATTTCGGCGCGATGGAGACCGTGCCCATGACCTATCAAGGACCGCAACCTCTACGTTCACAATCCTCAGGTCACGCTCATGCGCACGACGCCGGAGGAGAATGCGCGCATCGGGACAGTGGATCGGCGAGAAGCTCAACCGCTGCCACGGCCCGGTCCGGTTCCTGCTGCCGCGAGGGCGGGGTTTCGCTGCTTGACGCGCCAGGGCTGGCATTTCATGACCCGGCGGCGGATAGTGCCCTCTTCGCGCCTTGGAGGGGACGGTGCGTCAGACGGACAGCGCCGGCGCTGATCCGCCTGCCCTATGCGATCAATGACCCGCCTTCGCGGACGCGCTTGCTGACGCATTTCCACGCCGTGCTGGAGGAGACCTGATATGCCGCGAATGAACCGCACCGCCCTGATGGAGCGGTTCCAGGCGATGGTGCGGGCGCGCCAGCCGATCCTGGGCGGCGGCGCCGGCACCGGGCTTTCGGCGAAATGCGAGGAGGCCGGCGGCATCGACCTCATCGTCATCTATAATTCCGGCCGCTACCGCATGGCAGGGCGCGGCTCGCTCGCCGGCATGCTCGCCTACGGCAATGCCAATGAGATCGTGGTCGAGATGGCGCGCGAGGTGCTGCCGGTGGTGCGGCACACGCCGGTTCTGGCAGGCGTGAACGGCACCGACCCCTTCTGCCATTTCGATCATTTCCTCGACCAGCTTGCAGCGCTCGGCTTTTCCGGCGTGCAGAACTTCCCGACCGTCGGCCTCATCGACGGACAGTTCCGCGCCGGGCTGGAGGAAACCGGCATGGGCTATGGGCTGGAGGTGGAGATGATCCGCCTGGCGCATGCCAAGGACCTGCTGACCACGCCCTATGTCTTCAACCCGGACGAGGCGCGCGGCCATGGCGGAGGCCGGGGCCGATATCCTCGTCGCCCATATGGGGCTGACAACGGGCGGCGTCGATCGGCGCCACCACGGCGCTTTCGCTCGATGATTGCGTTGAGCGGATCAACGCGATCGGCGAGGCCGGGCGCGCCGCGTGCGGCCCGACATCATCCTGCTCTGCCATGGCGGCCCGATTGCCGAGCCCGACGATGCGCAGAATTCATCCTCGCACGCTGCCCGGATTGCCATGGCTTCTACGGCGCATCGAGCATGGAGCGCCTGCCGAGCGAAATCGCGCTCATTGAGCGGACGCGCCAATTCAAGGGCATCGCCCGCGCCTGAGCGGGCATCACGTCTGTCAACGGCCGCAGTTCAACCCAACGCGCCTCCCTCGCACCCGGAGAGTGTCGTGGCCGGCGGCTTTCCTCCCGCAGGCCCGCTTCTCCGGCTGCCTCATGCCGCAGCACCCACTTGCGCAGCGTCGGACGCGGGATGCCGAACCGACGACAGACAGCACCGGCGCCGCCGTGGTGGCGGTTGTCGGGTTGTGGGCAAGGCGCAGCGTGGTCCATCAACTCCACAGCCTACCCATGCTGTTCAAAGGATGTCTATGAACTGTACACGTCAGTTACCGATACGTGCCCGGACCAGCTCTCTGAAAATTCAGCTCCCGGATAATTCTAGGTCATCTCGGCGTACGCTTGATAGAAATCGAATACCCCAGGAACTCAAAATTAAATGTCCGGTCGAATAGACGTCGCGAGCGGCAATGGAATCGCTCTGATATCTGCCCAAAAAACGGCAAGGCTCTGGGCCGCCGTAATCTTGCTCATGGGCCTTAGCGTCATCGCAACCGCCTGGTTTCCCCTGCTCTCCATCACCGCCCTGCCATCTGAAAATTATAACGAAGGCTGGAACGCCTACCGCCAGTGGATGACGGTTGAAGGCCAACCGCTCTACGGCAGCCACCCGACGCTATGGACCACGAACTACCCTTTCCTCTCGTTCCACATCATCGGACTTCTCGGGGCGGCGAAGGGGAACATGGTCCTGGCGGGCCGCATCGTCTGCTTTGCCTCCCTGATTGCGACATCCGTGCTCGTTGGCGGCATCGTCCGCGGTGCCACAGGCTCCAGAGCTGGCGCCCTTTACGCCGGGCTTTGCCTGTTTGCGTGGCTCGCCTCCTTCAACGGGGCAGGACGAGCGTCCAACGACCCTGAACTGCTGAGCGTAGCCATCGCCATTTTTGGCCTCTTCGCCTATCTCAAAGCCCCACGGCGCATTTTTTGGCTCGCACTTTCGGCGATCGCTTTTGCCATAAGCCTTTTTACCAAGCATGATCTACTCGCCATTTCCCCTGAGTGTTGGCGTCCATCTTCTAATAACGCGCAACTGGCGCACTCTCACGGTATTTCTTGCTACCGGCATCGTCGCGTCGGGCCTTCTTCTCGCCTTGTCCTTTCATCTCGACGGTCCCTATTTTTTTGCGGAATTGTTGCAGCCGCGCGCCTATAGCTTACAAAACTTATCCGAGGAGACGGCCCACTACCTGCTGCATTTCCTGGTCCCTCTGCTCGTCGGCGCTGTCTTCCTGTTTCGACGACCGCTCAACGCCCTACCGAAGCTTTCTCTTCACCTTGCTGATTTTTACCAATCTCGACCGCCATCTATTTTTCGGGCGGAGACGGCGTCGGCTCCAATATATTCTATCCTCCCCTGATCGCCGATCTGCTTTCCTGCGTCATCGCAATCTGCTGGCTGGAACGCAGGGCTCTGAAAGCGCCGCATGCGGGTCGGTCTTTCAGGACCGCACTCACCGTCTCTACCTTGGCAGGCGCGCTCATGGTTCCGTTCCATGATACATAATGACATAGCCGCCCAGCTCCGCCGGCCTGCCACCACCAAAGCGGCGCAACAGGCGATTGCCCTTCTCAAATCGACGAACGGCCCTGCGATCTGCGAAGACCTGCTGCTTTGTTACGAGGCGGGCAAACCGATAGACTATGACCCCTACTATGTGAGAGATCAGATCCTGATCGGCCGCGTGCAAGAGAGCAGCATCCTCGCGATGCTCACCGCCCATCATTACGCCGCTATCCAGATTAACGGCGTAGTAGAACTCGGCATCGCTTGCCCACCGAAAGGGCGGGCGTTTCACGAAACCGTTCCTGCGCGCACTCTTAACCCAGTACCGACCGATCCTGGCCAATCGCACCTATTCTGTTTTTGTGCCCCGCGCTTGAGCAGTCGCGTCACGACGCAACCTTCATCTGGTCTCGGATGATAAAACACTTATCATCCGAGGAATGTATCAATACGCTCGAAACTGTATGCGCGATGGCTGATGATGTGGATAACGCGATGGGCCGCCCAAGCGGCGTAATCCCGGACCGGGAGCACCACCAGGTCATAGACCTCCTGCCAAGACCGGCAAGTTGGAACGCCCACACCGCCACCTCCATCAACGTCGCGTTGCCGATCGGTCCTTGTCGACGGCCAAAGCATCGACGTTGTCCGCGACAGCTGATTGAATGCAAGCGAGTGACGGGGGCGAAGATACGGACTAGCCGATTTCCATATCTCTGCGGTATCGTCGTGCCATGGAACTACGCCATATCCGCTACTTTGTAGCCGTCGCGGAAGAGCTGCATTTCACGCGGGCGGCCGACCGGCTTGGTATTAAACAACCGCCGCTCAGCCTGCAGATCCGCCAGCTCGAACGCGAGATAGGCACGCCGCTTTTCCACCGCCTGACGCGGGGCGTGGAGCTGACCGAGGCCGGCGCTCTGCTGCTCGACGACGCGCGGCGAATCCTCGATCAAGTCGAGCAGGCCAAGGCGCGGGCACTGAGCCGGGCACGTGGTGACACGGGACGTATCCATGTCGGCTTCGCCGGCGCCACCGACTTCCAGCCGCTCCTGCCCGAGATCATCCGGTCCTACCGCGAGAGCTTTCCAGGCGTCGTCTTGTCACCGGAGCAGAGCAACACCCCACACCTGATCGCCGGGCTGCGGAGCGGCGCGATCGATGTCGCCTTCGTTCGGCCACCACTCAGCGACGGCGAAGGAATCGCCGTTCAGCCTCTGGTCGAGGAACAGATGAAGATCGTGCTCCCGGCGGCGCATCCTCTCGCCAGCAGTCCTTCTTTGCCGCTCTCGGCGCTAGCGCACGAGACCTTGATCCTGTTTCCGCGCGCGATCGGGCCTGGCTTGCACGACACGATCATCGCCAGTTGCCGACTGGCAGGTTTTAGCCCTGTCCTCGGTCAGGATGCGCCACAAATTCCGTCAATTGTCTACCTCGTTGCGGCAGGGTTCGGTGTGTCTATCGTGCCGCAATCGATTGAGCATATCCATGCCGAGGGTGTCGCCTATGTGCGGATCAACGAAGATGGCCCCCGCGCACCGATTGGCCTCGCATACCGGCGGGACGAGCGCTCGGTCGTTGTCCGCAATTTCGTGGCTCTGGCACGGCGCAGTGCCCGCCCGACACCGCGACAGAGGGGCCCCACGCCGGCCTGAGCCGCGAGACGGCGAGATCAGGCTCAGGCCGGATCTCGCGCCGCGACAATACGGGGCTACCCTTAGGCGGCCGCCGAGGTCTCACCGAGGGCTCGGAGGGGTTCCATCAGGAGATGATTGTGGGAATAGTCGACCGGAACCGACATCACGACCGGCCCCTGAACGTTCATGGCCTGGCGCAGGGCGCCCGCGACACTATCGGCCGAGGTGACGGAAATGCCCTGGGCGCCGCAGGATTCGGCGTAGCGCACGAAGTCGATCGGGCCGAACTCGACACCGGAGCCACGTCCATATTTCTTCCGTTCCTGCATCTCGACCATGTTGTAGGCTTGGTCGACCCAGATCATGTGGACGAGGTTGCACTTCAGCCTGACAGCTGTCTCCAGCTCCATGCTGGACATCATGAAGCCGCCGTCACCGGATACTGAAATCACCTTCTGTGCCGGATTGACCAAGCTCGCGGCGATACCCCAGGGCAGGCCAACGCCCATCGTCTGTTGGCCGTTGCTGATGAGGAGCTGACGGGCACGGAAGGTCTCGAGGTAGCGGGCGAGCCAAATATGGAACGTGCCCATGTCGAGGCACATGGTCACATCCGGCGTGACGATGTCCTGGAGTTCCTGGACGATGCGCAGCGGATGGACCGTATCACCGGACGATGCCTGCGCGCGCTGGAATGCCAAGGCGCGATCGGCAGCCCTCTGTCGAAGCACCGTCTCGATTACATCGGAGCGCTGCACACGGCCGACTTTGAGCAGCAGCATCTTCAAGGTGGCGGCGACATTGCCAACGAGCTGCAGCCGCGGTGCATAGCGGTTGTCGAACTCGCACGGCACGGCATCGAGATGGATGATTTCGCGCTTGCCCTCCGCATTCCACAATACCGGGTCATACTCCACCGGATTGTAGCCGACGGATAGAATCAGGTCGGCTTCATGCAACATCAGGTCGCCGGGCTGGTTACGGAACAGGCCGATGCGGCCGCCGAAGCGACCCACGAGATCTGACGACAGGGCACCGGCCGCCTGATAGGTACTCACAACGGGAATCCCGGTCCTCGCGACCAGGGCACGAACCTGGGCCGCGACCTCCGGCTTGCTGGCCAGCATGCCCAGAAGCATTACCGGCCGCTTGGCGTGCTTGATCTGCTCTGCCGCTTCCTCAACAGCATCTGCCGCCCCGGCGCCCGTCCTCGGCAATGGCAGTCCGGCAAGGACGGGCGCCTTCGTCTCAGCCGACAGGATATCCATGGGAAGGCTGACGAACGAGGCCCCCGGCCGCCCGCTTTCGGCGCTCTGCAAGGCATTGGCGATCACTTCCGAGACGGCTTCGGGAGAGGTGATCTCGGCGCTGTATTTGGTCACAGGCTTGAATAGGCTGACCGTGTCCATCGTCTGGTGGGTGAGCTTCAAACGGTCCGCCAG
The DNA here is from genome assembly GCA_963834475.1 of uncultured Alphaproteobacteria bacterium. Taxonomy (GTDB): domain Bacteria; phylum Pseudomonadota; class Alphaproteobacteria; order Acetobacterales; family Acetobacteraceae; genus Acidisoma. The sequence goes on along the minus strand of CAWIBZ010000007.1, from coordinate 240,717 downwards.
TTTCACCGCACCACCCAGAATGAGGACCGGATCGCCTTCGGAGTTGGCGGTGGCGGCACCGGTCACAAAATTCGAGGCACCTGGCCCAGAGGTGGCCGCGGCAACGCCGGCCTTCCCGGTCAGCCGCCCAATTCCACCCGCGATAAAGGCAGCGTTCTGTTCATGGCGCACCACGACGGTCTCGATGGGCGAGTCCACCAGCTTATCGAATAACCGATCCACCTTGGCACCGGGAATGCCGAAAACATGGGTTACGCCATGGGCCACGAGGTTGCGAACAATCAGCTCCGCGCCGCAAACGCCATTCTGATTTTGATCATCCGTAGTCTTTGTCATCGTCAAGTTCTCCCTTCGGGAAGTATTCGCGTATTGCACGCGTGAGTGAGCTGGAGTTCCGGCTTGCCGACGCTTAGCCGCCCTCGGCCACCAGGATGGCTTCGTGCAGATCGTCGGGATTGAGATTGGCTTGGGCAAAAGCCTTCGAACGCGGCAGCGCGATTTCTATGTCGGACATAGTTGCCACTTCAACAAGTGCGTTCAGGACGCGGTAATTCGTCACATGGCCGCCAAGTTGATTGTCACTCGTGAGGAAATGGAGGTGATAGCCGGCGACGCTGATGCCCTGCATGTACTCCGGCGTCCGGAAGCCCATCAGCACGCCGTGGGCCACGCCCAGCTTCTGTGTCGGCTGCCGTTTCACAACGTCGAGCATCGGCGGATAGGGATCAAACTGACGAAATACCGTCCGTGTCTCCATATCCTCGAACGTTCCCGTCACCCGGACTGCCGCGAACAAATTGTCATTGCCGACCATACGATCGACGAGCTGCTCGAACTCATGCTTCGATAGAAAATGATCAATGGACACTGTCTTTTCGGGCTCGAAGAATGTCACGCAGGCAAATGGTGTTTTGCTGTCGAGATCCACCTCTGCCGCTTGCCCTTCGTCCCTGAATTGGCGGGCGACACCGTCCAGAACGATAAGTTCCCCGTCCAGCGCATCGAAAGTGCCGATGCCAAAATCGCCGTGCTCGAGCAGCTGGGCCATCGTCGTCTCGCCGTCATAGACTGCGCCCAACAATGCCGTCATCGTCGATGTCTGATAGAGACGATTAGTCATCCTATCGCTCGTACGACCAGAAGCCTGCCGCCCCGCATTTGACTTATTGGGGAACGAACTCATCAATACTTGCTCCTTGTATTTCCGGCTACTGCCGGTGTGCAACCACATGGGCAAGTATCGGAACCCACGCAGCCTATGTCCAATATTTGCAGGGAGCGATTTCCATATCGAGGAGATATGGGTGCAGTCGCAGCGGGAATGGTCCCTTGACTTGGCCTGGCAGACGCGACGATCGGCTGGAACACAGGCAGGCGGGGTCACGCCGATTGCGACCCCGCCGCCTTCCCCCCATAGCTGTGCGGCGTTCCGCATCAACGGAACGCCGCGGCAGCAAGGCGCTTCAAGGTTTGGAGGCAGGAGACCCGCGCCCAGATGACGTCTTGATCGCCAACATATTCATCAGGTCCACCAAGCACGCGCCTCATCAGTCAACTGAGACATTCCTCAAAACTCCACAGAAGCTTTCTGGATAACCCGGATCTTCATTTCGTTATCATAAGAATAACAACCCCAAAGATCGCGAGGACGAGTTGGCTGACCGCATAGGGAACGGTATATCCGATCACCGGGATCGTGCTCCTTGCCGCTTCCTGCACCGCGCCTAAGCCCGCGCTGGTCGAGCGGGCACCGGCACAGGCGCCGAAAAGGATTGCCGGATGGAAGTTGAACAGGTATCTCCCCGCGAACACCGCAACGACCATGGGCACGGTGGTGACTGCCACCCCGGCAAGAAAGAGGCTGATGCCGTGGGTGATCAGTCCAGACACCAAACCGGCGCCCGCGTTGAGCCCTACCACGGCGATGAAGCCGTTCAGTCCCACATTGTTGAAGACCCATACGGCCGGTTCGGGAATGCGCCCGAAGGTGCGGTAGAGGGAGCGAAGGTAGCCGAATATGAGGCCTGCGGCCAGCGTACCGACGCTTGGGCTGAGACTCAGCGGAACGCCGCCAATATGCACGGTGATTGCGCCGACGAGGCTACCGATGACCACGCCTGCGCCCATGAACGCGATGTCCGACTTCAGGGTGGGGCGGTCGGCATAGCCGAGCGACTTGGCCAGTTGCTCCACGGGCTTGCGCGGCCCACGCACCGTCAGCACATCCCATCGCATGATCTCCAACTCCGGCGTCAGAGGGAGGTCCTGGCCGGCGCGCGCAACACGAAGCAGGAACATGGGACGGCCATACTTGGTCACCGCGTCGTATTCGAACTCCTGAACGGTCCGGTTCGCGGCGTCCTTGTTCGTCACGACGATGTCCAACTCCTCGGTCGGGTAGCCCAGCAGCTCGGCATCGACCACCTCGGGGCCGACCATCTTCTCGATACCGCGGAGTGCCTGGGGAGATCCGGCAAAAGCCACGGTGGCGCCCCTTTCGATGACCGCATCGACATCCGGTTCGAGGAGCAAGTCGCCCGCGCGGTGACGGGTGACAAACGCGCCTTTCAGGGTGGAATTCAGCTCCCGAGGCAGTCGCCCCACCAAGGACTCATTCTCTACTACGAATGACCGTGTGAGCAGCGGGCGATATGCCGATCCGGTCCCCGGCTCGGCTTTGCGACTGCCGATCCTGGCTTCAAATTCCTTACATGCCGTCGGGAGGTCGATCCGCAGGATCTTCGGCGCCAACGCCGACAGGAACCAGGCCGAGCCGGCAGCACCAAACGGATAGCTAACGGCATAGGCGATGGCGGCGAGGCTCGCCATCGATGCCGACTGCGTCGGATTGATGCCCAGCACGCTCATGTTGGTTGCGGCGACGCCGAGCGTGCCGGAGTTGGTGTACCCGCCGGCGAGCAGTCCCGCGGCGAGCCCCGGGCCGTACCCGAGCAGCCTCGCGGCCGCGTAGGTGGTGAGCAAACCGACGAAGCAGACGATGAGGGTGAACAGAACCTGCGACAGCCCGTCCTTCTTCAAAGCAGGAAAAAATTGTGGCCCGGCGCTGTAGCCGACAGCGAAGAGAAACATCGTGAAGAACGTGTCCTCGACGATGGGCGCAATGTGGATGTGCAACTGTCCAATCAGGAGCCCGGCAATGAGGGTGCTGGTCACAGTGCCCAGGCTGAACGAGCCGAATTTGAGGCTGCCGAACCAGAATCCAATGGCGAGCGTGAGGAATATGGCTATGTCGGGATTTTCCCGTAGGGCCGCGATAAAAAAGTGCATGCCAGATCTCCTGCGATCCGCACCTGCCAGTATGGATCGCCGATGGAATTTCCGTGGAAGGTTAGTTGTAGCGAAAGGAAGGCTGATCGCGCCCAATATCGCGATGCCGAAAGAATTGGTCCAATATGTCGTCACCACGGTTTTAATATCGAAAAAATATCGCATGCTTCCAAAGCGGAAATCGTCTGGGTTCTAAGGCCCTCTCCCGTGGAGTTTTTCGGATTTTCAGAGAGAATTTCTGTGCCTGCATATTTCGCGGATGGCGCGGTGCGGTGTGGCATATCCATCGTGCACGCCAGGCTGTTACGATGAAGTAGCCAGCCGATCCGTACTACCGTCACCGCTTCCCGGCCGATCTGATCAGGCGCGTTGTCTGGCTCTACCACGTGTTCAGGCTGAGCTTTCGCGACGTCGAGCTGCTCCTGGCCGAGTGCGGCGATGAACGGGCGGCGGGAGCCGCGCCAATATCGGTTAATTTCAACACACAAGAACCACGACGAATCTGGTTCGTCGTCAGCAGGTCCTCGATTCAGTTCCGAGTGTTGGCACCAGCATCCTTTGAAAATCAGAAGCCTGAGCGGCAGACGGGTGATGCCCGCGGCGTCTCCCCGTCGTGCCAAAACCGGCCGCGTGCAATTCCGCTACTCGGCGCCATCGGCGGGGCCGGCCAGGCTCGGAGGGTCATCGGAAATGGCAAACAGGGCGGATCCCGTCACCATTGGAACAGGCCCCACCTAATCCTATTGCCAAGGAACGGCAAAGGGTGAAGCATATTCTGGCGCCGAGCCTCGGGAGGATGTCGGGTCAAGCAGAGGAAGACCCCGCGGCGATCAGGAGAGCCCGTCATGACGGAGCTGTCGGCCTACGTGCTTTCGCCGTTACTGGAAGGCGAGTTCATTCTTTACAGGGGCGTCGGCCGCGGCCGGGCCTCAACCCTGTTGGTCGCTGCCGCCGGCGAATACCCCTCACCGGGTTCACTCAAGCGCCTTGAGCATCAATACGCGCTGCGGGCCGACCTCGACTCCGGCTGGGCGGCGCGGCCGGTCGGACTGATTCGTCACGAAGCTCGGCTCAATCTTGTGCTGGAGGATCCCGGGGGCGAGCCGCTCGAGCGGCTGCTCGAGGGGCCGATGGAGATCATGCCGTTTCTGCGCATCGCGGTGCCGCTCGCGGCCGCGATCGGTCGGATGCACGCGCGCGGGCTGATCCACAAGGACCTCAAGCCGCCCAACATCCTGGTAGACGTGGCGAGCGGCGGCGTGTGGTTGACCGGCTTCGGGATCGCCTCCCGTCTACCGCGCGAGCGCCAAGCCTTTGCGCCGCCGGAGGTGATCGCCGGAACGCTTGCCTACATGGCACCGGAACAGACGGGCCGGATGAACCGGCTGATTGATTCCCGAAGCGATCTCTACGCCTTGGGCGTTACCCTCTATCAAATGCTCACGGGCGTCCTGCCCTTCGCCGCCTCCGATCCGTTGGAGTGGATTCACTGCCACATCGCGCGACAGCCGGTCTCGCCCATTGAACGACAGGATAGGGTTCCCGCCCAGCTTTCCGCGATCGTCATGAAGCTCCTCGCAAAGACCGCCGAGGAGCGCTACCAAACCGCCGGCGGCGTCGAGGCCGATCTCCGGCGGTGTCTCTCGGCATGGGAGGCGCACGGCCGGATAGACCCGTTTCCGCTGGCCGAGCGCGACGTATCGGACCAGCTTGTGATCGCGGAAAGGCTCTATGGGCGCGAGGCAGAGGTCGACACCCTCCTCGCGGCCTTCGACCGGGTGGTAACCCAAGGAACAACCGAGTTCATGCTCGTGTCAGGCTATTCCGGCATCGGCAAGTCGTCGCTCGTCCAAGAGCTGCACAAAGTGGTCCCTCCAGATGGCCTCTTTGCGGTTGGCAAGTTCGACCAGTACAAACGAGACGTTCCCTATGCGACACCGGCGCAGGCCTTGCAGGGTCTCGTACGTCACTTGCTCAGCATGGGTGATGCCGAGCTGAGCAACTGGCGAAACGCCCTGCTGGAGGCCCTCGGCCCGAACGGGCAGCTCATGGTTAACCTGATCCCCGAGCTTGCCCTCGTCATCGGGGAGCAACCGCCGGTTCCCGACCTTCCGCCGCAAGACCGGCAGAAACGCTTCCAGCTGGTGTTTCGGCGACTCCTCAGCGTGTTCGCCCGGGCCGAGCACCCGCTCGTCTTGTTCCTGGACGACCTTCAATGGATGGATGCTGCGACACTGGAATTGATCGAGCGCCTGCTTACCGAGCCGGAGGTGCAGCATTTGATGCTGGTTGGCGCTTATCGGGACAATGAAGTCGATCCGTCGCATCCGCTGATGCGGACGCTCGAAACGATCCGCAAAGCCGGAGGGCGGGTGCAGGAAATCGTGGTCTCTCCTCTCGGGCCCGACGATATCGGTGAGTTGATCGCCGATTCGCTGCACTGCGCGCGAGACATTGCCCGACCGCTCGCGCAGCTGGTGCATGAGAAGACCGCGGGCAATCCATTCTTTGCGGTTCAGTTCTTGATGGCTTTGGCGGACGAGGGATTGCTCGTCTTTGATCACGGGGCAGCGGCCTGGACCTGGAACCTGCCGGCCATTCATGCCAAAGACTTCACCGACAACGTGGCCGACCTGATGGCCGCGAAGCTTCGCCACTTGCCCGCTGTGACGCAGGACGCTTTGGGGCAACTCGCTTGCTTGGGCAACGCCGCCGAGATCGCCACCATGACCCTGGTGAGCGGCGAAACCGAGCAGGAGGTCCATGAGGGATTATGGGAAGCAATTCGGACCGGTCTCGTCTTCCGCTTGGGCGATGCCTATGCCTTCCTGCACGACCGCGTTCAGGAGGCGGCCTATGCGCTCATCCCCGAGAGCGAACGCGCCGCCACGCATCTCCGGATTGGCCGGGCGCTTGCCGCGCGCATCGCACCGGGACAACTTGAAGAAGCAATCTTCGACGTCGTAAACCACCTCAACCGCGGTGCGGCGATGATTACGACGCAGGCAGAGCGCGAATACGTCGCCGCGCTCAACCTCATGGCGGGCAAGCGCGCCAAAAGCGCGAGCGCTTGTACCTCAGCGTTGAATTACCTCACCGCCGGAGCCGGGTTGGTGGCGGCAGACTGCTGGGAACGGCGCCATGATCTCGCCTTCGCACTGGAGCTGCATCGCGCTGAATGCGAGTTCTTGCTTGGCGATCTTGCGACTGCGGAAGAGCGGCTGTTGAAGCTCTCGTGCCGCACCGACAGTCTCTCGGACGCAGCCGCGGTTGCCTGCCTGCGCATGGACCTTTACACGCTGATGATTCACAATGACAGTGCGGTCGCCGTATGCCTCGATTACCTGAGGAATGTTGGAATTGATTGGTCTGCGCATCCCCGCGACGAGGAGGTATGGCAGGAGTACGAGAGAATATGGCGACAGCTCGGAAACCGCCCGATCGAAAAGCTCATCGACTTGCCCCTCATGAACGACCCTGCGACGCGCGCGACGATGGACGTGCTGACCAAGCTCATGCCGCCTGCCTTTATGAGCGACGAAAACCTTGCCTGTCTGATGTCCGCACGCATGGTGAACCTTAGCCTGGAATATGGCAACGGCGATGCCTCCTGCTGCGGCTATGTCTGGTTTGGCATGGTCCTGGGCTCGTACTTTGGCGACTATCAGTCGGGGTTCCGCTTCAGCCAGCTCAGCGTCGATCTGGTTAACAAACGCGGGTTGGACGCCTTCATGGCCCGCGTTTACATGAACTATGTCAATGGCAATGCCTGGACGCAACGCGTTCGGCACAGTCGCGCGATTGTGCAGCGTGCCTTCGAAGAGGCAAACAGAGTCGGCGATCTCGTCTATGCGGGCCATTGCTGCCACAATCTGGTCACTATATCTCTGGCTACCGGCGAAGACCTGAGTGACGTGGAGCAAGAGGCGGCAAATGGGCTCGATTTCGCCCGGAAGCTGCGGTTCGGCATCGTAGACGACATGATCACAGGCCAGCTGTGTCTGATCCGGCTTCTGCGTGGCCGGACCAGTCAGTTCAACTCGTTCAATGACCCGGAGTTCGACGAGGCCCAGTTCGAGCAACGCTTCGAGACAAATTCAAATCTCGCGCTTCCCGCCTGCTTCTATTGGGTCCGCAAGTTGCAAGCTTACGTGTGGGCAAACGAATATTCATCCGCTCTCGGAGCAGCTGCCAAGGCTCAAAAGCTTCTCTGGACGTCGCGGCCCTTCTTCGAGCACGCAGAGTATCACTTCTATGCAGGGTTGGCGCAAGCGGCATCAAGCAACCTTGTGCCAGCGCCGGAGAGAGCGCGATACCTGGAAACTCTGGCTGCGCACTACCGACAACTGGAGATCTGGGCGCAGCATTGCCCGGACAATTTCGAAGACCGCAGGGCGCTGCTCGCGGCAGAGATTGCGCGCCTCGAAGGCCGCGCCCTTGACGCCGAACGCCTCTATGAGGAGGCTGTCCGAAAGGCGCGTGAGAACGGCTTCGTCCAGAACGAGGCTCTTGGCAACGAATGTGCGGCGCGATTCTACGCAGCGCGCAATTTGCCAACGATCGCCTCCTGCTATCTCCGTAACGCCCGGGATTGCTGTCTCCGCTGGGGTGCCGAGGGCAAGGTCAGGCAACTCGAGCAGTTGCACCCGGAGCTTCGCGAGGAACCGGCGCATCTGCGCATTTCGGCGACAATGGAGGCGCCGGTGGCGCACTTCGATCTTGCCGCCGTTGTCAAGATCTACCAAACCGTATCGGGCGAGATCGACCTCGAGAAGCTGATCGAAACACTCATGGTGATGGCGGTCGAGCACGCTGGCGCTGGACGCGGCCTTCTGGTTCTCCCGCAAGGGAACAAGCAGTTGATCGAGGCGGAAGCCACAACCGATCGCGATACGGTCATGGTCCGTGTCCTCAGGACGCCCGTCATGCCCTCGGAGCTCCCAGAGTCTGTCCTGCAGTACGTGACCCGAACGCAAGACAGCGCGATCCTCGACGACGCGCTGACCCAAAACCCTTTCTCGGCAGATCCCTACATCCGCCAGCAGCGCGTCCGGTCAGTTCTCTGCCTCCCCCTCATCAAGCAGGCAAAGCTGATTGGCATCCTCTATCTCGAAAACAATCTGGCATCGCACGTGTTCACGCCGGCCCGCATCGCGGTCCTGAAGCTGCTGGCATCACAGGCTGCGGTTTCGATCGAGAATGCGCGCCTCTATGCCGAACTGATCAGTGAGAATCGCGATCGGCAGCGGGCCGAGGAGGCGCTGCGCAACGCCGAGGCCGAACTCGTCCGCGTCGCCCGGCTGACGACGATGGGCCAGCTGGTTGCCTCCATCGCTCATGAGATCAATCAACCGCTGGTCGCCATCGCGACCGACGGCGCGGCCAGCTTGCTCTGGCTGAATCGGGACGAGCCCAATCTTGACGAGGCACGGGGCGCTGTTTCACGCATCGTGCGGGAAGCCCACCGTGCCGGCGCCATAATCCACGGTATCCGGGCGCTCATCCGGAAATCCGTGCCCCAAAAGACAGAACTCACAATCAACGGCGCCATTCAGGAAGTTCTGTCACTGGCGCGCAGCGAACTGCGCCGGCATGGCATAGTACTTACACACGGACCTGTCCGCCGCGGTCCAGCCGGTCTTCGGCGATCGGGTTCAGCTGCAGCAAGTGCTCCTGAACCTGATCACAAACGCCATTGATGCGATGAGCACAGTCATTGACCGCCCGAGAGCATTGGCCGTATCCTCCCTGCCCAATGAGACGGATGGTGTTCTTGTTGCAATCGCGGACACTGGCGCAGGACTGGATCCCACGATCGCCCAACGCATTTTCGAGCCCTTCTTCACCACCAAATCCCACGGGCTCGGCATGGGGCTCTCGATCTGCCGCTCCATAATCGAATCACATGATGGGCGGCTATGGGTAACGCCGAATGAGCCGTACGGCACTGTCTTCCGCTTCACTGTGCCCGGAGTACCGCCGGCTTGAGTCTGAACGGCCGCCGGCCCCTATCTCAGTTCCCCGAAATGCGCCGCCAGATGGCGAGCGCAGCGTAGGGCGAGGGCCGTGACCGTGCTGGTTGGATTGGCCACTCCCCCCGTCACGAAGCTGCTGCCGTCACAGATATAGAGATTAGGCACCTCCCACGTTCGATGCCATCTATCCACGACCGAGGTCTCAGGGTCATCACCCATCCGGCAGGTACCAAGCAAGTGCCCCGGCGTTCGATAGACGCCATTCTCGTAATAATCCACCATCACCACATCGAAGGCATCGACGCTGCGTGCAAGATCCCTCAGCCTGTCGAGGCCAAAACGCATCATCCGGCGGTCGTTCTCATGTGGCACGTACTGCAGTTTTGCCGCCGCCAGCCCATCGCTGTCCTTCTCCTTCTCCGAAAGGGTGATGCGATTGGTTGATTGCGGAATATCGTCGCCCATCGCATAGGCCCCGAAGCTATGGCCAAAATGACGCACAAACCAGGTGTGATGCTCTGCACCCCATGGAGCCGGTCGATCGCTGAAGGCTCCGATTGCGGCGACGCCGGCCGGGCCACCACGCACCACGTTGAAGTTGAAGCCATTGACGAAGCCGCGCGCCACATCGGTTTCAGCGAACTCGCTGCTGATGATTGCGCCGGTATTGCCAATGTACGAGTTGATCGGAGCGTCCACCCAAATTTCCGCTGCTACCAGCGTATGATGCAGGAGATTGCGGCCGACGCAGTCGTTACCATTGGCCAGCCCCTTGGGACAATGACGGCTTTCCGAAAGCAGCAGAAGCCTCGGGCTCCCCACGCCGTTCGCGGCAAGGACCACGACATGCGCAGACTGGCGCAGGCGCTGCCCTGTCGCGCGGTCGATGTAAATTGCGCCAATTGCACGCCCATCCGTCCCTGTCTCGATCCGCTCGACGCGCGCACCGGGGCGCAACTGAGCACCGGCGGCAATTGCCCTCGGCCACAAGGTGATGGACATCTTTGCCATGGACCCGCGCGGACAGCCCGAGAGGCAGTTGCCACAGCCGTTGCATGGCGGTCGCCCATCAAAGGCGTCCGAAATAATGCCTGTTGGCATCGGCCACCAGTGCCACCCAAGCCGCTCGAATCCCTGTGCGATGATCCGGCCGCTCGCACGCAACGGCAACGGACCAAGCGGATAAGACTCGCGCGGCGGCATGCCCGGGTCGCCTGTGAGCCCACTGATGCCGATCAGCCTGTCTACCTCATCATAGAAGGGAGCGAGATCTTCATAGGTGATGGGCCAATCTGGTGCGAGCCCATGCTCAATGCCCTTGCGGAAATCCGAAGGCCGCAACCGGGGCCAAAGCGCCGTGAAGATATTGGTGCCCCCCCCAACACCATTCCACATCAGCGCGGGCGATTGCTGGCTCTCGATCGGATAATCGTCAGGCCGCCTCCGAATGACCGGGTTTGGGTTCCAGCTATTCTCCCGCTGGTATTGAAAATCCTGGCTGTGATGCGGATGCTGGCCCGGTTCCGTCCAGCCACCCTGATCAAGACAAACAACGGAAAGACCCGCTTGTGCAAGAACGAGACTCTGGATTGCACCGCTCGCACCCGCACCGATGACAAGGACATCAGCATGTTCGGGCTTGGTCATCGTGTTTCCTCCAAGCATGGTCAGCTCAGATCGACACGCCGGACCGCATTCGTCGGGATCCAGCGCCCACGCCGATGACGCGGGGCGTCACGCGCGTTTTCAAATGGCTCATCCGGATACCCCGCCGGCAGCGGTGCGTCATTGTAATGGAAACCAAGCGCACGGATGGCCGCGATCACCGGGGGTTGTTCGTAATAGGTGAGATACGTGTATTTGCGGAGCTCATCGAACAGTTTCGGTTCGAGCACCTCCAATCGGGATGTCGCGTCACGCCAGCCAGTTTGGTCTAGCGGCAGGCCGCCCCGCGCAGCGAAAACCGCCGCGAGGCGCTCCAGCAGGTTGACGTCCACCAGACACAGCCGCGTGGCCAGCAGCCGGATCATGCCGGTCGCGCTTGCCGCCGGGAAGCCAGCACCGCCGGGTAGCAACGCATCCACCAGGCCCGACAAGACCTTCTCTTCGTCGATCGTCATGCGAGCCTCCGATTGCCCAAGACTACAACGCCGCCACCACCACGATCACCCTCGCCCCTGGCAGTCCTCCCCCGGGCGCGCCGGTCAAGCCGACACGGTGCTGCGCCCGACGACCCGCCGCCCATCATCCCCAAACACCAGGCACTGCGCCGCAACAGGCAGCAGGGCCAGATGATCACCCATCCTTGTTCTAAAATCCGTTGGCACCAGCGCGCGTGTCTTTGATCCATCCTCAGACTCGGCGATGAGGACCGAACTCACGGCCGAGATGCTCCATCGCAAAAACCTCGACCTGCAGCGCGCCTTCTCTCTCTGGCGCTACGACGCGCATGTCCTGCGGACGCACGCCCAGCGTGGCCGGCCCGGGCGGTGCGCTCACCGGGACCGAAAGCCGTCCCTGGCGGAACTGCCCAGCTATGATCTCACCCTTGATCAGATTCATGGGGGGGGTTCCGACGAATCCCGCCACAAACAGGGTCACTGGAGCGTGGTAGATTTCGTCAGGAGTACCGATTTGCTCCAGTCGCCCGTTGGACATCACGGCGATACGATCACCCATCGTCATTGCCTCGACCTGGTCGTGCGTCACGAACACGGTCGTGGTGCCGAGCCGTTTCTGCAAATTGACGAGCGCCGCACGCAGCGAGATCCGCAATGCAGCATCAAGTGCGGACAATGGTTCATCGAGCAGAAACGCCTCCGGCTCGCGAACGATCGCCTTTGCGGTGGCGACGAGCTGGCGCTCTCCGCCGGACAGTTCGCCCGGGCGTTTGTCGAGCAGCATTTCAATCCCCAGCATGCCCGCAACCTGGGCAACGCGATGCCGTCTTGCTGCCCGGTCAAGCCCACCGTGGCGAAGACTTGTTTCAATATTCCGTCGAGCCGTAAGATGCGGGTAGAGAAGCCCGGATTGGAAAACCATGGCGACGTTGCGCCGATAGGCGGAGACGCCGGTGACATCTTGGCCATCGAACACGACGGCACCGGACGAAGGCGCGTCCAGACCTGCGATCAGATTGAGTGTCGTTGTCTTACCGCATCCCGACGGACCGAGGAGCACGAGCAGTTCTCCTGCGGCGATGTCCATGGTGAGGCCCTGCACCGCGGCATTCTTGCCGTACGTTTTGTGCACCCCCCTGAGTTCGATCCTCGCCATCTCATGACCTCTTATCGGATCGCATCGACAAGGTTCATGTCACCGACATGTCGTTGCAGGAAATAGGCTACCAATGCCGGGGGGACGATGGTGAGTACCACCGACGCTGCAAGATCGCCCGGTTCTGGGTACATGAACAGGAAGCCAGAGATAGCCGTGGGCAGCGTGTTTGCCGTGCTCCCATTCACCAGAACCAGCGCATAGGTGTACTCGTTCCAGGCGAAGAGGAACGAGATCACGGCCGCCACCGCAATACCGCCCCGCGCGAGTGGCAAGACGAGCCCGACGAACGCCGCCAGACGGCTATACCCGTCAATGCGCGCCAGACGCTCGATCGGCGGGAGGTTGCGGAAGTATCCGATCAGCATCCACGTCACGAAAGGCACGGTGATGGTAAGATACACGATCACCAGCCCGGTGAGTGTTCCCGCCAGACCAAGTAGGAGGTACATGGCGTAGAATGGTATCAACGTCGATATCGGCGGTAACGCAGCACCCAGCAGGATCGCAAACAGCAACGCGTTCTTGAAGCGGAAATTCGTACGGGCGAACACATAGGCGAGAGGCAAAACGATGGCCAAGGTTATCACTGTTACGACGACGCTGACCATGATGCTGTTCATGAGCCCGCGGATAATCTGCCCGGCCTGCCCCGATGCGGGACTCACCCGACCGATGGGCAAAGTGTAGTTGAACCCGAAGACATTATAGAATGCAGCCAGGTTTGGCGCGTGGGGAAGGAGTGGCCACGGGAAGCGCTGGATTTCGACTGGCGTCAGGAACGCCATGCGACAAAACCAGTAAATCGGCGTCAGCGACCACAATAGCGCCAGCACGATGAAGATGATGAAGAAACGGCTGCGCCTCCTCATCGAGACGCCCTCCGGCCCCACGCAAAATAGAGAAGAAGAGTGGCGCCGATAATCAGGACCAGCAGATAGAGGGATAGTGCGGCGCCATAACCCAGATCGAGATTTCTGAAGCTTACCTTGTAGATGAGGTATGTAAGCGTCTCAGAAGCTCGCCCCGGGCCACCCCCCGTCATTACGAAAATAAAGTCAAACAGCTTCATCGTCAGCACGGCAACAATAGACGTGAAAACGAACAGCGTATAGCGCAGCGGCGGAAGGGTGACGAACCTGAACGTCTCCAGCCTGGAAAGCTGATCCAGTGCGGCCAGATCATAAAGCGACCCGGGAATGGTCTCGAGATTCGCCAGGAGGAAAAAGGCCACCAATGGCGCCATCGTCCAGGCGGCGCCCAAGGCGAGAACCTCGATCACCAAGGTCCTGGTCATAAAGTCGACTGACCGAGGAATACCCAGTGCGTACGCTATCGAGGTGCCAAGCCCGGTCTGGCCTCGGGCCATGTACGCAAACATGAGGCCTGCGGCAAAGGGCGACAGACACCAAGGTAGAAAGATGAGTGTCCGCACCAATCCGCCGCCCCACATCGGCCGCTTCAGCATCAACGCAAGCCCCAGGCCAATCAGCATCGTCAACACAACCGTCTCAACGGTGAAGCGCATGGTGACCCAAACAGACAGCCAGAAGTCGCCGTCACGCAACGCATCGCCAAAATTCCTGAAACCCACGAATGCAGTATGATAGCCGCCGAAAAGCACAATCCGTTGAAAACTCATCCACACCGCGTAGCCAAGCGGATAGATCACCACCAGGACAAGGAATACGAGCACCGGCACCCCCACCGCGAGCCCGAACTGCGTGTCCGACAGGTCACGGCCCGAACGGCTGACGGCACGCACTTTCTCTGCAGGGCGGAATGGCGAAGGCCGCTCAGATGCCATACTGCTCGTTCAGCTCCTTGATCTTCGCGTTGGAGGCATTGATCAGCGCGGTGATGTCACCATCCTGAACCAAGAAGCTGGACAGAGAATCCTTCAGCCAGGAGTTGTACTCCTCCGACCAGGTCACGAGCCAGGCCCCCTTCGGAAAGGGCGTCGCACGGTAAATATCGAGCACCACCTTGACGTCCCCCGGGCGGGCAACAGCCTGCCTGATGCGCGCCACCACATCCGGGCTGTTCATGACCGATTTGTAGGCCGAGAAGAGCATCGACGTCTGCAACCACCGTTGGGCAGTTGCAATCTGCCCGGTTTCGTCCTTGAAACCGTACCATGAGGTGAACTTCTGTACGTCGTCCGTCACCGCGTCCGGCCGCCTGCGGTTGGTCATCACGTAGAGCGCGTGGTTGATCAGGCCCCAGGACTGGCCTTGCACGGGGAGCAGCGTGTCATATCCCGCGATTTGCGATTGCCCGGGGGTGTTGAAGGATTGCACATCGTAAAGCTGCTGTGGGCTGAACACATACCGACCTGAACCGTATGCGCTGATGAACGCCGCTTCATCATATGTCAGCACCTCGGCCGGGACGATTCTGTCGTTCCACAGCTTCTTCCAGGCCCAAAGCGTCTTGTAGGCCGGACCGTTTCTATCGGTGGTGAGGGCAGGCTTGTGAGTTTCATCGTCGGCCACATTGCCTCCACGGTTGAGCACCTCGAAAAGAAACGCCCAGGAGATGCCGTAAAAGTCACTGAACCAGTGCGGCAGTATTGGAGTGGCCATTCCCTTGTCGTGCAGCGCGAACACTTGATCGTAGAGTTCGTCCCAGTTCTTCGGGAAATTTGCGTCACTCATCCCCGCCCCCTGGTACGCTTTCAGATTGACGTGGATGGCGCCGCGGGTCGTGGCGAAATAGGAAAGGCCAAGCAGCTTCCCCTTGTAGGTCGAGGCGTTCCATAGGTTCGGCAAGAAGTCGGCCTTTATGTCATCGAAAGCAGCTAGCTCGTCGGCTGGCGCGACCCATCCGCCGTCGAAATAGCGCGATGCCTGGGACGGATTCCCATACAGAACGTCAAGCTGACCGCCTGCGATCAAGATGCGCTCCATGATCGCCGGATAGTCACCCGTGATCGTTGCGTAGTCTACATGGCCGTTCATCTCCGCGTTGTAGCGGTTCACGTTGGACTGAACGATGTCCGTCTTGTACTGCCAGCCGCGGAAGTATACCGGCCTGCCGCTTGTCGCTCTGAGATCGGGCACATCAGCCGCGCGGGCGTACCACGGACGACCCATAAATGCTAAGCCGGCCCCGGCGGCCACCTTACCGAAATCACGGCGCTTCATGGCACGCTCCCCTCTTTTCGCGCCAGATCCTTAGCAATATCAGATGGACTGCTTGGCTGCAATCTGATCGAGCTTACTACTCAGGAAGTGTTTGAGCCCGGATGCGGAGTGTCGGCCAAATGGGACAGAGCACTGGCGTGGCCCCCTTCGGGCGCAAGCGCATAGTAGGCCGGAACGACTGCTCAGGCCCCGGCAAAGCGCCGCGCCGGCGCGATGGCCTGTCCGATCCGCGGCTGACCGCTGCGGAATGCTGTGTCGCAGCATGCGACCTGCGTGACGGTCGCTGCTTTCTCGGCAATCGAGCGGATCGGTGCCGACTTGTGCGGCGGGTGGAAGGGGGGCGAGCTGCGGCAAGAACGCCAAGGTCGCAGAAGATAGCGCGCGTGATCACGAACGGTGTGGAGTCTCGACCGGCCGAGCGATGACTGTCAGGTGACTCGCCGCGACGGCGCGGGCGGCGACAGCCGTTCCGTTTTCGAGCGTAGCAGCGCAGCCATACAAGCGTGACCAGTCCCATTTATGTTGATCTGTATACTTCATGGACCATCATTTCATTTCTCGCGCTTGCCCTTGCTGCCTGCTGGTGATCGACCAGCCCGCGGCCACGCTGTGGTTCACCCCATTTTTATCCGGCGACGGTGGCCCAGGTCATCAAGGGGCGCGCCGCTGGGTACGCCTGCTCGGGATCGCGATCGCGGCCTCCGCCATCACCTCATCGGCAGCATTCGCCGAGCCTATGACGAGCCTGTCGTGACTGTTGCTCCTCAGGCGACAAAGTTCCTTGGTACCGCTAAGCTTGAGTCAGTCACGCTCCTGGAGTTCATATGAAGATGTTCCTTAAGCCCTTCTTGCTCTGCCTCGTCTTGGCCGGCGTTTCCTCCGTCACCATCTCAGCAGCGCATGCCGATTACTATTACAACCACCGCCACTATAAGCATCGCGTATGGGTCAAGGATCGGAACAATCCGAAAGGCCACTACTGGCGCTATTACTGAGCGATTGCTTGGAGAAGCCTGGACCGTCAAACTTATGGCCCGGCCCCGAAAGGGGCCGGGGCCTTTTTGGTTTCTGCCCCCCATTGAGACCCTGGGGTGATCAGACAATAATCATATCGATCCGACACCGTTGATCTGATTCGCTTGCCTTGTCTCTGATAGGCGCGGCATGGGCGCGCCTGCGCGCCCTCGATCAGCACGATGCGCTTGCTACGATAATCCTTGGTTTCGCGGGTGCCGGCCGTTGGAGGCCGAGAGGTCAGTGCCGGATCGCCTCGCGCCCATAGCCGAGGCTCTGCTTCAAACGTGTGAAGAGGCTCGTGCGCTGGCGGCCATATTGCAACACGCGGGCGCGCTCGATCGTGACGAGGCCGCTCTCCATCATCTCGTCAAGCAAGGGCAGAAAAGCGGTGATCTTGTCCTCGGTGTCGACGATCTCGACGATGACGGGCGGATCCGCGCGCAGCGGCACCATCTGCTCCCTGTGCTGCCGGCCGGACTGGCCGAAGCCGAGTGTTCCGCGCAGCACCGTGGCGCCCGCGAGATGCTGCTCGCGCGCCTTATTGAGGATCGCGACATAGAGTGGCTCCAGGTGCCAGCGGTCCGCCATGCTGGTGAAGACACGCAGCAAGACCGCCTCATGCGGGAGTTCCATAGCATCTCCTCCCCCGGGACAGACGGCGCTTCGCCCATCCGCGTAAAATGGGCCTTGGCCGCATCCTGCGCTTCCCGACCGCCGGTATCAAGCGTCGTGACGCGAGCGCTGCGATCGCCGCCCGCGCGCGTCACCCTTTGCGGTCGATCACATAGGCTCTCACGCCTTCCAGCGTCACCAGCCCGCTGTCGACGAAGCTTTTCAGTACCGGCAGAAAGGCGTCGATCTTGGCTTGGGAATCGACGATCTCAACGACGATCGGCCGCCGGTCCTCGCCTTCGGTATAGAGCTCCGAGCGGACACGCCGTGACGGCCCGAAGCCGAGCGGCGCATGTAGCACTGTTGCCCCGGCGAGCTGCAATGCAAGAGCCTGTTCAACGATGACCTGATAGAGAGGCCGGCCTTCATGACGGTCTTCCTCGCCGACAAATACGCGCAGCAGCGTCGCTTCATCCATGGCTCTCATCGGCCTGACCTCCGTTGCATGCATGCTAGCCTAGGAAGCAAAAATCTTCTTGTACAAGTCTTCGCCGTAGCTCGTATCCAAGGGTTCACCCTGGATCATCCGGAAGGTGCGCCGTCCGTCAGCCTGCCGTTCCGCGCGCAGAAAGAGGGTGCTCTCAAGGCCTTGCTGATACAGGCCGTGTGCGAAGTCGAACAGGTGGGTCACGAAGACTATCTTGATCCTCTTCTCGATGAGTGCGTGCACGATCTGGCGGGCGATTTCGGACCCTTCCCGTTCGTTGGTAGCTGCAAAGGACTCGTTGAACAGCAGCAGGGCGTCGGGCCCGATAGCATCGGCAATGTCACTCATCCGGCTGAGTTCCTCGTCGAACTTGCCGCTCCGCATCGCGGAATCTTCCTCGCGTTTGAAGTGAGTGAAGATGGCGGTACATATCTCGGCGGAAAACGACCGGGCCGGAACGAACATTCCGCACTGCAACATCAGCTGCGCCAGACCGACGCTGCGCAGGAAGGTGGTTTTTCCGCCCTGGTTGGCGCCGGTGACGATCACGAGGTCCTTGGCATCGGCGTCGACATCGTTGCCCGTGACCTTGCCTCCGAGATTGAGCGCGACGCCGGCATCGTAGAGGCCGGTGAAGTGATGCCGGCGCGTGGCCGGCGCCAGCGGCACCGGAAGGCAAACCGGTTCGCCCTTGTCGGTCAGTTGCCGGTGCAGGTTCAGGCAACCCATGTAGAAGGCGAGTTCCGTGCGCAGGGCGGTGATGAAGCTCAGGATATGATCGGCGGATCGCGCCAGCGCGTTTGCCGCGAGGTTGATGCCGCGGTCCCTGAGCGAGGAGAGTGCGCGGGCCCCTGCATCGTCCCGCTCGGCGATATGAAAGCTATAGGCTTGCCGGCCTGAGACGATCGGATGCATGAGGATGGGCGACAGCCAGCTGCTATCGCGCGCGTTCGGCTTGCGCAGCGTGAAGTCCACACCCTTGTTGCCGGGGCCGAGCCGGGCGGTCATCAGGACACCGCCGCGAAACCGCAGCCGGTTCAGGTGATCCTGCACCTCCGCGAAATACGCGTCGCTCAACTCCTCCCTGATCATCGCGAAGAACCGCCTGAAGCCTTCGGACAGGAAGGCACCTGCTTCTGTCTCGGCGATCTTCTTGAGCTTGCGCAGCGTCTCTACGAAGAGCTGCACCATCTCGACCGATCGATGAAGGATCGTGCCCGGGTAGTTCGACAACCCGCCCCAGAACCGGCCCTTGCGCTTTTCAAAGCATTCGATGCACAGATCATAGATGTGTCTGACGGTCTCCAGATTGGCCAGACAATCCTTGAGGATCTCCTGCCTGTAGATGACAGACGGGACATCGGCGAGGCTCAGGAGCACGGCCTTTCGGCACAGGTCGTAGAGAAACCGGTCACCCGATGCCATGGCGCCGAACAGCGTCTCCAGCCCGATGTCAAAAACCAAGGCATCAGCATTGGCCGGCAATGCGGCGCCGGGATCGAAATCGTGATCCCTGTGCATGAGAAATACCTTCATGACAGGATGCGACCTTTGAGCGCCTCATAGGTCAGCCGGTACTTTTCGGCGATCGAGATTGCATAGGCCCGCCCGTCTGAGGGCCGCCTGATGACCTTGAAGGTCCGTGACGCGGGTTGCTCCGGCACAACGGTGCTGACCATGCTGACGATCGTGTCACTCAAAAATGCCAATTCGGTCACGAAGGTCACGTAGATGCAGAGCGCATCGAGCGCCAGGACACGCTGCATGATCTGCCGGCCGAGAAAGATACTGTCCTTGAGCGTCGTGGAGCCGAATGTTTCATTCAGAATGATGATGCTGTCGGGCGTCGCGACTTCGAGGATGTCATGCAGGCGGACCAAGTCGTGCTCCAGCTTGCCTCGCAGATCGGTTATCCTCTCTTCCTGCTCGAAATGCGTGAACAGCCTGTCGCACAGGAACAGCCTGGCCGCGCTGCCGGGCACGGGGCAGCCGAGGCGGGCGAGGTAATGCAACTGCCCGAATGCGCGGGCAAAGGTGGTTTTGCCACCCTGGTTCGGACCGGACAGGATGAACACGCGCTCCTTGCCAGAAAGATGAAAATCGTTGGTGACGACAGCGGATTTTTCCGCGACCAGCTTGTGGGCGAGTGCCAGATCGAAACCGGCCCGGCTGAAGATGTCCTTCGTCGTGAAGGTCACGACCGGGTAGCAGAAGGGCAGATCCGCCCGCCTGAGTCCATCGATGAACTGGAGATACGACAGATAGAACTGCACTTCGCGATCGAAGCATTTTACGATCTCATCCTGGTAATTCTGGTGAGAGTTCCAGAAATTCTCCAGCCGCGCAAAAATCTCAGGGTTCAACCTAGCGACACATTCAAGAATATTGTTCTCCACATGGTCCATCCCGACTGTTTCGGAGAATTTCGCACGATAATCTTTTGCCTCTCCTTGCGCGAATTTCTTGAACGTTTCTTCGACCTCGACGCTGTAATTGGTCTCTAAATCATAGTCGCGGACAGTGACCGCGCCGCCGCTGACCAGAAAACAATACTCTATCTTTGCCAGGTCAGACTTGATCTCTGTCAGTTCCTGAATGAGGGACAGGAATCGTGCTGACGCGACATAGTCCACCAGGTACGCGCGAAACTCCAGGAACCCGCGCGACCCGACATCGACCGCAGTCAGATTCCCGAGGAACGATCGCAGGCCATTGCAATAGACCTCGACGGCATCCAGGAACCACCATGCCTTCTGATATCGGTAATGAAGCTTGCTGGATTGGGCGATTGTCTGCCGCATCAAGAGCATTGTCTCGGCAAATGAATTTACGCAGTCGAACAGTGCTATGTTTTCAAGATCCCGCATCACTTCGTGGCGGTATTCAATCTCGTCAACATCACCAAGGGGTGTGTGGTAAAAGGCCTCGAGCGCGTATTCCTCCCGGCCTGCCGTAATCGCCGCCACAACCTGATCGAGATTGAGATCGGCAAAGAACGCCGGGGCCTTGTCAGAACTCCATTGTCCGCGCATAGCCGGCGTTCTTGAAGAGGATGCTCTGGAACGGCATTCGCGCGGGCCTCTCTGCTGACGCCGAACGCATGGCCTCGGGTGTCGAATGTGCTTCGCCTGCAGGTTGCTGCGCGGTTGCGGCGGCATCTTGGCTGCGCGCGCCGTTGGGCCGGGCGGCCCGCCCTTGCGGCCTCCCGTGGGGCCACACAAACGCCGGGCCAAGGCGCACACGCTGGACAAGAAAGGTTCTCTGTCGCTTAGGGCGCGCGCTCCCCGCGGGCGTTTCCCAGGCAAGCGGACGACAAAAAGGGACTGGTCGGGCCACGGGGCATACTCCTACTGCGCAAACTGCCAGCAGGAGTCATCAGCCCAGGGCGGGCATTTCACGGGGGACTCCATCCCCGATGCGAAACTATCCTAAACGCAGTTACGCAGTCATTACAAGTCCGGCGCCATGAACCGTGAGCGGCCGTGGTGATGACGACGACGGGGCGGGCAGCGTCACCTTCCGAGGAGCGCGCGCTTTACACCTTTCTGAAGGACCCTGCCTTCCCCTATCCTGTCGCGCCCGGCCTGGGGCTGGTTGCGGTCCGCGCCATGCGGCAGGCCGGTCAGGTTGAACATGGATATGGATAAAGAACTATGACTGAAGAAATCCGCGTCGTTGCCATCGTCGAGGCGAAGCCGGGGCAGGAAGAAGCGGTGGCCGCGGCGATACGCGCCTGCGTCGGCCCGACCCGGGCCGAGGCTGGGTGCCGCTTCTATGTCCCCCATGCCGATCTCGATCATCCCTCGCGCTTCGTTTTCGTCGAACGGTGGGCGAGCCGCGCGGCACTGGACGAGCATGCGAGGTCGCCCCATTTTCTGACGATGGCGGCAGCCTTTGACACCTTGCTGGCCGCACCGCTGCAGGCTCTGGTTCTGGAGGAACTGGCTTAACCGTCTGCCGAGACCGATTGTCTCTTGCGCCGAAGAGGCTGAGCTGGTCCCCGCCACGGGGATCAGCTCAAGGCAATGAGGCGCGGGTGTTCAAAATTGCACAATCACCCCGGCGATGCTCTGCCCCATCGGCACGTGGTTTGGCTGTGCCAGGCGGAATACTGCGGCTCAAATTCTATGTTCACCGTAGCGCCGCTCTGCCGGAAACCCGCAGGCCGAATGTGGCGCGAGCCAATTCTAATGATCCGGCTGGATCCTGGCTCTCCCGCCCCGCGGCTCGAGCCACCGGCATCCGGCCTGAATTGCCCAGCGCACGGATCGCCCGGACCCTCATCAGATCTTCACACCGATACAGCGCCCGAACAGGGCAATATGCAGCCCGCCCTGGGGTGCCCGGAGCAGGCCGAAGGCCGGTACCTTTCCAGTCGCACGCCATTGACGGGCGTAAAGGGGAACACCTGTGACGATGGTCACCCACCGGGACTTATAGAGCAGACGCATCTGGAACCTCGCCACAACCCTTTGGAGGACGACCAAAATCTAGCGCTGCGCTGGACTTTTCCGGAGACCCAAATGGGGCTCAAGGCCCGGATGTGACGCCGAAATTCATTTCTCGTTGGAAACACAATGCCCGTCACACGCCGCTCCGGGTTGCCCCGATGGCGCGATTGCGATGAATGTGGCGGGGCACAGACCGATGGCGGATCTGCGCTACGGTCTGCGGTAATGTCTCTGACCTGTAACACCATGCGGCACGGAAGCGTTGGACAACCGGCAGCGATCTGTCTCAAAAGTGGTCAATCCAACTCGTGATTGGATCAGATCGGGACCATCTTGTGCCCGAGCCCGGAGTTGTCTGGCGAATGACTGTCACTCTCTGTGCCGCCGCTTTCTGCCTTGTGGCGACAGCCCTCAACGTCACCGGCCTCGCCATCGCGGCGGTCCGGCTGCGCCCCCGCCCACGCCCCACGCCCGCACCGGCGGAGGCGGAGGCACCCGCTGTCACGATCATCCGGCCGCTCTGCCGCATCAATAACTATGAGCGGGAGACGCTCGCCTCCACCTTCGCGCTCGACTACCCCAAGTACGAAATCATCTTCTGCCTGGAAGACGCGGACGATCCGGTGGCCGGCCTCGTCTACAATTTGATGGAAAAATGGCCGCAGGTACCAGCCCGGCTCCTCATCGGACCGGAGCGGCGCACCCAGAACCCCAAGCTCAACAACTGCCTGAAAGGCTGGGAGGCAGCCAGCCACGGCTGGGTGATCATGGCCGACAGCAATGTCCTGATGCCGGCGGACTACATCCAGCAGATGATGGCGCGCTGGCAGCCCGACAGCGGCCTTGTCTGTTCCATGCCGATCGGCGCAAGGGCCGGCAACTTCTGGGCCGAGCTTGAATGCGCCTTCCTCAACACCTTCCAGGCGCGCTGGCAATATGTGGGGGAAAGCCTGGGCAAGGGCTTCGCCCAAGGCAAGTCCATGCTCATGCGCCGCGATATCGTGGAGGCCGGGGGCGGACTCTTGAAGGCGCTCGGCGCCGAGATCGCGGAAGACGCCGCCTTCACCAAGCTGGTGCGGCAGGCGGGACTCAATGTGCATCTGGTCGATGCGCCATTCGAGCAGCCGCTGGGCCGCCGAACGAGCCAGGAAGTGTGGTCCCGCCAAGCCCGCTGGGCCATGCTGCGGCGCAAGACCTTCCCCCTCATGTATGTGCCTGAGCTTTTTACCGGCGCCTTCTTTCCGATCGTGGCCGGTGTCTATGCCGCCTGGCAGGCCAATGTGAACGTCGCCATGGTGGCCGCGGCCCTGGCGGCGATCTGGTTCGGGGGCGAGGCCCTGCTTGCGCGCATCGTGGGCTGGAACTTCACCTCGCGCATGCTCCTGGCCTGCGCCTTGCGCGATTTCCTGCTGCCGCCGCTCTGGGTGGTGGCCTGGCTGCGCCAGGATTATGTCTGGCGCGGCAATACCGTGAATGTGAAGCAGGTGATCGCCGAAGAGGCGGATGAACCGGCCCGCTAGAGCCCCCGGCTAGGCGCGCCCCCGGCTAAGGGCGCGCGCCACACGCGCCTCAGCGGTTGCCGAAGCGCTCCGCCGCTGCCACCAGCGCCTCCGCCGCCTCAGGCTTGGAGGTGTAGGAGGTGACGAGGCGAATGGCGACCTCCTGCAGCGCCACCGGCGCCGGCCAGCGATAGAAGCCGAAGCCTTCCTCTTCCAGGGCAGCCGCCATCCCCTCGGGCAAAACGGCGAAGACCTCATTGGCCTGGACAGGGTGTAGCAGCCGCAACCCCGGAACAGCGGCGAGGCCCGCGCCCAGGATCTGCGCCACCCGGTTCGCGTGGTGCGCATTCCGGCGCCAGAGATCATCCTGCAAATAGGCCAGCAGCTGCGCGCTCATGAAGCGCTTCTTGGACCAGAGATGTGCTGCGCGCTTCCGGCGCTCCTCAAAACCCTGCGCGCCGGCCGGGTCGAAGAAAATCACCGCTTCCGCGGCCATGGCGCCGTTCTTGGTGGCGCCGAAGGAGAGCGCGGTGACGCCGGCCTTCCAGGTCATCTCCGCCGGCGTGCAGCCCAGAGAGACGAGGGCATTGGCGAAGCGCGCCCCATCCATATGCAGCGCAAGCCCCTGCTCCGCCGCGACGCTGCCAATGGCGCGGATCTCATCCAGCCCATAGACCGCACCCCATTCGGTGGATTGCGTGATGCTGATGGCACGGGGCTGGGTGACATGGACACCGTGGACACGCGCCGCTTCGATCTTCGGGACGATCTGCGCGGCGCTCAGGCGGCCATCCGGCGCGGGCAGCGCGATGAGCTTGGCGCCGCCCGTAAAGAATTCCGGCGCGCCGCATTCATCGGTGTTGATATGGGCCTCTTCGGCGCAGAGCACGGCGCCAAAGGGCGGCACCAGAACGCTGAGCGCGAGCGCATTGGCCGCCGTGCCGGTGGCTACCGGATAGGCCAGCAGGTCCGGCTTTTCAAAGATCTGGCGCAGCCGCGCCACGACCCCCTCGGTCCAGGGGTCTTCGCCATAGGAGCTGATATTGCCGTGATTGGCCTCGACGAGGGCCGCCAAAATCTCCGGCGCCATCGGGGCCACATTGTCACTGCAAAAATTCCAGTCGCTCCTGATCACATCAGCCACTTCGCCACTCCCATGTCATACGCCCCTTCATGTGCCACGATCCGCGCAAATGCCCAAATCCGCGTGACCCTCGCCCCTGCCGCGTGCAACAAGAAGCCAAACAAAAGGGGGAAGACAGCATGAAAAAACCCGTTCGGATCGGCCTTGTCGGATCCGGTTTCATGGGAAGAACCCATGCGCTCGGCTTTCACAGCCTGGGCCGGGTTTTCGATCTGCCGCTGGCGCCACAGCTTGAAATGCTGGCGGATGCAACTCTGGGCCTCGCCGCCGCCGCCGCCCAGAGGTTCGGTTTCGCCCGCGCCACCGGTGACTGGCAGGAGCTGGTCGCCGATCCTGCCGTTGATGTTGTGGACATAACCGCGCCCAACCAGTTGCACGCGCCGATCGCGCTTGCCGCCCTCGCCCGCGGCAAGCCGGTCTATTGCGAAAAGCCGCTGGCGCCCACCGCGGATGAAGCGCGGGCGATGGTACAGGCGGCGGAACGCGCGGGCGTCGTGACGCAGGTCGGCTTCAACTATATTTGCAACCCCCTCCTCGCTCTTGCGCGCGAGATGATCGACGCCGGCGAACTCGGGCAGATCTGGGGCTTTCGCGGCATTCATGCGGAAGATTTCATGATCGACCGGCGCGCGCCCTGGACCTGGCGGCTGGACCCGCGCGGCGGCGCCGGGGCGATTGCCGATATCGGCAGCCATATCATCGGCATGGCGCGCTTCCTGCTCGGCCCCATCGACGCCGTCTGCGCCGATGTGGAAACGGTGATCGGCGAGCGCCCCCTGCCCGGCCAACCTCATGACATGCGCCCCGTGGAGGTGGATGACCAGGCAAGGCTACTGGTGCGCTTCGCGCGCGGCTGCCGCGGCACCATCGAGACGAGCTGGCTCTCGTCCGGCCGCCGCATGCAACTCGACTTCGAGGTGATCGGCGAAAAAGGAGCGCTCGTCTTCAGCCAGGAACGCTTCAACGAACTCCGCTACTACAAGGTCGAGGAAGATCGCAGGCGCAATGGCTTCCGCACGATCCAGGCGGGGCCGGAACATCCGCCCTACGGCGCCTTCTGCGTCGCAGGCGGGCATCAGATCGGCTTCAACGACCTGAAAGTGATCGAAATCCGCAACTTCATCGCGGCCCTTGCCGGCGGGCCGAAGCCCTTCGCCGATTTCCGCGAGGCCTACGAGGTGCAGCGGGTGATCGACAGCGCATTGCTGTCCAGCCGGGAAGAACGCTGGGTCCGCCTATAGACTTGCAGAGAAAGTGACAGAGACACCCCGGAGCCGGTCAGGCTCCGGGGCAGCGTTCGCAGAAATCACTGCGTCGCGTTGGACGGGTTCCAGCCCTTGTAGGTATCGATATTGTCGATGGTGATGAGCGTCGGCGTGAGCAGCACGATCTTCGACGGCGGCGCCTTGCCGTTGGCCACGTCAACCGCATAGGCATAGGCTTGGGCGGCCATGCCGTACGGGTCCTGCGCGGCGGAGGCCTTGATCAGGCCGTCCTTGTTCTTGATCTCCGGCACGATATCGGGCGCGCCGTCCACCGAGGTGATGAAGAATTCGTGCCGGCCCTGCTGCTTGGCCGCAAGTTCGAAACCGATCGCGGTCGGGTCGTTGATGGCGAAGACCGCATCGACCTTGGGGAAGCGCGTCAGCAGGCTCTGGCCGACGGCGAAGCCGCCATCACGCGAGCCCATGGCATTCTGATTGTCCGAAAGGATATTGATGCCGGGATTGGCCTTCAGCACCTTCTCGCAGCCGTTGACGCGGTCGATGACCGAGGAGACCTGCGGGCCGTTGGCGATCAGCACATCGCCCTTCTTGTTCGGCAGGTGATCGACGATGTACTGGCAGGATTCCTCACCGGCCTTCACATTGTCGGTCATGACGGTGACATCGGCCCCTGTGGCGGCCACGTCAAAGGCGCCGATCGCGATGCCGGCGTTATGCGCCTTCATCAACGCGGGCGCGATGGCCACCGGGTCCGCCGCGTTGACCATGATGACCTGGGCGCCGGCGGCGATGAAGTTGTCGATCTGCGTGAACTGCTTGTTGAGGTCATAATCGGAGGAGACCGCGATGGTCTTGGCACCCGGCGTGATTTCCTTCGCCTTCGCTTCGATGCCCTTGTCGGTCGCCGCGAAATACGGATTGCCGAGCGAGCCCACGGTGATGCCGACAGTCGTGATATCCTTCGCCATTGCGGCACCGGAGACACCTGCGGCCAGGACCGCGCCGAGCGCGATCTGCGACAGTCCGTAACGTGCAAACTTCATGGTCGTTCCTCTGTTTTTAAGCTTTGAGACGCCGGCGACTGATGCCGCCTTTTCATGCGGGGCGCCCAGGCACCCCGCACGGGAAGCAGGTGTGAAGGGGTGCCCTCAGGTGCGCCCCTTCTGGTTCAGGCGATAGCGATCGAGCGTCACGGCGCCGATGATCACCAGGCCTTTGACGATGAATTGCCAGATATCGGAAACGCCGGAGAGCACGAGACCGTTGGTCAGGATTGCGATGATCAGCGCGCCGATGAGCGTGCCCCAGATGGACCCGATGCCACCCGTAAAGCTGGTGCCGCCGAGGATGACCGCCGCGATCGCATCAAGCTCATAGCTCTGGCCGAGTTGCAGGCCGTTGGCGGCATAAAGGCGCGCGGCTGACATGACGCCGCCGAGCCCGGCGAGCAGGCCCGAGGTTGCATAGACGAACATGAGAATGCGCCCGACCTTGATGCCGGTGAGGCGCGCGGCATCCGGATTGCCGCCCACCGCATAGATGCGCGTGCCGAGCACCGTGCGGCGCAGAATGAACCAGGAGACGACCACGACGATCATGGCGATGATCACCAGCCATGAGACGCCGAACAGCGTTCCGTTGCCGATGAAGGCGAAGGGCAGGCTCGGGTTGAAGACGGTGCGGTCCGCGCCGAGGAGCCGGGCGATGCCGCGCACGGCGGTGAGCGAGCCAAGCGTCACGATGAAGGGCGGCAGGCGGATGGCCGAGATCAGGAAACCATTGATGGCACCGAAGCCGAGGCCGATGAGAAGCCCCGCCAGGATGCCCAGCATGCCGATGCCCGGAACAAGAGAGACCATCAGCGCCCCCATGGCGGACGCCGCCAGAATGGAGCCGACCGAAAGGTCGATGCCGGCGGTCAGGATGACGAAGGTCATGCCGGCGGCGAGCACGGTGTTGATGGCAGCCTGCTGAAGAACGATGGAGGCGTTCGTCAGCGTAAAGAAGCGCCCATTTTCGATCCCGAAGCCGATGCACAGCAGAATAAGCACCGGCAGCATACCTGCGTATTGCAGCAGATTGCGCACGCGTTGTTGATGCGAAATGGCATCCTGTCGTGCGGCGACCGAGGTACTCGCAGCTTCAGCCATGGACGTTCCCCACACTCGTTTGGTCGTTTGGTCGTTTGGTCTGGCGCACCGCTCTCAGGCGGCTTCGGCAGCCGTAATGTTCGTCGACAATTCCATGATCGCCTCCTGCGTGATCGGCGCATCCCGATGGGCCACGATTTCGCCCACCAGATGCCCGTCCCGCATGACGACAACACGATCCGAGACGCCGATCACTTCCGGCAATTCGCTTGAAATCACGACAATCGCGGCACCCGTGCGCGCCAGATCATCAATGATGCGATAGATTTCGGACTTCGCACCAACATCGACACCGCGGGTCGGCTCATCCAATATCAGAACGCGCGGATTGGTCTCCAGGAGACGAGACAACAGGACCTTCTGTTGATTGCCACCTGAGAGACTTCCCACATTGATATCCGCATTCGGTGCTCGCACCCCGAGCCTCTGGATGGCGTCCGTCGCCCGCCGTCGGGCCGCACTAAGGTTGAGAATGCCGCCGGCTTTCGCATCCTGGTCGATGACGTTGATGTTGACGTTGCCGTTGATGCTCATGTCCAGAAACAAGCCGAGCACCTTGCGATCCTCGGTGAGGTAGACGATGCCGGCGTCAATCGCCTCCCGCGGATTGGTGATATGGCGCTCGGTCCCGTTCACGAACACTTGGCCGTGGCTTTTGGTGTCGGCGCCGTAAATGAGGCGGGCGAGTTCCGTGCGCCCGGAGCCGACCAGGCCGGCGATCCCCAAAACCTCGCCCTCCGACACGCAGAAGGAGCAATCATGCACGCGGTTGCCATCATCCATATTGCGCACTTCGAGGGCGATCTTGCGGCCTGTCTCGGGCGCGCGGTGCTCCTTCTTGTAGAAGGAGGATGAGTCACGCCCGACCATCATGCGCACCAGCGTCTGCGGGTTCAGTTCGCTCCGCATCAGGGTGCCGACCATCGATCCGTCGCGCAAAACGCTGACGCGATCTGAGAGTTCGTAAACTTCGGCCATGCGGTGGCTGATATAGATGATGGCGATGCCTTCATCCCGAAGAACGCGAATGATGGCAAAGAGCTTCTCGGCCTCGCGCGCGGAAAGCGCGGTCGTCGGCTCGTCCATGACCAGGATATGCGGATGGCCGGCGAGCGCGCGGGCAATTTCAACCAGCTGACGTTCCGCGATGGAAAGTGAGGCAACCTTCGCAGATGGGCTGAAGGGCGCTGCAAGACGTTCAAGATAAGGCTGTGCTGCCGCGTTCATGGCGCCGCGGTCAATCATGCCATGGCGGCGCATTTCCTCGCCCAGAAACATGTTCTCGGCGACGGTCAGGTTGGGCGCAAGCGCCAGCTCCTGATAAATGACGGCGATGCCGCCGCGGCGGCCGGCCAGGGGATCGCCGATCTGCATGGCCTTGCCATCAATGCGGATTTCGCCACCCGGGTCGGCATGATAGGCACCGGACAGGATTTTCATGAGCGTTGACTTGCCCGCGCCATTCTCCCCCATCAGGGCATGAATTTCCCCGGCATAGGCGGTGAGCGACACGTTGGAGAGGGCGCGGACCGGACCGAAGGTCTTGCTGATGCCGCGCATTTCGAGCGCGGCATTCCGCTTAGAGGAAGCTGGTGTGCCAGCCGCCGCGGTGTCCAGCACATTTGTTACTGGGCTGGTCATTTATTCTCCCCTGGAGCTTACGCTCTTAAACGTTAGTTGAACCTGACGTTTCGCACGCCCAACCACAAAGTCAAGCCGCTGCCTGAATCCGGACTCCCCACTCCTGCTGGCACCGAGAAAAGAAGGTGGTTGCCACGCCTCAGTCCCAAAGCGTGGCAACCCGTTTGATCAGCCAAGCGTCGGCATGATGAATTCGGCGCCGGAGCGGATGCCTGTCGGCCAGCGCGACGTAACCGCCTTGTAGCGGGTGTAGAAGCGGATGCCTTCCGGCCCGTGCATGTGATGATCGCCGAAAAGCGAGCGCTTCCAGCCGCCGAAGCTGTGGAAGGCCATCGGCACCGGGATCGGCACGTTGATGCCGATCATGCCCACCTGCACGCGATTGGCGAAGGTGCGGGCGGAATCGCCATCACGGGTAAAGATCGCCGTGCCGTTGCCGAACTCGTGTTTGTTGACGAGGTCAAGTGCGGTGTCGAAATTGTCGGCGCGGACGACGGAGAGCACCGGCCCGAAGATCTCTTCCCGATAGATCTTCATCTCCGGCTTCACGTCATCGAAGAGCGAACCTCCGATGAAATGGCCATCCTCGTAGCCCTGCAGCTTGAGACCGCGCCCATCGACGACCAGCTTCGCGCCCTCGGCGACGCCGGCATCGATATAACCGGTGACCTTGTCCAGATGCTGCTTCGTGACGAGCGGGCCCATTTCGTTGGTATTGTCGGAGCCCGGCCCGATTTTCAGCGCGCGCACGCGGGGCGCAAGCGCGTTCACGAGCCTGTCCCCGATGCCACCCACCGCGACCGCGACGGAAATCGCCATGCAGCGCTCGCCCGCCGAGCCATAGGCCGCACCCATCAGGGCATCGACCGTCTTGTCGAGGTCGCAGTCGGGCATGATGATGGCGTGGTTCTTGGCGCCGCCCAGCGCCTGCACGCGCTTACCGTGGCTGGTCCCCGTCGTGTAGATATATTCAGCAATCGGCGTGGAACCCACGAAGCTCACGGCATGGATGCCGGGATGCTCCAGGATGGCATCCACGACTTCCTTGTCCCCGTGCACGACGCCGAAGACGCCGTCAGGCAGGCCGGCCTGGCGGAGCAGATCGGCGATGAAGAGCGAGGCGGAGGGGTCGCGCTCGGAGGGTTTCAGGATGAAGCAATTGCCGCAGGCAAGCGCCGTCGGCAGCATCCACAGCGGAACCATCGCCGGGAAGTTGAAGGGCGTGATGCCGGCACAGATGCCAAGGGGCTGGCGCATGGAATAGGCGTCGATATCGCGGCCGACCTGTTCCGTGAAGTCACCCTTGAGAAGTTCCGGCACGCCGGTCGCGAATTCCACCACTTCCATGCCGCGCGTGACTTCGCCCAGCGCGTCCGACAGGACCTTGCCGTGCTCGGAGGTAATGATCGCGGCGAGCGCCTTCGCGTTCTGCTCGATAAGGTCGCGGAAGCGGAACATGATGCGGGCGCGGGCGAGCGGCGGGGTCGCCGCCCATTTCGGGAAAGCGGCCTGAGCCGCCCTCACAGCAGCATCCACATCCCCTGCCGTGCCGAGAACAACCTGGCGAGCAACCGAACCGTCAGCCGGCTGATAGACATTGGCGGTGCGACCGGACTGGCCGGAGGTGAGTTGCCCGCCGATATAGTGTTGAACAATGTCCATGGTCATCTCCAGGCCGAAGCTGCGGCCGTTACCAGGTGAGAAAGGCGTGATCGGGGGAGATGGTGAAGCGCCACTGCCGCACCGGCCCCGCCATCACGTTGAGATAGAAAAGATCAAAACCATGCGGCGCCCCCACCGGGTGGTAGCCGCGCGGGACAAGAACCACATCACCATCGCGGACGGCCATGCTCTCGTCGAGCGACAGGTCGTCGGTATAAACCCGTTGCAGAGCGAAGCCGGAGCCACGCTTGAGCCGGTGGTAATAGGTCTCCTCCAGATAGGTCTCGCGTGGCGGATCGTCCGTGTCATGCTTATGAGGCGGATAGCTTGACCAGTTGCCGCCCGGCGTCACCACTTCCACGACGAGCAGCGTCTCGGCACTGCCCGTGTCGGGCAGGATATTGCGGACATAACGGGTGTTGGTGCCCTTGCCGCGCACCTCTTCGCCCACCTCATCGGGCGGGATGATGCGGGCCGGGAGCTTGCCCTCGGCTGGCGATGAGCAGACGGCTAGCTCGGCGGCGGTTTCCGCCTCAACCGTCCAGTCCGAATGGGCCGGGATATAGACGGACCAGGGCAGACCGTCGAAGACCGATTGACGCTCGCCCATCAGGCCGAAATCGACATCGCCCGCGCTGATGCGCACGCGGCCTGAGAGGATGACGAGACAGACCTCATTCCCCTCCGTCGGGCGGGAGACAACCTTGTGCGGCTGCAATTGCAGGACCGAGAAGCCGACATAATGCCAGCCGGCGCTCGCTGGCGTGATGTGATGGATGAAACCGTCCTGATCCGGCGCCTTGGGATGGACGAGCAGCCTGGACGCCATCAGATGAGCCCCCCTTCCCGCAAATAGGCCTTCAGATTGGCGAAACCGAGACTTGCATATTGGAACGGGTTGGCTTTCGCCGGATCCTGCTCGGCTTCCAGCACCACCCAGCCGGAATAGCCGGGCAGTGCCCGGAACATGGGGACGAAATCGATCATGCCGTCGCCCGGCACGGTATAGACGCCGTTGATGACGCTTTTGAGGAAGCTCCAATCCTCAGCCTCGCTCTGTGCGCGGACCGCGGCGCGGATATCCTTGGTATGGACATGGCCGATGCGCTCCCGGTAGCGCTCGGCCAACCGGACCGGATCGTCCCCGCCCCAGACCGCATGGCCGGTATCGAGCAGCAGATCAACCGATGGCCCGGTATGGGCCATGAAGGCGTCGATATCATCGGGGCTCTGCACGACGCTGCCCATGTGGTGATGATAGACGATGCGCAGGCCCTGCTGGACCAGCATGTCACCCAGCGCCGTCATGCGGCCGCCAAAGAGCGTCCACGCATCGCCTTCGAGCCGCGGGCGGCGCGACAAGGGCGTGTCAATCTCACCCTGAATGGTATTGGATGTTTCACAAACGACCATGACGGTTGAGCCCTGGCTCTTGAGCAGGGCGAGATGCTTCTGCATGGCGGCGAATTCCGCCTCTGCGTCACGCGTCAGGAGTTTCGAAGAATACCAGCCGGAAATGCAGGCAAGGCCGTAGGGCGCGAGCGCCGCGGTCAGCGCGTCCGGCGTGCGGGGAAATTTCTTGCCAAGCTCCAATCCCTCGAAGCCGATCTGGCTCGCCTCGCTGAGGATGGTCTCAAGCGTCGTCTCGCCGCCCAGTTCCGGCAGGTCATCATTGGCCCAGCAGATGGGGTTGGCCCCGATACGAATAGCCATGGTCTCAAACTCTCTCCCTGGGTCGGGCGGGTTCGGTCCCGCCTTTGTCCTTCAATTGCCGACGAACTGCCGCGTTTTCGCGGCCACGTAATGCTCATGCGCCGCCATCACCTCGGGACGCACCGAGACTTCAGGCACCGCCACATCCCACCAGTGGCCGCCGGCATCCGTGGAGGGCAGCGGGTCCGTATCGATGACGATGGCATAGGTGCGGTCGCTGGCGCGCGCCCGGACCAGCGCCTCCGACAGCCCTGCGAGACTTTCGACCTTTTCCGTGACCGCGCCAAGGCTGCGGGCATGGAGCGCGAAATCGACCTCGGGCATCACCTCATGCCGCGCGTCTTTCAGCAGATTGTTGAAGCCGGCGCCGCCCGTCGCGTGCTGCAGCCGGTTGATGCAGCCGAAGCCGCGATTGTCGAGGATGACGAGGGTGAGCTTGAGGCCGAGCATCACGGAACTCGCGATTTCGGAGTTCATCATGAGGTAGGAGCCGTCCCCCAGCATGACGATGACCTCCCTGGCCGGGTCCGCCATCTTGACCCCGAGCCCGCCCGCGATTTCATAGCCCATGCAGGAGAAGCCGTATTCCATGTGATAGCCGCCCGGCTTCTCTGCCTGCCAGAGTTTGTGCAGCTCTCCGGGCAGGCCGCCCGCGGCGCAGAGCATCGACATCCGAGGCGCGGGTCTGGCGCTGCACGGCGCCGATGACCTGGGCGTCGGAGGGCAGCGTATTGCGATCGGGCGCGGGCGCGTCCGTGTAGCGTGCCGCCACGTTGAACCAGGCCGGCTTCAGCTCATGCGCCCGCCGCGTCCAGGCGTCCGGCGCCCTCCACGCGCCAAGCGCGGCGCCGAGTTCGGCGAGACCCGCACGCGCATCGGCGACCAGCGGCTGGGCGTGATGCTTGCCGGCGTCGAAGGGCTGCGTATTGAGGCCGATGATGTGCCGGCCCTCGCCCTGGAACAGCGCCCAGGAGCCGGTCGTGAAATCCTGCAGCCGCGTGCCGACCGCGAGGATGACATCGGCCTCCGCCGCCATGTCATTGGCGGCGGCCGTGCCGGTGACACCGATCGCGCCCATGTTCATCGGGTGGCTGGCGGGGAGGCTTGACTTGCCCGCCTGGGTCTCACCCACCGGAATGCCGTGCTCTTGCGCGAAGCCGGCGAGTTCCTGCTCCGCCTCTGCGTAAAGCGTGCCGCCGCCGCAGATGATGAAGGGGCGCCTGGCCTCCTGGAGCTGCTTGACAGCCGCCGCCAGTTCCACCGCATCCGGCCGCGGGCGGCGCGGCTGCCACAGGCGGTCCTCGAACATCGAGAGCGGGAAATCGTACGCTTCCGCCTGCACGTCCTGGCAGAGTGCGAGCGTGACCGGCCCGCATTCGGAGGGATCGGTCAAAACCTGCATGGCGCGGGCGAAGGCCGGGATGATCTGCTCGGGCCGGGTGATGCGATCGAAATAGCGGGAGACGGGGCGGAAAGCGTCATTGGCGCTCACCGTCCCGTCCTGCCAGTCCTCGATCTGCTGCAGCACCGGATCGGGCCGGCGGCCGGCGAAGACATCGCCCGGCAGCAGGAGCAGCGGCAGGCGGTTGACATGGGCGACCGCTGCGGCGGTGACCATGTTGAGCGCGCCGGGGCCGATGGAACTGGTACAGGCCATGGCGCGGCGCCGACGCAGCGCCTTGGCATAGGCGATGGCCGCGTGTCCCATCGCCTGTTCATTATGCGCGCGGTAGGTGGGGAGCACGTCCCGCACGCCATGGAGCGCCTCGCCGAGGCCCGCGACATTGCCATGGCCGAAAATGGCCCAGACACCGCCGAAGAACGGCAGAGTCTTCGCGTCGCCCGCATCGGTCTCCAGAACGGTCTTCTGGGCGGCCATGGCGCGGACCAGAGCCTGAGCCATGGTAAGGCGGAGTGTGCGCATCGCGAAGGTTCCCTGTTTCTTGTCTTCTTGTCTCAGAGCGCTTTGATCTGACGGGCCTCTTGCCAGGCCGATACCAGCTGGCCGAAGCGGTCCGCCATCTGATCGACAGCTTCGGCGTCCGTGATTTTGCCCGCGAGCCAGGCGCGGGCAGGCCCGATATGGATGGTGCGGCCGACGGCGAAGCCGCGCACGACTGACACGCCGGCCGTCGCATGGAAGGATTGGACGAGATCCGGCATCGGCGCGTCGAGGCCGAGCACCAGCACGCCGCGGCAATAGGGGTCATGCGCGGTGACGACCTGGTTGATCTGGCTCCAGGCCGCGGGACTTTTCTGCGGCTCAAGCTTCCACCAGTCCGGCTTGATGCCGATGGCATAGAGCCGCTCGATCACGCGCGGGATCGTGTCGTCCTGCAAATCCCCGTGCTTTCCGGCGATGATTTCAACGAGCACATCGCGCCCGAGCCTGCGGCAGGCATCATAGACGCGGGCAAGCTCCCGCTCCTGGCGCAACCGCAGCTCCTCCGCGTCATCCGGATGGTAGAAGCAGAGGCATTTGACAACCTGCCCCACCGGCCATTCGATGAGATGCGCGCCGAGACTGCCGCCGTCCTCGAAATCGAGCGGGCGGGAGCCGGTACGCTCGACCGGCCGGGCAATCCAGAGGTCATGGTCGGCCGCGCGGAACAGCGCCTCGCGCCCGTAGCGGCCGTCGATGAACATGCCGAAGCCCCTGCGCCCCGCCGCCACGCGGGCCGCCGCCTGCACCGCCAGCACCTTGAAGTCGCTGATCTTCTCAAAAGGCGCGCCCGCCTCCCGCGCCACCGCTTCCAGCTGCATGCGATGGTCGATGGCAAGCGCCATGACCCCGGGCGGCGAGACAGGCCGCGTGGTCGCCCAATGGATATGGTTGAGATCCTGGTCAAAGCGCAGCGCGCGCTGCCGGCTTCCGTGCTTCAGGAAATAGGAAAGCTCGGCGAAGGTCGGGATTTCCGGCGAGCATAAGAGGCGGGAGACGGCGAAGGCGCCGCAGGCATTGGCGTAGGCGCAGCAGGTCTCGAGCGTCTCGCCGCTCAGCCAGCCGCGCAGGAAGCCGGACATGAAACTGTCCCCGGCGCCCAGCACATTATAGACCTCGACCGGAAAGCCCGGACCGCGCACGCCGTCTTCCAAGCTTGCCGGAATCTCGCCGGGAAAAACGACGCAGCCCATCGGCCCGCGCTTACAGACGATGACGGCCGAGGATTGGGTGCGGATCTGGCGAATGGCGGCGAGCGTGTTTTCCGAGCCGCCGGCGATGTGCAGCTCTTCCTCGGTGCCGACGATGAGATCGCAGAAGGGCAGCACGGGGGCGAGATGCGCCGTCACCGCGTCGGACTGGATATAGCGGGATTCCCCCGCGTCATGCCCGGCGAGACCCCAGAGATTGGGCCGGTAATCGACATCGAAGATGACACGGCGGCCGTGAGCCTTGGCAACCCGCATGGCCTTGTATTGCGCCGCCGCCGTATTTTCCTTGGCGAAATGCGTGCCGGTCACCACCACGGCACCGGCCGAGGCGACGAAATCCTCGTCCACGTCATCCTCGCACAGCGCCATGTCGGCGCAGTTGTCGCGATAGAAGATGAGCGGAAAGGTGCTGCTGTCCCGGACGCCGAGAAGAACAAGCGCGGTCAGGCGCTTGGGGTCGATAGTCACGCCCGTCGTCTCCACCCCTTCCCGCGCCAGCTGTTCCAGGATGAAGCGGCCGACCTGCTCGTCACCCACACGCGTCAGCAGCGCGGAGCGCAAGCCGAGACGGGCCGTGCCGACGGCGATATTGGCGGGGCAGCCACCGACCGCCTTGCTGAAGGACCCCATGTCCTCCAGCCGCCCGCCGATTTGCTGGCCGTAGAGATCAAGCGAGCAACGGCCGATCGTGATGAGGTCGAGCGCGGGCGCGGCCATCGGGAACCCCTTCTGCTTGCGGGCGGCCAACCGAGCGCGTTTAGGGCCTGCGCGTGCCGGACGCCTCCCGCCGAGGCGGCTTGATGCCACCTTCCTTAGGCTGAAATAAAATCATTATTCCAAATCGCCGTCAATCTGCTCTGCATATTCCTTTTTATGGCGACTCCACCCGGGGCAAATCACCCTGGCGCTTGCTGACGAGGGCGATGGCGAGCGTGGTCGCGAGCGCGAAGGAGGCCGAGAGCGAGCGGAAGCCACCGAAATCGGCCTCGGCCACTTCCAGCCAGACGCTGGAGACCTGAACGAGGGGCGAGAACGGCGAGTCGGTGATGCCCACGACCGGCACGCCGCGCTGAAAGGCCGAGCGCGCCGAAGCGAGCGTCTCCGCCGCATAAGGGGTGAAGCTGAAGGCGAGCAGCACGTCATCCGTGCCGATAAGATCGGTCTGGCGGCCGCCGAGGCCCCCAAGCTGGTCGACGAGGTCGCACCTGACGCCGAGCTTCTGCAAGGCATAGGCCAGATAGACCGCCACCGGAAAAGCGCGGCGGACACCCACGATATAGATGGTCTGTGCCGCGGCGAGGCGATCCACCGCGAGTTCCAGCGCCTCGATATCGATGCTCTGCCGGAAATCGCGGACGGAGGCGCAGGACGCCTCGACCAGACCATCGAGCAGGCTGAGCACGTCGCCGCCCGGATTGCCCTCATGCAACGCTTCCAGGCGGACATTGTAGTCCGGCCAGCGGTTGCGGGCATGGCTCTGGAAGACGAGTTGCAGATCCGAAAAGCCGGAATAGCCCAGCGCCTGGGCAAAGCGGATCATGGTGGAGGGCTGGACGTTCGCGAGCCTCGCGAGTTCGGCCACCCGCCCGAAGGCGATTTCCTGCGGATGCTGGACAGCAAAATCCGCAACCTGGACAAGGCGCTTCGGCAGCCTCTCCCGCCGTTCCAGGATGAGCATGCGGAGCGCGCGAAAATCCCGCGGCGCGCCGCCGACCTCCATACCGGGGGGCAGCGCCTCCTCGTCCCCTGCACTCTGTCGTGGCAGCGGGGGGACCCGCTGTGGCGCTCCATTTGGCGGCACGCCGCCGTTCTCAATCGTCATTCAACCGCATCTCCGATTGACAAGAGATAGCCCAAATGGAATATCTCTTCCATATCTTCCGCCAAGAAATAAAGACGCTCCAAGCGCATTGGGAGGTTTGCAGGCTTACACTCGGTCCATGACCGCGCCCGACACCAGCGCACCGCGTCTGCGATCGCGTTTTTGTTGATAAGTCATCTGTAGTGGAGCGGTGGAAAGCGGCGCCGGCACCTGCCATCGCGCGCATGATCGTCAGTCAGGAAAGAGCGCTACATGATTTGTTTTTCTGTCCTTGGTTGCGGGCGCATCGGCACCATGCACGCGCGCAATCTGGCCAAGCACCCGCAGGCGAAGCTGATCTCGGTCTATGATGTCGTGACCCGGGCGTCCGATGCCATGGCCGCCGAACTCGGCGTCAAGGCCGCGCAATCCGTCGATGAGGTACTGGGGGATGCGGCGGTCGATGCCGTTCTCATCGCGACCAGCACCGATACGCATGTTGATCTCATCGTCCGTGCGGCCAAGGCCGGCAAGGCGATCCTCTGCGAAAAGCCGATCGCCCTCGACATGAAGGCGGTGGAGGCCTGCTGGGCCGAAATAGGCTCTCTCAACGCCACCGTGATGATCGGCTTCAACCGCCGCTTCGATCCGTCCTTCCGCGCCGTGCATGACCGCATGAGCGCGGGCGAGATCGGCAAGCTTGAGCAGGTCGTGATCACGAGCCGCGACCCGGGGCCGCCGCCCGTCAGCTACATCAAGGTTTCGGGCGGCCTTTTCCGCGACATGACGATTTATGATTTCGACCTCGCCCGCTATTTCGCCGGCGAGATTGTGGAAGTGCAGGCCTTCGGCGCCAATCTGGTGGACCCTGCCATCGCGGAGGCGGGCGATATCGATAGCGCCATGGTGACGATGCGGGCCGCCTCCGGCGCGCTCATCCATATCAATAACAGCCGCCGCGCCTCGTACGGCTATGACCAGCGGCTGGAAGTCTTCGGTGAAAAGGGCATGCTGATCGCCGGCAACCGGACCGCGACGACGGTGCAATCCTTCTCCGCGGCCGGCACCGGGCAGGGCGATGTTGTGCTACCCTTCTTCATCGAACGCTATGCTGATGCCTATGCGGCTGAGATTGCGCATTTCGTTGACAGCGTGGCGGGCGGCCGCACGCCGCTGACCAGCTTCAAGGATGGCGCCGAGGCCCTGCGGCTGGCGGACGCTGCTTTCGAGAGCCTGGCGACGGGCCGGGCGGTGAAACTCGGCTGAAACGGGAGGGGGGAGCCCCATGCGCCGCAAATTCGGTGTCTGCACCTGGACCTACGGGCCGCGGGACCTCGCGGAGATTGCGGGCTCGCTCTCCTGGCTCGGTTTCGATGGCGTGGAACTGCACGGCGATCTCGGCGCGTTTCGCGCCGCCGAGACCACGCGATTGCTGGCCGATCACGGGCTTTCGATTCTGTCGCTGACGCCGGGCGATTGCGATCCTGCGAATCCGGATGCAGCCCAGCGCCAGGCGGCGGTGGACTACTACCGCCGCTTGATCGATTTCGCGGCGGATGCGCGGGAAGCGGGCGCGGGTTCGCCCCTCGTCTCCTTCCACGGGCTTGTCACGCGCATCCGGCCCATTGCAAGCCAGGACGCCGAATATGCGCATCTCGTGGAAAGCGTCCGCGCGGTCGACGCCTATGCCGCCCGGCAGGATATCGGCCTCGTCTACGAGGTGCTGAACCGCTACGAATCCCACCTGATCAATACCGGGGCGCAGGCTTTGACCCTGCTGCGCGACGCCGGCGCGCGGGCGATGCGCGTGCTGCTCGACACCTATCACATGAATATCGAAGAGCAGGACATGGCCGGCGCCATTCGCGTGGTCGGCGACAAGCTTGGCCTCTTTCACGTAGCCGACTCAAACCGCCAGGCCATCGGCCGCGGGCATATTGATTTTTCAAGCATCGTCGATGCCCTGGATGAGGTCGGCTATGCCGGCCCCGTCATCGTTGAATGCACAGCCTCCGGCCCCGACCCCTTCACGCCCGTCAAGGCCGGGGATTATCTGACGCAGCTGGAGCTTTACTTGCGCGAAAGCCGGGACTGGCTTGCGGGCCATCATCTGGAGGGTCGGCTCGTCCCCGGCTAGGCCTCAGTCACCGATCTGCGCGATCGCACGACGCAGCGGCAGATCGCTGAGATGAACGACGCCTCTGTAGGGGTTGCTCATTGACAGCATGAGCAACATGGCACCCGAAACCGACATCGCCCCGATGAACAGGGAGATGATCACGGTGAGGTTGCAGGGCGCAAAAAGGCCGAAGAAGAGGAAGAGCAGAAAGAGCCAGCAGAGCAGGGCCGCAGCCACTGCGGGCGGCCAGGGCGTGGTCGCCTGCTCATGAATGAGCAGGCGTTCCTGCGCGATCTGGCTGACGAGGCTTTGCGCCTCGCCGCGCGCGGCGCGCTCTTCATCCGTCGCCGGCGATAGCGCGTTCGGGATGGCGAGCAGGGCGCCGGCGCCCGTCGCGGCCAAGGTGCCAGCCTCTGCGGCCGCCCGCTCACGCCCCACTTTCAGGCTTGCGTCCATAGCCTGCAGATCGTGCTTCAGCGCCTGCCGCAGGGCGGCCGTCTGCGGCCCCGCTTCGGCCAGCGCATGATCGAGCAACAGGACATTGACGGACATCTGCTGCAGGCCCTGCCGCTGCGCGTCGAAGAAGCCATGGGCGGAGGCAATGAGCAGGCTCAGGATGAGCGCTGTCATGGTGGCCATCAGCCCCATGATCAGCTTGACGATATCCTTGGTCGGATCGTCCCGATGATGCAAAGGCTGAATTCTTTGGATGCCGATGCCGATTGCGGCACCAAGACAGACGATCACGAGAATGGCAAAAGCCTGACCGCCTGGGTTAAGCATGCCTCTGCTCCTTCAGCCGAGGCCATCATGGGTGAGGTGCATCTGGCGGGCAAGCCAGGTCACACCCCTCACCGTTCGGTCACGGCAACGTCTGTTCACGTTCTTTTTTCGGAATGATAACTTTCCAAACCGGTGTCAAGCAGCGTTACAGTGGTGGCTAGGCGGGTTGCCGGCGATCACCCCGTCACAGGCATGTCAACGGAGGGAAGGAAACCATGGTCATGGAAGCTGGACGACGCAGGATGAAGAGAATGCTCCGGGTCGGCGCCTGTCTCACGGGCGTCCTGCTGCTCGCGGGCCTCTCCGGCTGCAGCAACTCCGGCGCCGGTCCGCAGAGCGCCCAAGGGCAGGTCCCCGACGGCACCCTGACCATGCATCAGGTGCAGGCCGCCTTCATCGGCAGCGGCAATGGCGGCACGGGCACGCTTTATTTCCGGGGCGCCGCCTATCCGTTCACCATCGGCGGTCTTGGCGTCGGCGGTATCGGCGCCTCCACCATCGATGCGACGGGAGAGGTCTATCATCTGACCAGCCTGTCTGAGTTTCCCGGCTCCTACGTCCAGGGACGCTACGGCTTCGCCTTCGGAACGGAAAGCAAGGGCGACCTGTGGCTCAAGAACGACGCGGGCGTCGTGCTGCACCTGCACGCCAAGCGCACAGGGCTGATGCTGAGCCTGGGCGGCGACGTTGTCCTCATCACCATGAACTAAGGCGCCGAGGCAAGGCGGGGCCAGCGCCGCCCGGTGCGCCGACCCGGAGGTCGGCGCAGCTGGCTCAGCGCGGCCGCAGCATTTCGAAGAGCGTCGAGACCGAGACGTAGTCGCCGCGATAGCCGCAGCGGCCGAGAGGCTGCGCCGCGGCCGTATCGAACTTGCCAGCCTTGAGATAGGCCGGGTCGATATGGACGCCGACGATCTGGCCGATGACCATGTAATTGGTCGATGGCACGCCACCGAGGCCATGCAGTTGCTGGATGGACACACATTTGCACTCGAGCGCGGCAGGCGCCTCCGCCACGCGCGGCGCCTGGACAAGGACCGATGGCGCCTTGGCAAGCCCTGCCAGCGCAAACTCATCCACCTCATGCGGCACGGAGGCCGAGGTTTCGTTCATCTGGCGCGCCAGTTTGTCCACCGCGAGATTGGCGACGAATTCGCCCGTCTCCTCGATATTGCGAACGGAATCCTTCCAGCCCGAACTGCTGAACATCAGCATGGGCGGCTCATCGGAAATCATGTTGAAGAAGCTGTAGGGCGCGAGATTGACGAGCCCTGCCTTGTCAACGCTCGAAATCCAGCCGATGGGCCGCGGGGCGATGATCGCCTTCAGCGGATCATGCGGCAGGCGGTGGCCGTCTTCCGGCTTGTAGAAATGGGTCTCGGCTGCGGGGTCGTGCGGCATGGTCGGGCATGCTCCTGGAAGTGGTCGCGGGAGGCAAGCTGCACAAAGCATGGGCGCCCGGCTTGATCAACGCTCTCACCTGGTATCCTGTTGCCCGGCCTGAGCAGATCAGGCGGACAGGGGATCGGCAAGAAAATGGCGGGCGCGCTCTCTCACATCCGGGTATTGGATCTTTCACGGGTTCTGGCCGGGCCATGGGCCAGCCAGCTTCTGGGCGATCTCGGCGCCGAGATCATCAAGATCGAGCGGCCGGGCCAGGGAGATGACACGCGCGGCTGGGGACCGCCCTTCCTGAAGGACGCCGCCGGCCAGGACACGCCGGACGCCGCCTATTTCCTCTGTGCCAATCGCAACAAGCAGTCCGTCACCGTCGATTTCACCAAGCCGGAGGGCCAGGCGCTGGTCCGCGCACTGGCAGAGCAGTCGGACGTGGTGCTGGAGAATTTCAAGGTCGGGGGCCTGAAGCAGTACGGGCTGGATTATGAGAGCCTCGCCGCACTGAACCCCAGGCTCGTCTACTGCTCCATTACCGGCTTCGGCCAGGACGGCCCCTATGCCGAGCGCGCGGGCTATGACTTCCTCATCCAGGGCATGGGTGGCCTGATGAGCATCACCGGCAGGCGGGACGGCGAGGCGGGTGCCGGCCCGCAGAAGGTGGGGGTTGCGCTGACGGATGTGATGACCGGGCTCTACGCCGGCAATGCCGTTCTGGCAGCACTCCTGCATCGCGCGGTCTCGGGCCAGGGCCAGTATATCGACCTCGCGCTGCTCGATGTGCAGGTGGCAAGCCTCGCCAACCAGACGATGAATTATCTGACGACCGGCCGCAGCCCGGAGCGCATGGGCAATGCCCATCCCAATATCGTGCCCTACCAGGATTTTCCGACCGCCGACGGCGCGATGATCCTGGCCGTCGGCAATGATGGGCAATTCGCGAAACTCGCCGGCGTTGCCGGGCATCCGGAATGGGCGGTGATGGCGGAATTCGCCACCAATCGCGCGCGGGTGGAGAACCGGGCGGCCTTCGAGAAGGCCTTCACCGCCGTCTCCGTCACCCGCACGACCAGGGACTGGGTCGCCGCGCTGGAACGGGCTGGCGTGCCCTGCGGGCCGATCAACAGCCTGAAAGAGGTCTTCGAGGATCCCCAGGTCGTGGCGCGCGGCACGCGCATCACCCTGCCCCACCCGGCCGGGGTAGATATCAGCCTCGTCGCCAATCCGATCCGCATGTCCGCGACACCCGCACAATACCGCAGCGCGCCGCCCACCCTCGGCCAGCATACGGAGGCGGTGCTGACGGAACGGCTGGGATTGAGCGC
The DNA here is from genome assembly GCA_963834475.1 of uncultured Alphaproteobacteria bacterium. Taxonomy (GTDB): domain Bacteria; phylum Pseudomonadota; class Alphaproteobacteria; order Acetobacterales; family Acetobacteraceae; genus Acidisoma. The sequence continues at coordinate 196,854 of CAWIBZ010000007.1, read as the reverse complement.
CGCCGAGATTGAGCGGCTCGCGGCGCAAGGGGTGATTTGACCCGGAACCGCCGGCAGAGGGGACTGGCGCAGAGGTGCAAACCCATGCCCCGCGGGTAGGCCCCAACCGCCTAAAAGTACATGGCATCCTCTATTTTGTGGCCAGGTACCACTCTTAAGCACAATGGAATTTAAGGGCCGACTGTCGCGATAGTATTGGCAGACCGCAACGGAGTCGCTGCGGTGCCTTTGTTCAAGGCCGAGGATCGCCACCAATGGGTAACACTTACGCCTCCCGTCCCGATTGCGCGCCGAAGGACGCGCGGACCGTTCTGTCCCACGCCGTCCCGGAGGGCTGCGAGCAATGACCGAACGCATCGCCTGCGCCGCCCTGCGCCTTCCTGCCGGTGGCGTCGTCACCGTCGAGCCGCCGCGGCGGCACCACCACGTCGTCGAGGAGGCCCGTCGACAGGGCCATTTCTTCGCGGAAATTCGCGGTGCTGAGGAAGGATACCTCACGAACCGCGGGCGATTTGTGGGGCGGCGAGAAGGTGCCGTCATCGCCGATGAGATCGGGCAGCGAAAGTTCCGCCTGGGAACAGGCGAGATGCTGCTGGCCGAGGAATTGTGGTGAAGCGCGCGCTGATCTGACTGGACCAGAGGGCCTCATATACTTTTAGGCGGCTGAGGATTACTGGCGGCGAAGAAGTAGCGCCCCTGCAAGCCGTAATCCTCATGCAAGCTGCAAAACAAGCTCTAAGACCAGAAGGCGGCGGACGCCGGGAAGTTACCGGGAAAAATGAATGCCTCCTTCACGACGCCGTCAGCCAAGGTGAAGACCAGCACGTTATTCGTATCCAGCGTCTTGCCCGCGCGCGTGCCGGTCGACCGATAAAGCACGAAAACCCGCTCGCCCTGTGCTGCCATGCTCAGGATTGTCGTGCGCAGCGTGCCGTTGGTTTCCAGAAACAGCTGCCTGAACAATTCCAAAACAGAGGCCGGTCCAACGTAGTCGGTCCTGAATGGGGCATGAGACAGATAATGATAGTGCACGTCGGGTGCGAAGGTCTTCGTCAGAAGGTCGTCATCGCCCGCCGCGAAGGCGGCAAAGGCCTGCCGGATGACAGAGAGGTTGTGGGCTTCCTCCGTCGAATGTCCAGTCATCGCCATCGTTCCTTCAATGCTTCCGGTCAAAATGCTTCCGGACAATGGTCCGTTGTATCGGCCTCGCGCCGAGTGACCCTCAATATCCGTCTCTGGCCTTCCTGTCGTCCGTTCAAGCCGTCGTGATATAGGCGCGCATGGACGAGATTTCGAACTCATCCTGCTCCAGCTGAGACTTCACGACGTCACCGATGCTGACGAGGCCGCGCAAGACGCCGCCCTCCATCACCGGTATGTGCCGGCAGCGCAGACTGGTCATGAGCCCCATGACGTGCTTGACGGTATCCTCGGGCGTACAGGTTGCGACCAGGGGCGTCATGACATCCTCGGCCGTTTTCTTGACGATTTCGCCCTCCATCTCGCCAACGATGCGCATGATGTCACGCTCGGACAGGATGCCGAGAATGTGGCCGTCCTCGTCGAGGACGGGTGCCGCGCCAATTTTGTTGGCCGTCAGGAATTTTGCCACGAATGGGATGGGTTGGCGCCGTTTCAACGCGACGACACCCCAGCCCTTCCGGTCGAGTATTTGGCGAATACTGATGGACATCGCACCCCTCTCCCGTGCTTGTTGCGCGATTTCTCTCAATGTTTGCCGTCGGGCGTCCCGGACGCCATCCTCACTGGCAAAGCCGTCAGCATGGCGGCGCTTTGCGGTGCTGCGACGGTAACACCATGGTAACTATGATGAGCCCTTCCAATGGATTGAGCAAGCGAGCCGAAAGTGTAACGCGCACCGGAACCATGCGCTGTGCGCTGCGGTAGCCCGGTCGTGACTTGGCCGACTGTCGCCCCGACCAGGGCGATCATCGGCGCCGGGTAAGCGCCGAGCACCACGAGCAGACCGAGAAGGCCAGCGATCACAATTCTGTCGGGGAACGTTGTCCGCCCTCTGGGCGCCGTCACAGGCCCGGCCGGCACGGGCATGGCCATCGCCGCCACAACCCGCACATAATAGTAAAGTCCGATGACACTTCCGATGACCAGGGCGAGCACCAGCCAGACCAAGCCTGCCCCGATTCCCGAGGTCACGACGTAGACTTTCGCGATGAAGCCCATGGTCGGCGGCATGCCGGCAAGCGACAGCATCATGAGCGCGAGGCTCCCGGCCAGGAAGGGCCGGGTTCGGAACAAGCCGCGGTAGTCGTCGATCTGGTCGGCATCACGCCCGGTGCCGGCCGGCGTCAGCAAGGCGACAATGCCGAAGGCGCCAAGGCTGGTGACCGCATAGGCGGCGAGATAGTAGCTCGCCGCTTCGATGCCCAGGGCGCCCGCAGCCAGAAAGGCAACGAAGAGATAGCCGAGATGCGCAATCGAAGAATAGGCAAGCATCCGCTTCACGTTGTTTTGCAGCAAAGCCAGCAGATTGCCGCCCAGCATCGACAGGATTGCAATCACCGTGAGGGCCGCGCGCAGGCCCGGATCACTCACGCCGTGGGCGAGGCCAAAAAAGCGCAGCAGAACCGCGAAGACGGCGATTTTTGAGACCACGGCGATGAATCCCGTGATCGGCGCCGGAGCGCCCTCGTATATATCCGGCGCCCACATGTGGAAGGGCACGAGCGAGAGTTTGAAGCCGACGCCGGTCAGGATCATGGCAAGACCGATGAGCCGGTACAGATCCCCTGCCCATGTCTGCGTATCCGGCAGAAGGCTGAGCACCGCAAAGGACATCGTGCCAACCCGCGCATAGATGAGCGCCATGCCGAAGAGCAGGAAAGCGGAGGAACTGCCGGCCAGGATCAGATATTTCATGCCGGCTTCGGCGGCGCTGGCACGCCGGCAGGCATAGGCGATCAGGCCGAGCAAGGAGACGCTCAGCGTTTCCAGGCCGAGAAAGAAGGACGCGAAATGGATGCTCGCCGGCAGAAGCGCGGCGCCGAGCGTCGCTGTCAGGAGCAGCAGGTAATATTCCTCCTTCGGCCCCTCAACCGTCCGCTCAAGATAACCGTAGGACAGGATCGCGACGACCAGGGCCGAAGCGAGCACCAGCCCGGCGTAGAACAGGACATGGCCGTCCACGATGAAGAGGGGTGTTACGGCGCAAGGCGCCCCGGCCGCCGCCAGCGGCAGTGCAGCGAGCGAGAGAAGCAGGCTGACAATGGTGGCGCCTGCCGCCACGCGATGATTACGCCAGAAAGCGATCAGCAGCATGACGATGAGCGTGAGAATCCCAAGAAGCTCGAAGGGTGCGAAGGCGAGGAGCGCTGCGGCGTTCATCGCAGTGCCACCCTCAGCGCGGGCGCGGAGGCCGCATGTTGCAACGCGCTGAGCCCTGTTGCTGCCTGGTCGAAGATGGGCTGCGGAAAGACGCCAAGGGTCACGATCGCGACGACGAGCACCGCCATCGCCGCGAGATGCCGCGGCGAGAGGTCAGGCGCCACGCGCTGCGTGGACGTATTCGGCGTTCCCTGGAAGCCCCGCTGCACCAGGATCAGCGCATAGGCGGCCGCGCCCACGACGCCCGTTGTCGCGACCACGGCGAAGGGAACGCTCATCCGGTAGCTGCCCAGCAGGATCAGGACTTCGCCGATGAAGTTGCCAAGGCCCGGCAAGCCGAGCGAGGCTATGGCGAAGAACATGGCGAGCGCCGCGAGGCGCGGCATCGTCGCCCATAATCCTCCCATCTGCCGCATGTCCCGCGTGTGGATGCGCTCCTGCAAGGCGCCGACGAGGATGAACAAGGCCCCGGTGCTGATGCCATGCGCCACCATCTGCGCGACCACGCCCTGCAGGGCGAGCGTGTTCCAGGCGAAGATGCCAAGCAGCACAAAGCCCATGTGGCTGACGCTGCTATAGGCGACGAGGCGCTTCATGTCGTGCTGCGCGAAAGCGAGCAAGGCTCCGTAGAGAATGCCCGCGACGGCGAGCAGCATCGCGACGGGGGCGAAGCGATGCGCCGCCTCAGGAAACAGCGGGACGACGAACCGCAGCATGCCGTAAGCACCCGTCTTGAGCAGAACACCCGCCAGCAGCACGCTGCCCGCCGTCGGCGCTTCGGTATGGGCATCGGGCAGCCAGGTGTGGAACAGGAAGGCGGGCAGCTTCACGGCGAAAGCGATGAAGAAGCCGAGCATCAGCAGCAGCCCCACCGTCCCGCTCATCGGGGTGCCGAGCAGCGCCCCGTAGTCGAAGGTGAAATTCCCGGTTGCGCGCAGATGGACGAAGGCGAGCGCCAGGATCGCGACCAGCATCACGAGCCCGCTGCCTTGGGTGAAGAGAAAGAACTTGATGGCAGCGTAGAAGCGCCGCTCATGCCCCCAGAGCGCGATCAGAAAATACATCGGCACCAGCATCAGTTCCCAGAAGAAGAAGAACAGGAACAGATCGAGTGCGAGGAACACGCCGATCACGCCGGTTGTGGTCCAGAGCAGGTTGGCGTGGAAGAAGCCCACCCGGTCCGTAATCTCGGTCCAGGAAATAACGACCGAGATGAGGGCGAGGACCAGCGTAAGCAGAATGAGAATCAGGCTCAGCCCGTCGAGATCGAGCTGGAAGCCGATACCGAGTTGCGGAATCCAGGCGCCGGAGAGCTGGATCATCCAGGCCGCGGGCCCCGCGGGGATCTTCGTGCCTATGCAGAGCAGCGGCCAGACATAAGATCGAGTGCCAAGGCCCCAAGCGCAATCCAGCGCGACAGATGCGGCCAGCGCGGCCGGCCACCGGCGGGCCAGGCGAGCAGCCCACCGAGGGCCGGGACCAGAATGAGCCAGAGGAGGATCATAGGAGCACCGCGGAGGCAATGATTGCGATGGATCCGACCGCGAGGCCGGCGGCGTACCAGCGCACCTGGCCGGTCTGGGTCCGGCGCACCTGTCGGTGTGCCGCGCGGAAGAAAAGGGCAATGCCGTCATAGAAGCGATCAACGATGTCAGCGCGATTGATCCGGGCGAGGAACAGGACCGGCTGGACCAGGGCGCGATCATAGAGCCAGTCGAACCCGCCGCCCGCGCGCCAGAAGTGCCGGAGCGCTGTCTCGGCAGGCTGCGGCCTGGGCCGGAGGTAGAGCACGGCGGCGAGGGCTATGCCCGATAGCGCCGCCAGGGCGCCCAGCAGAAGCGGCAGCGCGTCGGACGCCGCGGCGGATTGGAGGGCGGCGCGCGGCGCGCCGAATACGGGCGCGAGCAGGTCGGAGAAAAGCGTGACGTGGCCGAGCAGCGGCGGCACCTCCACGAAGCCACCGACCAGCGCCAGCACGGAGAGCACCGTGAGCGGCAGGATGATCCGCCAGCCGTAGCTGCCGGTCACCCGCGCCCGCACCTCGCCGAAAAAGACGATGAAGACGGCGCGGAAGATATAAAGCCCCGTGAGGAAGGCCCCGACGATCCCCCCTGCCCACAGCACCCGCCCGCCCGGCCCCGCGCCCCAGGCGCCGGACAATATCATCTCCTTGCTGTAGAAGCCGGCCGTGACAAGCGGCAGGGCGGCGAGCGAGGCGCTGCCGATGAGGAACCCCCAGAAGGCCGCGGGCAAGGACCGGCGCAGCCCGCCCATGCGAAAGATGTCCTGCTCGTGATGCAGCCGCATGGTGACCGCGCCGGCCGAGAGGAAGAGCAGCGCCTTGAAGAAGGCATGGGTCATCAGGTGGAAGAGCGCCGCACTCCAGGCGCCGACGCCGAGCGCCAGGAACATGTAGCCGATCTGGCTGACGGTCGAATAAGCGAGAATGCGCTTGATGTCGCTCTGGGCGAGCGCGCTGAAACCGGAGATCAGGAGCGTTGCCGCCCCGATCACGCCGACCGCGGTTGCGGCTGCGGGTGCCAGCTCGAAGAGCGCATGGGTGCGCGCGATCAGGTAGACGCCCGCCGTCACCATGGTCGCGGCATGAATGAGGGCGGAGACCGGGGTCGGACCCGCCATCGCGTCAGGCAGCCAGGTTTGCAGCGGCAGTTGCGCGGATTTGCCGACAGCGCCCCCCAGCAGCAGGAAGGCGGCGAGCGTCGGCATCAGGGCGCCGGCGGGCCAGGAGACCGCCGCACCCTGCATCACGCCCTGGATGTCGAGCGTGCCAAGCTGGTTGAAAAGCAGCAGCAGCCCCACCAGCATCGCCGTGTCACCGATGCGGGTCACGATGAACGCCTTGCGTGCGGCAAGGCCGTTGGCCGGATCGCGCCACCAGAAGCCGATCAGGAGATAGCTGCATAGGCCGACCCCCTCCCAGCCGACAAAGAGCACCAGGAAATTGTCGGCGAGCACGAGCACCAGCATCGCGGCGACGAAGAGATTGAGATGCGCGAAGAAGCGGGCATAGCCTTCCTCGCCGGCCATGAATTCCGTGGAATAGAGATGGATCAGGAAGCCGACGCCGGTGATGACCGACATCATGACGAGCGACAGCGGATCGAGCCGCAGGCCGATCGTCGCGGTCAATCCGCCAACATCCAGCCAGCGCCAGAGGACCTGGGTGAAGACATGGCTGGGGGGCGGCGCGATCAGGAATTGGGCGTCGATGCCAAGCGTCAGCAGCGCCGCCAGACCGACCGAGGCCGCGCCGATGATCGCGACGGTACGGGACTGAAGGTGCCCCCCGCGGATCATCAGCAGCACGGCAGCGGCGAGCGGCAAGGCGGGTACGAGCCAGAGGAGACCCTGCATCGCCTATCCCCTCAATACATCGCCGGCATCGGCATCGAGCGTCGTCAGCCGCCGGTGCAGCAGCAGAATGAGCGCGAGGCCGACCGAGACTTCGGCCGCCGCCAGGGTGAGGACCAGGATGAACATGATCTGGCCGTCGGCCTCGCCCCACCGCGCCCCGCCCACGATGAAGGCGAGGCCGACGGCGTTCAGCATGACCTCCAGCGACATCAGCATGAAGACGAGGTTGCGGCGGACCAGCACGCCGGCAAGGCCGAGGACGAAGAGGATGATGGCGAGGAGCAGGCCCTGGTCGAGCGGGGTCGTTGCCATCGTCCTACTCCAACCTGTTCTGCATGGAGCGGCCGAGATGGAAGGCGCCGACGAGCCCGGCGAGCAGCAGGAAGGAGGCGACCTCGACCGCGAGCATGTAAGGTCCGACCAGCGCGAGCCCAACCGCCTGCGCGCCGACAACCGACCCCGCCGGGCGCGCGAGGCCGCCGGTCGATGCCAGATAGGCGAGTTCACCGCCGAGGAGGGCCGCCAGGATCGCCGGCCCGATCCAGGCGGCCGGCTTGAGCCAGCTGCTTTCCAGCTTGGCCGCTTCCTCGCCGAGATTGAGCATCATGATCACGAAGACGAAGAGCACCATGATCGCCCCGGCATAGATGATGACTTCGAGGGCGGCGGCGAAGGGCGCGCCGAGCACGAAGAAGACGATCGCGACCGCGAGCAGGGAGACGATGAGATAGAGCAGCGCATGCACGGCGGTCGGTTGGGTGATCACCATCACCGTGGCGAGCACGGCGACGACGGCAGAGATGTCGAAGATGGCGTCCATTTGTCCGGTGCCTCCGCCACGTTTTTTATGGGTTCAGGGCAGCAATCCGCGGACGTCGATCGGTGGTCGCTCACGCTCCGCCTCGCCTTTGCCCTTGCCGGGTATCGCGAGGCCGGAGACATTGTAGAAGCTGTAATCGGGATATTTTCCGGTGCCGCTGATCAGCAGATCCTCTTTCTCGTAGATGAGGTTCTGGCGGTGGTACTCGCTCATTTCGAAATCGGGCGTGAGCTGGATGGCGTAGGTCGGGCAGGCCTCCTCGCACAGGCCGCAGAAGATGCAGCGCGAGAAGTTGATGCGGAAGTATTCGGGGTACCAGCGCCCCTCTTCCTCGGTCTTTTGCAGGCTGATGCAATCGACCGGACAGGCGACGGCGCAGAGATAGCAGGAGACGCAGCGTTCCTGGCCATCGGGATCACGCGACAGGATGATCCGGCCGCGATAGCGCGGCGCGAGATAGGGCATCTGTTCCGGATAGGAGACCGTGACCCGGTGATGGAAGATATGCAGGAAAGTGTACCAGAGCGTGCGGAGCGAACTCAGCATCGGTGTCTCCCCCGGTCACATTGCGGTCGGACCGGCGAGCATCACCGCACCGGTCACGACGATATTGAGCAGGCTGAGCGGCAGCATCAGCTTCCAGCCGAAAGCCATGAGCTGATCGTAGCGCGGGCGTGGCAGTGCCGCGCGCAGCAGGATAAAGAAGCCGACGAAACATCCGGTCTTGATGCCGAACCAGAGTACCGGTGGCAGAAACGGACCGTACCAGCCGCCGAAGAACAGCACCGTGGTCATCGCCGACACCAGCAGGATGCCGATGTATTCGCCGATGAAGAACATGCCGAACTTCATGCCCGAATATTCCGTGTGGAAACCGGCACCCAGTTCATTCTCGCCCTCCGGCAGGTCGAAAGGCAGCCGATGGGTTTCGGCGATGCCGCCGATGAAGAAGACGATGAAACCGAGGAACTGCGGGACGATGTACCAGAGGTGCTGTTGCCGGTTCACGATCGTCGTCAGGTTGAAGGAGCCGGCGAGCATGACCACGCCGACCAGCGACAAGCCCATGAAGACCTCGTAGCTCACGAGCTGGGCCGCGGCACGCATGCCGCCGAGGAGCGAGTATTTGTTGTTGGAGGACCATCCCGCGAGCACGACCGCGTAGACCGCGAGCGCGCTCATCGCCAGGAAATACAGAACACCGACATTGAGATTGCCGATGATGCCGATGACCGGCGTCACCGGAATGACGGCAAAGGCGAGCACGGCGGTGATCATCGATACCGCAGGCGCCAAGATGAAAACCGGCCGATCGGCAAAGGGGGGCACCCAATCCTGCTTGAACATGATCTTGATGCCGTCCGCCACCGCCTGAAGGATTCCGAAGGACCCGGCGCGATTGGGGCCCCAGCGGTCCTGCCAGAAGCCGAGCAGCCGGCGTTCCACCCAGGTCAGCATCGTCGCGGCCGCGACCAGGACGGCAAGCCCCACACCGATATTGAGCAGCCCCGCGATGACCGGTGTCATGGCGCGTCCCCCGCGCCGGGCAGGGTGATGCTGATCCAGGCCGGGAGCCTCTGCCGCGCCTCGGCCGGAAGGCCAGCCAGGCCCGCGACCCCAGGCGGCAGTTCGGGGCTTATCGCCACGGCCAGGCGATAGCGGGCGCCGTCATCGAGGACGCAGGCGAGCAGGCTGCCGGCGACGGCACCGATGGCCGCCGCGTCCTCCGCATTGAGCGCGAGAAAGGGGCCGCTGCCGCGTTCGCGGATGGCGGGGGCCAGCGCGCTCTGCTCCTCGTCACCGAACAGCTGAGGCAGCGGCACGCCCAGCCAACGCCCCGCACGGGCGACGAAGGCCGCAGGGATTTCGGTATAGTATGGCAGCCCGGCACCAGACCGCGGCTCCAGAAGCCGGCGCCCGGCATCGCCGCCGCGCAGCGCGCCGCCGATTTCCGCCTGGAACTTGTTGAGCGCCTGGCCCGAATTCCAGGAGGGCGCCCAGAAGAAGGGGATGAGCGCCGATGGCATGTCTCCGTAATAGCCCTCCATGGTCGTGCTGAAGGGCGCGTCCGCGGTGTCGGGCGGTTTCGGCTCCTGCACGTCCCGCGCGGCGTCGATCGCCGTGCGGCCACTGAAGCGGTGGGGCTCGCTGCGCACCTTGTTGCCCGCGACACGAAAGCCCCTGCCCGGCGCCGCCGCGCGGATCCCGGCGAATTGCGGCAAAGCCTCCTCAAGCGCGGCGATGACGTCGTCGATCGTCTCCCACCCCGCCAGAGCCCCCGCCCGAGCCTCGGCTCCCGCCGCACGCGCCGCATCGCGCAGCCAGCGCCAGGAGGCGCGCATCTCATCCTCGGGATAGGTGACCTGGAAAAAGCGCTGCGCCCGGCCTTCGCTGCTGACCAGCGTGCCCTCGGCCTCGGCAAAGCTTGGCGCCGGCAGGACGATCCCGGCGCGCACTGTCGTCGGGCTGCTGCTGTGGTCAAGCACCACCATCGGACCCGCCGCCATCGCGCGGTCCACCAGGTTACGCGGCGCGCGCCGGTAGAGATCGTTCTCCAGCACGATGCAAAGCGCCGCCGGCTGGACGAGCGCCTCGCCGAGCCTTCCCCCGCCCATCAGCGCGAGGCCGAGACTGTTGCATTCGGGGACTGTCAAAATGAGGCCGGCCGCTTTGCCCCGCCGTTGCAAAGCGAGCGCGATATTGGCGGCGGCGGCGATGACAGACGCATCCCCGGCCGCCGTGCCGGAGACGATGAGCGGGCGCTCAGCCCGCAGGAGGGCCGCGGCAATCACTGCCGCGCGCGCACGCAGATCGTCGGTCGCGTCCGGGACCTCTGGTGCTTCCGGATCGATGCAGGCGGCGGTCGCAAAACCGAGCCGGGCGATATCGGCCGGCGCCGCGCGGCAAAGCCCGCGGGCGATATCGTCAAGCCGGGTGGCCGCCGGCGTCGCGATGAAGAGCGGGCTGCGCTGCTCGCCCGCCAGTTCGCGGACCGCCGCGTCCTGCCAATGCGGAATCTTGTAGCGGGAGGCGAGGCCGAACCCCGCCTGCCGCACCGACTGGCGGAGTGCCAGCGCTAGGCGCGGCGCGGTGTTTGGCAGATCTTCGCCGAGCACGACGGCGGCATCCGCCGTCTCCGCCTCGGCAAGCGTCGGGATGCGGACGGCGCCGCTGCCCAGGATCTCGGCCACAAGCTGCAGCAGAGAATGCTCGCGGTCGCCGACGCCCAAATGAAAATTTTCCGGCCCGACCAGGGCACGCAGGGCGAAGTTGGCTTCGAGCGAGGCGCGCGGCGAGCCGATGCCCGCAATCCTGCCGCCCTGCTGCAGCAGTGCCGCGAATTCGGCGAGCGCGACCTCTGCCGGCGCGGGCCGCGGGCTCCCCTCTGGCGAGCGCAGCAGGGGCGCGCCGGAGGCGCGCCGGACCGTTGACGAAGCCATAACCGAAGCGGCCGCGGTCGCACAGGAAATAGCCGTTCACCGCGTGGTTGTAGCGGTTGACGATGCGCCGCAGCTGGCCGGCGCGCTCGTTCGCGATGGTGTTGCACCCGAGGGCGCAATGGGCGCAGACCGAGGGCGCGCCGCGCATGTCCCATTTGCGGCTGTACTGCGCCGAGAGGGTCTTGTCCGTGAAGACGCCCGTCGGGCAGACCTCCACGAGATTGCCGCTGAACTCGCTTTCCAGCACGCCATCCGCGTGGCGGCCGAAATAGACGTGGTCGTGGGCCGCGAAGACGTCGAGATCCTGCCCGCCCGCATAGTCCCGATAGAAGCGGACGCAGCGGTAGCAGGCGATGCAGCGGTTCATCTCGTGCTTGACGAAGGGGCCGAGGTTCTGATTGCGATGGGTCCGCTTGGTGAAGCGGTAGCGGCGATGGGCATGGCCGGTCATCACCGTCATGTCCTGCAGATGGCATTCGCCGCCCTCCTCGCAGACCGGGCAGTCATGCGGGTGATTGATCATCAGCCATTCGATGATGCTCGACCGGAACTCGGCTGCTTCCGGGTCGATGACCGAGAAGCGCGCGCCTTCGGAGAGCGGCGTCATGCAGGCCATGACGATACGGCCGGTCTTGTCATTCGCGTCCTGGTATTGCCTGACCGCGCATTGCCGGCAGGCGCCGACCGAGCCCATGGCCGGATGCCAGCAGAAATACGGCAGGTCGATGCCGAAGCCGAGACAGGCCTGCAGCAGATTGTCATCCGGGTTGGCCGTGTATTCGCGGCCATCGATCAGGATGAGCGTCATGACCACGCCTCCGTCACCCCATCCCAGGGGCAGCGCCGGTCGCTGATATGGCGTTCGAAATCCTGGCGGAAATGCTTGAGGCCGCTCGCCAGCGGCGCCATCGCGCCCGGGGCATGGGCGCAGAAGGTCCTGCCCGGCCCCAGGAAGACGACGTGGCGTGCGAGCTGGTCGAGATCCTCCGCCTCGCCTTCGCCCGCCTCGATCGCCGCCAGAAGCCGCTCCGTCCAGGGCAGGCCGTCCCGGCAGGGCGTGCACCAGCCGCAGGATTCCTGGGCGAAGAAATGTTCGAGGTTGCGCAGCATACCGACGGGGCAGCGACGATCGTCAAGCACGATCATGGTGCCGGTGCCGAGCCGGCTGCCTGCCTTTTCGACCGAGGCGTAATCCATCGCCGCGTTGAAACTCTCCGGCGTGAGGAAAGCGGTCGAGGCACCGCCCGGCAGCACGGCACGGCATTCATAGCCCGGGCGCATTCCGCCCGCGTGTTCCTCGAGAATCTCGTTGAGCGGCGTGCCGAGCGGCAATTCCCACACGCCAGGCCGCGCCACCCGCCCGCTGACGCCGTAGAGCTTGGTGCCGCCGTCCGGGCTGCGGCTGAGCGAAAGGAACCAGTCCGCGCCGTGATCCACGATGCCCGGCACGTTGCATATGGTTTCGACATTGTTGACGACGCTCGGCTTGCCCCAGAGCCCGCTCATCTGGGGAAAGGGCGGCTTGGCCCGCGGCAGGGCGCGGCGGCCTTCGAGCGCGGTGAGCAGCGCGGTTTCCTCACCGCAAATATACCGCCCGCCGCTGGTATGGATGTGAAGGCTGAGGCCGAAGCCCGAGCCCAGGATATCGGGACCGATATAGCCCTGCGCTTCCGCTTCGGCGATGGCCTGCGCAAGCCGGCGGACGGCCAGATGGTATTCGCCGCGCACGAAGATGTAGGCCATCTCCGCCTGGATGGCATAGGCGCCGATGATCACGCCTTCAATCAACAGGTGCGGATTTCTTTCGAGCAGCAGCCGGTCCTTGAAGGTGCCCGGTTCCATCTCATCGGCGTTGACGATGAAATAGCGCGGATGCGGCGCCTCCTCGCGTTTCGGCATCAGCCCCCATTTCATGCCGGTGGAAAACCCGGCCCCGCCCCGGCCCCGCAGCCGGGCGCGCTTGACCTCCTCGACGACGCCGTCAGGTGCCATGGTCTTCAGGGCCTTGTGAACCGCGCGATAACCGCCCGCACGCTCGTAGCCCGCGATATCGAGCGGCTCGCCTCCGGGCAGGATGGCCTTGGTCAGCGGGCGTTCCATCGCCTTGCCTCACCGATACCGTTCAAGGAGCGCATCGAGAGCCGAGGGGCTGAGATCCCCATGCAGATCCTCATCCACCATCATCGCCGGCGCGTGATCGCAATGGCCGAGGCAGACGATGGGGAGAAGCGTGAAGCGGTCGTCCGCCGTGGTCTCGCCAGGCCTGATACCGAGCCGGCCGCAGAGATGCGCGCGCGCGTCCTCACTGCCCATGACCCAGCAGGAGACGCTGTCACAGAGCATGATGACGTGCCGGCCGACGGGGCGGCGGAAGATGAGGTTGAAGAAGGTGGCGACACCGTCGAGTTCGGCGGGGGACATGTCAAGCAGCGCGGCCACCTCGGCGAGATGCCGGTCTGACACCCAGCCGTGGCGCGCCTGGACGCGCTTGAGCGCGTCGATGCTCGCGGCCCGCTTGTATTCTGCATGGCGGGCAAGCGTCACGATCTCCTCCCGCAGCGCGGCATCGAGACCGGCCTCGGTCTCTTCGTCCGGACGGGCGGTCTGATCAACGGTCGACATCGGCCATCACGAAATCAATGCTGCCGATGATGGCGATGATATCCGCGACGAAAGTGCCGCGGCTGATCAGCGGAATCATCTGCAGATGCGGAAAGGACGGCGTGCGGATGCGCGTGCGATAGGACATGGTATCGCCGTCGGCGGTGAGGTAGTAGCCGTTGATGCCCTTGGTCGCCTCGATCGCCACACAGGCTTCACCCGGCGGGATGACCGGCCCCCAGCTGACATTCAGGAAATGGGTGATGAGCGTCTCGATGTCATGCATCGTCCGGTCTTTGACGGGCGGCGTCGTAAGCTTATGGCTCGATTTGTAGGGGCCGGACGGCATGTTGCCCAGGCATTGCCGCAGGATGCGCAGGCTCTGGCGCATCTCCTCGATGTGGACGACGATACGGTCGTAACAGTCGCCGTGCGATGCAGTGGGCACGTCGAATTCAAGCTGGTCATAGCCCGAATAAGGCCGTTGCTTGCGGTAATCCCATTCGAAACCGCAGGCGCGCAAGCCAGGCCCCGTGACACCCCAGTCGATCGCCTCGTCAAGCGTGTAGGCGCCAACACCGACGGTGCGCGCCTTGAAGATGCGGTTGCGCATAACGAGCTTGTGATACTCGTCGAGCCGGCGTGGCAGATAATCGATGAAATCGCCGATGATCTTGTCCCAGCCGCGGGGCAGGTCCGCCGCGACGCCGCCGATCCGAAACCAGGCGGGGTGCATGCGAAAGCCGCAGATCGCCTCGATGATCTGAAAGACGCGCTCACGATCCGAGAACATGTAGAAGACCGGCGAGAGCTGGCCGACATCCTGCGACATGGTGCCGTAAAAGACGAGATGGCTCGCAATGCGAAAGAGTTCCGCCAGCATGATGCGGATCATCTGCGCTCGCGGCGGCACCTCGATCCCGGCCAGCTTTTCCACCGCCATGACGTAAGGGAAATTGTTCATCACCCCGCCGAGATAGTCGATGCGGTCGGTATAAGGGATATAGGTGTGCCAGGACTGGCGCTCTCCCATCTTCTCGGCGCCGCGATGATGGAAGCCGATGTCGGGCACCGCGTCGATGATCTGCTCGCCCTCAAGCTGGAGGATGATGCGGAAGACGCCATGGACGCTCGGATGGTTCGGACCGAGATTGAGGAACATGAAATCGGCCGTGTCGCTATGCAGCTTCATGCCCCATTGTTCAGGGTGAAAGCGCAGCGCCTCCTGCTCGGCCATTTCCTGTTCTTCGGTCAGCGCGTAGAGGCCCATTTCGGTTCGGCGCGCCGGATGATCCTTCCGCAGCGGATGGCCATGCCAGGTCGGCGGCGTCAGGATGCGCCGCAAATTGGGATGTCCGGCAAAGGTGATGCCGAACATGTCCCACGCTTCGCGTTCGTACCAATTGGCGTTCGGCCAGAGACCCGTGATGCTGGGCAGATCAGCATCCGCCTCCGACAGCGGAACCTTGACGCGGATATCCTCGTTCCGCTCGAAGGACATCAGATGATAGACGACGGTGAAATCGCTCGGCGGCAGGCCATCGCGATGGATGCGCCCCCGCTCGTCCATTGCGGTCAGGTCAAACAGCATGCGGTAGGGCCGCTCGACGTCGGTCTTGAGGTAGCGCAGCACCTCTGCAGCCGCGCCCCGGTCGACCCAGATTGTCGGGATGCCGTCTTTTGTTGTCTGGACAACCATTCCCGGAGCCGCAAAATGGGTCTGCAACTCACTCAGGATCGCCTGCTGTCTACCCATGGAGGCAATGCTGTCAGTCTCTCCCAGCATTGCGCGCCTACACCTGGTCCGGCGTGCGCAAGACCGTCGCCGCCTGGCGATCGGCGCGCTTCAGGTCCCGGAAGCTTGGCCGCTCTATCCTCTCGGCTGACTGTGGACCGATCACCCAACTCAGCGGCCTCCGGTCCGTGCCGATCGAGCGTTGCAGCAGCATGAGACCTTCGAGCAGCGCATCCGGCCGCGGCGGACAGCCGGGAACGTAGACATCGACCGGCAGGAAACTGTCGACGCCCTGCACGACGCTGTAGATATCGTACATGCCGCCCGAATTGGCGCAGGAACCCATGGAGATGACCCAGCGCGGCTCCAGCATCTGCTCGTAGAGATACTTGATGACGGGCGCCATCTTGATGAAGACGGTCCCTGAAATGACGATCAGGTCGGCCTCACGCGGTGTTGCGCGCAGCACTTCCGAGCCGAAGCGCGCAATGTCGAACTTGCTGGTGAAGGCTGTCGCCATCTCGACATAGCAACAGGAGAGGCCGAAATTGAAGGGCCAGACGGAATGGGTCCGGCCCCAGGCCACCATATCTTCCAGACGGCCGAGGACAAGGTTGCGGCGCACTGCGTCCGTGAAGGTGCCACCGGGCGCCGCTTCCGCATCGGGGCCGGACGGGCCGGTCACTTTTGAGAAAGACCAGCGCATGGCGTCACCTCGACCGTGTCGCTGGCAAGCGCCGCGTCTGCGGTCCCCAGTCGAGCGCGCCGGCCCGCCAGAGATAGGCGAGCGCCGCCAGAAGAGCCGCGATGAAGACGAGGATCGTCAAATACCCGTTCCACCCGGCCGGGCGGATGGCGGCGGCCCAGGCGAAGATGAAGGCGGCCTCGAGGTCGAAGATGACGAAGAACATGGCGACGAGGTAGAATTGCACCGGCAACCGGAAACGCGCATAGCCAACCGGAACGATTCCCGATTCGAAGGGCTGGCGTGTCGCCCGGTCCGAGTGCCGCTCGCCCAGGACATAGGAGACCGCGATCAGGCCAGCGACCAGAATGATCACGACCCCACAATACAAAATCAAAACCCAGTATCGTGATGCTTCATCCATACATCGTGTCCTGTCGTTCCCATTATCCGGAACTGACCGTCCATAGCGGTAGCCACAAGACGACACGCAAGATTACTGTCTTGTATTTGGCGCCCGCCGGGCGCCCTCTGTCAATCAGAAAGCGGACCCGGACCGAGTGGGGTTCCGTAACAAAAACGGAGTGGGGTTGCTTAACAAAATGGGGGTAGGTGATGTCACACGGAGTGTAGCGCGGTCCTTGGCAAAGGGGTTTGCACCGTGTCTCGGCGCGGAGACGCTGCTTGAGCGAAGGCGCCTCGTCTCTTCTGGCACCGCCCGGCGATGCCCACGCCTGCTGTGATGCCGCACGGCTAGCCCGCGTATCGTTATTTGGCCTAGCCTCAAACCTTCCGAAACCGGCGGCTTGCAATCGGCACTGTTCGTTCTGATCTTCAATCCAGGGAAGCAACAGGATGCGCCAGTCAGGCGAAGCGTGCGACTTGGTGGTGGCCCCTCGTACTCTGCTCGGACTGCCGTGGCACGCCCCCTGCCCGCTCCGGAGCGCCATCGCGGCCCTGCATCGCGCGGATGAGGCCGCCTGCGTGCAAGGCCTGCTCGCCGATGGCCGGCTTACGGCCAGGGAGGCAGCCGAGGCCGAACGCGGCGCCCTGGCCCTGATCACGGCGCTGCGGCGCCAGCGACCGGGCCTGACCACGGCCCTCATGCGTGAATACGACCTTTCGAACCCCGAGGGCATCAGGCTGATGGGGCTGGCCGAGGCGCTGCTGCGCATCCCCGATGCGGCGACCGCCGATGCGCTGATCCGCGACAAGCTCCGCGGGGGCGATTGGCGCGCCCATCTCGGCCAAGGCAGGCCGGCGCTCAATGCCGCGACGCGCGGCCTTGATCTCGCGTCGCGCATGCTGGGCGGCAGCCCTGCCACAGGGCTTCTCCCCCGCCTGCGCGACGCCACGGTCCGCCGCGCCATGCGCCAAGCGATCGGCCGCATGGGGGACATCTTCGTCTGCGGCCAGACCATCGGCACAGCCCTTGACCGGGCGCGGGCGCTGGAGCGGAGCGGCTTTCGCTTCTCCTTCGACATGCTCGGGGAAGCCGCGGTCACGGCGGAGGACGCCGCCCGCTATGACACCGCTTACCATGCGGCGATCGCCGCCATCGGCCAGGCCTCCGCCGGGCGCGGACTCTATGAAGGTCCGGGCATTTCCATCAAACTCTCGGCGCTGCACCCGCGCTATGGCCTGCACCAGAAAGAGCGCGTCATGCGCGAGCTGCTGCCGCGGGTGACAAAGCTGTTCCTCGCGGCCCGGACGCAGGGGATCGGCATCACCATCGATGCCGAGGAATCCGAGCGGCTCGACCTCTCGCTCGATCTTTTGGAGGCGCTCTGCCACGACCCAAGGCTGGCAGGCTGGCAGGGCATCGGCTTCGTGGTGCAGGCCTATCAGAAACGCGCCCCCGCGGTGCTCGACTGGATCATCGACCTCGCGACGCGGACCGGGCGCCGCATCATGCTGCGCCTCGTCAAAGGCGCTTACTGGGACAGCGAAATCAAGCGGTCCCAGATCGAGGGCCAGGCCGATTACCCGGTCTATACCCGCAAGGCGCATACCGACCTCGCCTATCTCGCTTGCGCGCGCAAGCTGCTGGCCGGGCGGCAGGCCATCTTCCCGCAATTCGCAACGCATAACGCGCAGACGCTGGCGGCGATCGCCGCCATGGCGGGGAGCGATCCCGCGCCCGACCGGCTTGAATTCCAATGCCTCTACGGCATGGGCGAGCCGCTCTACCGCACGGCCTTCTCGCTCGGCCTCGCCCGCTCCTGCCGCATCTATGCGCCGGTCGGAACGCATGAGACGCTGCTCGCCTATCTCGTGCGCCGCCTTCTGGAGAACGGCGCCAATGCCTCCTTCGTGCATCGTCTCGCCGATCACCGCGTGCCTGTGGCGGAGCTGCTGCGCGAGCCTGCCGAGGCGGTGGCGGCGGAAGCGGCCCCCGGGTCGCCCCATCCCGCGATCCCGCGGCCCGGCGCGCTCTATGGTACAGAACGGGCCAATGCGCGGGGCCTCGACCTCTTTGACGGCCAGGTGCTGCAGGCACTCGACAGCGAAATGCGGGCCGGGACCTCGCCCCGCCTCGCCCCTGCGCCAGGCGGGGCGGCGGGCCCTGCCCTCGCCGTCCGCAACCCGGCCTGCACGGAAGAGATTGTCGGTCATGTCATTCCGGCGGATGCCCGCGCCATAGAGCACGCCGTCGCTCGGGCAGAGGCCGCCGCGGCGGCCTGGGGTGCGACACTCCCCAGCACGCGGGCTGCGATCCTGCGCGACGCCGCCGACCGCTTCGAGGCCGCCATGCCGCGGCTCATCCCGCTCATCATCCGCGAAGCCGGCAAGACGGTGCCGAACGCCATCGGCGACGTGCGCGAGGCGGTGGATTTCCTGCGCTATTATGCCGCGGAGATCGTGAAGCCCGGGAATGCCGGCCTGCCGCTCGGCCCCTTTGCCTGCATCAGCCCTTGGAATTTTCCGCTGTCGATCTTTACCGGCCAGGTGGCAGCGGCGCTTGCCGCCGGCAATACCGTGCTGGCCAAGCCTGCCGAGGAAACGCCGCTGACCGCCCTGGCGGCGGTGACCCTTCTGCACGCGGCCGGCATTGGCGACGCCGTGCTGCAGCTCGTACCCGGCGCGGGCGAGGCCGGCGCCGCATTGGTCGGGGATCACCGGGTGCGCGGCGTTGCCTTCACCGGCTCGACCGCGGTTGCGAAACGCATCGAGGCGGTGCTCGCCCTGCGCCTGAACCCGGACGGCCAGCCGGTACCGCTGATTGCCGAAACCGGAGGGCTGAATGCGATGGTGGTTGATTCCTCCGCCCTGCCCGAACAGGTGGTGGCGGATGTCATCACCTCCGCCTTCGACAGCGCCGGCCAGCGCTGCTCCGCGCTCCGCCTGCTCTGCGTGCAGACGGACATGGCCGACCGGCTGCTGCCGATGCTGGAAGGCGCGATGGCGGAACTGACGATCGGTGACCCATCAAGTCTCGCGACCGATATCGGGCCGGTGATATCGGAAGAGGCGCGAGAGCGGATCGAGGCTCATGTCACCATCATGCAAACGGCAGGGTACAAGACGGTGCGGAGCGCCATGCCGCCTGGGCTGCACGGCTTCTTTGTTCCGCCAACGCTCATCAGCCTGCGGGCCGCGGAGGATCTGCACGAGGAAATCTTCGGGCCCATCCTGCATGTGCTGACCTATGACCGCGCGGACCTGCCAAAGGTGATCGACGCGGTCAATGCGCGCGGATACGCGCTGACGGCGGGCGTGCAATCCCGCATCGACGCCACTGCTGAGAGTGCCGCACAGCGCTTCAATGCCGGCAATATCTACGTCAACCGCAGCATGATCGGGGCGACGGTCGGCGTGCAGCCCTTCGGCGGCCATGGGCTTTCCGGCACCGGCCCCAAGGCGGGCGGGCCGCTTTATCTCCGCCGCTTCATGGCGGCGCCACCTGCCCTCGCCGCGCTTGGAGAGCGCCGGCTGCCGGGACCGGCGGGCGAGCGCAATCTCTATGGCACGCGGGCCCGTCACGCTCTCCTCTGCGTGGCTGATGACGAGACCGCGCGGCGCCGGCAGATCGAGGCCGTGCTTCGGAGGGGCGCCTGGGCGATCGTGGATGGCCCCACCGTGCCCGCCGGCCTGCCGCGGGACGCGCGCATTGCCATCCGCGGCACAGGGGCGGCGCCCACCCCGGAAGCCGCGCTGTTTTGCGGGCCACCGGAGCGGCTGAGCGCGCTCCTCCACAGCCTGGCGGAGTCGGAGGCGATGATCGTCCCCGTCTTTCAGGCCGCGCCTGATGGCGGCTATCCGCCAGAGGCCTTCGTGACCGAATACGCGATCGCCACCAATACCGCGGCCACCGGCGGGACCGTGGAGCTTCTGGCCGCGGCCGAGGGCTGAGGCTGAGGCGCAGAGGTCCCGCCCGGCCTCGCCTCAGCGCCGCTCCTCGCGCAGGAAGGGGCGGCCGAGATCTTCCGGCTGGGCGCTGGCGCGCAGCCGCCCCATGCCCGCGGCCACAAGCACCGCGAGCGTCGCGAGATAGGGCAGCATCTGGATTAAATAGATCGGCACGTTGAGCCCGCTCGACAGAATGAGCGGAATGACCGCCTGCACCGCACCGAACAGCACCGCCGCGCCGATCGCGCGCAGCGTGTTCCAGCGTGAGAAGGTGACCAGGGCAACGGCGATCCAGCCGCGCCCGCTCACCATGCCGGTCACCCAGACCTGGCTGCCGACGAGGCTCAGATGGGCGCCGGCGAGGCCGAGGATGATACCGCCCGTGAGCACCGCGCCGATGCGCATGGCCATGACGTTGACGCCGGCGGCGTCCGCCGCCGGCGCGTCCTCGCCCACGGCGCGCAGGCGCAGGCCAAGCTCCGTCCGTTCCAGCACCCACCAGGCGATAAAGGGCAGGATGAAGGCGCAATAGGTGAGCGGGTCCTGGTCGATGAGATGGGCAAGCCAGCGCGGCAGGGCGGCAAAGAGCGACGGGAAGATCGGCCCCAGCGCCTTGATGGGTTGATTGGCAAAGCTGTCGCCGATGAGGCCCGAGAGGCCCACGCCGAAGGCGAAGATGACAAGGCCGGAGAGGACCTGCTCCAGCCGAAGCACCACGGTGAGCAGGGCAAAGAGCAGCGTGATCCCAAGCGCCGCGAGACAAGCAGCCAGGATGGCGAGCGGCAGGCCAAGCCCCGACAGCATGGCGATGACGGCCGCGACCGCGCCCATCGACATGATGCCCTCGGCCCCAAGGTTGAGCACGCCGGCACGTTCATTGATGATGAGGCCGGTCGTCGCCAGCAGGAAGGGCGCGGCGAAAACCGGAATGGCGCCGATCCAGTCGCCGAGGAAGCCGCTCACGTCTGCCTCCCGTCCGCCGCCACGGGGGCTGGCTCGGCAACGCCGGCCATGGGCCGCACCCTGTGGACCGAAATGCGGTAGCGGATGAAGACGTCGAAGGCCGCGACCGTCATGAGCAGGAAGGCCTCCATCGTCACCACCACCGTATCCGGCAGCTGATAGAAGGCCTTGAGCGAGTCTCCCGCCGTATAAAGGCCCGCGACGGCCAGGGCCGCGACGAGCACGCCGATCGGGTTGGCGCGGCCCAGATAGGCAATGGCGATCGAGGGGAAGATGAAGTCGTTGCCCACGAACTGGGTGAGCTTGTGCTCCTCGCCCGACACGATGCTGAAGCCCGCAAGGCCCGAAACCGCTCCGGCAAGGCAGGCCGTCGCCAGGGTTATACGGTTCACCGGAATGCCGAGCGCGCGGGAGGCGGTGCGGTTTTCCGCCACCGCCTTGGACAAAAGGCCGAAGCGGCTGTAGCGGCAAAGCCACCAGCAGAAGGCGGTGACGATGAGGGCGATGAAGACGCCGTAATGCAGGTGCCAGCCGCCGAAGGTGGGCAGTTGCTCATAGCGCGGGAAGAGCGGCGTCATCGGGAACTGGTCCGCCGTATTGCGCCACTGGCCGTAGAGCAGGTCCTGCGCCAGCAGATAGGCAACGTAGTTGAGCAGCAGCGTGGTGATGACCTCATCCGCGCGCAAACGGACCTTCGCGAAGGCGGCGATGCCGCACCAGAGACCGCCGCCGATGATGGCCGCCAGGATCATCAGCGGCAGGCGCAGGTACCAGGGCCCGATCTGGTACATGGAGACCGCGGTGGCGGCGATGGCGCCCATCCAGAGCTGGCCCTCGACGCCGATGTTCCAGAAGCGGATGCGCAGGCAAAGCGCCACTGACATGGCAACCAGGGTCAGCGAGATGGCGCGCGTCAGCGTCTCATCGAGGCCTGCGCGATTGCCGAAGACATAGAGGATGAATTCATTGCCGAGGTCGCTCGCCGGCACGCCGAAGGCGATCAGGAACAAGGCGCAGCAGACGAGGCCGAAAAGGATACCGCCGACAAGGGTTGCCGCCGTCAGCCAGCGCGGCACGGCAAGCCTCGGCGAGAGAACGAGGCGATAGGGCATCACGGACACTTACGCACCTTCCAGGATCAACCGGCCCAGCGCGGCACGGTCGGTCTGATCAATCGGCATGGCCTGCGATAACCGGCCATGGGAGAGGACGGCAACCCGGCTGGCCAGCGCCAGAACCTCGTCCAGGTCTTCGGAGATCATCAGAACCCCGGCGCCGCGGCTCGCCGCGTCCAGAAGCCGGCTCTGCACGGAGGCCGCCGCGCGCACATCGAGCCCGCGCACGGGGGAATGGACGACGAGGACGGAGAAAGCCCCCTCGAATTCCCGCGCGAGAATGAGTTTCTGGGCATTGCCACCCGAGAGCAGCCGCGCCTCCGTCTCCGCGACCCCGCCGGCGATCTCGTAGTCCTTGATGGCGCGCTCGGCGCGGCCACGCATCCAGCCCCGCGTGACCCAGTAGCGCTTTTCCGGCCTGCGGGCAGAGAGCGCGGGCACCGCCAGATTTTCAGCGAGCGTCAGGCTGCCGAAGAGGCCGAGATGAAACCGGTCCGCCGGTACGAAGCGCAAACCCGCCTCGCGACGCTCAGCGGGCAGCGCGGGCATGGTTTCGCCCTGCATGATGATCTCACCGGCGAGCGGCGTGCGCAGGCCGATGATCGTCTCCAGGAGTTCGGACTGGCCGTTGCCGCCAAGGCCGGCGATGCCGAGGATCTCACCCTGATGGAGCCTGAGATTGACACCGCGCAGCGGCACCTCATGCTCGGCCGCCGCGGTTGAAACATCCTCCAACTCCAGCAGCACAGCCGCCGACAGGCTGGCGCCCCCCCGGCGCACCACCGCCGTCTCCCCGCCCACCATGGCGCGGGCAAGCTCGGCGGCGGAGAGGCCGCGCGCCGGGGCACCCGCGATCACCGTGCGGCCCGCGCGCATGACGGTGACGCGATCGGCCGTTGCACTGACATCGCGCAGCTTGTGGGTAATGAGAATGACGGCCCGCCCGTCATCCGCGAGCCTGCGGGCAAGGTCCAGCATGCCGGCCGCCTCGCTTTCGGCGAGCACCGCCGTCGGTTCATCCATGATGAGGATCCGGGCGCCACCAAGGAGCACCTTGAGGATTTCGACCTTTTGCTGTTCCGAGACCGAAAGCTGATCGACCCGAACGGTGAGGGGCAGAACGAAGCCCAGGCCCTGGGCCATCGCCTCGATGGCGCGAACGGCAGCCTCCCGTGTCTTCCACCCCGCGGACCGCCCGCAGGCGAGGCGGAGATTTTCGAAGACGGTGAGCGGACCCACAAGCTTGAAATGCTGGTGGATCATGCCGATGCCGGCAGCCGAGGCCGCCTTCGGCTCGGCGAAGGCGGCCGGCTTGCCATCGACCTCGATGAGGCCGCTATCCGCCCCATAGAAACCGGCCAGGATGTTCATGAGGCTAGACTTGCCGGCGCCGTTCTCCCCGAGGAGGGCATGCACCTCTCCCCAGGCGACGGAGAGATCCGCACCGTCCAGGGCGATGCGGTCTCCGAAAGCCTTGTGCACGGCCTGCATACGAACGGCGGCGGCAGAGCCGGCTACCGGCAGACCATGCTCGGCGGCCCCGGCCGCGCGGTCGTATGTCGTGACAGTCATGCGGCTTACTTAATGGAACCCTGAACGCCGTCGAACAGGTAGTTCATCGACAGCAGCTGGTCGAGCGTCATCACCTTGCCAGCTTCGACCTTGACCGAGCCGTCCTGTGCCTTGATGGGGCCGGTGAAGGGGTCGAACGTGCCGGCGATGATCTGCGCCTTCAGGTCGTCGATCTTCTGCTGCACGGCGGGGCTTACATGATGCAAGGGCTCGGTGAGTTCCACCATCCCTGAATCCATGCCGTAGAGGCTGTCGCCCTGGCTGGTCCAGGTGCCGGCCTTGAGCGCCTTGACCATCGGCACCAGCATCTTGTCCCAGTGGAAGACGATGGAGGTCATGATCGTCTTCGGCGCGTCGGCCGACATGTCATTCTGATACCCGATCGAGTACTTGCCGGCCTTCTCCGCCTGGACGATGGCGGCGGGGCTGTCCATGTCGGTTGCAATCACATCGGCGCCCTGCTCGATCATGGCATTGGCGAGCTGGCCTTCCTTCACGGGATCAGCCCAGGCATTGACGAAGGCGACCTTCGCGACCGTGCCGGGATTGGCGGCGCTGGCGCCAAGCTCAAAGGCGTTGATGTCCCACAGCACGGGCGGGATCGGGAAGCCTTCGATCATGCCGATGACCTTGGTCTTGGTCACGGAGCCAGCGGCGTAGCCTGCCAGGTACCAGCCCTGATAGGTCCTCGGATAGGGGCTTTCGAGATTGGGCGCCGTGGTGACGCCCGCCATGTTCACGAAAGCGACGTGCGGATGCAGCTTCGCTTCCGCCTTGAAGGCGTCACCATATCCGTAGGTGCCGCCGATGATGACGTTGTAGCCACGGTTGATGAAGAGCTCGACGGTCTGCTCAACCTTTTCGGTCTGCTCCGGGATATTCTCGACATAGGGAATCCGCTGATGGAATTCCTGCTGCATCACGAGGCGCGCGCGGTTCTGCGCGCCGGTCCAGCCGCCGTCGCTGATGGCGCCGAGATAGATGAAGGCGATCTTGGGCGGCCCATCGAGCTTGACCTGCGCCTCCGCCTGGGAGGCGAAGCCGAGGGCACTGACAAGCCCGAAGACAGAAGCGAGCAGGGAAAGCCGTTTCACGGAGATCCTCCTGGACTAAGGCGTATGGGATTGGGGATGGGGACAAAGAGAGACATGGAGAGAGGCAGGCCGGCGGATTGTCGAGCCAGCAACCTCGGCGTCAGCGGCAGGGAATAGCCTCTGCGCCGGCCGGGCGCGAGGGCGAAGGCGCGCGCGCGGCCCCGCTCACCGGTCTCTGGAAGAAATGGATGATCGGGATAGCCGCAAAAGCCAAGGTCTTCTTCCTGTCGCCGACCGCGTGATCATGGGACGTTAGCGAAAGCAGTTTACGCAAATTACATGCCAACGGCCCTCGCCATGGCGAGGGCCGCGCTTGCCCGTGCCTATGATCACAATCTGGGGAATTTGACGAGCCTATCGGCGGCCCGGAGGCGCGCGATACCGCTCCTGCCCGTGCAAGACGGAACGCGCAGCCCGGTCGGCGCAGAGGCTTCGAGCGCCGCCCAAAGCGAGCGGCCATACTCACGAGGTCAGGCCGCCCTAACGGCGGGTCAGGCGCGCAGCGGCTGCGGCCAATCCTTGTGCCGGCTGCCCGCCTTGCGGGCAGGCTTGCGCGACAGTTTCAGCTCCGCCGCGAGAACGGCACTGCGGTTGAGGACGCGGGCCTTTTCGACATCCCTCGACAGGGCGAATTCCATCGACAGCGCCACGACATCGGCATGAAGACGTTCGAGTCCGTCGAGCAGCAGCTCGAACTGGGCGATATGTTCGAGCAGGAACTCCTCGCGCAGCGGCAGAGAGCCGCGCTGGTCGAGCGACTCGGCCCGGCGCATTTCATGCAGCTGGGTGATGCTCCAAGGCTGGGCCACCAGGAGGTCGCGCTCATGCGAGAGCGCGGCGGCACGGACCAGCAGCGCTTCCACCTGCTCCAGCTCCCGCGGCAGTTTCGCCAGGAAATCCTGTGCCAGCTGGGAGATGTGATCACGCTGGACGCTTTCGCGCGCCCATTTGTCAAAAAGCACCCCGACATAGGGCAGGCTATGGCCAGACAGGGACGCGTACAGCATGGCCCACGCACTGACCGCCTTATTCGCGGCCATTACGGTCTCTCCGACCAGGGCGGCCAAGGCGCGACTATCAGCCTGAACAGTGGTCTGATGATCAGGCTGGGCGGCGGGAGAAATGAGGCTGGCCTCTCCGATAACCAAATCCATATGCGCTGGCCGTCTTTGCTTATCAGTTGCTGATTTGCGTGATTGGTTATTGTGGCCGGTTTCGGCACCCGGCACTTCCCGGGCCAGACACATGTGTCTCATAAGATATATTGGCCCTATGCCCCGAAGACGGGCCGGGGTCGCCGCGCTGCCCATCGGGAGCGGAGGCAAGCGGAAGCATGACGTGAGAGCGGCATGAGACGCTGTCCTTCCCCTCTTTCCGCCACCAAGGCGCTTGCCCTGCCTCGTAGCGATCGCGTATCGATCCTTGCAGGCTGCGACCGCTGAGCCGCAGCTATCCCACTGGCGCCCTTGCCCATTTGGAGACAGGCCAAAATGCGCTTCGCCATCCTGCTGCTTCCTCTCCTCGGCCTTGGGCTTGCAGCCTGCAGCTCGTCGAGCGGTGGCGGCGGTTCCCCCCCTGCCAAGACCTACATCATCATGCCGAATGGCCAGAGCAGCCCGACCGGCCAGACGGGCCAGACCAGCCCCTGAGCCACGCGCAGCGGTGCCCCCTGCTGAACGCTTGCCGGCCGCTCTCCCTTCTGATCCTTGCCCTTCTGCTGACCGGCTGCGCGGCCCGGCCTGACGCGGCCTGGCCTGGCGCGGCGCAGGAAGAGCGCATCTCTGTCAGCGAGGGCGAGACCGCCAGCCTCATAACCCATGGCTGGCACACGGACATCGCCCTGCCCGCGGCGGAAATCACGGGACCGCTGGCAGCGCTTCGCGCGCTCTACCCCGGCGCCCGCACCCTGGTGTTCGGCTATGGCAAGCGCACCTTCATGATCGCGCCGGCCCATACGATCGGCGAATGGATCATCGGCCCCTTCCCTGGCCCGGCCGCAATCGAGGTGAGTGCCGTCACCACCGATGCCGCGACCGCCTACGGCGCGGATCATGTTTTGACCCTGGGGCTACCGCCCGGCGGCGGCGCCCGCCTGTCAGCCTATCTTTGGCAGGCGCTGGCGCTGGACAGGGCTGGCCGGCCTATCCGGATCGCAGATGGCAACTGGCCCGGCAGCCTGTTTTACGCGGCCGCCCAGCCCTATGCGCTCAGCCACACCTGCAACCGGTGGACCGCCGCAGCGCTCGCGGCGGCCGGCCTGCCCGTCGACCCAAATGGGGTCATTTTCGCAGGGCAAGTGGATAGCGAGGCCCGCGCCATTCTGGCGGCCTCCCGAAGGCCGGCAGCCGCAGGAGGCCAGGAAGCGTTCAGCGCAAGATAATGTCGGGTTGAATCAACCTGAAATCTGAATCGCGCGCTGCTTCAATAGATTAGCGCCACGCGCTGATGATTTCAGCCAGGCCACCCTCTTCAACCAGGCCGGCCGCTTCAGTCTGCCTGAACCAGGCCCGCCTGCGATCCCCCTTTTCCCGCCAATTCAACGCTTCCAGCGTCACTCTCAGCGGAAAGACGGTCACGAAGCAAAGCCGCTCCTCCCCGCCCGGCAGGAATTTGGCGTAAGGGTAGGCTCCGATGGGCCGCTTGCCCACCTTGCCCTTGATGCCCGCTTCCTGGAAAGCCTCGATCTCGGCCACTTCGTGCGGCTTGCACTTGTCCATGGGCCAACCCTTGGGGATCAGCCACCGCCCCCGCCCACGGCTGGTTATCAGCATGATCTCGAGCCCACCCTTTTCGAAGCGATAGGGCAAGGCACCGAATTGCATATCAGTCGAACGGTCCGATCGAGGCATACGCGAATTATGGCAAATGATATCTAGATGTCTATCGCGCCAGCCGATGCCTGCCAAGACCGGAGGCGGCCCTCCCGGTTGCGAACAACTGCGTTGACATCACTAAAAAGACCAGGGGCGGTCTCGGAGACCTGCGCAAGACCGCCGCCGGCCAGCCATTTTCAACTATGAACTTTCAATGAAACGCGTCTGCACGACGATGGCAGGGAGACCGCTTGTCCCGGCTGGCCCCTCAGGCTTGTCGCCGGTGGCGCGGGCCGTGCGGCCCCGCCAGCGGGCCTGACGGCGAGCGGTCAAGGCAGGATCGGGGCGATCCGCCCTGCCGCGGCCGGTGACAACACGGCTGGCCGCGGCTTCGGCACGGAAGGCGCTTCGGCTGGACAGTGATCGGTCAACACGGCAGGCTTGGACCTATAGGCCCAGACGGAGATGATGCGGCTGCGCCTTGAATACCGCCTGGGTGCGATTGGTGGCGCCGATGGTCCGCATGATATTCCGCAAATGAACCTTTACGGTCGACTCGCTCATATTGAGTTCATAGGCGATGAGCTTGTTCGGCTTCCCTTCCCTGAGCTTCGCAAAGACTTCCGCCTGCCGGCACGTCAGCTGGTCGGCAGCCCGGTGCGCCTTCTTGGGCTCGTCGGAACGGGCCGCGTCGTGCATGAAGAATTCCGGCGGCACGAAGACCCCGCCCTTGAGGACAAACTCGATGGCGGCATTGAGGGTCCTGAACTCCGTATCCGTCGTCGAGACGAATCCGCAAATCCCGGCGCGCAATGCCTCTTTGAAGAAAGCCCACAACTCGCCGGCCCTTTCGTCCGTCACGATGAGCAGACGGGTCTCTGTTCCCTTGCAGGCTTCGATCGCCGCCTTGACCTGCTGCTCAGTCTGCCGGTGGGTGCAGAGCACGACCATCTGCATCTGGGCTGCGCCAGAAGAGAGCGCTTCCTCGACCGTGCAGAATGGGCGGATATCGAGGTCGTGGCTGAGCGACTGCCTGAGAGATTGAATGAGGCAGAAGCGCGACAGCGCGTGCTCGTCAACCAAAGCGATGCTTCCGCAGCAGGCGCTGTCAACCTCAGATATATCAGCACCCAAATTGGGGGCACTAAACTGAGGTCGCTCCGTAATTGCTACCTCCAACAGCTTGTCCATAACAGCCCTCCGAGGTTGCGGCCTTCAGCCGTTTGGTTTGAAGACGATCCATTTCCGCGTAAACTTCGATGAAACTGTCTTGCCATAACGGAAGCGATCCATAAGAGCCCCATTTAAGGCCAGTTTTTGGACTAAAGTTTATGGTGAGGATTAGTCCTTATCTCCACTGCAATGAATTGAACCATTCAATACATTGCCGCAAGGCATTGACTTTCTGGTGAAAAGCGCCGCCGGAGCGGTCGTACGCCAAGGCGGTACAAGCCGAAATTCCTGACCAAATGCCCGATCTGCTCACACACTCGTGAAAACTTTTCTCAGCCCTTGCATAAGAATTTTCGCATCTCCCACACTGAAGGCTTACGCCCAAGCTGTGAGATCCGGCGAGGTCGCTGACCACGCCGCCTGACGCAAGACGCGCGATCGCAGGCCTAGCCGACGCATGGCGCGTTCCAGGCTGACTGTTCCGGGCTGGCGCCCTGCCCGCATGATCGTGCTTCGCCCCCAGGCCGATGCGGCAAGCCTCTGCCCGCGCTCCGCCGGCATAGTCCCGATGGAGATGCCGCGTCCCTTCGTTGAGTTCTGGAAGGGACTTACTACCCGGATATCGTAGTCCGCGCCCGCCCGCGCAAAGGGACAAGCCGTTTTAGGAATGCCCTTCAGCCTTGTCCCGTTCGGAGGGATGGGCCCGAAGCGCGATGGAAATCTGATCCTTTTGATTGTTGCCCTGGCGGCCGGGCGCTTTCCGATCTGAAAACACCATCAACATCCGCAGGTTATCCCGGATCTACCGATCGTCTTCCCAATAAACACAGGGCTTAGACCAAAGACAAAACTATAGCCGCTCTAGCCCTTTTCTTTTCGTGACTTAGAACATCGGGCCAGGATGTGATTTTGCAATATCCTTTGATAATAGGGCCGCACACCATCAGATAAATGTCGTGTTGTTCTATCACACAACATCGAGGCCGATGAACGTGTCGGCGACCGAAGGCGATTGCGGCGCCTTGAAACTGGCAACTGAGGAAGATCGCTTTCTCTTTCGCCGCAATGGCAGATACGCAATGGCAGGCCGATGATTTGAATGTTGCGCCCGGCGGCGCAGTGCAAAGCCGGGGCGCACAAGGCGACGCCTCCGGCATTGCCCCGAGAACCACAAGATAACTTTGTTGCCAACGCATCGATCTCGTTGCGTCGATGCTTCGCCTCGCCCAATTGGGGGTTTTGGCCTATGTCGTCTGCACTGTTGAATGATCCTAAAAACGCTGTTGTCAGGGTCATGGCAGTATTTCCCACCTATGCGGAGTACGGAAGCGGGTTTCTGATCGCTCCCAACCTCGTGCTCACAGCGGCGCACGTCGTCTATTCTACAAGCGAGGGCGTCAGCTCCGAGGTCGATGTGGCGGTGGACCCCGGCACTGCATCGGTCGTTCAGGCCACTGGCCAGGTAATCGGCTACAATCCGGTGGTAGTGACCAATGACATGGAAAACGAACAAAGCGGGCAGACGGACTTCGCTTTGATCAAGCTCAACGAGGATATTCCAAACACGCCCACGATGAGCCTAGGCGCCAACTTTTCGGGCGGGATCGTGACGGTGACCGGCTACCCGGAGACCCTCAACGCCAGCACCAATCAAACTCAATTCGGCCTTGTCTCCCAGAGTGAGACGGTAACGCTTGATCCGGACTATGCGATGCTGCTGGGACCATCGCTTGGGGCAGGCAGTAGCGGCGGCCCGCTATGGATTGAAAATTCATCGGGCGCGGCGGAAGCCGTCGGGCTGGTCACGATGCGCGATGCCACCACAGGATACGACGTACAGCTGACCACATCGGACCTCGCGGAAATTGAGCAGTGGGAACAGAACGCCGCACCGTCCTTCCCCCAGATCGCCTATACGGATGTAACAACAGGCCAATCGGGTACTGCCTCCGAAAGCGCCTATACTGGGGACTATACGCCACTGTCTTATCAATATCTTTCCAATTCGAATGACAATATTGCCTTCATCTCCCCCGGCAATGGCGTCTTCATTGTAACGGGAACCGGCTCGGATGCGATCACGGTCGAGGCCGGAGACAATGTGATCGACGCCCACGGCAACTCGAATTTCATCACCAGCGGATCAGGATCCGACACCATCTTCGAGGATCTCAGCCCGACCACCAATGTCTGGGATACGCTTGTCAACTTTCATCCCGGAGACAGCGTCGGACTATGGGGCTTCATCCCCGGTCTGGCCACCGCCACATGGTCCCCGGCCATCATGGGGGCCGCCGGCTACCAAGGGCTGACGCTTCTCATCTCGGCTGACGGCCAGCACGACGCCGTGACTTTCGCTGGCCTCTCCGCGGCCAATATCCCGACCCTCGCCATCAGCTCCGGGTCCGAGAGCGGCAGTTCCTATCTCGAACTGAAAGACGTGTGACAGCCGGGGCGCTGGCCACAGCCCAGCCCGTCTCGCAGATCAAAAACGCCCGGCCGCGCGCCGCCTGTTAAGGCGCCGGCGGAGCCGCGACACCTTGAATGCGAGCCAAAGGCGCAGGCGCCGGATCCTGCGCGGATCGGCAAGGCCCGCCGGGTGGCCTGCCGCCACCCGCTCCGCCCGCGCCAGATCCCGCCAGAATTGACCTTCCGGGCGCTTGGGATCGATCTCGAAGCCAAGCAATCCCGCGAAGGGCGGCCTTGTGAAATCATGATCGGGCGCCGGGCGGAAACTTTCCTGCTCGACGGAGAACTGCGCCACGATCTCCTGCTGGGTTGCAAAGCAGCGCAGCATCGCCGCCTTGCCGGCACTTTGCTCCGGGGTGAGACGGATGGTGACGCCTGTGGGGTGGCCATCGCACGGGAACTGGTTCCGCACGGACCGGCCGTTCTGGACGTGATAGCCGGCGAATTCCCAGATGGGGATGGCGTGGCCGGACCGGCGCACGGCTTCATGGACCGCAAAACAGGTGGCGTCGTGGTCAAGGTGCCCGCCTTCATAGGCGTGGGTCAGCACCAGCTCCGGCGGATCACGCAGCAGTTCCGAGAGGATCTGCGATGCGATTTCGCCCATGCGGTAGCTCGCCGTCTGGTCACCATGGCCGAGCCAGGCGCAATCCGCCGCAAGGCCGCCAGCGGCCAGGGCCGCGCGCAATTCCTCGCGGCGCGCGTCGGCATAGGCCCGGCGATCGCGGAAGCCCTGCGCGCGGGCCACCCGGCGCGAGGTCGCACCGTCGGTCACATGACGGATCCGGAGCCGCCCGCAGGAGGCGAACTGCGCACCCGCGAACAGCACTTCGTCGTCAGGGTGGGCCACGATCACAAGCAGGTCGCGGCCGGCGAAAGGCAGCCCCTGGGTCAGGATTTCAGCGGACGCAGCGGGTTGCTCGCAGAGAGCATATCATAGAGCTTCACAGTCAGCCGGCTGACGCCGCAGGGGTGCAGTTCCCAGTCATCGCGCTTGCCGCGCCGCACATAGGACGGAAAGACCGTGCGCTTGACGACACTGTCGGCGAGCTTGGACCAGAGCCGCCAGAGCCGCCACTCCAACCGGCCGGCATCGGGGTAGGCCGCGCGCGCCTGGCGTGAATGCGCGAGGCGCGTTTCGTCGAGGAAGGAATATCCATGATCCTCGTGCGTGACGACAGGTTGGCTGAGCGCGTAAATGTCGAGCCCGCTCGCCCAGTAGCGATGCATCTCCTTGTCAACGGCATGGGTGATGCGGGGTGTGGCGGCGAGGAATTCTTGGCCGCCCGGCGCGTGATGACGTAGCCGACGTTACCGGTCTGCATATAGCCGATCCGGCCCAGCGCAA
The DNA here is from genome assembly GCA_963834475.1 of uncultured Alphaproteobacteria bacterium. Lineage (GTDB taxonomy): Bacteria > Pseudomonadota > Alphaproteobacteria > Acetobacterales > Acetobacteraceae > Acidisoma. The sequence continues at coordinate 163,938 of CAWIBZ010000007.1, read as the reverse complement.
TGTCGGGCAACAGGCGGCGGCATTCCACGAAACGCTCCCGCCGGCCCGGATTGCGGTGCAGCGTCAGCAGGTCGAAGTTTCCGCCGTGGGCCTCTACCGCGTTCAGCACGCGGAGAAAATCGGGCGTGAAACGGACATCATCTTCCAGAACGGCCGCCATCGGCGCGCCGCTCGCGACCAACGCTTCGAGCGCACATCTATGGCTCAGCCAGCAGCCGATTTCGCCATCCGCAAGCGGAAAGGGTGACACCCGCTTCCGGCGCCGATCATCAACCAGGGCACGCTGCCCCGCCGTCAGCACTTTCCCGTCCACGGCCTCGACGATGGTGAGCGGGATGCCGCAGGCGGCCGCCGCAGCCTCGATGCCGCACCTGCGCTCGACGGCGCGCGCAAGGTTTAGAACATAGACACGCATGATCGCTGCTTATCACCGGCTGAGGTATAATGTGCGATCGCGGCAGCGCCCCCGCCTCACGCGATCGGCGTATCCCCTAGCTGGGATTATGGGCAGTTACAATTCGAGATGCCCAGACGTGGCTGCAACTGAGTTCTGCCAAAGAAGCCCTGGTTGCGCCTTTGCCAGTTGCCATTACGTAACATACAGGGCCGTGACCGTGGGTTGCACCAGGCGAGCGCGCTGCGCCAAGCAATTTTCAAGGATGGCGCTGTCGGGGGCCAAGGCTCCGACGCGCGGCGGCGGTCAAATCTACGCGCCGCTTCCGGGGTCAATCTGTTACCATGGCAGCGGCGGCGGCAGACCAGGACCGGCGCCCACCTGGCAATAATAATTCTTTCAAGGGGAAACCGATTATGACGGCGGCTATTCATCCCTCTGTCGATCAGGGCATACAAAGCGGCTCTCCCAACTTTGCCGGCGGCACGCTGCGCTGCCTCTGCGCCAGCGACCCGGTCACGGTCAGGGTCAACTCGCAGGTCGCGTTCAATCACGCCTGCGGATGCAGCAAGTGCTGGAAGCCCGCGGGCGCGGTCTTCTCCGTCGTCGGCGTGGTGCCGCGCGAGAAGCTGGCCGTCACGGCGCATGGCGACAGGCTGAAGATCGTGGACGAAAGCGCGACCATCCAGCGCCACGCCTGCACGCGCTGCGGCACCCATCTGTATGGCCGTATCGAAAACAAGCAGCACGCCTTCTACGGTCTGGACTTTATCCACACGGAACTCTCGACCGATGCCGGCTGGGAGGGCCCCGGCTTCGCCGCCTTCGTTTCATCGATCATTGAAAGTGGAACCCCGCCCTCCGCCATGGCCGAGGTGCGCCGGACGCTGCGGGAAAAAGGCTTGGAGCCCTACGATTGCCTCAGCCCGCCGCTGATGGATCTTCTGGCCATTCAGGTCGCCAAGGCCAAGGGCACCTATCGCGAAAGCTGATAGCGCCGCCTGATCAGCCCGGCTTTGGTCCGCTCACGGCCACAGTCGGGCGACTGCCGCCGGGGTGAGGCCGCCATCCGCGCGACCACTCACAGAACTGTCGATGATCGGCGGGGTGAGGCAGGGTCATGCGCGCAGGTCAAATGGAGGTGTTGAGGCCCGTCTGCCCGTTGTCGCTGTCAGCAACGCACAGGCGCTGCCAGAGCACGGGGAAGGTTTCGTTCGTCATTTCCAGAACGGTCTGCTGCGTGCTGCCCCACATCGAGACGAAATGCTGATCTTCCATCTGGCCATCGGCCTGGCGCTGCTCGACCTCGCCGCAAAGGGACAGGATATTGCCGGCGCTGCGCTGCACGAAGCTAGAGACGATATGAACGTCGCCGGTCTCGCCGACGGTGCGCCGCAGAGCGGCCTGCCCCGTCATCCAGACATTCTGTTCAACTGCGTCACTATAATGGACGAGCGCGGGCGTTTGCGCCTCGGTCGAAGCCTGCGCCGGGGTGCTGAGGGCCAAAGCGTGGAAGCCGAATCCGCCGATGACCGGCAGCAGCAGAGGGGCAAGCCACAAGGCCAGGCTGTGGCGCCGCCGGGCCGGGCTGGGTGAGGAAGGGCCATCGGCCATCAGGGCAGGGCTGAGTGACGGCGGATATTCGTCGTCCATCAGGGCTGCGTTCAGGGAGGGGGGGCAATCGTCGGTCAGGCCCACGCCGCAGCTTGCGCAAACCGTTGCATTGCGGGCGACGGCAAGGTCGCACCAGGGGCAAAACCGGCTCTTTTGGACGAACATGGGGGCCTCCCTGTCTGATTGGCGTAATCCGTTCGTCCGCTTTTTTATGAGCCCCCTGCGACACGACGATGCCAGACCGTTCCGATTTCGTTGACATCTCTAGGCGCTTTATGACGTTCTATGACAAGCTGGCTTCATGGCGGAGACAAGACACACCTTTTGGTCGAAGCGGACCCATGTCAGAGACAAAACGCATTCTTTTGGTCGATGACGATGTGCAGATCCGCACGATGCTGCACCGTTATCTGCGCAATGAGGGCTACCTGATCATTGAGGCCGAGTCCGGAGAGGCGGCCCGCGCGGCCCTTGAGCAGGACAATTTCGGGCTGGTCCTGCTCGATCTCATGCTGGGCAACGAAGATGGTCTTGCGCTCGCCCGCATGATCCGCGCGCGATCCGACGTCCCGATCATCATGCTCACTGGCAAGGACGATGTGATCGACCGGGTCGCGGGGCTGGAGGCAGGGGCGGACGACTACCTCGCCAAGCCCTTCCATCTGCGCGAACTGCTCGCGCGCATCCGCACGGTGCAAAGGCGGACGCAGACGAAGGAGACAAGCGCAGTTGAGTTACCACCGGCGGACACCGGTGAGGAGGTCATCCGCTTCGCCCGCCACAGGCTCAACCTGCTCAAGCGCACGCTGACCGCGCCGGACGGGACGGATATTCCGCTGACCACCGCGGAGTTCGAGCTGTTGCGGGTCTTCCTGCGCAGCGCTGGCCGCGTGATGAACCGCGAATACCTCCTCAATCAGCTGAAAGGCCGCGATTTCGAGGCATTCGACCGGCTCGTCGACACCCAGGTCATGCGCCTGCGCCGCAAGATCGAGCCCGACCCCACCGAGCCCGAGCTGATCAAGACCGTGCGGGGCGCCGGCTACATCTTCGCCGGCAAGATCGGCACCTGACCGGCCGTTAGCCCGGCCTGGCCTGGGCGCAGCAGCGATGCAAGCGCCTCGCCGAGGGCGCCCTCAGTATAGGGCTTTTGCAGCCACAGCGCGCCGGCGGGCATGACGCTTCCCTTCAACATCGCCGGATCCGTATAGCCCGAGGTCAGCAGGACCCGGCAGGTCCGGCCGTGAGCCACGCGCCGCCAGGGCGAGGTCGATTCCGGATATGCTGTCGGCGAGCACGACATCGCTGAACAGCAGGGCGATTTCCGGATTGGCCCGCAGCGCGACCAGCGCGGTGGACCCGTTGTCCAATTCAATCGTGTCGAAGCCGAGCCGCGCAAGGCGCCGGATAGCGATGCGGCGGACCGCCGCATCATCCTCGACCACCAGAATCGTGCCGGCGAATGGCGGACGGGCCGAATCAATTTTGGGCGCCTGCCGCGCGGCACGTTCCGGCCTGGTCAGGGTCGGCAGGAACAGGCGGACGGTGGTGCCAACCCCGGGCTCCGAATAGATATGCACGCTGCCGCCGCTCTGTTTCGCAAAGCCATAGACCATCGACAGGCCGAGGCCCGAGCCTGCCCCGACGGGCTTGGTGGTGAAAAACGGCTCGAAGGCGCGGGCCAGCGTCTCCTCATCCATGCCGCTGCCGGTATCGGTGACGGACAGGACCAGATAGTCCCCCGGCTCGGTCACGCCATGAAGCAGTGCAATGTCAGGCTCGATCCGGAGCGCGCGCGTCTCGATCAGCACCTGCCCGCCATCGGGCATGGCGTCGCGGGCATTGAGGGAGAGGTTGAGCAGCACGGTTTCAACCTGCCCGGGATCCACAAGCGTCCAGGGCAGGTTGGCGGCGAGCCGCGTCTCAACCGTAATGGCGGAGCCGAGCGAGCGGCGCAGCAGCACCACCATGCCGGAAACAAGCGCGTTGATGTCGGTCGGCGCTGGCCGCAGGGCCTGCCTGCGGCCGAAGGCGAGCAGCCGCGCGGCGAGTTCCGCGCCGCGCTCCGTCGCGGCCCGGGCTTCACCGAGCAACTCCGCCGCTTCGGCTGGGTCAGGCCCCTCGCCGATATGGCTTTCCAGCATTTCGAGATTACCCGCGACGACCGACAGGAGATTGTTGAAGTCATGGGCAAGGCCACCGGTGAGCTGGCCGACCGCCTCCATCTTCTGAGCCTGCGCGAGTTCCGCTTCCAGCCGCTTGCGGCGACTGATATCGCGAATGAAGCCGGTGAACATGCGTGTCTCGGGAAGCCGCACCTCGCCGACGGCGAGTTCGATCGGAAAGATCGTGCCGTCCGCCCGCCGCGCCTCCACCTCGCGCCCGATGCCGATGACCCGGCGCTCGCCGGTATCGAGAAAATGCGCGAGATAGCCGTCATGGGCGGATGCGTGCGGCTCCGCCATCAGCATGCTGACGTTGCGGCCGATCACCGCCACGGCAGAGTAGCCGAACATGGCTTCCGCCGCCTGGCTGAAGGACAGGATCTTGCCCGCCGGATCGATCGCGATGATCGCATCCGGCGCCGTATCGAGAATCGTGCGCAGCCGCGCCTCGGTATCCCGCCGCTCGGTAATGTCCCGCGCGATCTTCGTGGCGCCGACAACCCGGCCCTGCCGGTCGTAAACCGGGGTTACCGTGAGCAGCACCCGGACCAGCGAACCATCCTTGCGGCGGCGCAGGGTCTCGTGCTCCTGGATCCGCTCACCCCGGCCGATAAGCTCCATGATCTCGGCCATTTCCCGCGGCCGGTCGGGGGCGGCGATCCGGTCGATCGCCTGCCCCGTCATTTCCTCCGCCGTGTAGCCGAAGATCCGTTCCGCCGCTGGATTCCAGAAGGTAACGATGCCATCCAGCGACTCCGCGATGATCGCAGCATCGGACGAGCGGATCAGCTGCTCCGCGAAATCGACCGCCTCGTGGTCTTCCACAGATAATTCTCCATACAGAACAACAAAAGGCGACCCGATGCCCCAGGCAAAACCCTACAGATCCCCCACTTTGTAGCAGAATCGATATCAAAAAATTGTTTATGATCCCACAAATAATGCTGTACATGGTCAAGACGGACCCAAAATAAGTGCAAACTCGCCCTGACAGGCGCCAGCACAACGGCAGATGCCCCATGGCCAGAAACGTTTCTGATAAACAACTTATTAAGGATTCGCTTTCAGCCATCGCCGGGCAGTTGGATGGCGGCGCCGCCCTGCCTCGCCCTCTCCCGCAGGTCGCCTGGGCCAGCCTGATCGATGCGATCGAGGCGCTGTCCGGCGCGCAGAGCCTGGACCATGTGGTGGGCATCGTCCGGTGCGCGGCGCGGCGCGTCTCCGGTGCCGACGGTGTCACCTTCGTGCTGCGCGAGGGCGAGCTCTGCCACTATGTTGACGAGGATGCGATCGGGCCGCTCTGGAAGGGCCAGAAATTCCCGATGACCGCCTGCATCTCGGGCTGGGCGATGCTCAACAAGCGCCTCGCCGTCGTGCCCGACATCTATGCCGATCCGCGCATCCCGCACGATGCCTACCGGCCGACCTTCGTCAAAAGCCTGATGATGGTGCCCGTGCGCCTCAGCGACCCGATCGCCGCGATCGGCGCCTATTGGGCGGACCGCCACGAGCCCGGGGACCAGGAGATCGCCCTCCTCGAAAGCCTGGCCCGCGCCACCGCGACCGCCCTCGCCAACATCGCCCTGCAGGAATTGCTCCGCGCTGCCGCCGAGCAGGCGACGGCGCAAGCCGCCGAGATCCGCCGCCTTTATGACGAGACGGTGCAGGAAGCCGCCGAGCGGCTCAAGGCAGAGGAGCAGCTGCGCCAGGCCCAGAAAATGGAGGCGGTCGGCACCCTCACCGGCGGCCTCGCGCATGATTTCAACAACATCCTGTGCGTCATCATCGGCAATCTCGATTTTGCGTGCGAAACCGAGGGCTGCGACGGGCCGCTCCGGGAGGTGGTCGACGAGGCACTCGATGCGGCGATGCGCGGCGCCGACCTGACCCGCCGCCTCCTCGCCTTCGCACGGCGGCAGCCCTTGCTGCCGAAGCGCCTGCTCATCAACACCCAGGTCGAGAACATCGCGACCCTGCTCCGCCGCATTCTCGGTGAACAGATCGAAATCACGCTCCGCCTCTGCGACGAAGACTGGCCGGTCGTGGTCGATCCCGCCCAGCTCGAAGCCAGTATCGTCAATCTCGCGACCAATGCGCGCGATGCCATGCCAGAGGGCGGCAGGCTCTCGATCACGACGGCAAATCGCCGCATCGATGGCGAGGCCGCCGCCCAGCTCGGGACCGTGGCGCCCGGCGATTATGTCGCGGTCGAGGTCGCTGATAGCGGAAGCGGCATGCCGCCCGACATCGCCGCGCGGATCTTCGAGCCCTTCTTCACCACCAAGGAAAAAGGCCGCGGCACCGGCCTTGGCCTTGCCATGGTCGCCGCCTTCGTCGAGCAGTCCGGCGGCCGCATCAGCGTCTATAGCGAGCCCGGACACGGCACCGTGTTCCGCCTCTATCTGCCGCGCGCGACGGGTGCCGCGGTGGACAGCGTGGACGCGCCCGCCGCACCTTATCGCGGCGGCACAGAGACGGTCCTAGTGCTGGAAGACAATCCGTCACTCCGCCACATCGCGTCCCGCGCCCTGACCGGGCTCGGCTACCGCGTGCTGGAAGCCGGCACGGCGGCAGAGGCGACGCTGTGCCTGGAGACCGATGCGGTTGACCTGCTCTTCACCGATTTGATCATCGCCGGCAGCACCGTACGCGGACAGGACTTCGCCGCCATCGCGCAGGCGCGCGACGCGGGGCTTCGCGTCCTCCTGACCTCGGGCTTCCCCGACGCGCTGCTTGGTGCCGATGGAGCCGGCCAGCCGCCGTTGCTCACCAAGCCCTACCGGCTGGAGGAGCTGGCCCGCGCCGTGCGTGCGGTACTCGACGGGCCTGCGACACCCTAGACGACAGATTGGTTGACCTGACGTCTAGCCCGGCACGTGCCCTGTCGCCGGCGGAATCGGCACGCGCATGGCGGCGCGGGCCGTGAGCGGGCTCATCTGAAAGCGCTGGCGGAAGGCCCGGGCGAAGGCTGAGGCCGAGCTGAAGCCATGGGCGGTCGCCACTTCGGCGACGCCCATCACGCTCTGTTCCAGCATGCGCTTGGCGGCCGCAAGCCGCAGGTCAAGGTAATAGGCATGGGGCGACTGGCCGAGCTGGGCGCGGAAGCGCAGCTCCAGCGTGCGGCGCAACACGCCGGCCTTGTCCGCGACGGCGGCCAGCGGCAGAGGATCCTCCAGGTGCTGCTGCATGAGCACGATCGCGCGGGCGAGCGCCGGGTCATCGCCCAGAAGCCGGCCGAGAGACACCACGGGCTGCGGCGTCGAACCCGGAACGGTCTGGTTATAGATGAAGACGCTCGCCACATTCAGCGCAAGCGGCAAGCCGTGCTCCTGCCGCAGCATGGTCAGCATCAGGTCGAGCGCCGGGGCAGCGCCACCCGCTGTCCAGCGTTTGCGGTCCATCACGAAGCGGTCCTGCCGCACGGCGATTTTCGGGAAGCTCGCGGCGAATTCGCCCAAATCCTCCCAATGCGTGGTCGCGGCATAGCCATCCAGCAGGCCCGCGCGGGCGAGTTGCCAGGAGCCGGCCTCGATCGCGCCCATGATGGCGCCGCTGCGCGCCACCCGGCGCAGGCCAGCGCGCAAGCCCGGTTCCGTCTCCCGGCTGTTGAAGGCGCCGATCACAAAGAGCGCCGCCTGGGCATCCTCCGGCGCGAAGGCCCCGTCGACCGCGAGGGAGAGGCCGGAACTGCTGACAACCGCCGCCCCATCCCGCGAGAGCAGGCGCCAGCGATAGAGCGGCAGCGAAGCCACGCGGTTCGCCGCCCGCAGCGGCTCGATGATGGCCGCCAGGCACATCAGCGAAAAGGGATTCTGCACCAGCACGTCGAAGCAGCGCGGCACCTGTGTGTCCGGCATCTGCGGCCTTTCGCAAAATGCACCAGAAAATTCGCCCGATGTATAGCACGCGGTCGAGGACCGTTGCACCCTTCCGCTGTCCGGCCTTTTGCCGGATGGAACGACCTCAGAAGAAACGCGCAACCATGAACTGGGACGCCTTCATTACGTGTGCCGTGACCGGTGTCGGCGATTCCGCGGGCAAGAATCCGCACGTGCCGATTACGCCCGAGCAGATTGCGGCGGCCGCGATCGAAGCGGCGAAAGCCGGTGCCGCCATTGCCCATATTCACGTGCGGGACCCGAAAACAGGCCGCGGCGCACGCGACGTGGCGCTTTATGCCGAGGTCGTCCGGCGCATCCGGCAATCCGATACAGATGTCATCATCAACTTGACCGCCGGCATGGGCGGCGACCTCGGTACTCGGCGGCGTCGAACACCCGCTGCCGCTGAACCCGCAGGGCACGGATATGGCGGGGGCGGCCGAGCGGCTCGCCCATGTCACGCAGCTGCTGCCCGAAATCTGCACGCTGGACTGCGGGTCGATGAATTTCGCAGTGGGCGACTATATCATGACGAACACGCCCGGCATGCTGCGCGCCATGGCAGGGCGCGTGCGGGCCTTGGGCGTCCGGCCGGAGATCGAGGTTTTCGACACCGGCCATCTGGTTCTCTGCAAGCAGCTGATCACGGAAGGGCTGATCGAGGATCCGGTGCTCATCCAGCTCTGCATGGGCATTCCCTATGGCGCGCCGGACGACCCGCAGACACTGATGGCGATGGTGAATAACCTGCCCCCCGGCGCCATTTACTCGGCTTTCTCCATCGGCCGCATGCAGCTGCCCTATGCCGCCATGGCGCTGCTCGCGGGGGGCAATATCCGCGTCGGCCTTGAAGATAACATCTGGCTCTCCCGCGGTGTGCCGGCAACGAACGGCCAGCTGGTCGAGCGTGCGGTACAAACGGCAACCGCCATGGGAGCGCGCATCCTGGGGCCGGACGAGGTCCGCGCCAAGCTGCAGCTTCAGAAACGCCTGCCGGTGGGAGGGGCAACATGAGCGCCGTTCGGCATTGCGCCATTATCGGTGGCGGGGTCATCGGCGGCGGCTGGGCCGCACGCTTTCTGCTCGCGGGGCTTGATGTCACGGTCTTCGATCCGCATCCCGAAGCCGAGCGGCGCCTGCATGAGATGGTGGCGCTGGCGCGCCGCGCCTGGCGCAGGCTCATCGCCGCGCCGCTGCCGACACCCGGCCAGGTGCGCTTCGCGGCGAGCCTGGAGGAGGCCGTGCGGAACGCCGACCTCATCCAGGAAAGCGTGCCGGAAGTCGAAACCATCAAGCAGGATATTCTGAGCGAGATCGACCGCCTGGCCCGGCCCGATGCTCTGGTCTGTTCATCAACCTCCGGCCTGCTGCCGACCAAAATTTCTTCGACGATGGGCAATCCCGGGCGTTTCCTTGTCGCCCATCCCTTCAACCCGGTCTATCTGCTGCCGCTGGTCGAACTCTGCGGCGGGGAAAGGACGGCCCCCGACACCATCGCGCGGGCGAAGGATTTCTTTGCCTCCATCGGCATGCACCCGCTGCATGTGACGAAGGAGATCGACGGTTTCGTTGCGGACCGCCTGCTGGAAGCCCTGTGGCGCGAGGCGCTCTGGCTCGTGCATGATGGCGTGGCAACGGTGGAAGAGGTGGATGACGCTATCCGCTTCGGTGCCGGCATGCGCTGGGCTTTCATGGGCACCTTCCAGATCTACCGCCTGGCTGGTGGCGAGGCGGGTATGCGCCACTTCATGGCACAGTTCGGCCCGGCGCTTAAGCTGCCCTGGACGAAACTGATGGATGTGCCCGAACTGACCGATGCGTTTCTCGACCGCATTGCCGCGCAGTCCGATGACCAGTCCGGCCAATGGGGCTTCCGGCAGCTGGAAGCCAAGCGCGATGATTGCCTCATCAGCATCATGCGCGCCCTGAAAGCCGAGGATTTTGGTGCGGGTACCACGCTCGCCCATTTCGAGAAGACCCTCAAGGAAAAACAAGGGACCGGCCGGCCGGAGGCAGCCGAGCCGCTGCGGCTTTATGAGGGCCGGGTTCCGGCGGAATGGATCGACTATAACGGCCATATGAATGACAGCCGCTATCTCGAGATTTTCGGATATGCGACCGATGCCCTGCTGGCCCTTATCGGCATGGATGCCACGATGCTGCAACGGGGCTTCAGTTACTACACGGTGGAAACGCACCTGCGGCATCTAGACGAGATCAAGCTCGGGGATGCCTATGCCGCCACCACGCAGCTTTTGAGCCACGATCAAAAGCGCCTGCATCTCTTCCATCGGCTCCATCATGATGACGGGCGCCTGGTGGCGACGGCTGAGCAGATGCTGCTGCATGTCGATATGAAGGGCCAGCGCGCAACACCGGCGGCGCCCGAGGTGCTGTCTGCCTTGCAAAGCCTGGCGGAGAGCCAGCGGGGCCTGGGGCTGCCGGGTGAAGCCGGCCGGAGCATCCGCCTGGCTTGACGCAGGCCAAAGAGAAGACAGGGCGAGACACGACGCGACGGGACTATCTGCCGACCCACAGGTCATAATAACGAACAAGAAGGAGGCGAGCGATGTCGGTCATCGAGAAAACGGAACTCCACCCCGTGGCACCGACCCTGCCGGCGTCACTCTACCGTGACCCCGCGGTGTTCGAGCGTGAGCGCCGGGATATCTTCGCGCGCGAATGGCTGCTCTTCGGCCGCAGTGACCAGCTGCCTGACGCGGGCAGTTTCCTGACGGGCACGGTGATCGGCTATCCGGTTCTGCTCGTCCGCCAGGCGGATGGCAACCTCAAGGGCTTCCACAACGTCTGCCGCCACCGTGCGGCAATGCTGACGCAAGAGCCATGTGGCAGCATGGCGGGCGGCATGATCCGCTGCCCCTATCACAGCTGGACCTATCATCTCGACGGCTGCCTCGCGCGCGCCCAAGGGTTCGGCGCATCCGCGGGAGAGGTCGACCCGGCTGACTGGTCACTCTTCCCGATCTCCGCCGCTGAATGGCGTGGCCTCGTTTTCATTCGTATCGCGACCGAGGGGCCAAGCCTGATCGACTGGCTCGGCCCCATCGTGTCGCTCGCAGCCCACTATCCGCTGGAAAGCCAGAAATTCTTCTCGGAAAAGAACCGGGATGCTGATGTCGACTGGAAGGCCTATGGCGAAAACTATCTCGAATGCTACCACTGCCCGGGCCTGCATCCCGGTCTCTGCGCAAGCCTCGATATCGGCCGCTACACCATAGAGCCGCATCCTGAGCATGGACTTTTCCATCTCTACGGGCCGAAGCGTGACGGCGGCATGACCGACGGGCTCTATTTCTACCGCTTTCCCTTCCTCATGCTCAATCTCTACGAATGGGGCAGTTCGATCGCGACGGTGGAACCGCTGGGGCCGGGCCGGATACGCCATGTCAACTGGTATCTCTTTTCTGACATCAGCCCGGAAAAGGCGGAAGAAAATGCGCGCTCGGCCGCCTGGTCCGCGCAGATCGTGACCGAGGATCTCGAGATCGTCAGCGGCGTGCAGCGCAATCTTTCGGCCGGCATCTATGACCGCGGGATCCTGTCCCCCCGGCAGGAAAAAGCCGTCCAGGCGTTTCAGGACATGGTGCGGCGGGCGATGCCCGGCCTGGAGGGCTGAATATGTCTGGTAGCGTCATCAATGGACACGCGCGGCAGTACGATGCCGTCATCATCGGCAGCGGCCATAACGGCCTTGTCTGCGCAAACTATCTGGCACGCCAGGGCATGAAGGTCGCCGTGCTGGAACGCCGCCATGTCATCGGCGGCGCGGCGGTGACCGAGGAAATCGCGCCGGGTTTCCGTGCCTCGATCTTCTCCTATCTCATGAGCCTTTTGCACCCGCGCATCATCCGGGATTTCGACCTGCCCCGGCACGGGCTTCAGGTCCTGCCGTGCTCGGACATGATTTCCTCCGTCTCCTATGACGATTACATTCTTTTTTCCGAGGACATGAAGAAAACCCAGGCGAGCTTCGCCAAGTTCTCCAGGCATGACGCCGAGATCTATCCGCAGTTCGATGCCTATCTCATGGAGGCGACCAAGATCGTGCGGTCCCTGCTGTGGGAGACGCCCGTGGATCCGGCCAGGCGAGACTGGACGAGCTTTCGTGACTCCGCCAGCCTGCTCTGGAAATATCGCAAGATCGGGCGGAAGATGTATCGCCTCGTCGATCTCCTCACCATGAGCGCCTATGACTATCTGCATGAATGGTTCGAGGACGACCGGGTCATGGCCTGCCTCGCCTATTACGCCTCCATCGGCACGTTCGCGGGGCCCAAAAGCCCTGGTTCGGCCTATGTCATCATGCATCACGTCATGGGTGAGCATGAGGGCGCGGGCGGATGGGGCTTTATCAAGGGCGGCATGGGCAGCATCACGCAGGCGCTGGCCGCCTCGGCGCGGGAGAAAGGCGTCGAGATTTTCACCGAAGCGGCGGTCGCCGAAATCCGCGTCACGTCCGGCCGCGCGCGCGAGGTGCTGACCACGAAGGGCGATGTCTTCCAGGGCCGCGTTGTCGCCTCGGGCGTCAATGCAAAGGCGCTCTATCTCAACATGCTCCCCGAAAGCGCGGTGCCGGCGGATGTGCTGCGCGAGGTGCGCGGCTACCGGACTTTTTCGACCGCTTTCAAGATGAACATCGCCTGCGAGCGGCCGCCGCAGTACCGCATTCTGGAGAAGGCGAAGGCGGATGGTTCGCTGGGCAGCTTCCCCTACCCCACCTATTGCCATATCGCGCCGGATATCGACTATCTCGAGCGCGCCTATGACGATGCCAAACACGGCTGGTACTCGTCCGAACCCTTCATGACGCTCTGCACGCCGACCGTCGTCGACGATACGCTCGCACCTCCCGGCAAGCACGTCGTCAACGTCTTCGGTGGCCACGCGCCTTACAAGCTCAAGAATGGCGACTGGAAAGTGGAAAAGGACAAGTTCAAGCAGACCGTGTTCAAGGCGATCGACAACTACGCCCCGGGCTTTTCCGGTGATGTGATTGCCGAGCAAACCCTGGTGCCGCCGGACCTGGAAGAGATTGTGGGCCTGCCGCAGGGCCATATCTTCCATGGCGAGCTTGCCGCCGATCAGTTGTTCTTTCAGCGCCCGGTCTCCGGCTATGCCGATTACCGCACACCCATCAAGGGGCTTTATATCTGCGGTTCGTCCACGCATCCGGGCGGTGGCGTCTCCGGCATTCCGGGCCACAATGCCGCCCGCGAAATCCTGCGCGATGTGAAGTCCCGCAGGATTTAGCCACCACCACGCCTGGTGCATCGAGCCGGGGGCTGAGGCGCCACCGCCTCCGACACGATGGCGCGGATGGCCATCAGGTCCGAACATGCCCCCTGGATTGTAATCCGTGACGACAAAACTACGCCGTTATTTCGCACCTTCCAAACTATCACGATATCAAAACTGCATTTCTTGCCTTATGTCAGCGGGAGCGAACAAAAATAGGCTTGCGTTTTTTTGCATGCAGATGAAAATTCCTGGCAGAGCACTGCCTGATTTGGCCGGTGCGCCAAGAAGCCTTCAATGCTCATGCGGCCGCGATACAGCCACAACAGTGAGGGATAGCGTGACAGGCCGTCGAAACGCCAGGAATCCAGGGGTTGACTGCCGCCGGAGTCTCGCGGAGAGGAGCCGCGGTGCCGTGGTCTCGCCGGTGATATCGAGGATTGCAAACGGGTCGCCGCTATTTGGCGCGGCGATGTTTGTCCAGTGAGGCGGTTGATCGGCCGGCGTCTGCTCTTCGGCTTGCTGACGCTGTTTCTTGTCTCCAGTGGTGGTCTTTGCCGCAACCGAAATTCTGCCGGGCAATGCCGCCCGTGCCGTGCTCGGCCGCGATGCCACGCCGGCAGCCCTCGCCGCCATGGAAAAGCAGCTGCATCTCGATCGCCCGCTGACCACTCAATATGTTGAATGGCTCGGCGGCATTGTGGCGGGCAATCCTGGCACATCGCTCGTGAATGGCCAGAATGTCCTGGGCGAGGTCATGCCGCGGGTGCGCAATTCCTTGACATTACTCTTCTTTGCCGGCCTCATCGGCGTGCCGCTATCGATCGGCGCGGGTATCCTCGCCGCAAGCCGGGGCTCCGGCATGGTTGACAATGTGGTCTCGGTCGTCGCGCTTGGGCTGGCAGCAACGCCGGAGTTCGTCGTCGGCCTCTTCACCATCCTTGTGTTTGCGACCTCTGTCTTCCGCTGGCTGCCGCCGGTTTCGCTCGTTGCGCCGGGGACCAGTGTTTCTGGCGCGCCCGCAAATACTGGTGCTGCCCGTGCTCACCCTCGTCCTCGTTATTTTTCCCTACCTTTTCCGCATGATTCGCGGCTCCATGGTGGAAATCCTGCAAAGCGACTACGTCGAGATGGCAAGGCTGAAGGGCGTCAGCCGCCGCCGCATCATTTTCGTGCATGCGCTGCCGAATGCCGATCGCACCTTCGATTCAGGTCGTGGCCCTCACCTTTGCCTATCTCGCCGGCGGCGTGGTGCTCGTTGAATATGTCTTCGCCTATCCCGGTATCGGGCAAAGCCTCGTCTATGCGATCTTCGCACGCGACGTCCCCGTCATCCAGTTCGAGGTGGTGTTGCTTGCCGCTTTCTACGTCGGGCTTAATATTTTGGCTGATGTTGCAACAATCGTCGTGACACCCAAGCTTCGCGCCAGAGCCTGGCAAACCCAATGAAAGCGCGCGCCTCGGCTCTGTTCGCGGGCGTGCTCTCACTGGGGGCAGGAAGCGTCGGGTTGGCACTCGTCCTTCTCGTCATTCTGGTGGCACTCATCGGCCCCTTCGTTGCCCCGTATTCGCCGACAGCCTTCGTCAGCTTGTCCTTTGCCCATCCGTCCCAGCACTTTCCGCTCGGCACGGATGTGCTCGGCCGTGATACGCTATCGCGCGTGCTCGCTTGGCGGCTGGCGTATCCTGTTGATGGCGATTGCGGCGACCTTGATCGGTGTCGGCTCGGGCGCACTCTTTGGCACCAGTGCGGGATATATGCAAAGGCGCTGCCGATGAGGTGATCATGCGCGGCGCCGACGTGCTCATGGCCTTTCCGCAGCTTGTTCTGGCCTTGCTCTTCATCAGCCTGATCGGCCCGAAGCTCTGGCTGGTCACCCTCCTGGTCGGTGCCATCCACGCGCCTCAGGTTGCGCGTGTGTTCCGCGCCGCCACATTACGGGTCGCCGTCCGAGGACTTCGTGCGCCATGCCGAATCACTTGGCATAGCCCCCTGGCTCATCATCCTTCGCGAAATCCTGCCGAATGTGACGGCACCGCTGATGGTCGAGCTTGGTCTTCGGCTCGCCTATTCGGTTACGCTGATCGCCGGCCTCAATTTCCTGGGCTTCGGCGTTCAGCCTCCCGCAGCCGACTGGGGCACGATGATCAATGAAAACCGCATCGGCCTGATGGCGAGCCCTTGGCCGGTGCTGGTGCCGATCATCCTGATCGCATTGCTGACGATCGGCATGAACCTGCTGACGGACGCGCTGAGCCGCACAATTCATGGGCCGTGGCCGCCGGGGCGACGTCCCGGCTCTGGATGAAGCGCCTGCCGCCGCGGAGCGGGAGCCCGCCGTGCCGGGAGCCGCATGATGAGCGAGACGCAGCCCGACCAGAGCCGGTCCGAGCCGCTCTGTCGCCGCCGAGCTCGACATCACGTCGCCGGCGGAGGGCCGTCCATCGTCTCCGACGCCGGCTTTACGCCTGATGCCCGGCGAAATTCTCGGCCTCGTCGGGGAATCCGGCTCCGGCAAGACGACGCTTGGGCCTCGCGCTGCTCGCCCATCATCGCCAGGGCCTGACGATCTCAGGCGGCCGCGTCCCGATCGGCGGGCGGGATCTCTTGACCGTCGCGCGGACCGATTTGCCCCGCATCCGCAAGTCGCTGATCCGCTATGTTCCGCAGGATTGCGGCGCCGCGCTCAACCCGGCGCTGCGCATCCGGACGCAACTTGCCGAGAATCTTCGATGATCCGGCCGCCGTGAGGACGAGACCTCGTCGCCTTGCTGGAGGAGGTCAAGCTGCCGGGCCGCCGCGGGCTGCTGCGCGCCTATCCGCATCAGCTCTCCGGTGGACAGCAGCAGCGCGTTGCCATTGCCATGGCCTTCGCCGGCCATCCGCGCGTTGTCGTCATGGACGAGCCGACCACCGGACTTGATGTGACAACGCAGGCGCATGTGCTGCAGACGGTCCGGCAACTCTGCCAGGAGCACGGGATCGCCGCCGTCTATGTCAGCCACGATCTTGCCGTCGTCGCCTCCCTCGCCCATCGCGTCGCCGTCATGTATGCCGGCCGCATCGTCGAACTCGGCCCGACGGCGGACGTGCTGCACGCGCCCTTGCACCCCTATACGAGGGATCTTGATCCGCGCCGTGCCCGATATCGCCAGCCACAATCAGGATCGACGGCATCCCGGGCCAGGCACCGGAGCCCGGGCGCCGCCCCCGGGGCTGCTCCTATGCGCCGCGCTGCAATCTTGTCATCGCGCCCTGCCGCGATGCGGTGCCGCCCTTGGGCGAAATAGAGGCGGGGCATGCCGTGCGCTGCCTGCGGGCAGGCGAAACCGGCCGCCGCCTGCCCCACCGCGGCCCAGCGCGCGCTGGACGGCCTCCGCGATGAATCGCCTGTCCTCCACGTGGCGGACCTCACGGCCCGCTATGGCACGACGCAGATTCTGCACGGCCTCAGCTTTGACGTGCCAGAGCGCGGCTGCGTTGCCCTGGTGGGCGAATCGGGCTCGGGCAAAACCACGCTCGCGCGCACCATCGGCGGTCTGCATAGCGATATTGACGGTGTCATCGACCTTTCGCAACGAAGCCTTGCCGGTCGGGCTCGCGCCACCGCAGCCGTCATGATGCGACGGCGCATTCAATACATCTTCCAGAATCCCTACGCCTCGCTCAATCCGCGCCGCAGCATCGGCCAGTCCATCGCCATTGCACTGAAAACCTTCGAATCCGTCGAGCGGATGGAGTTGAGCCGGCGTATCCTGGCGGTGCTGGACCAGGTGGCGCTTGCCGGCCAGCGCCATCGACCGGCGCCCGCATGAGCTATCGGGCGGCCAGTTGCAGCGCGCGGCGATTGCGCGCGCGCTGATTGTCTCTCCCGACCTTCTCATCTGCGACGAAGTCACCTCGGCGCTGGATGTCTCGGTGCAGGCGGTCATCGTGACCCTGCTGCGCGATCTCGCAGCGCGAGCGCGGCCTGTCGATGCTCTTCATCACGCATAACCTCGCCCTCGTGCGCAGCATCGCGCAGAACGTGGTCGTCATGCAGGGCGGACGAATGATCGAAGCCGGGCTGGTCGATCAGGTGCTGGATGCACCGAGATTCGAGGCGACGAAGCGCCTGCTCGCTGATGTTCCACGCTTCGCCGCCGCTGCCTGAGCCCAGACCATGCCAACGACCAATAAAAACCCCAATAATGGACACGTAGCATGAATGATAAAGCAAATGAGAGACGTGGCGACCTTTGGCAACCCGATGGGCTCAGCCGCCGCACCTTCATGCTGGGCGCGAGCGCCCTCGGCGTCGCCGGGCCGATCCTTGGGCATAGCGCCGCGGCATTGGCCCAGTCTGCGACACCGAAGCGGGGCGGCAATCTCCGCGTCGGCATGACGGGCGGCAGCAGTTCGGACACTATTTCAGCCAGCAACACGGTGACGGAACTCGACGATCCGCGCATCCTTGCCTTGTTCGAGCCTCTGGTCTCAGTCAACCGGCAAGGCGTCGTAGCGAATGTTCTCGCCGACTCGTTCGAGCCGAACAGCACGGCGACGGAATGGACCATCCGGCTGCGCGACGGCCTGACCTTCCATAACGGGAAGGATGTCACCGCCGAGGATGTGGTATTCTCGCTCCGGCGGATCGTCGATCCAAAAGCGCCGCTGCCGGGCGCGACACCGCTCGCGCCGGTCGATCTTGCGAACCCGAAGATCCTCGACAAGCGCACGCTGCGCCTGACGATGAAGACGCCCTATGCGGATTTTCCCGGCGGCATCTCGGCGCCGGAGTATTTCAGCATCGTGCCGGCGATTATGACGTGAAAAACCCCGTCGGCACCGGCCCCTTCAAATATAAGAGCTTCACGCCGGGCCAACAGAGCGTCTATACGCGCAACGAACACTACTGGCGCACCGGCAAGCCCTATCTTGATGACACTGACGATCATCGATTTTCCGACCGATGATGCCGCCTTCGCAGCATTGCAGGGCGGCGTGATCGACGTCTTCGCGATCGCGCCCATTGCGCTGATGAGCCAGTTAGGCCCTGGCGGCTCCATCAAGGCACTGGTCTCCGACCCGGGGCAATGGGTTCCCTTCACGATGCGCGTTGATAGCCCACCGTTTGACGATGTGAGGGTTCGCCAGGCCATGCGGCTGCTGGTTGACCGGCAGCAGATGGTCGATGTGGCGCTCGGCGGCTATGGCGCGGTCGGCAACGACGTCTTTTCACCGTGGGACCCCTGCTACGATGCCGGCGCCTGGAAGCGGGACCGTGATGTCGACAAGGCAAAGTCACTTCTCAGGCAGGCTGGCCATTCGAACTTGACGGTCGAACTTGTCACAGCCGAATTTCGAGTTCGGCGGGTGCGCATGGCGGAAGTCCTGGCGCAGCAGGCACAGGACGGCGGCGTCACCATCAATCTGCGCAAGGTCACGACGGATGTGATCTACGGGCCGCAATATCTCAACTGGCCCTTTTCGCAGGATTGGTGGGACTACAAGCCCTATCTCGCGCAAGTCGCGATGGAGCTGCTGAGCACCTCGCCGTTCAACGAGACGCATTGGCAAAAGTGGCCGTCTTACGATCGCTACCTCAAGCTGTATAATGAGGCACAGGCGACCCTCGACCACGGCAAGCGCTGCGACATCATCCATGAGATGCAGATGATCGATTATCAGGAAGGCGCCTTGATCGTTCCCTGCTTCAACAAGAACATCGATCTGATGGCCTCCAACATCCACGGGTTCCAGGCCAGCAATACCGGCTACGCACTCGGCAATTTCGGCTTTGCCGACGCCTGGATCGGCTGAGCGGCTGCCACGCCGGGGCGAAGCATTCAAAGCCCCGGCGTGCTTGTCCTGCCTCGATCCCCTTACAGCAATCATGCAATCAAAAAAATCTGGGAAGCCTGGGCATGAGAACGATTAAGGGGCCGGGTCTGTTCCTGGCCCAGTTCATCGGCGATGCTGCACCGTTCGATAGCCTTGCGGGCCTGGCCGTCTGGGCCGCAGGGCTGGGCTATAAGGGGATCCAGATCCCGACGCTCGACAAGCGCATCTTTGATCTTGATCTGGCCGCGGAAAGCCTGAGCTATTGCGACGAGGTGCGCGGGCTGTGCGCCGATCATGGTCTCGCGATCACCGAACTGTCGACCCATCTGCAGGGCCAGCTGGTCGCGGTGCATCCGGCCTATGACGAGATGATGGATGGCTTCGCGCCGGCCGCCCTGCGCGGCAAGCCCGCGGCGCGGCAGAGATGGGCCGCGGAGCAGGTGACGAAGGCGGCAGAGGTCTCACGCCGCCTGGGATTGACCGAAACCGTGACCTTCACCGGCGCGCTTGCCTGGCCTTATCTTTATCCTTATCCGCAGCGCCCCGCGGGCATGATCGACATGGCCTTCGCGGAACTCGGGCGGCGCTGGCGCCCGATTCTTGACGCCTATGATGCGGCGGGCGTCGACGTCGGCTTCGAGATCCACCCGACCGAAGATGTTTTTGACGGCATCACCTTCGAGATGTTCCTCGATGCCGTAGGCCAGCACAGGCGATGCCGCATCAACTACGATGCCAGCCATTTCATCAAGCAGGGCCTGGATTATACCGGTTTCATTGACGTCTATCACGAGCGGATCTGTTCCTTCCATGTCAAGGACGCCGAATTCAACCCGACCGCGCGGCAGGGCATGCTCTCGGGCTATCAGCCCTGGCTGAAACGCGCGGCGCGCGACCGCTCGCTCGGTGACGGGCAGGTCGACTTCCGGCGCATTTTCGCGAAGCTCACGGAGTATGATTTCGCCGGCTGGGCCGTCTATGAATGGGAGGATTGCCTCAAGGACCCGGAAGAGGCCGCGCGGGAGGGCGCGCCTTTCATCGCGCGCCATATCATCACCGCGACGACCCGGACTTTCGACGATTTCGCAGGCACGGGTGTGGATGACGCAGCCAGCCGGCGCATGCTGGGGATCGGCTGACAAAAAAGCCCGGCTCCTTTCGGGGCCGGGCCAGGCCGCACCTTATCAGGCGGCGGCTTCGCGGGCCGCGCGCTCGGCGAGGCGGGCGATGATCGCCTCGACCTTCGGACCCGTGACCATCAGCGGCGCGCAACCCAGCACGTCCCAGGCCATGGGCGCGAAGTCGGGGTGCAGCGCCACGGCCGCGCCACCATTCGCGAACATGCCCCGGCCGCCGGTCTCAAGGTAGCTTTCCGCCGGCAGCCCCTCCGCCAGCAGGACCTCATGCTGCCCCAGTTCGACATGGAAATAGGTCACGCGCTTGATCGCATGGTCGAACCGCACGGTCGTGCCGTTGACGAGATACTTCACCGGCACCAGCACGCCTTCGGCGAAGACCGCGTGGTCAGGCGAGAGCACGAGATCGCGCGCCGGAAGCTTGTCACCGAAAGCGCCCGCCGTGACACGCACCGGCCGCACTTTCTCGGGGTCGGCATGGCGAGCCAGTTCAACCATGCGATGGCCGATCCAGGTCACCTCGGAGAACTGGCGCTCGCCCTCGGTCACCGTCACCACGCGGTCACCGACTGCCAGATTCTCGACCGCGACCTCGCCCTGCGCCGTGAGGATGCGGGTGCCTGCCGCGAAGCAGGGCACCTCAGCCACGAGCACAAGTTTGCCGTTGCCGTCGGCGCCGAGTTGCAGACTGCTCTCGGTTGCGCCGTCTATAGTGAGCGCGTAGGTGCTGCCTCCGGCCGAGACCGTGACCGTATCGCCCAGAACGGAGAAGCTGTCGCCGCCTGATGAAATGAGGAAGGTGAAATCGATGCTGTCGCCCACGGCGAAGCCGGAAATGGTGACGCTTGGAATGGCGGAGGCATCATCGATCTGCAGGGTTCCGTCGGTGCCAGTGAAATCGATATCCCCGCTGGTCACGGCCGCGCTGGTGAGGTCGAGCGTTCCGCCGGCTATCTGGGTGCTCGCCGCCACCCCGGCGGCGGACACGATTTCATAACCACCGCTGCTGATGGTGGCAGAAATCGAGCTGCCGGTGCCCTTTTCCAGGAAGGCCAACCCCAGCGTGCCGCCGCTGAATACAACCGTATCCGTCACGGCCGCACCATTATAGACGAATTGCGTTCCGCCACTCAGGGTCACGCCGGCCGCGCTTCCCTCCGTCACATACTGATCGCCGCCAGCATCGACCGTGCCGCCGGAGACGGTGCCGATGACAAGCTCACTGCCGCCGTTGCTGACGACCGTGCCGATCCCAACAGCGCCGGAGTAGATGTATTCGCTGCCGCCGGAGCCCACCGTTGCGCTGATGTCCGTGCCGCCGGAAAGGACAACCTCTATCCAGCCCCCCCTGACGACGAGCCCGGAGGCCACGCTGCCCTCGCCGAGGATCTCACCGCCGGAGGAGAGGTAGACATCGCCCAGGTTGACGCTCGCCCCCGTGGCGGAAGTGTAACCGAGCAGGGTTCCGCCGCTGCTGAGCACGAGGCTGCCGCCGCTACTAACCGCGGTGCCGCTCGCGACACCGCCGGAGAGCACAACTTCTGTCCAGCCGCCGCTGATCAGCAGCCCGGACGTCGCACTGCCCACGCCGATGATCTCACCGCCGGAGGAAAGGTAGACGCCGCCCAGGTTGACAGCCGCGCCCGCAGCCGAGATGTAACCGAACAGGGTTCCGCCGCTGCCGAGAACCAAACTGCCGCCGCTCTCCACCGTGGTGCTGCTGGCAACACCGCCGACGGAGACAACCTCGGTGCCGCTGCTGCTGACGGTTGTGCTCGTCGCGGTGCCGGTGGCAATGCCGAGGAAGCCGACCGTCTCGGTGCCTCCAGCGAGGATGGTCGTGCCGCTCGTGGTGGCGCCGGCATAGACGAACTGGCTGCCGCCGCTCAGAACCGTGCCGATGGCGGTACCGCTGCCGAAGACATATTGGCCGCCGCCACCGCTGACGGTGGCACCACTGCCGAGGCCGCCAAGATTCTCGACGCCGCCGCCCTCGATCGTGACGTTCACGCCGATGGCGCCGCCGGAGATATACTCGGTTCCGCCGCTGCCGACGATCGTATTGCTGGTGACACCACCGGAGCCGACCCAGTCGATGGCGTTATAGCCGCTGATGACCGTTCCGATCGCGGTGCCACCCGACGAGATGTCTTGGTTTCCACCGAGCGTGTCAGGATCATTGTTGCTGATGACGGTTGAGATCGCCGTGCCGCCAGCCGATACGGTTTGTGTCGCGCTGTTATAGATAACGGTTCCACTGGCCAAGCCGCCGTCCTGCACGGCGATCGAGCCGCCGCTGCTGACGGTTGCGCTGGTCGTGGCGCCGCCGGAGGAGACGACCTCGGTGCCGCCGCTGCTGACCGTGGTATTGCTGAGAATGCCACCGTCTCCGGCGATCAGGTTCAGCCCGGCCGAGACGGGGGCGCCAGACAGTATCGCGTTGCTGACAATCTCGGTACCCCCACTCTCGACCAGAAAACCGGAGGTGGTGCCGCCCGCCAAGACGATGATGCCGCCGCTACCAACGGTGACGCCGTCCGCAATGCCGCCGGAGGAGACAATCTCGGTGCCCCCGCTGCCGACTGAGGTGCTGATCGCGGTACCGCCGGCGAGGACGACCTCGGTGCCCCCGCTGCCGACTGTGGTGCTGATCGCGGTGCCGCCGGCGTAGACTGTCTCGGTGCCGCCGCTGTTGACAGTTGTGCCGCTGGCGACACCGCCGGAAGAGATGGTCTCTGTGCCGCCCTTGCCGACCGTGGTGTTGCTCGCGACACCGCCGGCGGAGACCACCGCCGCGCCGCCGCCGCCGACTGTAGGACCGATCGCAACACCGCCGGCCGAGACGAGCTGTGTGCCGCCGCTCTCCACCGTAGTGAAGAGGTACGGTGCCGGAGGAGACGATCTCGATGCCACCACTGCTGACCGTGCTGCTGCTCGCGATACCACCGTAGGCGACGATCTCGGTGCCGCCGCTCACCATGGTGCTGATCGCCGGGCCGAAGGCGACGGTCTCTGTGCCGCCGCTGCCAACCGTCGGACCGATCGCGGTACCGCCGCCGCCGATAAACTGAAAGCCGCCGGCGCTGATGGTGGTGCCGATCACCATGCCGTAGACGTTCTCGAAGCCGCCGCTACTGATCGTGGTGTCGCTCACCGTGCCGCCGAAGACACCTTCGTAGCCGCCGTTGCCGATTGTGGTGCTGATCGCGGTACCGCCGGAGGAGACGACTTCGGACCCGCCGGTGAAAACCGTTGTGCCGATCGCAGTTCCCGCGCTCGTCACGACAAGCTCTGTGCCAGCACTCACGACGTAGCCGCTGCTCGTCACGCCAGAAGATACGTAGATCACGGTCATGAATACTGCGCCTCTAAAAGCCTGGCCCTACGGAAGGACTCTTGTTGATTGGGAGATTGATCATGATCTCCGGAGGAAGACCGTCATCGCATCGCGGACGTTTCAGGCGGACGAAAACGCGGATTATACGGCATGAACCGCATCTGCCGCGTGGACAGGCTTGGTCCGAAGATCGCCTAATCATCAGCAGGATCAGTCACGCTCTAACCTTCGGCGGCCGACGGGGACAACTCCAACTCGATTACTATACGGAATGACAATATGCAACCGCTTCCGGAACGAACTGGCGTTGCGGCGTGATCCTCGATCAACCTCTTACGGAAGGTAGCCAGCTCATCGGGCAGAGTGTTCGCGCCTTGACCCGGGCAAGCCGCGACGCGGTACGTCAATGTCCCGCTGATCGCGCGCTGGCCAGCGGCCCGCGGCTTGCGGCCCGTATCACCCGGCAGATGCGGGCTCATGCCGCGCAACCGGGGCCACTCCACCAGCCGGCAGAATGCTTGATCCAGGGCGGCACATGCCGGCGACCGGCCCATGGCCGGGCTGGATGCGCCGGGGCCTGCGGCGCTTCGACCTCGCGCTTTGGGAACTGCGAGAGGGCAGGCTGTCGGTAGCGACGCGCCTGCCACAAAGCCGGTTTCGCCTTGAATAAGCCGTGGGCGCTGGCGCCGCTCACGTCGTGGAATTCCCGATCAAACGTCTAAAAGCCTCGGCCAGGGTGTCAACGAACAGGCGAATCCGGGGTGGAATGGGCTTCCCTGGCCCGAACACGGCATAAAGCTCGATCGGCGCGCACAGATAGTCCGGCATGAGTTGGACAAGGCGGCCTGCGGCGAGATCGTCGGCGACGTCCCACAGGGCTTCCGAGGATATGCCTTCTCCGGACAGAACCCAGTCGTGCAGCACAGAACCATCCGCGCTGGAAAGCGGGCCGCCGACCTTCACCTCGTAGTCGGCCTGCTCATGGGTGAACCGCCATCGGTCGAGCAATTGGTGGCGGCGCGCGAGACGCAGGCAGCTGTGGGCAGCAAGGTCATCGGGTGAGCGCGGACTGCCACGCCGGGCGATGTAGGATGGCGAGGCGCACAGGATCCGCTGCGTCGCGGCAATCTTGCGGGCAATCATGCCCTCGTCATTCGGCAGACCGAAGCGAAGCACCAGGTCGCAGGCATCCGATTCAACTTCGAGGCCCGCGTCCGACAGAATGAAATGCACCTCAAGACCGGGATGCCGGGCCGCAAAGCTGGCCAGCAGCGGCCCAATGTGGCGCCGGCCGAAATCTGTCGGAGCGCCGACGCGGAGCAGGCCGCGCGCGGCGCCACCTCTGGAGGCGACTTCCGCTTCCGCATCACGGACCTGGTCCAGTATCGCGCGGCTTCGGTCATACAGCAGCAGCCCCTCGTCCGTCAGCCGGAAGCGCCGGGAGCTGCGTTCGGCCAGCCGTACGCCAAGCCTCGTCTCCAGCGCGCTCAGGTGACGACTTACCGCAGCGGGTGACGACTGCAAAACAAGCGCAGCCGCTGATATTCCGCCGGCCTCCACGATGGTACGGAACAGCGAAAACTCGGAAATGGGGTCCAATCGATCTCTCCTTTCCCGTGTCGCACGGAGCGAAGCGCGGTCTCTCCCCGGATGGAGGCTTACGCGACCCGATCACACGCTGGAAGGCTTATGTTTCCAATTTTCGGAAGCTTGGCTTCCTTCCCCGGTGGTTTCGAGCCGATTTCGGTCCAGGTATTTCCGGTCAGAGGCAATTGGTGCGAGCGAGGTCCGAACATGCCGGGCATAGCCTTGCCGACTGGAGCAACTGTCGCAGGCGGCTCTGCTGCCAAGGCGGAGCACGGAGGCCAGAACAAGGTACTTGTTACTCGGCCTGGGTCTTGCGACCTGGATGGAGTTCTACACCTTTGACGGGGTGAACCTGGTGCTGCCCGATATGGCGGGCAGTTTCGGTGTCTCGCAAGACCAGGCCAGCTGGATCTTGACCACCTACCTCTCGGCGCTCCTGTTCGGCGTGCCGCTCTCCATCAGGATGGCCGCCCACATCGGGCATCTTCGCTACATCATCGGCTCCATCCTCGCCTTCGCGGTCGCCTCCGTCGGTTGCACGCTGGCGCCGGATTTCGGCACGCTGCTTGCGTGGCGGGCAGTCCAGGGCTTCGCCGGTGCCGGGCTGATCATGTGGTGGCGCGCGAGCGTCTACATGCTTTTCGCCGGCCCCAAGCGCAGCGGATCGCTCATGCGCATTTCCGTCATGCTCTATCTCGCGACTTCGGCCGGGCTGATATTCTGCGGCTATGTCACGGATTGCTTCAACTGGCGGCTGATCTTCCTGCCCAATGTGGTATGCGCGACGATCGCCATTCGGCTGCTGATCCGCCATTTCCCTGATGTTCCGCGCGCCGCCGGTGCCCGCACCTCCGGCATGGAGGTGCCCGGCATGGACAGGCCCGGGATCGGTCTGCTCGGCATCGCCCTGGTCTCTCTGCAGATCGCTCTGAGCCGCGGCGATAGCGACGGCTGGTTCGGCTCGCCGAAAATCCAGCTGCTCTGTTGGATCAGCGCGATTTCATTAATCCTGTTCGTCGCCTGGCAGCTCAGTCCCCGCAATCGCGCGCCGCTGTTGCAGCTGGCGCTCGTCCGCAACCGCAACATGCTCGCGGCCATTCTGGTGGGCCTCTGCGCCGGGGTCATCCTGTCGGGCAGCATCTACGCATTGCCGGAATACCTGCGGACCGTTTTTCCGCGGCCGCTGAGTGCTGCGCAAACCGGCCTGATCACGTGCGCCTACTCGCTGACAGCGGCGTTGCTCCGCCCCTTCGTCACGCCAGCCATCGCGCGGTTCGGCGCACGCAAGGCGATCACCTTCGCCTTCGGCATGCTGGTCGCGGCCATGCTCATCGCTGCACGGCTGATGACCACGGGAACGCCGGATATCGACTACGTACTGCCCTTGGTCCTCTACGCGTTCTGCCTGGCACCGATGCTCTCGTCGATCGGCAGCGGCGCGGTCTCCAAGCTCCCGCCGGCCCAACAGCTCGACGCCGTCGCCATTTACATGACCTTTCGCCAGTTCGGCGCGTCGCTTGGGATCACCCTGATCACGACGCTTCTCGATTGGCGCGAGACGCTCCATTCCGCGCGGCTGTTCGAGACCCTGCAGTCCGGAGACGCGCAATCGCAAGCATGGCTCAACACTTTGGCCCAGACAGTGATGCAGCGTGGGGGCGGCTCGCCCTTCCAGGCAAAGGAGATGGCTGTTCAATTGCTGAACAATGCCGGCGTCCAGCAAGCCGCGACCCTCGCTTACGCTGATGCGTTTCGCTTCATGGCCGCGATCGGCCTGGTCGCCCTTTGCTGCGTTCTCGTCATGTCGCCCAGCCCGGTTGCAAAGAAGTGACCCAGATGACCCAGGCCCCCGAATTCGCCCAGGCCCTGTCCATCCCTGCCCCATTCCGGGCCACAGGGCGCACGGGACCGGACGATGCCCAAGCAACACCTGTTACCCGCGGGCCAGCGCCCGCCGTGCCGGAACCTGCTCCGGCCGCGCCCAAGGCCGGTCCCAAGGCCGCCAATCAGAGGCGATTGCTGCCGGCCTGGGCATTCCTGCTTGCTGCCGGCGTGCTCGCGACCGCGGCCTATGTCTACATACCGAGCCTTTTTGTAGTCGAGACGGATGACGCCTATGTTCAGGCAGACACCGTGTCGATCGTGCCGAAGGTCGCGGCCTACGTGACGGCCCTGCATGTGACCGACAACTCCGCCTTTTCTGCCGGACAACTCCTCGTGGAACTCGATCCGCGGGACTTTCAGGATACGGTCAACACCGCCACTGCGAGCCTGCTGAGCGCGCGAGCGGCACAGACCTACGCCGAAGCGCAACTGACGGAACAGGCTCAGCTCATTGCGGCGGATGGGGCGAGGGTCCAGGGCGACCAGGCCACGTTGCTATTCGCCAAGCAGCAGCTGGCCCGGTTCGGATTGCTTGCCAAGGACGGCGCGGGGACGATGGAAAGCTGGCAGGAAGCCAAGTCGAATATCGGCGTACGACAAGCGGGCCTGCAGAGCAACTCAGCGACGCTGGATGCCGCCCGCGCGCGGGTCCAGATATTGCAGGCCCAGGTTGATGAGGCAAAAGCCGGTGTGACCCATGCCGAGGCGGTCCTCGACCAGGCCAGGCTGAACCTGTCCTACACGAAAATCTACGCACCCGTCTCCGGGACGGTCGCCAACCGAACCGTGCAGGTCGGCAACTTCGTCCAACCCGGACAAACGCTGTTTTCCGCCGTTCCGAACGAGGGCTATGTCATCGCCAATTTCAAGGAGACGCAGCTGACACATATGCGCGTCGGCCAGCCGGTCAATATCACGGTCGATGCCTTTCCGGGTCTCACCTTGCACGGCCATATCGACAGCTTTCAGAACGGCACGGGCTCCTATTTCGCTCTTCTGCCGCCACAGAACGCGACCGGGAATTTCGTAAAGGTTGTCCAGCGTGTTCCGGTTAAAATTCTTTTTGACGGCGCTGCCCCGAAGAATGACCTGATCGCGCCGGGCATGTCGGTTGAGGCAACGGTCACCATCCACACGCCCCCGGCCTGGCTGCGCCCTTTTGTTGAATGAGGCGGGATTTCAGCGCCATCGGCGGAATTTCGGAAGAGAGCGGCTTGGCCGCCGAGACAAGCACACGAAATTCCGGCAAAACTCTCCTACATAAGAGAGGGTACAGACAGTGGAATTTTCCGGCAAGGGCGTTATCATCATGGGCGGCAGTCGCGGGATCGGGCGCTCTATCGCGCTTGGCTTTGCAGCCGCGGGTGCCTCGGTCTCGATATGCGCACGGAACCAGGCAGACCTCGATGCAACAAGACAGGACATCCAGGCCTTAGGGGTCACCGCTCACAGCGCCAGCGTTGATCTGGCAGACCCCGATGCGATTGCATCCTACGTCCCCAGCGCCGCGGCTGCCCTCGGTGGATTGCATGTGCTTGTCAATAATGCGTCGGGCTTCGGGCAAGCGGACAGCGAGGAAGGATGGGCAGCGTCGCTTTCGATCGACGTGCTGGCGGTGGTCCGGGCCAGCCACGCAGCCATCCCGCTGCTCGGCCGGGGATCGAGCATCATCAATATCTCCTCGATCTCTGCCCTCCGTGCATCCTCTCGCTCCGCTCCCTATGGCGCCGTGAAGGCCGCGGTGATGCATTATACGGCCAGCCAGGCCAAGATGCTGGCGCGTCAGGGCATTCGCGTGAACTGCGTGGCGCCGGGTTCTATCGAGTTCCCGGGGGGCACATGGGAAAAGCGGCGGACTGAGAACCCCGAATTATACGAGAAAACCTTGGAGCAGATCCCCTTCGGTCGCATGGGCAGGCCGCAAGAGGTCGCCAATGTCGTGCTGTTCCTGGCCTCTGCGGGAGCAAGCTGGGTGACGGGTCAGAGCATAATTGTGGATGGCGGCCAACTCGTCGGGCCATGACGCCAACAGACAGGTCCACGACGTGGTTGGTGGCTGCGATCAAAGTCTCAGCCCCCGGCACGGCAGCGTGAGGGGGGTATTCCCTCCAGGGGTTGCGCATGAAAGATGCTCGGTGAGGACTTGCTCCATAGATCGGTTGTCCCACACGGCCATGTTTGCAGCCCTTCAAACGTGCTTGAGGCGTGATGGCGGCGGATTTCGGCCTCCGTCTTCCCGCCATTGCGCGCACAAACCATCCTAACCCGGGCGGATAGCGCCAGTCAGCCGAAGGTGAAGGAATAGGCCGAGGCACCCGGATCAAGGAACTGAATCTCGAAGGTGCGATCGGCGACCGCTTCGTGCTGACGCACCAACTGGTAGAGCCGCTGTCCTGTGATCGTGCCGTCACCCGCTGCATCAGTATCGGCACCGTGGTCGGCTCCCGGTGGCTTGCCGTCAATCATGATCCTGAACCGCACCGGATGGCCATCGGCGGACGGACCCAAGACAAGGTGCAAATCCCGGGCATGGAAGCGGAAGGAGATCCCGGCGCCCGGTGCTGCGACGACAGCCTCCTGCGATCCGACCTGCCAGTCACCGGACAGCCCCCATTCGTTGAGGGCAAGGTCGGCGGGCACCATATAGGTATGCACCCTTCCGGCAATCTCGCCGCCCGGAGAGACGCAGTTCATCGCACGCTCTATGCCGATGTAGGTCTCGGGCGAGCCGATATCCTCCTCGTCAGCCGCGGCCTCGGCTCCCATTCCACTAACAGAGACGATCGTGCTTGGGACGTCCTTGCCTCCGGCCTCACGCAAAAGCTGCTGAATGACCCGCTCGGACCCTCGGTAATTGCCTTCCCCGAAATGGTGATGGCGAATGCGGCCCTCGGCATCGATGACATAATGGGCGGGCCAATATTCATTGCCGAACCCCTGCCAGATCGCGTAGTTGTTGTCTATCGCGACAGGATATGTGATCCCAAGCTTGCTGATCGCCCGCTTGACGTTGTCGATATTCCGTTCGAAAGCAAATTCCGGTGCATGGACCCCGATGACGATCAGACCTTGATCATGATACTTGTTGGCCCAGGCTTCGACATAGGGAAGCGCGCGCAGACAGTTGATGCAGGAATAGGTCCAGAAATCGACGAGCACGACATGTCCCTTGAGGGATGCGCGCGTCAGCGGCGGAGTGTTCAACCAAGCAACGGCGCCGGATAGGCTCGGTATCTCTCCTTCGACCGGCAAGGCATTGGCCTGGTTGGCGGCAGCCATCATCATGCTCGGCGCCGCCCTCATCGTCATGGCGGCCTCCTGCGGGCGCCCAGGCTTGCCGCGCAGGATGTCTAGCAAGGACTGCTCAATCCCATTGGTGCTTGCCAGCGAAACCCGGGTCAGAAAGCCAGTGTCCAGACCCAGGGAAATGACCGCCACGCCCGCCAGCACGGCCACGCCGAGACCGCGCCGGATCCACTCACCAGCGCCAAGCGACCGCTTCATGGCGGTAAAGATCCGGCCGCCCACAAGAACCGCAACGCCGAGGGATGTCGCGGCACCCAGGGCATAGGCCAGCAGCAACAGGGAGGTGCCGATGCTGGCGCCCTTCAGAGCCGCACCTGTCAGCAACAGGCCAAGAATGGGGCCAGCACATGGCGCCCAGAGCAGGCCGGTGGCCGCCCCGACCAAAAGCGAAGTCCAGACGGAAGGTTTTGCTCCGTTTTTCGCGGCGGATTGCGACAGGCGCGAACCAAGTGCCACCAGCGGACGTGTCAGCCGATCTGCAAGGCTTGGAAGAAGCAACGTAAGACCGAAGGCGGCGAGCAGGATGATGGCGGCAACCCGCCCCAGGTGGTTCGCCTGCACCACCCAGCCGCCGCCGACGGCGGCAAAGGTGGCGACCACCGCGAAGGTCAGCGCCATTCCTACGAGCAAGGGTAGCCCGGTACGGCCGAAAGACTGATCGGACCGCGCGAAGACGAAGGGGAGCACGGGCAGGATGCACGGGCTAAGGATGGTCAGAACGCCGCCGAGATAGGCAGCAAGAATCAAAACCATGATATGTGCTCAAGAGCCTTTGGCACCAGGGACTAGCACCGGCTGAACTGAAAACGCGGCGGGAAAGGTCTTTTGCAGCGCCGAGATTTTGGGAAGATCAAAGGTGGCGATGTAGTCGCTGTCCGGGTGCAGGGTCAGGTAGTTCTGGTGATACCCCTCGGCCGGGTAGAAGCCGGTGTCCTTGCCCACGATGGTCGCAATGGGCTGATCCCAGATCTTCGCCTGGTCGAGCTGCGTGATATAGGCCTTGGCAATCCTGGCCTGGGCGGGCGTCGTGGCGAAGATCTCTGACCGATATTGCGGGCCGGTGTCAGGATATTGCTGATTGACCTGCGTCGGGTCCGTGGCAACTGAGAAAAAGATCCGCAGCAATTGCCCGTAGGTGATGACGCGAGGGTCATAGGTCATGCGCACGGATTCCGCATGACCTGTGGTTCCGGTGCCAACCATCTCGTAATGGGCTGTGGAGGCCGCCCCGCCATCATAACCGGAGACAGCCTGCTCAACGCCGCGAACGTGCTGGAAGACGCCTTGAATCCCCCAGAAGCAACCCCCGGCCAAGATAAGGGTTTCAGGTTGCCGGCCACCGGCGGTTTCATCCAGCACCGGTGACGGCACCGCATGATCGAGTTCCGCGGCCCGGCCAGGGGACAGATGGAGTAAAAATGCACCGACCGCCAAGGCGCACAGCAAAGCCGCGCCCGATATGGTCGCCGCCCAGAGATTACGCTTGGTCTTAGCCATTGATGCCCCTCCTTACGAGGTCAGGGTGAATGTCAGGGCCGCGCCGTTGATGCGGAAGCGAAGCCCGCTTGGCTTGGGTCCATTTGGCTTGGGTCCATCAGGAAAGACGTGACCCGGATGGCCACCACAGCGGCTGCAATGCACTTCGGTCCGCGGTCCGCCCAAGCTGTCGTCCGCGCTCTCGGCACTGGAGCCGGCTTTGCCCTGGGCCATCCGGCAGCCAGCGTCAGAGCGCCCAGGATCCCGCTGCCAAGGGCGGCACGCCGTCTCATCATGGGTTTACCCTTCCGAGAACGCTTGCCTAGGTTTCGCTGGAAGACCGGGTCGGGTTACCTTCGTGGCGCCTTCACGGGGTGACGGAGGATGCTACAGTGCGGAGCAACCGGCACATGCGGGCGCTGGCCAGGACAGGAGCCCATGACCGCCACGACCCATCCCGATGACGCAGCGCGCGCGGCCAATTTGCTTATTGCGCAGGATAGGGCGCTCGCCCTGTTCGGCATGATCGCGCGAGAGTTGCTCCGCCCAGGTATCTCGGAAAGCGCATTGAGCGAAGAGATCTATGGCTTGGCGGCGGAGCGGTTCGGCGTGACCAGCCACTGGCACAAGCGAGTGGTGCGCACCGGCCCGCACACGCTGATGCCTTATGCAGAGAACCCGGCTGACCGGTTGATTCAGCCTGACGATATCCTATTCGTCGATCTTGGCCCGGTCTTTGAATCGTGGGAGGCAGACTTCGGCCGCACCTTCGTGCTGGGCGGCGATCCGATCAAGCGGCAACTTCGCGACGCATTGGAGCCCACCTTTCTGGCGGTGCAGGCCGAGTTTGACGCGACGCCTGATATGACAGGCGAAGAACTCTATGGCCGCGCCTGCCAGGCCGCTGAGCGAGCCGGTTGGACCTTTGGCGGCACCATCGCAGGCCATTTGGTTGGCGACTTCCCGCATGAAACGATTCCCGGCGACCGGGTGGCGTCCTACATCATGCCGGGGTGTAAGACACGGCTGCGCGATCGTGACTCTGCGGGGCGGCAACTGCACTGGATTTTGGAAATCCATCTCGTCGACCGTGAGCGCGAGATCGGTGGCTTTTACGAGCAGTTGCTGACCATACGCTAGCCACATCAAGGGCGGCAGATTATCGTAGTGCCGTCCTGCGACGACGGCTGGATCGTTTCAACAGGAAACACATCTACCTGGCCAAATGCGTGACCTGATTGAACCACGCCGTTGACATAGACGCATCGCCGTTCTCGGTGCCTTGGCAATCATTGGTGTTGGACGAGAACCGGAGCGTACGGTCAATTGAGGATTGTGCAGGAGACGCGGCGCCCCGTCGCTCCCTATGATATCCCTAACGCCAAGATTGCCCATCAGTTCTGGTGGAACGTGGCTTTGCCCTGCTTCTCGATCGCGGCGGCACGCGCCAACTTGGTTGCGAGATGGGCGTAGGAGGCGCTCCTCCGTGTTTGACCGATGGCCGCGGAGATGCCACGCCTTCGCATGGCGTTGTCCGGGTCTGGGGCCGGCTGTCCGCGGCCCGGATGAGCGCCGGGGGAACAAGTGACCAAGAGAATGAGAGAGCGAGAGAACACGCGATGAGTTTGTCCGATCTTCAAAGCCAGGTCCTGGCGATCAATGACGTGTTGTGCGCGTCCTCGCTGCTGCTCTGGGACAGCCGCACGATGATGCCGCCGGGCGGTGCCGTCAGCCGCAGCCGCCAGATCGCGACGCTTGCCGGTCTCGCCCGCGACATGCTGGTGGCGGATGCAACGCGGCGCGCGCTGGACGGCGCCGAGCGGGCGGTGGCGGGTCTGGATGACACGCATCCGGATCGGCGCGCGGTGGCGGCGGTGCGGCTGGCCTGTGATTTTCATCGCCGGATTCCACCGTCCTTGGTGGCGCGTCGTACCGAAGCACAGGGCCTGGCCAACGCAGCCTGGGTGCAGGCGCGGGCCACCGATGATTTCGCCCTCTTCGCCCCCTATCTTGCCACCAACATGTCCCTGGCGCGGGACTATGCCGATGCCGTGGGCTGGCAGGCGCATCCCTATGACGCCTTGCTTCAGCAATACGAGCCGGGCGAGACGCTGGCGAGCCTGCGCCTGCTATTCGCGCGGTTGACGGAGGGGCAGGCGCCGATCCTCAAGGCGGCCATGGCACGCCAGTCGCGCCACGACTTTCTGCACCGCGCGTTTGACGAAGCGACGCAGCGCCGCTTGTCGCACAGCTTTGCCAAAAAACTCGGCTATGATTTCGGCCGCGGCCGGCTGGACACGACCGTGCATCCCTTCGAAATCTCCTTCACCCGCGAGGACGTGCGCATCACCACGCGCACCCGGCCCGATGCACTGATGCCCGCTCTCTTCGGCGCGATGCACGAGACCGGACATGCGCTGTACCAGCAGAATGTCGACCCGGCTTACAGCGGCACAGCGCTGGCCACAGATCTCATCGGTCTCTATGCCGTGGGCGGCACCAGCTTCGGCGCCCACGAGTCGCAGTCCCGGCTGTGGGAGAACCATGTCGGGCGCAGCCGCCCGTTCTGGGACCGGCATTTCGCCGAGGTGCAGTCGGCGTTTCCGGAAGCCCTCGCCGGTGTGGACGCCGCCATGTTCCACGCCGCCATCAATACCGCCCGGCCTGGGCTGATCCGGATCGAGGCTGATGAACTGACCTATGATTCGCACATCATGCTGCGCGTGGAGTTGGAGGCCGCGCTGATCGACGGCAGCCTCGCGGTCAAGGACATCCCGGCCGCCTGGGCCGAGGCGATGCGGGCCCGGCTCGGTCTGGATGTGCCCGACGATACCGGCGGATGCCTGCAGGACATCCACTGGTCCTCCGGCATGATCGGCTCTTTCTGCACCTATACGATCGGCAACGTGATGGCGGCGCAACTCTTCGCAGCCGCGCGAGCGCAGGTCCCCTCCCTTGACGCGGCGCTCTCGGACGGAGAGGTCGCGCCGCTCGCCGACTGGCTGCGCGACAAGGTCTGGCAGCATGGGCGCCGCTTCACGCGCGACGAGATCCTGCTGCGCGCCACGGGCAGTGCGCTGACGCCCGCGCCCTATCTGGCCTATCTTGAGCGGAAATTTCTGAACCCGCCGGGCTAGGCTCCGGGATGATGCCGCCGCACAGTCATCGAACGTCTTTGGCTTGCCGTAAGTGGTGCGAAAACATGTTTCGCACCACTTACGGTGCATCCACGGCCGCGGCGCGGCGACGGCATTGTCAAGTCAACTGGCCAGAGCCGATGAGCGAGGCCAGGCTGGTAGGATGAAGAAGCCGCCCGATCCGCACTTTCGTCCCTGCTTCCCGGCTGAGCCGATCAGGCGCGCTGTCCGGCTTGTCTCTAAAACAGCCTGCGTTGCCTGGACAGACCCCGTAATCACCGCGCTCGGTCGGCTCTTGCCTGCCATTAACTCGGCGATAGCCTGCAGGCCAAATTTCAGAGTCGGCGGACCGAGCACCTCAATCGCATCCGTTCTCTTCTTACACGCCTCCGTAAAGGCCCGACGAAATCCCTTGAGGCGGTCTTCCCCAGTAGATAAATCTGTCGTACCACCTCTGTAGGCGATCCGACGATGCCCGAGTTCGAGAAGATGTCTCGTCCCCGTCCGTAGACAATCGTTGTCGTCAATGCCAAACCACGTAGATGGCGTCGCCGCTATTCGGCGCAGCAGTTGAACATGTGGGATTGTTTTCAGAAGTCCGTGCGTCTCGCGCTTAGGGGACCTCGTCGGAACTATGACCATTCCGGCGACATGGGCGCTCACCAGTTCTTTGAGGTGACGTGCCTCACCTTCGCGCGGATGATCTTCTGCTCCTTGGTCATGCTTAGTCTCCGTTCCTCGCCGGCGGGCGGGGCGCGGTCCAGCCTCGGCAGGCACCGCGCCCCGCCCGCCCGCGCCAGTCTGCAAAAACCAACATTGTTTGTCAGATTAAATCGGAGCTATCGCACATCCGGAAACCCCGTCGACCACGGCCAGCAGGATATCCCCGACACTGCGGTTGCGCAGTTCAGTCATGACCCGAAGCAATCCGATCAGCCTCTCCAGCCTCAAGCGCTACCAAATCGGCCTCCGGTCGCCAAATAACCGCTTGGCATTAAATCTGACAGAACCTGAAAGACGGATTTCGTAAGATCAAGTCCAATGGAGGCGACAACGGACATGGAGTGAAATCTATCGCCCCACTCGGCGATGATCCCATGGTCAGACTGCCGCCCTTAGCAGTCTGAAAGGACGCCCAACCATGCCTAAGAGCTAGCTGTCCTAAGCTATTCGTCGGAACGCCCTCAAGGTAATTGACGGACAGATAATCCTCCGGTCACATTTCCTGTATATATAATCCGAAAACAGGAACGACATGAAAGCAGCACCAGTTGCGGCCAGCTCTGAGGCAGAGCCGCATCGGCTTCAAAGTGGAGTCCTAACTGTCCCAAATGCAATTGCGTTGTCCGCCGCCGCCATGGCCCCGGGTACTCGCAATCGTCCTCAACGCACCCGCGGCTGTGCCGGCTGCGGGTGCCGCTCTACCACTCTCGTTTCTGATTTCCTTCATCGCCGCTGCATTTGTCGGCAATACCGTCGTGCAGTTTGCGCGCGTATTTCCCACGGCCGGATCGTTTTATACCTTTAACTCCAAGGGGCTAGGGCCGGCGGCAGGCTTCTTTACCGGTTGGCTGTTTTGCCTTGGCTACGCCATCTTGGAGCCAGGCTTGTTCACGGCTTGTGGCGCATTCGTGCATGATTATTTAGTCTTAACATTCCATGTCTCGATCCCCTGGTGGATCTTCAGTCTTGGTGCCATGGCCCTTGTTTTCGGGCTTTCGCTCCGCAGTATCAAAGCGTCGGTCAACTTGGACCTCACCTTGCTCGTCGCCGAGGTCGTGATCTTCCTCGTACTCGGTGGATTGGCGATCGCCTACGCCGGAAACGGCAACACGACTGCGGTGTTCCGCTTCTCGTCCGCCCCCACAGGATTTGCGGGCGTGGGTCTCGGTGTGGTGTTCGGCCTTCTGTCTTTCATCGGATTCGATGCCGCAGCCACCCTCGGTGAGGAGACTCGAAACCCTAAGCGCAGCATTCCGCTCGCCGTGATCGGTGCGTTGGGATCCGTAGGCGTGTTCTACGTGCTCCTGATGTACGCGCTCACCGCCGGTTACCAGTTGAACGATCCGTCGCACATGAAGATGTTTCTCAATGACGAGAACCCCTTCGTCACGCTTGGGCGCCATGTCGCGCCATGGCTCCTGCAACCGATTCAAATCGCGGCGGTCGCAGGAATCTTCAGCTGCCTCTTGGCAGTTCACAACACGACGGTGCGGGTGATGTTCGCAATGGGGCGCGATCGCGTGCTTCCGGCGTCGCTCGGTGACGTGCACAAGCGCTGGTTCTCACCGCACCGCGCAATCGCCGCCCAGACCGTCTCTACCGTCGTCGTCGGCCTCGCCACCGGATTCTGGCTTGGGCCTGGCGCGACTGGCGCCTATGGCTTCACTGGGGCAATTGGAACCGTCGCGATCGTCCTTGTCTATATGCTGAGCAACATCGCGCACATCCGCTACTTCTGGCACCTCCCGAACCGTGGCGTGGTCAAGCATGTCGCTATTCCGTTACTTAGCTTGTTGAGTCTTGCCTACCCACTCTACTCGGTACTCGCTCCCGGCCAGCCGTCTCCTTATAATCTGGTCGCGTGGGTAGTGATCGCCTGGATCATCGGGGGCTTTGCACTGTATCTCTATTACCGAGTGAAGTCGCCCGAGAAGATTGCCGCCATCGGAACCTTTATTCCCCAAGATGACCTGCCGTTGGATGACCAACATGAGAGCCTGATCGCCGCGCGTGCTTCCTCCCTTCAGCAGCCGAGCCGCGCCGCATAAGCCAAATTCGTGTCCGTAGAGAGGCAAGAGCCGAAGATGATTATTGTCGAAGGTAAAACTGTGTTCACGGAACTCTCCGAGCTTGTCGATCCGGCGCATACGGCACTCATCATGGTGGACATGCAACGCGATTTCATCGACCCGGATGGCCTTTTTGGTTCGCTCGGTATCGATCTGTCAATGTATTCGGAATCGCGGCCGCGGCTGGCGGCATTGCTGGCTGCCGCACGCCGCAGCGGGACCATGGTGATCCATATTCAGAACACGGCATTTCCAAACCGCATGAGTGACTCACCGTCCTATATTCGGTTCAATCTGCGCATGCATGCTGCGGCACGTCGTGATGGACCGGCGTTGCGTTATTCCCTTCCGGGCACGCCGGGACATGCGTTCGGGGCGGAATTTACGCCGCTCTCCGACGAGCTCGTGGTGCGCAAGTATCGGTCGAGTGGCTTTTGGGGCACCAATCTCGACATGCTGTTGCGCAGTAACAGGATCCGGACCGTGGTGATGGGCGGTTGCACGACGGAAGGGTGCGTCGAATCCACCGCACGGGACGCGATGTTCAACGACTATTACGTCGTGATCGCCGAGGACTGCGTCGCCAGCGATGATCGAGCGCAGCATGATGCTTCCATGCTCCTGATGCGGCACCGGTTCGACATCGCCCTCGGCGAGGACATCGGGCAGGTATGGAAAACATTCACCATCGGCCAGACTGAGGCAGCACAATGAAACGGTTGGATGGGCGGATTGCTGTCGTCACTGGCGCTGCCTCTGGTATCGGCGCGGGCATCGCAATCGCGTTCGCCCGGGAGGGGGCCAGTGTCGTTGTCGCGGATCTGGTGACGGAAAGCCACGCTGCCGAGGTTCTGGCGAGCATACGTGAATACACGGATGAGGTGCTGTTTCTGCAGGCCGATGTCAGCAAGGAGGACAGCGTGCGGGCCATGGCGGATGCCGCGCTCGCCCGCTTCGGCCGGGTGGACATCCTCGTCAACAACGCCGGTATCTTCACGGAGTCGCTTATCGAGACCTTGGCAATCGAGGACTGGGATCGCGTCATCAATGTCAACCTCCGCGGCACCTTCCTCTGCACGCGGGCGTTTATCGGCCAGATGCTGGAAAGGAGGGATGGCCGCATCATCAACATTGCGTCGCAGATCGGCCAGATCGGGGGAAAGTCGGTCGGTCATTATGCTGCGAGCAAGGCGGGCGTCATCGGGCTGACCAAGTCGCTCGCCCGCGAGGTGTCCCTGCGGGGTGTGCTCGTCAATGCAATAGCGCCCGGCCCCATCGACACACCTCTGCTCAGAAGCGAAACTGAGGAATGGCGCAATGGGAAGCTCATGGAGCTTCCCATTGGCCGATTCGGAACGGTTGACGAGGTGACACCGACGGCCATTCTTCTCGCATCTCAGGACGGCTCGTATTATGTTGGACAAACACTAGGGCCGAACGGCGGAGACGCGATGTTGTAAGTATTGTCGGCGTTGTTTGCCAGTCGGTGGGTGCCGTGGATTGACCTTTGATGGCCGGAAGGAAATCTCGGGCCACGGATCAGGTTGGCATAATTGCCGGAGATGATCGCGAGGTTGACACAACGAGGGCGCGCGGCGGAAGCGACAAAGACGGAGCGGCCGTTCAAAAATGAGAAGTTGTATTAGCCAACAGTCATTAATTGACGCCGGCTGACGTCGCTCCTGCCAAACGTCAAAAATCATTTTGGGTCAGGGACAAGACGATGTTTGATCTTTCAGGTCGCGTTGCGCTGATCACGGGAGCTGCATCCGGCATTGGGGCGGCGACGGCAGAGATCTATGCTAAAGCGGGGGCGGATCTCGCGCTCGCCTGGTATCCGCCGGACGGGCACGATATCGAGCCGGTGCGTAAAGCCGCGGAACGGGCCGGTCGCCGGGTGGTAGTCGCGGAAGTCGATGTGACCAAGGCTGTCGATGTCGATGCACTTGTGGCACAGGCGGTGAGCGAACTTGGCGGAATGCACATCGTTGTTGCCAATGCCGGCATCGCGCGAAAGGTAAAACTGGAAGATCTCGACGACAGTGCCTGGAATCGGGTCGTTGATGTGAACCTGACCGGGGTTTGGCGGTGCTTCCATGCCGCATTGCCGCATATGCGGCGCGCGGGCTTTGGGCGGCTCATCGCCACCTCTTCCGTCGCGGGGACGGTTACTGCATGGCCGCAGCACGCGCATTATACGGCGGCAAAGGCAGGCCTTGTCGGCCTCGTGAGGACTTTGGCGGTGGAATTTGCAGCTGATGGTATTACGGCCAATGCGGTGGCACCTGGCCTCATTCGTACGCCGCAGGCGCTCGATCCAGTCAATTCGCTCGGGCCCGAGGGGATCGCCGCGGCGGTCGCGAAGATACCGGCCGGTCGGGTTGGGGCTCCGGAGGACATTGCCTATGTCTATCAATTCCTGGCGAGTGCGGAGGCGTCCTACGTGAATGGGCAGTTGCTTGTCGTCGATGGCGCACGCAGTCTGGCTGGTCTGAGTTGATCCATAAACGTGATGGACAAGGAGGAAGTAGCGACATGACACTGAACCCGCAGTTTTTTCGACGTACGGATTTCATGGATGTGGCGGGCCCACCGCGTGAACTGGTTGGATATGGGGAACACCCGCCCCGCGTGCGTTGGCGGAATGACGCCAAGGTCGCCGTGCAAATTGTCGTCAATTATGAAGAGGGATCGGAGAAGACCTTCGCAATGGGCGACCAGGTCAATGACTGCCTCTATGAACTGCCCTTCGCCGTGGACGATCAGAGAGACCTCGCGGTGGAATCCATGTACGAATATGGATCACGTGCGGGCATCTGGCGGATGTTCCGGGTGTTTGATGCGGCAGGTATTCCAGTCACGTTTTTTGGTGCGGCGGTCGCGCTTGAGCGCAATCCCGAGGTTGCGGCAAAACTGGTGCGGCGCGGAGATGAGGTGGCCGGGCATGGCTATCGCTGGATCAACCATTTTGAGATGAACAGGGATGAAGAACGTGAGGCGATC
Source organism: uncultured Alphaproteobacteria bacterium (assembly GCA_963834475.1). Taxonomy (GTDB): domain Bacteria; phylum Pseudomonadota; class Alphaproteobacteria; order Acetobacterales; family Acetobacteraceae; genus Acidisoma. Next base: position 123,146 of record CAWIBZ010000007.1, on the reverse strand, counting down.
AAGCTGGCGATCGCATCTATTGAAAAAACTACCGGGAAGCGGCCGGATGGCTGGTATTGCCGGGAAATGAGCGTCAATACCAGGGAGCTGGTAGTTGAGGAGGGAGGCTTCTTTTACGACTCCGACTGTTATAACGATGATCTGCCCTATTGGACGACGGTGCTCGGGCGCAGCCATCTGGTGGTGCCCTATTCGCTCGTCGTGAATGATGCGCGCTATATCGTCGGGACGGGCTATGGCAGCCCGGAGCATTTTTTTGAAACCGCCAAGGCCTCTCTGGACCGGTTGCGGAATGATGGTGACGACATCGGGCGGATGATGTCCATCGGGTTGCACCCGAGAATTACCGGCAATCCGGCACGGTCGGATGCGCTAGCACGGTTTATTGATTACGCTCAGGGGTTCAGTGATGTCGCGTTCATGCGCCGGATCGATATTGCGCGGAGTTTTGCGGATCAGGTGCCCAAGCCATGATTATCGATAAATCGGTGTCCGAGCCGGATGGCTTTGTTGCATGCAAACAGCCTTGCCTTGGCAAGGGCATTTATGAATTTGGACAGTTCATAGACATCCTTTCAACAGCATGGGTAGGTTATGGAGTTGATGGACCACGCTGCGCGTTGCCCACAACCCGACAGCCACCACCACGGCAATGGCAGGATTGTTGATTGTGATTCGGCGTGGAAAAAGGGCTCTGACGCACTTTTGATGGAATTAGGGTGCTGGCTGGTCCGGCTCACTGGTGAGGATCGACGCTGTGCCACAAGCCTTTTGCGCTTCCGCTCTCGTGCCGCCAGGCTTTGTCGTGGAGGATGCGAGGAATGACCACGACGTCGCGCTGATCACTATTCGTGCCGAGGCGCAGGCCAGTGTCTGCCCTGGCTGCGGCACACAGTCGAGGCGGGTCCACAGCCGATACCGCCGCCGATTGGCGGACCTCCCCATCGCTGGACGCGCTGTTCGCTTGTTGGTCCTCGCGCGCCGGTTCTACTGCACGTCCGTACTGTGCGGGCGGCTGATCTTCGCCGAGCGCTTCGCTGCCGACGTGCTGGCTCCTTGGGCCCGCCGAACGGCGAGGCTTGAACAAATAGTCCATCACCTCGGTCTCGCGCTCGGCGGCCGGCCGGCAGCTAGCTTCGCGCGAAGGCTCATGGTGCCGGTCAGCAAAGACACCTTGCTTCGGGCCGTTCGACGGCACGGCAGCCCAACCTTTGTCCCTCCCACCGTGATCGGGATTGATGACTGGGCGTGGCGACGTAACCGGCGTTACGGCACGCTGATCTGCGACCTGGAGCGACGTAGGACGATCGCACTCATCGCCCGTGACCGTGGAGGCGGATACGCCCTGGCTGCAGCCAAGGCATTGCCCACAGCAATTCAGGTCGCTGACCGATGGCATCTCATGGAGAATGCGAGCCGGGCCTTCCTCGATGCCGTGCGCAAATCAATGCGTCATATTCGCACGGCGATCGGCGCCGCCGCGATAAATCCTAGCCTGCTCAGCGCTGCCGAGCGAATCCAGGTACCGAGGGCTATTTGCGCCGGGAGGAAGACAATGCTTCCATTCTCCGCTTGGCTAGAGATGGAGTCACAATCAAGGAGATCGTTCGTCGGACTGGGCACAGTCGAGGTCTCGTCCGCAGGATTTTGCGCGGGCATCGCTCCGACATTTTCCGCGCACGAGAGAATTCGCTCGAGCTGTATCTGCCATGGCCCGATGCGCGGTGGGCCGCCGGTGATCGTAACGGCACCGCTCTCTGGCGGCAGCTCCAGAAGCACGGCTTTCGTGGTTGTCTTCGCGTTGTGACCGAATGGGCCACCCGTCGCCGCCGCATTGACAGCACCGACAATGCATTAAGCCGTGCTCCTGCGGCCCGGACCATCGCGAGGATGATGACCATCGGGCGCGACCAGCTGTCCAAATCTGAAACAGTCACCGTCGCCGCAATCGAGGACGGTGTGCCGACCCTGGTCGAGGCACGCGAGATTGTCGCAGCGTTCCAGACCATGCTGCGTAAACGCTTCATCGTCGGTCTCGATCCTTGGCTGGATCGCGCGCGAGCAAGTCTCGTCGCATCCTTCGCCAACGGCGTGCTCAAAGACAAGGCGGCAGTCGCCGCCGCCATCACGTCACCCTGGTCAAACGGCCAGACCGAAGGACAAATCACGAAACTCAAGCTTGTCAAACGCCAGATGTATGGCCGCGGAAACCTCGATCTCCTCCAAGCCCGCGTGATCGGCCCAACATAGACTTGGCACCATCAAAAGTAAGTCAGAGCCCCTTTTGCGTGCCGATTGACACCCTAATTCCATCAAAAGTGAGTCAGAGCCCTTTTTCTACGCCGAATCACACCGGAGGCGCCTCTCCAACGACACCGCATAAGCCTGCACCCAGCGGAAGATGGTGGTGTGATCGACTGCCACGCCCCGGTCCGAGAGCATCAGGGCAAGGCCGCCATAGCTAACAGGGAAGGCGAGATACCACCCGAGCGCCCTGGGGATGACTTCGGCCGTGAAACGCGCCCTTTGAACGCCCCGCCCTGGTCCTCGTTCATCACACACCCGTTGTTCAGCTCCGGCCGAACTTGCCACGTCTCGGCGCTGGTGGTCAGGCTTGTAACGGATCCTAACCATGTCTGTGGGCGCCGCGCAGGACCCCGGTGCGACGGCGCCACTGGAGAAACTGACAGGTTCCATGCCTGTCGCTTTAAGCCTGTGGGCCGGGCCCGCGCTTATGGCCACGCTGGTCTGGCTGCCTCAACTCAAGACTCCTTGCGAGGAGACCAGTGCCAGGAAGCCCCGACTGCTTGGCCAAGTGCCACAACGACAATACTGTCAGGCCGCATTCGAAACTGGGCGGGCTGACCCGCGGTCAAGTCGCCGGGCAACGGGGAAGGGAACATGCACCCATCCCTGTTGCCATCCGGTCAACTATCAATCATGTAACACAAGGACTCTGCGCCTGACCGGTACCAGGACGGGGAGCCTTCACGACGGATATAACCAGTTCGCGGTGACCGCATGCCAGGGCGACATGTCCTTTTCCGGGATCGCGCAACCCATCGCCAGCTAGTTGCGCATCGATAGGTTGTCAATCTAACGTTTGGCATCCAGGCAGGTGCGTCATTTCCTCATCAGGCAGTAATCTATTTCGCAAGGCGGCGCTGGATCGGGTGTCTTCGCCCGACCGGCTGGACAGTCTCGTTGAAATCACGAGCCCAGGCCTGTGGATCGTCCTCGGTGCCATCCTGTTTCTCGCGGCAGCCCTCGTCGTTTGGAGCGTGGTCGGCGCCGTGCCGAGCTGGGTCAGCGGCAGAGGCATCCTCGTTGCCTATGGCGGCCATATCTATGACTTGCCCGCGCTGGCCCAGGGCACCCTGATACAACGGGATATTCCGCCCGGTACCGCCGTTCGTCGAGGCGAGGTTATCGCCGAACTGGAGCAGCCGACGCTCATCCAGCAGATCAGGGACGCCGAGGCTCAGGCGACGGCTTTGGCCGCCGAGCTGGCGAGGCAGCGCCGGGATGTCAATGCGCTTGATATGGCCCGGCATGCTAACAACGTCGCGCGCGAATCCGCCTTGCGGGATGGAATTGTCGCTGCCCAACAGAGCGTCCAGGCCTATGGCCGGATCCTGATCGGCCAGAGCCGGCTCATGCAGGACGGCAACACCACCAGCGAGAGACTCCAACAAGTGCATGAGCAACTCGCCGCAGCATTGCAGACGGTGGCCGATGAACGCGGTGAACTCCTGCAGGTGGAGGCAAATGAGATCGAGGCTCAGTCTGCTGACGCGCGTCAACTCGCCGATCTTAGTTACCGCGCAACGGATGCACAAATTCAAGCGGATCAGTTGGCACTGCAACGATCTCAGTTCGGCCAAGTTGTCAGCCCCGTCTCGGGTCAGCTGGTGGAATGGAAATCGTCCACAGGCCAGTTCGTAACGTCCGGCACACCTGTCGCCAGTATCGAGAGCGGCGAGAAAGGCCTGCGGTTTCTGCTCTACATCCCGACAGACGAAGGCAATCGCGTGCGCCCTGGCATGGAGGCGCGGATCGAACTCAGCGGCCTCAAGAAAGAAGAGTGGGGCACGCTCATCGGGACGGTGGCATCGGTCTCGACATTTCCGGTCACGGCAGAGGGGATGCACGCGGTACTGCAGAATGACACCCTGGTCCGAGACTTCAGTGCCAATGGAGCCCCGTTTGCGGTCATCATCAACCTGGTGGCGGACTCAGAACTCGGCAACAGGCTATGCGTGGTCTGGCAAGTATGGTCCACCGGTCACGCTGACGAGTGGAATGACCGGGCTCGCACGTGTGACCGTTCGTACCCAGAGACCGCTCTCTTTCGTGCTGCCGTTCCTGCGGAAGGTGACGGGATTTTGACTGGGAGTGCCACTGCGCCGATCGAGCGGCCGAAACGCGGCATTGCGCAGACGTGGCTGAGCCGCCGCAAGCTACGGCACGTGCCGAGTGTCATGCAGATCGAGGCGGTGGAGTGCGGTGCCGCGTCTCTTGCCATGGTTCTTGCCTATCATGGGCGCTATGTAACCCTCGAGGAACTCCGGATCGTCTGTGGCGTCTCGCGTGACGGCACCAAGGCCAGCAACCTCGTCCGGGCCGCACGCCGTTACGGGCTCGTCGCCAAGGGCTATCGCCGAGAGCCCGACGCGCTGGGAGATCTGCCATGGCCGATGATCCTGCATTGGAACTTCAACCATTTTGTTGTGCTGGAAGGCGTCCGTAATGGTCGTGCCACCCTCAATGATCCCGCCCTGGGCCGCCGGGTCGTCGACTCGAAAGAGCTGTCAGATGCCTTCACCGGGATCGCACTGGCGTTCGAGCCTGGCCCTGATTTTCAGCGCAATGGGCGACCGCAGCCGATATACGCCTTCCTCTGGTCGCGCCTCAGCCGGTCCCGCAAGGCGCTGGCTTTCGTCCTGCTCGCGTCTCTCGCGCTCGTCGTCCCGGGTATCGCCCTGCCCGCGTTCACACGCGTCTTCGTCGATGCCATCTTGGTCGACAGCCAGCGGGACTGGGCTTTACCCTTCCTGAGCTTGATGGGTGGCGTTATCTTGTTCCACGCTGCAACGACCTGGGTGCAGCAGCGGGCGCTCGTCGGGCTCGAGACAAAACTCGCCACGCTGCCCCAAATACAGTTCCTCCAGCATCTCATGGGCCTTCCGATCGCGTTTTTCAGCCAGCGGGATCCGGGAGAAATGGTCAACCGGCTGACTGCCAATGAGCGTATCGCCCGGCTCCTGTCCGGCGAGCTGGCGGACAACGCGCTGGCCTTGCTCAATCTGGTGTTTTTCGGCGTCGTGATGTTCTTCTATGGCCCGATCCTTGCTGGCGGGGTGGTTCTGCTTAACCTGCTCAATCTTGGAGTCCTTTACTGGAGCGTGCGTGGCCAGCGTCAGGCGGCACGGTTACAGATGATGGCGCAAGGCAAGCTTATGGCTGCAACGGTTGGCCCGATCCGCGCAATCGAAACAATCAAGGCGTCGAGCCTGGAGGCCGAGGCCCACCTCCGATGGGCCGGGTTTCAAGCCCAGCTTCTGGCTGAGCGTCGCAAACTTGCCGCCCGGGATCTGGGCGCGCAAACGCTCTCGATACTGATCCAATCGCTCACGACCGTCTTCGTTTTGGGGCTGGGTGCTTTCCGCGTCATGGACACGCCCCTCACGCTCGGTGGGTTGATGGCCTTTCAGAGCCTTGCCACAAACTTCGGGGAGCCCATCCTCAAGCTGGTCGGCCTCAGCAGTACCATCCAGGGAATCCGGGCGGATCTTGAGCGGGTGCAGGATGTACTGCGCGCCGATGTCGAACCCAACTCGGCCGTCGTCGCGGATGATGCTCCAATTCTGACTGGGCGGCTTGAATTGCGCGACATCGTCTTTGGCTATAGTCCGCTTGACCCGCCCCTCGTCGAGGACTTCTCGCTCGTGGTGCGGCCTGGTATGCGGGTCGCCCTGGTCGGCGGGTCGGGCAGCGGCAAATCCACGATCGGACGGATCGCGGCCGGGCTCGTCCGACCCTGGCGCGGCCAAGTTCTTCTCGATGGCAGACCGATCGAGACGCTGCCCGCGTCGGTCCGCTCGCGCGGCGTCGCCTATGTCGATCAGGATGTCTTCCTGTTTGAGGGGAGTATCCGCGAAAACCTTTGCCTGTGGGATCCGACGGTTCCGGAAGCCGACGTCAGCCAGGCGCTGGCCGATGCGGCAATCCTTGACGACGTTGCCGCCCGGCCGAGGCAGATCGATGCCACCGTCACCGAAGGAGGCACGAACTTCAGCGGCGGGCAGCGGCAGCGCCTGGAGATTGCACGCGCGCTCGTCGGCAACCCGTCGCTGCTGATCCTGGACGAAGCAACTGCCGCGCTCGATGTTGCCACCGAAAAGGTGATCGACGATAATCTGCGGCGAAGGGGCTTGTCTTGTCTCATCATCGCCCATCGCCTCAGCACGATCCGGGACTGCGACGAAATCATCGTGATGAGCCAAGGCAGGATCGTTGAACGCGGCAGCCATGAAGCGCTGATGGCCGCACAGGGCCATTATGCCGCGTTGCTGCTCTCGGCATGACCTTCGTCAGCATTCCCGCCTCGCCCCGCGTTACCGCCGGGGGGAGCAACCGGCCGATTCCGCTGGACCGGCCGGATCGGGCCTGGCTCGTTCTTAACGGTTATGCTGACGTCTTCGCATGGCACGGCGAGGATCGGCGGCACCTTTTTCGTGCCGAGGCTGGGACCTGGCTGTTCGGCGTCCCCAGCCTGGATGGCCGGGGACTCCTGGCCGTGGGTTCCCTTGGCTCAGAACTGGTGGATGAATCCGCCGCAGTGGCCATGAACGACGCAGGGACGCCAGACGCCGGGGCGGTGGAACGATGGGTGCGGCTCGTGAGCCAGGCTATCTCCACCTTGGACCGGTCATGGCGCTTCCAAACCTTGGACGCGGGCCCGCAACGCCTTGCCGCTGAGGCGCGCATCATCGGGCCCGCCCATGGGCTGGTCTGGGTGACGTGCATCGCGGGCGAGATCGATTGGTGTGGCGCGGCAGTGATCCCCGAGGATCGGCCAATCCCGCTGGCCGCGCCTGGCTGGCTTGGCGCGCGCATCGAGTCCCGGATCCTCGCCGAGCTGACGCCACCCGAACAAGCGCGATCGCCGGATGCGCTCGCCGCCTTCAATGCGCTTGCCCTAGCGGCACTCGCGGCCCGGCAGCCCGAGGCACGGGCGGTGGAACGCCGACGCGCTGCCGAACGCGAAGTGCAGGCAGACGAGCGGCTGGCCGCAGCACTTCACCGGTTGGCGGGACTGACGGGACGGTCCGCCGCCGATATTGCGCCAGTCACCGGAGACCCGCTGCTCGACGCGCTCACCTCGGTCTGCCGGGCTATCGGCCATGCCCAGCCCTTGCCAAGGCCAGTGCCACAGCCGGCCGCCATCTCGCGTGCGGAAGCCGAGGCGCAGCTCGCAGCGTTGCTGCGTGCCGCGAAGTCTCAACAGCCGGCCGGTCTCGCTCGAAAATGGCTGGTGGCGGCGCGACGGCCTACCGCTCCTTGGCTGGCTGGACGGAACCGAACCGGCCGCGCTGCTTCCGACCGGCAATGGAGGCTGGCGGGTTCACGCCCGAGGGTCCACACTCAAGCTCAATGCCAAGGTGGCGGCGCGCCTTGGCGAGACAGCGACCCAGATCTACCCCTCTCTTCCCAATCGGCCCGTCCGACTGTCCGAGCTTTTCCGGCTTGGCGGCCGCCCAATCCTCCGCGACCTCATCCGAGCCGCGATCATGGCCGGCGCGGCCGCGCTCCTCGCCTTGGCGCCGCCCATCGCCACCGGGCTCCTGTTCGATACCTTCGTGCCTCTCGGCGACCTTGGCGGTGTCGTGCAGATCATCATTGCACTCTTCGCCTTCGCACTTGGCCAGACCGGCTTCAGCCTCGCCAAGTCCCTGGCAATATTGCGCATCGAGAGCAGGCTTGACGCAGCAATGCAGGCGGCCCTGTTCGACCGCTTGCTGCGCCTGCCTGCCGGGCTGTTTCGCCGCTACAACGTGGGCGATCTCACCTCCCGCGCGCTCGGCCTGCAAGAGGCGCGCATGCTTCTGACACAAGGTGCCATTTCGGCCTTGTTAAGCGCCATCTTCGGGAGCGTCAGCCTGCTGGTCATGGCCTTCGACGACTGGCGGCTGACCTTAGTGGGCCTGGCTCCGGTCGTGGTAACCGCGCTTGTGGCAGCCGGGCTTTCCTGGGGGCAGCTGCGGCAAGAACGCGAGCGGACGCGTTTGGGCGGGATGCTCGATGGCTTCATCCTGCAAATGATGGTTGGCATCAGCAAGCTGCGGGCCGCCGCTGCGGAGAAGCGGGCTTTGACCGAGTGGGCCGTGCGGGATGCAAATCTTCGCCGTGCCTTCCTCAAGGCACAACGTTTCGCAGCTGCTCAGAGGACCGCGCAAGCCTTCCTGACGCCCTTGGGGATGCTGATCATCTTCGGCGCTGCGCTCCACTTCATGCAAGCGGGCCAGGATGTCACGACATCCGGGCAGACGGCAGGCATCTCGCCCCATGCCATGTTGACCGCCGGCGTTTTCGCAGGCTTCAGTACCGCTTTCGGCCAGTTGACGGGGGCCATCGGGGGAGCGGCCCTGGCGGTCACGCAGATGCTCTCGGCGGTGCCGCTGCTTGAGCGGACGCGGCCTTTGTTGGAGGCGACACCGGAAGCGCAAGCGGACGGCGCGCCCCCGAAAGCTTTCACCGGCCGCATTGAACTGCGCCGGATCAGTTTTCGCTACGCTCCGGATGCGCCTCTGGTGCTGCGCGATCTCAACCTCGCAATCGAGCCCGGCGAATTTGTGGCGATCGTCGGCCCCTCGGGGAGCGGCAAGTCGACCATCATGCGGCTGCTTCTGGGCTTTGAACGTCCGGATACCGGCAGTATTTATTTCGACGGACGCAGCAGCGACCGGCTCGACCTCGCCGCATTGCGCCGCCACATCGGCGTTGTGCTGCAGAACGGTCGCCTCACCGCCGGATCCATTTACGAAAATATCGGCGGCAACATGGGTCTCTCACTGGAGGCCGCCTGGGCGGCAGCACGTCTGGTCAATCTCGCCGAGGATATCGAGGCGATGCCAATGGGCATGCATACTGTGCTGAGTGACGGCGCGCAGAGCTTGTCTGGCGGGCAGCGGCAGCGCATTCTGCTGGCACGCGCCTTGGCGAGACGGCCCCGAACGCTGATGCTGGACGAAGCAACCAGCGCGCTGGATAACAACACCCAGGCGATCGTAGCCGAGACAATGGCCTCCTTGAACATGACGCGGATCGTGATTGCCCATAGGCTGAGCACGATCAAGGAGGCCGACCGCATTTTGGTGCTCGACCGCGGCCAGTTGGTTCAATCCGGAACGTTTGAGACATTGATCAATCAGCAAGGAACCTTTGCCGACCTCGCACGTCGCCAACTGCTCTAGGTGGCATCGGCAGTTGTCGCAAGAAGGTTACTATCCTCCAGAGATGGCCCACCATCCGCCGTCGCAGCGAGCTATGCCGGGCCTTAGACCTCATAGTCCAACAATAATAGAGAGTTTGGCATGACTTTACCGCATTGGCTGTTCTCTACCTGGCCCGGCGCCTTCCTGATTGCCTTCCCCTCCCTGTTCTCCATCGTTAATCCAATGGGCAATTCAATCATTATCAGCCAGTTGACCACGGGGTGGAGCCATGCCGAACGCCGCGCGCTCTCACGTAAAGTGTCACTTTACACACTGCTTCTGTTGCTGGGATCCCTATGGATCGGATCTCATTTTCTCCATTTCTTTGGCGTGACCCTCGGTGCCCTGCGTGTTGCGGGCGGTCTCGCGATTGCGATAGCCGGATGGCGGCTGCTGGATGGGCCAGAACAACCCGCAGGTACCAAGCCAAGCGAGGCTGCGACTGGAGGGCCAAGCGAGAAAACCGCTCCGTCATCCGATATCGCGTTCTTCCCGATCGCAATTCCCATCACCGCGGGACCTGGAGCAATCGCTGCCGAGATAACCTTCGGCGCGGCCAAGCCGCCTGAGCGGACGTTCGAGTTTATGCTTGGAACCTCAGCCGCGACGGTCGCGGTCGTAGCTCTCGTCTGGCTTCTCTACAGCTACAGTGGTATCATCAACAAAATCCTCGGTCGCTCCGGATCTCGCGTCGTGTCGCGGTTGATCGCTTTGATCGTCCTCGCGATCGGCGTTCAGATACTGGGCGCTGGCATTCATGAACTCCTGACAACAACCGTTCCTGAAAGCGATTTGTAGCGTTATGCGTCGGCGGTCGTTCGTATCAAACGTTCGATGGCCGATGCCCATGGTCGGTCGGCTTCGGGAATGGTACCGGGCGCGGCGGCGGCTCACTCCGTTGCGGCTGCAATTCCAAACGACCGAATGCGGCATCGGCGCATTGCAATCGATCCTTGCCCATTTTGGCTCGCATATCCCGGCCGAGACACTCCGGCAGGTTACGGGAGTTTCACGGCATTGCTTGAATGCTCGAGACATCCTGGCTGCCGCACGGCATTTCGGGCTACAGGCAAAAGCACTCAAACGATCGCCCGAGGAGCTGGATACCGTAAGACTGCCTGCGATCGTGCACGTCCGGTTCATCCACTTCATGGTGCTGGAAGCCTTCGGCCCGTCAGAAGTCCGGCTCAACGATCCCGCCTCCGGCAGGATCATCATGCCGCGTGGAATCTTCGACGAGATTTTCACCGGCATCGTCATGGAGTTTGGCCAGACGGCCGACACCCGTACCGCATCGGCCCCGGATCCTCTCAGATGCTCGAAGCGGCGTTGGGTCATGGCCGGACTCCCGGGGGTGTTCGCCCTGGTCTGTTCTATTGCAGCCCAATTCCCGTTGGCGACAGCGCTCGACGGCCGGGATGCCTCGTTCTGGCCGGCGCTCGCTTTGAGCTTGGTTGTCTATCTGGCCGTCATCCTTTTTGACAAAGCAGAAACCTTTATGGCGACGGAAGCGGCTGTGAGCCCGATGCACCATCTCGGGCGCCTGGACGCTGCGTTCTTCGCCTACAGGTTTTCCGATCGCCTGCGGGAGACAATCGTCTCGGCCCGCGGAACCGCGAAACGGATGCATCGCGCTTTGCTGCCGGGTTTGGCTCTGTTGTCGGGTGCCATCGTCTTAGCGGTGATGCTCGCCCTCCGCGATCCCTGGCTCGGTCTCGGGATAGGCGCGCTGCTGTCCGGCCACGGCATTGCCGTTGCCATGCTGAGAGGCTGGCCGAGCGGCGTCTATCGCCTGGAGCAAGGTTTCACCGAAATCACGGCGGCATCCGTAGAACCCACCCTCCATATGGCAGCGCCGCTGAAGTTCGGACGCAACGCCGAAAATCACAGACAGGCCTTGTTAGGGACAATTGCCGCGGCATGGCACCGTGGTCTGCGTCCACGGCGGCGCCAGATGGTAATCGACCTTGCCGGGGCCACCCTCGTCGCTTCCGCGTTGACGGCTGCTGCCTTGCTCGGTCACCCCAGTGCCGGCGAGGTCTTCCTCATCTTCGCCATAGCGGATAGCTGGCGTCGCGGCGTCAGCGCCGTGCTGGCGGCGCATGGCCTTCAGGCTCTGCTATGGCACACCGCCGACATTATGCACGTGGCCCCCGCCGATCTTGTTCGTACGCCCCAATCGCCCGCCGCCCCCGGTGCGCCTGTCCTGGAACTTCGTGCCATCACCTTCGGCTATACCAAATCGCGGCCGCCAGTGCTGCGCGATGTCAGTCTCACCCTTCAGGCTGGCGAGCAGATCGGCATAACGGGTCCGTCGGGTCACGGAAAATCAAGCCTCGCTGCGATCGCCGCCGGGCTTCACACGCCCTGGTCCGGGGCAGTGCTGCATGATGGGCGGCCGATCGCGGCCATTCCTGCTTCCGCCGGCGATCATGGCATCGCCTTGATCGACCGGCATAGCGCCATCTTCGAGGGCACGCTGCGCGACAACCTGACGCTGTGGAGCGATGCGTTTGCCGATGATGTGCTGATCGGCGTGCTGAAAGTGGCATGTCTCTGGAGCGAAGTGGCAGAGCGCGGCGGGCTCGGTCTACGCCTCGCGGCAGAAGGCTCAAACTTAAGCCTGGGCCAAGCCCAGAGGCTGGAGATCGCCCGCGCCTTGTTGCTTGAGCCCCGTATCATCGCCCTCGATGAATGCCTCGACGCTCTTGACCTTGCTTTGGAACGGCAGATCCGCGCCAGCTGCCGCCAGCGCGGGATCGCGCTCCTGATCGTCAGCCATCGTAAGGAAACACTGGCGGCGTGTGATCGGGTGATCAGCGTCGGCGCGGAGGTCACGCCGGCACCAGCCTCAATCGCGCAGCGTTCGGAATGCGACAACGAGCAGGAAACGCAAAGGCAGGGGAACGATGCCGCCATCCGCCGTATTGCGACTGCCCTCGGCGTGCAGTCCAGCCTGCTTGGCAAGAGCGACGGCGGGGACGTTCCAGCGCTCGCGGGGCGGCGCGGCCTCATCGCTTGGCGGGCGCGGCTGCCCAGCACGCGCTGGTGGCTTGACGGCAGCGGGCCGATGCTCGCGGTGCGGATAGCGGAGCGGCGCCCGATTGCTTTGATTGCCGATCGTAGCCGCTATCACCTATGGGACGGAGATGGCCCGCCAGTGCGCGTTGATGCTTCGGCACTGCGCGGCCTGATCCTGCCGGAGATCTGGGCGTTCCAGCGCATACCAGATCTCGCGGCGTCCCCGGTCTCCGCGATGCTGAGGGCCGGGTGGCGCGACACCGTCGTTTGCCTGGCGAGCGCGGCGTTGCGCGGCTTGGCTTGCCTGCTGCCGGCGATCGTGCTGACCACAGGAACAGGGCGGTTTGCGCTGGCTCTTGGGCTGCTGGCAGTGTTGTCTTTGGCTGTCGGAGACGTGCGTGCTCGCTTGCGCAGCGAAATCCAACGTGACAGTGCAATGATGACCTGGCTTCTTGGGCGGCTTGCGCGTCTGCAGGTACGGTTTGTCTTCGAACTGCCGACTGAAACGCGGGGCGCCGCGCAAGCTGCGCTAGGCCGGCTTCTCGCAGCGTGCCATGAGCTTCCGCAAGCCACCATCTGCGATGCCGTCACGCTGTTCGGCAGTGCTACCTTCCTGATCGTACAACCGGTCTACCCGGTGGGTCCCTTGCTTACCCTGTTTCTGGTCGCTTTGACTGGCCCGTCCTTCCTCATGTGGCACACGGCGGAGGCACGTCGTCGCCACGGCGAGGCGCTGCAAGCAGACGTGCGGTTCCTTGACCAAATCTTCGCGTCATGGTCACGCTTGCACACACTCAATGCTTGGCAACGCATGGTCGCGCGGTGGCGGGAGCTCCGCCCCGGCGGTACGGCCTCGGCAAGCGCCCGGCTGCTCCGGAGCTGGCCCCTGATGACCGGTCCGGCATTGCTTGCCTGCGCTACCATCACCGCCCTGCCACCATCGCCTGGCGTGATGGCGTTCAGCTGCCTAGGGCTCTCGGCGGCCATTGGGCTTGGCACGACGGCCGCACGCCTGACGCGTATCAGGACCGACGCGGTGGCCGTCGCGCGGGTATTGGATGGCCCGACCGAGGATGGCCGCCGTCCGCCAGGTCCAGAGGCGCGGGAGATCACGCTCCACGGGGTCAGCTTCCGCTATCCGGGGCAGGCCGCCTGGGCGTTACGGGATGTCTCGCTCACCCTGCGCCCAGGCCGGATCGTTGCCATCACAGGTGCCTCAGGCAGCGGCAAGACGACGCTGCTCAACGTGATTCTGGGTCTGGACCGGCCGGAGGTCGGCGCCGTTCGGGCTGGCGGAGTGGCTTTGGAGCGCCTGGAACTGCAGGAATGGCGCGATGGCATCGGCGCGGTGCTGCAGCGCAGCCGGCTCGACAGGGCCGGCACAATCCGTAGCCAGGTTGCCGGTCCGACGCAGACGTCTGAGGCCGCGGTATGGGAAGCGCTTCGGCTCGCGGAAGTCGCAGATGAGGTCGCCGCTCGGCCAATGGGCTTGCAGAGCATTGTCGAGTACAGCAGCCTTTCCGGCGGGGAACAGCAGCGGATCCTGATCGCGCGCGCGTTGCTTCGAAGACCCTGGCTGCTCGTGCTTGATGAGGCAACATCTGCAATCCCCCAAGCCCGACAGGTGGCGTTACTCGCGACGCTGCGGCGGCTCGGAATTGGCTGCATCATGAGCACCCATCGGCCAAGCGTCATCGCTTTGGCCGATGACGTGTTCATTTTGGAGGGGGGCCGGCTCCGCTACGCCGGGCCGCCATCGGCGCCGAGAGGCGACCCGGTGCGACAAAGCCCCCTGGACGCAGACGGAGCAATCTCGTGAGGGGCGAAAGGCGATCCCCGTTTCGGTCTGAGGTAGCCGCTCGCTATGCGAGGGGCGCGGAGATACAGCCGCCTCTCCCGCGCCCTCGCCATGGTCTCTGGCCTCTCGCTCTCGGTGCGATCCTGCTCGCCGCAGCCTTCCTCCTTCTCGGCCGCTAGAGAAAGGTCATAAATCATGATCGAGGTCCTTTTCGGCGACCATGATTTCGTCGAGGCGAAGTGCGATGGGTGCAAAGCGCCGCCGGGTCAGCGCGAGCATTGCCCTGGCTCCAGGGTGCGTCCGGTAGATGGCCCGCGATTCGGGCCCGAAAAGCGCCGCCTGGGCTGAGAAAGCGCGGTAGTAAGCGGCGATCAAAGCGCCTCCCTTGCGATAGGGCCATGCGCAATAGGCAGCGGGGTAATGAATAGAAGGCACACCCTGGCTCGTTGAATAGGCTCCAAAGCCACCCGACACACGCTCACCGATGATCCAGCCGACCAGCGCTCCGTCATGCCTCAGCGCGAAGCTTGTGCGGGGTTCCAGGGTTGCCGCCCAATGCCGAGGATCGGGCGGCTGCAGAACGGTATCTTCGACGAGGAGCTGTTGCAGCGCGGCTTGGTCGGTAGGAGTGCGCACATTCCAGGGCGCGCACTCAATCCGACCCGACTTGGCAAGCAGATGACGGACGCCAGGCCAGCTGCTACCTGCTTCCGCCATAGCACCAGCATAACCAATGAGTTGAATGCTGTGGAGCTGGGGCGCATTCCAGGCAAGGCGCGACAATAACAGTTCAAGAGCGGACCGGCTTGCGATCGATCCCGGATATTCCGCCCGCAGCCTGCAGATCCCCGCCGCTTTCATCGCGGCCTGGAATGCCCGCAAAAGCTTATGGCCAATGCCCTGTCGTCGCCACGCTCCGTCCACCATCACCGAGAGCAGTCTGCCAGCTCTGTCACCGCGCGCGCCAAGCGCCAAACCAACCGGGGTGCCAGCCTGCAGGGCGCCGATCGCTACGATCTCCGCTCCCCCCAAGGTCAACAGGCGGCACAATCGGGGGTAGGTCATCCCCGCGAAAGCGGGCTGCGCTCCCTCCAGAACACGGATCGCAACCGCCATCACATTGACTTGGCAGACCCGGTTGATTCCCGCGAGTTTGTCGGTTGGTTACCGCCGCCCGCAACGAGCTCCAATTCGAAGTCAGACAATTCATCGCCGTGCGAGAGCTGCTCTATGGCGTCACTGACCTGTTCCGGGGAGATATCGTACCCGTGCTTCTGTGCGAAACTTGCGACGGCGGAGGGGCCTGCGGAGATCGCCTGCGCAAAGGCCGATTGCAATGACGGATCCTGATTTACACGTTTGCGAAATGCGCTTACAGTTTCATCGACCATCGTAATTTCCCTAAGCTTTGCAGCCACGGAAGTGTAGCCGACGCATCTTTATTGCGCAATCTGGCCGTGCTGGCGCGTCTATGTACAACGCCACCCCAAAGCAGGATGAACGGCACGGCGTGGCACCGCGCTAGAAGCTCCCGCAGCGGATACGCTCGTTGCGGCGCCTCCTCCTTCATCAGGATCAGATAGGCCACCACCAGCGACTACTCCTCGTCGCTGACATCAGACGGATAGGACTTGCGGACAGGGCGATCACTCATCCCCCGCTATGAAGCCACTGCCCTCGAAAAGTACATAACACCGTCTGGTGGCAGCCCTGGTGCGTCGGAGAATTACTTGAACGTTACAAAAGTAGATGGCGCTACGGCATCATGTATGCCAAATTGTCGGATCACTGATTTGGATGAGCCTGCTATGGAATCCAGAGAGCCGAAAGCGAAACCGCAAGACACTGCCGAAGAACCCCAGGTGCTTCGGCAGCCGGCGGATAGTGGTGTCACGGACGGTGACGTTCCATTGGACGACGCTGCGCTTGATGGCGTAGCCGGCGGATACATCAGCAAGCGGAGTTACCAGAGCCCCTTCGACTAAGGTCAAGTGCGCCCCTCTTCGGGTCAAGTGCATACGATCCTGAATTGCACGACAGGCACGATTACCGAGTTAGTTTTAAGAGCGATGGTGTGACGCGACCTTGGCATCGCCGCATGGCGGTCGTGAGCGTCTTGCTCCAAAATCTCAAACGCCTTTGATTCGCGCCGGCGAACTTGACGTAAGCAGATCTGTCATACTGGCATCGGTCGCAACGATACATTGCCGTGAATGGCGCGAGCCTCATGGTGTCTGAATGTGACAAGGTTGATGGTCGGTTCGAGGTATGGCTCAACCGGAACGCGCACCCCACCTCCTGGTCGGCGGTTAGCGTGCGTAGCCGATGACCGCCCGACGCTCGAGATCCTGCCCGCCGGGTTCAGCGCAATGGCTACCGGGATCGGGACTGCGAGACCCGGGCGGGAACGGTCGAGCTGCGGATCCCGAAGCTCCGGAAGGGCCCTCATAGGGGGGGCAGCCGCTACCAGACGGAAGCGACCCGTGGTTCATGCACATTGATGAACCGCGAGCCGCTTCCGTCGGGTAGGCCGCATCCCGTTAGGGTCGCGCCAACTTCGCCGCGATGGAAGCGACGTGCCGCCCCTGGAAGCGGGCAAGTTCCAACTCGTTCGCACTCGGCTTGCGTGACCCATCAGCGCCCGCAAGCGTTGTAGCGCCATAGGGCGTTCCGCCGGAGATTTCCTCCATGTGAAGCAAGCCCGGGGCCGCATAGGGTAACCCGACGATGATCATGCCATGGTGTAGCAGCGTGTTGTGGAATGAGGTAATGGTGGTCTCCTGCCCGCCATGCTGGCTGGCAGTACCTGGCGAATACGCTGCCCACCTTGCCGATCAGCGCGCCGCTCATCCACAACTTCCCGGTCTGATCGAGAAAGTTGCGCATCTGCGCGCACATATTACCAAATCGTGTCGGTGTTCCGAAGAGGATCGCATCGTATTGTGGTAGTTCATCGACAGTCGCAATCGGCGCCGCCTGATCAAGCTTGAAGTTGTGTTGGCGCGCCGATTCTTCTGGCACAAGTTCCGGCACACGCTTGATCGTAACCTCGGCGTCCGGGACTTCGCGCACACCCTCCGCAATGGCACCGGCCATGGTTTCGATGTGCCCGTAGGAGCTGTAGTAGAGGACCAGCAGCTTTGTCATGGTTGCTCTCCGCAGTGATGTCGTCCAGCCGTCGCTATTCGAAGTCTCTGTCGTAGAACATATTGTTTTAAGGCCATGACGCACGATCGGCAAGAGCGCGTCTCGCGCGTCATGGCTCCATCCTGCCTGGATGCAGGAGCCCCCGCGACGCTCCGGGCGGTTCAGACCGCCGCGAACAGCCCCGCCTCCCGCATGCAGGCGTCAGCTGTCGCCATCCTTTCCAGGTAATTGACGTGGCATCGCCCAGCTATCCGCCGCTTGCCGCGGCCGGCCCTCGCTCCTCAGGCCTCGACGATCGCCGTGTTCAGGGCGACGCCGAGGCCCGGCTTGGCATCGACATACATGTAGCCGCCGCGCACCTCCGGCGTGCCGGTCACGAGTTCGCCCAGGAAAGTATCCCCGTCACGGCCATGCTGCGGGAAATACTCGATGAGCGGGATATTGACGCTCGCCATCACCAGATGCACATTGTGGATATCGGGCGCGTGCGGCACCACCGGCAAATTGTACGCCTGGGCCATCGCCACGATCTTGCGGGCCTCCGTGAAACCGCCGCAGCGGTTCACATCCAGCTGCACGATGTCCACGCAACCATTGGCGATCAGTTGCTTGAAGCCGTAGCGCGTGAACTCATGCTCGCCGCCGGCGATCGCCGTGCGCGATGAGGCGCGCAGCCGGGCATAGCCGTCGTAATCCTCGGGCAGGAGCGGCTCTTCCAGCCAGGCGATCTCGTAGGGCTCCAGAAGATGCAGCATCTCGATCGCGTATTGCGTCGTCCAGCCCATATAGGCGTCCGTCATCAGGTCCATATCGTCGCCGATCGCCTCGCGCAGGCGCTTCACCATCTCGACGTTGCGGCGCATGCCGGCGCGCCCGTCCCGCGGACCCCAGCCGAAGCGCATCTTCATGGCGGTGAAGCCCTCGCGCCGGTAGCCGCGCGCCATCTCCACGACCTGGTCCAGATCCTCCATCGCATAGCCGGCGCTGGCATAGGCGCGGATCTTCTCCCGCGTCCGGCCGCCGAGCAGATCATAGACCGGCCGGCCGACGGACTTGCCCATGAGATCCCACAAGGCGATGTCGACGCCGCTGATCGCCTCCAGCACCATGCCCTTGCGCCCGATATTGATGGTGCTGCGGAACATCATTTCCCACAGCAATTCGACGTCGAAGGCGCTGCGGCCGACGACGAGCGGCGCCAGTCGCGATTCGACGATCTGAGCCAGCGCCTCAGACCCCAGGCCGACGACGCCGAGCCCTGTGGTGCCGTCCTCGGCCGTCACCCGCACGATGACGGCGAAGGCATCCGCGCCGGTGGCGGAGATCGGCTTGTTGAACAGTCCCATCGCGCCCACCAGGGTCCGATCGCCAGCCTCATAGAGGGCATCCATGGGGCTGGTGCTCCACCACTGCGGGTTCGTCCAGACCGGCTCCGGCACGCGAATGGCTTCAACCCGTTCAATTCGCACTGTTTTCTCCGCTTCCAGGAAAATGTTGCACCAACTAATGATAAATGTTGCAACAATAGTCAACCGTGTTATAACAAATTCATGACATCCCCCGCACCCCTGGCATTGCCCCTCAAGGAACCTGTGACCATCGCCCGCGGCACCGGCGAGCCTCATCGGGCCCTGCTGATCTACGGGGAACTCCGCTCCATGCTGCGCGACAGCCGCTTCGGCCCCGGCGCCAAGCTGAAGCTGAGGGAACTCGCGGCAGAGTTCGGCACCAGCTCGACACCCGTCCGGGACGCCTTGAACCGACTGGTGGCCGAGCAGGCGCTGGAATTCTCGCTCAACCGCACCGTGGTCGTGCCGATTCCTCAGGCGGCGGACGTCCGCCAGATCCGCCGGATCCGGATGGAGCTTGAGGGATTCGCCGCGGCCGAGGCGGCGACCCACATCACCGAGGCCGAAATCGACCAGGTCGAGACGTTTCACCGGGACTATCTCGATGCGCGGCAGGCCGGAGACGTGCCGCGTATGCAGCTCGCCAACCGCGCCTTCCATTTCGCTGTCTACAACGCCGCCCGTATGCCCATGCTGATCGAGATGATCGACAATTTCTGGGTGCGGAACGGACCGCTGCAGCGCCTGCTGCATCAATTCGGGCCGGATTCCTCCCGCCCGAGCGAAACCCATCATCAGCTTGTCATCACCGGCCTGCGGGAGCGCGACGCCGACAAGGCGCGCCAGGGCATCCGGGACGACATCGCCTACCCGACCGATGCGATCATCGTGGCGCTCTCAGAACTGCGAGACGCCCTCCGCAACACCTCAAACCTCTAATCCGTCAGGGCGTTCTGCATGAGAGTCATCCAGTATCTTGATAAGGCGGGCCAGGCTGCCGTCGGCATTGTCGAGGGCGATCGGATCGCGGGGGTCAAAACCTATCGCTCCAGCTATGAGGCGGCGCTGGCTGCCATCGCACAGGGTGTCGCGCTGTCTGCCCTGCTCGATGCGGATCGTTCAGGTGAGGCCGAGAGCTATGACGCGATCATCGCCGAGCGCCGCATTCTCCTGCCGATCAATCATCCCGAGCCTGCGCGCTGCCTGCTGACCGGCACCGGCCTGACCCATATCGGCAGTGCCGACGCCCGCAACGCCATGCATGTCGCCATGACAGGCGATGAAAGCTCGCTTTCGGACTCGATGAAGATGTTCCGCTACGGCATCGAGGGCGGGCGTCCGCCCGCCGGACAGATGGGCGTGCAGCCCGAGTGGTTCTACAAGGGCGACTCCAGCTGGCTGGTGCGGCCGGAAGCCGACCTGGTCAATCCCGCCTTCGCGCAAGGTGGTGGCGAGGAGCCGGAAATGACCGGTGTCTACGTCATCTCCCCCGATGGCGTGCCCTATCGCGTCGGCTTCGTGCTTGCCAATGAATTCTCGGACCACGTGCTGGAGCAGAAGAACTACCTGTGGCTCGCCCATTCCAAGATGCGTGTCAGTTCTTTCGGGCCTGAACTTGTTCTCGGCCCCCTGCCCGGCACGATCCAGGGACGCACCCGCATCCTCCGCGGCAACGAGGTTGTGTGGGAGAAGGAATTCTCGACCGGCGAAGAGGTGATGTGCCACTCGGTCGAAAATCTCGAACTCCATCACTTCAAATACGAGCAGTTCCGCCGTCCGGGCGATATCCATATCCACTTCCTTGGCGCAGGCCTGCTGAGCTTCCTGAGCGGCTTCCAGGCGCAACCAGGCGATGTGTTCGAACTGTCCGCGACAGGCTTCGGCCGGCCTTTGCGCAACAGGCTGGTGGTGGCCCCCGAAACCCCTGTCGCCGTCCGCATCCTCTGACGCTCGGCGTTTGAACCCAGGCTATCGCACAGGATCCCGTCACGATGACGATACCGCCTATCATCCGGCTTAATCCCGCCGACAACGTCGCGGTGGCGCGCCTCGCCTTGTCGCAGGGCGCGTCCTTGGGAGCCGGCCGGACAGCCTCGGCCGCCATTCCCCAGGGCCACAAAATCGCGATCCAGCCGATCGCAAAGGGCGAGGCCGTCCGGAAATATGGCCAGGTCATCGGCCTTGCCACGGCCGACATCGCCATCGGCGAGCATGTCCATGTCCATAACATGGCCATGGATGACAGCGAGCGCAGCCACACCTACTGCGCCGAGGCGGTGGCGACGGATTTCGTGCCCGAGGCCGAACGGGCCCGCTTTGACGGCTATCTGCGTGCCGACGGCAGCGTCGGCACGCGCAACTACATCGCCATAATCTCGTCAGTGACGTGTTCCGCCACCGTCTCGCGCGCTGTCGCTGACCATTTCAATCGCAAAGGCGGGCTTGACGGCTTCGACAATGTCGATGGCGTCGTCGCGCTCACGCATGGTGGCGGCTGTTCGATCAACGGCTACGGCGAGGGTTTCACCTATCTGGAGCGGACGCTCGCCGGCTACGCGCGGCATCCGAATGTCGGCGGCGTCGTGATGATCGGCCTTGGTTGCGAAACCAACCAGATCTCCCATCTCATGCAGAGCCACGGGCTGCAGGAATCGCCGACCTTCCGGGCGATGACCATCCAGTCCACGGGCGGCACCCGGAAAACGATCGAGGCGGCAGTTGCCGTCGTTTCCGAGATGCTGCCCCTCGTCAATGCCGCCCGCCGCACGCCGCAACCGGCATCGGGGCTTGTTCTTGCCCTGGAATGCGGCGGATCGGACGGCTATTCCGGCATCTCCGCCAACCCCGCCCTTGGCCACGCCGCCGACCTGCTCGTGCGCCATGGCGGCACCGTGGTCCTCAGCGAAACCCCGGAAATCTATGGCGCCGAACACCTGCTCACCAGCCGCGCGGTGAGCCCGGATGTCGCGCAGAAGATGGTTGACCGGATCACCTGGTGGCAGGACTACGCGGCACGCAACAAGGCCGACCTCAACAACAATCCGTCTCACGGCAACAAGGCCGGGGGCTTGACGACGATCCTGGAGAAGTCCCTGGGCGCCGTGACGAAAAGCGGCACCACGGCGCTCACCGGGGTCTATGAATATGCCGAACGGGTCGATCGCCCAGGCTTCGTGTTCATGGATACGCCGGGCAATGACGCTGTGGCGGTCACGGGCCAGGTCGCCGGTGGCTCGAACATCATCTGCTTCACGACGGGGCGCGGCTCGACCGCAGGCTTCAAGCCCTCACCCTGCATCAAGCTCGCTTCCAACAATACGATGTATGAGCGCATGCAGGACGACATGGACGTGAACTGCGGCACCATCATCTCGGGCGAAGAGACCATCGAGAATGTCGGACAGCGAATCTTCGCCAAAATCCTGGAGATCGCCTCAGGCAAGCCGTCGCTTAGCGAAGGCTATGACTACGGCAATAATGAATTCGTCCCCTGGCAGGTGGGCGCGACGATGTGACGTGGTCGTCGGTGACAGATCGACGCAGCTTAAGCGAATGAAGGAGATCCTATGAGCGAGACTCCGGCACACGGCACCTCCCCGGCGCCAGGCACGACGGGACCCGCCATCATCCTCGAGAATGTCAACAAGTGGTACGGCCCCATGCACGTGCTGCGCGACGTCTCGCTGACGGTCGCGCAGCAGGAGAAGGTCGTGATTTGCGGGCCCTCCGGCTCCGGCAAGTCAACCATGATCCGCTGCATCAATCGCCTGGAGGACCACCAGGAAGGCCGCATCGTCGTTGACGGCATTGAGCTGACCGAGGATCTCCGCTCGCTCGATGCGATCCGGCGCGAAGTCGGCATGGTCTTTCAGTCCTTCAATCTCTTCCCGCATCTGACGATTCTCGAGAATTGCACCCTGGCGCCGATCTGGGTGCGAAAGATGCCGAAGCGGGAAGCAGAAGAACTCGCCATGGAATACCTCCATCGCGTGAAGATCCCTGACCAGGCCAAAAAGTTTCCAGGACAGCTTTCGGGCGGCCAGCAGCAGCGCGTCGCCATCGCGCGCGCGCTCTGCATGAAGCCCCGCATCATGCTGTTCGACGAACCCACCTCCGCGCTCGATCCGGAAATGATCAAGGAAGTTCTTGATACCATGATCGGCCTCGCGGACAGCGGCATGACCATGGTCTGCGTGACGCATGAAATGGGCTTTGCCCGGCAGGTCGCGGACCGTGTGATCTTCATGGACCGCGGTGAGGTGGTCGAAAGCGGCCCGCCGCGACAAATTTTTGAAGACCCTCAGACCGAGCGCTTGAAGTCCTTCCTTGGCCAGATCCTGCGCGGCCATTGAAGGGCGCGCATTGCCCAATGTCACCATCCCTTATCTGTCAGAAGAGAGATTCCTATGGCGTCGAGTAAACCACGGATTGGCCTGATTGGTGTCGGCCTTATGGGCCACGGCATCGCCAAGAACCTGCGTCTTCATGATTTTCCCCTGGTTATCTTGGGCAACCGCAATCGCGCGCCGGTTGAAAGCATTCTTCAGAAGGGCGCAACCGAAGCGGA
The DNA here is from genome assembly GCA_963834475.1 of uncultured Alphaproteobacteria bacterium. GTDB lineage: Bacteria > Pseudomonadota > Alphaproteobacteria > Acetobacterales > Acetobacteraceae > Acidisoma. The sequence continues at coordinate 99,767 of CAWIBZ010000007.1, read as the reverse complement.
CAATGCAGCCGACGCCGCCCGGCGGTCCGACATTCTGATGATCTGCGTGACCGGCTCCGCCCAGGTCGAAGACCTCATGTACCGGCCGGGCGGGATCCTGGAGGGCGCCCGCGAGGGTCTGATCGTTGTCGATACATCAACGAGCGAGCCCCCCTCGACCGCGCGCCTTGCAGCGGCACTCGCGGAGCGCGGTGCCATTCTTGTCGATGCCCCGCTGACACGCACGCCGACCGAAGCCGAAGCCGGCAAGCTGAACACCCTGGTCGGCGCGACGGATGAGATCTTCGCGCGCCTGAAGCCGGTGATGGAGGCCTATTGCGAGAATATCTTCCATGTCGGCGGTCCCGGCGCCGGACACACGCTGAAGCTGGTCAATAATTTCCTCTCGCTCGGCGTGGCATCTCTGATCTCCGAAGCTGTGGTCACAGCAGCAAAGGCCGGAATTGATGTAGCAAAGCTCTATGACGTCGTCAGCGCCGGGCCGGTCGCCGGGCCGCTGCTGCGTTTGCTCGTTCCGAAGGCACTGAATGGTGAATTCGACGGCATGCGGTTCCAGCTGGCAAACGGGCTGAAGGATTTGCGCTACTATGCCCATCTGCATGAAAGCCTCGGCACCGTCAGCATTCTCGGCCAGGCCGTGCAGCAGAATTTCAGCGTCGCGAACGCCCTCGGCTACGGCGACCGCTTCGTGCCATCATTGATCGAGGCGCAGGCACAGCTCAACGGCGTCGATCTCAACAAGCTCGGCAGCAAGGCCTGACAAACGGCGCCGAACTTTGGTGCGGAGAATAATCGGGCTTCGCACCAGAGTTTGGCACACGACTTGCACATACTATTGGGTAAGCAATCTACGCAGCGGATTTCGTAACACCATAACAGGCTCCTGGAGTTGATCGTGTTGTCAGAATTGCCGGCAGCGTCTGAAGGGTTTGCCTATATCGATGGCAGCTACATGCCGATCGAGCAGGCAGCAATACCGATCACCGATTGGGGATATCGCCGCTCTGATGCGACCTACGACGTGGTCGGGGTCTGGGAAGGCGCATTCTTCCGCCTTGACGATCATATCACGCGGTTTCGCCGGTCAATGACTGCGCTGCGCCTGCGCCCTGCTGAAACCGACGATCAGATCAAGACCATTTTGACCAACTGCGTAAGGCGGTCCGGCCTGCGAAATGCCTATGTGGCGATGGACTGTCTGCGCGGCAAGCCCCTGCCGGGCCTGCCCCGGCACCCCGCCAATTGCCGAAACTACCTCGCCGCCTTCGCAATTCCCTGGGTATGGGTGATGTCCGAGGAGATGCAGGGGCGCGGCGCGCATCTGATCGTCGCCGAAGCCATACGCATTCCCACGACCTCGCTTGATCCGACCGTCAAGAACTTCCACTGGGCCGACCTGACGCGCGGCTCCTTCGAGGCCACTGATCGGGGCGCTGACAGCTGTGTCCTCCTCGATGCCGAAGGCTTCGTGACGGAAGGCCCCGGCTTCAATGTTTTTTCGGTCATTGACGGCGCGGTGGTCACGCCGGATCGCGGCGCGCTGGAAGGGATCACGCGGCGATCGGTGATCGAACTTTGTGACGATATTGGGCTCCGTTGTTCGGTGCGGCCATTAGCGGTCGCCGAACTGCGCGCAGCCGACGAGATCTTCCTGGCGACGACTGCGGGAGGAATCATGCCTGCATCACGGATCGACGGACGGATCTTGTGCAATGACAGGCCCGGGCCGGTTTCCACCGCCTTGCGGGAACGGTTCTGGAAGAAACGGGCGGAAGGCTGGTACGCGACAAAAATAGACTACGCAAGCAAATAGCGAACCCCGCTGAAGGAAAATAATAGAGATGATAGCAGTTTTGAGGCGTGCGTTAGGATACGCTGCGGCGATCGGCCTGCTTGGCGGCGTTGCGGGATTCTCGCAGCAAAGCATGGCACAGACCGTGAACAGCCCGACGCTCGACGCGGTCAAGAAGCGCGGCGAACTGGTCTGCGGTGTCGACACCGGAATGGCCGGCTACGCTTTCCAGGACTCCACCGGTCACTGGAACGGTCTTGATGTTTCTCTTTGCCGTGGCGTTGCCGCCGCAGTTCTTGGCGACGCAAGCAAGGTTCGCTTTGTCGGGTCCACTTCAGCCGATCGGTTCACGCTGCTCCAGTCCGGACAGATCGATCTTCTGGTACGCGACACGACACAAACCTTCGTGCGCAACAACAGCCTGCATCTCGCCGAGCCGGCGGTCAATTTCTATACCGGCGAGATGTTCCTTGTACGCAAAAACCTTGGCGTTCAGCATGTCAGCCAGCTCGATGGTGCCACCATCTGCCTGCTGACCGGCACCACGCTTGAGCACGACATCGCCGATTACAGCCGCTCCCACCATATCACCATCAACACCCTGCTGTTCGATCGTCCTGAGCAGGCATTCGCAGCGATGCAGGCGGGCCGTTGCGATGGCTACACTGATGACGGCGGTAGCGTCGCGGCTGCGCGGTCGAGCCTCGCCACACCGTCGGACTGGGTGATCCTGCCGGAAGTCATCACGCGGGAGCCCCTGGGTGCCTTCGTACGTGACGGAGATCCGGATTGGGCCAATATCGTGAAGTGGACGCATTATGCGATGCTGGAAGGTGAAGTCCTCGGCATGACGCAGGCCAACGTCGATCAGATGAAAACCACGGCGACCGACCCCGAAGCGCGCCGCTTCCTCGGCCTCGATGGCGGTTTCGGTGCCATGCTTGGCCTGGACAATGCGTGGTCCTACCGCGTGATCAAGCAGGTGGGTAACTACGGCGAAGTCTACGACAAATATTTCGGTCCGAAAGCTCTCGGCCTTCCGCGTGGCGAGAACAACCTGTGGCTCAATGGCGGGCTGCAGTATCCGTTTCCCTGGGAATAAGTTGGCATCATAGGGTAATCTGACAATGACCAAGCGGTTGTGGAGACATATTGGCGGCAGCCAGTCGCTTTTGCTGTTCGCCGTTCTGGCAGCCGCTTGGTTGTTGGTCCACAGTGCCCACGAGAATCTGGCCCGCCACGGCGTAAGCTTCGGCTTCGGCTTTCTCGGCCAGCGCTCCGGGTTCAACATCCCCTTCCATCTGATCTCGTGGAACACGATTACGGATACCAATGGACGTGCCCTGCTGGTCAGCATTCTGAACACGCTGCTGGTCTCTGGCTTGGGTATCCTCACCGCGTCACTGATCGGTGTCATCGTTGGCGTGATGCGTCTGTCCGCAAATTGGTTGGTGCGCAATATCGCGCTCGGCTTCATCGAGGCCATCCGCAACACGCCGGTCCTCGTGCAGATCACCTTCTGGTACGTCGCCGTGCTGCAGGCGCTGCCGTCACCGCGGCGGAGTATTCACCTGCCGCTGGCGAGCTTTCTCAACGTCCGTGGCCTCTATATCCCGAATCCGACCCTGGTGCCGGAGGGCGGCATTCTCCTGGCCGTCGCCGCACTTCTGGTTATCGCAACCCCCTTCGTCTGGCACCGGACGATTGGCGACTTTCGCATCGGCACCAAGGCGCTGTTGGCCCCTGTGATCGCCTGTGCGCTCGTGAGCCTGAGCGTCAGGCATTTCGACCTGCCGGTGTTGCATCCGTTCAACGTCTCAGGCGGCATCGCCCTACCGCCCGAACTGGTGGCCCTCTGGGCGGGCCTCTCGATCTATGCCAGCGCCTTCATCGCGGAAATCGTCCGCGGCTCGATCGAGGCGATCCCGAAAGGTCAGCATGAGGCCGCGCAGTCGCTCGGGCTGCATGGCGGACAGAGATTGTTCCTGGTCACGCTGCCGCTGGCAATTCGCATCATGTTGCCGCCGCTGACCAGCCAGTACATCAATCTGATCAAGAACAGCTCGCTCGGCGCCGCGATCGCCTATCCGGAAGTCTTCCAGATTTTCACGGGGCCGGTTCTGAGCACTTCCGGCCATGAAATCGAGACGATGATTCTGCTCCTGGCCGTATTCCTCGTGATTAACCTGTTCGTGTCGACGCTCATGAACTGGTGCAATCGCCGCATCGCCATTGTGGTGCGCTGACCCGTTGACCAGCAGCGTTCCGCCCGCCGCGCGAACGCAGAAGAAGAGGTTGTGCCTAGTATGAGAAGCCATGGCTCCGGGACAGCTGTTGTTTCGTCGTCCGCTGCCCCCGTCGGCCGGCGCTATGAGCCGTTGGGGAAACCGCGGAACCTGGCGTCGAGCTGGATTCGCCGCAATCTGTTCAGCTCAATCCCCAACACGCTCCTGACCATTCTGGTTGTCGGCGTGCTCGCACTCGTTCTTCCGCCGTTGTTCAACTGGGCGGTGGCGGATGCGACATGGTCGGGCAGTTCCAGAAATGCCTGCGTCGCGAGCGGCGCCTGCTGGACTTTCGTCAAAGTGCATCTGGGCTATTTCGCCTATGGGTCCTATCCGGCCGCAGATCGCTGGCGCGTCAATCTTGTCGGCGTTCTGCTGGTTCTTGCCGCCTATCCCGTATTGAGCGCGCGCACGCGGCACAGGGGATCGTGGCTTTGCGTGCTCTTTCTGATCTTTCCCGTCGTCGCCGGCGTTTTACTGTCGGGCGGAGTATTCGGCCTGCGCTACGTCGATAGCGGCCAGTGGGGCGGCTTGATGCTGGATGTCGTCATCACCTTCGTCAATGCCAGCGCGTCGCTGCCCATCGGCGTTCTGCTGGCATTGGGCCGTCAATCGAACGCACCCGTCGTCCGCTGGCTTGCGACCGGCTATATCGAGTTCTGGCGGGGCGTCCCCCTGCTCTCGGTTCTGTTCATCGCGACGCTGATGCTCCCGCTGTTTCTGCCGAACGGCACCTCAGTCAACAATCTGCTGCGCCTGATGGTCGCCATGGTCATGTTCTATAGTGCCTACATGGCCGAGGTCGTGCGCGGCGGGCTGCAAGGCGTGCCGAAGGGGCAGATAGAGGCAGCCTCGTCGCTCGGGCTGAAGTCCTGGCAGCTTCAGCTCACGGTGGTTCTGCCCCAGGCCTTCCGGCTGGCCGTGCCCAACATCACCAATACGGTTGTGGACCTGTTCAAGGATACGACACTGGTTACCATCATCGGTCTGGCCGATGTCTTCGGCTCCGTCAGCCGTGCGCTGAACGACACGGCCTGGTTGGGCATGGCGCCGGAAGGCTATGTCTTCGCAGCAGTCGTCTTCTTTGTCTGCTGCTGGGCGATGTCCAGCTACGGACGGCACTTCGAGCGACGGCTCAATCGCCACCGCGCGGGGCGCTGATCAGCGACGGGATGGGCGGCGCGCCATCTCCCGCCGCTGCCCCACCCAAACGCCAACGCCAATCCCTGGGGCAAACTCAACACCGCCTAGAATCGGGTGCCCGGTATCCGGTCGCCTGTATCGTCACCAGCGGTCAACCAGCCGGCTGCGGTGCTGCAACCCTCAGCAGCCGGTCACCAGGCCCTGCCCTTAGCCGAGACGGCTCTTTACCGCCAATAGTAATGGGGATGATGATAATAACTCGGGCCATAATAGCCGGGGGGGCCGTAGTAATAACAGCCGGACAACGCCACGGCGAGGCCAGTTAGCACGAGAACAGTCTTGATTCGGCTCATGGAAGACCTCTGATAAAAAAGCCTGCTACCGGACATAAGCATCATCCTCGGCGGGTCAATGGCTGGCCATCACAGAATCATGAGAAGCCAGACATGCCCGAGCGCAAGCCCAGTTGCGACATGGCACCGAGCGTAGTTGCCTGCACCCGCACCTTACATAGGTGGCGACGAAAACTGATCTTCGTGGCTCGTTGATGGCCTTGCGGCGGTCATTACAAGGCATAGTCTCTGCGCCGCCGCGGGCTGGCGCGAACACGTGAGCCCGTCGCGCTTGCAACATTGACCTTGCTCGATTGATTCAGCAATCACGCTTGATGGGCGTTCCTGACCTGTCCCGCCAGCCGAAGCGGAACCCTGCCATGAAGCGATGATGCAGTAACGGCTGAAGGCCGCGTGACTGAATCGAACCAGGCTTCGGAGCAGGCAGGACGGTTCACATTTCCAAACCGGCCGGGCCAGCGGATGCTGCATGGCCGCGCCCCGGCATCGCCGGCCGCGTTCCACCGCCTTCACCACGGTTCTTGACACGAGCCGCCTGAATGGGATGAATTGCCGGAAAGAGGAAAACGTTTACCCGACCATGGGAACATTGTCGCCATCACGCAAGGCTACAGAGGCCGGAGCGGGGAAAAGCCCCGGGATCCAGGCGGTGGCGGCGCGTGCAGGCGTGTCCATCGCGACCGTTTCCCGTGTTCTCAACGGCATAAGCACCAAGGCCGGGGCGGAGACCCAGGCAAGGGTACGCGAGGCCGCGGAGGAGCTTGGCTACCGCCCCATCCATGCCGGCCGCGCATTGCGCATGCGGCAGACGAGGCTGGTCGCCCTTCTCATTCCCGATATCGCCAACGCTTTCTATTCGGCCATCGCTCGCTCGATCGAATCGGCGCTGCGCCGCCGCGACCACACCATGATCCTCTGCAATACCAACGAAGATCCGGCGTTGCAGGATTTCTATCTCCGCGAAATGCAGGCTTATCACGTTCGCGGCATCGCCCTGCTCGGTGCGGTCAATAGCGAAGGCTTAGGGCGAGCGCTCGCATCCGGCATGCCGATCGCCTTCGTCAATCGCAAGCCGCCGGATGGTGGTGGTATCTTTGTCGGCATCGACAACAACGCGGCGGGGCGCGCGGTCGCGGACCACTTTCTTGCCCAGGGTTTTCTGAATTGCGGCGTCATCCATGGGCCGCTGCATTCCTCCGCCAGCCGGGAGCGTTTCGAGGGATTCCTGACGCGGCTGACGGAGGTTGGCTGCCCTCCCCTGCCCCGCTACGTCGTGCATGGCGGCCTGTCTCTGGAAGGCGGCTATTCTGCGGCGCAGGTTCTGTTGGAGGGCTCCACGAGGCCGCGCGCCATTTTTTGTGCCAATGACCTCGTGGCCTATGGTCTGTTCCGCCGTTGCCGTGAAAAGGGCCTTTCTGTACCGAGCGATATCGCCGATCTTTGGCTTCGACGACAATCCGCTCAATGACTGGACGGCGCCCTGGCTCAGCACCGTCCATATTCCTTACGACGCCTTCGGCGTGGCCGTGACGGAAGCGCTGTTCCACATCTGGGAAGAGAACGGACCGGTGCGCCAGGCGGAACCGCTGCCCTTCTCGCTCAATCTGAGGGGATCCGCCGAATAGCGCCTATACCGCCTGCATAACCAAAGGCGCCAGAAAGGCGTCGACAAAAATGGGGGAAGGATGATGCGTTTACTACGAAAAGCCGCGGCCTGCCTGGCCGGTGCTGCTATGCTGTTGGGGCGCTGGGGCTGCCGCCCAGGCCAAACCATTCAAAATCTATTTCAGCATGAGCTACATCGGCAATGACTGGCAGGCCGAGGCCGAAAACATGGTCAAGGCCATGGCCGCATCAAGCGCTCTGAAAGACAAGGTCAAACTTGAAGTCCAGGTCGCTGGCCCCAATGCGCAGCGCCAGATCCAGCAGATCAACGCCATGGTGCAGGCAGGCGCGCAGGCGATTGTCGTCTATCCCATCTCGCCGACTGCGCTCGACCCGGTGATCCGCTCCGCCTGTGCGCGCCACGTCGTGATCATTGCCTATGACGCGCAGGTCACCGAGCCTTGCGCCTATGACGTGCATATCGACCAGAATGAGGCCGGCACGGTCACCGCGCAATGGCTGGCAGACAAGCTCGGCGGCAAGGGCAATATCGTGATCATGACAGGCGTGCCCGGCACCTCTGTGGATACGGACCGCACCGCCGCGGCCAAGGCGGTCTTCGCCAAATATCCCGGCATCCATGTCATCGCCGAAGGCGTCGGCATGTGGAGCCAGGCCGTGGCGCGCACCGAACTCTCCAAGATCGTGGCAACGCACCCCTGGAACCAGATCGACGGCCTTTGGATGCAGGTCGGCTGCCTCACCGCATCCGCCATGGAAAAGCGAAGCCGGCATCGCCGACAATGCCCTGAAGCCCTGCGCGGGCGAGGGCTCGAACGGACATCGCGTGGAGATGCTTGCGGCCGATACACAAGTGGACGGCGCGCACGGCAGCTATCGCCCGATGGGCCTGCCGAGCATCTCCTACGCCTCGCCGCCCTATTCCGGCGCGTCTTGCGCTTGAAGCTCGCCGTTGAGAAGCTGGAAGGCAAGACGCTGCCGCATGACATCATCCTGCCGCTGCCGCTGGCGACGAACGCAACGGTGCAGCTGTGCAAGACCGGCACCTGGGAAGACATGCGTCAGGGCTGCAATGTCTTCCAGCCTGCCGTGATCAGCAACCCGGGCTGGTTCGCGGCGATCTATTCCAAGGACACGCCGGAAGTCGGCCTGCAGGCCGCGCTGCACGGAACCCCTGAGCACTAGCCAGCACATGAACAGCGAGGGTGACATGGCCATGGTCGATCAAGCAGCCATCGCGGTGAACAATATCCGCAAAGCCTATGGCCCGACGGTCGCCCTCGCCGATGCGAGTTTCACGGCGGCGGCCGGCACCGTTCACGCTCTCCTGGGCGAAAACGGTGCCGGCAAGTCAACCATGGTCAAGATGCTGAGCGGCCTCGTGCAGCCCGACGCGGGGCGCATCGCGATCTTTGGACAGGATGTGCATTTCCATAGCCCGCGCGACGCGCATCACGCGGGCCTTGCTACCGCGTTTCAGGAATTGACCCAGATCCCTGATCTCACGGTCTGGGAGAATATGCTCATGCCCTATCAGCCGGTCGGCATGGCCGGGCTTTTGCAGCGCCGCCAGGGCCAGGCGCAGGTCGCGGCCCATCTGGAGAGCCTTGGCCTCGGCTTCGTCTCGCCGCGCGCGGAGATCCGGCGGCTCGATCTTTCGCTGCGGCAGAAGATCGAGATTGCGCGGGCCGTGATGCGCAAGCCCCGCATTCTGCTGCTGGACGAGCCCACCTCCGCCCTGTCCGGTGATGATATCCACTGGCTGGGTGATATCATCGCGCGGCTGAAGGCCGCCGGTACCACGGTTCTCTTCATCTCACACCGCATGCCGGAAGTGCGTGCGTTTTGTGATGACTTAACAATTTTGCGCAATGGCCAGAGTGTCGGAACCTTCGCTGTCTCCGCCGTCAGCGACGCGGAGGTGATCGAGCGCATCATCGGCCGCTCCCTCGCCGCGACCTTTCCGACGAAGAACCTGCCGCCGGCCGAGGCGCCCGCCGTGCTGGAAGCCCATGGGCTGTCAGGCGGCGAGATGAAGGAGGCCGACCTCACCCTTCATGCCGGGGAGATCCTCGGAATTGCCGGGCTCCAGGGGATGGGCCAGCGTGACCTCTTCCTGACGCTCTTCGGGGACATCGAGGCACGCAAAGGCGAGATCCGCGTCGGTGGCACGCCCGTCACGCTGCGCTCGCCGCGTGACGCGATCGACGCGCGCATCGGCATCAATCTGGTGCCGGAGGAACGCAAGACTGAAGGGCTTTTCCTCAAGCTTGATGGCTGCGCCAATACGACCTTGCCGGTCATCGAACGTTTCACGACCCACGGCTTCATCGCCCCGGCGGCTGAACGCGCCGCGGTATCAGCCGCCTTCGACCGTGTGCAGGTCGACCAGCGCGCGCTCTATATGCCCGCCCGCTCCTTCAGCGGCGGCAACCAGCAGAAAATCGTGCTGGCGCGCTCGCTTGTCGCCGGCAGCCGTATTCTCCTGCTGTTCGACCCGACACGCGGCGTCGATGTCGGCACCAAGCATCAGATCTATCAACTGATCGCGGATTTCGCAGCAAGCGGCGGCGCCGTGCTGCTCTATTCCACGGAAATTGCCGAACTCATCGGCCTCAGCCACCGCGTCATGGTCGTCTATGCCGGCCGCATCGCCGGTGAACTGCGCGGCGATGAGATTACCGAAGCTGCGATCATGGCCAGCGCTCTCGGCCATCAGCATGACGGGCAGAGCCCGCAATCCGAGGCTGCCCAGCGGATAGGAGCCCTTGCATGAGCGCGACAGTCACCACCGGCTTCATGCCGGATCTTGTGCGCAAGCGCGGACTTTTGACGGCGATTTTCGTTTTTCTGGTGCTGCTGATTACCGTCAACCTGCTGTCCGCCGCACCCATGGGCTACTTCGACGTCTCCTATCTCTGTTCCGGTGGAGCGCCGCTCGCCTTGGCGGCCGTCGGGCAGACCCTCGTCATCCTCACCGGCGGCTTCGATCTCAGTGCCGGCGCCGTGATTTCCCTGGTCAACGTTCTGCTGGCGACGCATCTCGGCACCACGCCGGGCTCGGAAATCCTCTGGGCGGTCATCGGTGTGGGTGTCGGCGCCTGCGTCGGCGCCTTCAACGGCATCTTTGTCGCATTGCTGCGGCTGCAACCCATTGTCGTGACACTTGCCGTCATGTTCGTGACCGAGGGGCTCACGCTGCTCGTCCTGGATAAGCCGGGCGGCGCCGTGCCTGCGGACTTCTCCGCCTTCTTCACGGGGAGCGCCATTCCGAACCTGCTGCCGGCACCGCTCATCGTCATTGTCGCCGTGCTGATCGTCTGGGGATTGCTGAAGCAGACCCGCTTCGGCACGGCCCTCTATGCCATCGGCAGTGATGCCGATGCCGCACGCTTCGTCGGCATCAAGGTCGCGCGCACTACCTTCCTCACCTATACCCTCGCGGGCGCCGCCTATGGGCTGGCAGGCGTGATGGTGACGGCACAAACCAGCACGGGCGATCCGCTGGTCGGTGACCCGCTGCTGCTGCAGATATTCGCGGCCGTCGTCATCGGCGGCACGGTGCTGGGCGGGGGGCGGGGGGGCTGCGTCGGCTCCGTCTTCGGCGCCTACGCGCTCATGCTCATCGTCAATATCCTGCTCGTTCTCAACGTGCCCGCCTACTACAGCACCGTCGTCGAAGGGCTGATCCTGATCCTGGCCGCCTTCAGCGGTGTCGCCCATGGCGGCCTGCCGGTGGCGCGCTGGCTCGCCGCGCCCCGCCTGCCGCAGTGGCGGCACCGTCATGGCCAGGCGGCACTCTCCTCACCTGCCGGTGCCGCCCTGGGAGACAGGCCGGCGCCGCGCATCCCCTGGATCAGCCGTCATGCGGAGGCGCTCCGCTACGGCTTGCCCGCCTATGTCTGCTTCCTGCTGGTGCTGGCCGTCACCGCCTTCATGTTCGGCGGGATCGGTCCCCATTACCTCGGCGACCTCGTCGTCCTGTGCTCCTTCCTCATCGTGCTTGCCCTCGGCCAAGGTGCGGTCATTCTCACCGGCGGGCTTGATCTCTCCGTGCCTTGGATGATCGGCCTCGCCGGCATTCTTGTCGCGGGCTTCGCGCAAGGCTCGGCGGAGAGCGCCATCTGGACCGTGCCGCTCGTCCTGGCTGTCGGCGCCGCCATCGGCTTTCTCAACGGCGCCGGTGTGGTGTTCTTTGGCCTGCCCCCGATCGTCGTCACCCTCGGCATGAACGGCATTCTGCAGGGTGTGGCACTGCTGTACAGCGGCGGCACGCCCTCTGGCTTCGCGCCGCCCGCAGTGCGCTGGGTGATGACCGGCCACTTCGCCGGTCTGACGCCCGTCATCTGGTTCATCCTGCTGTTCATGATTGCCGCGGTGCTGCTTCTCTCCCGCACGAGTTTCGGCCGGCGCATCTATGCGGTCGGCAACAACCCCCGCGTCGCACGCCTCTCCGGCGTCAATGTCGGCCGCACCATCATCGGCGTCTATGTGCTGAGCGCACTCTGCGCCTCTCTCGTCGGCATCATGCTCGCGGGCTTCAGCGGTCAGGCGAGTCTCGGTATGGGGGATGACTATCTTTTGCCCTCCATCGCCGTCGTGGTCGTCGGCGGGACGCTGATTACCGGCGGCCGGGGCCAATACCTCGGCATGGTCGGTGGCGTGTTGCTGTTGACGGCCATGCAAACCCTGCTGGCCGGCACCACCACGCCGCCGGCCATACGCGAAATCCTTTACGGCGCAGTTGTCCTCGCGGCGGTCATCGCACTCCGCGAACGCGCGCCCGGCTAAGCTGGATAGGAACCGATCATGCTCAATCGTCATGTCAAACCAGGCCTCCGCGTTCTCGTCACCGCAGGTGCCAGCGGCATCGGCCGCAGCATCGCCAATGCCTTCGCGGAGGACGGGGCCAAGGGTACATGTCTGTGACATCAATCCCGAGGCTCTCGCCGAATGCGCGGCAGCGATTGGTGCCAGCACCTCGCTCACCGATGTATCCCAGGAAGAACAGGTCCGGCAGATGGTGGCCGAGGCTGCGGAGGCGCTGGGCGGCCTCGATGTACTCGTCAACAACGCCGGCATTGCAGGCCCGACGGGCACGGTGGATGAGATCACTCCAAACTCCTGGCGTAGCACCATCAATATCGACCTTAACGGCCAGTTCTATTGTGCCCATTATGCCGTGCCGCTGCTGCGCCGCGCGGGCGAAGGCGCGATCGTCAATATGTCCTCATCAGCGGGGCGTTTCGGCTATGCCTATCGCTCGCCCTATTCGGCGGCGAAATGGGCCATCATCGGCTTCACGCAGAGCCTCGCTAAGGAACTCGGCCCTGCGGGCATTCGCGTCAACGCCATCCTGCCCGGCATTGTCAAAGGGCCGCGCATGGAAGGGGTTATCCGCGCGCGCGCCGAACAGACCGGCGTCTCCTATGAGGAGATGGAGGCGCAATACCTGCAGCGGGTTTCGCTCCGGAAGATGGTCACGCCGGACGATGTTGCTGCCGCCGTCATGTTCCTGTGCACTGAGGCCGGATGGAACATTTCCGGCCAGTCCCTTGCCGTCTGCGGCAATGTCGAAAGCCTTTGAGCTCAGCGAAGTTTGAGGAGGTCCTTATGGCCGCCAGTCGTAAAGTCATCATTACCTGCGCCATCACCGGCGCGATCCACACGCCATCCATGTCACCCTATCTGCCGGTGACCGCGGATGAAATTGCGGATGCCGCCATCGGCGCCGCGGAGGCCGGCGCCGCCATCGTGCATCTTCATGCGCGCAACCCCGAGACCGGCCAACCCGATCAGCGCCCCGAGGCCTTCCTGCCCTTCCTCAGACGGATCAAGGCCGCAAGCAATGTGGTGATCAATCTCACCAGCGGCGGCGCACCCTATATGAAGATCGACGAGCGCATCGGGCCGGCCATGACGCACAAGCCCGAAGTTGCCTCCCTCAACATGGGCTCCTTCAACTTCGGCCTCTTTCCCATGCTGAAGCGCTACAAGGAGTTCCGGCATGAGTGGGAGCGCGCGCATCTCGAAAACAGCGTCGACCTGATTTTCCGCAACACCTTCAAGGATATCGAATACGCGCTGGCCGCCTGCGCCGGAAACGGCACGCGTTTCGAGTTCGAGTGCTACGATGTCGGCCATCTCTACAATCTGGCGCATTTCGCGGAGCGTGGCCTCGTCAAGCCGCCCTTCTTCGTCCAGACCGTCTTCGGCATTCTGGGTGGCATCGGCACCCATCCCGAAGACGTCATGCATATGAAGCGCACGGCTGACCGGCTGTTCGGCGAGGATTACCGCTGGTCCGTGCTCGGCTCCGGCCGCATGCAGATGTCGATCGCGGCGATCTCCGCGGGCCAGGGCGGCCACATTCGCGTCGGCCTTGAAGACAGTCTCTGGATCGGGCCGGGCGAGCTGTCCAAGAGCAATGCCGAGCAGGTGCGCCGCGCGGCTGAGATCGTCCATGGCCTCGGCCTCGCGGTCGCGACACCGGATGAGGCAAGGGAGATCCTGCAACTGAAAGGCGCGGACAAAGTCGCCTTCTGATCTGCAATTGCCCGCGCAAGAACGGGCCGGACAGATAATTGGGGAGAGAGAGCATGAGCGCAGAAGCCGATATCAGGGTGGCCGTCGATTGCAAGAACATTCTGGGCGAAGGACCGCTTTGGGATGTTGACGAGCAACGGCTTTATTGGATCGACAGTTTTGGCAACAAGGTGTTCCGCTGCACAGCCGATGGCCGTGAGGTCGAGCAATGGGATGTGCCGGCCAAGATCGGCTCCATGGCGCTGCGGGAAAAAGGCGGCGCTGTCATTTCCCTGCAGACCGGCTTTCATTTTCTGGATTTCAAGACCGGCGAGACCACGCCCATTCATGATCCCGAGGCGCATCTCCCCGGCACGCGATTGAATGACGGCAAGGTTGACCGGCAGGGCCGCTTCCTCGCAGGTTCCATGGACATGAACGAGGAAGGGCCGAACGGCGCACTCTACCGCCTCGACCCCGATCTCTCCGTGCATAAGCTGGAAGGCAATATCATCTGCTCCAACGGCCCGTGCTGGAGCCCGGACGGCAAGACGTTCTATTTCACCGATACCTGGTCGGAAGAGATTTCGGCCTATGACTATGACACAACAACTGGCACGCCCAGCAACAAGCGCCGTTTCGCCTCCTTCAAGGAGATCGGCGGCGGGCCGGACGGTGCCACCGTGGATGCCGAAGGCTATGTCTGGAGTGCCGCGGTCTATTCCGGCCAGATTGTCCGCTTCGCGCCTGACGGCAACATTGACCGCATCATCAAGACGCCAGTTCTGAAGGTGACCAGCGTGATGTTCGGCGGTCCTGACCTCGATGTCATGTATGTTACATCAATGGCACGTCCCCCGCTGCCGCGCTTCCCGGAAGATGGGCCGATGGCGGGCCATCTCTTCGCCATCCACGGGCTTGGCGTACGCGGCATTCCCGAACGCCGTTTCCGGGGCTGAGGCCATGGTCCGTGTCAACCTGGAGGGCGTCGGCGTCGAGACGGAGGATGACCGGCATTGGATCGCCCCAACTGCTACCGTCATCGGCCGGGTGACGCTCCTTGCGGACGCTTCCGTCTGGTGGGGCGCGGTGGTGCGCGGCGACAATGAGCGCATCACCATCGGCCGCGGCAGCAATGTGCAGGACAATGCCGTGCTGCACACCGACCCCGGCTTTCCGCTCGACATCGGCCCCGGAGTCACCATCGGCCATCAGGCGATGCTCCATGGCTGCACGATTGGCGAGAATTCGCTTATCGGCATCGGCGCCGTGGTGCTGAACGGGGCGAAGATCGGCCGCAACTGCCTGATCGGCGCCATGGCCTTCATCGGCGAGGGCAAGGTCATTCCCGACAATTCCCTCGTCAAAGGCATTCCGGGCAAGGTGGTCGGCACCGTCACGGAAGACCAGGCAGAGCGCATGAGGGCAGGCACGGCCGCTTACGTGCGCAATTGGCAACGCTACCGGGACCATGCCCGGCTCGAGCGAGATTAAGGCAAGAGAGAGAACGGAAGAGACAATGGCACATATCGCCATCATCGGTGCAGGGCTGATCGGCCGATCCTGGTCCATCGTCTTCGCGCGTGCCGGCCATGAGGTCAGGCTTTGGGATCCGCAGCCGTCCGCCGTGCCGGCGGCCAAGGACTTCATCGCCGCGCGCTTGCCTGAACTCGGCGCCGCGGGCCTCCTGCGCGGCGAGAGCGAGGCCGCCATCCTCGCCCGGCTGACGGCCGCGGACTCGCTGGAAGAGGCTGTGGCGGGCGCCGTCTATATTCAGGAAAATGGGCCGGAGCGGCTGGCCGACAAGCAGGCGCTGTTTGCCCGCATGGATAAAGCGGCATCACCCGAGACAATTCTTGCCAGCTCCACCAGCACCATCCGCGCGAGCCTGTTCAGCGAAGATCTGGCCGGGCGGGCGCGCTGCCTTGTCGCCCATCCGGTCAATCCGCCCTATCTCATTCCGCTCGTCGAACTCAGCCCCGCCCCCTGGACGGATCCCGCAGTGGTGGAGCGTGCCAAGCAGCTCATGCTGTCGGCCGGCATGGTGCCGGCGATCGTCAAGCGCGAGATCGACGGTTTTCTCCTCAACCGGCTTCAGGCCGCCCTTCTCGCCGAAGCGCTCCATCTCGTGGAAGAGGGCTATGCCGATCCCGCTGATATCGACGCCACGGTCAAGGACGGGCTCGGTCTTCGCTGGTCGTTCATGGGCCCGTTCGAGACGATCGACCTCAACGCGCCCGGCGGTCTCGCTGATTACTGTGGCCGCTATGGCGGTGCCTTCCGGGAGATGATGGCCAAAAGCCGCGTGCCGTCATGGTCTGACACGCTGATCGGCCAGTTGCATGATGCCCGCCGTGCCGAGCTGCCGGAAACAGGCCATGCGGAGCGCCAAAGCTGGCGAGACCGGCGCCTGATGGCCCTCCTCTCCCATAAGGCAAAGCAGCCCGGCTGAAGCGCAAAACGGCCGAGGAGGAAGGCCCACAGCGGTTACAGCGGCCGTTCAGGCCATCAGCGACTTGATCCGTTCTGCGTCCGCGGCTGTCGCCGGGTTGTAGACCACCATGCTGAGGTCCGTTCGGCCATCGACGGCGAAGGCCGAATATTCGAAGGCGAGCGGACCGAGAAGCGGGTGGCGTATGTGCTTGACGGCGTCGCCATGGGCCCCGGGCAGGTTGTTCTCTTGCCACATCGCCTTGAACGCGGGGCTGAGCCGGCAGAGTTCATCGACGAGGGGGGCGACCTCCGCCGCGGCTCCGGCGCGGGCCGCGTCCACCCTGAAGGCGCCCAGCACGAACCGCGCCACGCTGTCCCAATCGTATTGCGCCGCGCGGGCGCGCGCATCGAGGAAGATGAAGCGGAGGATGTTGCGCTGCTCCGGCGGCAGCGATCCATAATCCATCAGCATCACGGTCGCCGCCCGGTTCCAGGCCACGACATCCCATATCGCCGTCTTGATCACGGCGGGGCTCGGGTCCAAGGCATCGAGAACGCGCTGCAACCGGGGCGTGACGCCGTCGTTCCTCCGATAGCGCGCTTCCGGCGGACGGCCGAGGCCAAGCAGGAAGAGGTGCTCGCGCTCGACATCCGTCAGCATGAGCGCCCGCGCGATCCGATCAAGCACATCGGCCGAGGGCGCGCCGCCCCGCCCCTGTTCAAGCCATGTGTACCAGGTCGGACTGATATTGGCCCGCTGCGCCACTTCCTCGCGGCGCAGGCCGAAGGTTCGGCGGCGCTCCGCGGAAAAGCCCAGAGCGGCCGGGTCAAGCTTGGTGCGGCAGTCCCTCAGATAGGTCCCGAGCCGGTTCTCGGCAGGCAGGTGTTCGGACATCCTGTTAGGTATCTTACTATGATAAGCTCACTACTTTACCAGAATAGGACAAGGGCTGACAGTTGTCTTCACCAAAACCTGGAGACGTTCCCATGCGTATCTTTGTCACTGGCGCCACTGGTTTCATCGGCTCGGCCGTCGTCAAGGAACTGATTGCGGCAGGCCATCAGGTGCTCGGCCTCTATCGCTCGGACGAGAAAGCGGCGGCCTTGACTTCCGCCGGGGCCGAGATCTATCGCGGGTCACTTGAGGATCCGGACAGCCTCAAGGAGGGCGCGGCCAGGTCCGACGGCGTGATCCACCTGGCCTTCAATCACGACTTCTCGAAATTCGCGGCGAACTGCGAGGATGATCGTCGCGTGATTAACGCGCTCGGCTCGGCGCTCGCCGGCTCCAACCGACCGCTGATCGTGACCTCCGGGACCGCAATCGCCAATGCCCTGCCCGGTCAGCCGGCCAGGGAAGACGATGGTACCCTCGGCTCCGACGTGATTCCCCGCGCCGCGTCGGAAGAGGCCGCCGCCGCCCTGGCCGCGGCTGGGGTCAAGGTGTCAATTGTGCGACTGCCGCAGGTGCATGACACGGTCAAGCAAGGCCTCATCACCCGCACGATCGAGATCTATCGCGCAATGGGTGTATGCACCTATGTGGGGGACGGCCTCAATCGCTGGCCTGCGGCGCACCTTCTCGACACAGCCCACCTCTATCGGCTGGCAATCGAGAAGGCCGAGAGCGGTTCTATATATCATGCCGTCGCGGAAGAAGGCGTGCCGCTTCGGGATATCGCGGAGACGATCGGCCGTCGCCTGCAACTCCCGGTCAAATCCGTCTCAGCGCAGGAAGCGCAAGCCTATTTCGGCTGGCTCTCAATGTTTGTGGGGCGCGACCTCCCCGCCTCCAGCGCCCAAACGCGAGAAAAGCTGGGCTGGGCACCGACGGGGCCTGGGTTGCTCGCGGATCTCCGTCATTTGCTCCTCTGCGACTCCTGAAACCTGAAAAGATATCCGGGCGCATGTCGCGGCGCCCGGTCTCGCCTGGCGTCGATCGCCAGCCCCGCCCGGCGCCCGCACGGCCGACGGTAGGATCGGAAATGTGATCGGCCGCATCTTGCACGGATCGAAGTGGACGTGAAAAATACCGGACCGGGACAGGGCAGAGGATAAGAGACACCGCGCGGCTACTGATGACGATCGCGTTATCGCCGCATGAAGGCAGTCATTGCCCAAATATGAAACTTCGGACAGCCCGCGCGCATCGCGCGGCGCTCTTGGACGTTGCGTGAACATCCTTAAATTCATTTTTCATAGCGGCTCGGGGAGGCGCTGATCTAACACTCGCGACACTCCGCAACTAGATCTGTGCCCCCTGATGAATGCTATTGTTCTCGTTGCTCTTCGTCGTCCATACACCTTCGTCGTCCTGGCTATCCTGATTCTCCTTTTCGGGGTCATGGCTACGCTCAGGACGCCGACCGACATCTTCCCCAGTATCAGAACACCCGTCATCGCCATCGTATGGAGCTATGGCGGCCTGATGCCTGAGGATATGTCCGGCCGTGTCATCTACTATTTCGAACGCACGCTCACGACGACTGTGAGCGACATCGAACACATCGAAAGCCAGTCTCTGTATGGTACCTGGCGTCGTCAAAGTGTTCTTTCAGCCAGGCGCCAATATTACGGCGGCCCAGGCGCAGGTCGCCGCCGTCTCCCAAACCGTCCTGAAACAGATGCCGGCGGGCATGACCCCGCCGAACATCCTCGTCTACAACGCATCGTCGGTTCCGGTCCTCGACCTTCAGGTCTCAGATCCGAATATGACATCGACGGAGATTTATGATCTTGCGTCGAACTTCATTCGTCCTGCGCTCGTATCTGTCCAGGGTGCCTCGATCCCGACGCCATACGGCGGCTCTCCAAGCTACGTGGAGATTGACCTCAATCAGTCGGCCCTTCTGGCCAATGGCTTGTCCGCGCAGGACGTAGCGGCCGCGCTGGCAACCCAGAACATCGTCCTGCCGGCCGGCGACGAGAAAATTGCCGCGTTGGATTACTTCGTATCCACCAATGCGTCGCCGTTGAACGTTTCGGACTTCAATTCATTGCCTATCCGCAAAGTTGGCAATGCTATCGTCACACTCGGCGACGTGGCGTACGTGCATCGCGGCGGCCCCCCGCAAACCAACATGGTTCTGGTCAAGGGTAGGCAATCCGTTCTCATTGAGGTTCTGAAAAGCGGTAACGCGTCAACGCTCGCCGTGGTCGCGGGGGTCAAGAAGATGATCCCGCAGATACTGAAATCTCTCCCGCCGGGCGTGACAATCACACCGTTGAATGATGCGTCATCTTTTGTGCGCGGATCCATTTTCGATGTGATGCAGGAGATGCTGACGGCCGCCGTTCTCACGGCCATCGCGGTACTGCTGTTCCTGGGCTCCTGGCGCGCCACGCTGATCGTGGCGGCCTCGATTCCCCTGTCCATCCTCGCCTCTATTCTGACGTTGTCCTGGCTGGGCGAGACGATCAACGTGATGACCCTTGGCGGCCTCGCGCTTGCTGTCGGCATTCTGGTCGATCACTCTATCGTCATGATCGAGAATATCGAGACCCACCTGGAGCGCGGGTCCGACGTTCACACCGCCATCATCGACGCGGCGAATCAGATCATTGTGCCGGCCTTTGTCGCGACACTCTGCATCTGCATCGTGTTCCTGCCGCTGTTCCAGCTCTCCGGCATTTCCGGCTATCTCTTCCTCCCGCTCGGCGAAGCCATCGTCTTCGCCATGATCGCCTCCTTCATTCTTTCCCGCACCCTCGTCCCGACCATGGCGGCCTATCTGCTGAAAGGACACGATCACCACGCGCTCCAGAGCAGCAATCCCTTCACGCGCTTCCAGAAAGGTTTCAACGCCGGCTTCGAGGCCTTCCGGGCCCGGTATTTCGAAACACTGACAAACCTCGTCAGCAAGCGTGGGCGCGTGGCTCTTGTTTTCGCCTGCGCCTGCCTCGGCTCGATGGTTCTTATCCCGTTTTTGGGTGAGAATTTCTTCCCATCGGTCCCATCCGGTGAGATCGCGCTGCACATGCGTGCGCCGGTCGGAACACGCCTCGAAGAGAGCGGAAAACTCGCGGTACTCGTCAATCAGGCCGTGCGCCGGTTGCTGCCCGGCGTCGTCGTCGGGCAGCTCGATAACTGCGGCCTCCCCTCCAGTGGCATCAACGAGGCTTACAGCGCCTCCGGCACGATCGGGCCGCAGGATTGCGACATTACAGTGAGCCTGCGCAGTCCAACCTCGCCTGTTCAACGCTATCAGGGCATTCTGCGCCAGCATCTCCCGACGCTCTTTCCGGGCACGCAGTTTACCTTCCTGGCCGGTGACATCAGCGCCCAAATTCTGAACTTCGGCCTACCCGCACCGATCGACGTCCAGATCGTCGGCCGGGACCAGCTGAACAATCTGCGCTATGCGCAGAGGATGGTGCAGGCGCTCAACCGGATTCCCGGTATCGCGGATGTCCATGTCCAGCAGGTCTATAACTCGCCGACGCTGCATATCGACACGTCACGCAGCTTCGCGCTCACCACGGGGATGACAGAAGCCAATGTGGCCAACAACGCGTTGTCGGAGCTTTCCGGCAGTGGCCAGACCGCGCCGACCTACTGGCTCGATACGCAAAATGGCGTTTCCCATCTCGTCAATATGCAGACCCCGCAGGATCAGCTCGAACTCGATGAGCGCGCTGGAATCGATCCCCATCGATAACGGGCCCGGCGGCAGCCAGACCCAGATTCTCGGCGCCCTGGGCCACATTTCGCAAACCGGCTCGCCGGAAGTCGTCTCCCACTACAACATCATGCCGGTGATCGATATTTTCGCGAGCACGCAGCAGCGGGATCTCGGGGCCGTGAATCAGAGCGTGCTGCAGGTTGTCAACAAGATGCGCGCCGATGCGCCGCGCGGCTCCCTGGTTTCCCTCCGCGGCCAGGGTCAGACGATGGCGAGCGCCTATGCCCAGCTGATCGGCGGTCTCGGCCTCGCCATCGTGCTCATCTACCTCATCATCGTCGTCAACTTTCAGTCCTGGCTGGATCCCTTCATTATCATTGCGGGCCTGCCGATGGCGCTCGCCGGCATTGTCTGGGCGCTGTTCACGACAGGCACCACCTTGTCGGTTCCCGCCTTGACCGGCGCGTTGATGTGCATGGGTGTTGCCACTGCAAACTCGATCCTCGTCGTGGCCTTTGCCCGCGAACGCCTCGCCGTCCATGGCGACCCAGTGCGCGCCGCGATCGAGGCTGGAGCGGGCCGCCTGCGCGCTGTGATCATGACGGCGCTTGCCATGATCGTGGGCATGCTGCCGATGGCCCTCTCCGCAACACAGAACGCACCTCTGGGCCGGGCAGTGATTGGCGGGCTTCTATTTGCAACAGTTGCGACACTGGTTCTTATCCCGTGTGTGTTCGCGCTGCTTCACAAAACCCCAGACGCCTCGAAAGGAACGCCGGCGTGAGCAAGATGCGAGGATCCCTGATTGGGGTGGCTGTCATGGCGGGTGCCGCAGCTGTTGTCGTAACCGGCGTGAGCAGCCGAGAGAAAACGCTTGCCGCCATGCGGGTGACCAGCGCCGCGGAAGCCATACCGCCGGTTCAGGTGGTCTATCCCCAGCCCGGCCCGGCGACACAGACCTTGGATCTTCCGGGCACGATCAATGCCTGGTACCAGACGCCGATCTACGCCCAGGTCTCGGGCTATGTGAAAGGCTGGTACAAGGATTACGGCGCGCGGGTGAAGGCCGGCGATCTCCTGGCGACGATTGAGACGCCGGGATTGGATGAGCAATATGCGGCGGCCCAGGCGCAACTGGCCGTCGCACAGGCACAGGCACAACTCGCGGCCCTCACGGCGACCCGCTTCAGGGCGCTTTCGGGCACAGAGGCAGTCTCGCAGCAGCAGGTCGATGTCGAGCGCGCGGATGCAGTGGCCGCACAGGCCAAGGTACAGGCGGCAAAGGATGATGTGGCCCGCTATGCCGCCATGGAACACTTCAAGAATGTCGTCGCGCCATTTGATGGCACCGTGACCTCCCGCACAACCGATGTCGGCAATTACGTGAATGCCGGCGGCGGGAACGTGGGGCCAACAGGCACAGCCACGGAAATGTTCTCGGTCGCCGATATGAGCCGGATGCGCGTCTTCGTCGCCGTGCCGCAGGACTACTCTGGCTCATTGTCGCCGGACATGCATGCGACTCTCACCCTGTCGCAATTTCCTGGCAAACTCTTTGACGCAAACGTGCTCACGACCGCTCATGCCTTCGATCCCATGACCCGTACAGTCACCGTGGAACTCGAAGTACCCAACCCGCAGGGCAAGATCTGGCCCGGCACCTATGCCGATGTGCATCTGGAGGTGCCCGCCGATAACAATAGCTTGACCCTGCCCGAGCAGGCGCTGCTGTTCCGGGCGCAAGGCATGCAGGTGGCCGTGGTCGGCCCCGACAACAAGGTGGTGCTGAAGAACGTCACGCTTGGCCTCAATCTCGGCAATACCGTTCAGGTCACAAGCGGTGTAAGCGCAACCGATCGTGTCATTGACAACCCGTCGGACGGTCTGCTCGATGGTGAGCCGGTGGCGGTCGTTCCGGGCGCAGACGCGATACGCCTGCCCGCGAGCGAAACCCGGCCGCCCGCCCCGACGAAGGGCGCTTTGGTTGCGTCGCGGAACTAAGCCAATGACATGGTTCCGCAGCGGCCTCCTGCTGACGACCTGCGCGCTCTCGGCCTGTAGCCTCGCCCCAGCCTACCATCCGCCGCATTTCATCCTGCCGGCCAGCTATCAGGGCGCGGGCGGGTTCACTGTCGCTACCCCCGAGGAGGCGATCAAACGCGGATCATGGTGGGAGACTTTCAAGGACCCGACGTTGAACGGGTTAGAACAGCAGGCCGCAGAGCGTAATCCGGACCTTGCGTTCGCGGAAACGCAGTATTTGCGCTCGCGCGAGTACGCGGCCGAAGCCGCCGCCGGCCTCTATCCTGATCTTGGCGCGGGTGCCAGCGTCTCCGACAACAAGCAGTCCATGTACCGCCTGTTTCGTGGCGCAGCCACGACATCGAACTACGAAGCCTCGAACATCATCCAGGCGACCGCCTCCTGGGAACCGGATTTCTGGGGCGAGATCGGCAACCGCGTGCGCGCGCAAAAGAACATGGCGCAAGCGACGGCGGCAGACGGGGCACTGGTTCAGCTTAGCCTTGAGGCCGAGGTAGCAGACGATTACTTCGCGTTGCGCGGGCTTGATGAGGAGATAGCCGTCTACATGCAGGCGATTGGGGGCTATCAAAAGGCAGTGAGCATCACAGAGATGCGCCTGAAAGACAGCCTCGCCTCTGGCCTCGATGTGGCGCGAGCCGAAAGCCAGCTCGCCTCGGCCCAGGCGCAGCTGACAGCGACCCAATCCGACCGCGCCCTGATGCAGCATGCCATCGCGGATCTGGTCGGCCTGTCCGCGAGCAGCTTCGCGCTGCCGTCGCAGGACCAGGTTCCTGCATCCTTGCCGGCCGTACCGATGAGCGTGCCTGATCAACTACTTCAGCGGCGGCCGGATATCGCCGAGGCAGAGCGTACCATGGCGGCCGCCAACCGCACCATCGGGGTCGCACGCGCGGCCTTCTACCCGAACGGAACCATCAGTGCCATTGGCGGCTTTCAGGATAACGGGTTCAATCTCCTCAGCCTGCCGAACAGCATGTGGTCGGTGGGGGCAGCAATCGCCATGCCGCTGTTCGAAGGCGGCTTGAGACAAGCTGCCTTGCAAGATGCCTGGGCAGCCTATGCGCAAACACGTGACCAGTATCGCGCGACCGTGCTCGCGGCCTTCCAGGACGTCGAGGACCAGCTGACGCTGACAGAGAAGCTGGCCACAGAGGGTGAGGAACAGCAGCGCGCCTGGGACGCGGCTGAAAAGGCCCAGAACCTCTCGTTGACGCTTTATACCGGGGGCTTGACTGACTACCTGAGCGTGGTGATTGCCCAGGAGATGGCGCTGGAGGCGGATATCGCGACTGTCGAGGTGCAAACCGCGCAGCTGCAAGCATCCGTCAACCTCATCCGCGCCTTGGGCGGTGGCTGGTCAACCGCGGCACTGCCACCTGTCAAGGCCATACTGCCGGGTGGCCCGTTGCAGGCGGACGGCGTTCCCTCGGCCAAGAAGCTCGAATCCCCTGCAGTCGATAATCTGACGACCGCTGGCTGATAAGGCAGCTTCGGTATTCACGGAAACGGGCGAAGGGGTATCCGCTGATGCTGCGGATACCCCTTCCTGCATGATGCCTGGCAAGCGGCTTCGCCCGATCAGACGTTACCTGCCTGATCGGGCGAAGCTTCAGCCGACCCCGCCGGAGGGCAGCGCATGTCCATGGGTAGCACCCGCCGCACGTGAACCGAGGTCTTGATCCCCGGCCGTAGCATAGGTCTCACCCGGCCGCAGGTAGACGAAACCTTCGGTCGGCGTGACATGGGTGAGGCCCCAGTCGTTCGGGGTTCCCGGGGTCTTCCCGAAGCGCGAATTCACAGTACCAGCGCTGCCTGACAGATAGCGCGGGCGCTGGCTGGGAAGAACCTCGTTGTCAGAAGAAAGGGTCACGCCGCTGGTCTGAGTGACCGAGAGCGGGCTGACGACCGGCAAGGGCGCCGCCGACGCGTGATGCGCAGCGACGCCAATCGCGACGAATGCGGCCAGGGCATGAAGCTTGTACCGACGGATTGCAGAATTCAGCATATCTGGTCTCATTTAAAAAGTTGTGAACAAATGGCAGTACATATGTCGATCAGGCGCGCATGCGTTCCTGTCCGTGGTGATGCGCAGCAATGGATGAAGACTCAATTGAACAGCAGAAAATTGTCCCCGCTGCCGTCGTCGTCCACAGATGCGCCTCAGTCATCACAGCTGACAGAACGCTTGCCTATCTCGTTCCTATGTAGTGCCCGTGTCTTGTTGTGTGAACTCACAACAAAGAACATCTTCGGAAATCTCGTTAAAAACTTTTTTTCATAACAAAATCGTGCCCGTGACATTAACATAAGGAAATATCAAATGAGGCTTACCTCAAAACCTTTTGACTTTGTTGGGGTGATCTCAAAAGCAACCTTTTGCCGGAGAGTGCGGTTTCGACGGGCAAATCTTCGTCCGGCCGCGACATATCCATGGATCACACAACGTCATTGCCCCGAGTGGCAATTTTTTATATCTATCCGCACAATCAAGTTTTGTTGAACTGAAAAGCGAATCTTGAACGGCCATAATGTGTTCAGGCCAAAATGTCGCTCTTTCCGCAGAGGAGAAGCGCCCTGCCCGTTCGCAGTTGCGGAGCGCCATGAGGACCGGCTCTATCATGACCGGGGCGGGCATTGCCAGGTGGGCGGTGTCGCGAGCCGCCTGGCCGCAGGATCGACATCAGTTCAGGGACATGTCATCGAGCTCTGAGCGGGCGGCTGGCCGACGACGCGGGACGAGAAGGATTCAAAAGTAATGGGTCCGTGGTACCCCGTCCGGATAAGGGCGCGGAAGACAGCGGTGCGGTTGATCGATCCCGAAGAGGACATTGGAGACGGTGGCAGGGGCTAGGCCCGCGCGCTCCGCCACATCCCGCATGGTCGGGACCGCGGTCCCAGAAAATCGATTTTCAATTTTGTCCCGGCCGGGCATCGCCATCAGGAGAGGGTGACAGGCTTGGAGCGCAGACGCTCGGCGACGCCGGGATCTGCCCGGCGGCAGAGCTGCGGCGGCAAACCGCGGAGGATCAGTTCGCAATCCGCGACGGTCATGCGGCCGATGGCATGAAAGGCATCGCGCGTGCCCCCGGTGCGATGGGCCGAGAGCAGCAGGCCGGAGAGGCTCCGCACAGGATCGTCCGCCGCGACAGGCTCCTCAGGGAACACGTCTGTGGCGGCGCGAATATGGCCGCGCCGGACGGCGTCGAGGAAAGCCGGAAAATCAACGACACCGGCGCGGCTCATCAGCAGCACGGCCGCGCCGCGCCGCATGAGAGCGAACTCGCGCGATCCCAGGAAACCCTGGTTCTCACTCGTCACCGCGGCGAAGATCGCGATGACCTGGGCGCGCCGCAGGAGATCGTCAAGCCCGACGGGCGTGGCCTGGTGGCGCCGGATCATCTCCGGCGGCAGCCAGGGATCATGCACCAGGACCTCGGTGTCAAAGGGGGTGATGAGGCGGCGGAATTCTCGGCCGAGATCGCCGAAACCGATGATTCCGACGGTCGATCCGGCAAAGCGGAAGGTCTCCCGGTTGCCGTCCAGCCCGTAGGCCTCGCCGCCCGCGCGGAAGCTGCGGTCGGCTGCCGTGATGCCGCGGGCGAGGTCGATCGCCATGCCGAGGGCCGCTTCCGCGACCGGCGCCGCGAAGGCGGCCGCCGGCGTCAGCACCCAGATGCCACGGGCCTGGCAGGCCGCATAATCGATGTTCGGCAGGAAATTGGTCTCGACATTGATGATGGCGCGCAGCCTCGTCGCCCGCTCCAGGCGCTCTTTCGGCATCGCAGTCTGGCCGATCAGGAGCACGGTTTCGGGCAGAAGCCGGTCGACCATCTCGTCCGGCATGGGCCGGTCTTCGGATATGACCACTGTCCCGAGGCGATCAAAACGGGCGCGTGTCTCGGCATCGCAGATCAGGCCGAGCGTCCGCGGCAGCGGATCGACGAGAATGATGTCTCCCAAAGCCGGCGCTCCTTTCGCGCTCTGTCTTTGCACAGAGACTGTACGTCAATCGATTTAATATCAACCCGGAACCGTACCGCCATCAGCGCCGGACACCGGCGGGCGATGGCGGGCTGTGCCAGGCTACTTGATGTTCTCCGGTGTCTCTATCTGAATGTTGAGAAAACAAGGCGCAAGGGCATCACCGTTGCCGCGCACGACATCCGCCATCCGGTTGATCAGAGTGCTGCAGAGGGCGGGCAAAGGGTGGCACAGAAGCAGCCGGATCTGGCCATCCAGCAAGCCTTGATGTGCGGCGCCAGTGCGGTCGTTCCCGACCACCACGATCGACGCGGCATGCGGGCATTCACGCAGTGCGGAGACTGCGCCGTCAATGCCGCCGCCCGCGACGTAGAGGCCCCGGAGGTCCGGCTCCCGCTGCAGGAGGTGGCGAACAAGCTCTGCCGCGGCGGCTGCATCTTCCAGAGTAGCGCCGGGCTCGATGACCTCGAATTGTGGGGCATGTTCACGGAAGTAAGACCGGAAACCGCTTTCGTTTAAATCCTGACAGCGAAAACGGTGGGTGCCGACGAGGACCGCCACCTTCCCCGGCATCTTCGCCATCTGGGACACGAACCAGCCCGCCGTGCGGCCCACGGCATGGTTATCAAGCCCGACATAGCCGATCCGGGCGGCGGCATTGATCTCTGAGATCAATCCGAAAGCCGCGACCTGGCGCGCGGCCAATTCCTCCAATGCCGCGGACACGAGCCCATGATTGGCGGAGACGACGGCTATGGCGTCTGACTCCTTGCCAAGCGCCCTGATCTGCCCCGCGACAAAGGTGGGCGCCAGATTCTCGGCGTGAAGAATCCGGGCCACAATATGGGCGGTGGGGCATGCCTTGGCCGCGTGCAGAATTTCCTGGGCGAGCGTGCGATAGAAATCCTGGTGCTTCTGCAGCAACAAAAAGCCGAGACGCAGCGTTGGCCGTTCTACCGACCCGTGGCGCGTCATCGTCGGCGCCCCCCTGAAACCGAGGGCTTTGGCAGCCTGCACGACCTTTTCCGCGGTTGGTGCGCGCACGGGATCACGGCCATTGATGACGCGGTCAACGGTCGAGACGCTCACACCCGCCGCGCGGGCTAAATCCGTCAGGCGTGGCCCGCGCCCTGATTTGCGAGATTCTTTCATTTCAAATCCCCTTCTCTGAGAGGTTTGAGAGAAAATACCGCAGTATTGCACTCGGGCCAACCCGAGGGTGGTAGAGACCTCAGCGGGAGGGTGCAACATGAAACAAACCTGGAAGAACTATGCGCTGCGGGGCAGTGGCGCGGGCAGCGACACCCCTGATGCCGGGGGAGACCTCGGCGCGGCGGTCAGCGCTGTCTGGTATGCCTGCCCGATCAGCCGCAAGACACTGAAAGAGCTGATCCGCAGGTCGGATGCGCCGGCTTTGCGGTTCTTCGGCCTGTGGCTCGGGCTGCTCACGCTCGCCGGCGTCATTGCATTCTTCAGCTGGGGGAGTTGGTGGGCGGTGCCCGCCTTTTTCGTCTACGGCGTGCTCTATGCGGTGGCGGACCACCGCCATCATGAGCTTTCACACGGCACCGCCTTCCGCACGCGCTGGCTGAACGAAACCCTCTTCCACCTCTGCGCTTTCATGACGCTCAGGGAAGGCTTCTATTACCGCTGGAGCCATAGCCGCCACCACACCCACACCATTCTGGTGGGCAAGGACCCTGAAATTGCCGCGCCAAGGCCCCCGGACATTGCCTCGCAATTCCTGGATTTCTTCTTTTTGCATGATGGTTTCGTGCAGCTGCGGAGGCTGATGAGAAACGCGACAGGCGAACTCACCGAAGATGGCAAGGATTTCGTGCCGGATGAACACCGCGGTCCAGTGATCTGGGCATCCCGCGTCTACCTTGCCATCATCCTGCTCGTCGTCATCTCCTGCCTGGTCACGCGCAGCATCCTGCCCGCCATGTTCGTGGTTTTGCCGCGCTTCTACGGCGGCTGTTTTTGCCAACTGTTCAATCTCACACAGCATGCCGGACTGAACGAAGATGTGTTCGATCATCGCCTGAACACGCGAACCGTCATCATGAATCCCGTTTTCAGATTTCTCTATGCGAATATGAACTATCATATTGAGCACCACATGTTTCCCATGGTGCCGTTCTACCGCCTGCCCGAGCTTCATGAACTCATAAAGGCGGATTGCCCGCCACCCTATCCTGGGGTTTGGGCTGCCTGGGCCGAACTCCTGCCTGCGTTGTGGCGGCAACGAAAGGAACCCGCTTTCTTCATCGAGCGGCAATTGCCTGCGCACACCGCGCCGACGGCAGCAGTAGTCAAATAGTCCGGGCGATCCTTCGGTCCCCCCAACGCGACCAACCCAATCGCCAACATAGGACCTTCTCTTGGGTCGCCAGGTCTGGCAGCAACGTTTGACGCGGAATCCTAGCGCATGAGGAGGCGCAGGAAATCGCGCAGCCGCGAACGCAATGCATCCGGCGCTTCCTGCGGATGGAAATCTTCCATTGCGGAATCGCGCGCCAGCGCCAGTTGGCCGCGATGGGCCAGTTCTTCCAGCCCGACAGCGAGACCCGGCGCGGCGGCAATGGCCGCAGCGATATCCGTCTTGTTGAGACGGAAGACCTTGACGGCGGTCAGCGCGGTGGCGGTCGCCCCATAGGGCGTACCGGTGATGAGGCCAACCGCGCCCAAGCTTTCGCCGGGGCTCATGCGCCGTATGATGCGTCGGCCTGGCGGACGGTGCCGTGTGATCTCCACAACCCCGCTCGCGATCAGGAAGAGATATTCCGGCGTCCCACCTTCGACGAACAGCGGCTCCTCCGCCGCAAGCCAAGCTTCTTTGAAATATTTCGCCAAAAGCCCCCGGTCTTCGATCGGCAGCGCGCTGAAGAGATCGGATTGCGCCAGGATATCGACCGGAGTGGGCGCGGGCGGAGAGGTAAGCCGGGTCTCACCCGGTGCCATCGCGAAGCCGATGCCGGCATAGAACAGGTGGCGATGGATCTGTGACAGAACTTCGGTTCGCGCCGCGACCAAAGTGTCGCTGGACGCAACCGCATAAGAAACGCCGTAGCGCAGGCCCTCTGGGAAGATGCCGGTGCAAGAAACGCTGGGCGCCGGGCTTGCCAAGGGCAGAAGGGCTGCCTGCGCCGCCACAAGCAAAACCTCCATGCAGCGTTCAGGGGCGACCGAGGGGTCGATCGTGATTTCGACAGCATCACGCCTGGTCGGCACCGGCAGGCTGCGATTGATGAGCCGCGCCTTGGCCACAACGCTGTTCGGCACGATGGCGATATTGCCATGACCGGTCGCGATATGGGTGGAACGCCAATTGACCTGTATCACATGCCCTTCGATATCGCCTTCAATCCAGAGCAGGTCTCCGGCCTTGTAGGGCCGCTCGATACCGACCGCGATACCGGAAAACACATCGGCCAGCGTGTTCTGCAAGGCGAGGCCGAGCACGATGGCAATCACCCCGGAGGTTGCCAGCAAGCCGGCAATGGGCACGCCCAGCACGAAATTCACAATCGCGAGCAGAGTGGCAATGGCGATGGCGCCGGCTATGAGATCAGAGACGATCTGAGTTTCCCGCGGCCGATGTTCCAATACCACCAATAGTCGGACGAGGCTGATTGCCACGCCCGCGGCCAGCATCCACCAGCCCACTTCGATGACATGTTCCCAGGTAGCCGTTCCGGAGTAGACTGGACTGAAATGAGGGTGAAGCGGCGAGCCTAAGAGCCGGTCAACCAAGAGCGTCAGGATCGCGAAAACCGAGAAACGCCAGACAATACGAAGCCAAAGTGGCCAATGCGGTCGTAACCGGGCGACGGCTGCCGCGGCAACAAGCACAAATGTGGCCAGCAGCAGATTGGCCAGCGGCGCGTCAAAGTGCGTCACGATGTCTAGGTTCAAGGTTACTCAGCCTTGTTCGGTTCCTGCGTGGATGAGCAAAAATCTGACGGCAGAGATATGAAATGAGCCTTCTTTTCAGTAACGGCCCAGACAGGCGATGTATAGCACCCATGAGGCGTGCGTTGGTGACGCCCAGCCTCGCGAGGCGAAACAACCTGGATCGCTGGGGGCGCAAGCCGCTGAAATGGTCGCTCGCTGCCGCACTCAACCCGACACGGCTGACCGACGAAAACTCAGTGGTTTACTCACTGCCAGGACAGGGCGGCAACGCGTCAGGATCGAGGCTCAGTGCCGGCCGCGCCCGGCCGGCACTGAGCCTCGATCCTGACGGATGATTGAGGGTGACTGGCGTGGAGGGCTAGGAGGCTTGCGTGTCTTTTCCAAGGTGAGATCGGAAGAATGCGGCGATCTCGCCAAATGCCTCTTTGCTCTCCGGCATGGTATCATCCTGCATGTAGTGCGCGTGCGAAGCACCCTCAAACACCTGGAGCACGGCTTCTACACCCGCACGTCGCAGCTTGCGGTGGACACGGACTGTATTGCTCAGAAGCAGGTCCCGAGTGCCCGTAGTGAGTATGGTCGGCGGGAAACCGTGCATGTCGCCGTATACGGGTGAAAGCAGCGGGTCTGCGAGATCGTGGCCATTTGAGTAGAGTTGCGTCGCCGCCTGGCAGAAGCCGTCGGGAGATACGAGCACATTGTCGATCATATCGTTGGTATAGAAACTGTCGCCAGTCTTGGTCACGTCTGACATGGGCGTGCCTGACGATAGCACACCGGGAACTGGCATTCCCTGATCACGGGCGCGCAGCACGAGTTCGAGGGTCAGAGCTCCACCCGCCGAAGTGCCAAACACACCAATATTGCGGGCTGGCGTTGTCTTCAACAATGATCGGTAGACGGTGACCGCATCATCCACGGCTGCCGGGAAAAATGCTTCGGGCGGCATACGATAGTCAACCGAGACGACCTTGTACCGTCCAGCACTGGCCATTATCAGGCCCTCTACTGTGCCCGCTTCCCCGGGGAACATGAGGTAGCAGCCGCCATGGAGATGGATCAGTACCTTGTCCTGGTTCTCGGGAGAAATCTTATCCGGCGTAAGTATGTGAACGCGGACGCCGTCAATGGTCGTGGCTTCCGACGTTACCTTCAACCGCTCGCGCATCGCAGGCAGCATTTTCAAGGTTTCAGCCGCCCGTCTCTGCGCGTATGCACCCGCCTCTTCGGCAGTGCTCCAGCGGAGGTTCCAGTCAAGATTGAGCGGTCTCGCAATGAGAGCCTGGGCCCCAGGGCTGACATCGGCGGTCGGGACAGGCAACGTCTTCGCTGGAACGGCAAGGGGTGTGTCTTCATGCGCTGCGCTGGTGGTAGACATCGGATTGAATACTTTCAAACGGGATGGTTAGGAAATTCTGCTTTGCCTCGTTGAACTGGCCTCGGTCACAATTGCCCGCCAGGTCATGAGCCGCTCTCCACATGCCGGACGTGCACCACGGCACGCAGTTGGTGGAGTTCTGTCGTCGGCAACGCCGTGCTGGCGAGGGCGCGGTCGTTCATGTCTTTGTCCTCTGATCGCCGCAGCGGCGGTAGTCGCTGACGGTGAGCCGGTTTCAGGCACCGCAAAACCGATAGAACTGATCCGAACGAGCGCGCCATTGCAAGCCGTTGAATTGCAAATCATCATTGCATCCTGGCTGGGCGTGAAAAGTGCAGTGGTCTGTGGAATTTCAACGACTGGTTCATGAACCGCCCTGCCATTTGGCGGCTCCTGATCGTCTGATTCCATTTCACCCCTCAAAAAACTTCTAAATGGTGGGCTCGGGAGCGACCGGGGGTGCGGTTGGCCGGGTGCCAAGGGGGACCGGCTGCACCAGTGACGACCGCCGGTGGGCAGAGTGCGGCGGGACCATCGGGGGGCGAGAAAAAATAGCAAATGCTGAAGCGACATCTGAAGGTGAGTTACTGCCTGGAGCCGGATGGATGAAGTCCCGGCAAGACACTCTTCCTGATCGGCACGGCCGGTTCCTTCACCAATGCGCCAGGTGGCGCGAAAACCGGCAAAACCGGTCAACATGACGGTTGGAATGACATTTTTGCATCAGGCTGAGATCTGATGTGGACTCAAATAACTTGGGTAGATTGGTATCAGGGCATACGCAATGGCTGGAACGCATTGCGGACGAGGTTGGAGATAGGATATATCCCGTTCAGGGATGGAAAATCGTGACATGAGGTACATCAGCGCCACTTGCAACGCCATTGAAGACAAGCGTACAGGTACAGTTTTTTCACCGGGGGCATGGCAGCCCTCGCCGGACTCATGTTCGGCCTCGACATTGGCGTTATTTCCGGGGCGCTGAGTTTCATCGGCCGCGCATTTCACGCTGACGATACTGCGAAGGAATGGATCGTCAGCAGCATGATGTTCGGCGCCGCCGTGGGTGCCCTTGTCGCCGGCGTGCTGTCCTTTCGCCTGGGCCGGAAGGTTTCCCTGGTTCTCGGGGCCGTGGTTTTTGTCATCGGCTCCCTCTTCTGCGCCAGTTCCTGGTCGATTGGCTCGCTCATAGCCGCCCGCGTCGTGCTCGGGGTCGCTATCGGCATCGCAACCTTCACGGCGCCGCTCTACATTTCCGAGATTTCCCCGCCGGAGAAGCGGGGCTCCATGATTTCCACCTACCAGCTGATGATCACGATCGGCATCCTGGTCGCTTTCATTTCCGACATGCTCTTGGCCTATATCGGTGCGTGGCGCTGGATGCTGGGCATTGTCGCGGTACCCGGCGTCCTCTTCCTGCTCGGCGTCATCCGCCTGCCCGATAGCCCCCGCTGGCTGCTCATGCGCGGCAAGGGCCAGGAAGCGCGTGCGGTTCTGACGCAGCTGCGTGGCAGCAGGCAGCGCGCTGACACCGAATACAATGAAATCGAGGAACAGTTGCGCCGCCCGCAGGTCGGCTGGTCGCTGTTCCGTGAGAACAGCAATTTCCGCCGCTCGGTCTTCCTGGGTATTGCGCTGCAAATCATCCAGCAGCTCACGGGCATCAATGTCGTGATGTATTATGCCCCGCGCATCTTTGCGGCAACGGGGTTTCATGGCCACGCCGAGCTTTGGGGCACGGCGATCGTCGGCCTCGTGAACGTGCTCGCGACCTTCATCGCCATAGGGTTCGTCGACCGCTGGGGCCGCCGGCCGGTACTGCTCACCGGCTTCGTCGTCATGTTCCTCGGCATGGGCATTCTCGGCTACCTGCTGAGCCTCGGCCATCTGAGCTTCGCCATACAGATCTTCGCGGTCATCATGCTGCTCATGTTCATCACGGGCTTTGCGATGTCCGCGGGGCCGCTGATCTGGGTGCTCTGCTCGGAAGTGCAGCCGACCAAGGGGCGCGACTTCGGCATCGCCGCGTCCACGCTCACCAACTGGGTCGCGAACTTCGTCGTCGGCCTCACTTTCCTGACCATGCTGACCAGCTGGGGTTCCGGAATTACCTTCGGCTTCTACGCGCTCCTCAACGCGTTGTTCTTCCTTTTCACGATTTTCTTCGTGCCGGAGACCAAGGGGGTGACGCTCGAACGTATCGAGGCGAACCTGATGTCCGGTAAGCCGCTTCGGCACATCGGCGCCTGATCGGACTTGCTCCGGAAACGGACGGCCCTCGCCGCATGGCGAGCCGATTACGAGGGATCGCGCCGAAACCCGACGCCGCGCTGGCAGCCGCCTGCCGCCAGCGCCGAGGCCGCCCTACTGTCCAGACGTCGCCGGTGTGCGGTCAAACACGTAAGCTTGGCCGTCATCCATCGCCAGCTTGAGGCGATCGAGCCCACCACCATCGCCGATCTGATACTGCATGAAGGCGTTCGGCGCGGGCCCGAGATTGGCGGCGATGCTCGCGAAGCGGCCCTCCCCCAGCAGCCGAGCGGTGAAGACATCGCCATCCCAAGGCTCGATGGAAAGGCGCGCGCCGGTCCCTTCCAGAGTCATGACCAGGCGCGTGCCGTCGACGGCGACGGAGGCGCGTCCGATCGCGGGATTGGCGAAATGGCCCGCCAGCGGTGAAAGCGGCGGTGTGGGCCGGGGGTCTGCTGGCCGGGCAAAGGTTTGCGCGCTTTTCGCCGCCTGATCCTGAGCCCGCTTTAGAATGGTGCCGACATAGTCGAGCGCGGGGTTATCCAGCATCCGGTCCGTCACCCAGGTGCCGATGGCATCGGGCAGGCCGACATTGGTGGTATTGGTAAGAATGACGACACCGGCCCCGTGATCCGGCAGGAAGCCAACGAAGGCGCCGAAGGCACTGGTGCCGCCATTATGCCAGATCACCGTGCCATTCGCGGATCGGCGCACGATCCAGCCAAGGGCATAGGATTGCGTCTCGGACACCGAAACCTTTGGCGTGCGCGTCGCCGCCATGCCCGCCGGAGAGACATAGGTGTGGCCGCCCAGGCTGCCATTGCCGATCTGCAGGCGAAGCCACTGCGCCATATCCTCGACTGTGGAGTTGAGGTCTCCGGCGCCGCCGAAATCGTAGGGAAAGATCTGGGTGAAGGGCACGTCCACCGGCCCGGAGGGCGACCAGAGATAGCCGTCCGCGTGATCGGGCGCGGATGTGATTGCCGTCGCCGTAACGCTCGACCGCGTCATGCCGAGCGGGGTCAAAATTTCCTTCTGCAAAACGGCGTTCCAATCCGCCTCGCCGGCTGCTTTCGCCACAATCCGCCCGGCGAGCATATGGGTGATATTGGTGTAGGCAAAGCTCGAGCGGAAACTTGAGACCGGTTCCACATAGCGCAAGGAGCGAATGAGCGCCGCCTGATCGAGCCCGAACATGCCGAGCCCGTCATTCGCATAGGGCGGCAGGCCGGAGCGTTGGGCGAGGAGATCGAAGATACGGAATTCCCGCGTCACCCAAGGGTCGCTCAGCGCGAAGTCGGGGTCGAGATCGACGACGCGGTCATCCCATCGCATATGTCCGCGCTCGACCATCATGGCGAGTGTCGCGGCCAGAAAAGCCTTGGTGGTAGAGCCGATCTGAAACACCGTACGGGTGCCGACCGGGGCATTCGTTTTGCGGCTGCCCACCCCGAAGCCACGGGCATAGACAAGCTCGTTTTGACAGACAATTCCGATAGCAAGGCCCGGCGCATCGAAGAGTTTCATCCCGCGCAGGATTTCGGCTTCCATATCTGGGATGAAACCCTGGATGCGGGCTGCCATATCCGGCGGAGCCGCGGCTTGGCCCGCATCGGTGCCGGCGCGCGCGGCGTCTGGGCTGAGTACCGTGCCAAGGCCGGTGCCGACGCCCGCAATCGCCACCGCGAGAAGGTTACGGCGGCTCGCGCTGGTGGTTGCCATGGTTTCTTGCCCTTTTTGGCAGCGTTGCGCTTTCGGAACGTGAAAGTATCGCGCCGCGCGATCTTTTGTCCAGGCAAAGCATTGTTGCAAGCACACCGAAATGATGCCGGCTGCGGCGCCGGGCCGGAGGACAGGCGTCGCGAGATCGGAGCATGGGCAGGTCCGGGGCGCCGTCCTCGCGCTGCAGCCGGGTACGGGAATAGCAGCGGGAGGAGGCAACTCTCTGTACCCAATGCGGTCATGATACCGATCCTGGAAGCGGACAGTCGGCGGCGCTAAGCTCCCTTTATGATGCCACCCGTTAGTCTCCGTGACTTTGTCGATCGCTACCGCCGCCTCTTCATCCTGACCGGCGCCGGCTGCAGCACGAACTCGGGCATTCCCGACTATCGTGATGCCGATGGGCGTTGGAAGCGCGCGCAGCCGATGACCTATCAGGCCTTCATGGGCGATCACGAGATGCGCCGGCGCTATTGGGCGCGGAGCATGATCGGGTGGCGGCGCTTCGGCCGCGCCCGGCCGAACGACGCCCATCGCGCGCTTGCCCGTCTGGAGGCCATGGACAGGAGCGAGCTGCTGCTGACCCAGAACGTCGACCGGCTTCATCAGTCGGCAGGCAGCACCCGGGTGATCGACTTGCATGGCCGGCTCGATCTGATCCGTTGCATGGGATGCGAGCGGCGGACCCCGCGCGCCGAATTTCAAGGCGAACTGGAGCGGCTCAATCCGGCATGGGTCGGCCTGGAGGCGGCCGACGCGCCGGATGGCGACGCCGATATCGACAGTGCCGCGTTCTCGTCATTCGTCGTCCCGCCTTGCGCATGCTGCGGCGGGGTGCTCAAGCCGGATGTCGTCTTCTTCGGCGAGACCGTGCCCCGTGAGACAATCGAGGCGGCGACCCGGCATCTTGCGCGCGCCGACGCCATGCTGATCGTGGGCTCCTCCCTCATGGTGTATTCCGGCTTCCGCTTCGCCCAGGCGGCTGCGCGCGCTGGAAAGCCCATTGCCGCGGTCAATCTGGGGCGGACCCGTGCCGACGCTTTGCTCTCGTTCAAGGCGGAGCAATCCTGCGACGATGCTTTGGCCTTCTTGCTGCACCAGCCGGACGATGCCGGCCGCTCGATGCCCGGGAAGTCGTGAGCGACCCGGCCCTTCCCTGCCGCAATATGCGCGTCTGGACTATTGTTGGTGCATCTTGAGCCGATGTCTGTGAGCTGCCTGCTTCGCTCGGTTTCCGCAAATGGCCATGCTGCACCAGCGTCGCGCATGGCCCCGCGTATGGTCGGCGAACAGGAGCGTACAGGTCGGCCCCTCGCAGGCTTTCACATGGGAAAAATCCTCCGTGCAGACGAGCCGCGCCAATGCCTCTCCAACGGGGACCAGAAGCGCGTCCGGGGTACGCCACCGGCGCAAGGCCTGAAGCTCGAAGGGTCTTTGGCTCGCTGGCCGAAGAGTAATCCGGGTGAAGCTCTCATCGCGCTCAAGCAGACGGTTGAGCGGCTCGAGCTCGGCCAAAGCCTCCGCCGTCAGCGGGCAGCCCTTATGCTGGTGCACGAAAACCCTGAACCATTCCCGTAAGTTCCGCGCCTGATCCGCGACCTTGTCGAGTTCTCCGGGCAGGGCGCGCGCCCTCACCTCCCGCAGCACATCGGCCGGCACGAGATGAGTTTGCTGGAGCCAGCTCAGATAGCCGTCGCCGTCACCGATCCAATCGATGGCGGTGTCGACCGGTGTTGCGACGGAATTAAGGAAGTCCAGCCCGAGGGTATCGCCGACAAGAATCGCAGGGGGGCAGCGGTCCAACATTAGCTCCTTTTCCGGCTTGGCAGTTGCGCGCCATCGCACGGCTTCGTGATCTGCGCCACAAATAACCACTCTAAAACCGCTTGACAAGTTATGGCCGCGAGATTTAACCGTCTTTATAGCTTCAAAGCGGTTACGAACGCCCGCTTCCCGCGAAAGGAGAAAAAATGTCCTCGAAGGATGTGAGCGCTGTGCTCGTCCATGGCGCATGGGCCGACGGATCGAGTTGGTCGAAGGTTATCCAGTCGCTCGCCGCCGACGGCATCAGGGCCGTGGCGGCGCCGCTGCCCTTGACCGCGTTCCAAGACGACGTGGCGGCGCTCGATCGCGCACTCGAACGGGTGCCGGGCCCGGTCGTCCTGGCCGGCCACGCTTATGCCGGGGCGGTGATTGCGGCCACGCGCAGTGACAAGGTGCGAGCGCTCGTCTACGTCGCCGCCTTGGCGCCGGATGAGGGCGAGACGGTTGCGGATGTGTTCTACCGCAGCGAGCCCCACCCCCAAGGACCCAAGCTTGCGCCTGACAATCATGGGCTGATCTATCTGCCCGAAGCGGCCTTCGCCGCCGCCTTTGCGCAGAACGCGGCCGCGGAAGAGCTGGCCGTCCTGGGAGCGGTGCAGCGGCCGATCGCACCTGCTTGCATCACCGTTGCCGTGCCGCGACCGCTCTGGAAAGACCGCCCGAGCTGGTTCCTGGTGGCGGAGCAGGACCGTATGATCACCCCGGACAATCAGCGCTTCATGGCCGGGCGGATGCAGGCCCAGGTGCGCTCGCATGCCGTCGACCACACGCCGATCGTGACGGCGCCGGCCGTTGTCTTGGACGTGCTTCGTGAGGCGATCGCCCTGGTCCGGGCCGAAAGCCCCGCATCATTCTGTCGACCGATCTGACATGCTTTATCTGGCTTTAGATAACCCCCTTAAATTTAATGAAAAGGTTAAACCCTGATCCGAGGAGATGCGCCATGACTGCCATCAGATACCGAACCGCCGACGTGGACGGCTTCCAGATCTTTTATCGCGAGGCCGGCGCGCCGGGAGCCCCGACGTTGCTGCTGCTGCACGGTTTCCCAAGTGCAGGACACATGTTCCGCGACCTCATCCCACTTCTGGCCGATCGCTTCCACCTCATCGCCCCGGATCTGCCGGGCTTCGGCAACTCCGACATCCCGGGCCGCGGCCATAGCTTCGACCGGATTGCCGAGACAATCGATCGCTTCACCGAAATCGTCGGCTTCGAGCGCTACGCCGTTTATGTCTTCGACTATGGCGCGCCGACCGGCTTCAGGCTCGCGGCAAAGCACCCGGACCGGATCACCGCGATCATCTCCCAGAACGGCAACGCCTACGAGGAGGGGTTGAGCGACGGATGGAACCCGATCCGGGCCTATTGGCAGGATCCGTCCGAGGCTAATCGCGACGCGCTGCGGGCGTTCCTCACACCAGAGACAACCGTTTGGCAGTACAGGCACGGCGTCCCGGACCCGACGGCGGTCTCGCCGGACGGATATTCGCTCGACGCTTTCTATTTGGCCCGGCCTGGGGTCGCCGAGATGCAGCTCGATCTGTTCGGCGACTACAAAAGCAATGTCGCGCTTTACCCGACTTTCCAGAACTATTTTCGGACCCATAAGCCGCCCTTTCTCGCGGTGTGGGGCAAGAACGACCCGTTTTTCCTGCCGCCCGGCGCCGAGGCCTTCAGGCGCGACATCCCGAACGCCGTCGTCCGCTTCTTCGACACCGGGCATTTCGCGCTGGAGACCCACGCCGCGGAGATCGCAGCGGAGATCCGCGATTTTCTTGTCCGCTGAACCCGCGAGCCGGCCATCGCTTCGCCCTGCCGGTCGATCAAACGTCGCAACTTTGACTGATAGCCAAGGCTTCACAATCAAGGAGACCGCACATGTCCGGGTCCGTTGCGATCGTTACGGGTGCCAGCCAGGGTATCGGCCAGGCGACCGCCATACGTCTCGCACGTGACGTCTCCGCCCTGATCCTGGTGGCGCGCAACCGCGCCAAGCTGGAGCAGACGGCAAAAGCTGTGCAGACCGCCGGCGCCGAAACACTGGTCGTAGACGCAGACCTGAGCCAGCCTGATGTCGCGCAGACGGTGGTCGATCAAACCTTGGCAGCCTTCGGTCGCATCGACGCCCTGCTCAACATCGCAGGCGGCGTGCCACAGACCGACCTGTTCGAGATGACCGACGCGCAGTGGGAAAGCGGCCTGGCGCTGAAGCTTCACGGCGCGCGGCGTCTGACGATTGCCGCTTGGCCGGCGCTCAAGGCGGCCAAGGGCTCCGTCGTGCTGATGTCTGGCAATTCGGCCCTCTTCCCGAAGGCGCCGTACGCCGCCGTCGGCACGATCAATGCCGCCATCGTCGCACTGGCAAAGGCGTTTTCAGATCGTGGCATCACCGACGGCGTGCAGGTCAATAGCGTGCTGCCCGGCCCTGTCATGACCGGACGCCGCCGCTCATACCTCCTGCACTGGGCGTCGCTGCACAACATGACGGTAGCGGAGGCAACGGCCAATTTTCCGAAGGAGGCCGGCATCGCGCGCTACGGCGAGCCGGAAGAGATTGCCGAGTTGATGGCATTCCTGGTGTCTCCGGGCGCCCGCTGGATGACGGGCTCGGCACTCCGCATGGACGGCGGGGAGGTAAAGTCGGTTTGAGGGAATCAAGGGCGGAACGGCTCCTGCCCTCTTCTTTCCGGTTTGACGTGCCTTACCCACGTCATAGACGCGGAGATCCCGTCCTCGGACGCCCGCGCAGGCTAGCGTGATGTCCGAAGCTACGTCCTGAAGCAGATGGCCCGCGGGCTGCCGGCCCGTAAGCCGGCGCCGGTCACCCCGAGGCGCCGATCTTCGACTGTAGGTTCGCTGCGCCGTACGCAACGACACGTTCGGTTCTATGACAGGCCCGATCCTTGGGCACGGCACGGCTTGGTGACTGCGTATTACGATCAGCCGACGGTCCCATTTGTGAACTCCCGGATGTAATCTGCAAGCTTATCTAATGCGACCTCAGCCACCCTTTCATCCCTGCGTGAGACCGCCCGCGCCACCGCAGCGCGCAGCCGCGCCATCCGCGATAGGTCTGCCATCTGCTGGTAATGAGCGTACCAGAACCGGCGCGCGAGCCCATGCAGCAGCAAAAGCCCATGCACGAGCATCAGTGTCGCCGCGCCGAATTCGCCCCTGCATGCTTCCAGAAGCAAGAGATTGAATTCGCGGTCCAGTTCCAGGAAAGCCAGGACGTCGTTATGTCTCGCTGACCGGTCCATGCCGGCCGCAATCCCCAGAAAGCGCTTGCACTGCGTGTTTGACGCGCATCGCGCGACCTCCCGCACCAACAAACGCTCCAACTCCTGCCGTACAGGCAGGAGGCGGAGCTGCGTCGCCGCATCAAGCTCCGGCACCATCAAACGGCGCCGCGGAGTGATGACAACCAATCCCTCTCGCGCAAGGCGCTGCAAGGCGTCGCGAACCGGGGTGCGGTCAATCCCAAACTGCTTGCTAAGGAGCGCTTCCGATAGAACAGTGCCTGGTGGAATACGCAGTGTGGTTATATCTTGCTCCAGGTATTGGTAGGTGCGGTCCGCAAGACTATCCGGCAGCGCCCATGCGGAGGGCTGATCCGTCAGAGCGGGCCTTCGGCTGGTCATACCACCCGTAACTGAATGGTCAGCACCCGCCTTAACTGTAACTGTCCAGCTCCGAACACTTGTACGGCTGGTATTTTCCATGGAAATCCAATGCTATCTTCGCTGCCCGCAAAGAACGGAATGACGGCCGCAGCTGATCCCGGTTGCGCTACCCACTCTGAGGGACGTGCCTGGCGATGACCGGGGCGTTAGCGACGTAAAATGCCCCTGACATTCTTGGGGAAACCGGACACGGGATCCTTCCGACCCTA
The DNA here is from genome assembly GCA_963834475.1 of uncultured Alphaproteobacteria bacterium. Lineage (GTDB taxonomy): Bacteria > Pseudomonadota > Alphaproteobacteria > Acetobacterales > Acetobacteraceae > Acidisoma. Next base: position 57,974 of record CAWIBZ010000007.1, on the reverse strand, counting down.
ATCGCGTGGCAGCTCCCAATCCTCGTCCCTGAGTGGATCAACGCTCAGTACGATTTTACAATTGTCTTGTCATTAAACGATTTGAAGGTGCGCCGGGCCGAAGGCACTATCCTGAAGCCCTGACTTCCAGTGATCGCGCATGGTCAGACTGGAAACTTTATAGTCGTTGAAATGATCCTCATACTGCTTGGAGCGGTAGACCAGCTGTACGATGCTGTAGACGGATGTGAGCCCAGTTCACTCACCGATCTCGCCATCGAATACAACCCCACCCTCCACGCAGTATGCGGAAGAACCCAACTCTCGGCGAAAATCAACAGCAACCAGTGCTACAGCATGGCAAGCCCGCCATTCACGTCTAGCGTCGCCCCGGTTATGTAAGAGGCAGCTTCACTCGCCAAGAACACCGCCGCTTCGGCAATCTCCTTCGTCTCGGCAGGTCGGCGAAGGGGGATTTTGGTCGAAAGCGCCGCAATATCCTCCTCGTCCCGGACACGAGTAAGACGCTCTGTCCTGGTAATCCCCGGAGCGATTGCATTGACCGTAATGCCGTGTGGACCAAGTTCGGCCGCCAGATGCCAGGTAAATCCCCGTAGCGCCGCCTTCCCAGCCGCATAATGTGCGGCAGAGATGACACCACCGGCCCTTCCAACGAGCGAAGAAAAGTTAATGATTCGCCCACTCCTCTGCTCCAACATCGCAGGGATCACAATCTTGCTGCATAGAAAAGCCGATTTGACATTCAGCGCGACGATCTGGTCCCATTCATCTTCGTCGATCTCCCAAGTGGGCTTGATCTTCCCATAGCCGCCCACGTTGTTGACTAAAATATCGACTCGTCCGATCAATCCGATTACCGCTTCATAAAGACGCCGAACGTCCGCTGCTTTTGTGACGTCGGCTGCGAAGGCCATGGCCCGGCCGCCCTCTTCGTTTATCTTTGTTGCAACAGCTCTACTCGGCTCCTCATCGCGGTCGGCTACCACGACTGCCCCATCCCTCTCGCGCAAATGCCAAAGCAATTGCTTCCCCGATGCCGCCCCCGCCGCCGGTAATAATAGCCACTTGCCCCGCTAACCTACCCGACACCATCACAAATTCCTTGTATTAAATGCTAATGTTCGCACGCCGGCATGACAACTTTTGGCCATTGTCAATTGCGACCGAGGATGTAAGAATTCTTGAAACACGCGGCACTTCTGTCACAATTGTAGCTCACTCTTCGTCAAAGCGGTCTGACGCTTTTGACATTGCGTGTCTTTTTCAGTTAGTTGCGCAGCGAACGATCGCATGCGTTCGCGACATCCATGGTCGAAGCCCGCCAATCGCTTTGACCGGTGAAATAGCCATCCAGCGCATGCTAGGCGGTCCATAGCTTTCTCGACGGCACGATCGACTCGATGCCGATGATGAAACTGAAGTCGAAGCGGATTGCCGCTGAAACGGGGACGACCATCGCCTTGGTTCCAACCCCGCGCCTCTCCAGAATCAGCCGTCGAAAGTCCCGGTCATGCAGAACGCGGCGACAGAGGGTGTGAACCAGCACGATGTTCATTCTCAGCACACCGCCTCATCCCAGGCGGCGAAGGCGTTGATTGCGAGCTCGTACCACGGCATGTCGGGCGTCTGGTCATTTGGACCGGCTGTCTGCTCGGCGATGCCGATCGCGAAAGTCCGCCATGTGTCGAAGAAGAACGTGTTGAAATGATCATTGTTGATCGTGACGATCACGTCGGGCTTGGCCTGCTCCAGGTGTGACCGGACAATCGCAAAGAATTGTGCCGCCTCCGCTCGCTCTCCGTTCAGCTTCACGTCGCGGACAAAACTCGGTGCGTGGGGAACCGCGTAGACGCCAACGATCTTTGCCATACTTTTCTCCACTGACGTGCCCCGATCGCGGCCCGTCCGGCCGCGGCATGCTCCGGGCGCCACGGTGCCCAAGGACAATTGCCGCAATGGCTCATCAGAGGCCATGAGCCCGCTTTTCAGAAATCTGAAATATATCAGAACCTATGGTGGAGTTGGATCTGTCAGCCGCCGCGCCACGAGACGCGGTCTTTGGCTAATGGCGCCGGGGGCCGCGCTGCATAGATCGACGAAAGGGGCGTCATTCCCCCGCAACTCCATCGTCCTTCATGCACACCGGACGGAATCAGGTGCCCCAGCTCCAACATCGAGCAAGGGACTAGCCTGGGACGCGTCATCCATATCCATCAGGAGATGCGAGGGCTCGGCGGGCCAGCGCGCAATCGCGGCATCAGTGAACCATGCCGTCATACTATGGCGGCGGCGCAGGCTCTCCTCATAGCCTGACCAATCCGCCAGCCGGCACTTCTGCTGCGATGTAGTGGCGCCACCTGGCCTGGGCTTTGAACGGCATGGCGGGCATCCGGGATCAGAACAGAAGCCGCCTTTCTACCCTGTCCTGGCCGGCACCCAACATATGATCCGTGCGCCGCACCACCGCCGGTTGCAAAACCAACGCCTGACCCGAGACACCGAACTCCCACATTTTCAAACTCCTGAAAAACCCACTCATGGCGCCTGATAAGCCATTCCTGCAATGGTCCTTGCGCATTGTGACGCCCGGAACACACAGCGGCCGAACGGGCCGCGCTCGGAGCAGGTCAGTGGAGAAGAGGATGGCGACGATTGTGGGCGTCTACGCAGTTCTGCACACACCGGGCTTCGTCGACGAGGTGAAGCTGAACGGAGAGCGCGGAGGCCGCGCAGGTTTTTCCTATTGTCGGGTCACATCTGGAGCACGCCGAGCCCCGGATGAAGATTGGCCTCAGAAAGATACAAAGTTGAGGTCATCGAAATATTTCAATAATGTCGTTGAGCAAGATCATCGCAAACGCCAGGTCGAGATCGGAGAATTTCCAAAACCGTCTGAAAACTGCATCTTCAATCTGGAAGGTGGGGTGCGCCGCATGATCAATACAAATGGTGCCGGTCAGATTGACCTAAAATTTGAACTTTTCGTCAAAGTCCTTGCCTCCTGCGGAGGACTTGTTCATTCGGCGATCTTCCAAGCTGCGCCCCGCGTTTATAAACCCATTTTTTACGGCGGCTTGGAGGGTGATGATTCGATCCAGATGACGCTCCGTAACTCGATTTGAGTCCTTGTGATGAATGCCATCGTTCTTGTTGCCCTCCGCCGTCCTTACACCTTTGTCGTTATGGCCATCCTGATTCTCCTTTTCGGGGTCATGGCTACGCTCAAGACACCGACAGATATCTTCCCCAGCATACGCACACCCGTGGTTGCTATCATATGGAGCTACAGCGGGCTCATGCCGGAGGATATGTCCGGCCGTGTCGTTTATTACTTCGAGCGAACGCTCACCACGACCGTCAGCAATATCGAGCACATCGAAAGCCAGTCCCTCTATGGGCGTGGCATCGTCAAAGTCTTTTTCCAGCCGGGCACGAATATCGCGGCGGCCCAGGCGCAGATCGCCGCGTCATCGCAGACCGTGCTGAAACAGATGCCGGCGGGCATAACCCCACCGAACATCCTCGTCTATAATGCGTCCTCGGTTCCGGTTCTGGACCTTCAGGTGTCCGATCCGAGCATGACGTCAACACAGATCTTTGATCTTGCGGCGAATTTTATCCAGCCTGCGCTTGTATCGGTGCCGGGTGTCTCCATCCCGACCCCTTACGGTGGGTCGCCTAATTATGTTGAAGTCGACCTCAATCAATCCGCACTTTTGGCGAATGGTTTGTCCACGCAGGATGTGGAGGCGGCGCTGGCGAACCAGAATATCGTCTTGCCGGCGGGTGACGAAAAGATTTCCGCGTTGGACTACTTCGTCTCCACCAACGCATCGCCCCTGAATGTCGCGGAGTTCAACGCCTTGCCCATCCGTAAGGTCGGCAATGACATCGTGACATTGGGTGATGTTGCCTTTGTCCATCGCGGTGGCCCGCCGCAAACCAACATGGTGCTTGTCAAGGGCAAGCAGTCCGTTCTCATCGAAATTCTCAAGAGCGGGAGTGCGTCAACGCTTGCAGTGGTGGCAGGTGTTAAAAAGATGATTCCCCAAATTGAAAAATCTCTTCCGCCGGGCGTGACGATCACGCCGCTGAATGACGCATCGTCCTTCGTCCGTGCGTCCGTTTTCGATGTGGTGCAGGAGATGGTCACTGCCGCCGTTCTCACCGCCATCGCGGTATTGATGTTCCTGGGCTCCTGGCGCTCTACCCTGATCGTGGCGGCATCGATTCCCTTATCAATCCTGTCCTCGATCCTGGCTCTCTCCTGGGTCGGCCAGACGATCAATGTGATGACCCTGGGCGGCCTTGCGCTTGCCGTCGGCATTCTGGTCGATCACTCCATCGTCATGATCGAGAATATCGAAACTCACCTGGAACACGGTTCTGATGTCAAAACCGCCATCGTCGATGCGGCAAACCAGATCATCGTGCCGGCCTTCGTGGCGACGCTCTGCATCTGTATTGTGTTTCTGCCGCTGTTCCAGCTCTCCGGCATTTCCGGATACCTCTTCCTCCCGCTCGGCGAAGCGATCGTCTTCGCCATGATCGCTTCCTTCATTCTTTCCCGAACGCTTGTGCCGACGATGGCGGCTTATCTCCTGAAGGGGCATGACCACCATGCGCCCCCGAGCAGCAATCCCTTTACCCGGTTCCAGAAAGGTTTCGACCGCGGCTTCAACGCCTTCCGAAAGCGCTATTTCGAGATATTGACGGGATTTGTCGCCAGACGCGGTCGGGTCGTGCTTGTCTTCACCGGCATCTGCCTCGGGTCGCTGCTTCTCATCCCATCGCTCGGTGAGAACTTCTTCCCCTCTGTCCCATCCGGTGAGATCGCCCTGCACATGCGGGCGCCGATCGGAACACGCATTGAAGAGGCGGGGAAAATCTCTGTGCTCGTCAATCAGGCGATCCGCCGGCTTCTGCCTGGCGTCGTTGTCGGTCAACTCGATAATTGCGGCCTCCCTCTCAGCGGCATTAACGAAGCGTACAGCGCCACCGGCACGATCGGGCCGCAGGATTGCGACATTACAGTGAGCCTGCGCAGTGAAAACTCGCCTGTTCAGCAGTATCAAAGCCTTCTGCGCCGACAGCTCCCCGGACTCTTCCCAGGTACAGAGTTCACCTTCCTGGCGGGCGATATCAGCAGCCAGATCCTGAACTTTGGTTTGCCCGCTCCGATTGACGTGCAGATCGTTGGCCGGACTCAGCTGGCGAACCTGCATTATGCACAAAAGATGGTGGCGGCGCTGAAGCAGATTCCCGGTATCGCGGATGCTCATATCCAACAGGCCTACAACTCGCCGACACTGCATATCGACACGTCACGCAGTTTTGCACTGACCACCGGGATGACAGAAGCCGACGTCGCCAATAACGCATTGACGGAACTTTCCGGCAGCGGCCAGACTGCGCCGACCTACTGGCTGGATACGCAGAACGGCGTTTCCTATCTCGTCAATTTGCAGACCCCTCAGAACCAGCTCGACTCCTTGAGCGCGCTGGAGACAATTCCGGTTGACAATGGAACCGGAGCGAGTGCCCGCACAGCGCAGCTGCTCGGCGCGCTCGGCCGCATTTCGCAGATGGGCACGCCGCAGGTTGTCTCCCATTACAATATTATGCCGGTGATCGACATTTTTGCGAACACGCAGCGGCGCGACCTCGGCGCGGTAGATAGGGCCGTGTTGCAGGTTGTCAACAAGATGCGACCCGACGCGCCGCGCGGCGCGCTCATCGATGTCCGCGGCCAAAGCGAGACGATGACCAGCGCCTATGCCCAACTGATCGGCGGTCTTGGCTTGGCGATTGTGCTCATCTATCTGATCATTGTCGTCAACTTTCAGTCCTGGCTTGACCCTTTCATCATCATCGCGGGTCTTCCGGTGGCACTTGTCGGCATTGTCTGGGCGCTTTTCGCGACAGGGACCACCTTGTCGGTTCCCGCCTTGACCGGCGCCCTGATGTGCATGGGCGTCGCGACTGCAAACTCGATCCTCGTGGTCGCCTTTGCGCGTGAACGTCTGGCCGTCCATGGCGACCCTGTGCGGGCGGCAATCGAGGCCGGGGCAGGCCGCCTGCGCGCCGTGATCATGACAGCGCTTGCCATGATCGTCGGCATGTTACCGATGGCCCTCTCCGCAACGCAGAATGCGCCCCTGGGCCGCGCGGTGATCGGCGGGCTGATATTTGCAACAGTCGCGACACTCGTTCTCGTCCCCTGCGTGTTCGCATTGCTTCACAAAACCCCAGACGCCCCGAAAGGAACGCCGGCGTGAGCAAGATGCGTGGATCCATGGTTGCAGTAGCAACAATAGCGGCCGCGGCGGCCGTTGTTGTAAGCGGATTGAGCAGCAGGCAGAAAACCCTTGCCGCCTTGCGGGTCACAAGTGCTGATGAGGCGATACCGGAGGTTCAGGTGGTCTATCCCCAGCCCGGCCCGGCCACCCAGACCTTGGATCTTCCGGGCACGATCGACGCCTGGTATCAGTCCCCGATCTACGCCCAGGTCTCAGGCTATGTGAAAGGCTGGTACAAGGATTACGGCGCGCGGGTGAAAGCCGGCGATCTCCTGGCGACGATTGAGACGCCGGGATTGGATCAGCAATATGCGGCGGCCCAGGCGCAACTGGCCGTCGCACAGGCGCAGGCAAACATCGCCGTCCTCACAGCCAAGCGCTTCAGAGCGCTTTCAGGCACAGAAGCCGTGTCGCAGCAGCAGGTGGACGTCGAGCACGCGGACGCAGCCGCGGCAGAGGCCAAGGTGCAAGCCGCAACGGATGAGGTGGCCCGCTATGCCGCCATGGAGCAGTTCAAAGAAGTCGTGGCGCCGTTTGATGGCGTCGTGACCTCCCGCACAACCAATGTCGGCGATTATGTCAATGCCGGCGGCGGAAATGTCGGGCCGACAGGCACGGCCACGGAAATGTTCTCGGTAGCCGATATGCATGAGATGCGCGTCTTCGTCGCCGTGCCGCAGGACTATGCCGGCTCGCTCTCGCCAGACATGCATGCGACCCTCTCACTACCACAATACCCCAACAAGACGTTTGAGGCGAAGTTAGTGACCACGGCCGACGCCTTCGATCCCGCGACCCGCACGGTGACCGTGGAACTCGAAGTGCCTAACCAGAATGGCAAGGTCTGGCCTGGTACCTATGCCGATGTCCATCTGCAGGTTCCCTCCAACATCAGTACCTTGGTGCTGCCCGAGCAGGCGCTGCTGTTCAGGGCGCAGGGCATGCAGGTTGCCGTGGTCGGCCCCGACAACAAGGTGGTGCTGAAGAACGTCACCCTCGGCCTCAACCTCGGCAGTACCGTTCAGATCACAGGCGGTGTCAGTGCAACCGACCGCATCATCGACAATCCGTCGGACGGGCTGTTGGCTGGCCAGCCAGTTTCGGTCGTTCCCGGTGAAACGGCGGTGCGCCTGCCCGCGGATGAGACCCGGCCGGCCTCCACGGCGAAGGGCGCTTTGCCTGCAGCGCGGAATTAAACCTATGAGATGGTTCCGCAGCGGCCTCCTGCTGACGACCTGCGCGCTCTCGGCCTGCAGCCTTGCCCCCGCCTACCATCCGCCGCATTTCATCCTGCCGGCCAGCTATCAAGGCGCGGGCGGGTTTGCCGTGGCAACGCCCGAAGACGCGATCAAGCGCGGATCATGGTGGCAGGGTTTCCGCGATCCAACCCTTGACCGGCTGGAGCAGCAGGCGGCAGAGCGCAATCCGGATCTCGCCCTTGCGGCGGCGCAGTATCTGCGCTCGCGCGATCTTGCCGCCGAAGCCGCGTCCGGCCTCTATCCTGACCTCGGCACGAGTGCCGGTGTCTCGGACAATAAGCAGTCCATGTACCGCCTGTTTCGTGGCGGGACCGATACGCCGAATTTCGAAATGTCCAACGTGATCGAGGCGACCGCGTCCTGGGAGCCGGATTTCTGGGGCGAGATCCGCAATCGCGTGCGGGCGCAGAAAAACATGGCGCAAGCGACGGCCGCCGACCAGGCCCTGGTGCAGCTCAGCCTTCAGGCCGAGGTAGCAGACGACTACTTCGCTCTGCGCGGGCTTGATGACGAAGTATCAGTCTACATTCAGGCGATTAGCGGTTACCAGCAGGCGCTGACAATCACGGAAATGCGCCTGAAGGACAGCCTCGACTCCGGCCTCAATGTGGCGCGGGCAGAAAGCCAGCTTGCTTCGGCACAGGCACAGCTGACGCAGACGCAGGCGGACCGCGCCGTGATGCTGCATGCCATTGCCGACTTGGTGGGCGTATCCGCGAGCAGCTTCTCCCTGCCGCCGCAGGATCAGTTGTCTGTCTCCATGCCGGCTGTGCCGGTCAGCGTGCCTGCTCAACTGCTTCAGCGGCGGCCCGATATCGCCCAGGCCGAGCGTACGATGGCAGCGGCGAACCGCAGCATCGGCGTCGCGCGCGCGGCCTTCTATCCGAACGCGGTGATCAGCGCAGTATCCGGCATCCAGGACAACGGTTTCAATCTCCTCAGCCTGCCGAACAGCTTGTGGTCGGTGGGGGCTTCGATTGCCATGCCGCTGTTCGAAGGCGGTTTGAGAGGCGCCGCCCTGCAGGATGCCTGGGCGGCCTATGCACAGACCCGTGACCAGTATCGTGCGACCGTTCTTGCAGCTTTCCAGGACGTCGAGGACGAACTGACCCTGACGCAGAAGCTCTCCACGGAGGCGAACGAACAAGAGCATGCCCTGGCGGCTGCTGAGCGAGCCCAGTCGCTCTCCATGACGCTCTATACCGGGGGCTTGAGCGATTATCTGAACGTGGTGGTTGCCCAGGAGATGGCGCTCGAGGCGGACATCACGACTGTTGAGGTGCAAACCGCGCAGCTGCAAGCATCCGTCAACCTCATCCGCGCCATGGGCGGCGGTTGGTCAACCAAGGACCTGCCGCCCGTCGCGGCCATATTGCCCGGCGGCCCGCTGCAGGCAGGCGGCGTTCCCTCGGCCAAAGCGCTCGAATCCCCTGCAGTCGATAACCTGACGACCGCCGGCCGGTAAGAGTTCTGTTCGTCCCCCTGTCCGGACGACGGCCCAGGGTCGCCCTGGCCGAGCGGAAGAGCGCCTTCACCGCGCTCTGCCGCTGCTCGACACGCGGCAGGATCTCGCGCTTGACCATACTGTACAGTATGGTATTATTCTACGATAAACAGACTGGGATGGGTTAAATGTCTTCCACCAAATCGCGCTTGCTCGGCTTGTCCGGCAGCATCCGCAGGGAATCGACCAACACGGCCATCCTCGCGACCCTGGCCGAAAGGCTGGGCGAACAGGCATCCCTCACCCTATTCCCGCTTGATCAGATCCCGCTCTATAACAGCGACCTCGAAGGTGATCTGCTGCCGCAGCCGGTGCGTCTGCTCAAGGAGGCGATCGCCAACGCCGACGGCCTCATCCTGGCGTCGCCCGAATACAACCACGGCATGTCGGGTGTCCTGAAGAACACACTCGATTGGGCCTCCCGCCCGACCTACGGTTCGCCGCTCAAGAACAAACCTGTCCTCCTGATTTCGTCCTCGCCGGGCTTTGTCGGCGGCGCGCGCGCCCATGCACAGATGCAGGACACCCTTGCCGCCACGCTGGCGCGGGTGGTCGTCCGGCCGCAGATCGTGATCGCCGGCTCCGCACAGAAGGTCGTCAATGGCCGGCTCGTCGATGAGGCAACGCTGAAGTTCAGCCTGGAGGGGATCGATGACCTTCTGGCCGAGATCCGTCTCCTCGGAAAAGCCGCCGCCTAGGCGATGGACACTCCGGAGGCCGATCGGCCAGAGACGCGGCGGACGCGACGGGGCGAGGCAAGGGATGCGCAGCTCCGTGCCCGTGCCGCGACCCTGTTCCTTGAACGCGGCTTCGACGGCGTGACAGGATGGCCTTCTGTATCGTGACACGAAATCGTGCGATGTGTGAGCAACTTTCCTGAATTATCTGTCATGCACCGACACCAGGATGACTATAAAGGCGAGACGATCATTATACGCTAACGACGCCACCGTAGATCCAGCCAATCTAGGGTTTTCCTGAAAGAGAAATCATGAACGAAGCAATCGTGCGCGACCAAGCCTTCGCTATGCCTCTGACCAGCCCCTCCTATCCTCGAGGGCCCTACCAATTTCATAATCGCGAATTTCTGATCATCACCTATCGGACGGATCCGTTGGCCCTGCGTCGTATCGTGCCAGAGCCGTTGGACGTTGATGTCGACAACCCGCTTGTCAAATACGAATTCATCCGGATGCCGGATTCAACCGGCTTCGGCGATTATACTGAATCCGGTCAGGTGATTCCGGTGAGCTTTCAGGGCCGCAAAGGCAGCTACACACATGCGATGTTCCTGAACGACGAGCCGCCGATCGCAGGCGGCCGCGAGATCTGGGGATTTCCGAAAAAATGGGCGGACGTATCTTTCAAAACAGTTACTGACGCGCTGGTCGGCCAACTTGATTACCGCGGCATCAATGTCGCCACCGCGACGATGGGCTACAAGCACCATGCAGAAGACGCGCTACTGGTAGCGAAATCGCTGGAGGCGCCGAATTTTCTGCTGAAGATCATCCCCCATGTCGACTGCACGCCGCGTATCTGCGAACTGGTGGAATTCTATCTCGAAGACATCAACGTGCATTGGGCCTATAGCGGCCCGTGCGGCCTGGATTTGCGCCACCATGCGCTGGCGCCGGTCGCTGATTTGCCGGTTCTGGAACTCATTTCCGCCGTGCATTTCAGGGCGGACCTGACGCTAGGCATGGGCAAGGTTGTGCACGACTACCTGGCTGGCTAACGCAACGGCGCCGGTCTGCGGACGACTGCTATTTGTGGTCACCGCGATCTTTAGCCACGCAAGACGAGAAAGAAACCAAGATGAGCGTAAAAGACAAAGTTGCCATCGTCACCGGTGCGGCCAGCGGCATCGGCAAGGAAATCGCCCTGACCTTCGCCCGCGAAGGCGCGAAAGTCGCGATCGCCGATTTTAACGGCGAGGCCGCCAACGCCACGGTGGCGGAAATCAACGCCCTGTATGGCGCCGGCACAGCGATGGCGGTAGCCGATGGATGTCACCAACGAAGCGCAGGTCGATGCCGGCGTCGATGCGGTCGCGGCGCATTTCGGTCGCCTGGATATCGTCGTCTGCAATGCCGGCAACCAGATCATCGAATCTGTGGACCAGTTCGAATTACAGCAAATGGAAGCTGCTGCTGGCGGTCCATCTCGACGGCGCCTTCCTGGCCACGCGGGCGGCGCTGCGGCATATGTATAAGCTCGGCAATGGCGGCAGCCTCATCTATATGGGCTCGATCCATTCCAAGGAAGCCTCGCAGCTGAAGGCGCCCTATGTCACCGCCAAGCACGGCCTGATCGGCCTGGCGAAGACTGTCGCCAAGGAAGGCGCCAAGCATGGCGTCCGCGCCAATGTTGTCTGCCCGGGCTTCGTGCGCACGCCGCTGGTCGACAAGCAGATCCCCGAGCAGGCCAAGAGCCTTGGCATCTCCGAAGAGGAGGTGATCAAGAACGTGATGCTGCGTGAGACTGTCGACGGCGAGTTTACCACGGTCCAGGACGTCGCCAGTGTCACCCTGTTCCTCGCCGGCTTCGAGAGCAACGCGCTGACCGGGCAGTCGCTCGTCGTCAGCCATGGCGTGGCGATGCAATAGCCGTCAATTCGCCACCCGCAATGTTCTGCTCATGCTGCTCCCGCGCTTCACGGCGCGGGCGCCCTCGGAGAAACACCGTAAATGTCGTCTCGCGCACTTTATGCCAAACAGGTCGAGAAGAAAATTCAACATGGACGGCAACGCCCGCCGTTCGAATGCATCGCTTTGGTGCTCCAAGGCGGTGGCGCTCTCGGTTCCTACCAGGCCGGCGTGTATGAGGCCCTGGCCGAGGCGGAATTGCATCCGGACTGGGTGGCGGGGATTTCGATCGGCGCGATCAACGCCGCGATCATCGCCGGCAACGCACCGGAAGATCGTGTCGCCAAGTTGCGCAGGCTTTTGGGAACACATCACCGCCCATCCGCTGCTCGACATGGTCGCCGCGTTCGAGCCGCTGACCCGGGGCGATCTTGCGCGCAGCTGGTTTAACGAGATGAGCGCCGGTATGGCTCTGCTCTCCGGCGCCGCCGGCTTTTTTGAACCGCGCCGGCCGGCTCCGTTCTTTCATCCGCCCGGACATGTCGCGGCGACCAGCCATTACGACACCAGAAAACTGAAAGCCACGCTGGAGCGTTTCGTCGATTTCGACCGCATCAATTCCGGCGAAACCCGGTTCAGTGTCGGCGCGGTCAATGTGCGGACCGGAAATTTCAATTATTTCGACAACCAGCACGACACGATTCGCGCCGAGCATGTGATGGCGAGCGGCTCCCTGCCGCCAGGGTTTCCTGCGGTGGAGATCGACGGTCAATTCTATTGGGACGGTGGCCTGATCTCCAACACGCCGCTGCAATGGGTTGTCGACGGCGCCATGCGCCAGGACACGCTCGCCTTCCAGGTCGACCTTTGGCCTGCCCAAGGCGAGATGCCGCGCAACCTCAAAGAGGTCGCGACCCGCCAGAAGGAAATCCAGTTCTCCAGCCGAACCCGCGCCAACACGGATTCCTTCAAATATGTTCAGCGCATTCGGGGCGCGCTCGCCAATCTGCTTCCCAATCTGCCGCCGGAACTGGCAGACAATGACGAGGTGAAATTCCTCAAGACCGTAGCCGACCATAAGGTCTACAACATCGTGCAGCTGATCTACCGCTCCAAGCAGTATGAGGGCCATTCCAAAGACTATGAATTCTCCAGCCTGACCATGCGCGATCATTGGAAGTCAGGGCTTCAGGATGCCATCTTCACGCTGCGGCACCCTCAGATCTTCCGCCGGCCGACCAATCGCGAAGGCGTACTGAGCTTCGATCTGCTCAAGGACGCGGATCGGGGGATGGCCGCGAGATTAGCGTCGGGCGGCGATGGCCAGTGAGGGGTAATCGTCGTTGGCGGCCTGGACAGCGTTAGAAAGGAGAGCCGCAACCCGGCACGGTGGCGCTCGGCGTAATTGACCAGCCAATCGCCTTGACCGGTGAATAGCCATCCGGCGCATGCAAGGCGGTCGATAACTTTCTCGACGGTGCGATCGACTTGCTCGCCATGTTCGCCACGAAAACGGTACAGCTTCAGGTGCCCGAGCCGCATGCCGATGAGACACCAGTCGAGAATCGGCAGTTCGGCGATGCCCGCTTCAGCGAGAATGCGCCGCAGTCCAGAGCCCCCTGGCCAGACAACAGGGCCGAAAAGACCGCTCCGGCCCTCGCCCCCCAGACTTGCGACGGTCCCGCGACTGTGACAATGCCCTTGGTTGACAGGACCAAATGAGCCGATTTACCAGACCTGATTTCCCTAGGCGCGTTCCCTTATGGCGATCCCCCCTCGTTTGCACTTTTGCTGGATCGGCCCGCGGATCCCCTGGGCCTATGGCGTGGCCCTGCTCTCCGCTGCCAAACGCGCTGGTATGGAAGAAGTCACGCTCCATCATACACATGCACTCGAGGAGAGCCCGGTCCTTCGGACCTTGCGAGCCGCCGAAGGCCTGTGCCTGCGCCGCTTGTCCCCCGAGAATTACCTGGTCCCGGTGCAGCAGGCCTTGGGCTTGGGCTCGGCGCTTACCGATCTTTACCGCCGGCTCCCCAGCCCGGTCCAGCAGGCGGATCTGCTACGCGTCGCCATCCTCCATGCGGAAGGCGGGATTTACATGGACCTCGACACGGTCACGGTTGCCCCCTTGACGGCGTTGCTCAATGCTCAACAGTTCATCGGCACCGAACAGATCGTCTGGCCGCATTGGATTTACAGCTCCCGCTCGCCTCTGGTCTGGGCGAAGCATCTGGGGCTGGATATCCTGCGCAAGGTGCTGCGCTGGGCCCCTGGCGGCTGGCGCGCCTTCCGATTAGTAAACCGCTGGTATATCAATTCTGTAAATAATGCAGTAATGGGCGGCGAGCCTGCTGCCCCGCTCTTCGCCGCCGCCCTGCGGGCGATGGCTGACATGCCACCTGCGGAAGCGCTGAGCCCCTACGCACTGGGCCCGGACCTCTATCAGTCCCTCCTGAGAGCGCAGGAGTTTCCGGGACTAGTCGTGCATCCTCCGGCGCGTTTCTACCCGCTGCCGCCGGAAATTTCGGAACATTGGTTCCGCCCTAATCGTGACGCCAAATCGGCCCTGGCAGACGTGCTCTCCCTGGACACGTTGGTGGTACACTGGTACGGGTCGGTGCGCACCAGATCCCGCATTGAGAATATCAGCCCCAGCTCTATACGAGCGCAGGCCCCTCGCCAGCTTTACAGTGCCCTCGTTGAGGCAGTTCTGCTTCCGGCTCCGGCTCCTGACTGACAAGACCGCCAAATGCTCAACCCTGAAGTACAATTCTGACGCGTTGCCTAATACAACTAAATTTCCCATAGGATCGGGCGACTGTCAGTGACGTTTTCTTTGAACCAGCGGTGGTACCGAGTTCGCGAAAGCGACAAGCAACGGGCTGCGTTTCATTTGACGCGGCGATCGGAGACATGGGTTTCGGACTTGAGGAACGACGGTGATCCCAACCGCCTTTGCGATGAGCCATCGTATGGCGGTGGGCAGACCCGGGTTTGCGCCGCCGGTCCGGTAATCGGCCGGGAAGCAGAAATCCAGTGTCACACGTAAAAAATTCAGAAAGCATAGGAAGATGACTATGGCGAAACAGGGCGGCATCCGCATCGCTATCGCTGGAATCGGCAACTGCGCCAGTTCTCTGATTCAGGGCATTCACTACTATACGCCGGAGCGCTGCCGCGAGGGCGTGGTTGGGCTGATGCATACCGAGATCGGCGGTTACCGGCCCTGCGACATCGAGGTGGTGGCAGCCTTCGACGTTGATGCGCGCAAGGTTGGCCAGGATGTAAACCGCGCCATTTTTGCCAAGCCGAACTGCACGGCCGCCTTCCAGGCCGAGATCCCCGATAGCGGCGTCGTTGTGCGGATGGGCCAGGTGCTGGATGGCATCTCCGACCACATGGCCGATTATGACGAAGACCGTACCTATGTGCGCGCCGATGTGCCGGAACTCTCGAAGGCCGAGATCGTTGCCGTTCTGAAGGCCAGCCGCGCCGACATGGTGCTGAACTACATGCCCGTCGGCTCCGAGCAGGCCGCACGCTTCTATGCTGAATGCGCCCTCGAAGCAGGCTGCGGCTTCATCAACAACATGCCGGTCTTTATCGCCAGCGACAAAACCTTTGCAGACCGTTTCGCAGCAGCGAACCTGCCGATCATTGGCGACGACATCAAATCCCAGGTCGGTGCCACGATCACCCACCGCGTTCTCACCGACCTGTTCGCCAAGCGCGGCGTAAAGCTGCTGCGCACATACCAGCTGAACACAGGCGGCAATACCGACTTTCTCAATATGAAGAACCAGGACCGGCTCGTGTCCAAGAAGGTGTCGAAGACCGAGGCCGTGCAGGCCGTGGCCAAGAAGCGGATGCAGAACAACGACATTCATGTCGGCCCCTCGGATTACGTGCCCTGGCAAAATGACAACAAGATCTGCTTCATCCGAATGGAAGGCCTGCAGTTCGGTGACGTTCCAATGGATTTGGAGCTTCGCCTCTCCGTGCAGGATTCCCCGAACTCGGCTGGGGTGGTGGTTGACATGATCCGCTGCTGCAAGCTGGCACTGGAACATGGCATTGGCGGCGTGCTGGAAGGGCCAAGCGCCTACTTCTGCAAACACCCGCCGAAGCAGTATACCGATGACATAGCCTATGAAATGACCGAGGATTTCATTCGTGCGCGCTCTGCATTGCGGGTGAGCGCCGCCGAATGAAATGCCTGATCGTGGCCGCCGGGCAAGGCACGCGCCTGCGCGGGAAGGCGGAGCTGAAGCCGTTGCTTCCCATCCGCGGCGTGCCACTGATCGAGCGGGTGATCGCCAACGCGCAGGTAGCCGGGATCGATTCTTTTGTTATCGTAACCGGATACCGCGCGGAGGAATTGCAGACTCGACTACAACTGGTCGGCAGTCGGCTCAATACACGCATCACTGCTGTCTATAACCCGGAATGGAGCCGCGCCAACGGGCTCTCCGTATTCGCCGCAAGGCAGTACCTGGACGAGCCCTTCCTGCTCTGCATGTGCGACCATCTGATGGATCCCGACATAGTGCGCCAGATGATAGCCGCCCGGCAGGAGGCAGCGACCGTCATGCTGGGGGTGGATTTCAACATCGACAACCCGCTGAACGACATCGAGGACGTCACGCGCGTGAAGTGCGACGGCGATCGGCTTCTCCATATCGGCAAGGTCATTCAGGACTTCAACTGCTTCGATACCGGCATCTTCCGCTGCACGCCGGTGATGTTCGATGCCCTGGCCGAAAGCCAGGTCCGTGGCGATGACAGCATCTCTGGCGCCATGAATGTGCTGGCCGAATGGGGCAAGGCGCGCGTCTTCGATATCGGCGACCGGCTTTGGGTGGACGTCGATGACCCCGTGGCCTTTGGCAAGGCTGAGGCGCTGCTGGATTCCGGCCGGTTGTGAGCGAGGTCCTGGACAGCGGGCTCACGCTTGAGGAGCCAGCGCGCCGCACCTTCGAGATCGAGGATCCGACCAACCTTTATTTCATCCATCCCCTCTCGGCGTGGCTGGTGCCCCTCTGTGTCCGCCTGGGCGTGACGCCCAATGCCGTTTCCCTGCTCGGCATGGGTTGCGGGATCCTCGCAGGCCTTTGCTACCACTACTACCACCATATCGTTTTCGCCCTTGCCGGCTTCACTCTCATGCTGGCTTGGCATGTGATGGATGGGGCGGACGGGCAACTCGCCCGGGTGACCAAAACCTATTCCGAGCTTGGCAAGGTGCTGGACGGAATCTGTGACTATGTCACCTTTACCGCCGTCTATGTCGGCCTGGCCCTGACACTGAGTGCCGACCTCGGGGGCTGGGTCTGGGCCGTCGTGGCGCTATCGGGGTTCTGCCATGCGGTCCAATCTGCCGCCTATGAGCTGCAGCGCCAGCAATACAACGTCTGGGGCTGGGGTAAGCGCTCGGCAGCCCTGCCGAAGCAAGGGGAGTTGCCCGCGGGTCTATCCTGGCGCCAGCGGGCCGCGGCGCGGCTGCACCAGTTCTATGCCACCGTTCAGCTCCGGACCTCGGCCGGGTCGACGCGTTTTCACACCCGCTTTGCCGCGCTGCTCGCGGCCCACCCCAACCGGCAGGCAAAGCTGCGCGAGTTGTATCGCGGCCATTTCGCTCCGGTCATCCGCCTTTGGGGCGTCCTCAGCTCCAATTACCGCACGCTCGGCCTCTTCGTGGCCGTCGTGCTGAAATTGCCGCTACTCTATTTCTTTTTTGAAATCATCGGTTTCAGCATCATCCTCCTTGTCCTGCTGAAGGTGCGGAAGATGCGAAATGCGGCTTTCCTGAAGCGTCTGGAGCGGATCTAGGAACGTCCCAAGCCCTCCTCCCCACGATCGAGCAGCCAGAGGCCAAGCCCGACCAGCAGCACTGACGGCGCGAGCGCAAAGAAGGCAGGGTGCAGATCCAGTAGCAGTCCGATATAGCCGGTGATCTGCTGCCCAATTACAAAAACGATGCCCAGCAGCGAGCCGATGAGAATCTGCCGCCCGGCCGTGCCCCCACGTTGCGAGCCGAACACGAAAGGCACTGCGATCAGCGCCATTCCTATCAACGACAGCGGGATCGCCACCATGCTCCAGAAGGCCTGCTCGTAAAGCTGGGTCGGCTCGTGCAGGCGCTT
Source organism: uncultured Alphaproteobacteria bacterium (assembly GCA_963834475.1). Taxonomy (GTDB): domain Bacteria; phylum Pseudomonadota; class Alphaproteobacteria; order Acetobacterales; family Acetobacteraceae; genus Acidisoma. Next base: position 40,181 of record CAWIBZ010000007.1, on the reverse strand, counting down.
GAGTTGCTGGACATAGCGGTACAGCGCGACCGGCGGCATCGTCCCGACCGGCATGGCCAGGAGCTGAAGCTGCCGGGAGGAGAGGAAAGGCTTCCAGTCCAGGCTGGTGCGATGCTCCGTCACAATACGACTGCCCTGAACGTTCTTCAGCACGACATCGGTCAACAGCCATTGCCCATCTGCCCTGATCTGCGCGCGCCCGGCCTGAAGAAAGCTCTGCAGCGTGCCGTCCGGATCGAAGCGGTAGACGCTTATTCCACGCAAGGTGTCACCCCCGCTGAAAGCCTCCACATTGAGGAAGTTGCGATCCCTCGCCACCCAGAAGCCGCCGCCGGACAGGTCAGGCAGCGCATTGCCCAGGGCCGCCACCTGCCGGCGCTGCGCCGCCAGCTGCGCTGGCGGGATAACGAATTGCGCAAGAAGGAACAGCGCCAGCAGCAGCGGCCCGCAGAGCTTCATCACCGCGAGGATGATCCGAGTCTCGGAGACACCAAAGCTGAGGAAGGCCGTCAGCTCTGAGCCGCGCGCCAGCCTGCCCAGCCCAAGCAGGGTTGCCAGCAGCATGGCTATGGGGGCGAGCTGCAGCAGCCTGCTTGGCGCGGTGAGCACCGTGTACGCCAGCGCATCTACCGTCTTGTAATGGCCCTGTCCGACAAGCCCCAGCTGCTCGACAAAGGCCAGCAGGCTGAATAAGGCCGTGAGGCCCGCGGCGATGACCAGGAAGGCGCGCAGCACCGTCTGGCCGACATAGCGATCAAAAAGCCTCATGGCTCTTGGCCAGATGTCAGTTCGACGGTTCGGAGCAGATTGCGCAGCTGTGCGCGCCCGATCGATAGGCGGCGCGGCGAAAGCCGCGCGATCCAAATCGCCACGAGTGCCAGGAGCAGCGCGGCAGGCGCCCACCACAGGCCAGGAAAAGACCCGACCCGGCCATGCTCCACCCAGGTGCGGGCGACGGTGCAGAGCAAGTAATAGGTAGAATAGGCCAGGATTGCCGGACCGAATTTGGCATAGCGATTTTGCCGCGGCTGCCCCCAGCTCAGCGACATGCCCAGCAAAGCCAGAAGCAAAGTGGAAAGCCCTGTGGAAAGGCGCCATTGCAACTCGGCAATATCGGCTGGCCGGGTCGAGGCGAGCAGATGCAGGGTGGTCGCCGCCACCGGGCTGTAACCCGGCGGCCCGGGCGGGGAACCATCCGGGTTCGCGCTCACCCCCGCAGCCTCGACCACATGATCATTGGCCGGGTTCTGCGTGTCGAGTTCGTACATATGTGCGCCGGAGAGATAGACCGTGCGCTGCCCGCTGGCATTCGCCACCGCAGGCTGCGCGCCGCGGGCGTAGATGACCTCGATTTGGCCATTGGTCTTGCGGCGGGCGACGAACACGTCTTGGGCCGGGCCATGGGGGTCGGCCCGGCCGCCCAGAAAGATCACCTGCCCGCCATCGTGACTGGCGTAGAAGGTACCGGCCTCCATGGCGTTCAGGTTGAGCATCATAGAGGCGCGCTGAGTAATGGCGTGCGATTCGGCATAGGCCCAGGGCCGGCCGAAGAGCGAGAGGCATGACACGGACATAGCCAGCATCAGCGCCAGTACAATAATCGGCCGCCCCAGCCGCGGCGGGCTCATTCCCACCGCCAGCATGATCGTCAGCTCGCCATCCTCCTGCAACCGGCCGAAGGCAACGACCACCGCGATGAAGAGCGCGATCGGGGTGAGAACCTCCAGGGCGATCAGCAATTTGAGGCACGCCAGCGCGGCGATTACCCCTATCGGCAAAAGCCCGCTCACCGCATCCGCCAAAATCCCCGACAGGCTGTATCCCGCGAATAAAGCGACAAGCACGACGAGAATCATTGCAAAGGGCCGGAGCACAGTGCGGAGCAGATAACGATCGATACTCAAGACGCCAAATCCAACGATCCCCTGTGGCATCCCTTCCGGGCGATCGACCGTGCGGAGGCATGCTACACCGCCGGGGTCAGCCGTCGCCGCGAAGGCCCGTCACGATCTGGTCTTTTGTCGTTACGGGATTCCTAGCCAAGGTCTATCGGTTTTGCTCCACGCCTGTCTTATGCGGGCGCTGCGTGACTGGCGTGCATCCTTTGGCTGAAGACAGACGGTACTCATCTGGTCAGTTTGCTTTTCGATAATAGTCTCTCCCCACCGGGGCGATGATTAGCCACGGTGTCTTGTCCTGACTGAGGCGAAGGCGGCGCGTTGTGCTCGCCGGCATGGACCTTACCTGGCGAAACAGCTCTATCGGGTCACGCCGCACGGATCAGAGGGCATGCGTCAGGTCGCAATTTTCCGCCATAACCTGTTCAAGCTGTCGGAACCCTTCATTGCCCAACAGGCGGGCGCGCTCCGGCGCTATCAGCCTCTCCATCTTGGCCGGCTGCGCTTCGGTGCCGCCCCTGCCGGCGCGGATTCGCTGGCGCTCGCCGATCTTACCCGCCGCCCCCTGCTGACTGCGGGCTGGCAGATGCTCTCCGCCAGCCCAGCCCCCTATCTGCGCCTGCTCGGCGAACGGCGCCCGGCCCTGATCCATGCGCATTTCGGGGTGGAGGGTGTCTATGCCGTGCCCCTGGCGGCGCGGCTCGGCATCCCTCTCGTCACCACGTTCCACGGATTCGACGCGACACTGTCGACCGCTGGGCTTCTCGCCAACCCGGCCTGGGTGCGTTATGCGCTGGGGCGCGGACGGCTCGCCCGGAAAGGGCAGCTATTCCTCTGCGCCTCGGCATTTTTGCGAAACAAAATGCTAGTCCTGGGGTTCCCTGCAGAGCGCACCACAGTGCATTACCTCGGTGTGGATCTTGCCGCCATCAAACTGCGCCAGCCGGATGAGGAGGACTGCATCATCCTGCATGTCGCCCGCCTTGAGCCGGTGAAGGGCAGCGCCACGCTGATTCGCGCCTTCGCCAAGTGCGCCGCGTCTCATCCCGTCGTGCGACTGGTGATCATCGGAGACGGCCAGTTGCGGGGCGCGCTGGAGCAGGAGGCGCGCAGCACGGGGTTCGGAGAGCGGATAGACTTTCTCGGCGCTCTGCCGCACCTGGAGGTGCTGGGCTGGATGCGACGCGCTGCCGTGGTTGTGATACCGAGCGTCCGAACCGGATCCGGCCGCGAGGAAGGCTTGGGCATGGCGATGCTGGAGGCCGCAGCCAGCGGCGTGCCGGTGATCGGCTCCCGGGTGGGCGGCATTCCGGAGGGCATCAATGATGGACAGACAGGCTTCCTGGTACCCGAGCGTGACCCGGCAGCCTTGGCAGAGCGGCTGCAAACCTTGCTTGGGGACCAGGCGTTGCGGCGGCAGCTGGGCGTAGCGGGGCGGGCTAAAATGATGGCGCAATTCGACTTGGCGGAGCAGACCGCCAAGCTTGAAGCGCTGTATGACGAATTGCTTGGAGAATCGGCGTGAGCCGCACTGTCGTAGTCGCGGCACATCCCGATGACGAAATCCTGTGGCTGAGCGCGGCCGTGGCCGCCGCGCGGCCGGTGGTGTTGTGCTTCGGCGCCCCGTTCGGGCGGCCGGAGAAAGCGGCGGCGCGGCAGCGCGCCGTGGCGGAGCTGGGGCTTGCGCATCTGGCCGACCTTGCGCTCCCCGAGTTTGGCGTCCGCAAGCTCGTGGATTGGTCCAACCCCGAACTCACCCCGACCGGGATCGCGATCGCCGATGCGTCAGGGCAGGCGCGCTACGATGCGAATTTCGAGCGGCTATTGGCCGGGCTGCGGCCACTGCTGACGGGGGCAGCGCATGTCTACACCCACAATGGATGGGGAGATTACGGGCATCCGGAGCATGTGCAGGTGCACCGCGCCGTCGCCGCGCTGCAACCGGAACTAGGCTTTACGCTGTGGTTCTCCAACTATGTCGCGCCGCTGAGCTGGGCGTTGGCGCAGCGCCTCGGGGCACTTCCGTGCTGGGTGGAAAAGCGCCGCGCGCAGCCGGACATCGCCCTGGCGAAGCGTCTGCGCCGGGTCTATCTGCGCCATGGGGTCTGGACCTGGTCGCGCCTGCATCGCTGGCCCGCGGAAGAGACGCTCTACGCCCAGACTGCTGGCCGTAACAGAAAGTCATGGCGCAGTCTGCGCGGCGAGACGCTGGTCGATGTCTCTGCCCTGCGCTGGTGGCGCCAGCGTCGAGCGGCGCTGCGCCCACTCCCCTAGTCGGTTTGCTTAGGCGCCGGCAGCGACGGCGCCATGGTCGCGTCCTCTGGTGCGGATTTGGCTCTCGCGTGCCAGAACAGCCCGGCGTAGGCGAGACCGGTGGCCACCAGCACGATTGCGACGTGCGGCACGGGCGCCTGCGCCCAGCTGAACAGCCCCGCCCCCGCGACGATCAGGCCCATGAACAGGATCGCCACGGCCGGCGCTATGAAGGGGGCGAGCAGCGCAATGGGTCGAATTTGCCAGCGGCGGCGCAGATAGAATACGCCCCAGACCAGGAGCACAGGGTAGACCGCCGCCCAAGCGGCGGAGACCGCGGCCAGCCCGGCCGGCCCTGGCACCAGCAGCCCCGCGGCGAGGATGAAGCCCCCCAACAGCGCCAGAGTGGCGGCGGAGAGCCTGGCCGCCATGCCGGGCTGGCCGGAGCCCATCAGCACGGGAGTAAGCAGCTGCGAGGCAATGCGTAAAATTGCCGCCGAGGCGAGGATTTTTAGGGGGAGTGCCGCGGCCGCGTAACTATGGCCCTGCGAGTCATGCAGCAGGCTGGTCAGCGGTGCGGCCATCATGAACAGTCCGGCCATGAAAGGCGCCACCAGGATCGTGAGGCGATGCAGCGCCCAGAACAGAGCCTTGCGCAGATGCGCGGGCACCGATGCCACCCTGGCAAAGACTGGTAAGGCCGTGCGGTTGACCAGCGTGCCTATCGCCATGGCCGGTTCCATCGCGACATCGAAGGCCACACGGTATATTGCGAGCGCGGGCGCGCCGTAGAACCACCCGACCAGCAGATAGTCGATGTTCTTGAAAATCTGTTCCAGAATATTGGCGGTGGCTGAGCGCATCCCGAACTGCACCAGAGGCCGGATCGCCGCAAAATCGAAGCTCCAGCCCGGGCGGAAAGGCCAAGCCCAGAGCGCGCCGGCCAGGATGAACAGGCCGCTGGCGAAATAGCCGCCGACCAGCGCCCAGGCGCCGCCGCCCAGGAGAGCGAGCCCCAGCCGCACCAGCGCCGCGCCGAAGGTAGCGCCAAGATTGACGAGTGCAATCCGCTCATAGCGTAGCTCGCGGTTGAGCAAAGCCAGCGGAATCACCGCAGCCCCGACCAACGGCTGCTTGGCGGCAAGGGCGCAAAAATAGAGGGTGAGGCCACCCATGCCATAGATCCAGCCGAACAGCGGAGCCGCGGCGACGGTCACCAGGGCAACGGCGACGGCCGCCGCAAGAATGAACCAGAACAGGCTGTGCAGCTGCCGCGGATTGATTCTGTCTGCCTGCACCAACGCGTCGCCGGTGCCGAGCCCGTCAAACGCTTCCACCACCATACCGATGGAGATCACCAGCGAGCCGATGCCGAGCTGTGCCTTGGTAAGGAACAGCAGCACCACGATGATTGTAGAAAAATCCGTGATCTTCGCCACGATGGTGGCGCCGCCGAGCCAGTTGAAGCCGCGGCCGAGATGGCGCCGATGGCCCTCGAATTCGGCCTCGCCTCGCGCTGCCATTCAGGATGCGGGCGGCAGGCTGCCTGGCGGCAGGATCCAGGAGCGCGTGCGCATAAAGTGCAGTACCCAGCGCAGGGATTGCCGGGCCCAGATTGTGGATTGGTCACGCGTCCAATGGCCGCGCTCTGGCGTGGTAGCGGCCCAGCGCCGCACAGTCGCGGCGATTTTGTCTGCCCGAGCCTGCCATGTGAAATTCCGGCTATGCGCCCGAGCACTTTCGCCCAGCCGGGTGGCGAGTGCCGCGTCCTCCGTCAGCGCGCGCAGCCCGTCCACGAGCGCCGCCAGTGAATCAGGCGCGCAGAGCCAGGCAGTTCGCCCGTGTTCCAGCACCTCCGCCACATCGGGCGTATTGCCGGCCAGAATCGGCCGGCCGGAACCGAGATAGAAGAAGAGTTTCAGAGGCAGTACGGTAGAGCCGAATTTTGCCAAAGGCTGCAGGGAGGGCGGGATGAGCAGCACATCGGCGGCGAAGATGTAATTGCCAAGCGTTGCCTCCGTCTGCCAGGGAACGATCTGGATATTCGGCACCGATTTGGCCAGCGCCTCGACCGGGCCTTCGCCATAGGAGCCGACGAACAGGAAGGTAAGCTCCGGCAGCTGCTTCGCTGCCTCGACCACCAGTTCCAGGCCCTTTTTTTGGTTGATCCGGCCTGTATAGACGACGGTCTGCGAGCCCGGCGAGATGCCGATTCTTTGCTTCGCCTCGGCCAGTGAGATGGGCGCCTGAAAGCGGCTTGGCTCGAAGCCGTTGTGGACGCGGCGCAGCTTCTCCGCCGGCACGCCAAGTGCCTGATATTTCAGCCTCGTATAGTCGGAGTGGCAGATGCTGCCGAGGAAACGCTCATGGCAGAAAAGCCGGTAGAGCCAATATTGCAGCGGCGGGATCTGGTCCGGCCAGGGTCGATAATGGTCGAACACCACGCGTTGGCCGAACAGGATGGACATCCAGGCGACCCAGAGATTGCGGGTATAGACCGCGTCCGCCTCGCGAAAGGCGCGGCGGAAGACGATGGTGAGGCCACAGAGCAAGTGCCGCAACGCAGCCGGACGCAGCGGCGCCTTGGCCGGCACCAAGGGCAGCCCGGCAAAGGTCTCCACCTGCTCCTGGCTGGTCCCAGCCGCCGTCGGCGCATGCAGCCGGCTGCCAGGAAAATGCCGGGAAAGGTATTTTGCCGTCGTAATAAAAACCTCAGCGTCGGCTTCGGCGTTCGGCAGCGGGTTTTCGTAGGCAAAGAGCAGTTTCATCCGCGGCCATCAAACAACTTGGCCAAGCGGCCAGAGAACACCGGGAACCTCACGCCGCATCATTGAGCCACCACGCTGCGGTTTCCCGCATGCCGGTCTCAAGGCCGATCCTCGGTTGCCAGAGGGCAGCAGGAATCTGTCGTGCCGGGTCGATGCTCCAATCCCGATGCAGGATTTCCCGCGCCTTGCCGCGGCCAAATATTCTCGGCCGCCCGGTCAACGCTGTCAGACCATCGTTCGCCAAGCCTGCGGCCAGCAAGACCGCATCGGGAATTGGTATCGTGCGCGGGTGTCGGCCGAGCGCATTGCCGATGACATGAAGCAGTTCGCGCCAGCCATAACCGTCTCGGCGCGCATCGGAGACGTCGAAGCAGCCGGGCGCCACCGTCGCCTCCGCCATGGCTAAAACGGCCGCGGCCGTATCGCGGGCATGCACCATGGCAATGCGTGGCTCGGGTGCCAAGATTGCCGGCGCGACCGGGCCATTGGCCAGCCGCAGCATGGCCACCCCCTCACGGTCCCAGGGGCCGTAGATCACAGAGGGGCGCAGGATGACCCGCCGCCCCTCGCCCAGCACCGTCGTTATGGCCTCCTCGCCGGCCCGTTTGCTCTCGGCATAGGGGGAGAGCTGCGGCTCGCGTGCTGCCAGAGAGGAGATCAGCACAATGCGGGAAACATCGGGCGCGGCGGCCACGGCCGCGGCTATCCGGGCCGCCCCGTCGCGATTGGCCCCCATGAATTCGGACCGGTGGCTCGCTTTGACGAGGCCGGCGGCGTGGATCACGACCGTCGCGCCGGAGACGAGGCGTGACAAGGCCTCGGCATCCTCAAGCGAGCCGCGTTCCAGTTCCAGCGGCATCGCCTCCAGCATTGGGTGGCTGGGCGCGCGCCGTACTAGCAGCCGGATGCGCCAGCCAGCCTCGGCAAACGCCTGGACAATGTAGCGCCCGAGAAATCCTGTACCGCCTGTAAGGGCCGCTACCGGAACCGTCATGCCGCGATGGTGGCGATGGCCGGCAAGGCGTCGGCCAGATAGTTCTGGCGGGCCTTGGCGCGGCTGAGCTTGCCCGAGGATGTATAGGGCAGGCTGCCCGGTGCCACGAGGACGACCCGGCTATTGAGCCCGTGATGGCTCATGAGCGTGCCTTGCACCGCCTCCTTCAGCAACTTGGCCGCGGCAGCATCGGCAACGCCACGCGCTTCGACCGCTACCACAAGCACCTCCCCGCCATTCTCCTCAACCGAGAAGGCGGCGCAATCGCCTGTGCGGACTTGCACCACGGTGCGTTCCACCGTCCATTCCAGATCCTGCGGCCAGATATTGCGGCCGTTGATGATGATCAGGTCCTTGGCGCGGCCGGTGATGACGATCGTCTCGCCCACGCAATAGCCGAGGTCACCCGTTTCTAGCCAGCCATCTTCGGAGAGGCTCTCCCGCGTCTCCGCCGGCCTACCCTTGTAGGCCTGCATGATGCTGGGTCCGCGCACGAAGATGCGACCGACCTGACGGTCCCCGAGCACGGAGCCGTCGCTGCCTCGGATCTCGACCGTATGGCCCCTGAGGGGCAGGCCACAGCGAACGACGGTTCGGGTGCGGCCCTCCGGTGTCCCAGGCGGGGCGATGATGCCGTCCCGTTCCAGCCGATCGAGGTCGATCGTCTCGGTCTGGACCCCTTGGCCCACCGGCGCGAAGCTGATCGCGAGCGTGGCCTCAGCCATGCCGTAGCTCGGCAGGAAGGCCCGGTCGCTAAAGCCGCAGGATGCAAAAGTCTCGGCAAATTGCCCAAGGATGGCCGGGCGGATCATATCTCCGCCTATCCCCGCGACCCGCCAGGCCGAAAGATCGAGATTCTCCGGCTTGATCGTGCGCTGGCGACGGACACACAGGTCATAGCCGAAGCTCGGGCTGTAGGAGACGGTGCCGCGGTTTAGGGACAGCAAGGAGAGCCAGAGGCCCGGGCGACGGGCAAAATCCTGCGTCGCAAGGAAATCGACCGAGGTCTGGCCCGCAATCGGGCTGAGCAGGAAGCCGACCAGGCCCATATCGTGATAAAGCGGAAGCCAGGAGACGGCGCGGTCCTGCGCGCCGATCTCCATTCCCTGGGTCAGAATGCCCGCGACATTGGCCATCAGCGCCTGCTGCCGGATAACCACCCCTTTTGGAAAATGGGTACTGCCCGAGGAGAACTGCAGATAGGCTGTGTCCTCGGGCGTGATGTCGGGGAGTGCCGTCGTCGCGATCTCGACGCGGGCGAGATCATTGATTGTCCCACAGATGCGCATGCCACGCGCGTCAGCCATGGGCTTGAGCCAGGCAACGAGTTGTTCCTGGGCAAAGAGTGCGCAAGCCCCGGATTCGTCCACAAGGCGTTCGATATGGTCGATATAGGTTTCGCGGCCGCCGAATGCGAACGGGAGCGGCATCGGCACGGGGACCAGGCCCGCATATTGGCAGGCGAAGAATATGCGCACGAAGTCAGGATTTGTGGCGGCGATGATCGCGACACTCTCGCCGCACGCGAGCCCGAGGCTCCTGAGGCGATGGGCGAGGTTCAGCGCATCCTCACGCAAGCTTCGGTAGCTCAAGGCTTCGATAAGCTCGCCTTGGCCCGAATAGAAATTCAGCCCGGTCAAACCCTCAGCCGCGTAATCCAGCGCTTCGGGCAAGGTTCTGAAATCACCGGCACGCAGGGTCAGCCCACTGAAGGTGGGCGTCGGTCCAGTTGAAAGATAGAGGTCCAAATCGGTGATCCAGACTATGCGACGTTTGACACAAGGGGAACCCAGGCGGCACGGCGTGCCGCCAAAGTCCGTTCAGAAAGGCTAAAATCCGCGGGCTTGTCGACGTCGGCCGCCCTGCCCGCAAAAGGCAGAGTGGCTACGACACGTAGCAGCACCGCAGTGTCGGCTAACAAGCGAGTTGCCTTATCCCTTGTCAAGGTTCTGCGCGCATAACCGGGCAGCGTAGATGTGCGGCGAGGCTGGGCCGCCACCGGGAACGAGCTCCCTGGTATTCCTGTCGCCGCGATTAGCTGATTGCTTTTTCATAGACGCGATAGGTCTTGTAGGCGCGTCCGCCCACAGCCTCGGCGAGATGGCGCATCGGCAGATTGTCTTCGAGAATCCAGGACATTTCGACAGCCTTGATGCCGCGCGCCAACGCTTCCCGCCGTAACGATTCCACAACGTGCAAGGCCAGCAGCCGGCCCATCATGCCCCCACCATATTTCTTGCGCACGCCCATCAGTGGCACGCGAGCGGTGGGAACGCCGGATACTTTGAGCCGCCACAGCAGCTTGGCCCAGCCGAGCGGCAGAAGCTCGCCCCCGAGATCACGAATGGCCGCGTTCAGATCAGGAAGGCAAAGCCCGAAGGCAGCCGGCTCCCCCCTGACATCGGCAAACCAAATCAACTTTTCATGCAGCAGCGGGCGCATGGCTTTCGCCATATGGTCGACCTCCGGCTCCGTGATCGGCACGAAGCCCCAATGGGTCGCCCAGGCGTCGTTGAAGATGCTGACGAGGGACGCAATATCCTGCTTCAGCGTCTTGAATTGCATGGAGCGCAATGTCACGCCACTCGGCAGGCCGCGCCCGACCATGGCCGCGGATGCGGGGGGAAGCGCCGCTGTCGTGTCGCACAGATATGCGTAGAGATCCCGGATCTTGCGGTAGCCCAGGCGATCCAGATGCGGGGCAATGTAAGGTGCGTCATGCGGCATCATCAGCATCGGCGGCGTGTCGAAGCCATCAACCAGCAAACCCGATTCCTCATTGATCGAGAGGTTGAATGGACCTTGGACGCAGCGGATGCCGCGTGCGGCAAGCCAGGCTTCCGCCGTGCTTAGCAGGGCGGAGAAGACGGATGAATCATTGATGGCAGCCAGCATGCCGAAATTACCGACCGGCGCACCCGGCTCGGACCGCGCAAGCCTGTCGATCTGCGCGGAAATGCGCCCGATATCCTCGGACCCGCGGCGGGCAAGCCAGAAGGCGGCCTCGGCATGGCCGAAGAACGGATTGCCTTTGGGCGTGAGCGCCGCCTGGCGTTCGGAATGCAGGGGCGGAATATAGTTAGGATCGCCGCGCATGAGACGGTCAGGCAGGCGAATGAAGCGCTTGAGCAGCGGCCCACTGGCGACCGGCAGGATCTCGATGTCGCCAAAGCGAAGGGCGGTCATGGTCGGTCGGCCTTCCCGGGCCGCAGTAGCGATTCAGGAACGCGACCCGTCGCGCTCAGGTCGTAGCCGAGATTGAAACTCCGGCCATTTTTCCGCCATCGGGTATACATCAGCACCATCTCCTTGGTCCCGGGAAAGACCCGCCGGGTAAAACTGTCAAGAACTTTACTGCGCGGTTTTGAATAAATGCTGCGCTGCCGTCCAGAATGGCCCCTCGGGTTGCAATTATGCACCGGGTGGCTGGCAGTTATGATCCAGAATGCTGTTGTAGCTTGATATCATTGGGCCAACAATTTGGGAGGCGAGTAATGTCGCCCTTGGTCCACTCGGATGATCGTTGTTTGCAGCGTCCCTTGCTCCGCATTCTCTTGCTTGTCGGTCTTCTTGTTGTTGCTGCCAGTCCTTCTGTATTGGCGGCCAGCCAGACCGGCGTGGGGTGTACTGAGCCTGGCATTTCCCCGACGGCACCGCACATCATGGTCACCGTCACCGGCATTCGCTATGCAGGCGGCAACGTCACCTTGACGCTTTACGGCGATGATCCGGCCAGGTTCCTCGCGCATCGGGGGGCGATTGATCTGATCCGGGTCCCTGTTACATCGAACATCGCGCATGGCTGCTTTGCTGTTTCAAGCCCAGGCACCTATGCTGTGGCCGTCTATGACGACCCACACAACCACTATCACTTCGATCGAACGATGCTCGGCCTTCCCGGCGCGGATTATGGTTTTTCCAACAATCCACGCATTTTCCTGGCGCCCCCAGGCTTCCGGACAACAGCCTTCGTCGTCCCGCCAGGCGGCACCGATATTTCGATCAGGCTGCATCGCTGAGGCGATGCTTAAGTCAACAGGTTCGGGCAGATTGCACGGGATGTCAGCGCATCTCACAAGGCCCAGCCCGGACAGTCGTTAGCCGACATCCGGGCGCCAGAGCTTGGGCCTCTCAAGCTTGTATGCAGCTAATCGGATGATTGACCATCCGGACGGGAAAGAGATGGTTCCGCCCCGCCCCTCTCACCGCGGTCTTCCGATCTCTCCATACGCGCCGCGCCAAGCCTGGGCCGGCCGCTCCGGTAGCGTACCACGCGGAACGGCGCCCCGCGTTATGCGGCCGCCTCGGCATTGATCACCCCGAGTTCTCGCCCGACGGAAGTGATGGCTTCGATCGCCGAGCGGATATCAGCCTCAGTATGCGCTGCACTGCAGCTGGTGCGCAGCAGCGATTCCCGCGCGGGAGTGGCCGGCGGCAAAGCGAGATTGACGTAAAGACCCCGCTCCAGAAGGGCTGTCCAGAAGGCGATCGCGAGTTCCGGGCTGGCGAGTCGAACAGAGACGATGGGGCTGGGTGTGGGCCCTAGCCGGAATCCAGCGTCTCTCAACCCCTCATAAAGGGCCACCGCATTGCGAATCAGGCCTTGGCGCAGGTCAGGACGTGCCCCCATGACATCAAAGGCTTGGCGGACGCTTGCGGCGACGGACGACGGCATCGAAGCCGTGAACATATAGGCGCGGGATGTGACCCGCAGCACGCCAAAACCATCCATGTCGGAGGCGCAGAAGCCGCCGATGCTGCCGAGGCTCTTGCTGAACGTGCCGACGACGAAATCAACATCCGCCTCCACGCCAGCTGCTTCCGCCAGGCCTCGGCCCTGCGCGCCGAGCACGCCCAGGGAATGCGCTTCGTCAACCAACAGATAGGCGCCCGTTTCGCGCTTAACGGCCGCAAATTCCTTGAGCGGTGCCACATCGCCCAGCATGCTGTAGATGCCTTCAACAACAATCAGTTTGTCGCCGGGACGATCAGCAAGCAGCTGCAGGCGGCGGTAGAGATCATCCGGGTCATTGTGGCGGAAGCGCGTGACCTGCGCCTCGCTGAGGCGGGAGCCATCATAGATGCTGGCATGGCTGTCTGCATCCAACAGAAGATGATCCTGGCGTCCTGCGAGCGCGGCCATCACCCCAAGATTGGCCTGATAGCCGGTGGTGAAAACCATCGCGTCACGCCGGCCAAGGAACGCGGCCACCCGTTTTTCAAGCGCGATGTGGGCGCCGTAGGTGCCGTTCGCGATGCGGGAGCCAGTGGTGCCCGAGCCGTCACTCTTCAACGCGGATATCGCCTCGGCGAGGCAGCTCTCATCGAAGGTCAGGCCGAGATAATTATTCGTGCCCAGGAGCATGACGGTCCGGCCATTCAAACGCGCCGATGTGGGGGACAGGATTTCGTCAAAAGCGATGTTGAAGGGATTGGCTCCCCTCTGCTGCAGCTCCGCAAGGGACTGCCGCAGCTGCGCGTATTTCCCCAGCATGTCAGGCGACAGCCCGGCCCTGTTCAACCAATATCGCTCTTGTCAGGTCGCGAATGGTCGCAATTTCTGCCGCGGCGTCGAGCGGGATGATAATGCCGAAGACGGTTTCCAACTCCATGATGAAGTCCATGACCGCGATGGAATTGAGATTGAGGTCATGCAGGATAGTTGTCTCCGGGGTTACCGCATCCGCGACCTCCGGGGGCACGCCGTCGAGGGTGCGGATCACCGCGACGATCTTCGTCAAGACCTCATCTGCGCTTAGCAAGCTTTGCCTCCATGCAAAATTCCCTGCACCATTGGCATGGCACAGCTAGCCTCGTGGGTATTCCGAAAGCGTCTATCACGAACGGGAGCCGGTCGCATCTGCCGTCGTATGCGCGGTCCAATGCCCAGCCATCAGTTAGCGCCCGTCATGAAGCCGGGTAGCTGCCGCTTAGCGCCGACGCGACACCCGTTTCGGCCCGGCGCAAAACCCATCCCATCCACGATCCCCAGCCGGAACATGCTGGCTGGTCGTGCCGCCCCGTTCCGGCTCCCCCCGATCTCCGGACCGTTCCCAGGGAAGCCGATCAGCGTGACCGGCCCCAAGCTCCACCAATCAGCCGGTGATCGCCAAATCACGGCTTAGCGCGAGGCGTGAGAGCCCTCTTGTTGAAAAGGCTAGTCGCGGGAGCGTCCAATTTCGCCCAGACCGGGCTATTGACTTTGTCCGGCTCAGTGATCAGCTGGACCTCGTTTACAATTGGATGCCCTCGATGGTCGAAGTGTAGCGCCACGACCCAATCGAAAACATCGTTCGGCCATTTACCGTTCGGCAGTACCCTGCTGGGATCAATTTTGAGAGCGGCCAGCAATGCCGGGATCTTCGTGTGATGCCACGAGATCAAAGTCGTCTGGCTCGCCGGACGTTGCTTCAGCCAAGCGACGAGATCCCTCACCTCACGATTTCGGGCTTGGTTGATATATCACTATCTTTGACTGCCGACTAAAAGGCTCCAACGTCTGGCGTGGCCGTTTGCTTTTTCTCGAATCTCGCGATGCCACCAAAGCATCAATGTGGACCGGCGTTCCATCCAGTTTGAAGTGCTCGAAATAATCCGCGTATTCGATTGCGCGCATTTCCCCGGCTGGACTTAGGCCTCGTCCGAGACCGTCCTTTTCGCCGTGGCGAATGATAAGAAGTGTCGCGTCATGCAAACCATCATGAGTTGGCATATAGACGCCACGCCCAAGCGGCTGCGGCGCATAAGCGTTGGCAGGCGACACGCTGGCCAGGAAAGTTATTCCCAATAGTAAGATGATGATGCGCACCAGAGACCTGTCGCCCTTCCCCTCCGCAACCTGCACTTCGCGGCGCGGCAGCATTCCTGCCAACCCACTGGTTAATGTGACAATCCCGAGCTTCATGGTCGCTCCGGATTTGGTGGCTGCGTGACGCCGAGGGTGACGGCGCGGACAGCATTCATTATTGTGTCTTCAACCTCACTTGGTCCGGGGCCGCCATCGATCCTCATCATGGCCCGGTTCAACAAGTCGAAGGTGATCATGTCGCGGAAAAGGGTGGCAAGCCGTGACGGATCGACATCGGCCCGCACCCGGCCGAGCCTCTGTTGATCGGTAAGAAAGGCCGCGAGAATGGCCCGGGTCCTGGCTGGCCCATGTCGATACCAGCTTCGCCCGACGTCAGGATGTCTCAACGCCTCCGCGATCACGAGGCGCTGGAAGGCCAGATGACGCTCCTGGAGCAACATGGCGAGCAATGTCTCCGCGAACTCAATCAGGCCCTGCTCCAGCGAGCTGCTGTTGAGCTTGAGGCGCTCCAGCGGCAGAGTAAGGTCAATGATCGTATCGTCCATGGCGGCCCGAAACAGACCCTCCTTGCCGCCATAGAAGCTGTAGACAGTGCCTTTGGACCCGCCCACATCGCGCACGACGTCATCGACGGTCACGCCGTCGAAGCCGCGTTCAAGGAACAGGGTCGCGGCACGGGCACGGAGCTGCGCATCCCTTGCCTCGCCCCGTCGCGTCCGCCGCGTCTCTGGCCGATCGGCCTCCGGAGTGTCCATCGCCTAGGCGGCGGCTTTTCCGAGGAGACGGATCTCGGCCAGAAGGTCATCGATCCCCTCCAGGCTGAACTTCAGCGTTGCCTCATCGACGAGCCGGCCATTGACGACCTTCTGTGCGGAGCCGGCGATCACGATCTGCGGCCGGACGACCACCCGCGCCAGCGTGGCGGCAAGGGTGTCCTGCATCTGTGCATGGGCGCGCGCGCCGCCGACAAAGCCCGGCGAGGACGAAATCAGGAGGACAGGTTTGTTCTTGAGCGGCGAACCGTAGGTCGGGCGGGAGGCCCAATCGAGTGTGTTCTTCAGGACACCCGACATGCCGTGGTTGTATTCGGGCGACGCCAGGATGAGGCCGTCGGCGTTGGCGATCGCCTCCTTGAGCAGACGCACCGGCTGCGGCAGCAGATCACCTTCGAGGTCGCTGTTATAGAGCGGGATCTGATCAAGCGGGAATAGGGTGAGGGATGCCTGTTCGCCCAGCCTTTCGGCCAGGGTCGCGAGGATGGCCGTGTTGGTCGATTCCCTGCGGATGCTGCCGGACAAGCCGAGCAAGCGCGATTTGGTGGAAGACATTTAACCCATCACAGTTTGTTTATCATGGAATAATACCATACTGTACAGTATTGTCAAGCGGCAATGTCACAGCCGGGGCAAGGATGCATCGGCGGGCCGGAATAGACCGACACCACGGATATGAACGCGGCCATGGGGCCCCAAATTTCGTCATAGCTCGCTCGCTATTTAACCTAATCGGAGTGCGCTAGGTCCTTGGCAAGGCTACCGTTCACGAAGCAGTCCACTGCGGCTCGCACGGAGGAGACGATCTCTCCAGCGCTTGGCGGCTCCCGGAGTCCAAGCAGGCACGGCGTCTGAAAAGACCCCATCAGCATGCCCAGAAACTGATCGGCGGCTTCCTCGGTATCGCGCAACCGTAGCTTTCCCCTGATGACCTGTTGCTCGAAATAGCCGCCAAGCAAGGCCCGCGCCTTGCCCGGCCCCAAATCCCAGAATCGCTCAACCAGTTCCTTCATCTGCGTGCCCTCGGCCACCAGAAGCCGGAAGGTTCCCAGCGCATCGGCTGACAACACCGTCTGCAGAAATTGCACCCCGATCTCGGTGAGCATGTCGTCCGGTGTCCTGTCGAGCAGATTGGTCGCATCGAAGGCCGCGAAGACCTTGGCGCTTCGGTCGGCGATAATCGCCTCGAACAGCCCCTGTTTGCCGCCGAAAAGTGAATATAGCGTCTGCCGCGATCCACCTGACCGGGCGATGATGTCGTCCAGCGTCGTGTTGGCATAGCCCTTCTCCAGGAACACCAATGTCGCGGCCTTCAGAAAGGCGATCCGCCGCGCCTCGAGGCGCGGCCGCGCACCATCGTCCATCTTCGCAGCTTTCATTGAAGCAGTTCCCCCCACCCCTGGTTTTGACAAGTACTGTACGATACAATACACGTCAATGCACCATCATACGGTGCCTAAACGTTCGCAAGGCGCCCATCACCATGAGGTGCCAGTGGACCAGGTCATCCCTACCGCAAAGCCAAAACCAATCGTTCTCGCCGAGCGGCTTTCCGGCCGGGTCGTCGTCCGGACCGACGGTCGCGATTATCGTGCGTCTCTGGGCCCCGAACAGACCAATGTCGCGGCAGCCGCCGCAAGCATCACCGATCCCGAACAGCAGATCGCCCAACAGACCGGCGCAGTGGCCAAAGCCCGCGCGACGGTACGTGGCATCGTCACCAGCACGACGATGGCCAGCCTGGCTGCGCTCATGCTCCTCTCGGGCTGCAGCAAAAAGCAGGCCCCGCAGGCCGTGGTGCCCCCGCAGGTAGGCGTGATCACGGTGCATACCCAGCCGGTGGCGCGCATCACGGATCTACCCGGCCGCACCGCCGCGATGGAGATCTCCGAAGTCCGCCCGCAGGTCAGCGGCGTTATCCTGCAGCGCCTGTTCGCGGAAGGCAGTGACGTCAAGGCCGGTCAACAGCTCTACCAGATCGACCCTGCGCCCTATCAGGCGACTTATGACAGCGCCGAAGCCTCGCTGAAGCATGCCCAGGCGGCCCTGGTCGCCGACCAGGCCGAGGCCGAACGTTACAAGCCGCTGGCCGCGGCGCAGGCTGTGAGCGAGCAGGATTACGATGACGCCGTGGCCGCCGCGCTCGAGGATCGGGCGAATATCGCCTCCGCCAGGGCGGCGATCGAGCAGGCGGAGATCAATCTGCAATACACCAAAATGTATTCGCCGATTTCCGGCACCATCGGCGCCTCCGTGATCACGCCGGGGGCGCTGGTGACGGCCGATCAGACCGCGGTGCTCGCCACCGTCACACAACTCGACCCGATCTATGTCGACGTCAACGAACCCACCGCCATCTGGCTGCGCCTGAAGCGGGAACAGGAGGCCGGCCAGCTCGAAACGCAGAGCGACGGGTCCGCGAAGGTCTCGCTTCTGCTCGAGGATGGCAGCACGTATTCGTTGTCCGGCAAACTCGAAATGTCCGATGTCAATGTTGATGAGATGACCGGCACGGTGCTGGTGCGCGTCATCTTCCCCAACCCGAATCATCTGCTGCTGCCCGGCATGTATGTGCATGCCGAGATCGAGGAAGGTATCAACAAGAACGGCATCCTGATCCCACAGCAGGCGGTCTCGCACGATATCCATGGCGATGCGACGGTGTTGCTGGTGACCGCCCGGAACATGGTCTCCCAGCGGGTAATCCAGGTCAGCGGCAATGACGGCAGTAATTGGATCGTCACCGGAGGTCTGCAGCCGGGTGAACGGGTGATCGTGGACGGTCTGCAGAGCGCAATCCCCGGCCAGGCGGTCTCGCCTGTTGATGAGACCCAATCCTTCGCCGTAGCCAGCGCCAACTAGTCAAAGGCCTCACCACGCTATGTCACGCTTTTTTATCGACAGGCCGATTTTTGCCTGGGTGCTGGCGCTTGTCGTGATGCTGGCCGGTGCGATCGAGATTACGCAGCTGCCGATTGCTCAATATCCTTCCATCGCGCCACCGCAGATTTCCATCAGCACGACCTATGCCGGCGCTTCGGCACAAACCGTCGCCGACACCGTGGTGCGGCCGATCCTGCAGCAGATGTCAGGCCTGGACGGCCTTGAATATATGGACGCGACCTCGGAATCCGATGGTACGATGACCATTGCCCTGACCTTCAAGCAGGGTACGGACCCCAACATCGCCCAGGTGCAGGTGCAGAACCAGCTCTCTCTGGCCGAGGCAACATTGCCGCCCGAGGTCGTCAGTGCCGGGCTTAACGTCCAGAAATCGACGAAGGACTACTTCATGTTCTTCGCGCTGGTTTCCACCGATGGCCGGATGAGCCACGCGGACATTGCCGATTACATCGCCTCGAACATGGAGGACCCGATCACCCTGATCTCCGGCGTGGGCAACTACACGCTGTTCGGGTCCGAATATGCCATGCGCATCTGGATGGATCCGGGCAAGCTGTTCAAATACGGGCTCACGGTCACCGATGTGACAAACGCGATCATGGCGCAGAACGTGCAGATCCCGGCCGGCGAGCTCGGCGACCTGCCCGCCAATCCCGGTCAGCGCCTGGATGCGACGATCATCGGACCGAGCGAATTCAACACCCCACAGCAATTCGCCAATATCCTGCTCAAGGTCGAGACCAGCGGCGCGCAGGTGCATCTGAGCGACGTGGCCAGAGTGGAGCTTGGCCCGGAAAGCTACTCGATCGACGCGCTTTACAACGGCCATCCCGCCGCCGGCATGGGCCTCCAGCTCACCCCTGGCGCCAACCAGCTCGATGTCGAAAAGGCCGTCAAGGCGGAGCTGGCGACGATGCAGAAGAGGCTGCCGCCGGGGCTGAAGCTGGTCTATCCGTACGACACCGAGCCTTACATCACCCTCTCGCTCACGGAGGTGGTGAAGACCCTGCTCGAGGCCATCGCCCTCGTCTTCGTGGTGATGCTGATCTTCCTGCAGAATTTCCGTGCCACGCTGATTCCCACCATCGCCGTGCCGGTAGTGCTGCTCGGCACCTTCGCGATTCTGTCCGCGCTCGGTTATTCCATCAACACCTTGACCATGCTCGCCATGGTGCTCGCCGTCGGCCTGCTGGTGGATGACGCGATCGTCGTGGTGGAGAATGTCGACCGGCTGATGCATGAGCGCGGCCTGCCGGCAAAGGAAGCCGCGCGGCAATCGATGGATGAAATTTCCGGCGCGCTGATCGGCATCGCCCTGGTGCTGGCCGCGGTGTTCCTGCCGATGGCCTTCTTCAGCGGTTCGGCCGGCGTCATCTACCGCCAGTTCTCGATCACCATCGTTTCCGCGATGGCGCTCTCGATCCTGACCGCGCTGGTGTTTACCCCGGCCCTATGCGCCACCCTGCTCCGCCCGGCGGCCCCCGGCGGCATGCACGATTGGCGCGTCTTCAAATGGTTCAACCGCGGCTTTGAATCGACACGCGGCGGCTATCTGCGCGGCGTCGGCAAGATGACCAAACGCCGCCGCATCTCCATGCTCGGCTTCCTCGTCATTACGCTGGCCATGGTTTTTCTGTTCAGCCGCCTGCCATCCGGCTTCCTGCCCAATGAGGATCAGGGCCTGCTGCTCGGCCAGGTGTCGCTGCCGGATGGCTCAACCGCCGAACAGACCGAAGCGCTGAACCATGAGGTGCAGCAATATATCGCCAAGACGGAAGCAAAGAACGTGCAGTCCATGTTCACGGTCACGGGCTTCAGCTTCGCCGGCCGGGCGCAAAGCCAGGGCTTCCTGGTGCTACTGATGAAACCTTGGGCCGATCGCCCTGATCCCTCGCAATCCGTTGCCGCCGTTGCGGCGCGGGTGATGAAACATTTTGCCAATAACCGGCAAGGCAAGGTCTTCCTGCTGCTGCCGCCGCCGGTGCTGGAACTGGGCAACGCCACCGGCTTCGACTTTGAACTGGAGAATACCGGCGCTTTGAGCGATGCGGAATTTTACGCCGCGCGCAACAGGTTCCTCGCTTTGGCCGCCGCCGATCCGTTGCTTGCCGCCGTGCGCCCGAACGGGCTGGGCGAGGCGGCGCAATACCAGTTGCAGGTCGACCGCGAGAAGGCTTCGGCGCTTGGGCTGTCGATCGCCGCTATCGACAACACAATCGCAGGCGCCCTGGCCTCGGAATATATCGACCAGTTCATCCGCAATGGCCGCGTCAAGCAGGTTTATGTTCAAGGCGACGCGGATGCGCGCATGCAACCGAGCGACCTCGCGAAATGGTATGTCCGCAATAGCGCCGGCGGCCTGGTGCCGTTCGACGCCTTTGCGACCGGCAGATGGACCGTCGGGCCGCAGGCGGTTGAAATTTTTAACGACAACCAGGCGTACGAAATCCAGGGGCAGCCGGCCAACGGGGTGAGCAGCGGCGCGGCGATGGCCGAGGTTGAGAAACTCGCCGCCGAGATGCCCGCCGGCGTCAGCATGGACTGGACCGGGATTTCCTACGAACAGGTGAAAGCCGGTTCGCAGACCGGCACGCTTTACGCCATTTCGGTGATTTTCGTGCTGCTCTGCCTCGCGGCTTTGTATGAAAGCTGGTCCATCCCCGTCGCGGTGATGCTGGTGGTGCCGCTCGGCATCATCGGCGCGGTGATCGCCAACCTGATGCGCGGCATCGACAACGACGTGTATTTTCAGATCGGCCTGCTCACGACCATGGGCCTCGCTGTCAAGAACGCCATTCTGATCGTCGAGTTCGCGCGCGAATTCTTCGAGAAAGGCGAATCCCTGGCCAACGCGGCGCTGCATGCGGCGCGGGAACGCTTACGGCCGATCCTGATGACCTCGATCGCCTTCATTTGCGGCACCTTCCCGCTCGCCATCGCCACCGGCGCAGGGGCTGGGGCCCGCGTCGCCATCGGCACGGCGGTGGTCGGCGGCATGGTCACCGCGACCGTGCTGGCGATCTTCTTCGTGCCCTTGTTCTTCGTCGTCGTGCTCACGCTCACCAAGGTGAAGCGACGCTCCGAACGAACCGAGGCCGCGACGGCCGCACGGCAGGGCTGAACCATGCGCCATTCGATTGCCACGACAACGCTGCTTGGCCTGCTTACAGGCTGCTCGCTGATTCCCGCTTATCAGCGGCCCGCTCTGCCGGTCTCCCCAGAATGGCCGGCCAGTGCCGGGCCCACCGGGACCGGCCCTGCGGCCGCCGACATTGGCTGGCGAAACTTTTTTCGCGACCCGGCCTTGCAAGGGCTGATCGCGCTCAGCCTCGCCAATAACCGGGATTTGCGGGCGGCCACGCTGAACGTGCAAGAGGCGCAGGCACAATACCGCATCGACCGCGCCAACTTGTTCCCCATGCTGGATGCGACCGCCGCGCGGGATGTCTATCGTACCCCTGCGGGTATTATGGGCACCAGCACTCCGTTGAATTATCGCGAGTACAGCCTCGGCGTTGGCGCGGTTTCGTGGGAACTCGATTTATTCGGCAAGATCCGCAGCCAGGCGAAGGCTGCGAGCGAGACATATCTCAGCGATGCGGACATGGCCCTCAGCACGCAAATCGCGCTCGTCGCCGAGGTCGGCTCGGAATATTACACTTGGCTGTCGGACCGGGAATCGCTGCAAATCTCGCAGGACACGGCAGAGGCGCAGGAGCACTCCGTGCAGCTGACGCAGATTGCGGCGGCACATGGCATCGATACGGCGATGGATGTTGCCCAGGCGCAGACCACCCTCGACACGGCACAGGCCATGGTGGCGCTCTATACGCGCCAAGTGGCCGAGGACATGGATGAGCTGGTGCTGCTGGCCGGCGCGCCGCTCCCCGCTGGGCTGCTTGCGCAGATGAACGCGGTCCCGGGGCCGGATGCCTCTCCGGCATTGCCTGGCATACCGGCCGGCTTGCCCTCAGACCTGCTGGAACGGCGGCCCGACATCCGGGCGGCTGAGCATACGTTGCTTTCCGCCAATGCCAATATCGGCGTCGCGCGCGCCGCATTCTTCCCGTCCATCACCATCACTGCCAATGGGGGCACCGCTAGTTCCGGGCTTAACCATCTGTTTGGCCCGGGCCAGGCGTCCTGGCTGTTTAACCCGTCGATCAGCGTGCCGATCTTCACCGCGGGTCAGAATTTTGCCAACCTTGATATGGCAAGGGTCCAAAAGAAGATCGAAATCGCCGATTACGAAAAAACAATCCAGTCGGCCTTCCATGACGTCGCCGATGCCTTGAACGCCCGCGGCACCTATGTCGTGCAGGTGCAGGCGGAGCAGAATTTGGTGGATGCGGACAACCGGTACTACCAACTCGCCAATATGCGCTTTAAAGCTGGCATCGATAATTATCTCAACGTCCTGGTGGCAGAAAATGCGTTGTTCAGCGCCCGCCTCACTTTGGTGAGCCTGGAGCTCGCGGCACAGCAGAATAGCATTACGCTCTACAAGGCGCTGGGCGGGGGGTGGCAGGAGACCTCTGCACCGGCCCCCGCTTTGCCTTAACGGGCCTGGCCCAACCTTACGATGCCGCCCCTGGGGGGCCGAGGCCATGTCACCGTGATGGAGCGACTGAAGAAAATATCCATTTTAAACGTGACGATCTCGTTTCGACGGCACACAGCCGGAAATGACCGTTGCGATGCCTCAGGGGCAGAACGCGTCGTCAGGACGCGCATCGTTTTCCTCCCGTTTTTGACTGTGCGAGCGGTGTCACGGTAGCGGGCGCACGAGCGTTCAGCAGCGGCCGCGAGTTCGCCTCTTGGATCGGGCTTGTTCCGTGACAGCACTCGACCGGCGGCAAGGCCCGTCCCCGCGGCATCCATAAGCGCTGTGACCGATACCGGCGGCGCCTGCCGGTCAATGATGCGCGGGGCGCCTCGCTGCGTGCAAGGTAGCGCAGAGCCCTGACCACAGCGTCACCCCAACTCCACCATAGGTCCTGATATATTTCAGACTTCTGAAAAACGGGCTCATGGCCCCTGATGAGCCGTCGCGGCAATTGTCCTTGGGCACCGTGGCGCCCGGAGCATGCCGCGGCCGGACGGGCCGCGATCGGGGCACGTCAGTGGAGAAAAGTATGGCAAAGATCGTTGGCGTCTACGCGGTTCCCCACACGCCGAGTTTTGTCAGCGACGTGAAGCTGAACGGAGAGAGAGCGGAGGCCGCACAATTCTTTTCCATTGTCCGGTCACATCTGGAGCAGGCCAAGCCCGACGTGATCGTCACCATCAACAATGATCATTTCAACACGTTCTTCTTCGACACATGGCCGACGTTTGCGATCGGCATCGCCGAGCGGACAGCCGGTCCGAATGATCAGACGCCCGACATGCCGTGGTACGATCTGGCAATCGAGGTCGATGCCGCCCGCCACATCCTGCGCTCCATGATCCAGGATGGCTTCGATTTCGCCGCGTCGATGGACCTTGAGATCGACCACGGGGCGCTGGTGCCTTTGCATTTCATGATGCCGGACATGGCGCTGCCGATTGTTCCGATCTTCATCAACTGTGTGGTGCCGCCCTTGCCACGATCGCGACGCTGCTACCTGTTGGGCCGCTCGATTGCCGACGCCATTCGCGCCTGGGGGTGCGATGCCCGCGTCGCCGTGATCACGAGCGGTTCTCTCAGTCTCGAGATCGGCGGCCCGCGGGTCGAGGTCGACAAGACGTTCGGTGTTCCGGATCCTGCCTGGGCAGCGTGGATCCTGGACAGGATCAAGCTCTGCGACCATGACGCGCTGATCGAACAGGCGACCGAGGCGAGGATGGTCGCGGCAGGAAATGTGGCCGGTGAACTCCTCAACTGGATCATCGCGCTCGGTATCGTGGGGCCAACCGCCCCGCCATCCTTATCAATCAGCCCGCTCTCGGCAACGCATTCGCCGCCTGGGATGAGGCGGTACTGCTGAGAATGAACATCCTCCTGGTTCACACCCTCTGTCGCCGCGTTCTGCACGACCGGGACTTTCGACGGCTGATCTTGGAGAGCCCGCAGGCAGCCGTCTCGCTGATGCCGTTCAGCGATGCGGAGCGGACCACGCTTTTGGCTGGAGATGTAGCGCGACTGCACCGGGAGGGCGCGTCGGCTTTTCTTCTGCTGATTCTATGTCGGTTTGAGGTCTTCGGACTGAACCTTCCGATCTTCAACCGGCGCATGCGGACTGGAACTGCGGAGTGAGCGCGGTCCTGCTGTCGCTTAGGCGGCTCTATGCCGCCGCCATCGTCGCCTTCATGGCGCTGCCGGAGAGAAGCGGGTGGCCTCTTCCAAGCTGATCGCAGTCACAAACCCCCATCCTTAGGAGGACATCATGGATCTTGGTATTTCTGGACGCGTGGCCATCGTCACGGGCGCAAGTGCGGGCATCGGTTTTGCAGTCGCCGAAGAGTTGGTGGTGAATGGCGCGTCCGTTCTCATTGCGGCTCGAGATGCCGGCAGGCTCGGGAAAGCCGAGGCTGAACTCCGCAGGCGCCCTGGCGCGAATGTCGCATCGATTGCGATCGATGTTTCGACGCCAGAGGCCGCCTCTCGGATTGTCGATACCGCGATCTCGACGTTCGGCTCGCTGGATATTCTTGTCAACAATGCCGGCCGCGCCCATGCCGGCGGCTTGATGAGCTCGACCGAGGACGACTGGGAGGAAATGACCGGGGTCAAGCTGACTTCGATGCGCAGGCTATGCAAAGCCGCAATCCCATACATGCGCGATACGGGATGGGGGCGGATCGTCAACATGACGTCGATTGGCGCATTTTATCCGAACCCGAAGCTATTTGTGTCCCACGTTCTCAGTGCGGCGATCAGCAATCTCACCAAATCGCTCGCACTTGAAGTCGCGCGGGACGGCATTCTCGTGAACGCCATCGGGATCGGCGCGGTCGCGACCGATAACTGGGCCAACAACATGGTGCCGGCGGTGCGGCGCACCCGCCCCGAGTTCAGTGCTCTGTCCGACGAGGCGGTGATCGCAAGAATTTCGGCGGAACTCACTCCGGTCGGCCGTGCCGGCAATGCAGTCGAGATTGCCGCGATTGCCGCATTCCTTTGTTCGGACCGGAATGGCTTCGTGACGGGCGACACAATCGAGGCTTCCGGCGGCGCCGATCGTTTCATGTGAACGGGGCAAGTTCAGCCGAACGCCATCCCGCGCCGCGGGCAGAGAGGATACTCGTCATGTCAGAGATAAATCCGATCATGCCTAAAGAGGCGGTGGCCGGTCACTTCGAGCCTGTGCCGGGAACATACGAAATGGATGGTGCCGATGGCGTTCCTGTCCCGCAACGCTATTGGGCGATCCTTACGATCGGGCTGGCGCTCTTCCTCGCGGTTATCGATGGTGTGATCGCCAATGTCGCGCTGCCGACGATCGCGCGGGACGTGCATGCTTCCCCGTCCGCGTCGATCTGGGTGGTGAATGCATACCAGCTCGCGATCATCATTTCACTTCTGCCGCTGGCCTCGCTCGGAGAGATCTACGGCTACGGGCGTATCTGCAAGATCGGCCTGTTCGTGTTCACCGTTGCCTCGCTTGGCTGCTCTTTGTCGGATTCTTTGGCGACACTGACGATCGCCCGCATTATCCAGGGGTTCGGCGCGGCCGGCATCATGTCGGTGAACGGGGCGCTGATCCGGGTGACCTATCCGCACAGCCAGTTGGGGCACGGGGTTGGAATCAATGCGATGGTCGTCGCCGTTTCAGCGGCAATCGGGCCGACGATCGCTTCCGCAATCCTGTCCGTGGCACCTTGGCCTTGGCTGTTCGCGGTCAACGTGCCCACAGGCGCAGTCGCTCTGGCCATCGCCATGCGGGCGTTGCCGGAGTCGCCGCGCCTGGCAACCCGCTTCGACTTCAGCAGCGCGGCGATGAGCGCCCTGACGTTCGGCCTCTTCATTATCGGCATCGACATGCTCGGACATCAACCCTCCACCTTGCTTGTCGTGGCCGAAATGGGGACCGCCGTCGTTATGGGCTTCGTCGTCGTGGGCCGGCAATTGTCGCTGTCCTCCCCGCTCCTTCCCGTCGATCTGCTTCGCATCCCGATTTTCGCGCTGTCGATAGGCACCTCAGTCTGTTCGTTCGGGGCACAGATGTTGGCCTTTGTGTCGCTGCCCTTCTATATCGAGGACACGCTGGGACGGGGCCAGATCGAGACCGGCTTGCTGCTGACCCCCTGGCCGCTGATGGCGGCGGTTACGGCGTCCTTCGCCGGACGGCTCGCAGATCGTTATGATGCTGGCTTGCTGGGCGTGCTTGGAATGGGGCTGATGGCGGGTGGGCTGGCGCTGGTCGCGGCGTTGCCTGGCCATCCAACCGATGTCGATATCATCTGGCGGGTGGCGATCTGCGGGGTGGGATTCGGCCTGTTTCAGGCACCCAACAATCGCGCCATCATGACCTCGGCGCCGCGCGAGCGCAGCGGCGGAGCGAGCGGCATGTTGTCCATGGCGCGCCTGCTGGGACAGACGACCGGCACGTCTCTGGTTGCGCTGATCTTCGCCGTGGCGGGCACGCATGCCAACACGGCCACCATCGTGACCGCCGCCTGCTTCGCCGCTGCGGGGGCCGTTGTCAGCTCCCTTCGCATGTTCGGCGAGCCTTTACGCGAAGCGGCTGCGGACTAATCCGGCAGGCCGGGCTGGTTCAGACCCCTGAAAGTCATCCCCAAAGAGTATTCGGTCGTCTGGATCAAATATCCTCCCGGCACATCGGATGGCGCGCCCCTCGCGCAGCAGCAACCGCGCGCGCATAAGACATTGGGAAAAGAGCTCGACTATGGAGAATGCATCTTACGACCGGTCGAGGCCTATGGCACGCAATCTTGCGCCATCCTCGTCAATCAGCTTTGGCATGACGCTGGTGATGGCGATTGCGTGCGGCGCGGCGGCTGCCAATATCTACTACAACCAACCCATGCTCGGCATCATGGAAGCCGCCTTCCCAGGCCAGGCCGCAGTGGTCGGGCTCGTGCCCACGGCAACTCAGCTTGGTTTCGCCGCTGGCCTCTTGTTGCTCGTCCCGTTGGGAGACCGCATCGAACGGCGGCGCCTCATTTTAATTCAATTCGCAGCGCTCGCGCTCTCGTTGGCCGCCGCGGCTCTCGCTCCTGATGCCTGGTCACTCGTGGTTGCATCGGCGCTCGTCGGAGTGACATCAAGCGTGGCGCAGCAGATCGTGCCTTTTGCGGCAGAGTTGGCCAAACCGAGCCGTCGCGGCGCGACCATCGGAACCGTGATGAGCGGCCTCCTCTGCGGCATCCTGCTCGGCCGCGCCCTTGCCGGCATTGTTGGCGATCACTATGGCTGGCGCGCCATGTTCTGGCTGGGCTTGCTCCTCGCGGTTGCGGTCGGCTTGCTGCTGGCGGCGGTCTTGCCCAGAAGTCATCCCAAGACGCAGCAGGGCTACGGCGCCCTCCTGAAATCTCTGGCCATCCTCTGGCGGGAAGAGCCGGAATTGCGACGGGCGACCATGATCCAGGGCTGCCTGTTCGGCTCGTTCAGCGTCGTCTGGACGATCCTGGCGCTGCAACTCGACGCCCGATACCACCTCAGCGCCGAAATCGCCGGCCTGTTCGGCATCGTCGGTGCGGTCGGCGTGCTCTTTGCACCTGTCGCCGGGAAGATCGCTGACCGGAGAGGTCCCCATGCCGTGATCGGACTTGGCAGCGTCGTCATGCTCGCGTCCTGGGTGATTTTTGGGGTGTGGGGCATGATCGCCGGCCTGATCGTCGGCGTCATTCTGCTGGACTTCGGCGAGCAAGGTGCGCTGATCTCAAACCAGCACGTCATTTATGCGCTTCGCCCGCAGGCGCGTAACCGGCTGAACACGATCTTCATGGGTCGGGATGTTTGTGGGCGGCGCGATCGGCTCAGCGGGCGCGAGCCTCGCTTGGGAATTCGCCGGCTGGGAAGCCGTTTGCGCATTCGGGGCAGTCCTGGTCGCCATCGCCTTGGGCCTGCATGTTTGCGGTCGCGCGGCCGAGAAACGGATGGCTGAACATCCTGCAGCACAACGCCCGGGCGATTAATCGTTGAAAATCATTGAGTGGGCAACATGCCAATATGTCGATCTGCTGCCATCGGGAAAAGCGGACAGAACCGGACCGAGCACAGCCCTTGCTTCAGACAGACGGTCGTCCTTGATCAGGGCGACCGGCAAGATCGATGGCGATCTTCAGTTCCCAGGCAGGCGCGCCCTGGCGTCGCGCGAGTGAGAGAGCGGTCGCGAGTTGCTCTCGCGAGGTCGGCTCTCCAGCCGAGGCCAGTTTCGCCCCGATGCGAAGAAACTCAGGAACCGCCCAATGCGTGTCCTCCTTCACTGTCATCACAAACTCGGCCGCCAGCATCGACAGGATTGGCCCGTCACGTCCGGCCTGGCGGGAGGCCAGGAGAAGGTCGGCGAGAAGGGTCGAATAGCCGGCGTCGAAGTGGATGTCATTCACAGCTTCGATCACGGAATCGAGGCGATCGGATGGGAGCGCCTCCGCGCTCCGCCGGGCGGCGACCCAAAGCTCGAATATGTCGCCATAAGCCTTCCAGAAGCCCAGGCCATGCTTGGATGCCGTATCAATGAGCGTTCCTGCGGCTTGCTCAACCACGCCGTCATCACCGTTCAAGGCATGGACCATGCACCACCCCTCCGCCAAAGCGCAGCACAGCGTGCAGGCATGGTCGAGCGCGCGCGCCTTTTCGACGGCGGCGGATGCGGTCTCCATCGCATCGCCCGAGAATCCCTGAACCCATAGAATGCGGGCGAGGAAGGCTAAGCCGGCGACATGCTGGTCCAAGCCGAAGCGAAAAGCTTGCGCCGTCCGGTCATGTTCGTACCATCGCAAGGCGGTCTCGATGAGCCGCCGGGCTTCAGCATGCTGTCCCAGGAAATGCAGCGATACACCAGCGATCCGCTGACCGGCGGCCAGAGCCTCGTGATCGTCTGAATCCCGAGCAAGGTTCATCATTTGCGTGGCATAGCGTGAGCGATTCCGCGTATCGCCCGCAGCGAAGGGTGTAGAGCCAAAGACCGTAATGCGCCTGGAGCTGGATCTCCGTGTCCGCTATCTGATGCTGCGAGATCAAGCGCCCGCGTCCAAGCTGCGCGCGCCTCCGCAACCGGACCTTTCGCCCAGGTCACGGACTTGCCGAGTGATGCCTGAAGGGCCATTTCCTGCGCGGGCTGGATCGCGGCCGCCATTGCGCCTCCCTCAAGAACAAGGGTGAGCCGACGCTGGCACTCGTCGTGCAACGAAAGCTCAATCCAGAAGGGCGTCAAATGCGCGAGAATGTCGATACCCACCCGTTCATCGCCGTCAGGCGAGAATGCCCAGTCGAGCGCGCCGCGCATATCGTCGATATCGGCCTGGTAGGTTCGACGCCAGTCACCGGTCGGTAATTGTTTCCAATCAACCGCAGCCTGTTTTGCAGCCCTGGCAAAGAATTCCGCATGGCGCTTTGCCGTCGGCGTCACCTCGCCGCTGTCCGCAAGCTTCTCCAGGGCATAGACCCGGATGGTCTCCAGAAAGCGATAGCGCGGTCACGGAGCCGTCTAGATCCGATTGGAGCAGAGACTTGGCGACGAGGTTGCTCAAGAGATCGATCGTCTGCCAGGGTTCGTCATGCTCGGGCGCCCCGACATAACGCGCCGCCTCGGCCGTGAACTCCCCCGCAAAAACCGACAGCCGCCGGAACAGTCTGCGTTCCTCGTCATCGAGAAGGTTGTGACTCCAATCGACCGCCGCCCTCAGCGTCCGGTGGCGGGGCAATGCGGTGCGCCGCCCGGCCGTCAGAAGCTTGAACCTGTCGGTCAGCCCCGCCAAAACCCCTTGGATGCCGAGGGTAGAAACCCGTGCCGCGGCAAGCTCCAAGGCGAGCGGCATTCCGTCCAACCGCCGGCAGATCGCGCTCACGTCGCCGACCACGGCATCCCCGAAGTCGAATTGGTGGACGCTGGCGGACGCACGCTCGACGAAGAGCTGAACCGCCCCATGCGCAATCGCTGCCGCGGCGCTTTGTGTGTCGGCCGGTGGGACAGCAAGGGGAGAAAGACGGTAGACATGCTCGCCCTCAGCGCCGAGCGGCTCCTGAGCTGTCACCAGGACACGCAGGTTCCGTGCATTCTGGAGGACCGCTTCGACCGCTTCGGCAATGGGCTCGGCGAGGTGCTCGCAGTTGTCGATGATCAGGAGCATGTGCTTGTCGCGCAGCGTTGCATGGACCCGCCCGATCGGCCCCGCACCATTGGAAGGCGCCGGCAAGCTTGTCTCGATCGCCGGCCAAACGAGATCGCTTTCGGCGATCTTCGCCATCTCCGCCAGATAGACGCCATCCGCGAACAGGGCGCGCAGACGCCGTCCGACCTCGATGGCCAGTCGCGTTTTTCCGATGCCGCCCGGACCTGTGATGGTGACGAAGCGGCCTTCGGCGATAAGCCGCTCGACATCATCCAGCGCGCTGGCCCGGCCGAGCAGAGCCGTTACCGGATAGGGCAAGTCAGGAGGCGCGATCGGCTCCGCGGAAGCGCCTCCAAGGGAGGCACTCGCAGGCGCGGCGGTCGACAGCCGATAACCTCGGCCGAATTCAGTCGAGATCATCTCCCGATCCGGCCCCAAGGCACGTCTGATGGCCGACATCTGGGCCTGGAGGTTGTTCTCCTCCACGGCAACGCCGGCCCAAACCTTATCGATCAGCTCGTCCTTGCTGACAACCTTGCCGCCCGCTTCCAGGAGCGTCCACAGGACATCGAACGCGCGAGCGCCGAGATCGATCTTATCGCCGTCCCGCAGCAGCAAACGCAGCGCCGGAAACATGCGGTAGCGGCCGAACCCGACGCTGCGATCGTCACGAAGCGGATCGGCGGGGCCGCCCTTGGACGCATTCGGACCACTGGAACTCATGGCCGAAGACATTACCCCGTTTTATGACCATTGTCCCGTGCCGCACTCGATGGTTAGCCTAGACGGGATAACGGGCGAAGGAGGCGGTAGCTGGATAGGCGGTCGACCCTGCCAGTTCCCGCATCGGCTCGGCACGGTTGCAGCGCGGTGCAAGGTCCCCTGTAACCGTCTTCTCGGCCGGTGCCACGGCGGCCAACTTAGGTCACCTGCGCTTGAGAAGCGCGCGCAGCCAAAGGGGAGACGTTTCCGCCGCGTTGAGCCTATTGGATTGGGGCGGCCACGCCGCGCACGAGCACGCTGCGCACCCTTCGTCGCCGGCGCGGGTGATACCGCCGAGCCGGACTTTGCCGGCGGTCGGATGATCCTTTGGCGTTAAGCCGATCCAGGCCGCGAACTGGCGCCATCGCCGGTGAGCGAAGCCGCAGGTCCCGCCACTTGAGCGAGCAAGGGGTGGACCTGGGCAGCGTCAACAACATCATTTGTTGTCAGTTCTGCCCCGACGATTTCGCCCGTCTCGGCATCCATCCTGTTATGCGGCTGTCCGAAGGCTATGCAGAGTTCGAGCGATTATCTCGGATTCTCAGACCCACCAATGGCCGCCGACGGTGAGGTCGAGGACCACGCCGTAGGTAAGATACATGAGCCACAACCCAGTCAGAACCTGCCAAAGCCCGATCAGCCGTGCGCCAGACCGAAGCCCACAGAAGCGAGTCGGAATCTCGGTCAAGTAAACCAAGGTCAGCCCGACGAACAAGAACATCACCGGAATATCGCCGGCCGCGTGAAAAACCAGCACGCCGAGACTGGAAAGCAACGTGAAAGCGATCGCCATCCAACCCTCGGGCCGCGCGTCGCCGCCGTAATAGCGCCGGTGCGCGACCGCAAACCAATGCGTGCCGAAAGCCGTGAAGGCGAGTGCTGCCATATAGAGCGGTGCCGCGTTGCCGAAGACGTTGAACCAGGTCAGCCCGATCATCAGGTAGATACCCGTGATGAGCTGCATGAAGCCGGACATCCAGGCACACCACAAAGCGACCGTCTTCTCGACCGTCGGATTGCTCGCCGGAGCCTGGAACAACGCTTGGCCGCCGGCAACGAGGTAGCCGGTCGAGAGACCGAAAAACCCGATTGCGACCGGCCAGAACTTCGATGACGCCAGGGTCATGGTAGCAACGTCGTTATTCATCTTTAGCCCTTGTCATTTTGCGCCGTGTCGTTGTCTCGGCACGCGATGGGGCCGGAGCACGGCTCCGGTCCCGCGCGTCGTCACGCGTGGCTTAGGTCGGTACGATACCGGGGCTGTTTTTGGGGAATCTGGCGATCACCGCCGGATCAAGGTTAAGTGTCTGTGCGACCATCGCCGGCGGCGTATGGGCCAGCCAGTCGGAGAGCGAGACTTCCTCGTAGCGCGAGGTCCTGAAGACCGCCATGAAGACCAGATCGGTATCGCCGATATTCTCGACATAGTGGCCGAGGCTTTTCGGCACGTAGCCGATGTCGCCGGGTTGGAATTCGGCGGAGTTGGCGTTCGGCCCAGTGTTGAACACCGTCATCCGGCCCATGCCCTTGATGTAGTATTGCCACTCGTCGGCGTTCGGGTGCCAATGCATCTCGCGCACGCAGCCCGGCTTCACCGTGATCATCGCCGCGGCGACGGTCAGCGAGGCGTGAAAGTTGCTGGTGTCGGCGACGCGGATCGAACCGGCGGCATCCTCCTTGTTCGGCTCCATGTCCGAGAGATGGAAGATGAATGGGTAGGGCGGCGCGCCCGCGGCGGAGGCGACCGCCTGCTGGTCGGCAGCGAGCGAGCCGGGCACCTCGCCCTGGAAGATCCAGCGCTGCTGCAGCGGGATGTTCTTGAACGCGTCGGCGGGCACGCCGAAATTCTTTGCCAGCACCTCAGGCGGGGTATGCGCGATCCAGTCGGAGAGCAGCAGCGTGTTATCTTCCGAGGCGGCGCCGTTGTCGAAGCAGATCACGAATTCACAGCCATCCGGGCCAAGGCCCTGCAGCGAATGCGGCAGGCCGGCCGGGAAATACCAGAGATCACCAGCCTTCACGTCCGCAACATAGGGGCGTCCCTGTGCGTCCAGCGCTGTCACCCGGCAATTCCCGTAGGTCATCACCGCCCATTCAGCCTGCTGGTGCCAGTGGAGTTCGCGGATGCCGCCGGCATCAAGCCGCATGTCCACGCCGGCGATCTCGGTCGAGATCGGGAACATGGCCGTCGTGACCTGGCGGGCCCAGCCGCCGGCCTGCACCCGCTTCGGCGCGGTGTTGAACGACGACCAGAACTGCGGAATGCCGCCGACATCGGTCGGCGGCGGATTGAGAAAAGGCTGCTCGTTATTGGACAAAGCCGGCGTCTGCGGTCCCGGATCGGAGAATGCCGGAGCGGTGGCATTTACAGCCCCCTGAGGGGGCAAATCCGGATTGCCGAACACACCCGCGGCACGGGCGACAGCGGTCGTCGCCACCACGCCACCGGCAGCGCCTGCAGCCAAAATCGATCTTCTTGAAAGCTTTGACATTGTCTGATTCCGTTCATTCATCCAATGGGCCGCGGGATATGCGATCGGAAAGACTGAAAACTCTTTGGGGATGAGTTTCAGGGGTCTGAATCAGCCGGCCCAGGAACGGGCGGAACACCGCCGATGCGTTTCCTTGTAGTGCGCGGTGACGCAGACCGATTACCGCAGCACAACCGCCGTCAATTGGGTGCGGGCCTGACAGACCCGCAGCTCGCGGCGTTCATCGAGAGGCGCAATCCGACGAGAGACCGTAACGACCACCACCCTCACTGAAGACATTGCTGCCTTTCTGCAGGTAGGATTCGGCTACGTCGGCGAGGCCGTTGCTGAAGATGACAACGCGGTGCCACGCGGCGGCCTCATTGCGTTCGCCGGAATGCCTATCCTTCCAGATCTCCGTGGCCGCGACGTTCAGCGAGCGTCACCACCGTGTCGCTGGACTGCGTCTTGCGGTCTTCCGGGTCACGGCCAGATTGCCGGTCAGGTGGGCCTTGATGAGTGAACCAGCCATTGCCGCTCTCCATTCATTGATCCTCGTCGAGGTGGAGCGGCCTTGTTCTGGTCCTGGCGTCTCAGGTGCGGCCCGAAAAGACACGGTGCGGCTTCACTTTAGCATCCAAGCGGCTTCACTTTAGCATCGAAAAGGTGGCCGTCCGCTGGCCCGAAGAACTCGTAGCGAATGCGCTCGTCCGGCACGCCCTCGGCGCCGAGCCCGGTCACCAGCGCGCGCAGGAACGGCTTTGGCCCGCAGAGAAAATACGTCGCCTGTTCCAGGGGGGTATGCTGTGCCAGCCAGTCGGCGCTGATCAGGCCGGCCTCGTCATACTGTTCGCCGCGCCGGTCACCCGCCTGCGGATCCGTATAGAAAGTGTAGAGGCGAATGCCAGGCGAAAGCGCCGCGAGCGCGCGCGCCTGAGCACCCATGGCGTGGACCTTCCCGTTCAGCGCGCCGTGGATATACCAGGTGGGCCGTTCCGGGGTTGCCGCCGCAATGGCTTCCAGCATGCTCATCATGGGGGTGAGACCGACGCCTCCGCTCAGCAGCACCACGGGCGCGCTAGGGCTGGGTTCGAGGAAGAAATCCCCGGCGGGCGGTGTCACCTTGAACACGGTGCCAGGCTGGGCCTGCTGATGCAGCCAGTTCGAGACGAGACCGGGCGGCACGCCGGGTGCAGCCTCGCGCTTGACGGTGATCCGGTAGGTCCGGTCGTTCGGCCCGCAGGAAATCGAGTAGTTGCGTTTGATCGCGCCATGACCCGGAATGTCGAACAGGAAGCCGAGATACTGGCCGGGTCGGTGCCGGAGGACGGGCTTGCCGTCTGTGGGACGGAGGATGAAGGAACGGATGATGTCGCTGTCATCAGCGACACTGTCGATGACGAATTCCCGCCAGCCGTTCCAGCCGCCCGGCTGGCTCGCAATCTCGCGGAAAATCTCAGCCTCGTGTCCGATCAGAAGTTCCGCGAGGAACCAGTAGGCTTCCCCCCAGGCGGTGCAGATGTCCGGGGTCGCGGCCGCGCCCAGCACATCCTGGATCGCAGCCAGAAGTGCTTGCGCCACGAACGGGTAGTGCTCAGGCAGGATATTCAAGGCGACATGCTTCTGCGCGATCCGCTCGACCGCCGCGCCCATCACGCTGAGATGATCGATGTTCCGCGCATAGGCGAGGACAGCGTCGGCCAGCGCCTCCGGCTGGGAACCGCTCTCGCCATGGTGCGACTGGTTGAAAAGCGCCCGCATTGAGGCGTCCTCGAACAGGCGCTCATACATGCGCCGGGAGATTTCCACCCCATGCGTTTCGAGGGCGGGCACGGTGGCCTTGACGAGTTGAATGGTGGTCGCGCTTAGCGGCTTGGCCATGGAATTCTCTACGATGTCCACAATCTTTGCCATGCATTCATCCTCCGTGACCGGTTGAACCGACGGTCCCTTGATAGGGGGCAGCACAGAGACGAATTGGCCGGTGCGGGGCGTCAGAGGCTATGGGCTCAGTTTTCAGGAGTTTGAACGGGTTCTGTCATGTCGCGCGGCAGCGTCTGAATCGCTAACGTATCGAGCTTGATGCCCGCGAGCGCTGATACATTTTCAGCCCCCTGAAACACCGGCTCGTGGCCTCTGATGAGCCATCCCCGCAATTGTCCTCCCGCCCGAGGATTCTGAGCGCCTCGCGCTCATCGTCGAGGTGCCGTCATTCGGAAGCTTGGATTAGGAGCCGACAGATGCCTAACACGATTCAGGAATCACCAATCACATTGGCCGAAGCCATGCGCGCTGGCGCCGTCTTCGGTTTCGTTAGTCACAGTTTGGATCGGGCTGAATTCGAAAGCCGACTTGTCACGCGGCTCCAAGTCCTTGAAGACCTATTCGGCGCGATGGGCGCGATCGCAATGGAGACGTTGGACGCCTTCGACCAAGCGGCTTGGCAGGCTTGGGAGCAGTATCGGGGTGGGGCACTCCGGCCAGGGCCAGGATCGCGTCACGCCATAGAGGCGTTGGGACACCCGACCTCCATCCGCAACGCATGAAGGCAGATGAAATTGCGGGGGCACGACGACCCTCTCGTCCCCTGGGGTTGACGGCAAGCCGATGAATCACATGTCCGAGCGGGGTCAGGTCGCGGCCCCACCCGGCTTCACGGCGAATGGGCTTGTCCCCACTACCGCCGAGCCAACTTCAAACCGTCAAAACCTCCGTGACGAGGTACTAGAGGACGTGGGTGCGCAGCGACCGGACGAGGGATTGCTCTGTTGCGCGAGCGCCCGTGTTCCCATGCGGGCGATCACTCACCTGCAACCGCCCGCTGCAAGTTCGCAATCGCGCCAGGCAAGCCGCGCACCTTGAGGATGCGGCCATTAGCGTCGAAGTCCTCGGAAAGCACCCTGGCGTTTTCGTAGACGTCGCCGAGGAGCTTTTGCTTGGCGTAGGGCAGCACAAGCTCGCTCTCCACCATTGAAGCCTCGAAGAACGTGATGATCGTTTCGCGCAGTGCAGCCACGTCGGCTGGCCGCTTCGAGGAGAGCGGAATTGCATCACGATGTTCGGCCAGCAGCGCGATGCGAGCCTCCTCGTCCACCAGGTCGATCTTGTTGAGGAGCAGGCGCGATGGGACGGCATCGGCTCCGATCTCCCGCAGCACAGTGCGGGTCACGTCGAGCTGCGCCTGGTAGGTAGGATCGGACGCGTCAACCACGAGCAGCAACAACGACGCTTCCAGCGCCTCATCCAGAGTAGATTTGAAGGATGCGACGAGATCATGCGGCAATTGCTTGATGAAACCCACCGTATCCGAGATGAGCACGCGCGGCTTCGTGTCCGGTTTCAGCGCGCGCACGGTCGTGTCGAGCGTGGCGAAGAGCTGGTCCGCAACCAGCACCTCGCTGCCGGTGAGCGCGCGCATGAGCGAAGACTTTCCGGCATTGGTGTAGCCCACAAGGGCGACACGCATCTGGTCGCGGCGCGCCGAGCGGCGCAGGTCACTGTCTCGCTGGATGTGTTCCAGCTCCTCCCTCAGCTCGGCCAGGCGGTCGCGAATGTTGCGGCGATCGAGGTCCAGGTCGCTCTCACCCGCGCCCACACCGCGCTTGCGTTCGCCGCCCACGCTAGACTCCCGCAGCCGCGGCGCCACATATTTCAAGCGTGCCATCTCGACCTGCAGCTTGGCCTCTCGGCTGCGGGCATGACGATGGAAGATCTCGACGATCACGCCCGTCCGGTCGAGAACCTGCGCTCCGGTGGCGTTCTCGAGATTGCGCGCCTGACTCGGCGATATCTCATGATCGACGATGACGAATCCCGGCCGTCCTGCGCTGTCCGATTCTGGTTCGGGTGCGGGCACATCCGGGTCTGTCGTCTCAGCACTCTCAAAGCGCTGGCGTGCCTTGGATTTCCAGGGAGCCGTCCATCCCCCCACAATGCCGGTCCCGCCGGTGATCGCCGCTAATTCGGCGAGCTTTCCCTTACCCAGCACCGTCAGCCCGCCGATGCCGTCGCGCCTCTGTGACACCGTCCCCGCGACCTCATAGCCAAGGGTCTCAACAAGTCGGCCAAGCTCCTGGAGGCTTGCTTCGTGTGCGGCATCGTCAACGCCATCAAGTTGAATCCCGACGAGGACGGCACGCGGCACAGGCTGCTTAGTTTCCATAGTTTTTGGAGGTTAGCACGAACGCCCAGAGATGCACCAGAGAACGGGAACAGTCAGAACACCCCCCCGACATGCAAGCGCGAATGTCAGCGGATCCGCGGCGAGCCTGCCCATGAGCCCCGAGGCGTGGCAGTTCGGCCGGAGCGGAACACCGGGTGGCGGTGAACGAGCACCAGGGCCGCGCGTTCATAGGGCGGCCTGGGCTGAGCGGGAGACCCCCCAGCCAACGATACGGCAGGCAAAGACGTCGACGACTGATGCGGCAACTGGGGCTGACGGGCGTCGTCCGTGGCAACGCGGTGCGGACCACGGGGCCGGCACGGCTGCGGCCTGCCCGCTCGACAAGGTCCAGCGCCAATTCCGCGCCCCGGCACCGAACAGGCTGTGGCTCAGCGATTTCACCTATGTGTCGACCAGGCAAGGCTTCGCCTATGTCGCCTTCATCATCGACTGCTCCGCGAGACTGGCGTCATACCTCTCCAAATACATCAGCAAGTCCAACGAGGACGAACGTGACCAGCCCCACCGCTACCGCCGGTCACACAACATCGTTGTGGAGGAAACTATTGAGGACCACGATGACGATGACCTCGACCGTGTTGCTTCGATGGTGTTCCGGCGGGAGCTTGACCGCGATCCTCGGTTCATCCTGCGCACCCAGGAAGGCGCTGTCTGCTTTCTTTGGGCATGTTCGTGGGGGAATATGCCCTGCCAGAGCTCAACGGCCGTGGGCGACAAGGCGCCTCCCCTTGAGTAGCAGTTGCAAACTTGCGCGACTGTTCTCGTTCGATGCGCTACGCTGGCCAGCTTGCTGTCCGGTCAGGAGGCGCGAATGGGCCATTGGCGGAGTCTCCTCGACAGCCAGCGCTTCCACGGGCCTAAAACGGAATCTCGTCCTCTAAGTTCAATGGAGAGGCCTTGCGTTGAGTGGTCTCCTGACTGGGCTCCACGGTCTCGAGAGCGGGTCGTAGGCGGACATAGCGCGCTAAATAACTGCTAGGGCTGCGCACTTCGTCAAGCGTTTCTTGAACAACAGTCCGAGATTCCTGGGGCATTTTCATGAACGCTGCCCAGTCATGGCTTAGATCAGTAAGGTCGAACATGCCATCAACTTCGTATATCTGCCCATCAGTGCGTTCGAGCAGGAACCCGCCCCTCTTCCCGGGATTACGTTCACCTTGGTCAGATATCCGAATAACTTCCGCAATGCCGATGGACTGCAAGAAGTTGTCCCATGAGATTGGCGGGCCTGTAAGCATGGAAGCATCAGGGAATCCTAGCGCCCTAACGAAATCTAACAATCGCCTGAAACGGACAACGCCGCGGGCGATGTCCTTCTCATTTTTGCTTCCGCCTACCGCGGCCAAAATGGCGGCTTTAAGGTCCTCAAATTGATTAGTAAGCGCATCAATCCGACGACTCTCAGATTGGACGGAGCGTTGCTCGAGGAGTAACCGTTGCAGCAGCCCGGACCACTGGCGCTTAAGAGATTCCTCAATGTCTTGAGGACGAGAAAAGGTAATAACCGCGTTATTTACCAGTCGCATACGCAGAAAGTTAATAAATTCGAAGATGAAAGTGGCCGTCTCCGGTTTCTCAATCGAAGCGTATTCGATTTGAGCAGCAATCCCCTTGACTTTATTTCTTTCGTAGGTCGCATGATCGTTCATGACCCTGGAGTTTATAAACGCGAAGATCGGTATCGACTCTTCTATCGCCTTCAAGACCTCAAGTTGGGTTATCGAAAGGCTCTCTCGAGTCTTGAGGAGCGTAACGCTTTTACTCACCTGATCCAGGGCATCGAGATCGACTTGCTGAAGCGCTTGAGGAACGACTGAGCCTCCGAAGCGGGAGCCGACAATTAAAAGTAAGACGTCTACTCCGGCAACTTCCTCTATGCAACTGGTGTGGGTGTGGGTTCGGGGATTGTAAAGCACATCATTGTAGTCGCTCATGACGGGCTCATGGCCCATCGCCTCGATGAACTGGCGTAACTGCCCCCGAATGGCCGACAAATCATAACAAGTTGACGAAACGAACACTCGCAGATTGGCCAATGGTTCCCCCGCACCTTCAGTGGCGAAGCACAATCGTGATCACTAAATTGCGTCTGCCACACTATTTGGCCCGGGGCCAGACGCTCTCGCGGTTCGACATCCGGACGGA
>CAWIBZ010000006.1:307500-370685 GCA_963834475.1 uncultured Alphaproteobacteria bacterium | reverse complement strand
CCGCCGTTCGCGCCGGTCATCAATCTCACCACGGTCAGCCTCGACGATCCCTACGGGAGCGCCGGGATTGCCAACCCGTTCCCGACGATTTGGCCCGTGGATCCGGGGGCCAGCGCGACATTCCCTTCCGACATTTCTTTCAATCAGATCTTCATCCGGCAT
The DNA here is from genome assembly GCA_963834475.1 of uncultured Alphaproteobacteria bacterium. Taxonomy (GTDB): domain Bacteria; phylum Pseudomonadota; class Alphaproteobacteria; order Acetobacterales; family Acetobacteraceae; genus Acidisoma. Next base: position 370,523 of record CAWIBZ010000006.1, on the reverse strand, counting down.
TTCCGGCTGCCCATGGTGCTGGCGTATAACCTGACACTCGAGCGCGGCATTGGGCGCAACTGGCTGGTGCGTGCTGCTTACGTTGGCAACACCGCGCACCATCTGAGCGGCACCGGAGATCAGGAAACGGACTGCTGCAGCTCAACCCTTCTGTGTATATTCCGGGCCAGTCGACGGAGGACAACGCGCAGCAGCGCCGCGTCTATCCCGCCTACGGTTCGATCGGCTTCATCAACTCCGGCGTGAACAGTAACTACAACGCCGCGCAAATTACGCTGGAGAAGCGTTACACGCACGGTTTCTCGTTGCTCACTAACTTCACGTGGGCCAGAGCACTGGATGACTTCGCGCCCATCGGCTCGCCGTATCTGACGAACTCGTGCAGTTGCGGCCGCTACTTCGATTACGGGCCATCCGACGATGATGTGAACAAGACGTGGAAGCTGAACGGCGACTACATGGCCCCGCACATCAAGTTGCCGGCGATTGCCGATAAAGTCGTCAACGGATGGGAACTGACGGCCATCTCCAGTTGGAACACGGGGACTCCGTTTACGATTTTCAGTGGCTACGACAACTCATTCAGCTCCATGGGCGCCGATCGCGCCGATCTTTATTCCATCTCGGACGTAGGCCAGGCGAACCTCAGCACCGGGCGCTCGCATAACACCGCAATCAACGAGTGGTTCAACATCAATGACTTCCAGCCCAACGCGATCGGCACCTTCGGAGACACGGGCAAGAACGTGCTGCGTGGCCCGCGCTACTTCGATGCCGACCTGGCGATGATCAAGACCACGAGCCTTGAGGGCAAGGCGTCGCTTGAGTTGCGGGCAGAGGCCTACAACGCGCTCAACAACGTGAACTTCGGGAATCCCGATAACATCCTCACCGACACCGGATTCGGACAGATTACCGGGCTGGCCGGATCCTCTTCGTCGAATACCTACGGCACTGCGCAGCCGCGCATCCTGCAGTTCGGGGCCAAAGTATCGTTCTGATTCCGCTGCGGAAACGGGGTTGACCGTTTCCGCGCGGCGTCTATTGAACGGTCAGGGAGAAGGTCGCGGTTTGCGTAATGGATCCCGCCGTTGCCGTGACCTGGACCGAGTACGTTCCGTTCGGAGTAGTGGGACCGCCTCCGCAGCCGGACATCCCGATGCAGGTGATCGCTGCAAGCAGGATCAGCCCGCTGCAGGAGAGCAGCATCCGGCGCACCTTGCGGCTTCGGCCACCGAGCAGCGGCGAGCAGGAACACGCCTACTGCGCCTGCCAACGAGAACCGTGCGCCGGTGTGACCTGGCTGCGACTCTCGCCCCGCACCTGGCGATCGAGTGCAGCCGTCGCCGGGTTGGTATCGGTTTTGATAGTCACGGTCGCGGTCGCCGTGCCTCCCACGTCAGGCGTGATGCTGGATTCCGAGAAGGAGCAAATGGTGTCCTTCGGCAAGTTGCCGCAGCTGAGAGTGGTGGCGGTGGCAAAGCCGTTGACCGAGGTGACTGTAAGCGTCGTGGTTGCGGGCTTGCCTGAGCCTGCTGAGCCGCTCGTCGGCGAGAGCGAGACGGTGAAGTTGGGCGGACCGGGCCAGACCGTGACCGCAACCGCAGAGGACGTGGGAAGCAGCGTTGTTCGCATCGCCTGCGTAAACGGCCGTCACGCTGTAGGAGCCTGCGATCAGCGTAGATGTGGTGTAGGTCGCCGTTCCTGAGCTGACCGTACCGGTCCCCAGGGTGGTCGTTCCGTTCATGAAGGTGACGTTTCCGGTGGGCGCGGGAACGCCGGAGGCGCCGGTCACGGTTGCGGTGAAGGTCACGCTCGTTCCAACGGCGAGAGACGTCGCTGAGGCGGTCAGCGCGGTTGTTGTGGCGCCGAGAGTCACGGTCACGGTCACCGTACTGGAAGCGGAGGCGAGGTTCCTGCTGTCGCCTGCGTAGTTCGCCGTGATGCTGTGCGCAGCAATGGCCAGGGAGCCGTTGAGTAAGTCGCAACGCCCGAGCTATTCAGAGTGCCGGTGCCGAGCGTAGTCGCTCCATCCTTGAACGTGACTGTTCCGGTTGGCGTGGGCGTGCCCGATGCCGGTGCGACGGTCGCCGTGAAGGTCACGCTGGTGCCCACGGAAACTGAGGTTGCGGAAGCGGTGAGCTTCGTCGTCGATGCGGTCGGAGTAGCAGCAGCGATCGCGATGCTCAGGTTCTGGGTCGCGGTGTGGCTGGCGGAGTCGCTCACCTCCACCGTGAACGTCGACGTCGCTGCCGTCGTCGGCATGCCGGTGATCGCGCCCGTACTGGCCGCCAGCGCAAGTCCGCCGGGCAGTGTGCCAGCGCTGATGCTCCAGGTGTACGGCGACACGCCGCCGGTGGCCGCCAATGTTTGCGAGTAGGCGGTGCCGACTTTGCCGCCGGGCAGCGACGCGGTGGTCACCGCCAATGTGGCGTTGATGGTGATGCTCAGGCTCTCGGTCGCCGAGTTGCTGGCGACCGCTCAGCGATTGTTTGAGCATCCGGATGCCGGTCCAGAGGATATAGACGGCGGTGGCCGCGGCGAGGGCGGAATCGAGCCAGACCGATGCCGGTCGCCAAGACCAGCAGAAGGCCGATCGAGAATGCCGACCGAGGTCACGACATCGGTGCCGAGATGCCGCGCATCGGCCACCAGCGCCGGCGAGCGCAGGCGCCGCCCCTGACCCAGCAGAAACCAGGCCCAGCCGGCATTCAGCACGGTGGCGACCAGGTTGAGCGCCATGCCCCGCAGCGGGGCGTCCAGATCACTGGCCTAGTTTCAGATTGAGCCAGACATGATGGAGGATGGAGGCGGCGGCGAAGATGACCAGCACCGCCTCGACGACCGCCGAGAAGAACTCGGCCTTGTCATGCCCGTAGGGGTGATCGTGGTCGGCGGGCATCGCCGCGATGCGCAGCGTCCAGAAGGCGACCGCCGCGCTGACGACATTGACGACCGTCTCCAGCGCATCGGAATAGAGCGCGGCGCTGCCGGTAATCCACCAGGCTGCTGCCCTTCAGCGCCAGCACGATCACACCGACCACGATGCTGCCCGCGGCCAGACGAGCGCCGGCGGCCGTATACCGGGCGCGAGACTGGAAATTGGTCATCGTCGATCATGCTGGGGCCGTTGCCTGTCGCCGAAATGCGTCGAGGCTGCCCCGCGGCAGCCCGCACGGGTTTATTCGCGCCGCAGCACGCGATCAACCACGAAGGCGGACAAGCCGCCCGCGACGAAATCCCGTTTCAGCGCCGACCTCGTCGTATTCCGTCTTCACCCAGTCCAGGAAGGAGATGCGCCCCTCCGCCGTCTCGGCGAAGCGCAGGAAGAAGGCGTCGAGAATGCCCGTGCGCGCCCGGCTCCAATGGCCGAACCGCCAGGAGAGCTGGCGCAGCGCGTCGCGGCTGGTGCCGCCGTTGAACATCAGGAACAGGCCGGCGGCGAGGCCGGCGCGGTCCGCCCCCGATTTGCAGTGCATCAGCGCCGGTTCGACGAGATTCGTCGCAGATGTCGTGAAAGCGCAGGATGCGCTCGCGATGCGGCGCGCCGCGGCTCTCGAAGGCCATGTCGATATGATGCAGGCCGAGCTTCGCCGCAGCCTCCCGCGACAGCGCATCGGACCCGCAGGAGCGCTGCGCCGCGCAGATTGATGACCGTCTTGATGCCGAGCTGGCGCTGCGCCGCCGCGAGCCGCCAGGCGGTCGGGTGGTTGCAGCGATAGAGGCGGCCGGGCGCGACTTCCGCCCAGTTCGACCAGACCAGCCGGAAGACGCCGATGATCGACGAACAGCGAATCGGACCAAGCCGCCGCCCGGCCGCGCGCGGTCGCTGATGTCACCCTTGAACATGCGCGCAGCCGAAATCCCGTCAGGACCTCAGCCCTGGCGCTGCACCATCAGCTTCTTGATCTCGCCGATCGCCTTGGCCGGGTTCAGCCCCTTCGGGCAGGTTTCGGCGCAGTTCATGATGGTGTGGCAGCGGTAGAGCTTGAACGGATCCTCCAGCGCATCCAGGCGCTCGCCCGTATGCTCGTCGCGGCTGTCGGCGATCCAGCGATAGGCGGCCAGCAGAACGGCCGGGCCGAGGTAACGGTCGCCGTTCCACCAATAGCTCGGGCAGCTCGTGGTGCAGCAGAAGCACAGGATGCATTCCCACATGCCGTCGAGCTTCGCGCGCTCCTCCACGCTCTGCAGCCGCTCGCCATCCGGCGGCGGCGGCGTATCGGACTGCAGCCAGGGCTCGATGCTGCGATACTGCGCGTAGGCCTGGCTGAGATCCGGCACCAGATCCTTGACCACCGCCATATGCGGCAGCGGGTTGATCTTCACCGCCCCTTCACCTCCTCGATCGGCTTGAGGCAGGCGAGGGTATTGGTGCCGTCGATGTTCATCGCGCAGCTGCCGCAAATGCCCTCGCGGCAGGAGCGGCGGAAGGTCAGCGTGCTGTCGACCTCGTTCTTGATCTTGATCAGCGCGTCGAGAACCATCGGGCCGCAGGCATCGAGGTCGATCTCGTAGATATCGGTATGCGGGTTCTGCTCGTCATCCGGGTTCCAGCGATAGATGCGGAATTCCTGCACGCGCTTGGCGCCGGCCGGGCGCCTTGTAGCGCCGGCCTTCGACGACCTTGCTGTTCTTGGGAAGCGTAAATTCTGCCATGTGCCAGGCTCCGATCCGCGCGGGCGTCAGTAGACGCGCTTCTGGGGCGGGAAGACCGAGACCTCGTTGGTCAGGGTCTGCATCTTCACCGGACGATAGCCGAGGCGTGACCTCGCCCTGCCGATCGCACCAGGCGAGGGTGTGCTTCATCCAGTTGACGTCGTCGCGGTCCGGGTAATCGTCATGGGCATGGGCGCCGCGGCTTTCGTGCCGCGCCTCGGCGCCGACCATCGTCGTCATCGCCGTTGCCCATGAGGTTCTGCAGCTCCAGCGCCTCGACGAGGTCGGAGTTCCAGATCAGGCTGCGGTCGGACGACGCCCATGTCGCGTCATGCCGGTCCAGGCCTTCCGCACCTTGGCGACGCCCTTCTTGAGGCTCTCCGAATTGCGGAAGACCGCGGCATGGGCCTGCATGGCGCGCTGCAGATCGACGCGCAGTTCGGAGACGCGGGTGCCGCCCTTGGCATGGCGGGTCGGCGTCGAAGCGGTCGAGCGAAGCCTCGCCGGCGCGCGCCGGCAGCGGCGCCTGGGTGGCGCCGGCCTGGATCGTCTCCGCTGCCCGATGGGCGGCGGCGCGGCCGAAGACCACGAGGTCGAGCAGCGAATTGGTGCCGAGGCGGTTCGCGCCATGCACCGAGACGCAGGCGCATTCGCCGACGGCCATCAGGCCGGGCACGACGCGGTCCGGGTCCTCCGGCGTCGGGGAGAGCACCTCGCCGTGATAGTTCGTCGGGATGCCGCCCATGTTGTAGTGGACCGTCGGCAGCACCGGGATCGGCTCCTTGGTCACGTCGACGCCCGCGAAGACCTTGCGCCGTCTCGGAAATGCCGGGCAGCCGCTCATGCAGCAGATCGGCGCCGAGATGCTCCAGATGGAGCATGATGTGGTCCTTGTTCGGACCCGCAGCCGCGGCCTTCGTTGATCTCGATCGTCATGGAGCGGGAGACGACGTCGCGGCTCGCGAGGTCCTTCGCCGTCGGCGCATAGCGCTCCATGAAGCGCTCGCCCGCGGCATGTTGGTGAGATAGCCGCCCTCGCCGCGCGCGCCTTCGGTGATCAGGCAGCCGGCGCCGAAGATGCCGGTCGGGTGGAACTGCACGAATTCCATGTCCTGCATCGGCAGGCCGGCGCGGATCGCCATGCCGTTGCCGTCGCCGGTGCAGGTATGGGCGGAGGTGCAGCTCTGATAGGCGCGGCCATAGCCGCCGGTCGCCAGCACCACCGTCTGGGCGCGGAAGCGGTGGATGAGTGCCGTCATCCAGGCTCCAGGCGGTGACGCCGCGGCAGGCGCCGTCCTCGTCCATGATGAGGTCGAGCGCGATGTATTCGACGAAGAACTCGACCTCGTGCTTCAGGCTCTGCTGATAGAGCGTGTGCAGGATGGCGTGGCCGGTGCGGTCGGCGGCGGCGCAGGCGCGCATGGCGGGGCGCTTGCCGTAGTCCTGCATATGGCCGCCGAAGGGACGCTGATAGATGCGGCCGTCCTCGGTGCGGCTGAAGGGCACGCCGAAATGCTCCAGCTCGTAGATCGCCGGAATGGCGTTGCGGCACATGTATTCGATGGCGTCCTGGTCGCCGAGCCAGTCCGACCCCTTCACGGTGTCGTACATGTGCCAGCGCCAGTCATCCTCGCCCATATTGCCGAGCGCGGCGCCGATGCCGCCCTGGGCCGCCACGGTATGGCTGCGGGTCGGGAAGACCTTGGTGATGCAGGCGGTCTTGAGACCGGCGGCGCCCATGCCGAGCGTCGCGCGGAGACCGGCGCCGCCGGCGCCCACCACGACCACGTCATAGGTATGGTCGATAACCTTATAGGCGCCGAGGGACGGCTTCGAGATCGCATTCATCGTGGCGCCCTCTTCAGATCGCGAGTTTCAGAACGGACAGGACTGCGGCAAGGCCGAGCAGCCAGACGATCGCCTTCATCACCATCACCCAGATCAGGCGCTGGCCTTCGTCATGGACATAGTCCTCCAGCACCATCTGCAGCCCGAGCAGGGTGTGATGGAAGGCGGAGACGATGAGGGCCAGGAGCAGCACCGCGACCAGCGGATGGGAGATCCAGTGCGCGATCGCTGCCTGCGGGTGGCCTGCGAAGGACAGGACGGAGAAAACGAACCAGAGTGTCAGGGGGATGAGTGCGACGGAGGTGACACGCACCGCCCACCAATGATGCGCGCCGGACTTCGCGGCGCCGAGGCCCTTCACCCGTCCCAGCGGCGTCTGCCGCATCGTGACGGTGAGCTTATCATTCTGTGCCATGGGTTTTGATCCTCAGAGCCAGACGGCGAGGCCGACAATCCAGCTGATAACCGTCATCGCCGCGGTCGCGGCAACAACGACGACCGCCGTCTGATGCGAGGTCTTGATCTCAAAACCCTAGCCGATGTCCCAGAGCAGATGCCGGATGCCGTTGAAGAAGTGGTACCAGAGGGAGAGGGTCCAGCCGAACATCAGGATGAGGCCGATCGGCGAGCCGACGAAGCCTTGAGCCGCCGCGAAAGCCTTGGGACCGCTCGCAGCCGCAACCAGCCACCAGACCATCAGGAGGAGACCCACCGAAAGGGCGATGCCGGTCGCGCGATTGATGATGGAGGTCGATGAGCTGATCTGGGGCTTATAGACCTGGAGATGGGGCGAGAGGGGACGGCGAACGAGCGAACCGTCGCTGCGCTTGCCGATCATTAATGCGTCACGCACATCTGGCATAAGCGGTTCCACTTAAATTTGCAGGGCGACCACAAACCGCACACGCGGGAGCAAATGTTCCGCGATGACGGCGCTGGAGGCCGTTGAAGGTTGTGCTTTCTGTAATCTTGCCGCCCCACCCGGTCAACGCAGGTGCAGCACCAAGAATGAAAGGCAGCCACCCCGAAATCGCCGCACCGATCCCGCTGTCGTCGCCTTTCGCCTGCGAGCGTAATCCGCGGCCCACCCTTCATGGGCAGAGTCTGGGCGCACGCACGCCGTCAGAGCTCCGAACCGCTTGATGCGCGTGTCAAGCATGTCCATGACGGCGACCGGGGTCGGCTAGAGGCTGATCTGGGCCAGCCAGTCCTGCAGATTGTAATAATTGCTGATGCGCGCGACGCTGGCCGTCCCGGAGGTGAAGAAGGCGCCGGCGGGCAGCACATAGGTCTGGCCCTTCGCCTCCGGCAGCCCCTCATCCGTCGCCAGATAGGTACCGTGGACAATGAATTCAGCCGCGCCACGATCCGGCGCGGAGCCGGTCAGGATCACCATATCCGTGAGCTGTTCCCGGTAGCAGCGCGTCATGTGGTCGACGAAACGGCCGAAGGCCTCGCGGCCGACCTGCCGCTCGCCCTGATTGATGTCATGCACCACGTCGTCCGTCAGCAGATCGAGGAAAGCCGCTTATCCCCGGCATTGAAGGCCGCGTAATAGGCCCCGATCACCGCCGCCACGTCGCTCATACCTCGCTCCTCATCATCGTTCGCCAGCACCTTGCCTTGCCGGAAGGCCGCGGGGGCCGTAATGGGAAACCCCTTTTCAAGCCTTGGCGAGCCCATGAACCTGAGTTCCGAGAACCCGCGCAAGCCCCTGAGCTTCCAGGGCATCATCCTGAAGCTGCACGAATACTGGTCCGAGCAGGGCTGCGTCATCCTGCAGCCCTATGACGTGGAGGTTGGCGCCGGCACCTTCCATCCCGCGACCACGCTTGCGCGCTCTCGGCAGGCGGCCCTGGAAAACCGCCTATGTCCAGCCGAGCCGCCGGCCGACCGATGGCCGCTACGGCGAGAACCCCAATCGCCTGCAGCACTATTACCAGTACCAGGTGCTGATGAAGCCGAGCCCGGCGGATGCGCAGGCGCTGCTCCTCGGCAGCATACGCGGCGATCGGCATCGACCTCGCGCGGCATGATATCCGCTTCGTCGAAGATGACTGGGAAAGCCCGACGCTCGGCGCCTGGGGCCTCGGCTGGGAAGTCTGGTGCGACGGCATGGAGGTGACGCAGTTCACCTATTTCCAGCAGGTCGGCGGCATCACCTGCGCGCTGCCCAGCATGGAACTGACCTACGGGCTTGAGCGTCTGGCCATGTATGTGCAGGGCGTCGAGAACGTCTATGACCTCGATTTCAACGGCCGTGGCGTCAAATACGGCGACATCTTCCTCCGCGCCGAGCGCGATTACAGTCGCCATAACTTCGAGGTCGCCAATACCGAGATGCTGGCGCGCCACTTCGTCGATGCCGAGAACGAGTGCCAGTCGCTGCTCAACGCGCGGCCTTGCCCAGCCCGCCTACGACCAGTGCATCAAGGCGAGCCACCTCTTCAATCTGCTCGACGCGCGCGGCGTCATCAGCGTGACCGAGCGCGCCGCCTATATCGGCCGGGTGCGCAACGCTTGCGCGCGGCTGCTGCGAAGCCTGGCTCGCCGGAGAGCAGGAGTAACCCCATGGCCGACCTGCTGCTCGAACTCTTCTCCGAAGAAATCCCGGCCCGCATGCAGGCGCAGGCGGCGGAAACCCTCGCCCGGCTGCTGGCCGAGGCGCTGGGCCGCTCGCCCCCAGCGCCGCCCGCACCTTCTACGGCCCGCGCCGCATCGCCTGGATGGGCGAGATCGCGGCCGAGGTCCCCGCCTCGACGCATCAGCGAGCGCGGCCCGAAACTCGGCGCGCCGGACCAGGCGCTGGCCGGCTTCCTGCGCAAGCACGGCGCTGACGCGCGACGATCTGCGCGAGGATGGCGGCTATTATCTGCTTGAGAAGACGGTCCCCGGCCGCCCGGCGGCGGCTCTGATCGCCGAGGCCGTCCCGGCGCTTGCTGCGCCGTTTCCCCTGGCCGAAATCCATGCGCTGGGGCGGCACGAGCGGCTTCACCTGGGTCCGCCCTCTGCGCCGGATTCTCTGCCTCCTCGACGGCGCGGTCGTGCCCTTCGGCCTCGCGCAGGGCGAGGATGACGGGCACGGCCTCGCCAGCGGCGATCAGACCGAGGGCCATCGCTTCCTCGCGCCCGGCGAAATCCGCATTACGGGCTCGGCGGATTATCGAGGACCGGCTGCAGGGACGCCTGCGTGATCGCTGATGCGGCCGAGCGCCGCGCAGCGGTGTCGCCGAGGGCATTGCCGAACGCGCCGCGGCAGGCCGGCTACAGCGTGGTGCCCGATGAGGGGCTGCTCGACGAGGTCGCGGGACTGGTCGAGTGGCCGGTCGCGCTCCTCGGCCGCATCGACGATCGCTTCATGGACCTGCCGCCGGAAGTCCGCCAGGTCTCCATGCGGGTCAACCAGCGCTATTTCGCGCTGACGGACGCCGACGGGCGCACCCGGCCCCGGCCTTCGTCTTCGCCGCCAATATCGCGGCCCCGGATGGCGGCGCGGCCATCATCGCACGGCAATGAGCGCGTGCTCCGCGCCCGCCTCTCGGACGCGCGGCATTTCTGGGACCTCGACCGGGCGCACAGGCTTTGATTCCCGCGTCGACGCGCTGGAGAAAGTGACCTTCCACGCCAAGACTGGGCAGCCAGGCGGCGCGCGTTGCCCGGCTCCAGGCCTTCGCGCCGGTCATCGCCAAGGCCATCGGCGCCGATGAGCAGGCGGCGGCGCGCGCGGCCGTCCTCGCCAAGGCGGATCTCACCACGGGCATGGTCGGCGAATTTCCTGAACTCCAAGGCGTCATGGGCGCCTATTATGCCCTGCATGACGGCGAGAGCCCGGCCGTCGCCGCCGCCATCCGCGAGCATTACGCAGCCGAAAGGCCCGAGCGACGCGGTGCCAACCGCCCCCGTCTCCATCGCCGTCGCGCTCGCCGAGAAGATCGAGATCCTGGTCGGCTTCTTCGGCATCGGCGAGAAGCCGACCGGCTCCGGCGACCCTTACGCGCTCCGCCGCGCGGCGCTCGGCATCATCCGCATCATTCGCGAAAACGGCCTGCGCCTCTCCCTGCTGGCTCTGATCAATCAAGCCCGCGACATTGTTCGCGGGCGTGTTCGAGCATGACGCGGGCCTGGGCGACGAGGTTCTCGCCTTCATCATCGAGCGCTTGCGCGTCCAGCTGCGCAGCGAGGGCCGCCGGCATGACGTGCTGGCCGCCGCCTTCGCCGCCGCCCATGACGATGATCTCACCCGCCTTCTCCGCCGTGCCGAGGCGGTCGAAGCGCTGCTCGGCACGCCTGAAGGCGCCGATCTGCTTGCGGCCTACCGGCGCGCCACCAATATCCTGCGCATCGAAGGCGCGAAGGGCGCGCCGGTCCTGGCCGCACCTGTCGAGGAAAGCCTGCTCACCGAAGACGCGGAAAAGAGCCTGCATGCCGCCACCACGCAGGTATTCCGGCACATGACCGGCCTTTGGCCGATGAAGATTCATCGAGGCCATGAACCAATTGGCGAGCCTCCGCGCGCCGATTGATGCCTTCTTCGAGACTGTGACCGTCAACAGCGACGATTCTGCCCTGCGATCCAATCGCCTCAGGCTGCTGCACGTTATTCGCAGTGGCATGGATCTGATCGCGGACTTTTCAAAGCTCGAAGTCCGGTGACACAATTGACGTGGTAGAAGACAAATACACGCCCGCTCGGTGTCAAATCAGACGACCCTTGCCGAAGAAATAATCGCCTGACGCGGCTCAAACGGTTAGGCTCCCCTGGATCAGCGCCGCTGACTTCGCCAGGCTAGAAACAACGGGAGCCGTCTGAATGAACGATGTGACCACGAAATGGGTCTACAATTTCGGCGCCGGTGCCATACGAGGGCCGGGCCGAGATGCGGAACCTTCTCGGCGGCAAAGGCGCCAACCTCGCCGAAATGGCGAGCATTGGCCTGCCGGTGCCTCCGGGCTTCACCATCACGACCGAGGTCTGCACGGCCTTCTATGCCAACGGCGGCAGTATCCCGCCGATCTCGAAGCCCAGGTCGCCGAGGCGCTGGCCCGCGTCGAAGCCGCCGTCGGCCTGAAATTCGGCGATCCCGCGAAACCGCTGCTTGTCTCCGTCCGCTCCGGCGCCCGCGTCTCCATGCCCGGCATGATGGATACGGTCCTCAATCTCGGCCTCAATGACGAGACCGTGCGCGGCCTCGTTGCCGCATCCGGCGATGAGCGCTTCGCCTGGGACAGCTATCGCCGCTTCATCCAGATGTTCGGCAGCGTCGTCCTCGGCGTCGATCACCATCGCTTCGAGGAGATCATCGAACAGGCCAAGATCGACGCCGGCGCCATCGAAGATACGGCGCTTTCGCCGCATCACTGGCAGCAGGTCGTCGAGGCCTACTTCTCTCTGGTTCAGACCGAGACCGGCAAGCCCTTCCCGCAGTCGCCGCAGCGAGCAGCTCTGGAGCGCCATCGGCGCCGTCTTCGGCAGCTGGATGAATACCCGCGCCATCACCTACCGCCGGCTGCATGACATTCCGGCCGACTGGGGCACGGCCGTGAATGTTCAGGCCATGGTCTTCGGCAACCGGGGCAATGACTGCGCGACGGGCGTCTGCTTCACCCGCGACCCCTCGACCGGCGAGAACGTCTTCTACGGCGAGTTCCTGGTCAATGCCCAGGGCGAGGATGTCGTCGCCGGAATCCGCACGCCGCAGCCGCTCTCGAAGCGCGCGCGCCAAGCCCGGCGAACATCAGCATGGAGGAGGTGCTGCCAGAGGCCTATGCCGATCTGCTGCGCGTCCGCGAGACGCTTGGAGCACCACTACAAGGACATGCAGGACATTGAGTTCACCGTCCAGAGCAACAAGCTCTACATGCTGCAGACCCGCAACGGCAAGCGCACCGCGACGGCCGCCCTCCGCATCGCCGTCGAGATGGCGGAAGCGGGCCTGATCTCCCGCGAAGAGGCGATCACCCGCATCAACCCCTCGGCTCTCGACCAGCTGCTGCATCCGATGCTCGACCCCGACGCCAAGCGCGCGCTCCTCTCCCATGGCCTGCCGGCCTCGCCGGGCGCCGCCTCCGGCCTCGTCGTCTTTTCCGCCGACGAGGCGGAGATGCGCGCGCAGAAGGGCGAGGCCGTCATCCTCGTGCGCGTCGAGACCAGCCCTGAGGATATCCACGGCATGCATGCCGCCCGCGGCATCCTCACCACCCGCGGCGGCATGACGAGCCATGCGGCTGTGGTCGCGCGCGGCATGGGCCGCCCCTGCGTCTCGGGCGCCGGCGGCGTCGCTGTCGATTACGGCACCCAGACCCTCTCGGCCGGTGGCCGCACGGTGCGCGCGGGCGAGGTCGATCACCATCGACGGCGCGACCGGCGAAATTTCTGTCGGCTATGTCGCGATGATCGAGCCCAAGGTCTCGGGCCATTTCGGCACGATGATGGAGTGGGCGGACGATGTCCGCACGCTCGCGGTGCGCACCAATGCCGAGACGCCGCTGGACGCCGAGACCGCCAAGCGCTTCGGTGCCGAAGGCATCGGCCTCTGCCGCACCGAGCACATGTTCTTCGATCCCGAGCCGCATCGGCGCGGTGCGCCAGATGATCATGGCGAACGATGAGGAGGGCCGCCGCTTTGCGCTGGACAAGCTGCTGCCCTTCCAGCGCGACGACTTCATCGCGCTGTTCCGCATCATGGCCGGGCCTGCCCGTCACGATCCGCCTGCTTGACCCGCCGCTGCATGAGTTCCTGCCGCATGGCGACCATGAGCTGGCCGAGGTCGCAGCCGCCCTCGGCGTCGACATGCCGACCATCCAGCGCCGTGCCGCCGATCTCTCCGAAGCCAACCCGATGCTGGGGCACCGCGGCTGCCGCCTCGGCATCACCTATCCCGAAATCTACGAGATGCAGGCGCAGGCGATTTTCGAAGCGGCGATCGCCGTTGCCGAAGAAACCGGCGCCGCGCCGGTGCCGGAAATCATGATCCCGCTGGTCAGCCCTCCGCGCGAACTCGAAATCACCCGGGCGCTGGTCGCCAACGTCGCGGAACAGGTCTTTGCCGCCAGTGGCCGGACCATCGTCTATCAGGTCGGCACCATGATCGAGCTGCCGCGCGCGGCGCTGCTCGCGGACAAGATCGCCGAGATCGGCGATTTCTTCAGTTTCGGGACCAATGACCTGACGCAGACGACCTACGGCCTGTCGCGCGATGACGCCGGCAAGTTCCTGCCGAAATACGTCGAGAGCGGAATCTTCGAAAAAGACCCCTTCGTCTCGCTTGACCGTGACGGCGTCGGTCTTCTGGTCCGGATCGCGGCCGAAAAAGGGCGCTCGCGAAGCCGGATCTCAAGCTCGGCATCTGCGGCGAGCATGGCGGCGACCCGGCCTCCATCGCTTTCTGCCAGAAGGTTGGCCTCGATTACGTCTCCTGCAGCCCCTACCGGGTGCCGGTCGCGCGCCTGGCCGCGGCCCAGGCGGCCATCGGAAACCGGTCAGACCAGACGGCCTGATTGCCTCAATGGTAACAAAAATAGCCATCTTCTGACCATTTCTTGGGTGCTTGCTTCTGTGATCGGTGGTGTGGGTCGCCAAAGGACGCTACCCACGCCGACTTTGGTCAGGCAAGGAGCCGCCGGATATGAGTGAGGCGCTAGGCTCGGGTTCGTCGTTGCCGCCGCACGAGCGGCCATCCGTTGATCTCCGTGGTCGTGCCGGTGCGCAACGAAGCGCCGAACATCCTGCCGCTGATCGGCGAGATCCGCGGCTGCGCTGAGCGGAATTTCCTACGACATCGTTTATGTCGATGACGGAAGCACGGATGAGACACCGCAACGTCTGCGCCAGGCGCTGGCCGAAGGCGCGCCGCTGCGCATCATCCGCCACAAGACGAGCTGCGGGCAAAGTGCCGGCGTCATCACCGGCGTCAAGCATGCCCGCGGCACCTGGATTGCGACGCTGGACGGCGACGGCCAGAACGACCCCGCCAGCATTCCAGACATGCTCGCCCGCGCCCAGACGGAAGAACGGACCGGCCCAGCAGCCGATCCTCATCGCCGGCTGGCGGCAGAAGCGCCGCGACAACTCGGCCAAGCGCTATGGCTCGCGCATCGCAAACAAGGTGCGGGCGTGATCCTGAGGGACGCGACGCCCGATACCGGCTGCGGCCTGAAGGTCTTCCGCCGCGATGCCTTCCTCGAGATTCCGCATTTCGACCATATGCACCGCTTTCTGCCGGCGCTGTTCATCCGCCAGGGCGGCCGCGTGATCTCCGTCGCGCGTCAATCACCGGCCGCGGATGGAAGGGCAGTCCAATTACAACAACTGGCAGCGGCTGCAAGGTCGGCATCGTCGATCTCGATCGGCATGTATTGGCTGCAGCGCCGCTGGCGCGGACCGGAAATCGATGGTCAGATCATCGAGCCGCCGGTTGCCGCCACGAGCGCCGCCGCCGAGTCCGACAGCCTGGACGCCAAGAGCAGCACCGTCGAGACCTGCCTGGAGATCTGAGCCCGTGAGCGCCCTTTCCTCCCAACCAGCGTTTCCGGCGCGGCCGCAGGCACCCTGGCGACTTTTCATCAAGCCGCTCGGTCTGGCGCTCGGCCTCGTCGATTGCCGGCGTCGTTCTGAAGACGCTGGCCAGCGGCGTGAAGGGCGGGTTGCTCGCTCATTACGTCATGGGCCATGGCCTCGAGGGCGAGGCGCTGTTTGTCATCGGCGGCACCCTGCTGACGGCCGCCGGCCTGCCGCGGCAGGCGGTCGCCTTCGCCGGCGGCTATGCCTTCGGCCTCAAGACCGGCATCCTGCTTGCGATGGTCGCGCAGATCCTCGGCTGCGTCACGGATTTCTTCTGGGCGCGGGCGATCGCGCGGGACTGGGTGCAGGCGCGCCTTGGCGCACGTCTGGCAAGGCTCGATGCACGGTTGAGTGCTCAGCCTTTCATGACCTCGCTGACGCTGAGGCTTTTGCCGGTCGGCAACAATGTCCTGCTCAGCCTGCTCGCCGGCCTCTCCTCGGTCAGCGCGCCCGCCTTCCTGGTTGCCTCGGCAATCGGCTATGTGCCGCAGACACTCGTTTTCGCGCTTCTCGGCAGCGGCGTTCAGGTTTCGCACACGACACAGATCGTGCTGGCCGTCGTCCTGTTCGTGCTTTCGGGGCGGCCTCGGCCTCCTCCTCATGCGCCGCTGGAAAATGGCGCAGCCAGCCTGAAGTCAAGCGGCACACCCGCCCGGCGGAAGGCCTCCGCCGGGCTGACCCCTTCCGCCGCCAGGCTGCGGAGAGACAAGGCCCCGTCGCGTTTCGACAATTTGGCGCCCGTGCGATCCGTCAACAAAGCGTGATGGGCATAAGCGGGTGCCGGCCAGCCCATCAAGGTCTGGATCAGGCGGTGGATGTCGGTTGCCGCCCGCAATTCTTCCCCGCGTGTCACCAGCGTCACCCCTTGCCGCGCGTCATCATGGCAGACGCAGAGGTGATAGCTGCCCGGGCAATCCTTGCGCGCCAGCACGACATCGCCGAAGGCCTGCGGCCGGCAGGCGATGCGTCCCCTGCCCGCTTCCTCATAGTCCAGAGCCCCCACGATGCGATGCGCCTCCGCCACCCGCAGGCGCCAGGCATGCGGTGCGCCCGCCGCAATGCGCCGGGCGGCCTCGCCCGGCGGCAGGTGGGCGCAGCTGCCGGGATAGACCGGGCCGTCCGGCCCGTGCGGCGCCTGGGCCGACTGCGCCACTTCCCGCGCAATATCAGCGCGGGTGCAGAAGCAGGGGTAGAGCAGGCCCCGCCCGCGCAGCCCATCCAGCGCCGCCGCGTATTCCGGCAAATGGTCCTGCTGCCGCCGCACCGGCCCGTCCCAGTCGAGGCCGAGCCATGCCAGATCCTCGAGGATCGCCGCCTCGTATTCGGGCCGGCAGCGGGCGCGTCGATATTCTCGATGCGAAGCAGGAAACGGCCGCCCGCCTCCCGCGCGCGCCTATGCGCGATCAGCGCCGCGTAGGCATGGCCGAGATGGAGGTAGCCTGTGGGGCTCGGGGCGAAGCGCGTCACCGTTTTGTGCATGCTGGCCGGACCGGGATGAGGATGCGAT
The DNA here is from genome assembly GCA_963834475.1 of uncultured Alphaproteobacteria bacterium. Taxonomy (GTDB): domain Bacteria; phylum Pseudomonadota; class Alphaproteobacteria; order Acetobacterales; family Acetobacteraceae; genus Acidisoma. The sequence continues at coordinate 353,948 of CAWIBZ010000006.1, read as the reverse complement.
TCTGTAGCATCGGCAATCGGAAGCGGCACAGGACGAATGGCATGGCAGAGCTGACAGCGGAAACCTTTGGACCAGCAGCGGGCGGCGCACCCCGCGCGCTCGTCGTCATCTGCCATGGGCTCGGCGCCAACGGGGCGGATCTCATTCCGCTGGCCCGCGTCTGGTCCGAAATCCTGCCCCAGGCCCTGTTTGTCGCGCCGGACGGGCCGGAGACCTGCGACCTGGTGCCCGTGGACGAAGGGCTCGACGCCCGGCAATGGTTCAGCCTGCGTGATTGGCGGCCCGCCGCAATGGCGGCGGGCGCCCGTGCCGCACGGCCGGCGCTGGACAAGTTCATCGATGAGATGCTGGCCGCCCACAGCATCGCGCCCGAGAACTATGCCATCGCCGGTTTCAGCCAGGGGGCCATGATGGCGCTCTTTACCGGCCTGCGGCGCGCAACCCAGCCCCGCACCATCCTCGCCTATGCCGGCGTTCTCCTGGGCGCGGACACGCTCGCCGGGGAGATCGCCAATCGGGCACCGGTGCTCCTCGCCCACGGCGAGAGCGACACGGTCGTCTCGGTCGAATTCTCCCGCATGGCCGCCGAAACCCTGCGTCGTCAACGGGTTCCGGTGGAGATGCTGATCGAGCCGGGCCTCGGCCACGACATCAGTGCCGCCGGCATCGCGGCCGGCGCACGGAGTCTCGCCCGCGCTTTCGCCGCTGGCTGACCCCGGACGCGGACCTCACGCGATCGCGAAAATCCGGGGGAAAATCTGGCGAGATCGACTGTAGAGATGAATCCCCTATGACATAACTGTGGATACGCTTGCCGGGCCCGGCCGCCTTTGCAATAGTCGCGTCAGGAATTCAGCGGCGCACCATATTTGGTTGGGTGTCTAGCGTTCCCCGACCAGATCTGGTCGCTCTTGAAGGAGCGGCGATTGGCTTATGTCTATCAGCCTAAATCAGCTCTGGTTGCGGGTCGGTCTTCCCGTTCCCGAGCGAACGTCCCCTGTCGTGAGGGGTGTCCGGTGAGCCATATACCTGCCGGACTCCAGACCCTCGTGCTGAATGCGGACATGCAACCGCTCAGTTGGGGTCCTTTGTCCGTCTGGCCATGGCAGGATGCTCTCGTCGCTGTCCTGCAAGACCGGGTCAGCCCAGTCATCAATTACGAGGCCGAAGTCCGGTCGGCCAATCAAACCTTCCCCATCCCCTCCGTCGTCGCCCTCAAGCGCTATCACAAGCGCAAGCATGTGGCCTTCACCCGTTACCATGTCTTTCTGCGTGACGGATTCCGTTGCCAATATTGTGGAGATGGCCTGACAGCGAAGGAACTGACCTTCGATCACGTCGTCCCGCGCTGCCGCGGCGGCACCACTGTCTGGCATAATGTCGTCACCTGCTGCCAGCGGGACAATCTCTTCAAGGGCAGCAAGTCGCTCCACGAAAGCGGGCTCAAGCTGCTGCGCTCGCCCTATGAGCCGTCCCCGCATCAGATTGACGAATTCGCCAAGCGCCACGCGACGCGGGACAACCTGCACAAGACCTGGCTCGACTTCCTCTACTGGGATGCGGACCTGGAAGCCTGAGCGGCCCTCTTTGGCCCGGCTTTGCCCAGGAGCGCGCCGCCAGGGCGGTGGCGACGCGGGTCGGGCGGACACATCAACTTGTCCAGCCCGCATCCAGGCTGATCCATTGCGTCTCGTCCGATCCCTGGACCAGCATGAGGATTTCATTCTGGTGGCTCGACCGTAGCAGCGTGATCTGATCCAGAAAGTCCTGCAAATGCGGCACGGGCAGGCCGCCGATCTGCAGGATGACCTCGCCCGCAGCGAGGCCCTGCCGCTCGGCAATGCTGTTCGGGGTCACGGCCGTGATGACGACGCCGTGTGCATCGGCCGGAATGTTGTAACTTGCTCTCAAGATCGGGCGTGAGATCGGAAAGGGTGATGCCGAGCCCCGCGACCGGGGCGGGCAAGGGCGGCGGTTGCACCTTGGGAAGTTCGGGGCCCGGCGGGGTGACCGGCTCATCGGCCACAGTCAGATGTCCGATGACCTCGTGCCCGTCACGCCAGTAACCGATCTCGGCACTCGCTCCCACCGGGCTTTCCTCCACCATCCGCGGAAGCGCCTTCATGTCCGGCACCGGCATGGCCGTCATAGGTCAGGATGACATCCCCCGGCCGCAGATGCGCGGCGGCGGCCGGGCTGCCGGGGGCAACCGTCGCGACGACGGCGCCGCTCTGCGCAGGCAGGTTGAGCACGAGCGCGATATCGGGCGTGACCGACTGCACCTGCGCGCCGATCCAGCCGCGGCGCGGCTTGCCGTAAAGCCGCAGCTGATTGACCACGGCGGCGACCTCGTCGGAGGGAATGGCAAAACCGATGCCGACGGAGCCGCCCGAGGGCGAATAGATGGCCGTGTTTATGCCGATGACCTTGCCACTGCATGTCGAAAAGCGGGCCGCCGGAATTGCCGCGATTGATGGCGGCATCCGTCTGGATGTAATCGCTCGACCCGTCTTCCTGGAGGTCACGGCCACGCGCGCTGATGATGCCGGCGGTCACTGTCCCGCCGAGGCCATAGGGATTGCCGATGGCGATGACCCAGTCGCCGATGCGCGCGCTGCGCGAGGATCCGAAATGGACGGCGGCCAAGCGGATGCGTGGGATGGACGCGCAGCAGAGCGATGTCGTTCTGGCGTGTCGCGCCCGACCAGCGTTGCCGGCAGCGGCCGTCCCGTCCGCCAGGATCACGCTCATGCTCTGCGCACCGTCGATGACGTGATTATTGGTGACGATGAGGCCGGAGGGATCGATGATGAAACCGGAACCCAGGCTCTGCATCTCGCCGCCGCTCGTCGCCGCATCCGGGCTTGCCGGGCCCCTCGGCGCTGTGCAGAAATTGCTCGAAGCTTTTGTCGATCGGCGGGTGCCGCGGAGCCGGCGCTGCGCCCGAGCCGCCGCCCGCGCCGTTCCCGGCAGGGCCGGTGGTCGCGCCGGGGGCTGCCTGGCCGCCCCCGCCCGACTGGTCACTGTCGCCGCCATCCGCGGATGCCGGCTCTCGGTGCTCGCCACATTGACCACGGAGGGCAGCAGTTGGGCCGCGAGATCCGCAAAGCCAGAGGGCAGCGTCATGCGCGACCGCGAGAGGAGCGGTCGCCAGAAATCAGGGCTGCGGTGGCAGGCAATAGAGCGCGCATCAGGTCAGTCAGGCTCATCCAGTGGACATTGGACGACGTGAAAGAGGATTGTGCGCGTGCGAGCGCGGGACCACAAGCATGACGAGAGGGCTTAGGCAAAGCACGCTGTCACCTCCGCCATTCTGCCGCGCCCTCATGGCAACCGCTGGAATGATGCCCATGGCCGATAACGACGACGCAATTGCCGCGGCGGTGCGCCGCCTGATCGCGAGCTTTCAAGCCGAAGATTCGCAAGGCGAGCTGCTGGGCAGTGACCATGCTGGACGGATTGATGGTCAGGAACGGCCTCGTGCAGGTCACGCTGGCCGTCGATCGCGCGCGGGCGGGGGCGCTTGAACCGGCGCGCAAGCGCCGCTGAAGGCGGCCATCGCGCGGCTGCCCGGCGTGCAGCAACGCGAGCTGTCGTGCTGACGGCGCACCGCTCGCCTCAGGCAGCGGCGCAGGCAGCAAAGCGCGGACATGCCGGCCACGAGGCGGCGAGGCGCGGGCCACCGGCATGTCCCGACCCCGCAGGCCATTCCGGGCGTCGCCCATATCGTCGCCGTCGGATCCGGCAAGGGCGGCGTTGGCAAATCAACGGTAGCGGTCAACCTGGCGGTCGGCCTTGCGCAGCTGGGGCTGCGTGTCGGGCTTGATGGACGCCGATATCTACGGCCCCAGCCTGCCGCGCATGCTGGGCGCGACCGAGCGGCCGGAGGTGCGCGGCGACCGGCTCATCCCGGTCGAGGCCTGGGGCCTCAAGGCCATGTCGATGGGTTTTCTCGTCGAAGAAGACAGCGCCATGATCTGGCGCGGCCCCATGATCATGGGCGCCGTGCAGCAGTTCCTTGGCCAGGTCGACTGGGGCGACGCTCGATGTGCTTGTCGTCGATCTGCCACCCGGCACCGGCGATATCCAGCTCACGCTGGCCCAGCGCGCGAAAGTATCCGGCGCGGTCATCGTCTCGACGCCGCAGGATATCGCGCTGATCGACGCACGGCGCGCCGTGCGCATGTTCGAGAAGGTCGAGATTCCCGTCCTCGGCCTGATCGAAAATATGAGCTATTTCTGCTGCCCGAACTGCGGCCACCGATCCGAATATTTTCGGCCATGGCGGCGCGCGGGCGGAAGCGGCCAGGCTCGGCCAGGCTTTCCTCGGCGAAATTCCCCTTCTTCCCGCATGTGCGCGCCCTGTCCGACGCCGGCACGCCGGTCGTGGCGACAGCCCCGGAAAGCGAGGGCGGCCGGGCCTTCATAGCGATCGCGGCGGCGCTGGCAGCCCAACTCCAGGTCGAAGCGAGTTCATCCTAGGGCGCCGCCCATCGTTTCATTATGTGTTTTATTGCGAACCGCAACGCCGAACAATTTTTTAAATTTACAGAATCGATCATTATTTTTTAAAAATTCATCCGCACCTTGGTTCGACTGTGAAACTACAGGTGCGGATGCGCCCCGCCTTTCGATATGGCCACGGCATCAACGTCTGCGCTTTTTTAACCGCGGGCGGGCTTGCATTTCTGCGCGGTTTCCCTACAAGTAATGAGTAAGACGAATCGACGAAATCATCAGGCGCGGTACGCCTTCGTAATTCCTGAAGCCTTTTCGCCCGTATTACTTCGCCATTTATCTCATCGTTATAGAGTTCTCATGCGGTCCCAGAAGCCCAATCTTGACCAGCCTGCCGAAGCCATCGACGCGGCAGAGGCACGGATGCGCCTCGCTCTCGGATTGTCCGGAACGGCACGCCCTGCAGAGTCCGGCTCACGGCGCCGCACCGGCCCATGCGTCGGCGAGCAGCAACAGTCACGACGCGCCACGTGCCCGCCGGCGCTTCGCCCAGGATGGCGATGTTCCCGTCGTGATGCTCGGCCGCAGCCGTGACAATGAAACGGCCGGTGAGAGCCGCTTTGCCACCTTGACGGCGGAGCTACGCGACGAACGCGGTAGCCGTCTCAAGGCAGAGCGCGCGCTGGAGGAAGCCAATGCCGCGATCCAGTCGCTGAAGACGAAGCTCGCCCATACGGAAATGGCTTTTGAGGAAAAGCTGCGGGACGAGCGGGATGGACGCGCACAGATCGAGATCCTGCGCCTGCAGGACCAGGATGCGCGGAAGCGTGCCGAGAAAAAGGAAGCCGAAAGCGCCCTGGCACTTTCCCTTCTTGAACGGCGCATCACGGAGCTTGAGGCTGACCTGGCCTCCGCGAAGCAAGCAGCCATCCCGGCGGCACCCAGGACCGATCTGTTTGATGACCTGGAGCCCGAGCAGCCAGCGCCCAAGAGAAAGCCAGGCCGCCCGCCTGGAGCTGCCAAAGCAAAACGTCCCGAGGCTGATGTCGACGTCGATGTCGAGGTTGAGGTCGCCACGGCCAAGGCCAAGACAACCGTCGCGACGCGGGCGGTCAGAAAAACCGCCCGGGCTGTTGCGGCCGAGGACAAGGATCAGCCCATCGAATGGTGGCTGCCAAGCTTCCGTGCCAAGCGTCATGCCGCCCCCTCCAGCGCGCCGGCCGCTGCGGCCCCCAAACGCAAGACACGCTAGGCCGCCGCCCACCCGCGGCACGGCGAAGGGAGACCGGCACCCTTGGCGGTTGACGGTCGGTGCCAAGCCGATTGAACTGTACCGCCATGGCCGCCCCTCAGTTTACACCGCAGACCGAACGGCTGCTGGATCAACGCAGACGCCTTCTGTGCCAGCCGCCAGCAGCGGCTGACGGATCAGCGCGGCATGTTCTTGGGCTCATTCTGGACAGCCCCCGCCCCTCGGGCGCCTATGACCTGCTCGACCGGCTGCGGGCGATCGGCAAGCCCGCCGCACCGCCGACGGTCTATCGCGCGCTCGAATTCCTGACGGCGCAGGGTCTCGTCCACAAGATCGAGCGGCTGTCCGCCTTCGTCGGCTGCTCCCATATGCTGCGTCCGGAGGCGCATGGGACCCTGCGGCCACGACCACAGCGCACCACGGCGTGGAAGCAATTCAGTTCCTCATCTGCACCCAATGCCGCCGGGCTTTCGAGATGGCTGACGAACGCATCCGCGTCGCGATCGACGCCGCGGCCGCCGGCAGCGGGCTTCCGTCCCGCCGGCGCGACGGTCGAGGTCGAGGGCATCTGCGCCGAATGCGCTGCCGCGCCTGCACATAATCAACCTCGCCTGATCCGTTTCCTGATTCGCATTCACTCAGGAATTCGGCCATACCGCCGCCATGAACGATACTGTGACACCAGACGCCAGAGCTGCCCTCCCGCGACGGCAGCGGCCCCCGATTACCGCAACACCGTCTTCCTGCCGCAAACCGCCTTCCCGATGAAGGGCGACCTGCCGAAGCGGGAGCCGGCCATGCTCGCCGCTGGGAGGCAGCGCGAACTCTGGGAGCGGGTGCGCGCGCAGTCCAAGGGCCGCACGCCCTTCGTGCTGCATGACGGCCCGCCCTACGCCAACGGCAATCTCCATCTCGGCCATGCGCTGAACAAGGTGCTGAAGGATGCGATCAACCGCGCCCATCAGATGGCCGGACTTCGATGCGCATTTCATTCCGGGCTGGGACTGCCACGGCCTGCCGATCGAGTGGAAGATCGAGGAAGACTATCGCAAGTCCGGCCGCAACAAGGACGAGATCCCTGTCCTGCAGTTCCGCGCCGAATGCCGCGCCTATGCCGAGAAATGGCTCGCCATCCAGGCGCGAGGAGTTCATGCGCCTCGGCATCATGGGCGATTGGGCCAACCGCTACGCGACGATGGATTTCGCCTCGGAAGCCGCGATCGCCGCGGAGATCGGCCGCTTCCTCATGAACGGCGCGCTCTATCGGGGCCTGCGCCCCGTGATGTGGAGCCCGGTGGAGAAGACCGCACTCGCCGAAGCCGAGATCGAATACCACGACCATAAGAGTGTCACGATCTGGGTGCGCTTCCCCGTCGTCTCGGGTGGCCCCGCCGCGATTGCCGGCAGCTCGATCGTCATCTGGACGACGACGCCCTGGACCATGCCGGGCAATCGCGCCATCGCCTATGGCCCCGAGATCGACTACGCGCTCATCGAAGTCACCGCAGTGACCGAAGGCGCAGGCGCCAAAATCGGCGAGCATGTGATGGTCGCAGAGGCGCTGCTCGAAGCCTTTACCAAGGAAACCGGCATCGCGGCGTGCCAGACCCTCGGCACCTTCAAAGGCGCGGATCTCGCCGGCACCATCACCGCCCATCCGCTTGCGCGGCCAGGGCTATGAGTTACGACGTGCCGCTCCTGCCGGCGGACTATGTCACGACCGAGGCCGGCACCGGCTTCGTCCACACCGCGCCGACGCATGGCGAGGACGACTTCATCCTCAGCCGCGCCCATGGCCTCGAAGTGCCGGATACGGTCGGGGATGACGGCACCTATAACGCCTGGGTGCCGCTTTTCGCCGGGATCCACGTCTTCAAGGCGGCGGAGCCGGTCTGTGCCGCGCTCGAGGCTGCCGGCGGCCTCCTGCACCGGAACACCCTGGTGCATTCCTACCCGCATTCCTGGCGCTCCAAGGCGCCCGTCATCTACCGCGCGACGCCGCAATGGTTCATCCGCATGGACGGGCCGGAGGACATCCGCGGCAAGGCGCTGCAAGGCCATCGCGGAGACGCAGTTCATTCCCGAGCAGGGCCGCAACCGCATCGCCAGCATGGTCGCCGCCCGGCCGGACTGGTGCGTCAGCCGCCAGCGCGCCTGGGGCGTGCCGATCGCGATCTTCGTCGACCGCCGCACCGGCGAGCCGCTTGCGCGACCCGAAGGTGATGGCCCGCGTCGTCGACTATTTCAAAACCGAAGGGCGCGGATGCCTGGTACGCGCGTCCGGCCTCCGACTTCCTCGGCAACGACTATGACGCGGCGCAATTACGAACAGGTGCGCGACATCATCGACGTCTGGTTCGAAAGCGGCTCGACCCATGCCTTCGTGCTGGAAGCGCGCGGCATGCCCTGGCCGGCCGATCTCTACCTCGAAGGCTCGGACCAGCATCGCGGCTGGTTCCATTCCTCCCTGCTCGAAGCCGTCGGCACCCGTGGCCGCGCCCCCTTCAAGGCGGTGCTCACCCACGGCTTCCTGGTCGACGAGCAGGGCCGCAAGATGTCCAAGTCGCTCGGCAACGGCGTCGAGCCGCAGGACGTGATCGAGAAATACGGCGCCGATATCCTGCGCCTCTGGGTCATGTCCTCGGATGCGCGCGACGATCTCAGCATCGGCCCCGAAATCCTCAAGCAGCAGGGCGAGCTTTACCGGCGCCTGCGCAATACGCTGCGCTGGCTCCTCGGCAGCCTGGACGGATTCGACGCGTCCGAAGTCCTGCCTCATGCGGAACTGCCGGAGCTTGAGCGCTGGGTGCTTGCACCGGCTCAGCGAACTCGACCAGCAGCTGCGCGCCGCGATCGAGACCCATGACTGGACCGGCGTCTATCCCGCCATCCACCATTTCTGCTCGACCGATCTCTCGGCCTATTACTTCGATATCCGCAAAGACGCGCTTTATTGCGACCGGCCGGATAGCCTGCGCCGCCGCGCTGTCCGCACCGTGCTGGACCAGCTGCATCGCTGCCTCACGGTCTGGCTTGCCCCCGTTCTCGTCTTCACGGCGGAGGAAGCATGGACCACGCGCTTCGGCAGCGAGACGAGCGTGCATGAGCAGCAATTCCCCGCGCTTCCGGCGGAATGGCGCAACGAGGCACTGGCCGCAAAATGGGCTCGCCTGCGTGACATCCGCCGGCTTGGCACCACCAGGCTCGAAGCCATGCGCCAGGGCGGCCAGATCGGCGCCTCCCTGCAAGCCGAGGTGACCCTCACCTTCCCGGCCGGCGAAGACAGCCTGCTCCCGGCGTCCGAATGGGCGGACAACCTCATCGTCTCCACCGTGCATCTCGCGCATGGCGAGACGCTCGATGCCGAAGCGACAGTCGCGCCCGGCGAAAAATGCGCCCGCTGCTGGCGCGTGCTGCCCGAGGTCGATGCCGGGACGAAGCTCTGCCTGCGCTGCACGGACGCGGTCTCTTCCGGCCTCGTCGCACGGCGGGCCGAGTGAGCCGCGTGCGCGCACCCATTGCCCTGGCCGGGGTGCTCGCCGCCATCCTCGTGCTGGTCGCCGACCAGGCTCAGCAAGTGGTGGATCCTGCACGGGCTCCATCTGCCGCAGCTCGGCCAGATCGTGCATCCTGCCGGTGCTCAACTTCACCATGGTCTGGAACCGCGGCGTCACCTTCGGGCTGCTGACCGGCAACAGCACGCTCGCCCATCTGGCGCTGGCGCTCTTCGCGCTGGCCGTGGTCATCGTGCTTGCCATATGGCTCACGCGCACGAAGCGGCTGGTGATCGCCATTCCGGTGGGCGCGATCGCAGGGCGGCGCGCTTGGCAATGTTGCCGACCGGCTGCACTACGGCGCGGTGGTCGACTTCATCCAGGCTCATGCCTTCGGCTATTCGTGGTATGTTTTCAACGTGGCTGATGCCGCCATCGTGTGCGGCGTCGCTACGCTGGTCATCGACAACCTCTTCCCGGCGGTCAGGCTCCGGCCGCCGCCGGGCCAAAAATCGCGGCTAAGGACGCAGATGCCTAGGTGACGACGATGCGGTGGACGCTGCTTATGGCACCTTTCGTGCTGGCAGGCTGTTCAAGCAGCACGATGCAGACCCTCGGCCTTCAGCGGATCCGCCGGATGAATTCCAGGTGACGACGCAAAGCCCAGCTCGCGATGCCGGCCGACCTCAATTCGGCCGCAGCCGATCTGCCGGCGCCGACGCCGGGCGCCCCGCGCCCGCAGGAAGTCGCGATCCCAGTCAGGCGGAAAACGCCATGCTGGGCGGCGCCGCACTCTCCGGCGGCGCGCCGAATCACGGCCGGCGATCAGGCCTTCGTGGCCCAGGCCGGTCCTCCGGCGCCGGCCGATATCCGCCAGCAGATCTCGGCCCTGGCCGCAAAGGATGCCAAAAGCCAAACGCTGAGCAACCGGATGGATCCCTTCGGCATCCCGGTCGCCAAACCGGCGATCGTCGATGCCAAGCTGGAGACCCAGCGGCTGCAGAGGAATGCCGCACTCGGCCTCAGCCCCGCCAAGGGCAGCACGCCGATCGTGAAGCCGAAGCATAATAACGGGCCGCTCGGCAATTGGTTGGAGAGCATATTCTGATCGAGCAGCCGACTTCGCCACCTACCCAAGCCTCGCCGGCCGCCGCGTATTGGTGACGGGTGGTGCGTCCGGCATCGGTGCCAGCATCGTCGAGCATTTCATCGAACAGGGAAGCCATGTCGGCTTCCTCGATTTCGATGAGGCCGCCGCCGAAACGCTGCTCGCCCGCCAGCCGGAAGGCGCGGTCGTTCAGTTCCGCCGCGTCGATCTGCGCGATATTCCGGCCGTCCGCACCGCCATTGCCGAACTCAAGGACGCGCTCGGCGGCGGCTTCGCCGTGCTCGTCAACAACGCCGCGCGGGATGACCGCCACACGATCGACGAGGTGACGCCGGAATACTGGGATGAGCGCATGGCCACCAACCTGCGCCACCAGTTCTTCTGCGCCCAGGCGGTGAAGGATGACATGATCGCGGCCGGCGGCGGCTCGATCATCAACATGAGTTCGAACAGCTTCCTCCTCGGCGTCGGCGGCATGCCCGCCTATACCGCCGCCAAATCGGCCGTCATCGGTCTCACCCGCGGCCTTGCGCGGGATCTCGGCCCCCATCACATCCGGGCGAATATCGTCTTTCCCGGCTGGATCATGACCGAGCGGCAGCTCAAGCTGTGGGTGACACCGGAAGCCGACGCCAAGCGCGCGGCGGGGCAATGCATCCCCGACCGCGCTCTACCCGGCCGATGTCGCCCGCATGGTCCTGTGGCTGGCCGCGGATGACAGCCAGCTCGTCACGGCTCGGGAATTCATCGTGGACGGGGGCTGGCGCTAGCCTCCTGTCCCTCATCGGAGGTTGGCATGGAACAGAGACGTCTCGGTCGGTCGGGCTTCATGGTGCCCGTCCTCAGCTTCGGCACCGGCACTTTCGGCGGCCGCGGCGAATTCTTCCAGGCCTGGGGCTGCGACGGATGTCGCCGAAGCCAGCCGCCTGATCGATATCTGCCTCGACGCCGGGCTCAATATGTTCGACAGCGCCGACATCTATTCCGCGCGGTGCCGCCGAGGAGGTTCTTGGCGCGGCCATTCAAGGGCCGGCGCGACAAGGTCATCATCTCCACCAAGGCGACCTTCCGCGCCGGCGATGGCGCGAACGAGGTCGGCTCCTCGCGCTTCCACCTGATCCACTCGGTGCGAGCAGTCGCGCTGAAGCGGCTCGGCACCGATTACATCGACCTCTTCCAGCTGCACGGCTTCGACGCCATGACGCCGGTCGAGGAAACGCTCTCGACGCTCGACGATCTCGTGCGCGCCGGCAAGATCCGCTACGTCGGCTGCTCCAATTTCTCCGGCTGGCATCTGATGAAGTCGCTGGCGGCGGCCGAGAAATACAACCTGCCGCGCTATGTCGCCCACCAGGCCTATTACTCGCTGATCGGCCGCGATTACGAATGGGAGCTGATGCCGCTCGGGCTCGACCAGGGCGTCGGCGCCGTCGTCTGGAGCCCGCTCGGCTGGGGCCGGCTCACCGGCAAAATCCGCCGCGGCCAGCCGCTGCCGGCAGAGCTCCCGCCTGCACAAGACCGCCGGACATGGGGCCGCAGGTGCCGGACGAGTATCTCTATACGGTCGTCGATGCGCTGGACGAGATCGCGAGCCGAGACCGGCAAGACCGTGCCGCAGATCGCGCTCAACTGGCTGCTGCAGCGCCCGACCGTCGCGAACGTCATCGTCGGCGCGCGCAACGAGGAGCAGCTGCGCCAGAACCTCGGCGCCGTCGGCTGGAACCTGACGCCCGAGCAGGTGGCGAAGCTCGACGCGGCCAGCACTGTGGCGCTCGCCTATCCCTACTGGCATCAGCGCGGCTTTACGGAGCGGAACCCGGCGCCGGTTTGATGGAGGGGCCTGATGCGCCAGGCGCTGCATCGCTCTCGATCCGGACCGCGCGGCAAGGGGCTGACCGAATTCACCCCGCGCGTCCTGCGCTGGGTCGCGGAGCAGGAGCATCGAGACGGGGCTGCTGACCCTTTGGTGCGCCCATACCTCGGCCTCGCTTGCGGTGACGGAAAATGCGAGCCCTGAGGTGCTGGACGATATCGCGCGACGGCTTTCGAGCGCCTGGTGCCGGAGGATCGCGGCCAGGCGGGCGGCCAGCGCTATAGCTCATTCGCTGGAAGGGCCGGACGACATGCCCTCCCATATCCGCACGCTGCTCACCGGCCCGCAGCTGACCATTCCGGTCGCCGCCGGTCGCCCGGGCCTCGGCACCTGGCAGGGGATCTTTCTCTTCGAGCACCGCAGCCGCCCGCACCGGCGGGAGGTCGTGCTGCATCTCTTGGGCGAATGAGGCGCAGCGCCGGCCTTGGCGGGTCGGTCCGCGGACCACGTCCGCGGACGACACTGGAAGCGTCAGACCGAGACGCTGTGCTCTTCGCCATGGCGGCCACCGGCACGAAGGCGTCCGCCTTGGTCGGCCGCCGGCATCCGCGCTCATCATCCGGTGCTCGGTCTCGCCGATATAGTCGCGCGCCAGCGGCACCGCCGTCTGCATCGCGCGCCAGCTGGACCTGGAAGTTCACGTGATCCTGGTAGCGGAAGGCGAGTTCGGAACCCACGAGATAGAACTCGAACATGCGGCAGAAGCGCTCGTCGTAAAGCGCCTGGATCGCATCGCGATTGGCGGCGAAGCGGCGACGCCAATGGCGCAGCGTCTCCGCATAGTGGAGGCGCAGCACTTCGATATCGGTCGCGATCAAGGCCCGAGCGCTCGATCGGCCGCATCATCTCGGACGAGCGCCGGCGAATAGCCGCCAGGGAAGATGTATTTCTCGATCCAGCGCGTTGGTCGTGCCCGGCCCGTCGCTGCGGCCGATGGTATGGATCAGCGCCACGCCGTCCGGCCTTCAGCGTCCGGCGGCACCATGTTGAAGATAGGTTCTGTAGTGATTGATGCCGACATGCTCGAACATGCCGACCGAGACGATGCGGTCGAAGTTGCTCCTGCACGGCGCGGTAGTCCAGCAATTCGAACTTCACGCGGTCGGAAAGGCCCTTCGGCCTCGGCCCGGGCGCGGGCCTCGGCGAGTTGCTCGGTCGAGAGCGTGATGCCCGTCACCCGCGCGCCGTAATCCCGCGCCAGCGTCAGCGCCATGCCGCCCCAGCCGCAGCCGATGTCGAGCACCGTGAGGTCCGGCCGGTCGAGCTTCAGCTTGGCGGCGATATGATGCTTCTTGGCGAGCTGCGCCTCCTCCAGCGTCTCGTCGCCGCGCGGGAAATAGGCGCAGGAATATTGGCGATCGCGATCGAGGAAGAGGCTGTAGAGCCGGCCGTTGAGGTCGTAATGATGGGCGACGTTGCGGCGCGAGCGCACGGCGGAATTGAGCTGCTTGAAGCGCGCGCGCAACATGGTGCCACGCATCATGCGCGCCACTGCATCGTCGGCACTGCGCTCGATGCCCGGCGTCTGAAGATTCGCCAGCAGAACTTCCAGCACCTGATAGATGCTGCAATCCTGCGGGACCAGGTGCCCGTCCATGTAGGCTTCGCCGACGCCAAGGCCCGGATTGAGGACAATGGCCCGGATGGCCTTCTCATCCGTGATCTTGATGGTGAACGCACCGGCACGGTCAGGGCCGTAGCTGGTCTTCTCTCCGTTCGGCCATATAACGACGAGGCCGCCTGTCCGGATCATGCGTTTCAGAAGGCGATCAAGGATCTGTCGCATTGGCACTCTCTCGTCTCACGACGCCGGCCGCGCGGAAGCCGGCCCGCGGACAATATACTAATCTTGGACCCATGCGCCGCGGCGGCGCCACCCACGCAGCGCGGCCATATAAGAACGAGCCGCAACAAGAAAAGGCCGGCAGATCAAAGTTCTCCCGGCCCTTTTTGACGAAAACCGATAGTGCCGGTATCAGGCAACGGGTCGGCCTCTTCCTCGGTGCCGAAGATATCGGCGGCACGTCGGCTCGGCTCTTCACGCCGCACGGCCCACCGCCTCGCCGCGCAGCTGCTTCTCGGCTTCCTCGGTCGCAGCGGGCGACGTTGACGGTGATCGTGATCACCACCTCGGGATGCAGCACCACGCGCACCTGGCGCACGCCGAGCGTCTTGATCGGGTGATCAAGCTCAACCTGGCCGCGGTCGATGCCGAGGCCGCCTGCGGTCGCACCTTCCGCGATGTCGCGGCTGGAGACGGAGCCGTAGAGGCTGCCGCGATCGCCGGCCTGGCGGATCAGGGTCACGGTCAGGCCCTGCACGCGCTCGGCGACGGCGCTCGGCCTCCTCGCGGCGCTTCAGGTTCTGCGCCTCGAGATGCACGCGCTCCTGCTCGAAGCGGGCGGCATTCTCCTTGGTCGCGCGAAGCGCCTTCTTCTGCGGGAGCAGGAAGTTGCGGGCATAGCCCGGCTTCACGCGGCACGCGGTCGCCCATCTGGCCCGAGCTTGGGAACGCGCTGGAGCAGAATGACTTCAATGGCTGCCATGATCGCTCTCCCTTACTGCAGAACGTAGGGCAGCAGCGCCAGGAAGCGGGCGCGCTTGATGGCCCGGGCCAGCTCGCGCTGCTTGCGGGCGGACACCGCCGTGATGCGGGACGGCACGATCTTGCCGCGCTCGCTCAGGAAGCGGGAGAGCAGGCGCACGTCCTTGTAGTCGATCTTCGGCGCATTCGGGCCGGAGAAGGGGCAGGACTTCTTGCGGCGGTAGAACGGGCGGCGGGCGCCGACGGCCGCGCGGCGGGCGGCCGGATTGACTTCTGTCGAGTCAGACATGGATCAGACCTCCTCCTGCAGACCGCGGATGCGGTCATCATCATCGTCCCGGCCGCCACGGAACTCTTCGCGGGCGCGGAACTCCTCGCGGTCGTCATAGCGGCGGCGGCCGCTGTCGAAGCGGCCGGCGGGCTTCGGCCCACGGAAGCCGCGATCATCGGACTTGCGCGCCAGAACGGCGGACGGAGCCTCGTCGATCTCTTCGACGCGGATGGTGATGAAACGCAGGACGTCCTCGTTCAGGCGCAGCTGGCGCTCCATCTCGGTCAGCACCTTCGGCTCGATCTCGAGGCCGAGGAGCACGTAATGGCCCTTGCGGTTCTTCTTGATGCGGTAGGCGAGGCTGCGCAGGCCCCAGTATTCGCGCTTGCGCACGACTGGCCGCCTTCGGCCTTCGACCTGGGCCACGACGCGCATCAGTCAGGGTATCGACCTGCTGCTGCGTGATTTCGCTGCGTCCTATCACGACGCATTCATATAATAGGCATAGTTGTCCCTCCGGATGTATCGGCCTGGAATCCGCGCTCCCGGAATTCCGGGCGCGGCCAAGCACAGCCGGGGCGATGCCTTCACCCCGGCAGGGCGCGCGCAAAAGCGCAGATCCTGGCCGATTCCGCAAGGCAAAGCTGGTCTGCAACGGCTTTATGCCGCCAGCGTCCCCTTCGCACGCTGCAATGCCGCCATGCTTGCGTTCGCGCGGCCATCCCAGCGTAAGCCTCCGGCCAGACGCGAATGCAGAGACGTTGATTTCACCCGACCCGCCTCTGTCGCGAGTCGGGGACGGCTGCCTCGACCGGAATGGCCGCTGAACACAGGCCTTGCCGGTATCGCGCTTCCGTTCCGTACCGCGTGCTTCACTGACATTTCCGCTGCCTGACCGGCGCCTGCCGATAGAAACACGGACCTGATGAACAGCTCGACCACGACCGCCACTGACGCCCCGCACTCCGGTGCGGAATGCCGTCACCCCGGCGCTTCTGCTCGGCGTCCTCGGCGTCGTCTATGGCGATATCGGCACCAGCCCGCTTTACGCGCTGTCGCACCTGCCTGACCTTCTTCGGCCGGGCCGGCATGACCGAGGCGACCGTCCTCGGCACGCTTTCCATGATCTTCTGGGCGCTCGTCCTCACGGTCACCGTCAAATACGTGACCTTCGTCATGCGGGCGGACAACAACGGCGAAGGCGGCATCCTGACGATGATGGTGCTCGCCCAGCGCGTCTGCCGAAGACCGCAGGTCGCCGGCGGCGTCGTGCTCATCGCCATCCTCGGCGCCTGCCTGTTCTTCGGCGACGGCATGATCACCCCGGCGATCTCCGTGCTTTCCGCGATCGAAGGGCTCGAAGTCACCTCGCCGCTCTTCAAGCCCGCCGTGCTGCCCGCTCTCGGTGCTCGTCATCGGCCTGCTCTTCGCCTTCCAGTATCGCGGCACCGCCTCGATCGGCCGCGTCTTCGGCCCGATCATGGCGATCTGGTTCCTCGCGATCGGCGTGCTCGGCCTGCATCGAGATCCTGCGTGACCCCGCGGTGCTGCGCGCCCTCTCGCCGAGCTATGTGGTGGTCTTCGCCATGCATCACGGCTGCGACCACCTTCATCACGCTCGGCTCCGTCGTGCTGGCCGTCACCGGTGCCGAAGCGCTCTACGCCGATATGGGCCATTTCGGCCGCAAGCCGATCCAGCGGGCCTGGACCTTCTTCGTGCTGCCCTGCCTCGCGCTCAACTACTTCGGCCAGGGCGCGCTGATCCTGCAGAACCCGGACACCCTCGCACAATCCCGTTCTTCCTGCTCTGCCCGGCTCTGGCTGCGGCTGCCCATGGTGCTGCTGGCGACGGCCGCGACCGTGATCGCGAGCCAGGCGATGATCTCGGGCGCCTATTCGGTGGCGCGGCAATGCGTGCAGCTCGGTTTCATCCCGCGCATGATCGTGCGGCATACGAGCGAGACCGAGGAAGGGCAGATCTATGTGCCCCAGATCAACACCATGCTGCTGATCGGCGTGCTGGTGCTGGTGCTCGTCCTTCAAGAGCAGCGCGGCCCTCGCCTCGGCCTATGGCGTGGCGGTGACCGGCACCTTCACCTGCACCACGCTGCTCGCCGCCCTCGTCTTCCGGCGCCAGTTCAACTGGTCGCGCACCGCGGTCGCCTGTGTCTTCGGCTTCTTCCTGGTCCTCGACCTCGTCTTCTTCACCTCCAACCTGATCAAGGTGCCGGACGGCGGCTGGGTACCGATCGCGGTCGGCGCTCGTGCTGATGGCGGTCATGACCTCCTGGAAGCGCGGGCCGGGAACTGATGTTCCAGCGCTGGAAGCAGGACAGCCTGCCGCTCAACTCCTTCCTCGCGCCGCCTGCCCTCCTCGCGCATCATCCGCGTGCCGGGCACGGCCGTCTTCCTCACCGGCAACGGCGCCTATGTACCGAATGCGCTGCTCCACAACCTCAAGCACAACAAGGTGCTGCACGAGCGCGTCTTCCTCGTCACCGTGCAGACGGCGGACGTGCCGGAAGTGCCGCCGAACGAGCGGCTGGAGGTCGAGGAGCTGGCCCCGCAGATCAACCGCGTGATCGTCAAATACGGCTTCAAGGAAAGCCCCAACATCCCCCGGGCGCTTGGAGGAGCTGCGGGTCATCGGCGTCCCCTTCGACGCCGATGCAGACGAGCTACTTCCTCGGCCGCGAGGTCATCGTGCCGGCTCTGGTGCCGAAGCTGCCCTTCTGGCGGCTCTGGCTGTTCCTTGTGCTGTCGCGCAACGCCGTGCCGGCGACGGAATTCTTCCGCATCCCGAGCGACCGCGTGGTCGAACTCGGCGTCCGCATCGCGATCTGACGACCGCAACCCGTCCGTGCTCCACAACAAGAAGCCCTCAATCCACGAGCGTCGGCGCCTCCGGCTCGTCGAAGGCTGGTCTCGATGCGCGCGGCCCTCGAAGGCCGCCGCGATCAGCGCCCGCGTGTAATCCTGCTGCGGATCGGCGAAGATCTGCTCGGCCGGCCCCTCCTCCACCACCCGCCCCCGCCGCAGCACGATGATGCGATGGGCGAGCGCACGCACGATGCGCAGATCATGGCTGATGAAGAGATAAGCGAGGCCGTGATCCGCCTGCAGCCGGCGCAGCAGATCGACGATCTGCGTCTGCACGGACCGGTCGAGCGCGCTGGTCGGTTCATCCAGCACGACGAAACGCGGCTCCAGCACCATGGCGCGCGCAATGGCGATGCGCTGCCGCTGCCCGCCGCGAGAATTCATGCGGATAGCGCTCCAGCACATTCTGCGGCAGCCCGACCTCCTCGCAGCACGGCCACCACCCTCGCATGCCGCTCGGCGCCGCGACAGCTTCGGAAATGCACCTTCAGCCCCTCGGCGACGATCTCCTCCACCGTCATGCGCGGGGAGAGGCTGCCGTAAGGGTCCTGGAAGACGATCTGCATATCGGCCCGCAAGCGCCGCGCCGCCGGCGCTCCGGCAGGTCCGGGCGATATTCTGCCCCTCGAAGAGGATCTCGCCCGTCGCCTGCTCCAGGCCCAGCATGGCGAAGCCGGTCGCTGGTCTTGCCCGAACCGCTTTCGCCGACCAGCCCGACCGTCTCCCCCTCCCGCACCGTGAGCGAGACGCCGTCGACCGCCGCGACCTGCCCGACGGAGCGGCGCATGACCCCGCGGCGGATGGCGAAGCGCACGCTGAGATCGTCGCGCCTGCGATCACCGGGCTGCGCGCCCGCCGGCACCGGGGCCGGGCCGCCCTTGGGCTCGGAGGCCAGCAGCATGCGCGTATAAGGATGGCGGGGGCGCGCGAAGATCTCCGCCACCGTCCCGGTCTCCACGATGCGCCCGGCCTTCATCACCGCCACCCGGTCGGCATGCTGGCGCACGATGCCCAGGTCATGGGTGATGAGCAGAAGGCCTAAGCCGCGCGCCGCCTTCTGGGCATCGAGCAGGGCCAGGATCTGCGCCTCGATCGTC
This sequence comes from uncultured Alphaproteobacteria bacterium, assembly GCA_963834475.1. Lineage (GTDB taxonomy): Bacteria > Pseudomonadota > Alphaproteobacteria > Acetobacterales > Acetobacteraceae > Acidisoma. The sequence continues at coordinate 334,970 of CAWIBZ010000006.1, read as the reverse complement.
ACGTCGAGCGCCGTCGTCGGTTCATCGGCGATCAGCAGCGGCCGGATCGTTCGCGAGCGCCATGGCGATCATCACGCGCTGGCGCTGCCCGCCCGAAAGCTGGTGCGGAAAGGCGTCCAGCCGGTGTTCGGCATCCGCGAAACCCGCCTGTTCGAGCAGCGTGACCGTCCGCTGGCGCAGCGCCTCCCGGCTCAGCCCCGCCTTGGTGTGCAGCCGCACCGCTTCCGCGACCTGGCGGCCGATCCGGTGCAGCGGGTTGAGGCTCGTCATCGGCTCCTGGAAGATCATGCCGACCCTGCCGCCGCGGATGCGGCGCAGATCGGCCTCCCGCATCGCCGTCACCTCCTCGCCGCCGATCGCGATCCGCCCGGCCGCGAGCTTCGCCGTCGGGCGGCAGCAGGCGCAGCAGCGACAGCGCGGTCAGCGACTTGCCGGAGCCGCTCTCGCCGACCAGCGCCAGCGTCTCGCCCGCCGCCACGGTGAAGGAGACGTCCTGCACGACCGTGCGGTCCCCAAAGGAGACGGACAAGCCCTCGACGTCAACCAGGCTCATCGGAATCCCGTCTTTCGTGGGTTGAACGCGTCCCGACCGCTTCGCCGATGAAGATCAGCAGGATGAGCAAGCCGCCAAGCACGACGAAGGCGGTGATGCCAAGCCAGGGCGCCTGGAGATTGTCCCGCCCCTGGGAGACGAGTTCGCCAAGCGAGGGCGAGCCCGGCGGCAGGCCGAAGCCCAGGAAGTCGAGGCTGGCGAGGATCGTGACCGAGCCTGACAGGGTGAACGGCAGAAAGGTCAGCGTCGCGACCATGGCATTCGGCAGGATATGGCGGCGCATGACGGCGAAATCGGAAACACCCAGGGCGCGGGCCGCGCGCACATAATCGAGCGTGCGGCCCCGCAGGAATTCGGCGCGCACGACGCCCGTGAGATTGACCCAGTTGAACAGCAGCAGGAACAGCAACAGCACCCAGAAGGAGGGCGCGATGATGGAGGAGAGGATGATCAACAGGAAAAGATCCGGCAGTCCCGACCAGACCTCGATAAAGCGCTGAAAGAGGAGATCGGTCAGGCCACCGTAATAGCCCTGCACCGCCCCCGCCAGGATACCGATGGCCGAGGCGAGCGCCGTCAGCGTGAAGCCGAACAGAACCGATATCCGGAAGCCGTAGATCACCCGCGCGAGCACATCCCGCCCCTGGTCGTCCGTGCCCAGCCAGTTGCGCCAGGAGGGCGGCGACGGCGCCGCCTGGCCGAGATTTTCCACCGTCGTATCATAGCTGAAGGGGATGATCGGCCAGATCATCCAGCCATGGGCACGGATCGCCGCTTGCACATCCGGATCGGAATAGTCCGCTTCGGTCGGCATGAAGTCCGGGCCGAAACGGTCCTCGCTGTAGTCATGCAGCACGGGGCAAAGGAAATGCCCGTCGAACCGGATGAGCAGCGGACGGTCATTGGCAACGAAACCGGCACAGAGGCTGATGGCGAACAGGGTCAGGAAGAGCCAGAACGCCCAGTAGCCGCGCCGGTGCGCACGAAAGGCGGCAAGGCGGCGGCGATTGAGCGGCGAAAGGAGCGGTCGCCTCATGCGCGGAACCAGGCCATCGCGTCAGCGTCGCGCGCTGAAGTCGATCCTGGGATCGACAACGGTATAGAGAATATCGCCCACGATCTGCATCACGAGGCCAAGCAGGGAAAAGACGTAGAGCGTGCCGAACATCACCGGATAGTCGCGCTGCAGCGCCGCCTGATAACCGAGCTGACCCATGCCATTGAGCGAAAAGATGATCTCGATCAGCAGGGCCGACGTAAAGAGAATGCTGATGAAGGCAGCCGGAAAACCGGCGACGATCAGAAGCATGGCGTTGCGGAAGATGTGGCCATAGAGCACGCGCGCATTGCTGGCACCTTTGGCGCGGGCCGTCAGAACGTACTGCTTGCCGATTTCTTCCAGGAAGCAGTTCTTGGTCAGCATGGTGAGGCTGGCAAATCCGCCCACGACCATGGCGAGCGTAGGCAGCACCATGTGCCAGGCATAGTCGCCGATGCGCGCGGTCCAGCTCCATGACCCCGACCCGATGGTGGTGAGGCCGCGCAAGGGAAACCATTGCACAAAGGTGCCGCCGGCAAAGACCACGATGAGCATGATGGCGAACAGGAAGCCGGGCATGGCGTAGCCGACCAGCACCATTAGCGTCGAGGCGAGGTCAAACCGCGTGCCGTCCCGCGTCGCCTTGGCAATCCCGAGCGGAATGGAGATCATATAGATCAGGAGCGTGGACCACAGCCCGAGCGAAATGCTCACCGGCATGCGCTGCAGGATCAGGGTCCAGACCGGCTGGCCCAGAAAAAAGCTCTTGCCCAGGTTGAGGGTGAGATAGCCCTTCAGCATGAGCCAGAAGCGGGTGAGCGGCGGTTTGTCGAAGCCGAACATGTGCCGCATCTCGGCCACCATATGCGGGTCGATCCCCTGATCGCCGCGATAGATTCCGTGCGAGGGCATCGCCGTTTCCGCCGCCGCGCCGCCGAGACCCATGCTGCCGCCATGGCCCTTGAGCTGCGCAATCTCCTGCTCCACCGGCCCGCCGGGTGCGAACTGCACGACGACGAAATTGATCGCGATGATGCCGAAGAGCGTTGGCACGATCAGCAGCAGCCGGCGCAGGATGTAGCCCAGCATGGGTCAGCCGCGCGCCAGGCGAAACGGCATCATGGCCCGCGGTTCAAACAGCATTCGAGTGGCCGCGCTGAGCGTCGGTTACGGCTGCGCGGGCCTCGTCGATCCACCAGCTGTCGATGTCGAATCCGGCGCGCAGCGGCTGGGCCGGAAAGCCGAAGACGTCCCAGAAGGCGAGGCGATAGGCACCGAAGTGCCATTGCGGCACGACATACCAGCCCCAGAGGAGCACCCGGTCGAGCGCGTGGGTCGCGGCATAGAGCGCATCGCGGTCCTTCGCGGCAATGACCTTTTCGATCAGCGCATCGACCACCGGGCTCGACACGCCCATGAGGTTGTTGCTGCCGGTCAGCCTGGCAGAAGCGGCGCTCCAGTAATCGCGCTGCTCGCTGCCCGGCACATCCGATTCCGGGAAGAGCACGACCGTCATGTCATAATCGAAATTATCCATCCGCGTCTGATACTGCGCAGGATCGACGACACGAACGGAGACTTCGATGCCCAGGCGCTTCAGATCCTGGGCGTAGGGCAGCGTCACACGTTCGAAGGACGGATCGCTGAGCAGGATCTCGAAGGCCATGGTCTCGCCGTCCGCATTCTTCAGCATGCGATCCTGCACGGTCCACCCGGCCGCGGCGAGCAGATGCAAGGCGGCGATCAGAGCCGGGCGGTTATTGCCTGACCCGTCATTGACCGGAAGGGTGAAGGGCTTGGTGAACAGGTCAGGCGGCAGCTCCGCGCGGAAGGGTTCGAGCAGCGCGAGTTCCGCAGCCTCCGGCACGCCGGAACAGGCGAGGTCGCTGTTGCTGAAATAGCTGAGCGTCCGCTCATAGCCACCGTAGAACAGAACCTTGTTGGCCCATTCGAAGTCGTAGGCCCAGGCAATGGCCTGGCGGACGCGCGGATCCTTGAAGATCGCGCGACGCGTGTTCATGCCGTAGCCCTGCATGCCGGTGGAGAGGCGGTCAGGAAACACCTGCTTCTTGATCAGCCCCTTCTGGACCGCCGGGAAGTTGTATCCCGTGGCCCAGTTCTTCGCGATGTTCTCGTTCCGGAAGTCGATGTCCCCGGCCTTGAAGGCTTCCATCGCCACGGCGGGATCGCCGAAATATTCGTAGGTGATGCGGTCGAAATTGAAGAAGCCGCGGCAGACCGGCAGGTCGGCGGCCCAGTAATCACTCCGGCGCCGGTAGGATACGGACCGGTTGAGGCTCACGGCTTCGACCTCATAGGGGCCGGAGCCGAGCGGCGCATCGGTGACCGGCGCTGTGAAGTCCCGCCCCGTCCACCAGGCGGCCGGCAGGACCGTCAACTGGCCGAGGATGAGGGGCATCTCGCGCGGCGTGCCGGGCTTGAGCTTGAAAACGACCGTGCGATCCCCGGCCGCGCTCACCTGATCCACCGCCGCGTAGTATTGCTGGTAGAAGGGCTGGCCCTTGGTGCAGAGGGTCTGGAAGGTCCAGACGACATCACGCGCGGTCACCGGCGAACCGTCCGCGAATTTGGCCTCGGCCCGCAGCGTGAAGGTGACGCTGCCGTGGTCAGGCGCGACCGTGACCGTTTCCGCAAGCAGGCCGTAGGAAGCGTCCACCTCGTCGGAGGAGGGCCTGAGCAGCGTGTCCCACAGGTAATTCGCGCCGGCCGCCGGCGTGCCCCGGATGATGAAGGGGTTGAAGCTGTCGAAGCCACCGATTTCGCTGAAGGTGACCGCGCCGCCCTTCGGGGCCTGCGGATTGACATAGGGAAAATGCTGAAAGTCAGCGGGCAGGCCCGGCAGGCCGATCGCGGCGACACCATAACCGCCCGGCGGCACGGTCTGCGCGCGCGCCGCCCAAGGGGTGGCGAGAAGGCCAGCAGTCGCTGCCAGAAAGGTCCGTCGCTGCATCCACTAAACCCTGAAAGCTCTTCTGTGACGAGACAGCATTGAAAATGAGCCTTTTCGGCCCTGACCAAAAGCCCCCGGAGCTATGCTGAGGGTGACGCTTTGTTCAGCTTAGCCGTTCGACAACATCGGGCAGCAGCGCCGGATCGCCGAGCGCAATGACGTTGCCGCTCCCCCCGATCGTCAAGGGTGCCCCGGTCCAGTCCGTGACACTGCCTCCCGCACCGGTGATGACGGGAACGAGCGCCGCCCAATCCCAGGGTTTCAGCCCCTCCTCGATAATGACGTCGATCTGCCCCAGCGCCAGGAGGCCGAAGCCGTAGCAATCCCCACCCCAGCTTGCGCGGCGCACCGCTCGGCGCAGGCGCCCAAAAGCCGGCCAGGTTGCTTCCGTGAAAATCTCGGGGCTGGTGCAGGAGAGTTCGGCCTGTGCCAGCGCAGGACAAGGACGACAGCCGGCCCGTCCGCCCAAGGGGCCGGTGAATTCGGTCGGCCGGCCGGCAACGCCCACCCATCGCTCGCCGGTGATCGGCTGGTCGATGATGCCGAGGACCGGCGTATCATCCTGCATCAGGGCGACCAGAGTGCCGAAGGTGGTGCGGCCGGTGATGAAAGCGCGCGTGCCGTCAATCGGGTCCAGCACCCAGCGGTAGCCGCTGGCCGACGGGCCGCTTTCGCCGAATTCCTCGCCGATGATGCCGTGGCCGGGGCAATGCTCGGCCAGGATGGCGCGCATCGCCTGCTCGGCCGCGCGATCCGCCAAGGTGACCGGGCTGTCATCGGCCTTGTCATCGGACTTGAGACCGGTACGGAAATAGGGGCGGACCGCCGCCGCCGCGGCATCGGCCGCAGCCAGGGCGATAGGCAGGTAATCCGATGGAGCAGCCATCAGCGATCCGCGTCCTTCTATCTCAAAGCAAGACCAATGCGGAAAACCACAGACCACGGCGCGCCCTTCGGGGCAAGCGGGCGCGCCGCCAAATACGGGAGTTTGCGGCACAATCCGCCCGGGGAGCGTTCGCGCAGCGCGCAGTCGCTTGCCCCTCCGAGGCAGAATGGCTACCAGCAACGGTGAAAATGCTTCGTCAGCAGCTATTCACAACGGTATTCGCGTGAACCCGATCATCCTTATTCCCGCCCGCATGGGCTCCACTCGCCTTCCCGGCAAACCGCTGGCCATGATCGGCGACGCGCCGATGATCGTTCACATGCTGCGGATCGCAGGAAAGGCCGGCGTCGGCCCGGTTGCCGTCGCCTGTTCCGAAGCGGAGGTCGCGGCCGCGGTGCGGAGCGCCGGTGGAACGGCGGTCTTGACCGACCCGTCCCTGCCCAGCGGGTCTGACCGGGTGCACGGGGCGCTCCAGGCCCTCGATCCCGAGGGCCGGCATGACGTGGTCATCAATCTCCAGGGTGATGTCCCGACCTTGGACCCTGACCTGCTGCAGCTGGTCCTGAAGCCGCTCGCCGATCCCAGCATCGATGTCGGCACCCTCGTGACGCCGATTGAAAGCGCGGAGGAGGCCGCTGCCAGCAGCGTCGTCAAGGCCGTGTGCGCCTTCGCCGATCATGCCGAAACCACCCCGGCCCTCTATTTCTCCCGCCAGGCCGTGCCCTGGGGCCCCGGCCCCCTCTGGCACCATATCGGTGTCTATGCCTATCGCCGCGCGGCGCTCGACCGTTTCGTAAACCTCCCCGTATCCCCCCTTGAAAAGCGGGAAAGCCTGGAGCAATTGCGCCTCCTGGAGGCGGGCATGCGCATCGGCGTGGCGCGTGCGCCGGCCGCACCCTTCGGCGTCGACACGCCGGCTGATCTTGACCGTGCGCGGAGCATACTCGCGTGACCAAGGGCTCCATCGCTTTCCAGGGCGTCCCCGGCGCCTATTCCGACCTCGCCTGCCGCCGCGCTCACCCGGAGCTGACGCCGCTGCCTTGCGAGACCTTCGAGGCCGCGATCGACGCGGTCCGGGACGGCCAGGCCGACCTCGCCATGCTGCCCTGCGAGAATACGCTCGCAGGCCGTGTGCCCGATATCCACTCCCTGCTGCCCGACAGCGGCCTTGCCATCGTCGGCGAGCATTTCGAGCGGGTCGAGCACTGCCTGCTCGGCGTCACGGGCTCAAGCCTCGGCCAGGTCCGGCGGGTTCACAGCCATGCGGTCGCACTCGGGCAGGTTCGCCGCCTCCTGCGCGAGCATGGCATGCAGCCGGTGGTGGAGGCCGATACCGCCGGCAGTGCAGCCCTCGTGGCAAAATGGGGAAATGTCGAAGAGGCGGCGATCGCCTCCTCTCTCGCCGCCGAACTCTATGGCCTCGACATTCTGCTGCACAATGTGGAGGACGCGGCCCATAACACGACGCGCTTTTACGTCGCGGCGCGGGAGCCGCGGCTGCCGCCCGCCGAAGCGCCCGGGCTGATGACGAGCTTCATCTTCCGGGTCCGCAATGTTCCGGCCGCGCTCTACAAGGCGCTCGGCGGCTTCGCCACGAACGGCATCAACATGACGAAGCTCGAGAGCTACATGATGGGCGGCCAGTTCACCGCAACGCAGTTCCTCTGCGATGTGGAAGGCCATCCCGAACATCCGGCGCTGCGCCGCGCGCTTGAGGAACTCGCCTTCTTCTCCCGCGAGATCCGTGTCCTCGGCGTCTATCCGGCCGCACCGTTCCGCCTTGCGCAGAAGAGCGCCGCCGACTGAGTGAAGGCGGCGGGGCCGGGTTCAGTCTCCAGCCGGGCTTGAGCGCGCGGCAGCCGCCTCGCCCACGGGGCCTGTGAGACCTGCCGCCGCGTCGCTTCTCCGGCCGGGCGCCTTCGGTCGCCCGGGCCGGTCCCGCTCCATGGCACGCGCGATGCGACCGCCGAGCTTGCGGAAGGGCTCCTCGATCACGCGCCAGGTCAGGGTGGCAATGGCCAGCTCCAGCGCGAGCACGCCGAGTGTCCAGACAAGGCCGTTGACATAATGGCTGAACGGCAGGCGGCTGGCCGGAAAGCGCGTCCAGACGAGGCCGATGAACTCTTCGTGGATGATGTAGAAGGAGAAGGAAATCTTGCCCAGCCAGAAGCAGACGGGCATGCGCAGGAAGCGGGCGACGACGCCGTTGTCGTAGGAGAGCGCCGCGATGAGAACCGCCGCAATATCGGAAATATAGGCCCCCTGTCCGGTCGCGGCCGTGCCCACGATGCCGCCAAGGGCCAGGATTTCGATCGCGCTCGACAGCCGGGCTGCCATCGGCGGCAGACGCGAGAGTGCCATGCCGAGCGCCATGCCGAGACCGAAGCCGACCAGGCCGCGGGCAACGGCGCCATCCCCCCAGATGTAGAGGTCATAGATCTGCAGGTGATGCTCGATGGCGCCGAGGACGAGAATGATTGGCACCAGAATGGCCAGCGGCGCCCGGCGCGCCAGCCGGATGGCCACTGGAAACAGCAGGTAGCAGACGAGTTCCACGGAAATGGACCAGGTCACCGCATTCCACATGAGCCGGTGATAGAGGAAGGGCTGGAGCAGCAGGACGAAGGCCGGAAGCCAGCGCAGTTGCTGCGCATCGCTATGCACGCCGAAGCGGAGATAAGCATCCATCCAAAGCAGAACCATGCCGGCGGTCACGGCAAGATGCATCGGATAGACCCGAAAGGCGCGCCGCGTCAGGAAGGCGCCAACGTCGCGCCATTCCAGCCCGCGATACACGGCGGACAGGATAAATCCACTGAGGATAAAGAAGATGTCGACGCCGGCGTACCCGTAATGGGACAAGCCGGGCCAGAGGCTATAGCCGACATCGGCCATGCCCAGCTGAAAATGGAGAGAGGCGACCCACAGCGCCGCAAATCCCCTTATCGCGGTAAGGGGGATGTTTTCCTGCCGCATCGAACTCTCAATCTCGGGCCTTGCGGCCGACGGAGACCGCTTTTAGGCGCTTCTTGTCACCCACGGCAATCAGGCCGGCTCAATGCAGGCACGCTTCAACTCCGGCAGCCGTCGCAAGAAGCCCGGCATCGCTGCCATGACGCCCCGTCAACATCAGGCCCATGGGCAGGCCGGGGGTCGGCATGGGCAGGGACAGGGCACAGAGATCGAAGAAATTGCCGAAGCTCGGATTGCGCAGGACCAGCGTATTGAAGGCCTGGAAGCTGGCGTCGTCGTCAATCTGGTCCAGGCGGGGCGCCACGATCGGCGTGGTCGGCATCGCCAGCACCGTTCCATCCGGCAGGCGCTCATCGAGTGCCGCGATCAGCGCGCGGCGCCGCCTCAGCGTGGCGACATAGCGAGGCGCCGGAATCCGCTGGCCCTGGCGGATGCGCAGCAGCACCTGCGGGTCGAACTCGGCCTGCCTCTCCTCGAGATAGGCGGCGTGGATCTCGGCCGCCTCCACGGGGCTGATCGGCCCCTCGGTTTGCGCCGCCCGCATGGCGCCGACCAGGTCATCGATCTCAGCCTTGACGATCCTGGCGCCCGCCGCCGACAGCCGGCGCAGAGAGGTCTCGAAAGCCGACAGAACGGCAGGCTCGGTCCCCTCCAGGTAGATCTCGGCAACTGCAATGGTCAGGCCCGAGAGCGGCGCCGGCACGAGCGCGCGCGGCGCCTCGCCCGCCATCACCCCATCGGCCGCCGCACAAAGCGCCACGGTCTTCGCGAGCGGGCCGATCGAATTGAGCGTGTAGGACAGGGGAAACGCGCCGTCGCGCGGCACCCGCTCGGCCGTGGGCTTGAAGCCGACAATGCCATTGAGGGCGGCCGGAATGCGCACCGAGCCGCCGGTATCCGTCCCGATCGCGATATCGCCGAAGCCGAGTGCCGCCGCGACGCCCGCGCCCGATGACGAACCGCCGGGGATACGGCTGCGGTCATGGGCATTGCCCGGCGTGCCCCAGTGCGGATTGAGGCCGAGGCCGGAAAAGGCGAACTCGGTCATGTTCGTCTTTCCCAGGATGACCGCGCCGGCAAGCCGCAGCCGCTCGACAATTTTCGCGTCACGGGTGGCCGGCGGGGCATCGCGCAGGATCGCTGATCCCGCAGTCGTGGTCTCGCCCGCTACGTCAAAGAGATCCTTGATGGTCACCAGCTTGCCGTCGAGGGGGCCTCGGCTCTCGCCCGCGGCCGCCCTGCGATCAGCGGCATCGGCCGCCGCCCGCGCCGTATCGGCGTAGATGCGGGTGAAGATCGCCGGATCCTCGTGCCGCGCAATGCGCGACAGGACCTCTTCCAACCGGTCACGCACGGCAACAGCATCACGGGCCATCTCTCGTCCTCCGCCAGATCAGACCGGAGGATTAGGCCCGGTTTCAGGCGCAGAGACAATCCGGCAAGGCCGTGAAACCGGGCGGGGCCGCCTGCGCTCGGCTAATGCGGATGAGCCCCGGCTACCGCCGCCGGCACAAAAGCCAGGCCAGGGGTCGCCATGGCCGGCAGGCCCACCGCACGCTCCAGGCGCAGCAAGGGCTCCAGTGACTGCAGCAAGCTGGCCTCGCCGGCCGGCATCACCCGCCGCATGGGGCAGCGGACGGCACCGTCCACAAGGCCGCCGGCTTCCAGCACGGCTTTGACCGCAGCCGCCATGGGCGTCGGCCGCAGCCCCGCTTCGGCGACATAAAGCGCATCCCGGATAGCCGCGAATTGGCCCATCTCACCGTCAGCCCAGGCAGCCGCCAGGGCCGCGCAGGCACGCGGCGCTACATTGGCCAGGCTCGAAATCCAGCCGCTGCCGCCGCCGGCCAGATGGCAGGCGGCCAGACTGTCTCCGGCCACCAGCTGCTGGAAGCGCTCACCGCATGCCGCCCGCCGGTTGGCGAGCTGCACCGGATCAAGGTCGTGCAGGACTGCACCGTCAATGAGTTCCGTCTTGAAGAGGCTGGCGATCATCGCCTCGATGCCCGCCGGCGCATCGCGATAGGCGCCAAGGTCGAGCAGCACCGGGCGATCGACGCGATGGCTGATCTGGCGGATGTAGCCGTAGGCCTCCTCGACCCCGAAAACGGACGTGGGCGGAAGCCGGCAGATGAGACGGTCTGCGCCGTCGCGCACCACCGCCCTGGCGAAGGCCGCGGCATCACGATGCGTCGCGAAGTCGAGATAGGCAAGAACGGGAACCTTACCCCGGGCGACCTGCCCGGCCAGCGCGACCAGATGCAGCAGCTCATTCGGCTCCAGCATCAGGCCTTCGCCGGTATCGGAGCCGACGACCAGGCCCAGCCCCGCCGCGATCTGCAGTTCACATAACTGCAAAAATGCCGTGTCATCGACAGCTCCGTCGCGGAACGGTGTCACGAGCGCCGTATGCAATTTTGTGGAAAGTGCTGATCCAAGCATGCTTTTCATCCAGCTCTAATCATTCAGGCCGATCGCTTGGCCAAACCCGTGGCCAGGGAAAGCTGGCGCGATCGCAGATGAAACACAATGCGAAACAAACACAGGGCAGATCAGCTTGCTCAACAAAGCTGGCGGAGGGCGGTTTTATAAGTTTGAAAGGGCAGCAAACGATTTTTTATGGGCTTTATATGCACCGCAGCATCAGCCTTGCGCCCGACGCAGGTGCGGAGTGTGCCGCTGCCGCCCTCGCGATGCAACAGGCCATTTTGGACAAGGCGTCGCCGGACAGGGGCATGATGAGCGCGACCCAGCGCGGCAGATTTATTGTCGATAATACATCAAATACTCGGACAAGATCCGGTTTCAAGACCGACTTTTCTGCACGCAAATCCGCCCGATCCAAAGACAAAACAAAATAATTTATTTTGTTTTGTCAATTATCTGCTGACCGACCTCGCCGGGCAGCTGGGTGGCGTCACATCGTCCCTTGTGGGAGCACGCCCGGCGCAGAAAGCCGGCCTCTCTGAAAGTCCTTTTTTGGCAACGTTTTCGCAAGAAGCAAATTTGATTGACCTAGCAACTTTTCCGCGCATCATTCCGGGCTACGAAAATCACGCGAAAACACGTTGCCTGGTCGCAATCATGCAAGAAAACACCGGATGCGACGCGGACAATCGCGCCAGCGTCAAGAAAAACCTCCGGCACCGTCAGAGCCGGGAGACGCACGATGGCGGGATGAAATGCCGGGCTTTGAGGCGCTCCGCCCCGGTCATCGCGCATTCACGAGCGCGGCAGGCGGGCCATGGGCCAGTCACGGGATGTCCCGCGCAAGGGAGACATCTCCCGCGCCCCGGCGCAGGGTAGGCGCCCCCGTTACCGGAGGCGCCTGGCCTTGGTCAGTGGCCGAGATGCTTGTCGAGGAAGGCGCTGACCTCGGTCGCCCAGGCCTGATCTTCAGGAATGCGGTCGTCGCGCATGAACTGCGCATGGGACATGCCTTCGAAGACCAGGAGGCTCGCGTCGTCGCCGGACTGGAGCATCTTCTGATGCACGCGCACGGTATTGCTGAGCAGCAGGTCGCGCGTGCCGGACGTCAGGATCGCCGGCGGGAAGCCGTGATAGTCGCCATAGACCGGCGAGATCAGCGGGTCCGACATGCTGTGGCCATGGGCGTAGAACTCGGCCGCGTAGCGGCAGAAGCCGCCCGGCGAAACCAGCACATTGTCTACCAGCGCGTTGGTCTGGAAGGTGTCGCCCGGCCCGCTGACATCGGCCATCGGCGTCGAAGGCGCAATCGCACCCGGCATCGGCAGGTGCTGCATCTTCGCGTCGAGCATCATCTCAAGGGTGAGCGCGCCGCCCGCGGAGGTGCCGAACACGCCGATATCCTTGGGCTTCGTCATGTGCAGCGCGGCCTTGTAGACCGTCATCGCATCGTCGAGGGCGGCCGGGAAATAAGCCTGCGGCGGCATCCGGTAGTCGACCGAGATCACCCGCATATGGCTGTAGCCCGCGATCATCACCGCCTCGGGGAGCGCCGCCTCATGCGGCAGGAGCACATAGCAGCCGCCATGGACGTGGATGAGCAGGCGATGGGCGTTGCGCGCCGGGATGCTCGCGGGGGTGACGTCGTAGACATGGACCCCGCCGATCGTCCCCTCCTTGATCGAGACGTGCAGGCGCGCGGCCATCGGGGCGACCGTCGGCGCGGTCGCGGCCTCGGTCTGATCGGCGAGCTTCTGCCAGCCCGCGGGCGTGGTCGGCGGGGTGTTCCAGCCGGGGTTCAGGGGCTGGGCGATGACAGCCTGCAACTGCGGGCTGACATCGGTGGGAACAGGGATCGTCTTTGCTGGCACGTCACGCGGGGCCAGGGTGGTCTGCGCCATGACGCTGGCAGGCGCCAGAACCATGAAGGCGGCCGCAGCAAGTGCGCGGGCGCTGTACTTTGTCTGCATGAAACTCTCTCCAGTCTGAGCCAGCAAGCCGGAGGCGCGGCATCATGCCCGCCCGCACTCCCTGGATCACGGGACAGAGGCTAGGCCGTCAGACCGATTGGTTGAAGCCGCGGACCAAGCCCCCCGGCCAGACCGATAAGCCCCTTGCTTTCCCCGCCTCGGACCGGCATCGTTTAAATTCCGGCAATGCGGCAGCGACTCGCTTCTGAATGATCAGCTATAAGCGCGTATGGTACAATCAAAGCCTTTCTTGACGTTGCCGGCGCCCCACGTTCGATCAGCCTCCCGCCCGGTGCTCCGGGTATTGGGGACCGAGATTACCGCCCTGCCTGAAATTCAATCGCGTGCCGCCTCCGACCTCGGAATCGACATCGAATTCGACTGCCTGGATTTCCTCAATGCGCAGAGGCGCGCGGCCGTCGATCCCGCATCCTACGACGTTTACGATCAATGCTTTCACAACCTGGACATCGTCTGGTTCTGGCGCGCGATTCAGCCGATTGATGTCACGCGCATCAGACTTTGGGATCAGGTCAGCAGTCTCACGAAAGCGGGCCGAATCGCCCCTCAGGCCTCCATCGGCGAAGGCGATGCGCCGGTCACGCGCCTTTACGTGCAACCCGACCGCTCCCTCGGCAGTCGCCCGTCCCGATGGATTTCAATGTTGCCGACTGTCCATAACGTCGACAGCTTTGCCTACCGTCGGGATCTCATCGGCGATGAAATCCCGACCTCCTGGGCCGAACTGCTCAATCCGAAATGGCGGGGCCATGTCGCGCTGGTGGACGAACCCGCCATCGGCGTGTTCGACGCGCTCCTCGCGGTTCAGGCGAGTGGCACGTTCAACGCCGATTCCATCGGCCAGTTGAGCACGACGGAAATCGACACGCTGCTCACGCAGCTTTTCCGCAAGCGCGACGGTGGGCACTTCTACGGCTGGTGGAAGACCGCGGCCGAGGCGGCAGACTGGATGGCGGAGGGACACACCTGGATCCAAAGCGCGTGGTCTCCGGTGACCACACATCTCAGGCGCCGCGGCATCCCGGTGGAAGAAGCCGTTCCGCGTGAAGGCTATCGCGCCTGGCACGGCGGGCTCTGCCTGTCCGCCAGGCTCTCTGACCGCATGCGCGATGTGGCCTACGACTATCTCAACTGGTGGCTTGACGGCTACGCGGGCGCGATCGTCGCCCGCCAGGGCTATTACATGTCCGTTCTTGACCCGATCCGCGCGCATTTGAGCCCGTCTGAGTGGCGCTATTGGTACGAGGGGGCGCCCGCCGCCGAATCCCTGCCCGCGCCCGACGGCACGACGATCATCCAAAGGGGCGCCGTCCGCAGCGGCGGCTCGTACTGGCAGCGTGCCGGTTCGATCGCGGTCTGGAACACGACGATGGACGAGCACAATTATCTTGCCCGGCGCTGGGCGCGCCTGACCGGAGCGGGAGAGGCGGATTGACCGGACGGCTTGCGGTGACAACGATCAGCGCAAGGCCTGGCTGTCCAGCAGCGTCAGATAGGCGGGCACGGCCCGTGGCGCGGGCAGAACGGCGACGATCTTGATCTGCGCAATCCGCCGGTGCATCACCGCCTCGAGATGGCGGTCAAGCATCGCCGCCGCGGCATCGACAGCCCCCTGCAGAAGAAGCTCAACGACCAGCCGCTGCTCCGTGATGCGGGCGGTATCGTCCGGCAGTCCCAGCTGCCGCAGAAGACGTTCCGATGCCACGACAGGAAGAAGATTGTCGCGGATCAGGGCGCTGAGGCGCTGATTGGGGTTGGGCAGCATGCAGGTTTCCATGAACAGCCCATCAAGGTCGTCGAGATCGCCGCTTCTGACCCGGCCGATCGCCTGCTCCTGGGCAACGAGGCGCTGGCGCAAAGCCTCCAGCGCCCCCAGGTCAATCCGAGACGCGGCCCCGGCGAGCGCCGGCGGCTCGAGCAGGCGGCGGATCGCAAAATGCTCCCGGATGGTATTGGCCGTGAGCGGCCCCGCGAGCCAGTGCGAGCTTTGGTTTCTGCGCACCAGCCCGCGCTCTTCGAGCCGGCCGAGCACATCCCGCGCGACGGTCCGGCTGACCTTGAAATACTCGGCCAACGTGGCCTCGATGATGCGGTACTGGCCGAAAATGATGCAACCCGCGACATCGGTCTCGACCCGCTCAAAAATGCGCTCGCCCGATGATCGGCTTGCCAGCGCTTCCTCTGCGCTCGGCGGAAGGTCCAGGGGCACGGTTCGGATATCGTCGCGCACAGGATCGATGCCGGCACCGGCGCCGACAAGATAGCCGCGGCCGTTGAACCGCTGGATGAGGCCGCGCTTCTGCAGATTCTGGAGGGCGCGCTGCACCGGCGGCCTGGTCGTGCGCAAGGCCTCCGCAATCGGGCCTTCAAGCAGCACGAAGCCCGCGGGCAAGCGGCCGCTCGCGATGTTGGCGGCGAGGATCGTCTCCACGACCGCGTAGCGGCGCAGCCCAGGATCCTCTGACCGGTTGCGGGTCATGTCCTCCCCCTCGTGGTTCGGTCGCCGACCGGCTTCAACCATGGCGCAGCCTGACGCCTGAAGCGATTATAAATTGTCGATTGTATACGTACCCCGCATTTAGCTTACGGTCTCCCCCGCCGCTCCAGCGGAGCCCGCGCCGCAGTTTCCTGCCTGCGCGGATGATAAACTTTAAAGCCCTCATTTTGTTCGGAAACATCCATCGCATCTGCCCATGGCCCCAATGAGCCGCCAGGTTTCGGGCTTTTGAAATTTATGATTGCATACAAAAATCAATATATCATAAAATAAAAGTGAGCACGCGTTCAGCGTTACGAAACAATCTGCAGAGGACGACCGCATGGGACAGCTCGCGGGGCGACGGTGCCTGGTGACAGGTGCCGGACGGGGCATTGGCGAAGCAATCGCCGCGGGACTTGCGGCTGAGGGCGCGCGCGTCGCGGTCCTCGATCTTGATCAGGCGCGCGCCGATGCCGTGGCCGGGATGCTGCCCGGCGGCGCCATCGGCATTGCGGCCGATGTCTCCGACCCTGAGCAGGTGCAGGCGGCAATTGCGGCCGTCGAAGCCGCCTTCGGCGGCATCGACGTGCTTGTCAACAACGCCGGCATCGATACCAGCTCCCCTGTGGTCGACATGTCTCTCGACCTCTGGGACCGCATGATGGCGGTGAACCTGCGCAGTGTTTTCCTCTGCACCAAGGCGGTTCTGCCCGGCATGCTGGAGCGCGGCTGGGGCCGCATCATCAACATCAGCTCCCAGCTCGCCCAGAAGGGCGCGCCCGACATGGCCCATTATGCCGCTGCCAAGGCGGGTGTGATCGGCTTTACCCGTTCCCTCGCCTACGAGGTTGCGACCAAGGGCGTGACCGTGAATGCGATCTGCCCCGGTCCCGTTGATACCGCACTCTGGCGCGCGATCCCCTCCGGGTGGCGCGAGCGCAAAGTGTCGGAACTTCCGATCGGCCGGCCCGCGCGCGTTGAGGAAATCGTGCCGACCGCCGTTCTCCTCGCCTCCGACGGCGGCGCCTATTACATCGGCGCCACGCTCAACCCGAACGGCGGCGATATCATGATCTGACTGCGCGGCAGAGGCGGACCGGCTGGCAAGCCCTTGGCTCCAGCCTGTCCTACTCTGTCGCACCAACCAACAACCGATCTCCAGGGAATAAAGCCAGGCCACCGGCATCGTTGTGGCCGTTATATTGGGAGACCAAGAATATGGATGCTTTCCGAACTCACGAGCTTGATCTATCTCCACCGGAGCCGAATGAACGGCGTCGCTTTCCGACGTTCTCCAAGCGTCAGACCGACATCGTCACGATCATCGCGCTTCTTGCCTGGACGATCGCCGTTTTTGACTACGGCCTGCTCGGCACGCTGCTGCCGGCCATGCAGCAGTCCTTCGGCTGGACACCGGCCACCTCCTACGCCGTGAACACCTGGATTTCCGTTGGTAGCGCAATCGTCGCCTTCGGCCTCGGCCCCGTGATCGACCGCCTCGGCCGTCAGAAGGGGATGATGATCACGGTCGGTGGCACGGCGATCGTGTCCGCGCTGACCGCCGCGATTCCGGTCGGCCTCGCCGCGATGAGCGCCGGCCTGATCGTGATCGTCCGTGCCTTCGGCGGCCTCGGCTTCTCCGAACAGGCGGTCAACGCGACCTACATCAACGAAGTCTATCAGGTCACGGAAGACGAGCGTAAGCGCAAGCGGCCCGGCTATTACTATGCCTGGATCCAGGGCGGCTGGCCGCTCGGCTTCATGTTCGCGAGCGCGCTCTCCCTCCTCCTCCTCAATGTCGTGGGCTGGCGTGGCCTCTACCTCGTCGCGACGGTTCCGGCCGCGGTGCTGGTGTGGGTCATCTCCCGCTCCATCAAGGAAACGCCGCAATTCAAGCTGCATCACCGGCTGAACGAACTTGAGCGTTCGGGCAAGACCGACGCGGCGCATGCGCTCGCAGCCTCCTACAATATCGAGCATTCCTCGGCCGCGCCGCTCAAGCGCATCTGGGAACCGCATATGCGGGGCAACACCATTGCCTTTTCGATCGCCTGGATCGTCAACTTCTTCGGAATCATGAGCTTCAGCATCCTCGGCAGCTCCGTGCTGAAGAACGCCAAGGGCGTTCATCTGTCGGAAGCCTTCTGGATGCTCATCATCATCAACCTGATCGCTTATTTCGGCTATGTCTTCCACGGCTGGCTGGGCGACAAGATCGGCCGCAAGCCGACCATCATCATCGGCTGGATCATCTCCAGCGTCTTCTTCGCCCTGATGCTGAGCCCGGCGGTGTCGAACCCGACGCTGATCATTCTCACCTATGCCGGCGGCCTGTTCTTCCTTGTCGGCCCCTATGCTGCGATCCAGTATTTCATGGCCGAATGCTACCCGGTGAGCTGCCGCGCGACCGGCGTGACCTTCATTGGTGCCATGAGCCAGCCGGGCATTATCATCGGTGGCGCGCTGTTTACGATGATCGCGGCGTCTTTGGGAACCGGCGCAGCCGCGCTCTGGGTCGGTGCCGGCGGTATCCTGATCTCCGGTCTGGTCATGTTCTTCACGAAGCGGCCGCGTGAGGTTGATTTGGAGGAAGCGAATGTCTGAGCAAGCTGTTGCCGCAATCACTGGCGCTGCCAGTGGTATCGGGCGCGCGCTCGCGGTCTATTATGCCCAGCGTGGCGTCCGCAGCGTCATCGGCACCTTTTCGGGTGATCCGCATGATCCGGAAGAGACAGCGCGGCTGGTGCGCGATGCGGGCGGCAACTGCGTGATTCAAGAGGTGGATGTCCGGCAGACGGCATCCGTCGAGGCTTTCGCCGATCGCGCGGTCGAGACCTTCGGGCGTCTCGACTATGTGATCGCCAATGCCGGCATCCTGCGTCATGCGCCCATCGCGGAGCTTACCGATGAGCGCTGGGCGGACATCATGGAGGTCGATCTCGTCGGCGTCCTCCGCACCCTGCGTGCGGGGGCCCGGCGGCTCGGCGCCGGCGGCGCGATGGTGGCGATTTCCTCCATCGCGGGCGGTGTCTACGGCTGGGAAGAGCACGCGCATTATGCGACCGCCAAGGCGGGCGTGCTCGGCCTCGTCCGCAGCCTGGCGGTGGAGCTCGGGCCGCGCGAAATCCGGGTCAATGCGATCATTCCGGGCTTGATCGAAACCCCGCAATCGCTCGACCCCGTGAACTCGCTCGGCCCTGACGGGCTGATCCGCGCCGGCCGGGATATTCCCTGGGGCCGGGTCGGGCGGCCGGAAGAGGTCGCGAGCGTGATCGCCTTCCTGACGTCGCGCGATGCCAACTACGTCACCGGCCAGGCAATCGTGGTCGATGGCGGGTTGACGGTGAAGATGCGGGCCTGACTTCGGTCTGACTACGGTATGAACAGGTGGATGGCATAGATGGCAAAAGAAATCCTGTGTTCCTTTGGCGTTGATGTTGATGCGGTGGCGGGCTGGCTGGGCTCGTACGGTGGCGAGGACTCCCCGGACGATATTTCCCGCGGCCTCTTCGCGGGCGAGGTGGGCAGCCCCCGCCTGCTCAAGCTCTTCGATCGGCTCGGCATTCGCACCACCTGGTTCATTCCGGGTCATTCGATCGAGACCTTCCCGGAGCAGATGAAGGCGGTGGCCGCGGCCGGGCACGAAATCGGCATTCATGGCTACAGCCATGAAAACCCGATCGAGATGACGCCGGAGCAGGAAGAGGCGGTGCTCGACAAGTCAATCGAGCTGGTCACGGCACTCAGCGGCCGCCGGCCGACCGGCTATGTCGCGCCCTGGTGGGAGTTCAGCAAGGTCAGCAATGAACTGCTGATCAAGAAGGGCATCAAATACGACCACAGCCTGATGCACCGCGACTACGAGCCTTACTATGTGCGGGTCGGCGACAGCTGGACCAAGATCGACTACAGCAAGCCCGCCTCCGCCTGGATGAAGCCGCTGGTGCGCGGCCAGGAAACCGATCTCGTCGAGATTCCCGCCAGCTGGTATCTCGACGATCTGCCGCCCATGATGTTCATCAAGAAGTCGCCGAACAGCCACGGCTTCGTCAATCCGCATGACATCGAGACGATCTGGCGGGACCAGTTCGACTGGGTGTACCGCGAGTATGAGTATGCGGTGTTCCCCTTGACCATTCATCCGGACGTGGCCGGCCGGCCGCAGGTGCTCATGATGCTTGAGCGTCTCTACGCCCATATGGCCCGCCATCCCGGCGTGAAGTTCGTGACCATGGACGAGATTGCGGACGACTTCCTGCGCCGCAATCCGCGCAAGGGCTGAGCCTCAAGGCTCCGCCATGTGCGGCCTTTGTGGCAGCTTGCAGGGTGGCGCGCACTGGTCTGACGGCGCGCCACCGGATGCAGCGGCCGATGCGATGCCGAGCTGGCAGCGCCGCGCCGAACGGCGCCTGCGTATCGCCTGCGCCAACCGCGTGCTGGCCCCCGCGGGCCTCACGCTGGGCGATTGGCAGGGAAGCCGGTTCATCCTGCGCAATCGCACGGGGCGCGCGGTCGAGGTTGCCGGTTTCGGTGACCTCTGGCCGCAGGCGGACAAGCTGTCCGCCTCCCTCCCCGACCCTCTCGATCCCGATTACCTCGATGATTTGACCCGCCGCGATGGCTGATGACCACGTCGATGTCCATGTGCTGACGGGTTTCTTAGGCAGCGGCAAGACGACTGTTCTGCGCCGCCTGCTGGACGACCCTCAGCTGACCGATACGGCCGTGCTGATCAACGAGTTCGGCGCCGTCGGGCTTGACCACCTGCTGGTGGAGGCCATCGCCGGGGAGCCGGTGCTGCTTGGCGGCGGCTGCGTCTGCTGCACGCTGCGCGGCGATGTGGGCGATTCACTCCGCGATCTCTGGAGCAGGCGCGCGCGCGGCGAGCTGCCTTTGTTCCGCCGCGTCGTGATCGAGACGACGGGTCTGGCCGACCCGACACCGATCATGGCGACCGTCGCGGGCGATCTGGCACTCCGTCATCATTTCCGGCCCGGCCAGGTGATCACGACGGTCGACGCCGTGAACGGCCTCGCGACCCTCGCGCGCTTTCCCGAAAGCGCGCAGCAGGCGGGGGTCGCGGATATGCTGCTCGTCACGAAGCGAGACCTCGTCAACGCCGAGGAACGCGCGGACGTCATATCGGCGCTATCCAGGTTGAATCCCATCGCCCGGATCGAGGCGATCGAGGCGGGCGATGCGCCAGTCGCCGCCCTGCTTGGCCTCGATGCCGGCGACGAGATCGCCCGCGCAGCGCGCTGGGCTGGCGTGACACCGCCTGCCGGGCCGCTGCATGCCGGCATCACGGCGACCGTCATCGAGCATGACCGCCCGATCAGCTGGGCGGCCTTTGGCCTCTGGTTCAGCCTTCTCGCCCATCGCCACGGCGGCGCAAATCCTGCGCATGAAGGGCATCCTGACGCTGGAGGGCAGCGACACGCCGGTGCTCGTCCAGGCGGCGCAGCACCTTGTCCACCGGCCCGAGCATTTGCCCCGGGCGACCGGACCAGCGGGGCGCTCCTCGCTGGTCCTGATCACGGACGGGCTGGACAGTGACCTGATCCGCCGGTCTTTCGAAGTTATGGTCGCGCGCGCCGAAGCCGGCGGGCGGGCTTAGCCCGCCAGTTCAGTCTCCAGCAATGCCACTCTCGCGTGCCGCTCCTGGCGGGCAGCGATGGCCTGCTCCATATCAACCGGCACGAAGCGGACCGTCTGATGCGGCTGCAATTGACCGATCAAGTCCATATCGGCCGAGATCACCGTGCCCAGCATGAAATACCCGCCGCCGGAGACCGCGTCCCGGTGCAGCACGATCGGCTCCGTGCCGCTCGGCACCTGGATCGAACCGTAGGGGTAGCAGCTATCGACGATGTTGGAGGGGTCCGACCCGGCGCCGAACGGCGGCTGACGCGGCACGAAATCGAGCGGGCGGCCGCCCTTGAAGCGGTAGCCGATGCGGTCGGCCTCGGGGGCCACCTTCCAGGCGTCGCTGAAAAACGCCTCCGCCGCGGCCATCGTGATGCGGTGGATGTAGAGGCCTTCGACCACGCGCAGCCGGCGCTCGCCGCCGTGATGATCCCTCAGCGATTCCGGCACCACCGCGCCGTCACGGCTGAGGGAGCCTGCCGGTCCCAGTGCAAGCTTGTCACCGGCGCGGAGCGCGCGGCCCTCATGGCCGCCGAGCCCGCCCAGCATATAGGTCGAGCGCGAACCCAAGACCACCGGCACGTCGATCCCGCCCGAGACCGCGATATAGGCGCGCGCGCCGGATTTCAGCGTGCCGAAGGACAGAACCTGCCCGCCGCGGACCTTGAACGCCGTCCAGTTCGGCTGCTCAACGCCATCGACCTTGGGGGGCAGCTGGGCACCCGTCACGGCGACCAGCGCATCGCTGTGGAAGCGGATTTCGGGACCCATGAAGACGGCTTCGAAGCCGGCGGCACCCGCCGGATTGCCGACCAGGAGATTGGCGGCCGTCAGGGCATAGCGGTCCATGGCACCCGACATCGGAATGCCGAGATGGTAATAGCCCTCGCGTCCCAGGTCCTGGACGGTGGTGACCAGGCCGGGTTTCAGGATTTCAAGCGCCATGGAGCACCTCCAGCAGGGCCTGTGTGGTTTCTTGCGGCGCCGCGTGGAAGTCGTTGAGGGAGAAGCGCACGTCGCGGACAAGAGGTTCGAAGCGGCGGGCGGCGACATCCTCCGTGATCGCGTCGAAGGTGTCCCGATCGATGCTGCGGAATTTCACGATATCGCCGGGGCGGAAGAAAACCATGAAGTCGCGCAAGTGGCGGACCGACTGCGCCGGATCGAAAATCGGCATCGGCGTCAGGCCGAACATCTGATAGCCGCCCGCGCCGCGCACCGAATAGATGCAGCCGAAACAGCCGCCATGGCCCACCGTGTTGCGGGGCGTATCGGTCCGCGGGCGCAGATACTTCGGCACCTCGATCTGCTTCGCGCGTTCCACCATCTGATACATGAAGGGCAGGCCCGCGACGAAGCCGACCATGGAGACGAACCAGGGTGCTGACTGATGCGCGTTGATGAAGGCATCGACTGACGCATAGCCGTTGATGCGGGCGGCATAGTCGAGGTCGGTGCCGGTCGGGTCCTGATGCCGCTCGCGGAAGCGCATCAGGGTCTCATGGGTCCAGGGGTCGTTATAAAAGACCGGGATTTCGACAATGCGGGTCGGCAGCACGGTCTCCGCCGTCTCCGCCGCCCGTTCGAGCGCCTGGATCTCGGTGAGGAGATCACCTGCCGCGATAACATCCGGATCGAAACGGATTTGCAGCGAGGCATTGGCCGGGCAGATCTCGGTGACGCCCTTGATCCCTGCCGCGCGCACCGCATTGGTGATGGCAAGGCTGCGAAAGAAGGCATCGAGCGACATTGCCTCGTCAACTTCGACGAAGATATGCTCGTCGCCGCCGAAACTGTACCGCGTCTGCATCCTCTTATTCCCCTTCGGCGGTGTTGCGGTCGATCCAGTCTTCCAGCCAGCGGGTATGCACATCGCCGGCGCGAATCGCTGCATCATGCGCGAGGCGCCGGAAGAGCGGCGCTGTCGTGGTGATGCCCTCGATCGTGAGTTCACCCAAGGCCCGGTCAAGCCGCGTGATGGCGGCGTCCCGCGTCTCGTCCCAGACAATGAGCTTGCCGAGCAGGCTGTCATAGAAGGGCGGAACCGTATAGCCGGGGTAGAGCATGGTGTCGAAACGCACGCCCATGCCGCCCGGTGCCGTGAGCGAGGCGACAGTGCCCGGTGCCGGGCGGAAGCCGGCATCCGGATTTTCGGCATTGATGCGGACTTCGATGGCGTGCCCGCGGCGCGCGATATCCGCCTGGGCGTAGCGCAAAGGCTCGCCGCCCGCGATGCGGATCATTTCACGCACGAGATCGATTCCGGTGATCATCTCGGTCACCGGATGCTCGACCTGAATGCGCGTGTTCATTTCGATGAAGAAGAATGCGCGGCTGTCCGGGTCATAGAGATATTCGATGGTGCCGGCGCCGCGGTAGCCCAGCCGTTCGGCCAGTGCGACGGCAGAGGCGCAGAGCCGCGCGCGGATATCCTCCGGCAGCGTCGCCGCCGGCGCTTCTTCCCACAGCTTCTGGCGCCGCCGCTGCACCGAGCATTCGCGTTCGAAGAGATGGATGGCGCGCACGCCGTCGCCCAGGATCTGCACTTCGACATGGCGGGCACGGGGAATGAAGCGTTCCAGATAGACGCCGCCATCACCGAAGGCCGATTCCGCCTCGGTGCGCGCCTGGGTGAAGAGTTGGGTGAGATCGGCCTCGGTTTCGGCAACCCGGATGCCGCGCCCGCCGCCGCCGGCCGCAGCCTTCAGCATGACGGGATAGCCGATCGCCTCGGCGGCCAGGCGCGCCGCGTCCACATCCATCACCCGCCCGTCGGAGCCTGGAACGGTCGGCACCCCGGCTTCGGTGGCAAGGGCGCGTGCCCTTGCCTTGTCCCCCATGCTGCGGATCGTCTCCGCCCGCGGTCCGATGAAGATGAGGCCCGCGGATTCAACCAGGGCCCCGAATTCGGCGTTCTCCGAGAGAAAGCCGTAGCCCGGATGAATGGCGTCCGCGCCGGTGCGGCGGGCCGCATCCACAATCGCCTGCCCGTTCAGATAGGACTTGCGGGCATGCGGCGGGCCGATTTCGACCATGTCATCAGCGAGGCGGCAGGCCAGCATGTCACGGTCGGCAGCACTGGCCGCCTGCACCGTGCGGATGCCGAGTTCACGGGCCGCCCGTATGACACGAACGGCGATCTCGCCCCGGTTGGCGACGAGAATTGTGCCGATAGCCATAAGTTCAGATCTCGATATCGAAGAGGGCCTGTCCGGCCATGACGGGTTCCTCGTTCTCGACATGGAAGGCGACGAGGCGGCCTGCCTGTTCCGCGATCACGGGCGTGAACATCTTCATGACCTCGATCAGCCCGACCGTGTCGCCGGCAGCGATAGCGTCCCCCTCGCTCTTGAAGACCGGCTCGTCAGGAGAGGGCTGGCGATAAAAAGTGCCGGGAAGCGGCGCCTCAACGGTCTGGATCGGCATGGGGGTCTCCTATCGGTCGATAGCCGCGAGCGCCTCGCGGATGGCGGCTGTGATCTCCGGCGCGTTCGGCGTATCGGAGTGGACGCAGATCGTATCGGCACGCACGGGAACAGCCTGGCCGCCGAGGCTTTCCACGGTGCCGTGGCGGATGGCGCGCAGCACGCGCGCGGCAGTAGCAGCGGGGTCAAGCGGCGGATGCTCCCGGGTGATGACCAGCGCGCCATCATCCGCATAGTCGAGATCGGCATAGAATTCGGCGAGCATGGCCTGGCCACGGGCGGCATAGACCTGTTCCTGGCGGCTGCCAGCAAGGCCGAGCACGGGCACGCCGAACACGCCGGCGGCATCGCAGATCGCGTGGGCCACGGCCTCTTCACGCAGCGCCATGCCGTAGAGCGCGCCATGCGGCTTGACATGATGGAGCGGCAGGGCCTCGGCATCGAGAAAGCCCTTCAGCGCACCGATTTGGTAGATCAAGCAATTGGCCAGTTCCTCGCGCCCCATCGCCATCGCCCGGCGGCCGAAACCCTGCCGGTCGGGCAGAGAGGGATGGGCGCCGACGGCGACCTTGTGGCGCTTGGCGAGCTGGACGGTCCGGCGCATGTGGTCGAAGTCGGAGGCGTGAAAGCCGCAAGCGACATTGGCCAGATCGATCAGGGGCATGAGCCGGGCATCGTCGCCGAGTTGCCAGATGCCGTAGCTTTCACCCATGTCGCAGTTGAGCGTCGTCATTCGTCGCTACTCTTTCCTCTGGCCTTATTGGAGCTCACGTCGCTGCGAATATGAGGTCTGCTCGGCTTCTAGTAAAATGGTAATTCGTGAAACCGAAGGGTGTCAGAGCCTGGCGCGCATATCGCCGGCCGCCTGCGCATCGCGCACGGCCGCAACGGGGTCATGGCCTTTGACCAGTCTTCTGAGACGAGGCGCTTTGGGGGAAGAGTGTCTGGTCACCCGGCATCAGGGCGATGACCGGCGTCGTGACACAAAAGGGCGCCGAGCTTATGCTGGGCGCCTTGGGGGGGTGATTTGGTTGCGGGGACAGGATTTGAACCTGTGACCTTCAGGTTATGAGCCTGACGAGCTACCGGGCTGCTCCACCCCGCGGGGGTGAGTGAGAAGGAGCAAAGGGTGGGTTGGAAGGCCTGGCGGCGACCTACTCTCCCGCGTCTTAAGACGCAGTACCATGGGCGCTGGGGAATTTAACGGCCGAGTTCGGGATGGGATCGGGTTTAGGCTCCCCGCTATGGCCACCAGGTCGTCCAACCCACCCTTTGGGGTGTGCGAACGGGGTTTGGCGCGACGCAAGGAAGAGATCTTCTTTTTCTGGAGAAAAAGAAGCAAAAAGACTTCCACTCTTTAGGGAATGAACGTTTTTTGGTTCTTTTTTTCAAAAAAGAACAGTCTTCCTGATTTTTGCACGTGAGAGAGAGAGGGATGTGCGTGTTTGGATGGTTGGATGATTGCTGTGCGAGGTGGTGAGTGATGAGCCTATTGGGTGATTAGGACCGGTTAGCTGCACGCGTTACCGCGCTTTCACATCCGGCCTATCGACGTGGTGGTCTACCACGACCCTCGGGGAGACCTCGTTTTGAGGTGGGTTTCCCGCTTAGATGCTTTCAGCGGTTATCCCGTCCAGACTTAGCTACCCGGCTGTGCCGCTGGCGCGACAACCGGTACACCAGAGGTCTGTTCATCCCGGTCCTCTCGTACTAGGGACAAATCCTCTCAAGTCTCCTTCACCCACGGCAGATAGGGACCGAACTGTCTCACGACGTTCTAAACCCAGCTCACGTACCACTTTAATCGGCGAACAGCCGAACCCTTGGGACCTGCTCCAGCCCCAGGATGTGATGAGCCGACATCGAGGTGCCAAACCTCCCCGTCGATGTGGACTCTTGGGGGAGATCAGCCTGTTATCCCTAGAGTACCTTTTATCCGTTGAGCGATGGCCCTTCCACGCGGGACCACCGGATCACTATGGCCGACTTTCGTCTCTGATCGAGCTGTCGCTCTCACAGTCAGGCGGGCTTATGCCATTGCACTCAGCAGCCGATGTCCGACCGGCCTGAGCCCACCATCGCGCGCCTCCGTTACACTTTGGGAGGCGACCGCCCCAGTCAAACTGCCCACCATGCAGGGTCCCGGACCAGGATAACTGGTCTCGGTTAGACATCAGAAGCGCCCAGGGTGGTATTTCAAGGATGGCTCCACCGAAGCTAGCGCCCCGGCTTCAAAGCCTCCCACCTATCCTACACAGTGCTCCCCTGATGCCACTGCAAAGCTGCAGTAAAGGTTCATAGGGTCTTTCCGTCTGACCGCGGGTACCCCGCATCTTCACGGGGAATTCAATTTCGCTGAGCCCATACCGGAGACAGTGGGGAAGTCGTTACGCCATTCGTGCAGGTCGGAACTTACCCGACAAGGAATTTCGCTACCTTAGGACCGTTATAGTTACGGCCGCCGTTTACCGGGGCTTCAATTCAGTGCTTGCACACCTCCTCTTAACCTTCCGGCACCGGGCAGGCGTCAGACCCTATACGTCATCTCTCGATTTCGCAGAGCCCTGTGTTTTTACTAAACAGTCGCTACCCCCTGCTCTGTGCCACCCGCCCATGGTTGCCCACAAACGGGTCTCGCTTATCCCGAAGTTACGCGAGCAATTTGCCTAGTTCCTTCGATATGGTTCTCTCAAGCGCCTTGGTATGCTCTACCAGTCCACCTGTGTCGGTTTCGGGTACGGTCTATATGCTGGAGCTATTTCCCGGAATGCTCAAAAAGCCAGGACAATCCAATAAGCCCTGACAACATCTTGCATTCGTCACTTCCAGCAGGCTCAGGAATATTCACCTGATTCCCATCGACTACGGCTTTCGCCCTCGCCTTAGGGGCCGGCTAACCCTGCGTGGATTAACCTTGCGCAGGAACCCTTGGACTTTCGGCGACAGTGTTTCTCGCACTGTTTGTCGCTACTCATGTCAGCATTCGCACTTCCGATACCTCCAGGAGGGGTCACCCCTCTCCCTTCGCAGGCCTACGGAACGCTCCGCTACCGCGTAGATTGCTCTACACCCGCAGCTTC
>CAWIBZ010000006.1:272500-302500 GCA_963834475.1 uncultured Alphaproteobacteria bacterium | reverse complement strand
GTCCTCGAAATCGAAGACGCCTTCCGGGCCGAAGCCGTGGAACATGGAGACTTCGCGGATGGCGCGGGGTCCGAAGCGGGTGCCCACGCGGTAGCTCGATGCCGTGTCAATCGGCACGCCGAGGATCGCCACATCGGCGCCGTCCAGCTTGTCCCAGTCGGTGCAGGCCGGCTGACCCGCGAAGGTGGCGAGGCCCACAAAAGGCAGGTCCATACGCTCAGGCATATTCCGGCTGATCTTATCGGTGGTCATGAATACCTCCTTGTCCTTGACGCCTGCGCGGGCCGCCCGCGCAGGCCGAAGTCTCGCGGCCGCGCTCAGCAGATATCGCTGCCGACACCTTCCTGTTCGTAAGCGCGGCGCACCGCGGGCAGCGCCGTCACGCGGTCAAGCAGCTTGGCGATATTGGCGCGCGCCCGCGGCGGGTTCGTCATCGGACGCGCCCAGCGCGCCAGCATGACGAGGTAGAAATCGGCCGCGCTCGGCTTGTCGCCAAGGAGGAACGGGCCCTTCGCGGCAAGGTGCCGCTCGATCACGTCGAGGTAATTGCTCGCGCGGCGCTCCGCGCCCGCCTTGGTCACGGCGGTCGCCGCGGCGTCGGTTCCGGTGAGCCGGTCCGGATACTGCCAAACCATGAGTTCTTCCTGCAGCGAATTCGTGAGGAAGATCAGCCACTGGTAAAAGGCCGCCCGCTCCGGCGTGCCGACCTTGGGCGCGAGTTCCGCCTCGGGATGCTGGTCGACGAGATGCAGCACGATCGCCGCCGCCTCGAAAATCGCCTGGTCCCCATCGACCAGGGTCGGGATCCGGCCATTGGGATTGATCTTGAGATAGTCGGCGGACTTCTGGCCCGTCACCGAACGGTCCACGAGAACCAGCGCGTAGGGGCAGCCGATCGTCTCCAGAACCATGTGCGGCGCGGCATTGGCGTTACTGGGGAAGTAGTGAAGCTTGTACATCGTCCCTGCTATCGTTTCAAAAGTTGAAGCTCTCAAAGCCAAACTCTCTGGGTCTCGCCATCTTTCCTGACGGATCATC
Organism: uncultured Alphaproteobacteria bacterium; assembly: GCA_963834475.1. Lineage (GTDB taxonomy): Bacteria > Pseudomonadota > Alphaproteobacteria > Acetobacterales > Acetobacteraceae > Acidisoma. Next base: position 301,462 of record CAWIBZ010000006.1, on the reverse strand, counting down.
GAGCCGATGACGGGAGACTAGCCGGGCGAGGCAGTTGGCAGCAATTGACGATATCAGCCATTTTCTGCCATTCTGCGCGTGATAACGCCATGGGTCGGTGACATGCCAAAGATCAGAACAATTGCCGTTCTCGCGCTGCAGGGCGTGCAACTTCTGGATGTGTCCGGCCCGCTCGACGTCTTTGCGGAGGCCAATGCGCAGTCCGGCCAGGCGCTCTACCGCCTGGCTGTGGTCGCGAGCAGCCCCGGCGAACTCCGGGGGTCGTCCGGCACCCGCGTCCTGCCGGACCTCGTCATCGGGGAGAAACTGAGCGAGCCGATCGATACCCTGCTCGTGGCCGGCTGCCCCAACGCGGCGGAAATGTCCCCCGCCCCCGCGGTCCTCAGCTGGCTCCGCGAGACAGTGCCAACGACTAGGCGCTATGGCTCGATCTGCAGCGGCGCCTTCTTTCTGGCGGCCACCGGGCTGCTCGACGGCAAGCGCGTGACGACGCACTGGGCGCTCGCCGATCGGCTGGCGCAGGCCTACCCCTCCATTACCGTCGATGCCGATGCGATTCACATTCGCGATGGCAAGCTGCGCACGGCCGCCGGTGTGACCGCTGGTCTCGATCTGGCCTTGAGCCTGGTGGAAGAGGACGCAGGGCGCGACATCGCGATGAGGATCGCGGGCCAGCTTGTGATGTTCTTCAAGCGGCCGGGGGGCCAGATGCAGTTCAGCCGGGGTGGCGAGACACTCCCGGTCAGCCGTTCAGCGCTCCAGGAGGTGCAGCGTTTCGTGGCCGCCAATCCGGCCGCCGAGCACAGCGTCGGCAGCCTTGCCGCCCGGTCCGGCCTCAGCCCGCGCCATTTCGCGCGGCTGTTCCGCCATGAGGTCGGCGTCACGCCCGCGGCCTGGGTGGAGGCCGCCCGGGTTTCCGCGGCGCGGCGCCTGCTGGAAGGCGGGCGCACGGCGCCCAAGCAGGTTGCCGTGCAATGCGGCTTTGCCAATGCCGATACGCTGCGCCGCGCCTTCCTGCGCCATGTCGGCGTCACGCCGGCCGATTACCGGAAATACTACGAACAACCCGACAGCACCGCGTGAGATCAGGACTTACGGAGAGAGCGCGGTCTCGGTCTCGAGGCGGCCTTGGTCGAGTCTCACGATGCGGTCGATGCCCCGCAGCGCCTGCAGCCGGTGGCTGATCAGGAGGGTCGTGCGGCGCTGCATCAGCCGCGCCAGGGCGTCGGCGACGATGCGCTCGGAGAGGGCGTCCAGCCCCTCGGTCGGCTCATCCAGAATGAGGATCGGCGCGTCCTTGAGAAAAGCGCGGGCAATGGCCACGCGCCGCGCCTGGCCGCCGGAGAGGCGCATGCCCATCTCGCCCACCATGGTGTCGAGGCCCTCCGGCATCGCCCGCACCTCGTCCAGAATGCCGGCCTCCTGCAGCGCGCGCTCCATCTCGGCATCGCTCGCCTCCGGCCGGGCGATGCGCAGGTTCTCGCGGATGCTGGTGTTGAAGAGATGCGTCTGTTGCGCGATCACCGCGCAAAGTCCGCGCATCGTCTCGCCCGAAAGCGCGCGGATCGGCACGCCGCCGAGCAGGACCTCGCCCTCCTGGAACTCCCAGAAGCGCAGCAGGATATGGGAGAGGCTGGTCTTGCCTGATCCGGTCGGCCCCATGATGCCGAGCGCGGTGCCCGCCGGAATATCGAGGCTGACATCCTCAAGCGCCCAGGCCTCGGCGGCGTCGTAGCGCAGCGAGACAGCGCGGAAGCTGATGTCGAAGCGGGCGGGCACCGCCGCCTCCTGCGCGGGGTCGCGCACCGCGGGCTCGCTGTCGACGATTTCGAAGATCCGCCGCGCCGCCGCGAGCGTCTGCCCGAGTGCGCGATAGGCGCCGGGCAGGCCGCTCACCGCGTCGAAGCTCGCCAGCACGAGGAGCGTGACCATGGCGATATCGGCGGGCGGCAGGCTGCCGCTCGCCGCGAGGGGAACGGCGATGGCGAGTGCCGCCAGCATGGTCGCCTGCATGAGGAACAAGGCCGCGCTGCCGGCCGCCGCTTCCACCCTTGTCTCCTGGCCGGCGGCCTGGGCCAGCGCGGCATAGGCGGTTTCCTGCCGGGCCGTGTGGCGCGCCAGGGCGCCGAAGACCTGCAGTTCCTCGAAGCCGCGCACCGTGTCCCCGATATCGGCGCGCAGCCTGCCGCGTCGTGCGACGGCGCGCTCCCCGGGCCGGCGGCTTGCGCGGTAGGCGGCCACGGGCAGGCCGAGCCCCACGAGGACCAGGCCGAGGAGATCGGCAGCGGCCGCGCCCGGGCTGAAATGCGCCAGGAAGGCCACAACGGCGATGACGCAGACGACAGCGGTCACACTCGGCGCCAGCACGCGCAGATAGACGTTGTCGAGACTGTCGATGTCGGCGCGGATGCGGCTCAGAAGGTCGCCCGTGCGATGCCGCTGCAGCCGCGCCGGCGCCAGCGGTTCGAGATGGATATAGAACCAGACGCGCAGGTCGGAGAGCAGGCGCAGCGTCGCCTCATGGGTGACCAGGCGCTCGCCATAGCGGCCGACCGCGCGCATGATGGCGAGCGCCCGGATGGCGGCCGCCGGCAGGAAATATTCCATATGGATGGAGCCGACCCCGGCGAGCCCCATGGCGGCGATGAACCAGCCGGAGAGTGCCAGCAGCCCGACATTCGTCAGGATCACGGTGATGCCGAGCAGGACGCCGATCACCTGCCAGCACCAGCTTCCGCCGAGCAGGCGCAGCAGCCGCACGAGATCCCTCATGACACGCCCTCATGATAGATTGCGCGCATCGCCGCATACCTCCCGCCGTTCGCCTGGAGGGCTGCGGGCCGGCCTTCCTCGACGATCCGCCCGTCCTGCAGCACCAGGATGCGGTCGGCGGCGTCTGCGCTTTCCAGGCGATGGGCGATGAGGAGCACGGTCGTCTCGCGGGGGAGACGCGCAATCGCGGCGCGCACGCGCGCGGCCGTCTCACGGTCGAGGCTCGCGTCAGGCTCGTCGAGCACCAGCAGGTCGGCCGGCTTCAGCAAGGCGCGGGCGAGCGCGATGCGCCGGATCTCCCCGCCCGAGAGGCCCTGGCCACGCTCGCCGATCACGGTCTCGTAGCCGTCGGCCAGGCGGCTGATGAAGCCATGGGCGTCTGCCGCCGTGGCCGCGCGCACGACCGCCGCCATCGCGGCGTCAGGCAGGCCCAGGCGGATATTCTCGGCAATCGTGCCGGCAAAAAGCGTCGGCCGCTGCGGCATCCAGGAGATGCGGGCGAACCAGGCCGCGGGCGCGATGGCGCGCAGATCCGTGCCGTCCAGCGTGATCCGCCCGGTATCGGGCTGCGCCAGGCCGAGCAGGAGCCGCGCCATGGTGCTTTTACCCGAACCGCTCGGCCCGACGAGGGCGAGATGCTCGCCACGCCGGAGCGTGAGGTCGATCCCCTCCAGCGCCGGCTCGTCCGGCCGGTAGGCGAAACCGACCTGCGCGAAGCGAATGAGACCCGCGGACGGGGCCAGGGCCGAACGCGCCACGGGCTGCTCCGGCGCCGGGATGTCGAGCACCGCCACGATCCGTTCCGAGGTCGCGATCGCGTCCATCCGCGCGTGGTATTGCGTGCCCATGGCGCGCAGCGGGCGGAAGAATTCCGGGGCCAGCAGCAGCACGAAGAACCCCGGCAGGAAATGCAGCTGGCCGTAATAGAGCCGGAAGCCCACGAAGACCGCGATCAGGGCGACGCCGAGCGTCGTGAAGAATTCGAGCACGAGGGAGGAGAGGAAGGCCACGCGCAGCACCGTCATCGTGCTCTGGCGGTAGTCTTCCGACATGCGGCCGATCAGCGCCGCGGCATCGCGGCTGGCGCCGAAGAGTTTGAGGGTGGTGAGGCCTTCGACCACGTCGAAGAAATGCGCGCTCATCAGCGCGAGCCGGCGCCATTGCGTCTGGTTCAGCCGCTCCGTGCCGCGGCCGATGATGATCATGAAGATCGGGATGAGCGGCGCGCCGACGAGCAGGATGAGCGCCGAGACCCAATCGACCGGGGCAATGACGACCAGGAAGGCGGCCGGCAGGAAGGCCGCCACCATCATCTGCGGCAGATAGACGGCATAGTAGTTGTCGAGCGCATCGACGCCTTCGACGAGCAGGCTGGCGAGATCGCCGGTGCGCTGCGTGCCGAGGAAGGCAGGACCGAGCGCGGCGATCTTGGCCTGCAGGATGCGCCGGATTTCGGTCTTGATGCGGGCGCTGGCGGCGACCGCAGTGACGCTCGCACCGTAGCTGAGGATGGCGCGGAGCGCGGCGAGGCCGAGCAGGATCGCGAGGAGCGGTGCGACAGAGGCCAGGCCCTGGTGCCGGAAGGTGACGGCGGTGACGCTGCGCGACAGCAGCCAGGCCTCCGGCAGGAGACAGAGGCCGCTCGCGGCGCCGAGGACGATGGCGGCCCGCAGCGGGCGCTTGGCCAGGCCCGCGTGGCGGCGCAGCCAGCCATCGAGCGCGCGGGTGACCGCGCGCTGCATGGGAGCCCTATGGGTTGTCATGGTAAAACCTTCGGGCTCCCACCGGAACGCGGCTCAGTGATGGGCAGCGAGCGCAGAGATGCGCGCCCGGAAGACCCAGAGCTGGTAGGCGTTATACATCAGCATCACCGGGAAGAAGGCCCCCATGGTGAGGGTGAAGGTGAAGAGCGAGACCGCCGGGCTCGCGCCCGCATAGATCGTCCAGGTATTCGGCACGATCCAGGGATAGACGGTGGCCATCATCGAAAGCGCCATGATGGCAACCGCGAGGTTGAACCAGAGGATCGCCGTCAGGTCACGATCCTGCCGGACCGCGCTCCGCACCTTGAAGGCGACGAAGATCACGGCGAGCAGCACGAGTGCCCAGACCCAGAAGTGCGGGCCGAACCACTTCCGCGACGCCCAGGGGAAGATGGCGGCACTGACCGCGACCGTCACCACCACGGCGGCAAGCCCGAGGTAGAAGATCCTCTCCGTCCAGCGCGCCGCCTGTTCGCGGATCGGCTCGCCGTGTTCGAAGCGCGCGCGGATGAAGAGCACGCCCGCCAGGGTGACGGCGAGGACGGCGGCAACGCCCGTCCAGATGCTGAAGGGCGAGATGAAGCGAAGAGAGCCGCCGACATAGGTCGGCACCTGGCCCGGGGTGTTGGTCAGCGGATAGCCGTGCAGGATGGCGCCGAGCGCCATGCCGCCGAAGAAGGCAACGGCAAGGCTGGAGACGCCGAAACAGATATCCGAAAAACGCTGCCAGGGCGCGTCCGCGAGGTGCCGGAATTCGAGCGCCAGCGCCCGGGTGATCATGCCCCAGAGGGCGAGCGCCAGGGGCACCATGAGATAGCTGAAGGCCGAGCCGTAGACGAAGGGGAAGGTGCCGAACAGCACCCCGCCCGCGACGATCAACCAGGTCTCGTTCGCATCCCAGGTGCCCGCCATGGCGGACATGATGGCCCCGCGCTCATGATGGCTGCCGACGAAGAGGGAGAAGACACCCGCGCCGAGATCGGCCCCGTCCAACAGGAGGTAGAGGAGCACGCTCATATCGAGCGCGATCCACCAGGCGAAGGTGACTAAGGATTGGATGTGACTTAGCCCGTCCATGATTTTGCTCCGGCCAGGATGCTGCGTGTTTGCCCGATCTCAGATCGGACGGACATAGGAGGGGGCGCCGGCATGCCGCGGCTCAAGCTCGCCGAGATGCTGCTGGCCGCCATGGATGACGGGGCTCGTCAGGTCCGGACCGTTGCGCATGACCTTGGCGAAGAAGTACCAGGTGCTGCCCCAGACCGTGATCTCGAACAGGGCATAGCCGATGAGCCAAAGGACAGCGGAGGTGACGCTCATATGGCTGACACCCTGCTCGGTCCGCATCATCCCGTAGACCACCCAGGGCTGGCGTCCGATCTCGCGCACCCACCAGCCGCACCAGACGCTGATATAGGGCAGGAAGCCGCTGAGAATGGCCGCCCAGAGGAAGAGGCGGTTCTGCACGATCCTCTCAACCGAGAAACGGCCACGCAGCATGAGCCAGGCGCCCCAGAAGGCGAAAAGCATGAGGGCGCCGCCCGCCGCCGCCATGATGCGGAAGGCGTAGAAGGGAATCACGACCGGCGGGCGGTTCTCAGGCGGGAAGCTGTTCAGCCCCTCCACCTTGCCGTTCCAGGTGTGGGTCTCGAGCAGGCTGAGGACGTGCGGAATGCTGATGGACCAGGCCAGGCCGTCGCCCTTGGCATTGGGCCAGCCGACGACCTTCCAGCTCGTATCGACCGAGCCGTCCGGATTGTAGGTGTTGTAATGGCCTTCCATGGCGGCAAGCGCCGCGGGCTGGTCATCGGCCACGACGAGGCCGAGGCCATCGCCGAGATAAACCTGCAGCGGCGCGATCACCACCAGGGCGATCACCGCCCATTTCAGCGGCTGCTGGAACAGCGCCACATGGCGCCGCGTCAGGACGAACCAGGCCGAGACCGCGATGACGAAGCAGAGGGCGAGTTCGACCGCGGCCACCAGCATATGCGGGAAGCCGAGGAGCACGTCCGGGTTGAGGAGCGCCGCGCCCCAACTCGTCACATTGAAAAAGCCGTTCTTCAGTTCGACGCCCGCGGGTGTCTGCATCCAGGAATTCGCATCCAGGATCCACATGGCCGAGAGCGATGAGGAGAGCGCGACGTTGAAGGTCGCGAAGAGGTGCATCTTCTTGCTGATCTTGCCCCAGCCGAAGATCATCAAGCCGATGAAGCCCGCCTCGTACATGAAGGCGGTGATGGTCTCGTAGCCGAGCACCTGGCCGAAGAAGGGGCCTGAGGCCTGGGAGAAGGGGCCGTAGAGAATGCCGAAGGCCATCTCCATGGTGATGCCGGTCGCCACACCCGCGGCGAAGTTCACGATGAAGAGCCTCTCGAAGAAGCGGACGATACGGTACCAACTCTCTTGATTGGTCCTGACCCAGCGCCATTCCGCAAAGAACAGCAGCATGGCCAGGCCAATGGTTAGCGGTGGGTAGAGGATATGCATGGTCGTAATCCATGCAAAATCCAGGCGTGATATAAACACCGACAAGGCATCACTGGGCATAGGCTTTACCTCGGGTTGTGACAAAAACGAGCCGCATTGCCTTCAGATCTTCCCAGCCATCCCGGCAACCGGACCCGTGTATAGCAGATTTGGGTCCCGTTGCCGGGATGGCCTCGTGACGATCACGAAAACGCGTGGCGGAGTGAGGAACTTTCGAAAAAGTCCGGAGGTACTGGCGGTCATGTTTGCGCAAATTTCAGAAAACTCTGAAATTACGATATGTCCAGTTCCTTCTATGTCAAGCAGCGGGGAGATCGGGGCTCGGTTGCCATGTGCCGGCCGGAACAGCGCCATGCGGCGAACGCCGCCGCCTCACTAGGGCGCTGTGATGATTTGCACTTGGAGCGCCCGGGGCACTTCCCTGCCAGAGTCGCGCGCGCCGTCCGGCGGCCACGTCCGGGCCTCGGGCGTGCCTCCCCTCGTCTCAGGACACGCGATCTTGACGGCCCGCAGGCCCGCTGCGCAGGCGAAAGACCCACCTATTCCGAGTGAGCAGACCTTGCCGGGACCACCCGTGAGGTATTGCAGAGCCTGCACGCCGTCTGGTGTTCCTCAACCCTCACGCGATGGAGATGCGTATGTCGCAGGAAAGCAAACCGGCAGAGTTCGGATTTTTTGACGTGGCGGCGGTCGCGGGCACTCTGCCCGAGACGGCAGAGACGCTGCTCGCAGACCGCTATCTGACCGACCGGGACACGGGCAGCGTCCGTGTGTTTCGCGTCTATCGCTCCGTTCCCGCGCATTACCACGTTCACTGCGATGAACACCTTTACATCATCTCCGGACGCGGAACGTTCTGGATTGGTGATGAATCAACCAAACGGGAGCTCGGTGCCGGCGAACTCGTGGTGTTTCCGCGCGGCATGGTTCACGCCATCCCGGACATCATCCAGGATCCGCTGGTCTTCCTCGCGATCGACACGCCGCGGCGCATCCCGACGGACATCGTGTTCGTCGATCCGGCGCAGGGCACGCCCGAAACCTTCATGGACAGGAATCGCAAGGACTAAAGCGAGGTGATTTCAGGTTGATCCGGCCGGAAATCTGAATCCCGCTCTCGTTCAATGGATGACAGGCCGATTTAGACTTTGGGTCCAATGGACCCAAAGTCATCGGGCTGCCACGCAGGCAGGCCGCCGCCGGGCGGTCGCCAACGGGTCGCGCGGACCGCAGCCTGCCGCTCCGCCCTCACACAATCGAACGCGTCACGCTCGCCGGTCGGCACTCACCGATCCGGCGCTCGTGCGGCGCGCCATGGCACAGGGCAACCCTCGGCAAGCCACCCTTAGCCCTGCACCACGGCAGTCACATCACCACTGAATCTGGGTGCCGACACCGAAGAGCTGGGACTGCACGGTGTTGTGGGCCGTGCCGGCATTGCCGGTCTCGAAGTTATAGCCGCCCTGCTCCCGGAGACCGTAGAGGTAATCAACGAACAGGTTGATGCCAGGAACCAGGGTATAGGTCATGCCGGCAGCAACACCGTCATTCTGCTGCTGGCCGGTCGTGAGGCCGGCCGAGGTGATGGTCGCACCGGAGCCTGCGTCGATGCCGCCCGGAATGTCACCGGTCTGGTTAAAGCGGAAGAAGCTTGCGCCGGCAACCAGAGGCCCGTTCGTATACATGGCACCGGCCAGCCAGCCGACAGCCGTGGTGCCGCCGTCAGGCTCAAGCTGGAAGGTATCGCCATCCGCCATGTTGAACGCGCCATAGGAGGAGTTGCCGCCAACGGTGAAGCCCGCATAGCTGACGGTGGCGCCGCCCGAGACGATGTTCATGTCCTTGTAGCCGGTGACGCCTTCCGGATTGCCGGTATTCGCAACCTGGCCTGCGCTTGTGAAGTCAGCGCCGATCTGCACGCCGAAACCGTCAAAGGTCTGAGTGTACTGGCCACCGATATCAAGCATGTTGCGTGGCAGGCCACCGGTAATCGGGACCGCGGAAGACGTCACGGCAGGCGTGAAATTCTCCGGTGTCTGGTTCGGCGTAAAGCCGACGGCGAACTGGAATCCGGAGAAGGTCGGAGACAGATAAACAATCTTGCTGCTTGCCTGGTCATAGGCGCTGCCGCTGTCCGGGAAGGGGTAGACCGGATTGGCGGCGCTCGGGATGATACCCTCGATATCGCCGTTCCACCCGCCGTCGTTGAAGCCTTCAAACGTGCCCGTCTCGAAAAGGACAGACGGCCCGTTTTCCTGACCGAAGCTGACCTGGCCGAGCTGTGGCAGGCCGAGGTAGCCATAGGCCTGGAAGACATAAAGCGTTTCTGAGCTGGCCGACATTCCGCCATTCATGCGGATTTCAGCAGCGGCACCGTAATGGAGGCCGTTGGCGGCCACGCCGTCAAAGCCCGGATAGAGGCGCAGGTAGCCCAGGAAGCTGGTCGTAGCGGTCTTCTGTCCGGTCGTGCTGTTGCTATCGACCGAAGATGCCTCAACCCCTGCGTACCAGTTCACGCGCCCATTGAGGCGCACGGTGATGGATCCGGGGGACTGCACAGCTGGCGCCGTTTGTGCCCAAGCCGATGTTATGCATCCCACGCCGCTGACGCCAGCGAGCGCCGCGACACCAGCCAAAAGTAGTTTACGCATTTCTGTTCCTCACCAGACGTTATCGGCTCTCATCTCGTTTCGCTTGGTCTGCATAACGACCGAACGTTAATCGAAGCCAACATTCTGCTAATCTCTTCCATGTCCGGTCGCAACATAGAAAGCACAGAAATGCACCATGTGTGATGATATTGAGACATGCAATTTGAGTTATGAGTGTTATTCGTCTTGCGCGGTCTATCTCTCGTAACAGCCGCGGTTTAGGAACTAAAGTGTTAAAAGCTTAAGAAAAGACGAGGGAGATTCAAAGAGTTACCGCTACTTTTTTCGATTTTGCGGGCAGATGGAAAGGTCTGTGAGTGTTTCACCGCGCTTTTCGGCCGCCCTGCGCAGACGGCCGGAGGGTGATGATCAGCGAGATCCAATCCCGGATGCTCTGATATATCAAAGCAAGCTTGCCGTATTCGTGCTGCATATTTGTCACACGTGGGCGCCCGACCTTTAATGTCGCCGTCTTGGCTTGTTCTGATCCCATGGACTTGCCTGGCCACGAGCCATGCAACTATAGGCCATGCATCGACTGCGATGCTCTACCGGATTGAGCGGGCGCCATCAGGTTTGTCGTGACAGTATTCGAACTCTGCCGCAGAGGAGCAATCCAGGACGCCGCGCTTCAGGACGCCCAGGCGACACAGCGCGACACCACAGCAACAACCATAACATTGATTGAACATCGGGAACGAGGACATTGTAATGTGGAGAACTGTTCCAGCCGATAAGCCAGTCTCACAGTATATCGGAGATCATCAAGGCGCGGCCGCCGCCGGACTACTCGATTCGGCCTATGCCAATGATTGGGCCCGCTTCCTCGCCTGGTGCGATGCACGGCACGTTGCCCCGATTGCCGCCGATCCGGAAATGGTTGCTCAATTCCTCGAATCAAAATCGACGCTCGGCTACAGTCCGCGAACCATCAGCCACCGTCTCGCCGCGATCGGACACATGCACCGCCGTCATCGCGTGGTCCCGCCCCTGCTGCACAAGAATGGCGGCACGATTCGTGCCACGCTCGCCCGGATAAGCTCGGCCCAGACCAACCAGCATCCGCTGCAGGCAACGACAACCGTTCTTCGCAGTATTCTTCAGTCGATCGAGGAAGATACGCTCGATGCGGCCCGCGATCGTGCCTTGCTGGCATTGCGAATAGCGGGGGCCTTCCAATTATCCGAGCTGGCGTCACTGTCCTTCAATAAGATAAAACGGGAGGACAACAGGCTGGAAATCCAGCTCGGCCGAGGCACGCCGCGATCGCGGTCCCACAATGTCCTGACCATTTTTGACGACGCGGTTTTGCGGCCGCTCGCACTCTTTGACGAATGGCTGAACCAGTCGAAGATCGAAACGGGCAGGCTCTTCCGTCAGGTTTACGGACATCGTTCGCTTGGCGGCCCCATGACCAAACAGGATGTCGCGGAGGCCATTCAGGCACGCGCGGTCGCCGCGGGCTATGATGGCGAGGTGCTGAACCGCATCAAGGCGCGAAAATCATCCGTGAATGCCGGAGACTGCGCGAGCCATGCCGGATAGGCGCCGGAACCGGTGCGGCGGACTGACCTGGTCCTCCGCACCGGTCCTGGCTTGCACGGACCGCAGCGGGTGGTGGCGGGCCGGCGCCGCCCCGGTCGCGTCAGCCTCCGCCATCATGCCAGGCAGGGCGCCGAGGCCGAAGCAAAGCCCGCCCCCCGCGACCAGGTCCTGCGGGGGCGATCAGCCGTTGACGATCGCGAAGGCGCGCACCGGGGAACCGGAGCCTCCCTTGAACTTCAGCGGCACGCCGAAGAACTGGAATTCGCCGAGGCCCAGGAGCGCCTCCAGATTCACGAGCCACTCCCAATGGCTGATGCCCAGTTCCCGGCACAGGCGGTGCTGGGCGAAGATGTTGTCGCTCGGCTTGTCGGTGGAGGGCCCTTCGACGCCATGCATCCGCGAGCCGCGGTCATAGAGCCACTGCGTCGCCTCGACGGTCAGCAGCGGATTCTTCCAGACGGAGTCGAGCGACGGATAGTTGCGCTTGTGGAAGCCCGTGCAGAGCAGCACGATATGGCCGTCCACCGTGACCCCGGCCTTGGCCTCCGCGGCCTCCATGTCGGCCACGGTGATGTCACCGAGGTCCGGAATATGGCGCAGGTCGAAGCAAACCGCCTTGCCCATGAACATCTCGAGCGGCATCTCGTCGATGCTGGCGCCCTTGGGGCCGACATGCCGGAAGGCGTCGACATGCGTGCCGACATGATCCAGCATGGCGATGAAATTCGTCTGGAACGTCATCGCGTCGCCGGGCACACCAAGCCCCAGGGCCTTGCTGCTCTCATGGCTCAGATGGGTGGTGATCACCGGCCGCTGGAACAGCTTGTGCGCGGGCATATTGTCTTCAATAAGCAGGCTGAGGTCGATTACACGTTGCGCCAAGGCGGTTCATCTCCACTGTCACAGGTCCATGTCGGAGACGCACCAGGATCAGGACGCCCGACACTCCCGCCAGTCTGAGCACAAGCGCGGAAACCGGGAAGATCAAAAATGCGATAAAAATCATCGCCATCAATCATTCGGGTCGGCCCGCATCCTTGCCTGCACAATATGCGATTTTTCGTGTGGTTGCGCTATGCTTTGGCAGACGCGCCCGGCACGTTGTCTCATCTACAAAACGCACATGGATGAGTCTCGGGCCGGCCAATACGGCATCATGACGGCAGCGGGCTCGATTGGTGATCCCCCCGGCGGCACGGGCCCGCGCCGCCTCATGGCCGGAGACCCCCGGACCCGGCTATTCTGTCCCCACGCCCCCCCTTTTGAAGCGGCCGGCGGCTGTATATAGTCCGATCAATAACGATACGATCAGAATACTGATGCGGGAAACGCCTATGACAAAAGAGGACGAGCGCCACGGGCGCACGGCAGCCGCGGTCGCGCGCCCCCGGCTCGCGGTCGCCGATCGCGGGCAAGGCCGGCCCGTCATCTTCCAGCACGGCTTGTGCGGGGACGCCCAGCAGCCTGCAGATGTGTTTCCAGCTGATCGTTTCCGCTGCCTCACCGTCGAATGCCGTGGCCACGGCCTGTCCGAGGCCGGCGACCCCGCCTTCTTCAGCATCGCCACCTTCGCCGAGGATGTCGCCTCCGTCATCGACGCGCGCAAGCTCGGGCCGCTGCCGGTCGGCGGCATTTCGATGGGCGCGGCCATCGCGCTGCGCCTCGCGGTGACACGCCCGGACCTCGTCAGCGCCCTGATCCTCGCCCGGCCGGCCTGGGTGACGGATGCGAATCCGCCGAACATGCAGGCCAATGCGCTGGTGGGCCGGCTCCTCGCGGCGCATGACCCGGTTGAGGCAGGTGCCCTGCTGGAGCGTTCGGCCGTGGCCGCGGATCTTGCCGCCAATGCGCCTGATAACCTCGCCTCCTTGCGCGGGTTCCTGACGCGGTCCCCGCAGCCTGTCACGGCAGAACTGTTGACCCGTATCTCCGCGGACGGCCCGGGCGTCACCAAGGCGCAGCTGCGCGCCCTCCGCTTGCCCACCCTGGTCATCGGCCACGGCCGGGACGCCGTCCACCCGCTCGCGACCGCGGAGGCCCTGGCCGCGCTCATCCCGGGCGCCGAACTCGCCCTCATCCCGCCGAAGGCGGACGACCTCACCGGCTATCGCGCAGCATTCAAGGCCAGCCTGCAGAGATTTCTTGAGGACCATCACCGATGACCCCGCCCGCGGATTGGCTCGACGCACTCCCCCGCCATCGCCTCCTGGCCGAACTGTCGCTCTGGTCGGCCGATCTGTGCCGCCTGGCGGATGACATTGCGCGCGTCGACCGGCATACCGACATCTACCATCTGGATGTCGCCGACGGGCATTTCTCGCCGGCTTTGCTGCTCTTCCCAGACCTCGTCCTCGCCGTCCGGAAGCTCACGCAGAGACCGCTGCACGTTCATCTGATGGTGGCCGATGACATTCTCATCGAGCAGATCGATCAGTTCGCCGATGCCGGCGCGGATCTGATCAGCATCCACCTTGAGAATGCCCTGGCCGATGCGGGGCTGGCGCGCATCCACGAGCGGGGCTTGCAGGCAGGGCTGGTGGCGAAGCTGGAAACCCCGGTCGCCAGCTTCGGCCCCTATCTCGACCGCATTGCGATCGCGACCCTTCTCGGCACGCGCATCGGCGTCAAAGGCCAGGACCTCGACGCCGAGGCATCCAACCGGCTGCGTGAAGCCAAGGCGCTCCTTGCCGGGCAGGCTCAGGCCCGGCGCATCATCCTGGCGGCGGACGGCGGCATCCGCCAGCACACCGTGCCCCATTTGCGCGCCGCAGGCGCCGAGACGATCGTCATGGGGTCTTTGGCTTTCGGGGCGCCGGATCTGGCCGAGCGCATGGCCTGGGTTCATGCGCAGGAGATCGCGTGACCTTGTCCATGAGCCAGCTCGCGATCGGCATCGATCTCGGGGGCACACAGGTGCGCTGCGCCCTTGTGAACGACAGCGGCAGGGTGCTCGCGCGCGCCGCGAGGCTGACCGACGTCGCAGGAGGCCCGGAGCGTGTCATCAAGCAGATCCATGACCTGATCGCCGAACTGTCCGTCGGAACAGAGGGCCCGGTCCGCGCCGTCGGCATCAGCGCTCCCGGCCCTCTCGATAGCGAGGCCGGGCTGATCCTGCATATTCCGACCCTGCCGGGCTGGGACAATATCCCGCTCCGCGATCGCCTCGCGGCTGACCTGTCACTGCCCGTCGTGCTCGAGAATGACGGGATCGCGGCAGCCTTTGGGGAGTGGCAGCACGGTGCGGGCCAGGGCTGCCGGCACCTCGTCTATGCCACGGTCAGCACCGGCATCGGCGGCGGTGTCGTGGTTGACGGCCGCCTGATCCATGGGCGACGGGGCATGGCGGGTCATGTCGGACATTTCCAGATCATGCCGGACGGGCCGCTCTGCTCCTGTGGCGCTTCCGGCTGCTTTGAGGCACTGGCATCGGGCACGGCGCTGGGCAAGGCAGGCCGCGCGGCGGCGGAGCGCAATCCCAGCTCTGCCCTCGGCCTCGCCCTTGGCGAGGGCGAAAGCTTAGGCGCGCTCGAGGTCGTGGAGGCCGCCCGGCAGGGAGACAGCGTGGCGCAGGCTCTCCTGGCTCAGGAGGCCGAGTATCTCGGCATCGGCTTCAGCAGCCTTATCCACCTCTACAGCCCGGAGGTTGTGATCATGGGCGGCGGCGTCGCGGCCGCCTTCGATCTTCTGGAAGACGGAATCCGCAGGGTCATTGCCCGGCAGGCCATGGCCGCCTTCCGCGATGTGCGCCTGGTCAAGGCCGGGCTCGGCCAGAATTCCGGTCTCGTCGGCGCGGCCAAGCTCGCCCTGGGGGGCATGGCCGCCACTGACAGGGACGGCGAAAAGCCGGAGCTGCGTGCCTGATATCCAGGCGAAGGGACGCAGCTCCGGGGTAAGCGGTCAGTACCAGGCCTTGCCCGTGATGGCGAGTTCGACGATGCGCGCGATCACAAGGCCACCGGCAATGAGCAGATAGCCACGCAGCGCGCCCATCCAGATCCGGCCGCTGGTCGTGAAACCACCCGGCGCGAGCTGGTCAAGCGGGGGCATCCGCCAGCTGTCCTGGCCGGACCGGTCGACCGGCGGGGCCTTCGGCCCGCCCCTCATCCACCGCACCAGCGCCACGCCAAGCGCGATCACCACAGCCGCGACGGCGCCACCACCCAGAATCGTGACGATCTGCCGGCCGGTAATGCCGGGATAGACCACGGAGGCCGTGAGAATGACCGAGAGCAGGATCAGCACGGCGATCACGGCGCCGGTCAGGAGATTGATCCAGCGGCCGTTCACCCAGGGGCCGAGCACTGCGCGGTCGTTGCAGAGCAGAAGCAGAAAGACGGTGGCGCTTGGCAGCAAGACGCCGGCAAGACCCTGCACCGCATTGGTGATCAGGCCGAGCGGCATGCCCGGTGTCATCACCAGCCCTGCCGCGCCGAACAACAGGCCGCCATAGACGACGTAGAAGAACTTCGCCTCGCCCGGCTTGCGATGCAGCGAGTGGCGGAGCTTGAAAACATCGGCGATCGCATAGGCCGAGGACAGCGAGACGGCGGAGGCGCCGATGATGCTCGCATCGATCAAGGCCAGCGCGAAGACAATCGCCGGCAGGCGGCCGACATAGTGCTGCAGGCCATGGGCGATGCCGAGATCGTCGGTGAAATTGCCGAACTCGGGATGATGCGCGAAGGTCGCCGCGGCGGTGGCCATCAGCGCGACCGCGCCGCCGATCACGATAATGAAGCCGACGGCGAGATCGACGCGGGAATAGCGGATGAAGCGCGGCGTGATGCGCTTGTCGATGACATAGCTCTGCTGGAAGAACAGCTGCCAGGGCGCGAGCGTGGTGCCGATGATGCCGATGATCAGCAGCAGCACGGCAGCAAGCCCGTTCGAGGGCACATCCGGCATCTGAGGCACGAATAAACCGTGGGCCACCGACCCGAGGGGGGGATGCACCAGAAGGAACAGCGGGATCAGCAGGAAGCTGAAGGCGATGAGGCACATCGCGAAGCGCTCGAACTTGCGAAAATCCCCGGTACTGGCAGCACCGATGATGACGGCGGCGGCGATCAGCACGCCCGCAAGCTTGGGTATGCCAAGATATTGCAGGCCGAGATTGATGCCGATGAATTCGGAGACGATGGTCAGCCCGTTCAGGATGAACAGGTCGATCACGCTGAATGCGCCCCAGAACTTGCCGAAGCGTTCCAGGATCAGCCGCGCATGGCCGACGCCGGTCACGGCGCCCAGGCGGATGACCATTTCCTGGTTGACGTAAAGCACCGGCAGCATGAGCAGCAGGGTCCACAGCAGGGAATAGCCGTAATTCTGGCCGGCCTGGCTGTAGGTGCTGAAGGCCCCCGCGTCATTGTCGCCGGTCATGACGATGAGGCCGGGGCCGATAACGGCGAGCAGCGTGACGAGCCGCGTCTTCCAGCCCCGGCGCGGCGCGGTATCGCCCTGGCTGATCGTGCCGAAGGCACCCCGGATATCACCGATATGGGCATCGTCGAGAACGGCCGCCCCGTGCGCGGCCTTGATGTCAGGCATGTGAGTCATCTGTCGCTTCCCTGGGCGCCCTGCGCCCGCGCGGTCATCGTCGGAATGGCCTATGGCGCACGCCCGGGATGGGCGCGCAGCGCGCTTTCAGTGCGGTGGGAGAGCGGCCCGGGAGGCCAATGTCCAGCTGCAGCGCAGATGGCCCTGCGAATCCGGCTTCCAGCGCAGGACCAGCGCGGGGCGGGAGAAGGTCAGAGTTTCGCGCATGCGCGAATCGCGCTGCGCCTTCACGAAGTCGAGCAAAATCGCGGCCATAGCGGCCTCCTGTTACTCAAGCAGTTGCCCAAGCCCAGGAGACCTTGCCGCGCGAGGTCAGCGCATCAGCGCAGAATCCTCAACAGACACAGGCCCCCTTGGGCGACGGTCAAACCACCGGTCAGCATCGCAGCAGGCGGGTTACGCCTACTGTCGCTCTCCGATGGTTCGGGGGTAGATCGGGGATTTATGTGTCCTCGAAAGGGTTGATCGGGAAGCCGCACGGAAAATCGTGAGGCGCGCGCCCCTTATACGCCGGGCCAGGCATGGTCAAGGGGGGTCTAGACAACCCCGACCGGGCGATGCGCGGGGCCGATGGATTGGCGGCTCCCTCCCCGGGGGAATTACGGCAGCGGGCTGCGGATCTGCGCGTGAACCGCCAGAAACCGCAGGGCAGGCTCTCACGCCGTCAGCAATTCTCGGCCGTGTGCAGCGTGAAGGCAATCTCGCTGCTGATCTGCGGGGCCGCCACCGCGCAGCCGGCCCAGCATGACATCGATCGACCGCCGGGCCTGCAGCTCCGGTGCCTGGTCGATCGCGACCGCCATCACGCCGTCCCGCAGCAGGCACGCGCTTTCCTCCGTCAGCTCATGGCCGACGAACAAGACCTCTCCGCGCAGGCCGGCATCGCGGATCGCGTGGGCCGACCCCGCTGTTGCCGCCCCCGGTATTGTAGACCGCAACCGCATCCGGCGCTGCTGCCGCAGCGCCTGCGTGATGTAATGATAGGCGCGCTCGGGATCGTCATGCCGTCACCATCACCGGGGCCACGGCGACAGCGCCGGGGCGTGCAGCGCCAAGGCCGTGCGGAAACCGTCGATCCGTTGCTTATGGGCACGAAAGCCCGTGCTGGTCGCAAGAAGATCAGCGCCGCTGCCGCGCACCGCCTGCCCCATGCGCGCCGCGAAGAAGGCCGCCACCCGCCCGGCCTTCGCATGGTCGATGCCGACATAGGCGGCGCGCGGCGCATCCGGCACATCCGTCACCACCGCAGATCACCGGCCGGCCCGCCGCCGGCTGCCGCCGCGATGGCCGCGACATTGGCCGGATGTTCCTCGCAATAGATGATGATGCCGTCGGCACGGCAATCAGCGATCCGCGGTGCGACACTCGCCGGATCGGTCATGTCGATGCTCGTGCGCAGCACGACGATCGAACGGTCGAGGGTTGCCGCAACCTGCCCCATGGCTGGCACCCAGCCGCAGCATGAACGGCGTGCTGACCGCGCCAGCATCACCTCGATCCGCACATGCCGCGCATAGGGCGTCGGCAGCATGCGGCGCAGCCCGAGCGCACGCGCGGCCTCGATGACGCGGCGTTCGGTCGTGCGCCGAGACGCTGCCGCGCTCGTTCAGCACGCGGTCGACGGTCGCGAGGCCGACGCCCGCCCGCGCGCCACATCCTCAAGCCCGTAGCGTGATTTGCGACGCTCCACGCCCCCGCCTCCACCGCTGTTTTCGCGAGTGTAGCGGAATGAGGGGAATCCCTCAAAAGGCCGCGACCGGCGGCCGCCGGCGCCTGCGCTATTGAAGACCGTGCCAAAAGGGAGGACGCGAATGATGCCAGCCGCACGCGCCACGGACGGCCGATGCGCCGCGACTACAGCCTCGTCGGCGAGGAAGCACGGCATGGCCGAGGAGCGCGGCCTCGCCTCCGCCAACTGGTATGCGCCATCCCATTCCGCGCAAGCAGCTGAAGGAGCTGATGCAGCGCAAGGACGGGCCGGCGATCCGCGACACGGCGATCTGGCTCGGCGCGCTGATCCTCTGCGGCGGCCCTCGGCGTCCATTTCTGGGGCAGCTGGCTGGCCGTCCCCTTCTTCATCGTCTATGGCGTGCTCTACGGCTCGGCCTCCGATTCCCGCTGGCATGAATGCGGCCACGGCACCGCCTTCAAGACCGCGCTGGATGAACGACGCCGTCTATCAACCTCGCCTGCTTCATGATCATGCGGGAGCCGACCGTCTGGCGCTGGAGCCATACGCGCCACCATACGGATACCATCATCGTCGGCCGCGACCCGGAAATCGCGGTCAAGCGGCCGCCCGATATCGCTCGGCCTGCTGCTCAATCTCTTCGCGCATCAAATCGAGCTGGTATCGCCCTGCAGAAGCTGGCCCTTCACGCAACCGGCCGGCTCACCGCCGAGGAGCGACCTTCATGCCCGAGATGGAGCAGCGGCAAGGTCTATCCGGTCGCGCGCATCTATCTCGCCATCCTGCTGCGGTCGTGGCCGCGCTTTCCATCGCGCTGCACAGCTGGATTCCGGCGATGCTGGTCGGCCTGCCCACGCTCTATGGCGGGTGGCTCACCATCGTCTTCGGCGTCACGCAGCATGCGGGCCTGTCGGAAGATGTGCTCGACCACCGGCTGAACAGCCGCACGATCTATATGAACCCGGTTTCGCGCTTCCTCTACTGGAACATGAATTACCATGTCGAGCACCACATGTTTCCGATGGTGCCCTACCATGCGCTGCCGGCGCTTGCATGATGCCATCAAGGACGAATGCCCGCCGCCCTATCCGAGTCTCTTTGCCGCCTATCGGGAAATCATCCCTGCGCTGCTGCGGCAACGCCGCGACCCCGACTACCACGTTGCCCGCGCATCTGCCGGGAACGGCAACAGCTGCCGCGCGATCGACAGCCTGGCGCAACCGGCCTGACGGCCCATGCTGATCATCAAAAGACAAGACAGAGACGGAAGGAATTGCCATGACCCATTGGATCGAAGCCTGCGCCGCAGACTCCATCGATGAGGAAGACGTCATCCGCTTTGACCATGGCGGGCCAAACGCTCGCGATCTACCGGCTGGACGATGATCGTTTCTTCGCGACAAGCGGCCTTTGCACGCATGAGAAGGTCCATCTCGCGGACGGCCTTGTCATGGGCCGCATCATCGAATGCCCGAAGCATAACGGCCGGTTTGATATTCCAACCGGCCAGGCCAAGGGAGCGCCGGCCTGCATCAACCTCAAGACCTTTCCGGTCAAAGTCGAAGACGGGCGCGTCTTCGTCGATCTCGGCTGAAGGCGCCGCGCTCATGCAGAGTATGACCGATCCCGGCATGGTCATCATCGGTGCCGGCGAGGCCGGTACCCGGGCGGCGCTGACCCTGCGCGAGCGGGGTTATGACGGCCCTGTCACCCTCATCGGCGCCGAACCCCACCCGCCCTATGAACGGCCACCGCTCTCGAAAGCAGCGCAGACGGATGCCGAGCCGCCCCAGCCCACCCTCCTCGGCGGCGCCGACAGTCTCGCCGGCAGCGGCATCGACTACCGTCCGGGTTCGGCTGTCACGGGCATTGACCGGATCAGCCGCACGGTGGCGCTGCGGGATGGCACACGCCTCCCCTATTCACGCCTGCTGATCGCGACGGGCGCCAGCCCGCGGCGCCTGAACCTGCCGGGTGCGGACACCGGCTGCGTGCTCTACCTGCGCACCTTCGGCGATGCCGTGGCGCTGCGCGCAAGGCTTGGGCGCGGCATCCGCCTCGTGGTCATCGGCGGCGGCTTCATCGGCCTCGAAGTCGCGGCCAGCGCGCTTGAGCGCGGCTGCCGGGTGACCGTCGTGGAGGCTGCCCCCCGGGTGCTGGGCCGTGTCGTGCCGGCAGAGGTCGCGGCTCAGGTCGCGGCCCATCACCGCGCGGCCGGCATCACCGATCCTGGAAGGCAAGCCGCTCGCCGCCATCGAAAGCGGGCGCCAGGGCCATGCCGTCATCCTGGGCGACGGGAGCCGCCTGGACGCGGATGTGATCGTCGCCGGCATCGGCGCCGTTCCGGACACCGCCCTCGCCGAGGCTGCCGGGCTCACCATCGACAATGGCATTCGCGTCGACCACGCTCTGGCGACCGACGACCCGGCGATCTTCGCGGCGGGGGATTGCTGTTCCTTCCCGCACCCGGTCTTTGAGGGCCGCAGGATGCGGCTGGAGGCCTGGCGCAATGCGCAGGACCAGGGCCGGCACGTCGCCGGGTCCATGCTGGGGGAGGCAGCACGCTTTCGCCGTCGTTCCCTGGTTCTGGTCCGACCAACTCGGGCAGACACTGCAGATCGCGGGCCTGCCCGATGAAGGCGACGCGGTGGTGAGGCGGGACCTTGCCGGCACGCCCATCCTCTTTCACCTCAAGGGCGGGCGGCTTGTCGGTGCCAGCGCATTCGGCCCTCTGGCCGGGATGGCGCGCGACATCCGGCTCGCCGAGATGCTCATCGCAGCAGGCACCCGCCCGGACCGCGCGGCCCTCGCCGACCCTGGTACAAAGCTTAAAAGCCTGCTGGCTCTCGGTGCTGCCGCCTGACCCCGGCTAAAGGTCTGGCGCGCGAAGCTTGATCTGCTGACGCCAATCATAGAGATTCTGCAAGTTCTGCGATTGATTGCTTCGCAACGCATAGCTCAGAAATGTTGCATCAACAATCGCCGTGCCCTGCTGGGCGAGGCGTAGCGTGAGGGCATGTTCGTTGAGCACGGCAAGTGCTTTCGACTCGAAATACCTCAGTGTATCGGCGTTCAGGACGAACCTGGAATGCCACTCGGTTCCCTGCCCTGTGCCATCCCTGGTCAGCCAGTTGATGATGTTATCACGAAACGTCTTGTCGATGGGGGCGTGCGCGGCAAAGGGGGCCGCGGGGTCGCCGGAAAACAGCGGGCCGGGCGCGGTCAGCGATACGAGACTGCCGAGCCGCAGAACGGTTTCCGGCCGCATGAAGAAAAATGACGAGCGGATCCAGCACTGGGATGCGCGGCCCATGAAGATCACGGGGTCGTTGTAGTGATCAATATGCCCGAGCACGGCGTCCCTGTTCCGGATCGCTGCCAGACATTGCAGGTTCATCTTGGGAATATAGGCAACATACAGCTGGTTGTATGCCGAAGTGACAAAATGAACGAAGTCATAGGCCAGCACTTTGGGGCCGACATAGGCCAGCCCCTCATCCCATGCCGAAAATTCCCAATAGCGGTTCGATCCACCAATGATGGCTGTCGTTCCGGCGATTTCCTGGCAGCCGGCGGGCAGTGCATTATCGACGATCACCATGTCCGGCTCGACTTCCGGCAGGGCCTGCCGGTAATAGGCGGCAAGGGTATCGAGGGCATCCCCGTACTTTTCCTGCCCGTAGCGAACGAAGAGGCTCAGTATTTTCATCAGGTCACACCTTGTGCTCGTCAAAGACGAGTTCGAGATCATGGTAGACATGATCCGGTGACAGGAGCCGGGAAATAACCTCGCGATCCTCATAGATACGCCGAATGGCGGTTTCGTCCTGAAGCAGTTCGATGACCGAAACCCCGAAATCGTACCAGTTGTTTACGCAGCGGCAGTGTTTGCGAAGGTCCGGTGAAATGCCGTCCAGGCCTGACGGCCAGAGAACCACCGGCTTGAGCTGCATCAGGGCTTCCAGCGTCTTTATCTTGAGACCGGTGCCCGCCACCGCCGGATTGATCACCAGGCGTGCGCGGTCGTAGGCCTCTTCCAGATTGTCGACAAAGCCCAGCTTCACGACGCCCGGCTCGGCGCCGGTGAGATTTTGGCCAACGGCGCCGACGACGTGCAGTTCGGCCTCGGGCACCGCCTGCCGGATGCGTGGCCAGGCAAAGCGCAAGAAATCGAACAGACCTTTCTGATTCATCGCGTTGTTCGAAGCGACCATCAGCAGGATTGGTGCGGTCACCGGCGGCGCAACGGCGCCGGCACGCTCCATGTCAACCCCGACCGTCACGATGCGCTTGCCCGGAACGATCTCCAAAAGCTCGCGCACTTCGTCGGATTGAATTGCCACGACAACGTCCGCTCTGTTCAGAAGCTGGCCTTCCTCGCCCGCGCTGATACACAGGTCATCGCGAATGCCGAACCTCGTGACCTTGGCTGCCTTGGTCGAAAACACATCGTGCGTGTCGATGAGCGTCAGCGCTTGGCTTTCGATGACATCGAAAGCACGGCTCATGAAGACGTAATTTATCCAGTAGATCCTGACGATGTTTCGCTGATCTATCTCATGCAGCAATTCAAGCAAGGCATCCGGAGCAAAGACGGTCAGGATCTCGTTGATCTTTTCGCCCAGATGCCCGTTTCTGCCGGGATAGTTCCCTGCCTTCCTGTTGTTCAGCGCGTCAACCGCCTGTGCGAGATCGTCACGCGCGACCGAATGGCGGATGTGGCCGCCGCGGTCGACCACCAGAAGGTTGTCGTAGACACCAGCCAGCACGGCCTCGGCGGCTTGTGTCATCTCCTCACCGGGCAAAGGGCAGAGCACAACCGCCAGATCATAACCGGCGTGTTTTGCCCATGTCAGCAGGCGGTGGATGCGATACTCGTTGCCGGCCCGCGGCGGCCAGGGCGCCACATGGCTGAGGCACAGCAGCAAGGGGCGTTCGCTGTGGACTGGCAGGCCGGAGCCCAACGTAATCGGGTGGGTCCGCAGCGGGGGCAGTTCTGCCGCTATGGGGGCGGGGCTTGCCTCGATGAGAACGGCGCTGCCCTGGGCAACGGCGGGTTCGATGACGAGGCGCGGCCGTTCAGGCCGGATCAGGGCCGATTTGAGCCGCCCCAGGCGCTCGCGCGGGCGCAATTTTCCACGCAGGCGAAGTTCGACGCTGATGAGCCTGCAGACCATCTTGTAGACGAGGGACAGTCGGATGCGGGCAAGCTCATTCGCCTGCGGTTGCAGCATCTGCGCGGTGGCGCGCAACAGATCGCGCTCATGCATATAGGCAACACGGTCGCGCTCCCGCGCGTTCTGTTCCTCCACCAATGCGGCATGGTGCTGATCTGCCCTGGCATTGGCCACCTTCACTTCGGCGCGGACCTGTTCGACCTGGGCTGCCCCCGCCGCCTCGGCGTGCCTGAGCTCGGTCTCAGCACGGGTCCGCTGCCTCTCGATCTCCGCGCGGGCCGCCTCGGCCTCATCGCGTTTCACTTCGACCTCCGCAAGGGCGTGCCGCAGCTCGGTTTCGGCCAGGTCGTGCCGCAGCTCGATCTCCTTGCGTGCCGCTTCGGCGTGCGTGTGCCGCGCCTCGGACTCGGCCAGGGAGTGGCGCAGCAGCTCGATCTCCTTGTATGCCGCAGTGCCTTCCGCGCGTAGCGCCTCGACCTCTGCCAAAGCGTGCCGCAGCTCGGGCTCCTGCACCACCATGCCGCCGGCCTTCGCGGCTGCGCCAGCGCGCAGCACTTCGTCACCGTATTGCGGCTTTTGCAGCATGCCGTAGACAAGGTCGTCGAGCGTTTCGACGTCGAATGTCGTCCATTTCGGACTGGAGAAGCGCCGTGCCAGGTGCGCGCGGTTGGGCGGCAGCCCGAGAATGCCGACTTCCTTGCAGGGGCCGAAAATGTTCGTCGCGGCGCCCTTGAAATTGTCCGCGTTGAAGGCGTCGACGACATGCAGATAGGTCTTGTAGCCGAGCGCCTTCAGCGATCTCAGCGTGGATGCGCCCGCATCGACCGAATTGCATTCGGCGTAGACGATCGGCTGCAAGCGGGTGATGACGGAGACGGCGCCGTCGATGACTTCGCTTTCCATGCCTTCGACATCGACTTTCATGAAGTCGCAGCGCGCGAGATCCAGCTGATCGACCGTGACGAGATTGACCGAAAACATGTCAGTGAGGGTCCCGGCCCCTTCGCCCTCGTGGACCGAAAAGGAGCCGAAACTGCCGATCTGTCCGATATTGAGGGACGGCAATTCAATGACGGCGGGCGCCTTGCCCACGGCAGCCTGGCTGGCGACCACCTGGGCGGCGCCATTGGCGGCCAGATTTTCGGTCAACAGCCTGAAGGACGCAGGCTGGGGCTCGAAGGTATAAACCTTGCCATGCGGCCCGACGAAATGGCTGAAAGCCAGTGCGTGGGTCCCGACATAACCGCCGATATCCAGCACGGTGCCACCGTCGGGAATCAGCTTTTCGAAAAATTCGAGTTCGACCTGGGCCCACTCGCCGTACAGCCGCAACGCCTGCCCGACCACCGGATCATTGGCAAAAAAGCGGATCTTTCCATACCGCCCGTCAACCGCCTCAGTCAGCACAGCAAGAGGAAACTGTTCGGTCATGATACAATTCTCAGGAGATGAAGTCGGGCCGGACCACTAAGCCAGGACGGCACGATGTTTCGCCCATCCATTCCGGTCGGCCGACAATGCCAGCCGTTCCACCGTATCGACAATCTGCCCGGCACATTGCGCCCAGCTTGTCTCGCTGCCCGCCGCGGCCGATGGCGTCGGCAGAGGCGCGGAGAGCAGGCCGGCGACCTTTTCAAGCAGTTCGCCCTCCGAACGGAAGCGGGTGATCAGCCCGGCGCGCGAGCTTAAGCCGGCAATCTCCTCCCACAGCGGCGAGGACCGGACCAGGACAGGCTTGCCCCAGGCGAGCGCTTCCACGACCGGCAGGCCAAAGCCTTCATAATGGGAGGGAAAAACGACCACTTTGGCGGTTCTGTAGAGTTCTGCCACGCGCGCGGCCGACAGCGTCCCGCCGGCTAAAGCCTCGACATTCGCATGGGGCGAGGTGCTGATGCCGAGTGCGACAATCTGGGTAAAGGGAAAGGCATCGGCCAGGGTCTCAAGGGTTTGATCCATGGCCTTGTGGTCGTATTCGTTGCCGACGACGAAAAGAAACGGGTTCACAGGATCGCGGTCGACAGGCGCATGCGTCCCCACGATTTCCGATGGCAGCGTGCTGTGGTGGGTGACGACCAGCGGGATGCGCTCATCGGGGTGAAAGCGGAACCTGTAGCGGTCGCGGCTGTAGGCGGAATTGAACAGGATCGCATCCGCCGTCTGGCCGAGCAGCCGCCAGGCGCGGCTGAGGCCCGGCGGGGCGCCGCGGCTGATGTCCCAGGCGATGGTGTCCAGCATATTGTAGAGGCTGAGCCAGGAAATATAGTTGTAGTCGCGCAGCGTATCGACCGACCATGGCTGGTTCATCAGAACCGCCGCGAAATAGGTGCCCTGCAGGCCGCCGGTCATGATGTCGAAATCGCCGAAGGTTTCTGCAAGCCGATGGAAATGCGCTGCCTCCTCGCTGACCAGGACGACGACGGCGAAAGGATTGTCCGCCAGTGCCTTGAAGCCCTCCAAAAAGCCGAGAACGCATACGGCGGTGCCATTGAAACAGGCCTGCATGCCACGGCAATCGATCAGCAGGCGCGGCTTGCCGGCGGGAGTGAACGCACCGGCCATAATGGTTTCCAGCCGATGTTCCGGCATTTCGGCCAGCAAATGCCGCGACTGATCCGCCGCTGCATCGTGACCACCGGGTTCGACGGCGGACGGCTGATGATAGGTCAATTCAGGCGGATGCCCGGTCGGAACGAGGACCCGGTTGCAAACCAGATTGCGCAAGCCACGACGACGCAGGCCGCGATAGACATGCGCGTAGTCGAAGGGCTGCGGCAGCGCCTCCATGCGCGGGGCGTTGCGCACCCCCTGCGGGGTGATGACAACGAAGCTCGAATCAAACTCCACCGTCAGGTAGTAATCGGGAAGATAATTTATGGCGGAGCATGGGATGGTGAATCCCGGCTCCCAGGGCAATGAATAAAACCGGTCTGCCGAAAGGGAGACAAATCGCCCCTGCACGGTACCGACCATCGGATCGGCGTCGGCATGTTCCAGGAGAGCCGCAATCGTCAGATTGCTCCATCCCGCCATCTGTTTGATGACAACAAGCGCGCGCCCGTTCCATTCCGCCTCATGGAGCGCACTGGCCATTGCCAGTCGCGGATCTTGAAACACGGCGACGCGCTCCGGCGTCAGCTCCGGCGGGAGCCGAACCGAGTCGGGGAGGACGAGCGTGGCCCGTCCCGCAATGTCGACAATGCGTTGCTCCCGGACAATTCTTCCAAGCTCGTCTTCCACGCGTTGATCATCGAGTTGCGCGGAGCGGTAATCGAGCAGTACGTCAAACGTCGCAATTTTCATGCCGGTGGCAGATCCTGTTGCCATTTTGCCGATAATGATCGTCCGGGTCGTCGCAGCCTGGTCGCTGGCCCATCCCGCACCGACTATGCCGCATCGGGCTCAGCCCAGACAGGTTGTAATGGACCGAATTCTATTGGCAATGTCCCGCGGGGATGTCCCAACGCAAAAAGGGCGCCGAGCTTATGCTGGGCGCCTTGGGGGGTGATTTGGTTGCGGGGACAGGATTTGAACCTGTGACCTTCAGGTTATGAGCCTGACGAGCTACCGGGCTGCTCCACCCCGCGGGGGTGAGTGAGAAGGAGCAAAGGGTGGGTTGGAAGGCCTGGCGGCGACCTACTCTCCCGCGTCTTAAGACGCAGTACCATGGGCGCTGGGGAATTTAACGGCCGAGTTCGGGATGGGATCGGGTTTAGGCTCCCCGCTATGGCCACCAGGTCGTCCAACCCACCCTTTGGGGTGTGCGAACGGGGTTTGGCGCGCTTTCATCGGCGCAGGCGCCGATGAAGGTCAGTGAGAGAGAGGGATGTGCGTGCTTGCTTTTCTAATTTTTGGCCTGCCGGGTTGGATCGGCGGCGGCGGGCCAAAAATTCAGAGGATGGTTGGATGATTGCTGTGCGAGGTGGTGAGTGATGAGCCTATTGGGTGATTAGGACCGGTTAGCTGCACGCGTTACCGCGCTTTCACATCCGGCCTATCGACGTGGTGGTCTACCACGACCCTCGGGGAGACCTCGTTTTGAGGTGGGTTTCCCGCTTAGATGCTTTCAGCGGTTATCCCGTCCAGACTTAGCTACCCGGCTGTGCCGCTGGCGCGACAACCGGTACACCAGAGGTCTGTTCATCCCGGTCCTCTCGTACTAGGGACAAATCCTCTCAAGTCTCCTTCACCCACGGCAGATAGGGACCGAACTGTCTCACGACGTTCTAAACCCAGCTCACGTACCACTTTAATCGGCGAACAGCCGAACCCTTGGGACCTGCTCCAGCCCCAGGATGTGATGAGCCGACATCGAGGTGCCAAACCTCCCCGTCGATGTGGACTCTTGGGGGAGATCAGCCTGTTATCCCTAGAGTACCTTTTATCCGTTGAGCGATGGCCCTTCCACGCGGGACCACCGGATCACTATGGCCGACTTTCGTCTCTGATCGAGCTGTCGCTCTCACAGTCAGGCGGGCTTATGCCATTGCACTCAGCAGCCGATGTCCGACCGGCCTGAGCCCACCATCGCGCGCCTCCGTTACACTTTGGGAGGCGACCGCCCCAGTCAAACTGCCCACCATGCAGGGTCCCGGACCAGGATAACTGGTCTCGGTTAGACATCAGAAGCGCCCAGGGTGGTATTTCAAGGATGGCTCCACCGAAGCTAGCGCCCCGGCTTCAAAGCCTCCCACCTATCCTACACAGTGCTCCCCTGATGCCACTGCAAAGCTGCAGTAAAGGTTCATAGGGTCTTTCCGTCTGACCGCGGGTACCCCGCATCTTCACGGGGAATTCAATTTCGCTGAGCCCATACCGGAGACAGTGGGGAAGTCGTTACGCCATTCGTGCAGGTCGGAACTTACCCGACAAGGAATTTCGCTACCTTAGGACCGTTATAGTTACGGCCGCCGTTTACCGGGGCTTCAATTCAGTGCTTGCACACCTCCTCTTAACCTTCCGGCACCGGGCAGGCGTCAGACCCTATACGTCATCTCTCGATTTCGCAGAGCCCTGTGTTTTTACTAAACAGTCGCTACCCCCTGCTCTGTGCCACCCGCCCATGGTTGCCCACAAACGGGTCTCGCTTATCCCGAAGTTACGCGAGCAATTTGCCTAGTTCCTTCGATATGGTTCTCTCAAGCGCCTTGGTATGCTCTACCAGTCCACCTGTGTCGGTTTCGGGTACGGTCTATATGCTGGAGCTATTTCCCGGAATGCTCAAAAAGCCAGGACAATCCAATAAGCCCTGACAACATCTTGCATTCGTCACTTCCAGCAGGCTCAGGAATATTCACCTGATTCCCATCGACTACGGCTTT
>CAWIBZ010000006.1:0-267500 GCA_963834475.1 uncultured Alphaproteobacteria bacterium | reverse complement strand
AACTCGCTCATGTCGACGCGGAGCAGCGCCTTCTCGTCATCGAAGAGGAAGCCCGCCAGCGCCTTGGTCAGTTCGGTCTTGCCGACACCCGTGGGGCCGAGGAAGAGGAAACTGCCGATCGGACGGTTCGGGTCCTGCAATCCGGCCCGCGCCCGCCTGACCGCGTTGGCGACGGCGCGCAGCGCATCCTCCTGCCCGACCACGCGGCGGCGCAGCTCATCCTCCATGCGCAGCAGCTTGGCGCGCTCGCCTTCCAGCATCCGCTCCATCGGCACGCCGGTCCAACGGGAGACCACAGAGGCGATCTGCTCCTCCGTCACCGCTTCGTTGACCAGCCGGCCGTCGGACTGGCTCTCAGCGATCTCGCGCTCCAGCTGCGGAATGACGCCATAGAGGAGCTCCGACGCCCGGCCGAGGTCGCCGCGGCGCTGCGCCACCTCCACCTCGCTCCTGGCCTGGTCCAGCTTCTCCTTCAGCTTCTGCGCGCCCTGCAGACGTTCCTTCTCGTTCCGCCAGGCCGTGGTCAGCGCATCCGAGCGCTCCTGAAGGTCAGAGAGTTCCCGCTCCAGCTTCTCCAGCCGGTCCCGCGACGCCGCGTCTTCCTCACGCTTCAACGCCTCGCGCTCGATCTTCAGCTGCAGCAGCCGCCGGTCGAGCTCGTCCAGCTCCTCGGGCTTGCTGTCCACCTGCATGCGCAGCCGGCTCGCCGCCTCGTCGACAAGGTCGATCGCCTTGTCCGGCAGGAAGCGATCCGCGATATAGCGGTTGGACAAGGTCGCCGCCGCCACCAGCGCGCCGTCGCTGATGCGCACGCCGTGATGCAGCTCGTATTTCTCCTTGATGCCGCGGAGGATGGAAATCGTGTCCTCAACCGAAGGCTCGCCCACGAAAACCGGCTGGAACCGCCGGGCGAGCGCCGCGTCCTTCTCGACATGCTTGCGGTATTCGTCGAGCGTCGTGGCCCCGATGCAATGCAGCGCGCCGCGGGCGAGTTCCGGCTTCAGCAGGTTGGAGGCGTCCATCGCGCCGTCGGCCTTGCCGGCGCCGACCAGGGTATGCATTTCGTCGATGAAGAGGACGACCTCGCCCTGCGCCGCCTCGATTTCCTGCAGCACGGCTTTCAGCCGCTCCTCGAACTCGCCGCGGAACTTCGCGCCCGCCACCATGGCGCCGAGGTCGAGTGCCAGCAGCTTCTTGTTCTTCAGCGCCTCCGGCACGTCGCCGTTGACGATGCGGGAGGCGAGCCCCTCGACAATCGCGGTCTTGCCCACGCCGGGCTCGCCGATCAGCACCGGGTTGTTCTTCGTCCGCCGCGCCAGCACCTGAATGGTGCGGCGGATTTCCTCGTCCCGCCCGATGACGGGATCGAGCTTGCCGTTGCGCGCCAGCTCCGTCACGTCGCGGGCGTATTTCTTCAGCGCATCGAAGGTTGATTCGGCACTCTGGCTGGTGACGCGGCGGCCCTTGCGCAGGTCGTTCACCGCACGGTCCAGCGCCTGGGCGGTCGCCCCGGCATCGCGCAAGGCGCGTGCGGCCGGGCCATCGCTCGCGGCCAGGGCCACGAGGAGACGGTCCTGCGCGACATAGTCGTCGCCCGCTTTTTGCGCCGCGGTCTGCGCGGCATCCAGCACCCGCACGAGGTCGGGCGTGATCTGCGGCTGGCCGGCGCCGCCGCCTTGCACCTTGGGCTGGCGGGCGATTTCGGCATCGATCGCGCGCTGCGCCGAGGCCGGGTCGCCGCCGGCCGCCCGGATCAGGCCGGAGGCTGCCCCTTCGGGGTCATCCAGCAAGGCTTTCAATAGATGGTCCGGGGTGATCCGCTGGTGAAACTCGCGGATGGCAATCGTCTGCGCCGCTTGCAGGAAGCCGCGCGACCGCTCGGTGAACTTTTCAATATCCATGACATCTGTCCCTATACTCAAGGCGACTGACAGCGCTGCCCCTCATCAGGCAACAGCCCTGCCCCTTATAGCAAGCAAGGTAGGAAGCGCTTTGCGCTAGCTCAAGGGGCTGTGAGATCAGGATCGTCGGACGCGCCGGCGCGCGGGCTGCCCGCGCCGGCAGATGACGTCGCATTCCCGTCGGTTTCGCCCGCATCGGCCATAATTTCCGCTTCTTCCGGCAGGCCTTCGCCCGCCGCGGCCGCAGGGTCCCCGACGGTCACTTCCACCGTCACCGTCATGGCCTGGAAGTCCTGGGGGCCACCGATGTATCCTCCGGTCAGAGGCGCTGCCTGACGCGGCTCGCGCGCCGCGCAGACACGGATGAGATTGCGGCCGGCGATGAGGCCATTGGTCGGGTCATATTCCACCCAGCCGGCACCGGGCAGGTAGATCGCGCACCAGGCGTGGGTGGCGCCGCCGCCCACCACCGGGGCCAGGCTGTCGACCAGCGCCGCGTCATAGAGGTAGCCGGACACATAGCGGGCAGCGAAGCCGAGCGCGCGGGTGGCCTCCATCATCAGCACCGCGAAGTCGCGGCAAGCGCCGCGGCCCGTCGCGAGGGTTTGGAGCGGCGCCTGGATTCCCTCGGCCTCGCGCGCCTCGTAGATGAAGTCTGCCTTGATAGCCTGGGTCATCGCATTGAGCACCTCCCAGGTCGGGGTCGTGCCCTCGCGCCGCAGGAACCGGCGGGCCCAGGCCTCCAGACGGCGGTCAGGGTCCGGATGATGCGGCTCGATCAGCCGGCCCAGATCCGGATACTCATGCCCGGCATAGCGGAAGGGATAGGTCTCGGCCGCGGGATCAATCGGCAGCTCCGCGCTCACCGGGTAATGCTGCAGCTCGAGTTCCGAGACGATGCGCAGCCTATCTGCGGCCGCGCCCTTCCAATCCAGAAAGCAGACGGAATTGCCGAAAACGTCATGGGCCCAGCGCATGCGGGCGCCGCCCGGCAGGATGCCGAGCGTTGCATTGAGCAGCCGCAGGTCATGGCTGTCGCGCGGGCGCATCATCAGGCGATGCTCGGTCAGGACGACCGGCCGCACGTAGCTGTATTCCGTCGCGTGAACGATGCGGACACGGGGCATGGCGCGACCTTCAGGCCCACGGCCGGGGGCAGAGGGGCCTCATGCGGCGGGCTGCCCCCGCCTCTGGGCGCGCGGCCCCGCGACCCGCCCGCACGCCTCGCGCAGCCTCGCCCTGATCCGCCCGATGCGGCCCACGCCGCGCAGCCGGCGATCGAAGAAAGCCAGCGTCGACTCGTTGTCGAAATCGATGTCCGACAGCCAGAACAGCAGTGTCGGCAGCAAGATCACGGCCAGGGTCGCGCGCTTGGTGTAGCGGCTGGCGTCGGCCGCCTGGTCCCCGGCCGCCTCCCAGATACCGTTGACGCAGCGCGCCATGACCTGCGCGGAGAGTGGCGCGTGCATGGGCAGGATGAGCCAGGCAACCGCCCGGCGCACGGCCTCCTTGTGGGGGCCAAGTTCCGCGAACAGGGCGGCGACGATGGCCCTGACCCGCTTGGTCAGGCGCATTTCGCTCGCGACCTGTGGCGCGGCGGCGAGCACGGCCTGCTGCAGGGCGCGGGCGAAGAAGACTTCGATCATCTCGCGCCCGCCGCCCGGAAAGCGCCAGGCGGCCTCGCCCGCGTCCCGCCCCGCCTCGGCCAGGCCTTGCTCGAGGGCGCGGCGGGTCCAGCCATGGAGCGGCACCAGCGGCAACATCACCTCCAGCGCCGCCAGTTGACCGGGGTCAAGAACCGGGTCCGGTGTCTCGGTCATCTCTCACATCTCCTCATGCTGGCAGAGCCGGCTGAAAGCGCGCGAGTTCCTCATTGAATCCCATGAGCGAGAAATCGGTCATGCGCATGGGATAGAGGATGCCGTCGAGGTGATCATATTCGTGCTGGATAACCACCGAATGGAGGCCCTGTGCCCGCCGCTCGATGCGCTGCCCCGCCCGGTCAAGCCCGGTATAGGTGATCTGCGCGAAGCGGGGAACCGCCGCGCGAAGCCCCGGGATGGAAAGACAGCCTTCCCAGCCGAGGCGCTTCTCGGTGTCGATCGGCGTAATCTGCGGGTTGATCAGGGCCTGCGGCGCAAGCCCCTCGAAGCCCGGCTCCGCCCCCTCTCCGGCCGCCCGCTCGGCCGGCACATGAAAGACAAAAAGACGAAGCGGAACATGAACTTGCGGGGCCGCGAGGCCGATCCCGCCGGCATCCTGCATGGTTTCGATCATATCCTCGATGAGGCGCTGAATCTCCGGCACCGTCACATCCGCCACGGGAGCCGCCTCCTGCAGCAGAACCGGGTGGCCCATCCGGGCGATCTTGAGAATAGCCAATGTCAACTCCAGCAAATGCAAAACGGAAAGGGTTTGGAGCAGGCGATAGGACATGATATAGCGCCCGCCTGATCCGGGATGTGCACGATGCCTTGTCGTCCCGACCCTTATAGCAATTCCTTGTGGTGGAGCAGGCGGCCAGGTGCAGGTTCTCGTTCGTGACAACAATGTCGATCAGGCGCTGAAGGCGCTTAAGAAGAAGATGCAGCGCGAAGGAATCTTCCGCGAAATGAAGCTGCGTCGTCATTTCGAGAAGCCGTCCGAGCGTCGCGCGCGTGAAGCCGCGGAAGCCGTTCGCCGCGCTCGCAAGATGGAGCGCAAGCGCCTGGAGCGTGAAGGGTTCTAAGCCCGCGCCAAGGCTCATTCGAAAAAACCCGCCCTGATCGGCGGGTTTTTTGTTGATCGCTGCATCGCACCATCTTGTGATCGGCGGGCATCCCCGCATGGCCCCGCGGGGCTCGGGTTTTTACCCGGCAAATGAGGCAAGTATGGCAGGCCAGCGTCACAGCAAGGCCAGAAACCCGCTCTAGCTGTTGTTCCTGCAAGGCAGATGCCTCGCTGACGCAGGAGACAATAGCATGCGGATTGCCCAGATCGCACCTTTGGCCGAAGCGGTTCCTCCCAAGTTCTATGGCGGCACCGAACGTGTCGTGTCCTACCTGACCGAAGAGCTTGTCGGCCTCGGCCATGACGTCACCCTTTTTGCCAGTGGCGATTCCGTGACCGCCGCAGAGCTGGACGCGGTCTGGCCGCAGGCGCTGCGCCTCGACCCCACGATCCGGGACGGCCTGGCCCCGCTCGCTTTGCTGCTGGAACGGGTGCGCCAGCGCGCCGACGAGTTCGATGTCCTGCACTTCCATCTCGATTACTGGCCGGCCTCGCTCTTCGCGCGCCACGGCATTCCCTTCGTCACGACCCTCCATGGCCGCCTGGATCTGCCGGAGCTGAAGCCGGTGTACGCGGCGCTGCCGCCGATGAACGTGATTTCCATTTCTGATTCGCAACGTCGCCCCCTGAAGGAGGCGAACTACGTCGGCACCGTGCTGCACGGCCTGCCTGCCGATCTGCTGACGCCGCAGCCCGTGACGCCGTCCTATCTCGCCTTTCTCGGCCGGATCTGCCCGGAAAAGCGCCCCGACCGTGCCATCCGCATCGCCCGCGCCGCCGGCATTCCGCTCAAGATCGCGGCCAAGGTCGACAAGGTCGATCTTGATTATTTCGAAACCGTGATCGAACCGCTGATCGCGGAGGGCGACGGCGTCGAACTCGTCGGCGAAATCAACGAAGCCCAGAAGCCCGCCTTCCTGAGCGGCGCGCTGGCCCTGCTCATGCCGATCGACTGGCCCGAGCCCTTCGGCCTGGTGATGATCGAGGCCATGGCCTGCGGCACGCCGGTGATCGCCTATAACCACGGCTCCGTGCCGGAAGTCATCGAGGACGGCGTGACCGGCTTCATCGTTGAAGACGAGACAAGCGCCATCGCGGCGCTGCGCCACCTGCCCGACCTGTCACGCGCCCGCGTGCGGGAGACCTTTGAGACGCGCTTTACCGCACGGCGTATGGCGAGTGACTATCTCGCCATCTACCGCGCGCTCTGCCGCGCCGACCGTCCCCGCCTGCGGGTCGTCCGCTGAGCGCACGAAAAAAGGGCGCGCCTTTAGGCGCGCCCTACCGTCCGTGCACGGTTCTGAGCAGCCGGCAAAGGCCACAAAAGAACAGCTCAGATGGCCTTGAGGTTCGTGGCAGCCGCCTTGCCGCGTTCCATCGCAACTTCGTAGCTTACCTTCTGGCCCTCATTGAGGCCACGAAGGCCAGCGGCCTGAACCGCCGTGATGTGCACGAATACATCCTTGCCGCCATCCTGGGGCATGATGAAACCAAAGCCCTTCGTGGTGTTGAACCACTTCACAGTACCGATCGCCATAGTTGTAACCATCTCCGTCTCAGATAAACCGCGCCGCAACAATCGGGCCTTTCAGACTTGACGACGCCGCCAGACAGAGGCGCAACAAGGGGAGGCCAGAATTTGAATGCGCATTAGCCATGCAGAAAAGGGCACGGGTTGTCAATGACCCTGAAAATCCTAGGGCTGACATAGAAAAAGGGGCAAGCCGAGCTTGCCCCTTGTTCCTTAACCATAACGGAAATCGCCGGGTAAAAGACTTTTTTTCCCCGGCGATCGCCCGCTGCGGTCTTAGAAGTCCATATCGCCCATGCCGCCCATGCCGCCGGCGCCGGGGCCGCCAGCCGGAGCCTTCTTCTCCGGCTTCTCGGCCACCATCGCTTCGGTGGTGATGAGCAGGCCGGCAACCGAGGAGGCGTCCTGCAGGGCCGTGCGCACGACCTTCGCCGGGTCGATGATGCCAGCCGCGACGAGATCCTTGAACTCGCCGGTCTGGGCGTCATAGCCCCAGTTGTACTCGTCCTTCTCCAGGGTCTTGCCGGCGATCACGGCGCCATCGGCACCCGCGTTCTCGGCAATCTGGCGCAGCGGAGACTGGATCGCCTTGCGGATGATCTCGATGCCGAACTGCTGGTCGGAGTTCTCGCCCTTCACGCCGTCCAGAATCTTGGACGCGCGGGCCAGGGCAACACCACCACCCGGAACGATGCCTTCCTCAACCGCGGCGCGGGTCGCATGCAGCGCGTCGTCAACGCGGTCCTTGCGCTCCTTCACCTCGACTTCGGTCGAACCGCCGACGCGGATCACGGCCACGCCACCGGCGAGCTTCGCCAGACGCTCCTGGAGCTTCTCGCGGTCGTAGTCGGAGGTCGTCTCCTCGATCTGGGCGCGGATCTGCGCGCAGCGACCGGTGATGTCTTCCTTCTTGCCGACGCCTTCGACGATCGTGGTGTTCTCTTTCTCGATCAGCACCTTCTTGGCGCGGCCGAGCATGTTCAGCGTTACCGTCTCAAGCTTGATGCCGAGATCTTCGCTGATGACCTGGCCACCGGTGAGGATGGCGATGTCTTCCAGCATGGCCTTGCGGCGGTCGCCGAAGCCCGGAGCCTTCACGGCCGCGATCTTGAGGCCGCCACGCAGCTTGTTGACGACGAGGGTGGCCAGAGCCTCACCTTCGACGTCTTCCGCGATGATGAGCAGCGGCTTGCCGGACTGCACGACGGCTTCCAGCAGCGGCAGCATCGGCTGCAGGCCGGAGAGCTTCTTTTCGTGGATCAGGATGTAGGGGCTGTCGAGATCGGCAACCATCTTCTCCGGATTCGTGATGAAATACGGAGAAACATAGCCGCGGTCGAACTGCATGCCCTCGACGACGTCGAGCTCGGTCTCAATGCCCTTGCTCTCTTCGACGGTGATCACGCCCTCGTTGCCAACCTTCTGCATGGCTTCGGAGATCTTCTGGCCGATATCGGCCTCGCCATTGGCGGAGATCGTGCCGACCTGAGCGGTCTCGGACGGGGAGTTGATCTTCTTCGAGCGGGTCTTCAGCTCGCTGACGACGAGGCCGACGGCCTTGTCGATGCCGCGCTTCAGGTCCATCGGGTTCATGCCGGCGGCAACGGCCTTCAGGCCTTCGCGCACGATCGACTGGGCCAGAACGGTCGCCGTCGTGGTGCCGTCACCGGCGAGGTCGTTGGTCTTCGAGGCCACTTCGCGCACCATCTGGGCGCCCATGTTCTCGAACTTGTCGGCGAGTTCGATTTCCTTCGCGACCGTCACACCGTCCTTGGTGATGCGCGGGGCGCCGAAGCTCTTGTCGATCACGACATTGCGGCCCTTGGGGCCCAGCGTCACCTTCACGGCGTCGGCCAGGATGTCCACGCCGCGCAGCAGGCGGGTGCGGGCATCGGTGGAGAAGCGAACGTCTTTCGCTGCCATTGGACTACGTCCTTCTTATTGGATAGACAGGATCGGGAATGCGGAGGCGCCCGTCAGGCCGCCCGCGCAGAATTAGGCGACCACACCCATGATGTCGGACTCCTTCATGATCAGGAGTTCTTCACCATCGATCTTCACCTCGGTGCCGGACCACTTGCCGAACAGGATGCGGTCACCAGCCTTCACGTCGAGCGCGACGATCGCGCCCTGCTCGTTGCGGGCGCCGGGGCCAACGGCGACCACTTCGCCTTCCATCGGCTTTTCCTTGGCGGTATCGGGGATGATGATGCCGCCGGCAGTCTTCTCTTCCGCGGTCAGGCGGCGAACAACGACGCGGTCGTGTAGAGGACGGAACTTCATTCGGATCGCTCCTGAATGGCTGTGTTGAAGCTCTGAACCCGCGGGCGACCCAGAAAGCGGCACCGCCCGACGCGGTTTGGCACTCTCATCGCGAGAGTGCCAGTGATCTAGACACAGCCCTCCGGCCTGTCAACGTATTAGGCAGCACTCTGAAGCATTGAGTGCTAATATGCTGATATCGCTGTGTTTTTTCTTGTGACAAAACGATGATTTTGTCATCCTCCTGTCAGCCGAAGAGGCAGACGGCCCGCGGCCGCAGGGTATCGCGCCCACATCCCAGGATAAGGAGACAACATGAGCCTTGGCCTGCACTTGCGTGACTGGCGCCTGACGACGGCGGAAATCCTTTATCACCTGCCGGACCACCCGGCCGTGCTGCAAAGCTATGTCTGGCAGCAGCTGGACCTACCGCCCGACTATCCGGCGCTCCGCCGCTTCCTCGCCTTCTGGGAGCGCGAGATCGACGGCAAGCTTCATTCGGTCCGTGTCGTCCAGGCGGGCGGCCTCGCCACCCGGCCCGGCATCCGCCACGTCGGCGTCAACCTCACCCTTCATTGAGGGGGCCGCGCCGGCTCCGCATGACAGGACGCTTGCGGGCTTGGGGAGGGAGGTGGTGCAATAGGCATCTGGCATCGCCACATCTGGCGGCCAGGGGCTTCTTGCCCACCCATTCGTGAAGGTTCCCCGCCCATGCTGCCCTCCGCCACGCCTTTGGAAACCACCGACGGGCTGTTCTTCGGCCAGGCGAGCAGCGCGCTCGACCGCGATGCCGCCGAACGGCTGGTGCAGGAAACGCTCGCCGGCGCGGATGATGGCGAACTCTTCCTGGAATACCGGGAGAGCGAGGCCCTGGCACTCGAAGACGGCCGCATCCGCACCGCGAGTTCCGACACCGCGCTGGGCTTCGGCCTCCGCGCGGTCTCGGGCGAGGCGACCGGCTATGCCCATGCCGGCGAGATCTCGGAAGCCGCCCTCGGCCGCGCGGCGGAGAGCGTGCGCGCCGTCCGTGCCGGCCATTCCGGCATGGTCATGGCCGCGCCCCAGGCCACCAACCAGCGCCTCTACAGCGGGGACAATCCGCTGCGCACGACCGAATTCGCGGTCCGCGCCGCCCTTCTCTCGGAGATCGACGCCTATGCGCGCGCGAGCGATCCGCGCGTGACCCAAGTCATGGCCTCCCTCACGGGCGAATGGCAGGCGGTGCAGATCCTCCGTGCCGATGGCAGCCGGGTCGCGGATCTCAGACCCCTCGTCCGCCTCAGCGTCTCCGTGGTCGTGGAGCAGGACGGTCGGCGGGAGACCGGCAGCTTCGGCACCGGCGGCCGCTTCTCCTATGCCCAGGTCATGGACGGCAGCATCTGGCGCGCCGCGGCCGATGAGGCTCTGCGCCAAGCACTCCTCAATCTTGACAGCATCGCCGCCCCGGCG
The DNA here is from genome assembly GCA_963834475.1 of uncultured Alphaproteobacteria bacterium. GTDB lineage: Bacteria > Pseudomonadota > Alphaproteobacteria > Acetobacterales > Acetobacteraceae > Acidisoma. The sequence continues at coordinate 257,588 of CAWIBZ010000006.1, read as the reverse complement.
GGCGAGATGGAGGTCGTGCTCGGCAGCGGCTGGCCCGGCATCCTGCTGCATGAGGCGATCGGCCACGGGCTTGAGGGCGATTTCAACCGCAAGAAGACCTCGGCCTTCGCGGGCCTCCTCGGCCAGCGCGTCGCCTCCCCCGGGGTCACCGTCGTTGATGACGGGACGCTCCCCGACCGCCGCGGCAGCCTCACCGTCGATGACGAAGGCACGCCGACCAGCCGCACGGTCATGATCGAGGACGGCATCCTCGTCGGCTACATTCAGGACCGGCTGAATGCGCGGCTGATGAACATGCGCGCGACGGGCAATGGCCGCCGCAAATCCTATGCCCATGCCCCCATGCCGCGCATGACCAACACCATCATGCTGAATGGCCAGCATTCGCCGGAAGAAATGATCCGTTCGGTGAAGCGCGGCCTCTATGCAGTGAACTTCGGTGGCGGTCAGGTTGATATTACATCGGGCAAGTTCGTCTTCTCGGCCTCCGAAGCCTATCTCATCGAGGACGGCAAGCTCGGCGCCCCGGTGAAGGGTGCCACGATCATCGGCAACGGCCCGGACGCACTGACCAAGGTCACGATGATCGGCAACGACATGGCGCTCGACCCCGGCATCGGCACCTGCGGCAAGCAGGGCCAGGGCGTGCCGGTGGGCGTCGGCCAGCCGCATCTCAAGATGGCGGGGCTGACCGTGGGCGGCACCGCCCGCTGAGGCGCGACCGGCGCCGGGGCTGGCCCGGCACGCAAAAAAGGCGAGGGTCCACCCGGACCCTCGCCTTTTTGTCTCACAGGCTTGCCCTCAGGGCGTGATGTTCGACGGCAGCGGCGGCAGGCTGCCAGGGGCGGCCGTGGGCGGCGGGGGCGGCGGCGGCGGTGCCGCCTGTGCGGGCGCCGGAGGTGCCCCCATCGTGCCGTTCGGCTGCACCGGCACGAGCTGACCGGCCGGCGCCGCCGGGGTCAGGGGCATGGGTGCGCCCGGCTGAGCGCCGGGCATCGGGGCACCCGGCGGCGGGGCCGCGAAGTTCTGGCCGGTCGGCACCGGATTGCCCTGCGGCATGCCGAGATCGCCGCCCGGCATCGTATCCGGCGGCGCATAGTTGGGCGGAACCGGCGCAGGCATTGCCATGCCGGGCATGGAGGGCGGCATGGAGGGCGCAGGCGTGCCGAGCGGCTGGGGTGCTCCGGGCTGCTGCGCGCCCGGCATCGGGGCGCCCGGCGGAGGCGCGCCGGGGCCGCCCAAAGGCTCGGCCTGCACCGGGGTCGGCCCCGCCGGTCCGCCGATCGCGGCCGGTCCGCCGCCGACAAGCCATTGCGGAAGGTTCTGGCGGATCTGGTACTCAAGCTCGACATTCTCGGCGTTCACCAGATCCTGCGTCATGGAATAGAGGAACGCCCGCAGCGCGTCCTCGCTGGTGTCATCCGGCATGGTGCGGGTGCGCGAGACGCTCGCATCCGTGTAGCCGCGGGCGCGGCCATCGGCCGACACCACCGTCAGGCGCAGGGAGATATTGCCGACCGCCGTATCGTTCACCTGGTTGATCGAAGCGCTGTTGATGGTGATGATCGCCGTGCCCCCGGCCCCGCCCGCGACCAGCCGGTCCTGAAGCATCTGCTGCACCCCCTGCAGCGGGGTCTCCGGGCTCATCGCATCGAGCGGCGTGCCGTCCTGAGCCTGCGCATAACCCAACCGGGTCTGGATCGAGGCGACGTTGAGGGAAATCGGCGCCAGGTAGTTGTAGCGCAGCGGCGGAAAGCTCTGCGGCACGCCCTCTTCTTCAGCGCAGCCGGCGACCAGAAGCGGCACCGTGAGGGCGGCACCGAGCAGCATATGGCGGAAGATCGAGCGGCTCACGAAGGTCTTCTCCTAGAGCGTGATGACCGGAGGCGGGTCAGCCGGAGGTCTGAATCACGCGATTAAACAAAATCTTACGCGTGCGCGGTCGATTGTCCGCGCAAATCGCTGCGGGGAAAATAGAAGTCCATATTGCAGAATTCGCAGGTCATGGTGATGCCGTCGTCCTGCGCCATCTCGTCCAGTTCCGCGGGGGAAAATTGCTCCAGAACGCCGGTGAGCTTGGCGCGTGAGCAGCGGCAGCCATAGCCGAGGGCGCGGGCCCGATCGACCGCCACCCCCTCGGTATGGAACAGCCGGTAAAGCAGCCGCTCCGCGGTCAGCGCATCATCCAGCAGCTCCGCTTCCGTGATCGTCGCGGCGAGGGTGACAGCCGTATTCCAGCTTTCCTCCTGTTCGTCGGCGGAGAGCGCGAGATTGCCTTCGCCACCGCCCGCGATGCGCTCCAGGATCAGCGCGCTCGCCCGCCAGCCGTCCGGCGTCTCGGCGCAGGCGAGATGGATGGCGCAGCGGAACTGTTCGCTCGTGGTGAAATAATGCAGCGCCATATCCGCGAGGCCCGGGCCTTCGATGCTGACGATGCCCTGGTGCCGCTCGGTCTCCGGGCCCTGGTCCACGGTGAAGGCGAGATAGCCCTGGCCGAGCAGCGCGGCGTCGGTCACGGCATCCGCGTCACCCAGAGCGGCGAGGCGCGCCATGTCGGCCCGGGCATAGCCGCGCAGCGTGCCCTGGTCGGTGCAATCGGTCAGCAGCAGGTCGACGGGCCCGTCGCCCTTGGCCTGGAGGCTGAAGGTGCCGGCGAATTTGAGCGCCGTCGCCAGGGCCGCGGTCAGCGCCAGAGCGCGGCCGGCAAGCTTCGTCACCGCATCGGGGTTATGGCTGTGACGGGTGAGCAAGGCGTCGGCCAGAGGCCCAAGCCGCACGAGCCGCCCACGGACCGGCCGGTCGGGCAGGTAGAAGGGCGTGACGCCGCGCGGAACCACGAGATCCGGGACATTCGGGCGGCCGTTATCGAGGAAGCCAGGAAGATCGTTCATGCCAAATCCCTTAAGGCGCCGCGGTCCGTTTCGCTATCCGCTTTCACGCATTGATCCCCAGCCGATCTCGGGCCGGCTTCGCCTCTACTGCGGCCAGCGGAACAAGGGAATGGCCCCGAGCCTGACGAGACCGTTATCCAAAGTGAAGGGCGCGACCAGCGGCTCGTCCGGCCGGGGCGCGAGGAGGCTGGCCACCGCCGTCATGGCCTGCGCCTCAGGGACGGTCATGACCCGCGCCGCCGCCAGGCGGTTGAGCGCCGGGGCCAGTCCCCGCGCCTGCAGCGTCAGCTGGGCCCGCGGTTTCAGATCCGGCGCCAGCTCGGCGCGGCCGGTGCCGGAGAGTGTGAGCGGCCCATCCTCCAGCCGGAAGGCGCGCAAGCTGAGGCTCCCCCCCGCCTTGGCCCAGAGGGCCGCCGCCGAGCCCTGCGCGCCGCCGGGGGGTGACACCGGGCCGGAGAGTGCGGCGTCGAAGGACAGCAGCCGCGGCGCGCCGAGCGCTGCCATATGCGAGCGCGGCAGGCCGATACCATGCAGTTCGGCGGCCAGGATGACGGCGGGTCGATCGGGCGCGGCGCTGGCGTCCATGCGGACCGCCGCCGCCATGTTGGCGATCGCGACCGGGAGCGGCGCCGCCCCCCGCACCGGCCATGCCGCGAGGATGCCGGTTGCATGGGCCTGGATGAGGCCGAACCCGCCCCCCGGCAGCAGCTCGGCCTCGGCCATCATTCGTTTCGCCTGGAAGGCGATGGCGGGTCTCGCCGCCAGCTGCAAAAGTTGACGGCTGTCAACTCCAATGAAAACAACGTCCAAGTGCCGGATGTCGCGCGCGACCGTGACCTGGCCCGCGGCCCAGGAGAAGCCACCCGGCAGATAGGCCCGGCCGCCCGAGATGGAGAAATGCGCGAGCCGGATGCCGGCCGCCATGGGCCAGCCGGTCTTGACCGGCGGATCATGCCGGATGGTGAAGCCCGCGGCCCTGGCCTGCGCCTCCCAGGCGGCGAGCGCCCCGGCGACCCGCCCGGCGACCACGAACCACACGGCGGTCCAGGCGCCGCCTATCAGGATTAACAGCAGGGTAAGGACCACGAGGGACCGTCTGAATCGACGCCGTTTGCTCATGCACATCCATATCGTGATGCGGGCGCTTGTCGCCACCCCGCCCCCCGCTTATGCCTCTGGGCAAAGGACAGTGACTGGAGACCGAGATGGCTGCTAAATCCGTGAAGAAAGTGGTGCTCGCCTATTCGGGCGGGCTCGACACCAGCGTCATCCTGAAATGGCTGCAGACGACCTACGGCTGCGAAGTCGTGACCTTCACGGCCGACCTCGGCCAAGGCGAGGAGCTGGAGCCCGCGCGCCGCAAGGCCGAGATGTTCGGTGTAAAGCAGATCTTCGTGGACGACCTGCGCGAAACCTTCGTGAAGGATTTCGTCTTCCCGATGTTCCGGGCCAATGCGCTCTATGAGGGCCAGTATCTGCTCGGCACCTCGATCGCGCGGCCGCTCATCGCCCAGCGCCAGATCGAGATCGCGGAACAGGTCGGGGCAGACGCCGTGGCGCACGGCGCGACCGGCAAGGGCAACGACCAGGTGCGCTTCGAACTCGCCTATTACGCGCTCAAGCCGGATGTCACGGTCATCGCCCCCTGGCGCGAATGGGACCTGACGAGCCGCACCCGGCTCATCGAATTTGCCGAGCAGAACCAGATCCCGGTGACGAAGGACAAGCGCGGCGACGCCCCGTTCTCGGTTGACGCCAACCTCCTGCACTCCTCTTCCGAGGGCAAGATCCTCGAAGACCCCGCCGTCGAAGCGGATGAGATCGTCTATCAGCGCACCATCCGGCCCGAGGATGCGCCGGATGTCGCGACCACCATCACGATCGACTTCCACAACGGCGATGCGGTCGCGATCGACGGCGAGGCGCTCTCTCCGGCGGCGCTGCTGACCAGGCTCAATGCGCTGGGCAAGGCAAACGGCATCGGCCGGCTTGACCTCGTCGAGAACCGCTTCGTCGGCATGAAGTCGCGCGGCATTTATGAAACGCCGGGCGGCACCATCCTGCTCGCCGCCCACCGGGGCATCGAGAGCATCACCCTCGACCGCGAGGCCGCGCATCTCAAGGACAGCCTGATGCCGCGCTACGCCGAACTGATCTACAACGGCTTCTGGTTCAGCCCGGAGCGGCGGATGCTGCAGGCGCTGATCGACACCAGCCAGGCTTCCGTCACCGGCCGCGTCACGATGAAGCTCTACAAGGGCAATGCGACGGTCATCGGCCGCGAGAGCCCGAACAGCCTCTACTCCATGAAGGTCGTGACCTTCGAGGATGACCAGGGCGCCTATAACCAGCAGGACGCGCAAGGCTTCATCAAGCTGCAGGCGCTGCGCCTCCGCCTCGGCGCATCCGCCGGCCGCCGCGGCGGCGGCCTCTGACAAAAGCCGCGACCCAGGACATCATCCCCGGCCTTGTGCCGGGCATGATGTCCTGGGCGGGCGGGCGCGACGCTGTCCGTCAATTTCAGTTCTCGGATGCGGCCTCATCCCATTGCCCGAAGTCTGCGAGCGGAAGCTTCTTCGGCTCTTGGCTGATCTGGGGAACGGCCACCGCCGGCTTCTGCTGGGGGATGTTCAGCGCCCAGGCCGTGGCCTGGCCCGTTGTCACGTCAGCGGAGGGAAGTGCCGCCACCGGCTGCGGCGCTGCCGCCTGAGCCCCCTGAGCCGCCAGCACCGGCTGCGCCACCGCCGACGCACCACCCAGCATCGCGAGCGTGACGATCATACCCATGACTTTGCTCATTCTAGCCTCCTGATCATCGACGCTGGCGGTCTTGCCGCGTCGGTGATCAGACTGTGCGCCTCGCCATTCAGTCTCTCAAATCGATTATATTCAGAACATCAGTCTCTAAAATTGATTAATTAGATTAAGGTTCCCGAGCCGGGGATGCCTCAGGAATCGCGTGTTAAACGCCTGTGCAAACGGGAATGGCGGTCTGGCTCAGCCGGCAGATCATTCTTGCGATCCATGATGAGCAACTGCGCGCGCATGGCGGTGCCGCCGGGGTCAGGGACGAAGGCCTGCGGGGCGCGCTCTGCCCAAAGGCTGAGGCCGTCGCTGGAGCGGGCGAAGGGAATCGAACCCTCCTAGCTAGCTTGGAAGGCTAGAGCATTACCACTATGCTACGCCCGCCCATTGAGCCCTTGATACCCGCCTTGGGCCGGGTATCGCAAGCCCTCACCGGACAGCTCAGACCACGCGGAAATTGCCGAAAGCCCAGGGCTCGTTCAGATCGACCGGCTCGGGGAAGAGCCGCGCACGGTCCGCAAGCGGCGTCCAATCCGAATAGACGCCGACGACCTCGCCCAGATAGGGCCGGGTGATCGCGAGGATGCGCTCATGGTCGATCCCATCCGGCTCGATCACGCCGCAGTCCGGATTCTCGATCGCCCAGATCACGCCCGCGAGCACGGAGGCCGTCACCTGCAGGCTGGTCGCATTGTTGAAGGGCGCGAGCCCGCGCGCTTCATCGATCGTGAGCCGCGAGCCGTACCAATAGGCGCCACGGTCATGACCCATGAGCAGCACGCCGAGTTCGTCCATGCCGGAGACGATCTCGTCCATCATCAGGCGCGTCCGGCTCTGCAGGTGCCAGTTCTTGCCGGCCAGTTCATGCAGGGACAGCACCGCGTCATCGGCCGGGTGATAGGCGTAATGAACGGTCGGGCGATAGGCGACCCCCGCGCCGCTCTCCACCGTATAGTAATCGGCGATGGAAATCGCCTCATTGTGGGTGATGAGGAAACCATGGAAGGAGCCGGCGAGCGGCGTCCAGCTGCGCACGCGGGTGGAGGCGCCGGGGCGTTCCAGATAGATCGCCGCCCCCGAGCCGAAATCATGCCGGCGCGCATCATGCGGCCAGGCCGTTTCATGCGTGCCCCAGCCCAGTTCCGCCGGCTGGCAGCCTTCGCCCACGAAGCCTTCGACCGACCAGGTATTGACGAATTCGCCGGGTTCCTTCGGCACATTGGCGGCCTGCGTATCACGCTCGGCAATGTGGATGACCTTGACGGAAAGCGTCTGGGCCAGCGCGCCCCATTCGCCGCGCGTCGTCGGCACGGTTGTAATGACACCCGCATCGTCCGCGATGTTGAGCAGCGCCTGCTTGACGAAATGCGACACGAGGCCGGGATTGGCACCGTGGGTGATGAGCGCGGTCGGCCCGCCCTCGCCGTTCCGGCTGAGCGCGAGCGCGGATTCGCGAAGGCCGTAGTTCGAACGCTCGGAGGCCGAGAGCGCGGTATCGGTATAGCCGCCGGGCCAGGGCTCCACGCAGGTGTCGAGATAAAGCGCGCCGACATCGCGGCAGAACGCAATGAGCGCCACAGATGACACATCCACGGACAGATTGAGCAGAAAATCACCGTGGCCGAGCAGGGGCGACAGAACGCCCCGGTAGTTCTCCCGCGTCAGCGGCAAAACCACGTAGCGCACACCCATGGCATCCGCGACGGCGCGGCCGCGCTCGTCAGCATTCACGATCGTGATCTGAGAGGGGGCGATATCGATGTGCCGCAGCAAGAGCGGGAGAACGCCCTGGCCGATGCTCCCACAACCGACCATGACCAGGCGACCCGCAAAAGACAGGTATTTCATGGATAGCGACTCCCAAGCGCGAAGATTGAAAGAGAAGCGCCGCCGCCCTGGCGACAGCGGCCAGGGCAGCAGCTTAGTCAAGCTGCCGGATCAGGCGGCAAGAGGCGCAGCGCATTCGCGCAAGCGGCCAGGACGGCCGCTTGGTCAGGCCGCCAGATCGAGCAGGTCGTCGCCCGGATGCCCCGGGGTTTGCAGCATCGGCCGGTCCCGCACCGCCACCATGTCGGCGCAGCCGAAACCATTGAAATCCGTCGCGAGGCAGGCGCCGTAAGCGCCAAGCTGACCAATCTCAATCCAGTCGCCTTCCGCGATATCGTCGGGCAGGAAGAAGGGTCCCTTCATGAAGTCGACGCTATCGCAGGTCGGGCCGTAGAAGGCAAAAGCCTGCAAGGCTGCCGCCGACCGGCCGCCGCCGGCAGCGCCGATCATGCGCACCGGGAAGCGGAAGCCCGGAGCCCCGGCGTCCGAGAGGCTGCCATAGACGCCATCATTGATATAGAGCGTATCGCCGCGGCGATGCTGCACCTGGACCACGACCGAGCTGCCGGCGGCGACCAGCGCACGGCCCGGCTCGGCCCAGAGACGCGCGGCGGGCAGGCCGAGCTCATCGAAGGCGCCTTCGATCTCGGCGAAATAGGCGCCGAGCGGGGGCGGCTCGATATCCGGATAGCTGACCGGAAAACCGCCGCCGACATCGACGATGTCAAGGGCGACACCGGCCTGCCGGATGGCCTCGCCGGCCAGAGCCAGGGCGCGCCGATAGGCGAGCGGCTCCATGCATTGCGAGCCGACGTGAAAGGACACACCCAGCCGCGCCGCCACGGGGCGCGCCGCGCGCAGAAGCGCGACCGCCTCCTCGAGCGACGCGCCGAACTTGCCCGAGAGGTCATAAAGCGCGGCGCTTTTGGGCAGGGCGAGACGCACGACCAGGCCGAGGTCCTCGGCGCTGCCCGTCTCCATCAGGATCTTGGCCAGCTCCGCCGCGCTGTCGAGCACGAAGTCCCGCACGCCATGCAGGCGATAGGCCTCGCGGATCGCCGCGCGGGCCTTCACGGGGTGCATGAAATGGATGACCGCGTCGGGGAAGAGGCCGCGCACGAGCGTGACCTCGGCGGCCGAGGCGCAATCGAAATGACGCACGCCCCCCTCCCACAGCGCCGTCAGCACGGCCGGCTCAGGGTTGCACTTCACGGCATAGAGGACATCGCCCCGGAACTCGGCCACGAAGCGGGCGGCGGTGGCGCTCAGCACCGCCGGACGCAGGCAATGAATTGCTTCTTCCGGCCGGGCGGCGAGCACAAGCTCGTCCACCGACGACAGAAAGGCGGCCGACGCGGCAGCGCGGCCGAGAGCGGTGACAACGTTCCGGGGACGGATATAGGTCATCGTTCAACCCTCCTAACATCCGCAGTCGCCTGCGCATGTGACGTCTCGAACAAGTAATAAGTGACGGCAACCTCCCGCGCAGGCCAGCTGCCGCGGGCGGAGAGTGCTGCAGATCAGGCCGGCTTAGCCGGCTCGATCCTCAGGACGGGTTGCGATGAGGGTGCATCGCAGCGTGCAAAACAGAAAACATATCGTTTCCCTTCAGGACACCGGTCAGACTTGGGACCGGTTGGACCAAAAAGGACGCGTTACGTCGTTGCTGTGCCCCCCTTGGGGCTCGCGGCACGTGCGATTGCGTCAAGCCATGCGCCAAATCAGGCGACAAAATCCCTATAAAGCGATTTTAGGGTTGCGGGGATGCCGATCTTTCCTTTCGGATATGCTTGTGAAGCGTGACTAATACGGCTTTTCTTGCGAAAGCATTTCGCCGCCTCCGCGGCGGGACAAACGTAGGGTTTTTTAATGCCGTACGAACGCCCCAGACCTGCCGGCAGCGCCCCGGACGCCGCGAGATCGGTGCGGATCGCCACGCCTTCGCCCGCGCCGCAGGACGAGACCTCCCTGGCGGCCGCACGCGGCTCGGCCGGACCCGGCCCGGCGGGATCCGCTGCCTGGCCCGTGGAGGGCGCAATGGCCGCGGCGCTCGACATGTTCGCGGTCCCGGCCTTTCTCCTGCGGCCGAATTGCGAAATTCTGGCGAGCAACGTCAGCGGCCCGGCCCTCCTGCGGACATCCCGCGCCTTCTACGCCCACCAAGGCAGGCTGACCGTGCACCGGTCCCATGATGCGCAGGCCCTGACCGACGCGGTGGCCCGGGTCGTCGCGGGCGGCGAGACCGAACTCTTGCGGCTGCTGACCCGCCAGGAGGAGGCGAGCGCGCTCATGCGCCTGCAACCCGTGCCCGCTCAGCAGATGGTGATTGCCAGCATCGCCGAGTTGCGGGCCCCGATGCTGCTCGAACCCGGCTGGTCACGCGCGGCCTTCGGCTTCTCCGCGCCCCATGCGGCGCTCGCCGAAAGCCTCGCCCACGGACACAGCCTGGCCGATTTCGCCGAGGCCGAGCGGCTGCCGATCGGGACGGTGCGCACGCGGCTGAAGAAATTGCTGCTGCAAACCGGGACCAGTTCGCAGGCCTCGCTCGCCGCGATGCTGCAGCGCGCCTCCATCATCATGAGCGGAGCGGAACGACTGGCCGCCCTGCCCAGATCCCGCCGCAGCCAAAGGGTGTGAGACGCAGGCGATCGGCCGGGGCGAGGCGGTGGTGGCGCCGTTTGACCTCTCCTCCCGAGGCGCTATGGTGCCGAGCGGAGCGGTTACCGACCAACGATGCGCTGCCTCAGTCGGTACGCTGGCTCACGGATGCCGATCGCACCGATGCAGATCGCACCGATTTGGGAGGAGCCTGACCGATGCTCATAGCTGGCGACGTTGGCGGAACAAAAACCCGCCTCGCCCTCATTTCTCCCGAGCAAGGACCGCGGGCCTTCCTCGCCGAGGAGGAATTCCCCAGCCAGGACTATCCGGGGCTGCAGCCCATCGTCGACAAGTTCCTCGCCGGCAAGAATGTCGCGGTGACCTCGGCCGCCTTCGACGTCGCGGGTCCGGTGATCGATGGCCATGCCCATCTCACCAACCTCCCCTGGAACCTGGACGAGACCGTTCTCGCCCGTGATCTCAACCTCAAGAAGGTGAGCCTTCTCAATGACCTGAAGGCCATCGCCCATGCCGTGCCGCATCTCCTGCCCGGGGACACCACGGTGATCAACGAGGGCCGGGTCGTGCCGAATGCGGCGATCGGCGTCCTGGCACCGGGCACGGGCCTGGGCGAGGCCTTCCTCGTCTGGACCGGCGAGACATACATCGCCTGCGAATCCGAGGGCGGCCACACCGATTTTGCGCCCACCAACCAGGTTCAGGCCGGTCTCTGGTCCTACCTCACCGACCGCTTCCGCCACGCCGCCTATGAGCGCGTCTGCGCGGGCTCCGGCCTGCCCAATGTCTATGACTTCGTGCGCTCGCGCGACCCCGCCGCCGAGCCTCCCGCCTTCGCCGCCCAGCTGCACGCGGCGCACGACCGCACGCCGCTCATCGTCGATGCCGCCGTGCGTGACCCGGACGGCAACCCGCTGGCGGCCGAAACGCTGCGGATCATCATCGACGTCTGGGGGGCCGAAGCCGGCAACCTGGCCTTGAAAGTGATGGCGACGGGGGGCATCTACCTTGCAGGCGGCATGCCGCCGCGGCTTTTGCCCCAGCTCCAGGATGGCGCCTTCATGGCGACCTTCTCTGCCAAGGGACGCTTCAACACGATGCTGCGCCAGATCCCCGTACATGTCATCATGATCAACGCGGCCCTGCTCGGCGCCGCGATCTACGGGCTCGAACAGGCCGCCGCGACATAACCGGCCGCTATGCTATAATCCGGCCGTTAGGGTTGCGGCGTGGCGAAGGATAGCGAAACGACACGCCTCACCGGCAAGCGATAAAGGACCCAAACCCATGGCTTCGACCGCACCTCAGGAACTCAACAAGCTCGGCCAGAGCCTGTGGCTGGACAACATCACCCGCAATCTCCTCGATAGCGGCACGCTCAAGAGCTATATCGAAACCAAGTCGGTCACCGGCCTGACCTCCAACCCGACCATCTTCGACAACGCCATCTCCAAGAGCAGCTGGTACGACGAGGAAATCCACCGCCAGCTCGATGCCGGCCACAAAGGCGAGACGCTCTTCTTCAACCTCGCGATCCAGGACCTCTCCCGCGCCGCCGACCTCTTCCTGCCTATTCATCAGAGCACCGGCACGGTGGACGGCTTCGTCTCCCTCGAAGTCTCGCCGCTCCTCGCCTATGACACGCAAGCGACGGTGAAGCAGGCGCAGGCGCTGCACGCCCAGGCCGCCAAGCCGAACCTCTTCATCAAGATCCCCGGCACCACGGAAGGCCTGCCCGCGATCGAGGCGGCGATCTATGCCGGCGTGCCGGTGAACGTGACGCTGCTCTTCTCGACCGAACATTACCTCGCCTGCGCGGACGCCTATATGAAGGGCCTTGAGCGCCGCGTCGCCGAAGGCAAGTCCCCCGACGTCCGCTCGGTCGCCTCGCTCTTCATCAGCCGCTGGGACACCAAGGTCGCCGACAAGGTGCCGGCCGCGATGAAGAACACGCTCGGCCTGGCCATCGGCCAGCAGGCCTACAAGGCCTATCGCGACCTGCTCGACAGCGACCGCTGGCAGCGGCTGGCCAATCTCGGCGCCCGCGCGCAGCGCCTGCTCTTCGCCTCCACCGGCACGAAGGACAAGAATGCGTCCGACACGCTCTATATCTCGGGCCTGGCCGCGCCGAACACCGTCAACACCATGCCGGAAGGGACGCTCATTGCCTTCGCCGACCATGGCAAGGTCGAGGGCGTTCTCGGCCGCGACGGCGGTGACTTCGCCGCGGTGCTGAAGGCGCATCAGGATGCCGGCGTGGACCTCGCCGCGCTCGCGGCCCAGCTGCAGGCCGACGGCGCCGAGGGCTTCGTCAAGTCCTGGCACGATCTGATGGCCGCGATCGACCAGAAGTCCAAGGTTCTGAGCTGATCTCAGCCGCGGCCCGCGGGCTTGCCCCGCGGGCCTGTCCGCGCAACGCCTGCGCGGATGACGGGTTCATAAAAAACCCCCATGCGCTGCATGGGGGTTTTTTATCGGCTCGGGGCCTGCCCGTCAGGCGATGGTATAGCCGCCGTCGATGACGAGGTTTTCGCCGTTGATGAGGCCGGCAGCAGCACTCACGAGATAGAGCACGGCGTGCGCGATCTCTTCCACCTCGCCGAAGCGGCCGACGGGAATCTTGGCGCGGAAGGCGATGCCCTTCTCGCCTGCCCAGACCTCGCGCCCCATGGCGGTGTTCACAACCGTCGGCGAGATGGTGTTCGCAGTGATGCCGAGCGGCCCCCATTCCAGCGCCAGGACCTTTGACATGGCGATGAGCCCGGCCTTGCTCGCCGTATAGGCGATGTGGCCTTCGAGCGCGACGAGCGCCGCCTGGGAGGCAAGGCTGACGATGCGGCCATATTTGCGGCCGATCATGTGCCGGCCGGCGGCCTGGGAGAACATGAAGGCCGCGCGCAGGTTGATGGCAAAGGTCGCGTCCCACTGCGCCATGGTAAGCGCGGTTGCCGGCGCAATCGGCGCGATGCCGACATTGTTGACGAGGATATCGATGCGCCCGGTCTTGCCGGCGATTTCATCGACCGCCGCGTGGACCGCGGCATCGTCACGGACATCGACGGCGAGGCCGATAGCTGCCCTGGCCGAGTTCTTCGGCAATCTCGCCGACCTCGGGATTCTGGTCGATGATGACGACGCGTGCGCCCTGGGCGGCCAGCATGCTGGAAATGGCAAGGCCGATGCCCTGTGCGCCTCCGGTCATGATCGCAACCTGACCCGCGAGGTCATAGGCTTTGGCGAAGCTGGTGGTCATGAGAGCGTCTCCCTGGCCTCGGCGGGCCGGACGCCCAACCGGCCATTCTCGTTATTCTGCGGCCAAAAATAGCGACGCGACGCGACAGATGTCAAACGACCGCAGCATGGTCACGGTGCTGCCGGCAGCGCCAGCAGCGCCCGCGCGGTCGCCTCGTCGGTCACCAGGGTCGTGACATAGTGCCCGATCAGGAGCGCGTGGATCGGCCCGACCTTGTCCTGCCCCGCGGCCACGCAGATGCGCTCGGGGATCTTCGCGATCTCGGGCACCGTCATGCCGATCAGGCGGTCATCGAGCGCCCCGGCGACGACGCGGCCCGCGGCATCGACGAAACGGCCGGCGAGCACCGCGACCGCGCCTTGGTCGCGATAGGGCGCGCCCTCTTCGGGCGAGAGGAAGCCGGTCTCGAATGCGGTTGAGGAGGCTTCCACGCTGCCGACGCCGTAGATGATCTTGGTGCAGGTGCCCATGATGCGGAACTGCTCGATGAGCGTCGGCTCCTGCATGAGCATGCGCTTGACCTCCGGGCGGGAGACGATGCCCGGGGCGTGCAGATAGACGCAGCGCGCGCCGACGCGACCGGCGATGTTGGAGGCGCAGGCTTCGGCCGAGAAGCGGTAGGTGCCGATGGCGCTTCCCGTGATCTGGACCACAGATACGCCGGGCAGCACGCGCGGCGGCATGGCCTGCGAAAGCGCGAGCACCGTGCGCCCCCAGGAGACGCCGAGCACGTCATCCGGGCCGAGCCGCTCGCCCAGCAAGCGCGCGGCCGCGCGGCCGACCCGCTCATGCGGCGGCATTCGGCCATCATCCCCCGGCACCACGAGGCATTCCGCCACGGCAAAGCGCTCCATGATGGCGCGCGCGAGGCCGACACTCTGCAGATGCTCCGGCGCGACGGAGATGGAGACGACGCCGCGCTCCCGCGCTTCCTGCAGCAGGGTGACGACGCTGCCGCGCGAAATGCCGAGAGCCCGCGCGATCTCCTCCTGCGTCAGCCCTTCCTCGTAATAGAGCCAGGCGACCCATATGACGGGGTCACCGGCGAATTCCGCCGGCGGGGTCAGCGCGTCGCGCCGCATGCGCGCCTGCGGCGCTGACCCGGTCCCGGCTGTCCTCAACTCGGTTGGCTTGGTCTGGCGCATGGGCGGCTCCCGGTCGTTCGCAACTTTGTCAGAGTCGATTGACATATGTCCAGAGCGACTTCTACAGTCGCTGCAAGATCACCAAAGCTGCCGCCAGGGGCAGCTTCACAGATACGGCGGACGACAATGGAAAGCCTCTGGTCAGACGATGATGCACGCGCCTGCGTGGAGCGTTATGCCGCGCTGGGCATCGGCGAAGATCTGGCGCTCCGCACCTATACCTCCCGCCTGCTCGGCCGCGTGCCCGCGCTCGTCATGCATGGCGGCGGCAATACATCGGTGAAGACGCGCCTGCCCGATCTCTTCGGTGACATGGTCGATGTCCTCTGCGTCAAAGGCAGCGGGCGGGACCTTGCCGTGATCGAGCCGGAGGGCCATCCGGCCGTGCGACGCCGGCCGCTTGACCGGCTGCGCACGCCTCGACCGCCTCGCGGACGAGGACATGGTCAATGCGCAGCGGCAGAACCTGCTCGATACGAGCGCGCCCAATCCCTCGGTCGAGACCCTGCTGCACGCCTATCTGCCGCACAAATTCGTTGACCACACGCATTCCATCGTCTCGACCGCCATCGCCTCCCTGCCCGATGCGGAAGAGGTTTGCGCGGCGATCTTCGGCGGCCGCGTCGGCTTCGTGCCCTACATCATGCCCGGTTTCCAGCTCGCGAAAACGGCGGCTGCGGTTTTCGAGCGTGACCCCTCCGTGCAAGGCCTGCTGCTCGCCAAGCACGGCATCTTCACCATGGGTGAGACCGCGCGCGAAGCCTATGAGCGGATGATCGAGATGGTCACGCTCATGGAGCGCTATGTCGCCGCGCAGGGCCAGGACAAGCCCGGGTTCTCTCCCGTGGCGCTGCCCGCCGACCCGGCGCCCGCCTGCTGACATTTTTCCGGTTCTGCGCGGCATCCTGGCGCGGCTCGCGCCCACGGCCACGCCGAAGCGTTGGTTGCTCAGTCATCGCACCACTGACCGCATCCGGCGCTTCGTGGACGGGCGGGATCTCGCCGATTACGGCCGCCGCGGCGTCGCGACACCGGAACAGGTCATCCGCATCAAGTCCCGCCCCGCCATTCTGCCGGTCGCCCGCGCGGGCCATCTGGCAGAGTGGGAAGCCGCCGCAGAGGCGGCCATCGCGGGCTTCATCGCCGAATACGAGGATTACTTCCACCGCCACAATGCGCGGGTCGGCGGCAACAAGAAGCCGCTCGACCCGCTGCCCCGCGTGCTCGCCATCCCGGGCTTCGGTATCGTCGGCATCGGCAAGTCCGCGCAGGAGGCGAGCGTCTCGGCCGATGTCGCGGAAGCCTGGATCGAGGCGGTGCTGGATGCCGAAGCGGTCGGCCGCTTCGAATCGATCACCGAAGCCGACCATTTCGACATGGAATACTGGTCGCTCGAACAGGCGAAGCTCGGCAAAGCGCGGCGGAGAAGCGGCTGGCGCGCCAGGTCGTCGCCGTCACGGGCGGCGGCGGCGCCATCGGCCGTGCCATCGCCCGCGCCTTCGCCGCCGAAGGTGCGGAGGTCGCGGTCCTGGACCGCGACGGCCAGGCGGCCGAGGCGACGCGCGCAATGATCGGCGGCCGCGCCTCGCGCGTCAGCTGCGACGTCACCCAGGCGGAAGACGTGACCAGCGCCATCGACGCCGTTCGTCGAGCCATTTCGGCGGCCTCGACATCCTGGTCTCCAATGCGGGCGCCGCCGCGACGGCGGATGATGGCGGATATGCCGGAGACGATGTCTGCGCGAAAGTTTCGAGCTGAACTTCTTCGGCCATCAGGCCATGGCGCAAGCGGCGGTGCGCGTCATGCGCGCAGCAGGACATGGGCGGCGCGCTGCTCTTCAACGTCTCGAAGCAGGCGATCAACCCGGGCGCCGACTTTCGGCGCCTATGGCACGGCCAAGGCCGCACTGCTGGCCCTCGTGCGGCAATATGCGCTGGAGCGGCGCCGCTCGGCATCCGCGCCAATGCGCGTGAATGCAGACCGCATCCGCTCCGGCCTGCTGTCACGGATGATGATCAAGGCGCGCGCCGAGGCGCGCGGCCTGTCAACGGAGGACTATATGGCGGGCAATCTCCTGGGCCAGGAAGTCACCGCCGAGGATGTGGCAGAGGCCTTCGTCGCCTCCGCCCTCCTTGCCAGGACAACGGGCAACATCATCACCGTCGACGGCGGCAACGTCGCGGCCATGATGCGGTAGCCGCCGCCTGCCGCACGACTGCCCCATGCTTTC
The DNA here is from genome assembly GCA_963834475.1 of uncultured Alphaproteobacteria bacterium. Classification (GTDB taxonomy): domain Bacteria; phylum Pseudomonadota; class Alphaproteobacteria; order Acetobacterales; family Acetobacteraceae; genus Acidisoma. Next base: position 240,818 of record CAWIBZ010000006.1, on the reverse strand, counting down.
AGATTGAGTATGCCTCACAGAGACGACGCCCGCGCCTGAGACGCCAGAACTAGAGCGACATGAGAGACCGATGGATCGCAGAATTCACGGCGAAGAGAACAGAAACCATGTCCGAGACGACGCAAGCCGACCTATGATGTGAGTGTCGTCGGCCTTTTCTGCATCGATATTCTGGGCCGCCCATGTGCGGCGCATTCCGGATGGCGGCAATGCGGATTTCATCGACGAAATCCGCCTGACGGTTGCCGGCACCGCAGGCGGCACCATCGTCGATTGCGCCAAGCTCGGCCTGAAGGCGCTGGCGGTCGGGGCCGTCGGCGAGGATGAGAAGGGCCTTTTCGTCCGCTCGACGCTGGAAGGCTTCGGCATCGATACCGGCGCCATGCAGCGCTACAAGGGCGTGCATACGGCCGCCTCCATCCTTGCCGTGCGGCCGAACGGCGAGCGGCCCTGCCTGCATGTGCGCGGCTCGTCCGACGCGCTGCTGGTCACGGAAGCCGAGTATCCGCGCGTGCTCGACGCGCGCTTCGTCCATATGGGCGGCAACGGCCTGCTCGGCAAAATGGATGGCGAACCGACGCCGCGCGCTGCTCGCCGCGGCCAAGGCCGCCGGGCGCACGACGACCTTCGACCTCATCTTCGCCGAGGCCTCGCTGATGGCGAAGATCAAGCCGGCCATGGCCTATGTCGATTACTTCGTGCCGAGCATCGAGGAAGCGACGGCCCTTTGCGGCCATTCCGCCCCGGAAGATGCGGCGCGATATTTCCATGACCTCGGTGTCGGCACCTGCGTGCTCACCATGGGCGGGGACGGCGCCTTCATCTCCACCGGCGACACGAGCTTCCGCCTGCCGGCGCATGACATCCGCGTTGTGGATACGACCGGCTGCGGCGACGCCTTCACCGGCGGCCTGATCGCTGCCCTGCATCATGGCTGGGATATCGAAAAGGCGGCGCGCTTCGCCGGCACCTGCGGCGCGCTGGTGGCGGGCGGCCTTGGGTCGGACGCCGGCATCGTCGATTTCGCATCGACCGTTGCCGCCATGAACAGCCTGCCGCTCAAGCTGTGAGGAGAGACCCCGCCGCTCCGGCCTGCGCGCCCGAGCCCTGAGGGGCCATGAACCATGCGACCTTTGCTTCTCGTCTCCGATGTTGACGGCACAATCGTGCGCCATGACCGCAGCCTGGCCGCCAGCACCATCACGGCGGCAGGGCGGCTGCGCCAGGCCGGCATCCGCCTCGCTCTCATCAGCAGCCGGCCGCCGAAGGGGCTCGCCGTGCTGCGGGCGCCGCTCGGCCTTGATACGCCCTGCGCGGGCTTCAATGGCGCCTTGGTGCAGGATGCCGACGGCCGGATTCTGGCCGAGCATACCATCCCGGAGGAAGCCTGCCGGGAGGCCGTGGCGCGGCTGGAGGCGGCGGGGCTCGATGTCTGGGTCTTCGCCGGGGGCGCCTGGCTGGTGCGCCACGATCGCGCCGCCTATATCGAGCGCGAGCAGCTGTCCATCAGCATGGGCTGGCAGGTCGTGTCGGACTTCGCCCCCTATCTGGGACAGGCCCACAAAGTCATGGGATCGAGCACGGACATCGCCCGCTGCGCCGCGGCCGCCCATGATCTCGCCGCCGTCCTGGGCTCGCGCGCCGCCGTGCTGCGATCCCAGGATTATTACGTGGACGTGACGCATCCGCGCGCGAACAAGGGCGAGGCGGCGCTCGTCATCGCGGACCAGCTCGGCATCGCCCCCGCTGCGATGGCGGCGATCGGTGACATGCCGAACGATCTGCCCATGTTTGCCGCCGCGGGCCTCGCCATTGCCATGGGCAATGCGCCGGATGGCGTGAAGGCCGCCGCCCGGATCAGGGTTGCCGACAATGACAGCGGCGGCTGGGCGGAAGCGGCGGAAAGGCTGCTCGTTTTGGGCAAAGCCTAGACCGCGACGGCTTTGGGCCGTTGAGACCCGAAGTCATCGCGCTCTCGGCACCGCGTCTGCCCGCTCAGGCGGCGATCGCCCCGTCCGAGAGGTTCGCGACCTTGGTCTTCAAGGTCGCGATCAGCCGGCTCGCGTCACCCGCGGAGACAAGCGAGGCGAAGTCGGACCGCTGCACGGCCACGCGGCTGATCGTGCCGTCGAGCAGCACATCCACGATCTTCCAGCCGTCGCTTTCGTTGCGCAGCACGTAGTCGATCCGCAACGGATCGCGCGACGGCTTGGTGATCGTGGTTGAAACGACCTGCTCCATGCCGACAGGGCGCGTATTGGGCGAAACCGCGATCACCCGCCCCCTGTAGGAGTGAAAATTCGAGACGTAATTGGCGACGGTGTAGGCGCGGAAAACGGTGAGTAGCGTCTGCTGCTGCGCGGGCGGAATGCTGTTCCAATAGGCGCCGACGGAGACCCGCAGGATGCCTGGCAGGTCAAACGCCTGGTCCACCGCGGGCGCCAAAGTCTGGTAGCGCTGCTGGAACGGCGTGCCCCGCCCTTCCTTCATGATCTGCAACAGAACGACATAGAACTGGCTCACCGTTGCAGGGGCGCCGCTCGCCTGGGCAAGCGCGCCGCCGGCGGCCAGGGCGAGCGGCACGGTGAAGGCCAGCACTCTGCGTCTCGACACTGTCATCGGAGACTCTCCTTGGGCATTGCGCGCAAAAGGCTCATCATCAGTCGGGCCAGCCTACACCGGAACGACCTCCAGGGAATAACGAATCGATGGCGGCGGCGGCGGGTAGACCCCGCGGCGCAAAGCTTCGGTTGGGGGACATGGCCGACGGCTTTATCCTGCTGCATTGAACCGCCAATCTATCCGTCGTCATCCGCGCAAATGGCGCGCAGATCCGGCCGGCGGAGCCACCCCGACGCATGATTCCGATAAAATCCTCGCCCCGTTCTGGAACAGCGAGCCCGATGCCTCTATCGTCGGCCCCGTTGCATTTTGACTTGGCCCCCCCCCAACCGCCGCCGCGAACCGGAACTCCATGCATGATTGATCTGATCTGGCCTGGCATCGTGATCGGGTTCGGCGCGACCGTGCTGATGGATATCTGGGCCATCATCCTCTCCTTCTTTCCCGGCCAGTCACGGCCGAACTGGGGCCCGGTTGGCCGCTGGGTCTGGCATCTCGGCCGCGGACGGGTGTTTCATGACAGTATCGGCGCAGCGGAGCCCTATGCGGCCGAGACCGCGCTCGGATGGATCTTCCACTATCTCGTGGGCATCCTCTACGGCGTCATCCTCGTGCTCCTCGTGGGACCGCACTGGCTCGCCCATCCGAGCTTCTGGCCGGCCTGGATCTGGGCCATCGTCACCATTGCGGCCGGATGGTTCCTGCTGCAGCCGGGGCTCGGCCTCGGCTGGGCCGGTTCGCGCACACCGAACCCCACCCGCACCCGCGCCTTAGGCCTCATCGCCCACACGGTTTTTGGTTTTGGCCTTTACGCGAGCGCGCTGCTAATAGGGTAGCGGGACCGGCCGGACATCACGAGCCGCGCGGTCCCCTGTATGAACGGCGCGGACTGTTGCGTTGACGGATCATGGTCTGAGACTGGCGCTGCTCGCCGCCCTGGCGGCATCGCTCGCGGCTTGCACGGATGAGCATGTGACTGCCTACCGGCAGGACCACAAGGCCTTCCTGAGAGAGCTTATCTACTGCGAGAACCACTACGCCGCAGCGAGAGATACGGATGCCTGCCGTGCCGCCTTCCAGGTGAATTCCGAACTCTTCCCTGAATAAGCAGCAGGCCCGCAGCCCCGACCATGTTCACGCACCATATGATGTACGGCTACCACGGCTATCACGGTTATCATGGCTACGGCCCGGCGACGGACTGGCTGACCCATATCGTCCTCTCCTCCGTGATCCATGCCTTGATCTACGGGCTGATCTTCCGGCTGATGCATGAGCTGACACTCGGCCAGGCTGCCGTTCTGGTGATCGTCATCCTCATCGCATGCTTTGCCTATGCGCGGTCGCGCGACCGCGCGCGCTGGTAGGCGCCGGCCCGGCCGTGGCGAGGGCCGGGCCGATCACGTGCATGTGAGTAGCAAGGACCGCGCCTGCGCAGCCGCCGCATCACCGCGGCGGGCGGGCAGCCTGGACTGATCTTTTCAGGAAAATGATGGTGGAGGGGGTTGGATTTGAACCAACGTAGGCGTGCGCCAACGGATTTACAGTCCGTCCCCTTTAGCCACTCGGGCACCCCTCCGGCGTGGGACGTGGAAATCCCTCATTTGCTCGTTCTTGTCAACGAAGGCGATCGGTGCGACGGCTGACACCCTGACCCGCGGCCAGGACAGCCCAACCGCGCCGTTGCAAGGACTTGCCTCATGAAACCGCCCCGCTCCGATCGTTCCTCCGCCCGGCCGACCGGCGGCAAAGCTTATTCCAAGCCCCATCATGGCCATTCCGGACCGGGTGGCAGGGGCGGTGACGCTCCGCATGGCAGGGGGCAGGGCGGCCCGGGCCATGCGAATAATACATGGGGCAGCCGCAACAAAGACGGATCTCGGCCAGAGACACAGGGCCAGCGATTCGATCGCACGGCCAAGGCGACCGTCCGGCCTGAGCGGGGAGAGCGCCCGGACCGCCGCACCGGCGCGCCGGAGTGGGAGTCCGGCGAGCGGCGCGCGACCGGAGCCTACCAACCGCGCCCGCAGGGTGGCCCGCGATCGGACAGCCCGCGATCGGGCGCCCCGCGGCAGGATGGCCCGCGATCGGGCGGCCCACGACCGGGCAGCGAGCGGCAGGGCGGCCCGCGATCAGAGGGCCCGCGATCAGATGGCCCGCGACCGGGCAGCGAGCGCCCCTTCAGCGAGCGGCCGAACGGCCCGCGGCAACAGCAGGCCGCAACAGGCGCATCGGTGCGCGACCTTGCCCGGGAGGGCTCAGGCCGGGATCGTGAAATCTCCTTTGCGCCGCGCCAGCCGAGGCAGAACGCTGCCGACACGCCGCGCGGCACGGTCTGGATCTACGGCATCCATGCGGCCCAGGCGGCGCTGGCCAACCCGGCCCGGCGCATCCGCAGGCTGCTGATCACGGAAGAGAGCACCGCCACTCTCGCCGCCCGCCTGCCCCAGCCCTGGAGCGTCCAGGCCGAGACGGTGGAGCGCGCGCGGCTGGACCACCTGCTCGGCCGCGATGCCGTGCACCAGGGCATTGCCGTGCTCGCCGATCTCCTGCCGCAGCTGACGATCGGGGAGTTGCTGGAGCGGCCAGGCCCCGTGCTCGTGCTCGACCAGGTAACCGACCCGCGCAATATCGGCGCCATCCTGCGCTCCGCCGCCGCCTTCGGCGTGGCCGGCGTGATCCTGCAGGAGCGCCATGCGCCGGAAGAGACCGGCTCGCTCGCCAAGGCGGCCTCGGGCGCCCTGGAAACCGTGCCCCTGCTCCACGCCGTCAATCTCGCCCGCACCATCGTCATGCTGAAGGCCGCCAATTGCTGGGTGGTGGGGCTGGATGCGGAGGCAACAGAGGCGCTGCACGGACCCGCCTTCGCCGAGCGCCGCGTCGCGATCGTGCTCGGCGGCGAGGGCGAAGGGCTGCGGCGGCTGACGCGGGAGTCCTGCGATGAGCTGGCAAAACTCCCGATGCCGGGCGATATGGAAAGCCTCAATGTCTCGGCCGCGGCCGCCGTCTCGCTCTACGAACTGACGCGCAAGGGGTAACTCAGGACGGAAGGCGCCATCCCGGATGGCGCCTTGCCCGCGTCACAGCGCCGTATAGCCGCCGTCGACGAAGATTTCCTGGCCGTTGATCATGTCGGAGGCGTGGGAGCAGAGGAACAGGATGGTGTCGCAGACCTCGACCGTCTCCGCGACCCTTCCTGCCGGAATCTTGGCGACCATGGGGCCAAGCTTCGCCGGATCGCCCCAGACCTGCTGGCCCATGGGCGTCATCGTGACCGTCGGGCAGACGGCGTTGCACTGGATGTTGTAGGGCGCCCATTCCGCCGTCATCACCTTCGTCAGCCCGTTGAGACCGTTCTTCGACGCCGCATAGGCGCCATGTTCGGTCAACGCTACCGAACTGGTCTGGCTGCTGATGTTGACGATCTTTCCCGACTTTTGCGCGATCATCGCGGGAACGAGTGTGCGGGCCAGCAACCAGGGCGCGCGCAGATTGACGGCCTGGATAAGGTCCCATTCCTCGATCGTCTGATCAACCATCAGCTTCGGAAAGCTGATGCCGGCATTGTTGACGAGGATATCGATCGTCCCCCAGGCGGCGAGCGCTTCGCGCGCCGCGCGCTCGGGCTCGTCCGGCTGGCCGAGATCGGCCCTGATCGTGAGGCAGCGCCGGCCCTGGCCCTCGACCGCGGCGCGGGCCTCGGCAAGCCCGCCTTCATCCCGCGCGACGGCCACGATATCCGCCCCGGCCTCGGCGAGGACGGAGCAGAGCACGATGCCGATGCCCTTGGAGGCGCCGGTGACCAGCGCCTTCCTGCCTTTCAGCGAAAACCTGTCGGCAACGCTCATGGGTCCCGCGCCTCAGAAAACGATCTGGGTCTTGATGACCTCGGGCGAGCCCTGGGCCGCGAAATCGAAGGCTTCGACCGACTTCTCGAACGGGAAGGTCCGGGAGATGAGCGGCTTCACGTCGATCTTGCCGGAGGCAAGCAGCGCGATCGTGCGCGGATAGGCGTTGACGTAGCGGAAGACCGTCTCGATGCGCGCTTCCTTGATCTGCGCCGCCACGACATCAAGCTCCACCGCTCCCGGCGGCATGCCGACGAGGACGACGCAACCACCCGGGCAGAGCAGGTCGAACATGCCGGGGAAGGCGCGCGGGCTGCCCGAGGCCTCGAACACGATGTCCGCACCCCAGCCCTCGGTCAGCGCCTTGACGCGGTCGGCCGCCTTCTCCTCGGTGATGTTCACCGGGATGATGCCGGCGTAGCCGCTCGCGATCTTGAGCTTTTCCTGCTGCACGTCGGTCATGATGACCTTGGAGACGCCGGCCGCGAGGGCGGCCAGCGCCACCATCATGCCGATCGTGCCGGCGCCGAGCACCACGGCGACCTGGCCGGGCTGGATGCGGGCCTTGGAGACCGCCTGCATGCCAACCGCCAGCGGCTCCACGAAGGCGCCTTCCTGGTAGCTGACGGTATCCGGGATCTTGAAGGTGAGATTGGCGGGGTGGACGATTTCCGGCACCAGGCAGCCATGCACCGGCGGCGTCGCCCAGAAGCGCACGGCGGGGTCGAGGTTGTAGAGGCCGAGCTGGGCGGCACGCGACGTCCAGTCCGGAATGCCCGGCTCCATGGCGACGCGGTCACCGACCTTGAGATTGGTCACGCCTTCGCCGACCGCGACGACCTGGCCCGCGCCCTCGTGGCCCAGGATCATGGGCTCCTTCACCCAGAAGGGGCCGATATGGCCGTGCAGGTAGAAATGAAGGTCGCTGCCGCAGATGCCCACGGCCTTCATGGCGATTTTCACCTCGCCCGGGCCGGCCTCCGTCGGCACGTCGATATCGCGCAGCTGGGCGCGACGGATTTCTTCCAGAACCATGGCTTTCATAGGCGTTTCTCCCCTTCGAGGCCGAGCGGTCCCCTGCAGTCTGTCCCGACCGCTCTTCACTACCCCGATTATGACTCTGAGCACGTCTCCATGCAAAAATGAACCCGGCCGAGACTAAAGTTTCGGCCGGGTTCATTTTTTCAGATGCGGGGCGGCATGGCGCCGCCCCGGGGCCAGACTCAGCCGGCAGACTCAGCCGGCAGACTTGTCGGGCGTAATCGCCACGAAGATCGGCTGGCCCTGGCGGAGGATGCGCAGCGCAATCGCGCCGCCGTTCTGATGCAGCGCGTCGCGGATGGCGCTCGCCGCCTGGTTGGGGGTAGCGACGGACACGCTGTTGACGCCAAGCACCACATCACCCTGCTGGATGCCGGCCTGATCGGCCGGGGAGTTCGGCTGCACCTGGGCCACGACCGCGCCGTCCGTGCCATCGGGCACGCCGAGCTGGCCGCGCAGATCCGGCGTGAGCGGCGTGAGCGCGAGGCCGATGCCACCCTGGCTGGTGCCGGACGGATTCTGCGCGTTGCTCGCCGTCTTGCTCTTCAGCTGCGCGATCTGGACAGAAACATCCTGGGGCTTGCCGTTCCGGATGATGCTCAGCGTCGCCGTGGCACCGGGATTGATGCCGGCGATGGCAACGGCGAGGTCACGCGGCGAGTGGATGGTACCGCCATTGACCTGCTCGATCACGTCACCCGGCTTCAGGCCCGCCTTTTGGGCCGGGCTGGAATCCTCCACCTGCGCGATCAGGGCGCCGTCCAGCGGGCCCTGGCCGTTGCCCGGCAGATGCAGCGCCTGGGCCATGCCGGCATCCACCTCCTGCGCCTCCACGCCCAGGAAGCCGCGCGTCACATGGCCGTTCTTCAGGATCTGGGCGACGATCGGCTTGATGGTATTGGCGGGAATGGCGAAGCCGATGCCGATGCTGCCGCCGGAGGGCGACAGGATGGCCGTGTTCATGCCGATGACCTGGCCGGCCTGGTTAAACAGCGGACCGCCGGAATTGCCCTTGTTGATGGGCGCGTCGATCTGCAGGAAGCTGTCATAGGGGCCGTCGCCGATGTCGCGGCCCTCGGCCGAGACGATGCCGGCGGTCACGGTGCCGCCGAGGCCGAAGGGATTGCCCATGGCAATGACCCACTGCCCGGTCTCAACCTTGGCCGAGTCGCCGAGGTCCAGATAGGGCAGCGGATGGGACGCATCCACCTTCAACACGGCGATATCGGTGCCGGGGTCGCGGCCGACGAGCTTGGCGGGCAGGCGCGTGCCGTCGGACAGCGTCACGGTGATTGTCTTCGCACCCTGCACGACGTGGTTATTGGTGACGATCGTGCCGTTGGCATTGATGATGAAGCCCGAGCCTGCGGCTTCAACGATCTCGGGGCGCTGGGGGGCCATCATGCCCGGCCCGCCCGGCATCATGTTGAAGGGGAAAGGCAGCGGGAACGGCATGCCGTTCTGCGCCTGGGGACCCTGATCCCCCTGATCCCCCTGGTCTCCCTGGTCTCCCTGATCCCCCTGGCCATCGCCTGGGGTGTCATCCGCCATCGCACCCGGATTGAGATCGGAGAGAATCGTGACGACCGCCGGCTTCACACGCGAAGCGAGCTCGGTGAAATCAGGGAGCACCTGCGCGGTCGCGCCGGGGGGCAACTGGCTGACATCAGCCCCCGGCGCAGCTGCGGCAAAGCTCGGAGTATGCAGCGCATAGCCACCAAGCGCGCTGCCAGCGAGCAGGGCAACGGCCAAAGCGGACTTTAGGCGAAGGCGACGAGGCATCTTGCGTGACTCCTATGCTCAAACCGCAGGTGCGGCGCTTTTGCGGGTCCAAGGTATCATCCCGATGCGCCATAAGTAGAACGACTTCCCGTTCTGGCTGCATTCGAGATCGTGAAGACCGTGTCATATGGACGTTTCGTCACCGTGCTGTTTGGCTGCGTTATGCCGGGCGGGACTTGACAGGAGGGGCCGCACAATGTGTCTAGCGTTACTTGCCGAGCTTGCAGGGGTGTAGCTCAATTGGCTAGAGCGCCGGTCTCCAAAACCGGAGGCTGGGGGTTCGAGACCCTCCACCCCTGCCATTCGGTTTTTTGCACCGGCCGGAATTTCAAACCTTCGGCCGGCGCCGCTGTTTCAGGATAGGTGTGCGCGTTGAAGACGATTTCCGGGCAGGTGTGGTGGCTGTGAGCTTCGATCCCGCTGGATTCCTTCGCGATGTGCGAAGTGAAGTCTCGAAGGTTACCTGGCCCTCCCGCAAGGAAACTGTGATCACCACAGCAATGGTGATCGGCATGGCTGTCATCGCGTCCGTCTTCTTCTTTGCCGCCGATCAGATCATTGGACTGGGTGTACGTACCTTGTTCGGCAGCGGCAGCTGAGGAGGGCAGGTCATGGCTAAAAGATGGTACGTCGTTCACGTCTATTCGGGCTTCGAGAAGAAAATCGCCCAGCAGATCCGTGAGCAGGCCGCCCAGAAGGGCCTCGCCGACCATTTCGATGAAGTCCTGGTGCCGTCCGAAGAGGTGGTGGAAGTCCGCCGCGGCCAGAAGGTGAACGCCGAGCGCAAGTTCTTCCCCGGCTATGTGCTGGTGAAGATGGAGCTGACGGACGAAGCCTGGCACCTCGTCAAGGACACCCCGAAGGTCACCGGCTTCCTGGGCAATCGCAACAAGCCGAGCCCGATTACCGAGGCCGAGGCCGATCGCATCATGAAGCAGAGCCAGGAAGGCGTGGAACGTCCGCGTCCCTCCGTGGTCTACGAAGTGGGCGAGCAGGTGCGGGTCGCCGACGGCCCCTTCACGAGCTTCAACGGCACCGTGGAAGAGGTGGACGAGGAGAAGGGCCGCGTGAAGGTCTCGGTCTCCATCTTCGGCCGCTCCACCCCGGTCGATCTCGAATACAGCCAGGTCGAGAAGGTCTGAGCCGCGGGAGGCTTGGCGGCCTGATGCTGGGGAGTGAATTGCATGCCCCGTTTTGCCGCCAACCTGTCCATGATGTTCACCGAACGGTCCTTTCTGGACCAATTCGCGGCCGCCCGCGATTGCGGCTTCGAGGCCGTCGAATTTCTGTTTCCCTACGATCATGGCCCGGATGAGGTCGGCGCGGCGCTCCGCCGTGCCGGCCTGATCCAGGCGCTCTTCAACCTGCCGCCGGGCGACTTTGCCGCCGGCGAGCGTGGGCTTGCCGCCCTGCCCGCCCGCTCCGCCGAGCTTGACGCGGGCGTCGAACGCGCACTCGCCTATGCTGAGGCCACCCGGTGCCGCACGCTGCACATGATGGCCGGATTGGCCGACCGGGCCAACCCGGAGGCGGAAGCCGCCTACCGCACGGCCGTTCGCCGCACCGCAGAGCGCCTTGACCGCGCCGGCATCACCCTGGTGCTGGAGCCCATCAACGGGCGCGACATGCCCGGCTATTTCCTCAATGATTTCGGCTATGCCGCCGGGCTCGTCCGTGACCTCGGCCTGCCCAATCTCCGCCTGCAATTCGACATCTACCACCGGCAGATCCTGCACGGCGATGTCGTCATGGGGCTGCGCCAGATGATGCCGATCATCGGCCATGTGCAGTTGGCCGGCGTCCCGGACCGGCATGAGCCCGATATGAGCGAACTCGACTTAGGCTATGTCATGGCCGAACTCGACCGGCTGGGCTATGCGGGCTTCGTGGGCTGCGAATACCGCCCCGTAGGCCGGACGGAGGTAGGGCTCGGCTGGTTCGCGCCCTACCGCGCAGCCGCCTCGACATAGGCTTTCAGCGTCTCCCCCAGATGGTCGAATAAGAGCCGGACACGGCGGAGTGCCCGCCGGTCCTCATGCATGGCGAGCCAGACCGGGATCTGCACGAGGTCGAAATCAGGGAGCACGGGCACAAGATCGGGATCGGTCCTCGCCACGCCGGTCTGGCAGGGGCCGATGCCGAGCCCGGCCCGCAAGGCCGAGAGCATCACCACATCGCTTGACGGGCTGAAGGTGAACCGCAGGTTGCGGCCGGCGAGGCCCGGGATGCGCTCGGCATCCGCCGCGCGGCCGATCAGGGCGTGATGGGCCAGGGCGTCCAGACTGTCCGGCAGACCATGGGCCTCGGCATAACGCCGATGGGCATAGAGGCGCACCGGCACCTCTCCCACCCGGCGCACCACCAGGGCTGATTGCGTGGGCGCCACATTCCGCACCGCCAGATCGGCGTCGCCGCGCAGCAGATCGAGGTTGCGGTCGCTCATGGTGAGATCGATGGCGATCCGCGGATAGCGCTCCTGGAAGGCCGCGAGCATGGGCGGCAGGACGGCGACGCCCATGAATTCGCTGGTGGTGAGGCTGACGCGGCCCTCCGCCTGCCCGGCCTCGCCGGAGGCGATGCGGACGAGAAGATCCGCCGAGGCCGCCATGGCCTCGGCCTGCGGCCGCAAGGCGAGCGCCATCTTCGTGGGCCGCAGCCCGTCATTGGAGCGGGTGAAAAGCACGGCGCCGAGCGCCCCTTCGAGAAGCGCGATATGCCGGCCGAGCGTCGGCTGGGTGAGTGCCAGGCGGCGCGCCGCCTGGGACAGGCTGCCCGTCTGCAGCACCGCGAGGAAGGATCGCCAGAGGGTCCAGTCCGGGTTCGTCATACATATTTCTATAGCCACGGCACAAAATTCGCCAATTTTCCTTTGAGGCAGCCGCGCCCATCCTTGCCGCAACAGCAGGGAGTTGACGAATGGAACAGACAAGGACAGCCCTGGTCATCGGCGCCACGGGCGGCATCGGGCAGGCAGTGGCGCAGGCGCTCCTCCGGCACGGCTGGCAGGTCAAGACGCTCAGCCGCCGCAGGGTCGAGGGGAGCGGCCCGATCGCCTGGACCCAAGGGGACGCGATGCGCGCCGAGGATGTGGCGCGCGCCGCGGCGGGGGCGAGCATCGTCTTCCACGGCGCCAACCCGCCCGGGTACCGGAACTGGCGCGGTCTCGCCGTGCCGATGCTGCAGAATGCGATTCTGGCGGCGAAGGCGGCCGGCGCCCGGCTGATCTATCCCGGCAGCGTCTATAACTATGGGCCCGATGCCGGGCCGCTGATCGCTGAAACCGCGCCGCAGCACCCGCGCACGCGCAAAGGCGCGATTCGCGTGGAAATGGAGGCGATGCTGGCGGCCGAGGCCCGGCAGGGCCTGCGCTTCATCACCCTGCGCGCCGGGGATTTCTTCGGCCCCCATGCGCCGAGTTCCTGGGTGACGAAAGTCATGATGGCGGACGGACGGCAGCCGCTCAGGGCGATCCGCACGCCGGAACAGTCCGGCCCCCGCCACGCCTGGGCCTATCTGCCCGACATGGCGGAGACGATCGCGCGCCTCGCGGAGCGTGAGGGGGCGCTGGGTCCGGCCGAGACCTTCCATTTCGGCGGCCATAAGCTGCAAGGCCGTGCCATGGCCGAGGCCGTGCAGCGCGCCACCGGGACCGCCGCGCCGATCCGGCCCTTCCCCTGGGCGCTCGTCTATGCCGGCGCGCCCTTCGTGACCTTCATGCGCGAGCTGATCGAAATGCGTTATCTCTGGCGGGAGGACATCCTGCTCGACAACGGCAAGCTGCTCAGCGTCCTGGGCGAGGAGCCGCATACGCCGCTCGACACGGCCGTCCTCGCCTCGCTGCGCGCCGTTTCGGGGCCAAAGAAGGGATGACAGCGGGGCCTGCCCGTGCTTCCTGCGGGTGGGAGACCCGAACGAGTGAAGACGAAGAATCGCCCATGACAGAGGCCCCTCATGCGATCCCGGTCTTTGATGCGGCCTTTCGTGCGCAGCTTCTCACTCTCTTTCGCTGGCGGCGGGACGTGCGGCATTTCCGGCCCGACCCCGTGCCGCCCGCGCTGCTCGACCGCCTGCTGGAAACCGCCTGCCTTGCCCCCTCGGTGGGGCTGAGCCAGCCCTGGCGTTTCGTGACGGTGGAGGATGCCGGGCGCCGCGCCGGGGTGCGCGCCAATTTCGAGCGCTGCAATGCCGAGGCGCTGAGCTGCCAGTCCGACGATCACCGGGCGCTCTACGCCCGCCTGAAACTGGCCGGCCTCGACCAGGCGCCTTGCCATCTCGCCGTCTTTGCCGAGTCCGCCCCGGAGCAGGGCCATGGCCTCGGCCGCCGCACCATGCCGGAGACCACCGCTTATTCCGCTGTCATGGCGGTCTACACCATCTGGCTCGCGGCGCGTGCCGAGGGGCTTGGCCTCGGCTGGGTTTCCATCCTCGACCCGGGCGATATCGCCAGGACCCTGGAGGTGCCGGCAAGCTGGACCTTCATCGGCTATTTCTGCCTCGGCTTTCCGCGCGAGGAACAGGAAATCCCGGAGCTGGAGCGCATGGGCTGGGAGCACAGGCGCGGCGCGGCGCCGGCACGGCTGCAACGCTAGAGCCCGGCCAGCGAAGACCGTGACCCATGCGGCCCCCCAGCCCCCCTCTTTCGTCATGCGCGCACGTGATGCGCGCATCTCCCCGTGAGGCGCCCAGACGAGGTTGAGGCAGCGCCGGGGGGTAGACCCGCGCATCACGTGCGCGGGTGACGGATGGCAGAAGGTCCAGCCGGGTCGGTTTCACATCCGGATCAGAGCGCCTTCTCAAGCTCCGGCAGGATGGTGAAAAGATCGCCCACCAGGCCGTAATCGGCCACCTGGAAGATCGGCGCTTCCGCATCCTTGTTGATAGCAACGATGATCTTGCTATCCTTCATCCCCGCGAGATGCTGGATGGCGCCGGAGATGCCGACGGCGATGTAAAGCTCGGGCGCCACCACCTTGCCGGTCTGGCCGACCTGCTGGTCGTTCGCCGCGTAGCCGGCATCGACCGCCGCGCGCGAGGCGCCGATGGCCGCCCCCAGCTTGTCGGCGACGGGCGTGATGAGTTCCTGGAACTTCTCGGCCGAGCCCAGCGCGCGGCCGCCCGAGATGATGATCTTGGCCGAGGGCAGGTCCGGGCGCTCGGACTTCGACAGGCTTTCTCCCACGAAGCTGGACAGCGCCGGGTCAGCGGCGGCGCCCACGGTCTCGATCGGCGCCGCGCCGGCCTCGGCCGCCGGCGGGAAGCCCGCGGTGCGGATCGTCAGCACCTTCTTCGCGTCCGTCGCCTGCACCGTCTGGATGGCATTGCCGGCATAGATCGGCCGCTCGAAGGTATCGGGCGAGATGATCCTGATGACGTCCGAGACCTGCATGACATCGAGCAAAGCGGCGACCCGCGGCATGACATTCTTGCCGGCGGCGGAGGCCGCCGCCGCCAGCACGTCATACTGCGGCGCGAGCTGCACCAGCAGCGCCGTCAGCGGCTCGGCCAGCTGGTGGGCCAGCGCCGCATCCTCGGCCAGCAGAACCTTGGAGACCCCGGCGAGGCGGGCGGCGGCTTCGGCCACCGCGCGGGCGCCCTGCCCTGCCACCAGCACATCAACCTCGCCGCCCATGGCGGCGACGGCGGAGACCGTGCGGCCCGTCGCCTCCTTCAGCGCCGCATTGTCATGATCGGCCAGAACGAGCGTCTTCATCTTTTTCTATCCCCTCTCGTCTCGGGTCAGATCACGTGGGCTTCGTCGCGCAGCTTGGCGACGAGTTCGGCGACGGAGGCGACCTTGACGCCCGCCTTGCGGCCCGCGGGTTCCGTGGTCTTGAGCACCTTGAGGCGCGGGCTCGGGTCCACGCCGTAATCGGCCACCGGCTTGATCGCGATCGGCTTCTTCTTCGCCTTCATGATGTTGGGCAGGCTCGCATAGCGCGGCTCGTTCAGGCGCAGGTCGGTCGTGATGATCGCCGGCAGCGTGAGGGAGACGGTCTGCAGACCGCCATCGACTTCGCGCGTCACCTGAATCTTGCCGTCGCCTATCTCGACCTTGGAGGCGAAGGTGCCCTGGGACCAGCCGAGCAGGGCCGAGAGCATCTGGCCGGTCTGGCCGCAGTCATCGTCAATCGCCTGCTTGCCGAGGATGACGAGATCGGGGCTTTCCTCCGCCACCACCGCCTTGAGGATCTTGGCGACGGCCAGCGGTTCGACCACGTCGTTCACTTCCACGACGATCCCGCGGTCCGCGCCCATGGCAAGCGCGGTGCGCACGGTCTCCTGCGCCTGGGACGGGCCGATGGAGACGGCCACGATTTCGGTCGCCTTGCCGGCTTCGCGCAGGCGCAGCGCTTCCTCGACGGCGATTTCGTCAAAGGGGTTCATGGACATTTTGACGTTGGCCAACTCAACGCCGGAACCATCGGCCTTCACGCGCACGCGGACGTTGTAATCGACGACCCGCTTCACCGGCACCAGGATCTTCATCAAGCCTCCACAGTCACTAAAGAACACGGCCTTGCCGCGCGGAGATTTTTATAGGCCGTGCGCCGAGGGCGCAAATCCATAGGTGGCGGGAGGGGCAGACAAGACTGGCGCGGATGCGACTGCCTATGTGCCCGATTGCGACATCCGGAAGGAAGCGGCCGGATGGGGGTGGGCCAGGTGCGGCCCTTGCCCGAACAGCTTTTGCCGCAGCGCGCCCTCCGCATAGGCGGTCTTGTAGATCCCCCGCGCCTGCCATTCCGGCACCAGAAGGTCCACGGCATCCGTGAAGCTCTCGGGCAGGACCGCGTAGGAGAGGTTGAAACCGTCGATATCCGTCTCTTCGGCCCAGGCCGCCATGGCGTCGGCGACCTCGGAAGCGGCGCCCGTGAAAACCGGCCCGGCGCCGCCGATCGCCACATGCTCGGCCGCCTGGCGCACGGTCCAGTCCCGGCCCGGATCGGCGCGGGTGAAATTTTCCATGGCCGCCCGCCCGGCGTCATTGTCGATGTAGCGGATCCTCTGGTCGAGTTCGTAGACCGAGAAATCGACGCCGAGCCAGCCGCCCATCAGCGTCAGCGCGCCGACGGGGTCCACATAGCTGCGATATTCACGAAGCTTGTCCTGCGCTTCCGCCTCCGTGCGCCCGAGGACGGCGGTCGCGAGCGCGAAGACCTTGACGCTGTCCGGCGCGCGGCCGGCGGCGACGAGAGCCTGGCGCAGGCGCGCGACACGGGGGCCGATGACAGCCGCCGACGGGCCGGAGACGAAGACGCATTCGGCATGGCGCGCGGCGAAGGCGAGACCGGCCGGAGAGCTGCCGGCCTGGTAGAGAACCGGCGTCCGCTGGGGCGAGGGTTCCACGAGATGCACCGCCTCCATGACAAGGTAGGGGCTTTCATGGCGGATGACATGGACGCGGTCAGGGTCGGCATAGATGCCCCGCTGCTTGTCGGCGAGGACCGCGCCCTCCTCCCAGCTTCCTTCCCAAAGCTTGTAGGCGGCCGTCATGAAATCCTCAGCGACGACGTAGCGGTCGTCATGGGCGCGCTGCCGGCTCTGCCCCATGGCGCGGGCGGCGCTGTCGAGATAGCTCGTCACGATGTTCCAGCCGACGCGCCCTCCCGTCAGGTGATCGAGCGTCGAAAAGCGCCGCGCCAGCAGATAAGGGTTTTCGTAGGAGAGGGAGACGGTGACACCGAAGCCCAGATTCCGCGTCACCGCCGCCATGGCGGGGATGAGGAGGAGCGGATCGTTCGTCGGCAGCTGTGCCCCGTGCGCCACGGCCGCGCGGGCGTTGCCGCCATAGACGTCATAGGGGCCGAGCACGTCGGCCAGGAAGACACCGTCGAAAAGGCCCCGCTCCCACAGCCTCGCCAGATCGAGCCAGAGGCCGATGGTATTGAAGTCGACCGACCGGTCCCGCGGATGCCGCCACAGGCCCGGAGACTGATGAACCGGGGTGTTCATCGCAAAGGCATTGAGGCGCAGAGTTTTGGTCATCAGTCTCAATCCTCGGGAAGGGCGATCAGATCCAGGAATGGACCGGCGGCGCCGTGCCGTTCAGCGCGAAATCGCCGATGGCGTAGTATTTCCAGCGCACCGGATCATGCAGCGTATGGACACGGGCATTCCGCCAGTGCCGGTCATAATTGTATTTGGCGAGGGTCGCGCTGCTACCAGCAAGTTCGAACAGCTGATTGGAGGCATGCAACGCCACTTCCGTTGTCAGAACCTTCGCCTCGGCGACAGCGAGTGACGCGCGGGTGACGCCGTCATCCGTCTCAGCCCTGAGTTCCTCGTCAATCACCTGCGCCGCATAGGCGAGGACGAGATCGGCCGCGCGCAGCCGGATGCGCGTATCGCCGATCTGCGTGATGGTGAGCGGATCTTCCACCGCGCGCTCCTTGCCGCTGTCGATCCAGGGGCGGGCGCGGTTGCGGACGAAATCCAGCATATCGGCGAAGGCGCCATGCGCGATGCCGGCATCGATCGCCGCCTGCATGATCTGCGACACCGGGCCGTAGATCAGCGGTTGTTCGCGCAATCCGCCGAGGCCGATGACATGCGAGGCAGGCACGCGCACGCGGTCGAACCTCACGGTGCCGCTTGCCGTCGTACGCTGGCCGAAGCCTGACCAGTCATCGATGACCGTGACACCCGGCGTATCGCGCGGGACGATGGCCCGCAGCACCTCACCGCTCTCGGTGCGGCCGACGGTCGGGATGAAATGGGAGAAGAGCGCGCCGGTCGAATAGAATTTCGTGCCGTCGATGATGAAGTCATCGCCATCGGGCGTGACGGTGGTCTTCCAGTCGGCGGCCGTCTTGGTGCCCATTTCCACGAGCGCATTGCCGAAACGATAGCCGTCCAGCACCTTGCCGAAGAAATACCGCTTCCGTGCCTCATCCCGCTCGGCGCGCAGGAAATTCAGGAAGGCCCAGTGGTTCTGGGGAATCTGGCCGATGGAGGGGTCCGCCGCCGAGACGATGCTGATGACCTCGGCCAAGGTCGCGATGGGCAGTTCCGGCCCGCCATAGGCGCGCGGCACGGTGATGCCCCAGAGGCCGGTCTCCGAAAAACGCTGGATCTCCTCGATGGGCAGGATGCGCGAGCGGTCGCGCTCGGCGGCACCCGCCACGATGCTGGCCGCGAAGTCATGCGCGGCGGCGATTGCAGCTTCTGGAGTGGCGAGCATCGCCGGGCGCCGTTGCGGCGCGGGGAGAGGCTCGGCTGCAAGCGGCGCGGGCGCGACCAGGGTTTCAGCCATGGGGCGGTCTCCTCAGCGGTGATCAAAGCGGGCGGCGAGCCTGTCACCCAGGATCTGCACCGCGCAGACAAGAACAATAAGAACGGCAACGACGATGACAATGACGCCGGTGCTGAACTCATCGTAGCCGTAGCGGATGCCGAGATCGCCCAAGCCTCCGGCGCCGACCGCCCCGGCCATGGCTGAGGAGCCGATGAGGGTGACGAGGGTGACGACGAATCCCGCGATCAGGCCGGGCAGCGCCTCCGGGATCAGCACCTCCCACATGACCGCGAAGCGGCTCCCGCCCATGGCGCGCACGGCCTCGACCAGACCCGGATCGACCTCGCGCAGCGAAACCTCGGCGATGCGCGCGAAATAGGGCGTGGCGCCGATGGCGAGCGGCACGATGGCCGCCTCCGTGCCGATGGAGGTACCGACGATCAGCCGGGTCAGCGGAATGAGAGCGACGAGCAGGATGATGAAGGGAACGGACCGCACGCCGTTCACGAGCAGGCCGAGGGCGCGGTTGATCGCAGCCTGCGGCCAGATGCCGCCCGGCGCCGTCGCGACCAGCAGGAGGGCGAGCGGCAGCCCCGCGACAAAGCCGATGAAGCCGGAGACCGCGACCATCTCGACCGTCTGCTGCAAAGCGGTCCAGAGATCGTCACCCGTGATGGGCAGGTTCAGCATCAAATTCCCTCCCCGTCCTCGAAGCCGAGCGAGGCCGCATGGAGCAGCACCCGCGTCTCCTCCGCCCGCGGGCTGGTGAGAACCTGGCGCACGGATCCTTGCTCGACGGCGCGGCCTTTCGCCATCACCAGCACATGGTCGGCAATGCGGCGGGCGACGTTCATGTCGTGCGTGATCATGACGATGGTGAGGCCGAATTCGCGGTTGATGTCCCTGAGCAAGGCGAGAATCGCGATGGTCGTTTCCGGGTCGAGCGCCGATGTCGCCTCATCGCAGAGGAGCAGGACGGGATCGGAGGCGAGCGCGCGGGCGATGCCGACGCGCTGCTTCTGCCCGCCCGAAAGCTGCGAAGGGTAGGCCTGCTCGCGGCCGGCGAGACCCACGCGCTCCAGCAGGGCCGCGGCCCGGCTGCGCCGCGCGGCACGCGGCATTCCGGCGAGCTTGAGCGGCAGCGCCACGTTCTCCAGCACCGTGCGGGAGGAAAGCAGGTTGAAATGCTGGAAGATCATGCCGATGTGCCGGCGCTCGGCCTGGAGCGCGGTTTCGGAAAGTGCCGTGATATCGCGCCCGTCGATCGCCACGCGGCCGCTGTCCGGCCGTTCGAGGCCGTTGAGGCAGCGGATGAGGGTGGATTTGCCGGCGCCCGACCGGCCGATGATGCCCAGAACCTGGCCGCGCGGCAGCGCGAAGGAGACATCCTCCAGAGCCTGGGTGCCTCCGAAGCGGCGGGAAAGGCCGCTCACCGCCAGGAAGGGGCGCCCGGCATCGGCCCCCCCGCCCGAGGCGCGGCCAGGAGCCAGGCCGATATGCTGGTCCATCCCTGGCGTCCTTACCAGGCCGGAAGGACGGCGTCGCCGTAGGTCTTCGCAAGGAAGGCGCGCTCGTCATCCGACTGGAAGATCCGGATGAATTTCAGCAGCTTCGGATCATGCGCATCCTGGGGACGGGCGACGAACTGGATGGCGTAATGCTTGTTGCCGGTGCCGTCAGAGATGAGCGCCGTGTTAGGATCCCCGCCCGAGGCGATGAAGAAGCTGTAGCTGACCTGGGCGACGCGCACGTCATCCAGCGCGCGGACCAGCTGCGGCGCCGGCAGTTCCACGAAATGGAGATGCTTCGGATTTGCGGTGATGTCGTGCACCGTCGCGGCGTCGCCAACGCCAGGCGTCAGGGTGATGAGCCCGGCCTTGGCGAAAAGCTGCAGGCCGCGTGCGCGGTTCACGGGATCATCGGCGATCGCCACCGTATCGCCGTCACGAAGCTCCGAGAGACTCTTGATCTTATGCGAGAAGAGACCGACCGGCATGATGACGGCGGGCGCCACGGGAACGAGGTTGAAGCCCCGCGCCTTGATGGCGGCGGCGAGGAAGGGCTTGTGCTCGTAGAAATTGGCCTCGACCGAGCCTTCATTGACCGCGACATTCGGCGTCACCCAGTCCGAGAAGATGATCACCTTCACCGGCAGGCCCTGCTTCTTGGCGAGGACGGCCGCGTGCTGCAGCACATCCGCCATGGGCCCTGGTGTCGCCGCGATGGTCAGCGGTTGCGCCGCGCGGGCCGTGGCCGCGAGGCCGATCAGCAGCAGGGCAAGGGCGATGCCGGCGGCGACGAGCATGCGGCGGCCGAGCCGCGGGTGGGGTTCAACCTGATATTGGCCGGGAATGGACATGACGCAAATCTCCTGAGCCGCGACAAATTTGCGCGCCTATTTCTAGCAAAATCTAACAAAAACCAATGTTGAGTGCTTTAGTAGGAAACTGAACTCTAATTGCGATCGTTGTTTTATAAAATAACTATTTTCAATAGTTTTAAACGCCCGCGGCTCCCCCTAGCCAACCCGGCGAACCCGGCCGATACTCCGGCCCTAAGCAAAAAAGCGGAGGCCAGGGGGAGACATGGCAGAAACGGTTAATTGGGGCGTCCTGAGCACGGCGAAGATCGGCGTGGAGAAGGTCATTCCGGGCATGCAGAAGGGCGCCGTCAGCCGCGTGCTCGGCATCGCCTCGCGCGACCAGGCGACGGCGGACAAGGCGGCGGCGGCGCTCGGCATTCCGCGCGCCTATGGTTCCTACGAGGCGCTGCTCGCCGATCCGGAGATCCAGGCCATCTACAACCCGCTGCCCAACCACCTGCATGTGCCCTGGAGCATAAAGGCGCTGGAAGCGGGCAAGCATGTGCTGTGCGAAAAGCCGATCGCGCTCGATACGCGCGAGGCCGAGACACTGCTTGCCGCGCGCGACCGCACGGGCCTCGTCGTCGCGGAAGCCTTCATGGTGCGGTATACGCCCTGGTGGCAGCGCGTGCGGGCGCTGGTGCGCGAGGGGCGGCTTGGCCGCGTCTCGGCCATCCAGACCTTCTTCAGCTACTATCTCGATGACCCGTCAAACATCCGCAACATGCCGGATATCGGCGGCGGCGGCCTCATGGATATCGGCTGCTACGCAATCGCGACCGCGCGCTACATCTGGGGCTCGGAGCCGAAGCGCGTCGCGAGCCTGATCGAGCGCGACCCTGCCATGGGCGTCGACCGGCTGACGAGCGCCGTGGTGGAATTCCCCGAAGGCCATCTCACCTTCACCTGCTCCACCCAGCTGGTGCCGCATCAGCGCGTCACCGTGGCTGGCACCAAGGCCCGGGTGGAGGTGATGATTCCCTTCAACGCGCCGCCGGACGGGCCGTGCGATATCCTCATCGACGACGGCTACTACCTTGGCGGAGAGGGCGCGACCCTTGAGCGGATCGGCCCCGCGGACCAGTACACGTTGCAGGGCGATGCCGTCTCCCGCGCCATTCTCGGCCATGAACAGCTCGAATTCCCGCTGGAGGACGCGATTGCCAATATGCGCGTGATCGACGCGGTGTTCCGCGCCGGCGCGCAAGGCACCTGGGAGGCGCCGTAACGCCTCCCCTCTGACGCCTTCTCAAGCGCGTCCAGCGACTGCCCCTCCGCCGTCATCCGCGCACTCGTTGCGCGGATCCAGCCGGTGACAATCGCGGACCGCCTGCCCCTTTGGCTAGATCCCCGCGACAAGCGCGGGGATGACGGCGAAAACGCCCGGCGGCCGTGCCTTGAGCGGGGCGCGCCTCTCTAGCGCGGCGGCTGGATCATGCGGCCGAGCGGCCCGCCGCCGAAGATATGGACATGGAAGTGCGGCACTTCCTGGTTCGCATTCACCCCGTGATTGGCAAGCAGGCGGTACCCCGCCTGCTCCAGCCCGAGCTGGCGCGCGACCGTACCCACCGCACGCCAGAAGCCCGCGATCTCGGCCGCGCTGGCGCGGGCCGAGAAATCGACCGCCGAGACGTACCGTCCCTTCGGGATCACCAGCACATGAACGGGCGTCTGGGGGTTGATGTCGTGGAAGGCGAGCACGTGCTCGTCCTCGTAGACCGTCTTGTTCGGAATCTCGCCGCGCAGAATGCGCGCGAAGATGTTCTGGTCGTCATAGGGGTCGAGACCGGTCACGGCCATCATGCCTCTCCATTCTCTGTCGCCCCTGTCTGTTTCGGGCGCGCCACCACGGTTCCAACACTGGCCAGCATTACGCAAGCCATTCCGCCGAGCTGCATGATACTGAGCCGCTGGCCGAGGATGAGGAAACCCATCACCGCCCCCGCCAGCGGCTCCAGACTCATGAGGATGCCGAAGTGCCGCGGCTCCATGCGCCGCAGCGAGGCCATTTCCAGGCCGAAAGTCACGATCGGCGAGAGGACCGAGATCAGGCCCATGGCGATGACGGAGCCGAGACCGAGGCCCTGCCAATGCGGCAGGGTGCCGATGGGCAGGCCGATCAGCGCCGCGACCCCCATGGAGAGGGCGAGGCCCTGCAGGCCGGAAAAGACTTTGCCGACGCGCCGGGTCATCACGATATAGCCGCCCCAGCAGGCCGCCGAAGCCAAAGCGAGGGCGATGCCGAGCGTATCGGCCGCGCCGTGATGCCCGGCCGTCAGCAGCCAGACGCCCCCGGCGGCAAGCGCCGCCCAAACGAGATCGACCGGGCGGCGCGCCCCCGAGAGGGCCACCGCAAGCGGCCCGAGAAACTCGATCGAGACCGCGAGGCCCACGGGAATGCGCCCGATCGCCCCGAAAAAGAAGAAGGTCATGCCGCAGGTGACGAGACCGAGCACGGCCGCCGTGGCCAGCCTTGCCCGGCCCATGGTCCAGAGCCGCGGCCGGGCGACGGCAAGGAAGAAGCAGGCGCCCCAGATGAGCCGGAGCGAGGTCGCGGCCGGGCTCGTGATGCGATGGATCACCGGCACCGACAGCGACGAGGCGAGCTGCGCCGAGCACACCGCCGTCACCAGCCAGATCATCACCGGGATTTTTTCGGCGAGACGGCGCAGGCCTGCCAGATAAGACATCATGAGCGCAACAGTTCCGGCAGGCGGGGGCCTGACACCCCCGACGGTGGAGAGAAGCCTCTCCACCGCATCCATGCGGCAGGCTGTCAAGCGGGGTCGGCAGAACAGCGGGACGTGAAGCAGGCGCCCGGCCGCCCTTTTGGTTGAACCCGCCGTCCCCTCCATGCCAGTTTGCCCCCGGCACGAGGATGGCGCTTCGCTTCGCCAGCCTCGGAACCTGGGCGCGCTGAATTCTGCTTCGATGTCGGAAGGAACCAGACATGAGCCGGGTCAGACTTCTCGTCGGTACACGCAAGGGCGGATTCATTCTCACGGCGGATGGCACGCGGAAGGACTGGACCGTCACCGGCCCCTTCTTCCCGGGCTGGGAGGTGTTCCACCTCAAGGCCTCTCCGGTTGCGCCGGATCGCCTCTATGCCTCGCAGTCATCGAACTGGTTCGGCCAGGTCGTCCAGCGCTCGGACGACGGGGGCCAGAGCTGGCAGACGGTCGGCAACCAGCTGCAATACGACGGCGTGCCGGGGACGCATCAATGGTATGACGGCACACCGCATCCTTGGGAGTTCAAGCGCATCTGGCATATCGAGCCCTCGCTGACCTCGGCCGACGAGGTCTATGCGGGCGTCGAGGATGCCGCCTTGTTCCACTCGCGTGACGGTGGCCAGACGTGGCACGAGGTGTCCGGTTTGCGCAAACACGGATCGGGCTCGGCCTGGGCACCCGGCGCAGGCGGCATGTGCCTGCATTCGATCCTGCTTGACCCGCTCAATCCGGCGCGCATGTTTGTGGCGATCTCCGCCGCCGGCGCGTTTCGCACGGATGATGCGGGCGCCACCTGGCAGCCGATCAACCGCGGCCTGCATTCGACCTATCTGCCCGACCCGACCGCCGAGACCGGACATTGCGTGCACCACATCGCCATGCACCCGTCGCGCCCATCCACATTGTTCATGCAGAAGCACTGGGACGTGATGCGCTCCGACGACGCGGGCGATTCCTGGCATGAAATCAGCGGCAATCTCCCCAGCGATTTCGGTTTTGTGATCGACGTTCACGCCCACGAGCCGGAGACGCTCTACGTCGTGCCGATCAAGAGCGATTCCGAGCATTTTCCGGTCGACGGACAGCTGCGGGTCTATCGCAGCCGCAGCGGCGGGAATGACTGGGAGCCGCTGACCGCTGGGCTCCCGCAGTCGAATTGCTACGTCAATGTCCTGCGGGACGCGATGGCGGTCGATACCCTCGACGCCTGCGGCGTCTATTTCGGCACGACCGGCGGGCAGGTCTATGCCTCCGCCGACGCGGGCGACAGCTGGTCGACGATCCTGCGCGATCTGCCGCCCGTGCTCTCCGTCGAAGCACAGACCTTGCCATGACCGCGGCAATCCGCGTCGCGCTTCCCGCCGGCCTCTGCCTGCTCGCGGGCGTGGGGCGGGAAGTGCTGGTCCAGCTCGAAGGCCCAGCCACCCAGCGCAGGCTGCTCGACGCGCTTGAGGCCGATCTGCCCATGCTGCGCGGAACGATCCGGGATCAGGTCACTGCGCGGCGGCGGCCCTTCGTCCGGTTCTTCGCCTGTGAGCAGGACCTCTCCCATTGCCCACCCGACACTCTGCTGCCCTCGCCCGTGATCGAGGGACGGGAGGTGTTCATGGTGGTCGGTGCGATCGCGGGCGGTTAAGGAGACGCGGGCGCCGCTGCCTTCGCCGGCAGCGGGTATGCCGCCATCAGCGCCGCCTGCACGCCGTTGGTCCAGCCGAAGCCCGCTTGCAGCGCATATTCGCCGCCATGGCCGCCGGCACTGCTGCCCGGCGGGGCCGCGACATTGTATTTCTCGACCAGCACGCCATCGCGGGCGAAGCCCTCATCCACCCGCGCTTCCCAGCGGGTCGCGATGGTCTTTGCCAGATCCGCCGCGCCGTAACGCGCCAAACCCCGCACCGCCATCCATTGCAGCGGCGCCCAGCCGTTCGGCGCGTCCCATTGCTGGCCCGTGGCAGTGGTGGTGGTGAGGATGCCACCCGGGGCCAGCAGCGTCGCCGCCACCGTCTTCGCGACCGTCTGGCCTTGCGCATCGGTCGCGACATGGAAGAAGAGCGGCACCACGGTCGCCGCCGACAGGATGTGCGTGAGAGACTTCGTCCGCCAGTCGTAATCGGTGAAGTCGCCCGCCTGCGCGTCCCACATCAGCGACTGGATGGCGGCCTCGCGCTTTGCCGCGCGGCCCGCGAAAGCCTGCGCTTCCGCCTTGTTGCCCGCCAGGCCATAGGCATAGGCGAGGTCGCTTTCGAGATGGAACATCTCCGCGTTCAGATCGACCGGCAGGATGTCCGTCGTGTCGATGGTGGCAAGCGTCTTGCCATCGCCAAGCCAGCGGGAGCTGTAGTCCCAGCCTGATTCCGCGCCGGCCCGCAGATTGCGGTAGAGCGTGGCCGGCGCCTCCTCCGACGCGTTCGCCGTCAACACATCCTCGCGGTAGCTTTCATCGCGCGGCGTATTCCGCGCATCCCAGTAGCGGTTGAGGATGGTGCCGTCCGCGAGCATCACGACATGGGCGTGGGCCTGGCCGGGCTTGAGACTCTCTGCGCCCTGCATCCAGTAGTCATATTCGGCGCGCATGGCCGGGAGATAGGTCTGGTAGACCGACTTGCCCTCGTTCGCGGCCAGGAGGTCGACCATGCAGGAGAAAAACGGCGGCTGGGAGCGGCTGAGATAGTAGCTGCGGTTGCCATTCGGCATATGGCCGAAACGGTGGATGAGGGAGGCGATGTTGCGCACCATATCCTGCGCGAGCAGGCCCTGCCCGTCCTGCTCCAGGCCGAGCATGGTGAAATAGGTGTCCCAGTAATAGATTTCGCTGAAGCGCCCGCCCGGCACGATATAGGGCACGGGCAGCCCGAGAAGCGAGGAATAGCGCTCGTGCCCATCCGGCTCGCGCAGCAGCACCTGCCATAGAGCCTGGATATATTCGCTCACCGTCTCGCCCTGGCGGCGCTGGTAGGAGACGGTTTTCAGCACCGGCTCCCTGAAATGGGCCTGGACGAAATCGGCGAGCTTGAAGCCGGGCTTGCCCTTCGCCGCCTCATAGGCCGCAAGGATGCTGGCAGGATCGGAGGTCGGGATCGCATCGGCGAAGGTCTTCTGGTCGGGGAAAACCTGCGCCATCTCGACGGCGCTGTAGAGATCCCCGAAGGTCACCGATGGCGGCTGGGGCGCGGGCGGTCGCGCCCAGGCCTGCCCGGTGGCGAGTGGTGCGGCCAAGGCCGCGGCAAAGACGGTCAGTCGAGGATAAGTGCGCATCACCACCGGAAGCTGGGGAGTGTCGCCCGCGGCGCAAGACCCATGGCCGCGGCTTCTCGCTCGGCTTCTGCCGGCTGGCCGGCGAGATTATGGATACCGTCAAGCACCCAAAGGGAGTCGAGGCCGACGCCGGCGGCACCCGCAATATCGGTGCGCAGCGCATCGCCCACCGCGAGCACGCGGGATGGTTCCACGCCCAGCATGGCCAGCGCCGGGCCATAGACCTCGGGGCTCGGCTTGCCGCGCCAGCGGAATTCGCCGCCCATTTTGGCATAGGCCTCGGCCAGCACGCCCGCGCACAGGATCTCCGTGCCGTCGCGCACGATGATGAAATCGGGATTGGCGCAGACCATGGGCAGGTTCGCGGCCCGGCAGGCTTCGAGCGCCGGCAGGTGCGGCTCCAGCGCGCGGTCGGTGATCGCCTCATCGGCGCCGACGTTGAGCACGAAATCGGCGTCAGCCGGGGTCAGCGCGAGGTCGAGATCGAGCCCTTCGAGCAGCGGCAGGTCGCGCGCCGGACCGAGGAAGAAGACGCGGCGGCCGAGGCGCGCGAACCACGGGTCATCGCGGTCACAGAGAGCCTGCCAGACGCTTTCGCCGCTCGTCATGACGCCGTCGTAGAGATCGGGCGTGATGCCGAGGCGCGTCAGCCCCTTGATCGCCAGCTCCGCCCGGCGCGGCGCGTTGGAGAGCATGACGATGCGCTTGCCGCGTGCGCGCAACGCTTCCAGCGTCGCCTTGGAATGCGGCAGGAGCTTCACCCCGTCATGGATGACGCCCCAGAGGTCGAGAATGAAGCCGTCATAATCATCCGCGACGGTAGCCAGGCCTTCGAGGTGACGCATCATCAAATCCCTTTCGCGAGCGCCTCGGCACCCGTCCCCTTCAGCTCGGCAATGGTCGCCACCCCCGCGGCCTTCACCGCACGATCCAGATCCACCTTGATGCGGGCGATGAGCGCCGGCCCCTGGTAGATGAAGGCCGTATAGACCTGGACGAGGTCGGCGCCGGCCCGGATCTTGGCCAGCGCATCCGCGCCCGAACTGACGCCGCCGACGCCGATAAGGGCGAGGCGCCCGCGCGCCGCGAGGGAGGCGCGCGCCAGCATGGCGGTGGAGCGGGCAAGGAGCGGCGGCCCGGAGAGGCCGCCGCTTTCGCGCGCGTTCGGGCTCCGCAGGCTCTCCGGCCGGGCGATGGTCGTATTGGTGAGGATGAGGCCGGCAATGCCGGCGCGCACGGCGGTCTCCACCACCGCCTCCAGCCCTTCGACGGCGAGATCGGGCGCGAGCTTGACGAAGATCGGCGGGGCATCGGGCACGGCCGCGCGCATGGCGGCGAGAATGCCGGCCAGCCGCGCCTCGCTCTGCAGATCGCGCAGGCCCGGCGTATTGGGCGAGGAGACATTGACCGTCACATAGTCGCAAACGGGGGCGACCTGCCGCAGCAGCGCGGGATAGTCCCGCTCCGGATCCGCGCCTTCCTTGTTGACGCCGATATTGGCCCCCACCGGCACGATCCGCCGGTAGCGGGCCAGCTGCTTCTCGAAAGCAACAATGCCGTGGTTATTGAAACCCATGCGGTTGATGATCGCGGCATCCTCCGTCAGCCGGAACAGGCGCGGCTGCGGATTGCCCGCCTGGGGCCGGGGTGTCACGGTTCCGGCCTCGACGAAGCCGAAACCCATATGCATGAGGGAGCGGAGTGCGACCGCATCCTTGTCGAAACCGGCGGCGAGGCCCACCGGGTTCTTGAAGGCGATGCCGGCCGCCGTCGTCGCGAGGCTGGGCGGATCGGCCGCCAGATTTTCCGCGGCAAGGCCGAGGCGCATGGCCAGAATCGCCAGGCGGTGGGCGCGCTCGGCGTCCATGCGGCGAAGAAGGGGAAGGGCGAGCGCGGTCAGCGGGGCCATCAGCAACCACTCATCAGGATAGTCCTACCGGTCCCCGGCGAGAGCCGCGGCGATGGCCGCATTCATGGCGCGCACACCGGCCGCAGGACCCTCCGGATGGGACCAGACGGCGCTGATGACGGCGAGGAAATCGGCCCCCGCCTGGACCAGCGGCGCGCAATTCTCCGGCGTAATGCCGCCGATGGCGACCGAGGGCAGTTCCATCAGCTCCGACCACCAGGCGAGGATTTCGGGCTCGGCCTCAACCGGCGCGTCGGCCTTCGAGGCGGTCGGGAAGAAGGCGCCGAAGGCGACATAATCCGCCCCCTCTTCTCCCCCGGTCATGGCGAGTTCCCGGCTGCCGTGGCAGGAAACGCCGAGGGTCAGATCCGGCCCGAGGATGCGCCTCGCCTCGCGCACGCCGGTATCGTCCTGGCCGACATGGGCGCCGTCACAGCCCGTCGCGACCGCGAGATCCGGCCGGTCATTCAGCAGGAAGGCGACATCGCGGCCCTGCGCCACGGGGCGCAGCACGTCGATCGCGCGGCGCACGTCGTCGTCGCTCGCATCCTTGAGCCGAAGCTGCACCGCGCCGACGTCGCCCGCGTCCAGGGCACGCGCCAGCTCGTCCCGGAAGCGTGCCGGATCCAGGGTTTGCGGGGTGATGAGATAGAGGCGGCAGGGAAGGTCACCGGACATGATCAGGCGGCCCGGGAAGGGGTGCGGATCGGTTCGATCACCGCGTATGACATCATCGTGAAACGAAGATCCTGATGGGCCACGCTGGAAGCGCGGCGCAAGCGTGTTCGGGCCTTGGAGTTAGCGAAAAGCCCCTTGCTTGTCACCCCAGCCAGGCGGCGAGCTTTCGCGCCGCCCCGCGCTGGCCCATGTCGAGGGAGGGGGGACGTTCGCCCAGGACGCGGGCGCCGCAGGCCTCCGCCATGGCCGCAACAGCGGCCCCCAGCGCCGGATTGTCCGCGTGAAAGATGATCATGCGCTGCCCGGCGCGGAGTGCCTCGGCTGCCCGGCCCGGCGCGTCGGCGCAGTCCAGAATATCATCGAAGGGCGCGGCCCCGCTCTCGCCGCGCAGGAGGCCGGTCAGGCTCACCCACCAAAGCGCACCGGCAAAGAGCGCCGCGCCGGGCGCGGAGAGAACTGTCACGGGCCGGCCCAGAGCCAGCACCTGTCGGCCCTGCTCGAGGCCATGAATAGTCACCGCGGGCGGGAACGCCAGCATAAGCGAATCCTTGACGTTGCGGTCCTGACCTGTGCTCATGCAGTGACGCGAGCGAGAGACACGGTAGACTATAAGGCCATGGCAGAATTCGAGGACACCAGCGTAGCGTTGCAACGGCTGGAGGCGGCACTCAACAGGATTGCGGCCCAGCTTGGCAAACCTCGTCCCGCTGCTGCCCCTGGCCTCCCGAGCGACGATGCGCCTGCTGCAGTGGACCAGCCTGAGACCAAAGACCAGACTGACACCAAAGAGGCGAGCCGGCTTGAGGTAGCCGCGAAGCTTGACGATCTGATCGACGGGCTCCGCAGCGCGCTGGGCCTCGAGCGCCATTCGTGACGGCGCCTGGATCAGGCAGCGCGGGAGCAGGAAGGAGGCCGCTATGGGTCAGTTAACGTTGCGGGTGAACGGCTTTTCCTACCTCGTCGGCTGCGAGGACGGCCAGGAAGCCCATCTCGAGGCGATGGCCGCCGCCATTCAGCGCCGGATCGACAGCGTCAAGGCGATCGGCCAGCACGGGGAGGCGCGGCTCCTGCTGCTCGCCGCTTTGCTGCTCGCCGACGATCTGCATGACAAGGAAGCAGCGCTCGGCAGCCTCCGCGCCCAGGCCCAGCTCCAAGTGGCGATGCCGCCGGCGCCCGAGCCGGTTGCCGCCGAAACCGCCCCCGCGCCTGAGCCGGAGATCGTCTACGTGATCGACCCTGACTTCGCTGCAACAGTCAGCCGCCTTGCCATGCGCGCGGAAGAGATTGCAGACGCGCTCGAACGCTCCTAGATAGGAGGTGCGGGGCTGCCCGGTTCGACAGGCATATCATCCCCGGGGCCGATAAGCATTCTCCTTGGGAACTGGCTCTGCTGTGATCCTGGTCATGGTATCTGGTGCCCACCTGCACTTGCAGGCTCTAGGAGGATGAACCAGCCACCGGCCACGGCGGCTCCGCACATTTCCCCTCCGGCCCTGGACATTCCCTTAGACGGCACATGGACGACGAAGCGCTGAGTGCGGCCAAGGCCGCGGCGCGGGTAGCGGCCGCGGCGCGGCGCACCGGCCTCGACCCGACGGCAGCCGGAGCGGCACTCTCCCGGCATTTCCTGGCAGCCCTCCCCCTGCGCGACGGCGTGACCGTCTCCGGCTTCTGGCCCATGGGGGATGAGATCGACATCCGCCCCCTGCTCACCGCCCTCGCCGGTCGCGGCCATCCGATCGGCCTTCCCGTGACCGGAAAACGCGGCGAGCCCCTGGTCTTCCGCCTCTGGCAGCCGGGGGCCTTGATGCTGCCGGGCCGCTTCGGCACCAGCCATCCCGACGGGGCGGTGGTGGTCCCCGAGATCCTGCTCATGCCGCTCCTGGCCTTTGACCGGCACGGCCACCGGCTCGGCTATGGCGGCGGCTTCTACGACCGCAGCCTGGCTCTGCTACCGGGCGCGATACGCATCGGCTGCGCCTTTGCCGCGCAGGAGATGGACCTTGTGCCGGCCGGCCCCTTGGACCAGAAGCTCGATGCCATCCTGACCGAAGAGGGCTTGCGCCCATTCCGGACCTCTGCCCTCGCAGGTCATTAAAGGCGCATGCCCTCGCTCGCGTCTCACGCATGCCGCTTCATCTATGTGTTTCATCGCGCGATTCAGACCCACGGCGGTTCCGCCTTCGGTCGCCGCGCTCTAGCAGGGTTCCATGCGTATTCTCTTTCTGGGTGATATCGTCGGCCGCGCCGGGCGGGACGCCGTGGTGGCCGCGCTGCCGGAGTACCGGGCGCGGCTCCGCCTCGACCTCGTCATCATCAATGGCGAGAACGCCTCGCACGGCTTCGGCCTCTCCCCCGAAATGGCGCGCATGCTGTTCGAGGCGGGGGCGGACGTCGTGACGCTGGGCAACCATGCCTGGGACCGCCGCGAGATCATTCCCTTCTTCGCGAGCGAAAAGCGGGTCATCCGGCCCCTGAATTTCCCGCCCGGCACGCCGGGCGCGGGCAGCGTGATACTGACGCTGGCCGACGGCCGCCGGGCGCTCGTCATCAACGCCATGGGCCGGCTTTTCATGGAGGCGCTGGATTGCCCCTTCCGCGCGACCGAGGAAATGCTGAGCCGCCACAAGCTCGGCACCACGCTGCAGGCGGCGGTGGTCGATTTCCATGGCGAAGCGACGAGCGAAAAGGAAGCCTTCGCCCATAGTTTCGACGGGCGCCTCTCCCTCGTCGTCGGCACCCATACCCATGTGCCGACGGCCGATCACCAGATCCTGGAAAAGGGCACAGGCTACATGACCGATGCCGGCATGTGCGGCGCCTATGACAGCGTCATCGGCATGGCGAAAGCAGGTGCGGCCGAACGCTTCTGGCGCAAGATGCCGGGCGAGCGGCTGCAGCCGGCGGAAGGCCCTGTCACCATTTGCGGTGTCTATCTCGAAACCGATGACGCCACGGGCCTCGCAAAGCGCATCGAGCCCTTGCGCCAGGGCGGGCGGCTGTCACAGACCTTCCCCGCGGAAAGCTGAAGCGGTGGCCAAGTAACCGCCGTTTTCTTCCATTTGTTTCAGCAAAAGTTCTTAAGTAGACGATTGACGCGCCGGCAAAGGTGATACTCTGCTCCCGCAACAAAACGAGGGGCGAGTGAAGCGATGCTTGGACAATTCCTGCAGCCGGATGCGGCTTCCCAAATCGGCGCGCTCGACATCCCTCTCGACATCCAGCGTCACGCGAGCGAGGTTGTTGACAAGGGATATACGGTGCTCAAGAGCGCCATCCCGCCTGAGACCTGCCGGGCGATGATTGCCGCATTCCGCGCCTATGAGCAGGCTAACGAGGCGCTGTTCGCGCCGAGCCGCGACGAGCGCGGCCATTATCCGCGTATCGTCAACCTGCACTACGCCTTTCCCGATCTCGCGCGCCTCTTCACGCGCAACACCGCCCTGCTCGCGACGCTCGATGCGCTGTTCGGCGCGCCGGCCAGCCTCTACACGTCGCTGTTCTACGAGGTCGGCTCCCAGCAGCCGCTGCACCGGGACACGCCGGTTTTCGCGACGCGGCCTGAATATCTCTACTTCGGCGTCACGGTCTATCTGGAGCCGACCGATGACGACAACGGCTGCCTGGAGGTTCTGGAAGGCGGCCACAGGATGGCGGAGCTGGACCGTGAGGCCATGGCCCTGCGCCGCTACGGCTCACTCGACGCCATTCCCAATCTCGATAACGACATCTGGGTCGAATATCAGGATCAGGTCGTGGCGGATGCGGCGGCGCAGGGCCTGCCGCGCAAGCGCGTGCATGTCAGCGCCGGCGATACGTTGATCTGGCACCCGCAGCTGCCGCATGGCGGCACGCCGATCAAGGACATGGGCCGCACGCGCTTTAGTCTCGTCATGCATGTGACGCCGGACGGCGTGCCCGTCTATCACCAGAACGTCTTCTTCGCGCCGAGCAAGCCGATGCCGGAGAGGGCGCCCTGGGGCTATTACGATCTCGACGGCCGCAAGATCGCCGACCATGGCGGCGGCGTCTCCTTCGGCCATGTGCAGAACTATCACAAGGACCAGTTCGCCCATCCCCAGACCGTCCCGGTGTTCGAGACGGCCTGAGGCGGCGAGGCCGGGCGGCCGCTATTCGGCCGCCTTGTCCAGCTGGACGATCGGCGCGACCGGGCCGCTGCCGCGCGACAGCCGGTTATAGGCGTCGAGGGCCGCGATCTTGTACGCCTCCGCCAGCGTCGGGTAGTTGAAGGTATTCTCGATGAAATATTCGAGCTTGCCCTTCAGGTTGAGCACCGCCTGCCCGATGTGGATGAGTTCGGTCGCGCCCTCGCCCACGATATGGACGCCGAGCAGCCGGTGGGTGCGGATCGAGAAGATCATCTTCATCATCCCCGTCTCCAGCCCCATGATGTGGCCGCGCGAAGTCTCGCGCAGACGGGCGATGCCGCATTCATAGGGAATGCCGCGGCGCTGCACCTCCTCCTCGCTCATGCCGACGGTCGAAATCTCCGGCACGGCATAGATGCCATAGGGGAAGAATTCGGGCGCGGGCGGCAGCGGCTGGTGGAAGGCGTGGCAGGCGGCAATGCGCCCCTGCTCCATGGAGGTGGAGGCGAGGCTCGGGAAGCCGATCGCGTCCCCCGACGCGTAGATGTGGGGCACCTCGGTCTGCAGGGTCTGCGGATTGACCTTGAGGCGCCCGCGCTCATCGGCGGTGAGGCCGGCCGCGGCCAGGTTGATGGTATCGGTCGCACCCACGCGGCCCGCGCAATAGAGCAGCATCTGGCTGCGCACGCGCCGGCCGCTTTCCAGCACCGTCGTCGGCCAGCCGTCTTCCATGGTGATCGAGGCGACCTTCGAGCCGAAGCGGATCGCCATGTTGTTGTCGCGCAGCTGGTGGATGAAATCCTCGATGATCTCTCTATCGATGAAATCGAGGAAGGTATTGCGCGTCTCGATCAGGGTGACCGCGACGTCGAGTGCGCTGAAGATCGTCGCATATTCCACGCCGACGACGCCGGCGCCGACGACGGTGAGGCTGCGCGGCAGCTTCTTGAGTTCAAGGATCTCGTCGCTGTCCACGACGCGCACGCCGTCGAAGGGGACTTCCGGCGGCCGGTAGGGCCGGGTGCCGACCGCGACGAGGATCTTCTCGCCCCGGACGAGGCTGGTCTCGCCATGCTCGGCGGTCACCTCGACCGTATGGGGGTCGAGGAAGCGGGCCACGCCCGCCATGGTTTTCACCGAGTTGCGGGTGAACTGATGCTCGAGGATGTCCACCTCATGTTCGAGCGTCTTGTGCAGACGCGCCATCAGGTCTTCGGCCTCGATATCCTTCTTCACCCGGTAGGCCCGGCCGTAGAAGCCGCGTTCGCGATAGCCCGTGAGGTTGAGCACCGTTTCGCGGAGCGTCTTGGATGGGATCGTCCCGGTGTGAACGGAAACGCCGCCGACCCGCCTGCCTTTTTCAATCACCAGAACGGAATAGCCAAGCTTGGCAGCCTGAACGGCAGCACGGCGACCGGAAGGGCCGCTGCCGATGACGAGGAAGTCATATGCCAACACGCGCTCTCAACCCCTTCGCAGATGCGAAGTCGTTCTAGCACGACGGTATGGCGTTGAAACGGTCCGATCGTTGCTGCGCCGCCCTGTCACCACTACCATTTCACGATGCAGCCCCGCAGCGGCGGGCGAGACGAATGCAAGGAGGCAAGCATGGCGAACGAGGGCATGGCCAAGGCGGCCTTCGACTGGGCCGACCCCCTGCTGTTGGACGAGCAGCTGACGGAGGAGGAGCGTCTGGTGCGCGACACCGCCCGCGACTTCGCCCAGGCGCGGCTCCAGCCCGGCATCACGGATGCCTATATGACCGAACACTTCGACCGGGCGATCATGCTGGAGATGGGCGCCCTCGGGCTCCTCGGCCCCACCATCCCGAGCGAGTATGGGGGCGCCGGCCTCGGCTATGTCTCCTACGGCCTCGTGGCGCGCGAGGTGGAGCGGGTGGACAGCGGCTACCGCTCGGCCATGAGCGTCCAGTCCTCGCTCGTCATGTATCCGATTCATGCCTATGGCTCACCCGGACAGCGCGAGAAGTATCTGCCCGGTCTGGCTAAGGGTGAGTTAATCGGCTGCTTCGGCCTGACCGAGCCTGACGCGGGCTCCGACCCCGGCGGCATGCGCAGCCGCGCCGTGAAGGTCGCCGACGGCTACAGCCTATCAGGCACCAAGATGTGGATCAGCAACAGCCCGATCGCCGATATCATGGTGGTCTGGGCCAAGTCGGAGGCGCATGACGGCGCCATTCGCGGCTTCATCCTGGAGCGCGGCATGAAGGGGCTGTCGACTCCGAGGATCGGGAACAAGCTCAGCCTGCGCGCCTCCGTGACGGGCGAGATCGTCATGGACGCGGTCATCGTGCCGGAGGAAAACCTGCTGCCCGGCGTCTCCGGCATCAAGGGTCCCTTCGGCTGCCTCAACCGCGCGCGCTACGGCATCGCCTGGGGTGTGATGGGGGCCGCGGAATTCTGCTTCCACGCCGCGCGGGCCTACACGCTGGAGCGCCGCCAGTTCGGCCGGCCCCTGGCCGCGACCCAGCTCGTGCAGAAGAAGCTCGCGGATATGGAGACCGAGATCGCGCTCGGCCTGCAGGCGGCGCTTCGCGTCGGCCGGCTGTTCGACGAGGGGAAGCTGGCGCCCGAGGCGATTTCCATCGTCAAGCGCAACAACTGCGGCAAGGCGCTGGAGATCGCCCGCGCTGCGCGGGACATGCATGGCGGCAACGGCATTTCCGCCGAATTCCACGTCATGCGCCACGCCGCCAATCTGGAGAGCGTGAATACCTACGAGGGCACGCATGACATCCACGCCCTCATCCTCGGCCGCGCGATCACCGGCCTCGCGGCGTTTTAGGCAGCCATCTCAGCCCGTCCCGGCGACATAGGAGCGGAGGTCATCGACCTCCCTCTGCTGGTGATCGAGCCGCGCCTTGACGATATCGCCGATGCTGACGATGCCGGCCAGCCGGCCCTCGTCGACCACGGGCAGGTGGCGGAAATGGCCCTCGGTCATGAGGGCCATGGCCTGCTCGACCTGGGTGTCGCGCGCGATGGTCTGCACCTTGCGCGTCATGACCGATGCGACCGTCAGGCCGAGCGCCGCCGCGCCGTGAACCGACAGGGCGCGGACGATATCGCGTTCGCTGACGATGCCGGCGAGCACTGTGCCGTCGACCACGGGCAAGGCGCCGATCCGGCGCTCGGCCAGCATCCGGCAGACCTCATCCAGGCTGCGTGTCGCCTCGACGGTCGCGACCTCACGGCCTTTTCCCTCAAGGATCCGTTCCACCCACATCGCTCGCTCCTGTTTCTATCGCGCGCTCAGTCGGATCAGGCATCTCTGCGCCCTGATGGAGGACAGAAACCAGCATCTTATCGAGTTTGTTCCGAAAATGCCGCTTTTCTTCGCAGGCCCGTTTTACCGCCCCGCCGCTCCGCAGGATTTATCGCGTCATGCCCAGAGTTTTGGTTGCACAACCGCGGCGCAGAGCGTTCGATAGGCCTGCACATTTGTGAAAGGTCACGACGTGACGCAACACCACGACATTCCCTATACGCCGCAGACCATGGTGCGGACTGTCTTCTCCGCCAAGGTGCCGCCCGTTCTCACGATCAACTCGGGCGATACCGTCAGCCTCTCGGCCCTCCCGGCCGGTGGCGCGGATTGCTTTCCGCCCGGCGGCGCCGGGGTGCCTCAGGTCTGGCGCGACGGCATTGCCGCCCATCCGCGCGAAGGCGGCCATTTCCTGACCGGCCCGGTTTTTGTCCGCGGCGCCATGCCGGGCGACACGCTGCAGATCGA
Source organism: uncultured Alphaproteobacteria bacterium (assembly GCA_963834475.1). Lineage (GTDB taxonomy): Bacteria > Pseudomonadota > Alphaproteobacteria > Acetobacterales > Acetobacteraceae > Acidisoma. The sequence continues at coordinate 203,492 of CAWIBZ010000006.1, read as the reverse complement.
TATCCTGGACGCCAGGCCCTGCATGGATTTCGGCTTCGTCAGCATCATGCCGCTGCTCGGCACCCTGCCGGAGGAATTCGAGTACGAGACCATCCACCCGGCGATCGACCATGAGCGGAAGGTGACCAAGCTGCCCTGGGGCAAGGAACTGCCGCTCGACCCCTTCTTCGGCATCATGGCCGTGGCCCCGCCCCCGGCCTGGGGCGAGTGCAGCACCATCCAGCCGCGCGCCTTCGGCGGCAATATGGACAACAAGGAGCTGAAGCCCGGGGTCACGCTCTACCTGCCCGTCTTCAACGAAGGCGCGCTTTTCTTCGCGGGTGACGGCCATGGCGTGCAGGGCGACGGCGAGGTCTGCATCACCGCGCTTGAAACCGCGCTGACCGGCACCTTCCGGCTGACGGTGCGGAAGGACATGCCGATCAAGCAGCCTTTCGCCGAAAGTGCCACCCATCTCATTTCCATCGGGCTCGACGAGGATCTGGATGATGCCGCGAAGCAGGCCGTGCGGGAGATGGTGGACCATATCGCGGCCCGCACCAACCTGTCGCGCAACCAGGCCTATATGCTCTGCTCGCTCGCCGGCGATCTCAGGGTGACGCAAACCGTGGACGGCAATAAGGGCGTTCACATGATGATGGCGAAGGACAAGCTGTAAGCGCCGTCAGATTACCGCTACGCGCCGCCGGTACCAGAAGGTGCCGGCGAGCAGCAGGCCCAGTATCCCGTAGCCGATCACGGGCGAGAGCAGCAGGTAGCGGCCGATGGGCCAGAGAAAGACGAGCCAGACCATGACGGCCGTCTGGGCCATCAGGCCGAAACCCCAGAGCAAGGTGAGGTGACGGAAGAAGCTGGTCCCCCTTGCCGTGCCGACAAAACCTTCCAGCCGGGCCAAGGCCTCCGGCCCTTGCCGGGCGAGCGTGGCGGCGGCCAGGTGATAGATGAGTGGCCGCTCCAGCCCGAGCGTCACGAGGAAGACCGCGCCGATCAGCCCGGTCACGGCATTCTCCCGGATCTGCAGAAGCTTCGGGCTGCCGCCCAGCACCGTCGCGACCAGGGTGAGGAGAATACCCGCGATCACGACCATGCTCACCGCATCCAGCCGGCGCGTGCGCAGGAGTTCGATGAGGCTCCAGACGAGCGGCGGCACGGCTGAGCCGATGAGGGCGATGGTGTCGCCGTAATGGGGGTCGAGAAGCGAAAAGACCGCCCAGGGCGCGATGATATTCGCGGCGAGTTCCAGCACCAAAGGGATAGACAGGTGTTTCAAGGGCCGTGCCGTTCCGGGGTTGTAGTGAGGCTTGCCGCAAAGCCGGGGCGGAGGTTAATCCGCCTTCGCGACGATCGGCAACCGGGGAAAGCGCGGTCACCGGCGCCCTCACCCATCAAAACAGCTCAAAAGCGCTCAGAAACTCTGCAGCTTGAAATCGCTCGGCTGCTCCGGGGCCGCGGCGCGCAGGAGTTCCACCGAACGGCGCACCCCCTCGATACGGGAGAGGATGACATCCTCATGCTCGATCGAAAGCCAGCCGTCATAGCCCGCGAGCCTGAGCCGGTAGCAGAAATCCCGCCACCAGCCTTCGGAATGACCGTAGCCGAGGGTGATATAGCTCCAGGAGCGCGCGGCGATGTCCGTCAGCGCGCCGTTCTCCAGCAGGCTCGTCACCGCCTGGCGCGGCTTGTTGAGATAGGTATCCTTGGCATGGCAATGCAGGATGGCCTCGCCCAGCGCATCGACCGCCGCCAGCGGATCTGCCCCCATCCACATCAGATGGCTGGGGTCGAGATTGGCACCGACGACGGGGCCGATCGCGCGGCGCAGGCGGAGCAGCGCCGGCACGTTATAGACAAGCTGGTTGCCGTGGATTTCGACGCAGAGCCTGGTGACACCCTGCGCTTGGGCGAAGGCCGCGAGCTTATGCCAATAGGGCAGCAGCACCTCCTCCCACTGCCATTTCAGAATCTGCCCCGTCTCCGGCGGCCAGGAGGAGATGACCCAGTTCGGCATGCGGTCCCCGGGCGCGCCGGCCGGCAGGCCGGACATGAGCACGACCGTCTCCACCCCGAGCGCTCCGGCGAGGCGGATCGTGTCATGAAGGGCCGCAGACTGCCGCTCACCCTCCGTCGGGTGAAGCTGGTTGCCATTGGCGTTGAGCGCGATGAGATCGAGGCCGCGCCCCGCGAAGGCCGCCTTGAATTGTCTCTGCCGCTCGCCGCTCGCCAGGAGCGCACCGAGATCGAGATGCGGCGCGGCGGTCCAGTTCGCGGCATTGACCTCTACCCCCGCGATGCCGAGCGAGGCGGCCGTATCGAGCATCTCCTCGAAACTGAGATGGCCGAGGGAATCAGAAACCAGGCCGATTTTCATGGCATCATTGTCCTTCGATTTCAGCGATGGCGACGCGCCGGCCGGTTGCGAGCGAGCGGTAGGCGGCCTCCGCCAGCAGGAGCGCCTGCCTGCCATCCGCCCCGCTGGGCTTGGGCGCCTCCTCTCCCTTCAGCACCCGCACGAAGTGGTCCCATTCCAGGCGGTAGGACTGGGCGTAGCGCTCCAGGAAGAAGAAGAGCGGCTTTTCGCGCCGGATGCCGTCCGCCCGCTCCTGCACCAGGAGGTGGGTGGGCACATTCTCGGTGCGCAGCGTGCCGAGCGCGCCATGCGCCTCCACCCGCTGGTCATAGCCGAAGCTGGCGCGGCGGCTGTTGGTGATGACGGCGATGCGCCCGCTCGCCGTCTGCAGGGTCACGCACGCCGTGTCGATGTCGCCGAGGGCCGCGATCGCGGGGTCGGTCAGCGCGGAAGCGGTGGCGCTGACCATGACCGGCTCCTCGCCGAGGATGAAGCGCGCCATGTCGAAATCATGGATCGTCATGTCGCGGAACAGGCCGCCCGAGACGCTGAGATAGTCGAGCGGCAAGGCGCCCGGATCTTTCGAGATGACCGTGACAAGTTCGAGCGCGCCGATCTCGCCCGCCGCGATGCGCCGCTGCATCTCCGTGATCGCGGGATCGAAGCGGCGGTTGAAGGCGACGAAGAGCGGCGCGGCGCAGCCCTTCACCGCCGCGAGGCAGGCATCGACGCGGGCGAGCGAGAGATCGATGGGCTTTTCGCAGAAGACAGCCTTGCCGGCCTTCAGCCCTTTTTCCAGGAGATCGGCATGGGTTGCCGTGGCCGAGCCGATGACGATGGCGGCGATGCCTGGGTCCCCTAGCGCCGTTGCTTCATCCACGTGCCGGGCGCCGTGGCTTTCAGCAAGCGAAGCGGCGGGACCCGGGCTCGGGTCCACGACATAGGTCAGCTCGGTTTCGGGATGGTCCGCGATGCTGCGGGCATGGACCGTGCCGATCCGGCCCGCGCCGAACAGCGCGATCTTGAAGTGATGAGCGGTCATGATTCTTGTCCGGTTCGGCAGGCCGGGCGAAGCCCCGCCTGCCTGCGGTTTCAGGCGGCCGTCGGGCCGCCGCGATGAAGCTCATGCTGGAGCGCGTTGAGACCCGCGCCGCCCGCCATGTGAAACATGAGATCTTCCAGGGTGAGGGAAGACCGCGGCGTATCCAGATCAACCTCGCCGCGGGCGAGGACCATGAAATGGTCGCCTACCATATAGGCGTGATGGGGGTTGTGGGTGATGAAGATGACGCCGATCCCCTGCTCTCGCGCCGCCGTCGCGATGTAGCGCAGCACGATGCCGGATTGCGTGACGCCGAGCGCCGCCGTCGGCTCATCGAGGATGAGCACGCGGGCGCCGAAATGCACGGCGCGCGCAATCGCCACCACCTGCCGCTGGCCGCCCGAAAGCGTGCCGACCGGCTGTTCGAGATCGACGATATTGATACCCATGCGCTGCAGCGACTCCGCCGCTGTCTCCTGCATGGTCTTCACATCAAGGCGCTTGAAGGGACCGGCGCCGGTGCGAAGCTCGGAGCCGAGATAGAAATTGCGCCAGACCGAGAGCAGCGGCACGAGGGCGAGCGTCTGATAGACCGCGGAAATGCCGAGATCGAGCGCCTGGCGCGGCGAGGTGAAATGCATCGGCGCGCCGTCCACCGCGTAGGTGCCCTGGTCATGCATGATGAGGCCGGCGATGATGCTGATGAGCGTCGACTTGCCGGCGCCGTTGTCACCCAGGATGCAGGTCACCTCGCCCTGGCGGACGGTGAGGCTGACATCGCGAAGCGCCCTGATGGTGCCGTAGCTTTTGCCGACATCGGTGAGCTGGATGATGGGCGTGCTGGTGCTTGTCATATCACTTGCTCCGGCTCATGGCGCGCAAGCGCAGCCAGCCGTTGAAGACCGTCGCGAAAAGCAGCATGGCGCCGACGAAGAACATGAACCAGTCGGGGTCCCAATCCGCGTAAATCACGCCTTCGGTCGTCATGCCGAAGATGAAGGCGCCGAGGGCCGAGCCCGCGGCGGAGCCGTAGCCGCCGGTCAGCAGGCAGCCGCCGACCACGGCGGAGGCGATATAGAGCAGCTCATTGCCGATACCCGCGCCGGACTGCACGGTGTCATAGGCAAAGAGCATATGCATGCCGGTGAACCAGCAGGAGAAGCCGACCGTCATGAAAAGGCCGATCTTGACGAGGCGCACAGGAATACCGACGGCGCGCGCACTGTCCCCCTGCCCGCCCACGGCGAAGATCCAGTTGCCGATGCGCGTGCGCAGCAGCACCCAGGTCGCGATCGCGGCGAAAACCAGCCAGTAGATGATGGCGATGCTGATGCTGGCGCCGGCGATCCTGAACTGGGAGGCGAAGATCCGGTGCGCGAGATTGAAGCCGGCCATGCCGCTGATGTCCTCGGTCGCGACATTGCCCGTGACCAGCTTGGTGATCGCGATGTTGAGGCCCTGCAACATTAGGAATGTGGCCAAGGTGACGAGGAAGCTGTGCAGCTTGGTCCGCACCAACAAATAGCCGTTGAGCGCGCCGACGGCGAGCGAGAAGGCGAGCGCGAACAGAATGCCGATCCAGATATTGCCGGCAATCTCGGTCGCGAACATCGAGGCGGCGAGCGAGGACGCGGTCACGGCCACGCCCGCGCTCAGGTCGAATTCGCCGCCGATCATCAGGAGGGCGACGGCAACCGCCGGAATACCGAGGGTCGCCGCCTGATAAAGCACGATGGACAGCGCCGAAAGCTGCCGGAAGGGCGGCGCCATGACATAAAAGAAGATGAAGACGAGAACGACACCACCAAGCGCGCCGACCTCCGGCCGCTTCATGACCTTCTTCCAGAGCGGCTGATGAACCAGCTGCTGGCGTGCAGGCGGTGTTTCAACTCTTTGTGTCAAGACGCTCACAATGCCCCCTTCCGGCCGCTTCCGGCCGAAATCGCCTTCGTCTCAGTCCGCGTCAGCGTGTTCCGCCTTTAGCAAACTTGGCGACGTCAGCGATGTTTGATGAATCCACGAAAGCAGGTCCGGTCAGCACAGGCTGGCCGCCGCCGACCACGTCTCCATTCACTTTGTTCAGCCACAGGAAGTCGACCGCGAGATAGCCTTCGACGAAGGGCTGCTGGTCGACCGCCCATTGCAACTTGCCTTGCTGGATCAGGCTGACGGCGCGCGGCGTGAGGTCGAAGGTGCCGACCTTGGCCTGGCTGTTGGCAAGACCAACCGCCTGAAGCGCCGTCGGCGCGAAAGGCGCGCCCAGCGTCACGACATAATCGACGTTCTTGTCCTGCTGCAGCTTGGCAACGATGCGGGACTGGGCGGAAGCCATGTCATAGCCCGGCACGTAGAGGACGTAGAAGTCACCCTTGAAGGTCTTCTTGATGCCATCGCAACGCGCTTCGAGCTGGACCGCGCCCTGCTGCTGATCGACGCAGACGACGCTCTTCGCGCCGGCATTGTTCAGACGCTCGCCGACCGCCTCGCCGGCGATCGTCTCATCCTGCCCGACATAGGAGGTGATGCCCATATCCTTCCATGCGCCGCCGCCGGCGTTGAACCCGACGATCGGGATCCCGGCCGCCTCGGCAGCCTTCGCCGCCGGCGCCTCGGCATCCGGAAAGGCGAGGGTGAGCGCGATGCCGTCCACATGCTGCGCCACGACGTTGTTGATGAGCTGCGCCTCACCGGAGGCCGTCGGATTGGCGAGATAGAGCAGCTTGACATGATCCTTCTTGGCCGCGGCGTTGGCGCCCTTGCGGATGATGTCCCAGAAAGTGTCGCCAGGCTGGGCATGGGTGATCATTGCGATGGTCAAGCTTTGCGCGGACTGCGCCGAGGCGCGCACGGGCGAAAGCGCGGTCGTGCAGCCAAAGGCCGCAATGGCCGCAGCGGCAACAACGGCCTTCTGCAGAACAGTCTTCATTCTTATTTTTCCTTCCCTATCGCCCGAAGCGGGCGGTCAACGCAGACGCATTATTGTTTATGGATTGGACTTATTTGTGCGACTTACGAAGAATACTGGTACAGAGCGGCTGATCCTGCCGCCTTCTTTCTCCCTCCCCCGACACTTCGTTCCGAGTGTTCCGCAAACCCGCGGCAATGCCCGTCATGCCTTGCCCGACACGCAAGGTTGTCGCTTATTTCGATCAAGAATTCCAGTTTTTTTGTTGTATCGACCGCAAATTCCATACGCCCGCGCCCCCGGAACCGGCGATCCCGGGGCCAAGGCCATCTTCGTGTTTGAAACGAAAGCCAAAATCGTCTGGTCGTCGCTCCGTCTCGCCTGCCGGGGCTACCCGCGCCGGGCCTTTGGCCTGCGCCTCCGGGCGCAAATCGCAAGGATCGCTTGCACGCCCGCATCCTATGCCCGGCGCAATCGCAGCCGGGCCCCCAGGGGTTCTGTCTGCGGCAGGCTTGCGCTCACGACCTTTATTCACAAACCAGCCCGATTGGCATAAGGCCGCCACTCTGACCCAGTTCGGCACAAGGCTTCGATGACACAGCTTGGCAGCAGCGCAACCGCGGAGCCGGCGGCCTCCCCCTCACGGCAGCTATGGCTGTACGAGACCGTGGCGCGCATGGCGCCCGTCAGCTACCGCAGCAAGATCATGCTCCTCGTCATTGCCGGCATCCAGGTGCCGCTGCTGGCCCTGCTGGTGTCCTTTGCCCTCATCGCGAAGAGCGTCGTCGGCGCCGTGCCGCTCATCTGCACCGCCCTCGCGGCCACCTGTTTCGGCACGGCTCTCACTCTTGCCCTGCTGAACAAGCTGTTGCGGCCGATCCTCATCACGCGGGACGCCATGCGCGCCTATGTCGCGCATGGGCGGCTGCCGGCCCTGCCGACCGGCTTCAGCGATGAGGCCGGGCAGCTCATGGCCGATACGATGAATTCCCTCACCAGCCTCGACGCCACCCTCCGCTCGCTGACCTATGTTGACCAGGTCACGGGCCTGGCGAACCGGGATCATTTTCTGCGGCGTCTGGACCAGAGGCTGGCGGAGCGTGGCCCGATGGCGCTCGGCATCGTCGCCGTGCAGAACATGGACGAGATCCTGGCCGGATTTGGTGAACCGGGCGCCGTCCTCATGCTGCGCCAGGCCGCGGCCCGTCTGCAAGCCGTGGCACGGCAGGACGCCATCATCGCCCGGGTCGATGGCCCGCATTTCGCCGTCACCTGTTCGCGGGCGCCGGGTGCCCCCGGTCTCGAGGTTCAGGCGCGGACCATCCTCGGCATGCTGAATGACGAAATCCGCGCCGGCGACATCCGCATCATGCCGCACTGCGCCATGGGCATCGCCCTGGCCCCGGAGGATGCCCCCGATGCGCGGGCGCTCCTCAACGCGGCCTTGACCGCCTTGCCCATGGCGACGACGACGGACCTGGCCTTCTACACGCCGGCGGCCCAGTCCTGCGCCCAGCGCCGGATGAGCCTTCAACATGGGCTGCGCCAGGCCTTGGAGCAGCAGGCGTTCTCGCTCCATTACCAGCCCATCGTCAGCCTGGCGGCCGGCGCGGCAAGGCCCCGCATCATCGGCGCCGAAGCGCTGCTGCGCTGGACCCATCCGGAATTGGGGCCGATATCGCCCGGCGTCTTCATTCCGCTCGCCGAGCGTATCGGCCTCATGGATGAGATCGGCCCCTGGATCCTGGAGACCGGCTGCACGCAACTCCGCGCATGGGACGCGGCGGGGCTGCCGGCGCTCCGGCTCGCCGTCAATATTTCCGCCCGCCAGTTCAGCGACGATCGCCTCATCAGCATCATCACCAGGTCCCTCAGCCGCTTTTCCCTGCCGCCGCACCGGCTCGAAGTAGAGATGACGGAGACCGCCGCCCTGCAGGACCGCGCGACCACGCGCCGCGTCTTCGGCGCATTGCGGGACCTTGGCATCACCGTCGCCATCGACGATTTCGGGACCGGCTATTCAACCATGAGCCACCTGCGCGACGTGCCCTTCGACACGCTGAAGATCGACCGCGAATTCGTGCGCGATATCGACAGTTCGGCAAGCGGCCGCGCGATTTGCAAGGCGCTCATCGAACTCGGACGCGGCCTCGACATCAGGGTGCATGCGGAAGGGGTGGAGCGCGCGGAGGAAGTGGCCACGCTGCAAAGCTACGGCTGCGAGATCTTCCAGGGCTTCTACTTCGGGCGGCCGATGACGGGTGATGCCTTCGCCCAAAGCTGGCTGGCCCAGGCGGAGGGGCGGCACAAGCCGCCTCCCCGCACGGGTGGCTTTTAGGCCGGCGACGTCATTTTGCCGTCGATCCGGCGCCAGAGGCCTTGCGGATTGGCGTCGCGCAGCGCCTCCGGCAGCAGCGGCTCCGCCACGTTCTGGTAGCAGACCGGGCGCAGGAAGCGGCGGATGGCGAGGCTGCCGACCGACGTCGTGCGGGAATCGGAGGTCGCCGGGAAAGGTCCGCCATGCACCATGGCGTGGCAGACTTCGACCCCCGTCGGCCAACCATTGACCAGGATGCGCCCGGCCTTGGTCTCGAGGAGCGGCAGCAGCTCGGTAAAGAGCCCCTCGTCCTCCGCCGTCATATGCACGGTGATAGTGAGTTGCCCTTCCAGCCCATGCAGCAGACGCGCGAGCGCGGCCCCGTCCGCATCCCGCACCAGAAGCCCGGCAGACCCGAAAACCTCGTCCGCGAGATGCGGTGTCTGTTCGAAGACCCCTGCCGTCGTGCCGAAGAGGGCAGCCCCGGCGCGGCCTTCGGCCGTCTGGCCGGCGCCGAGCCGCTCCACCCCCACTGTACCGGAGAGTTTCGCGACACCCTTTTCATAAGCCGCCAGAATGCCCTTGTGGAGCATGACACCGGCAGCGGCACTGCCCAGCGCCTCGGCCGCGGCGGCCACGAAGGCGTCAAGCCCCGGGCCGGGAATTGCAAGCAAGAGGCCGGGGTTGGTGCAGAACTGCCCCGCGCCCATGGTGAGGGAGCCGACGAAAGCCTTGCCGAGTTCGGCGCCACGGGCGTTGAGCGCGCCGGGCAGAAGCAGGACCGGGTTGATGCTGCTCATTTCCGCATAGAACGGAATGGGCTCGGGCCGTGTGGCCGCGATCTTGGCTGAGGGCAAGGCCGCCGGCCCGCGATCCCGTGAAGCCCACCGCCTTGATGCGGGGATCGGCGACCAGCGCGCTGCCCAGCGCATCCCCCACCCCGAAGAGCAGCGAAAACACGCCGTCCGGCAGCCCGGCTTCCTTGACCGCTGCCTGAACGGCGCGGCCCACGAGTTCGGAGGTGCCGGGATGCGCGGGATGCGCCTTCACGACCACCGGGCAGCCCGCGGCCAGGGCCGAGGCGGTATCCCCGCCCGCCACCGAGAAGGCGAGCGGGAAGTTGCTGGCGCCGAAGACGGCGACGGGGCCGAGCCCGATCATGCGCAGGCGCAGATCCGGCCGGGCCAGGGGCTTGCGCTCCGGCAGCGCCGGGTCAATCCGCACATCCTGCCAGCTGCCTTCCCGCACCTCGGCCGCGAAGAGGCGGAGCTGGCCGACCGTGCGGCCGCGCTCCCCCTCGATGCGCGCCCGTGGCAGGCCGGTTTCGGCACAGGCGCGGTCGGTCAGCGCATCGCCGAGCGCGTCGATCTTCGCGGCCACACGTTCCAGAAACCGGGCGCGCTGCTCGGGCGACGTCGCGCGATATGGGCCGAAAGCGGCATCCGCCAGCGCGCAGGCACGGGCAACCTCCGCTTCCGTGGCGCCGCCATAGGCGGGTTCCAGCGCCGCACCGGTTGCGGCGTCAAAGCCCGTAAAGCTCTGGCCGGTGCCGCGCAAAGCCGCGGCGCCGATCAACATCTCTCCGGTCAGGGTCATGCGTTTCTCCTTTAGCTCGGTTTGGCCTTACTTGCCCCACCGCAGAACGAGCGGATCAAGCCGGCGGGCGACGTCCAGAAGCCCGGCGCGGGTTTCGGGCGAGAGCGGCACCAGCGGGTGGCGCGGCGCGTCACAGGCAATGATACCGCCTTCCTTCATCAGCGCCTTGCAGGCAAGCAGGCCCGCCTGCCGGTTCTCGTAATTGATCAGCGGCAGCCAGCGGCCGTAGCGCTCCACCGCCGCCTCGCGATTGCCGGCCAGATAGTCATGCACGACGGGCTTCAGGCCGTCCGGATAGCCGCCCGCCGTCATGGCGCCGGTGGCACCGGCATCGAGATCGGCGAGGAGCGTGATCGCCTCCTCTCCGTCCCAGGGACCTTCGATGGCGTCTCCGCCGAGGCGGATCACCTCGCGCAGCTTCTGCGCGGCCTGCGGCACCTCGATCTTGAAATAGGAGACCTGCTCGATCTCGCGCGCCATGCGGGCGAGGAAGGCGGCGGAGAGCGGCGTGCCCGCGACGGGCGCGTCCTGGATCATGATCGGAATCGCGATGGCGTCCGAGACCGCCTGGAAATAGCTGTAGATCGCCGGCTCGGGCACGCGGAAGGTGGCGCCGTGATAGGGCGGCATGATCATAACCATGGCCGCACCCTGGTCCTGCGCCCGCCGGCTGCGCTCGGCGGTGATGCGGCTGCTGAAATGCGTGGTCGTGACGATCACCGGCACGCGGCCCGCCACATGCTTCAGGATGGCGGTGGTCAGCATCTCGCGCTCCTCGTCCGAGAGCACGAACTGCTCGGAGAAATTGGCGAGAATGGAGAGGCCGTCCGACCCGGCGTCGATCATGAAATCGACGACGCGCAGCTGGCCCGGCAGATCGATATTGCCTTGCTCGTCAAAAATCGTGGGGACGACGGGGAAAATCCCCTGATAGCGCCGCTTGATGTCAGCCATTCTTGTGTCCTTCCCAAACCCCTCGCCCGGCGGTTGTGTTTTGCCTGGTTGCGTTGAGCACCCATCCCCGGGAGCGAATGGTCAGACCATAACGGCCCCGGCCGGCTTCGGCTATGGGGGCCCGTTCAGTCGCCCGGCGAAGGCGCGCTGCTCGCCTCCGCCGGAATGTCCTGGCGGCTTTCCCGAATGCCGAAGACCAGCATTGCGGCGGCGGCGGCCGGCAGTGCGAGGCCCAGAAAGGCCCCTTGCCACCCGAGGCAGACCACCAGGGCGCCTCCGAAAATGCCGGAAAGTGCGCCGCCCACGCCCTGGATCGTATTGAGCGCGCCCAGCGCCGTTTGCGTGCGCCCGCTCCCCCAGGTGAGATCCGCGACCACGACCGGAATCGCGACGCCGACAAGGCCGGAACTCAGCCCGTCCAGGATCTCCGCCAGGACCAGGACCCAGGGATCGGTCGTGCAGGCGGAGAGGATCGCGCGCAGCGGAAGTGCGAGACAGGCAAGGGTGAGCAGTTGCCGCCGGCCCCGGCGGTCGGCGACCTGCCCGGCCCAGAGGGCGACCGGGATCATGACGCCTTGCACGATGATGACATAGGTGGCGAGCCAGCCGGTGCCGTCATGCCCGGTTGCGATCAGGCGCTGCGATATCAGCGCCAGCATGTAGCCATTGGAGAGGTTGAACAGGGCGAAGGCCGCGGCAAGCCGGGCAAGACCCGCATTGCGGAGAATGTCGCCAATGGCCGAGCGGTGCTCGATCTCGTCCGGTTCGGTTTCCGCCCAGCCATGGGCGCGCCGGCCGTTGAAGGCGCGCATGGGCGTCCAGCCGATGGCGATGATGGCGCCGAGCGCCATGGCGCCGAACACCCAGAAGGGTGCGGAGCGCCCGAGCCGCGGACCCAAGGCCATGATGGCCAGGGCGGCGCAGACGATGCCGGCGTGGTTGAACGCCTGGTTGCGCCCCTGCTGCCTCGGAAAGCGCCGCTTGCCGACGATGCCGAGCGTGAAGAGGGTGAGCGCCGGCAGCAGGAGCGTGCCCCCCGCGCCGGCCAGGCACTGGGAAAAGATCACCCAGCCAAGCCCGTGCAGCGGCACGATGATGGCGGTGCCGAGCAAAATGGCACTGCAGGAGAGGGCCAGGAGCAGGCGCGGATGGCGCGTCAGGTCCACGAGCAGCCCGGCCGGGCCGTTGAGCGCGAGAGCGAAGAGGCCGATCGCGCTCATGACCGCCCCGACCCGCGCCGGGTTCCAGGCATCCTGGCCGGCGAGCCAGGTTGCGAGGAACGGCCCCAGTCCGCCCTGGATATCTCCCGTGAAGAAGTTGATGAGGGCGAGGTGAGTGGACGGCGACATCAGGAAGGGTGGCCCCTCGCGCGGCGTAACATGCCCGCCATAGATGGCGAGCGGGGGCGCGCAGGCAAAGCCGGGCTTGGCTCGCTCACCACCTCTTGCACGCCAAAGCCGGCTCAGCCGCTCATGTCAGGCAGGGGCGACAGGCCGAGCGCCCGCCGCACTTCGGCGCGGGCGCGGTTGAAATCGGCGAGGAATTTTGCGTCGTGGAAGAAAGCGCTGTCGATGACGGTGCCGGAGATCCGGCCGGCTTCGATATCGGTCGGGAAATGCGCACCCGCGACCACGCGGTTATAGCCGTATTCGGCGGCACGGTTGAAAATCGCCGTCGCCTTCTCCGGCACCATGTTGGCGAGGATGATCGCCATGACATAGGCGTAAGCCGTGTGCCCGCTAGGATAGGACGGCGATTTCCGCGGATAGACCATGGGTGCGAGGTTGGAATCCACCATGAAGGGGCGCGGCCTGTTGAAATAGTCCTTGGTTTCCGTGACGATTTTCTTCTCGTCGGCATAGACGCGCAGAAAGAAGCCCGTGGCGAAGGGCAGGTTTTCCGGCCGGAACCTGGGACCGAGAACATCGGCGAAGCGAAAGACGGACCGTTGGTGATCCGCCTCGGCATCCACGGCCGCCTGCGCCGTCCGGTCGGCCTCGGCCTGCCGCACCGCCGCGAGGTCGGCGGTCTCCTGCGGGGATCCCAAAGCCGGCGGCGGCGCCAGCAGCAGGTCCAGCTTCACGGTGGAGGGCGCGACGTAATAGACAGGCGCGCCAGAGGCCTGGGCGGCCGCGCCGCCATGGGCCAGGGCACCCGCGGCGCCCAGCGCCAGCAGGCATCCGACAGCCGCTCCGCCAAGCCATGCCCGGACCACTGGAGCCTCCGATCATTTTGCACCCTGCATAGTTCAACTTTGCTTGCGGGTCATCTAATCTGGCAGCGGAGGCGCCCAATGTGTCTCGTTTTTTCATGAAGACTGTCTCCGATGCCCACCATCCGTTTTCGTATCTACCTTGACGGAGAGGGCCATATCGGGCCCGGGAAGGTGGAACTGCTGGAACATATCCAGCGACTGGGCTCCATCGCCGCCGCCGGACGGGAGATGGGCATGTCCTATCGCCGCGCCTGGGAGCTGGTGGAGGAAACCGGCCGCCTCTTCGGCCGGCCGGTCACGATGCGGCAGACGGGCGGCCGCCATGGCGGCGGCGCCACGCTGACCCCCTTGGGCGAAGCCGTCATCGCCCGCTTCCGCAAGGCCGAAGCCGCCATCGCCGCCGCAGCCCGTGATGATCTGGCCGCCCTTCAGGCCGAGGTCGCGCCCGGCTCCCCCGACTAAGGCGGCTGGTCTCCCATCCGCGAAGCCGCTATCGTCGCTCGGGAATAACGCTGGCCGCCTGTGCGCCCTCAATTTTATTAATTGAGAGACCGATTCAGACTTCGGGTCGGACCGACCCAAAGTCATCGGGCTCTCGATCAGGAGAGTCTTCGTGCACCGTCGTACTATTCTTCTGGGCGGGGCTTCGCTCGCCCTCCTGCCGAAACTGGCGACCGCAGCCGGCGCCGTCGGCACCGTGGACGTGCTCTATGCGGGCTCGCTGGTGAACCTCATGGAGCACGGCGTCGGGCCCGCCTTCGACACGGCCACGGGGGGCTGATTTCCGGGGCTATGCCGGCGGCTCGAACCTGCTCGCCCATGAGATCACGGCCAAGCTCCGGCCGGCCGATATCTTCATCAGCGCCAACCCTCTCGTGAACAAGGCGCTGATGGGCGCCGCCAATGGCAGCTGGGTCGACTGGTACATCACTTTCGCGCAATCGCCGGTCGTGATCGGCTACAACCGCGGCCAGCCGCTTCGCCCGGGATTTTGCGACCAGGCCCTGGTATGAGGTGCTGCAAAGCCCCGGCATCCGCATCGGCCGGACCGACCCCAAGCTCGACCCCAAGGGCCGTCTGACGCTCGACGTGCATGAAGAAGGCAGAATCCGTCTACAAAATTCCGGGTCTGGCCCAGAAGGTGCTGGGCGCGCCCGGAAAACCTGGCCCAGGTCCTGCCGGAGGAGACACTGGTCGGCCGCCTGCAGTCAGGCCAGGTCGATGTCGGCTTCTTCTATTCGACCGAGACGACGGATCTGAAAATCCCGTCCATCACCCTGCCCGCCGCGGTCGCGGTCAGCGCGCATTATACGGCGACCGTCCTGAACCGGGCGCCGCACCCGGACGCGCGCTGCTGCCTTCCTCAGCTTCCTGCTCGGGCAGACGGGTGCCGCGATCATGCGCGCGCATGGCCTCGCTCTCACGCCCGTGACGGTCACGCGGCGATGCCAGCCGGGTGCCGCCCGCCGATCCTCGCTTTCGCCAAGACCGGACAATAAGTCGGCAGCATGCGGCGCCCGCTTGTCTGGCCGGTTCTTCCCACGCTCGGCGCCCTGCTTGCTCTCTATCTCCTGGCACCTTTCCTGGCGGGCCTCGCCCATCTCGGCTTCGCCGACTGGCATGGCGCGGACTGGCAGGGGCTGGGCGCAGGCAAGCGCTCGTCTCGCGTCCTCAGCGCGACGACCGCGACACTGCTCATCGCGCTTGGGCGGCATTCCGCTCGGCTCCCTGCTCGCCCGGCGGCGGAGCCGGGCGATGGCGCTTGCTCGGCTTCATGGTGCAGATGCCCCTGGCCCTGCCGCCGCTGTCCAGCGGCATCCTGCTGCTCTTCCTGCTGGGCTATGCGAGCCCGATCGGCGCCCTGACCCGTGGGGCGCTGACGGATTCCTTCGCCGGCATCGTGCTCGCCGAAACCTTCGTCGCCGCGCCCTTCCTCATCATCGCCGCGCGCTCGGCCTTCGGCGCTGTCGATCCGGTGCTGGAGGATGTGGCCCGCACGCTGGGGCACCGGCCGGCCGGCGTTTTCCTGCGCGTCCCCTGCCGCTTGCGTGGCCGCGGCATTCTGGCCGGGCATGCTGCTCGCCTGGCTGCGCGCCTTCGGGGAATTCGGCGCGACCGTCATGGTCGCCTACCACCCCTATTCGCTGCCGGTTTACACCTATGTCGCCTTCGGCTCGCGAAGGGCTGCCCGCCATGGTGCCGGTGCTGGTGCCGACGCTCGGCGCCGCACTCCTCGTCATGCTTGCCGCAACCGCGCCTCACCCGGCCCGCGCTTCGCCGGATCGCGGCTGGCGCGGCGGAGGACGACCTGGCCGAGGGCGCCCTGCCCGCCCCGGCTCCCGGCCCGGCCCGCGAGACGGCACGCCCGTTCAGCTTCTCCGTCACGCCGGCATCTGGACGGGTTTTCACTGACCGTGTCCCACGCCACGCGCGCGCGGCGTATCGCGCTGCTCGGCCCCTCCGGCTCCGGCAAGTCCCTCACGCTGCGCGCGCTGGCCGGGCTCGATACCGGGCCGGAGGACCGGCTGGCGATCGACGGGCGGGACCTCTCGGCGACGCCCGCCGGAGGCGCGCCACATCGCCTATGTGCCGCAGAGCTACGGCCTTTTTCCGCATCTGACGGCCGGCGCGCCAGCTCTCCTTCGCGCCCGACGCCGACCCTCTTTCGCGCACGCGACTGGTTCCGGCGGCTCGGCCTGGCCGGGCTTGAGCAGCGGCGCCCCAGGGCGCTCTCGCTCGGCCAGCAGCAGCGGGTGGCGATTGCCCGCGCCCTCTGTCGGCCGACCGATCTCCTGCTCCTGGACGAGCCCTTCTCGGCGCTCGACGCGCCGCTTGCGCGCGCAGCTGCGCCGGGATGTGCGGCGCCTTGCAGGCGGAGATCGAGGCGACCAGCATTCTCGTCACGCATGATCCGGCCGATGCCTTCGCCCTGGCCGATGACATCATCGTGCTGGATCACGGCCGGGTGCTGCAGGCAGGACCGGTCAACGCGGTTTTCGCGCGCCCCCATAACGCGCTCGTCGCCCATCTGCTCGGCGCCGAGATTGCCTCGGACGGTCGCGCCGCCGCGCCCGACCGGATGGATATCGGCGGCCATGTCATGCTGGAGGTCGCCGGGCCTGCGCTGCGCACCGGCGCAGCCCTCGGCTGGAGCATCGCGCCGGACCTGATCCGCATCGTCGCGGAGGGCGGCATCCCGGCCACCATCGTCCGCCTGGACGCGCCCTTGGCCGGGCGGCAGCGCATGACGATTCGCCTGGGCGAGGCCGAACGGCCGGTGGTGCTGCCGGTGGACCAGGCCCTGCGGCCCGGCCCCGTCCGCGTGGTGGTGCCGCCCGCCGCTATCCAGATCTGGGAACGAGAACCAGCCGCCGCCCTGTGATAGGCTCCGGGTCCCGGCCACAACAATCAAGGAAACGCCCCATGAAACTGAGCGCCCGCAACCAGATCAAAGGCACGATTCTATCCGTCGTCAAAGGCCAGACGACCGGCCATGTGCGGATCGATATTGGCCAGGGTGTCGTCATCACCTCCTCCATCACGAACGAGGCGATCGACGATCTCGGCCTCAAGGCCGGCGATCAGGCGATTGCCGTGATCAAGTCTTCCGACGTGATGGTCGCGATATAGCCCCGCCTTCGTCAGATGGCCGTCCCGGGGACGGCAGCAGCCTTTTGCGGGCCAAGGCGATCATCGGCCCCTCCGGAGAGGACGGCGATCTGGTTCGGCTGGTTGCCCAGCTTGCCGTCCTGCTTCATTCGCGGCGGAGCCGATCACGGGGCTTGAACTTCGCCTCCCGGCGGTTATTCTTCCCCCCGCAAGACCGAAAACCAAAACCAAGTAACGAAAACAGGACCCGGTCCCCACCTTTTCATTGCGACGTCCGCTCCCCTGTTCGCCTTGGCTGTGATTGGGGGCCGTAAACGTTTTCGAGATCAGGGGGCGAACCCGGTCGCCGGCAGAGGAACCTCGGGTAATGACCTCCATGCGTACCATCAAAGGGCCAGCGATTTTTCTTGCCCAGTTCGCGGGCGATGCCGCGCCTTACAATTCCCTGGCTGAGATTGCCCGGTGGGCTGCCGGCCATGGCTACAGGGGCGTGCAGATCCCCTCCTGGGATGCGCGCCTGTTCGATCTCGCGCGGGCGGCCGAAAGCCGCACCTATTGCGACGAGGTGCGCGGCGTCCTGGCGGAGGCCGGCGTCGAACTCACCGAATTATCGACCCATCTCCAGGGCCAGCTCGTCGCGGTGCACCCGGCCTACGACCTCGCCTTTGACGGCTTCGCGCCGGCCGCCCTGCGCGGCAACCCGCAGGCAAGGCGGGCATGGGCCGTGGATCAGATGAAGCTCGCCGCCCGCGCCTCGCACAATCTCGGCCTCACCGCCCATGCGACCTTCTCCGGCGCGTCTCGCCTGGCCCTTCGTCTACCCCTGGCCGCAGCGCCCGGCCGGGCTGATCGAGACCGCTTTCGACGAACTCGCCCACCGCTGGCACCCCATTCTCGATGCCTTCGACGAGGCCGGGGTCGATCTCTGCTACGAAATCCATCCTGGCGAAGACCTCCATGACGGCGTGACCTTCGAAATGTTCCTCGAGCGCGTGGGCAACCACCCCCGGGCCAATCTGCTCTATGACCCGAGCCACTTCGTGCTGCAGCAGCTCGACTATCTCGCCTATATCGACATCTACCATCAGCGCATCCGCATGTTTCACGTGAAGGATGCGGAATTCAACCCGACCGGCCGCCAGGGCGTCTATTCCGGCTTCCAGAACTGGGCGGACCGCGCCGGCCGCTTCCGCTCGCTCGGCGACGGCCAGATCGATTTCGGCGCGATCTTCTCGAAACTCTCGCAATACGGCTTTGACGGCTGGGCCGTGCTGGAATGGGAATGCTGCATCAAGGATAGCGAGCAGGGCGCTGCCGAAGGCGCGCCGTTCATCGAAGGGCATATCATTGAGGTCGCGTCCCGCGCCTTCGATGATTTTGCGTCGAGCGGCGTTGACCAGGAGACCAACCGCAAGCTGCTCGGTTTTTGAGCCTTGCCCCGGGCGCCACGGCGCCCGGGGTGCCGCCTTCGATCAGGCCGGAACGAGATCGCGGGCGCGGAGCAGTGCCGCGGTCTGCGGCGGGCGGCCACGGAAACCCTCATAAAGCGCCATCGGATCGCGCGTATCGCCGGCCGAGAGCAGGACGCGCAGCCTGGCCGCAATGGCCGGGTCGAAGAGGTTTCCGGCTTCCTTGAAAGCCTCGAACCCGTCCGCGTCCAGGACTTCCGACCAGAGATAGGAGTAGTACCCCGCCGCGTAGCCGCCGCCCGCGAAGAGGTGCTGGAAATGCGCGGGCCGGTGGCGGATACCGATTTCAGCGGGCATGCCGATGCGCGCCAGGAAATCCCGCTCGAAAGCCTCGATATCGATCGCGGCGGGGTCGGGATGCGCATGCAACGCCATGTCGATCAGGGCAGCGGCTGTATATTCGACCGTCGCAAAACCCTGGTTGAAGCCCCGTGCCGCGAGCAGGCGCTCCACCAGCGCATCCGGGATCGGCGCGCCCGTCTCATGATGCCGGGCGTAGGTCTTGAGCGTTTCCGGCACGGCCAGCCAATGCTCGTAGATCTGCGAGGGAAGCTCCACGAAATCCCGCCGCACGGAGGTGCCGGACTGGGACGGGTAGCGCACCCGGCTCAAAAGCCCGTGCAGGGCATGGCCGAATTCATGGAACATCGTCTCGGCGTCGTCGAAGCTCAGCAGCGTGGGCTCGGACTTCGCGAAGTTGTTGTTGTTGACGATGATGGGCGAGACCGGGCCGTCCATGCTCTCCTGGTCGCGGTAGCTGCTCATCCAGGCGCCGGAGCGCTTGTCCGGCCGCGCGTAATGATCGGCATAGAAGATGCCGACATGGCCTGATCGGTCCTGCACCTCGTAGGCGCGGACGTCGCCGTGATAGGCGGGCAGATCGGGCCGGGGCAGGAAGCTGAGGCCGAAGAGCCGCGAGGCGGTGTCGAAAACCGCCTGCTGCAGTTGCTCCAGCACGAAATAGGGCTTCAACTCAGTCTCATCGAGCGCGTAATCGGCCTGGCGGACTTTCTCGGCATAGTAACGCCAGTCCCAGGGGCGCAGGCTGTCATTGAAGCCTTCCGCCCGCGCGGCGGCGAGCAGCCGGTCACGCTCCGCCGCGGCCTTGCGCTTCGCCGGTTCCCAGACCTCGCCCAGCAGGGATTCGGCCGCCTCCGGCGCGCCCGCCATGGAGTCGGCCAGGCGGAATTGCGCGAAGCTCGCATAGCCCAGCAGTTTCGCGCGCTCGGCGCGGAGTGCCAGGATTTCCGGGATCAGGGGGCGGTTGTCATGCGCGCCCGCATGCATGCCGCGGGCGATCCAGGCCTCATAGGCCGTCTGCCGCAAATCCCGCCGCGCCGAGAAGGTGAGGAAGGGCTCGATGAGCGAGCGGGAGAGGGTGATGGCATAGCCGTCGAGGCCGCGCGCGGTCGCCGCCGATTTGGCGCCGGCGCGCACGAAATCCGGCAGGCCATCAAGGTCGGTCTCGGCGAGCGGCAGGACCCAGCTCTTTTCGTCATGCAGCACATTCTGGCCGAAAGCCGTGTGCAGGGTCGCGAGCCGTTCCGAAATCTCGGTCATGCGCCGCTTGCCCGCGTCGTCCAGCGCCGCCCCCGCACGCACGAAGCCGAGATGCGCGCGCTCGAGCAGGCGGCGCTGATCCTCGGCAAGGCCGAGGCCGTCACGCTCGGCATGGAGCGCATCGACCCGGCGGAAGAGCGCGGGGTCAAGCGCCACGCGCATGCCATGCTGCGCGAGCCTCGGCGCGAGATCGCGGTCCAGCGCCTCCAGCGCGTCTCCGCCCAGGCTGCCGACGAGGTTGTAGAAGACCGCGCTGACGCGGTTCAGAAGCCGGCCGGAGCGCTCCAGCGCCTCCAGGGTATTGGCAAAGGAGGGCGCGTCCCGGTTGCTGCCGATCGCCTCGATTTCGGCCAGGTTCTCGGCCATGGCCGCCGCGAAGGCGGGCGGGAAATGCTCGGTCCGGATGAGGTCGAAGGGCGGCACGCCAAAGGAGGTCGTCCAGGCTGCAAGCAACGGATTATCTTGGGTCATGGTCCTACTCCGACAGAAGCGGTCGCCATGGTCAAGCCGAGCCCCCGCCACACGGAAATCAATAACCTGCTAGCGTCCTGATCGACCGGAACGGCCGTTATTCGCCGATCCACGGGTTGATCGCGCTTTCGGAACGGGGCAAGAACGTCTGAAGCCGAAAGCCATTGGTGCATGCTGGACCAGCGCTACCTGCCCGAGCCGTTCACCTTCGTCACCGCGCTGGCGTTCGTCATCCTGCTCGCCTGCGTCAATTACCTCGTCATCTGGCTGCAGAACCGCCGCGAGACGGCGCTGCTCTGGATGGCGGGCGGGGCTTTTTTGAGCTGCGCCGGCCTCTATGCCGGGGCGCTTCTGCCCAATCCCTCCGCCGGCCTGGTGGCCGGTCCGGCGGTCCTTTTCGGTACCGGCTGTATCTGGACGGGCTGTCGCGTCGTCGTCGGCCGCCGCCCGCTCTGGCCCGCGCTCGCAGCCGCGGCCGTCGCCTGGCCGGCCTTCGCCACGCCAACCGGCCTGCTCGACAACCCGCGGCCACGCGCCGCCTTCGTCTACACAATCGGCGCCATCCTCCTGTTCCTGGCGCTGCGGGAGGTGCTGTCGAAGGGCTGGCCCCGGCGCCCCGGGCATTGGTTCGTCACCATCCTGCTCAGCCTGGAAGGCGCGGTCTGCCTCTTCTGGGCGATGGAGCAGGCCATGACCGTCGTCAGCGGCTCGACCTTCGGAGACGCCATCAACGCCCCCTTCTCCGCCTTCACCGTCACCGGTTTTCATCTCCTGATGAGCTACGCCTTCGTCGCCTTGGCCAAGGAGGAATCGGAGCTTGCCCATGCGGCAGACGCCTATCGGGACCCCTTGACCGGCATCGGCAACCGGCGGCCGCTGGACCGGCATCTCGCCGAGGCCGTGAGCCAGGCCCGCCGCGGGCGCTACATGCTCGCCGTCATCATGATCGATATCGACCACTTCAAAGCCTATAACGACCACTATGGCCATCCGGCCGGCGACGCCTGCCTGGTCGCCGTGGCGCGCTGCCTGACCGACAGCATCACGCCGCCGGGCCATGAGGCCACGCGCTACGGCGGCGAGGAATTCACGGTCCTGCTGCGCCGGGCCGAAGCGGCCACGGCCTACGACCTGGCCGAGCGCATGCGGCTCGCCGTGCGCGGCATGAACAGGCCGCATGAAGGTTGGGCCGGCGGCATCGTCACGATCAGCCTCGGCGTTGCGGCCATGCCGGGGGAGACTGCCACGCCGGAGACGCTG
Organism: uncultured Alphaproteobacteria bacterium; assembly: GCA_963834475.1. GTDB lineage: Bacteria > Pseudomonadota > Alphaproteobacteria > Acetobacterales > Acetobacteraceae > Acidisoma. The sequence continues at coordinate 181,747 of CAWIBZ010000006.1, read as the reverse complement.
ATCGCCGCCGCCGACCGCGCCCTTTATCGTGCCAAGAAGTCCGGCCGCGACCGTGCCGCCCTCTTCACCCCGGAGGATGCGGCAATCCACCCGCTCAATGCCGGGCGCATCCGTGTCAGCGAGGGCCTGCCGGCCGATGCCGGGTCATCCTCGATGAAAATTTAAAAAAGGGGACTAGTCGCATCGGGTCTAACGTGGCCTGATAGGCCACCGTACGCCCGCAAAGGGCGGCCTCATAAGAAACGACTAAAAATAACGATCAAGAATAACGATTAAAAAAATAATGACCGGGGGACATATCATGGAACGGCGTTCTGTCATCGGCGGCCTGGGCCTCGGGCTCGTCGGCGCGGCGAGCCTATTGTCAGGGCGGCCCGCCCATGCCCAGGGCAAGACCTTCTCTGTCGCGCTGATCCCGGGCCTGACGACCGACGCCTTCTACATCACCATGCATCGCGGTGCCCAGGCGGCGGCCAAGGCGCTCGGCGTCAATCTCGTCTTTCAGGGAGCGCCGGCCTTCAACCCTGTGGAGCAGGTGCCCGTGCTCGACGCGGTGATCGCCCGCAAGCCGGATGCGATCCTGATTGCGCCGACCGACAAGGTGCAGCTCATCCAGCCGCTGCAAAGCGCGGTCAATGCCGGCATTCCCGTCATCACCGTCGATACCTATATCGGCACTGGCGTGTACCAGACCGGCAGCGGCAATGCCGATTTCCCGCTCTCCTACATCGCCTCCAACAATACGCTGGGCGGGCAGATGGGGGCGCGTGCGCTGGCGCGCGAGCTTGGCGGCAAGGGCAAGGTCTATGTCTCCAATATCGAGCCGGGCGTTTCCACGACCGATGAGCGGACAGCGGGCTTCATTGCCGAGATGAAGCAGAACTATCCGGGCATCACCGTTCTGCCGACGCAGTTCAACGATGACGACGCGAACAAGGCCGCGTCCCAGGCGCAGTCCGTGTTGGCGCGCAACTCCGATCTGGCCGGCGTCTTCGGCGCCAATCTCTTCTCGGCCATGGGGGCGGCGAACGGCATCCAGCAAAGCGGCGCCGGCGGCAAGGTTAAGGTCGTGGCCTTCGACGCGCCGCAAACCATCATCGGCAATATCAAGAGCGGACTGATCGACATCGCGATTGCCCAGCACCCGGCGGAAATCGGCTGGTTCGGGGTTGCCGCGGCCTATGCCCATTTGACCGGGCAATCCATCCCGCCCGCGATCGCCACCGGATTCACGGTCATCGACAAGCAGAACGTCGATGATCCCGACATCCAGAAATTCGTCTACTCGGCGTGAGCACGACCCTCTCCACGCGGCTATCCGGGGGAACGCCCCGGGGACGGCGCACCCTGGCGGCCTTGGCCGCCGCCAGGGCCTGGATCTTCCTCATTCTGCTGCTGATCACCTTCGAGATCTGGTCGCAGATCGCCTACGGCACGACCTTCCTGTTCAGTGCCTTCAACATCCGTTCCATCACGGTCTTTGCGGTCGCACCCGTGCTGCTCGGCCTCGGCCAGACGCTCGTCATCATTTCGGGCGGCATCGACCTCTCGGTCGGTTTCACCATGGGCTTCGCCGCGGTCATTTCGGCCCAGATCGCGAATGCCGCCGGCGCCGCGGCCGGCCCCGGCATCGGCCTGATTGCAGGCGTCCTCGTCGCACTCGCGGCGGCGCTGGTGCCGGGATGGATCAACGGCCTCCTGGTGGCGCGCCTGCGCGTGCCCCCCTTCATCGGGACGCTCGGCATGTATGGCGTCGCGCGTGGCGCCGCCTATCTTTTTGCCAATGGCACAACGGTGCCGGTGCAGAACACCTGGCTGACCTGGCTCGGCAATGGACGCGTCCTCGGCATTCCGGCCGTCGTGCTGATCGCTGTCATCATCATCGCGATCTTCCATTACATCCTGGCGGAAACACGGTTCGGCCAATACACCTATGCCATCGGCGGCAACCGGCAGGCGACGTTACGCGCCGGCGTCAATGTCCGCCGGGTCACCATCATCCTCTATATGCTGTCAGCGCTGACGGCGGGGATCGACGGCATTCTCTATACCGGCCGCTTCGCCGCCGGTGCGCCGCAGGCGGGCGAGCCTCTGCTGCTCGACAGCATCGCTGCCGTCGTCATCGGCGGGGCCAGTCTCTTCGGCGGCTCGGGCACCATCATCGGCACCATCATCGGCGCCCTCATCATCGCGGTGATCCAGTACGGGCTGGTCTTCCTGAACGTGGAACCCTTCTGGCAGTTCATTGCGGTCGGGCTTGTCATCATCGTGTCTGTGCTCGTCGATCAGAGCCAGCGGCGCTTGGGCGGAGGACGGCAGGATGAGTGACATCAGGGCCGGCGAGACGCTGCTCGAGACAAGCGGCATTTCCAAGCGCTTCGGCGGCGTGCATGCGCTGGAGCGGGTGAATTTCACGCTCCGCGCGGGCGAGGTGGTGGCGCTTGCCGGGGATAACGGCGCCGGCAAATCGACCTTCACCAAGATCATCTCCGGCGTCTTCCCGCCGAGCGAAGGCGAAATCCGCTACTGCGGCAAAGCGGTTTCCTTCGATGGTCCGCAGGCGGCGCGCTCTGTCGGCATCGAGACGATCTATCAGGATCTGGCACTCGCCGATAATCTCGATATCGGCGGGAACGTCTTCCTCGGCCGCGAACTCAGGACAAGTTTTCTCGGCCTGCCGCGGATTGACCGCCGGCGCATGCGCGAAGAGGCGGCGAAAGCCGTCGCGGTGCTCGACGTGCATCTCGACCGGCTGGACCGGCCCGTGCGCGCGCTTTCCGGCGGCCAGCGCCAGGCGGTCGCCATCGGCCGCGCCATTCACTGGGACGCGCGCGTGCTGCTCATGGACGAGCCGACCGCGGCCTTGGGCGTGCCTGAACAGCGCAAGGTCATGGACCTCATCCGCTCGCTGAAAACCAAGGGTCTCGGCGTCATCTTCATCTCCCACAACCTCGCCGACATGTTTGCCGTCAGTGACCGTATCGTCGTGCTCAGGCGCGGTATCGTCGCCGGCGAACGCCGCGTCGGCGAAGTGGATCCGGAGGAAATCGTGCGCCTCATGGTCGGGCACTGACAGCGATGCCGAAAAAAGAAGACCGCCTGTTACGCATCGGGGTTCTGGGCTGCGGGCCGATTGCGCAGTTCGCGCATTTCGAATCCTGCACCAAGGCACGCAATGCGGCGTTGTTCGCCATCTGCGATGTGGCCGAGGATCTGCGCGTGCGCATGGCCCATACCCACGCGCCGCAGAAGGTTTTTGCCGAATACGACGCGATGCTGGCAGACCCTGAGGTCGAGGCGGTCATCATCGCAACCTCGGACGCCTTCCATGTGCCGGCCACGCTCCGCGCGCTGGAGGCTGGCAAGCACGTCCTCTGCGAAAAGCCCGTCGGTGTCACGGTGGAAGAGGTCGAGGCGCTGCGCGATGCCGTGCAGCGCACCAACCTTGTCCTGCAGATCGGCCATATGAAGCGCTTCGACCCCGGCCTCCAGGCCGCCAAGACGTTCATCGACGGCGAGATCGGTGAGATCCTGGCGCTCAAGGCCTGGTACTGTGACAGCACGCACCGCTACACCATGACGGACGCGGTGCAACCCCTGCCCGTCGCCAGCCGGAATGCGCGCAAGCCGGCCGGGAATCCGAAGGCCGACCTCAAGCGCTACTTCATGCTGGCACACGGCAGCCATCTTGTTGATACGGCGCGATGGCTGTGTGGACCGATCACCGAAGTGCGCGCCCGCCTCTCCGAGCGGTTCGGCGCCTATTGCTGGTTCGTGGAAACGGCCTTCGCCTCCGGCACGCTCGGCCATCTCGATCTCACCGTCGCCGTCCGGATGGACTGGCACGAGGGGCTGCAGCTGTACGGGCAAAACGGCAGCGTCACCGCGAAGACCTTCAACCCCTGGTATTTCCGGTCGAGCGAGGTCGAGATTTTTCACGAAAAGGACGCGACCATTCGCAAGCCCCTGGGGGCGGACGGGCATTTCTACCGCCGTCAGGTCGAAGGCTTTGCCGATACGGTCCTGTGGGGCGCGCCCCAGCTTGGCGCCGACGTGGATGACGGGGTCGCGAGCATCCGCGCCATGGTCGCCATCGCGCGGTCCGCCGAAACCGGCCGGACCGTCAAATTAGACGAGGTCGCGGGGGCGTTGTAATCCAATCGGCATCTTCGCCAAGACCTTTCCCGGCCAGACGGCGCCGCCGTGCTGTCAGCCGCCAAGGCTGCCGGCTATGCCTGCGTGCAGTTCAACCTCTCCTGCTGCGGCCTGCCCGCCATGCCGGACAGGCTGGACGCGGAGACGGTGGAGGGGATCGCGGCAGCCGCGCGCGATACGGGGCTGCGGCTCGCCGCGCTCTCCGGCACCTACAACATGATCCACCCGGACCCCGCGGTGCGGCGCCAGGGGCTGAAGCGCCTCGCCTTGCTCCTCGGGAATGCGCGGAGCATGGGCACTGGCCTCCTCACCCTCTGCACCGGCACCTGCGATCCGCACGACCTCTGGCACCATCATCCGGATAACGAGAGCCCGGAAGCCTGGGCTTTGCTGCTCGCGGAAATGGAGGAGGCGGCAGCACTGGCGGAGCGCTTCGGCGTCGATCTCGGCATCGAGCCCGAAACGGGGAATGTCGTGCGCTCGTGCGGCCATGCCGCGCGTCTCCTGAACGAGATCCGCTCCAGCCATCTGCGCATCGTGCTGGACCCGGCCAATATCGTCGCCTCCGCCGCGGAGGATCAGGAGCGTATTTTCGCCGAAGCCGCCGATCTGCTCGGCGAGCGGATTGCCATCCTCCACGCCAAAGACCGCGATGCCGAGGGCATGGTGGTGCCCGCGGGCCAGGGCATCATCGACTTTCCGCTCTTGGTCCAGCACATGCGCGAGGCGGGCTTCCAGGGACCTGTCATCACCCATGGGCTGGAGGCCGCGGACGCCGCGGGCGTCGCCCGCTTTCTCACCCGCGTGCTCTCCGCCTGAAGGAGCCTTGTCTCGTTTACCGGGCCGGGTCGTATTTCGCGGCGAAATCCGCCGCGTCAAGCGCGCGAAAATCCGGCAGCGCCGCCTTGAGCTGGGCGTGGCTCCAATCCCACCAGGAAATGCGGCGGAGTGCGGCTTCCACATCCTCCGTCACGCGGCGGCGGATGATGCGCGCGGGATTGCCGGCGACGATGGTGAAGGCCGGAACGTTTTTCGTGACCACCGCGCCGGCGCCGATCGCGGCGCCATCGCCCACCGACACCCCGGGCAGGAGCGTCGCGTTATGGCCGATCCAGACATCGTGGCCGATGGTCACGCGGTTCTGCATCCGCCAGTTGAAGATCTCGACGTCGTCTTCGTCAGCGAGCCGATGGGAGAGGCTGCGATAGGTGAAGTGGTGCAGGGTCGCCCGCCAATGCGGATGGTTGGTCGGGTTGATGCGCACGTTCGACGCGATGTTGGCGAACTTGCCGATCTCGGTGTTGAAGACCTGGTCGTTCATGACGAGATAGGACCAGTCGCCAATCACGCTGTCGAAGATTTCGCAGGCCGGGCCGACAGAGGTCCAGGTGCCGACATGGGTGTTGCGGATCAGGGCCGTGGGGTGGAGCCAGGGCTCCTCACCCATCTCGCCCTCGCCCCGCCAGGGGTCATGATATTCGCCTTGATTGATCAATTTCATCGCAGAGCCGTCGGTTCCGTGAAAGTTGCGGATTGGTCAGGTTGCAGGCGCATCCCAGGGCATGGCCGGGGCAGGCGGCAGGGGCAATTGGTCAAGCGAAGCCCCGGTGTGGAAAATCCTGCTGTAATTCGAAACGGCGAGGCGCATCTGCTGCGCCCATGCCGTGTCGGTCGCGTCAAGGGAGGCGAAGTCCCGGGGGCCGGGCTGCATCAGCACAGTCACCACGCGCTGGACCACCCGCTGCAAGGCGGGCGCGGGCGGACGGGCGTTCTCCGGCAATGCGGCAGCGGCGATCTCGGACATGAAGGGAATGCCGAGAACCGCGGCGGCCAGAGCCCGGCACAGGCGGTCACCGGGCGCGCTCCCTTTCGCGGAAAAGTCGGGCTGGAGTCCCGATAGGCAGGGAAGCGCCGCCTCGATCTGCTGCGGAGCAAGTGAGCCGGCCGAGGCCGGGACGCTCTGGGTACCCAGCACAAGCACCAGCGCAGCCAGTGATCCAAATCGCATTAACGTGCCCAATTCGTAACTACGAAGCGTTAGTCACAGAAAGGGCAAACTGGCAATCGCCTTCTGCCGGGACCGGGCGAGAAGCCGCTATGCCAAAAGGAAGGGGCGCCGCAAACCGGCGCCCTTCCGCAGCCAGGGGGCCACCGCGGCCCGGCCATACCCCGCTCGTCTCCACCGGCCGCCAGCGGCGGCCAGCGGCGGCGAGGCGTCAGCTGCGGCGGGTGCCGCTCTTGGCCGCGGGCTTGGCGGCGGCCTTCGGCAGCGGCGGCAGATCCTCGTCCAGGATCGTCAGGGTGATGGCGTAGGAGATTTCGCCCTCATCCGTGTCCTTGTCCACGGTGCCGATCGTCTCGCCCTCGACGGCCACTTCCACCGGGAAGCCGGGCTTGAGCGGCGGCACGATGGTCAGGCGATCGCTGCCCAGCAGGCGGCGAAGATAGGTCTGAACGCGTTCGATCTCGGCTCCGGTCATGGCCCCGGCCCTTTCTGTAATTCAGTCATGGCGCAGATAACGGATCACGCGCGCCAGCGCCACGCCAAGAGCGCACATCGGCAGTGACAAGACTGGTTTTGCCCCGGGCGCGGTCCCCCGCCCCCGCGGCCCCGCCTCGGCCGCCGCCCACCCTTGATCCCGCTCCCGGCCGGGGCCAGGATGGGCCGCATGAGCGAAACCGTGCTTGATCTCAAGGATCTCGTCTGCCCGCTGCCCGTGCTGCGCGCCAATCGCGCGCTGCGCTCCATGGCGGCGGGGGAGCGTCTGCGCGTCCTGGCGACGGACGCCGCCTCCGTCGCCGATTTCCAGAGCTATTGCCGGGAGACCGGCCATATCCTGGTCTCCTGGAGCGAGGACGCCGGGCGTCTACAGCTTCACGATCAAGCGCCGCGCCGGGGACTAGGCCAAGAGAGCCTCGGCGCACTCCAAGGGTTCTCGCCAGAAGAACCGGCCCCAATCACACCAAGGAAGGAACGACCATGGATCTCGGCTTGAAGGGCAAGGCTGCCGTCATCACAGGCGGCAGTGTCGGCATCGGCCTCGCCGTCGCCGAAGGGCTGGCGGCGGAAGGCGTGCACCTCCTGCTCTCGGCGCGGGATGAGGCGCGGCTGGCCCGCGAGGCGGCGCGCATCGCCGAGCGCTTCGGCGTGCAGGTGGAGATCGCGGCCGGGCGACGTGGCCGCGCCGGCGGCGACCGACGCCATCGTCGCGAAGGCGGAAGCGGCCTTCGGCGGCGTTGACATCCTCATCAACAATGCCGGCACGGGCAGCAACGAAACCATCATGGACGCGACCGACGCCAAGTGGGACTTCTACTGGAACCTGCATGTGATGGCGGCGGTCCGCCTGGCCCGCGGCCTCGTGCCGGGGATGCGCCGCCGCGGCGGCGGGGTCATCCTGCACAACGCCTCGATCTGCGCGACCCAGCCGCTCGGCTATGAGCCGATCTACAATGTCACGAAAGCGGCCCTGGTCATGTTCTCCAAGAACCTCGCCAATGAGGTGGTGGGGGACAATATCCGCGTGAATACCATCAATCCCGGCCTTGTGCTGACGCCTGACTGGGTGAAAACCGCCAAGCAGCTGACGGCGGAGAGCGGCGGGGACTGGGAGAAGCATCTGCAATCGGTCGCCGATGAATTCGCGCCCATCAAACGCTTTGCCTCGCCCGAGGAAATCGCCAATCTCTTCGTTTTCCTCTGTTCGGACCGCGCGAGCTACTGCGTCGGCTCCGCCTTCTATGCCGATGGCGGCATGTTGAGGACGATCTGAATGAGCCGTGCTGCTCCTGACCCACGCCTCCAGCCTCGCGCATGACACGGGGCCCGGCCATCCCGAGCGGATCGCCCGCGCCCGCGCGGTCGCGGCCGCCCTGGCGCATCCCGATTTCGCCGGGCTGATCCGGGAGGAGGCGCCGGCCGCGACGAGGAGCAGCTCCGCCTTGCCCATCCGCAACGCTATATCGACCGCGTCCTCGGCGCGGAGCCTGCAGAGGACGACTTCGTCCGCCTCGACCCCGATACGGTGATGAGTGCGGGCTCCAAGGAGGCCGCACTGCACGCCGCCGGCGGCGCGGTCGCCGCCATCGACGCGGTGCAGAGCGGGCGGGTCACCCGCGCCTTCGTGGCCACCCGCCCCCCCGGCCATCATGCCGAGCCCGACCGCGCCATGGGCTTCTGCTTCTTTTCCAACGCCGCGATCGCGGCGCTGCATGCCCGCCAGGCCTGGGGGCGGCAGCGCGTCGCCGTCGTCGATTTCGATGTGCATCACGGCAACGGCACCCAGGCCATTGCCTGGGACGACGCCGATTTCTTCTTCGGGTCGAGCCATCAATATCCCTTCTATCCGGGCACCGGCGGGCGGGGCGAAACCGGTGTCGCCGGGCAGATCGTCAATGCGCCGCTGGCGGCCGGCACCGGCCGCGCGGCCTTCCAGGCGGCCTGGACCGAGCGCATCCTCCCGGCGCTCGATGCCTTTCAGCCCGAATGCCTCATCATCTCCGCCGGTTTCGACGCCCATCGCGATGACCCGCTGGCTCAGCTCATGCTGGACACGGAGGATTTCGCCTGGGTGACGGATGCCATTCTCGCCATCGCCCGGCGCCACACCGCCGGGCGGGTCGTCTCGCTGCTGGAAGGCGGCTATGATCTCGACGCCTTGGCTGCCTCGTCCGCCGCCCATGTGCGGCGGCTTCTCGCCGGCTGAACCGCGCTTCTTCGAAGGAGATTTCGATGTCAGAACCGACCCCCTTGCCTGCCGCCGCGACCAAAGCCGCCTGGGATAAGCTCGATGCCTTGGCCGCCGCCCCTGGTGGCCGACTGATCACCCCGCTCTTCGAGGCCGATCCGAATCGCGCCGCAACATTCTCCGCCAGCTTCGAGGATCTGTTCCTCGACGTCTCCAAGACCTCCATCAGCCCGGCGGCGCGCAGCCGCTTTGTTCGAACTCGCCCGCGCCGCCCGCGTCGAGGACTTCATCGCCCGCCTCTTCGCCGGCGAGCCGGTGAATATGACCGAGCATCGCTCGGCGATGCACATGGCACTGCGCAGCCTGCCCGATGCCGGCTTCCGCGCCGTGACCCCCGACGGCGGCTGGGAAGACGCCTCCAAGGTCGCGGCCCGTGAGCGCGAGCACATGGAGAAATTCGTCCGCGGCGTGCATGACGGCGCCATCGTCGCGGCGGACGGCAAGCCCTTCACCGATGTGCTGAACATCGGCATCGGCGGCTCCGACCTCGGCCCGCGCATGGTCTCCCAGGCGCTCACCTTCGTCCATGGCGCCAAGATCCGCCCGCATTTCCTCTCGAACGTGGACGGCCACGCCTTCGCCCAGTTCGCCCGGGAGCTGGACCCCGCCCGCACCCTGGTGCTGGTCGCGAGCAAGACCTTCACGACGCTCGAGACCATGACCAACGGTCACGCCGCGCGGGACTGGCTGGCCGGCGCGCTCGGTGAATCCGCGGTCAGCCACCACTTCGCCGCGCTGTCGACCAACCATAAGGAAACCTCGAAATTCGGCATTCCCGAAGACCGCGTCTTCGGGTTCCGGGACTGGGTGGGTGGCCGCTATTCGGTGTGGTCGGCGATCGGCCTCTCCGTCGCGCTCGCCGCCGGCTGGGACGCCTTCGAGCAGTTCCTCGCGGGCGGGCGCGCCATGGACGGGCATTTCCGCTCGGCCCCGCTCGAGCAGAACCTGCCGGTGCTGATGGCGCTCACCGGCATCTGGAACCTCGACGTGCTGGGGGCCGCGACGCTCTGCATCCTCGCCTATGATGCCCGCCTCGCCCGCTTCCCGGCCTATCTCCAGCAGCTCGAGATGGAGAGCAACGGCAAGTCCGTCCGCCTCGCGGGTGACCACGTCACGCACCAGACCTGCCCGGTGGTCTTCGGCGAGCCCGGCACGGACGCGCAGCACAGCTTCATGCAGCTCGTCCACCAGGGCCCGGCGCTCGTCCCGGTCGATTTCATCCTCGCCGCCGAGGCCGACCACAACCGGCCGGAGGCGCATCGCATCCTCGCCGCCAATGTCTTTGCCCAGGCGGAAGCGCTGCTCGCCGGCAAGTCGCTGGAGGAGGTGACGGCGGAGATGACGGCAGCCGGCACCGACGCCGAGACCATCAAGCGCGTCGCGCCGCACCGGGTCTTCACCGGCCAGCGCCCCTCGACGACGATCCTGTTCAAGAAGCTCGATGCCTACAGCCTCGGCCGCCTGATTGCGCTCTACGAGCACAAGGTGGCAGTCCAGGGCGCGATCTGGGGCATCAACAGCTACGACCAGTGGGGCGTCGAACTCGGCAAGAAGCTCGCCCAGGCGATCATCCCCTCGCTCGAGCCAAAGGCCGATCCCGGGACGCATGACGGCTCGACCACGCGCCTGATGAAGACCTTCCTGACGCTACGCGGCGAAGGCTGACCCATCCCGGCCGGTGACTTCGGGTCGGATCGGCCCAAAGTCACCGCGCCCGGTCATCGCGGCTTAAAGGGCGCTCGCCCAGCGGATGGCCTCGACCTGCATGCGGTTGAAGTCCGCGGCCTGCGCCGGGCCGAGCAGCCCGGCCATGACGGTGAAGGCCTTGTCCTCGCCGCCCTCGCTGGCCTCGACCATGACGAGCAAACGGCCGAGTTCTCCGTCATGGCTTTCAAGGGCCTGGCGCAGCATCGCGTCGACATTGAGCATGGCCAGCACCTCCTCCATCGATTGGCCGAAGAGGCTGCCGGCCAGGCTGAGAATGCCGACCGTAAAGGCGGCCTGGCTGAGGTGGCCAAGCCCATAATAGGCGGCGAGGCTTTCCATCAGCCGGCCGCGAATGGCCGCCATCTGCACCAGCGGATCGGTTCTCAGGCCCTCGCCATCCCGTTGCGAGACCAGCATGATTTCGACGAGGCGCCGGATCTGCTGCCGTCCCAGGAGAAAGATCGCATCGCGCAGGCCGGTGACAGGGCGCGGCCGGTAGTTGGCGGCGGACGCCGCCATCCGGAGCATGCGCAGGACGAGGTCGGGTGCTTCCTTCAGGCTCGCTTCCAGGGTCTCGTTATCCGCCGCGTCCGCCAGAAGCCGCAGAATGCGGATCAGCGTCAGCTTCGCCGGCTGCACGACATGGCCGGTCAGAACGAGCGGGCGCGCGAAGAAATAACCCTGGAAGAGATCGAAGCCGATCGCCTTGCAACTCTCATACTGCGCGACCGTCTCGACCTTCTCGGCCAGCAGCCGGATGCCACGGTGCTGCACCTGCGCGACCAGCCGGGCCAGCGCCTGCTCGCCGACCAGGCGGATGTCGAACTTGATGACGTCGGCATAGTCGAGAATCGCTTTTTCCTTGGCCTGGATGCCGATCACATCATCGAGCGCCAGGACATAACCGGCCGCCTTCAATTGCCGGCAGCGTTCGACCACGGCGTCCGTCAGCGCGACATGTTCGAGAATTTCCAGAACAACGCGCTCCTTCGGCAGAAGCTCGATCAGATCGCTCATCAGGACGGCATCATCGACATTGATGAATCCCGTGCAGTCACCCAGCGCCTGGTGGATGCCGAGCGATGAGAAGGCATTGTCGATCACCGTGGCGGTCGCTGCAAAATGATCGACCACCCCCGCATGCTCATCCTGGCCGGAGCGGAACAGCAATTCGTAGGCGACCAGGGCGCCGTCGCGGTCGACAATCGGCTGCCGCCCGAGGAAGAACGGGGTGGGCGTTGACTCCGCGCGCTGCGGTCTGGCCGGAGGTCGTGAACCCGGCATGAAGCGTCACCCTGTCCTAAAGCCCGATGATTTCGGGTCGAATCGACCCAAAATCTGAATCGGTCTCTCATCGATTGAAAGAGAGCACCGCCGATGCGTGACAATCAAAGACACAAGCAGACAGATGGATTAAGCGGCCAGGTCAATGGCGCATCCACATAAGATGCGCGGATCTCCTTAACGCTCGCTTTATAACGACGCGGCTTCAGGCCGCGTCGGGGCCGAAATAAACGCAGGCATCGCCTTCGCTGTCGCGGTAGACCGCGACCTGGGCGAGGCCCGGGCAGCGGCCGGCCAGCTTCTGCCAGATCCAGACGGAGAGGTTTTCCAGCGTCGCCGGCCCGAGACCCTGCACTTCATCCAGGAAGCGGTGGTCGAGACCGTCCCGCACCTCGGCCAGCGCGCGCTCGAACAGGCCGAGATCGATGATCATGCCGCTCTCGGGGTCAGGCCGCCCGCGCACCGTCACCGCCGCGCGATAGGAGTGGCCATGGATGCGCCGGCTCGGCTCAACATCGACGCAACGCTCCAGCGTATGGGCGGCATCGAAGCGAAACTGTTTGGTCAACTCGAACATCAGGCAATTCCGAGAAACTTGTGCGTCTGGAGGCTGAGCCGCCAGCGCGGGTGTTGCAGACAATAGGCGACGGCGGCCGCGGTATTTTCGTCCCGCGCCGCACCATCCATGGGCGAGAGCAGGAAATGGTCGAAGGCGAGGCTTTCGAAGCGGACCGGCTCGGCCCCCTCCTGCGGATAGACGAGCTTGAGCTCGTCGCCCGCCGTCACGACCAGCGGATTGCCCGCCTTGGGGCTGACGCAGACCCAGTCGATGCCGGGCGGCAGCGCGATCGTGCCATTGGTCTCGACCGCGATTTCGAAGCCCCGCGCATGCAAGGCGACGGTGAGCGCCGCATCGACCTGCAGGAGCGGCTCCCCGCCCGTGAGAACCACGAAAGCGTGGCCGCCCCCAGCCGCCGGCCATTCGGCGGCGATGGCCTGGGCCAGCGCCTCGGCGCTGACAAACCGTCCGCCGCCCAGGCCGTCCAGCCCGACGAAATCGGTATCGCAGAAGCGGCAGGCCGCGGTGGCGCGATCCTCTTCCCGGCCCGACCAGAGATTGCAACCGGCAAAGCGGCAGAAGACGGCGGCGCGGCCGGCATTCCGCCCCTCGCCCTGCAGGGTGTAGAAGATCTCTTTGACTGCATAAGACATGTTTGACACCCCGCCGACCTGCCTGGGCAATCGCGCCACCTAGCCGCTCCCGCGCCGTTTGGCGACTCCTCAGGCGCGAAGGCTGACCAGCGCGGACGTCGGAGGCCGATTCCTTTGAACTCCGCGCCAGCATAATCCTTACCATTGCGCCATGATTACCAGCCGTCTGACAGCCAAGGCACAGACGACGATCCCCCAGGCGGTGCGGGATGCGCTCGATCTGCGGGAGGGGGACGAACTCGCCTATGCGATCGAGCAGGGCCGCGTCATCCTGACGCGTAAGACCGCGGGTGCCAGCCAGGGCGATCCCTTCGCGACCTTCAGCGAATGGGCGGGCGAGGAAGACAGCAGGGCCTATGCCGGGCTCTGAGGTGTGGTTTGACGTCTGGGACGTGGTGAAAGTCCCTTTTCCCTACACAGCGCGGCCCGTGCAGCAGCACCGTCCGGCCCTCGTGGTCTCGGATGGTTTACCGATCGGCGCGCCCTTCGTCATCTGGGTCCTGATGATCACCAGTGCCACGAACCGGCCCTGGGGAGGCGATGTCGGGATTACGGATCTCGTGGCAGCCGCGCTGCCGGCGCGCTCGGTCGTGCGTACAGCCAAGATCGCCACGATCGAAATCGCCGATGCCGAACGGATCGGCCGATTGGCAACCCAGGATATCGACAATGTCCGAAAAGAGTTGGGGTGGTTTTTGCGGGGTATCCTCTAGCCTTTACCCTTACCTTTGAAGCCGCCCGCGCTTTTGTGCCACAGTCCGAAGCCATGCCGCAGATTTGCCTGCTCCCCAGCCATGTCGTCGACCGCATCGCCGCCGGCGAGGTCGTCGAGCGTCCGGCCGCCGCCGTCAAGGAACTTGTGGAAAACGCCCTCGATGCCGGCGCGCGGACGATCCGCGTCGCCCTGCAGGAGGGCGGCATCCGGCGCATCGAGGTGGCCGATGACGGCTGCGGCATGGCGGCCGACGAACTGCCGCTCGCCATTCAGCGCCATGCCACCAGCAAGCTCGATGCCGCCGCCGATCTTGTCCATATCACCACCTTGGGCTTCCGCGGCGAGGCGCTGCCGTCGATCGGCGCCGCCGCGCGGCTCGCCATCACCAGCCGGCCCGCGGGTGCGGACAGCGCCTCGACGATCCGCGTCGAAGGCGGGCTGGTCAGCGAGGTCGAGCCCGCGGCGGGGCAGCCTGGCACCCGCATCCTGGTCACCGACCTCTTTTTCGCGACCCCGGCCCGCCGCGCCTTCCTGCGCAGCCCGCGGGTCGAGGCCGACCATGCCGAGGCGGTCCTCCGCCGCCTGGCGCTGGCCGCGCCCGCGGTCGCCTTTCGGCTGGAGCACGACGGCAAGCTGATCTTCGACCTGCCGGCGGCCGACCGCCGCGCCCGGCTTGCCGCCCTGCTCAGCCCCGACGAGGCCGAGACGCTGCTCGCGGTGGACGCCGAGCGCGACGAGGTCACGCTCTCGGGCTTCGCCGGCGCCGCCGCCACCCACCGCGCCACCGGCGCAGCCCAGTATCTCGTGGTCAATGGCCGGCCGGTGGTCGACCCCCTGCTCAAGACGGCGCTGCGCGTCGCCTATCAGGAGGTCATGCCGCGCGGCCGCTTTCCCGTCGCCGGGCTCTGGCTCGACCTGCCGCACCGGGCGGTCGATGTGAATGTGCATCCGGCGAAAACGGAACTCCGCTTCCGCGACGCCGACCGCATCCGCGGCCTGCTGATCAGCGCCCTGCGCGGCGCCCTCGCCCGGCCCGCCGTGCTGCAATACCAGCCGCGCGCGAGCCTGCGCGGCTATGGCCGGGCGGTGAATGCCTATGCCCGGGCCGATGCCCTGCCCGCCCCGGCCTATCCCGGCCCGCAGGCCATCGAGACCGCCCTGGCGGAGATCGCGCCCGCGCCGCGACCGCTGCCGACCCTCCTGGCCGAGGCGCAGCTGCCTCTGGCAGACGCGCCGCTCGCCCGCAGCCTTCCGGCCGAGGCCATGCCGGCACCCGTGCCGGATCACCCGCTCGGCGCCGCCGTCGCCCAGGTGCTCGACACCTATATCCTGGCGGTCGCGGCGGACGGCACGCTCATCCTGGTCGATCAGCACGCGGCGCATGAACGGCTGACCCACGAGGCGCTGCGCGCCCAGGTCATCGGCAGCGACGGTCCGCGGCCGCAGCCCTTGCTGCTGCCGGTCGTGGTCGATCTCGCCCAGGGCGATGCCGCCCGCCTCGCCGAGGTGGCGCCTGACCTCGCACGGCTCGGCCTCGACATCGAGCCCTTCGGCCCCGGCGCCATCATGGTGCGCGCCATGCCGGCCGTGCTGGGCACCGCGGACCCGGCGCCGATGCTGCGCGACCTCGCCGCGGAACTCGCCGAGATGGGCGAAAGCACGGTGCTCACGGATCGGCTCGACGCCGTCATCGCCCGCATGGCCTGCCACGGCAGCATCCGCGCCGGGCGGCGCATGACCGCGGCGGAGATGAATGCGCTGCTGCGGCAGATGGAGCAGGTGCCGCGGGCGGCGACCTGCAGCCATGGCCGCCCGACCTTCCTCAAGCTCTCCCGCGGCGAAATCGAAACATTGTTCGGGCGCCGGGGCATTTGATGGCCTCTCTCATGCACCGCCAGCATGGCCGGGGCCGCGCAGGCCGCTTGCACGAAATCGTGTGCGCAACCATCTCGGTGACATGAACACATCCCCCTCGCCGCATGATCCCATCGGTTGGCACGGCACAACCATCCTCTCGGTCCGCCGCGATGGCCAGGTCGCCATGGGCGGCGACGGCCAGGTCAGCCTCGGCCAGACCGTCATCAAGGGCAATGCGCGCAAGGTCCGGCGCATCGGCAATGGCCAGGTCATCGCCGGCTTCGCGGGTGCCACGGCCGATGCCTTCACCCTGCTGGAGCGGCTCGAAGGCAAGCTCGAGCGCTTCCCGAACCAGCTCGAACGCGCCTGTGTGGAACTCGCCAAGGACTGGCGCACCGACCGCTACCTGCGGCGCCTCGAAGCCATGATGATCGTCGCCGACCGCGACCACTCCTATACGCTCACCGGCAATGGGGACGTGCTCGAGCCGGAAGATGGCATCATCGGCATCGGATCGGGTGGCAATTACGCCCTCTCCGCCGCGCGCGCCCTGATCGACATCCCCGACCTCACGGCCGAGGACATCGTCCGCCGCTCCATGAAGATCGCGGGCGATATCTGCGTCTATACCAACCACAGCCTTGTGATTGAGACGATCTGACCGCATTCTCTAAGCCGTCTCCGGACGGACCATGACGGAATCAGGCTGCGACCGGCTGCCGCTGAGCGGGGCCGCTGCGCGGCGCTAGGAAGAATGATATGGAAGTCCCTACCTATTCCCCCCGGGAAATCGTCTCTGAACTGGACCGCTTCATTGTCGGCCAGAATGATGCCAAGCGCGCCGTCGCCATCGCGCTGCGCAATCGCTGGCGCCGCCAGCAGGTGCCGGAAGGCATGCGGGAGGAGATCGTCCCCCGCAACATCCTGATGATCGGCCCCACCGGCTGCGGCAAGACCGAAATCGCCCGCCGCCTCGCCAAGCTCGCCCAGGCGCCGTTCCTCAAGGTCGAGGCCACGAAATTCACCGAAGTCGGCTATGTCGGCCGCGACGTCGAAAGCATCGTGCGCGACCTCGTCGAGGTCAGCATCACCATGATGCGCGAGGCGAGCCGCCGCGACGTGCAGGCCAAGGCCGAGCTCAATGCCGAGGAACGCCTCGTCACCGCGCTGGTGGGCGAGGGGGCTGCCGCCGATACCCGCTCCAAATTCCGCCGCATGCTCAGGAACGGCGAATTCGAGGAGAAGGAGATCGAGCTGCAGGTCACCGAAGCGCCGCCCAATGCCATCGGCCAGATGGATCTCCAGCCCGGCCAGGCGATCAATCTCGGCGAGATGATGCGCGGCATGTTCGGCCGGCAGGCGGCGCACAAGAAGATGACGGTCGCCAATGCGCGCAAGGTGCTGGAGCGCGAAGAGGCGGACAAGCTGCTCGACAATGACCAACTCACCAAGGACGCGGTGCGCCACGCCGAGAATAACGGCATCGTCTTCCTCGACGAGATCGACAAGATCTGCGCCCGTTCCGAAGGCGGCTTCCGCGGCGCCGATGTCAGCCGCGAGGGCGTGCAGCGCGACCTGCTGCCGCTCATCGAAGGCACGGTCGTGAACACGAAGCACGGGCCGGTGAAGACGGACCACATCCTCTTCATCGCCTCCGGCGCTTTCCATGTGGCCAAGCCGTCCGACCTGCTGCCGGAGCTGCAGGGGCGCCTGCCCATTCGCGTTGAACTGTCGGCGCTGTCGCGGGAGGATATGCGCCGTATCCTGACCGAGCCGGAGCACTCCCTGCTCAAGCAATACATCGCCCTCCTGGAGACGGAGCAGGTCGCGCTCGACATCACCGAGGATGCGATCGACGCGGTCGCCGAACTCGCCGCCGACATCAATGAGCGGGTCGAAAATATCGGGGCCCGCCGCCTCTCCACGGTCCTTGAAAAACTCTTCGAAGAGATCAGCTTCACGGCATCGGATCGGGCGGGCGACAAGGTGACCGTCGATGCCGCCGCCGTGCGCGAACGCGTGGCGCCGCTTGCCGCCCGCGGTGATCTCAGTCGGTTCATCCTATGAGCAGCCTGTCACCTTTCGTCATGCCGGAAGAGGAGTCGGCCCTCGAGGCCGTCTCCTTCATCGGCGACGCGCTGGCGGTTTTCGACGACTGGATGGAGCGCTACGGCTACATCATCGAGCTTGGCCGCAAGCTGCCGCCCTTCCCCGCTGCCTGGGCCGATGACGCCCATCGCGTCCCCGGCTGCCAGAGCCGGGTCTGGATGGAGGCGGAGGCGCGGTCCGACGGGCGCCTCTACTTCGCCGGCGCCTCGGACGCGGCGATCGTCTCCGGCCTCGTCGCCCTCCTGCTGCGGGTCTATTCCGGCCGCAGCCCGGATGAGATCCTGGCGACCGACCCGGTTTTCCTGAAGGAACTCGGCCTGCTCGAAGCGCTTTCGACCAACCGGGGCAATGGCATCGCCGCCATGGCGCGCGCCATCCGCGAAAGGGCTGCGGCCGAACAGACCGTCGCCTAAAGTCCCTGGTTCGATGGACTTGCCCGATCGGGCGAAGGCGCAGGCACGCTTCATCAATAAGAGCGGCTTCAGACTTTGGGTCGAAAAGACCCAAAGTCCTCAGGCTCTAAGTCCTTGTTCCAGTCTGGCGCTTGTCTGTAATCCCGCTATCCTGCAAAAATTCGGCGCCCCAATAACACGGTGGTGGACGTTCTGATGACCGACAGGTTTGAAAACAGGCTCAAGCGCCATAGCTGACCAGGAAATCGCCATGACCCAGTTCGACTTCGATGCCGGGGTGCGCACCTTCATCAAGCGGGCGGAAAGCTTTGGCAAAGAGCTGGGTCAGGACGCAACCGCGGCGGAAATCCGCCAGAGCTACAGCCAGATGTGCGCGAGCTTCTCCCTCCGCCATCCGCATGGGCTGCGCACGCACGACGCCATTCTCCACGCCACCCACCCCACGCGCGAACTCAGGGTGCGGAGTTTCATCTCCCCGGATGCGATCCCGGGCCGCGTCGTGCTGTTTCTCCATGGCGGCGGCTTCATATTCGGCGGGCTCGACAGCCATGACAGCATCTGCGCCGATCTCGCCGCCGGCGCCGAGGTCGCGATCGTGGCACTCGACTATCGGCTGTCGCCCGAGCACGTCTATCCGGCCGCGCTCGATGACGCGGAAGCCGCCTATGACGACCTGCTCGACAGCCACCAGCACGTGATCCTGGCCGGTGACAGTGCCGGGGCGATGCTGGCCGCGGCGCTGTCGCTCAGGCTCCGTCGCCGCGGCAAGCCCATGCCCTGGGCCCAGCTGCTCATCTATCCGATGCTGCATCCCGATGTGCGCCGCGCCATCGGCGGCCCGAAGGAACATGCGCCGCTCCTGCCCGCGAAAAGCCTGGAGGCCTCGATGCGGGCCTATCTCGGTTGCGCACCGGACGGCATCACCGATCCCGAGATCGCGCCGCTCGCGACCCGTGACTTCGCCGGCATGCCGCCGACGGCCATTTTCGCCGCCGATGTCGATCCCCTCGCCGAGGACGCCCATGACTATTGTGCGGCGCTGAAGGACTGTGGCGTGCCGGTCACCTTCCACCCGGGCCATGGGCTGGTGCACGGCTATCTGCGCGGCCGCGCAGTCTCCGAGACCATTGCCGAAGCCTTTTCGACAATTGTTTCGTCGTTGCACGGATTTGCTCACAGCGGCCAGCCGTAACGGCGCGGCGGCGCGGCCGAAAAGCGTTTGACTTCCGCCACCAAGCCTTGGATTTTGGAACCCAACCGGACGACGAAGCCGGGCGTTATGTGCGCCGAACAGGCGCCGTGAATAACGGGGGAGCCCAGCGATGCCTGATGATGTGAAATATGCGAGCGATGCGGCCTCAGCCCGCCTGAAGGACAGCGCGGAGCGGATCGCGCGGCTGCGCGCCGAAGCGGCGCAGGATGGTGACGGCTTCTGGAAGCGTGAAGCGACCGCCCGCATCGCCTGGTACCGCGAGCCGACCAGGATCAAGAACACCCGCTTTGACGGTGACGTCTCGATCAAGTGGTTTGAGGATGGGGTGCTGAACGCTACCGTCTCCTGCCTCGACCGCCATCTCGCGACGCGCGGCGACCAGACCGCCATCATCTGGGAAGGGGACGAGCCGGATACCCAGGCCTCCATCACCTATCGCGAACTCCATGCGCAGGTCTGCAAATTTGCCAATGTCCTGAAGGGTCTCGGCGTCAAGCGGGGCGACCGGGTCACGATCTACCTGCCGATGATCATCGAAGCCGCCGTCGCCATGCTCGCCTGCGCCCGCATCGGCGCCATTCATTCCGTGGTCTTCGGCGGCTTTTCGCCGCAAAGCCTCATCGGCCGCATCCAGGACTGCAAATCAAGCGTCGTCATCACCGCCGATGAAGGCCGCCGCGGCGGCCGCCGCGTGCCGCTCAAAACCAATACCGATGAGGCGCTGGCCCACTGCCCGGGCGTGACCGCGGTGGTCGTCGTGGCGGTGACAGGGGCGACGGTGCCTATGGTCGCAGGCCGTGACCATGACTATGCGAGCCTGGTCGCGCAGGCCTCCGCCGATTGCCCGCCCGAGCAGATGGGCGCCGAGGATCCGCTCTTCATCCTCTACACCTCCGGCAGCACCGGCAGCCCCAAGGGCGTTCTGCATACCACCGGCGGCTATATGGTCTGGGCGAGTTTCACCCACGAGCATGTCTTCGACTACCGCCCTGGCGAGATCTACTGGTGCACGGCTGATGTCGGGTGGGTGACAGGTCATACCTACATCGTCTATGGGCCGCTCGCGAATGGCGGGACGACGGTGATGTTCGAAGGCGTGCCGACCTATCCCAGCAGCGGCAGGCTGTGGGAGGTGGTTGACAAGCACAAGGTCGAAGTCTTCTACACGGCGCCGACGGCGATCCGCGCCCTGATGCGCGACGGCGACGGGCCGGTGAAGCGCTCCAGCCGCGCCAGCCTGCGCGTGCTCGGCAGCGTCGGTGAACCGATCAACCCCGAGGCCTGGCACTGGTATCATTCCGTGGTGGGCGACAGCCGCTGTCCGATCGTCGATACCTGGTGGCAGACGGAAACCGGCGGAATCCTGATCTCCCCGGTTCCTGGCACCTCCCCGCTCAAACCGGGTTCGGCGACGCTGCCGCTGCCTGGCGTGGCGCCGGTCATCGTCGATTCCAACGGCGCGCCGCTCGACGGCGAGGCGGACGGTCATCTCTGCATCGCCGATAGCTGGCCGGGGCAGATGCGCACGGTCTTCGGCGACCATGACCGCTTCATCAAAACCTATTTCAGCACCTACAAGGGTCTCTATTTCACAGGCGACGGCGCGCGGCGCGATGCCGACGGCTATTACTGGATCACTGGCCGCGTCGATGACGTCATCAACGTCTCGGGCCATCGCATGGGAACGGCCGAGGTCGAAAGCGCGCTCGATTCGCATCATCACGTGGCGGAATCGGCGGTCGTGGGTTACCCGCATGACGTGAAGGGCCAGGGCATCTACGCCTATGTCACGCTCAAGCGCGGGGTCGAGCCGACGGATGCCCTGCTCAAGGAACTCTCAGGCTGGGTGCGCAAGGAGATCGGACCGATCGCCGTGCCCGATGTCATCCAATGGGCGCCGGGCCTGCCCAAGACGCGCAGCGGCAAGATCATGCGGCGCATCCTGCGCAAGATCGCGGCCAATGAGGTGGACAGCCTGGGCGATATATCAACGCTCGCCGACCCGGCCGTGGTTGACGACCTGGTGACCAACCGGAAGGGCTGACGGGACAACCGCAAGCCCCGTCCCCCGGCCTCTCTCGGTCATTGCCCGCGGACCTGTTCCGCGGGCCTACCCGTCGAAGCGCGCACCCGTTCAGCCGAAGCGGAAACCCGAAAGCTTCTTGCCGAGCACGACATCCGAATAGGCATGGGTCGCAGCGTCACCGCCTGCGGCGCCGACCGCAACCATGAGCGGAATGAGGTGCTCCTCGCGCGGGTGGCAGATGCGGGCATAGGGCGCCGCTTCCCAGCCGATGAGCGCTGCTTCCCGCGGCGATTGCGGCTGGCAGACGGCCTTGGCGAGCCAGGCGTCGAACGCCTCCGATATCGCCTCGACGCGCTGGTCATTGGCGAAGAAGCCACGCAGATTGTGGTAGCTCATGCCGCTGGCCAGGATGAGCACGCCGTCCTCGCGCAAGGGTGCGAGCGCCGTGCCGATGGCGATATGGGTCGCCGGATCCAGATCCTTGCGCACCGAAAGTTCGACCACCGGAATGGCGGCATCCGGGAAGGCGACCTTCAGGGGGATGAACATGCCGTGGTCGAAGCCGCGCTCGGCATCGAGCGTGGTCGGGAAGCCGGCATCCTCCAGAAGGTCGGCCACCTGCCCGGCCAGCCCAGGGTGACCCGGCGCCGGATAGGTGAGCTGATAGGTGCTCTCGGGGAAGCCGTAATAGTCGAAGATGAGGCCGGGATGGGCGCCCGCGGTCACGGCAAGCTCCGGCGTTTCCCAATGCCCGGTGACAATGAGGATGGCGCGCGGCGTCTCCCCGACATCGCCGGGCAGGCCGCGCAGAAAATCCGCCATGCGGTCCCAGGTGCCGGGGCCGCCCGGGGGCGGGTCCATGAAAAAGCACGGACCGCCGCCGTGCGGTATGAAATAGGTCGGTAGCCTTCCCGCGCCGCTCATGGCTCGGTCACCCGAAGGATGGTGTCGAAGGTCATTGTTCCCTCCAGCGCGACAAATGGCGCCCCGGCGCCCGGCATCCTGATCCGCACCATAACCGGCGCGGATGATTTGATCCTTACCGTCGGGCGGCCCCGAGGCCCGGGACCATGCGCGCGAGAATATTATCACCTTTGATGAGCTGATGGCGCACAACCGCGCCGGTATGCAGCACGAGGATGCCGATCAGGATCCAGGCGCCATAGATATGCAGCAAGGCGAAGCGGTGGCTGACAAGCGCCTTGTCCGCGAGATGCGGCAGGACCGGCAGATCCGGCCAGGGCAGAATGCCGTAGAGCACCAGAGGCAGGTTCAGCGGCGATGAGGAGACAAGCGCCCAGCCCGTCAGCGGCAGGCCGATCCCCCAGGCATAAAGCAGCCAATGAACGCCACGCGCCGCTGCCTTCTCGGCCACCGGCATGCTGCCGGGCAGCGCAGGCGGCTTATGCGTGAGGCGCCAGAGAAGCCGGACGGCGCCCAGCAGCAGAACGGTGATCCCGATCGACTTATGGAGCTGATAGAGCGTGAAGGTCTCGGCAGGGCCGATGGCGCCCGGCCACTGCGTCATGGCCAGGCCAATGACGATGAGCGCCAGGACACCGAGTGCAATCAGCCAGTGCAGCAGGATCGCGACCGCCGTGTAACGTTCCGGATGAGAGATCCTCAGGGACGCCATGGCGATCGCGCTCCGCTTTACATAGCCGAACTCAGTTCTGCAGTTCGAAAGCCCCGCTCAGCTGCAGAGTGACCTTGTCGCCGATCAGCGGCTCATAGGTCTTCACGCCGAAATCAGCGCGGGCCAGGGAGCCCGTCGCATCGAAGCCGATCGTGTATTTCTTGTCGATCGGGTTGGTGCCGCCACCGTTGAAATGCGCCGTCAGCGTCACGGGATGGGTGACGCCGTGGAAGGTGAGATCCCCCACGATGACGCCCTTGTTGTGGCCGGTGACGGTGACCTTCGTCGAGTGGAAGGTGACCGTCGGATACTGGGCCGCGCCGAACCAGTTCGGGCCCCGCAGCATGCCGTCCAGGACCGCGCTGGTCGTGGTCACGCTCGCTGTGGGGAAGCTGATGTCGAGCACGCTCTTCGCCGGGTGTTTCGGATCGAAGGCGAGCGTGCCGCTGAAGCCCGAGAAATCGCCGAACCAGGTGGAAAAGCCCATATGGGACACGGAGAAGACGATCTGGGTGTGGATGGGCTCGACCGCATAGGTGCCGGCCGGAACATGGGCGGCGTTGGTCGTCACCACCTGAGCCGAGGCCGAGGCGACGCCCGCGGCCACGAGGCCGGCCGCGAAGGCGCTACCGAGAAGAAATTGGCGGATCATGTCTTGTTTCTAAACCTGGACGATCGCGTGATTACAGAGCGAGATTGGCGATCGCCGTCTTGGCCTCGGCCACGGCCTTGGCCGCCGCATCCGGCCCGAAGGCAAGACCCTCGGCCCGCACCACCGTCACATCGGTCAGGCCGATGAAGGCGAAAACGGCGCGCAGATAGGTTTCCTGGAAGTCGTTGGCCTTGTAGGGGCCATCGGAATAGACGCCGCCCGAGGTGATGATGAGCAGGATCTTCTTGTCCGCGAGCAGGCCCTGCGGACCGTTTTCGGTGTAGCGGAAGGTGCGGCCGGCGCGGAGGACATGGTCAATCCAGGCCTTCAGCGTCGAGGGGATGCTGAAATTGTACATCGGCACGCCGATGGCGATGACGGAGGCCGCTTCGACCTGCGCAATCAGCTTGTCGGAGAGGGCAATCGCCTCTTTCTGCGCGCCGGTCAGCGCTTCGGGCTTGCCGAACAGGCCGCCGAGAAGATCAACGCCCAGATGCGGCACCGGCTCGGCAACGAGATCATGCGTCACGACCGTGGCACCGGGATGGGCCGCCTTGTAGCTGGCGACGAAGGCGTCGGTGAGGTCGCGGCTGACGGAGCCGGCGGGGTTGGCGCTGCTCTCGATAACAAGAAGTTCGGACACGGAAAAAACTCCGACAGGGTTAAGGCGGCCTTACATAGAATGGGCCGATCCCCCGAGAAACTGATAAAAATACTGTGGAGTCTATCTGCTTTTTTGATAATAATTCGTCATGAACCTGAACGGCCTGTCGCTCGACCAGTTCCTTGTCTTCGTGACCGTCGCGGAATCCGGCAGCTTTTCCGCCGCGGCGCGAAGCCTCAACCGGGCGCAATCAGCCGTAACCTATGCCATCCAGAAAATGGAAGACCAGCTCGGCGTCGTGCTGTTTGACCGTTCGGCCTACCGGCCGGCCCTGACCGAGACGGGTTCCGCATTGCTGCCGCGCGCGATGCGCATCATCAGCGAAGTCAGCGCCTTGTCCGAGCAGGCGCGGGGCATCAGCCAGGGTCTGGAGCCCGAGCTGACCATCGTCGTCGACGCGATGTTCCCCATGAGCCGCCTGGTTGCTGCCCTGCGGCTTTTCGGCGCGCACTATCCGACCGTGCCGACGCGTATTTTTGTCGCCTCCATGGGCGCCACCGCCGATCTCGTCGCCGATGGCACCTGCGCCATCGGCATCGCGCTCGCCTTCGCAGCCCAGACGAACGAGATGGTGCGGCATGAAATCGAGACCGTGCGCATGGTCGCCGTCGCCGCCGCCGGCCACCCGCTCGCAGCCATCCGAGGCCCGATCGCCACCGACGAGCTGCAGAACCACGTGCAGCTCGTGCTGACGGATCCCTCGGGCCGCACCGGCAAGCTCGATTACAGCGTGCTCTCCCGCCGCAACTGGCGCGTCGGTGACCTCGGCGCCAAGCATGACATGCTGCGCGGGGGCCTGGGCTGGGGCGGCATGCCCTTCCATATGGTGGAAGCGGATATCGCGGCGGGGCGGCTTGCCGTCATCAAGCCGGAGGAGTGGGGCGCCTGCGGCAATGCCGTGGATCTGTCCATGTGCCTCATCCACCGCGCCGACCGCGTGCCGGGACCCGCGGGGCGCTGGTTGTCGGAATGGCTGATCTCTGGCAAGCGAGCGCCCGGCATCGCGCCCCGGGAGCCGGGCGCTGCGGCTGCTGCAGCCGCAGATTAAGGCCAGGGCAGCCGCGTGCCTGGAGGAGCCGCCCCATGCTGATACGCCCCGCCGCCGCGCCGGACCTGCCGGCCATTCTGGCCATTACCAACCACGCGATCGAACATACGACCGCGAGCTGGCAGACCGGGCCTACGACGCTCGATGCCCGCCTGCAGTGGTGGCAGGAGCGGCAGGCAGCAGGCCAGCCGGTGCTGGTCAGCGAGATCGATGGCGAAATCGCCGGTTTTGCCAGCTACGGCAGCTTCCGCGCCTATGCGGGCTACGCGCTGACGGTGGAGCACTCGATCTATGTCGATGGCCGGTTCCAGCGCCGCGGCCTGGGCCGCGCCTTCCTCGGCGCTTTACTTGATCACGCAACCACAGCGGGACTGCATGTGATGGTCGGCGCCATCTCGGCCGATAACGCCGTCTCCATCAGGCTGCATGAGCAGTTCGGTTTCGTGACCACCGGCCGCATGCCCGAAGTCGGCCGCAAGTTCGGCCGCTGGCTCGACCTCGTGCTGATGCAGAAGATACTGGGCTAGCGCGCCTGCCCGCCCCGCTCGGCGCCGCGCACGGAATCGAACCCTTCGAATTCCGGCCCGCCGCGGGTGAGCGGCTTCGCCCCGCCCGCGCCGCCATGGGCGACCCGGAAGGCTTCAGAGCGCGTCCAGCCTTCGAAATCCTCGCGGCTCGCCCAGATGGTGTGCGAGACATAGAGGATGTGGTCCTCGCGCTCCGGCCCCCGCAGCAGGTTGAAGGAGACGAAGCCCGGCACCGTGTGCAGCTGGCTGTCCCGCCCGATCCAACGATCCTCGAAAGCCCCGGTCTCATCCTTGATGACGCGGAAGCGGTTCATCGCGACGAACATCGCCCTATCCCTCACTAATATATCAGCCCTAGATTAGGCGAACGAGGGTAGCGTAACACTGCAAGCGCGACAAAGCGCGCCCGGACATACGAGGAAACGTCATGCGGCTGCACAGAACCAAGGATCAGGCGCGCTGGAAGACCGGCATCGTCCATCTCGGCCTCGGGGCCTTCGCCCGCGCCCACCTCGCCCTTTACACCGAAGACAGCGCGGGGGCCGAGGGCCGACGGGACTGGGGCATCCTCGGTGTCAGCCTGCAGCGGCCGGACCAGCGCGATCATCTCGCGCCGCAGGATTGTCTCTATACCGCGCTGGAACGCGGGCCGCAGGGCGACCGGCCGCGGACCGTCACCTGCCTGACCGGCGTGCTCGTGGCCCCCGAGGCGCCCGAGGCCGTGCTCGCGGCCATGGCGGCTCCTGAGACGCGCATCGTGACGCTGACGATCACCGAAAAAGGCTATTGCCACGATCCGGCGACCGGCCGGCTCAACCCCGCACACCCGACCGTCGTGCACGACCTCGCCAACCCCGCGCGCCCGAGGGGCGCCATCGGCTTCATCGTGGAAGCGCTGCGGCGCCGGCAGGAAGCGGGCCTCCCACCCTTCACCGTGCTCTGCTGCGACAATCTGCCGGCGAACGGCCATGTCGTCTCGCGGCTTTGCCTGGAATTCGCACAAGCCCTGTCCCCAGCGCTGGCCGCCTGGATCGCGCGGGAAGGGCGTTTCCCCTGCTCCATGGTCGACCGCATCGTGCCCGCGACGACAGAGGCGGATATCGCCGAGGTGGCACGCCTCACGGGGTACGAGGATGCCGCCCCCGTCATCCATGAACCCTTCCGCCAATGGGTGATCGAGGATCGTTTCGTGGCGGACAGCCGCCCCGCCTGGGACGCCGCGGGCGCCCAGATGGTCGATGAGGTCGAGCCCTTCGAGCATATGAAGCTCCGCCTTCTCAACGGCGCCCATTCGGCGCTGGCCTATCTCGGCTATCTCGGCGGCCATGAGACGATCGCGGAGACGATGCAGGACCCCGCCTATGCCGGCTTCGTCGACCGGCTGTGGCGCGAGGAGATCATTCCCGTCGTGCCGCCCCCGCCGGGGACCGACCTGCTCGCCTACGTGGCCGCGCTGAAAGAGCGCTTCGGCAACCCGGCGATCCGCCATCGCACCTGGCAGATCGCCATGGACGGATCGCAGAAACTGCCGCAGCGCCTGCTCGGCACGATCCGCGAGCGGCTGGCGCGCGGCCTCGCTTTGCCCTGCCTCGCCCTCGTGGTGGCGGCCTGGATCCGCTACGTCGGCGCGGTCGATGAACGGGGTGGCATCATCGATGTGCGCGATCCGCTGGCCGACCGGCTGCGCAGCTTGTCGGCCACGGCACCGGACGCGAGAGCGCGCGTGCATGCGCTGCTGGGGCTTGGCGAGATCTTCGGCACAGACCTGCCGGCGAACCAGGCTTTCCTCGACGCCGTGACATCGGCCTACCAGTCGCTTCAGGCCTCCGGCGCCCGCGCGGCGGTCTCCGCCCTTGGCGGAGCCACGTCAGCCTAAAGGGTCATTGGCCCAGAGACCCGGCGTGCCGACCTCGATGGAATGGCCGTCGGGGTCTCTGAAATAGAGGCTGGTGCCGCCTCTCGGCCAGACGAGGCGGCTTTCGATCGCGATGCCGAGGCTTTCCAGGTGCTCCTGCCAGCGCGTCACCGCATCCTGGCCGATGGCAAAGCAGAGATGCAGCGCACCCTGCGCGCCATGGGCGGGAATGACGCCGAAGGGCGTCTCGCTCGGCCGCAGGGTGCTGCCAGCTTTGAACAGCAGCAGCACCTGCCGCCCCGGCACATCCAAGGCACAGAGCCGCGCATCCCGGAACAGGACGGGAAAGGAAAAGACCCGTTCGTAAAAGGACTGGGCGCTGTCGAGATCCGCGACATAGAGCCCGGTTTCGAGAATGCGATCCACCCGCGGCGCTGTCATTCTTTTCCTGTTCCCTGTGCGGATTCCCTGTGCGGAACCCATCTCCCCCGGCCAGGGGATGAGACGGCCAGTCTAATGCAAGAACGCTCCCACGGCGTCACGCCGCCTCGAAAATGATGGTCGCGAGCGGCGGCAAGGTCAGGCTGAGGGTCGCAGGGTATTCGCCCGAGGCCACCGCTTCAGCCTCCGCCCAGCCGCCATTGCCGAGGTTTGAGCCGCCGTAGCAGGCGGCATCGGTATTCAGCACTTCGCGCCAGCCGCCCGCGCGCGGCACGCCAAGCCGGTAGCCGTGGCGCGGCACGGGCGTGAAATTGCAGACGGCGAGCACCGGCCTGTCCCCCTCCTCGCCGTGGCGCAGATAGGCGAAAACGCTCTGCTCCCGGTCATGCAGCACGACCCAGGAAAACCCATCGCCCCGGCTGTCACGCCGGTAGAGCGCCGGGTGGCCGCGATAAAGACGATTGAGGTCGCAAATCAGGCGCTGCACGCCGGCATGCTCCGGCTGGTCGAGGAGAGACCAGTCAAGCGGCAGGTCATGGTTCCACTCGCGCGTCTGCGCGAACTCCCCGCCCATGAAGATCAGCTTTTTGCCCGGATGCGTCCACATGAAGCCGAGATAGGCGCGCAGATTGGCGAATTTCTGCCAGGCGTCGCCGCTCATCTTTCCGATGAGCGATCCCTTTCCGTAGACGACCTCGTCATGGGACAGCGGGAGCACGAAGTGCTCGAAGAAAGCATAGACAAGTCCGAAGGAAATCTGGTCGTGATGGTAGCGGCGATGCACGCTCTGCTCCTGCATGTAATGCAGCGTGTCGTGCATCCAGCCCATGTTCCATTTGTAGTCGAAGCCCAAGCCCCCGTCATGGGCCGGGCGGCTGACGCCGGGCCAGGCCGTGCTCTCCTCCGCGATCAGCACGGCGCCATGACAGCGGCTGTGCACGACCTCCGAAAGCTCGCGCAGGAAGGAGATCGCTTCGAGATTTTCCCGGCCGCCGTAGATATTGGGCACCCACTCGCCGTCGCGGCGGCTGTAGTCGCGATAGAGCATGGAGGCGACGGCATCCACGCGCAGCGCATCGACATGATAATGCTCAAGCCAATGGAGCGCGCTGCCGATGAGGAAGCCACGCACCTCGTTGCGGCCGAGATTGTAGATGTAGGTATCCCAGTCCTGGTGGAACCCCTCCTTCGGGTCGGCATGTTCGTAGAGGGCGGTGCCATCGAAATAGACAAGTCCGTAGCCGTCACCGGGGAAATGCGCCGGCACCCAGTCCAGAATGACGCCGATGCCCGCCTGATGGCAGCGGTCGACGAGGCGGGCGAAATTCTCCGGGTGGCCGAGGCGCGCGCTGGGCGCGAACTGGCCGAGCGGCTGATAGCCCCAGCTGCCGCCGAAGGGATGCTCCATGATCGGCATGAATTCGACATGGGTGAAACCCATGGCGAGGAGGTAAGGGACGAGCTTTTCGGCAAGCGTGCTCCAGATGTCCCGTCCTTCGCCATCAGCATCCATCCAGGAGGCCGCATGCACTTCATAGATCGCGATCGGCGCATCATGCGCATTGGCGCGGGCTCGCCCCGTCTCCATCCAGGCATGATCGGTCCAGACGAAACGGTCATCCATCACGATGGAGGCGGTCGCCGGCGGCGCCTCTGCCCGTGTGGCCACCGGGTCGGCCTTGAGCGGCAGGATCCGGCCGTCCGGCCCAAGGATCTCGTATTTGTAGAGCGCGCCCGCCGCGACACCGGGCATGAACATTTCCCAGATGCCGCCCTCCGGATGATGGCGCATCGGATGGCGCCGGCCGTCCCAGCCGTTGAAACTGCCGACAACCGAAACCCGCCGCGCATTCGGTGCCCAGACCGCGAAGCGCGTGCCCTCCACCCCGTCCTGGCGCAGGAGATGGGCGCCGAGCCTGCGCCCGATGTCGTGATGCCGCCCTTCGGCCAGGAGATAGATATCGACCTCGCCGAGTGTCGGCCCGAAGGCATAAGGATCATCGAGGACGGACAGCGAGTCCGGCCGCGTCACGCGCAGGCGATACGGCACATGGGCGCGCACGAAGCCGCTCCAGAACCCGTCTGCATGCAGCAGGTCGAGCGCACCCAGCATCTGGCCGCCATCGCGCGACAGAACCTCAACCTTGATGGCCCCGGGCAGGAAACAGCGAATGGCGGAGCCGCCCTCGACCTCATGCGGGCCGAGCACCGCGAAGGGGTCGCCATGCCGCGCCTCGACAATGGCGGCGACCGCGCCGGGATCGGGCGCATGGGCTTGCGCGTCGGTGAGGGCGGTACTCATGCCACAGCCTCCTGCGCCCGCAGCCGCGTCAGGATCGCGTGCAGGCCGCGCAGCGGAATGGCCAGCCATGCCGGACGGTTCGCGATCTCATAGCAGATTTCATAGGCGGCCTTTTCGATGAGGAAGAGATCGAGCAAGGCGTCCACCGCGTCTTCCGGCATAAAGGAGCCCGAGGTCGCACGCGCCACATCGTGATAGGCCTTCAGAAAAGCCTCTTCGGCATGGAAGCGGAACTCCTGCAGCAACGCCCCGTAGCGCTCCGCGGCATTGGGCGGCAGCGCGGCGGTTGCCGGTTCGCTTGCCGCGGTCGCGATTGCATAGTCAAGGCTGCGCAGCAGGCCCGCGACATCGCGCAGGGCGGAGGATTTCATGCGCCGCTCGGCCAGCGGCCGGGCAGGCTCGCCTTCGAAGTCGATGATATAGGCGTCGTTCTGCACCACCAGAACCTGGCCGAGATGAAAATCGCCGTGGATGCGGGTGCTGAGCGAGCCGATGCCGCGCTCCGCCCGCTCCTGCACGAGCGCGATCAGGGTCTCACGTTCGGCGAGAACATCGCTGGCCAGACCTGCCAATTCAATGTCCGTCCAGTCGCCCTTCGCTGCGAGCAGCGTGCAGGCGAGGCCGATCTGCTGGACGGCCTCCTCCACCCAATGCTCGGCGACGGCGCCATCCACGACAACGGGCGCGAAAGCCGGATCGTCGGAGGGCTCGGCAAGCACGGCATGAAGCTCGCCGAGCCGCTGGCCCAAGACCGTTGCAAAGGTCGTATATTGCCCGAAGAGATCGCCCTCCGGGCCGCCGTCCGGCCCGACCAGCGCCAGCTCGCCGATGACGCGGGCCAGATAGTCCTGCGTCCAGGTCCAGCCGTCACCCTGGTTGCGGACGAATTTCTGCACGATGACGAGGGTATTGGGCGTGCCGTCGGCATCCACCCGCCGCACCTCGCCCACGAAAGGCGCCGTATTGGCGAAGCCCTTTTCCGTCAGGTAGCGCGTCATTTCGCCTTCCGGATTGATGCCGGGGCTGACATGGCGGATGAGCTTGATGACGAGGCTGTCTCCGACGACGAGAGAGCTGTTCGATTGCTCGGCAGAGAGGCGGCGGATCTCCCGCGCCTCGCCCGGCTCCACCGTCGCGGCGATCTCACTCGGCTCGAAGCGGATTTCGCCCTCGTCGGGCAGCGCGAAGCGGCTACGGTTGGTGAGATGGGCGACGAGGCCGGTCGCAAACGCATCCAAGGCGAAAGCGTCCGTGAGCAGCCCGACGCGGCGGAACAGCCGCACGCGGGCGAGCGCCAGCAGCTGCACCAGCGGCGCCGCCGCCTCGCCCTCCCAGGAAATGCCGAGCGGCAAGACGTAGCGATCCACCCGGCCGCCGCTGTCACAGGCGATCTCGGCGAGCAGCACGTCAGGGGCGCCCGGAAGCGCGACGGCATAGGCGATTGTCAGCGCATTGATGCGGCCATCCTTCGCGCCGAACCAGCGGCGCTTGGCCACATAGGCGGGCAGCGATTCGTTCTCCAGCACATGCTTCGCGGTTGGCAGCGCGATATCCATCACCCCGGTCCGCACCACGATCGTCGCGAATTCCGGCAGCGGTTCGGGCGCGGGCGTATGCCAGGCCGGCAAGGCGGCCTGCTGCGCCAGCAGAAACCAGAAACTGCCATAGGGCGGCAGGGTGAGCAGGTAGGGCAGCTGGCCGATGGGCGGAAAGACCGAGCCGCCCACGATATCAACCGGCACCCGCCCCCCGAAGGTGGCCAGATCAATCTCCACCGCCTGCGCGGTTTGTGACAGGTTGCAGACACACAGAACCGTCTCGCCGGCCTCACCCGGTATTTCGCGCAGATAGGCGAAGATCTTGCGGTTGCCGGGGTAGAGGAAGCGCAGCACGCCGCGCCCGAAGGCCGGGTGGCTTTTGCGCACGGCGAGCATGCGCCGCATCCAGTGCAGCAGGGAATGCCGGTCCGCCTCCTGCGCTTCCACATTCAGGGCCTGGAAGCCATAAAGCGGATCCATGATCGTTGGCAGCACAAGAGACGCGGGATCGGCGCGCGAAAAGCCGCCGTTGCGGTCGTAGGACCATTGCATGGGCGTGCGCACGCCATCGCGGTCACCAAGGTGGATATTGTCACCCATCCCGATCTCGTCACCGTAATAGATCACGGGCGTGCCCGGCATGGAGAGGAGCAGCGTGTTCATGAGTTCGACGCGCCGGCGGTCACGCTCCAGCAGGGGCGCGAGGCGCCTGCGGATGCCGAGGTTGAGGCGTGCCCTCCGGTCCCGCGCATAGGTCTCCCACAGATAGTCGCGCTCGCTGTCGGTCACCATTTCCAGCGTCAGCTCGTCATGGTTGCGCAGGAAAATGGCCCATTGGCAGTTTTCCGGAATATCCGGCGTCTGCCGCATGATATCCGTCACCGGGAAGCGGTCTTCCCGCGCGATCGCCATATACATGCGCGGCATCAGCGGGAAGTGGAAGGACATGTGGCATTCATCCCCTTCCCCGAAATAGACCTGCGCGTCCTCCGGCCATTGATTGGCCTCGGCGAGCAGCAGCTTGCCCGGCGCATAGGCATCGAGCGCGGCCCGGATCTGCTTCAGGACGGCATGGGTCTCCGGCAGGTTTTCGTTGTTCGTGCCTTCACGTTCGACGAGATAGGGAACCGCGTCGAGGCGAAACCCGTCGACCCCCATATCCAGCCAGAAGCGCATGATGGCCAGTACTTCCTCGAGCACCGCCGGATTGTCGAAATTGAGATCGGGCTGATGAGGGTAGAAACGATGCCAGTAATAGGCCTGCGCCTCATCGTCCCAGGTCCAGTTGCTCTTTTGCGTATCGACGAAGATGACGCGGGTTCCGGCGTATTTCGTATCGGTATCGGACCAGACGTAATAGTCCCGCTCGGGTGAGCCGGCCGGTGCCCGCCGCGCGCGCTGAAACCAGGGGTGCTGATCGCTGGTGTGATTGATGACGAGTTCGGTAATGACGCGCAGGTCCCGCTCATGCGCCGCGTCCAGGAAGCGCTGCACATCCTCCAGCGTCCCGTAGTCCGGGTGGACGGAGCGGTAATCGGCGATGTCATAGCCGTCATCCCGGCGCGGCGAGGGGTAGAAGGGCAGCAGCCAGATCGCCGTCACGCCGAGTTCGGCGATGTAGTCGAGCTTCTGAAGCAGACCCTTGAAATCACCGACACCGTCATTGTCGGCGTCGAAGAAGGATTTCAGATGCAGCTGGTAGATGACCGCATCCTTGTACCACAGCGGATCATTGAGATTGAGGGCGCTCTGCGTAATGCTGTCCACGGTCAGATGATCTCCGGCTCGACACGCCAAAGGGCGAAGGGAAAGCTCGGGTCGAGCGACATGCGCTGCCACTTGCCGTACCAGGTCGCAGGTCGCCCAGGCACGAGGTCGGTCACGGCCAGCTGGCCGTGGTCGGCCAGATTCCACTTATAGAACGGAATTTCCGTATGCGTTTCCTGGTAGTTTAGCGGATCGAGGCTGACCGCCACAATCAGCACATTGCGGCGATCGGGGTTCCATCGCTCGTAGACCATCACGCGCTCATTGTCGGACGGCAGGAAGCTGAGGCCGAGATGGGATTGCAGCGCCGGGTTCTGGGCGCGGATCCGGTTGAGAAGCGTGATTTCGGGGACGATATTGCCGGGCCGGTCCCAGTCCCAGGCGCGGATCTGGTATTTTTCGGAATCGAGATATTCCTCGCGCCCGGGCAGCGGTGTCGCTTCGCAAAGCTCGAAGCCGGAATAGACACCCCAGAGGCCGGAGAGCGTGGCGGCAAGGGCCGCGCGGATCAGATGGCCCGGCCGCCCGGAGGTCTGCAAAAAGACCGGATTGATGTCAGGCGTGTTGACGAAGAAATTGGGACGGAAGAAATCGGCTTCCGGCCCTGTCGTCAGCCTCGTCAAATACTCTTCCAGTTCGGCACGGGTATTGCGCCAGGTGAAATAGGTATAGGACTGGCTGAAGCCGATCTTGCCCAGGCGGTTCATGATCTTCGGCCGGGTGAAGGCTTCGGCAAGAAACAGCGTATCGGGGAAGCGCGCCCGCACTTCCGCGATCAGCCATTCCCAGAAGGGAAAGGGCTTGGTGTGCGGATTATCGACGCGGAAGATGCGCACGCCCTGGCGGCACCAGAACAGCATGACGTTCGCGAGTTCCACCCAGAGATCGGGCACCGAATCGCGCGTGTAGAAATCGACATTGACGATGTCCTGGTATTTCTTCGGCGGATTCTCCGCGTATTTGAGCGAGCCGTCAGGCCGCCAGTCAAACCAGCCGGGATGCTGCGTCAGCCAGGGATGATCGGGCGAGCACTGAATGGCGAAGTCGAGCGCGATTTCGAGGCCTTGTCCGGCCGCCGCCTCGCGCAGATGCAGAAAATCGTCGAGCGTGCCGAGGTCCGGGTGGATGGCGTCATGCCCGCCGGCCTCGCTGCCGATGGCGTAGGGGCTGCCGGGATCATCCGGCGCCGGGTGGAGACTATTGTTGCGCCCCTTGCGATTGGTTCTGCCGATCGGGTGAATAGGCGGGAAATAGAGGACGGTGAAGCCCATGTCGCGGATGCGCGGCAGGTGCCGCTCCACGTCGCGGAAGGTGCCGTGGCGCGCCGGATCGTCGCTCATCGAACGCGGAAAGATTTCGTACCAGGCAGCGAAGCGGCTTTCGAGGCGGTCCGCATCGATGCGATGAATGGCGGAGCGTGTCGCAAAGGGCCGCTGATCGACATCGGCCATCGCCTGGGCGAGTTCGGCCGAGAGCAGAAGGGTGATCCGTTCGTCCTGCGGCAGCGCATCAAAACGCGCGAGGGCGGATGCAAGCGGCGCCCCCGCTTGCGCGAGCAGGGTCCGTCCTTCCATCAACTCCACGGTGACATCGACAGCGGCGCGGTGCTTCTTGCCCAGCTCGTCGCGATAGCTCGCGAAAGCATCGCGCCAGGCTTCGATGAAGAAGTCATAAAGTCCGACCTCGGGCAGAAAAAGCGGCGCCTGCCAGCGGTCATTCTCGGCAAGGCTCAGCCTCACCTGCCTCCAGTCACTGTCGCTGTCACCGGCCTTGCGCCAGTAGAGGGCGGCGGCGAGTTGATCATGCCCGTCACACAGGATATCCGCCGCGACCGTCACGATCTCGCCCGCCAGCCGTTTGACCGGAAAGCGCCCGCCATCGACCGCGGGCGACACCGTCTCGATCGCGAGGCGGCGGGACGGATCCGTCGCCTCGCCGGCACTCACGGTGACCGGCGGCAGGGCTTTGCTTTGCACCGGGTGGGCGCGCAGCAGAAGCGCCCTGATCTCGGCGGGTTCCAGCACAAGCTGATGCACAACGTCGCCGTCAGGCAGGAAATGTCCGCTCAGCGCCGTCATGAAGGCGTCGATGGACACCCGCACGCGCCTGCGCAAGGAGGGGTTGAACAGCACAAGCTCCGCGCCTGCCGCAAAGCGCAGGTCGGCATCGCTGCGGATGAAGGCAAGGAGTTCGCCGTTCGGGCTGCCGATGCGCGCCCAGACGCCCCCCTTTGGCGCCCTGTTGGCGTGCTGCAGAACCGGCACGAGATCTGTGCTCGTGACGCGCACGGGAGGCCGGGAGACGCCGAAATCCCAGCGCGCAGTCTCCCCGCCTTCGAAGCCCATCGGCATCAACAGGCCCTGGCCGATGGCTGAGGCAAGGTTGAGAACCCGCGTCTGCGCGTTGTGCAGGAGCGCGCACTCCCCGACGGAGGCCCCGAGACGGTCCTGATGCGGGTCTTCCACCACGGCGATGGCCGGCGCCACCGCCGCCAGCATCTCTGCCTCCTCCCAGAACCAGTCGGCGCGGAAATCCCACCAGGCGAGCGAGGAGAATACGAAATCGAGGCCGAGGCCGCGGAGCGCCGGCACCTCCGGCCAGGGCAGGCCCGGTGTCCAGCCCAGGAGGGTGCCGCGGACAGCGGCACGCAAGGCCTGGAGGAAGGCCGGCCGCGCGGCTGGTGCGATCTGGTGCAGGTCGACCCGGAAGCCGGCGAGGCCCGCCTCCTGCCAGGCCGCCGCATGGCCTGACCAGAATGCGGCGAGCCCCTCCGCGCTCTCCCCCCAATCGGCCTCGGCGGCCCCGGCAAGGCCAGGGTAGGCGCGCGGGTCAAGCGCCTGCGCAGGTCCGGGGCAGGTAAACAGATGGGGCTGTTGCGCCACCACCGGATGCCCGGCGCTGACCCGGCCGGGATAGAGGTCGAGGAGCGGCTCCAGCCCGCTGGCCCGCGCGGCCTCGGCATAGCGCCGCAAGGCATCGAGGCCGGAACCCTGCCACTGCAGGCTGGCAAAACTCCGGTTGAAATCCTGCGGCAGCTGCAGGCCCGGCCCCGCGAAGAATGGCAGGCTCAGCACATGGGTAAAGCCCAGGCGCGCCGCATGGTCGAACCAGTGCGGCCAGTCGGCCAAGGGGCCCGCCGCGAGGGGGTTGAAGAGATAGATGCGCGGCGCATCGCCGCCCCCCGGCGGAAGAGAGCCCAGCAGGTCGGACCGCTGTTCGGTCATGCCGGACTGGAATGTCATCAGCAGATGCTCCCCGTCTCGTTTATCGGCACGAGTTCGGCAGCGGCTCTTTCGAGCGCTCCCTCAGAGGATATGGGGCTCATCCTGCCAGCGTCAGATGCGCCCCCTGTTCACAACGCCTTTAGCGAGAGGCTGCCGAACAGGCCTTCCGCTCGGCACAGCGCGGCACTAGGCTCGCTGCAAAACATA
Organism: uncultured Alphaproteobacteria bacterium; assembly: GCA_963834475.1. Classification (GTDB taxonomy): domain Bacteria; phylum Pseudomonadota; class Alphaproteobacteria; order Acetobacterales; family Acetobacteraceae; genus Acidisoma. The sequence goes on along the minus strand of CAWIBZ010000006.1, from coordinate 144,447 downwards.
AGAAGCCGTCCATGCTGCTGATCTATGGCGATGCGATCATTGATTTTCTCCCAATGGCGGCGGCCGAGGGTGCAAGACCCGGCGGCCTTGCCCCCTACCTGCCGGTCGCCGGCGGATCCTGCTTCAATGTGGCGCTCGGCCTGGGGCGGCTTGGCGTGCCGGTGGGCTTCATGGGCGGGCTTTCCACCGATTTTTTCGGGCAATTCCTCGCCCGGCGTCTGGACGAGGCCGGCGTATCGCTGGGCTATGCGAGCCGCCGGCGCGAAGGCAGCACGCTCGCCTTCGTCGACCTGTCAGCGAGCGAGCCGCAATACGCCTTTTTTGACCGCGAAACCGCCATGCGCTGCTGGCGGCGAGCCGATGCGCCGCCGCTCGGGCCTGATATCGACCTTCTGCACATCGGTTCGGTCGCGCTTATTCCCAATGCTCTCGGCGCGGAAGCCGAGGCCCTGTTCGCCGAGCAGCAGGGCAGGCGCCTGCTCTCCATCGATCCCAATTGCCGCCCGAGCCTGGTGGAAGACCCGAGTGCCTACCGCCAGCGCATCGCGGCGCTGTTCCGGCGCGCCGATATCATCAAGCTGTCGGCCAGCGACCTCGCCTATCTGCTGCCTGGCCAGCCGCCCGAAGTCGCAAGCCGCCGCTGGATCGGGGATGGCGCCCGGCTTGTCGTGCTGACCCAGGGGGCCGATGGCGCCACGGCCTGGACGCGCGAAGGCGCCGTGCACTGCGCTGGCCCTCGCGTCGCCGTCATCGATACGGTCGGCGCCGGTGACAGCCTGATGGCAGGCCTGCTCTGGCAGCTTCAGGAGGCAGGCGTCCTGACGCGGGACGGCATCGACAGGCTCTCCTTGCCCGTCCTCGAGCGCGCACTGCAGGCAGCGGCGCGCCTCGCCGCCATCACCTGCGCGCGGCTCGGCGCGGATATGCCCTGGCGCCATGAAATCGAGACGGTGGCGGCCCGATAGGGGTTGTCCTGGCGGCTGTCTGATGTGCACGATACGGGTTTGAGCGTGGAGCCCCGTGATGCCGATCATCAACCGCATTGCCGATTTTCATGACGACATGACCGCCTGGCGGCGGGATCTGCATGCCAATCCGGAACTCGGCTTCGAGCTGCCCCGGACCAGCGCAGTCGTTGCCGAAAGGCTGCGCAGCTTCGGCGTTGATGAGGTCGTCACCGGCATTGCCAGAACCGGCGTCGTCGGCATCATCCGCGGGCGCAATGCGGAGAGTGGCCGCGCCATCGGGCTGCGCGCCGATATGGATGCCTTGCCCATCCCGGAGGAAACCGGGGCACCTTACGCCTCCCAAACTCCGGGCCGCATGCATGCCTGCGGCCATGACGGCCATACCACCATGCTGCTCGGCGCCGCGCGCTACCTCGCCGAAACCCGCAACTTCGACGGCACCGTCTATGTCATCTTCCAGCCGGCCGAAGAGGGCGACGGCGGCGGGCGGGTGATGGTCGAGGAAGGCCTGTTCCAGCGCTTCCCCATGCAGCAGGTCTATGGCCTGCACAACTGGCCGACCGCGCCCGCCGGCAGCTTCGTCTGGCGCAATGGGCCGGTCATGGCGGCAACCGGCGAGATCACCATCACCATCACCGGGCGCGGCGCGCATGGCGCGAAGCCGAATGAGGGCGTCGATCCCATCCTGGTCGCGGCGCATATCGTGACCGGGCTGCAATCCATCGTCGCCCGCCGCATGGAGCCGACCGAGGCCGGGGTCGTGACCATCGGCTATATCACCGCCGGCCAGGCCGGCAACGTCATTCCGGAACGCGCCGTCATGGGCGGCACCGCCCGCTGGTTCTCCCCTGGCGTGGGCGACGTTCTGGAGGCAGGGGTGCGGCAGATCGCCGAGGGCGTGGCCGCGGCCTTCGGTGCGACCGCCGATGTCGTGTTCGAGCGCAACTATCCGGCGACCATCAATGACGCGGAGGCGACCGCGCTCTCCGTCCGCGCTGCGGAGACGGTGGCGGGCGCGGGCCGTGTCGCGGAGATGCAGCGGCCGACCATGGGGGCGGAAGACTTCTCCTACATGCTGAATGCCAAGCAGGGCAGCTACATCATGATGGGCACCGGCCGCGGGCCGAACGAGCCGGGCCTGCACCACCCGACCTATGATTTCAATGATGAGATGCTGCCCGTCGGCGCCTCCTACTGGGCGACCCTCGCGGAGCAGATCCTGCGCTAGGAATCGCGGAAGGCGGGGCAAGCCGAGATGCCCCGCCTCTCCAAACTGCCTTGTTATTTCTGAACGTTTTTTGGTTCTTTTTTACAAAAAAGAACCGCTTCCTGCTCTTACCGCCTGAGAAAGGCGAGGAAGTGCCGCTCGGCCCGGCGGAACAGAAAGATCAGCGTGAAGGAAATGCAGAGGTAGAGCCCGGCCGCGATGCCGAAGGACCAGAAGGGCTGGTAGGTCGCGGAATTCGCGTCATTGGCGATTTTCAGAATATCCGGCACGGTCGCGGTGAAGGCGAGCGTCGTCGAATGCAGCATGAGGATGACCTCGTTGCTGTACATCGGCAGCGCCCGGCGCAGCGCGCTCGGGATGATGATGCGGCGGTAGAGGGTGAATTTCGACATGCCGATGGCGCGCGCCGCCTCGATCTCGCCGAAGGCCGTGTCGCGCATCGCGCCCGCGAAGATCTGCGTCGTATAGGCGCCGGTGTTGAGGCCGAAGGCGAGCAGCGTGCAGTCGATGCCCTGGCGGAAGAAGGCGTTGAGGAAGCTCGTATGCTGGACGATGCTGAGGCTGTAGACGCCGGTATAGACGATCAGCAGCTGCACATAGAGCGGCGTGCCCGTGAAGACGAAAACGTAGACCCAGACCGGACCGCGGATGAACGGGTTCTTCGCGTTGCGCGCAATGGCGAGCGGGATCGCGAGGCAGAAGCCTATCAGGCAGGAGATGACGAGCAGCCACAGCGTCATTGCCACGCCGGTCACGGTGTAGCCGTCGGTATAGAGATAGGCGCGCCAGAACTGGTGGATGATGTCAAGCATCCTCAGGCCCTCCGCACGCCGATGGAATAGCGCCGTTCGAGCAGGACCAGGACGCCGTTCGTCGCTGTTGTCAGAACAAGGTAGACGATCGCGGCCAGGACCGAGAAGAAGAAGGCCCGGAAGGTCGCCTTGCCGGCATCCTGTGTCGCCCTGATGATGTCGGAGAGGCCGATGATGGAGACGAGCGCCGTCGCCTTCAGGATGACCTGCCAGTTGTTCGCGAGCCCCGGCAGGGCATAGCGCATCATTTGCGGAAACAGGATGCGCCGGAACGCCATGAAGCGCCGCATGCCGAAGGAGCGCGCGGCCTCCATTTGCCCGTAGGGCACGGCCAGGAAGGCGCCCCGGAAGGTCTCGGTGAAATAAGCGCCGTAGATGAAGCCGAGGGTGATGACGCCACTCGTAAAGGGATCGAGGTTGATCTGGTCGAGATTGAAATAATCGGTGAAGTCGTTCAGCCAGATCTGGAGGCTGTAGAAGAGCAGCAGCATGAGGACGAGGTCGGGCACGCCGCGGATGATGGTCGTATAGACGGTCGCGACGCCGGACGCGATCCGGCTGCGGGAGAGCTTGGCCGAAGCGCCGATCAGGCCGAGCACGAACGAGACGAGAAGCGTCAGAAGTGACAACTCAATCGTCGTCAGCGTGCCGGCGAGAACGGCCGGCCCGTATCCTGCCAGATTGAACATTCAGATTTCCCCTCCGCCGTAACGGCACGCCAAAGGCGGCATCAAGGGCCCTGTCCCGCGGGATCATGGCAGGTGGCACAAGGGCCGTCGCCGGGGGGCGCGGCCCTTGGCCTGCTACTCAGTCGTTATTCGCGCTCGGCTGGTAGATGTTGAAGTTGAAATACTTCGCCTGCAGCTTGTTGTAGGTGCCGTTCGCATGGAGGGCGGCGATCGCGTCGTCGATCTTCTTCAGAAGCGCCTGCTCGTTCTTGCGCACGCCGATGGCAGTATAGGAGCCGAGCACGTCCTTCGGGTCGGTCGTGATATCGGCGATCTTCTCGAAGCCCGCGCCCTTGGGGGTGCGGAGGAAACCGTAATCGGCTTCCACGGAGTCCTGCAGTGACACGTCCAGGCGGCCGGACAGAAGGTCGGCATAGACCTGATCCTGGCCGGGGTAGGACACGACCTTCACGCCGAACGGCTTCCAATAGGTATTGGCGTAGGCTTCCTGAATGGTTCCGGCCTCGACGCCCACGGTCTTGCCCTTCAGGCTGTCCACCGTCGGCTGCAGGCCAGCGCCCTTGTGGCCGATCAGGCTGGTCGGCTCGTCATACATCTGGCTGGAGAATGCGACGACCTTGGCGCGCTCCGGCGTCTTGGACATCGAGGACAGGATGGCATCGAACTTGCGGGCTTCGAGGGCGGGGATGATGCCGTCGAAGGTCTGCGACACGAACACGCATTTGACCTTCAGATAGTCGCAGATGGCCTGGCCGAGGTCGATGTCGAAGCCCTGGAACTTGCCGGTGGGCGAGAGGCTTTCGAACGGCGGATAGGTCGCATCCACACCGAACTTGATTTCGGTGAAGGGCTTCGCCTGAGCGGGGGCCGTGGCACCCAGGCCAAGGACCATGGCCGCCAGCGCGCCAGCGGCAAAAAGCTTTTTCATTAGACTTGTCTCCTTATAGTCCGGACTGGTTTTGGGTGCGCCTGGCAGCGGGTGCCGCCGGGTTTGGAATGCTCTCTGCAAAGCGTTGATATGCCCGATATGCAAGCGTCGCGCCATACGGAACGAATGGTGCGGCGCGGATGCGGTCGTCACCCCCCTCTGCAACCAATTTCATCAAACGGCAAGGGTCGGCGGAGGCCCGCGCGGCCCCGCCGCTCCCTGCTCACGTCCGGGGCCTTCGCTTGACAGGCTCCGCCAGTTGCGGAGATCAATGGGCTTTTCGCGAAAGATGCGGCAGCGCGATGAGCTCTAGTGCAGGCAGAGGATACCCTCCCCCCCAAGCCGACCGGCGTGGAGGCCCTGCGCGTCGATGACATGCACAAGAGTTTCGGTCCGCATGAGGTGCTGAAGGGCATTTCGCTGACGGCCCATGAGCACGACGTGATTGCCATTCTGGGCAGCAGCGGCTCCGGCAAAAGTACGTTTCTGCGCTGCATCAACCTTCTGGAGATGCCGGATTCGGGCCAGGTCCGGATCCGCGGCGAGTTGATCGAAATGCGCCGCCGCCGCGACGGCAGCCAGGAGCCGGCCAATGCGCGCCAGGTGGAGCGCATCCGGCGCGAACTCGGCATGGTCTTCCAGCAGTTCAATCTCTGGAGCCACATGACGGTGATCCAGAACCTGATCGAAGCACCGATCCATGTGCTCGGCCTCAGCCGCCGCGAGGCGACCGAGCGGGCCGAGGCCATGCTCGACAAGGTCGGGCTCACCGACAAGCGCCATGCCTATCCCATTCAGCTCTCGGGCGGGCAGCAGCAGCGCGTCGGCATTGCGCGCGCGCTCTGCATGGAGCCGAGCGTGCTGCTCTTCGACGAGCCTACGTCGGCCCTTGACCCGGAACTGGTGGGCGAGGTCCTGACAGTGATGCGCAACCTCGCCGCCGAAGGCCGCACCATGCTCGTCGTGACCCACGAAATGGGCTTCGCGCAGCAGGTGGCGAGCCGTGTCCTCTTCCTGCACCAGGGCCGCGTCGAGGAGGAAGGAACGCCGGACGAGGTTTTCCTGCGCCCGAAATCCGAGCGTTGCCGGCAGTTTCTCTCCCGCATGCACGGCGGAGGGCGCGGCTAGGCGTTCAGCGCAGGCGCTGCCGGTCGAAGGCTTCGGTCACTTCGGTCAGGCGGCACCGGCCCTCGGCCAGGTCTTCCAGCGCCAGCACCGTATAGACGGCATCGAACACCAGGAGCTGGGCCATGCGGCCCGAAAGCTCGTCGGTCGGCAGGTCGGTCGCGCGGCTTGCCGTCACGACCAGGAGGTCGGCCACCGCCGCGATGGGCGCGGCGCCGTCATGGGTGATGGCGATCACGGTTGCCCCTCTGTCGCGGCCGCGCGCCAGGGCGGCGACCACGGATTCGGTGCGGCCGGTATGGCTGATGCCGACCAGCACATGGCCCGGGCGGGCGGCCGAGGCCGCGATCGTCATCATATCGGCGTCCCCCTGCGCGGCAGCGGCAAGGCCCAGCTTGCCGAGCTTGTGGCAGAGATCGGCGGCGACCGCGGCACTGCCGCCGATGCCAAGCACGCTGATGCGGCCGGCGGCGCGCAGCAGCCTCGCCATCTCGGCAATCGTCTCCGGCGGCAGCTGGGCGGCTGTTTCACCGATGGCGGCCTGATAGGCCGCAGCCGTGCGGCGGAGCGCCCGCGCGGGCAGGCTCGCCTCCGCGCCTTCGCCGGCCGGCATCTCAAGCGCCGTGCGCGCGGCTTCCGCCACCAGTGCCAAGCGCATGGCCGAAAAGCCCGGAAAGCCCAGATGACGGCACATGCGGGTGACCGTCGCCTCGCTCACCCCGGCAGCCTGGGCGACCGCGGCAATGGCCAGCTGCGCCGGATCGGCGGCGCTGGCCAGCACTTCGTCGCAGGCGCGCTGCTCGGCCGGGGACAGTTCCCCGCGCAGAAGGCGGATGCGGCTCTTGCCACTCGCGCCTAAGTCGCTCGGCTGATTCAAGCGTCCTTGCCTCGTCTCCATCCCTGCCATTCGGAGGGGCAGGGTTAACCCGTGTCAACCAGTTCTATCAGCCAATTGTACCGATCATCGGCTTGAGCCGGCAAATCCCGCGCGCCGCGTGCTCACTGTTGCGGCGCCCTGGCGCTCAATCTCCGCGCATGCGGGGAAAGCCGTGAGCGCAGGGGCCACAGGGGCCGCAGGCGGAGGATGACGCGGGGCCGCCGGCTGCTTTAAGCTGGTGGCATGACCCCCCTGCCCTCCACCCTCCGCCGCTGTTCCTGGGCGGAGAACGATCCCTTGATGGCGGCCTATCATGACGCGGAATGGGGCAGGCCCATCCATGACAGCCGGCTGTTGTGGGAGACGCTGATGCTGGAAGGCTTCCAGGCCGGGCTCTCCTGGCGGACCATTCTGGCGCGGCGCGATGGGTTCCGCGCGGCCTTCCGCGGTTTCGTGCCCGAAATCGTCGCGGGCTTCGGCCCCGCCGATATCGAGCGGCTCATGGCCGACCCCGGCATCATCCGCGCCCGCGCGAAAATAGAGGCAACGATCGGCGGCGCCCGCGCCTATCTCGCCATGCGCGCGGGCGGCGAGGACTTCGCCGATTTTGCCTGGAGCTTTACCGGGGGCCAGCCGGTACAGGGTGACGGCGTGACCCTGGCAGCCGAGACGCCGCTCTCCCTGGAAATCTCCAAGGCGCTGAAGAAGCGCGGCTTCAAATTCGTCGGTCCCGTCATCGTCCTGGCCTGGATGCAGGCGGTGGGCATCGTGGACGACCATGCGCAGGGCTGCTTTTGCAGACAGGGCTGAAGGCTCGCACGCTTGTAGAGGAGACGATGATGGCCGACCGGATTCTTGTCTTCTATGGCTCCTACCGCGCGGACCGCATGGGCATCCGCCTCGCCCATTATCTCGTGCGGGGCCTCGCCGCGCGCGGCCAGGATGCGGAGCTGATCGATGCGCAGGCCGTGGGCCTGCCCATGCTCGACCGGATGTACAAGGAATATGCGAAGGGCGAGGCGCCAGCCGCCATGGAAACACTCGCCGGCAAGATCCGGGCGGCCGATGCCTTTCTCTTCGTCACGGGCGAATACAACTGGGGATTACAGCCGGGGCTGAAGAATTTGACCGATCATTTCCTGGAGGAATGGTTCTGGCGCCCGGCGGCGATTGCCAGCTATTCGGCCGGCCGCCTTGCCGGCGCGCGGGCGAACGCGGCCTGGCACGGCACGCTCGCGGAAATGGGCATGGTCGTGATTTCCTCGACGCTCACCGTGGGTCCCATCGGCGTCACGCTGGATGCCGAGGGGAGGCCCACCGGCAGCGCGGGTGATTCCCTTGAGCGGGCCTTTCCTGTCTTTGCCGACGACCTCGCCTGGTGGACGGAAGCCGCCAAGGCACAGCGCGCCCGCAAGGCGCCGCCCTATTAGTAATAACGGATAATTATTCTGGAGAATGCAAGTAAGAAATCTACTTTCTAAATACAATCAAACTATGAAAGTGAGTTTCTCATTGACGTGATTTCCGGGCCGGGCGATAACCGGCTCGGATAGGCAAAGCGGACAAGAAGCCGCGCCGCCGTGTCCGAGGGAGGAAACGTCTCTTGCCTAAATCGCTGCATATTGATCCGGCGGCCAAGCGCCAGCCCGGATCAATCATGTTCAATCCCATTCCGGTCCACGCCTACGCAACACCGCTGGCGGCGGAGCGCACCGCCCTCGGTGACGGCACGCTCCTGCGCATGTTGCGGGACATGATGATCATCCGCACGTTCGAGACCATGCTGGCAGGCTTCAAGGGCCAGGGCTCTTACGCCGGCATCAAGCATATCTATGGCGGGCCGGCGCATCTCTCCATCGGGCAGGAGGCGGTGGCGGTCGGCTCGGCGGCAGCGCTCGCGCCCACCGACCATGTCTTCGGCAGCCATCGCAGCCACGGCGAATTCATCGCCAAGGGGCTCTCCGCCATCAGCCGGCTGGAGAGCGATTCTCTTGCGGCCATCATGGAAAACCACGCCGGCGGCCGCTTGCTGCGCACGCTGGACGAGCGGCTTCGCACCAACAGCATCCGGAACCGCGCCGAGCAGTTCCTGCTGTTCGGCCTGCTCGCCGAAATCCTCATGCGCGCCAATGGCTTCAACGGCGGCATGGGCGGCAGCATGCACGCCTTCTTCCCGCCCTTCGGCATCTACCCGAACAACGCCATCGTCGGCGGATCGGCGGCCATTGCGACCGGCGCCGCCCTTTACAAGAAGCTGCACGGCGAGGGCATCGCCGTCGCCAATATCGGTGATGGGTCAACCGGCTGCGGCCCGGTGCTGGAAGCGATGAACCTCGCCGCCATGGGCCAGCTCACGCAGCTCTGGGATGAGGCGCATCGCGGCGGCCTGCCCGTGCTCTTTCTCTTCCACAACAACTTCTACGCCATGGGCGGACAGACCAGTGGCGAGACCGCCTCCTGGGATCGCCTGTCCCGCCTCGGCGCCGGCTTCAATGCCGAGAACCTGCATGCGGAAACCGTCGACGGCACCAACCCGCTCGCGGTGCGCGATGCCGTCCTGCGCAAGCGCGACCTGCTGACGGAGCGCCGCGGTCCGGCCTTGATCGACGCCGAATGCTACCGCTTCGTCGGCCACTCAACGACGGACGCCAGCGCCTATCGCACCAAGGAGGAGATCGAGGCCTGGCGTGCCATCGACCCCTTGATGGCCTTCGCGGCCAGCCTCAAGGCCGAGGGCCTGCTCGATGACGAAGGCGAGGCCGAGATGGCGGCCTCCGTGCGCCAGACCATCCAGGAGATCACGGCGCTCGCCGTCGATCCCGAAACCGCGCCGCCGGTCGACATCAAGGCCGATCCGCTCGTCGTCGGCCGGCTGATGTTCTCGCATGAAACCGCCGACCTTCCCGGCGGCGGCGAACTCACCTTGCCTGCTGAACACTGCAGCCGCGTCGTGCAACTCGCCAAGCGCAGCCGCGCGGGCCGTGCCGCGGACGGCAAGAAACTCTCAGCCATGGCGGCGATCACGGTGCGCGATGCGCTGTTCGAGCCCATCCTGCATCACTTCCAGCATGATCCGCTCCTCATCGCCTATGGCGAGGAGAACCGCGAATGGGGCGGCGCCTTCGGCGTCTACCGGGGCCTCTCGGAAATCCTGCCCTATCATCGCCTGTTCAACGCGCCGATTTCGGAAGCGGCGACGGTCGGCAGCGCTGTCGGCTACGCGCTCTCCGGCGGGCGCGTCATCGTCGAGCTGATGTACACGGATTTCATCGGCCGCGCGGGCGACGAGATCTTCAACCAGATGGCGAAATGGCAGGCCATGTCGGGTGGGGCGCTCCGCATGCCGCTCGTGCTCCGCTGCTCCATCGGCAGCAAATACGGCGCCCAGCACAGCCAGGACTGGACGGGACTTGTCACCCATATTCCGGGGCTGAAGGTCGTCTACCCGGCAACGCCCTATGACGCGAAGGGGCTCATGGCCTCGGCGCTTGCGGGCTGCGATCCGGTTGTCTTCTTCGAAAGCCAGCGACTTTACGACACAACCGAACTCTTCCGCCCCGAAGGCGTGCCCGGCGAGTACTACCGCATTCCGCTTGGGCGCCCCGATATCAAGCGCGCCGGCCGCGACGTCACCATCCTCACCATCGGGCCGTCGCTCTACAGGGCGCTTGACGCGGCGGAGACGCTCGCCGCCGAGCATGGCATCGAGGCCGAGATCATCGACGCCCGCACCCTCGTGCCCTTCGACTACCAGCCGGTGCTGGACTCGCTCGCCAGGACTGGCCGCCTGCTGCTCGTCTCCGAAGCCTGCGAGCGCGGCAGCTTCCCCATGACGCTCGCCGCCAATATCCAGCGCTTCGGCTTCCGCCATCTCGCCGCACCCGTGCGGGTGCTCGGCGCGCCCAACTGGATCGTGCCGGGCGCCGATCTCGAAGCCAGCTACTTCCCGCAGGCGCATGACATCGTCAGCATCGTGCGCGACGAACTCCTCGGCGATGCCGCGACGGACGCGCAGGGATCGGATAGCATCGCCCGCGCCCGCATCGGGTTGTGACATCGAAGGAAGGATTGCCGGTCCATGGATATTGAACTCGTCATGCCGGTGCTGGGCGTGGAAATCGAAGAAGGCCAGGTCCGCGCCTGGGTGAAGTCCGAGGGCGATGCGGTGACGGAGGGCGAGGTTATCGCCGTCATCAGCACGCCGAAGCTTGACATGGATCTCGAAAGCCCGGCCACCGGCACGCTCAAGACCATCGTCGTCGATGAGGACGAGATCGCGGCCATCGGCGCCGTGCTCGCCATCATCGAAACCGAGGATGATGATGCCGCAGCTTGAGGCGGCGGGCGAAACCCTCTCCTACCTCACATCCGGAGCGGGCGAGCGGGTCATCCTGCTCGTCCATGGCTTTGCCTCGGACGCCCGGTCCTGGGGGCTGAACCAGCCCACGCTCGGGCAGGATGCGACCGTCCATGCGATCGACCTGCCCGGCCACGGCCCCCTTCCCGCGCATGACATCGGCGGGCTGGACCGGCTGGCCGAGACCGTGCTCGCTGCCGCCAAAGCCTTGTCGCCCGGTCGTCCGGTGCATCTCGTCGGCCATTCCATGGGCGGCGCCGTGGCACTCCGCGCCGCGGCGGAGGCGCCCGCGCAGGTGCGCGCGCTGACGCTGATCGCACCTTTGGGCCTCGGCGCCGGCTTCAACCGGGATTTCCTGGCCGGCCTGCTCGCCATGACGGATGCGGCGAGCGCCCGCGCCGCGCTGCAAAGCCTGGTCGCAAACCCCGCCATCCTGAGCCCGCAGATCGTGACCGGCATCCTCGCCGCCCGCAACCGCCCCCATACCTATGCCGCCTGGCAGGAGATGGCCGCGGCGGGCGCCGACATATGGAGCCGCCGGGCGGAGATCCGGGGCACGCTCGCAGCCCTGCCGCTCCCCGTCCAGCTCATTTGGGGAGAGCAGGACGGGGTGCTGCCGCCCCCCGGAAACCCCTGGCCGGAAGTCGCGCCCCTGCATCGCCTGCCCGGCTTCGGCCATGTGCCGCATATGGAAGGCTTCCGGCAGGCGAACCGGCTTATTGCGGATTTCGACCGTCTTGCCGGGGAGTGATTGCGCTACCAACTAAATGGTAGCGCAACCAAATCAGGCCTGAGAAGAGAAGCTCCAGGCGCCTTCCTCAGCCGTCAGGGCGCGGTCGCGCAGGCCTTCGAAGAGGCCGCGGCCCAGGCTTTCGGCGAGCGGCTCCTCGGCCGCCATAACGACCTCCCGCGCCGCCCAGTCCGCCTCCGCGACCTCCGCGACCAGCGTGCCGGCATTGGCGTCGAGGGCGATCATGTCGCCATCGCGCACCCGTCCGATCGGGCCGCCCATGCAGACCTCGGGCGAGAGGTGGATGACCATCGGCACCTTGCCCGAGGCGCCGGACATGCGACCGTCCGTCACCAGCGCCACATGGAAGCCCTGGTCCTGCAAGGCGCCCAGGACGGGGGTGAGTTCGTGCAGCTCGGGCATGCCATTGGCCCGCGGCCCCTGGTTGCGCACGACCGCGACAAAGTCCCGCTGCAGCTCGCCCCGCTTATGGGCGGCAGCCAGCGCAGCTTGCGTCTCGAACACGATCGCCGGCGCCCGCACCACGCGGTGCTCGGCCGCCACCGCCGAGATCTTGGTGACGCCGCGGCCGAGATTGCCCGACATCAGGCGCAGCCCGCCATCCACGGAGAAGGGCTTGGCGACCGTCGCGAGAACCGCGTGGTCACCGCTCTCGGTCAGCCCCTCGCGCCAGACAAGATGTCCGTCCACGAGCGCTGGCTCCTGGGTATAGGCACCAAGGCCGCGGCCCATGACCGTGACCACATCCTCATGCAGCAGGCCCGCCGCGAGCAGTTCGCGGATGAGGAAGGACATGCCGCCCGCCGCATGGAAATGATTCACATCCGCCTTGCCGTTCGGATAGACGCGGGCGAGCAGCGGCGTCGCGGCCGAGATGTCGTCGAAGTCATCCCAGGTGATCGCGATGCCCGCGGCACGCGCCATGGCGACGAGATGGATCGTGTGGTTGGTCGAGCCGCCGGTCGCCATCAGCCCGACGATGCCGTTGACGACGGCCTTCTCGTCGACGATTGCGGACAGCGGCGTGTAGTCATTGCCGCGCGCCGTGATTTCCAGCGCCCGCTTCGCGCAAGCAGCCGTCAGCGCATCCCGGAGCGGCGTGCCCGGATGCACGAAGGCCGCCCCCGGCAGGTGCAGGCCCATGATCTCCATCAGCATCTGATTGGAATTGGCCGTGCCGTAGAAGGTGCAGGTGCCGGGGCCGTGATAGGCACGCATCTCCGATTCAAGCAGCGCGTCCCGCCCCACCTCGCCCAGCGCAAATTGCTGGCGGACCTTCGCCTTATCGGCGTTGGAAATGCCCGAGGTCATGGGGCCGGCCGGCACGAAGATCGTCGGCAGATGGCCGAACTGCAGCGCGCCGATGACCAGGCCCGGCACGATCTTGTCGCAGACGCCGAGCATGAGGGCCGCGTCATAGACATTGTGCGAGAGCCCGATCGCCGTGCTCATGGCAATCACGTCACGGGAGAAGAGCGACATCTCCATGCCCGGATTGCCCTGGGTGATGCCGTCGCACATGGCGGGCACACCGCCCGCGACCTGGGCGAATCCGCCCGCGAGCCGCGCTGCGCGGCGGATGATTTCCGGGAAATGCTCATAGGGCTGATGGGCTGAGAGCATGTCGTTATAGGAGGTGATGATCCCGATATTCGGTCCGGCGCCGCTCGCCAGGCGGAGCTTGTCCCCGGCCGGCAGCGGCGCATAGGCATGGGCGAGATTGGCGCAAGAAAGGCCGGCACGGGCCGGGTAAGCGGCGGCGGCCTTTTCTATGCGCGCCAGATAGGCGGCACGGCTATTGGCGCTGCGCTCCCGCACACGCCGCGTCACGGCGGCAATTCGGTGGTGGACTGCGGCCATCAATCTGTCTCCTGCTCCCATTGTTACCTCGCGTTGTAGACGCGAACGGGAGCCGCCGTCAGCTTACGACTGTATGAGGTGTCGGATTGGGCGGGGATGGTCGGGACGAGAGGATTCGAACCTCCGGCCTCCTGCTCCCGAAGCAGGCGCACTACCAGGCTGTGCTACGTCCCGTTACCTGGGTCGAAATCAATCGAGGACCGGCCTATAGCCGGGTCAGGGCGGCGGGGCAAGACACCCGGACGCCTAAATGCGATGCATGAGAGAGAGGTAAGCTAGATGGATAGGGTATGGCTCGGGATCGGAGGGCTTTACGGCCTGACCGGCGTCATCATGGCGGCGGTCGCCGCCCACGCGCTCCCCGGCCGCATTTCGCCAGCCGGTCTCGGCTTCGTGCATACGGCGATCGAAATGCAGATGTGGCACGCTTTGGCTCTGTTCGGCTGCGCCCTGCTGGCGCGGCAGCTGCCGGGGAACCGGCTGGTGGTCCTGGCCGGCGCGGGCTTCGCCATTGGCACCTTTCTGTTCTGCGGCGCGGTCTATACCCTGGCGCTGGCTGGCACCTCCCTGCCCGCGGTCGCCCCCACCGGGGGCTTTCTCACCATGCTGGGCTGGGCGAGCCTCATCGCCATCGCGCTGCGCCGCCGCACGCCGGCATGAAAATTTGCGTCAGGCCGCGCGGCAGGCTGGCGTTCTGCTCCTGAAATAGTTCACTTTGTCTCTCTGCGTCGGACCCGGCAAAAGCCGGGCCGCCGCTCCTTCCGCGACTAGCCCCTTTTTTGGGATGTGACGTTGATGCGAGGGCCGGGATGAAACGATGCGAGCGGCCGATCCTGACAGCGGGAGCTATCGCCCTTGCCGCCGGCTGACGCGCCCCCGGCCGACACGCCCCGGGCTGAGGCGCCCCCGGCCAAGCTGCCCCCAGCCAAGGCGCCGGCGGAAGCGCCCCCGGCCAAGGTGCCCCCGGCGCGATCGCGTTTGGCAAGAGTGCTGGGCGCCTTCTGGCGGCTGCTGGTTTTCGTGCTGGCGGTGCTGATCGTCTACGTCTGCTTCACGCAATGGAACCGCTGGGAAGGCGAGGCGCGCTTCCAGACGACGGACGACGCCTATCTCCAGAGCAACCTCACCCCGCTCAGCGCCCAGGTCTCTGGCTATATCACCCGCGTCCCGGTGGAGGATTACGCGACCGTCAAGGCCGGCCAGGTCATTGCGACGATCGATGACGCCCCCTATCGCGCAGAGGTCGCGCGGGCCGAGGCCGCGGTGGCGGGCGCCGCGGCCGAGATCGCCGTGACCGAGGCCCAGCGGCCCCTGTTGCAAGCCAATCTCCGCGCCGCCCAGGCGGTTGCCGCCGAGACGACCGCTTCCCTCGCCCAGAGCGGGCGCGACGTGGCGCGGCAGAGGCGGCTTCTGACCTCCGGCTCCTCCTCCGAGGCCGATTTCGAAAAGATCGCGACGAACCATGCCGAGCTTGTCGCCAAGCTGCAGCAGGCCGAGGCCCAGGCCGATGCCGTCGCCCGGCAGATCGACCTCCTCGGCGCCCAGGAGCGCCAGGCCGAGGCATCGCTCGGCGCCCAGAAGGCGGCGCTGCAAGTCGCCCAGATCAATCTCGGCTATACGCGGATCACGGCGCCGACCGATGGCGTCATCAGCACGCGACAGGTGCTGCCGGGCCAGTATGTCGGCCCGGGCACGCAGGTGACGACGCTGGCCGAGCTTCCGCTCATCTGGGTGCTGGCCAATTACAAGGAAACCCAGCTCACCCATGTCGTCCTGGGAGAGGCCGCAACCGTCACGGTCGATGCCTTTCCGGGCCATGTGCTGAAAGGCCAGGTGATAGCGATCTCCCCCGCTTCCGGCTCGCAATTCGCGCTGCTGCCGCCCGACAACGCGACCGGCAATTTCACCAAGATCGTGCAGCGCATCACGGTCAAGATCGGGATTACGGATACGGATCGGCTGGGTGGCAGGCTGCGCTCCGGCATGTCCGCCGTGCCCACGATCGACACCCTCCTGCCCAACGGCAGCCGCCCGTGAGCGCCGCGGCCACCACAGCCGCGCCCGCGGCACCGGTTGAAGCGCCGATTCCCTGGCTCGGCCTCGTCGCCGTGCTGCTCGGCACCTTCATTTCGACGCTGACGGGGCGGCTGTCGAGCTTCGGGCTCGCGGATGTCCGCGGCGCGGTTCACGCCGGCTTCGACGAAGGCGCCTGGATCACGACGAGCTTCACCGCCGCCCAGATGCTCGTCACGCCCTTCGCTGTCTGGATCGGCAGCATCTACGGGCCACGGCGTATCCTGATCGTCGCGGCGCTTACCTTCGCAGTCACCTCGGCGGTCATTCCGTTTTCCGAAAACCTCCCCACGCTGCTCTGCCTGATGTTCCTCTCGGGCCTCGGCTCCGGCTGTTTCATTCCGCTTACGCTCAGCTATGTCCTGCGCAACATGCCGCCCAGGCTTTGGGCCTATGGCATTGCGCTTTACGCGCTCAACCTCGAACTCTCGCTCAACATCTCGGCCTCGCTCGAAGGCTGGTATGTCGACAACCTCTCCTGGCACTGGATCTTCTGGCAGAACGTTCCTCTCGCCCTCGGCATGGCCATCTGCCTGCATTTCGGCGTGCGCTATCAACAGCCGCCGCCCGCGCCTATTCACAAGGATATCTACGGCCTCTCGACCTGCGGCATCGGCCTCGCTCTGCTCTATGCTGCCCTCGACCAGGGCAACCGCGTCGACTGGCTGAATTCCGGCCTCATCTGGGGCCTGCTGGTCGCCGGCGCTTTCCTGCTGGTTGTCTTCGTCATTCACGAGAAGACGACGCCCTATCCCTGGCTGGACTTTCACGTCCTGCTCAGCATGCCCATGCCCTATCTGCTGCTGATGATCAGCCTGCTCCGGCTGACCATTCTCTCGACCTCTTTCCTCATCCCCTTTTTCCTCGGCGGGGTGCGCGGCTTTCGCGCGCTCCAGGTGGGCGGCACGCTGATCTGGATCGCGATGCCCCAGCTCATCATCTGCCCGGTCGCGGCGCTCATGCTGCGGCGGGCGGACCCGCGCATCGTCGCCTCCTTCGGTCTCTGCCTGATCGGCATCGCCTGCATGACGGTGGCCTATACCCTGACGCCCCTCTGGGGGTCGGACCAGTTCCTGTTCTCGCAATTGCTGCAGGCCGTCGGCCAAAGCTGCGCGCTCTCCGGCATCGTCTTCAACGCCGTGCTCAACCTCAGGCCACAGGATGCGCTGTCCTTCGGCGCCCTGCTGCAAATCGCGCGCCTCTTCGGCGGGGAGGCGGGCCAGGCCTTCATCTCCACCGTGGCGCGGGTGCGCGAACAGCGCGCCTCCAACCTCATCGGCCAGCACGTGCGGGTAGGCGACCCGGCCGTCGTCCATCGGTTGCAGGCCTACAAGCAGACGCTCGTGCATCACAGCGATCCCACCTCCGGCGCCCCGCTCATCCTCGCCAGCGTCGTGCGCAGCATGGCAACGACCATGGCGACGATCGATTCCTTCGTCGCCGTCGCGGGCTTTGCGCTTTTCGGCCTTTTCGTCATGATCGTGCTGCTGCCCGCGCCGCCGCGCACGCCGGCCTCCCACCGCCCGCTCTTCCGCAAGCGAGACGCGGGATGAGACGCGCCTCCTGCCTCCTCGCCCTCTTCGGCGGGCTCAGCGCCTGTACGCTCGGCCCCGACTACAAGCCGCCGGCTGTGCAGAGCGGCGCGGAAGGTCCCTTCGTTTCCGCAACGACCCGGGCCGTCAGCCAGTCCCCCCTGCCGGACGGTTGGTGGCAGCTCTACAACGACCCGCAGCTGAACAACCTCATTCTCCAGGCCTTTGCGGCCAATGACGACATCAAGGTTGCGGAAGCAAATCTGGTGGCGGCGCGCGCCGTCTTTGAAGGCGCCCGCGCCTTGCGGCTGCCGCAGACGGAGGTCGCGGGGTCCGCCATCTATGGCCGTAATCCGGTCTTCGACACGATTCTCGAGACGGAAGGGCACGAACCGCAGGACACCTGGATCTTCGACGCGGCCCTCGATGTCTCCTACGAGGTCGATCTCTTCGGCCATGTGCGGCGGCAGGTGGAAGCCGCGCGCGACAATGCGCAGGCGGTGGCGGCGGCGCTGGATGTCCTGCGTGTCACCATCGCGGCTGAAACCGCGCGCGCCTATGGCGCGGTCTGCGCGCTCGGTGAGCAGCTTGCCGTCGCCCGCGAATCGCTCGCCATCGTCTCCGACCAGCTGCGTATCGTGCAGGGCGAACGCGCTGCCGGCGCAGGCTCGGATTATGACGTTGTGCGGTCCCAAACCCTGGTCGCCCAGGTGCGGGCGAGCCTGCCGCCGCTTGAGGGGCAGCGCCGCGCCGCGGTCTTCGAACTGGCCGCACTCCTGGGCAGAACACCGGCCGCCGCGCCCTTCGGGGTGGAGGACTGCACAACGCCGCCCCAGCTGGCGGCCCCCCTGCCCGTGGGCGACGGCGCGGCGCTCCTCAAGCGCCGGCCCGATATCCGTGAAGCCGACCGCCAGCTCGCGACCGCCTTGGCCGAAATCGGGGTCGCCAAGGCCGACCTTTTTCCGCGCGTGACACTCACCGGTTTCTACGGCGGCTTCAGCAACGTCTTTGGCCTGCTCGGCTCCAATTCCGGCCTCAGCTGGGGCGCGGGGCCCGCAATCAGCTGGACCTTTCCCAACCTCGCCGGCCCCTTGGCCAAGCTTGCGCAAAGCCGGGCGAATGCGCGCGGCGCCTTGGCGAATTACGATTCCGTCGTGCTGGGCGCCTTGAAGGAGACCGAACAGGCGCTCACCACCTACGAGGCAGAGCTGGCGCATCACGCAGACCTTGCCGCCGCAGCCGCCGATGCGGATCGCTCGCTCTCCCTGGCGCAGGCGCAATATGCCGCGGGGCAGATCAGCACGCTCGACCTGCTGACGAGCGAGCAGACAAGGGTGTCGGCGGCCGCCGCTGTCGCCGCTTCGGACGCCATGCTCATCCAGGACCAGATCGGCCTCTTCAAGGCGCTGGGCGGCGGCTGGCAGCCGCTCCCCCCAGCCGCCGCGTCAACACCGTCGGGGTGAGAGATTTCCTCGCGGCATCGCCCGCCGGGCGGGAGTCCTTACCTTGGCCTTTCCGATCGGGGTATTTCGCAACAGAATCTTTGACGCGCAACACGTCGTTTTGAAAATGTTCTTGCCTTGTTCATGTTTTATTCGCTAGGCTGCCCTCGTTCTCACAACGGGGCTCTCGCCATGCTTGATCGCTCGCTGCGTCCTGCGGAAGACCAGGAAGTCGTGGAGGAACTGGCCTATGTGTTGCGCAGCTGGCCAGGGGCACGCGGCCGGCGCCGGGGCGATGATACCCTCGCCCGCATCACCGCCGAACGGCTGGTCGATTACCTGCATCTCTCGGGGTTCGAGCTGATGCGCCGCCCGGCCGTCGCGATCGATACGCACTACGTCGGCGGGACCAACCCGTAACGGCTGGGCGTCAGCCGGCCAGCAGCCCCTCCACCGTCTCGCGCAAGAGTGCCAGGTCATTCTCGCGGGAAAGGCGGTGGTCACCGTCCTTGATCAGCGTCACCCGCACATCGGGGCTTTCGAGCTTCTCCGCGATCGTGAGCGCCGTCTCCCAGGGCACATCGGCATCCCGCCAGCCATGCAGCAGCCGCACCGGGCAGGTGAGCGGAATGGGGCCGCCGAGCAGGAGATGGCGGCGGCCATCCTCGATGAGCGCGCGGGTGAAGGGCAGCGGGTCGCCATACTCGCTGGGCATGTAGACCACGCCCTCGGCCATCAGCCTCTGCTGCACCTTCGGCGGCATGTTCTCCCAGACCAGGGTTTCCGTGAAATCGGGAGCGGCGGCGATGCCGATGAAGCCCCGCACGCGCTCCGGCCGCCTGAGCGCGACGTTGAGGCCGATCCAGCCCCCCATGGAGGAGCCCACCAGGATCATCGGCCCCTCGGTCAGCGCATCGATGATCGCGAGCGCATCCTGCGTCCAAAGGCCGATCGTGCCGTCCTCGAACCGGCCGCCGCTTGCGCCATGGCCGGAATAGTCGAGCCGCAGCATGGCCAGCCCCGCTTCCGCCGCCCAATCGCTGAGGAAAAGCGCCTTCGATCCCTCCATGTCGCTCTTGTAGCCGGGCAGGAAGACGATGCTGGGGCCAGGCCCGCGCCGATGCTTCCAGGCCAGGTCCACGCCATCCGCCCGCTGGAGGCGCCCGCTCTCTTCACTCACCCGCCGTCTCCGTCATTTCCGTTTCACGCTCGGCGCTCAACCGGTCGACACGCCGCCCGTCCATGGCCAGAACCTCGAATCGCCAGCCGCCGAAGGCGATACGGTCGCCCACCTGCGGCACACGGCGCAGCAGCGCCAGAATCAGCCCCGCCGCCGTGTGATAGGTGCCCTGGGCCGGCACCTGGGCAATGGAAAGCTTCTCCATCAACTCGTCGAGCGGCATCAGCCCGTCCAGCAGGAAACTCGTTTCTTCCGCCTTGCCGGCATGGGCGCCGCCATGGTCGGCCACCGTCTCGTCGACATCGCCGACAATCGCCTCCAGCATGTCCGCGGCCGTGATCAGCCCCTCGAAGCTGCCGTATTCGTCGATGACGAAGGCCATGCCGTTGGCATCGCCCTTCAGCCGCTCGAAGGCGTCGAGGGCCGATATCGCATCCGGCACGATCATCGGCTGCAGGATGGCCTCATCGAGGCGGACCGCGCCGCCGCCGAGCAGCTGGTCGAGCAGCCCCTTGGCGAGCACGATGCCGATGGCGTTGTCCACCGAACCGTCCCCCACCACGAAGCGCGAATGCGGGCTCGTCCGCAGGCGCATGATGATGTCCGTGAGCGGCGCCGAACGGTCGATCCAGGAAATTTCGGTGCGCGGCGTCATGATCGCGCGCACCGGCTTATCCGCGAGGCGCAGGACCCGCTCGATCATCAGCTTCTCTTCGCTGTCGAGCACGCCGGTTTGCGTGCTTTCGGCGAGCAGCGCCCGCAGCTCCTCTTCGCTTGGCAGATCGGGGCGGGTGCCGGCGAGGCCGAAGAGGGTGAGGATGGCGGCCGAGGCCTTGCTGAGCAGCCAGACGGCCGGGGTGGCGATGCGGGCGATCACGATCAGCGCCGGGGCGGCGCGCGCGGCAACCGCTTCCGGGTGCCTCAGTGCCACCTGCTTCGGCACCAGCTCGCCCAGCACCATCATCAGGAAGGTGATGAGAACAACCGTCACGAAGAAGGCGACGCCATAGGCGTAATGCGCCGGGACGCCGAGATGCTCGATCGCCCGCTGCACATCGCCGGTCACGCGCTCGCCGCTGAACATGCCGGTGATGACGCTGACGAGGGTGATGCCGACCTGCACGGTGGGCAGGAAGATATGCGGGTGCTCCGCCAGCCGCCGGGCCAAGGCAGCGCCTGCCACGCCCTTGCGTTCCAGCACCGCAAGCCGGGCTCGCCGGGCCGAGACGAGGGCAAGCTCGCTGCAGGCAAAGAGGCCATTAATGAGGATCAGCACGAGAATGCTGACCGCTTCCACCCAGATCTCCACGCGGCTCGCGCCTCCACTCTCACAAGCCGCGACACCGGCTCGCTGCTCTATGTTAGAGCAAGAGGCGTAACCGATCTCCAGCCGATATTCCCGCCGTCCCGGATTTGCCGCAGATTTGCAGCAAATCCGCCAGCCGGTCCAAGACGCCCTGGCCCTTTATAAAAACGATCCACAAGGACGATGGCATGCGCGCCCCAGCTCCCCTGGTTCTGCTGCTCGGCTTTCTCGGTCTCATCCCGTTTATCGTCACCGCCTATCTGGCCTGCGCCTGGGCCCCCGCCTCCGCCGCCAAGGCTCTGATTGCCCTGCTGAGTTATGGCGCCGTCATGCTCGCCTTCCTCGGCGCGGTGCACTGGGGCTTCGCGCTCGCCGAGCCGCCGGACCATCTCGCCGGTCCCGCCCCCGTGCCGCGCAGCCAGGACCCCGCCTTCAGGCCCCGGCTGGTCATGGGCGTGCTGCCTGCCCTCACCGGCTGGCTTGCCTTGCTCATCGGCTTGACCGTCCCGGCGCCGGTCGTCGCTCTCTGCGTTCTGATCGCCGGATTTCTCGCCACCAATATTGCCGAGCATTCCGCGCACCGCCGTGGCTGGGTGCCGCCGACCTACCTCTGGCTGCGCTGGCTGCTGACCGTGATCGTGGTGGCGCTCCTGGTCACGACCGTGGTGCTCCGCATTTCCGGCGCCCACATCGTTCTCTGAGCCGCAGTCTCTGAGCCACGCGCGGGCGCCGCTCGCCGGGCGCCGCCATACTTCTGTCGCAATTCGTGATCGCCAAAGGCCGGACATCACCCGCTCGTGATGGCGAATATGGCACAATCATGTCTTTATTGGGCCTGGAATACGACGAAGATGGAGCGGAATTATGATTTTGAGAGCCTCGGCCGCCGCCATGATCCAGCGCCTGCACGGCCGCCCCGCCGTGGCCAGCATGGTGACCGCGAACCGGGAACAGGCGGCTCTGCCGCCCGCCGATGCCGATACCCCGGCGGATGAAGGCTTCGGCGGCTTCGAGATTTTCGGCCGCAGCGGCCTCGATATCGGCGGCCTCTACCGGGACCAGCAATGGGTCGGCGCCTGGGGCGGCCGCTGCTGACGACGCCTCGCCCGCCTGCCGGGCAGATGACAGCGTCACCGATCTCGGCTTGACGGATCACGCCCCCAGGGTCTTCTGAACGCGCTTTTCGCCAGATGAGGGCAGCGCGTGAACGATCTCCCGCCGAAAACCGCACCGGCCACACGGCCGGCGGATCTCGATCCTGAGGATTGGGAGTCCTTTCGTGTACTCGGCCACCGCATGCTGGATGACATGATCGATCACCTGCGGGAGCGCAGGGCGGCGCCGGTATGGCAGCCCCTGCCGCCCGATCTGCGCGCCTCCCTGCGCGCGCCGCTGCCCGTGGACGGCGCGGCACCCGAGGCGGTCTACGCGCGCTTCCGCGAAACGATCCTGCCCTACAGCACCGGCAACACCCATCCCCGCTTCATGGGCTGGGTCCATGGCGGCGGCACGCCGCTGGGCATGCTGGCCGAAATGCTCGCAGGCGGCCTGAACGCCAATCTCGGCGGGCGGGACCATGCGCCGATCGAAGCCGAGCGCCAGGTCATCGCCTGGGCGGCGCAGGCCTTCGGCCTGCCGCCCGGTGCCGGCGGCCTGCTCGTCACCGGCAGTTCCATGGCCAATTTCATCGCCGTGCTCATGGCGCGGCAGGCAGCCCTCGGCCCGGACAGCCGCGAGCGCGGCATCGGCGCCGCCCGCCTCACGGCTTACGCCTCCCAGGGCGTGCATCGTTGCGTGCCGGACGCCATGGACATGGCCGGTCTTGGCAGCGCGGCGCTCCGCCGTGTTCCCGTGGGGCCTGACTACCGCATGGATATCAGCGCGCTGCGCGCGGCCATCGCCGCCGACCGGGCGGCCGGTGCCACGCCCTTCCTCGTGATCGGCACGGCCGGCTCGGTCGATGTCGGCGCCTTCGATGACCTCACGGCCATCGCCGATATCGCGGCGGCAGAAGGTCTCTGGTTCCACGTCGACGGCGCCTTCGGGGCGCTCGCGGCACTCTCCCCCGTGCTCGCGCCGAAGGTTGCCGGCATGGAGCGCGCCCGCTCCATCGCCTTCGATTTCCACAAATGGGCGCAGGCGCCCTATGACGCCGGCTGCATCCTGGTGCGCGACCAGCAGGACCAGGTCGCGACCTTCGCGACCAAGGCCGGCCTACCTCACCGCCGCCACGCGGGGGCTTGCCGCCAATGCGCCCTGGCCGGCCGATCTCGGCCCCGACCTCTCCCGCGGCTTCCGCGCGCTGAAACTCTGGTTCGCGCTGCAGGTCTTCGGCGCGGCCCGTCTGGGCGCGGTCGCCGAGCGCTCCTGCGCCGTGGCACGGCACCTCGCCGCCCGCATCATGGCCGAGCCCGCGCTTGAACTGCGCGCGCCCGTGCCGCTCAATATCGTCTGCTTCCGCTATCGCGCGGCGCCGGAAGGGACGCTCGACGCGCTGAACGCCGAGATCGTCGCCGATATCCAGGAGGCGGGGCTCGCCGCGCCATCGACGACCGTGATCGGCGGCGCACTCGCCATCCGCGCCGCTTTCGTGAACCATCGCAGCCGGGAGAGCGATGCCGATGCGCTGGTGGACGCGGTGCTCGCCGCGGGCCGCGCAGCCGTGGCAAAAGCCGGCTAAAGATGTCATCGCCAGTCAAGACGATGAGAGGAACAAGGCATGAGCGAACACCCCCTGATCGGGCAGCTCAAGGCGGCACGGGTTGTGCCTGTGGTGCGGATGAAGAGCGCGGCCCATGCCGCCACGGCCGTCCGCTGGCTCTATGATGCGGGCTTGCGCATCTTCGAAATCACCATGACGATTCCGGACGCGCCGTCGCTGATCCGCGAACTCTCCTCCGACCCGGCACTCCTCGTCGGCGCCGGCACCGTGCCCGATGCCGCGACCGCCGAGACCTGCCTGCGCGCGGGCGCCCGCTTCGTCGTCTCCCCCTGGGTCGATCCCGACCTCGTCGCCCCCTGCCGCGCCGCTGGCGCCATTCTCATGTCCGGCGCCACGACGCCGACGGAGGTGCGCGCCGCGCTGAAGGCCGGGGCCGAGGTCGTGAAGATCTTCCCGGCGGCCTCGGCGGGCGGACCCGGCCATCTGAAGTCCCTGTCGAGCGTCTTCCCGGGCGTCGTCTTCTGCCCCACGGGCGGTGTCGACCCGAGCAATATGGACGCCTACCTCGCCGCCGGCGCATCCTTCGTCGGCATGGGCGGCAAGCTCGTGGATGAAGGCCTGGTCGCGGCGAATGACCGCGCGGCCGTCACGGCAATTGCCCAGCAGATCCTCGTCAGGACCTGACGGCACAGGGAGGGTAGAGGATGGCGGCCGCACTGCTCTGCATCGGAGAGCCGATGCTGGAATTCAACCAGCAGCCCGCGCTGCCGGACGGCCGTGTCCTCTACCAGCAGGGCTTTGGCGGTGACACCTCGACCGTCGCCATCTCCGCCGCGCGCCAGGGCATCACCTCCGGCTATATCTCGGCCGTCGGGCGCGATCCCGCGGGCGAGGCCCTGCTCGCGCTGTGGGAGGCGGAAGGCGTCGATGCGTCACACGTGAAACGCTTGGAGACGCATCCGACGGGCGTCTATTTCGTTTCGCACGGGCCGGAGGGGCAGAGCGTCAACGATCTCCGCCGCGGTTCGGCCGCATCGGCCCTGACGCCTGATGACATTCCGGAGCAGGCGGTCGCCGAGGCACGCGTCATCTTCGCCAGCGGCATCAGCCACGCCATTTCGGACACGGCGGCAGACGCCGTGTTCCACGCCTTCGCCATTGCCCGGCGCCATGGCGTCGCCATTGCCTATGACACGAATTACCGCTCGTCGCTGTGGGCGCCGCGGCGCGCCGCCGCCATGATCCACGCGGCGGTGGGCGAAGCCGATATTGCGATGCCCAGCCTTGATGACGCGGAGGCGCTGACCGGCCTCACGGACCCCGATGCGGTCCTCGATTTCTATCTCGGCCTCGGCCCCGGCCTGGTGCTGCTCAAGATGGGCGCCGAGGGCGTCTATCTCGCCACACCCGAGGGACGGAGCCGCATTCCGCCCTTCCCCGCCGCCGCCGCCGTGGATGCGACCGGTGCCGGCGATACCTTTTGCGGCGCCGTCATCGCCCGGCTGCTCAAGGGCGATACGCCTGAGGATGCGGCCCATTACGCCGCGGTCGCCGCCGCCATCTCGACCACCGGCTATGGGGCGGTCGCCCCCATCCCGCGCGCCCCGGAAGTCTGGGCGGCCATGGCCATGCACAGCCGGTAATGCCAGCCGGCGCAGACGGTGACCCATGCTGCCCCCGCCCCTCCTTTTCGTCATGCGCGCACCGGATGCGCGCATCTACCGGTGGCGGCGCCCGGACGAGGTTGAGGCACCGCCGGGGGCAGACCCGCGCATCAAATGCGCGGGTGACGGACGGGTGAAGGCCGACGCGGGGTTGGCATAAGACACGCCTCAGTGCAGGCCGGGCGCTTCCTGGCCGGTGCGCGCCACATATTCCGTGTAGCCGCCGGCATAGTAGTGCGCGCCCTCGGGCGTCAGCTCCAGCACGCGGTTGGACAGCGCCGCCAGGAAATGCCGGTCATGCGAGACGAAGAGCATGGTGCCTTCATAATCCTGCAGCACGGAAATCAGCATTTCCTTGGTTGCTATATCAAGGTGGTTGGTCGGCTCGTCGAGCACCAGGAAATTCGGCGGCTCGAACAGCATCAGCGCCATGACGAGCCGCGCCTTCTCCCCGCCTGACAGCACACGGCAGCGCTTCTCGATCTCATCGCCCGAAAAGCCGAAGCCGCCGGCCAGCGCCCGCAACTGGCCCTGATTGGCGCGCGGGAAAGCGGCTTCCAGCGTCTCGAAGATGGTCCGCTCGCCATCCAGCAGATCCATGGCGTGCTGCGCGAAATAGCCCATCCTCACGCTGCCGCCGAGGGTCACCGTGCCGGCGTCAGGCACGGTTGTGCCCGCCACCAGCTTGAGCAGCGTCGATTTGCCCGCGCCGTTGACGCCCAGCACACAGCAACGCTCGCGACGGCGGATCATGAGGTCGAGCCCGTCATAGATCACGCGGCTGCCGTAGCGCTTGGAGACGGATCTGAGATTGGCGACATCCTCGCCCGAGCGCGGCGGTGTCGCGAAGTCGAACACCATCGTCTGCCGGCGCTTGGGCGGCTCGACGCGGTCGATCTTGTCGAGCTTCTTGATGCGGCTTTGCACTTGCGCCGCATGGGAGGCGCGCGCCTTGAAGCGCTCGATGAAGGCGATCTCCTTGGCCAGCATCGCCTGCTGCCGCTCGAACTGCGCCTGCGCCTGCTTTTCATTCAGTGCGCGCTGCTGCTCGTAGAATTCGTAATCGCCGGAATAGACGGTGAGGTTGCCGCCGTCGATTTCCATGATCTTGCCGATGACGCGGTTCATGAAGGCGCGGTCATGCGAGGTCATGAGCAACGCGCCGTCATAGCCGCGCAGGAATTGCTCAAGCCAGATCATGCTTTCGAGGTCGAGATGGTTGGAGGGCTCGTCGAGCAGCATGACATCGGGGCGCATGAGCAGGATCCGGGCCAGCGCCACGCGCATCTTCCAGCCACCCGACAGCCGGCCGACATCGCCTTCCATCATCTCCTGGCTGAAGCCCAAGCCATGCAGCACCTCGCGGGCCTTGGAATCGAGCGCATAGCCGCCGAGTTCCTCGAAGCGCGCCTGCACGGTGCCGAAGCGCTCCAGAATGCTGTCAAGCTGGTCCAACTGCTCCGGGTCGGCCATGGCCGCCTCAAGATCTGCCAATTCGGCCGCGACCGTGCTGACATCGCCCGCGCCGTCCATGACTTCCGCGACCGCCGAGCGCCCCGCCATCTCGCCCACATCCTGGCTGAAGAAGCCGATGGTGACGCCACGGTCGACCAGCACCTGGCCTTCGTCCGGCTCCTCCTCGCGCGTGATGAGGCGGAAGAGCGTCGTCTTGCCCGCGCCGTTGGGACCGACAAGGCCGATCTTCTCGCCCCTCTGCAGGGCGGCCGAGGTCTCGACGAAGATGAGGCGCTGGCCGTTCTGCTTGCTGATATTGTCCAGGCGGATCATGGGGGGCGATGGTCCTCGGGCGGCGGGGTGGCGGTTGCCGGGGGATCTAGCGCATGAGGCGCGTGGGGGGAATGGCGGGGCGGCCCAGGCGGTGCCAGGCCAGTGTTCCGTCCGGTCCGAAAAACACGGGAACGCCGCGCATGCCTGCCGATCGCCGATTTGAAGCGTGGGCGTCTTTCTGGTATCCGGCCTGCCCCGTGTGAGGTAATACCGCGTCACACGCAGGCGCCAGACTAGCAGATCATGGACCAACCACCCCGCCCGGAACCGGCCGCCCATCCTGGGGAATTGCGCCGCCTGGCCGAGGGCTGCGTGGGCTATCTCGCGCCGCGGGGGTTCCTCGCCGAGCTCCGGCAGGAACTCGGGCCGCGCGTGGTCGATGTCTTCGATCATCTGGTCCTGGCAACGCCCTCTGAGAACCCTGTGGCCTGGACCGCGAATATCTGGCGCGATCCCATGGTCATCCCCATCGAATTGATCGGTGACGCCGCCCGCAAGCTGCGCGACATCCAGCGTAACTGGGCGCTTTATCCCTTTGCGCTGCATCGCCGCGCCACGCTGATTACCGAGAAGCTTCCCAAAGTCTCCGCCAAGCCGCTCGTCTTCGGGCAGGCCGCACCCACCGCCCCGCTCGGCTCCTGGACACTGATCGACGCCAACACGCTTCTCGCCGCGCCCGACTGTTCCAGCCCCTTTCCCAACGGGGAGGTGCAGTTCGTCGAGGATCGCGTCAGCGCGCCGAGCCGGGCCTACCTCAAGCTCTGGGATCTGTTCACGGTTCTGGGTGAAGCGCCCAAGGCCGGTGACATCTGCCTCGATCTCGGCGCTTGCCCGGGCGGCTGGACCTGGGTGCTGCAGCAGCTTGGCGCGCAGGTTCTCAGTGTTGACAAGGCCCCGCTGGACGAGCGCATTGCGCGCCTGCCCAATGTCGATGTTCGCCGCGAGAGCGCCTTCGGGCTCGACCCGCAATCGGTCGGGCCAGCCGACTGGCTGTTTTCGGATATCATTTGCTATCCAAAACGACTTCTCGCGCTGGTGCAGAAATGGCTGGCGGCAGGCACGGTCCGCCGCTTCGTCTGCACCGTCAAATTTCAAGGCGAAACCGATTTCGAAACGGCAGAGCAGCTGGCGGCGATTCCAGGGTCGCGGCTCTTGCATCTGCACCACAACAAGCACGAGCTGACCTGGGTCAAACTATAGCCCCGCCCGGACGGCGGGGTATCGGTCGCTGGGGCACCTGGCGCGTGCGGCGCGTGAGCGGAATGGCTGGGGTCCGTCGGCCGCTCTATTCGACCCCATCCGGCCGCCAACACCGTGGGCGGCTAGATCCGGATGCGGAGATTGCTCTGGCGCGATCAGAAGACCTTGTGGTCGACGCCAATCAGGTTGATGACCGTCTGATCGGTCAGCGTAATCACGTCAGATCCATTGATGACCTGCTCGGAGGTGATTGGATCGCCGTTGTAGCCTCCAAAAACCAGCGAGTCCTTGGCCTGCAGGCCATAGATCGTCTCGCTGCCTCCGGCATAGCCATTCAAGAAGCCGAATATGTCCTGCCCGGACCCGGCCACCACCGCGGCGTTTCCTGTCCCACCGACGACGGTATCGTTCGCGCCGTTCAGAGCCATGATGGCAGTCGTGTTCTGCGCGGTGAAGAAGGTCTCGGCACCGGTGCCGTACTGGCCAGCCATGATGGACGTGCCGTTGGCACCTGCCACGAAGGTGACGTTGCCACTGCCTGCGCCGAATTCCGTGGTCGCGCCGGTTCCGCCGACCAGGAGAGACGTTCCCGAACCAGAACCGGCCACCATGATGCTTCTGCTGACACCACCGTAGAAGGTTGTGCTGCCCATGTCCGTGCTGCCGTACAGGACAGCCGAACCGCTCCCTGCGGTCGCGAAGACGGAGCCTGTGCCACCGATCACGTCGAGTTCACCCGACCCGCCATAGGCCGTGACGCTTCCGGTGCTCGCATCGACCGTAAGGTCACCGGAACCCGCCGTGATGGTGTCATTGCCCGCCGCGTAGACAGTGTCGGTACCGCCAGCAGCCGACAGGGTCGTATTCCCGGAGAGGAACACGGTTGTGTTGCCGTTGCCGAGGGAAACCTTGTCGTTGGTCGACATGTCGTGGATGGCCGAGTAGCCGTTCGGAACGACCGCGACAGTGCTGCTCGTGATGGCAAGATTGTCCGTGCCGGACCCGACGGGCAGCGGAACCACGCCGGAGCGGGCACCATCGTAGGCAGCGACATACACACCGCTGCGGAAATAGCTGGCGAAGGCGAAGGCGGAACCCGATGGGCTCGCAAAACCGCTCGTGTCAAAGTCAGACAGAGTAAGCGATGTCGTCGAACCCGAACCGGCGTCCAGATTCTGCACTTGGTCCACAGTGCCGTTCATAGGCTCCTCCGTTGTCCGGGCAAGCGGGTTCGCAAAACGCCCATGCGCCTTGCATATAGCCTGATCGGAGCATTCTCAATCGGTTGCAAAGGCAAAACGGCCCGGAACGAGCGCACATCTGTGCGCTTGGCGAGTTCACAGCCCGGCGGAAACCGATAAGGACCGGCCTCGCCCCAAAGACGAAGGAGACTGTCGGGGATGGCCCATGAAGGAATTCGGTCTTCGGCGTTTCCAGCTGTTGTTTCATCCGCGATGGGCGGAGGCGTTATGGCCTATCCGTCAGCCGGTCGCGGATCGCAAAAGGTTTGGCGGCAGGAGGATACACCAGGACAAAAGGCGCGATCGGCCCTGCTGGGCACGACGCGACCGGGCGGGTCCAGAAACAGACCTCCGGGTTTCGCGGCTTGAACGGGATCCAACTCTCCTTCGCGCAGGATTGCCGCGTGAAGCCGTGAGGGATTGTTGGGGTACCCTCAGCAGCAATAATGGCATCGGCCTCGACACTTCCCGGCAGGCCGGAATTTATGGTCTCACCCGTGAATCGTGTGTTCCCATCAAACACGGGCGGAATAGGCAAAAACCCTCTATCCCAAGTTTGGATACTGACGATGCACGGATGCTCGACCGCCAATTCGGAATAAAGTCTAAAGGCGTTATCCTGCCAGGGTACCATCATGTAGAGCAAAGGACTCATGTATGGCCCCGTTAAAAGCCCGGCTGTAAGCATGACTTTTTGTAAAATCGTCTTGTTGGCACAAACGCCGGCCAGCCCTACGCCCACCAAGGGAATGAGTAATGCTATCGCCGGAAAAATAAACCGCAGCTCCTTGTGCGCGATGCAGCAATGCACGGCAATGGTCACCAAGGCCGCGAGCCCTGCAACAGGCAATTTTCGTGCACCAAGCCAGGCGAAATAGCCGACGAAGAGCCCTCCCCATAGCCAGTCGTAAAGCAGATTTAACAAATAATAAGTCGGTGGCGAAGAGTTGAAATAATGGCTGGCGACGCCGAGAACGATATTCAGGTAGATGTTCATCCAAAAACTGCGAAACATCTCTCCCCAGGTGAACCAGTCAAGCAGACCCACGCATAATACCGGAATCGCGGCGATAGTTACGGCAAGCAACCAGCGTTTGACATTTCTGCCACATAAGAAAATGCCGGCGACCGCGACCGCCGGCGCCAGCTGCTCCCGCAAGGCAAACACAAGACCCAGCATCAATCCGGCCTGGGGAACATGTCGCAGATTTATGTGTCCACGGCTTGCCTCCACCAGATATATCGCCGGAACGAGAAGGTCGGTTGACAATGCCTCTTCCAGCGGATGCGGCGCCATGAGCCACAAATCCGGCCAAATGGCGGTCAGCAAGCCTGCAGTCCAGGCCCCTGTGGTTCCATAGAAACGCTCTCCCCATTTTGTCGCACACCAAACGATTGGCAACGAGGCAAGGCAGAGCAGAATGCGAATCAGCATCAAGCCGGCTTGGGGAGCGGGGGTAAACCAATGCGCCAGTGCCATGGGTACCGCGAGCAGTAGCGGAATCAGCCAGGACCGTAAGCCGACCTGATACTCCCAAGGTACAACGCCTTGACCGAAAACGAGTTGATGCGCCTGCCCGAGATACTGAAATATTTCGTCCGGCGCGTAATAATTGGGAAATTCAACGGCGATGAACAGCCGTATAGCGAGCGCCGCGCTGAGACTTATCATCAACGGGCTCGCTAAGCGTCCTGGCTTCATGTCGATGAGCTCCGGGAAGGTAGGCAAATTCAAGGAAAATGAAACCGGGTTACGCATAGATCTCAGCTGATGTTCGGCAGTGATACTGGAATTGAACGCGAATTAATCTTGCCCAATCTCCCGGCATTGGGCAGCGAGACATCAGGATTTGCGCCTGAGGAATGAACGTCTGCTCGGTGCTGTGCGCCCAAAACCGGACAGGCCGAAAACCACCCGAACCGGTCACCGACCCCGGCGGGACGTGGGTCCCAAAGTGAGCAGAGCGCCTGCGCCTACCCCTCCGGCAGCAGCTTGCCCGGATTGATGATCCCCGAGGGGTCGAGCGCCGCCTTGATCGTGCGCATCACCGCAATCGCTTCTGCGCCGTGTTCGGCGACGAGGAAATCGCGCTTGCCGCCGCCCACGCCATGCTCGCCGGAACAGGAGCCGCCCAAGGCGAGGCCGCGCGCCACGATCTTGCGGTCAAGCGCCCAGGCGCGCTCCATCGCGCCCTCCTCAGGCGGCACCATGATCTGGGTATGGAAATTGCCGTCGCCGACATGGCCCACCATGGGGGCGAGCAGCCCGGATTCCGCGATATCCTGCCTTCACCCCAAGCACCGCCTCGGCAAGTTTGGAGATCGGAACGATGGTATCGGTGATGAGCGCGCCATAAGTCGGCCGCATCGCGCGGGCCGCCCAATAGGCGTCGTGCCGCGCCTTCCAGAGCCGGTTGCGCTCGGCCGGGTCTGTCGCCCAGGCAAAGGCAAGGCCGCCATGATCGCGGGCGATGGCCTCCGCGATTTCGGCCTGCTCCCGCACCCCGGCCGTGCTGCCATGGAATTCGAAGAACAGGGTGGGCCGAAGGTCCAGCCCTGTCAGGCGCGAATAGGCGATGCAGGCTTCCATCTGCACCTCGTCCAGAAGCTCGATGCGCGCCATCGGCACGCCCGCCTGCATGACCGCAATCACCGTCTGCACCGCACTCGCCATGCTCTCGAACTGGCAGGTGGCCGAGGAGATCGCCTCCGGAATGCCATGCAGCTTCATCTGGATTTCGGTGATGATGCCGAGCGTGCCTTCCGAGCCGATGAAAAGCCGCGTCAGGTCGTAGCCCGTCGAGGATTTGCGCACACGACCGCCGGTCCGGATCACGCGGCCGTCCGCCAGCACCACCGTCAGTCCCAGCACGTTCTCGCGCATGGTGCCGTAGCGCACGGCGTTGGTGCCGGAGGCGCGGGTGGCGCACATGCCCCCCAGGGAGGCATCCGCGCCGGGGTCGATCGGCATGAACAGCCCCTGGTCCCGCAGGAATTCGTTGAGGGTGCCACGCCGCACACCGGCCTCGACGCGGCAATCCATATCCTCCGCATTGACCTCCAGAATGCGGTCCATGCGGGAGAGGTCAATGGTCAACCCGCCCTGGACGGCGTTGACATGCCCCTCAAGCGAGGTGCCGGTGCCGAAGGCGATGACCGGCAGCTGACGCGCGTGAGCAAGCATGACGAGCTTCGAGACCTCTTCCGTCGTCACCGGAAAGGCGACCGCGTCCGGCAGCCCGGCGGGATAGGAACCCTCGCCATGGCTGTGCTGTTCGCGGATGCTCGCATTGGTCGTGATGCGGTCCGCCATGAAAGCCTGGGCGTCAGCCACCAGGCTCTCGATCAGGTCTTGGCGCATGGGAAGCAACCTTTGGTTAGGGGGTGGCAGAGATGTTGCCGGACGGCCAAATGAACGCGATGATCGCGGCACGCGCAACAGCCGTTCGGGAAGGCCGCCATGAGCAACCATCTGAAATTCTATATCGACGGCGCCTGGGTGGACCCCATCACCCCCAATCCCATCGGGGTCGTCGATCCCTCGACCGAAGAGGTCTTCACGGAGATCTCCGGTGGCACTGCCGGCGATATCGACCGCGCGGTCCGCGCCGCGCGTGCGGCCTTCGACAGCTTTTCCCGCACCACCCCCG
Organism: uncultured Alphaproteobacteria bacterium; assembly: GCA_963834475.1. Lineage (GTDB taxonomy): Bacteria > Pseudomonadota > Alphaproteobacteria > Acetobacterales > Acetobacteraceae > Acidisoma. The sequence continues at coordinate 111,114 of CAWIBZ010000006.1, read as the reverse complement.
CCGAGCGGCGTGAACTCCTGGAAGCGATCCTCGCCGAATACGACCGCCGCTATGAGGATATCGCGCAGGCCTGCACGCAGGAGATGGGCGCGCCGCTCGCCTTCGCGCGCTCTGCCCAGGCCTGGATCGGCCAGGCGCACTTGCGTGAAATGATCCGGGTCATGACGAGCTACCGATTCGCCTGGATGGAGGGCGACATGCAGATCGCGCGCGAGCCGATCGGCGTCGTCGGCATGATCACGCCCTGGAACTGGCCGCTCAACCAGATCACCTGCAAGGTGGCGCCGGCCATCGCCGCCGGCTGCACCATGGTGCTGAAGCCCAGCGAAATCGCGCCGGTCACCGGCATCATCTTCTCGGAAGTCATGCATGCGGCCGGCGTGCCGAAGGGCGTCTACAACATGGTCAACGGCACGGGCGCGGAGGCCGGCGCGCCGCTCTCCGCCCATCCGGAGGTGGACATGATGTCCTTCACCGGCTCCACCCGCGCGGGCATCCTGGTGGCCAGCGCCGCGGCCGATACGGTCAAGCGCGTGCATCAGGAGCTGGGCGGCAAGTCACCCAACATCCTGCTGCCCGAGGCCGATTTCGCGCGCCGCGTGCCGGAAGGTGTGGCCGACATGTTCAGCAACAGCGGCCAGAGCTGCAATGCGCCCTCGCGCATGCTGGTCCCCCGCAGCCGCCACGCCGAAGTCGTGGAACTGGCCCGTCAGGCAGCCGGCAGCTTTACGGTGGGCGATCCGCGCAGCGAGAATTCCAACCTCGGCCCGGTGGTGAGCCGGGTCCAGTTCGACAAGATCCAGGCCCTCATCCAGTCGGGCATCGACGAAGGCGCGGAGCTGGTCGCCGGCGGTCCGGGCCGGCCGGACGGCCTCTCCCGCGGCTATTATGTGCGGCCGACGATTTTCGCGAATGTGAAGCCCGCGATGCGCATCGCACGGGAGGAAATCTTCGGCCCCGTTCTCTCCATTCTTCCCTATGAGACGGAGGAAGAGGCCATCGCGGAGGCCAACAACACCCCCTATGGCCTGGCCGGCTATGTCCAGTCGGAAAATCTGGAGGCGGCGCGCCGCGTCGCCAGCAGCTTGCGCGCCGGCACCGTCTATATCAACGCGCCGTCCCTCAATATCGCGGCGCCCTTCGGCGGCTTCAAGCAATCCGGCAATGGGCGCGAATGGTCCCATTGGGGTCTTGATGACTTCACGGAAATCAAGGGCATCGTCGGCTACGGCGCTTAAGCCGATGGCCAAACAAAAAGGCCGGTCCCTGCGGACCGGCCTTTTTTTCCAACCGCCTGACCGAAATCAAGCGAGGTAGGCGGGGCGCTGGCTCGGCAGAACCGAGCTGTTGTCCGCAAGGTAGGCCGGGCGCTGGCTCGGCAACACGCTGTCGTTGCGAGCCAGAGCCTGACCTGCGGAGACCTGATGTGGCACCGACGCCCAAAGGCCCGCACCGCCGATTGCAAGAACCGCGGCGGCCGCGGCCGCCATCAAACGCGTCTTCATGGTATGCTCCATCTCTGTGGCTGGGCCGCGGGCGGCACCAGAATGAGGGTCCGTCCCTCCGGTTGCCTCCTGAGATGGGTTTTGTGCAGGTGCGAAGAAGACTGCGCAGCCGATAGTGCTTATGCGCCGGAGTTTGAAGCAAAGCTGCGTGAACGGCCGTTCAAACCGGTTCAGGATTAATCTCTGCCGCTGCCCCCGTCCCGCCTCCGTCGAGGTGCAGGTCATGGGCCATGGTCGAAAGCACGGCCCGCATGGCCTCGTCCGCCGCTGCCGGGTCGCGGTTGCGGATCGCCTCCACCACATCGCGATGGGCGGAAAAAGCCGTGTCATAGGAGCGGGTCGCGCCGGTCGAAAGCCGGAAGGCCGCGAGCAGGACGGAGGAGACCGTCTGCCCCCATTGGGCCAGGAACAGATTGCCGCTCGCCCTGAGGATGGCGACGTGGAAATCAAGATCGGCCTGCACGCGGTCTTCCAGGGACTGCGTGCCACCCATATGCAGGAGTGCGGTCTCGATCACCGCCACGTCCGCAGGGGTCGCCCGCCGCGCCGCAAGCGCCGCCGCGCCCGGCTCGATCAGATGCCGGCATTCGAGCAGGCTGCGCACCAGATCCTCGTCCAGAACCGGGCCGGACCAGCCCAGGAGTTCGGGGTCCATCAGGTTCCAGGCCGAGCGCGGCAGGACCCGCGTGCCGGTGCGCGGCCGCACCTCCAGCATGCCCTTGGCGCTCAGGACCTTGATCGCCTCCCGCAGCGCGGACCGGCTGACCCCGAGGGCGCCGCTCAGATCCTGGGTATTGGGCAAAGCCTCCCCGGGCTTGATGCTGCCCGACAGGATCCGGCGCGCGAGGGTCTCGACGACCTCGCGATGAACACGCGGGCGTATCGGGGTGGGAAGGTCAGGCAAGGGCGGATCCGATGCTTGCGATTGCGCCAGGGAATCGATGATAGCGCGCAACCATCGCCCTGTGAGGACTTATATTGCTGTTATTGCGGTCTGCGGCCCGTCGGGGTGGTGCCGCTCCGTTCTTGCCGCTACTGCTGCGCGACATCTGACCGAAAGGGATTGCCCATGCGACCATCTGGCCGCGCCGCGGATAGCTTGCGTGCCGTTTCCATCACCACCGGCTTCGCCCGCCATGCCGAAGGCTCCGCCTTGATCCGCATGGGCCTGACCGAGGTGCTCTGCACCGCGAGCGTCGAAGGCCGCGTGCCCGGCTTCATGCGCGGCCAGGGCCAGGGCTGGGTGACCGCCGAATACGGCATGCTGCCGCGGGCAACCCATAAGCGCGGCGAGCGCGAGGCGGCGCGCGGCAAGCAATCGGGCCGCACGCTGGAAATCCAGCGCCTCATCGGCCGCTCCCTGCGCGCCGTCGTCGACCGCCGCGCGATGGGCGAAATGACCATCACGCTTGACTGCGACGTGCTCAATGCCGATGGCGGCACCCGCTGCGCCGCCATCACCGGCTCCTATGTGGCCCTTGCCCTCGCTTTCCGTCACCTCGTGGCCCAGCGCGTGCTGCCCGCCGTGCCGCTCATCGGCCAGGTGGCCGCCGTCTCCTGCGGCATCGTCGCGGGGGAAGCGGTGCTCGATCTCGACTATGCGGAGGATTCGGACGCGGAAGCGGACGGCAATTTCGTGCTCACGGCCGACGGCGGCATCGTCGAAATCCAGGCAACGGCGGAGCAGAAGCCCTTCACCGAGACGGATTATCTGAGCCTGATGAGCCTCGCCCGCGCCGGCACCCGGGAACTCTTCGTCGCCCAGAACATCGCCATCGAGGCGGCCGAAGTGAGGGCCGGCTGATGGCCCGCCCGCTCGATCCCGGCTCCCGGCTTGTCCTGGCCAGCCACAATCCCGGCAAGCTCGTCGAAATCCGCAAGCTCCTCGAACCCTGGGACATTCACGTCGTTCTCGCCTCGGAGCTTGGCCTGCCGGAGCCGGACGAAACCGAGACGACCTTCGCCGGCAATGCCCGGCTGAAGGCGCAAGCCGCGGCCGCCGCCAGCCAGCTGCCCGCACTGGCCGATGACAGCGGTTTCTGCGTCGGCGCGCTCGGCGGGCAGCCTGGCATCTATTCCGCGCGCTGGGCCGGCCCCGCGAAGGATTTCCGCGCCGCCATGGAGCGCGTGCATGCAGAGGCCGGGGATGCGGCCGATCACCGCGCCTGGTTCATCTCCGTCCTCTGCCTCGCCTGGCCTGACGGCCATGACGAAGTCTTCGAGGGCCGGGTGGACGGCATCCGCGTCTGGCCGCCGCGCGGCCTCAGGGGCTTCGGCTATGATCCGATGTTCCTGCCGGAGCACGAGACCGAAACCTATGGCGAGATGGACCCGGTCCGGAAGACGGCAACGAGCCACCGGGCGCGCGCCTTCGCAGCCCTTGTGCGCGGCTGCCTCGGCGTCCCGCCGCGGCCCCGCGCAGAGGCCGAGGCCGAGGCCGAGGCCGGCTAGCCTGTGCCGGCGATCAACATGTAGGGCTGACCGGAGGCCGCAACACCATAAGCAATCTCAAGCCGGCCATCGGTCAGGTCGGCCTTGCTGTATCCGGCGAGCGTCAGGGAGGCCGACGTGCCACCGGCAGTCGTCGCATGGAGCGTCAGGCCGGCATAGCCGGCCGCCCCCTGGTCAGCGACCCAGTCACTGAGCGGCGAATCCGCCTGGGTCACGCCCCACAGCGTTGCGTAGTCACCCTGATGGAACTGGACGATGGTGCTCCATATGTCCTGGTCCGGGTTGGGTTGCGTTGACAAAGAAAGTGTCGTCGCCCACGCCGCCCGTCAGGAAGTTCGATCCTGACCCGCCGTCAACCACGTTATCGCCGCTCGTCACCGTCACCGCGTCATTGCCCGACCCCGTGACGATGAACCAGTTCGGCGTCGTCGCGAGGATGGTGAGGCTGTCAGGCGTGATATCGGCGTAGCTGTGCTGCAGGCCGGCAACAGGCCCGCTATACGGGGTGCCCGTGGCATTGAGGGCCGTTCCGGTCGTCGTGTCGACAACCGTCAGAGGCGGGCTCGCCGTCTCATCCTGGGCGATCCAGCCCTGGATCTGGCTGAGCGCAGTGCTGTTGATCTGCGTGAAGAAGCCATCACCTGAGCTGTTTTGCGCGGAGACGACGCCGTAGACCGTGGGCGCGCCATTCTGTCCAAGCGCCCAGACCGGCCCGCCGCTCGACCCGACACCGAGCGCCTGGCCCTGCAGAATAGCGTAGGGCGGCGTTATGATGACAGTCTGCGCAGGCGAGAGCAGGTCGCCGTCCGCGCCCGCCGGATAGCCGCTGACATAGGCGACGCCGGTCACGAAATTGGCGCCCAGCGCGAAGTCGGTCGGTCCGGAAAACGAACTCCCGAGCTTGATCACCGCATAGTCGTCTTCGATTGCAGCGGCCGTCACGTCACCGTTGAAATCGTCGATGGGATTGTAATTGTAGCTGATGGCATAGGCCTCGCCATAGGGCGCGACACCGGACCCATAACCGGGCGCGACCGTGATCGTGGTCGCCGCCCCGACACCCGCCTGCCAGACGACATGGGACGCGGTCAGAACCAGGTTCGGCGCGATGAGAACGCCGGATCCCTGAATTTGTTCGTTGCCGATCGTTGCTGTTACATAGACGACGCCATTGAGCGGAGCTGAAGTCGTTCCGGCCATCGCCTGTCCTTTTCGTCAAGAAACGAAATGCTTTTGCAACGTGTTAAGCCGCTTTGCGGCGTTTGGCAATCGCCCTCCGCCCTGACGGGCGTGCTGCCCCAAGCCCCCCGCCGCCTCCCCCTTGCCCGGTAATGGGGAGGGTCGCGCTCATGGTGATTGTTTCGGCATGATGCTGCGCCTAGGAACAGGGCCATGACCGATGTCAGCGCGGAGCCTCTCGCCCTCTACATCCACTGGCCCTTCTGCCTGGCCAAATGTCCCTACTGCGACTTCAACAGCCATGTCCGCGAGGTTGTGCCGCAGGCGCGTTTCCGCGCCGCGCTGCTGCGCGAACTGGAATGGGAGGCGGCGCGCCTCGGGCCGCGCCCCTTGCGCTCCATCTTCTTCGGCGGCGGCACCCCAAGCCTGATGGAGCCCGAAACGGTGGGCGCGCTCATCGCCCGGGCACAGGCTCTCTTCGCACCCGAGCCCGATCTCGAAATCACGCTGGAAGCCAATCCCACCAGCATCGAGGCGGGGCGCTTCGCGGGCTACCGCGCCGCCGGGGTGAACCGCATTTCCATCGGCATCCAGAGCCTGCATGAGGCCGACCTGAAGCGGCTCGGCCGCCAGCACTCGGTCGCCCAGGCGATCGCCGCGCTCGAAATCGGGCGGCGCATTTTTCCGCGCATCTCCTTCGACCTCATCTATGCGCGGCCGGGCCAGACGCTCGCGGCCTGGCGCGCGGAACTCGCACAGGCGCTCGCCCTCGCCGCCGACCACCTCTCGCTCTACCAGCTCACCATCGAACCCGGCACGGTCTATGAAGCGCTGCACCGGCGCGGCGAAATCGTCCTGCCGGATGCGGAGGCGGCGGCAGACCTCTATGAGGCGACGGTCGCGGAAGCGGCACGCTTCGGCCTGCATCCCTATGAGGTCTCAAACTACGCCCGGCCCGGCTCCGAAAGCCGCCACAACCTGACCTATTGGCGCTATGGCGATTACATCGGCATCGGCCCCGGCGCGCATGGCCGCCTCAGCCTCCGCCCGGGCCTCACCGCCACCCGCCGGCACCGCGCGCCCGAAATCTGGGCGGAGCGGGTGGAGGACAGGGGGCACGGATCGGGCGAGGACATCATCGTCACCGCGCGAGGAGCAGGCCGAGGAGATGCTGCTCATGGGCCTCAGACTGTCCGAGGGGATCTCGGCCGCGCGTTTCCAGGCCCGCACCGGCCTGCCGCTTGCGGAGGTGATCGACCAGGGCATGCTGCGCGCCCTGGTCGAGGAAGGCTATCTGGCCGAGGAGGGGGACCGGCTCCGCGCCACGCCCGAGGGCCGGCTGCGGCTCGATTCCCTCCTCGCCGCGCTCATCCGCTGAGCCGCCTCGCCCTCTCAGGGCACGGCGGCGAAGAACAGGAAGACCGCGAAGACCATCAGGTGAATGGCCCCCTGCAAAATCGAGGTGCGCCCCGTCGCGATGGTCAGCGTCGTGAGCAGCATGGTCAGCGCCAGCAGGACCGTCTCCATGGGGCCGAGCCCCAGCGTGAGCGGCTGGTGGAAGAAGAGCGACACCGCAGCCACGACCGGGATGGTCAGGCCGATGCTGGCGATGACCGAGCCGAAAGCGAGGTTGAGGCTCGTCTGCAGCCGGTTCAGCCGCGCGGCCCTGACGGCGGCGAGGCTCTCGGGCAGCAGCACGAGAGCCGCGATGATCACGCCGACGACCGATTGCGGTGCGCCGGACGTCGCGACCGCGGCCTCGACCGCCGGCGACAGCGCCTTGGCCAGGCCGACGACGGCGACCAGCGAGACGACGAGCAGCGCTGCGCTGAGCAGGGCAAGGCCGGCGGACGGCGGCGCGTGGTGGCTGTCTTCCTCGGGCGCGGCGGGCAGGAAATAGTCACGGTGCCGGACGGTCTGAACGAAGACGAAGACGCCGTACATGACGAGCGAGACGATACCCACGAATTCCAGTTGCGCCGCCGAAAAGCTTGGTCCCGGCGCCTGGGTGTAATTCGGCAGCACGAGTGTCAGGCCGGCAAGGGCGATGATGACGGCGAGCGCGCCATTGGCCCCCTGGACGCGGAATTCCTGTTCCCGGTGGCGGCTCGCCCCGACCAGCACGCACAGGCCCACGACGCCGGCGCAGACGATCATGATCGCGGAAAAAACGGTGTCGCGCGCAAGCGCCTCCTTGCCCGCCTCTCCGCTGAGCATGATCGAGACGATCAGCGCGACCTCGATGATGGTGACGGCGATGGCAAGGACGAGCGTGCCGAAGGGCTCGCCCACCTTATGGGCGATCACCTCGGCATAGTGCACGGCTGAGAAGACGGCGCCGCCGAGCGCGACCACGAGGAGAATCAGGGCCGGGCCGCCGATGGGCCAGATGGTCTTGGCGATCAGCAAGACCCAGGCCAGCAGCGGAAAACCCCAACTCCACCATGGTATGACCTTCACGCGCGCCTCCCATCCGGCTTTTGTTCTCTTGGAAGCGCGAGATGCCGCGGCGGTCAATCGCGGCGCGATGGCATTCTTCGCTAAAGAGTGAATTCGCGCTGGAAGACGGCGACGCTCCAGTCGACCTGCGCGGCGAGTTCGGTCTCGCTCGGCGTGTCCCGCAGCGCGAAAAGAAGTGCGGACTGAAAACTCCCGAAGGCCAAGGTCAAAAGCATCTCTGCCGCCCGGGTGGCATCGGCCAGGCGCCAGGCGCCCTGCCCGGCCTGATCCGCCAGCCACCGCGCGAGATCCGCTCGTGCGGCTTCGCACCTCTCCTTCACGGCCGCGCTCACCTCCGGCACGCTCGCGATATTGGCGAGGATGAGGCGCGTGAGAATGACCTGCTGGGGGTTGAGAAGCGCCTGGCCGTAAGCCAGCAGCATGGCGCGCAGCGCCGCGGCCGGGGAGTCATGGCGGCCATCCTCGGGCAAGGGCAGGCACACCACGCGGTCGATCATGAGGCTGTCGAAGAGTTCCTTCTTGGAGGCGAAGACCTGATAGATCGTCTTCTTCGACATGGCGGCGACGGCCGCGATATCCGCCATGGTCGTCGCAACATAGCCTTTGGCGACAAAGACCTCTTCGGCCGCCTTAAGCAGCAGACGGCGGCGCTCCTTATCGCCGATACCCCGGGCAGGCGCGGCTTTGCTTACCTCAGCCGAAATCGGCGCGGCTTCGCACAGCGCGCTGTCATAAGAATCCATAATCGACACCACTCCACCAAGACCGGCAATCATCGCGATAATGTGATCATGAACCGGCGCAGCGCCGCTGTGACTGTCGAATTTTGGTTCTTTCCCAAAAAATGCTTGCGCCGCGGGTCAGGCCCGGCTCGGAGCCCGCACCGCGCCGACGACGACAATGCCGCCGCTCAGCAGGATCAGGGCAGCGCCGAGGACGACGCCGGAAGCCGGGACGTCTCCGAACATCAGGTAGCCGAACACGAAGCGCCACAGGAGGCCGCAACCGACCAGGAAAACGCAGCACCAGACGCTTCACCAGGGCATCGTGCAGGGCGAAAGGCGAAGAGCGATTAGGCGATGAGAACGATGACGAGGCCGGAACCGCTGGATGATCTGTCGAGCCGCCGCCGCAAACCGGAAACCAGGACGGCCGGGCTCGTTCCGCGCACCATATGTGTCACCCAATCCTTTTCACGCTATGATCCACATTCAAGGTCGATCGGGCAGCGCTTTTGTTGCCGGATGGCAGGATTTCCGCTCGACGCCTGAATTGACCGGCCGGGCTCGCCGCCGTTATGGGACGGGGACAGCGATGGATAGAAGCGGCTTGACATTTCCACCTTCTCAACCCGCCATCCTGCCACAGGGGCTGGATAGCCGGTCCGCCGCCGTTCTCCGCGAAATCGTCGAACAATATGTCGAAACGGGCGAGTCCGGTCGGCAGCCGCACGCTCTCCCGCCGCTTGCCACTTGCCCTCTCGCCGGCGACCATCCGCAACGTCATGGCCGATCTGACCGAGGCCGGGCTTGCTCTACGCGCCCCATACCTCGGCGGGGCGCCTGCCGACGGATCGGGGCCTGCGCCTTTTCGTCGACGGGCTGCTGCAGTTCGGCGACCTCGGCGAGGAGGAGCGGGAAGCGATCGATGCCGCGCTGCTGCAGCCATGGCCGCAGCCTGCAGGATACGCTGGCCGATGCCTCCGACCATGCTGTCCGGCCTCTCCTCGGCGGCGGGGCTCGTGCTGGCCCCGAAGGCCGAGGGCGCGCTCAAGCATATCGAATTCGTCCCGCTGGCCTCGGGCCGCGCGCTGGTCGTGCTGGTCTCGTCCGAAGGCCAGGTCGAGAATCGGGTCATCGATATCCCGCCCGGCGTCCCGCCCTCTACCCTGCAGGAGGCGAGCAACTACCTCAACGCCCGGCTGCAGGGCCGCACGCTCGCCGGACTTCCGGACCGCAAATGGCGGCCGAGATCGCGCGCGACCGCGACACGCTCGATGAGCTTGCCGCCGGCATCATCGAAGCCGGTCTCGCCACCTGGGGCGGCGAAGGGTCGCGGCGGCAATCTCATCGTCCGCGGCCAGGGCCGGCTGCTGGCCGATGTCACGCAGATCGAGAAGCTCGCCTCGATCCAGACGCTGTTCGAGCGGCTGGAGGCGCAGGAGACCATGCTGCGCCTGCTCGAACTTGCCGAAACCTCGGATGGCGTGCGCATCTTCATCGGCGCGGAAAGCGGCCTCTTCGGCTCGGCCGGCGTGTCCATGATCGTGGCGCCGGCGCGCAATGCCGAACAACCGGATCGTCGGCGCGATCGGCGTGATCGGGCCGACCCGCATCAATTACGGCCGCGTCATCCCTGTCGTCGATTACACCGCGCGGGTCGTGGGGCGTTTGCTGGGTTAGCCAGATCCTCGGCCGGAAAGATGAGTCCGATCAGGTCAAATTGATTGCAATTCCAAAATTCGAAGCCAGACTCACGACATTCTTTAAGAAAAGCCCGCCCCTGCTCTCGCCGCGCCCGGGCCTCCGCTATCGCCAGCCCCTGAATAATGCTAAGGCTTCTTGCGAAAACTAGAATTCAACTTCAAGCTCGGTGATCTCTTGCGGCTCTTCCTTCGCGGCAGCGACCCATTCCGCCATGTCAGGCCAGGCCATGATCGTCCTGGCAATATCGGGCTGCCTGCGCCCCCCAGCTGCACGTCATAGGTTAGGAAGCGGGTGACCACAGGGGCATACATCGCGTCCGCCACCGACAGCGTCTCGCCGAAGAGGTACGGCCCTTTCCAGGTCGACAAGCAGTCCCCCCAGATCGTCTGGATCCGGTCGATATCCGCGCTGCGCCGCCGACCAGATCTTGAATCCGGGGCGGTAGGCATGGAGGTTCATCGGCAGGGAGGACCGCAGCGCCGCGAATCCCGAATGCATCTCACCGCTGATCGCCCGGCATCGCGCCCGCGCATGCCTGTCCTTCGGAAGCATCTGTGCCTCGGGGCGGAGTTCATTCAGATACTCCGCGATCGCCAAGGTATCCCATATGGAAACACTGTCATGGATCAGGGTCGGCACCAATATGGATGAGGAGCGCAGCAGAAGTTCAGCCCGTGACCGCCGGATCATCGAGGTCGACGAATTTTCTCCTCGAAGGGCAAGCCAGAGAGGCGGGTTATCAGCCATCCTCTGAGACACCAGGAGGAATAGTTCTTGCTGCTTATGAGAAGCGTGGCCTCGGCCATAACAAATGTCCTGTCGCCGTCCGAACTGACGACATTGTATCAGACGCTCGGCCTGGAACGGAACGCGTGGACCGGGCCTCAGGCAAAAAACCGCCAGTCAATTTTCTATGAAATGGCGCGGCCCATGGCCGGCCTGCCTTTCTCGGACAGTCTCGCGGCCGTCGGCACGCCGATGCTGTATCAGCTCTACCAGGCCCAGGAGGATATGGACGGCGCCGGCGCGGCACTTCTTCCGCTTTCGCCGACAGGATCTGCTCAACCAATTCGATCTGAGCCCGCCCGAGGCCCTGCCGCTCCGCCAGGCCGCGGCCGCGGCCGAAGCGGTCTGGCGCACGGCGATCACGCCATGTGCGGCCGGCCTTCGGCATCCAGCCGGTCATCGTCGGCAATCAGCTCGGTCGACGTCACCGAAGAAGTTGTGCTTTGAAACGCCCTTCTGTTCGCTCGTGCATTTCCGCAAGGACAGCCCCGCTCCGCCAGCCGCGCGTGCTGGTCGTCGCGCCGATGTCAGGCCATTTCGCGACGCTGCTGCGCAACACCGTGCAGACGCTGCTCGCCGACCACGACGTCTTCATCACCGACTGGAAGAATGCGCGGGACGTACCGCTCTCCGCCGGCGTCTTCGGCTTTGAGGACTATACCGACCACGTCATCCAGCAGCTGGAAGCGATCGGCCCCGGCGGCCATGTGCTGGCCGTCTGCCAGCCGGCCGTGCAGGTGCTGGCCGCCGTCGCCGTCATGGCGCGGGAAGGCAATATCGCGACGCCGCGCAGCATGACGCTGATGGCAGGCCCGATCGATACTCGCGTCGCGGCGACCAAGGTCAATGTGCTGGCGCAGGAACGGCCGATCGAGTGGTTCGACAACACACTGATCGGCGTCGTGCCCTGGCGCTTCAAGGGCGCCAACCGCCGGGTCTATCCCGGCTTCATGCAGCTCAGCGCCTTCGTCGCGATGAATTTCGACCGTCATCTGCGGGCCGAGATCGTGCAGGCGCGCAACATCGTCGGCGGTGACGAGGCGCGGGCCGACCTGCACCGGCACTTCTACGACGAATATCGCGCGGTCATGGATCTGCCGGCGGAATTCTTCCTGGAGACCGTGAAGCGGATCTTCCAGGACCATGACCTGCCGCTCGGCCGGCTCATGCATCGCGGCGAGCGGGTCGACCCGGGCGCCATCCGCCGCACCATGGTGCTGACCGTCGAGGGCGAGCGGGACGATATCTGCGGCATCGGCCAGACCATGTCGGCCCTCGATCTCTGCACGCGGACTGCCGGCGAGATGAAGCAACACCATCTGCAGACCGATGTCGGCCATTACGGCGTCTTCAGCGGCAGCCATTGGGCGCGCGAAATCTATCCGAAGGTGCGCGCCGTCATCGAAATGAGCAACTGACGAGCGGAGGCGCGCGGCACCCGCCGCGCGACGCTCGCCACGCGCCTCCCTCAGCTTGACGGGTAAAGCGTGGCGGTGAGCGGGTCCGTCGCATTGCCTGCGGCCTGGAAGCCGATCGTGACGGAGCCGTGCGCCACGATCGCGGTGTTATAGGCGGCGCTGCCGAGAATATAGGTGTCGCCGCTGTGAGAGAGCGTCACGGCGTTCCAGAGATTGGTGACGGTGCTGGGCGTCGTCACCGCGATCTCCCAGGACGACACGGTGGCGGTGCCGCTGTTCGTGACCGTCAGGTTTTCGAGAAAGCCGCCGCTCCAGCTGTCCGTCGTATGCGCAATCACGCCCACCGCCGGGGGCGGGGGCGACGCGCCGCCGGCGGTCGCCGTGCCTGAGCCGCCGCCGGTGCCGGTGCCGGTGCCGGTTGACGTGCTCCCGCCCGTGCCCGCGCCTGTGCCGCCCCCCGTGGTCGTGCCCTGTGCGGGCGGCAGCAGGGTCGCTGTCGCCTCAACCGTTCCAAGCGAGGCGCCGGACGGGCTTGATAGGTCAAGCATGAAGGTCAGCGGCGCGGACACCGCCTGACTGCCGAGCAGGTCGGCCTGGACGATTGCCGTCGTCTCGCCTGGGGCGAAGGTAAGCGTCCCTGATTCCGGCACATAGTTGACGCCGGCCTTCGCCGTGCCGTCGGCGGTCTTGTAATCCACCGTGACAGGCGTGGCCTGCGGCGCCGACAGGCTGACCACGAAACCGGCCGTGGCCGGGCTCACCGTGCTGCCGCTGCCCGCATGATAGAGCGCCGGGGTGATCGCATCCATCTTCGTCATATCGACGGTGGACCAGTCATTTTCGAGAATTCCGCCCGTATCCGACGATGTCGGGTTCCAGTCCCAATAGGCCCAGCTTATGCCCTCCGCCCCGCCGACGCCGCCCGGCGCGTCGATGTAGTTGACCAGCGACTGCATCCATTCCTGGTCGCTCGTCGTCTGCATCTCGGAGCCGAATTCGCCCAGGAAAACCGGCGCGATGCCATCCTGATAGATATAGCCCCAGTACTGGTTCCAGACGGATGGCAGGTTGTTCGGATAGTTCGCGGCATTGAACCATGACTGGTCATAGACCGAGGCCGGATAGTCGTGCGGTGAATAGACAAGCTTGTCCGGATCGGTCAGCGTGATCGGGTGGCTCGCCACGCCCATCAGATTGCCGCCCCACCAGGTGCTCTGCCCGTCATAGGTCTGGATGCCCTCAACCATGATCAGCCAGTTGGGATTGACGGCCTGGATGGCGTCTCCCGCCTGCGTCGCCGCCGCCGCCCAGTCGGTCGCGCTGCCGTCGCCCCAGGTCGCGGCGCCATGCGGCTCGTCCAGCAGATCGGCGCCGATCACGGTGGGTTGCCGGCATAATGCTGGGCCAGCATGGTCCAGGTATTGACCCAGTCCTGGGCCGTATAGCCGTCATCATACCAAAGGCCGTTGTCGTTCGGCCCCGATCCGGCAGCACTGCGGTGGTCGTCGAGGATGATCTTGAGCCCGATCTGGCTCGCGTAAGCGACGATCTTGTCCATGATGCCAAGCCCGTCGAGCCCGGCAAGATCAGGGTTGAGCGTGTAGTTGATGCCGCTCGGCACGCTGCCGGGGTCGAACAGCTGCAGGGAGAAGGGCAGCCGGATGGCGTTGAAGCCGAGCTGCACCATCTGGTTCATCATTGTCTTGTAGTTCTCGCGCCCAGAGCCCCTGCGGCGCGAAGGACGTCGTCTCGAAGCCATACCAGTTGACGGCGGCGATCTTCACCGGCGTGCCGCCCGAGGAGACGATCTGGTTGCCGCTGGTGCTGAGATAGCCCGCCGGCAGCAGCGTGCTGCCCGCGCCTGACCCCGCCGCCGTGCTTTCCTGGACGGACAGGTTCGCCACCGTGATCTGCGGCAAGGGCGCCGGGTCGATGATCGTGCCCGTCGCCGAGGTCTCGGCAAGGGTGGCGCCGCTCGGCGCCGAGAGGTCGAGCGCGTAGGTTTTCGTGCCCGCCGTGCCTGGTGCGGTCGCAACCGTCACGCTCGCGGTCGTGCTGCCGGGCTTGAAGGTCACCGTCCCGCTCTCAGCGGTATAATCGGTGCCGGCCATGGCAGTGCCGTTGACGGTCTTGTAGGCAACCGTCACGGGCGTCACCGCGGGGGCCGAAAGCGTGAGCGTGAATGTCTCCGGCAGGGACGCCCCGGCGCCCTCCGTCACGCTGGCGCCTGCGGCCGTAATCACCGGCAGGCTGGCACGCGTGCCGGCCGAGATCGTCTGGCCGTTGAACACATAACCTGCCGGCGGCGTGGGGTTGCCGCCCGCGGCCTGGAAGCCGAAACTCACAGAGGCGCCGGGCGCGATCGTTCCGTTATAGGCCAGGTTCGACAGCACATACTGATTGCCGGTGTGGCTGACGATCTGAGCGTTCCAGACGTCGGACATGGCATTCGCGAGCGCGAAGCTGACCGTCCAGTCGCTGATGGCCTTGGCCGAGGTATTGGTGATCGTCACCCCGCCGATGAAGCCCGATCCCCAGTCATCCGTATCGGCGAAGCTGATCGACAGTCCCGGCGTCGTCACGGTCGCGCTTGGCAGGGTCATGGCAGCGGTTCCTCAGGCGTCTCTGTCAGACGGGCGTGGTCAGTGAGCCCCCACCGCAATGAAACCGCCGCCAATGTTCCGCAATTGAAATCTCTTCAGCAGCGTCCTGAACGGAGCAAGACGCCGCCGCGCTACGCCGCGGCATTGACCTCCACCAGCGTCCCGACCAGCCAGGCGAGGCCTTGATCGGTCTCCGCGCGGCTATGCCACACGGCCTCGATATCCACTGTCTCAGGTGACAGAACGGGGCCGAGGAAGATGAGGCTGCCGTCCGCCGTGGCCCAGCGCGCAAGGCGGCCGGGCAGCGTCGCCACCAGGTCCGAGCCGCGCAGGAAATGGGGCACCGCCATGAAATGCGGCAGGCGGAGCGCCACGCGCGCCGCATCGCCCGGCTGCGCGCGGGATTGCAGCACAACCCGGTCCATCCAGACGCGGCGGACCAGGCCGCGATCCTCATAAAAACCGTCGCGGCTCAATTCCTCCTCGCCGGTCAGATCAACGACGAGATGGGGGAAGGCGTAAATCCGCTCCAGCGTCAGCGGCCCCTCGGCCAGCGGGTGGCCGGCGCTGACGACGAGGCCGCCATCCTCGCGCAGCACAACCCGGCGGCACAGCTCCTGCGGCAAGGCGTCGAACCATCCGATGACGAGATCGACGGCCCCGGTGTTCAGCATCCGCCCGATATCGGTGCGGTTCACCGGCACGACCCGCAGGTTGACATGGGGCGCCACCCGGCCCAGCCGCTGGACGAGCGGCGGCAGCAGGAAGGCCGAGGCATAGTCACCGGCCGCGATCCTGAAGGTGCGGGCCGACTGGCCGGGCTGGAATGGCCCGGTATCCAGCGCGCGCTCCAGCAAAGCGAGGCCGTGGCGGACATCGCTTGCAAGTTCAAGGGCGCGCGGCGTCGGTGTCATGCCCTCGTCATCGCGGACGAACAGCTCGTCATTCAGCACGCGGCGCAGGCGGCTCAGCGCGTGGCTGACGGCAGAGGGAGAGAGCGCCAGCGCCTCCGCCGCCTCCGTCACGCGGCGATGGCGCATGACGGCATCGAAGACGTTGAGGAGGTTGAGATCGAGTTGGCTCAGGCGCATGCGACGCCACTCCAAACGTTTGTGAAACGATTTGTCCCGCCATACCGTTGTCAGGCCGGAATTTCCAGCCCGGCCGCCGGGGTGAAAACCCAATCAGGGCGGACGACTTGCGGGCCAACACGGTCATCGGAGTGGCCGCCGGGCGTTCCCTGAAGCGGACCTCTGGGAGCCAGCTCAAGCTTCCAACGGTGCCGCGACCCGAGCGACGCGGATAAAATTCCATTCATGGTCGCGCGCATTTGAACGGACACCTGAATATTGAATTTTGTTCCTGGATGAACGAAGTGAGAGGCGAAAGGAACCGCTTTGATGAAATTGCTTCACCTGTGCCTGTTGGCCCTGCCTTTGGCCCTCGCCGCCTGCAATGCCAACGGCGCCCGTGCGCAGAGGGATTTCAACGCGGCCGGCGATAACTTTGGCCGGGACCATATCGGCAGCGCTTTCAATGACATCGGCCAAGGCTTTAGCAACGGGGCCAACGCCACGGGCGACGCCATCGTGCATACGGCGCATCAGATCGGGAACGGGTTCAGCCAGTAGACGCCCGGTGGCGGTCCAAGACGGCGGCAACCACCCGGCGGCAACCACCCGGCGAAGGCCGATCCGGGTCATGACGAATTCTCATCCACGCGGCCTGAACGCTGCCCGCCAGCGAACGAGCCATACCAGACCTCAAGGGTGTGTCGGACAACGCGACAAACAGTCATTCAACTGAATGACGTCAGCCGCGAGGTGGCGAACTGCTTCCGGAAAGTGACAATCGCCTGAACAACAAGCGTGATGCGTTCGCCGCGCGTGCCGGGCCTGATCCGGCCCGAACGTTCGAGTTCAGCGAGCCCATGAAGGGCTGCCCAAAAAGTCTCGGTCACGACAGCGACATCGACGCAAAACGGCGTGACGACTGCCGCAAGTGCTTCGAACGCGGCCCGCAGTTCCGGTCTGGTGCCAGCTTCCGCGAACCGTAAATCCGTCGGGAGGATAAACATGGCCTCGTAGAGTGCAGGACGGCTTAGCGCAAAGGCGAGATAGGCCATAGCGACATTTTTGAGGGCGTTTCGTCGTCCGGTCGATCCGCTTGCCGCTTCTCGGAGAGCCACAGTGATTTCCTGGAAACCCTCCACAGCCACTGCCGCAACAATCGCATCCCTGTTTTCGAAATGCGAATAGAGGACGGGTTGACTATATTCGATTTCTTCAGCCAGGCGGCGGATTGTAACGGCATCCCATCCTTCGCGCTCTGCGATCACGCGCGCTGCCGCGACAATGCGATACTCGCGCTCAGCCCGCTCCCTGCCTTTCCGCTCGGCGATACCCAATCCTCGATCTCCCAGACCTGGAGGCCGATTTCAGACTTTGGGTCTCGACGACCCCAACTCTGAATTGGGCTCTCATCTATTGAAATAGGGCAAGATTCGGATTTCAGGTTAATCCGACCTGAGATCATCTCGCTCCAGAAGGCTCCCATGCCTCGAGCATCATACCGATGCTTGACAATCTAGCAACGCTACATTAATAACCTAGCAACGCTAAGTTATCTTATTTAGCTAGAATGGGACGGTGTGATGCATTGGCTTGCGCTCGGAACGGCGTTGCTCCTGGCTCTCGCAGTTATCGCGATCGGCACCGGATATGTCGCAAGCCCGACGACCGCGACACGCAGTTTCGGCCTGCCGCTTCCTGAAAACGGCGCCAACATCGCATGGTGGCTTCGCCTCAAGGGGGTACTGACATTGTATCGGGATTGACCGTACTGGCGTTCATGGCGTGGGGCGCCCCGCGCGGGGTCGGCATCATCCTGCTTGTTGAGGCCGTCATCCCCGTCGGCGACATGCTGCTCATTCTTGTAGCGAAATGATCCGCTAAAAGTGCCTTCGGCATTCACGGCCTCACGGCGGCGCTTATGGTTTTGGCAGCCGTCCCGATGATGATTGGTGCGCCCTGAGATGGTCCATGCTCTTTCCATCTGGCTTCTCGTTGCCGGATTCTTTGGCGCAGGCTTCGTCAACGCGATCGGCAAGCTCGGGACGCGAAGCGATTTCGCGCGCTGGGGCTACCCGCGCTGGTGGAGCATGTTGACTGGTGGGCTGGAGATAATGAGCGCCGTTCTGATTGCGCTGCCTGTCAGTCGCAGTGTTGGCCTGGCGCTTGGGGCGGTCATCATTGCGGCTGCGGTTTTGACCGTTCTACGCCACCGCGATTTTTCACACCTTGTGCCCCTGAGTGTCTTTGTTGCCCTGCTCGCTCTTGCAGAGGCCTCGTCCTGAGCGTCCCGGCAGCCCGGGAGTGGTTGAGATGCCCGGCCGTCATCGCAGGCGGGGCACCACGACAAGGCGGGAAATGCCGCCGGCGCTGCCCAAGCAGCCCTGATACGCGATCAGTCGCTTGACACCTGCCGGTGTGCTTCGGCTAGGGACCATCATCGCCGGCTGTGCTCTGCAAAGGCATTCCGGCCGTAAGCGTTCACGTCAACCAACGCACCCATCGACCCTCGCCCGGGCGTGCAGCCCCTTGGGCGACGGTCCTCGCGCGGAGTGCGTGAACATGCCTGACACCGATCGGCCGGATCTGGCCTATCGTCGCGTCGTCGCCCTGACGGCGACGCTGTTCCTGTCCTATCTTGCGGTTGCCATGTCGCTGCCGGCGGTGCCGGTCCATGTCGTGCATGGCTTAGGCCTCAACAACGCCTTTGGCGGATTGGCGGTCGGGATCGCCTTTCTGTCGACGATCCTGACACGCAGCCATGCCGGCGCGCGAACCGACCGGCTCGGCGGCAAGGCCTGCATGCGGCGCGGATTGGTCGCTGTATGCCGCAGCCGGGCTGATTTGCCTTCTGGCGGGTTGGCCCCGATTGTCCGTGCCGGGTGACTATGCCGTGCTGATTGCCGGTCGGTTGCTGTTGGGGCTTGGCGAAAGCCTGACCTTGGTGGGAATGATCAGCTGGGCGCATCGGCCTTATGGGCCATGCGCGATCCGGCAGGGTCATGTCGCTCGTCGGCATGGGCATGTATGGCGCCTTTGCCGTGGGCGGCCCGCTCGGGCTGGCGCTGCTGCACCGGTTGGGCTTCGCCGGGCTGATGGGCGTCTGCGCGGTGTTGCCCTTGCTGGGGCTGATCGCCATTCATCGGCTTCCGGCCGTGGCGCCCCATGCCGGCAAGCGGGAGTCCTTTTTGGCGGATCATCGGCCGGATTTGGCGGCCGGGTGCGGCGGTCGGGCTGCAGGGTGTCGGCTTCGCGGCGCTGGGCGCCTTCTTTTCCCTCTATTTCCTGAGCCGCGGCTGGCCTTATGCGGGGCTCGGCCTGACGTTCTTCGGTGTCGGCTTCGTTCTGGTCCGGCTGCTCTGCGGCCACCTGCCGGACCGGATCGGCGGCACGCCCGTGGCCATCGCCTCGCTGGCCGTGGAGGCCTGCGGCCAATATCTGCTGTGGCTCGCGCCAGGGCCGTGGTCGGCCCTGGCGGGCGCCTTGTTGACAGGGCTCGGTTGCTCGATGGTGTTTCCGGCCATGGGCTCCGAAGTCGTCAAGCAGATGCCGCCGCATCTGCGCGGCACGGCGGTCGGCGGGTTCGCCGCCTTCCAGGATCTCGCCTATGGCGCGACCGGGCCGCTGGTCGGCGTTGCTGGCCGATTTCTCGGGCTATTCGGCGGTATTCCTGATTGGCGGCGTTGCTGCGACGCTCGGCTTGTGGATGGCGATCTGGGCGCATCAGCAGGCCCGTACGGCCGCCGCGTAAGGTTGGACCGTCGACAGCGCCGGGTCACCGATGGGCGCCCATCCGGGCGGGCAGAAGCCCGACCCGGATGGGCGCGATCGCTGGCACCCGCCTGCGGGGTTCAGTCAGCGCTGACGCCATCGTTGATTGGGCTCTCACCCCGGCCCCCTACTCCTCCCGGTCGAGCGTGAGTGCCCGCGCATAGACCTGGCGGCGGGGCAGCCCGGTCTCGGCCGCGACGACGGCGACCGCCTCCTTGAGGCGGGACTTCTGCAGCTCCGCGCGCAGCCGCGCGTCGAGGTCGGCCACCGGCATCTCCGCCGCCGGATCATGCGGCCCGAGCAGGACGCAGATTTCCCCGCGCGGCGGATCGGCCTCGACACCCGCAATCAGGCTGGCCAGAGAGCCGCGACGGATCTCCTCGAAATGCTTCGTCAACTCGCGCGCCAGCGCGGCCGGCCGGTCCCCGAAGACCGTCTCCAGATCGGCCAGGGTCTCGGCGACGCGGTGCGGGCTTTCGTACCAGATCATGGAGGCGGAAAGCCCGGCCGCCTCGGCCGCCCGCAGGCTCGCGAAAGCTCGTGCGCCGCGCGGCGCCGCGCGGCGGCGGAAAGCCGAGGAACAGGAACGGGTGCGGCGGCAGGCCGGAGAGGGTCAGCGCCGTCACCGCGGCGTTCGGCCCCGGCAGCGCGGTCACGCCGAACCCTTCCGCGACCGCCGCCCGCACCAGCCGGAAGCCCGGGTCCGACATCAGCGGCGTGCCGGCATCGCTGACCAGGGCCAAGCGCTGCCCGCTGCGCACCGCGCCAGCAGCTTCGGCGTGCGGCTCTCTTCGTTATGATCGTGAAAACTTTCCAGTCTCGCCTTCACGCCCAGCGCGAAAAGCAGCCGTAGCGGTCACCCGGCTGTCTTCGCACAGCACGGTATCGGCCCCCCTCAGGGCGGCAATCGCGCGACTTGTCATATCCCCCAGGTTGCCGATTGGCGTGGAAACCAGCACAAGCCGGCTGGACTGCCGCCAGACGCTCGGCCAAGCCTCGGGCGCGGGCGGTCCCGGCTCTTGATCTGATGGAGGGTCTTGAAATGCGTCTTGCTCCGGCATCTGCTCTCCTCGCAGCCCTCCTCGGCCTTGCGAGCTGCGCCGCACCGTCAGGGTCTCCCTACAGCATGGGCGCTGCCCCCGGTATGCCGCAAGGCTCTGGTGCCGCCCGGCGGCGGCGGGGTACCCCTGCCCGCGCCGGCCGGCAGCCGTGTCGCCATCCTGGCGCCGCTGACCGGCCCCTATGCGGGCGTCGCGCACCGAACTCGTCAATGCCGCCAAGCTCGGCCTCGGCCCCACCGCCGCGGGCCTCGCTCGACGTGCTCGATACCGGCGAGCACGCCGCAAGGGGCGGCGGCGGCCGCGCAGAAGGCCATCGCCGAGGGTGCCGGCGTCATCATCGGCCCGCTCACCGATACGGAAGCCTCGGCCGTCGCGCCGGTCAGCGGTCCCGCCCATGTCGATGTCCTGGCCCTGACCTCCGATTCCTCCGTGGCCCGGCCGGGCCTCTGGCCGCTCGGCATCACCCCGGCCGAGCAGGTTCAGGCGCTGGTGCAGGCGGCCAACGCGCAGGGGCACGGCCAGATCGCCGGCCTTCCTGCCGGAAAACCCGCTGGGCGACGCGATGGGCCGCGCCCTGCAAAGCACGGGCGGCGGTGGCGGACAGGTCCAGACCTATGAGTCCGGGCAGCTTCGCCTCCATGAACGAGGCGCTGCGCAGCGCTGTCCGATTATGGCAGCCGCCGCGGCCCGATTGACGCCCAGATCAAGGCAGCTGCGCGGCTCGCATACCGTGGCAGGCCGGCAGGAAGCGGCGAAGCTCGACCGCGAGCCGATCCCGCCGCCGCCCTTCAACGCCTTGCTGATTGCCGAGACCGGCAGCGGCCTCGGCGAACTCGCCACCCTCATGCCCTATTATGACGTGAATCCCGGGCCGGTCCTGGTCCTGGGTCCGGGCCTCTGGGCGGCCGATCCGGGTGCGGTCGCGCGCCGCCGGCTTCAGCGGCGCGCTGTACGCGGCGCCCGATCCGGCCGCCGCGACGCCCTTCATGTCGAGCTACAGCGCGGCCTATGGCGCGCAGCCCTCGCCCTCGCCGCCATCGCCTTCGATGCCGGCGCTCTCGCCCGGGTGACGACGCAGAGCGGCAGGATCGATCAGGCGGCCCTGACCAACCCCTCAGGCTTCAGCGGCGCGGACGGCGGTCTGGCCTCGCAGCCGGACGGATCGGTGCAGACGCGGCCTCGCCGTCTTCCAGGTGGGCGCCGGCGGGGCGCAGATCATTCAGCCCGCGCCGACATCCTCTCGGCCTCCGGCAGCTGAGCTCCGCCTTGCGGACCAGCACCGGCCGCCGAGGGCGTTGTGAGACACGTCCATGGACAAGCTGCGCGCGCCGGGCCTCGGCCGGTGGATGTTGCTCGATTCTCAGCCGTGCCTGTGCATCGGCCAGCGTTCATGGTGCTGGCCACGGCGGCACCGCCCTGCCGATGCGATCGCCTGCCTCATCGTCGGTCGAATTTCTGGCCGCCTCGGTGTCGCCTCCCTCTGGCGCCAGGATCTCGAGCGGCTGCACCGCGATCGCCAGCGGCCTGCCGACCGACCCGCCCCGCCTGCCGGAGGTGGATCGCGTCGGCACCGCTTCCTCGGCCAGAGCGCCGAGCGGTCCGCGGCCGTGGAGCCTCGCCCGCCTCGACGGTCTAGCTCAAGGCCGAGAAGGCCATCACCGAACGGCTGCCCGAGCCGCTCATTCTGGTCAGCGCGGACGGCACCGTGCAGCGCGCGAATCGAGGCCGCCCGGCAGAGCCTGGGCGATGACGCCGCCGCCGTGCTGCGCCACCCCCTGCTGCGCGGCGCCATCGACAAGGCGCTTGGCCACGCGCGAACCGCAGGCGGCCGATCTGCTCTTCGCGGCACCGGTGCCGCGCGAAATCCATGCCACGGTGACGCCGCTGGACGCCGGGCTCTTCGATGGCGGTCAGGCCTCGATCCTGCTCGTCGACCACACGCGGGAACGCGCCGTTGAGCGGATGCGGGCCGATTTCGTCGCCAATGCCAGCCATGAACTGCGCACGCCGCTTGCCAGCCTGATCGGCTTCGTCGAGACGCTGCAGGGCCGGCCAAGGATGACGCCGCCGGCGCGCGAGCGCTTCCTGGATATCATGGCGCGCGAGGCGGCGCGGATGAACCGGCTGATCGACGACCTGCTCAGCCTGTCGCGGATCGAGCTCTCGGAGCATCAGCCGCCGCAGGGCCGCATCGACTTCGGCGCAGCTCATCGCCCGCAGCCTGGCCGGTTTTCGAGCCCCGCATCACCGCCCGCGGCGTGCGGCTCGATCTGACGCCTGCCGGACCTGCCGCCGGTTCCCGGCGACGTCGACCAGATGGCCCAAGTGTTCGGCAATCTGCTGCGACAATGCGCTGAAATACGGGCGCGAGGCGGGCGCGTCACGCTGTCGGTGGAGGCGGTCGCCGGCGCTCCCTGGCCCAGCCGGCCCGGGTGTCGTCATTGACCGTCGGGGACGATGGCGCCGGCATTCCGCGCGGCCATATTCCCCGCCTGACCGAACGCTTCTACCGTGTCGACAAGGGGCGCTCGCGCGCTATCGGCGGCACGGGTCTCGGCCTCGCCATCGTCAAGCATATCGTCAACCGTCATCGCGGCCAGCTTGTCATTACCAGCGAAGAAGGTCAGGGTTCGCGCTTCAGCGTCTGGCTGCCGCGATGAGCGCATGCGATGCGGAAGACGATCCTGGATGTCGCGGCCGACCGCTCGGCCGGCAACAGTTGACGCCCCCCGGCACATGCGTATCTGGCAGCTCGCAATTTCGTGTATCCGGCGCTTGCGCGGTGCCTTTCTCAAACCTAACTCAGGGCCCATGACCGAAACCGAAAACACCGATCCCCTATCCCGACGATGACGACGCCGGTCCGAGGCGGCGGACGCGGCGGCGAGACCGCGCTCTCGCCTAAGGACCGCCTGGCGGCGCTTGAGAGCCGAGCGCGACGAGATGCGCGAACGTTGGATGCGGTCCGAGGCGGAGATGGCCAATCTCCGCACCCGGACCAAGCGGGAGGTGGAGGATGCGCGCCTTTTCGCCGTGCAGAAATTCGCCCGCGACGTCGTCGAAGTGGCTGAGAACCTCAAGCGCGGCCTGGACAGCCTGCCGCCGCGCAGCGAGGGCGAGGCCGAAGATCATCGGCAAGCTGCGCGAGGGCTTCGAAGGGATCGAGCGCAGCTTCGTCGCGACCCTCGAACGCAATGGCGTGAAGCACGGACGACCCCACCGGCAAGCTGTTCGATCCCAATCTCCATCAGGCGATGGCGGAGCAGGAGACCGACTGAGCATCCGCCGGGCACGATCGTTCAGGCCTGGACCCAGGCCTGGACCCTGAACGGCCGCCTGCTGCGCCCGGCGATGGTCGTCGTCGCCAAGGCGCCGGCCGCGGCCGCGCAGCGAGGTTGACTAGGCGGCGCGGCCCTGGCTGCAGACTGAAAACTCGGCCGATTGCGACGATCTTGCCCAAATTTTGGGCATGCGTGTCTTGTCTTGGACCTGGTCGCAAAGCTATCTAGTTTAGAGTTGTTCCCAAGGGGGGCGCCGGTGCTTCGGGTCGGCCGCTCCCGCTTATATAGGAGACTGCGAATGAGCAAGGTCATCGGAATCGACCTCGGCACCACCAATTCCTGCGTTGCGGTCATGGAGGGCAAAGATGTCCGCGTGATCGAGAACAGCGAGGGCGCGCGCACGACGCCCAGCATGGTCGCCATCACCGACAGCGGCGAGCGCCTCGTCGGCCAGGCCGCCAAGCGCCAGGCCGTCACCAACCCGTCGAACACCCTCTATGCCGTGAAGCGCCTGATCGGCCGCCGCTACGAGGATCCGCTGGTCGCGAAGGACAAGGGGCTCGTCCCCTATGGCATCGTGAAGGGCGACAATGGCGACGCCTGGGTCGAAGCGCGCGGCGAGAAATACGCCCCGAGCCAGGTTTCCGCTTTCATCCTCACCAAGATGAAGGAAACCGCCGAGGCCTATCTCGGCGAGACCGTTACCCAGGCCGTCATCACCGTTCCGGCCTACTTCAACGACGCCCAGCGCCAGGCGACCAAGGATGCCGGCCGCATCGCCGGCCTCGACGTGCTGCGCATCATCAACGAGCCGACGGCCGCGGCGCTCGCCTATGGCCTCGACAAGAAATCCGCCGGCACCATCGCGGTCTATGACCTTGGCGGCGGCACCTTCGACGTCTCCGTGCTGGAGATCGGCGACGGCGTCTTCGAGGTGAAGAGCACCAACGGCGACACCTTCCTCGGCGGCGAGGATTTCGACGTTCGCGTGATCGACTACCTCGCCGACGAGTTCCGCAAGGAGAACGGCATCGACCTGCGCAAGGATAAGCTTGCCCTGCAGCGGCTGAAGGAAGCCGCGGAAAAGGCGAAGATCGAACTCTCCTCCGCCAAGGAGACCGAGATCAACCTGCCGTTCATCACCGCGGATGCCTCCGGCCCGAAGCATCTGGTGCTGAAGCTGTCCCGCGCGAAGCTCGAGAGCCTGGTCGATGACCTGATCCAGCGCACGCTGGAGCCCTGCCGCGCCGCGCTGAAGGATGCCGGCGTCACGGCCGGTGAGGTCGACGAGGTGATCCTGGTCGGCGGCATGACCCGCATGCCCAAGGTCATCGAGGTCGTGAAGCAGTTCTTCGGCAAGGACCCGGCCCGCAACGTCAACCCGGACGAGGTGGTCGCCATCGGCGCCGCGGTCCAGGGCGCGGTGCTGCGCGGCGACGTGAAGGACGTGCTGCTGCTCGACGTGACGCCGCTGTCGCTCGGCATCGAGACGCTGGGTGGCGTCTTCACCCGGCTGATCGACCGCAACACGACGATCCCGACCAAGAAGAGCCAGATCTTCTCGACCGCCGAGGACAACCAGACCGCGGTGACCATCAAGGTCTTCCAGGGCGAGCGCGAGATGGCGGCCGACAACAAGATGCTCGGCCAGTTCGACCTCGTCGGTCTGCCGCCTGCGCCGCGCGGCGTGCCGCAGGTGGAAGTGACCTTCGATATCGACGCCAACGGCATCGTCTCCGTCTCCGCCAAGGACAAGGCGACCGGCAAGGAACAGCAGATCCGCATCCAGGCCTCGGGCGGCCTGTCGGATACCGACATCAAGCGCATGGTCCAGGAAGCCGAGGCCAATGCCGCGGCCGACAAGGAGCGTCGCGCCTTCGTCGAGGCGCGGAACCACGCCGAGGGCCTGGTCCACCAGACCGAGAAGACCCTCGCCGAAGGTGGGGACAAGATCTCGGCTCAGGACAAGGGCGAGGCGGAGGCGCGATCGCGGCCGTCCGGTCGGCGATGGAGGGCACGGACGTCGGCAGCGCTGACGAGTGCGACCGAGCGGCTGACCCAGGTCTGCGATGCGCATCGGCGAGGCGATGTACAAGGCCCAGCAGGCCGCGGGCGCTGCAGCCGGGTGCGGCCCCGGTGCTGCCGGGTGCGGGTGCGGGCGCCGGCGCCGGCACGGGTCCGAACGGCGAGCATGTCGTGGATGCCGAGTTCGAGGAAATCGACGACAAGAAGAAGTCGTCCTGATCCTACCCGTGTTGGGGCTGAATAGGCTCGCATAAGGTCAGAGACGCCTGTGCTTCATAGGAAGCGCAGGCGTCTTCCTTGCATGAGTGGCCACGCAGGACCGGGCGGCGCGCCACGATGCGAAGGGCGCCGCTGGCGCCGGAGAAGGGCTGAGGGCATTCGATGGCGAAGAACGACTACTACGCAACTTTGGGCGTGGCCCGCGATGCGAGTGCGCGACGACCTGAAGAAGGCGTATCGGAAGCTCGCGATGCAATTCCACCCGGACCGCAATCCGGGGGACAAGCAGGCCGAGGCACGCTTCAAGGAAGCCAACGAAGCCTACGAGGTCCTCAAGGACGAACAGAAGCGCGCGGCCTATGACCGGTTCGGCCATGCCGCCTTCGAAAACGGCGGTGGCGGGGCCGGCGGCTTCGACTTCTCCCAGGCCGGCGGGCCTGGGCGACATCTTCGACCAGATGTTTGGCGACTTCATGGGCCGGCGCGGCGGCGCCGGGGGCGGCCGCGGCGCCCGCGTCGGCGGCGATATCCGCGCCAATGTCGATATCGATCTCTCAGCGAGGCCTTCTTCGGCACCAAGGCCCAGGTCAAGGTGCAGACGCGCGATCAATTGCGAGGCCTGCGAGGGCACCGGGTCGGAAGGCAAGGACCGCGCAGAGCGACACCTGCACGACCTGCGGCGGCATGGGAAGGTCCGCGCCCAGCAGGGCTTCTTCCTGGTCGAGCGCACCTGCCCGACCTGCGGCGGCACCGGCCGCGTCATCCGCAACCCCTGCCGGGTCTGCCATGGCGCCGCCACGGTTGTCGCGCGAGCGCGCGCTGCAGATCACCGTTCCCGTCGGGCGTCGAGGATGGCACGCGCATCCGCCTCTCCGGCGAGGGCGAGGCGGCGGGCGCCGGCGGCCAGCCGGGCGACCTCTACGTCCATGTCTCCATTCGCCCGCATGCGATCTTCCAGCGCGAGGGCGCGACGATCCTCTGCCGCGTGCCGCTTGCGCATTTCCCAGGCAGCCCTGGGCGGCGAAATCGAAGTGCCGGTCATCGACGGCAGCCGCGCGCAAAGTGAAGATCCCGGCAGGCACCCAGAGCGGGGAGCAATTCCGCCTGCGCGGCAAGGGCTTCTCGGTCCTGCGCAGCGCGGCGCGCGGCGACATGTATATTCAGGTCGCGGTCGAGACGCCGCAGCACCTCACGCGCCGCCAGCGCGAGCTGCTGGAGGAGTTCGAGCAGGAGGCGACCCAGCACGGCAAGGGCAACCCGGAGATCGGAGGGTTTCTTTGCCAAGGTGAAAGAGTTTTTCGACGGCAAGAGCTGAGACGCGGCGCTTCTCAGGCCGAGACAAAAACCCCCGCCATCGGCGGGGGTTTTTTGTTGGTCGCGCCGTTCAGGCGAAGGCAGGCACACCCAGGTGAATGCCGCATTCGGTCTTGGCCGAGCCGCGCCAGCGGCCGGCGCGACGGTCCTCGCCTGCCGCGACGGGCGCCGTGCAGGTCGTGCAGCCGACGGACAGGAAGCCGTAAGCCTCCAGCGGATGGCGCGGCAGGTCGCGCGCCGCGAATTCCGCCGCTATCTGATCGGCCGACCAGCAGGCCAGCGGATTGACCTTCACCCGGCCCCCGGCATCGGCTTCGAAGACCTTGATCTCTGCGCGGGCCGTGGACTGGTAACGCTTGCGCCCCGTGATCCAGGCATCAAATCCGGCGAGCGCGGATTGCAATGGCCGCGTCTTGCGCAGGCTGCAGCAGCGGTCGGCGTCCTTGCGCCACAGCTTGCCCTCAGGGTCATGCCGCGCGAGGTCCGCCGCGCCAGGCGTCACGACACGGACATCGCTGAGGCCGAGCCGCTTCACCAGGAGATCGCGATAGTCGAGCGTCTCGGGAAAAAGCTTTCCGGTGTCGAGGAAGATCACGGGAACGGCCCGGTCGATTTCGGCCACGAGATCGAGGAGCAAAGCGGATTCGGTTCCGAATGAGGAGACGAGCGCGATGCGGCCGCCAAAGGCCTCTCCGAGGGCGAGGCGCAACACGGCGAGGGCATCGGCGGGGTCGGCAATGCGCTGTTCCAGAGCGGCACAGCACTCACCTGCGGCCAGTTCAGCGGCTGACGAAGGCTTGAGCCAGGCAGAGATCATCTTGATGTGCACCCTCAAAAAAGGAGCCGGCGCACGTTCAAAGAAGGATTTTACCCGGGGCGCAATAGCCTCTGCGCAAAAAGCAAAAAACCAACAACGCAGCGGGTGGTTTGGAGAACAAACCCATGGATTTAGTGGATTCTTAAGAATTCATGGCTACAATGCAGCTATGCACTTTCGCGGATTCTGCATTGGGCGGGTCCCAAAGAAAAGCCCGGGCAGCAAGCAACTGCCCGGGCTTTTCTGGTCAATGACCGCTCGCCTCAGTCGCCGGCGGGGTCGATCCAACCGATATGGCCGTCGTCACGGCGGTAGACGACGTTGAGCTGGCCGCTCACCGCATTGCGGAACATGACGACCGGCTGATCGGCCAGATCCATGCGCATCACCGCTTCGCCCACCGTAAGGCGCGCGATGATGGAAGGGCTTTCGGCAATCACGGTTGCAAAATGTCCGTCGATCACGCCATCAGCGCCCGGCCCGCCAGCCCCTGGGGCACCCTCCTCTTCGCTCTGGTGAAGGACGTAATGCTGGGCGGCCTCGAAGTCTTCCGGTGTCCCCCGCTGCGCCATGTCGCGCGCATGCTCGTTGACGCGGCGGCGATAGCGGCGAAGGCGCTTCGCGATATGCTCGGCCGCATCGTCAAGAGCCGCGTTGGCGTCGGCCGCTTCGCCTTCCCCGCGCAGAGTGAGACCGCGGCCGGCATGTATGTTGATATCACAAGTAAAAAAGCTGCGTGCTCGGCTGAAGGTCACATTCGCCTCAAGAGCATGGCCGAAATACTTGCGGGCGATCGTCTCAAGCATGGTCGAAACCCGGTGGCGAAGTGCATCGGAAAGATCAAGCTGCTTACCGGAGACCGTAATATGCATGTTACCTCCAGAAATATCCCTGTCACCCGCACGCCTCAGGCGGAATGTCCCAGGGGACGCCCTCAGAAGTCTGAGCCCGACCCGCGCCGTCTCACAATGCTGCCTGCCTGTCAGGCCGCCGTTTTCTCCTTTTTGCGCTGCATCGAACTTGGTATTTGCAGCGTCTCCCGATATTTGGCCACGGTTCGCCGGGCGATGTCCACGCCTTCCTTACGCAGAGCCGCTACGATCGCATCGTCTGACAGGATATCGTCCGGCTGCTCCGCCCCGATCAGCGCCCGGATGCGATAGCGGATTGCTTCGGCGCTGAAGGATTCGCCGCCCGTGCCGGCAATCGCCGTGGTGAAGAAGAACTTGAGTTCAAAAACGCCGCGCGGCGTCGCGATCGACTTGTTGGCGGTAACCCGGCTGACCGTGCTCTCATGCATCTCCACGGCGTCGGCCACATCCCGCAGGATCAGCGGCCGCAGATGCGCGACCCCGTGCCGCAGGAAGCCATCCTGCTGCCGCACGATTTCCGTCGCTCACCTTGAGAATGGTCTGCGCACGCTGGCGCAGCGACTTCACGAGCCAGTTGGCGCTCTGCATCTGCTCCGACAGGAACATGCGATCCTCGCGCCGGGCCTTGGCCGATACATGCGCATGAAAGGCGTGATTGACCAGGAGCCGCGGCAGCATCTCCTGGTTCAATTCAAGGTGCCATGCGCCGTCGGGCAAGGCCCGCAGCAGCACGTCGGGCACGAGGGGCAGCACCGGGCCGCCTGCGAAGCTTGCCCCTGGTTTCGGGTCAAGCCGCCGGATCTCCGCGATCATGTCGGTGAGATCGTCGCATGTCGACGCTCGCAGAGCGTCATGAGGCGGCGCAGATCACGCCGGGCGAGCAGATCCAGATTGTCCAGCAGCCGCGCCATGGCGGGATCGAGACGATTGGCCTCGGCGAGCTGCGCGGCCAGGCATTCCCGCAGGTCGCGCGCGAAGAGGCCCGCAGGATCGAAGCGCATCATGCGCTGGCGCACGGCCTCCACCCGCTCGCGCCTCGGTCGCGAGCGCGGCGGCGATCGCCGCCGGCTCGGCCGTCAGGCGGCCCGCCCCGTCGAGCAGGGCGATCAGATGCGCGCCGATCAGGCGGTCGCCGGGATCGGCAAACTCCAGCCGCAGCTGCTGCGCCAGCTGATCCCGGAGCGAGGGCATGCTCGCGGCGACATCGCCGATATCGGCGGCCCCTTCGGATCGAAGGCATGGCTGCCGCCGCGGCCGCCCGCCGGCATAGAGCGTGCCTTTGGGCCGCCGCTCCGTCCGCGATGCCGCCAGGGTCATAGGCATTGGAAAAATCGCCGTCGAGCGGCGCGGCGTCGGCGCTCGGCATGCTCTCCGAGGTGACCAAAGCGTGGCTGTCGCTCGCCCTCGCGCGCAGCGCTCCGGCCGTCTGATCGAGGGCCGGACGGTCCGGCGCGGCAAGCTCCGGCCGCTCATCCCGTTCGAGCAGCGGATTGCGGTCCAGCTCCTCCTGCACGAAGCTCGGCCAGCTCCTGATTGGAGTAATGCAGCAGCTTGATGGCCTGCCGCAGCTGCGGGGTCATCACAAGCGATTGGGACTGGCGCAAAACCAGTCTTGGCCCGATTTTTGCTCCGATCGACATCAGGCCACAGCTTAGCAGCATCCGCGCCGCAGCAAAAGTCCTTATAGGCTAAAACGATCACCCAAATAGACCCGGCGCACGCCTTCATGGCTCACGACCTCGGAGGGAGCGTCCCTCCATCAGCACCTGGCCATCATGCATGATATAGGCGCGGTCGATGATCTCGAGCGTTTCGCGGACGTTATGGTCGGTGATCAGCACGCCGATGCCACGATGCTTGAGATGGGAAACAAGATCGCGGATTTCGCCGACCGCAATCGGGTCGATGCCGGCCAGCGGCTCGTCGAGCAGAATATAGCCGGGACGGCTGGCGAGCGCGCGGGCGATCTCCAGCCGGCGCCGCTCACCGCCCGAAAGCGCCAGTGACGGCGTGCGGCGCAGATGGGAAATGCCGAACTCCTGAAGCAGCCCATCCAGCATCGATCTGCTGCTTGTCGGGATCCGTCTCGGTGATCTCGATCACCGATTTGATGTTCTGCTCGACATTGAGGCCGCGGAAAATGCTCGCCTCCTGCGGCAGGTAGCCGATGCCGAGGCGCGCGCGGCGATACATCGGCAGCGACGTGATCGGATTGCCGTCGAGCAGTGATCTCGCCGCTGTCAGGCCGGACGAGCCCCATGATCATGTAGAAGGTCGTCGTCTTGCCGGCGCCATTGGGGCCGAGCAGGCCCACCGCCTCACCGCGCTTGACGGTCATCGATACGTCCCGCGCACGACGGGGCGCTGCTTGAAGGTTTTGCCGAGTGCCGCGGGCAATAAGGCCAATGCCCGGCCGGGGCTGGCTGCGCGAGACGTCTGCCAAGGCGGCAGGCTCTTCTACCGATCGCATGAGCTGGGCGGTCCTAGTGCGAAGCCGGCTTCTGACCGGCTGGGGTGGTGCCCGGGACCTGATTGGCCTGGTTAGGCATGATCAGGCCCTTGACCTGGGTATCCCCCTGGGACAGCAGCCGGGAAATGCCGGTCTTCATGTTCACCAGCGCCTCGTCCCCCACCAGCACATTCTGTCCGCGCGTAATGCGCACATCGCCGGCGATGCGGGCGATGCCGAGATTGGGGTCATAGACGGCGCGATCACCCTGAACGATGTCGGTCGCGGTCATGATGACGACATGGCCGATCGCATCGACGCGCTTGAGCTTGCCGGAGGCATCGATCGGATCGGAGGCTGCCGCCGTCTGGCCCGCATTGGTCTTGAGCGCAGCCGGTCTGGGCCGCCGGCGCCGGCTGGCCGCCGGGCTGCGTGCCTGCGGTATTGCCGGGATCAGTATAGGCCACCAGCACGTCAGCCGCGATGCGGCGCGCGGTGTTCGTCACCAGCACCGCATCGCCGCGCGCCACCGCCATATGCTGGTTGGACCAGTATTCCAGCGAATCCCGCGCCGTCACCACATAGGTGGGCGTCGTCAGCTTGAGGTTGTGCCCGGTCATCACCAGGACGGCCTGGTCCATGTCATAGGCGCCGTGGTCGCCCCAGGCCTGGTCGGTCGGCGTAAAGATGTGGACGTTGCCCGAAGGCTTCGAGCAGATAGATCTCGTTATTCCCCTCGAGCCCGTCGGACGGGCCGCTCTGAGACGCGGTCGCGGCACCCGCGGTGCAGCACCCGCCTGGGCGCGGCCGCCGGCGCGGCGCCCGCCGTACCCGCCTTCTTGCGATAATGGGCGACAAGCTGGTTCGGCCGTCACGGTGACATTGCCGCGGACCGCCTTCGCGTCCTGATCGGCAATGACCTCCTGGCTCTGCTGGCGCCACTCGATGCCGCCGTCGGAGGTCACGGTCACCGGGCCGCCATGCGAAAAATCGATCGACTGGGCGAAAGCCGAGACAGCGCCCGCCGGCACCGCCAGCAGGCCGAGTGCCAGCGCAGCCACAAGCGCTCGACTGCGCCCGGCTCAGGCCGGACGCAGGCAGGTTCGTGGCGCGGGTAGGCGGGGCTAGATCCTTGAGGGCGCTCATGGACTCCCGTCTAGCACAAGCTTGGCCGGCCCCGTGAAGTGCAGGCGCGCCCCCCGATCGGTAATCGAGAACCCCTTGGCGTCCAGCGTCCCGAAAGGACCGTCTGCGTTGACGCGTTCATTGCCCGACGCGGTTCCCGCCTTCAGATTGATGGCCGCCTTGGAGGTGCGGACCGTCGTGCCGTCATCGCGGTAAAGCACGACGTGATTGCTGAGATCGAGATGCTGGGCCTTGGCATGATAGAGACCGTCCCTCGACTGGATCATGATCCAGGAGCCGCTCTTCATGGTCATGTCCCCGGCGGGCTTCGTCAACACCACGGTATCGGCATCCGTCTGCACGGCCTGATCGGCGGTCATGGTGTAGGGGCTGCCGTTATCGTCGATGCCCTCGTAATGGGCTTTGGTCATGCTGCCCTGGTCTGCGCCATCAACCCCGCCCAGATGGTAGGATACGCGCGCCGGATTGTGCTGGCTGATAAGCTCCGGCCAGAGCATGACGGAGCTGAGCAGCATCAGCGCGCCCAGCGGAAGCACGCGCTTGACCCACACGACAAAGACGCGCCGGCGGTGCAGGGCACCGGCGGACGGAATTTTCCGGCCTCGCCAGAAGCCGCGGGTCGCGCCGTGCTGGTCGTCCGCAGACGTCGGCCGCACCAGCTGCAGGCGTTCAGGAACAGCGCTCATTCACCCCCCATACCCACGCACCCCATCACCCATGAACCTCAAGGCTGGGTCTACCGATCCATCCGAAAGAATCCTGGGCGGCTGCGCTGGGCCGACGGTCGCAGGAGCCGGGAAACCAGCCCCGCGAATCAGTTCACACTTCTTGGCAATCTGTTTCAACGTGAAGGTCTTATAGCCTCGGAAAAAAGGCAGTCACATGGCAATTTGGTAACCCTCACCCGAAAACGTCATCTTTCTCCAGCATTGGAATGTTTTATTTTCAAATAGTTGTGATGTTCAGCGCCTAAATCTGCCCGATCATTGGGTGCTGCATTGCACGCGGGCGGCATCAAAAATCCGCGCCCGCTCTGGCCGCCCCCCGGCAGCAGGCGCATGGTGCGGTCATCACAAACCGATGATGATCCCTGTCAGGCCAGATGCTTACGCCGGACGCTCCCCCGACCTCGCCCAACCGGGTCCGCACCATTGCGCTGATCGTCGCGACCGCGCTGTTCATGGAGCAGCTCGACTCGACCGTGCTCGCGACGGCACTGCCCAGCATGGCAAAGAGCTTCGGGGTCCGCCCGCTTCACATGAGCATCGCGCTGACCTCCTATCTCCTGAGCCTCGCGGTCTTCATCCCGGCCAGCGGCACCATGGCCGACCGGTTCGGCACGAAGCGGGTCTTCGACGCCGCCATCCTGTTCTTCACCCTCGGTTCCATCCTCTGTTCGCAGACGACAAGCCTGCCGCTGCTGGTCGCGGCCCGGTTGATCCAGGGCATGGGCGGGGCCATGATGGTGCCGGTCGGGCGCATCATCCTGCTGCGCAGCGCGCCGAAGTCGGAGCTTGTCTCCGCCATGGCCTGGTTCCTGGTGCCGGCCCTGGTCGGGCCCGTCGTCGGTCCGCCCTTGGGCGGCTTCATCACGACCTACCTGTCCTGGCGCTGGATCTTTTTCATCAATATCCCGATCGGCCTTTTGGGCGCCGTTCTCTCGACGCTGCTCATCCCGGATATCAGGGCCGATGCCCGCACGCCGTTCGACCTCGCAGGCTTCATCCTGTCCGGCATCGCCCTCGCCTGCCTGACCTTTGGCCTGACCCTCGCGACCCGCGGTTCGGAATGGAACACCGCCCTTCCGCTCCTCATCCTGGGCGCGGTCGCCGGCGCGGCTTATGTCCTCTATGCGCGCCGCCGCCCCAACGCGATCCTCGATCTCCGGCTCATGCGGGTTCAGACCTTCCGGGTCTCGACCGTGGCCGGCTCGCTCTCCCGCATCACCTGGGGCGCGGTGCCCTTCCTTCTGCCGATGATGATGCAGCTCGGCTTCGGCATGACGGCCGCGGCCAGCGGCGCCGTTACCTTCATGAGCGCTGCGGGCGCCATGCTCATGAAAGCCTTCGCCGGCCCCATCCTCAAGCGCTTCGGCTTCAGGAACGTGCTCATCTGGAACCAGCTGCTGGCGACCCTCTGCATCGCGGCCTGCGCCGGCTTCAGCCATGGCTGGCCAAGGATCGCGATCTTCGTCGTGCTGCTCGCCGGGGGGTTTTTCCAGTCCCTCCAGTTCACCGCCTACAACACCATCGCCTATGCCGACCTCAAATCCGACCGCATGAGCGCGGCCACGAGCTTCTACACCGTCTTCCAGCAGCTGATGCTCTCCATGGGCATCTGCGTCGCGGCCGGTGCGCTTGCCGCCTCCGCGCAGGTCTTCGGCCACCACACCCCGCAGCTGGCCGATTTCCGTGTCGCCTTCCTGGTGGTCAGCGCCGCTTCTTTGCTCTGCGGCCCGCTTTGCGCGAGACTGCCGCCTTCGGCCGGCGCGGAAATGAGCGGCCATCAAAGCCGCCCTTCGCCTGCCAAGGCATGAAGGGCCGCGTGCCCCCTTCTCCCGGGGCAGACCTGCCGATCCTGAGACGGGGACCCGAACCCCGCGCCGGAGCTGGAATCTCCGCGAAGGTTTATAGGGCGGACGAGACGTAACGTGATTTTTCGAGAGAGGATACCATGCTCGACACGGTGACAGCGCTGCCGCTGAAAGACAGCGGCCTGCTCAGACAAGCCAATCTCCTGGACGGACAATGGATTCAGGCCGATAGCGGCCAGACCACCGCCGTCACCAACCCGGCGACGGGCGCGGTCATCGGCCATGTGCCGGCCATGGGCGCGGCCGAGACGCGGCGCGCCATTGACGCCGCCTTCCGCGCCCAGAAGGCATGGGCCGCGAAACTCGCCAAGGAACGCAGCGCCATCCTGCGCCGCCTGTTCAACCTGATGATGGAAAACCAGGAAGACCTCGCCATCATCATGACGGCGGAGCAGGGCAAGCCGCTCGCCGAATCCCGCGGCGAAATCGCCTATGCGGCGAGCTTCATCGAATGGTTCGCCGAAGAGGCGAAGCGCATCTACGGCGATGTCATCCCCGAACCGATGGCGAACCGCCGCGTCCTCGTCACCAAGGAGCCGATTGGCGTCTTTGCCGCGATCACGCCCTGGAACTTCCCCTCCGCGATGATCACGCGCAAGGCCGGTCCCGGCTGGGCCGCTGGCTGCGCCGGCGTCATCCGCCCCGCAACCGAGACGCCGTTCTCGGCCCTCGCGCTCGGCGTGCTCGCCGAGCGCGCGGGTCTTCCGGCCGGCGTCTGCAATGTGCTGACCGGCCCGGGCCGCGTCATGGGCGCCGAACTCACGGCCAATCCGAAAGTCCGGAAGCTGTCCTTCACCGGCAGCACGGAAGTGGGCGCCCAACTCCTCGCCCAATGCGCGCCGACGATCAAGAAGACCAGCATGGAACTCGGCGGCAACGCGCCCTTCATCGTCTTCGACGATGCCGACCTCGATGCGGCGGTCCAGGGCGCGATCGTCTCCAAATACCGCAATGCCGGCCAGACCTGCGTCTGCGCCAACCGCATCCTGGTGCAGGACAGTGTCTTCGATGCCTTCGCCGAAAAGCTGAAGGTGGCGGTCGAGGCGCTGAAGGTCGCGAATGGCATGGAGCCGGGGGCGACCCAGGGGCCGCTCATCAACAAGGCGGCGGTCGAGAAGGTCGAAGAGCATATCGCGGACGCGCTCAGCCGCGGCGCCCGTATCGTCACGGGTGGCAAGCCGCATGCGCTCGGCGGCAATTTCTTCGAGCCGACCATCCTCGCCGACGTGCCGCATGACGCCAAGATCTTCGCCGAGGAGACCTTCGGCCCGGTGGCGCCGCTCTTCCGCTTCAAGACGGAGGAAGAGGCGATCCAGCTCGCCAACGACACCGAATTCGGCCTCGCCTCCTACTTCTATGCGCGCGATGTCGGCCGCATCTTCCGCGTCTCCGCCGCGCTCGAATACGGCATGGTGGGTGTCAACGAAGGCATCATCAGCACGGAAGTCGCCCCCTTCGGTGGCGTGAAGTCCTCCGGCCTCGGCCGCGAAGGCAGCAAATACGGCATCGAGGATTATGTCGAGGTCAAATACATCGCCCTCGGCGGCCTCGGCCGCTAAGCGCTACGCGAGGCTATCGCCCGGCTTGCCACCGGGCGCTTGCCGCGTGCTGCCCAAGACTGCGGAAGGCGAGGATGGCGGCGCCGAGCAGGGCGCCGCGATTTCCTAAGGCATTGCGCACCACGGGCGGCGGCGCCCGCCAGGCCAGCCGCCGCTTGAGGCCCGCCCGCAAGGGCGCGAGCAGCGTCTCGTCCGCCTCCGCGAGGCCCCCGCCGATGACGATCACCGCCGGATCGAGCAGCAGCGTCACAGTCGCGAGGCTGATGGCCAGCGCTTCCACCGCTTCCTCCCAGACACGGGCGGCCAAGGGGTCGGTGCCGAGCCGGCCGGCAAGCGCGGCGGCGGTCATCCCCTCCTGGCCGCCCGCGGCGCGGTAGCGCCGCGCGATGGCAGAGGCCGAGGCGTAGGTCTCCAGGCAGCCGGTCTGGCCGCAGCTGCACATCTCGCCGGACGGGTAGACCGGGATATGGCCGAGTTCGCAGGCCATCTGCGCCGCGCCGGACACGGCCTGGCCGCTGCTCACGAAAGCCGCCGCGATACCCGTGCCGATCATGACGAAGGCCGAATCCATGAGGCCCCGCGCGGCGCCCATCTGCGCTTCCGCGAGGCCCGTCGTGCGCACGTCATGCCCTGCCGCAACCCTCATGGCGCCGAGCCGCGCCGCGAGGCGGGCCGTCAGCGGAAAATCCCGCCAGCCCAGATTGGCGGAGAAGAGCACATGCCCGGTCCGCTCATCCATGCCAGGGGCAATGAGCCCGCAGGCGGACGGGTGCAGGCCCTTGTTGGCCCCCGCCGCGATAATGCCGCCAACGAAGCGGTCCAGCAGGGCCAAGGCGTCCTCGCCCTGGCGCCCCTCGGTCGCCACGCTGTCGGCGAGACGCGTCTGGCCGGCCTCGTCGATCAGCGCGGCCTTGAAGCTCGTGCCGCCGACATCGACGGCAAGCACAATGGTCCCGGTCATGCCGCCCGCCGGGCCGCACGGATGAAGGCGGCGATTTCCTCGGTCGAGGTCACCAGCCGGCCATGAGCATCGGGACGCATGGCGCGGAGATGGACTTCGGGCACGCCCGTGCGTTCCAGCGAGCGCGCGGACATTGCCGGCCCGCACGCTGCCCCCGGCGATGATGGCAACGCGCCCGGCCGCCTGTGCCACAAGGCTGGCCAGAACCGCCGCGCCGCTCTTCCGCCGTGCGCATGCCGCCAGAGGTCAGCACCGAGCGGATGCCCAGCCCGAGCAGGTGTCTCGAGCGCGGCCGAGGGATCGCGCGTCGCGTCGAAAGCCTTGTGAAAGGTCAGGGGCGCGCTCCCGCAGGCCGCCTTCAGCCGGGCGATCACCCGCGCATCGACGACGTCGGACGCCGTCAGCGCGCCGCAGACGAAGCCGATGGCGACGCCCGGCGCCTTGGGCAAGGCGCGGATCGCCGCGATATCGGCCAGCATCACCTCCACCTCCTCGGCGGAGAAGACGAAATTGCCGCTGCGCGGGCGGATCATGATGCGGACGCCGATGCGCCGCACGCGGCCGAGCACCGCCTGGACCAGCCCGTAGCTCGGCGTCAGCCCGCCTTCCGACCAGCGCGCTGCAGAGTTCGATCCGGTCGGCGCCCTTCGGCCTCCGCCGCCAAGCGCGCCGGCCAGATCGTCGACACAGATTTCGACCACGGCGGCGAAGCCGCCCGCGAGGCCCCGGTCACTCACTTGCCTAAGTCACTCACTTGCCCAAGCCGCTCACTTACCCAAGCCGCTCACTTGATCGAGCCAGCCGTCAATCCGCCGACGACCTTGCCCTCGATCAGGGCAAACAGGATGATGACCGGAATAGTGGCAATCACGGAGCCGGCAAAGAGATGGCTCCAATCGACCTGATACTGGCCGATATAGGCGTTGAGCGGCGACCGTCAGCGGCTCGGTCGCCTGCGAGGTCGTCAGCGTCAGGGCGACGATGAACTCGTTCCAGGCGCTGATGAAGGTGAAGATGAGCGCCGTCACGATGCCGGGCAGCGCCAGCGGCAGGGTGATGCGGAACAGCGCGCCCGAGCCGTGTTGAGCCGTCGATGAAGGCCGCCTCCTCCAGCTCCGCCGGAATCGCGCCGACATAGGCGTTCAGGATCCAGACGGCGAAGGCCATGTTGAAGCCGGCATTGACGAGGATCAGCGCGAGGACGCTGTCCAGCATCCCGAAATTCAGGAACTCGCGATAAAGGCCGACCAGCATGGCGGTCGGCTGGAACATCTGCGTCACCAGCACGAGCAGCATGAAGGCGGCGCGGCCGCGGAAGCGCTGGCGCGCCGTGTAATAGGCGGCCGGGATCGCCACGAGCAGCACGAGCAGCGTCGAGCCGCCGGCGACCTCCAGGCTGATGCGGAGGTTATGGCCGAAGCCGGTGCTCCAGATGTCGATGAAGGCTATGGAAGTTGAAGTGGCTGGGCAGGAAGTCGCGATCCAGCATCTGGTTCGGCAGGCCGGAGCGCCGAGATGATCATCTCGATATAGGGCAGCAGGAAGATGGCGGCGACGATATAGGCGAGGCCGGCATAGATCAGCGTATGCCACGGCCAGGGCCTGGTCCGCACGGCCGTCCGGGGCAATCCTCGAGCCCCGGCCTATGGCCGTGGTCCGGTCGGGGACGGCATCCATCTACGGCCGCCTCCTTGTTCCAGACGGTCGCACGCAGATAGAGAAGCACGATGAGCACGACGAGGCCGAAATTCACGACCGACATGGCAGGCCGATTCGCCGATGTAGCTCTCTTTGAGCTGATACATGAAGGTCGTGGTCGTGCTGGTCTCATGGCCCGGGCCGCCGCGCGTCATCTCCCAGATGATCGGGAAGGAATTGAAGACGTTCATCACGTTGATGAGCAGCGCCACGATGAAGGCCGGGCCGCAGCAGAGGCAGGGTGATGGTGAGATAGGTGCGCCAGATGCCGGCGCCATCGACGCGCGCCGCCTCATAGACATCCGAGGGAATGCGCCTGAAGCCCCGCGAGCAGCGCATAGGTCGAGAACGGGACAGAAACGAAAATCGCGACGACGATCATCCAGGCGAAGGCCGAAGCCGGCGATGCCCAGCCAGTCCGCCGCATCGCAATTGAAGCGATGCAGACAGCCCGATATCATGCAGGAAGACGTTGATGACGCCGTTATTGGGGTCGAGCCCCCAGCGGAAGACGATCGCCGTCATCACCACGGAGGCGGCCCAGGGCGCGATGAGCGCCCAGCGCGCCGCCCGGCGGCCCGGGAACTTCTGGTTGAAGAGCTGGGCCAGCGCCAGCGAGATCAGCATGGTGCCGACAACGACCGTCGCCACCCAGATGCAGGGTTCGCATCAGGATGCCGGGAAGATCAGGCTCCTGCCATAGAAAGACGAAATTGCGCCAGCCCGCCCAGCCGAGGATGAATCCGTCCGGGCTGATGTGCTGGAAGGCCGTCTCGATCATGATGACGACCGGCCAGAGCACGACCACCGGCGATCAGAAGCAATCGCCGGCCCGACCCAGATCAGTGGGGCGAGCCGTGTCGCCGAGCCTGATGAGGGCGGCGACGCCGTCGCGCCGCCACCCTCGCCTGCTGTCGATCGTTACGCTCATGCGAGGAAGGTCCGCCTGTCTGTCCGCTCAGCTGCCCTTCAGCGCCGTCTGCTGGATGCTGTCCAGCACGGGCTTCGGATCCGGCCCGATGGCGGTGCCGATGATCTGCTGGATCTGCACCTTCACCTGCGCCCAGACCGGATCGATTCGGATACTGCACCGCCTTCGGCAGGGCCTCGATGAAGGGCGCCAGCTGCCGGATCGACCTTCGCGAAGGCGGCCGCACCCGAGGTCGTGCCCGGCAGCAGGTTGTATTCCTGCGCGAAGGCAACCTGATACTGATCCTGCAGGCGAAATCGAGGAACTTCTTGATCGCGGCCTGCTTTGGTGCCATCCGTCTTGAAGGCGGCGATGAAGTCGCAGACGCCGAGCGTCGTGTCGAGCGGACCGGTCTTGCCGACGATCGCCGCGGTGCCCCAGTCGCTATCCGGTCAGCACGCCGGCCGTGCTTGATGATGGGCAGCAGCGCCGTCAGGCCGTTCAGCATGCCGATCTGGCCCTGGGCGAACTGCTCCAGGATGACGGCGCGGTTCTTGGTGCCCGGATTGGGCTCGGTGTCGCCGGCCTTGACCAGCTTGGTCATGAACTCCAGGGTCTCGACATTCTGCGGGCTGTTGATGACCCATTTGCCGCCGGCGTTCTGATAGCCGCCGCCATTGCCGAGCAACCAGAGCAGGGTCTCGGCCTGCGCTTCCTCAGGCCCGAGCGGCATGCCGTAGCCGATCTTGCCGATGCGCCTCGATCTTGCCGGCATCGGTCATCAGCTCATCCCAGGTCTTGGGCGGTGCGGCGATGCCGGCCTGTGCGAACAGCTTCTTGTTGTAGAAGAAGGCGCGCGACGCTGGTGGTGAAGGGCATGCCGTATTGTGCGCCGCCATAGCTGCCGAGCTTGCTTGAAAGCCGGCATCAGGTTGGACGGGTCGCTCAGCACGTCGCTCGCCTTGTAGAGCAGGCCTTCCTGCGCATAATTCGAGAAGTAGTCGCCCTCGGTGATGTCCGGATACTGCCGGTTCTGCACCATCGTCTGGATCTTGGTATCGAAATCGTTCCAGTTGACGGTCTGCACCTTCACCGTGATGGAGGGGTTGGCGGCATGGAACGCATCCGCGATCTTCTGCCAATAGATCTGGCTGGTGTCCGTGGGGCCAGTGCCGTAGTCGGCAGCGACCAGGTTCAGCACCGTGTCGGCGCGTGCCGGCGCCGCTGCGAGCTGCAAAAAGACCGAGGGCGAGGGCCGCGGAAGCGCCGGCTGCTGCTAGGGATCGACGGGCGATGGGCATGGATCAACCTTCTTGCAGGGTTTTGGACGAAACGCGGGCGAACTCTAAGCGCGCCCGTCCGGCTTTGTATAGCTGCCATGCAACCGATTTTTTCTGCCCGCCGCAAGTCTGCGGCCTCCCTAGTCTTGTTGAGTAATCGACTGATAAAGCTTGGGTCACGCCTGCGCTGATGCCGCCATCGACCGGCAAAACGACGCCGGTGATATGGCACGCCTCGTCGGAGACGAGAAAAGCGACGGCCGCGGCAATATCGGCGGGCACAGCGACCTTGCCGAGCGGATACCAGGCGGTCACCTCATCGAAGACATGCGGGTTGGCGGACAGCCGCTCATCCCAAGCCGGGTGCGCACCGTGCCGGGCGCCACCGCATTCACCCGCACGCCATGCGGCCCGAATTCCACAGCGAGGCATTGCGTGAGGTGCATCAGTCCGGCCTTGGCAGCGCTATAGGCAGGATGGCCGAACATGCCGAGGCCGTTGACAGAGCCCATGTTGACGATCGACCCGCCACCATCGAGCAAATGATCCTGAAACGCACGAATGCACAAGATAAGCGCTGTCGAGATTGAGCGCGATATCGCGCCGCCAGGTCGCGTAATCCATGACGCGCATGCTGGCGCCGAACGCTTGGCCGGCATTGTTGACGAGCGCGCGCACGTCGCCGATGGCCAAAGCCGCGCGCGCCGCCTCCGCGACCGCCGCTTCGTCCGTCACGTCGACCGTGCATCGCATGCGGCCTCGCCGCCGGCCGCGCGGATCGCGGCGGCCCGCGCTTCCGCCCGTGCGCCGTCGATATCGGCGCAGATCACGCCCCAGCCGCGCGCCGCCAGGAGATCGGCGATCGCGCCGCCGATATCGCCCCCGGCCCCCGTTATGAAAGCCCAACGGCGGTCAGCGCGGACATGGCGCATTGCCTCCGACTACTATGCTGCCTGGCAGCATGGCCGAAGCCGGCAAGGCCAGTATAGGTCTCGGCATCATGAGGAGACCCGTCCATGAACCAGGATCTTGTCATCAAGCGCGCCCGCATTGCTGGACGGCACCGGCGCCCCTTGGTTCCGCGCCGACGTGCGCATCGCGGATGGACGGATCGCCGCCATCGGGCCCGACCTGTCCACGGCCGGCGCGCACGTCGTCGATGCCGAGGACCGCTACCTCGCTCCCGGCTTCATCGATGCCCATTGCCATGACGACCTCGCCTTCCTGCGCGAGCGCGACGCGGCCGGAGAAGGCGCGGCAAGGCGTCACCTCCATCGTCGTCGGGAATTGCAGCTTTTCGCTCTATCCCGCCCCGCCCCATGCCCTCGACCTGCTTGCGCGGCCATTTCGGCGGATTGCTGGGCGAGACGGCGCGGTCCGAGGTTTTCGCCGATTTCGCGGCTACCGCGCCGCGCTGGAAGACGCCCGGCATCGCGCT
Source organism: uncultured Alphaproteobacteria bacterium (assembly GCA_963834475.1). Lineage (GTDB taxonomy): Bacteria > Pseudomonadota > Alphaproteobacteria > Acetobacterales > Acetobacteraceae > Acidisoma. The sequence goes on along the minus strand of CAWIBZ010000006.1, from coordinate 67,822 downwards.
CAACCTCGTCTCCCTCGTCGGTCACGCGGCGCTGAGGCTCGCGGTGATGGGCTATGAGCGGCGCCCCGCGACCCCGGACGAAATCCGCGCCATGCAGGCGCTGCTCGCGCCGCAGATGCGCGCCGGCGCCGCCGGCCTCTCACTCGGCCTCGTCTACCCGCCGAGCGCTTTCGCGGAGATGGACGAGCTGGTCGCGCTCGGCGAAACCGTCCGCGCAGGAGGGCGGCATCCTCGCCGCCCATGTGCGGAGCTATGAGGCGAACCTCCTGAGTTCCATCGCGGAATTCATCGCCATCCTGGCGCGAGGCCCGCGTGCCCGGCCTGCTCTCCCATCTGCAATCGGCCGGGCGGCCGAACTGGGGGCAGATCCCGAAGGCGCTGGCGCTGCTCGAAGCCACCCGCGCGCGAAGGCATCGATATCAGCTTCGACATGTACCCCTACCCTGCGGGCAGCAGCTATATGCTGCAGCTTCTGCCGCCCGCCGCGCTCAGGAGGGCGGGCCTTGCCGCCCTGCTCGCCCGCCTGCGTGATCCCGGGGAGCGGGCGGCGCTCAAGCGCTGGGTCGAGCAGGGCAGCGCGGACGGGCATGTCCAGTCCAAGATCTCGCTCATCGGCTGGGGCAACGTGCTCATCTCCGGCGTCGGCAACCCGGGCCTGAAGGCGCTCGAGGGCAGCGGATGGACCAGGCCGCGGCCGCGCTCGGCATCGACCCCTTCGATCTCCTCGTCCGCTTCGTCGAGGAGGATGAGGGCCAGACCGCCGTCGTCATGTTCCAGCTCGAGCGAGGAGGATCTGCACGCCGCCTGCTGCCACCCGCTGCACATGGTGGGGTCGGACGGGCTGCCCCGCCCCGGCACGCGCCCGCATCCCAGGGCCTTCGGCACCTTCCCCCGTGTCATCGGGCCGCTCCGGCGGGAGCGCCGCTGGTTCACCCTGGAAGACGCCGTGCGCCGCATGACCAGCGCCCCGGCCCAGCGGTTCAGCCTCGCCGGCCGCGGCCTTCTGCGCCCGGGGATGATCGCGGATCATGGTGCTGTTCGAGGATGCGGTCACCGACCATGCGACCTTCGAAGAGCCGGTGCAGGCGCCCTCGGGGATCTCCGATGTCTGGGTCGCGGGCCAGCCGGTCTTGGCCCGCGGCGCGATCACCGGCCTCCGCCCCGGCAAGGTCCTCGGGCGCGGCTAAAGCGGATCGGCGCGATCGGTCAGGTGCTGCCGCCGAGGCGCAGCGAAAACCCGACATCGACGCTGAGGGGGCCGGCATCCTGCCCCCGGAAGCGGGCCAGCAGCTTGGCTGCCGCCAGGCGGCCGATCTGCTGGCGGGGCGAGACGATCGTCGTCAGTGACGGCTCCACCAGTTCGCCCAGGCCGAAGCCGTTGAAGCCCGCGATGGCGATGCGCCCCGGCACGTCAATGCCTTCGCGCCGGGCGCGCAGAATGGCGCCGACCGCGAGATCGTCGTTCGCAAAGAACAGCGCATCCAGCTCGGGCGCCTGCACGAGCGCGCGCAGCAGCGCATCCCCGCCCCACTGTGCGCCCGACTTGCCCTCATGGGTGAAGGGCGGGCGCCGCCGCAGCCCGTGGCGCGCGAGGCCGGCATCGAAGCCTTCGTAACGCTGCAGGGCGCGATAGTCGGCCGAGAGCACACCGCCGATGAAGGCCATGTCGCGATAGCCGCGGGAGACGAGATGGTCGGCCATCGCCTCGCCCGCCTGGGTATGAGAGAGGCCCACATTCATGTCGATGGCCTGGGCGCCGATTTCCATCACCTCCACCACCGGGCGCTTCGAGGCGCGCAGCATGGCGCGCGTGCGCTCGGTATGGCGGAGCCCGGCAATGATCAGGCCGGCCGGGGACCAGCCGAGGAAGGTGGCGAGCAGGGCCTGCTCGCGCTCCAGGTCGTACTGGGTATGGCCAAGCAGAATCTGGTAGCCGGTGCTTTCGAGCACCTCCTGCACGCCCTGGATGACCTCGACGAAGACGGCGCTCGAGAGCGACGGCACGATGATCGGCACGACCCGGCTTTCGGCCGAGGCGAGCGCCCCCGCGACGCGATTGGGCAGATAGCCGAGGGCGTCGATCGCCTCGTTCACCTTGGCCCGCAAGGCGCTGGACACTGCCTCCGGCGTATTGATGACGCGCGAAACCGTGATCGGCGAAACCCCGGCACGCTCAGCCACATGGCGCAAGGTGATGGTACTGGGGCGGATAGACTTGCGGCCGGTTTTCGCGTTTGCTTCACTCATGGCAGCGGACCCTAGCCGGTCACCGCATTTCCCGCTATCAGGGGTAAAATGGTTGCGCAACCAAGTGCAGCGGCCTGCCGCCTGCCTGTTGCGTGGCGAGGGGAGAACGACATGACATCAGAGATGAGCCGGAACCAGCAGGAACCCGGCCAAGAGGATGGGCGCCCTGCGGTCGCCGTCATCGGGCTGGGCTCCATGGGCTTCGGCATGGCGCAATCCCTGGTGCGCGCCGGCTTCGCCGTCACCGGCTTCGATGTCTCGGCCGCGGCCGGAGCCCGCTTTGCCGCCGAGGGCGGGCGTCTCGCCGCAACACCGGCGGCGGCGGCAGAGGGCGCGGCTATCGTCGTCTCCGTCGTCGTCAATGCCGAGCAGACCGAGGCCGTGCTGTTCGGCGAGCACGGCTGCGCGGGGACGATGACAAAGGGCGCCGTTTTCGTCTGCCTGCGCCACCATGGCACCCGCCGCCGCCCGCCGCCTCGCCGCGCGTCTTTCCGAAAGGGGTCTCCTCTATCTCGATGCGCCGATGAGCGGGGGCGCCGCACGCGCGGCGGACGGCGCGCTCACCATGCTCGCCTCCGGCACGCCGGCAGCTTTTGCCAAGGCACGCCCTGCCCTTGCCGCGATGACCGCGAAGCTCTACGAATTGGGAGACGAGCCAGGGCAAGGTGCCGCCTTCAAGATGGTCAACCAGCTTCTGGCCGGCGTGCATATCGCCGCGGCCTCCGAAGCCATGGCCTTCGCCGCGCGGCAGAATCTCGACCTGCGCAAGGTGTATGATGTCATCACCGCTTCCGCTGGTAATTCCTGGATGTTCGAGGACCGCATGGCCCATGTCCTCGCTGGCGACTACAGCCCGAGAAGCGCCGTCAGCATCTTCACGAAAGATCTCGGTATCGTGATGGACATGGCGCGGGCCGACAATTTTCCGGTGCCGGTCGCGAGCAGCGCCTTGCAGATGTTCCTGATGACTGCAGCCGCAGGCATGGCGGCGGACGACGACTCATCTGTCGCCCGGCTCTACGCCCAGCTTGCCGGGCTGCCCCTTCCCGGAGATGACGCGTGACGATCGCTCTTGGTTGCATTGCCGATGACTATACGGGCGCATCCGATCTTGCGAATGCGCTGACAACGAACGGTCTGCGCTGCGTGCAGACGATCGGCATTCCGGAGCCGGGCTTCACGATGCCGGAGGTCGATGCCGTGGTCGTCGCGCTGAAGACCCGTTCCGTTCCTGCCGAGGATGCCGTTTCGCAATCACTCGCCGCCGGGCGCTGGCTGAAAGCCCAGGGCGCGCGGCATATCCTGTTCAAGGTCTGCTCGACCTTCGATTCCACCGATGCCGGCAATATCGGACCGGTGACGGAAGCATTGCGGCAGGCCGCGGGCGGCGGCATCGTCATCGTCAATCCCGGCTATCCCGCGGCCGGCCGCCGCGTCTTTCAGGGCCATCTCTTCGTGCATGATCAGCCGCTGCACGAAAGCCCGTTGAAGGACCACCCCCTCAACCCGATGCGGGACGCCAATCTGGTGCGCGTGCTCGCCCGGCAGGGCAAAGGCCCCGTCGGCCTCGTGCCCTTGCAGACGGTGGAGCGCGGCGCCGGGGCGGTACGCTCCGCCCTCGCGGCGCTCGCCGCCTACGGCATGACCGCCGCCATCGTCGATGCCGTGGCCGACCGGCATTTTGACATCCTGGCCGAGGTGGCGCTCGACGACCGGGTCTCGACCGGCGCGTCCGGCCTTGGCATCGGTCTCGCCCGCACCATCCGGCAGCACGCGCCTGAGAGGGCCGAAACCGCGCCTGTCTGGCCGCCAGTGCCGCCGGGCAAAGGCCACGCAGCCATTATCGCCGGCAGCTGCTCAAAAGCGACGCTGGAGCAGATCGCGGAGGCCGGGCCGCATATGCCCGTGCTTCAGGTGAAGGGCGAGGCGCTGCTGGGCGATGACGGGGTGCAGGCCGTCCTCGGCTGGGCGCGGGATCGCCTCCCGGAGGGACCGGTCCTCATCGCCAGCAGCGCGCCGCCCGACGTGGTGCGCAGCCTGCAGGCCCGCCACGGCAGCGAGGCGCTCGGCCGCAGGATCGAGGAAGCGCTGAGCACCCTTGCGGAAGGCCTGGTCGCGGCCGGGGTCGGGCGGCTTGTGGTGGCAGGAGGCGAAACCTCGGGCGCCATCGTCAACCGCCTTCGCCTCGGGGCCTTCCACATCGGCGCCGAGATCGCGCCGGGCGTGCCCGCGCTCGGCGTCATCGGCCGGCATCATGCGGGGCTGCGCGTCGTTCTCAAATCCGGCAATTTCGGCGGCCCCGATTTCTTCGTCCGCGCGCTGGAGGCGCTCCGCTAATAGGTTGCGCGCCCGCCCGAGACATCGAAGACGGCGCCTGTGCTGAAGGAGGCCTCCCGGCTCGCGAGCCAGCAGACGAGCGAGACAACCTCCTCCACCAGGCCAAAGCGCCCGAGCGGAATCTTCGACAGCATGAAGTTGATATGCGCCTCCGTCATCTGGTCGAAAATCGCCGTGCGAATGGCGGCAGGCGTCACGCAGTTCACGCGAATCTCCGTGCCGGCAAGCTCCTTGCCGAGCGATTTCGTGAGGCCGATGACCCCGGCCTTGGAGGCGCTGTAGGCAGAGGCGTTCGGATTGCCTTCCTTGCCGGCGATGGAGGCGATGTTGACGATGCGCCCATAGCCGCCCTGCTTCATGTAGGGCACCACGGCCTTGTTGCTGTAGAAAACGCCATTGAGATTGACGTCGATCACCCGCTTCCAGTCCTCGACCGGATAATCGGCAAGCGTCAGATTGGGGCCGGTGATGCCGGCGCTGCACACCAGGATATCAAGGCGGCCGAGCGCATCAGCGGCAGCAGCAGCGGCAGCGGCGACCGCCTCTGCATCCGCGATATCAAGGGCCACGCTATGCGCCGCACCGATCTCCGCCCGCGCCGCTTCCAGCCGGGCCGCGTCACGGTCCCACAGGCTCACCTGGCCGCCTTCGCGGATGATGCGCGCGCCGAGTGCGAGGCCAATACCGGCGGCCCCGCCGGTAATGACCGCGGTCTGGCCGGCGAAGCGCCCCGGCACTGTGTTCTCTGTCATGTCGTCTCTCTCTTATTGTCGGTATCAACGCGCGCCGGAGTCCTGCGGCGCCATCGCCGCCGGAACGACCGTCTGCACGATCGAAGCATCCAGCGCCTCATAGGCATGAAGCCCGATCGTCTCGTAAAGCTCGGCGCGGGTCTGCATGCGGTCGATCATGGCATGGGTGCCGCCGTCGCGGGCGATGGCGGCGTACAGCTCGGCCTGCGCCTTGTTGGCGACGCGCAGGCTGCTCACCGGCCAGATCACCATGCGATAGCCCATGGCGGCGAATTCATCCGCCGTGAAGAAGGGCGTGCGGCCGAACTCGGTCATATTGGCGAGCAGCGCCACGCCGGGCATGCGTGCCGCGAACGCCTCGAACATCGCGCGCGTCGTCAATGCCTCCGGGAAGATGGCATCGGCCCCGGCCTCGACATAGAGCTTTGCGCGCGCAACGGCGCCGTCCATGCCCTCGGCGGCGGCGGCGTCCGTGCGGGCAATGATGACGAGATGGCGGCGCGCCCGCGCGGCGGCGGCGACTTTCGCCGCCATGTCATGCGGGTCGGCGAGCTTCTTGTCGTTGAGATGGCCGCACTTCTTGGGCAACAGCTGGTCTTCGAGGTGAACCGCCGCCGCCCCCGCATCCTCGAAGCTGCGGACCATGTGCATGACATTCAGCGCCTCGCCATAGCCGGTATCGCCATCCACCAGCAGCGGCAGGCCGGCGGCGCGCGCAATCTGGCGAATGAAGAAGGCCACCTCATCGACGGTGATCATGCCGAGATCCGGAATGCCCATCGAGGCGGTCATGGCAGCGCCCGAGAGATAGAGCGCCTCGAAGCCGGCCGCCTTCGCCTGAAGGGCGGCCATGCCGTTATGCGCGCCGGGCAGGCGCAGGATGGCGTGCTTGTCGAGCAATGCGCGGAACCGCAGGCCCGCCGGCTCCGCGGGCAGGTCCGCGCCGATGAGATAGGGCATGGCTCAGGCTCCCCTTTGGGCAAGCGGCACGAAGGGCAGATCCTCCGGGCCGGTGTAATTGGCAGAGGGGCGGATGATGCGCCCGTCCTGCCGTTGCTCGATCACATGGGCCGACCAGCCCGCCGTTCTTGCTACGACGAAAAGCGGCGTGAACATCGCCGTCGGCACGCCCATGAGATGATAGCTCACCGCGCTGAACCAATCGAGGTTCGGGAACATGCGCTTGGCATCCATCATCACGCTCTCGATGCGCTCGGCGATGGAGAACATCTTGCGCGATCCGTCAGTCTCCGCCAGGTCATGCGCGACCTTCTTGATGACGACATTGCGCGGATCGGCGACCGTATAAACCGGATGGCCGAAGCCGATGATGACCTCGCGCGCCTCAAGCCGGCGGCGGATATCGGCCTCGGCCTCGTCCGGGCTCGCATAGCGCTTCTGCACCTCGAAGGCGACTTCGTTGGCGCCGCCATGCTTGGGCCCGCGCAAGGCGCCGATGCCCGCCGCAATCGCGCTATAGAGATCGGACCCCGTGCCGGCCACGATGCGTGCGGCAAAGGTCGAGGCGTTGAACTCATGTTCGGCATAGAGGTTGAGCGAGGTGTCCATCGCCTGCACCCAGAAAGCGGGCGGCCGCACCCCATGCAGAAGGTGCAGGAAATGCCCGGCGATGCCCTCCTCATCCGTATCCGTGTCAATGCGTTTGCCGTGCTGCGCGAAGTGATACCAGTAGAGCAGCATGGAGCCGAGCGAAGCGATCAGCCGGTCGGCGATGTCGCGGGCGCCCTCGGCATCATGCCCCGGCGCCTCGGGCAGGAGGGAGCCGAGGACGGAGACGCTGCTGCGCAGCACATCCATCGGGTGCGCCGCCGGCGGTATCGTCTCCAGCACGGTCTTGAGTGCTGCCGGCAGGCCGCGATAGCCCCGCAGCTTGGCGCGATAGCTGCGCAGTTCCGCCTGCGTCGGCAGGCTGCCGTGGATCAGGAGATGCGCGATCTCCTCAAACACGCAGCGCGGCGCAATATCGAGAATGTTATAGCCCCGGTAATGCAAGTCGTTGCCCGTGCGGCCGACGGTGCAAAGCGCCGTATTGCCGGCAACAACACCCGACAGGGCGACGGATTTCTTCGGGCGTGGCGCATTGTCGCTCATTGTCTCATTCCCCCCTTTCCAGATCAGCCGACGTTGAAAATTCCCCGCGACTTGCCCTGCGCCAGGGCGCCTTCCGGCAAGGCAATCGTCAACTCCGCGAGGTCGTGCGCCTTGAGAAGGGGAATGCTTTCCGCCGCCTGCAGGAAGCGCTCGGCTTCCGCGCGGTCGACAATCCCATCGGTCAGCGTGCGGAACTTTCCGATGTAATCGGGTCGCGCCCATGGTTTCGCCCCCAGCGAATGGGCGTTCGCGACCGCAAGTTCATCGGCGATCACCGAACCGTCCTTCATCGTGATTTCGATGCGCCCGCCGAAGGCCTTCACCGCCGGGTCCTCCGCGTGATAGCGCTTCGTCCAGTCCGGATCTTCGACCGTTCGGATCTTCTGCCACAGCGCCACCGTATCGGGCCGCGCCGCGCGCTCCGGCAGATAGGAGCGGACATGGTGCCATTCGCCATCCTGCAGTGCCACGGCCACGATATACATGATGGAATGGTCAAGCGTCTCGCGGCTGGCATGGGGGTCGAACTTCTGCGGGTCGTTCGATCCCGTGCCGATGACGTAATGGGTGTGGTGGCTGGTCCTGATCAGGATATCGGCGACATCGCCGAAATTCCCGATGCGCGCGCCCATGCGGAAGGCAAGGTCGATCAGCGCCTGGCTTTGATATTCCGCGGAATGTTCCTTGGTGTAGGTGTCGAGAATGGCGCGCTTGGCCTCGCCCGGTCCCGGCAGCGGCACATGGTACAGCGCGTCGCGCCCGTCCAGCATCCAGGCAATGACGCTGTCCTCGCCCTCGTAAATCGGGCTCGGGGCGCCTTCCCCGCGCATGGCGCGATCCACCGCCTCGACGGCAAGCTTGCCGGCGTGGCTCGGCGCGAAAGCCTTCCAGGAGCTGATCTCGCCCTTGCGGCTCTGGCGCGTCGCCGTCGTCACATGCAGGGCCTGCTGCACGGATTGATAGATCACCTGCGGCGGGAGGCCGAGCAGCGTGCCGATGCCGGCAGCCGCCGAGGGGCCGAGGTGCGCGACATGGTCGATCTTGTGCTTGTGCAGGCAGATCGCGCGCACGAGAGCAACCTGGATTTCGTATCCCGTCGCGAGGCCGCGCACCAGCGCCTGACCATCCGCGCCGCATTGCTGGGCGACGGCCAGGATGGGCGGGATATTGTCTCCCGGATGGCTGTAATCGGCGGCCAGGAAGGTGTCGTGGTAGTCAAGCTCGCGCACCGCCGTGCCATTGGCCCAGGCCGCCCATTCGGCATGAACGCGCCTGTCAGGGCCGAGGCCGAAAACCGTGGCGCCGCCGGGCCGGCCATGGGCCAGCGCCTGGTCACGCGCCGTCGTCACGGGACGGCGGTTGATCGCCGCGATCGCGACCGATGCGTTGTCGATCACCCGGTTGATGATCATCTCGGCAACCGCGGGCTCGACCGCCACCGGATCGGCCGCGACCTCCGCAATCTTCCAGGCGAGTTGCGCCTCGCGCGGTAGGCGGTCTGCCTCCGGATGAACCCGCACTTCATGGACGACCATGCCAACCCCCGGTCCTGATGTTGTTCTTCTTGCCCGGGAACTTGGCGGCCCGGGCGGGGACCTGTCCAGCCCCCTTCCCTGCGGCCCTGCCATCGCCCGAACCGTCAGGCGATGGCAGGGAGGTCCGGTTTAGCCCGCTGCCTTGCTGGCCTCGTCCCGGCCCTGGGCGTCCAGCGCCTTGAAATCCTCATCGCTGAGCTTGATGGAGGCGCCGGCCACGTTCTCGCGCAAATGCGCCGTGCTGCCGGTGCCCGGAATGGGCAGCATCACGGGGGAGCGCTTGAGCACCCAGGCGAGCGCCACCTGGCTCGGCCCCGTGCCGAGCTTTTCGGCGATCTGCGACAGGACGGAGCCCGGGCGGGCAAGGCTGCCGGCGGCGAGCGGCGCCCAGGGGATGAAGCCGATGCCCTTGGCCTCGCAATAATCGAGCACGTCCTCGCTCTTGCGGTCGACGAGGTTGTAGCGGTTCTGCACCGTCACCACGGGGAAGTAGCGCTCGGCAGCCTGGATCTCGGCGACCGAGACCTCGCTCAGACCCACATGCCGGATGAGCCCTTCCTTCTGCATGGCGGCGATGGCGCCGAACTGCTCGTCGGCCGGGACCTGGGCGTCGATGCGATGCAGCTGCCAGAGGTCGATGCGCTCCTGGCGCAGGCGGCGCAGGCTCATCAGCACGCATTGGCGAAGATATTCCGGCCGGCCGACGGGGCGCCAGATATCCGGCCCATGGCGGGTCAGGCCGCCCTTGGTGGCGATGATCAGGCCCTTGTAGGGCGCCAGCACCTCAGCGATCAGATCCTCGCTGATGTAAGGGCCGTAGCTGTCAGCCGTATCAATGAAATCAATGCCAAGCTCCGGCACCAGAGCCAGCGTGCGTTTTGCCTCCGCGACATCGGCGGGGGCCCCCCAGATGCCCTTGCCCGTAATCCGCATGGCGCCGAAGCCGAGGCGGGTGACCGTGAGGTCACCGCCGATCGTGAACTGACCCGCGTCGCGGGCGTTCTCTGTTGCCATCTGTCCTCTCCTCCTGTCCGGTCGAACCCGGAGGCTGAAAGGATAGCAGCAAGCCCCGCGTCAGGCGCGCGCGAAGCGCAGCGACACCGGGGATGTTCCCGCAAATGTCACCTGCACCGCGGCACCGGCACCAGCCGGCAGCGCGCCCGTCCAGGAGCCGCAGGTCACGATCTGCCCGGCCTTCAGCCCGCCCGCCCAGACCGCGCCCTGATTGGCGAGCCAGGCGATGAGCCGCATCATCTCGCCGGCCGGGTTGCCCTGGGCTTGCTTGAGCGGCTCGCCCTCGATCTCCTGCGTCACGGTCAGCCGCGGGAAATCGAGCGCCTGCCAGCCGTCGATGGGGGCGCCCACGATGAGCGCGCCGTGGCCCACGCTGTCGGCGAGCTTCACGGGCAGGGAGGCGGTCGCAAAATCACCGATGCGCCACTGCACGACCTCGATCACCGGGTGGCAGCTCGCGACCGCGGCGATGACCTCATCGCGCGTATAGGGCGCCGCGCGCGGCGGCAGGTCGTGCGCGATGCGGAAGGCGATTTCCGATTCCACCAGCCGGTTGGTGAAGGTCGTGTCCAGAACCGTGCCGGAGGGCAGGATGCCGCTCTCCGGCAGCGGCGCGCCGGAAGGCAGGGCCTCGGGCCCCGCGGCGCCCACTTTCCAGCCGCCGATCGGCCCCAGCGCCCGTGTCACTGCTTCCTGAACGGCATAGGCGGCGGCCGCGCTCTCCGGGCGCTCCGCCCCGGTCATCACGATCGGGACCCCCGAACGCCGCGCCTCCAGCAATTTCTCCGCCAAATTCCTGCTCACATCCGTCATACCGCACCGCAACAAAAGTTTACTGACATTAACTTAGCATTTTCAAAACCTTATGACAGCCTTCGTAATTGGGTCATTGAAACCATAACTTCGGAATTGCAAATACCAATCGGTTCCGGCACGACTGCGCCAATTGAGGCAAGATTGTGTTGGAGATGCCATGTTTTGGCCTTCATTTGAACAGGCCGTTTCGCGCGCAGGGATCGCTATCGGCCTGCTGAGCCTGCCTGCCGGTGCCGCTTTCGCCCAAGCCGCGGCTGCAGTCTCGGGCACCACCGTCAGACTTCAGGCGGTGACCGCCTATCATGCGGGCGCGGCCGATAACCCGCAGGCGCTCGCCATGCTGGCGGCCCTGTCGAGCGCGGCGGGCATTCCCTTCTTCCCAAAGCCGGGACCCGGTGAAACCGCGCTCGGCCTGCATCAGGGGCAAACGCCGGATCCGGCGCTCTGCATCCGGGCGGGTGCGAGCCTCGCCCCGGCCGTCATGTCCGGTCCGCAAATGACCGTGGAACACGGCCTCGTCGGCTGCCCCACCAAGACCGATGGCTTTCCCGTGGTCATCGTGCAGGACCCGGCACTGGCCGCCCCGCCCACCGCCCGGAGCGGCGAATACGATGTGGACCTGACCATGCGTTACCGGTTGATTGAGCAACAGCATGTCCGGCTGATCGCCAGCGTGACCGAGCAGGGTCTGGGCTACAGCCTGGACAGCCCGATCAGCGGCAACAATCTCGTCGCCGCGCTCACCCTGACGTTCTGAGGCAAGAAAACCGCTTGCAGCGGCGCGCCGGCGGGTGACAGACTGCCCGCAGTCGTCAACAACTGAAAGGAGGTGATCCAGTGTCTCATTGTGTGATGCCGCAGGGTGTGCAGACCTGGATGATCGCCGCCGGAGTATCCGCCGCGGTCTGACCTTGTCCGGCCCGCCGAGCGGCCGTCAACAATGCAGAAGGCCCGGAACGCAGCACGCCAGTCGCTGCCGCGTTCCGGGCCTTTTCATGAGGGCGAGCGTCAGACTTTGGGTCGTTGGGACCCAAAGTCATCGGGTCCTAGGGCACCCAGCCGAAATGCGGAAACGACCAGCCCATCTGCTCAAGAATCCGCGCGTTCATCGCCGGGCTGAGCGTCGAACGCCAGTCGCCGACCACGCCCTTTCTGAGAAACGAGCCGCTGACACCCTCGCCCGCCGGGCGGCCGCCCGTCATTCGCTCAAAGGCGGTCTTCTCCAGGCAGTCACCCACAAGGCCAGCGGAGGCGGGCAGGCCGAGGAAGGCGAAAATCTCGCTGATGCGGGCGGCGGGCTCCGCGCGCAGCCCTTCATAGGTCACCATATGACAGGCGCCGCCATAGGTCCGCCCGAGCGCGATCATCTGCCGCATCCCTTCGACGAGCGAGGGCAGGGCGAGATCGACGAAGGCCATTTTTGCACTGTCATCGTCGGCGGTCGCTGATGTTTTGCCGAAGAAGTGCCAGGCCGAGGTCAGGACATCGCGCGGGTCGCGGGCGATGCCGATGAACTTGGCACCCGGAAAGAGCCGCTTGAAGCGCGGAAAGGCGAAGACATTCTCAGGCGTCTTCTCGCCATAGGCGAGAGCGTCGCGGCCTTCGGCCTGTGCGTCGAGGGCGAGCAGAATGGCGCTCGCCGCCAGGAAATCGCTGTCGCCCGGGGCCGGGAGCGGGTAGCCCCTGGTATGGCTGAAGACGCTCCGGTTCTTGTCATCGAGCTGCTTGCGGCGCTTCTCCATGCTGTCCTCGAACAGCGGAAAGAGATCCTTGGAGAAAAGCCCCTCGCCCCGGCAGGAAGCATCCGGGTGGCTGTCGATGATCTGCTGCAGCCAGGTCGTCCCTGAACGCGGGGCACCTCCGATGAAAAAGATCTGCCGCTGCTCCAGGCGGCGCAGCCTGTCGTTCGTCTCAGTCCAGCTCATTCCGTCACACCATGATCCCTGCTACTCCGGGCCGAGAGTTCTCATGAAGGTGGCAGGCGGCAAAGACGCCCGCGTTGACCCTGCGGCCAGGCAAACCTATCTTCCTTGTGGTCACCTCTTCTCTGTCCCGCAACCTGGTTGCGCGCAGATTGGGACGGATATGGATCAGCATGATGAATATCGGCGAAGCCTCGGGCGCCTCCGGCGTCTCTGCCAAGATGATCCGCTATTATGAAAGCATCGCGCTGATCCGGCCGGCGAGCCGTTCGGCCGCAGGCTACAGGCACTATGAGGACAGCGACGTGCAGACGCTCCGCTTCCTCAAGCGCGCCCGGGGTCTCGGCTTTTCGGTCGAGCAGATGCGGGATCTGCTGGCGCTCTGGCGGGATGAGAACCGCTCCAAGGACGAGGTGCGGGCGCTGGCGCTCGCCCATGCCAGCGCGCTCGATGCCAAGGCGCAGGCCATTGCCGAGATGAGTGCGGCACTCCGCCACCTCGCGCATCAATGCGAGACGAGCGGACATGCCGGTTGTCCTATCATCGAAGAGCTTGCGGCGCCGCCTGCTGCCGCACCAGCCCCGCCGGCGCACCGTCCCGCGGCTCAGGAACGGCGGCGATACACGACCATCGTGCCGTAAGACCGCCAGACCGTGTAATCGCGCCCGAGCGCCGCCCTCATCGCGGCATAGACATCGAGGTTGCGGGTCGCCGCGTTCTGGTCATCGGGATTGGTGCGGCGAACGATGAAGAGAGGCTTCTCGGCGAGGATCCTGTTCAATTCCGCCATCGGGTCGATGCCCGCGGTATGGGACAGAAGCGTCGAAAGCAGGACGGACGGGAAGACATAGCGCGTCGGAAGCGGCGCGCGCAGAAGCGCATAAAGCACCGGCTCGCCGTCAAACACATAAACCGTCCCACCCGGCGCCTCGGCCAAGGCCGCCCTGAGATCATGCGCGACTTCGGCCGGCGTCCCGCGCTGAAGGCCGAAGCCCTCGGGCGGTTCCCGCATGACCGCGATCATGCGGCCAAGCTCTGCCCCGCCCGCGCGGCCCATCGGCACCAGGCTGAGGATGAAGAGCAGGGCGATGCCAAAGCGCGCGATACGCGGCGCCCACTGCCAGAGTGATGCCAGCATCATCGCGGTTGTGACACAGAGCGCGGGCAGAAGCTGCAGGAAGTAATGGCTGAAATAGAGGCCGCCCGAGGCGACACCCAGGCTGCTCGTCACGACCCAGGCAGCCAGGATCAGGCCCCGCGCCGGGTGGCGGGCGATCAGGCCCAGAAGCCAGAGCAGCGACAGGTAAAGTGCCGGGAAAAGCGCCGCCTGTTCGCGATAGGCGCGCAGGAAAGTGGTGCCTGAGAGCGGCACCGCAACCCGCCGCATATTGGAGAGGATGCTGGCGTCGATCATCTGCGGCAGCTGGCCGTAGGCGGCATAGAGGCCCAAGGTCGCGAGCAGGGGCGCCAGCGCGCCGAGGCTGAAGAGAAGGCCGAGGCGGATCGCATCGGCAACGCCAGGCACGCCCCGCCGCACCCGCCCCGGCAGCACCAGCATGGCGCAGTAGACGGCGAACATGTCGAAGACCGCGACGTATTTCACCATGAAGGCGAGGCCGAGCGACAGGCCGATGCCGATTGCGCGCCCTGGCCTGATCGGCGCCCCCGGCGTCACGGCCCAGAGCAGGCCGAGACAGGTGAAGACCTCCGTGAAAATCTCGGTATTGGCGGCAAGGCCGTCATCGCCGATCGTCGTGCCGAGCCAAAGCAGGCCCGCGACGCCGCCCGCGATCTCGGCGAGGCCGGATGGATGATCGCGCAACATATGGCGCGTGATCCGCCAGATGAGCAGGGCGACGCCCATGATGGCGAGCAGTCCGGCAAGGCGCATGGAAAAGATGCTGTCGCCGAAGATGCCCTGGAATGCTGCAAAAATGGCATAGATGCCGATGGGCTTGTTGTCCCAAACCGCCGTATAGGGCAGGTGCCCGGCCCACCATTGCTGGGCCATGATGACGTAAAGGCTCTCGTCCCAGTCGATCACGCTCATGACGAAGGTCGGCCACCGCGTGAGGATCGCGACGATCACGAGGAGGAGGCCGATCCCCCAGGGCAGCAGCCGCCCCTTCCCGGCAGCCAAAGCGGCAGACGTCATCCTTGGGGGGCGGTGACAGCGCGATGGGTCAGGAAGCGGGACGGCCGGGTCATCGCCTCGATGCGCAGCAATTCATCCAATGTGCGCTCATCCAGCAAGCCTTCCTCCAGCACGATCTCGCGCACGCCGCGGCCCTCCTTCAAGGCGCGCTTGGCGATGCGGGAGGTGGTCTCGTAACCCAGCGTCGGACCCAGCGCGGTGACGAGCCCGATACTGCGATTGACCAGGTCCAGGCAATGCTCGCGGTTGGCGGTAATGCCGCGGATGCAGCGATTGGTCAGGCTGTCGACGGCCGCGGTCAGCATGCGCAGCGACGTCATGACGCTATAGGCGATGGTCGGCTCGAAGGCGTTGAGCTGCAGCTGCCCGGCTTCCGCGCACATCGTCACCGTCAGGTCATGGCCGATGACGAGATAGGCGACCTGGGTCACCACTTCCGGGATCACGGGATTGACCTTCCCCGGCATGATGGAGGAGCCGGCCTGCCGCGGCGGCAGGTTGATCTCCCCAAACCCCGTGCGCGGGCCGCTGGAGAGCAGCCGCAGGTCGTTGCAGATCTTGGAGAGCTTGACGGCGATGCGCTTGAGCAGGCCGGAGAACAGGACGAAGGCGCCCATGTCGGAGGTCGCCTCGATGAGATTGGGTGCGAGGGTCAGGGAATGGCCGCTGATCGCCGCCAGTTCCTCCACCACCAGCGACGCATAGCGCGGATCGGCATTGAGGCCGGTGCCGATCGCGGTCGCCCCCAGATTGACCTCGTGGAACAGCGCCGTGATCTCGCCCAGCCGCTGCACATCCTCCTTCACCATGACATGGAAGGCGTCGAATTCCTGGCCGAGCGTCATCGGCACCGCATCCTGCAACTGGGTGCGGCCGATTTTGAGCACGTCGGCGAATTCGGCGCCCTTCTCCTTCAGCGCCAGCGAAAGCTCCTTCAGGGCGCGCCGCAAGGGCTTCACGCCTTCGAGCGTCGCGACCCGCAGCGCCGTGGGGTACGCGTCGTTGGTCGACTGCGCCATGTTGACGTCGTCATTCGGGTGCAGGAGGTCGTAGCGTCCGCGCCCATGCCCCGCGAGCGTCAAAGCGAGGTTCGCGATGACCTCGTTGGCGTTCATATTGGTGGAGGTGCCGGCACCGCCCTGCACGGCATCGACCACGAACTGGCCATGGTAGTCGGTGTTGGCCAGCAGCGCTTCGCAGGCGCGCTCGATCATGGCGGCCTTTGCGGGCGGCAGCGCGCCGAGGATGCGGTTCGCGCGGGCCGCCGCCTGCTTGACCATGGCAAGCGCGCGCACGAGATCCGGAAAATGGCCGACGGGCACGCCCGAGATCGGAAAGTTCTCGACCGCGCGCAGCGAATGCACGCCCCAATAGGCGGCAGCCGGAATGGCCGCCTCGCCCAGCAGATCATGCTCGGTCCTGGTCGCGACAGCCGTCAGCGGCACGCTGCGCGTGGTTGCGAGCTCCAGAGTGGCGGAGGGCGCGGCGTCTTCCCTGGTATCGAGGTCGGCTGTCATCACTGATGCCCGCTTTTTGTTTTCGCGGTTTTAGGACCCAAAGAGGGCGAGAATGAGGGGCCGCGCCGCTGGTCAGCAGCGCGTGAGATGCACCCCGGCCCTTCCGGCGCGGCGCATCATGGATGCACGCTCGTCGGCAGCTGGAAGCCCGGCATCAGCAGGTTGAGGATCATCAGGACAAGCAGCAGGGCAATGAGGAAGCCGAAAACCCGGCCGAGCCGCCTGACCGCCACGATGATGACGAGGATGGCGGCCACCACCAGCACGGCGGATTGCGTCTCCCCCCGGATGCCGGCCTGGTTGAGGAGACGCCGCAGGCCGCCTTCGATGACCAGGCTCAGGGCCATGACGACGCCGGCCAGACGCAGGATGAGCGTGAGCACGACGTCGATGGCGGCATGCATAGGCGGAGATCCTCTGGAGATCAGCGGGAGAGAGCCGTGCGGTTAACTGGCCTTCTCCGGCTGGTTGCCAAGGGCCTCGTAGCGCGCCCAGCCCTCGGCGCGGAGCGCGCAGGCCGGGCACTGGCCGCAGCCGTAGCCCCAGGGGTGCAGCGTCGCCCTGTCCCCCAGGTAGCAGCTATGGGTCTCGCGATTGACGAGCGTGACCAGCGCCGCGCCGCCAAGCTCTGCCGCCAGCTCCCAGGTCGCCGCCTTGTCGATCCACATGAGCGGCGTGTGGAGCACGAAGCGGCGCTCCATGCCGAGGTTCAGCGCCAGTTGCATGGCCTTGATGGTGTCATCCCGGCAATCCGGGTAGCCGGAATAGTCGGTCTCGCAGACGCCGGTGACGATATGCTTGATGCCGCGCCGGTACGCGACCGCCGCCGCCATGGTCAGGAACAGCAGGTTGCGGCCCGGCACGAAGGTATTCGGCAGCCCGTCCGCCTGCATGGCGATCTCGGTCTCCCGCGTCAGCGCGGTCTCGCTCAGGCGCCCGATGACGCCGGCATCGACCACATGATCCTCGCCCAGCCGCGCTGCCCAGTCCGGAAACTGCTCCTTCAGCCGCGCCAGAAACACCGGCCGCACGTCTAGTTCCACCCTGTGGCGCTGGCCGTAATCGAAGCCGATCGTCTCCACATGGCCGAAGCGCGCCAGGGCCCAGGCGAGGCAGGTCGCCGAATCCTGCCCGCCCGAAAACAACACCAGCGCCTTCTCGTCCGCCGCCATCACGCCGCACCCGTCTCCCGGATCACATAGGTATAGAAGCGCATAACCCCATCCCGGGTCTCACGATAGAGGCCCTGGACCTCGGACTCGAAGCCGGGGAAGAGGTTCGCCGCCCGCTCGAAGACCTTGAGGTAGTCGATCATCGGTTGCGCCCGGCCGCCCACGCGCTCACCCGGCACAACGGTCGCGATGCCCGGCGGATAGACAAGCCAGAGCGTCGCCGCAATGCGGCCCGCCGTCTCATCGAGCGGCACGTAATCGACATTGTTGCGCACCAGCTCCCGCGTCGCCTCGTGGGGATGCATGGCCATCTCGGGCAGATGCTCGGCCTGGAACTGCGCGGCCTGCAGTCCGCTGGTTCCGTTCTTGCAATAGAAGGCATGCATCTCGGCGCAAAGGTCGCGCAGGCCCACGCCCATATAGCGCTGCGGCCGGCGCTGCACGAAGCCGGGGAAGACCTCTTCCAGCGGGCGGTTCTCGTCATGCAGCTTCTTGAAGGTGACGAGGTGCGAGAGCAGCGTGCCGGCCTTGCTGCTTTCCACGCCCGGCGTCAGCAGGAAGAGCAGCGAATTGAGATCGTTCTTCTCGGGCACGATGCGGTTTTCGCGCAGGTATTCGGCGACGACGGGTGCCGGGATGCCGTGGTCGGCGTAACGGCTCTCCGTGCTGTCGCTGAAGCCCGGGGTCAGAATCGTGAGCTTGTTGGGGTCGGTGATCGCCCAGCCCTTTTCCGTGCCGGGAAAGCCATGCCAGGCCTCATCCGGCGCCAACTCCCACTGCGCCGGGTCGCTCGCCAGGAGATCGGTCTCCGCATCCTCCCAGCGGACGCCTTCAAGACCCCGCGCTGCATCGGAGGGCTGGATGAAGCGCGGCACGAAGGGTTCAAAGAACCAGCGGCGTGCCGGGTCTTCCTCGTTCTCCCCGTATTCGCGCGCGGCAAGGCGGATTTTCTTGCGCAGTTCGACACCGAGGCGGACGGTATCATCCCACAGCACCTCGCCCGAGCGGCCCTTCATCATCTGCGCGCCGACATCGAGCGAGGCGAAGAGCGGATAGAAGGGGCTGGTGGAGGCGTGCAGCAGGAACATCTCGTTGAAGCGTTGCGAGGTCACCTGCCGGCGCTGGCCGGTCAGATGCGAATCCTTCACATGGATCTGCGACGCCTGGGAGAAGCTCGCAAGCTGCTTGTGCGAACTCTGCGTCACGACGATACCGGGATCATCCGGCCCGAGCTTCTGCAGACCCATGCCGAAGCGTCCGCGAAACAGCGGGTGAAACTTCATGAAGCCCGCCCAGGCTTCGTCGAACAGGATGTAATCGCAAAGATGGCCGATGCGCGCGACGATCTCCTCGGCCGAAACGATGGTACCGTCGTACGTGCATTGTTCTATCACCGCAGCACGGAAGGGGCGCGGGCGCCGCCATGCCTCTGTGTCGCGGACCCCCGGATTGGTGCGGATCGCCTCGCGCAAGCGGCTTTCGTCCAGGGCGTCGAGCCTCATCGGCCCGATCAGGCCATGCGCGTTGCGCGCGGTTTCGACATAGACCGGTGTCGCGCCGGCGAGCAGCAGCGCCCCATGATGCGCCGCCTTGTGGTTGTTGCGGTCGAACAGAACAAGGTCGCCTTCCGCGAGCAGCGCGTTGAGCACGATCTTGTTGGAGGATGAAGTGCCGTTGAGCACGAAATAGGTGCGCTCGGCGCCGAAGATCTTGGCGGCCTCCTGCTCGGCGCGGAGCGCCGGGCCTTCATGGGTCAGGAGGTCGCCCAGCTGCAGCACGGAATTGTCGAGATCGTCGCGGAAGATCGCCTCGCCGAGGTGCTCCACGAAGATGCGGCCGATCGGGCTGCGGCGATAGAAGGCGCCGCCGTTATGGCCGGGGCAGGTCCAGAGCATGTTGCCCTGCTCGGCATAATCCACCAGCGTGCCGAAGAAGGGCGTCTTCAGGCTGTCGGCATATTGCCGCAGGCGCGCGACCAGGTTCTTGGCGATGAAGTCCGGCGTTTCCTCGGCGAGGAAGATGAAGCCGTCCACATTGTCGAGAACCTCGACCGGGATCTGCTCCAGCGTCTGGCGGCGGACGAGGATGATGACCGGCACATCGAGCCCGCGCTTGCGGATGACGTCGATCAGGCCGGTGGACTTGCCGGCCGCCCCCTTCTTGCCCCAGTCGACCACCACGCAGCCGATGGCCGCATCCGTGCGGATGACGAGTTCCGCGTCCTCCTCCCGCCGGGCGCGCAGGATCGTGTAGCCGTCCTGCTCGATCTCGCCGAGGATCTGATGCAGCCTGACGCCTTCCAGATCGCTCTCGGTGAAGGAGGGCACACAGACCAGAAACTTGAAGCGGCGACCGTATTCCATCCGGGTTCTGAACCTTCCTTGGGGTGCGCTCTCGGGGGCGAAAAGCTGGGATTGTGCCCGCCGCCCAGGAAGCGTCGACCGCAGCCGCATGACAAGTGGCACCAATCGCAGAATGGGCGCTTGGCGAGGGAATGCCATACCGATTTTTGCCGACGGCCCAAGCCTCGCCTGATGGCCTCCCCGGCTTCGGCTGGAGCGTGCAGTATCGGCCGCGACATCCTGGAGCGCCTATCCATGCCTTTGACGATCCGAAACGCCGTTCGGCAAGACGAGGACAGCGTCGTCGCCCTGTGGCGCGCCTGCGGTCTGGTGGTGGCCTATAACGACCCGGCCGCCGATTTCCGCTTCGCCCTTGCCGGCACCAGTTCGGAGGTGCTGGTCGGCGCGGATGAGACGGGCGAGATCCGCGGCAGCGTCATGGTCGGGCATGACGGCCACCGCGGCTGGCTCTACTACGTCGCCGCAGCACCGGAGGCACGCGGCACGGGTGCCGGGCGGCAGATGGTGGCGGCGGCGGAAGCCTGGCTGCGGCAGAGAGGGGTCGTCAAAGTCCAGCTCCTGGTGCGGGAGACCAATACCCAGGTCGTCTCCTTCTACGAGCATCTCGGTTTCGAGGTCGCGCCCCGCGTCGTCATGAGCAAATGGCTCGGCTAGCGGGCGTAGCGGGCGGCGGCGCCGAGGATATCGAACAGGTCGAGAAGCCGGGCCACGTAATGGTCATGCACGGCGAAGCCGGGGGCGGCGGGGTCGAAGAACTGCCGCTCCAGCGCGTCAACCATGGCCTTCAGCCGCCTCTGATGCAGGCCGAGGCGCCGCTGCACCGGGTCGGCAATGATCCCGGCGAAGGCGGCGAGCGAGGCTGAGGCCAGCATCAGGCCGCCGGTCGTGGTCATCACCAGCCCCGCCGAAGGGGCGATCGGGAACAGCACATACCAGGCCGAGGCCGCCCAGGCGCCGAGCGGAAAACTGCTGACCGCCACATGCTGGGAGATGACACCGGCCAGCGCCGGCCCCAGCGTCACCGCGCCCGGCGTCAGCTTCTGCACCGCGAGCGCGCCCGCGCTGAGATTGAGAAGGCCGGTCGTGATCTCGGCGGCGGCGCCGCGCGTCACGCCGTATTCCGCCATCGCCTCGCGCAGCCGGGCGGCGAAGGCGGGGTCCGCCCGGTGGCGGCCGATCTCCGTCAGCACGCTCTCGATACTGCCTTCCAGGAAGGGCGATTCGAGAATGGCGTCGGTCAGGGCATTGCGCGCGCTGACCCGCCGCCGCTGGGACACCGGCAATTCCAGAAGCTCGGTCATGATGAGCCATTCGATCTCCTGCGCGACATCGGTCTGGAGCAGGATCTTGCGGTCGAGCAGGGTCGCGGCCCGCCCCGCACCCAATCGCCGGGCAGCCTTGGCTCCGGCCAGGAGAGCCATCTGCGGGGCGGCCAGGGTGAGGTTCAGCGGCGCGCGGGCGATATCCCAGCCGACCGCTTTGCGATGCAGCGTGAGCGAGCCCTGGAACGAGAAATGCCGGTCGACGAAGGGCGAGACCCGCGCCCGCCGGGCCGCAAAATAGCGCCGCGCGCCGTCTTCCACGGCGGCCCGCGCCGCTTCCCGGTCCAGCATCACGGCCTCTGGCTCGATCTCCCGTCTCCTGTCGCCGCGCCCAAAAGAAAAGGGCGGCTCGCGCCGCCCCTTTTAGCATGCTGTGTCTCGTGAGACACTAACCCATTGATTCGAAACGAGTTGACAGCTGTCAACTTTTCGCCGGCTCAGCCCTTCTTGGCCGCGAAAGCCGCGATCGCCGCCGTGATCGCCTTTTCGGCGGCCGCGCGGTCACCCCAGCCGATAACCTTCACCCACTTGCCGGGCTCCAGATCCTTGTAGCGGGTGAAGAAGTGCTCGATCACCTTGCGGGTGATTTCGGGCAGGGTCGCGAGCTCGGTCTGGTCCTTGAACTGCGGATGCACCTTGTCGTGCGGCACGCAGACGATCTTCTCGTCCTTGCCGGACTCGTCTTCCATGAAGAGCACGCCGATCGGCCGCGCGCGGATCACCGCGCCGGGCACAACCTGCGTCGGCACCAGGACGAGCGCGTCCGCCGGGTCGCCATCCTCGGACAGCGTGTTCGGAATGAAGCCGTAAGCCGCCGGATAGGCCATGGGCGTGAACAGGAAGCGATCGACGAAGATGGCGCCGCTGTCCTTGTCGACCTCGTATTTGACGGCCGAGCCCTGCGGGATCTCGATCACGACATTGACATCCCCCGGCGGGGCCTTACCGGTGGGAATCTTGGTCACATCCATGGTGGTCTCCGGACCTTTCAGACATTAGACGGCCGTAACCTCATCTATTTGCCAGCGCTTGCCAAGCCGAAAGCCCTCACTGAGCGGTCAGATCCCGCGCGGAGGTTTCAGCCATGGAGAGGACAGCAAGCAGGCTGATCACGGCGGCGGCGGTGATGTAGTGCCCGACCCAGGGGAGGCCACCATAGACCACAAGCCGCTGCGCAATATAGGGCGCAAGCGAGCCGCCGAGGATGCCACCCAGGCTGTAGGCGGCCGAGGCCCCGGAATAGCGCAGATTGGTCGGGAAGAGTTCGGGCAGCAGCGCCCCCATGGGCGCGAAGGTGAAGCCCATCAGCACCAGCTCGATCACCAGAAAGAGCAGGACGAGGCCCGGCTCGCCGCTGCCGAGCAGCGGCGCCGTCAGGAATCCCGAAATCGCCGCGGCGAGTGCGGCCAGGATGAGCACGGGGCGGCGGCCGAAACGGTCTGCCAGTGCCGCGGCAACCGGGGTCGCAATGGCCATGCCGAGGATCGCGATGCACAGGAAGCCGAGGAAGGTCTCGCGCGGAATATGGCCGGTCTTGGTGCCGTAGCCGAGCGCGAAGACGGTCGAGATGTAGAAGAGCGCGTAGCAGACGACCATGGCGAAGCCGCCCTGCAGCAGCGGCACGCCCTGGCGCAGCAGCACCTCGCGCACCGGCAGGCGGACACGCTCATGCCGGGCGAGGCTGCGCTGGAATGCCGCCGTCTCCGGCAGACGGCCG
Organism: uncultured Alphaproteobacteria bacterium; assembly: GCA_963834475.1. Classification (GTDB taxonomy): domain Bacteria; phylum Pseudomonadota; class Alphaproteobacteria; order Acetobacterales; family Acetobacteraceae; genus Acidisoma. The sequence continues at coordinate 44,841 of CAWIBZ010000006.1, read as the reverse complement.
CGGACATAAAGGCCGATGCCGACCAGAACGGCGCTGGCGAGGAAGGGAATGCGCCAGCCCCAGGCGAGGAACTGCGCATTGGTGAGCACGGCAAAGAGGATCAGGAAGAGGCCGTTCGACAGCAGGAACCCAACCGATGGACCGAGCTGCGGGAACATGCCGAACCAGGCGCGGCGGCCTTTCGGCGCGCTTTCCGTCGCCAGCAGGGCGGCGCCGCCCCACTCGCCACCCAGGCCGATGCCCTGGCCGAGGCGCAGCAGGCAGAGCAGCACGGGCGCCAGAATGCCCGCCGTGCCGTAGCCCGGCAGCAGACCGATCAGCGTCGTCGACAGGCCCATGACCAGCATGGAGGCGACGAGTGTCGACTTGCGGCCGATCCGGTCACCGAAATGGCCGAACAGGAACGCGCCCACGGGCCGCGCCAGAAAGGCGATGCCGAAGGTCAGGAAGGCAGCGAGCTGTTCCGCTTCCGGCACATGGGTCGGAAAGAAGACCGGTCCCAGCACCAGCGCCGCCGCCGTGCCGTAGATGTAGAAGTCATAGAACTCGACCGCTGTGCCGATGAGGCTGGCGACGATGATGCGCCCGGTCTTCGGCGCCATGGCGTCGCGAGACGCACCGCGCGTGGTGGCTGACATGATTGTGTTTCTCTCCCTGCTCCGTCAGCGTTTTAGCGCCTTACGCCGCGGGGAAAAGGGCCTGGCCGAAAGGCCGGCCCGGAGGGTGCTTGCCAAAGCCCCTCCGGGTGAGGGATACGCAGTGCTCTGCGCCTGTAGCTCAACGGTTAGAGCGGGCCGCTCATAACGGCTTGGTTGCGGGTTCGATTCCTGCCGGGCGCAGTGAAGCCACCTCCGCTTGGTGGTTGCCCCCAACCCCGACATTGCCTAGAGCACACTTCCCCCGCGCGCTTTCGGAGCATCGCCATGGCTGCCTACCAGTATGTCTACGTGATGAAGGATGTGACCAAGGCCTATCCGGGCGGGCGCGAGGTCTTCAAAGGCATCACCCTCTCCTTCCTGCCGGGCGTGAAGATCGGCGTGCTCGGCGTGAACGGCGCCGGCAAGTCGACGCTGCTCAAGATCATGGCGGGTGTCGAAACGGAATTCGGCGGCGAGGCCTGGGCCGCGGACGGCGTGCGCGTCGGCTATCTGGAGCAGGAGCCGCAGCTCGACCCGACCAAGACGGTGGGCGAGAACGTGGCCGAGGCCTTCGCCGAGGTGAAGGCGGCGCTCGCCCGCTTCAACGAAATCTCCGAAAAGTTCATGGAGCCGATGGAGGAGGAGGAGATGAACGACCTCCTGGCCGAACAGGCCAAGCTCCAGGAAAAGATCGATGCCGGCGACGGCTGGGAGATGGACCGCAAGATCGAGATCGCGCTCGATGCGCTGCGCTGCCCCCCGGCCGATGCCGAGGTGACGAAGCTGTCCGGCGGTGAGCGCCGCCGCGTCGCACTCTGCCGCCTGCTGCTGGAAAAGCCCGACCTCCTGCTGCTCGACGAGCCGACCAACCATCTCGACGCCGAAAGCGTCGCCTGGCTCGAACATACGCTGCGGGAATTCGCCGGCACGGTGATGATCATCACCCATGACCGCTACTTCCTCGACAACGTGACCAACTGGATCCTCGAAATCGAGCGTGGCCGCGGCTATCCCTTCGAGGGCAACTACTCCTCCTGGCTCGACCAGAAGCGCAAGCGCCTTGCCCAGGAAGAGAAGGAAGAGACGGCCCGCCAGCGGGCTCTGGCCGCCGAGCAGGAATGGATTGCCTCCTCCCCGCGGGCCCGCCAGACCAAGAGCCAGGCGCGCATCAAGCGCTATGAGGAAATGCTGCAGGCGAGCCAGGAGCGCGCCGGCGGTGTCGCCGAAATCGTCATCCCGCCCGGCCCGCGCCTCGGCGGCACGGTGATCGAGGCGGTGGATCTCAAGAAGGGCTTCGGCGACAGGCTGCTCATCGATGGGCTGAACTTCAAGCTGCCGCCGGGCGGCATCGTCGGTGTCATCGGGCCGAACGGCGCCGGCAAGTCGACCCTGTTCCGCATGATCATGGGCGCCGAGACGGCGGATGAGGGCAGTCTCAAGATCGGCGAGACGGTCAAGCTCGGCTATGTCGACCAGTCGCGCGACAGCCTGGACCCGAACAAGAATGTCTGGGAGGAAATCTCCGGCGGCACCGACGTGATCCATCTCGGCAAGCGCACCGTCGCCTCCCGCGCCTATGTCGGCGCCTTCAACTTCAAGGGCTCCGACCAGCAGAAGAAGGTCGGCATCCTCTCGGGCGGCGAGCGCAACCGCGTGCACCTCGCCAAGATGCTGCAGAGCGAAGCCAACGTCATCCTGCTCGACGAACCGACCAACGATCTCGACGTCGACACGCTGCGCGCCCTGGAAGAGGCCCTTGCCGAATTCCCTGGCTGCGCCGTGATCATCAGCCATGACCGCTGGTTCCTCGACCGTCTCGCGACCCACATCCTCGCCTTCGAAGGCGACAGCCATGTCGAATGGTTCGAGGGCAACTTCCAGGACTATGAAGAGGATAAGCGACGTCGTCTCGGCGCCCAGGCAACCGAGCCCCATCGCATCAAATACCGTCCCCTCGCCCGCTAAGGCGTCGACCGGGCGAGGAGCCCGGTTGCCCGAAGGCAACCAGCCGTGAGCGACCACGATTTGCAGATGCCCGGCGAGTTCGGGTGGAATCCCGCTTGGGTGCTGCGCACCGGCCGCCTGGTCATGCGGCCGGTCTCTGGCACGGATGGGGCCGATATCGTCGCGCTGAAGGCGGATCCGCGTGCCTTCGCCATGATGCTGGGCGGCGTGCGCGCCGCCGAACAGACGATGGAGGAGCTGGCCGAGGACGTGCGGGCCTGGGGCGCGCTTGGCATCGGCCTGTGGGCGGCGCGGGACCGGGACACGGGTGCCTTCTACGGCATTGCCGGCATCCACAAGCGCGCCGATGGCCGCGGCATGGCGCTGCGCTTCGCCTTCTGGCCGGAAGCGCGCGGCCATGGCCTTGCCCGCGAGGCCGCCACCGCTGCGCTTCATTTCGCCCATGAGCGGGCAGGCATCCCCCGCGTCATCGCGGTCGCGCGGGAAACGAATTCAGCCTCCTGCATGCTGCTGACCGGCATCGGCCTCAGGGAAGCACCGGAACTGGCCTTTGACCGGGGCGGCTACCGCATGCTCGTTTTTGTCAGCGAGCCCCACCCCTACGAGGTGCGGACCTGGCATTGCGAGCGGCTTGGCAATGCGGCGGCCCGGCCCGCGCCCTAGCGGACATCGCGCGGGCCGGGCGGCACTAGGGTCTCTGTGCCACTATCATAACAGAGTTTCGCGACTTGACCGCCGCCGGGGCCAATGTCCATATCGCTGCTTGATCCGGACATGAACCGCTTACCTCACATCCGCGTTCACACGGGTGACCTCAGGTGTTTCGACAATGACCCTCCCTCTGATGCCTAAAGCCACTGCTGTCTGGCTGATCGACAAGACCGGTTTGACCTTTGATCAGATTGCCGAATTCTGCGGCATGCATCCGCTTGAGGTTCAGGCTATTGCCGATGGCGAGGTGGCGCAGGGAATCATGGGCTATGACCCTGTCGCCAATAACCAGCTGACGGCAGATGATATCGCGCGCTGCGAGGCTAACCCGAACGCCCGCCTGCGCATCCTCGCCTCCGCCGTGCCGACCACGAAGAAGACCAAGGGCGGCCGCTACACGCCGGTTGCCAAGCGGAATGACCGGCCGGATGCGATCGCCTTCCTGCTGCGCAACTACCCGCAGCTCTCGGAACAGCAATTGGCCAAGCTTCTGGGCACCACGAAGGAGACCATCCAGAAGGTGCGCGAGCGCAGCCATTGGAACAGCGCCAACATCAAGCCGCGCGACCCGGTGATCCTCGGCCTCTGCAAGCAGAGCGACCTCAATGAAGCCGTAGCCCAGGCGAATGACCGGCTGCTCAAGGAAGGCCGGCAGGTGCCGCCGCCCCCGCCGCCGATGACCGAAAACGACGCGGCCTGATCGGCGGGCGCCCAGCCCGGGGGGCGGCAGCTCGCTGGCCGCGCCCGACTTGCCGGACACAAAAACCGGACACAAAAAAGGGTAGGCATTGCGCCTACCCTTTTTCGGGGACTGTGCCGGTCCGGCGGTTAATGGTGGTGGCTTGCGGACAGCCGGTCCATCTCTTCTTTCAGTCTGAGTTTTTCGCGCTTGAGGGAGTTGATCGTTTCGCTATCCGGAGCGGGGCGACTATCTTCAGAGGCAAGTCGCGCTTCCAGGCTGGCGTGGCGCTCTCTGAGCGTGTCGATACGGGCCTGCAGGTTCATGGGAACTCCCTTCTGACAAGCATCGATGTAAATTCCGCGCCTTGCGCTGATGCGCCAGGGCGGAAGCAAAAGGCTACTGCCGCCGCGCAGACGCTTTCCAGCGGAAAAGCACACATTATCGCGATTGCATACCTCCAAGGCGCGAGGGTATGAGCAGCCGTCGCCCCGTGCTAAGCAGGCCCCATGCTCTCTGATCGTGACACGCTGTTGCGCCGCCTGCATGAGCTTCGTAGCGAACACCGGGACCTTGATACGGTCATCATCCGGATGAGCGAACTCGGTGCGCAGGACCAGCTCAGTGTGCAGCGTCTCAAGAAGCGCAAACTTTCCCTCAAGGATGAGATCGCGCGTCTCGAAAGCCGCCTTATCCCCGACAACATCGCCTGACGGATTCCCATGACGACTGAGCCGCCCCCCCATGCCAGCCATCCGGCCGATTGGCATCCCGCCGCTGTCGGCGTCATCATGGGGAGCCAGTCCGATTGGGCGACCATGCGCCATGCCGCCGAAACCCTGGCCGCGCTGCATATTCCCTATGAGACCCGCATCGTCTCGGCCCATCGTACGCCCGACCGTCTGGCCGACTACGCCAAGACAGCGCGCGGCCGTGGCCTCAAGGTCATCATTGCCGGCGCCGGCGGGGCCGCCCACCTGCCCGGCATGTGCGCCTGCCTGGACCATCCTGCCCGTGCTCGGCGTGCCGGTTGAAAGCCACGCGCTGAAGGGCATGGACAGCCTGCTCTCCATCGTCCAGATGCCGGGCGGCGTGCCTGTCAGCACCTTCGCCATCGGCCGCGCCGGCGCCATCAACGCCGCGCTGACGGCTGCCGCCATCCTCAGCCTCTCGGACCCTCACCTTGCCGAGCGGCTGGAGACCTGGCGCGCGACGCAGACCGAGGCCGTGGCCCATGAACCGGCCGAGGAGCCCGCAGCCGTGACGCTGCGCTCCGGGATGCACCATCGGCATCGTCGGCGGCGGCCAGCTCGGCCGCATGTCCGCGATGGCGGCCGCCCGCCTCGGCTACCGCGCCCATATCCTGACCCAGGAAGCGGACGGGCCAGCCGCCCAGGTCGCCGCCGGCATGACGCTCGGCGCCTATGAGGACCCGGACGCGCTGCGCGCGCTTCGCCGATGCGCGTCGATGTCGTCACCTTCGAGTTCGAGAATGTCAGCGCCGAGGGGCTCGCCCTTCTGGCGGAACTGCAAGCCGGTCCACCCCTCCCCGCGCATCCTCGGCATCAGCCAGGACCGCATTGCTCGAAAAATCCTTCCTCAACGGCGCCGGCGTGCCGACCGCCCCTTGGGCAGAGGTGACGGACACGGCGAGCCTCCAGGCTGCGATTGCCACGATCGGCCTGCCCGCGATCCTGAAGACCAGCCGCCTCGGCTATGACGGGCGCGGCCAGGCCCGGGTCTCCACGCCCGAGGAAGCCGAAGCCGCCTTCGCGCGCCTTGCGCCGCAAGCCGCTCGTGCTCGAAGGCTTCGTCGATTTCGCCTGCGAGGTGAGCGTCATCGTCGCGCGCGGCGCGGACGGCGCAGATGGCGAGCTTCGATACGGTCGAGAACCAGCACAAGGGCGGCATTCTCGACCTCACCTTCGCCCCCGCCCGCATCACCGACGAGACGGCGCTGAGCGCGCAGGCGCTCGGCAGACAAGTCGCGGAGGCGCTCGGCCTCGTCGGGCTTCTCGCCGTCGAGATGTTCGTCGACCGGGACGGCACGCTGCGCGTCAACGAAATCGCGCCGCGGCCGCATAATTCCGGCCACTGGACGATGGATGCCTGCCCCGCCAGCCAGTTCGAGATGCATATCCGCGCCGTTGCCGGCCTGCCGCTGCCGCCCGCCACCCGCCATTCGGACGCGGTGATGAAGAACCTCATCGGGCCGGACGACATGGCGCTCTGGCCCGCGATCCTGGCGACGCCCGGCCTCATCCCGCATCACTACGGCAAGGCGGACGCACGGCCCGGCCGCAAGATGGGCCATGTGAACCGGCTCTTTCCGAACGGCAGCCTGCCCGGCCCCTTCGGCGTCGATGCGGCCCTCGGCCCCCTGGCCGAGCCGTCGCCGAGCCCTCACGGATCAGCACTGACCGCCGGAGGCTTGCGGCTCAAGCGGCCTGCACCCTAGATAGGCGCCCTTACCCCTGTCACCTGCGGCCTTTAACCGAGAGATCTGCCATGCCCGCCATCACCCTGCCTGACGGCTCCGTGCGCCATTTCGCGGGCCCCGTCACCGGCACTACGGTGGCGGCCGATATCGGCCCCGGCCTCGCCCGCGCCGCCCTCGCCATGCGGGTCGACGGCAAGCTGCTCGACCTCTCCCGCACGATCGAGCACGACGCCGCCGTCACCTTCGTCACGCGCAAGGACCCCGAAGCGCTGGAGCTGATCCGCCACGATGCGGCGCATGTGCTGGCCGAGGCCGTGCAGGCGCTGTATCCCGGCACGCAGGTGACCATCGGCCCCGCGATCGAGAACGGCTTCTATTACGACTTCGCCCGCAACGAGCCCTTCACGCCCGAGGATCTGCCGGCGATCGAGGCGAAGATGCGCGAGATCGTCGCCGCCAACGCGCCGTTCACGCGCGAGGTCTGGGACCGCGACGACGGCCATCGCCTTCTTCGAGGAGCGCGGCGAGCGCTACAAGGCCGAGCTGATCCGGGACCTGCCGGCCACCGAGACGATCACCCTCTACCGCCAGGGCGACTGGATCGACCTCTGCCGCGGCCCGCACATGCGCGCCACCGGCGATGTCGGCACCGCCTTCAAGCTGATGAAGGTGGCCGGCGCCTATTGGCGCGGCGACCACCGCAACGCCATGCTGCAGCCGCATCTACGGCACCGCCTGGCGCGACCAGAAGGAACTCGACGCCTATCTGCAGCTGCTCGAGGAGGCCGAGCAGCGCGACCACCGCCGCATCGGCGCGCGCGATGGACCTCTTCCACATGCAGGAAGGAAGCGCAGGGCTCGGTCTTCTGGCACCCGAAGGGCTGGCGCCTCTACCGCACGCTCGAAAGCTACATGCGCCGCCGCCTGGACGCCGCCGGCTACCAGGAGGTCAAGACGCCGCAGCTGGTCGACCGCGCGCTGTGGGAAGCCTCCGGCCACTGGGAAAAATTCCGCCAGAACATGTTCGTCGCGACGGTCGACGAGGAGCCGGACATCACCCTGGCGCTGAAGCCGATGAACTGCCCCTGCCATGTGCAGATCTTCAACCAGGGCCTGCGCTCCTACCGCGAACTGCCGCTGCGCATGGCGGAGTTCGGCTCCTGCCATCGCTACGAGCCCTCGGGCGCGCTGCACGGCATCATGCGCGTGCGCGCCTTCACGCAGGACGACGCGCATATCTTCTGCACCGAGGACCAGATCGGGTCGGAGACGGTGCGCTTCGTCGACGCTGCTCTCCTCGATCTACCGCGATCTCGGCTTCGACGAGTTCCGCGTGAAATTCTCCGACCGGCCGGAGACGCGCGCCGGCAGCGACGCGCAATGGGACCGGGCCGAAGCACGCGCTGCAGACGCCTGCGCGCGAGGCCGGCGTCGCCTATGAGGACAACCCCGGCGAAGGCGCCTTCTACGGGCCGAAGCTCGAATTCGTGCTGCGCGACGCCATCGGCCGCGACTGGCAGTGCGGCACGCTGCAGGTCGATTACGTCCTGCCCGAGCGGCTGGGCGCCGAATATATCGGCGAGGACGGCGCGAAGCACCGCCCGGTCATGCTGCACCGCGCGATCCTCGGCAGCTTCGAGCGCTTCCTCGGCATCCTGATCGAGCAATATGCCGGCCGCTTCCCGCTCTGGCTGGCGCCGGTGCAGGTGGTGGTCGCGCCGATCGTCTCGGACGCCAATGACTACGCGGAAGAGGTCGCGGCCTTGATGCGGGCGCAGGGGCTTGTCGTGCAGACCGATCTGCGCAACGAAAAGATCAACGCCAAGGTGCGCGAGCACAGCCTCGCCCATGTGCCGGTGATCGCCGTCGTCGGCCGGCGCGAGGCGGAACTCCGCCAGGTCAGCCTGCGTCGCCTCGGCAGCGAGGAGCAGGAGGTGCTGGACCTCGCCGAGGCTGTGGCGACGCTCGCCGCGGAAGCCACGCCGCCCGACCAGCGCGCCGCTTCATAAGGTTTCGCTCATATCCGGCAACGCAGGCCTGTTCGCGCCGCCTCTTGCGGAGAGGTGGCGCGATCACTGATAGTAAGGCCTACTCGGATGGATAGGATTGCATCCCGCCATGCGGAAAGCTATCCGTTCCATCCCGGCAACGGCACAGTTATCGATCCAACAATGACAGGAGAGGCTCATCCCTAGGCCACCCCAAGCCCCCACACCGCCGCGTGGTGACGGTCCGCGTGTGAATGAAGAAATCCGCTCGGCTCAGGTTCGCCTGATCGACCAGGATGGCGAGATGATTGGTGTGATGAGCAGCCGGGATGCGCTGCAGCGCGCGTTCCAGGTCGGTCTTGATCTTCTGGAAATCAGCCCGAATGCTGAGCCGCCGGTCGTCAAGATTCTCGACTACGGCAAGTTCAAGTACGAACAGCAGAAAAAGAAGAACGAGGCCAGGAAGCGCCAGAGGGTCATCGAGATCAAAGAGATCAAGGTGCGCCCGAATATCGACGAGAACGACTACCAGGTGAAGCTTCGCGCCATGAAGTCCTTCATCGAGGAAGGCGACAAGGTCAAGGTCACGCTCCGCTTCCGTGGCCGTGAAATGGCCCATCAGGACATCGGCGTGCGCGTGCTGGAACGTATCCGTGCCGATATGGACGAGCAGAGCAAGGTCGAGCAGATGCCCAAGATGGAAAACCGTCAGATGGTCATGGTGCTCACCCCCCGCTGAGGGGAGCAAGGGCGCCTTTCAGGGTAACGGCTCCGATCCTGTGATCGGGGCCGACCGCTAACCGGCCCTGCAAGAGCCGATTGACAGCCCTGTTGCATCCTCTCCCCATCCGGGCCAGGGAAAGCTTGACCGGGGCGTAGCGGCACGCCATTTACTCCGCTATCGTTGGCAATCAAAGGAATATGACCGATCTATGTCAAAAGAGGACATGATCGAGTTCAGCGGCATGGTTTCGGAGCTTCTGCCCAACGCCATGTTCCGCGTGAAACTCGACAATGACCACGTTATCCTGGCCCATACCAGCGGCAAGATGCGCAAGAACCGTATCCGCGTGCTCGCAGGCGACCGCGTCAATGTTGAAATGACGCCCTACGACCTCACCAAGGGTCGCATCACCTTCCGGTTCAAGTAATAAGAACCTTCGCTAACTGCGGCCTGGTTCTGGCCTCTGCCAGCCCCCGCCGCCTCGAGCTTCTTGCTCAGCTTGGTTTGCAGCCCGAACGCATCCTTGTCCCCAATGTCGATGAGACACCGGCTCGGGGCGAGTTGCCGCGTGCTTATGCGTGCCGCATCGCACGGGCCAAGGCCGAGGCTGTGTCTAAACCTTGCCCGCAATCCCTGTGCTCGCGGCCGATACCGTGGTCTCGGCCGGGCGGCGCATTCTGCCCAAGGCAGAAAGCGCGGATCAGGCGCGCGCCTGCCTGTCTCTGCTCTCCGGCCGGCGGCACCGCGTGCTGACGGCGGTTGTCGTCCAGAAGGGCGATCGCCTGCGCGAGCGGCTGGTGGAAACGATCGTGACCTTTGCCCGGCTGACGCCTCAGGAGATCGAGGGGTACATCGCGGGCGGCGAATGGCAAGGCAAGGCGGGGGGCTATGCCATTCAGGGCGAGGCCGCGCGTTTCGTGCGCTATCTCGCGGGGAGCTATTCGGGGGTTGTCGGCCTGCCGCTGCATGAAACGGCGCTGCTGCTGCGGGGATTTGCGGCGGTAAAGGTGTAGGCGAAGCGCCTGCTCCTGCACCTGTAGGCTCGTCCCGGGGGCGAGCCCGGGAACGACCTTCTCTGTTCAACCACGCATTCAAAACTGTCATCCGCGCACTCGTTGCGCGGATCGACCCGTTCGAGCGTTCCCCCCGGGTCGGTCCCCGGGACAAGCCCGGGGACGACGAACGTCTCAGTAACGATAGAGGTCGTGCTTGAAGGGGCCGTTGACGCTGGCGGCGCCGATGTAATCGGCCTGCTTCTGGCTCAGCCTGGTCAGCTTGGCGCCGACCTTGGCGAGGTGCAGGGCCGCGACCTTCTCGTCCAGCGCCTTCGGCAGCGTATAGACCCGCTTCTCGTAGGTGCCGGGCGTCGGCCGTCCAGAGTTCGAGCTGGGCCAGCACCTGGTTGGTGAAGGAGGCGGACATCACGAAGCTCGGATGGCCGGTGGCATTGCCGAGATTCACCAGGCGGCCCTCGCTGAGCACGATGAGACGCTTGCCGTCAGGGAAGACGACCTCGTCGACCTGCGGCTTCACATTGTCCCAGCGTGTAGTTGCGCAGCGCCTCGATCTGAATCTCGCTGTCGAAATGACCGATGTTGCAGACGATGGCACGGTTCTTCATCGCGCGCATATGCTCGATGGTGATGACATCGACATTGCCGGTGGCGGTGACGAAGATGTCGCCGCGCGGGGCGGCGTCTTCCATCGTCACGACCTCATAGCCTTCCATCGCCGCCTGCAGCGCGCAGATCGGATCGGCTTCCGTCACCAGCACGCGGCAGCCGCCATTGCGCAAGCTGGCAGCGGAGCCCTTGCCGACATCGCCGAAGCCCGCGACGACCGCGACCTTGCCGGCGAGCATGACGTCCGTGCCGCGGCGGATCGCGTCCACCAGGCTTTCACGGCAGCCGTAGAGATTGTCGAACTTCGACTTGGTCACGCTGTCGTTGACGTTGATGGCGGGCACCAGGAGCTTGCCGGCCTTGGCCATCTCCCAGAGGCGGTGCACGCCGGTCGTCGTCTCCTCGGAAATGCCACGCACATCGGCCAGCATCTCCGGATATTTGTCGTGCATCAGCACGGTGAGGTCGCCGCCATCATCCAGGATCATGTTCGGGGTCCAGCCGTCCGGGCCGCGCACCGTCTGTTCGATGCACCACCAGAACTCTTCCTCGTTCATGCCCTTCCAGGCGAAGACCGGGATGCCGGCGGCGGCGATGCCCGCGGCGGCGTGATCCTGCGTCGAGAAGATGTTGCAGGAGGACCAGCGGACGGTCGCGCCCAGCGCCACCAGCGTCTCGATCAGCACGGCGGTCTGGATCGTCATGTGCAGGCAGCCGGCGATGCGCGCGCCGGCGAGCGGCTTGGCATTGCCGTATTCGGCCCTAAGCGCCATCAGGCCGGGCATTTCGTCCTCGGCCATCGAGATTTCCTTGCGGCCCCAATCGGCCAGGCTGAAATCGCGAACCTTGTAATCTGTGGCAGGAGAGGTGATGGCAGTATCGGGCATGGGTTTTCGTTCCGTTCGATCTCTGGGGGCGGCATAGCCGAGCGCCCGTCTGAGGGAAACCTTTTCGACGCTATACAGCGGGTCAGCGCATCATTTCCGATGCCTGATGCCGCCTGCAAGAAGAATAGCCGCCATGAGCATGGCCGCGGCGGCTGCGAGGAGACCGACACGACATGATCCTATCGCTCCTGGGAAAACGCCGGTTCGCGCCGCTGTTCTGGTGCCAGTTCTTGGCCGCCTTCAACGACAACTTCCTCAAGAACGCCCTGCTTTTTCTCATCCTCTGGGGTGCGACGGGCGCAGCCGCGGGTGCAGCCGCGGGCGCGGGCGAACCCCCGCATACGGCCAATATACTGGTCACCCTGGCGGGCGCGCTGTTCATCCTGCCGTTCTTCTTCCTCTCGGCACTCGGCGGCGAGATGGCGGACCGTTTCGACAAGGCGCGCCTCGCGGAGCGCATCAAGCTCGTGGAAATGGCGGCCTCCGTCATCGCGGTCGCGGGCTTCCTGGCCCAGAGCGTGCCGGTCCTCTTCCTCGCCCTCTTCGCCTTCGGCACGCTCTCGGCCCTCTTCGGCCCGGTGAAATACGGCATCCTGCCGGACCATCTGCCAAGCGAGGCGCTGCCCGCCGCCAATGCGCTGGTGGAAGGCGCGACCTTCCTCGCCATCATCATGGGCACGGTTGCGGGCGGCTTTGTCTCCGGCGTGCCGCACGGCCCTGTGGCTCTCGCCATCACCGTTCTCGTCTTTGCCGTGCTGAGCTGGGTGGCGGCCCGGCTGATTCCGGGCACGGGCGAGGCCGCGCCCGCGCTGCGCATTGACGGCAATATCCTGCGCTCGACCCTGGCCCTGGTCGCCGACTTGCGACAGGACCGGCGCATCTGGTGGGCCGCACTCGCCTCCGCCTGGTTCTGGCTGGTGGGCGCCATCGCCCTCAGCCTGCTGCCGGCGCTGATCAAGCAATCCCTGGGCGGCAGCCGGGCGGTCGCGACCGTCGCGCTCCTGCTCTTCTGCATCGGCATCGCGGCGGGCTCGCTGCTCGCCGCGCGGATCGCGGGCGGGCGGGTGCGGCTGATCCCCCCGGTCATCGGCGCGGCGCTCGCCGGGCTCTTCATGCTCGACCTCTGGCGCGTGGCGGCGGGCGCCGCCGGGCGGCATTATCTTGTGCCCCATGTCCTGGGTGATCTCATGCTGACAGCGATTTCCGGCGGGCTGCTGGCCGTGCCGACCTTTGCCGCCATCCAGGCCTGGGCGAGGCCGGACCGGCGCGCGCGCACGGTTGCCGGCGCCAATGTCATTTCGGCAGGGGCGATGGCGCTCGGCGCGCTGCTCGTGGCCGGGCTGCTGGCCCTGGGGCTCGGCGTGCCGCTGCTCTTCGGCCTTCTCGGCCTCGCCTCCCTGGCGACCGCAGGCATCATGTTGGCCACCTTGCCCGCCGGCGGAACAGCGGCCGCTTCGGCTGCGGCCGGCGGACCCGTCTTTGACCTCGGCTGGGACGATGCCGCGACCGATATGACGATCTTCGAGGCCGCGGCCGAAGCCGCCCGCCGCTACGGCAAGCAGCGCGTGGCGGCCGAGGACACGACATCGGGCAGCATCACCTACAAGCGTCTGTTGCTGGGCGCCGCCATTCTGGGCCGCAAGCTCGCCCCCCTCTCCGCCCCGCGCGAGGCGGTCGGCGTGCTCATGCCCAATGCCAATGCGACCATGGCGCTGGTGCTCGGCCTCGTCTCCTCCGGCCGGGTGCCGACGATGCTGAACTTCACCGCGGGTGCGGCCAATCTGCTTGCGGCCTGCCGGGCGGCCGAGGTGCGGGTGATCCTGACCTCGCGCGCCTTCATCCTGAAAGGGCAGCTGGAACGGCTGATCGAGGGGCTGGAGGCAGCGCCGGAGGGCCAGCGCCCGCGCATCATCTACCTCGAAGACATCCGCAAGCAGATCACGCTCCTCGACAAGCTGCGCGGCCTTCTGCAAGGCGACCGCCCGATCATGCGGACGAGGGCGGACCATGCGGCGGCCATCGTGTTTACCTCAGGCTCGGAAGGGACGCCGAAGGGCGTGGTGATCAGCCACCGCGCCATGCTCGCCAATATCGCCCAGGTCGCGGCGTGCATCGACTACGGGCCGGAGGACAAGATCTTCAACGTCCTGCCCATGTTCCATTCCTTCGGGCTGACCTGCGGGCTGGTGCTGCCGCTGGTCTACGGCGTGTCGGTTTTCATGTACCCCTCGCCGCTGCATTACAAAGCGATCCCGGAGCTGATCCGCACGACCCGTTCGACCGTGGTGATCGGCACCGATACCTTCCTGGCCGGTTATGCGCGCAATGCCGGGCCTGATGATTTCCGCCTGCTGCGCTATGTCGTGGCCGGGGCGGAGCCGGTAAAAGCCGCGACGCGCGCCCTCTATCTCGAAAAATTCGGCATCCATCTGCTGGAGGGCTATGGCGTGACCGAAACGGGCCCTGTGCTCGCCCTCAATACCCCCGACTTCAACCGTCTCGGCACGGTTGGCCGCATGCTGCCGGGGATAGAAGCGCGGCTGGAGCCCGTGCCGGGGATAGCCGAGGGCGGCCGGCTGGTGGTGCGCGGCCCCAATGTCATGCTCGGCTATCTGCGGGCCGAAACCCCGGGTGTGATCGACCCCCCGCCCGACGGCTGGCACGATACCGGTGACATCGTGACGATCGACGCGGATGGATTCATCACGATCCGCGGGCGGGCCAAGCGCTTTGCCAAGCTCGGCGGTGAAATGGTCTCGCTCCAGGCGGTCGATCTGCTGGCGGCCGAGCTTTGGCCGGATGCGATCTCGGCCGCCGCCGCCGTTCCCGATGCGCGCAAGGGCGAGCGCATCATTCTGTTTACGGAACAGGCTGAGGCTGACCGCTCACTCTTCATCGCCCATGCGCGGAGCCGGGGTGCCACGGAACTGATGGTGCCGGCGGAGATCCATGTGGTTGCCGCCGTGCCCCTGCTTGGCTCCGGCAAGGTGGATTTTGCCGGAGTGCAGAAACTGGCTTTGACCCTCGTTGCGAGCGGTCACGCCGCGTAGAGGCCTTCGAGCGCAGCGGCGATGGCGAGAACCTCTCCGTCCGCGCCGCGCTTGCCGATGACCTGAAGCCCGACCGGGAGCCCCAGCGGCAGCAGTTCCGACCGGATGACGACAGCGGGCGCCTGGGCAAGATTGACCGGATAGCTGAAGCCCGCCCATTCCGTCCAACGCCTGAGCCCTGACCCGGGCGGGACTTCCTCACCCGCCTTGAAGGGCAGAACCGAACAGGCGGGTGAGAGGACCGCATCAAACCCGGCAAGCAGGGTATCGAAGCCGGCGCCGAAGGCGGCCCGCCTGCCCTGCGCCTCGATGAGCGCGACCGCGGAAAGCTGCGCGCCCTCGGCGGCGATGGCGCGCAGGCCGGGATCGACCGCGGCAAGATCATTCTCGGCCAGCCGGGCAAGGCGTGCGGCGGCCCCCGTGAACCAATGGGCCTGGAAGAGGCCGAGCAGATCCTCCTCATGCGGCAGGTCGATCTCTGCTAGGTCCGCCCCTCGATCTGAAACAGCAACGAGTGCCCGCTCGAAGGCCGCGGCGATTTCGGGATCAACGATGCCGCCGGGCGGCCTGCGCCAGACGCCGAAGCGCAGGCCGCGGAGATGCGCGGGCGGCAGGGCATCGGCGGGCGTAAAGGGAAGCGGATTCTGCGACCAGTCGCGATGGTCGCGGCCGGACATGGCGGCCAGCATGAGCCCGGCATCGGCGACCGTGCGGGTCATCGGGCCGATATGGGCAACGCTGCCGAAGGCACTGGGCGGATAGGCGGGCACGCGGCCGAAGGTCGGCTTGTGGCCGACGATGCCGGTGAAGGCCGCGGGCACGCGGATGGACCCGCCGCCATCGGTGCCGATATGAAGGGCGCCCGCACCGGTCGCCGCCGCGACCGCGGCACCGCCGGAGGAACCGCCGGGGGTGAGTTCCGGATTCCAGGGATTGCGGGTGATGCCGGTCGCCGGGCCATCCGTCACCGCCTTCCAGCCGAATTCCGGGGTGGTTGTAACACCAAGGAAGACAGCGCCCGCACGGCGCAGCAGGGCAACCGACGGCGCATCGGCGGGCGCCGTCACCCCCGGCGCGCGCGAGCCGTAGCGGGACGGGTGATCCTTGACCCAGATGATATCCTTGATGGTGGTCGGAATACCGTCAAGCGGGCCGATGGGAGACCCGTTCCGCCAGCGTTGTTCGGATGCCGTTGCAGCAGCAAGGGCTGCATCATGGTCGATGCGGACAAAGGCATTGAAGCGGTCCTGCACCGCCTCTGCCCGGCCGAGGGTCGCGCGGGCGACCTCGACCGGCGACACCGCGCGTTTCGAATAGAGCCGGATGAGGTCCGCGCCGCTCAGGCGGCAAAGCGCGCCTGCATCATCAAGCGGGGTGGCGGGCAACTGAGGCTGGGGCATTCGGTGCTCTCTTTTTTGCACCCGACCCCGCCTCGCTGCCTGGCCGCGGTCAGGTGTTCATTGCGTCGAAGAAATCCTGGTTCGTCTTGCTGTATTTCAGCTTGTCGAGCAGGAACTCCATGCCGTCCGTCGAGCCCATCGGGTTCAGGATGCGGCGCAGCACCCACATCTTGGACAAGGTTGCGCGTTCCACCAAGAGTTCTTCCTTGCGGGTGCCGGACTTGGTGATGTCGATCGCCGGGAAGGTGCGCTTGTCCGAGATCTTGCGGTCGAGGATGATTTCGGAGTTGCCGGTGCCCTTGAACTCTTCGAAGATGACTTCGTCCATGCGGCTGCCGGTATCGATGAGGGCGGTCGCGATGATGGTGAGGCTGCCGCCTTCCTCGATGTTGCGGGCGGCACCGAAGAAGCGCTTGGGGCGCTGCAGCGCGTTGCTGTCCACGCCGCCCGTCAGCACCTTGCCCGAACTCGGCACGACCGCGTTATAGGCGCGCGCCAGACGGGTGATGCTGTCGAGCAGGATGACGACGTCGCGCTTGTGCTCGACCAGGCGCTTGGCCTTTTCGATGACCATTTCGGTCACCTGCACGTGGCGGGCGGCCGGCTCGTCGAAGGTTGAGCTGATAACCTCGCCCTTCACGCTGCGGGCCATGTCGGTCACTTCCTCGGGCCGCTCATCGATCAGCAGCACGATGAGGAAGACCTCGGGATGGTTCGTGGAGATGGAGGTCGCGATGCTTTGCAGCATCACGGTTTTACCGGTGCGCGGGGGTGCCACGATCAGCGCGCGCTGGCCCTTGCCGATGGGCGAGATGAGATCAATGACGCGGGGCGTATTGTCCTTCTGCGCGCCCTTGACCGGCGGCGGCTGGTTTTCGATTTCCATCTTCAGCCGCTCATTCGGATAGAGCGGGGTCAGGTTGTCAAAATTGGTACGATGTCGAACTGCTTCGGGCGCTTCGTAATTGATCGTATTGATCTTGAACATGGCGAAGTAGCGTTCGCCATCCTTGGGCGCGCGAATCTGGCCTTCCACCGAATCACCGGTGCGCAGGCCGTAGCGCCGCACCTGATGAGGGCTCACATAAATGTCATCCGGCCCCGGCAGATAGTTGGACTGGGGGCTGCGCAGGAAGCCGAAGCCGTCAGGCAGGATTTCGAGAGTCCCCTCACCGTGAATCGCCTGATCGTTCTCCGCCAGGCTCTTGAGAATGGCGAACATCATCTCCTGCTTGCGGAGCGAGGAGGCATTCTCAATCTGGAGAGACTCAGCAAGGCTGAGCAGATCGGTAGGGCTTTTTGCTTTAAGTTCGGCGAGATGCATCGGGACGCCTTCGGGGGATGTCAGATTGGCCGGAAAGCTGGCCTACAAGCGACGACTAGGGCTTGGGGGGTTGATCGGGGTGGGCTTGATCAGTGTGGCGGCCGCTGCCCGTTAAGAGGCGCCGCTACATAATGGCAGGAAAGAATCCCACCACTCAGATAACCCTCAACTGGCCTGTCACGCGGCACAAGTCAAGACCCTGTTTGCCTGCGGCGGCGGCGGCCGCAGAAAAACAATGACCGGAGCGCCAGACACCGATTGCGGCCAGGTGGCGGAGCCTGATACGCTGGAAGTCGGTCGGCAACATTAACGAATATTAAGCAATGTGCCAGACACAAGCTTGTCAGAAGACAAGCAAATAAAACGAGCGGTGCCCTACAAACGCTCCAGGGAGAAACAAAAGATGGACCAAATGTCGCCCAGCAGCCTGCTGCAGACTCCTCCGTTCTCCAAGCGATATGAAAATTTCATCGGCGGCAAATGGGTGGCCCCCGTCGGCGGGCGGTATTTCGACAATACCTCGTCCATCACGGGCCAGGTCATTTGCGCGGTTCCCCGTTCCGACAAGGATGACATCGAGCTGGCGCTCGATGCCGCCCATGCCGCGAAACATGCCTGGGGCCGCACCAGCGCCGCCGAACGCTCCCTCATCCTCATGCGCATCGCGCAGGTGATGGAAGATAATCTCGAAAAGCTCGCCTTGGCCGAATCCTGGGACAACGGCAAGCCGATCCGCGAAACGACCGCGGCGGATATTCCGCTCGCCATCGACCACTTCCGCTACTTCGCGAGCTGCATCCGCGCCCAGGAAGGAACGATCGGCGAAATCGACAACGACACCATCGCCTATCACTTCCATGAGCCCCTGGGCGTCGTCGGCCAGATCATTCCGTGGAACTTTCCGATCCTGATGGCCACCTGGAAGGTCGCGCCGGCTCTGGCCGCGGGCAATTGCGTCGTGCTCAAGCCCGCCGAACAGACCCCCGCCAGCGTGCTGGTTCTGGCCGAACTGATCGGTGACCTGCTGCCGCCGGGCGTTCTGAACATCGTCAACGGCTTCGGGCTCGAAGCCGGCAAGCCGCTGGCGTCGAGCAACCGCATCGCCAAGATCGCCTTCACCGGCGAGACCACGACGGGCCGGCTGATCATGCAATACGCCAGCCAGAACCTCATTCCCGTCACGCTCGAACTTGGCGGCAAGTCACCGAACATCTTCTTTGCCGATGTGGCGGCGGAGGATGACGACTTCTTCGACAAGGCGATGGAGGGCTTCGCGATGTTCGCCCTCAACCAGGGCGAAGTCTGCACCTGCCCGAGCCGCGCCCTGGTCCAGGAATCGATCTATGACCGCTTCATGGAGCGGGCCGTGAAACGCGTCGAAGCGATCCGCCAGGGCAATCCGCTTGATCCGAGCACGATGATCGGCGCCCAGGCGTCTTCCGAACAGCTCGAAAAGATCCTCAGCTACATCAATATCGGCCGCCAGGAAGGTGCCAAGGTGCTGACCGGCGGGGAGCGCAATGTACTCGAGGGTGCGCTCAAGGAAGGCTATTACGTCAAGCCGACGATCTTCTCGGGCCACAACAAGATGCGGATCTTCCAGGAAGAGATCTTCGGCCCGGTGGTGTCGGTCACGACCTTCAAGACCGAGGAAGACGCTTTGGAACTGGCCAATGATACGCTGTACGGCCTCGGCGCCGGCGTCTGGACGCGGGACGGCAACCGCGCCTACCGCATGGGCCGCGGCATCCAGGCAGGCAGGGTCTGGACCAATTGCTTCCACGCCTATCCGGCCCATGCGGCCTTCGGCGGCTACAAGCAGTCCGGCATCGGGCGCGAGACGCATAAGATGATGCTGGATCACTACCAGCAGACCAAGAACCTCCTGGTCAGCTACAGCCCGAAGGCGCTCGGCTTCTTCTGAGACAGGAACAGGCGGTGCGGCGACCCGAACAGTCGCCGCACCGTAACTGTCCTGATCTCGGGCGCCGAAATCAGAACGGCTTCACGATGACCATGATGACGACGATGATCATCAGTATCGTCGGCACTTCGTTGGCAATCCGGTAGAATTTCTCCGGCCGCTTATTGCGGTCGTTCAGGAAATCCTTGCGCCATTTCGATGTGGCACCGTGGAAGCCGCTCAGCAGGATGACGCCGGCAAGCTTGACGTACCACCAGCCCTGGCTCCAGAGCACGACGCCGGGCGTGAACACCATGATGAGGCCGAAGATCCAGGTGGCGATCATGGCCGGTGTCATGATCTGCTTGAGCAGCCGGCGTTCCATGATCTTGAAGCGCTCGCTTTCGGCAGAACCCACCGGCACCTGGCAATGATAGACGTAGAGGCGCGGCAGATAGAAGGTTGCCGCCATCCAGGCGATGACGCTGATGACGTGGAAGGCCTTGACCCAGGGGTAGAGGGCGACGAGCCACATCATGCAGCCTCCTGCTTCAGTCCGAGCAGCACCGGTAGCTGCGCCATGTGCTTGAATATGCCGGCGCCTTCGGCGACCAGCTCATGCCCGTCCGCCTTCGGCGAGAAGCCGAGGCAGTCCATGCCCGCAGCGCGGGCCGCGCGCGACCCCGGCACGGAATCCTCGACGACCAGGCAGCGCGCGGGTGCGACACCCCCAGCCCGCGCCGCGGCGAGGAAGAGATGCGGGTCCGGCTTGCCATTGAAGCCGAGCTTCGTCATGTCCTCAGCGCTGTGGCACCGCTCCCCGACCAGCTGGGCCATACCCGTCCGCCGGAACTTGACGGCCATTTCAGCATGGCTGGAATTGGAGGCAACCCGCCAGGGAATGCCGGCCGCAGTCAGCTCCTCCAGCGCCTGCATGGCGCCCGCGATGGCCTCGACCTCCTCGGCGAGGGCGCGAACGAGCGCCCCCGAGAATGTCGGGCCGAACTCGGCCGGCACCGGGCGGCCAATGACCTCGCCTGTGCGCGCAATGATGTCCGGCAGCGAGGTGCCGAGGAAGACCCGTTCACACTCCTCCGCGGACAGCATCCAGCCCAGCCGGTTGAGTTCGCGGGACAGAACAAGGCTGGCCAGTCCTTCGCTGTCGATCAGCACGCCGTCGCAGTCGAATATGACCAGGTCGACCGGTTGATCGCGCCTGGCGAGAAGTTCGGAAGCCGTGATCATGCGATGGCCTTTGGCCGCGTCATCGTGGAAGCGTCATAGGCCTTGCCTCTCTGGGCAAATGGGCAGTCACGATGCGGGGTCGGGCAGGCGCGGCCGCCGTGGCCGTGGGCGCTGCACAGCCCTGGGCCGCCAGCCATCGCCGCCCGGGCGAGATCGGCGAGGGCGGCGATGAAGCCGGGATCGTCATTCTGCACGGGAGCCCGGAAATAGCCCGGCACGCCGTGCTTATGCGCAAGCTCGCGGTATTCGATATCGAGTTCGACAAGCGTCTCCGAATGGTCGGAAACGAAGGCAACCGGCACCACGACCAGCGCCTTGCCCTCGCGCCCGGCCTGCATGACGACCTCATCCGTGCTCGGCCCGATCCACACCTGGGGCGTGGCCCGCGACTGATAGCAGACCAGGCTGTCCATCTCGGGGTCGCGCAGATGGCGGCGGAGTGCGGCGACGTAAGCCTCGATCTGGAACTGGTAAGGGTCGCCGCCCTTGATGATGACCTCGGGCACGCCATGGGCGGAAAACAGCACCTGAATGGGCGTGCCGGCCGGCAGCGCGGCCCTTGCCTCGTCGATCGTGGACTGCACCAGGGCAGCGGCATTGGCCGCCACGGCCTCATCCTCGAACCAGCAGCAGAGCGTGGTCGTGTTCACGGCAAGACCGCCGCGGGCCGCGGCTTCCCACCAGTCGGTCAGCGAGCTGCCGGTCGTGGTCGTCGAAAACTGCGGATAGAGCGGCAGGAGCAGGATCTCGTCCGGCCCCCAGGCCTTGATCGCCTCCACCGCCTCATGCGCGAAGGGATGCCAATACCGCATGGCGATGAAACACTTCGCGTCCCAATCCTGTGTGAGATCGGCCTCAAGGGCGGCGGCCTGCCGTTGTGTCAGGCCGAGAAGGGGCGAGCCGCCCCCCATCAGCCGGTAGTTCTCCATGGCAGGCGGCACGCGCCGATGGGCAATCAGGCGGGCGAGGAAAGGCCGGATGAAGGGCGGCACCCGCAGGATCGCCGGGTCGGTGAAGAGGTTGAGCAGGAACGGCCGGACAAACTCCTGGTTATCAGGCCCCCCGAGATTGAAGAGCACGACCGCAACCCTCGGCCGCACGGGGTTCAGGGATGGGTTCAGACCATCTGTCGTCAGCCGGTTCACTCACTGTCCCCTGATGAGGTCGACCAGAGCAGCCACATGCTCCGGACGCGTCGGCGGCATGACGCCATGACCGAGATTGAAGATGAAGGGATGACCCTTCATGGCCTGAAGGATCGAGCAGGCTTCCTCTTCCATGACTTGGCCACCGGCCAAAAGCGCAAATGGATCAAGGTTGCCTTGCAGCCCGACCGTCTGCGGCACCAGCCGGCGCAGGACCGAGAGGTCCGCCGCGGTATCGACACCCATCGTGCTGACGCCCGTTCGCTCCGCATAGGCGGGTGCCATCGTGCCGGCCAGGCGCGGGAAGCCGATGATCGGGATCTCGGGATAACGGCTGCGGAGGCTTGCGACGATCCGGGCCGTGGGACGGATGACGTGCTTCTCGAAGCCCGCCGGGGAGAGCAGCCCGGCCCAGCTGTCGAAGAGCATGACCGCCTCCACCCCCGCTTCGATCTGCGCCCCGAGGTAGGTGATGCTGGCCTCGGTAATCCGCTCGATCAGCGCGTCGAAGACGGCGGGCTCGCTGGCCGCCATGCGCCGGGTCTCGGCAAACTCCTTCGCGCCGCCGCCTTCGACCACATAGCAGGCAACCGTGAAGGGGGCGCCGACGAAGCCGATGAGCGCGGTCTCAGGATGCTCGGCAGCCAGGCGGGATCGCGTGAGCTTGATCGTTTCGAGCACGGGGGCGACGCGCTCGAGCAGGCCATGGCTCGTGAGCGCCTGCACTTCATCCACAGTCCGCAGCGGATCGAGCCGAGGCCCATGCCCTTCATCAAAGCGAAGGTCACGGCCAAGCGCCCAGGGCAGGATCAGGATGTCGCTGAAAAGGATCGCGCCATCCATGCCGAAGCGGCGGATCGGCTGCAAGGTCGCTTCCGAAGCCCGTGTCGGATCCAGACAAAAACTAACAAAATCAGTGGTTTGTGACCTGAGTGCCCGGTATTCCGGCAGGTACCGTCCGGCCTGTCTCATGAGCCAAACCGGGGGCGGCCAGACCGTTTTTCCCGATAGCGCGTCCAGAAGTCTCTTCACGGTTATCCCCAAAAATTCGCGGCACCCTACCACGTCAATAAAAGAACTTAAGATGATAGGGATGGTAGATGGGGGTGGGAAAACCGGGGTACCCGGTCCACCCGCTTTTTGTCCCCAAACTTTTCCACAGGGTTTGAGTCGGTTAGGACCCTATAATTTCTAGAGACTCTGTGAACACCCCGTTACACCCACAAGGCGACCGTACACATCTTCACACGACTCTGTGACTCGGCACCTATACCCGCATACCGGCCTGGGGTGTCGGGGGGCTCTCGTTTATCCCCACTTATCCCGTTATGATGTCGTTATGTCCACACATCGGCTTAATCTCCATCTTGTCTCCGATGCGACCGGAGAGACCCTCAATGCGCTCGCGCGGGCGACGACGGTGCAGTTCGAACACCTGACCATTGTTCCGCACCGCTGGAGCCTGATCCGCACCCGCTTTCAGCTGCATCGCGTGGTGGATGGCATCGAAGCCGAGCCTGGGCCGGTGCTCTCCAGCCTGCTCGACAAGGCGCTCCGCAGCGAGCTCGACATGGCTTGTGCCAAGCTTGGCGTGCCCATTGTCCATGTGCTCGACCAGGTCATGTCCATGCTGCAGGACCATCTCGGCGAGCAGGCTTCTGCGCGGCCGGGCCGCCAGTACACGCTGGATGCGGATTACTTTCGCCGCATCGACGCCATTCATTATGTATTGGCCCATGACGACGGGCAGGCGGTGGCGGGTATCACGGAAGCGGATGTGATTCTGGTGGGTGTTTCCCGCTCCTCCAAAACCCCGACCTCTTTTTATCTTGCCAATCGCGGCATCAAGGCCGGCAATGTGCCGCTTGTGCCTGGTATTCCCTTGCCGGCGGTGCTGGACGCGCCGAACTGCCCTGTGGTCGGGCTGACGCTCGACCCGCACTCCCTGATCGATATCCGCCGCCATCGTCTGCGCATGCTGGGAACCCAAACGGTCGGCCAGCGTGACAATGGCGAGTATACGGATTTGGATGCCGTCACGGCGGAGCTGCTCTGGGCGAAGCGGCTCTGCACGAGCCGCGGCTGGCCCCTCATCGACGTCAGCCGCCGTTCGATCGAGGAGACGGCAGCGACGATCATCCAGCTCATGGACGCCTGGGGCGCCCGGCGCGCAAAGCGGGCCGCCCGACAATCGGAGACCAGGAAAGCCGTGGCAGGCCATCCACCGGCCGATGAAAATTGACTGGTCAAATACATTGCGCCGCCGAACCGCATGAGAGGATAAGCTTGTCCCGCGCCTTTCTCGCTTCCCTCGATTGCTCTACGGATCTCTCATGCTGTCCAGCCGCGCCAAATACGCCCTTCGTGCCGCCCTGGTACTGACGGAGGAAGCCCCCACGCATCGCTGGATCAGCGCGCAGGCGATCGCCGAACGCAGCGATACGCCGCGCAAGTTTCTGGAAGCGATCCTGGTGCAGCTGCGTGACCAGGGCATCATCCAGAGCCGGCGCGGGCCGGTCGGCGGCCACCGGCTGCTGCGCTTGCCGGAGGAGGTTTCGGTTGCCGATGTCATTCGCATCATCGATGGGCCGATCGCGCTGACGCCCTGCGCCAGCAGGACACGCTTCGGTGTCTGCCGCGACTGCAAGGATATCGCGACCTGCCAGCTCACCGACCTCATGAAGCGCGTACGGGATGCCGCGGCCGCGGTTCTGGAAGGCTGCACGCTCGCCGATCTCGCGCGTGTTCCGGATGCCGGAGTGGATCTTTCTCCTGAGGAGCCTGCCCGGAGCCCGCATTTTCTACTTGATTAATAGGAAATAGGTCATGCCATACTGCCGCCGAAACTGAGCCTGAATCCAATTTCGCGGAGGAAAAAGCAGGATGACCGAACAGACCATCGCGATCGTCGGCGCGGGATTCAGCGGGACCCTGCTGGCCCTGCATCTCATGCGGCAATGTTCCCCCGAAATCCGCATCCTGCTGCTTGAGCGCAACCGTGACTTCGGTCGTGGCGCTGCCTATTCCACCGGAAATTCCTCGCACCTCCTGAATGTGCCCGCCGGCAAGATGAGCGCCTTCCAAGCGCGGCCGGATGATTTCCTCGACTGGTTGAAAGCCCAGCCGGCGGAGGCCCTGGGCGGTATCCGGCCGCTGCCGACAACCTTCGTGCCGCGGGCGATCTTCGGCCGCTATGTCGGTGATCTGCTCGAAACCGAAGTGAAATCGGCTGTGCATTGCGGCCGGCTGGAACTCGTGCGGGCGGATGTGACGGATATCGAGCCGCGCGCCGGCGGCCTGATCCTGACACTTGGCGGCGGCGAGGTGCTGGAGGTGGACCGGGCCGTGCTTGCCGTCGGCAATTTCCCGCCCTCGCCGCCGCCGGTTGCCGACCCGGGCTTCTACGATACGCCGTCGTACTGTCCGGACCCCTGGGCGCCTGACGTGCTCGATGGTCTCGAGCCGGACGCGCCCATTCTGCTCATAGGCACCGGCCTGACCATGATCGATACCGTGGTCTCCCTCCTGGATCAGGGCCATCGCGGCCCGATCATCGCGCTGTCGCGCCGGGGGCTCCTGCCGCAGAACCACCTTCTCGGCCCGGTCAAAACGGCATTGCCGGAAAACGAGGAATTCCCGACGCGCCTTAGCAATCTGACGCGCCATCTCCGTGACCGCAGCCGCCGGGCGCGGCAGGCCGGTGGCTCCTGGCAGGCGGTGATCGACGAATTGCGGCCGCTCACGACCGAAATCTGGCAGGCCATGCCGACCGAGGATCGCGCGCGGTTCCTGCGCCATCTGCGGCCCTGGTGGGACACGCACCGCCACCGCGTCTCCGGCCCCGTCGCGGCGCGGATCGCCGAGGCAACCCGCACCGGGCAGCTCAGGATCCGGGCCGGGCGCGTCCGCGGCTATGCTGTGGCGGAGGATGGCACGGTTGAGGTGAGTTACCGGCCGCGCTTCAAGGACCATATCGAAAGCCTGACCGTCCGCCGTGTCCTGAACTGTTCAGGACCGGAAAGCGACTTCGGGCGCATTCGGGACGCGCTGCTGCGCCGCCTTCTGGACAAGGGGCTGGTGCGGCCCGACCCGCTTTCCCTCGGCCTCGACGTCACGCGCACCTGCGCGCTGCTCGGCCGGGATGGCGCCATTTCCCGCCGGCTTTTCGCAATCGGCCCCGTGACCAAAGGCGCCTTCTGGGAAATGACGGCCGTGCCGGATATCCGCCAGCAGGCGGAATTCCTGGCCGGCCAGCTGGCGGCGCTGGTGAAGGCGCCCGCAGTCCAGGCCCGCGCGTCAGACGCGAGCTGGTCCATCTGACAGGGCCTGGCTTGCGCGGCTTCCTCTCATCGCGTCTTTTAGGCGCGCGTTGACTTGAAGGAGTGAGCCCGCGATGGCGCATCTGGGATTTGTTGGAACCGGAACCTTGGCCGATGCGGTCATCCGCGGCTTGCAGACGACCGCGGCCGCGTCTCACCGTTTTCATCTCTCGCCGCGGTCCGAAAGCCGGTCGCAGGCGCTTGCGGCCGAATTTCCGCAGAATACGGTGCGGGAAGAGAGCAACGCCGCGGTCGTCGAACGAAGCGACATCGTCCTGCTCGGTGTTCTGCCGAAGCAAATTCCCGACCTCGCCGGCCTGCCCTTCCGCGCTGACCAGACCGTGGTGAGCTTCCTGGCGGGCGTGCCGGTGGAGGTGGTGCGGCAGCACATAAAGCCCGCGACACGCGTGGTGCGCATGATCCCGCTGCCGGGCATCGAATTCTGCAAGGGCCCGATTCTGATGACGCCGTCAGACCCGGTGGTGGAGGCGCTGTTCGGCCCGGTCGGAGACCTTGTCATCCCTGACAAGGAGTCGGATCTCGACACGATCAGCATCGGCAGCGGCCTGATGTCGGCCCAGTTCGCGCTGCAGAACACGATCGCTGGCTGGATGCAAAGCCGGGGCATCGCCGAGGGGATTGCAACGCGCTTCGTGCGCTCGCTCTTCTCCGGCCTCAGCGAACTTGCCTTGTCTGTCGAGCGAAAGGGCGAGCCCCTGCCGCCCGAGAATTACGAGACGCCGGGCGGGCTGAACGAGGCGGCCCGGGCCTACCTGAATCGCGCCGGCTGGTTCGAGGACATGGCGAAGGCGATGGATGTGGTGGAAGCCCATCGCCAGACGCTGATGAAGCGCCGCTAGAGCGGCATGATTTCAGGAACGTCATCGGCCTCTAGCGCCGGTCAGCGGGTCCGCCTGCGGCGCAGCTGATCGAAATAGACGATCAGGATGATGAGCAGGCCCGTGATGATTCCCTGCCAGAAGGGATTCACGTTCATCAGGTTGGCGCCGTTGTTGATGGTGGTGAGCAGCATGGCGCCGAGAAGCGGCCCGATAACGCTGCCGACGGCGCCGAAGAGGCTTGCCCCGCCGATGACGGAGGAAGCGATGCTCTGCAGTTCCCAGCCTTCGCCGGTGGTGGCGACCCCGATGCCGATGCGGGATGCGACAAGAACGCCGACGACGGCGGCGAGCAGGGCCGAGACGATATAGGCGAGGTAGATGGTCGCCTTGACGTTCACGCCCGAGAGCCTGGCCGCTTCCGGGTTGCTGCCGACGGCGAAGAGATAGCGCCCCCAGCGGCTGCGGTGCAGCAACACGTAGGCCGGAATGGCAATCAGGATCACGATCAGAAAGAGATTGGGAATCCCGAAGTTGCGGTGGCTGGAAAACAGGATGAACTTGAGCGGCAGGCCGCCGACCGTCTGCCCGTCGGTGATGAGCAGGCCGAAGCTGCGCAGCGCCGTCATCATGGCCAGCGTCATGATGAAGGGCGGCAGGCGCAGGCGCACGATGCCGAAGGCATTGATGGCGCCGATGAAAACGCCGATGACCAAGGTGAGGACGATGGCAAGCCAGATCGGGAAGCCGCCCGCGAGCATCATGGCGATGATCGTGCTGGTGAGCCCGACCACGGCACCGACCGAGAGATCGATGCCCGCGGTGATGATGACGAAGGTCTGCCCGACCGCCATGATTGACCACATCGAATCCTGCCTGAGCAGGTTTTCGAAGTTGCCGAAGGTCGCGAAGCTCGAGGTGGAGACCGAGAGCAGCGCCCACATGACGACGAGCAGCGCAACCAGGGTAAGATTGAGCAGAAAGCCGAAGCGATGCGTGCGCAGGGCAGGCGCTTCGCCCCCGCGGGTAGCTCACGGCTGAGGTCTCAGGCACCGATGGCCTCCGTCAGAATGGTTTCGGGGTCAGCCGTCTTGCCGTCGTGGCTCGCGACAATCCTGCCCTGGCGGAAGACCAGCAGGCGGTCGCTGAGATCATAGACTTCCGGCAGGTAGGACGAGATGAGAATGATGCCGGCGCCGGCCTTCAACAGCTTTGCGAAGACTTTGTAGATTTCGACCTTGGTGCCGACATCGACGCCGACCGTGGGTTCGTCGAAGATGAAAAGGTCCGCGCCGTGATTGAGCCATTTGCCGACGACGACCTTCTGCTGATTGCCGCCCGAGAGGGTCGCGGCTGGAACCGCGGCTGATGCCGTGACGATGCGGAGGTCGGAAATCTGCCGTGCGGCATCGCGCTTCTCGGCACCCGGGTCGACAAGGCCCATCGGGCTGAGGCGGCCGATGATCGGCAGGTTGAGATTGAAGCCGACACCCATGTTGAGGCAGAGCCCCTGGTCGCGCCTGCTTTCCGGGCACGAGGGCAATGCCACGCGCGATCGCGTCACTCTCATGGCGGATGTTGACGGGGGCGCCGTGCAGGCGCACTTCGCCGGCCGTGCGTCTTGTCCGCCCGAACAGGCATCGCACGAATTCGCTGCGGCCCGCGCCGATGAGACCATAGAGGCCGACGACCTCGCCGCGGCGGACCGTGAGCGAGACATCGCTGAAGCCGGGGCCCGACAGCCCCGAGACGTCGAGCAGCACGTCACCGTGCGGAATCGCTTCCTTGTAGTGAATTTCCTCGATGGTGCGCGCCACCATGTCCCGGATCAGGGCGCGTTCATTGGTCTCGGCCACGACATGGGTCGCGACGAGCTGGCCGTCCCGGAGCACGGAGACGCGGTGCGCGAGCTGGAAGATTTCTTCCAGGCGGTGGCTGATATAGACGATGGTGACACCCTCGGCATTGAGCCGCCGGATGAGGGCGAAGAGCTTTTCGGTATCCTGTCGCGTGAGATAGGCGGTTGGCTCATCAAAAATGAGGAACTTGACGCCTCTTTCCGCGGCGCGGGCGGTCGCCACCAGTTGCTGCTGGCCGATGGTGAGATCGGCGAGCACAGCCCCGGCCGGCAGATCGAAGCCAAGATCGGCAAGCACGCGCTGGGCATCGGCGACCATTTCGCGGTCACGCAGCAGGCCGTGATGCGTTCGCTCATCACCGAGGAAGATGTTGGCGGCAACGGTCAGATGCGGGCAGAGCACGACTTCCTGATGCACCGCATTGATGCCGAGGCCGATCGCCTCATGCGGCGAGGCAAGGGCAACATCATGTCCCTGCCAGAGGATTTCGCCGCCGCTGCGGGTATGCGCTCCCGTCAGGATCTTGATGAGGGTTGATTTGCCGGCGCCGTTTTCACCCACGATGGCGTGGATTTCCCCAGGCGAAAACGCCAGGCTGACCTGCTTCAGGGCATGGGTGCCCGGAAAGCGCTTGTCCACCTGGCGCAGTTCGAGGATCGGCGTCGTGGAAGTTGATGCGTCCACGAGACCCTTCGCCGCTTACAGCTTGGGATTGAGCAGAGACTGGGCGCGCGGCGTATCGAGATTGGACTTGGTGATCGCCGTCACGCCGGTATCGATCTCCTTCGGCACGGCCTGGCCCTTGCTCGCCTCCAGCGCGATTTGCACGCCCTCATAGCCCATGCGGTAGGGGTCCTGGACGATGAGCGCATAGATGATGCCGCTGCTCAGCGCGGCGACGAGGTTCTTGTCACTGTCGAAGCCGACGAGCGTGAGCTTCTTGTTGCCCGATCTCGGAAAGCGCCTGGCTCGCGCCCTCGATCATGATGAGGTTGCTGGCGAAGACGCCGACGAGATCCGGATTGGCGGTCATCAGATCGGTCATGATATTGAGACCGGTGGTGGGCTGGCCGTCCGCGATGCGGTTGGCAATGATCTTGAGGCCGGGATACTTGGCCGCGATCTCTTCCTTGAAGCCCTGGGCGCGCTGGTCAAGGGAGCCGACACCGGGCAGCGAGGTGATGATGGCGATCTTGCCTTCGATCTGGCCAGTCTTTTCCTTGATCCCTTCGGCGAGCGTATCGGCCGCCACCTTGCCGCCGGTCACGTTGTTTGTCGACAGAAACGAGGTCCAGGCCGTGGTATCGGCGGCCGAGTCGATGCCGATGACCTTGATGTTCTGGGCGACGGCCGTGATCGGCGCGCCGAGCGCCGTATATTGCGTGGGCGCGATGACGATCGCCGCCGGATTTTCCGCGGCGGCGTTTTCAAGTGCCGTGATCTGGCCGGCGATATCGGCCTCGCTCTGCGCACCGAGTTCGGGGACCTTGATGTGCAGCTTCACTCCCGCGGCGCGCGCGCCGGCAAGGACGATCTGCCAGTATTGGGAGGTGGTGTCCTTCACGATGACGGGAATTGTCTGGGCATAGGCGGAGGCGGCCCAGGCGAAGGACAGGGTCATGAGGCCAGCGAGGAAGTATGTTTTTGTATTCTTCATTGTATTCCTCAGGTTTTTATTTTTGGCCGAAGCTAGATCAGGGTACGCTCGATATCCTTTGCAGTGTTCATGAATTGGACCGCTGACCTCAGAGGGACGGCGGCGCGGTGATCAGATGGACCAGCCGCCGTCGATAAGCTGTGCCGTTCCCGTCGTGTAGCTGCTTTCATCGGAGGCGAGATAAAGAGCGAGGAAAGCGATTTCCTCAGCTGTCCCGAGGCGCCCCATGGGCTGGCGCCGCACGAAGCCCGCGCGCGCCTCCTCTTCGCTGACGCCACCCGCGACCGCCTGGGCCTTGATGCGGTCATCAAGGGAGGGGGATTGAACGGTGCCGGGGCAGATGGCGTTGCAGCGGATGCCTTGCGTCACATAATCCGCGGCGACGGATTTCGTAAGCCCGATGACGGCCGCTTTCGATGCGCCGTAGGCTGCGCGATTGGGGACGCCTTTGACCGACGACGCAAGCGAGGCCATGTTGATGATCGAGCCGCCGCCGCCCGCGAGCATCGCGGGCAGGAAGGCCCGGATGATCCGGAACATCGGGGTGACGTTAAGGTCGAAGGAAAACTGCCAGGCCTTGTCATCACAATCCAGAACGGAGCCATGATGGACATAGCCCGCGCAGTTGAACAGGATATCGACGCGGCCAACCTCCGCGGCGGTCGCGGCAATGGCCTCGGCTGACAGAACATCAAGAGCCCGCGTCTGGCAGCCTTGCAGGCTTTCGAGCGCCCCGAGGTTGACGTCGGACGCGATGACCTCCGCCCCTTCGCGGATGAACAGCTCAGCCGTGGCGCGACCGATGCCCTGGCCGGCTGCCGTGATGAAGGCGCGCTTTCCCGTCAATCTCATCTCAGGCGTCTCCCAGCCGGCTTATCGATATTATCGGGTCTCAGGGGACCAATGGCCGGATCAATGAAATCATCGTAGTGGTTCGGGAGAAGCGTGCCAAGCGGAACCAACGAGGAAAAAGGGTCCCGGCGCGGCGCCTGCCCGATGCGATGGCAACATGCGCCATGACCGGAGGGATGCCGCAGCCGGACACTGACCAGCCAAGCGTGCGCGGCGTTTGACAGGGGCCGCCCCAGCCCGCAAAGCCAGCCGTTCTGCCCGCCACGGACCCCACCTTCATGTCTCGCGTCACCGCCAACCTCGGACTGCTTCTTGCCGCGGCCATCTGGGGCGGGGGTTTCATTGCCCAGGCGAACGCGCTGGCCCATCTCGGGGCCAGCTGGGTCACCGGGCTGCGCTTCATCCTCGCCTTCCTCTTCACCCTGCCGCTCGGGCTGATCGAGGCGCGTCGCGCAAAGACGGCCCTTTCGTTGCGCCATGGTCTTCTTCTGCTGGTGCTCGGCGCCGTGTTTTTCGTCGGCACGACGCTGCAGCAATGGGCGATGGAGAGCACGAGCGTTACCCATGTCGGGTTCCTGACCGGCCTCTATGTCGTTTTCGTGCCGGTGCTCGAAATAATTCTGCGGCGGCGCCTTCCGCATCCGGCCATCTGGCTTGCGGCGCTCCTGGCTTTGACAGGCACATGGTGCCTGGGCGGCGGTTTCTCCGGGCTCGCGCCCGGCGATCTCATGACGGTGCTGGCCGCGGCCTGCTTTGCCGTGCAGATCATCATCCTGGACCGCGTGGTGCGGGAGACGCATCGGCCGGTGCTCGCCTCGCTCGCGCAATTCCTCTGCGCCATCGTGCTCGGCTGCGCCGTCGGCGCAGCGGCGGGGCCGGTCTCCTGGCCGTCCATCCGGGCGGCAGGCCTTGACCTTGTCTATGGCGGCGTCTTCTCAGGCAGCATCGCTTTCGTGCTTCAGGCCACGTGCCAGCGCTATACGCGGGCGGCGGATGCCGCGGTCATGCTGATGTCGGAATCGCTGTTCGCGGCCCTTTTCGCCGCCTGGCTGCTTGGGGAACGGATGCCCGGCCGGGGCTGGCTCGGTTGTTCCCTGCTCCTGGCAAGCCTGGTGCTCGCTCAATTCGGGCCGGCGCTCACCGCCCGCTGGGCAAGGCTGAAACCCGCCTGAGCCGAGCCTTGCCTCTTGCCAGGCAAGGCGAGAGGTTCCTTTCTATGCCGCAGCGATCCGAAGGAACCTTGCCCATGCCCACCCCTGCCGCTGCTTTCGATAAAACCCTTGCGGCTTTGCCGCGGCGCTATGCCGGGCCGGGCGGCGCGGTCGCGGTGCTGCGCGAGGGCGACATACTGGCCCGGCAGAGCTGGGGCTGGGCGGATGCCGAGCGGCGCATCCCCTTCACGCCGCAGACGATCAGCCTGATCTGTTCCATCTCCAAGCAGTTCACCTGCGCCCTGCTGCTCGACCAGTTCCCGGACCCGACCGTTCTCGATGCCGATCTCCATCGCCGCCTGCCGCGGCTGACCGGCGAGAAGCCCGGCATCCTCGACCTCGCGCATAACCAATCCGGCCTGCGCGACTACTGGGCCGTCGCCATGCTCTATGGCGCGCCGGTCGAGGGGCTGTTCACGGGCGCGGATGCCGAGCGCATCGTCAGCCGCGCCACGCAGTCGCTGCACTTCAGCCCCGGCACGCGATACTCCTACTGCAACCAGAATTTCCGCCTGCTCTCGGACCTCATCGAAGCAGCGCAGCGGGCAGGATTTCGGCGCCCTGTTGCGCAGCCGTATCTTCGACCGCGTCGGCATGCCCTATGCCCGGCTGAATGCCGACACGTCCTGGGTGGCGGGTGGCACCGTGGGCTATGAAGGGCAGCGTCGCCGATGGCTTCCGCCCGGCGGTGAACCGTATCCAATGGACCGGCGATGCCGGCATCGCCGCCTCCCTCGACGACATGATCGCCTGGGAGCAGCAGATCGACGCGACGCGGGATGACCGCGAGGCGCTCTATAGCCGCCTCTCCGCGCCCGTCACATTCCGCGATGGTGCCCCGGCCGCCTATGGTTTCGGCCTCGCCCGCACGCAGTTCTTCGGCCGTGACGCCACCTGCCATGAAGGCGGCGCGCGCGGTTTCCGCAGCTTCCGCGTCTATCTGCCGGCCGAGCGGATCTCCGTCATCACGCTTTTCAACCATATGGCCGATCCGCGTGGCCCGAGCCTCGATATCCTCGGCACGCTGCTCGGCGAGACCTTGCCCGAAGCGGCGGAGAACGCCGAGACCGCGCCCTTCTCCGGCAGCTATCTGGAGCCTGAGACCGGCATCGCTGGTGCGTGTCGAGGAGGCGCCGGGAGGCAAGCTACGCCTGCGCTTCGGCCATGGTGCCGAAGTGCTGTCTGCGGTCGGGCCGGATGAATTCGCCTCCGCCACCGTGCGTCTCAAGCGGGAAAGCGGCGCGGTCCGCATGGAGCGCAGGACCGAAAACCTCTTCACGACGCTGAACCCCCTTACCGGGGACGCGGCGCCCGATATCGAGGGCGTCTTCCGCTCGGACGAACTCGGCGCCGAAATCACCTGTGTTTCTGCGGGCGGCGCGCTTTACGGCGCCTTCTCCGGCTTCCTGGGCCAGGGCGCGATGCAGCTGCTTGAGCCCGCCGGGGCCGATTGCTGGCTGCTGCCCTGCCCGCGGGCGCTGGATTACAGCGCGCCTGGGGATTGGACGCTCTCTGTCACCCGCGATGGGGCAGGCCGGGTCTCGGGCCTCTCCGTCGGCTGCTGGCTGGCCCGGCGCATCTCCTACCGCCGTATCGGCTGAACGGACCTCCGATGCGGCATCAACTGACGCTTGAGCAGCTCCGTATTTTCGTGGCGGTCGCGGAGCGTCAGCACATGACACGGGCAGCCGAGGCGCTGAACCTCGTGCAATCGGCGGTCAGCGGGGCGGTCGCCACTTTGGAGGCGCGCTACGGCACGAAGCTCTTCCATCGCGTCGGTCGCGGCATCGCGCTGACCGAAGCCGGAGGCATCTTTCTTAGCGAGGCGCAGGCCGTGCTTGCGCGCGCCGACCGGGCGGAACTCGTGCTGTCGGAACTCGGCAACCTCAAGCGCGGCACGCTGACGGTGCAGGCGAGCCAGACCATCGCGAGCTACTGGCTGCCGCGCTACCTCGTTCAGTTCCGCGAGGCGCATCCGGGTGTCGAGATGAAGCTCTCCATCGGCAATACGGCGCAGGTCGCCGCGGCCGTGCATGAGGGCGCGGCGGAACTCGGCTTCATCGAAGGCGCCATCGAGCGATACCGCGCTGGTCGCGGAGGAGGTGGCGCGGGACCAGCCGGTGATTGTCGTCTCGCCGGATCACCCCTGGGCGGCGATGGACCGGCTGACGCTGGATGAACTGGCCGCCGGCCCCTGGGTGTTGCGGGAGCAAGGCTCGGGCACACGGTCTGTTTTCGAAGCGGCCATGAGCGGCTTCGGCCTGTCCGAAGGCGCGTTGCGGGTTGCGCTGGAATTGCCGTCGAACGAGGCGGTGCGCGCGGCGGTGGAGGCGGGTCTGGGTGCCACCGCGATCTCCGCTTCCGTCGCCGCGCCGAGCCTGGAGGCGGGCCTGCTCCAGACGATCGATCTCAAGCTGCCCGATCGCCCTTTCTTCATGCTGCGGCGAACGGAGCGCTATCTGAGCCGTGCGGCTGCGGCCCTCATCGAGCTGATCCGCAGCCCGGCGCGGCGCGGCTAAGGCTCCCCGCCCGCGGCCTAGCGCCCGCGGAAAGCCGGTTTCCGCTTGTCGATGAAGGCGGCCATGCCTTCCTTCTGGTCCTCCGTCGCGAAGGCGGCATGGAAGCTGCGCCGCTCCTGGCGGATGCCTTGCGCCAGCGGCGTCTCATAGGCCGCGTTGACAAGCTCCTTGGCGAGCAGGACGGCGATGGGCGGCAGCGCCGCGATTTTGGCGGCGACCGCTCTCGCTTCGTCGAGCAGGGTGTCCGCCGGCACGACACGGCTGACGAGGCCGGCGCGCTCCGCTTCCGCCGCGTCGATCATGCGCGCGGTGAGGACCATCTCCATGGCCTTCGCCTTGCCGATGGCGCGCGGCAGGCGCTGCGTGCCACCCGCGCCCGGCGGAATGCCAAGCGTGATCTCGGGCTGGGAGAAGCGGGCGGTATCGGCGGCCAGGATGATGTCGCACATCATGGCCAGTTCGCAGCCGCCCCCCAGCGCATAGCCGGCGACGGCGGCGATCACGGGTTTGCGGCAACGGGTGACGGCCTCCCAGTTGCGGGTGATGAAATCCTCCGTGACGGCCTCGGCAAAGGTCTTCTGCGCCATTTCCTTGATATCGGCGCCGGCGGCGAAGGCCTTGTCGGAGCCGGTGAGGATGATGGCGCGCATCGCCGGATCGGCGTCGAGCGCCGGGATGACGGCGGAAAGCTCATCCATCATCGCGCTGTTCAGCGCATTGAGGGCGCCTGGGCGATTGAGGCGGATGAGGGCGAATCCCTCCCCCCGCTCCAGGATCAGGCAGCTGAGGCCCTGGCCGGTCTCCATGCGACTGTTCCTTTTCATCTGCGCCCGAGGCGCTGTTTTGGCCCCTTTTAGCACGTGGGGCTCGGTTGACACGCCGGGGGCCGCGGCGCAGCCTGCGCGCCCGTAATGTTCCGCCTTTTAGCCCCGCCATAAGGATGGCCTAGCCGGAGCGATGAGACGAAGGGGATTCGCCGCATGGCCAGCCACGACAATGATAACGGCCCAAAGCGCCTCAGCAGCCGGCGTTGGTTCGACAATCCCCATGACCCCGCGATGACGGCGCTCTACCTGGAGCGCTACATGAATTTCGGGCTCACCCGGGCCGAGCTGCAATCGCGACAAGCCGATCATCGGCATCGCGCAGACGGGCTCCGACCTCTCGCCCTGCAACCGCCATCACCTCGACCTCGCCCATCGCGTGAAGGACGGCATCCGCGAAGCAGGCGGCGTGCCGCTGGAATTCCCCTGCCATCCCATTCAGGAGACCGGCAAGCGGCCGACGGCGGCGCTGGACCGCAATCTCGCCTATCTCAGCCTGGTCGAGGTGCTGCACGGCTATCCGCTCGACGGCGTGGTGCTGACGACGGGCTGCGACAAGACCACGCCCGCCTGCCTGATGGGCGCGGCGACCGTGAATATTCCGGCGATCGTCCTCTCCGGCGGCCCGATGCTGGACGGCTGGTTCAAGGGCAAGCTCGCGGGCTCCGGCACGGTCGTCTGGCACGCGCGGAAACTCTATGCCGAGGGTGAGATCGGCTACGAGGAATTCATGCAGATGGTCTCGGCCTCCGCCCCCTCGGTCGGCCATTGCAACACCATGGGCACGGCGAGTTCGATGAACGCGCTGGCCGAAGCGCTCGGCATGTCCCTGCCCGGCTGCGCGGCCATTCCCGCGCCCTACCGGGAGCGCGGGCAGATCGCCTATGAGACAGGCCGGCGCATCGTCTCCATGGTGCATGAGAACCTGCGCCCGTCCGATATCATGACCAAGACCGCCTTCGAGAATGCGGTGGTGGCGGCGGCAGCGCTCGGCGCCTCCTCCAACTGCCCGATCACATGGTGGCCATCGCGCGGCACATGGGCGTCGAGCACAGCCTGGAAGACTGGCAGCGCCTCGGCCCGGAAATTCCGCTGCTCGTCGACATGCAGCCGGCCGGCCGTTTCCTGGGCAAATCCTTCCATCGCGCGGGCGGCGTGCCGGCGGTGATGAGGAACTGCTCCGCGCCGGCAAGATCGACGGTTCGGCGCTGACCGTGACGGGCAAGACGATTGCCGAGAACATCTGGCCGAGCGTCGCGGATGGCGACCGCGAGGTGATCCGCGCCTATGAGGCGCCGCTCAAGGAGCATGCCGGCTATGTCGTGCTCTCCGGCAATATCTTCGACAGCGCCGGTGATCAAGACGAGCGTCATCGACGCGCGAATTCCGCGAGCGCTTCCTGAGCAATCCGGAGCATCCGAACGTCTTCATCGGCAAGGCGGTGATCTTCGAGGGGCCGGAGGATTATCACGCGCGCATCGAAGACCCTGGTCTCGGCGCCGATGAGGATTCCGTCCTCATCATCCGCAATGTGGGGCCCGTCGGCTATCCGGGCAGCGCGGAAGTCGTGAACATGCAGCCGCCGGCCGTGCTGCTGAAGCGTGGCGTCAATGCACTGCCGACAATGGGGGATGGGCGCCAGTCCGGCACCTCGGGCAGCCCGTCGATCCTGAACATCACGCCCGAGGCGGCCATCGGCGGCAATCTCGCACTGCTCAAAAACGGCGACGGCATCCGCATCGACCTCAATACCCGCCGCGTCGACGTGCTGATTTCCGACGAGGAGATGGCGGCGCGCCGCGCGGCCTGGACGCCGCCGGTGCTGGACCACAAGACGCCCTGGGAGGAGATCTATCGCAGCATGGTGGGCCAGATGGGCACCGGCGCCTGCCTGGAGCCGGCGACGCAATACCTCAACATTCTCGAAACCCGCGGGGAATCGCGCAACAACCATTAACGGCCTGCGCATTGACGGGCCTTTGCATCCTCGGCACAGCAGGCGTGGCATTTGCCCGCCTGCTGTTGTGTTGAAGGACCGCCCCTGGTCGTGTCTCCGCTCGTTCTGCTGATTGTCGCCACCAGCCTCATCCGCCTGATCATGGCGTCGCTCCTCGGGCTCGGCATCGACGAGACCTATATGGTGGCGGCGAGCCACCATCTCGAACTCTCCTATTTCGATCATCCGCCTGTCTCCTGGTGGCTGACCCATGCCGCGATCTGGCTGACCGGGTCGGACGGGCCGGTCATCGTGCGGCTGCCCTTCATTCTGCTCTTCGCGCTCAGCACCTGGTTGATGGCGCGGATCACGACGGTGCTGTTCGACGATGAGCGGGCCGGATTCTGGGCGGCGCTGCTGCTCAACCTCGCCCCGGTCTATGGCGTCACGGCAGGCGGGTGGGTTCTGCCGGATGGCCCGCTCGACTGCGCGCTGCTCGGCTTCCTCTGGTTCTCCCTCGCGGCAACCGGCCTCATCCCGGGCCGGGCAGGCTGGCGCAGCTGGCTCGGCGCCGGGCTTTGCGCGGGGCTGGCCATGCTCTCGAAATACAATGGCGCCCTGGTGCTGATCGGCCTGCCGGTTTTCCTGGCGACAACCCGGGAGGGCCGCGCCTGGCTTGCCCGCCCGCAGCCCTGGATCGCCGGGCTCCTGGCCGTTCTGATCTTCCTGCCGGTCATCATCTGGAATGCCCAGCACGATTGGGCTTCCTTCGCCTTTCAGGGCGACCGCGCCGGGGGCCTGCGCTTTCACCCTCTGGCGCCCATCGGCGTCTGGGCCGGAGAAGCGCTCTTCGTGCTTCCCTGGATCTGGGTGCCGCTCATCCTGCTCTGGCTGCGCGCCCTGAAGCGCGGGCCGGCCGAGCCGCGGGGCTGGCTTTTGGCGCTTCTCGCCGCGACGCCGATTGTGCTCTTCGCCGTCGTGTCGATCTGGTCGTCGCGCCATATCCTCTACCATTGGTCGGCGCCCGGCACGCTCATGCTCTTCCCGCTGCTCGGCGCGGAGGTCGCGCGCCGGTTGCGGACGGGCGCGCCGCGCCTGCGCCGCATCATCGCGGGCACTATTGCCTTCGTGCTCTGCGGGCTGGTGCTGGCCGGCAGCGAAATGCGCCTCAACTGGATTGCGAGCGCTTTCGGCCCCGGCATCTTCGCCAAGGGCTCGGACATTACCGGTGGCGTGGATTGGGACGCGCTGGGGCCGACGCTTGCCCGCCGCGGCCTGCTGGGCAAGCCCGGCCTCGTCATCGCCGTGACGGCCTGGAACGACGCCGGCAAGGTTGACTATGCGCTGGGCGGGCGCTTTCCGGTTGTCGTCCTGGCCGAGGACACGCGGGAATACGGCATTATCGCGCCCGCGAACGGTTTCATCGGACGGCCGATGTTGATCCTGGTGCCGTGGCGTGGTGACGTGCCCGTACCGGCCACGCGTTTCGCGCCTCTTTTTCAGTACCATTAAGGATTTGCAACCGATCACATTGCGTTTTGGCCGATATCCATTCATCACGCTTTCTGTGCTGGCGGGGGAAGGCTTTCGTGGTTTGCCGCCGCGCCAGGGGAACTGAGGGGCTGCGCTAACGGCTGCCTCGGCGCGAGTGTAAGTCGGATAAGCGAGGGCATCACCTCCCTCGCAGCAGAGGGGATCTCACGTGGATAGGCATATTCCAGAGGCGTCGATCGAGACAAACCGCCCGTCGCGCCAAGAAGCCGAGGAGGCCGTGCGCGTTCTGTTGCGCTGGGCAGGTGACGACCCAACGCGCGAGGGCCTGCTTGATACCCCAAGCCGTGTGGCGCGTGCCTATGAGCAGTATTTTGCCGGCTATGAGGTCGACCCTTATGCCCTGCTCAACCGCACCTTCTCGGAGGTGGACGGTTATGACGAGATGATCCTGCTCCGCGACATCCGCTTCGAAAGCTGCTGCGAGCATCACATGGCGACCATTGTCGGCCGCGCCCATGTCGCCTACCTGCCGCGCCATCGTGTCGTCGGCATCAGCAAGCTGGCGCGGGTGGTCGATGCCTATGCACGCCGCCTGCAGATTCAGGAAAAGATGACCGCGCAAATCGCCAATACGCTTGACGAGGTGTTGCAGCCTCTGGGCGTGGCCGTCGTGATCGAAGCGACGCACCAGTGCATGACCTGCCGCGGTGTGCACCGCCCCGGCACCAGCCTCGTGACCAGCCGGATGCTTGGCGCCTTCCGTGACAACCCGACGACGCGGCGCGAGTTCCTGGCGATCCTGCAGCGCCCCGCCATCGGCGCCGCCTCAGAGGGTTAACGCGCCGCCGGCTGACGTCGCTCCGGCTGCGTGCAAGCGCACCCGGCCGGAGCGATATTGCCCTAGCCTTTTGAGGCCATAGCGCGCTGCAAGTGCTCGAAGATCGACGGGTCGCTCTGCCCTTCGGCGATACCGAGGGCCGATTGGCCTTCGATGTCCTTGACGGTGGGGCTGGCTCCGGCCTCCAGCAGGAGGTCGATCATCGCCCGGCGCCCGAACATAACCGCGAACATCAGCGGCGTGCGGCCCATGTTATTGGGGGCGTCGGGATCCGCCCCGGCCGCGAGAAGACGGCGGGCGATCTCCACCTCATCCTTGAAGGCGACACCGGCGAGCGCGGTCGCGCCCTTGGCATCCCGCGCATCCACCGCGGCGCCGGCCTTGAGCAGCAGCTCCACCGCCTCGGCCTGGCCGTTATAGGAGGCCAGGATGATGGGCGGGAAGCCACGCGAGTCCGGCCAGTTCGGGTCTGTGCCCTGACGCAGGAATTCAGCCAGAAGCTCAACCCGCCCTTCGCGCACCGCGCTGGAAAAGAGGAGCTCCAGCTGCTCCGGCGTCAGCGCCGTCGGCCCTTGGGGTGCGTGTTCGGGTGGTTCGCTCATGCTGGAAAATCCTTAAAAACCGTGCATATCGAGATTGCTGCCGCCGACTTCAAGGAGCTCTACGGGGTCACCGACCGCGATGGCGCCCGAACCGTCGGGGATGAGGTTCTGGCCGAACATGATACCCCCGGGCGCCCGGTGCATCTGGCCGAGCGTCTTCAGCGGCTCCGCCTGGTCCGGACGGGTTCCTGTCAGCTGGTCAACGGTCGTGACGATGCAGCGCGAGCAGGGTTTGACGACGCGAAAGCTGACCGTGCCGATGCGGATGCGGCGCCAATGGTCCTCAGCCCATGCGCCTGCCCCGGCGATGACGATATTGGGCCGGAAGCGGGACATCGGGACCGGCTGCGGCAGCGCGGCGTTGACCGCCTGAAGTGACGCCTCATTGGTCAGCAGCACCGGAAATCCGTCGGGAAAGGCCACGCGGTCCTCCGGCCGGCCATAGGCCGGGTCGACGGGCCGTGCCGAGGTGTCATCCAGATAGACGAGGCCGCAGGCAAAGCCGAGCGCCGCACCGAGCCAGGCCGCGGCCTCCGGCCCCGCGTCCAGCGCGGACAGCTCGTCACTCCAGATCCTGATCCGGCGGCGCGGCGCCTGCCGGCCGGGGGTCGGGATTTCGATGCCTGCTGCCGCAGGCCGCGCGAGGGCGACGCCGCCGGGCAGTATGGTGACCATGATCCGTGCCAGCTCCGGCCGGTCCCGCTGGGTCAGGAACCGCCCGTCCGGCTTTACCACCATCCAGCGCCGGTCACCGGCAAGCCCCCATGGTTCGACGGTACCGTGCTGGACCGCGAGCCCACGCAGCGCCTTGACCGGATAGACCAGGATCGCCTCGACGCGGGGGGACATCGCTTGCTTTCTCTCTGTTCCTGATCCGTCAGGGGGCGAGTGCGGGCACGCGTTCGTAGAGCGCACGGGTCAGCTCGTCGCGCCGCGCGAGCAGGCTGCGGTACCAGGCGATGCGCGGTGCGACGCCATAGGCGTCCATGCGCGTTCCCGCGACGAGCGCCCGGGCCTTGTCCGCCATCGCGGTCCCGAGATCGGGCGCCGTCACCAGGCGGATGATCTTTTCATAAAGGTCGGACTCGCTGCGGAAGATCAGGCCGTCCACGCCATCCGTGATGGACCGTTCGTAGACGATGGGGCTGGCCAGGGCGACGACCCGGCAGGCCGCCGCCTCGATGAATTTGAGATCGGACTTGGCGCGGTTGAAGTGGCTGTCGCCGAGCGGCATGAAGCTGATCTCGGACTGGCCGAGCAGCGCCATGTAGGTGCGGTGATCGCAGGTCGGCGTGAAGGTCTTGTGGGGCGTTTCCAGTGCCTCGAAGAAGGCTTCGTCATGCACCACCTGGAAGCGGAGGCGAGAGCCGAGGACGGATGCCGCGGCGTTGAGGACGGGCATATAGGGCAGCCAATCGGCTGTGCGATTGATGGCGCCGAAGAACAGCGTAAGGCGACTCGGGCGATGCGAAATTCGTGACCGGGGGCAGCACGCCGATGCCGTTCGGAAAGACGGCGACTTCCGGATTCTGCTGCCGCAGTGTTTCCGCCAGGGTTTCGGTGCTGGTCTGAACGGCATGGGCGGCGCGGAAATTCATCAGCCGCTCATCCCTGAGTTCGGGCATGAAGGTTGGCAGATCATCGAATTCCGTGACGATCAGGAACCCGCGCTGCAGCAGATGGCGGAAGAGAGGTAGCCCGGCGTCACCCACGAGGAGCGGCCGGTGCAGGATGCAGATGCCGGGCTGAAACTCCGTCGGCAGCGGGAAATTCTCGATCTCGCCGACCTGTACCGTGACGGAAGGATCCGACATCAGGGCGCGCAGCGGGTTGAGCACGCGAATGTCGCTCACGCCCCCGAAGGGCTTCAGCATGGTGGAGCGGATGGCGATGTGCGGCTGGGGGGTCTTGCGCGCCCGCCAGACGAATTGCAGCGGCGCGCTGCGGGCGAGGAAGGTTTCCCGTGGAACACTCATGCCGGCCAGCACATCTTTCAGCGCATCGGCGGCGGCTTCGGCGCCCTCGCGGTCGAAGATGCGGGGGGTGACGTCGCAGGTCTGCAAACCGGTCGCGGCCAGCGCCTTTTCCATGGTGGCCAGCGTGAACCAGCGCAGATGGGTCCGGTCCAGAACGCCCTGGTCCTCGTAATCGAAGCTGCCGTTCAGGAGGCGCAGCGGCACGCTCCAATGGGCCGCATTGGGCACGCAGATCAGCATGACGCCGCGCGGGCTGAGGAGTGCCGCATGCTCGCGCATGACGCGCCAGGGGTCGCGCAGATGCTCCAGCACATCGCCGTAGATGATGCAGTCATAGCCGCCCGGCACTTCGAATGGCAGAGGGTCGGTTTCGACATCGATGCAGGCGACCTCGTGCAGCCGGGTCGCGGCGACCCGCGCGGCCGACGGCGCGACCTCCACGCCGAGGACACGGGCGCGGGGATTGCGCAGCCGATAGGCCGCGCCGAGGACGCCCTTATGGCAGCCGACATCGAGAACGATGTCCGCGTCCAGCGGAATCCTGTCGAGCAGGTCCGGATTCGGGACATCTGGATAGTCGGACGCAGCATTCAGATCGTACGACAAGCCCACATCCATTCTCCCCGGCAAAGCGCGCCCCCACCGACCCAAGACATTTCCGCAAGAGCTTTGTTGCGGTGCATGACCACTCTGCATAGGTGCGTCAGCGTCAGCTCCTTTGCAGCATCCGCAGTCGGCGCGCAAATACCGCCAGCTCCACCACCGCCAGGAGGCATCATGAGTGCCCAGCTCCCGTCCCCCAATCCGTCGTCGCGTTCCGGTAAAGCCAAGGTAACGGCCATTCCGGGTGACGGGATCGGTCCCGAGGTCATGCAGGCCGTCCAGCGCGTGCTGCGGCAGCCGGTGCCCAGATCGAATGGGAGGAGGCGGAGGCCGGGTGCCGCAGCCTTCAAGCGCGGCATTGCCTCAGGCGCTCCGCAGGAAACGCTGGACTCCATTGCCCGCACGGGCATCGTGCTGAAGGGGCCGCTGGAAACCCCGGTCGGCTACGGCGAGAAATCCGCCAATGTGACGCTGCGAAAGTTTTTCGAACTTTACGGCAATATCCGGCCCGTGCGCGAGCTGCCCGGCATCCGCACGCCCTTCTCCGGCCGTGGCATCGACATGGTCATCGTGCGGGAGAATGTCGAAGACCTCTATACCGGCATCGAGCATATGCAGACGGCGGGTGCCGCCCAGTGCCTGAAACTCATTACCGAGGCGGGGTCCGAGCGCATCCTGCGGCTGGCCGCCGCGCTGACGCGCGCCGAGGGCCGCCGGAAACTGACCTGCGCCACCAAGGCGAACATCATGAAGCTCACCGAAGGCATGATGAAGCGTGTCTTCGAGCGCATCATGCCGGACTATCCCGACCTCGAACCCAGCCACATGATCATCGACAACTGCGCCCACCAGCTGGTCATCGCGCCGGAGCAGTTCGACGTGATCGTGACCACGAACATGAACGGCGACATCATCAGCGATCTCGCGGCGGGCCTGGTTGGCGGCCTTGGCGTCGCCCCCTCCTCCAATATCGGCGACAATGCCGCGATGTTCGAGGCGGTTCATGGCTCCGCGCCCCAGATTGCGGGCAAGGATCTTGCCAACCCGACCGCGCTCCTGCTCTCCGCCGTCATGATGCTGCGCCATATCGGCGACTTCGCAGGCG
Source organism: uncultured Alphaproteobacteria bacterium (assembly GCA_963834475.1). Classification (GTDB taxonomy): domain Bacteria; phylum Pseudomonadota; class Alphaproteobacteria; order Acetobacterales; family Acetobacteraceae; genus Acidisoma. Next base: position 486 of record CAWIBZ010000006.1, on the reverse strand, counting down.
GCCGAGAAGGTCGAGCAGGCCCTGCTGGTGACGCTCGAAGAAGGCCGCAACCTGACGGGCGATATCGCGCCGCGCGGCCAGGGCGTGGGCACGACCGCCTATACCGATCAGCTCATCGCCAATCTCGGCCGCACGCAGCGGCCATGCCTCGCGCGCCTATAAGCCGCTGACCCTGCCAGAATGGCCGAAGGGCGTGTGGCACCAGGAGCCGAAGGCGCGGGTTGTCATCGGTGTCGATGTCTTCATCGAGACCGGCACGGTGCCGGCGGACCTCGCGGCTTCGCTGCAGTCGGCGGCGGCGGGCACGGGTCTCGACCTCAAGATGATCGAGAACCGCGGCGTGCAGGTTTGGCCGGCCCATACCGGCGAGCCCTTCCTGGTCGATCTCTTCCGCTGCCGCTTCCTGCTCGGCACGCCGAGCGAAAATGCCGACCGCGGCGATGGCCCAGCTGCTGGCCGCCATCGGGGCCCGCCATCGCTGGATGC
>CAWIBZ010000005.1:7500-1161755 GCA_963834475.1 uncultured Alphaproteobacteria bacterium | reverse complement strand
TCGAACAGGGCCGCCGGGACTGGAACAGCTTCTTCGAGGCCTGCGGCGACGACCCGGTGATCGAGGAGCTGGCCCGGCTGCTCGAGCTGCTCGACCCAGCCTGCAGGTGGTCCTGCTTGACCGGGCCGGCCCCTGCGGGTGCAACCCCAGACCCTGGCCTGGCTGGAGCGCTACGGACTGCGCTGGGACCTGCTGGTCATGCGGGCTCGCGGCGACTACTCCCAGGTGACGTGGTTCAAGCGCGATTCCGTGGACGACCTGCGGCGCTACGGCTTCGACCTGCGCCTGGCCCTCGAGGACGACCCCAACAACCACGCCATGTTCCTCGCCGTCGGCATCCCCTGCGTCTACATCCACTCCGGCTACTACGACTGAACCGGTAGGCGGCTCGGCCCCCGGGGATCCGCCGACGGCCCCGGGAGCCCCGACGACCCCGACCCCGACCCCGGGCGGCGGCCAGGGCCCAGGCGGCGGCCAGCGCCAGCGCGGCCAGCACCAGCACCGGCCCGTCCCCGGCGCGCACGTACAGCGTGCCGCCGTGCGCAGGGCCACCGTGGCCGTGACCACGGCCGGTCGGCCGAGCACCGCCCGCTGCACCCGACGCCCCGGTTGGTCGACGACGGCGAGTACCCGGTCGGCGCCGCCTGGACCAGGTCCCGGCCCTCTGGACCGCCTGGACCCGGGAGGCGGCCACCTCCTGGGTCGGGACCTGGGCCGTGGCGTAGGAGGAGGTGTTGGTCGGCACCACCAGCAGCTGGGCCCCGGCCCGCACCGGCGCCCGGCCCCGGTCGGCGTAGAACACCTCGTAGGAGACCATGGCCCCGAGCGGTCCGGCCGGGGTGCGCAGCAGCCCGGTGCCGTGGCCGGGCACGGCGTCGTGGGGCACCCCCGTCGAGGTTGGCCAGGTGGGAGAACAAGCCCCGGTCGGGCACGTACTCGCCGAAGGGCACCCGGTGGACCTTCTCGTAGTGGGCCACCACCCGCCCGTCGGGGGCCAACACCACCACCTGGTTGCGGAAGCGGGCGGCGCGAGGTGTCATCGGTCACCCCGGCCACCACGGTGGCCCCCAGCCGCCGGGCCAGGTCGGCCAGCCGGGCCTGCGGGGCCGTCGGCCAGCAGGGCGCCGAGGGCGACCACGTCCTCGGGCCAGACCACGAGCTCGACGGTGGCTCCTGGCGGTCGGTCCGGGCCCGCCTGAGGGCGGCGGTCGCCGCCTCCTGGGCGGCCAGGACGGTGGCCGGGTCGACCTGGCATGCGAGAACCCGCGTCGGCCCCGCCCTGGACGGCGGCCACCGTCACCCGGCCCACCGGCCGGCCCGCCGTCGGGGGCGTGTCGGCCACCACCGCCAGGGCCACCAGGCCAGCGACCACCGCGCGGCGCCGACGGCCAGCGCCGGCCCGCCGCCCCCGCCCCGGCGGCGCCCGGCCCCGGCCGCCGCGGCCAGTCCCAGGGCCACGCCCGCCCGCCAGACCACGGCGGAGAGGAGCAGCGGGTCCCCCCAGGCGGGCCACGCCCAGGAGGGGGCCGTCGGCCTGGCCCAGGAAGACCCCGCCGATCGGCAGGCCGCCGAAGGGCCAGGCCCCGGACCGCCTCGGCCAGGGTGAAGGCGCCGGGAAGGCCGGGCCCGGGCCCCACCGGGCCCGACCGGGTGGCCACGGCGCCCAGGCCGAAGAAGACGCCTCGACGGCCATCAGGACCGACGCCCCGGAGAGGGTGAAGGAGTGGGCCCAGAACAGGCCCGGACGAAGCAGCCGAGCCCGCCAGCCACCCGGCCCACAGCGGCGCCCGGGCTCAGGCCGGCCAGGCGCCACCAGAGGAGGCCAGCGCCGGCGAAGGCCAGGATCCACCAGCCCCAGGGGGGGAGGGACAGGGCCAGGGCGAGGCCGGCGGCCAGGGAGGGCAGGGCCACCCCGCCGCGCGGGGCACGACCGGGCCGGGCGGACCCGCGGATCGGCGGGTTCCCCCGGCGGGCCCGGCGTGGTCGGCGGTGGGGGCGAGGCGGCGGTGGCCCGTCACCGTGAGGCCGGTGCCGGCGCCGGCCGTCGTCCCGACCATGGCGCCCAGGACCTTGGCCGCGGCCGCCCGACCGCTGCCCACGCAGGCCGGGATGCCCACGCCCCGATACGACGCCGGCGACGGCCAGGCCGGGCAGGGCCACGAGCTCGGCCTCGATTCCGGCGACCCGCAGCAGGTGGTGCACCCGGTACTGGGGGAAGGCGTCGTCCCAGCGGGTGACGCGTCGGCCCGGGGGTCGGCCGGGGGGCGCCCGACGGCCGCCAGCTCCGCCACCGCCGCGGCCACCAGCTCGTCGTCGGCCAGCGCCCGAGGCCGGTGGTCGCCGATGCGGCCCACCGACGCCCGCACCAGCACGTCGCCGGGCCGGGCCAGGTGGGGCCACTTGGCGGACAGGTAGGTGGCCGCGGTCATGAGGGGCTCGGGTGCCCCGGACCGTGGCCGTGCGGGGGGACGAGGAACCCGGTGCCCTCGAGGTGGCCGGCGTACCGCCCCGGGCGGGAGGACCAGGGTCACCACGGCCACCGAGGCGTAGTCGATGCCGGCCAGGTCGGCCGCCGCGGGTAACGGAGCGGCCAGGAGCGCGCCGCCGCCGGCGCCGGCACGGCGAGCACCAGGCCGTCGGCCTCCAGGGGTCCCCTCCGGGGCCGCGGCCGTCGAGGTGACCAGCCACCGGCCCCGGGTGCGCTCGAGGCCGACCGCCCGGGCCCCGGTGCGCAGGACCACCCCCCGCTCGCCGAGGGCGGCGGCCACGGCCAGGGGCAGGCTGCCGGTGCCCGACGGGCAGGGAGACGAGGGGCGAGGCCGGGTGGGCCGTCGGCCGCGACCCGGGCCGCGGCCGCCCGGCGTGCCGGCCGCCCAGGCGGTGCATGAAGCTCCCCGGCTGGGCGACGGCCCAGCAGCAGGGGGAAGACGGCGGCGGCGCTCAACCTGTCCGCCTCCCCGGCGTGGATCCCGCCGATCAGCGGGTCGCACCAGGGCTCGACCACCCGGCGGCCCAGCTTGGGCCCCCACGGGCCCGATGGCCCGGTCGCCCAGCCGCCCCCGCGTCCGGCGGTGGGGAAAACCACGTCCGGGCCACGCCGGAGCTCGACGGGGCCGAGGATGCCGGAGCGGGCCAGCGGCCAGAGGCGGGTGGGGACGCCCAGGGCCAGGCGGCCGGCAGGCGCCGCGCCGGCCCCGGGCCCACACCGCGGCCCCGCTGGCCCCCGGGCGCACCAGGTCGTCGCCAGGCCGAGCTCGGCGCACAGGCTCGGCCGCCTCGGGTCGCCGGCCCAAGAAGCCGTCGGGCCAGGTCGACCGCCCGCCCCGCCACGACGGCGGCCCCGAGCCGGCCCCCCAGCTGGTCGGTGGCCTCGAGCACCAGACGTCACCGGCGCCGGCCGACCCGGGCCCGGCGCCCGCCGCTCAGCTCCCAGGCCGCGGCCAGGCCGGCGATGCCCCCGCCCACCACGACCACCGTCGGGGCGCCGCGGGCGTGGTCGGCCGGGCCACCGCCCACCGTCGGCCAGCGGCGTCGCGCGCACCACTCCGGCCAGGACGGCGCAGGAAGGCCGGGTCGTCGTTGAGCGAGGCGGTGCGGGCGAAGGCCAGCCCCACCCGCCTCGGCGGCCGCCCGGGCCTCGAAGTCGAGGTCGTAGAGCACCTCGAGGTGGTCGGCCACGAAGCCCACCGGGCACACCACGACGGCGCCGCGCCCTCGGCCGGCAGGCCCGCCGACACGTCGAGGAGGTCGGGGCCGATCCAGGGCTCGGGGGTGCGGCCGGCGCTCTGCCAGGCCACCCGCCACGGCGCGGCGTCCGTCCAGCCCGGCGGCTCGGCCACGACGGCGGCCGACTCGGCCATCTGGTCGGTAAGGGGTCCCCGGCGACCGACCCGCTCGGGCAGCGAGTGGGCCGTGAAGAACGACCGGCGCGGGCGGTCCGCCGCCCACCCGGTCCAGGGCCGCCCAGCCGGCTCGGCCAGCAGCTCGGCGAAGCCCGGGGCCCCGTACCACGTGGGGACGGGCACGAAGGGGGCGCCGGGCCGGAGGGCCGCCGCCGCCCGGTCCAGGTACTCGCCCGAGCCCATCGACGACGCGGTGGGGGGTGAGCACCAGGCCGACCACCGGGTCACCCCGGAGCCGGCCAGCCGCCCGGCGGCCGCCTCGATGGACGGTCGGTGTGCTTGGCCCCGAAGCCGACCACGAAGCGGCCGGGTCCGTCGCCTCGAGGGCGGCCCGGCCGTCCACCTGGGCGGCGGTGCGCCGGGCCAGCGGGGAGACCCCGCCGATGGCGCTGGTAGCGGCCGACCAGCTCGTCGAGCTGCCGGCGGGTCGGCGGGCGGCCCCGCCGGATGCGGGTGTAGAAGGCCTCGATGCCCTCGGGGCGGTCGGGGGTGCCGTGGGCCATGACCAGCACGCCGACCGGCCGCGACGCGCCGGCCCCCGGGCTCCCGTGCACCCCGGCCCGCCCCTCGGCGTGCACCAGCGCCACCAGGGCGCTCAGCACGCCCGGATCGGTCTCGGGCAGCACGCCGTGGCCCAGGTTGAAGATGTGGCCCGGGGCGGCGCCGGCCCGGGCCAGCACCTCGCGGGCCCCGGCCGCCACCACGTCGAAGGGGGCCAGGCACAGGGCCGGGTCGAGGTTGCCCTGGACGGCGCGGTCGGGGCCGACCCGGCGCCGGGCCTCGTCGAGGGGCACCCGCCAGTCCACCCCGACCACGTCGGCGCCCGCCGTGGCCATGACGCCAGCAGCTCGCCCGTGCCCACGCCGAAGAGGATGGTCGGCACCCCCGAGGTCGGCCAGCCCGGCCAGCGACCGCGCCGGGTGGCCGGCAGCACGAAGCGCTCGTACTCGGCCGGCGAGAGCCACCCGGCCCAGCTGTCGAAGAGCTGGACGGCCGCCGCCCCGGCCCCACCTGGGCCCGCAGCAAGGCGAGCGCCATGTCGGCCAGGCGGCCCACCAGCGAGGCCCACAGCGCCGGCTCGCTGTGCATGAGCGACTTCACCCGGGCGAAGGTGCGGGAGGGCCCCCCTCGACCAGGTAGCTGGCCACGGTGAAGGGGGCACCGGCGAAGCCGATGAGCGGGACGCCGTGCCGGTCAGCTCGGCCGCCGCAGCCGCACCGTCTCGACCACGTAGGGCACGTCGACGCTCCGGCTCGAGGGGCCGCAGCCGCTCGAGGTCCGCGGCCGACCGGAAGGGCTCGCTCACGACCGGCCCCCGGCCGGGCACCACGTCGACCCCGAACCCGATGGCGTGCACCGGGACCACGATGTCGGAGAAGAGGATGGCGGCGTCGACCCCGTAGCGCCGGACCGGCTGGAGGGTCAGCTCGGCCGCCAGATCGGGCTCGGCGATGGCCCCGAGGATGCTGCCCGCGCCCCGGGCCTGGCGGTACTCGGGCAGGGACCGGCCGGCCTGGCGCATGAACCACACCGGCACGCGGTCCACCGGCGAGCGCCGGCAGGCCCGAGGAAGGCCGCCGTCGTCGTGGCGCGCCGGCGGTCGCGTCACCCGGGCCGGGCGCGGGAGGGGGCCTCCGGGCGGCTCGCCGGTGGACCGGCGCCCGTCGGCCCGGCGGCGCCGTCGAGTCGCCCAGTCCGGGCCGTCCCGGCCGACACCGGCGCGGGCCCTGCCGGGCCGGTAGTCAATCGCACCCGGGGTGGATCGGAGGTGGCAGGTGGCACGCTCCGAGCACCGGCCGAGCAGGAGCTTCCTCGACCGGGCCCACGCGGGCTCGAGGCCATGCGGGCCGACGCCCGCCATGCTCGGACGCGTCCTCGACCTCGGACGGGGCGGCACCTTCCAGTCGCGCACCGAGCGCGACATCGTCGTCCGCACCAGCCTGGCCCGCCTCGCCCAGCTCGACATCGGCGACCAGGCCCTGTGCTTCGGTCGGATCGACCGCCTCGCCCGAGGCCGCCGGCGCCGGGGGCGAGTGCTTCCACATCGGCCGCCTGGCCGTGTCCGGCGCGGACCACGAGCCGCTGGTCGTCGACTGGCGGGCCCCGGTGGCCGAGCCCTTCTACCGGGCCACCGGGCCGCGATCCCCAGGGCCTGGCCCGCGCCGCCACCTGGCCGTCGAGGGCCGCACGGTGGTCGGGCTCGAGGACGAGTACTTCGCCGCCGCCCGGCCGGGCGACCCGGCCGGCCGACGCCGGCGGCGGGCGACGGCGCGGGCCGGCGCTGCTCGACGCGGGGACTGCCCCTCGGGGGCCCCGGGGCCCTGCTGGCCGCCCTGGGCCAGGCCCGGACCGGCCAGATGGGCGACATCGTGGCCACCATCCAGCGCGAGCAGGACGAGATCATCCGGTCGCCCCTGGCCGGGGTCCTGGTGGTCCAGGGCGGCCCGGGCACCGGCAAGACGGCGGTGGCCCTCCACCGGGCCGCCTACCTGCTCTACACCCACCGCTTCCCCCTGGAGCGCCAGGGCGTGCTGGTGGTGGGGCCGAACCCCCTGTTCCTGCGCTACATCGAACAGGTGCTGCCCTCGCTGGGCGAGACCGGGGTCACCCTGTCGACGGTCTCCGGCCTGGTCCCCGAGGTCCGGGTGGCGGCCGCCGGGACCGCCGTGCGCCCGCCTGAAGGGCGACGCCCGGATGGCCCGGGTGGTGGCCCGGGCCGTGCGCACCCGCCAGCGCCCGCTGCCCGGGACGTGGCCGTCCCCTTCGGGGCCACCGTGCTGCGGCTCAGCGTGGCCGACTCCGAGCGGGTCGTGGCCACGGCCCGGCGCCGGCCGGGCACCCACAACGCCCGCCGCCGCTTCGTCGAGCAGCAGGTGGTGCGCCGCTGGCCGACCGGGTCCGGCAGGCCCAGCGCGGCCGGGCGTCGGGCCCTGACCGGCTGGCTCGAGGACGGGGCGGAGGAGGAGTCGACTCGACGGACCTCGCCCGCCAGCTCCGCCGGGTCCCCGCGCTGGCCGAGGCCCTGGACCGGATGTGGCCCCGCCTCTCCCCCCACGAGTTGCTGCACGACCTCTACGGGGCCCGGTCCGCTGGTCGCCGCGGCCGGCCGGGGCATCCTGACCGCCGACGAGGAGGCCCTCTTGGACCGGCCCCGGAGCGCCTCGCTCGACGACGTGGCCTGGACGCCGGCCGACGCCGCCCTGGTCGACGAGGCCCGCCCCCTGCTCGGCCCCCGTCAGGGGGGGGCGGAGGACGCCATCCGCCGGAAGAAGCCGCGCGCCTCGCGCAGCTGCATGACTTCATCATGGCGCTGCCCCAGGGGTACGAGACCAAGGTCGGTGAGCGTGGGCTGAAACTCTCGGGCGGGGAGAAGCAGCGCGTGGCCATCGCCCGCACGCTGCTGAAGAACCCGGCGATCCTCATTTTCGACGAGGCGACGAGCGCGCTGGATACCAAGACCGAGCAGGACATCCAGGCCGCGCTTCGCGTCATCGCGCGCGACCGCACGACGCTCACCATCGCGCACCGGCTTTCGACCGTGGTTGATGCGGATGAAATCATTGTGCTGGAGCGCGGGCAGATCGCCGAGCGCGGCAGCCATTGGAGCCTGCTTGCGCGGGGCGGCATCTACGCCCGGATGTGGGCGGCGCAGGCCGAGCAGGAAGAGGGGGCCGCAGCCGAGCGTGCGGCCTCGGAAGAGCCGATTATGGCCGAAGCCGTGGGCGAGCCAGCCCATACCGGCCTCTGAACAGTAAAGGAAGTCGCGCCATGAGCGAGCCGAATGCACCCGATCTCGAAAAACTGGCGCAGGCGTCTTCCAGCCTCCGCCACGCGGGCGCCGTGGTCGACCAGGCCATCGAATACATGACGAAAGAGGACATCGACCCGATCTCGATCGCTTCGGCGCTGCTCGGCGGCGCGCTCGGCATGCTGTCCAAGAACCTGCCGCGCGAGGTCGTGCTGGCGGTGCTGGAGCAGGCGCGGGCGAGCGTCGAATCGGGTGAGATGGACCAGATGGCTCAGCCTGTCGCGACCGGGCATGCCTGACCCCCTCTGCGTGGGCGGCCGGCCCGCGTGTCACATGCTTGACGCTGGGCGCTCATTTCGCCATAAGCCCGCCTCCGTCGGGTCGCTGCGCCCCAGATTATGCGCGGCAGAACCCGCTTGATGTGTTCGAGGTTCCAATGTCCCGTCGCTGCGAGATCACCGGTAAGGGCGTTCTGTCTGGCAATAACGTCAGCCACGCCAACAACAAGACCCGCCGTCGCTTCCTGCCCAACATTCAGGATGCGTCGGTGATGTCCGATATCCTGGGGGCACCGATCACGCTCCGCGTCACCCCACGCGGCCTGCGCACGATCGAGCACAAGGGCGGGATCGATAATTTCCTGCTGAACACGCCGGCGGCGAAGCTCTCCGACGAGGCGAAGGTTCTGAAGCGCCGCGTTGAGCGCGCCGCTGCCCGCAAGAGCGCCTGAACCACCTTCCTGGGTTAAAAGGGCCTCTGTCCTGGGCAGGGGCGCCTTGACCAGCCTGACCTAGAGCCAGATGGCTCTGAAGCGCGATGACCGAAGGCCGAATAGCCGTAGGTCTGAATCGCGCGATTAAACAAAAAGAGATTCAGCCGCCCGTCACGCTCATGTGGCGGGCGATCTGCTGTCTGGGGGCGTCGGGGGCAATCATGAAGTCGTGCGCCCGCGGCTTGCGCGCGATCGCCTGGCGGATCAGCTGCTCCATCTCCTCATCCGTGGCCCCTGCGCGCAGCGGCGTGCGCAGATCGGCCTGATCCTCCTGGCCGAGGCACATGAAGAGTGTGCCGGTGCAGGTCAGCCGCACACGGTTGCAGCTGTCGCAGAAATGCTCCGTCAGCGGGGTGATGAAGCCGATGCGCCGGCCTGTTTCGGCGATCCGCCAATACCGCGCGGGGCCGGGCGCGATGCCGGCTTCGGCTGTCTCCGGCTTCAATTCCCGCGTCAGTGACCAGCGCCGTTCGATCCCTGAGCGGACAATCGACAGCGGCAGGTATTGATCGACCCGGTTTTCCCCGGTGTCGCCCAGCGGCATGGTCTCGATGAGGCAGAGATCGAAACCCTGTTCGCCGCACCAGGCGATGAGGTCGTCGAATTCACCCTCATTCATGCCGCGCAAAGCGACCGTATTGATCTTGATGCGCAGCCCGGCCGCGCGAGCCGCCATGAGGCCGTCCAGTGTCTGCTCCAGCCGCCCGCCGCGGGTGATGGTGCGGAAGCGGTCGGCCCGCAGCGTATCGAGGCTGACATTGATGCGGCGCACGCCCGAGGCGACCAGCGCTTCGGCATGGCGGGCGAGCTGGCTGCCATTGGTCGTCAGTGTCAGCTCGCCGAGGCCGGAGGGTCCGATATCCCGGCCGAGGGAGGCGATCAGGCGCATGACATCGCGGCGGACAAGCGGTTCCCCGCCGGTGATGCGCAGCTTGCGCGTGCCAAGCCGGATGAAGAGCCGCCCGAGGCGCTCAAGCTCCTCGAAGGTGAGCAGCTCGTCCCGCGGCAGAAAGGTCATGTGCTCCTGCATGCAGTAGACGCAGCGGAGGTCGCAGCGGTCGGTCACCGAGATGCGGAGATAGGAGATTGCGCGGCCGAAGGGATCGACCAGCGGGGCAGGGCTATTCGCCATTATTCGTCCACCAGTTCGAGGGCCACGACGCGTGCGTTGATCAGCACTTTGCCGGCATCCTCGAAATTGACCGTAATGCGGTCTTCGACCACGGACTGTACTTGCCCCACCCCCCATTCCGGGCAGCCGGGGTGGCGGACCCAAGCACCTGGTTCGATGAAGAGAAAATGGCGAGTCGCCATGGCGGGCAATGATCCTTACGGGTTCCGGGTTGATATAGGCATGGGGCGACAGCAGCGTTATAGCCCCGGTCGGCTGGCTGCTTTGCCTCTAAATGCGGAGGTGGCCGAAATTTAAGCGGGATTGATGAATTTTAAGCGATTCACCTAAGTGTCACTAGGGGATGCGCGGGCGAACGATTAATGCCTTGCGCGTTCGGACATTGATCGCGAGTCGCGCCTATGAACGACGTGCCTTACGATATCGCAGGTTCTCCCTTGCCGTCGTCGGCGCAGCAGTCGTCGAAAGTGCCGCGATACCGCGCGGTCTTCATTTCCGATGTCCATCTGGGCACCAAGGGCAGCAAGGCCGAGATGCTGAACGCTTTCCTTGCCGATGCGACATGCGGGCATCTCTATCTCGTCGGTGACATCATCGACGGCTGGCGCCTGCGCAAATCCTGGTTCTGGGACCGTCACCATGACGCCCTGCTGCGCACCATCCTGCGCCACGCGCGCCATGGCACCGAGGTCGTCTATATCCCCGGCAATCACGATGAGATGATGCGTGCCTGGCTGCCCATGGGCCTTGAGATCGCCGGCATCAAGCTGATGGAAGAGACGGTCCATGTCACGGCGGACGGGCAGAAGCTGCTCGTCATTCACGGAGACGCCTTCGACAGCGTCGTGCGCTACGCCAAGTTCCTCGCCCATCTCGGTGACCATGCCTATACCGTGGCGCTCGTCGCCAATCGCTGGTTCAACTGGATCCGCCGCCATCTCGGCTATCCCTACTGGTCGCTTTCGGCCTGGCTGAAGCGCCAGGTCAAGGAAGCGGTGAAGTTCATCGACAGCTTCGAGGTGGCACTCGCCCAGGAAGCGCGCAACCGGACGATGGACGGCGTCGTTTGCGGCCATATCCATCACGCCGAAATGCGCATGATCGGCGATATCCGCTACTTCAACACGGGGGACTGGGTGGAAAGCTGCACCGCCCTGGTCGAGCATCACGACGGCCGCTTCGAGCTGATCGATTGGCCAAGCCTGATCCGCCAAACTGTCCGTGCCTCCCTGCCGTCGCGGGACCCCGCGATGCAGGAGGCCCCGCTTCCCGAGAACGCAACAGTCCCGGCATGACGGGCTGGCCGCAGCGTATCGCCATCGTGTCGGATGCCTGGCATCCGCAGGTCAATGGCGTGGTCCGCAGCCTCAGCCAACTGGTCGGAGAGCTGCGCGGGCGCGGCATTGAGGTCGAGGTCTTCGGGCCGGACCGCTTCCGCACCCTTCCTTGCCCTTTCTACCCGGAAATCCGCCTTGCCATTCTGCCGGGCCAGCGGCTCCATCAGATGCTGCGCGCGTTCAAGCCGGATGCGCTGCATATCGCGACCGAGGGGCCGCTGGGCCTGTCGGCGCGGCGCTGGGCCAAGAGCCAGCGCTACGCTTTCACGACCTCATTTCATACGCGCTTCCCGGAATACATCGCGGCCCGACTGCCTCTGCCCCGCGCCTGGACCGAGCGCCTGGCCTATCGCTGGATGCGCTCCTTCCATGCCGCCGGTTCCGCCGTCATGGCCGCGACCCCGAGCCTCATCAAGGAATTGTCGGGCCGCGGTTTTGCCAATGTCCGCCATTGGACGCGCGGCGTGGACATGACCGGTTTCACGCCCGCGCTGCGCGACGAGCTGGATGGCCTCGTTCGCCCGGTCTTCCTCTATGCCGGGCGCCTCGCGGTCGAGAAGAACATCGAGGCCTTCCTCGACCTCGAGCTGCCGGGTTCGAAGCTTGTTGTGGGCGATGGGCCGGACCGGGCGAATCTGGAGCGGCGCTACCCCGAGGTTCATTTCACCGGCATGCTCAAGGGCGCGGACCTGACGCGCGCCTATGCCTCCGCGGACGTCTTTGTCTTTCCCAGCCGCACCGATACCTTCGGTCTCGTGATGCTGGAGGCGCTCGCCTGCGGCACGCCGGTCGCCGCTTATCCGGTGATGGGGCCAAGGGATATTCTGGCCGGGGCCGAGCCGCCGGTGGGGCAGCTGGATGAGGATCTGCGGGCCGCAGCCCTTGCAGCCCTCAGGGTGGACCGCTCGGTCTGCCGGCGCTTCGCGGAGCGTTACTCCTGGGCGGCGGCGAGTACCATGTTTCTGAACAATCTGGTGCCCGTGGCGAGCCGCAAAGCGGCGCCGAAGTCCGCCTTCTTCAAGCGGGCCCGCGTGCCGCAGGGCCTGCGCGCTTAAAGAGGCTCCTGCCAGAGCCCCGCTCAGGTCAGGTGCGGCAGCTCGAAATAAGCCTCCGTCCGCATTTCCATGAGGCGGGAGGCCGTGCGCTCGAAGGCTTTCGCGCCCTCGCCGCTCGGATAGAGCGAATCCGGCATGGCCGCTGCCGATGCAAACAGCTTCACACGGTGATCGTAGAGATTGTCGATCAGGTTGATGAAGCGACGCGCCTCGTTGTGATTGTCCGGCGTCAGGAGCGGGATATCGTCCATCACGACGGCGTGGAAATGCGTCGCGATGGCGAGGTAGTCGCCGGCGCCAAGATTACGGGCGCAAAGCTCGGCGAAGCTGAAGCGGCCGACGCCGCCGGCCGCCTGCGGCACCGCGAGATGGCGGCCCATGACATAAAGCGTGACCGGAGACACCGGAGCGCCGTCGCTCAAGGTCAGGAACGCGCTGTCGAGCAGGCTCCGCGCCGCAGGTCCCGGGGGCACGAACCAGCTGTCATCCGTATTGGGCCTGAGGCGGCGGTAATCCTGGCGCAATTCCAGCACCAGCACGTCCAGATGCTGCTTCAGGATGGCGATGAAGGGCAGGAAGACATCGCGCCCCGGCTGGCCACGGAAGAGGTCGTCGGGCACCGTGTTGGAGGTCGCGACCACGATGACGCCGCGCTCGAACAGCGCCTCGAACAGGCGGCCGAGCATGAGCGCGTCGGCGATGTCGTTGATCTGGAATTCGTCGAAGCAGAGGAGGATCGCCTCCTCCGCAATGCGGTCGGTGAGCGGCGGAACGGGGTCATCGCCGTCTGGATTGGCCTGCTTCCATTCATGGATGCGGCGGTGGGCTTCCTGCATGAAGGCATGGAAGTGGATACGCCGGCGCCGCGGCACCTCGGCGGTTTCGAAGAACATGTCCATGAGCATGGACTTGCCCCGGCCGACCTCGCCGACGAGATAAAGGCCGTTGATCTGGCCGCCCGGCGCTTCGTCCACCGGCTTGCGGCGCAGGAAGCGGCTGATCAGGGATTTGCGGGCGAGGCGCGCCGGGGGGTCATAGTGCCGGAGCTTGGTCCACAGCGCCTGCAGCCGCTCGGCGGCAACGGCCTGGGCCGGGTCCGCCAGGATCCGCCGTTCGGAGACAGCATGGCGATAGGCGGCAAGCGGCCCTCCCCCGGCAGGGGCACCGCTCAAGATCGAGGAGACGGGCGGGGAGGCATCCATGCGGCGCCGCACATAATCGGGCTTGCTTGCAGACGCAATGGCGGATTGTGGTGGGCCGATGCGCTGAATGCGCCGGATGCGCTGACGATGCCGCCAAGGCGGTTCCCTGCCGCGTGACAGCCGAGCCCGGGCAGGCTAATCGCGCCCTGCGCATTGCGGCAAGCACGCGAAGGGAGCCAGCACATGGCGATCAGGATCGACCGGGTTGTGACCCGCGGCGGAGACGGGGGGATGACCTCGCTCGGCACGGGAGCACGGGTGCGCAAGGATTCGCTGCGCGTCGAGGCTTTCGGCACGGTTGACGAGGCCAATGCCGCGATCGGCCTCATCCGTCTTCATACCGGGGGTAGGCCGGCGGAGGACGCGATTCTTGGCCGCATCCAGAACGACCTGTTCGACCTCGGCGCCGATCTCTGCGCGCCCGAGGCGGATGAGGAGGCGACCAGCGGGCGCCGGCTCCGCATCGCGGACGGCGCGGTCCTGCGGCTGGAGGCGGAGGTCGCCGCGATGAATGAAAACCTGCCGCCGCTCACGAGCTTCGTGCTGCCCGGCGGCACGCCTGCCGCCGCCCAGGCCCATCTCGCCCGGACCATTGTGCGCCGCGCCGAGCGGCTGGTGGTGTCGCTCGCCGCCGAGGAGCGCGTCAATCCGCTTGTTCTCGTCTATCTCAACCGCCTCTCGGACCATCTTTTCGTGCTCAGCCGGGCGCTCAACGCCGGGTCGGGGCAGGAAGTGACCTGGGTTCCGGGCGGCAGCCGGTAGCGGAACGGGCGACAAGACGCTAAGGGTCTTCGCGCCACCCCTGGAATGGTATAAGTCGCCGCCCATGTCACAGCACCGCCGGATCCTTCCGCTCGTCCTGATCCTTGCGCCGACGCTCGCCGGTTGCGGGATGTTCAACTCCGGGCCGACCGATGCCCAGATCTCGGCGGCGAATGCCAATCTCCCGCCTGAGGTCGTCTACAATAATGGCATCAACGCCATTCAGAAGCAGGACTATCAGGGGGCGATCAACGACTTCAACGACATCGAGCAGAACACGCCCTATTCCCCTTGGGCGACCAATGCTCAGCTGATGCACGGCTACGCCGAGTATCATGCGCAGCCATTATTCGGACGCGATCAGCGCGCTCGACCGCTATATCGACCTGCATCCGGCGGACCGCGACATCGCCTATGCCTACTACCTGCGCGCGCTCTGCTACTACGAGCAGATCTCCGACGTGCAGCGTGACCAGTCCGATACGCTGCAGGCCATCGCTGCGCTCCAGGAAGTCGTGAACCGCTTTCCAGACAGCGCCTATGCCCGCGACGCCCAGCTTAAGATCGACCTTGGTGAAGACCAGCTGGCCGGGCATGAAATGGTGATCGGCAAGTGGTACGAGAAGCAGCATCTCTATGCCGCCGCCATCGGCCGCTATCAGACCGTCATCAACAATTATCAAACGACCAACCACACCGCCGAAGCGCTGGAGCGCCTGACGGAAGTCTATCTCAAGCTGGGCATGACGGATGAAGCGCGCCGCACGGCGGCCGTGCTGGCCTATAACTATCCCGGCAGCCACTGGTACCAGACCGCCTATAGCGACCTCGCTTCCGAGGGCGTGATCAACCGCCATACGGGCGTGGAAACGGCGTCGGACGCGGATACGACAGCGGAGACCGGCTCTGTCACCAAATCGCCGACGCCGCCGCCCAAATCCTCGGGCGGCTTCTTGGGCTGGCTGTTCTGACGTCTGACCGTATGATGGCTGGATAGGCGCCATGTTAAGCGGCCTTTCCATCCGCGATGTGGTGCTGATTGACCGCCTGGACCTCAGCTTCGGTCCGGGCCTGACCGTGCTGACGGGCGAGACCGGCGCCGGCAAATCCATCCTGCTCGACAGCCTGGGCCTTGCCCTCGGCGCCCGGGCGGATAGTGGCCTCGTGCGCGCGGGCCAGGAGCAGGCAAGCGTCACGGCCTTTTTCGCCCCCGATTTCGCGCATCCCGCCTTCGGCCTGCTGATGGAACAGGGGCTGGAGGCGGAGGACGAGATTGTCATCCGCCGCCTCGTCAATCGCGATGGCCGCTCCCGCGCCTTCGTCAATGATCAGCCGGTGAGTGCCGGGCTGTTGCGCAGGCTGGCTGACCTCCTGGTCGAGGTCCAGGGCCAGCACGACCAGATCGGCCTCGCGGACCCCACAGCCCATGGCCCGCTGCTCGACAGCTTCGGTGTCGACCCCGCCGTCTCCGATGTCGTCGTCTCGGCCTGGCGCCGCTGGCGGGAGCGGCTATCGTCCCTCGACAAAGCCCGCCGCGCCATGGCGGAAGCGCAGGCCGATGAGGCATGGCTGCGCCATGCGGTGGGCGAACTCACCGACCTTGCCGCCGAGCCGGGCGAGGAGGAGGCGCTCGCCCAGGCGCGGCATGACATGCAGCAGGCGGCGCGCCGGGCAGAGGCGATTGCCGCCGCCCTTTCCGAACTCGCGCCGCGCGACCGCCGCAACCCGGGGCCGGCAGCGGCGCTGCGCGCCGCCGCGCGCAGCCTGCAGCGCCTCCTGCCGAGCAGCCTGTCCGAGGAGGCGGCCCTGCCAAGTCCCCTGACCCCGGCGCTTGCCGCCATTGATCGGGCGGAAGAGGCCATTGCCGAGGCCGAAACCCTGCTCGGGCGCCTTGCCAGCGAAGCGGATGCCGATCCGCGGGAGCTGGAACACACGGAAGAGCGGCTCTTCGCGCTCCGCGCCGCGGCGCGGAAGCATGGCGTGACCGTCGCCGAACTCCCCGCCCTGCGGGACAGGCTCGCCGAGCGCCTTGCCGCGCTCGACACCGGCACGGCGCAGCTCGCTGAGCTGGAAGCAGCCGTCGCGGCCGATCGCCAGGCCTTCATCGATGCGGCAGCCCATCTCTCGGGCGCGCGCCGCGAAGCCGCGTCGGCGCTCGAGGCCGCCATCATGGCCGAGTTGCCGCCGCTCCGCCTCGATAAGACGCGCTTCGTGGTGGAGATGACGGATCTGGCCGAATCCGGCTGGTCGGCCCGCGGCGTTGAGCAGATCCAGTTCCTGATCGCGACTAATCCGGGCCAGGCGCCAGGGGCGATCGACAAGATCGCCTCGGGCGGCGAGCTTTCCCGCCTCATGCTGGCCTTGAAACTCGTGCTGAGCCGCGGCTCGCCCGTGGCCACGCTGATTTTCGACGAGGTCGATTCCGGCATCGGCGGGGCGACGGCGGCGGCGGTGGGCGAGCGTCTGGCGCGCCTCTCACAGGATGTTCAATTGCTGACCGTGACGCACAGCCCACAGGTGGCGGCGCGCGGCAGCGCCCATCTCCGCGTCGCGAAGACGGTGGACGGCGGGCGCAGCGCCACGCGCGTCGAGCCGCTTGCCGGTGAGGCGCGGCGTGAGGAAGTTGCCCGCATGCTGGCGGGCGAGATCGTGACAGAGGCCGCGCGCGCCGCGGCCGACAGCTTGCTGGGGACTGCGGCATGAGCCGGAAACCGAAATCGTCCGGGGAGGATCTGGCCGGGCTTCGCGCGGAACTGGCCGAGCTCGTGCAGAAAATCGCCTCGGCCGACATCGCCTATCACGGCCATGACGCGCCGGAGGTCTCGGACGCCGAATATGACGCCTGGCGCCGCCGCCACAATGAGATTCTGGCCGCCCACCCGGACCTCGCCGACCCGGAGTCCCCTGTAGCGGGCATAGGCGCCGCACCCGCCAGCGGCTTTGCCAAGCACCGGCACGGCGTGCCGATGCTTTCGCTCGACAATGCCTTCGCGGTGGAGGACTTTCTCGAATTCGAGGCGCGGATCAGGCGCTTCCTCGGTTTCAAGGATGATGCCGGCTTGCGCTTCGTGGCCGAACCGAAGCTTGATGGCCTGTCGCTTTCGATCACCTACGAGAACGGCAAGCTGGTTGCGGCCGCAACGCGCGGGGACGGGTTCGAGGGTGAGCTTGTGACCGCGAATGTCGAAACCCTCGCCTCGGTGCCGAGAACTCTCAAAGGCGCGGCGCCCGCGCGGATGGAGATCCGTGGCGAAGTGTTGATGACGAAAGCGGATTTCCTCAAGCTGAATGCGGCACAGGAAGAGGCGGGAAGCCGCCTGTTCGCCAATCCGCGTAATGCCGCGGCCGGGTCTTTGCGCCAGCTCGATGCGCGCATCACGGCGGCCCGCCCGCTGTCCTTCTTCGCCTATGCCGTAGGCGAGGCGAGCGAGGAGATTGCCGACAGCCACTGGCATTTCCTGCAGAAACTGGAAGCCTGGGGTTTCCAGGTCAACCCGCTGCGGCGGGAGGTCGCGGGCGGGGCGGAGGCCGAAGCCTTCCAGGCCGAGATCGGCCTGGGCCGCGCGGAACTCCCCTATGACATCGACGGCGTCGTCTACAAGCTTGACGATGTCACGCTGCAACGCCGCCTGGGCTTTGTCGGCCGTGCGCCGCGCTGGGCGATTGCCTGGAAATTCCCGGCGGAACAGGCCGTGACGATTCTCCGTGGCATCAGCATCCAGGTTGGCCGCACGGGCGCGCTGACGCCTGTGGCCGAGCTTGACCCGGTCAATGTCGGCGGCGTGCTCGTCAGCCGTGCCACGCTGCACAACGAGGATGAGATCGCGCGCAAGGATATCCGTGTGGGCGACACGGTGATGCTGCAACGCGCCGGCGATGTGATTCCGCAAATCCTCGGCAGCATCCCTGAGAAACGTCCCGAAGGCGCCGAAGCCTGGATGCCGCCCGAGCATTGCCCGGTCTGCGGCTCGCTGGCGCTCCGCCCGCCCGGCGAGGTCGTGCGCCGCTGCACGGGCGGGCTCGTCTGCCCGGCCCAGCAGGTGGAGCGGCTGATCCACTTCGTCTCTCGCCCGGCCTTCGATATCGACGGCTTGGGAGACAAGACGGTCGCGGAATTCTTCGAGGACGGTCTTCTCAAGACGCCTGTCGATATCTTCAAGCTCGCCTCCCACGAGGCGGAGATTGCCAGGCGTGAAGGCTGGGGCGAGGTTTCGGCCGGGAATCTCCACGCGCGCCATCGAGGCGCGGCGCACCATTGCGCTCGCGCGCTTCATCTACGCGCTCGGCATCCGCCGCATCGGCGAGACGAATGCGAAACTGCTTGCGCGCAACTACGGCAGTTTCAGCCAGTGGCGGACCGAGATGCTGGCCGCCCGCCAGGTGGGGTCGGATGCGCGGCTCGCTTTGGGCAGCATCGTCGGCATCGGTCCCGCCGTTGCCGAGGAACTCGTCGAATTCTTCGCCGAGGAACGCAATGTCCAGGTGCTCGACGCGCTGGCCGCCGAACTCACGATCGAGGATGCGGCACGTAGCGGCGCCGATAGCCCGCTCGCCGGCAAGACCATCGTTTTTACGGGCGGCATGGAGAGCATGACGCGCCCCGAGGCCAAGGCGCGGGCCGAGGCTCTCGGCGCGCGGGTGACCGATAGCGTCTCCAAGAATACCGATTTCGTGGTGGCAGGCGCGGATGCCGGCTCCAAGGCCCGCAAGGCGGCAAGCCTGGGCATCACGGTTCTGACGGAGGCCGAGTGGCGGGAGATGGCGGGTCTCCCCGCCATTCCCTTGCCCGAGGGCAGCTAGCCGAGGGCGCCTAGCCTTTATTGATGGCGATGCGCTTCACCGCGCTCTCCGCCTCGGAGCGCTTCGAGAGCGTCACCGTCAGCACGCCGTTCTTGAAGGAGGCGTTGACCTTGTCAGGATCGACATCGGGGCCGAGCTGCAGGCTGCGCTGGAATTGGCCTTGCCAGCGTTCGCTGTAGACGGCGCTGGTGGTCTCTGATTTCTTCTCGCCCTTGAGCGTGAGAACGCTGTCACGCAACGACAGCTCAAGATCCTTCTCGTCAAGGCCTGGCATTTCCGCGACGATCTTCACTTCCTTGTCGGTTTCGCTGATTTCGATCTGCGGCCAGGCCAGGGAGGCGCGCGTTGCGGCGGGAAGCCCGAAGCCGCGCGTGAACTCGTCGAACAGGCGGTCCATGTCGCGATGAAAGATGGTGAAAGGGTCCGCCATCGGGCCGCCCTCCAGATTGGCCATGGAGCGGCCACGGGAGAAGGGAAGCAGGTCGGTAATCGCCATTGTGACTTTAACTCCCATGCACAAAGCGACTGGGCTTGGCAGGAGCCGGGCCGAAGCCCCAGCCGCCGATGACTGATCGAGTGGATGATAACCCGCGCCGATCGCGCGCTCAGCTGTGCCGATCAGCGATCAGGCCGCGACCCTAGCCGTGACGCTGCCAGCGCTTCGGCCAGTGCATGCGTTGTGCGAGCTTGCGCCAGAAGGCGCTCATCTCCTCACGAAGTCTCATAACCACATCCTCCATAGAGCACAGGATACGAGCGCCAAGGCCGGACAGGCTAATGCAGCCGATCCTGAAACAGCCTTGGTGTTTCTTAATCTAGGGCTTGGTATCGGGAGAACAAGTTACGGTTTGGGAATGCTCGTAGACCATCCCGTCATGATGCCGAGCCGCAAGGTGACGCGCAGGCGCCCCTCCGCCGTCCGGGCCATGCGCATGAGGGCGTTGGGGAAGAGTGCGGCGGGCGGCGGCTGCCGGCTGCGCTCGCGGATGGCGTTGCGCTCGCCCGCCGCCTGAAGGTCACGCAAGAGGGCGAGCGGATTGCCGTAGAGGAGTTCGATCTCCTCCTGGTCGGCGACGGGGGAGGAAAAGCCGGCTCGCTGCAAAAGCCCCGCGCAGTCGCGGAGTTCGGGGAAGGGCGAGATGCGCGGGCTGACGCCGCCGCGCAACTCGGCCTCGGCCTCCATCAAGGCCCGCCGCAACTCGTCCAGAGTGCCAAGAAGGGGCAGGCTGGCCAGCAACAGGCCATCCGGCTTCATCGCGCGACGTATCTGAATGAGCGCACCCGGGAGATCGTTCACCCAGTGCAGGGAAAGATTGGCGACGACGAGATCGAAACTGTCCGGCCCGAAGGGCAGCAGCTCCTCGTCCGCGGCAAGGCAGGGGGCGCCGTTCCGCACCGCCATGGCCGGGGAGAGATCCATCGCAATCGTGGGAATCCCCAACTGCCGCAGCCGTGGCGCGATGACCCCGCGGCCGCCGATATCGAGGGCCGAGGTGAAGCGGCGGGTCGTCTCGCCCACGCGCTCGAGCAGCCGGTCGGCCAGATCCTCCAGCACGGGGGCGACGCCCGCGACCGTCCGCGCTGCGCGGTCGCGATGGCGGCGGACGGCCGCCCGGTCGAAGATGTCGGCGCCCGTGGTCAGATTGCGGCTTCCGTCAAAACGGGCCGGACGTCGCCGCCCCAGGCGCCATGATAGCGCGCGAGCCAGTGTTCGGCCTGGGTTGGGCCGCCCGCCGCGATCTCGCGCAGCGGCTCGAGATAGATGCGCTCGTCCGAGCCCTCCGCGTTCAGGCGCGCCCGCGCGGCGAGGCCGCTGTCGGCGATCGCAAGCAAGGGGGAGACGAGGTCTCGCAACCGGCCGCGGCGCCAGGTGGCATCCAGCCCGGCCGCCGGCACCTTGGCCCGCACGCCCATCAGCTCGGCCGCCGTGACACCGCGGACCAGTTCTTCCGCGGCGGCGAGCGCCGCGTCGTCATAGAGGAGGCCGACCCAGAAGGCGGAGAAGGCGACCATCATCGCCGGCGAACCCGCGTCGGCCCCGCGCATTTCGAGGAAGCGCTTGAGGCGGACATCGGTGAAGATCGTCGTCAGATGGTCGGCGAAGTCGCCCATGGTCGGGCGCTGGCCTTCAAGCCCGGGGAGGCGTCCGGCCTGGAAATCGCGGAAGGAGGCGCCGGCCACGTCAATGTATTGCCCGTCGCGGTAGACGAAATACATCGGCACATCGAGGGCGAAATCGGTGAAGCGCTCGAAGCCGAAGCCATCCTCGAAGACCACGGCGGGAATGCCGGAGCGGGCGCTGTCGGTATCGGTCCAGACCTGGGCGCGGTTGGAGAGGATGCCGTTCGGGCGCCCCTCATAAAAGGGCGAGTTCGCGAAAAGCGCCGTGGCAAAGGACTGGAGTGCGAGGCTCACGCGCAGCTTGCGCACCATATCGCTCTCGGAGGCGAAATCGAGGTTGACCTGGACGGTGCAGGTGCGGGTCATCATGTCGAGCCCCCGCGTGCCGACTTTCGGCATATAGCGCCGCATGATCGCGTAACGGCCCTTCGGCATCCACGGCATGTCCTCGAAGCGGGCGAGGGGATGGAAGCCCAAAGGAGCGAAGCCCAGGCCCAGCGGCTCGGCCACCGCCCGCACCTCCGCCAGATGGGCATCGAGTTCGGCCTTGGTTTCGTGCAGCGTCTGGCAGAGCCCGCCCGAGAGTTCGAACTGGCCGGCCGGCTCCAGCGAGACCGAGGCCTGGCCTTGCGTGAGGCCAATGGGCTGGCCCTGGTCGAGGATCGGAGACCATCCGCCGGCCGCAATGCCGTCCAGCATGGCGCGGATGCCGCCGGGCTCATAGGGCGGCGGCATCAGATCCGCATGGCGGAAGCCGAATTTCTCGTGCTCCGTGCCGATACGAAACCTTTCAGAAGGTTTGCAGCCCGCCGCGAAATAGCTGGCAAGCTGGCTCGGGGAGTCAATCGGGGTGAGGTCGCCCTCGCCGGGGTTAGACATCGGCTGTTCCGCTCAAGCGTCGTTGTTCAAGAATGGCTATGGGCGCTGCAGTAAGGCGAGACCCACAATGGCAGCGGTCTCTGCCCGGAGGATACGGGGGCCGAGCGACGCGCGCGTAAGAAACGGAAGCCGACGCATGGCGTCAAGCTCTGCGCGGTTAAAGCCGCCCTCCGGTCCGATGAGCAGACCTGCGGAGAGGAGGGCGTGCGGCGGCGGCGCATCCTCCGCGCGCTCAATGGCCGCAACCAGCGGGCGCTCCGCCGGCCAGGCGCGCAGCACGGCGTCAAGCGGCTGCGGCGCATGCACGGCCGGCACGGTCAGCCGCTCGCATTGCTCGGCAGCTTCCGTCGCGATGAGGCGCAGCCGGTCCGGATTGGGCCGGGCGGGCTGGCTGCGCGCGGTGATGACGGGGAAAATCGCGGCGACACCGAGTTCGGTCGCCTTCTCGACCGCCCATTCCAGCGCTTCGCGCTTGATGATGGAGAGGAGCAGCCAGAGGTCGGGCTCGGCTTCCTGGGGGCGGATCTGCCGGGCGACCGCAAGCCTGGCGCCGCGTTTGCCCGTCTCGGCAATGGTGGCTACCCATTCCCCGTCCCGTCCGTTGAAAATCCGCACCGCATCTCCCGCGGCCCGGCGCATGACTGTGCCAAGGTAGCGCGATTGCCCTTCCTCCAATAGGACAGAGGCGCCCTCGGCCAGATCGGCCTGGACGTGAAGGCGGATGGACCCGGCATCGGGCGGCTGGCAAGGAGCGTTCATGACTGGACATACAGATATCCAGCCAGACGGCTGGGTCGGCAAGCTCCCTGGCTCCCTGGTGCCCTATGCGATCCTCGCGCGGCTGGACCGGCCCATCGGCGCCTGGCTGCTCTTCCTGCCCGGCCTCTGGAGCATCCTGCTGCCCCGCGCGCCCTGGGGGGAGACCATCCGCCTCATCATCCTCTTCGCCATCGGCTCCGTCGTCATGCGGAGTGCCGGCTGCGTGGTCAATGACATGTGGGACCGCAAGATCGACCGCATGGTCGAACGGACGGCCGGGCGACCGCTGGCCTCGGGCGCGCTCTCCATGCGGCAGGCGGCGCTCTTCCTGGTGTTTCTGCTCGCGATCGGCCTTGGCGTGCTCCTCAACCTGGGTCGTGCCGCGCAGCTTCTCGGTGCCTCCTCGCTCATCCTGGTCGCCCTCTACCCGGCGGCCAAGCGCGTCACCTGGTGGCCGCAGGCCATGCTGGGCATCACCTTCGGCTTCGGCGCGCCCCTGGGCTATGTCGCCGCGACCGGACATTTCAATCTCGCGGCGCTTGCCCTCTACGGGGGCGTCTTCTTCTGGATCCTCGGCTATGACACGATCTATGCGCATCAGGACCGGGAGGATGACGCGCTGGTGGGTGTCCGCTCCACCGCCCGGCTGTTCGCTGAGACCTCGGTGCCGTTCCTCATCGTCTGCTATGGCCTGACCGTTCTGCTGCTGGTCCTGGCCGGCTTTCTGGCCGGACTTTCGCCCTGGTTCCTGCCGGTGCTCGCCCTGCCGGCCTGGTTGCTCGGGCGCCAGGTGACGGGGCTCGACATCAACAATCCGAAGCTTTGCCTCGCCCTCTTCAAGAGCAACAAGTGGGTGGGCCTGAGTGTCGCACTCGCCTTCCTGGCCGGGCGGCTGTGATGAGCGACAGGCAGGCAGAGGCCTTTCTCCGCGCGCATACGACGCGCACCCAGGCTGCGATCGTTGCCCGAAATCGCGCTCCATCTCGCGACCGAGATCACGCCCATCTGGCAGGCCACCGAGGCCTGGCTGGCCGAGAGCGGGATCGAGCCGCCGTTCTGGGCCTTCGCCTGGCCGGGCAGCCAGGCGCTCGCCCGCATCATCCTCGACCGGCCTGGGCTCGTCGCCGGCCGCCGCGTGCTTGATTTCGCGGCGGGCTGCGGCCTTGCCGCCATCGCCTGCGCCCTCGCCGGGGCGGCCTCCGTGGAGGCTGCCGAGATCGACCCTCTGGCCATCGCCGCGACGCGCCTCAACGCCGCGGAAAACGGCGTTTCGATCCTGGCGGAGACCGGGGATGTGGTGGGAGACGCCTGCCGCTGGGATCTCATCCTCTGCGGCGATGTCTGTTACGAGGCACCGATGACCGGCCATATCCTGCCCTGGCTGCGCGCCATGGTGGCGGCCGGCGCGGAGGTCTGGGTCGCCGATCCCGGCCGCGCCTATCTGCCGCGCGACGGGATGGCGGTCATCGAACGGATGGTGGTGCCGACGACGCTGGAGCTTGAGGATCGCCGGGAGCGCCGGGTGACGGTCTTCCGCCTGGAAGCCGCCTGACGGCAGCCTCCAGGCGGCAGCCCCTCACCGTCCGGCCGTTCAGCGGCTCATCATCACCGGAAGGTCGGCGTGTTCCAGAACATGGCGGGTCACGCCGCCCAGGATGAGCTGGCGCAGGCGCGAATGGGAATAGGCCCCCATGGACAGAAGATCCGCGCCGAATTCCCGTGCCGCCGCCAGCAGCCCGGCCCCGACCGATTTGTCGACCGGGCGGAAGGTCGCGATCTCCGCTTCGATGTCATGCAGGGAGAGATAGGCGGCGAGGTCCGCGGCACTGGGGCCGCGGCGCTGATAATCCTCGGAGGTCAGGATGCGCACGGTGTCGGCCTGCTGCATCCAGGGAATCGCGGCCTGAACGGCGCCGGAGGATTCGGCCGTGCCGTTCCAGCCGACGCAGATGCGCCTGCCCAGCGATACCGGGGCCTTGGCCGGGGCCAGCAGCACGGGCCGGCCGGAATCGAACAGCACGGCATGCAGCGCGTCCGAGGAAGAGACATCCTGGCTCGCCTCCGGGTGGGGAATGACACAGAGGTCGGCCAGCCGCGCCTGCTGGGCGACGATCTCTTCCTCGCGCCCGGCGACCGAGACGAAATTGGCGGTGGCGACGCCGGCATGCGGGCGCGGCTCGCCGATGGCGACGCCATGGGCGTTCACCGCCAGTTCGAAGAGAACCCGCACCTCGTGGGCGCGCAAGGCGCTTTCCTTCTCGGTCGCGACCATCATGTCTTCGATCATCGCGCCGGACAGGCCTTCGCCGGCGAGGGGAGCGACATCGCGCGCATCGACGCGGACATGCAGCACCGTCAGATGGCTCTGCCAAATCTCTGCCGTGTAAAGCGCGGTATCGAGCGCCGCCCTGCCCGCCGCCGTTTCGTTCAGGAGGAGGATAACCTTGCGCAGCGGCATATCGTTGGTCCGTTTCGATCTAAGGGCCTAAGGGCTTTATTGTCGTTTCGGAGGGCTCAGGGGAAGAGGCGTCCCGTCTCCCAGCCGCCGCTCTCCGTGCGGGTAAAGATCAACCGGTCGTGGAGACGGTAGGGCATTTCGCGCCAGAATTCGAATCGGTTTGGGATGACCCGGTAGCCGGACCAATGCGGCGGCCGCGGTACATCATTGCCAGGGAAGCGGGCTTCGGCCTCGGCCAGCCGGGCCTCGAGCAGGGAGCGGTCGGCAAGCGGGCGGGACTGGTCGGAGGCCCAGGCGCCCAGCTTGGAGATGCGCGGGCGTGATGCGAAATAGGCGTCGGCTTCGGCCGGCGTCACCTTTTCCACCCGGCCCAGGATGCGAATCTGGCGCTGCAGGCTTTTCCAATGGAAATTCAGGCAGGCGCGGGGGTTGGCGCCAAGTTCCTCCCCCTTCCGGCTTTCGT
This sequence comes from uncultured Alphaproteobacteria bacterium, assembly GCA_963834475.1. GTDB lineage: Bacteria > Pseudomonadota > Alphaproteobacteria > Acetobacterales > Acetobacteraceae > Acidisoma. Next base: position 1,136,365 of record CAWIBZ010000005.1, on the reverse strand, counting down.
AATTCGTATAGAAAACAAGCCCCTGCTCGTCATGGCTCTTGAGCAGCACGATGCGCGCATCGGGCTGCCCGTCCGCGTCCACCGTGGCGAGGGTCATGGCATTGTAATCGGCGGTTTCGGTGCGCTTCGCATCCACCAGCCAGTCATTCAGCAGGCGGAATGGGTCGTTCTCAGGCAGCGTGGCAAGGGTCATGGTCAGGCGCGGTCCTTTATCTGGCGCGCTATTCTGGCCCGGAGATCTCTCCCGGCCAAGCAAGCCATTGCGATGGCCACGCGGTGCGCAGGGCTGTCGCCCCTTGTCGGTCCACCCCCGCCTGTGTCAGGACGCGCTTTCCGCGCCCCAGTTTGGCAGACAGGCTGCGTCCGGGGCTTATCGTTGCTGTCTAAGTCCAGAAGAGGTTCTGCATGTCTCAAGATGCCTCGGCGACCCCGCCGCCCAAGGGCACGCTCATGGCTGGCAAGCGTGGCGTGGTGATGGGCGTGGCGAATGACCGCTCGATCGCTTGGGGCATTGCCGCAGCCTGCGCCGCCCAGGGCGCAGAAATCGCCTTCACCTACCAGGGCGAGGCGCTGGAGAAGCGCGTGCGGCCGCTGGCCGAGAGCATCGGCGCCGACATCGTGCTGCCCTGCGACGTCTCCGACGATGCCAGCATCGACGCTGCCTTCGCCGCAGTTGAAAAGCGCTGGGGCAAGATCGACTTCCTGGTCCATGCCATCGGCTGGGCGGACAAGGCTTACCTGCGCGGCCGCTACCTCGATACGCCGCGCGAGGCCTTCCTGCAGGCCCTCGACATTTCCTGTTACAGCTTCGTTGCGGTCTCCCAGCGCGCGGCGCGCATGATGCCGGAAGGCGGCGCGCTCCTGACGCTGACCTATCTGGGGGCAGAGCGCGTCATGCCTCACTATAACGTGATGGGCATTGCCAAGGCGGCGCTTGAGGCCTCCGTCCGCTACCTCGCGGCCGATCTCGGTGAGCGGAACATCCGCGTCAATGCCATCAGCGCCGGCCCGATCAAGACTCTTGCGGCCAGCGGCATCGGCGATTTCCGCTATATCCTGAAATGGAATGAGCTGAATGCCCCGCTCGGTCGTAATGTGACGACCGAGGAAGTCGGCGGCTCCGGCCTCTACCTTCTCTCCGACCTCGGCGCAGGCGTCACGGGCGAGGTGCATCATGTCGATTGCGGCTATCACATCGTGGGCATGAAGAACCCGGCTGCCCCCGATATCGCCGCGGTCACGGGCTGAACTCGGGCGCCGGGCGGGCATCGCGCGTGTCTCACAATACCTTCGGCCAGCTCTTCCGCGTCACCACCTGGGGCGAAAGCCACGGCCCCTCGATCGGTTGCGTGATTGACGGCTGTCCGCCCGGCCTTCCCCTGACGGAGGCGGATATCCAGCCCTATCTGGATCGCCGCCGCCCCGGCCAGTCGGGCTTCACCACGCAGCGGCAGGAGCCGGACCAGGTCCGGATTCTGTCGGGTGTCTTCGAAGGGCTGACGACGGGCACGCCGATCAGCCTCGTCATCGACAATGTCGATCAGCGCTCCAAGGATTACGGCAATATCGCGCAGAGCTTCCGCCCGGGGCACGCGGACCTCACCTATCAGCTGAAATATGGCATTCGCGATTATCGCGGCGGCGGCCGTTCCTCGGCGCGTGAAACCGCCATGCGCGTCGCGGCCGGTGCCGTGGCCCGCAAGGTGCTGGGGCATGGCGTCGTCATCCGCGGCGCCATGGTGCAGATGGGTGCCCACCGCATCGACCGCGCGCGCTGGGACTGGCAGGCGGTCGAGCAGAACGCCTTCTTCTGCCCGGATGCCGAAACGGCCCTGGCCTGGGAACAAACCCTGTTGCAGATCCGGAAAGAAGGGTCCTCGATCGGCGCGGTCTGCGAAATCGTGGCCGAGGGCGTGCCTGCGGGTCTCGGCGCGCCGATCTACGGCAAGCTCGATGCGGATCTTGCGGCTGCCCTGATGAGCATCAACGCCGTCAAAGCTGTGGAAATCGGTGACGGCTTTGAGGCCGCCATGCTTCGCGGCGAAGACAATGCGGATGAGATGCGCATCGGCGCCGATGGCAGGATCACGTTTCTCTCCAACCATGCGGGCGGCATTCTGGGCGGCATTTCCTCCGGTCAGCCGGTTGTCGCCCGTTTTGCGGTCAAACCCACGAGTTCCATTCTCACCCCGCGCCGTTCCGTCAACGAAGCCGGCGAGGAGACGGAGGTGTCCACCAAAGGGCGCCATGACCCTTGCGTGGGCATTCGCGCCGTGCCGGTGGGCGAAGCGATGATGGCCTGCGTGCTGGCCGATCACCTGCTGCGGGACCGTGCGCAGAACGGCGTCAGGGCCCGGTAAGGCCCGGGTCTCACACCTCTGTGTTGAGCCGGTCGATTGAGGCAGGGCGCGGCATCGCGTATCGCTGCACAGATGACCAAGATCCTGTCACCTGAGTCTCTCAAGGAGGCTGCTCGGGACTTTCCGGTTTTGGCCCTGCCGGTCATCAATCAGTTCGTGCTGCTGGCAGGCGCGGAGGCATGGGCTGCGCGCCTTGCCGACATCTCCGCCCAGGCCGCCGCGGCCAATCGGTTTGGTGCCGTGCTCAGGCAGCGCCACGCGCTCGAAATCGCAATCGAGCGGATGCGTCTGCGCGCGGGGGATGCGGCTGCGGCGGCCCCATCGGTTGCAGAGCAGCGTCTCCACGCGATCGTGGCGCAGATCGTGTCTGTATCGAACCGGTTGACGGCGGAGGGGCTGGGGCGTTTGCGGGCTCGCCTGCAGGCGGCACTGCGGGATGAGGGGCGGCTCGTCGATCTCCTGCATGTCTTCCGCACCGCCGCCCTGCAGCAGAGCAGGGGCTTCACCGTCACCTATTCCGGGCTGGAGCAGGACGCGCCCTATGATCTCCTGCTGACGCGCGACGGTGCAGAGGTGGAGTGTGTCTGCGAAACGATGTCTGCCGAAGCCGGGCGTGACGTGCACCGCGTCGCCTGGGCTACCTTATGCGACCGCGTGGAAGGCCAGATGAAGCCCTGGCTGGAGAACCGGCCCGGCCGCTATCTGCTCAAGATGACCTTCGCGAGCGGTCTGCGGGATGGCGAGGCTGACGCCGCGGCGCGTCTCTACGAGCGCATCATGGCGATGCTGGAATCCGGCGCGCGGCTCGATCAGGACGAGACGGCGGTTCTGCGCATCGAGCCGCTGGTTCTCTCGGGCAACGCCCCAGCGTCGGTCGAGACTCTCATGGCGCGGCTCCGTCACGAATACGGGCCGGAGGCTCATCTCTCCGCTTCGGCCTGCGTCGAAGGCGTCTGGGCGATGGTCGCCCGGGCTGGGCGACGGAACGAGATTGCGGGCATGGTGCGGTCAGAGCTGGGGCGCCTTGCGCCGCCGCGCGTCTCAGGCCAGCGCCCGGCGATCCTGGCGCTCTTCATCGAGGATATCGATCGGCCGGAATGGCGCGGCCTCATGGACAGCCTGGAGCTGGAGGCTGCGGCCCGTCATTTCATGACAGCGGATGAGGCGGAGCATGTGGTGGCGGTGACCTGCTACAGCCGCATGGAGATGTTCGGGCTGTCCGGGCCGGACGCCGCGGCCGAAGGTGAACTCCGCTTTCGCAATCCGGCGCACCCGGCGGCGAAAATTCCGGCGCTCGCGCCCGCCATCCAGTCCTCGCTCTAAGGCTGGAAGCGGGTGCCGATCAGGAATTCGTGGTTGCCCTCAGGCCCGGTGATCGGGCTTTCGACGATGCCGTCGACGGTCCAGCCGGGGAGGGCCGCCCACCATGCGGCGATCTCCGCGCAGTAGCGCGCCCGGATCGCAGGGTCGGTCACCACGCCGCGCGGCCCGATTTCGGACGGGGCCGCTTCGAATTGCGGTTTGATCAGCGCGATGGCCCAGGCGCCCGGGGCGCAGAGTGCGAGCGGGCCCGGCAGCACGGCGCGCAGGCCGATGAAGCTCGCGTCACAGACCAGCGCGCCCACCGGCTCCGGAATCTGGGCCGCCGAAAGCAGCCGCGCATTGGTCCTCTCCAGCACGATCACCCGGGGATCGCTGCGCAATTTCCACGCGAGCTGCCCATGGCCCACATCCACGGCATAGACCCGTGCGGCGCCATGGGCGAGCAGCACATCGGTAAACCCGCCCGTGGAAGCGCCGACATCAAGGCCGACACGGCCCTCTGCCGCAAAGCCGAAATGAGCAAGGCCATGGGCGAGCTTCAGCCCGCCGCGCGACACCCAGGGGTGATCCTGCCCCTTGAGCGACAGCGCGCCGTCTTCGGGGATGAGGTCGCCAGGCTTTTCGATCCGTCTGGTGTCGATATAGGCCTGGCCGGCCATGATGACGGCCTGGGCGCGGGTCAGGCTCTCCACGAGGCCAAGATCGACCAGCAGCCGGTCGGCACGCTGCCGCCGGACTTTACCCGGGCGTTGCGCCATGCCCGCTTCAGTCGTTGGTGGGGTAGGAGGCCATCAGGCGCTTCTGCGTCCGCCACAGGCGGAGGAGGGCGAAGAGGCCGGTCGGCTTGTGCCCGGCGGCGCGATTGGCAGCCGCGATCTCGAAGGCCGAGCGATAATGGAAGAACTGGGCGGCATAGGCTTCGCGAAGCGTCGTCTGCGGGTCCCAGATATGGGTGGCCTCCGAGCCGACGCCGTTGAGTTCGATGATCCGGAAGCCTTCGCCGGCCCGCAGGCCCGCGGCCGAGTTGTAGCGGATGTCGAAGCGGCCGAAATGGAAGTTCGGGATTGACCGGGCGATGGCATCGATCCGGTCGGTCAGTTCCGGCGAGATGAGCTTGACGCCGTTCTTGAAGGTCGAGCCCTTGCAGTGATTGCCGACGAAGACGAGCTTGACGCGCTCGCCCGTTGCCGGAACCTCGTGCAGCCGGCCGGCCAGGCGCGGCAGATAGAGGTGCGGCACCAGGGAACATCGCGGGTCGGCCATGATGAGGTCCCGGAGGGTGGAGCGTCCGTCGCCGACCACGACCGGGGAGGATTTCAGGGTGAGAGAGGTGATGGTGCCCTGGCTTTGCCCGGGGCGGCGAATATAGAAGACGCCGGCTTCCGCTTCGTAGGGGATCAAGGCCTGGAGCATGAAGCGGGTGAGGCGGGGGAAGGCAGCGAGATAGCGGGCGAGCTCGGAACGGTTCTGCACCAGGCATACGCCCGTGCCGTTACAGCCGACGTCCGGCTTCACGACGAGGGGATAGGACAGGCCGGCCTCGGTCATGGCGGCTTCGGCGACGGCAAGGTCGTTCGATTCTGCATAGGCGCCCGTCGAGCAGACCGTATAGGGCGCGATCCAGTCCCGCGCCGGCCCGCTGACCTGATCGAGGATGGACTGCTTCGATTCGCCGCAGAGCCCGCCCGCTTCGATGGTCGGATTGGCGGCCGTCGCCAGGACGGGGTTGCCGTAGCGAAGCCCGAGCCCGATCCATTGCAGGACGATCGGGGTATAGGCGATCCAGCCCGGCCAGAATTCGAAAAAGGATGTGATCCGCTCGGCGCGGCGCGTGGAGCGGCGTGACCGGAACAGACGGGAAAGAGGCGTCGAAGCTAGCTGAAAATCGCTCACGTCGTCTCTTTTCCTCTCAATCGCCGGGCGGCCATATGGCTGGCCACCAGAAGCACAACACAGAGAACGCCAACGCCCACCCAGTGCCAGGGACCCAGATAGGCCAGGATGTAGCGCCCGAGCTTCATCGACACGCTGAAAAGCAGGCTCGTCCAGATTAGGGTGGCGACGATTGCCGTGAGGGTGAAGACGAGGAACGACGCCCGAAGAAAACCGCATGTTGTATAGGTTGGGAGGCGCAGCCCAGGCAAGAAGCGGCTGATCAGGATGACTTTTGCAAGGCGGCTGTTCAGCCAGTCCCGCCCCATATCCCGGCGCCGCGGCGGAATGAACCGCTCCATCCAGGGCACAACGGCCGCGAGCCGCCCCATGCCGTACAGGCCCATGTCGCCCAGGACGATGCCGACATAGAGCGAGCCCAGCCCAACTTCGAGAGGGATCGTGCCGGCCTGCACCTGGATCGCTGTGACCACGGTGGCGGCGTCCTCGAGGATGAAAGTCGCACCGATCACGGAAAGCGCTTGGACGATCGGGTGCCGCAGAGCTGCCGTCACGAGAACGAGGAGGGCCGTCATGAAAAAGGAGCAGTACAGTGGTTCAGCATCGGTGTGGGCAGCGTATCGCCTGAAATCCCGCTAAATCCAAGTGGATTATGGACTGGCATCTATGACTGGCCCCGTTGGCAGCCGCTCTGGCCAGCTTCATAAAGAACCTCATGATGCTCGCCCAGGATCGCCGGACTGCCCTTGTCATCATCGCCCTCGGCCTCGGAGCCCTGGTTGTCGCCTATGGCGCGCAACTCGGTCTCGGCATGGCGCCGTGCGAGCTTTGCTACTGGGAGCGCTGGCCCTACCGGATTGCGCTCCTGATCGGTGTCCTGGCCTGGCTGTCGCCGGCGCCGCTCCGCCGGATGCTGCTCTGGCTGGGCGCCCTGGCCTTCCTCGCGGATATCGGTATCGCCGGCCTGCATGTCGGCGTCGAGCAGGGCTGGTGGCCGAGTCCCTTTCCCGAATGCAGCGCCGCCAACATCTTCAAAGGCAATCTCAGCAGCTTGATGACGAATCTGCCGGCGACGCCAGCCAAGCCCTGCGATGCGCCGAATTTCCTGATCCCCGGCCTGCCGGTCTCCTTCACGACCATGGATTTCATCTACGCGGTGATCTGCTTTGTCCTGGTCACGCTCTGCCTGCGCCGAACGGGGCAAGCGCTGCGCTGACACCAGGCGGGGCGGGGCGCCGCCCCTCTGCCGCCCCTCTGCCGGCCTGCAAAGCTGCCATTCGCGACCGCGAAGAGATAGAGATTCGGCGGTCCCGCGCGGACGCCTTATAACGGCGCCGGACTGCGTTAAAGACCGCTAAAATTCGTCAAAGTTCATTTGACTTTCAGCGTTCTACTGACATTTCTTCATATGATTTCTTGAACACGGAGTGCTGTTCGATGCGTCCTTGGCGCGGGTTTCTCTCCACTCTGGCGGTGGGGGCATTGGCCCTTGCTGCCCTCGCCCGGCCGGCGCACGCCGAGCATCTGAAAATCGCCTTCGTTCTGAATTCGCTCACCGCCTCGGTCGATGAGATCAACGTCGATACGCACAAGATTATCCGCACGGTTCCCGTCTATCGCGAACCGCATCACCTGGCGCTGACACCGGACGGCCATTCCCTCATCGTCGGCGATACCTCGGGCAATGCGCTGTTCTTCCTCGACCCGCGCACGGGCGAGATGCAGAAGCACATCGTGATGAGCGATCCCTACCAGCTCGTCTTCAGCCCCGATGGGCGCCTGCTCACCGTCGCCGGCCTCGCGCGTGACCAGATCGATATCTACGACGCCAAGACCTACAAGCTGCTGCATCGCATCCCGGCCCATGTGATGCCGAGCCACATCAACTATTCGCCCGATTCCCGAACGGTTTATGTCAGCCTGCAGGTCACCGGACAGCTCATTGCCATTGATACGGCGACCGGCCAGGTGAAGTGGCAGAAGTATGTCGGCAATACCCCGGCGGGTGTGCTCTGGCACAACGGCATGCTGCTTGTCGGCATCATGGGCGAAGGGCATGTCGCCGAGGTTGATCCCGCGACCGGCAATGTCATCGGCACGATCAAGACGGACCCGGGCGCGCATGTGCTGTTCATGCCGCCCAGCCACAAGATCCTCTATGTGACCGACCGCGAAAGCGGCAATATCACCGTGCTGGACGCGAAGACCCTGGCCGTCATCAAGACGTACCACATGGCGGGCGGTCCCGATGACATGGATTTCGCCCCCGATGGTACGATCTGGGCGACGCTCCGCTGGAAGCACGAGGTCGCGCTGATCAACCCCGAGACCTTCACCTTCACGACTATCCGCGTAGGCCGGTCCCCGCATGGGATCTGGCTCAATACGCATGACCCCAAAATCTGGCAGCCGGCTGCCGTGAGCGGTAACTGACTATGAGCTTTAGTGACTTCATCGCCGATCCTTTCGATGCCATGGCCGGCTGGCTGCAAGGGCACCTGCTCATGCCGATGCTCTGGCATCTCGGCCTTTCGGCCTGGGAAGATATTTCCTACGGCTGGGCGCTGGTCGCCCTCTACGGCGTCGCGCAGGTCTTCATCACGCTGGCGATCTCCATGCCGGCAGAGCGCTTCCGGCCGCTTGAAAAGTGGGAGAACACCGACAACGTCGCCAGCGACATCCTCTACACGCTGGTCAACCGCATCGGCCTCCTGCCGCTGGTCAGCTTCGTGCTGTTCTATCTCGTGCAGACCTGGGTCAACGGCTTCCTGACCGATCACGGCTTCATCCCGCCGACCATCGAGCGCGCGCTCCCCTTCCTGCTCGGACATCCCGTCCTCACGCTCATCACCTATCTGGTGATCCTGGACTTTGCCGAATACTGGCGCCACCGGCTCTCCCACCGCTTCTACTGGTGGTACACGCTGCACAGCCTGCATCATGCGCAGCGGCAGATGACCTTCTGGTCGGATGACCGCAATCACCTGCTCGATGACTTCATCTCGGGCATCTGGTTCGGCGTCATCGCCATCCTGATCGGCGTGCCGCCGATCCAGTTCCCGCTGCTGGTTCTCCTCGTGCGCGTGTCCGAGAGCTTCAGCCATGCCAATACGACGCTGAGCTTCGGCTGGCTCGGCGAGCGCCTGCTGATTTCGCCCCGCTTCCACCGCGCGCATCACAGCGTGAAGGCGGCCGGTGTGAAGAGCTGCAACTACGGTGCGGTCCTGCCCTGGTGGGACATGATGTTCGGCACGGCCGATTTCAGCCGCGAATATATCCGCACCGGCGATCCCGGCGCCGAGGAGGCCATGCACACCGGAAACTTCTGGGAACAGCAGATGGCGGGCCTCCGCCGCTTTGCCCGCTCGTTCCGCCGCCGCCGGACCCAGCGTCCCGCCAGCGTCTGACAATTCGTTCTCTCTTTGTCTCTATTTGTCGGGGTCCAACCCCACGGGTAAGCGCCACAGATAGTGGCGCATCGCCTCGGGCGAGAGGGGCGGGCTGAAGACGGTGCCCTGCCCCTCATCCAGGCCGAGCTGGGCGAAGGCGAGCCGCTGGTTGTCCTGGTCCACACCGTCGGCACAGACGGACAGGCCGATCGCGTGCGAGGTTTCGATCACCGCGCGGGTCACGGCGACGGCCTCATTGTCGCTGGGCAGGCCGCGCAGCATGAGCCGGTCGAATTTCAGGGCCGTCAGCGGCAGGTCGCGGATCGCCACAAGGCTGGCCACGGCATGGCCGAACTCATCGAGCAGGAGATTGACCCCGATGTCGCGCAAGCCGGCAAAGGCGGTTGCCGCATCGTCATCCATGGCAAAGGCAAGCTGTTCCGGGATTGCGAGTTCGAGGCGTTCCGGGGCAAGGCCGGTCTCGTCCAGCGCGCGGGAGACCTGCGTGCAGAGAGCTTCGCTGTTCAACGAGGATGTAAGGAGTTTCACGGAAAGCCGGACGTCCGGCCGCTGCCAAGTCACCGCTTCGGCACAGGCGGTCTGCAGAACCAGGCCGGCGAGGCGGTGGGGAAGTCCGTGATCGCCGCCGCCGCGCGGCACGGGCAGGGCCGAGGTGCCGGTGGCCCGGCGCATCGGCCAGCGCAGAGCCGCCTCCACGGCCAGAAGATCACCGCTATGGATGCCGTGGCGAGGCTGAAAATCCAGAATGAGGGCGTCTCGCGTCACGACTCTCCGTAGCTTGGCCTGCAGGTGGCGGCCCAAAGTTCCGGCAGGCGCCGCCAGGGCTTGGCCGAGATCGCGTGCTCGGGATCGAGCCTGCGGGCCGCCTGTCCGGACGAGGCAATGAAACCACGGAGATGTTACGGCGAACCTATTACCCGCTCGTGAATCGCGCCGCGTTATGTGCCGAATGCGGCACCCTTTTCAAAGCGATAAGGGCTGGAGGCGCGCGTCAGCGGGTCGAGCGCGAGCCGATGGTCGAGTGGCGGGAAGGCGCGGCTGCGGCAATGCGGCCTGTCGCACAGCCGGCAGGAGAGGCCGATCCCGACCGCCGCCTGCTCCAGATCAAGGCCATCGGCATAGACCACATCGGCGGCATGGGTGATGTCGCAACCCATGGCGATGACATGGATCGGTTTCGGCTCTGACCAGGACGCGGCCATGCGCGAGACGCTGCGCGCGAAGCACAGGAAGGTGCCGCCATCCGGGAGCTGTGCCACCTGTACCCCTCATCGCCCCGGGTGTCGCGAAGGCGGCATGCACCACCCAGCGCGGGCATGAGCCGCCGTAGCGCGCAAAGGGGAAGCCGGCGCCGGAAAATCGCTTGGATACGTTCCCCGCCGGATCGAGGCGCAGGAAAAAGAAGGGGATGCCGCGCTCCCCGGGCCGCTGCAGCGTCGAGAGGCGATGGCAGACCTGTTCGAAGGAAACGCTGAACCGCGCCGCCAGCATTTCCACGTCATGCCGCAGGCCGCGCGCGGCGGCGAGAAAGGCCGAATAGGGCATCACCAGGCAGCCGGCCGCGTAGTTGAGAAGCCCGATACGAATGAGGGAGCCGGCTTCCGCCGTCGAGGGTAAGCAGGCCTCGACCTCCCGCTCGACGACCTCCCGCGCCTCCAGCAGCATGAGCTGGAAGGCCATGTGGAAGCCGCGGCTTTCGCGGGGGAGCTGCTCCGACAGCGTCAGGCTCCGCGTCACGGGGTCATAGCGGCGCAGCGCATCGGGCAAGGCCGCCACCTGCACGGCCACACCGTGGCGGCGCCTGAGACTTTCCGCGACGGCGTGGTTCATTTCGGCGGGCGGGGCGGCAAGCTCCGCGCCGATCGCCTCGGCCGCCGCTTCCAGCGCCGGGAAATGATTGCTGCGTTCGTGGAAGGCGTCTCTCGCCTCTTCGGTGGGCAGAAGCAGCCTGCGGCCGGAAGGCAGGGCGATGCCGCTCGCATCTTCGGTCGAGACGCGCCAGGCCCGGTACAGGGCCAGCACGGCGCGGGCGGCGCCGGGTAGGGCGGCAAGGGCGGCCAGCTCCGTCTCGGGCACGGGTTCGGCGCCGATCAGCGCATCGGCAAAGACCTCCCGCAGCCCCGTTTCGATCTGCCGCTCCTGCGCACCCGAAAGGGTCGCAAGGTCGACGCGCAGGACTTCGGCCAGCTTGATCAGAAGCCCGGCGGTGATCTTCCGCTGATCATGCTCGATGAGGTTGAGATAGCTCGGCGAGATGCCGAGCCGGACCGCGAGTGCCTGCTGCGACAAAGAGTGTTCCAGGCGCAGGCGGCGGAGGGTTCGGCCGATAGGCGCAAGCGACACTTTTACAGCCTTTGCAAATCGAGGCTCTTTTTCGTCGATTCACCGACAGCATTCGCGGGCAGGACGCAAAATGGACCCTCCAGAGGGCAAGGGCAATGTTAATTATTGACCATGCCAAAGATTTGGGGGAAGCAGACCATGATTCAGCGAAAGAAATGATTCTGCGGGCGCCGGACGGCTTTGCCCGCGATGCCGCGGACCGCGTCCGGCCGGTTCGCCGGGATCAGGCCGCGACTACAGCCGGCGGAGGTCGCGAAGCTCTCCGGGTCCTTCCGCGTCCGCCATACCCTGGCCGAGAACGCGGAGCGGCGCGGCTGTGGCATTTGCTGAAGACGGAAGCCTTCGTGCCGGCGCTCGGCGCGCTCACCGGCAACCAGGCGGTCCAGCAGGTCAAGGCCGGGCTCAAGGCCATCTACCTCTCCGGCTGGCAGGTGGCGGCCGATGCGAATCAGGCGGGCGAAATGTATCCGGACCAGTCGCTCTATCCCGCGAATTCGGTGCCGCTCGTCGTGCGCCGCATCAATAACGCGCTGCGCCGGGCGGACCAGATCGCCCGGATGGAAGGCGGCGATTCGATCTATTGGATGGCGCCGATCATCGCCGACGCGGAAGCCGGATTCGGCGGCCCGCTCAATGCCTTCGAGCTGATGCGGGCGATGATTGAAGCGGGCGCCGCCGGCGTCCACTTCGAGGATCAGCTCGCCTGGAAAAGAAATGCGGCCATCTCGGCGGCAAGGTGCTGGTGCCGATCAGCCAGCATATCCGCACATTGAACGCCGCGCGCCTCGCGGCCGATGTGGAAGGCGTGCCGACGGTGCTGATCTGCCGCACGGATGCCCATTCCGCGCAACTCCTCACCGCCGACGTCGACGAGCGTGACCGCCCCTTCCTGTCAGCGGCGCGCGCACGGCGGAAGGCTTCTTCCGCATCAAGGCCGATTGCGGCGTCGATTACGCCATTGCCCGCAGCCTCGCCTATGCGCCCTATGCCGACCTCCTGTGGTGGGAGACGAGCGAGCCCGATCTCGACGAGGCCGAGCGCTTTGCCCGCGCCATCCATGCCCGCTTCCCCGGCAAGATGCTGGCCTATAACTGCTCGCCGAGCTTCAACTGGGCGAAGAAGCTGCCCCCCGAGAAGATCGCCATCTTCCAGCAGGCGCTGGGGGCGATGGGCTACAAGTTCCAGTTCGTCACGCTGGCGGGCTTCCACAGCCTCAACCATTCCATGTTCACCCTCGCGCGCGGCTATGCCGGGCGCGGCATGGCCGCCTATTCGGAATTGCAGCAGGCGGAATTCGCCTCCGAGGCCGATGGCTACACGGCCACGCGCCATCAGCGGGAGGTGGGCACAGGCTGGTTCGATGCGGTGGCGCTGGCGGCCTCGGGCGGCCAGTCCTCGACGACCGCCATGGCGGGGAGCACCGAGACGGCGCAGTTCCACAGCCCCGGGGCAGCGCCCTCCGCACCGCATCCGATGGACGAATTCTTCGATGACGGCCTGGTCCATAACCATGCCTGGGCGGCGCTGCTGACTGAGCGCAAGACCCGGCGGCGTTCCGCGCCGGGTCTCCTCTTACGGAAAAGACATCTAGCACCGCGTGACGGCGCAGGGAGGGCGTGGTTAGTTTCCCCAAACGTGACACGGGGACCTTTTCGCCATATGAGTGAGTTGCAAGGCCGTGCCGAACCGGTAGCGGCTGCTGAGGAGAGTGCCGAGAAGCCGGTCAACAGCTACGAAGCCGCGATCCTGCTGATGGTGGAGCAGGCGGGGCCGGTAAAGTCGATCACGCCCTCCGATGTCGCCATGTCGCTCGCCGAGGACTGGCGGCCCCTGCTCAAGCACGTTCGTGCAGCCGCGCGCCGCCTCGCCGAACAGGGCCGGATCGATATCCTCCGCCATGGCAAACTGATCGATCCGGCGGCACTGAAAGGTGTCATCCGGCTGCGGTTGAAGCAGACCGATCAGTGACCGCCCCCCATCCCTGACAGCCGGTAGGATCGATTATGCGCCAAGCGATGCGCCGTGTGGGTCCCGTTCTGCGGGACGCCTGGTACTCTCTCCGCCCCCTATTTCCGGTCGGAGGAGAAATGGAGCGCGATCGTCCTTCTCGTCACGACCATCATACTGAACCTCTCCCTGGTCGGCATGACGGTCGTGTTGAACTTCTGGAACGGCGCGTTTTTTGATGCCATCCAGACGCGCGACTGGCACTCCTTCATCCAGCTCATCTTTTTCTACAAGAGGGTGCCGCACGGTTTTCTGCCGGGCTTCTGCAGCATCGCCGTCGTCTATATCCTGGTCGCGGTCCATGCGACCTTCCTCAGCCAATGGCTGCAGATCCGCTGGCGCCGCTGGCTGACCGCCCGCTATCTCGATGACTGGATGGGCGACCGCACCTATTACCGGATGAGCCTGGCCTCGAAGCTGGACGTGGAGGGAACAGATAACCCCGACCAGCGTATCAGCGAGGACATCGCGAGTTTCGTGTCGAATACGCTGAGCCTCGGGCTCGACCTCATGTCGAACGTGGTCACGCTCTTCAGCTTCCTCGGCATTCTCTGGGCCTTGTCCGGTTCCATCACCATCCTCGGCGTCACCATCCAGGGCTATATGGTGTGGGTGGCGCTGCTCTACGCCGTCATTGGCACCTGGTTCACCCATCTCGTCGGCCGGCCGCTGGTACGCCTCACCTTCAATCAGCAGAAGGTGGAGGCCGATTTCCGCTTCGCGCTGATGCGGCTCAGGGAGAATACGGAAGGCGTCGCCCTCTACCATGGTGAGCGGGAAGAACGCGGGGAACTGACCCATCGCTTCCGTTTCGTCATCGGCAACTGGTGGGCGATCATGCGCCGGACCCGGAGCCTGAACATGCTCACGACCGGCTATGGGCAGATCGCCAACGTCTTTCCGATTGTCGTCGCGGCGCCGCGTTATTTCTCGGGCGCCATTGCGCTCGGCGTGCTCACCCGGATCAGCGATGCCTTCGGCCAGGTGCAGTCCTCGCTCTCCTGGTTCGTCTCGAACTACGCGAACCTCGCCTCCTGGAGTGCGACGGTCGAACGTCTGGGCACCTTCCGCCGCACCATCGAAGAGGCCCGCGCAGAGATGCCGGAAGGGCCGAAACGGCGCCAGGAAGGCCAGGAGATCGCGCTCGACGATGTCACCCTGAACCTGCCGAACGGCAAGACGCTGGCGGAGCACGTGACCTTCCGCTTCCGGCCGGGCCAATCCGTTGTCATCACGGGCGCCTCCGGCTCCGGGAAGTCGACCTTGTTCCGGGCGATGGCCGGGATCTGGCCCTATGCCCACGGCACCATCACCCTGCCGGAGGGGGAAAGCCTGTTCCTGCCGCAACGCCCCTATATGCCGCTTGGCACCCTGCGCCGCGCGGCGGCCTATCCGCTCGACCCTGCCTCCGTGCCCGACGGCGTCCTTACCGAAGCCCTGACCGCCTGCGGCCTCGCGCATCTGCTGCCGCAGCTGGAGGAGAAGCGCGGCTGGGCGCAGGTGCTCTCGGGCGGGGAGCAGCAGCGGCTGGCCATCGTGCGGGCCCTGCTCCTCAAGCCCGAATGGCTGTTCCTGGATGAGGCGACCGCCAATCTCGATCCGGCGGCGGAAATCGCACTCTACGGCCTGCTGCGCGCGCGCCTGCCCAAGACCACCTTGATCTCGATCGCCCATCGCGAGTCGGTGGCCAAGATGCACGAGCGGCGGATCGTTCTCGCCCAGGGCCAGATCCATGCGGACGAGGCAGTGGCCGCAGCCCCGGCCGAGTGACGGGCCGGCCGCTCATGCCGCGGACGGAGCGGCGGGGGCGGCCCCAAAAGAAAGCCGGATCAGGCAGGGCCTGATCCGGCTTTTTGGTGTCAGCCAGGATGAGGAGACAACATGACTTGCCTCCTCTCCGGTCAGGTCATTACCACTGGATCTGCGTGCCGACGCCGAAGAGCTGGGACTGGATCTGGTTATGTTCGAGTGCCGGCATTGCCGGTTTCGAAGTCGTAGCCACCCTGCTCGCGCACGCCGTAGAGGTAGTCGACGAAGAGGCTGACGCCCGGCACCAGCGTGTAGGTCATGCCGGCGGCCACGCCGTCGTTCTGCTGCTGGCCGGTGGTCAGGCCGTCAGAGGTGATGGTGGCGCCGGAACCGGCATCGATACCGCCCGGAAGATCACCGGTCTGGTTGAAGCGGAAGAAGCTTGCGCCGACGACGACAGGGCCTGCCGAATACTGGGCGCCGGCCATCCAGCCGACCGCCTGGGTGCCGCCATTGGGCTCAAGCCCGAAGGTGAAGCCGTCGGCCATGTTGAAGGCGCCAACGACGGAGTTGCCACCGACGGTGAAGCCGTCATAGGTCACGGTCGCGCCGCCCGTGAAGATGTTCATGTCCTTGTAGCCGGTGACGCCGGTGGGATCACCGGTATTGGCCACCTGGCCGGCGGTTGTGTAATCAAGGCCGACCTGGACGCCGACGGGGCCGAAGCTGTGGGTGTACTGGGCGCCGATGTCGAGCATGTTGCGCGGCATGCCGCCGAGCATCGGGGTCGCGGAAGAGGTGACCGCCGGGGCGTAGTTGGCGGCCGTCTGGTTCGGCGTGAAGCCGAGCGCGAACTGGAAGCCGGAAATCGTCGGCGAGAGATAGACGATCTTGTCGGTCGACTGGTCGTACGCGCTGCCGCTATCGGGGAACGGATAGACCGGATTGGCAGCGGTCGGCACCATGCCCTCGATGTCGCCGTTCCAGCCGCCGTCGTTGAAGCCTTCGAAGAAGCCGGTTTCGAAGATCACGGAGGGGCCGTTTTCCTGGCCGAAGCTGATCTGGCCGAGCTGGGGCAGGCCGAGATAGCCATAGGCCTGGAAGACATAGAGCGATCTCGGCGCTGGCCGTCTCGCCGCAGTTGGTGCGGATTTCGGCCGCCGCACCATAGTGCAGGCCGTTGGAGGCGACACCGTCGAAGCCCGGATAGAGGCGCAGATAGCCCAGGAAGCTATTGGTTGCCGTCTTCTGGCCAGTTGATGAGTTGTCGTCAACGGATGACGCCTCAACGCCAGCATACCAGTTCACGCGGCCGTTCAAGCGGACGGTCACCTGGCCAGGTGCCAGATTGGACGGCGCGGTCTGGGCGTGAGCAGAATCAAGGCCAGCGTAGCCGATCATGCCCGTGAGCGTTGCGGCACAGCCTAACAGCAATTTTCGCATTTGATCTCCTGTTCAGCTTCCTGTCGTTTCCCTTAGCCACATCAACCGCAGGTGAAACGCTCGATGAAACTGATAATCGATTAGCCCTCCGCCATTCTGACTGCAACACAATAGCCATATATAAATCGCGGCGTGTTGCAGAGTTATCACAGGATTTCTGCATTTGTTATGAATGATATAACTGGATCGCGCATTATCCGGCGCAATAATCGGTTGCGCACAGCAGAATAAATTCAATTTTAATTGTCAGCTCAAAATAAGGCCGTAATACGTTTTGTTATCATTATAACTTGACTCCCGACGGAGAGAGCCTGGGGGGAAGGTGCAGGATGGCCGCAGGCCTGTCCGGTCTTTCCGGATCGTGCCCCGAAGCCGCAACCGGCCCTGGCGCAATGAAATGACGGAGGTGGCGCGCGAGCGCTCAGGCGCCGCGTTGCCCGTCCCGCTCCGGAAGGCTGCGGTGGTTCCGCAGTCCGCCATGCGAGGGGCGCTGGCCGCCGCGCGGCGTCAGAAGCCATGGGACCTGGCGGGGCCCAATCGCCGTCGCGCCCCGGGGCGGTTCGACGGTCCGTTCGCCGCCGGTCCGCCCGGACCGCGACGGCTCGAATTGAGGGCGGAGGCTAGAGCGTCTCCAGATAGGCGATATCGGCGTCGCTCACGCTAAAGCCGGCCTCCCAAGGGTCGGTGCGGTCCGCCTCTCCGTCGACATCGCTGCCGCGCACCTCTTCGTAGCGGAGGCCGCAATGGCGGGCGAGGAACCAGAAGAAGGTATCCGGGAAGCTTTGCGACGTCAGCGCCACGATCCGGCGTCTCTGCCGGGCAGAAGGCAATGTTCGCCAGCGCGGCGCCAAGCGGGCCCACCACCACGCGTCGCCCCCTTGAACAGGGCGATCTGCTCCGCGAGCGTCAGGCTGCCGGGGTCGACCACCACGAAACCGCGCGCCTCAAGCCGCGCCGCGACCTCGGCCTGGTTCAGGAGCGGCCGCCGTGGCGCATCCCGCCGCACAAAGAGCTTGCGGGCCGGGCCGGCCGGAACGCTGCTCCCGAGCTGCCGCAGCGCGGCGGCGGCGAGCGGTGACTGGTAGGTGCCGTGATCCGTCAGCCCGTCGAGAATGGTCAAGGACGCGCAGCGGACGGGTGTCTGATCGACGATCGACACCGCGAAGGGGTTGATGCCGATGCCGGCCATCGTCTCCCGCATGAGCCCGATGAGGGGGGAGGCCTGCACGATATAGGTGAGGGAGCGGCGCTCCAGCAACTGCCGCCCGAGCCAGGCCTTGGAGAGGCCCTCGACCAGCCAATGGCCGTAATTGGCCGGCGCCTGGGTGCGGCAGAACAGGCTGATGCCTTCGACCCGCCGGGCTTGGCCGGAGCGTGCCTGGCGTGCCGCCTCGCGCCCGGCGCTGAGTTCCCGCTCCGTCACCCTCTGGTCCGATATCGGCACGAGGTCGAGGTTGCGGTCGAAGACGAGGCCGGGGCCGACGATCACGGCCTCGTCGATCTCGCGCAGGGTCACGATGCGCGGCGGAAAGACGCCCCGGCTGAAGGAGTACGATTCATCGGGCCCCAGGCCTCGGGCGGGATCAGCGCGCCATTGCGGATCTGCGGCGGCTCTGTTGCGAAGGCGGGGGACAGCAGGCGCAGGCGCACGGCGGGGTCGTTCGGCCGGCCGGTTTCGCCCCCCGGCATGGGACGCGAGACATCGATATCGTTCAGCACGATCAGCGGCACGCCCGGCCGCTGGGTGATGGAAAGGCGGAGCGCCGCGACGGCTGCGCCGACCGGTGCGCGCGCCATCTCCGTGCTCGGCACGTCCAGCGCCCGGCTGCCATCCGTGAAGGCCACGTCATAGCGGCAGTCGAAGAAGGAGGCGCTCTCCGCGCTCAGGCGGAAGCGCAGGCCGATGGCGGGCAGGCCGTAGCCACCGCTGCCACAGGGCTGGCCAGCCGGCGTCCAGGGCGTCATCAGGCCGTCCGCCAGCAACAGCTGGTATTCCGGTGCCGGGGTTGAGGTGCGGCGGCCCTTCCGCCGCGGGGGCGAGGACGATGGCCTCGATGGCATGCGGGCCGGCCGGATCGCCGAGCCATTCGCCCGGCCTGACCGGGCAAGTTGCCGCGCATGCTGATATGCGCGACCATGTTGGCGGAGGCGGAGCGGAGTTGCCGGCGGACGATCGCTCGAGGATCCGATGCGCAGCTTGCGACTCCGAGGCCTCCGACTGCGGCAGTCTCCTTAATTTTGTACTCCATGTAACCCACGGCACCGGTCTGATGCAGGCCGCTTAATGCCAATAAGCCAGGTGGTTGGCCGAGGGCCGGATCTCGGACGGGCGCCGCGCGGCCGGGCTTTGTGCCGCGGAGCAGCGCTCTTGGCACGGACTGCATATCACCCCCCTGGCGGGCGGGGGCATTTGAACGGCTGGAAAGGCCCCGTCTGTGCTTGACTCCCGGAACCCCGGCCCGTAGGTATCGCGCCCTCGGCCGGACCCCAGACAGAACGTTTGGGTTCAGCCCAGTATTCGCATCATCCGCTGCTGCGGAGCCGCCAGGACCATGTCCGCCGGCTCAGACCGCGGCAAGGAAGAAGACCGCTCGCAGGGATTGGTCCCTGTCTTGCGGGCTTTGGTGCGGATGCAGGTCGGCCTTGGCGGGATGTGAAGATCGGAAACGAGGTCTATGCCGACGATCAACCAGTTGATTGCGAAGGGGCGCGAACCCAACAAGGCGCGCAACAAGGTGCCGGCTCTGCAGGGATGCCCGCAGAAGCGTGGCGTGTGCACGCGCGTTTACACCACCACGCCGAAGAAGCCGAACTCGGCTCTTCGTAAGGTGGCGAAGGTGCGCCTCACCAACGGCTACGAAGTTGTGAGCTATATTCCGGGCGAGGGTCATAACCTCCAGGAGCACAGCGTCGTCCTGATCCGTGGCGGCCGCGTGAAGGACCTTCCCGGTGTCCGCTATCACATCCTGCGCGGCGTGCTCGATACCCAGGGCATTGCCAAGCGTCGCCAGCGCCGTTCGCTCTATGGCGCGAAGCGGCCGAAGTAAGGGGTTCCGGTCATGAGTCGTCGTCACCGCGCGGTTAAGCGCGAAATTCTCCCGGATGCGAAGTTCGGCGATGTCGTCATCACGCGTTTCATGAACGTGCTGATGTACGACGGCAAGAAGTCCACCGCGGAAGCGCATCGTCTATGGTGCGCTGGATACGCTGAAGCGCCGTGGCGGCAATGCTGCCGATCCGGTGCGTCATGTTCCACGAGGCGCTGGACAATGTGAAACCCACCGTTGAGGTGCGGTCGCGTCGCGTCGGCGGTGCCACCTATCAGGTGCCCGTCGAAGTGCGCAGCGAGCGGCGCCAGGCTCTGGCGATCCGCTGGATCATCGACTCGGCGCGCAAGCGCGGCGAGCACACTTTGGAAGATCGGCTTTCCAACGAGTTGTTGGATGCCGTGAACAATCGCGGCGCCGCCGTGAAGAAGCGTGAAGATACCCATCGTATGGCCGAAGCCAACAAGGCTTTCAGCCATTACCGCTGGTAACACTAAGTCAGACCTAACACGTCGTCAGCAAGTCGGCTCACGGAGAGAAGACGATGGCTAAGGCCAAATTTGAGCGTAACAAGCCTCACTGCAACATTGGCACCATTGGTCACGTTGACCATGGGAAGACCTCGCTAACGGCCGCCATCACGAAAGTGCTGGCCAAGGCCGGTGGCGCGACCTTCACGGCCTATGACCAGATCGACAAGGCGCCGGAAGAGCGCGCCCGTGGCATCACGATCTCGACCGCTCACGTCGAGTACGAGACCAGCCAAGCGCCACTACGCGCATGTCGACTGCCCGGGCCATGCCGACTACGTGAAGAACATGATCACGGGTGCCGCCCAGATGGACGGCGCGATCCTGGTCGTGTCTGCCGCCGACGGCCCGATGCCGCAGACCCGTGAGCACATCCTGCTCGCCCGCCAGGTCGGCGTGCCGGCGCTCGTCGTGTTCATGAACAAGGTCGACATGGTCGACGATCCGGAGCTGCTCGAGCTCGTGGAGATGGAAGTTCGTGAACTTCTCTCCTCCTACCAGTTCCCGGGCGACGACATCCCCATCACCCAGGGTTCCGCTCTGGCCGCTCTCGAGGACAAGACCCCCGAAATCGGCGAGCAGGCCATCCTGAAGCTGATGGAGACGGTCGACAGCCTACATCCCGCAGCCGGAGCGTCCGAAGTAACCTTCCGTTCCTGATGCCGATCGAAGACGTGTTCTCGATCTCGGGCCGTGGCACCGTCGTCACCGGCCGTATCGAGCGCGGCATCCTGAAGGTCGGCGACGAAGTCGAAATCGTCGGCATCAAGAACACCGTGAAGACGATCTGCACGGGCGTTGAGATGTTCCGCAAGCTGCTCGACCAGGGCGAGGCCGGCGACAACATCGGCGCGCTGCTGCGTGGCACGAAGCGTGAAGACGTCGAGCGCGGCCAGGTTCTGGCGGCGCCCGGCTCGCATCACGCCGCACACGAAGTTCAAGGCCGAAGCCTACATCCTGACGAAGGAAGAGGGTGGCCGCCACACGCCGTTCTTCACCAACTACCGCCCGCAGTTCTACTTCCGCACGACCGACGTGACCGGCGTCGTGACGCTGCCGGAGGGCACCGAGATGGTGATGCCCGGCGACAACGTGTCGATGGACGTCGAGCTGATCGCGCCGATCGCCATGGATGACGGTCTGCGTTTCGCCATCCGCGAAGGTGGCCGCACCGTCGGCGCCGGCGTGGTGGCGAAGGTCGTCGCGTAAGACGACGCGCTAGGACGAGATTGAAGCCGCGAAACTGGAAGCCTGACGATGGACAATCAAAACATCCGCATTCGCCTGAAGGCGTATGATCACCGTGTGCTCGATGCCAGCACGAAGGAGATCGTGAACACGGCGAAGCGTACAGGTGCCCGGGTTCGCGGCCCGATCCCGCTGCCTACGCATATCGAGCGGTTCACCGTGAACCGTTCGCCGCATGTCGATAAGAAGAGCCGCGAGCAGTTCGAGATCCGGACCCATCGCCGCCTTCTCGACATCGTCGAGCCGACACCGCAGACGGTGGACGCTCTGATGAAGCTCGACCTCGCGTCGGGTGTCGATGTCGAGATCAAGATCTGAGCCTGGAAAGACCGCCTCTATGCGCACCGGAGTGATCGCCAAGAAGCTGGGCATGTCCCGGCTCTTCAAGGATGATGGGAGCCATGTTCCCGTCACTGTTCTGCACCTGGACCAGGTGCGGGTGGTGTCCACCCGTACGCAGGAAACCGATGGCTACACGGCAGTCCAGCTCGGCTGGGGCCTCGCCAAGGTGAAGAATGTGAGCCAGCCGAATCGTGGCCACTTCGCCAAGACGAAGGTGGAGCCGCCGAAGAAGACCGCCGAGTTCCGCGTCGCCGCCGATGCGCTGCTCGAGCCGGGTGCCGTGCATCTCCGCCGCCCATTTCATGGTCGGCCAGAAGATCGATGTTGCCGGCACTTCCAAGGGCAAGGGCTTCGCCGGTGGCATGAAGCGCTGGAATTTCGCGCGGCCTTGAAGCGAGCCACGGCGTTTCCGTCAGCCATCGCAGCCTGGGTTCCACGGGTAACCGCCAGGATCCCGGCAAGACGTTTAAGAATAAGAAGATGGCCGGCCATCTCGGGCAGGAGCGCATCACGACCCTCAATCTTGAGGTCGCGGGCGTGGATGCCGAGCGCGGGCTGATCATGGTGAAGGGCGCTGTTCCGGGTGCCGTCGGTGGTTTCGTCTTCGTGCGCGATGCGATCAAGCGCGCGCGCCCGGCCGATGCCGCCTATCCCGCCGCGCTGGTCGGCTGAGGATTGCGAAATGCAGATCGATATCAAAACGCTCGATAACGGCTCGGCCGGTTCGGTTGAGCTGGCCGACGAGATTTTCGGCGCGGAACGCCGCGCGCGGACATCATGGCGCGTGTGGTGCACTGGCAGCAGTCGCGTCGCCGCGCCGGCACGCATAAGACGAAGGGTCTGTCCGAGGTTTCGGGCACGACCAAGAAGCCTTATCGCCAGAAGGGCACGGGTAATGCCCGCCAGGGCAGCCTGCGCGCGCCGCAGTTCCGCACCGGTGGCGTCGTCCATGGTCCGGTCGTGCGCGACCATGGCTACGACCTGCCCAAGAAGGTGCGCCGCCTCGGCCTGATCTCCGCCCTGTCGCAGAAGCAGGCCGACGGCAAGCTCGTCGTCATCGACAGCGCCGGCGGCATCGAGAAGACCAAGGACCTGAACGCGAAGCTGCGCGCCCTCGGCTGGACCTCGGCTCTGATCGTGGATGCGGCCGTGGACCCGGCCTTCCTGCGCGCCAGCCGCAATCTTGCGCGGCGTGGATGTGCTGCCGACGGTCGGCGCCAATGTCTACGACATCCTGCGCCATGAGCTGCTGGTCGTGACTTCGGCCGGCTTGGAAGGTCTGACGGCGCGGCTTGCGGCCTCTCCGACAAGAGCGCCGTCGCGGCGGAGAGCGCAGCATGAGCACCCCCGGTTTCGTTGCGCGGAAGCGCGCTGAGAAGATGTCCCGCGAGGCGCTCTACGAGATCATTCGCAGCCCGGTGATCACCGAGAAGGCGACGGTCCTGACCGAGCGCAACCAGGTTTCCTTCCGTGTCGCCATCGGCGCCACGAAGCCGGAGATCAAGGTCGCGGTCGAGACGCTGTTCGGCGTCACGGTGCTCGGCGTGAACACCATCGATCACCAAGGGCAAGACCAAGCGGTTTCGTGGCCGGCCCGGCCAGCGTGCGGATGTCAAGAAGGCGATCGTGCAGCTGGCGGACGGCCAGTCGATCGACTTCACGACGAGCCTCTCCTGAGGCTGTGGGGATAGATCATGGCGCTTAAGCAATTTAATCCCGTCACCCCGAGCCTTCGCGGCACCGTCCTGGTGTCGCGCGAGGGCCTGTGGAAGGGCAAGCCGGTCAAGGGCCTGACCGGTCGGCAAGTCCTCCTCGGGCGGCCGCAACAACCACGGCCACACCACGGTGCGGTTCCGGGGCGGCGGACACAAGCAGAGCTACCGCGTTGTCGACTTCAAGCGGCGCAAGTTCGATGTGCCGGCGACGGTCGAGCGGCTGGAGTACGACCCGAACCGCACGGCCTTCATCGCGCTGCTCAAGTATCAGGACGGCGAGCTTGCCTATATCATCGCGCCGCAGCGCCTCGCTGTCGGTGACACGGTGGTGTCGGGCGCGCGCGCGGATATCAAGCCGGGCAATGCGATGCCGCTTGCCGCGATCCCTGTCGGCACGATCATCCATAATATCGAGATGAAGCCGGGTGCGGGTGCGCAAGGTCGCGCGCTCCGCGGGCACCTTCGCCCAGCTGGTCGGCAAGGATACGGGCTATGCCCAGGTCAAGCTGATGTCGGGTGAGCTGCGTGTGGTGCGTGCCGAGTGCATGGCGACCATCGGCGCCGTGTCCAACCCGGACAACTCGAACATCCATATCGGTAAGGCCGGTCGTTCCCGCTGGCTCGGGCGCCGTCCGCATAACCGCGGCGTTGTCATGAACCCGGTCGATCACCCGCATGGTGGTGGTGAAGGCCGCACTTCCGGTGGCCGCCATCCGGTGACGCCGTGGGGCAAGCCGACCAAGGGCTACAAGACTCGGGTTAACAAGCGGACGGACAAGTTGATCATCCGCCGGCGCAACAAGAGCAAGGGCTGAGTTCATGTCACGCTCCGTTTGGAAAGGCCCGTTTGTAGACGGGTACCTCCTGAACAAGGCCGAGGCGGCACGCGCCTCGGGCCGCAACGAGATCATCAAGATCTGGTCCCGTCGTTCGACGATCCTGCCCCAGTTCATCGGGCTGACGTTTGGCGTCTACAACGGGCACAAGTTCCTGCCGGTGCAGGTGAACGAGAACATGGTCGGGCACAAGTTCGGCGAATTCTCGCCGACGCGTACCTTCACGGGCCATTCGGCCGACAAGAAGGCGAAGCGGGGCTGATCCGATGAGCAAGCCGAAACATCCCCGGGTCTCGGCGGAGACCGAAGCGCAGGCGCTGCTGAGCAACCTGCGTGTCAGCCCGCGTAAGCTCAATGTCGTCGCTGGCCTGATCCGCAACAAGCCGGCCTCCCTTGCGGTCGCGCAGCTGACCTTCAGCAAGCGCCGCATCGCGAACGACGTGCGCAAGGCGCTGCAGAGCGCGATCGCCAATGCCGAAAACAACCACCAGCTCGATGTCGATCGCCTGGTGGTGACGAAGGCTGAAGTCGGCCGTTCGATCGTGATGCGCCGGTTCCATGCGCGTGGCCGTGGCCGCGCCGCCCGCGTCGAGAAGTGGTTCAGCCACCTGAAAATCGTCGTTGCCGAGCGGGCGCAGGAAACGGCGCCCGTCCGAGCAGGAGGCCGTGTAACATGGGTCACAAAGTCAATCCGATCGGCCTTCGCCTCGGGATCAACCGTACCTGGGAGAGCCGCTGGTTCGCCAGCCGCGACTACGCGAAGCTGCTGCATGACGATCTGAAGCTGCGCACGCATCTTCGCAAGAAGCTCTCCGGCGCGGGCGTTTCCCGCGTCGTGATCGAGCGCCCGGCGAAGAAGCCGCGCGTGACCATCTATGCCGCCCGCCCTGGCGTGGTGATCGGCAAGAAGGGCCAGGATATCGAGGTTCTGCGCAAGGACCTGACCAATATGGCGAAGGCCGAGGTCTCCCTGAACATCATGGAGATCCGCAAGCCCGAGATCGACGCGACGCTGGTGGCCGAGAACATCGCCCAGCAGCTCGAGCGCCGGGTGGCCTTCCGCCGCGCCATGAAGCGTGCGGTCCAGTCCGCCATGCGTCTCGGCGCCCAGGGCATCCGCATCAACTGCGGTGGCCGTCTTGGTGGCGCCGAAATCGCGCGGATGGAATGGTACCGCGAGGGCCGCGTGCCGCTGCATACGCTGCGCGCTGACATTGACTACGGTGTTGCTACGGCGAAGACCACTTATGGGACCTGCGGCGTGAAGGTCTGGATCTTCAAGGGTGAGATCCTGACCCACGATCCGATGGCGCAGGACCGCAAGGCCGCCGAACAGGCGCCGCAGCGGTAAGGATTGGACACGGACAATGCTTTCTCCCAAGCGCACGAAATACCGTAAGGCGCACAAGGGTCGTATCCACGGCCTCGCCAAGGGTAACACGCAGCTGACTTTCGGTGCTTTCGGCCTCAAGGCCCTGGAGCCCGAGCGCATCACCGCGCGTCAGATCGAATCCGCTCGCCGGGCGATCACGCGTCACATGAAGCGCGCCGGCCGCGTCTGGATCCGCATTTTCCCGGATGTCCCCGTTTCGGCGAAGCCCGCCGAAGTGCGCATGGGCTCCGGTAAAGGTAACCCCGAGTTTTGGGTGGCTCGGGTCAAGCCTGGCCGCATCATGTTCGAGATCGATGGCGTCTCCTCCGAGATCGCGCAGCAGGCGCTGACGCTCGGTGCGGCGAAGCTGCCGATCAAGACCAAGTTCGTCACCCGTATCGGGGAGGCGTGATCATGGCGAATAAGGCTGCTGCTGATATCCGGGCGAAGACCGCGGATGAGCTGGAAACCCAATTGGTAGACCTGCGTCGTGAGCAGTTCAACCTCCGGTTCCAGCGTGCTACGGGCCAGTCCGAGAGTGTCGGGCGCGTGCGTGTTGTGCGACGCGAGATCGCTCGAGTGAAGACCATCATCGCGGAACGCTCGCGCGCTTCCGCCAAAGCCTGAGGAGATTAGGGCGATGTCTAAGCGCGTCCTGTCAGGGCGGGTCGTGAGCGATAAGATGGACAAGACCGTTACGGTTTTGGTCGAGCGTCGCGTCATGCATCCGCTTTACAAGAAGTTTATTCGCCGTTCGAAGCGTTATGCCGCGCATGACGCAGAGAACATGTGCAAGCCTGGCGACCTGGTGCGGATCGAGGAATGCCCGCCGATCAGCAAGCGCAAGGCCTGGATCGTGATCGAGCGGAACGGTGAGAACCTGGTTCCCGGAGATCCATATGTGACGGAAGCGGCTCTGGCTGCTTCGGCTCAGGCCTGAGGAGGGTCTCGATGATTCATCCCGAAACCAATCTCGACGTTGCCGATAACTCCGGTGCGCGCCGCGTGCAGTGCATCAAGGTGATCGGCGGCTCGAAGCGCAAGACCGCTTCGGTCGGCGATGTGATTGTTGTGGCCGTGAAGGACGCCATTCCCCGCGGCAAGGTGAAGAAGGGCGACGTGCACCAGGCGGTGATCGTGCGTACGGCTTTCGCCGTGCGCCGCGTCCGATGGCAGCGCCATCCGCTTCGACCGTAACGCGGCTGTGCTCATCAACAAGCAGAATGGAGCCCATCGGTACGCGTATCTTCGGGCCCGTCGTGCGCGAGCTGCGCGCCCGCAAGTTCATGAAGATCATCAGCCTCGCGCCGGAGGTGATCTGATCATGGCCGCGCGTATTCGTAAGGGTGATCGCGTCCTCGTCATCGCGGGCAGCGACAAGGGCAAGCGCGGCGAGGTTCGCGCAGGTTCTGCCGCAGGAGAACCGCGCCATCGTCGAGGGCGTTGCCGTTGTCGTGAAGCACCAGAAGCCGACCCGTATGGGTGAGCAGGGTGGCCTCGTGCGGCGTGAGCGCGCGATCGATCTGTCTAATCTTAAGCTGATCGATCCGAAATCCGATCAGCCGACCCGGGTGGGGTTCCGGATTCTGGAAGACGGCCGCAAGGTCCGTGTTGCCAAGAAGACCGGCGCTCTCATCGAAAGCTGAGGAGGCTAAAGGGTGAGCGAGGGTAAGGCTGTGTCGCGTCTGCAGGCACACTACAACGACGTGGTTCGCGCCAAGCTGCAGGAGGAGTTCAACTACAAGAACACCATGCAGCTGCCGCGCCTGGAAAAGATCGTCCTCAACATGGGCGTGGGCGAGGCTGCGGCGGACCAGAAGAAGCTGGACGCGGCGTTTGCCGAAATGACGCTGATCTCGCGGTCAGAAGCCGGTCAAGACGGTCGCCAAGAAGGCGATCGCCGGCTTCAAGATCCGCAAGGGTCTGCCGATCGGTTGCAAGGTCACGCTCCGCGGCGCCCGGATGTACGAGTTCCTCGACCGCCTGGTGACGGTGGCGCTGCCGCGCGTGCGTGATTTCCGCGGTATCACCGGCAAGGGCTTCGACGGCCGTGGCAACTTCGCCATGGGCGTGAAGGAGCAGATCATTTTCCCGGAAATCGTCTACGACAAGGTGGACGCGATCCGCGGGATGGATATCGTCTTCGTGACGACCGCGACGACGGATGCGGAAGCCAAGGCCCTGCTCAAGGGTTTCGAACTTCCGTTCGCGAACTGAGCTTAACAAGTCGAGATTTGGAAAACCACGGCCTCCGCAAGGCGGTGGCCGATAGGTTCCGGAGGGTAAAACAGGATGGCCAAAACTTCCCAGGTCAACCGCAATGCGAAGCGTATGCGGATGGCCGCTCGCGACAAGGCCAAGCGTGAGACGCTGAAGGCGGTTGTCAAAGACCGCAGCATTCCGGTGGAAGATCGGTTCGAAGCCTCGGTCAAGCTTGCACAGCTGCCGCGCAACGGCTCTGCCACGCGCGTTCGCCTGCGCTGCGAGCTGACCGGCCGCCCGCGCGCGAACTACCGCAAATTTCGCCTCTGCCGTATCGCACTGCGTGACCTCGCCAGCACTGGCCAGATCCCCGGCATGGTCAAGGCAAGCTGGTAAGGAAAGGGATCACCGATGTCCATGTCTGATCCCTTGGGGGATATGCTGACGCGCATTCGTAATGCGCAGCGTGCGAACCACGCCGTGTGCGTGGCGCCCAACTCGCGCTTGCGCGCGAATGTTCTCGACGTGCTCAAGCGTGAGGGCTACATCCGCGGCTTCTCGACCGAAGAGATCCGTCCCGGTGTCGCCCAGCTGCGCATCGAGCTGAAATACAGTGACGGCCAGCCGGTCATCAAGGAGATCACTCGCGTCTCCCGTCCCGGCCGTCGTGTCTATTCGAAGATCAAGGAGCTGCCCCGGGTCTATAGCGGCCTCGGCGTCTCCATCCTCTCCACGCCCCGTGGCGTGATGAGCGATCAAGAGGCCCGCGCTGCCAATGTCGGCGGCGAAGTCCTCTGCCGGGTCTTCTGAGGGGGTCTGGGGAATGTCGCGCGTAGGTAAATATCCGGTCACGATCCCCTCCGGGGTTGATGTGGCCATCGCCAACAACATCCTGACGGCGAAGGGCAAGCTCGGCACGCTGACGCTGCCGCTGACCGATCTCGTCGAAACCACGGTTGCCGACGGTCGCGTGACCGTCGAGCCGAAGTCCAAGGAAGCGCCCGCCCGCATGATGTGGGGCACGACCCGTGCCCTCGTCGCCTGCATGGTGAAGGGTGTGTCCGAAGGCTACTCCAAGACCATGGAAGTGACCGGCACGGGTTACCGCGCCGCCGTTCAGGGCCCGAACCTGGTCATCAACCTCGGCTACTCGCATGACGTGGTCTATCCGATTCCCCGAGGGGATCAAGATCACCTGCGAAAAGCCGACGACGATCAAGGTCGAGGGTGTGGACAAGCGGCTGGTTGGCCAGGTTGCCGCCGAAATTCGTTCGAAGCGTCCGCCGGAACCCTATAAGGGCAAGGGCGTGAAGTACATCGACGAAACCATCCGCCGTAAAGAAGGTAAGAAGAAGTAATGAGCGCGAACCAGGATCTCCGGGTGCGTCGCCGGGAGCGTCTCCGCTTCCAGCTGCGCCAGAAGTCCGGTGGCCGGGTCCGGCTGTCGGTGTTTCGTTCCAGCAAGCATATCTATGCTCAGGTGATCGACGACGTGGCGGGCCGTACGCTTGCCGCTGCCTCCTCGCCTCGATCAGGATCTGCGCAAGCGAGCTGAAGACCGGGGCGGACAAGGATGCTGCCGCCGCCGTCGGCAAGCTGGTCGCCGAACGCGCTCTTGCCGCTGGCGTGAAGGAAGTTGTGTTCGATCGTGGTGCCTACCTCTACCACGGTCGCGTGAAAGCTCTGGCCGATGCCGCCCGTGAGGGCGGGCTGGCCTTCTAAGGGGAACGAAGCAATGGCACGGGAACCGAGAGAGGGTGGCGGCCGCGGCGGGCGCGAGCGGGAACGCGAGCGCGAGCACAGCGATGAGTTCATCGACAAGCTGGTGACGATCAACCGCGTCGCCAAGGTGGTGAAGGGCGGCCGTCGGTTCGCCTTCGCCGCCCTGGTGGTGGTGGGCGACCAGAAGGGCCGCGTCGGCTTCGGCGCCGGCAAGGCCCGCGAGGTGCCTGAGGCGATCCGCAAGGCGACGGAACGGGCGAAGCGTAGCCTGATCCGCGTGCCGATGAAGGAAGGCCGGACGCTGCATCACGATGCGCTTGGCCATTTCGGCGCGGGCTCGGTGATCCTGCGCGCGGCTCCGGCCGGCACGGGTATCATCGCCGGCGGTCCGATGCGTGCAGTGCTGGAAACCCTCGGGATTGGCGACGTGGTTGCCAAGTCCATGGGCAGCCGCAACCCGCACAACATGATCAAGGCGACGTTCGACGCCTTGCAGCACTGCGCAAGCCCGCGCTCCGTCGCCGCTCGCCGTGGCAAGAAGGTGTCGGACATCCTGGGCAAGCGCGAGACCGCGGAGGTGGCTGATGCCGTCTGATCGCACGATCACTGTGAAGCAGATCGCCTCTGGCAATGGGCAGAAGCCCGGCCAGCAGGCGACGTTGATCGGTCTTGGGCTGAACAAGATCGGCCGGGTGCGGGAGCTGGAGGACACTCCGTCCGTGCGGGGCATGATCCGGAAAGTCGCCCATCTGGTGAAGGTTGAGGAAAAGGCCTGACCTCGGTCAGGCCTTGAGGATTGAACCATGAAGCTCAATGAACTGCGCGATAATCCCGGCGCGCGTCCGAAGTCCAAGCGACTCGGGCGGGGCATCGGCTCCGGCAAGGGCAAGACCTCGGGCAAGGGCGTGAAGGGCCAGAAGGCGCGTGAAGGCGTGTCCCTCAACGGCTTCGAAGGCGGTCAGCTCCCGATCTATCGCCGTCTGCCGAAGCGTGGCTTTACGAACCCGACCCGCAAGGCCTATGCGCCGCTGAACCTCGATCTGCTCGATCATGCGGTCAGCGCGGGCGTGCTCGATGCGAGCCAGACCATCACCGAGGCGAACCTCGCCGCGGCCGGTGTTGTCAGCCTCGCCAAGGTCGTCGGCATCCGCCTGCTCGGCCGTGGCGCCGTGACCCGTGCGCTGACGATCTCCGTCTCCGGCGCCTCCGCCTCCGCCGTCGCGGCGATCGAGGCCGCCGGTGGCAAGGTCGAGATCATCGGCGAGGCGACTGCCTCCGAGTAATCAGCCGGCAACGGCCTGATGATCCGAAAAGCGCGGGGCGGTCGTCCGGCGCTTTTCGCGTTTTGCGGTCTCGGCCATCCGCGCTAGAGCAAGACCATCCAGGATGGAGATCATGATGACCGAGACCGCTTTTTCCTCCGTTTTCCAGCCCGGCCGCGTTGCCGTCATCACCGGGGCGGCGAGCGGCATCGGCCTTGCTGCCGCCGCTTTCTGCGCCGCGCGCGGCATGAAGCTCGTGCTGGCCGATGTGACCGAGGACAAGCTGCAGCGGGCCGCCGACGGCATTGCCGCTGCGCACAGCACCGAGATTTTGACCGTGCCGACGGATGTCAGCCGGCGTGAGGCGGTCGAGCAGCTCAAGGCAGCGGCCTATGACCGCTTCGGGGCCGTCGATTTCCTCATGAACAATGCCGGGCGCGAAGGCGCAGGCGGCCTCTTCGGCGATCCGGCGGTGTGGGATGCCATTATCGGCGTCAATCTCTGGGGCGTCATTCATGGCTGCCAGGTCTTCGCGCCCGCGATGATGGCGCAGGGCCGCCCCGCCATCATCGTCAATACCGGGTCCAAGCAGGGCATCACCTGCCCGCCCGGCAATACCGCCTACAACGTCTCCAAGGCCGGGGTGAAGGTGGTGACGGAGGCGCTTGGCCATGAGCTGCGCAGCACGCCGGGCTGCCAGGTCACGGCGCATCTGCTGATCCCGGGCTTCACCTTCACCGGCCTGACCCGGTCCGACACCAAGCCTGCGGGCGCCTGGACCTCCGAGCAGGTGGTGGACTTCATGGCCGAGTATCTCAAGGCGGGCGACTTCTACATCCTTTGCCCTGACAATGATGTCAGCCAGCAACTCGATCATGCGCGGATGCTCTGGGCGGTCGGCGACATCGTCGAAAACCGTCCGCCGCTGTCACGCTGGCATGGCGATTACACGGAAGCCTTCCGCGCCTTCCTGGCGGAGCGCGGGCTCTAAACCTAAAACCGCTTCACCCGATCAGATGGCATGCATCTGATCGGGATCTCGGCTGGCGGCGGGTGGGCAGGCTCACTCGGGCCGCCAGCCATCCTGATACATGCAGTCGCGGAAGATTGCGTCACGTCCGGTGCTGTTCGTGTCGCTCGTGGTTTTGATCACCGCGTAGTAGCGGTCTCCGCGCTTGACGCAGCCATCGGAGCTGTTCTTCTCGCATTTCTTGCGGTCGCCATAGTTCGCGCCAAGGATGGTGCTGCTGTGAAGTTGCGTCGGCAACTTTGTGTAGGCGACGGCGTCGCAGTGCGATGTGGCCATGTTGAGCGCGGTCGCATCCGCCCCAGGCTTCACCCAGGTTGTGCAGGCGGCGAGAAAGGCACAGAGAGCGAATGCGGAGCCGGCTTTGCTGGCGGTCCTCATCCAGGCGCGGGGCGCGGGCCTCATGGGCAAATTCCCTTATGTTTTATTGCCGGAACATAGCGGTGACGCAATTGCCCGGCCAAGTGGGAACCTGCAAATCTTCGGCACTCTTGTAATCTCAATGAACCGTCGCTTGTCTCCGCAAAGACAGGCCTCCACGAGCGTCGCCCGGGGGCGGGGAAGAGGCCGCCGGCAAGGCGCCGGCCGATGCCTCGCAAGCCGCACTCGTTTGCGCTTCGCTGCAGCTTTTCGTAGTATCCTGTCATGACTGACACACCGCCCGACCGTCTTTCCGTCAATCCCAAGAGCCCGTTCTTCGATGAGGCCGTGCTGGCGCGCGGCGTCGGCATCCGCTTCAAGGGCGCGGAAAAGACCAATGTCGAAGAATATTGCGTGAGCGAGGGCTGGGTGCGGGTGGCCGTCGGCAAGTCTCTCGACCGGAACGGCAACCCGTTGACCATGAAGCTCACCGGCGCGGTCGAGCCCTATTTCCGTGACCCCGCCGAGGAAGGCCCGGCGGGCGCAGGCGCCGCCCGCGAAGGCTGAGCGCTTTCCCCTATCGCCGGCGCGGCCCCAGCACTTCCTCGTAAACGCTCAATGTCGCGTGCTGCAGTTCGGTGACCGTGTAGTGCGCGAGCACGGAGGCCCGGGCCCGCGCGCCCATGGCCCGGCGCTCCTCGTCCGGGCCATCCAGGGTCGCGGCCAGGGCTGACGCCAGAGCGCGGGCATCGCCGGGCGGCACCAGAATCCCCGTCTCGCCATGGGTCACGGTCTCCGCCGCGCCGCCATGGTTGGCGGCGATGACAACCCGCTCCATGGCTTGCGCCTCGATCACGGCCCGGCCGAAAGCCTCAGGCTCGGTCGAGGCGCTGACCACGACATCGGCCAGCATCAGCGCCGCCGGCATGTCGGCGCAGTGCCCGACGAGCTTGATCTGCGAGGTCACGCCGAGGGCGCGTGCCTCGTCCAGGAGTTCGCGCACGTAATCGTGCCGTCCCTGATCCGATCCCACGAAAACCGCGAAGAAATCCGGACGCTTGAGCTGGGCCAGCGCCTCGATCAGCAGGCTCTGACCCTTCCAGCGCGAGATGCGTGCGGGCAGCAGAATAAGCTTCGCATGTTCGGGCAGCGCCCAGGCGGTCGCGAGTTTCGCCACACGAAAACCGAGCGGGGCATAAGGGTCGAAGACCGCCGGGTCGATGCCGCGGGGAATGAGGCGGATGCGTGCCGGCGGCACGCCATGCTGCTGCTCGAGCAGATCGGCGATGAAGCGGCTCGCTGCGATCACCAGCGATCCCCGCACCATGACGCTGTTGTAGAAGCGCTTGAGGCGCGAGGTATCGGAATAGGCGCCGTGATAGGTGGTGATGAAGGGCACGCCCGTCAGGCGGCTTGCCCGCAGCACGGACCAGGCTGGCGCGCGGGAGCGGGCGTGGACGAGGTCGACGCGCTGGTCGCGGATCAGCCGCGCCAGCGCGTCCGCATTGCGCCAGATCCGCCAGGGGTTCTTGCTTTTGAGCGGCAAGGTGAAGTGCTGCCCGCCCGCGTGCTCGATCGCCGGCACGAGCCGGCCGCCCTGGCTCGCAACCAGGGCCTTCCAGCCCTGCGCGCTCAGCCCTTCAACGATTTCCACCGTGCCCCGCTCGACGCCACCGCTGTCGAGAGAGGGCAGGACCTGAAGAATGGTCGGCAAAGGATCGTTGGGCTAAAGCGGCGCGCAGGCAGCCTGCAACCAGGAAGCCTCGGCCTGATCCAGATGCGCTCCGACTTTGGCCAGAACCCTTGCGTGATAGTCATTCAGCCAGTGCCGCTCGCCGGGGGTGAGCAGGCTCGGCTCGATCAGTGCGCGGTCGAAAGGGGCCCAGGTAATGGTCTCAAACTCCAGAAAAGGCTTCACACCGTCCGGTTGCGGCGCCGCCGGCTGCACGATGAGCAGATTTTCCAGGCGAATACCGTATGAGCCCGGCAGATAGTATCCGGGTTCGTTGGAGAGCAGCATCCCCGCTTTGAGAGGGATGGGGCGGGAATTGCGTGAAAGCGCCACCGGCCCCTCATGCACGGAGAGATAGGCGCCGACGCCATGGCCGGTGCCGTGGTCGAAATCGAGCCCCAGCTGCCACAGCGCATGGCGGGCGAAGGCATCGAGATGCGCGCCGCCGACGCCTTCCGGAAAGCGCAGCGTCGCGATGGCGATATGGCCTTGCAGGACGCGGGTGAAGCGTTCGCGCAAGGTCGCGGGCGGGGCATCCGGCCCGGTCCAGATCGTGCGGGTCACGTCAGTCGTGCCGTCCAGGTACTGCGCGCCGGAATCGATGAGATAGACTTCATTCGGCCGGATGGCGCGGTCGCTGTCCGGCGAGACGCGATAATGCATGATGGCGGCATGCTCGCCCGCGCCGGAAATGGCGGGGAAACTCTCCTCCCGGAATTCCGGCAGGTCCTGGCGAAAGCCGATCAGGGCGCGGGCGGCCGAGAGTTCGGTCTGTTCGCCGGTCGGCGCCTGGACGGAAAGCCAGAGCAGGAAGCGGCAGAGGGCGACGGCGTCCCGCGCCTGGGCCGCACGCGCGCCCGCCTGCTCCGCCACGTTCTTGCAGGCCTTGGGCAGGGTGCAGGGGTCGGCATCGGCACTGACCGTCGCACCCGCGTCCTTCAGCCGTTGCGCGAACCAGACGGGCGAGGCGTTCGGGTCAACCCGCACGCGCTTGCCGGCCAGTGCGTCGAGCGCCGCAGGGAGCGCCGAGCGCGGCTCGACTGCCACATGGTTGCCGAGATGGGTGCGGACGGCAGGGCTGATCTTGTCCGGCGCCATGAAAAGGCTCGCACTTGCATCGGACCGGATGATGAGGAAGCCGAGTGCGATCGGCGCAAAGGGGACGTCCGCACCGCGGATATTGAGCAGCCAGTTGATGGAGGGCGGGTCGGTGATGACAGCGGCATCTTCGCCGGCCGCCTGAAGGATGGCGGCGATCTCGGCGCGCTTCTCCACGGCGCTCCGGCCGGCCAAGCCTTCCGGATAGACCGTCACGGCCCCCAGGGGTGCGGCAGGCCGATCCGACCAGATGCGGTCGATCGGGTTTTCGGCCAGCGGCATGAAGGCGACGAAGGGGGCCGCGCGGGCAATGCGGTCAAGCGCCTCTTCCGAAATCAACAGCGGGTCGTAACCGATCCTTGCGCCCTCTGCGGCATGAGCCTTCAGCCAATCTGCGGGAGGTGCATCGGTGATATGGCGATAGTCCCAAAGGGCGCCGTCCACCTCCGCGCGCACCTGCAGGACGTAGCGCCCATCGACGAAAATCGCGGCCTTCGCAGGCAGCACGATGGCGAGGCCGGCGCTTCCGGTGAAGCCCGTCAACCAGGCCAGCCGCTCGGCGCAGGCGGGAACATACTCGCCTAAGTGCTCGTCTGACCGGGGCACCAAAAGCCCGTCGATCGCGAAAGAGGAAAAATTTTCCCGGAGCGTGGCGAGGCGATCGGATAATGGCGACATCGCGTAACTTTCGTGAAAGATATGTGTTAAGATCATGGCGATGGCCTAATCATGCCATCGCCGCATGTCAGCCTGAGCGTCTTGCCGCATCATGCTGCGTCGCGAACTTGCTATATCGCCGTTCAACGAACGGTTCCGGTCACACGGCAATAACCGTCGCAGCAAGGACATACCCCGATGACCAGCTTCGTCTCCACGTCTTCCGCGCGCCTGGCGCGTGGCTCCGCCCCCCGCTTCTCCCGTATCGGCGCGCCTTTCGCCCGTGTTGGCCGTTGGCTGCGCGACATGAACTACCGTAACGCCGTCATGAACGAGCTTGACAGCCTGAGCGACCGCGAACTCGCGGACATCGGCCTCGCGCGTGGCGACATCCCGTCCGTTTTCGAGATCGGCAGCCGCCGCGCCCTCTAATGCCGGCGCACCTTTATGGATGAAGGGCAGGTCCGCAGGGATCTGCCCTTTTTCATGTGGCAAGCGGGCGGCCTTGCCGTCAGGGCTTTTGTAAGAGCAGCGCGCTCCACTGCCCTTCCGGGAAGCGCTTTCTGAGGACCAGCCCCTGGCGGCGATGGGCGGCGAGCACCATGCGCTCCTGGCTCGCCAAAAGTCCGGCGAGAATGACGTAGCCGCCGGGCTGCAAGTGCTGGGAGAGCGCATAGGCCATGGAGCAGAGCGGCCGCGCCAGGATATTGGCGAAGACGAGATCATAGGGCGCGCCGGCGCGTGCCGCGCGGGTCTTCCATCCATCGGCCAGCGCCGGTCGGATGAGCCGGGCGACACCGTTGAGCGCCGCATTCTGGCGGGTCACCCGCACCGACCAGGGGTCGATATCGGTCGCGATCACCGGGTAGCGCAAGAGCTTCGCCGCTGCCATGGCGAGAATGCCGGAGCCCGTGCCGAGGTCGAGGATGCGGCGCGGCTTCGCATGCGCGATATGTTCGAGCGCGCGCAGGCAGCCGCGGGTCGAGCCATGTTCGCCGCTGCCGAAGGCGAGCCCGGCGTCAACGGTCAGCGTCAGGCGTCCATAAGCCGGCGGTGCCGTTTCATGCGTGCCGCGCACGGCGAAGCGCGCGCCGATCAGCTGCTCCGGGAACTGCT
The DNA here is from genome assembly GCA_963834475.1 of uncultured Alphaproteobacteria bacterium. Classification (GTDB taxonomy): domain Bacteria; phylum Pseudomonadota; class Alphaproteobacteria; order Acetobacterales; family Acetobacteraceae; genus Acidisoma. The sequence continues at coordinate 1,099,571 of CAWIBZ010000005.1, read as the reverse complement.
CCAGATTGCGGGCAAGCCAGCCTTCGGCTTCGGTCGGTATGCGCTCGACCGGGATATCGTGGCCGGAGAGCGCGGCGGCCAGCAGCAGCGCTGTTGCCAACTCGTCATCACGATCGCCGACCGGCTTCACGGCTTCCAGCCTCCACGGGCCTTCATCCTCATCGCGGAAGAAGCCGACGGTGGGACAGATGCTGAGCAGCGCCTGTTCGTAGAAGGGCAGCGCCTCTTCCGGGACCAGTAGCGAGACGGTTTCAAGCGGGGTTGCGCGGCGGGCCATGCGAGGGTCTTTCAGGCGCTGGTCAAGTCTTCAGGCACGTTCGACGAAGGTATCCAGCACGCGCTTTTCGCCGCTTTGTTCAAAGGCGATGTCAAGGCGGTTGTCCTCGACGGCGAGGACCGTGCCGTAGCCGAATTTCTGGTGGAATACACGGGCGCCCACGGGAATGCTGTCCGCCCGCGGCGGGCGCGCCGTTTTTTCCCAGGCGCCCGGCGAGGGTCGCGGCCGTGCGGCGCCCGGCCCGGCCGCGCTCAGCGCGAAGGCCCCGGTAAAGACGGGCGGTGCATTCACCCGTTCTCTGCGTTCGGTACGCGCGGCCCCGCCCTGGCTCACATGCTCGGCCGGCAATTCCGCGATGAAGCGGCTCGGCAGGCTAGACTGCCAGTTGGCATAGATCCGGCGATTGGCGGCATGGCTGATGATGGCGCGGCGGCGCGCGCGGGTGATGCCGACGTAGGCCAGGCGCCGCTCTTCTTCCAGCCCCTTGAGGCCGTTCTCGTCCATGGAGCGCTGGCTGGGGAAAAGCCCTTCCTCCCAGCCGGGCAGGAAGACCGTGTCAAACTCCAGGCCCTTGGCGCCGTGCAGCGTCATCAGGCTGACGCGGTCGGTCTCGGCGTTCTCTTCGTTTTCCATGACCAGGGCGACATGGTCGAGGAAGCCGGCGAGGGTCTCGAAATCCGCGAGCGCCCGGACGAGTTCCTTGAGGTTGTCGAGGCGCCCGGGCGCGTCCGGTGACTTGTCGGCCTGCCACATGGCGGTATAGCCGCTCTCGTCGAGCATGGTCGCGGCCGCCACGACATGGCCTTCGCGGGAAAGGGTTTCGCGCCAGCGGCCGAAGCCCTGCAGCAGTTCGGACAGGCTGTCCCGCACGCGGCCTTTGATCGCGCCGGCCGCGATCATCTGGGCCGCCGCCGCCATCAGCGCGACGCCATGGGTGCGGGCATGGAGGTGGAGGCTGCGCAGCGCGGCATCGCCCACGCCGCGGCGCGGCAGGTTGACGATGCGCTCGAAGGCAAGGTCATCGGACGGTTGAGCGATCAGCCGCAGATAGGCGACGGCGTCGCGGATCTCGGCCCGCTCATAGAAGCGCTGGCCGCCGATGATGCGATAGGGCACGCCGATGGTGATCAGGCGTTCCTCGAAGGCGCGGGTCTGGAAACCCGCCCGCACCAGCACCGCGATTTCCGAAAGCGCATGCCCCTCCCGCCGGAGCCCCTCGACGCGGCTGCCGATCATGCGGGCTTCTTCATCCGAATCCCAGAGATTAAGCACCTCGACCTTCTCGCCGTCCGCGTCGTTCCGGCCGGAGCGCAGCGTCTTGCCGAGGCGGCCTTCATTGTGCGCAATCAGCGCGGAGGCCGCGCCCAGGATCTGCTTCGTGGAACGGTAGTTCGATTCCAGCCGCACGATGCGCGCGCCCGGAAAATCCTTCTCGAAGCGCAGGATGTTCTCCACCTCGGCGCCGCGCCAGGAATAGATTGATTGGTCGTCGTCGCCGACGCAGCAGATATTCTGGTGGGACTGGGCCAGCAGCCGCAGCCAGAGATACTGCACGAGGTTGGTGTCCTGATACTCGTCGACCAGGATATAGCGGAACATGCGGTGGTACTGTGCCAGCACATCCGGGTTGCTGCGCAGGATCTCGGTCACATGCAGAAGCAGGTCGCCGAAATCGGCGGCGTTGAGCGTGCGCAGGCGCTCCTGGTAGCCAGCATAGAGATCGCGCGCGCGGCCGGCCGCATAGTCGCTGTCCTCGGCCGCGCTGATGCGGTCCGGAGTGAGCCCGCGATCCTTCCAGCGCTGAATGATCGCCATCAGCCCCTGGGGCTGCCAGCGCTTGATGTCTATGCCCTCGGCCAGCATGAGCTGCTTGAGCAGCCGGAGCTGGTCATCGGTATCGAGGATCGAGAAATTGGACTGAAGCCCGGCGAGCGTCGCGTGCCGCCTGAGGATGCGGGCGCAGAGCGCATGGAACGTGCCGAGCCAGAGCCCCTCCACCGGCCGGCCGAGAATGGCGCCGATGCGCTCCTGCATCTCGCGCGCCGCCTTGTTGGTGAAGGTGACGGAGAGCACCTGGCCGGGGCCGGCCTTGCGCGACATCAGGATATGGGCAAAGCGCGTCGTCAGCACCCGGGTCTTGCCGGTGCCAGCCCCTGCCAGGACCAGGAGCGGGCCGTCGAGGGCCTCAACCGCCGCGCGTTGTTCGGGGTTCAGCCGCTGCAGATAATCACTCACGCAGCCGGGCTCTCCGGTGCCACCGGGCTCTCCGGCGCTGCCGCCGGCTGCGGCCGCACGCCCAGGATATGGGCGATGGCATAGGTGAGGTCGGGGCGGTTCAGCGTGTAGAAGTGAAACTCGTCGACGCCATTGGCCTGCAGCAGCCGCACCTGCTCGGCCGCGAGGACGAGCGAGACCATGCGCCGGGTCTCGGGATCATCGTCCAGGCCCTCGAACATCTTGACCATCCAATCGGGGATCGCCGTGCCGCACATCGCGCTGAACTTCACCGCCTGGGCGAAGTTGGTGACCGGCAGGATGCCGGGGACGATCGGGGCGGTGATGCCGGCCGCCAGGCACTTGTCCAGGAAGCGCAGATAGGTCGCGCTGTCGAAGAAGGTCTGCGTGATGGCGCGTGTGGCCCCGGCATCCAGCTTGCGCTTGAGGTTGTCGAGGTCGGCCTGCGGCGAGGCGGCGCGGGGATGCACCTCCGGATAGGCGGCGACACTGATCTCGAAATCGGCGACGCGGCGCAGCCCCTCCACGAGTTCGAGCGCGCTCTGGTAGCCATCCGCGCCGACATCGGTCTGGCCGGGCGGCAGGTCGCCGCGCAGCGCCACGATATGGCGTACGCCACTTTCCCAGTAACGGGTCGCGATCTCGCCAATCTCGCCACGCGTGGCACCCATGCAGGTGAGATGCGCGGCCGGCACGAGCCCCGTCTCCCGGACCAGCCGGATCACAGTTGCGTGCGTGCGCTCGCGCGTACTGCCGCCGGCTCCATAAGTCACGGATACGAAGCGGGGGGCGAGTGTCTCGAGGCGGCGGATGCAGGCCCAGAGCTGGGTCTCCAGCGCCTCGGTCTTGGGCGGGAAGAATTCGAAGGAAAGGGCAGGCGCGGGGTTTCCGCCCTCCGGCAGCGGCAGGGCGCCGACGCGCGGTCCGCTCAGCCAGCGTTCAAGCACCGGCTGTTCCGCATAGGGCGCCGTGGTGCCGGTGTCGTCTGCCAGGGAACGGCGAGGGGGGACGGAAAGGTTCATGCTTCAGGGACTCGTCAGGCGGGTCATCAGTCTCATACGGCATTTCTCCGTGGCAGTCTCCGGCCGTTCATGCAAGACGGCGCTGACTGGAAGGGGGTTACCCTTGGCCGGCGGGGTGGCCGTGCGCGTGGCGCGGGCCGCCCAGCGCCCGGGTGTGCCTCTTTGTTTTGCTTGGCTGAATTTTTGTTTTAGGTCTCTTATTGAAAGGTCTACCGACTATGTCTGTTTTTGATGAGGGGGTCGTTGCGTGACATTGAGAACGTGGGTCGCAGGGCTCGCAACCGCCTTTGTGCTGACGAGTCTGGCTGGCTGCGCGACGAGACCGCCCGCATCAGACCCGGACGCGCTTGCGGCCTATGAGCAGAATGACGATCCGCTGGAGCCGATGAACCGCAAGCTCTATGCGTTCAATAATACCCTCGACACCTATGTCATGAAGCCGGTCGCCCAGGGCTACGCCTATGTCCTGCCGCGCACGGTGCGTAATCACATCGGCAATGTCCTCAGCAACCTGCACACCCCGGTTGTCTTCATCAACGACATCCTGGAAGCGAAATCGCGCCGCGCCGGCGACAGCCTTGTCCGCTTCGTCGTCAATTCCACGGTCGGCGTCGCCGGCATCTTCGATTTTGCCACCGGCATGGGCTACCCCTCTCACGAGGCGGATTTCGGCATCACCCTGGCGCTCTGGGGCGTGGGGCCCGGACCCTTCCTCTACCTGCCCGTGCTCGGCCCATCCAGCCCGCGTGATGCCGCCGGCTTCGGCGTCGGCATCATTTCCAATCCCTTCTTCTGGATCGGACAAGGCGCCGTCGTGACCGGTCTCGACGATGGCTCGACCGCGCTCAACATCGTCAATACGCGTGCCGATCTGCTGAAGCCGATCGACGAGGTGAAGCGCATGGCGCTTGATCCCTACGCGACCTTCCGCAGCCTCTACCGTCAGCATCGCCAGGCCGCCATCGAGGCAGCCCGCGACGACAACCGCCATACTGTTCCGGACTGGTTCCCTCGCCCGGCGGCGACGCCGGCTGTGCAGAACTAAGCCCATTACACGCTCAAGGATTCGGAGACGAATATGCTGATCCGCCGCCGCAGGGTTATGACCTTCCTCGCCGCCACCCTCCCGCTCGCCGCCATGGCATGCCGGGTGACAGAGGCGCATGCGGATGATCTATCCGCGGCGCGTGCTCTTATTCAGAGTACCGGCTCCCAGCTTCTGAGCGTCGTCAATTCGTCGGCGAGCGATGCGCAGAAGGCCGCGGAAATGCGCCGGCTCGTTGGCGGTGCGGTCGATGTGGACGGCGTTGCCCGTTTCGTCCTTGGCCGCTTCTGGCGGGAGGCGACGCCGGCCCAGCAGCAGGACTATATGCAGACCTTCCGGCAGCTTCTGGTCTATGCCGTGACCGGCCAGGCGAGCACCTTCCAGGGGGCGAGCTTCGCGGTCGGCGGCGTGACCCAGCGTGACGAAGGCATCGTCGTCGACACCAACGTCACCGTGCCCGGCAAGCCGCAGGCGCTGGTGCAATGGGTGGTGGCGGTGATCGGCGGGCAGCCGAAGATCGTCGACATCGTCGCCGAGGGCACCAGCCTGCGGCTGACGGAGCGGAACGACTACGCGGGCGTGATCTCTCAGCATGGCGGCCAGATCCAGCCGCTTCTGGATGCCATGCACAACCAGCTGCAACGCTTCCTGTCGAACCCGGCCGGCTAGGCGCTGCCGGCAGGGACTGCCGTTACCGTGATCCGCGCACCTGGTGCGCGGATCTACCCGGCGGGTCGCCTCCTGGGGAGATGCGAGGGGTGGCGGCTGAATGTCCACACCCTCGATTGTTGCGAAAATGTATGGTGGAATTAGCTTGATCGTGCACGTGAAGCGGCCACAATAAGAGCCGTGCCGTACCGCACGGCGATAAAAAGGATTTTCCGACAATGGCTTTTGGTCCCGACTTCCGAACCTATCGCGGCGCTCCGGCAGCTGCGTCGGCAGCGGTTATCGATGCCGGCCTGCGCGCCTATATGCTGCGCGTCTTCAACTGGATGGCGTCTGGCCTGCTGCTGACGGGTATCGTTGCCTATGGCATCGCGAACACGAATGCCATCAACGTGCTCTACCCGATGGTGCAGAGCGCCCAGGGCTTCCTGGTTCATCGGCCTTCGGGCCTTGCCTATCTGCTGATGTTCGCCCCGCTCGTCTTCGTGATGGTGCTGAGCTTCGGCGTCAATCGCCTGTCGCGCACGGCGGCCCAAACGATCTTCTGGATCTTCGCCGCCGTCATGGGCGCGAGCCTGACGAATATCTTCCTGATTTTCACCCAGACCTCCATCGTCTCGGTGTTCTTCATCTGCGCAGCGACCTTCGCGGCCACGAGTGCCTGGGGCTATGCCACGAAGCGGGATCTGTCCGGCATGGGCAGCTTCATGATCATGGGCCTCTTCGGCATCATCATCGCCAGCGTCGTGAACATGTTCCTGCATTCCAGCGAGATGCAGTTCGGCATCAGCATCATCGGCGTCCTGGTCTTCACTGGTCTCACCGCCTATGACACGCAGCGCATCAAGACGGACTTCATCCAGTATGGCTATGCCTATGATGCGGAGACCGCCGCCAAGCGCAGCGTCTATGACGCGCTCGCCCTCTACCTGAACTTCATCAACCTTTTCATGATGATGCTTCAGATCATGGGCAACCGGAACAACAGCTAGCCAATGCGGCCCGGCCTCGGCGCCGGGCAACACACAACGGGCAACAAAAAAGGCGGGTGACGAAAGTCACCCGCCTTTTTTGTCGTGGCCAAGCCGTTAGAGGGTCTTGAGGAAGTCGTTCAGTTTCTGGGCGGCCGTCAGCTTGTCCGTCCGGTCGAGGGCGGCGAGTTCGGCGGCCAGGCGATCCATCGCCGCTTCATAGATCTGCCGCTCGCTGAAGCTCTGATCCGGCTGGCCGGAATTGCGGTGCAGATCGCGCACGACTTCGGCAATCGCCAGGGGGTCGCCGGAATTGATCTTGGCTTCGTATTCCTGGGCGCGGCGGGACCACATGGTCCGCTTCACCCGGGCGCGGCCCTTCAGCACCGCGAGCGCATCCTCGAACAGCTTGCGGGTCGCGAGCTTACGCAGGCCGGCGGTCCTTGCCTTCGTCACCGGGACGCGCAGCGTCATGCGGTTTTCTTCGAAGGTGATGTGGATCAGCTCAAGCTTGTGACCGGCAATCTCTTCGGTCGCGATTCGTTCCACCTTGCCGACGCCATGGGTGGGGTAAACCACGTAATCGCCTTCGGCGAATTGTTCGGCCTTGGCCGGCGGCCTGGGGGTCTTTTCCGCCGCGGCAGGGGCAGCAGTGGTCTCAGGGGCGGTAGCGTCCTCCGGCATCATCGTCGCAGATGCGTCGGGAGAAGAGGCATTCATCGGCAAGCCTTCCGCGAAATGGTGTTGCCCAGAACCAATGGCCAGCCTGGCCAAAAGCGGCGCTTGCCGCGGGCCAAAACAGGTTCACGGGCGAGGGTATAATCGGCATGGGTACAGCCGGGCAGCATGACCCACGCTTTCATCATGGATCATGCATATATCACAGATCTCAACAAAAGTCATGAGCATTCGAGCCGGGCTGCGGCCGAGCGCGGCTTAACGACCCTCCCGCCGCCAGGCAAGCAGCAGAACGGCGATGAGAAGCGGCAGCGCGGCCCAGGCCGGCAGCAGCGGGGTGAGGGCGATGCCGGTTGTGACATGGGCATGGTTGCGGCGCAGGCCGATCCAGTCGCTGCCGCCCCCGACCGCCGCCGGTTCCACCAGGCGAAGGCTCGGTGTGCCGACCGCCGCCAGGAAATGCGCGCTGCCATGGGTGGCCGCGATGATCGGCTGAAGCTTGGTCGCCGTGGCCCGCAGATCAGCCCATTCCGGCGGATCTGCCGTATCCGAAGCGGCATAGGCCGTCCGCGTCCCATCCGAAACCGTCCAGAGGCCGGGAGTCGGCGCAGGCAGTTGCAGCACGGAATGGCCCGGACCGCTGGGCGTCAGCGCAAGGTGGCGGCTCTGTCCGCCGGGGTCGGTGATCGTCACCACCGGCGGCGGGCCGGCCTGCAACTGGCGCTGGTCCACGCTCAAGGTTGATCCGTTGATCGCGGCGCTGAGGCGGTTTTCGTCCAGCGCCGGCTCCTTCATCAGCCAATGAGCGACCCGGCGCAGCAGTTCCGCCTGCGGCCCGCCGCCGTCATGATCGCGCGCCCACAGCCAGATCTGATCCGACAGCAGCAGACCGACACGGCCTGCCCCCACATGGTCAAGGATGAGGAGCGGCTTGCCGCCCGCTCCGGTCATCAGGACCTCGCCATGGGCATTGGTGGTATCGATGAGGCGATACCACTGGCCCCAGTCCGGGGTGTGCGATCCATCCACCCCCGGCAGGTCGGCTGTCACCGGGTGGCGCAGGCCCATATCGGTCAGCATCGGGCGGAAGGGTGCGATCGTCACGCCCTTCGCGTCCGGGGCAGCCGCATCGGGCGACAAGCCGGGGGTGCCATAGCCGGGGGCCCCGTAGCCTGGAGCGCCGAAGCCGGGCTGACCGTAGGCGGGGGCCGTCGCCAGCACCGGCTGGGCGGGCAGCACGGAGCCCAAAGCGCTCTCCGCGAGCGATCCGGGCATCGCGAATTCAGGCCCTGCTTCCAGCAGCAGGGCGCCGCCGCCCTCGACGTAGCGGGCGATATTGCCCAGATAGGCGCCGGGCAGAATGCCCTCGTTCTGGAAACGGTCCAGGATGATCAGGTCGAAATTCGCGATCTTCTGCTCGAACAGCTCGCGCTCCGGAAAGGCGATCAGTGCCAGCTGGTCGAGCGGGGTGAGATCGTCCTTATCGGGCGGCCGCAGGATGGTGAAATGGACAAGATCGACCGCCGGGTCTGACTTCAGAAGCCGCCGCCAGGACCGCTCGCCCGGGTCCGGCTCGCCCGAGATCAGCAGGACGCGCAGCCGGTCGCGCACGCCGTTGAGGGTGACGATCTGCTCATTGTTGATGGGCGAGGCTTCGCCGGCCAGATCGGACACCTTGAGCACGATGACCGACGGGCCTTCGCGCGTCACCGGCACGGTCAGGCTCTCGACCGCCCCAACCGGGACGATGCCCGAGGAAACCTGGGTACCGTCGCGCATGACGCTGACGGTCGCGGTGGCTCCCGCCGGTGCTGGCGAGGGCCCCAGATCCTCGACCTTGTAGCGCAGCGTGACTGTGCTGCCGACGACGCCGTAGCGAGGGGCGTCGATCAGCCGCAGCCGGCGGTCGGTCTCTTCGCCGCGGGCGGGAAGCAGCAGGTGGAAGGGCGCGGAGAAGGCAGGCTTGGCCGGAATATCCGCGGCCTGCCCATCGCTCAGCGCGATCACGCCGGCGAGCTGGTCGGGCGGGATGTCGCCAAGGGCGCTGTTGATGGCAGAGAAAAGCTGGGTGCCCTGGGAGCCTTCCTCCGGCACGGTGACGCGGCGCAGCTCCAGGCCGGGTATCGCCTCGGCTTCACGTGAAACGGCGGCAGCGGCGGCATCGATCATGCCCATCCGGCCCCGGATCGTCTCCGAGCCGCTGTGATCGACAACAAGCAGCGCGATATCCGGCCGCGGCCGCCATTGCTGGCGGACAAGTTTCGGCCCGCTCAGCCAGCCGAGGAGAAGGGCAAGCAGCAGAAGGCGCCACCACCGGCCGGGTGTCCGGGTGGTAAAGGCCGGGACAAGTGCGGCGAGGCCGATGGCGCCGAGCGCACCCAGCAGCCAGATCGGCAGTGCAGGCGCCAGATTGACGCCGACGATGGTCGCGGTAGCGTTCACTGGCCCAGCCGCTCCAGGATTGCGGGCACATGCACCTGGTCACCCTTATAGGTGCCGGTCAGGGCATACATCACGAGGTTCATGCCGAAGCGGTAGGCGTAGAGCCGCTGCTCCTCATTGCCTGGCATGGTGCTGTAGGGAAAACTGCCGTCCTGGTTCATGTCCCAGGCCGCGGCCCAATCATTCTCGCCGATGATGACGGGGCTCACCCCGTCATTGCTGGCCTCGGCCGTCTGCGCGACCCAGACCGGCGCGCCGACATAACGGCCCGGAAAATCGCGCAGCAGATAGAAGGTATGGGCGAGGACATCGCGAAAGGTCAGCGGCGTCAGCGGCGGGATATCGAGACCCTGCACCGCCTGCCGCAGGGCCGCTGCGGCACCGGGCTGCAGGCCTGCGCCGGATCCCTGGGCACCGGTATCGCTGCCCTCCGTATCGATCACGATGATGCCGCCGTTTTCCATGAAGCGGTTGAGGGCCGCGATGGCCTGCGCGCCGGGCTTCGGGTTGCCCGGAACGATCGGCCAATAGAGCAGCGGATAGAGGCTGAGATCATCGCGGCCCGGCACGACGCCGGTCGGCGCCCCGAGCACGGCCGCGGAGCGGCTGCTCACGAAATCGGACAGGCTGGAGAGACCGTCCCGCGAGAGGCGATCGACACTGTCGTTGCCGGTGACGACATAGGCAAGCGAGGGTTGCAGCGCGGCCGGCGGTACGGTCGCACTTCGCGCGGGCGCCGAGGCGGCCAGCCCGAATGCCAGCACCGCCAGGGTCGCGGCCGTGCGCGTCCTGGCCCGCCCGATACGCCCTGCCTGGTGCAGGGCGCCGCGCAATGCGAGGCTCGCGATCAGATCGGCCACAAGGAGAAGGACGGCAAGGACGGTGAGTGGCGGGCCGAGATCGCGCTCGGCCAGCCGCCCGGTGAGTGCGGCAAGCGTCGCACCCGGCACCAGGGCAGCGGCCCTGGGTGACGGCAGGTTCGATCCGAGATTGAGGGCCAGCCGGTCCCCCGGCGCCCCGTACAGGCCAGGCGGAGTCCTGGGCGAGGGAACGGCCCGGGCGAGTTCGCCGGCCTCGATGGGCGCCGCGGCCGCGCTCGGCACCTCCATGTCACCAAAGCCGTTCATGATCGAGGACGGGGCAAGCCTTGCGCGCGGGTTGCCGCTTCCGGTGCCGGAGGCGAGGTGGATGAGCCGGTCCAGCATCGCCGGGAAGAGACCGGACAGCGGCAGGCTCGACCAATCGGCATCGGCCGTCACATGAAACAGCACGATGCGGCCTTGGCCGAAGGGCGCGGAGGATACCAGGGGTGTGCCGTCCGAAAGGGTGGCCCATATATTGACGCCGGCGAGCGATGCCGGGTCGGCCAGCATCTGCCGGCTCACCGTGACATCGCCCGGAATGGCCAGGCCCGCGAACGGGCTGGTCGGCGGGAAGGGGGCCAGATGCTCCGGCCTGTTCCAGGAGAGCGCGCCGCCCAGGCTGCGATCCTGTTGCAGAAGACGGACCGGAACAAGCGCGTCGGCCTCTTCCGCCGTCAGGGGGCCGGCGAAGCGGATGAGCAGCCCGCCTTGCGTCCACGAAATGGGAGACGGCCTCGACCTCCTGCGGTGACTGCAAAGGCCGGTCGCTCAGGATGAGCACCGAAAGCGGCTGGGCGAGCAGATCGGTCAGCGTGCCGCGACGGATCTCCACATCCGAGCCAAGTGCGCGGTTGAGATAGAAAAGTGGCCCGACCAACGGCGCATCCGAGCCGCTGCCGGCAGAGGAGGCCAAGCCGACGATGCGATGGCGCCACTGCCGGTCGAGCAGAAAGCTGCCCCCGGCGCTCGGCGCTCCGGCCAGGCGAAGCTCTGTCACGCTATTGGCGACCATGGTGGGCAGGCCAAGCGGGGCGGCTGCCTCTGCCTGTCCGGCGGCCAGCCTGAGCGAAATGCGGTTCAGGGTGCGCCCGTCAGCGGTTTCTGCGAGCACGGCGAAGTCACGGTCGACCGGCTGGGGCACCGCTGCGAGACGGATGACAAGCGCGCCATCCTGTTGCGCGGGCGCCCGCAGCAGCGGGGCGGACGCCGGCGCCCGGGCGTCGGTCACGGTGCCGGCCTTGGCCAAAGCCCGGCGGAACCCAGTCTCGCCGCTCGGGGCCTCTATGCCGTCGTCAACGAAAAGGACCGACGTATCGGCCAGATGCCATCCGTCGAGCGCGCGCCTGTCCAGAGCCCGATCCGGCGGCCAGGGCTCGGCTGTCAGCGCGGCCAGCCGGGCGAGCGCGTTGCGCGCGCTCATGGGGCCCGCGATGTCCGGCGCGCGCCCGTCAACTCCGGCGGCCGTGGCCAGCAGGGCAACCGGGCGGCCCGCGCGATCGGCTTCGGTCATGGCCGCCCGTGCGGTCGTGACCCTGTCCGCCCAGTCCGTGGCCGAGGCCCAGCCATTGTCGAGCACGACCAGCAAGGGACCGGTGCTGTTCCCGCCGGCACGCGGATTAAGGATCGGGCCGGCGAGGCCGAGGATGAGGCAGGCAAGCGCCAGGATGCGCAGGATCAGCAGCCAGGGCGGCGTGCGCTCAGGGGACTGCGTCGTCGTCTCAAGATCGGCCAGCAGGCGAAGCGCGGGAAAGACTTGCGTGCGCGGCGCAGGCGGGCTTGCCCGCAGCAGCCACCAGAGCAGGGGCAGGATGAGGAAAGCGAGTAACGCCCAAGGCTCCGCAAAGATCATCGATTGGCCAAGACTTCATACAGCGCCAGAAGAGCCGCATTCGGAGCCTGGTCGGTGCGATGGAGCCCCGCCGTCCAGCCGGCGGCGGCGGCGATGGCACCCAGGCCCGCAATTTGTGCCTGCAGGCGCTTCTGATAATCCTGGCGGATGGTCTCCACCTTGGGAATGACGATGCCCTGGCGCTCCGCCGCGGCGCCCAGCCCCTGGAAGCGCACCCGGCCGCGGAAGGGGAGATCGGCCTCCGCCGGGTCGAGCACCTGCAGGATATGGCCCGTCGCAGCCAGGCCTGCGAAGCGGCTGACCGCTCTTTGCACCCTCTCCAAGGGTTCCAGGAAATCGCCGATCAGAACGAGCTGGGCGTGGCGCGGGATCTGTGTCTCCGGCGGCAGCACCTCCTCGCGGCTCGCCGGCTGATCGAGGAAGGTCGCGATCGCCGGGAGTGCCGCGCGGCCCGAGGCCGGGTGGGCGGGCGCGCCGAGCAGCCGCACGTATTCGCCGCCGCGCAGAAGCAGCGCGGCGAGCGCCAGGGCGAGCAGCACGGCCCGTTCGCGCTTGGCGGGCGCGCGTTCCGAATGCCAGCGCATCGCGGCACCGTCAGCGACCCAGATATAGGCTGTCTGCGCCGCCTCCCACTCTGTCTCGCGCACGAAAAGCCGGTCCGAGCGGGCGCTCTGCCGCCAATCGATGCGGTCTGCCGAATCGCCTTCGGAGAAAGGGCGGTATTGCCAGAAACTGTCGCCGCGCCCGGTGCGCCTGCGGCCATGCACACCCTGTGCGACCGTCGCCGCGACGCGCTCGGCGGCGAGCAGCAGGGGCGGCAGCGTCTGGCCGAGCGCCTGCGCGGTAGCGGAGGCCTCCGCCGAGGGCGGCCGATGCCGGTCCTTCGGGCTAGGCGCCAATGCGGGCGACCATGGCGGAAATGACATCCTGCAGCGTAACCCCTTCCGCGCGCGCACCGAAGGACAGCGCCATGCGGTGGCGCAGCACCGAGGGTGCGAGGGCGGCGACATCCTCGAGAGAGGGCGAGAGCCGGCCGTCGAGCAGGGCGCGGGCGCGGCTGGCCAGCATCAGGGCCTGGGCGGCGCGCGGACCCGGCCCCCAGGCGATATGGTCCCGGACCAGGGCGATGCCCGATCCCTCCGGCCGCCCATCTCGCACCAGGTTCAGAATGGCATCCACCACGGCATTGCCGATCGGCATGTGGCGGACGAGCCTTTGCGCTTCCGCAAGTTCTGCCGCAGTCAGAACCGCTTCGGCCTGGGCCTCGTAGGCGGCGGTGGTGGCGAGCAGCATGGCCCGCTCATCATCCCGCGCGGGATAGGTCAGCTCGATCTGCAGCAGGAAACGATCCAGCTGCGCCTCGGGCAGCGGGTAGGTGCCCTCCTGTTCGATCGGGTTCTGTGTCGCGAGCACATGGAAAGGCCGTGGCAGCGGCCGGTCATGCCCGGCGACGGCGACATGGCCTTCCTGCATGGCCTGGAGCAGCGCCGATTGCGTGCGGGGGCTCGCACGGTTGATCTCGTCCGCCATCAGGAGCTGGCAGAAGACCGGCCCGGGCAGGAAGCGGAAGGCGCGGCGCCCGCCCTCTTCGCCCTCGTCCAATATTTCGCTGCCGAGGATATCGGCGGGCATGAGATCCGGCGTGAACTGCACGCGCTTGGTGTCGAGACCGAGCGTCCGGCCCAGCGTATCGACGAGTCGCGTCTTGCCCAGGCCCGGCACACCGACCAGGAGAACATGGCCGCCCGCCAGAATCCCGGTCAAAGCGAGTTCGACAACCTCGGCCTGGCCGAAGATGACCCGCCCGATTTCCGACCGCAATGTCCTGAGGCGCGCGCCGAGTTCGCCCGCCCGGGCAAGAATTTCATCCGCCTCATTGCCTTGGCTGCTGCGGCGTCCCATCTCGAAAAGCATGGCATTCCTTGGCTATCGTCGCTCAATATGAGGAGCATGACCTCACAGAGCGATGAACCCTATCTATATTTGATGTTCAGGCGAAAGTCGGCTCAGGAAGAAGTGGGGGCCGGACGGGCGCTTTTGTGGCGGCGTGGGCCAGGAACGGCGGGGTAAGGCTGTGTCGGGTGAGGAAACAGGTTTGGAAATGCGGGGCCATGCAGAGACCAGTCGGGAGATCAGCGGCCAGATCATGGCGGGCCAGATCCATCCCACCGGGATAAAGGTCGCCCTGCCGGTCCGGGTCCCAACCGTGGATGACATAGCTGCAGCGCGCCTGACGAGACACCGGGTTCCGGCCGAATGCGGCGATCTTCCCTTCGTCATCAAGCGGGATGGCACCTGGCTCTACAAAGGCACGTCGATCGGCCGCAAGGAACTCGTCTGCCTCTTCGCAAGCGTGCTGCTGCGGGAGGCTGATGGCAGCTTCTGGCTTGAAACGCCGGCGGAGCGTGGCCGCATCGTGGTCGAGGACGCGCCCTTCGTCGTCGTGGAAATGGACTGGACCGGCGCCGACAGCAATCAGGTCGTGACCTTCCGCACGAATACCGATGAAATCGTGACCGTCGATCTCGACCATCCGTTGCGCTTCAATGCCGAGGCGGGTGGCGATCCGAAACCCTATGTGCGCCTGCGGCCCGGCCGCGGTGAGCATCCGATCGAGGCAAGGATCAGCCGCCCGGTCTTCTACGAACTTGTGGCGCTCGCGGAACCGCAGCCGGTGCACGGCAAGATGATGCTGGGCGTCTGGAGTTCGGGCGTGTTCTTTCCGCTGGGTGAGATGCCCCGCGACGACGCCTGACCGGCAGGAAGCCTGGATTCCGGCAATGACGGCGGACGAAATCAGAGCGCGGCTCCTGCCTGTGGCACCAATGGCCGAGTGGCGCCCGGCGGATGGGCTCGCGGCCGCCGTTCTCGTGCCGATCATCCTGGAACCAGCGCCCCGCGTGCTCCTCACCAAACGGGCCGAACATCTGCGTAACCATGCCGGGCAGGTGAGTTTCCCGGGCGGCAGGATCGACGCTGACGATGACGGGCCAGAGGCTGCGGCCCTCCGCGAAGCCTGGGAAGAAATCGCCATGCCGCCCGACGCGGTCGATCTCGTCGGGCGGCTCTCGCTCCATGTGACGGGCACGGGCTTTCAGGTGACACCGGTCGTCGGCATCGTGCGGCCCAGCGTCGATCTTCATCCCGCAGAGGATGAAGTGGCGGCCATCCTCACCTTGCCGTTTTCCGTGCTGCTCGACCCGGCCCATCCCTTCCGCCGGCGCATGAAGCTGAAAGACGGGGATTGGCGCGACATCTGGGTCTGGCCCCATGAGGAACATTACATCTGGGGCGCGACGGCGGCCATTCTGCGTGACCTCGCGCAACGGCTGAGGGGAGAGCGCTGAACGCCCCCAAGGATCACGCCGCGCGGACGGACTTCAGGCGGCGGAGCTGCGCCACGGCGAAGAGCAGCGCCGCACCGGTTCCCACGAAGAAGCCGATCGGCCAGCCCGTGAGGAAGCCGGCGGCGATTGCGGCCCAGACCGTGAGCAGCGCGAGCGCGATCGAGAGGAACAGTGCCGGGCCCGGCCGGCGTGTCAGGCTGCGGGCGGCGGCGGCCGGGCCGACCATAAGGCTGAAGACGAGCAGCGCGCCCACCACGGGCAAGGCCATCGCGGTCGCGGTGCCGAGGAGCGCCAGAAGAACGAAGTCCGCGCGCTGCCGCGTGAGCGCCCTGGCTCGCGGCCAGATCGGGCGAGAGCGTGCTGAGCAGCATCGGCCGGAAGCTGAGCGCAATGACGCCCAGGATGACGAGGCCCAAGGCCAGCACCGGCCAGATCTCAGCGGCGCTCACGGTGATCAGCTGGCCGAACAGCAGCGCGTAGACACCCTGGGCATAATGGCGGGTCAGGCTGAGGAACAGCGTGCCGAGGCCGAGCAGCGCCATGAGCGTCAGCGCCGTCGCCACATCCCGCCTTTGCCGCGTACTCAGCTGCGTCATGCCGATGACGCCAAGGCCGGAAAAGGCGATCAGCCCCCAGAGCGGGTTGATGTCGAGCAGATTGGCGGCGGCGGCACCCGGAAAGGCGCCGAGCGGCAGGGCATGGGCGGCAAAGCTCATGCCGCGCAGCACGACGAAGAGGCCGACCGCTCCGGCGACCACCGCGATGATCGTCGCCATGATCCAGCCGTTGACCATGTAGCTTGCGAACATTGCGCCTTACGCCCTGGATGGATGTGCGGCGCGGGCGCGCTTGGGCTGGATAGCTTGCTGCCGCTGGGGCAGTCCGCCCCGCCTTGCCCAGAGCTTGGCGCCTAAATAGAGCAGCGTTGTCAGCACGGTGATGAAGAAGCTCACGGGCCAGCCCTGGCCGGGCGTCCAGTCATAGCTGTCATAGGCGAGCCAGATGCCGCCCCAGACGGAGACGAGGCCGAAGATGATGGCGAGCATCACCGCCTGGCCGGGGCGTTTGGCCACCTGCAGGGCCGCGGCGGCGGGGCCGATCAGAAGCACCGTCGAGAGAATGGCGCCGATCGTCATGGCGGAGAGCGTGACACTGCAGGCCAGCACGAGCAGATGAACCAGGCTGACGCCCTGCACCCGCACGCCCTGGGCCGCCGCCAGATCGGGGTCAAGCGAGGTCAGGAGCAGCGGCCGGTACATCAGGCTGATGAGGAGCGCGGCGGCGGCGCCGAGCCCGAGCGACGGCCAAACCAGGGAGGCCGGCACCGCGAAGATCGAGCCGAACAGCACGGAAATGGCGGCACCCCCGGCGCTGGTCATGCCGATATCGAGATGCAGGAGCAAAGCAGTCAGGCCAAGCCCCGCCCCGAGCACGACGCCGGTTGCAAGGTCGCGCTCGCGGCTGCCGCCCGCGCGGGCACGCCGGAGCCCGGCGAGTTCCAGTGCGCCCGCCGCGATCACGGCCATGCCGAGGAAGCCCCAGAGCGCGCTGATGCCGAGAAGAAAGGAGATCGAGCCGCCCGCGCTGCTGATATCGGCCAGCGCATGGCCTGCGAAGGACTGGCCGCGCAGCACCGTGAAGACGCCGATGAGCGCGGAGACAAGAGCGGCACCGCTGCCAATCAGCAGCGCCGTCTGCACGGGCGCGCTGGCAAGGAAGCCGGGGACGAAGAGAAGGGTGAGGGCGTGCATGGCGGTGTCAGGGAATCGCGCTGACATGCACGGGGTCTTTCTCGACCGCGAGCGGAATTTCGTCCGCGGCGGCCGCCGCAATCACCAGAACGCGGCCATGCACGCGGATGACGTCGATATGGTGGCCGTAGAGCTGGCTCAGCACCTCCGTCCGCACGACTTCCTCCGTCCGGCCCGTCGCGGCCCGCCCCTGGGCGAGGTAGACGATGCGGTCCATGACGGAGAGGAGCGGGTTCATGTCATGCGCCGAAATGAGGACGGACACGCCCGCTTCGCGCGCGAAGCGGTTGAGGAGCAGGACGATATCGGCGACGGCCCGCACATCGAGATTGGCAAGCGGCTCATCGAGCAGCAGCAGTTTCGGACGGCGGATCATGGCATGCGCAATCAGGATGCGCTGCTGCTGGCCGCCCGAGAGATCGCTGATCCGCTGATCGGCGAAGCCCGTGGCGCCGACCGCCTCCAGCATGGCCTCGACCTTGCGGCGCTTCGAAAGGGAGGGAAGGGCGAAGCCGAAGCGGTTGCCGTCGAGGCCGAGGCCCACGACATCCCGCGCACGCAACGGCATATCCGTCTCGAAAACGATCTTCTGCGGCACATAGCCGACAGCGCCGCCCAGGGAGACGCTGCCGCTATCCGGCGTCTGCAGGCCGAGGATCGTCCGCAGCAAGGTCGTCTTGCCGGAGCCGTTCGATCCGATCAGCCCGCAGACCTCTCCGGCGCGGACGGAGAAATCAACATCGCGGAGTACCTGGCGTCCCGGGAAGGAGACGCTTAAGCGCGAAACAGTGAGCGTTTCCGGGACGTCAGGCATCGGGGGTTCAATCTTATTGGGCGGAAGCCGGGAGAAGGCTTTGGCTGGAGGTCTTGTGGGCAACGGCTGCCGTCAAAGCCTTCACCTCTGCGAGCATCCAGCTCTGGTAGGTGTAGCCGGGCGTCGGCATGGTTTCATAGACGCCGACCACCGGAATGCCGGCCTTATGCGCGCGGTCCAGGAAGGTTTGCGTCAGCGAATCGGTCACCTGCTGGTTGTAGAGGAAGACCTTCACGCCGTTCGGGGAGAACAGGGCGTTCTGCTTCGTCACGTCCTGCGGCGCCGGGTCGGTGCCGTTCATCACCGCCGCCTGCAGGTTCCAGGGCGTCAGGATGCGGGTGCCGGCCGCCTGCAGCATGTAGTCACCCACCGGTTCCGTCACGGCGACGGGCGTGCCGGCATATGTCGCCTTGAACGCGGCAATCGCTGCGAACCAGGGTTTCAGGCTCGCTTCGAATGCCTTTTCCCGGGCGGCATAGGCGCTGGCATGGGCGGGGTCGAGGGTCGAAAGCTTCGCTGCAATGGCCTTCGCGACCGCCGGCATGGTGGCCGGATCGTACCAGAGATGCGGGTTCGGGGTATCGTCGGAGAGGCCGAGCAGGTGCTGCACATTGATGACCTGCCGCCCGGCCTTCGGCGCAGCGGCGATCATTTTGTCGGCCCAGGGGTCGTAGCCGAGGCCGTTCTCGACGATGAGATCCGCGCCCGCGATGGAGGCGGCGATCTTCGGGCTCACCTCGAAGGAATGCGGATCGGTATTGGGGTCGGACATGATGGCGGTGACATGCACATCGGGGCCGCCGATCTGGGCAATGACATCGGCATATTCATTTTCGACGCCGATGGCCTGGATCGGAGCCGCCGCCCGCGCGGGGGCCGCGAAGCCGAGGGCCGTTACGACCGCCGCTGCAGCCGCAGCCCCGCCAAACCTCTTCCAATTCGCCTTTGCCCGCGTCTGGCCAGCGGTTTCGTCTCGTCTCATCATGTCCTCATGGTCTGCAGAATTGATACGTTATAACATATCAAATCCGCCTGTCCAGAAGGGTGTTACACTATATCATTACAGCGCGCCACCGCCCGCGCGGCTCGGCTGTCAGGCGGCGAGGGCCGCCTTGTAGCGGCGGATCGCCTCCGCCCAGCCGAAGACCAGCGCATCCGCCGTCAGCTCATGGCCGATGGAAGCCTCGGCCAGCCCCGGCAAGGCGGAAACGAGCGGCGGCAGATTGTCGAGATTGAGGTCGTGGCCGACATTGACGACGAGCCCCGCCGCCTGGCGCGGCAGCGGCCGTCGCCGCGCAGGCAGCCAGGATCTCCGCATGGCTGCCGTCGCGGAAAGCATGGGCATAGCCGCCGGTATAGATCTCGATGCCGTCGGCGCCCGCTGCCGTTACCCGCGCGACCACGGCCGGGTTCGGATCGACGAAGAGGATGATCCGGCTGCCGATGGCGCGCAGCCGCTCGATCGCCGGGCGCAGGACCGCCATCTGCGCCGCGTCGAGCTTCCACCCCTCGTCGGAGGTGAAGGCACCCGGCGCATCGGGCACCAGCGTGCATTGCTCCGGCCGCACCTCGGCGACGAGGTCAAGGAAGCGCTGTTCGGGATAGCCCTCCATATTGAACTCGAACCCGGGGCGCCAAGGCCGCATCAGCCGGTCCAGCATGTGAACGTCGCGCGTCCGGATATGCCGCTCATCGGGGCGCGGATGCACGGTCAGGCCGTGCGCTCCGGCCTCATGCGCGAGCCGCGCGAAGCGCTCCACATCGGGCACGCCGGTATGGCGCGAATTCCGCAGTAGCGCGATCTTGTTGAGGTTGACGCTCAGCTTGGCCATGTCGCCTCTGTCTCAGGATCGTCTCGGTCTTACGCGGGGATCGGGTTCGGCGCTATTCGCGGCGGAAGGTGACGACAAGCACGTCCCGGAAGGCGGGCTTGGCGGGGTCGAGCGGATGCACCGCCGTCACGCCATGATAGACCCGGCTGTCATCGACCAGCGCCGCATCCATGGGCTGTCGAGCGTGAAGCGGGACATGAGATTGCGCTCAAGATCCGTGATGCTGGTCTCGCCTTCTGCCACATTCTCCCGCCGCACGAGGAGCACGAGCACCCAATCCACCCCGTCCCGGTGCGCGCCTTCGGGCGTCGGCTGGCCGGCGGCGTCCGGCCGCGCCTCGATGCGGAACTGGTGCATCTCGACATGCCAGTGGCGGGGCCGCACATCCGGCGGCGTCAGGCCGGTGAAAAGCTGGTCGCAGACGCGGAGCACAGCGGCCGTGGCCGGATGCTCGGCGATCGTCTCCGTCACCGGGTCGAACCAGCGGGCGATGCCGCCATTGAGCTGATTATAGTCGCGGCTCTGGTAATGCGGCTGGTGCGGCTTGCGCTGGATCTGACCCTGGCCCACGGAAAACGCCGCGAAGCGCCGGCGGCGGTAGCGGCCGCCATCGGCCATGAAGCGGTCAAGGCCGAGGTCATCCCAGCTCGCGGCGAAACCGGCCCAGTCGGTCAGCCCTTCGGCGGTCAGAATCGGTTCCATGCGCTTGGCTTCCACCTGGGCGAAGCCTTGGGCATCCATGCGTCTTTGCCAGCGCCTGCAGCGCTGTGTGCTTGCTGTCCATTTAGTCGGCGGTCCTCTCACGCAGCCTGGGCTAGTCGAAGACACTTTGTACACGAGCGCCAAAGGTCTAGGGGAAGCGGAGGCCGCAGGGGAATCATGTGCATGACGCAGCCATTAGGAATCACGATGGGGGATCCGGCCGGGATCGGGCCCGAGATCGTGGTCAAGCTCTTGGCCGGAGGGGTGCATCATCCGGCCGTCGTCTTCGGCGATCCCGTGCAATTGCGCCGGGCCGCGCGTCTCCTGGGCAGCGCGGTCGAGATTGCCGAAATCGGTTCCGCCAGGGAGGCGCAGGGGCGGCCAGGGCTGATCGAGGTCGTGGCGGTCAGCCGCCTGCCGGACGATCTGCCGCTCGGCCGTGTCGATGCCCGGGCGGGGGCCGCGGCCTTCGCCTCTATCGACCGGGCGATCACGGCGGTGCTGGCGGGCGAGATTGCCGGCATCGTCACCGCCCCCATCAGCAAGCAGGCCATGCACGAGGCCGGCATCGACTATCCGGGGCACACGGAGATTCTCGCCGAGCGTGCGGGTACCGCCGATTACGCCATGATGCTTGCGAACCGGGAGTTGCGCGTGCTCCTCGTCAGCATCCATGTGCCGCTCGCGGAGGCGGTCCGGATGGTGACGTTCGAGAATGAGTTGCGGGCCATCCGGCTTGCCCATCGCGCCGGGCTGCAGTTCGGCATCGCCCGGCCCCGCGTGGGCGTTGCCGGCCTCAACCCGCATGCGGGGGAGGGCGGCATGTTCGGCCATGAGGATGAGGCCATCATCAGGCCAGCCGTCCAGGCAGCGCAGGCGGAGGGCATCGCGGCCTCGGGCCCGCATCCGGGGGACACCGTCTTCATGCGCGCGCGCATGGGCGAGTTCGATGTCGTGGTCGCGCAATATCACGATCAGGGGCTGATACCGGTCAAATATCTCGGCCTTGATGAAGGCGTGAACATCACGGTCGGCCTGCCCTTCGTGCGCACCAGCGTCGATCACGGCACGGCTTTCGAGATCGCCGGCCGGGGTATCGCGAGCGCCGCGAGCCTGCGCGCGGCGCTTGAGCAGGCGGCCGCGATGACCCAAGCGCCGGGCGACTGATCTACCGGTGATCTACCGGTAGGCGTCCGCCGTGTTCAGATAGGTTGTCACGAAGTGGCCGACCGCCTCTTCCAGCGGTGTGCCCGGCCTGTTGTAGCCGGCCTCCTGCAACCGGGCGGCCCGGGCCTCCGTGAAATACTGGTAGCGCGGGCGCATCGCCTCCGGCATGTCGACGAAGCGGATCTGCCGCTCCAGGCCCAGCGCGTCGAAGATTGATCCCACAAGATCGATGAAGCTGCGCGCGCGTCCGCTGCCGAGGTTGAAGAGCGACGTGCCCTTATAGCTGTCCAGAAGCCACAGGATCGTATCCGTGATGTCGTGGACATACACGAAATCGCGCAGCTGCTCGCCGTCCCGGTATTCGGGGCGATAGCTGCGGAAGAGATCAATTGTCTCGCCGCGCTTGATGGCGGGGAAGTACTTGGAGACGAGAACTCATCATCGGACCCTTGTGGTATTCGTTGGGTCCGAAGACGTTGAAGAATTTCAAGCCCGCGCAGACGGGCGGCAGCGGCTTGCCTTCCAAAAGGCGCGTCGCCACCACCTCATCGAACAGATGCTTGCTCCACCCGTAAAGGTTGAGCGGTCGCAGCTCCTGCAGATAGGGGAGCGCCATGCTGTCATCAAAGCCCTGCTCGCCGCCGCCATAGGTCGCGGCGGAAGAGGCGTAGATGAACCCCACCCCGCGCTCCGTGCACCAGTCGAGCAGCTTCACGGAAAAGCGGAAGTTGCGGCGCACCACGTCATCGCCGTCGGTCACGAGCGTCGATGAATTGGCACCCATATGGATGACGGCCTCGATGTCACCGCGGCCCGCCAGCCAGTCGAACAGCTCATCGGGCGGCACGATATCCTGCACGACGCGCTTGCGCAGATTGAGCCACTTGCCCGCCGCGCGCAGCAGATCGCAAACAACGACGTCGCGCCGGCCCGCCTCGTTGAGCGCCGCGACAACGTTGGAGCCGATGAAGCCGGCTCCACCCGTGACAAGAATCAAATCCGCGTCACTCCCAAGGCTTCGCGCCGCGACCGTATAGGCCGAGGTCAGATGGTAAAGACTGCTTGCCGGCGCGGGCATCGGCTTGAAGGAGCCATCGGGCGCGCGTTGCTCCATCCACAAGCCGGGCGGCGCCGGGGCGATGTAATCCCGAAGAACGGCGAAGGCCTGCAGGATGCGCGCTTCCTCCGCATCGGGCCGCAGGATCTCCGCCTTCAGCCGCTCTGCCTGCGGCCAGAGGCGCTGCCCGGCGGATGAGACCGAGCCGTCGCTCCACAGCACGTCGACCAGGCCACCGGTTCCGGGGTGGATGCCGGAACGGTCAACGAAGGCGTTGAGTTGCCGGATCACCTCCGCGATGGCCTCGCGCGGCCTCGTCCCGGCGGCGCTGGCACGGCGGGCATACCAGTCCAGCAGCCAGACCCATTCGCTGAGATGCCCGGGTTCGACAATGAAGAGTCCGCCCTCGCGATGCGGAACCAGGCCGTTGTCGAAATACTCCGGCAAGGTGCCTTCGCCGCGCTGGAACATGCGGTCCAGGAAAAGGTCGACGATGCCTGTCGCGCGCTCCAGGAAAGGGGAGTCCTCAAAGGCCTCCGCCGCGGCGAGGCAGGCTTCGAGCAGGTGCATGTGCGGGTTCTGCCGCCGCGGCAGGCTCGGCGGCAGGCTTTCCCCGTAGCCGCCCGCGGGGTGGGGAAAGACCGTGTGCAGGTAGGTATCAAGCGCCAGCGCTTCTGCGCGCAGCACGGTGCTGGGCCGCACGCGCTGTGCCGTCGCAAGCGCCAGCAGGACGAAGGCGTGGTCATAGAGATCGCGCTTCGGATCCATGGTCCCGCCATGCAGATCGAAGCGCCAATGATAGCCGCCGCGCTTATCGAAGGCATGGGTGCGGAGGTAATAAAGGCCGAGGTCGACGGCTTCGGCCGCCTCATCCATACCGGCGGCGAGCGCTTCGCTGAAGACGAAGGTCTGGCGTGTCAGCACGCGCAGGCGGCGGTAATCCGCGACACAGCGCAAATCGTCGAGCGAGAGGAATTCATGGAAGCCGAGCGCGTGGCCATCGGCCCGGCGATCGATTCCATGCGCGAGCCAGAAGGGCCAGGCAACCTCGCGCAGCCAGGAGAGGCCGCTTTCGGCGGCGGCGAGGAGCGCCGGAGAGGCAGGGTGGGGCTCCATCGTTCAGCCCCCGGCGAGGCTCGGGGCCGCGTCAGGAATGACACTGCCAGTGCCGATGCCGCTTTTCTCCCCCTCGATCGTGCCCATGCGCTGAATCATTTCGGTTGTGCTTGTATTGGGCATGTATGGAATGATTTCCACCCGGCCGCCATAGGCTTCCACCTCGCGCCGGCCGACGACGGTGTCGAGGCTGTAGTCCCCGCCCTTGAAGAGCACATTGGGCTTGAGAGCCAGAATGAGATCGAGCGGCGTATCGCTGCCGAAGAGGATAACGGCATCCACCGCTTCCAGCGCGGCGGCGACCGTCATCCGCGCGGTCTCGTTCTGCACCGGCCGGTTCGCCCCCTTGAGCCGCTTCACCGAGGCGTCCGAATTCAGCGCCAGCACCAGCCGGTCCACCCGGTCGCGGGATTGCGTCAATGACCAGATGTGGCCGGGATGCAGCAGGTCGAAACAGCCATTGGTAAAGCCGACGGACAGCCCTTCCGCCTGCCAGGACGCCACCTGGCGTTGCAGCGCGCTGACCTCCGTGTAGATTTTGGGTGAGATGCGGTGTTCATGGCGGTGGAGCAAAAGCTCTGCCAGCTCCGCCGTGGTCGCGGTGGCCGTGCCCTTCTTGGCCACTGCCACACCGGCGGCGGCATTGGCGATGCGGGTTGCGACATCGAGGCTGCCGCGCGTGGCCAGCGCCATGGCCAGCGCCGCGACCAGCGTGTCGCCGGCACCGGAAACATCTGTCACGCGGCGGGCCACGGTCTGGAAACGTGCGGTGGTGCGTCCCTGCTCGACCAGTTGAACCCCGGCCTGGCTGCGTTTGACGACGATGACCGGCGCGCCGGACAGTGCCGAAATCTCGCCCGCTGCCGTCTCGACGGCCGCATCGTCCTGATCGACCGTGTGGCCGATGGCGAGAGAGAGTTCGTGCAGATTGGGGGCGATGATGGTCGCGCCCCGGTAGCGCGCGAAGTCTTTGCCTTTGGGGTCCACGATGACCGGAATGCCGTGCCGCGCGGCCTCGGCCGTGACGGCCGCCATGAGCGAAGGCTGCAACACGCCCTTCAGATAGTCAGAAAAGACGACGACGTCCGCCTCCGCCACACCCGCGATGGCGCGCTCGGTCAGTTCGGCGAGAACAGCGCCTGCCGCAGGTGTCGTCACCTCCCAGTCCAGCCGCAGCAGATGGGTATTGTATTGCGGGTTGACGAGCCTGATCTTGAGCGTCGTGCTGCGCGCTGCGTCCTCCACCAGATCGGCGGTGAGCCCGTCGAAGCGGGCGATCTCCTGGGCGAGTTCGGCCGCGATCGCATCCCGGCCGCAGAGGCCGACCAGATGGGGCAGGCCGCCAAGGCTGAGGATATTGAGCGCCACATTGGCGGCCCCGCCCAGCATCTGCTCCTGCCGGTCGGCTGCCAGGATGAGGGAAGGGGCCTCCGGCGAAACCCGCTCTGTCCGGCCATAGACGAAGCGGTCGAGCATGACGTCGCCGACGACGAGAACCCGCCTACCCTCCATTGTGCTTAAGATATCGGCGATCGGCGTAGACATCGGCAGGCTCCGTGGTGACGGTCTCTTGGGCGCCCAAGGGGAGGGCGATATACAGACAGGGCGGACGGGACGTCTCTACAGTGCCGTGCGAAATTGGCCAAATGATACGGTTTTTCATGTGACTGCCGCGGGGGCGCTGCTGCGGCAGCCGTTGCGGCGGTGGCCGTCGCCGCGGCAGCTTGAGTTGCCGCCTGCTCGAGGATACTGCGCTGAGCCATGGCCCATCTTGATCCCTCCCCCTTGCTGAGCCTTCCCGGCGTGCGCCCGGTGCTCGCGGCGCTGCCCGGCGCGCGCATCGTGGGTGGCGCGGTCCGGGACCTGCTGGCCCGGCGTCCGGTCAGCGATGTCGACGTTGCAACCCCCTGGCCGCCGGAGCGCGTGATGGAAGCGCTGAAAGCGGCTGGCCTCCGCGCCATCCCGACCGGCCTTGCCCATGGCACCGTCACGGCGCTGGCCGCGGGTGGCTCGATCGAGGTCACCACCCTGCGGCAGGATGTGGAAACCGACGGCCGCCATGCCGTCGTCGCCTTCACGGAGGATTTCGCGGTGGACGCCGCGCGGCGGGATTTCACCATCAACGCCATGTCGCTCGGGCCGGATGGCAGGCTCTACGACTATTTCGGCGGTGTGGAGGACCTCGCCGCCGGCCGCCTTCGCTTCGTGGGGCCGCCGGCGCAGCGCATTGCCGAGGATTATCTGCGCATCCTGCGCTTCGTCCGCTTCCATCTGCGCTACGGGCAGGAGGCACCCGATGCCGGGACGGCGGCGGCGCTCGCCGCCGCCGCGCCGAAACTCGCGACCCTCTCCGCCGAACGGCTCTGGTCCGAGACCGCCAAGATCCTCGCGGTACCCGACCCCCGGCCGGGTTTTGGCCTCATGGCCGATCTCGGCGTGCTGCGCGTGCTGCTGCCCGAAGCCGCGCCGGATTGGCCGGAGCGCATGACGCGCCTCGCCGAGGCGGGCGCTCCCGCAGACCCGGTGCTGCGCCTCGCCGGCCTGATCGCCGACGCCGCCCGCGCCGGCCAGGCCGCCCGACGGCTGAAACTCTCCAATGCGGAGCGCGAGCGGCTTGCCCTCTATCTGGATGGGCCTCTGCCGGGCCCGGACGCGACCGACACCGCGCTGCGCCAGGCGGCGGCGGATACGCCGATACCGGTGCTGATCGGCCGCTCTTTCCTGCGCCATCCGCCGGGTGAGGCAGCCGCCTCGTTCCGGTCGAGGCTTGCCGCCCTGCCGCCGCCCGCCTTTCCGCTCCAAGGCCGCGATGGCGTGGCCCTCGGGCTCAAACCGGGGCCCGCGCTGGGCCAAGCCTTGCGCGAGGTGCGGGAGTGGTGGATAGCCCGTGGCTGTCTGGACGACGCCGACGCCTGCCGGGCCGAACTGGCAAGGCTGGCCGCGCGTGTCTCTTCTTGATACAGGCGCGGCTAAGATGAAAACCTTGCCCACTGACGAATCCACACGCGCCCTGGTCGCCCGCCTCTGGCGGGAGCACCTCCATCTGTACAAGGGGCGGCTCGTCTCCGTGGCGGTGCTCACCGCGCTCGTCGCCGGGGCGACGGCCCTGTATCCGGCGGTCATCGACCAGGCCTTCAGCATGTTCGTGCGCAAGGACCCGCGCATCCTCTACCAGATTCCGATCATCGTTCTCGTCGTCACCGGCTTCAAGGCGGCGGTGCAATACGGCCAGGCGGTCACCACCCAGAATCTCGTCCTGGTCGTCATCCGCGACCTGCAGAACCGCATGTTCGCCCATCTCATGGACTCAGACCTGCAGCGCATGGAGCGCGAAGCCCCGGCGCAGCTTGCCGCGCGCTTCACGACTGACGCGGCGACGATCCGCGAGGCCATGACGCGGGCGGTCAACGGCGTGTCAGACGCCATGACGGTCGTGGGGCTCGTGGTCTCCATGGTCTACATGGATTGGCTCATGAGCGTGCTGGCGCTCGCCCTCTATCCGCTTGCCGCCGTCCCCATTCAGCGCATCGGCAAGCGCGTGCGCCGTGCCTCCGGCACTATGCAGGAACGCATGGGCGAGACGGCCATGATGTTGAACGAGAGCTTCGCCCAGAGCCGCACGGTGCGGGCCTATCGGCTGGAGGAGACCGAGCGGCGGCGGGCGCAGCAGGCCTTCGGCCAGCTCTATCGCGCGCTCTTGCGCATGGTCCGGACCCGGTCGGGCGTCGATCCGGTGCTGGAAGTGCTGGGTGGCGTCACGGTTGCCCTCGTCATCGGCTTTGCCGGCTGGCGGGCGGCGGCGGGCGCGGCGACGCTCGGCAATTTCTCGGGCTTCGTCGCCGCCCTCATGCTCGCCTCGCGCCCGTTGCGCTCGCTGGGCGCGCTCAATGCCGCCGTGCAGGAAGGTCTCGCCGGCCTTGCCCGGTCTTTTGCGGTCCTTAACGAGCCGCCGGGCATTACGGACGGGCCGGAGGCCAAGCCCTTGCCCGCGGGCCCGGGCACGCTGCGCTTCACGAATGTCTGTTTCACCTATCCCGATGGCCGTCCCGGCCTGCGGGGCCTGAGTTTCGAGGCAAGGCCCGGCCAGACGATCGCCCTCGTCGGCGCCTCGGGCGCCGGCAAATCGACGGCGCTTGCCCTCATTCCGCGCC
The DNA here is from genome assembly GCA_963834475.1 of uncultured Alphaproteobacteria bacterium. GTDB lineage: Bacteria > Pseudomonadota > Alphaproteobacteria > Acetobacterales > Acetobacteraceae > Acidisoma. The sequence continues at coordinate 1,071,583 of CAWIBZ010000005.1, read as the reverse complement.
TCTATGAGGTCGAGAGCGGCGCGATCGAGATCGACGGGGCCGATATCCGGCATGTGCAGATGAGCAGCCTGCGCGATGCCATCGCCTATGTCGGCCAGGATTCGCTGCTCTTTGACGATACCGTCGCCGCCAATATCCGCATGGGCCGGACGGATGCGGATGAGGCGGAGATCTGGTCGGCTGCGGAAGCGGCTGCGGCGGCCGGCTTCATTCAGGCGCTGCCCGACGGCGAGTTGACCGTGGTCGGCCACAGCGGCAATCGCCTGTCCGGCGGTCAGCGGCAGCGCGTCTCGCTCGCCCGCGCGTTCCTGCGCAATCCGCGCATCCTGTTGCTCGACGAGGCCACGAGCGCGCTGGATGCCGAGAGCGAGGCGGCCGTCCAGTCGGCGCTGTCACGGCTGCGCACCGGCCGCACGACCATCATCGTGGCGCACCGCCTCTCGACCGTGCGCAGCGCGGATCTGGTGGTGGTGATGGCGGAGGGCCGGGCGGTCGAGTGGGGCACCCATGCTGAACTCGTGGCGCATGACGGGATCTACGCCCACCTCGTCAGAACCCAGGGTCTGATGCCGTAAGTCTCCGGCGACCCGCGCCCCTACGGGTCGCCGGGGTCAGGATTGGCGGCTGGCCCCGCGTTTGTCGCGGGGGATCCATCCGCGCCGGCCGCTTACATCTTCTGCTGCACGGCGGTGGCGGCATTGGACGTCGCTTTGCCGGCGCTCGACACATCCTTGCCTGCACCGTTGACGGTGTTGCAGGCGGACAGGCTGAGCGCGGCGCCAGCCAGAAGCAGGCCGGCAAGGGCCGCCCGCAGCACGCTGGACTCGAAGCGGATCGCTTTGTTCATCTCCGGCTCCCCTCACACTCTGATAGTCCGGCATGTGGGGAGCCTTCGCGAAAGGTGACAGAAATACCGGATGTCACATTTCGTTGACGTTTCGATCAGTCCGCATAGGTCGCGGCGATGAGTTCCTTCGGAAACAGGCCGGTCACGCCTTCGATCGCCGTATTCGTCAAGGCGACGGCGCTGATCCCCGCCTCAGGGTCGACCCAGAAGCTGGTGCCGTAGGCGCCGCCCCAGGTCCAGCTGCCCGCATGCTGCGGCGATTCGGCCGCGGCGGGGTTGCGCAGATGCCCGACGCCGAGACCGAAGCCCCAGCCGGGACCGGAGAGATCAATATCGAGGCCCGGCACGGCGTCGGCCACGAGGGCCGCTGCAGACTGGGCATTCAGAACGGGGGCGCCGCCCAGCCTGATCGCTTCCAAAAAGCGCATGTAGTCCGGCGCGGTGCCGACGAGGCCGGCGCCGCCCGAGGGGTAGGCGGCCGGATCGGTTGCGCGGCCCGGTGCGTAGTGAGCGGTCCCGAGGTCCGGCTGGGACAGGCTGAAGCGGTCGGTCATGCGGCGTGGCGCGCCGCCCGGCTCGGCCGGGTCGGCATAGGGGGTCACGAGCCGGTCCGGTGCGGTGGCGAGGAAGCTCGTATCCGTCATGCCGAGCGGTCGGGTGATCCGGTCCGCCACCACCTCCTGGAGGGATTTGCCGCTGGCCTTGGCCAGAACGGCGCCCAGCACGTCGGTCGCCAGCGAATAATGCCAAGTCTCGCCGGGCGTGAAGCCGAGGCGAAGCGCGCCGAGGCGGCGGATGTTTTCCTCCAGGCTGATGCCGGGATTGTCGAGGCCGTCGGAAATGCCGGCCTTCTCGTAGGCGCTCTCCCCGGGCTGAAGGAAGCCATAGGACAGGCCCGCGGTATGGGTGAGCAGATGGCGGATGGTGATGCGCGCTTCGTCACCTTCGGGCGTCTTCGGCCGGAAATCCGGCAGGAAGCGCGTGACCGGATCGTCGACCGACAAGAGCCCGGCCTCGGCACAGGCGAGCGTCGCCACCGATACGACCGGCTTCGTCATGCTGGCCAGGCGGAAGACCGCGTCGGTGGACAAGGGCTTGCGCGCCTCGCGGTCCGCGAAACCCACCGCCTTTTCATAGAAAGGCCGGCCGTCGCGTTGAATGAGGATCACGGCGCCGACAAGGCGCTGCTCGGCGAGCACGCGGTCAAGCAGGGCGTCGATGGCCCGCGTCGCTGTATTCGGATGAGTTACGAGTAAGCCCTTCAGAAGTTGGCGTTTTGATCGTCTGCGTAGTCACCGAAACTGTCGGTCAGCGAGGCAATCTCGGCTTCGGTGCGGAAGGCTTCCTTCTGCTCTTCCGACATCAGGCGCCAGGCGGCGCGGACAATGTCCTCCAAGGTCGCAATCCGTTCACCGGGGCTTCGCTCCTCGCCATGCACCCGCGCGAGCGCGAGGTAGGTCTCGATATCCGTTTCATCGAGATCATTGGGGCCGAGCTTGGGGTGCGAGAATACCATGCTGCCGCTCCTCTTTTTTGGCACCCGAACGGGGTGCGACGGGCAGGCTAAGGCCTCCCGTCGCAGACGCAAGGTCGAAGTTTCCGCACATTTGTCTTTCAATAATGCAAATGTATGCGTATGCTGCAGTGCAGCTATATGGTTCGCTACAGCGAATTCGGATCGCTATTTTCTGGACATTATCCTCCCGACGCGACTATTGTGCATCGCAACAACGACCTCAGGAGGCTTTCACCATGACGACCTACACAGAACTCGACACAGCCCGCGGCCAGAACCGCACCGGCGACACCTTCGACTTTCTCGGCTTCGCGACCCTCGTCCGCGGCATCAGCCTGCTGCGCCAGACGTTCGCGGACCGCCGCGCCGCCCGCGCCGAGCGTCTCCAGATGGCGCGCGAACTCGCGACCTACAGCGACCGTGAACTGGGCGAACTCGGCTTCAGCCGCGCCGACCTGCCGATGATCGAGGCCGGCACCTACCGCCGCTAAGCAGGACTACCCTCGGGCGGTGTAAACTCTGCCCGAAACGACTGAGGATCGGGCGGCCGGGATGACCGGCCGCAGCTCCTCCGCCGCAGGTGCCGGGTCTGCCTGCGTGACGACCACATCTCCTTTGACTAAGATGCCCGCACGATCTTTCCGGCTCCAGGCCGGACCGCTCGGGCCAGGAGGAGATGAGCCTTTGGCTAAAGCCCGGATGCATCTCGGCTTCGACTTTTCCTATTCGCATATGGGCGGCCGCTGGCGCATGCCCGGCGCCTGGACAGGGCGGCATTTCCCCGACGTCGAGATGTTCGAGGAGATCGCGCGCATCTGCGAACGCGGCCTGTTCGACATGGTCTTTTCCGGGGACGGCACCGGCATTCCCGATACCTGGCGCGGCGCGGCGGACGCCGCTGTCGAATGGGGCATCAGCTGGCCGCGCCAGGATCTCAACCCGATCATGGTCGCCATGTCGCGCGTCACGCGCCACCTGGGCTTCGGCCTGACCTATTCCTCGACCTTCATGCACCCCTATTACATGGCCCGGCTGATGAACGCGCTGGACCATGTGACCGCTGGGCGCATCGCGATGAATCTCGTGACCTCCACCCGCCGCTCCGACGCCGCCAATTTCGGCTTCGACGCGTTGATGGAGCATGCCAGCCGCTATGAGCGGATGGAGGAGTTCGTCGATGTCTGCCGCAAGCTCTGGGACAGTTGCGAGCCCGACGCCATGCTCTGGGACGAGGCGACCGGGCGGGTGAGCGACCCGGCCAAGGTCCATCACGTCAAGCATGAAGGCCGGTTCTTCAAGGTTGAAGGCGCGCTGAACACGCCGCCCTCGCCGCAGGGCCGCCCCGTGATCATCCAGGCGGGCGGCTCGCCGCGCGGCATCCGCGCGTCCGCCTATGTCGCCGATCATGTCTTCGGGCCGGATATGGCGCTCGCCCGCCAGGCCCGGCATCGCGCCGCGCTCGACCAGGCGCTGGCCGACCTTGGCCGCGATCCGGCCCGCGTCGGCATTCTCTGGCAGACGCCGATTGTGGTGGCCGAGACCGAGCGCGAGGCGAACGCGCAGCGCGAGCGGCTGCTCACCTCCATCCCCCAGGAAGCCGTGGGCGCCTACCTCTCCTACAATTGCGGCTATGATTTCTCGGCCCTGCCCGAGCGTTTCACGCTCCGCGAAGTGCAGGAGGCGATCATCGCCGCCCAGGCCTCCCCGGTCGGCTTCGTGCATGAACTGGGCCTCGAACTTGGCGAGGATACCGAAATCAGCCGGGACACGTTCTTTGACCACGGCCTGCGCAATGCGACCGCCTATGACAAGACAATCGCGGGCACGCCCGCCCAGCTGGCCGATTATCTGGAAGAGGCCTTCGAGGTGACAGGCAGCCGCGGCGGCTTCATGCTGGGGCACACCGTCTCGGTGCCGGCCGATCTCACGCGCCTCGTGGATCTGCTGGTGCCCGAGCTGCAGCGCCGCGGGCGCTTCCGCACCGAATACAAGGGCCGAACCTTGCGGGATCACCTGAGCGAGGGGTGAGCTTGCAAGACCGCTGGGTTTTCATCGGGTTCCGGCATCAAAGCCAAGGCAAGGCATAGCAGACGAAGCTCCCGCGGGAGCGATCAACGGCCCGCTTGCGGAAAGCGGCGGTCGGGCGATGATTTCGTCCATGAAAGCATCATCGGCAGCCTGTTCGAGGGGCGGGCGGAAAGCGAGACGACCGCTGGCACCTACGCCGCCATCCGGCCCAGCATCGGCGGCTGGGCCAAATACATGCCCGAATTTTCTCTCGGTATTGCCTGCCGAACTGCCGTCACATAGGCTGCCTTGATTGAAAGGCTCGGGATGAGCGAGCCGTGACATGTTCTTATTCGGAGTTCGACATGACCGCAGAGAACAATGATGACAAAGCGGTTCACGAAAAGGGATATTTTTGGTGGGATGACATACCCATCTCGGAGAATGCTTTTGCTCCAGAAGGTGGTAGTGGGGGTGTGTTAGAAATTAGCAAAAGCGGGCGAATTTCCCTGATCCTAGACCATGTGATTTCCGGCTCTCCTCTGGACATATTTAACCAAGGTCAGAAGATCGAGCGAAGTATTGTAGGGATACTGAGGAGCGATGATCGTAGAGTCGTATTGCTCAACTTGTCACGAGATGGCGGCGAATTCAAAAGTGCCGGATTTTCTCATGAAGAGTTTGCCGCGAAGTATTGTTTGATTGGACAGCGTGACGTCATCAGCTGGGGCAACAAAGAGCGCTTTTGCGCGATGGAAATAGATTTATCCGAAGTTGGTGATTTTTTTAGTCCTAGTGCAATTTTTTTGCGCAGAGCAGAAAACGAAACGGATGTCACATATAAAAATCCCGAAAATATATTATTCAATACGAGAGATGGGTCAATTGAGTTCAAATTTGGCTTGTCAATAGGTGGCTATGGTGGGCGACGCACCAAGCCGCTGTCTTTGCAAGAGAACACGAGTCTATTTTGTAGATCAGAGTTCGATTCATTTAATCACTTTACGGAAGAGTTTCAAAAATTAGAAGACTTTTTTCTTCTGGTTTTCGGAATTGAATGTGGCTTTTCTTGGCCTAATGTCTATTGTGATGAAGCATCGCTTCCTGCGCGCTTATACTTCCAGAGATGGGAGGGGCGCAGAAAGCAGACGACATTGCACAGTGCGATATTGCCGTTCCAAATGGTGCGTCCTTACATGGAAAGCATCGTAGACAACTGGCGAGAAAAGCGGGAAAGACTTGGGCCGGGATTTTATATGTATCTGGGCACGCGTCGTGGGGCGAAGTCGTATGTTGAAAACGACTTCTCCAACATGACAATGGGATTAGAAGCCCTGCATCGCGCGACGTTTGCCAGGCAAACAGACGAGAAAATCCTCGGGAAAATCGAACGCATTATATCTGAGGTAATACCAACGCCCGGAGATCATGACTCGCCGGGCTTCCGCGGCGCGGTGCTGGTGTGATTCTATCGGCGGCGACCGAGAGAGGTTTGCCATGCCGATCGCGTTACGGGGTGATTTCGATGCGTCGAACCTGCGTGCTGCGGCCCGCAGGGCCAAGGATGCTGGTCAGGCGCGGCGCCTGCTGGCGCTGGCAGCCATCTATGATGGGGCGACGCGCACGGAGGCTGCAGAGATTGGCGGAGTGACGCTGCAGATCGTGCGGGATTGGGTCGTGAAATTCAACGCCTATGGCCCAGCTGGCTTGATCGACCGCAAGGCTCCCGGTCAACCGTCGCGGCTGAACGACGCCCACCGGGCGGCGCTGGCCAAGATCATAGAAAGCGGTCCGATCCCAGCCATCCATGGGGTCGTGCGCTGGCGGATCGTCGATCTGTGCCAATGGATCTGGGACGAGTTCCGCGTCACCATCGCCCGCCAGACGCTGAGCCGTGAGTTGCGCGCCCTTGGCTATCGCAAACTATCCGCTCGGCCGCGCCACCACGCGCAGGCTACGGGTGCAATCGAGGATTTTAAAAAAGCTTTCCCGCCGATCTGGAAGAAGTCGCGCAACGCAAGGGTTGTGACCCAGCCGACATAGAAGTTTGGTTCGCCGACGAGGCTCGGATCGGCCAGAAGAACAAGATCACCCGCCGTTGGGCTCGGCGTGGCACTCGGCCGGCGGCGCCGAAGGATCAGCGCACAGCCTCGACCTACATCTTCGGGGCAATCTGTCCCCGCCTCGGCAAGGGGGCCGGCCTCGTACTTCCCCGTTGCAACATCGCCACCATGAACCTGCATTTGGCCGAGATGGCCATCGCCGTCGCGCCCGGCGCGCACGCCGTGTTGCTGATCGATCAGGCCGGATGGCATCTCTCAGATCGCCTGATCGTGCCGCCAAACATCACGCTGATGCCGCTACCAGCGAAATGCCCTGAGTTGAACCCCGTCGAGAACATCTGGCAGTTCATGCGCGACAATTGGCTGTCCAACCGCGTCTTCCGCACCGAACGCGACATCGTCGATCACTGCTGCCATGCCTGGAACAAGCTCATCGACCAGCCATGGCGCATTATGTCCATCGGTTTACGCGATTGGGCGCACAGGTTCTAATCAGCGAGCATTGGTATAACTCGATCAAAAGATCAGCGATGGTTACGCAGCGTTTTGAAAGCGGCGCCAAACCTAAAGCAAAGGATAGTGGATATCTTCGCTAGCCTTCCGCTGCCAATTCCCGCGGAAAAATTAGACAGCTTCGCAGAAGAATGTTCCAAAAAGAGGAATGACCTGTCACATTATGGCACGACACGAGATGAGGTTTTGTATTCTGAGTTTATGTCCAGATTGATTGACATCAATGAAGCCTTAGGAGTGTTGTACCACTTGCGAATTCTTCAGGAGATCGGTGTTCCTGTTGAATCCTTAGCTTGGATATTTAACGATGGACCGCAATCATTTTCCATGAAGAGCAAGCTTTGGGATGTTGGTTTGCTGTCAGAAGACCCGCAGGAAGTTGCCCGGCAACAGGCGCGCGTGCAACATGAGAAAATTCGTGAAATGATGGCTGCATCCGGCGGTCTGCCATCGACCAAGCCGGCTGAGGGTCTGCCGAACGAGGAGTAATAGCCGAAATAGGCGGCTCGCACCGGTCGGTGCGAGTGGTGGCTAAACGGCCTTCCAACCCCGTTTAATTCCAAGACCCAATGAGCGTGACCCTGAGGCCTTTCAAAGAGCGGCTGAACTGATTTAGTGCGGCGAAAGAAACAGGTCGCCATGCCGCCCCTGCCTCTGCGGGCCGATTGTGATGCGAAGAAGCCGCCCGCTTGGTCAAAGATGACCTCCAGGCGCGACGGCTACTGACCCTGGCAGCGCGGTCTACGACGGGACGACCAGATCCAAGGCCGCGATGATCAGCGGACAGTTTCCTTTCCACAACTTGGTTGACCAGAGGGATGGCCAAGAACGTCGGCTATGGAGCATTCACCCAAGTAGGCTGAGCGACCGGGTTGGGCGCACAGCCGTCAGAGCGGGGCGGCGCTGAACGTCCGCTCCTGAGATCACCTACCGGGTCCGCCTTTGCCTAGCTTGGGTCGAAACCTGCTCAACCATAGCCCGCCGTCCGCGCCACTTCCACCAGCAACGCCAACCCACGCGCAGCAAAATCCCGCATATTCGCTACCCGCTCGTCCGAACCCGCCCAATCGCCTCACACATAAAGCGCCGCCATGGCACGCCACGCGCTGCCGCGGTGGGCGCGGCCGTCCCAGACATGGAGTTGATGACGGAGGTTCTTCTCGTCCAGCAGGCGGCGGAGGTGGCAGTTGTTGTCCAGGAAAGGATCGGCATTGCCGATCGCCAGGACGATATCGAGTTGACGCATCTTTTCCAGCTGCCAGGCGCAGCTCAGATTGGGCAGGAAGTGCGTCGGCGTATGGAAATAGATGTCCTCGCCGTAATAGCCGTCGAACAGGTCGCCGAAGCAGTCGACCTGCAAGGTCAGGTCATAGCGGCCGGAAAAGGCGGCGAGCTTGCGGAACAAATGCGGGTGCCGGAACACGAGGCTCGCGGCCTGGAAGGCGCCCAGGCTGCAGCCCATCGCCATCGTGCACTCATGGGAATTCATCCAGGCCATCAGCGGCAGCACTTCCTGCAGGATGTAGCCCTCGAAGGCGGCGTGGCGGCGGATGCGCTCGGCCGGGTGGCGGCCCCTGTCGTAGAAGGTCTCCTGCGCCAGCCCTTCGATGCAATAAAGCTGCAGATGCCCGGCATTGACCTTGTCGGCCAGGCTCGCCACGACATGGAGGTGCTCGTATTCCCAGAAGCGGCCATCGCGCGTCGGGAACATCAGCACTTTCGCGCCGGCATGGCCAAAGATCAGAAGTTCCATGTCGCGATGCAGTATAGGGCTGTACCAACGCCGATACTCTCGCCTCATGTCGCCCCGAAGAATATCCTGACCTTGTCCGAGAGGAGTGCATGCTGCTCCTCCATGCCAGGATAGTCGACATGGCCCGCATCCAAAACGAAAGTTTCATGATGGTGTGACGCAGGCCGCGCATTCGCGACCGAGAATTGGCAGGGGGGTGCGACCGCCGGATCGAAGCGGGCGACGGCGAAGAGCATGGGAATGTCGATGCGCGTCGCGGCCGTTGCGGAGTCGAAAAAACGCAGGGTTTCGAGCACCGCGGGATGGCTCTTCCGATAGGCCTGGACGGCATGGCCGCTGCCGACGGTGGGCAAAGTCAGCCAGAGCGGCATATTGCCGAAGGTCGGCACGATCAGGTGGCCGAGATTGATGCGTCTATCGAAGGCGATGGCGAGCGCGCCGATGCCGCCGCCGAGGCTGATGCCGCTGTAGCCGACCCGCCCGCCCAGCGCGGGATAAAGCACCGTGAGGACGGAGACGGCGACCCACACATCCTCCACGCAGCCGCCCAGAATATAACGCTCCGGCTTGTCGATATCATGCAGCACATGCCACTGGGGATCGCTGGAAATCGGCGGCCGGCTGCTGCGCGAAAGCCCGCGGAAGCAGGGAAACAGGATCGCCGTCTCCGTCACCGGAATGTCGAAATCCGGCTGCTCGCGCCCGCCATAGCCGTGGCCGACGACAAGGCCGCGCCGGACCTTCCCCGCGCGCGGCAGCAACAGCCAGCCGCCAATCGGAAAGGCATCGGTCGAGGTGTATGTCAGGTCATGAACAATCCAGTCCGGGTGAGCGCACCGGCTGTCCCTTAAGCGCGGGCGTGGATCGACGCGAAGTGCCCGGCCGTAGCGCGCAGCCCAGACGTCATCGAAGCCGGCCGGCGCCTCCGGTGGTCGCATCGCGCGGAGCGCATCAATCCCGAGCCCGCAGGTCGGGTCGAAATCATAGGGGTGAGCGGTCGGGATGCTCATGAGGTGCTTTCGTCCGGTCTGCGGCGGCGGCCTCCCGCATCGCTTCCGCCAGCAGCTCCAAGGCACGCGCCGCGAAGGCGCGCATATTCGCCACCCGGTCGTCCGACCCCGTCTCGATGGTGATGACCTTCGAGACCGGACCCGTGACGGCGATGCAGCAATGGCCGGGGGCGTCGCCGTAGCGGTTGCCAGTGGGGCCGGTGGCGCCGGTTTCGCCGATGCCCCAGCTGCCGTCCAGACGCTCGCGCACCGTCTCGGCCAGCAGCGCGGCATAGGCTTCGGTCGATGGGCGCTGAACCGGTGAGGGCAGCGGCGTCGGGATATCGAGCAGGCCCTGCCGCGCTTCCATCGTATAGATCACGCCACCGCCGCGGAAATAGGCGCTGGCGCCGCCGAGCGACAGCAGTGCTGCGGAAATCAGCCCGCCGGCGGAGGATTCGGCAACCGCCACCGTCTCGCGGCGCGCCTTCAGAAGCGCGCCCACTGTCTCAGCCAAAGGCCGCACACTCTCCATCTCGCCCTCCATCTGCCGTAGCTTCGGCGCGGTCGGGCGGAAAGGTCAACCCGCTCCCCGGCATCCGTCCGGAAATCGTTCTATGGGCACAACGGCCTCCGGGCTAAGGTGTCCTCGGTGGTCCCGGGCCGGCGACCCTTTCCCGCAAAACCGCTCAGGCACAGGACGCATGCGCGACCCGCACGACGGAGGTGACAGTGAGTTATCTGGTCGCGATTGCAGCGTGGAGCGTGCTCGGCTTCGGCGTCCTGCTGTTCCTGGCTCAGATGCTGGCGCGGGAGATCGGCTTCTGGGCCGGGCGCCGCATCGGCGTTGCGGAGGGCCACGCCGAGGGGCTGGGGGTCATGGTGGGCGGGCTGCTCGCGCTGCTCGCCTTCGTCCTGGCCTTGACCTTGTCGTTCGCGCAGGCGCGCTTCGACGAAAGGCGCACGGCGACGCTGGCGGAGGCGAACGCCCTCGGCACCGCCTGGCTGCGGGCCGAGGCCATCGGGCAACCGCGCGGCGATGAGATCGCGCGGCTCATCAGACATTATGCGGAACTCCGCCGAGCCGACATCATGACGGGGCATGATCCGCAGGCGCTTGAGAGACTCGATGAGCAGGTCAACGCCCTGCAGACGGAGATCTGGGGCAACACCACCGCCCTGGTCCGTGCGCAGCCGACGCCGATCACCGGCCTTCTGCAAGCCTCCGTGAATGACGTGTTTGACGCGACAACCGCGACGCGCTTTGCCTTTCACTTCCGCTTTCCGCCCCAGATCGTCTGGCTTCTGCTGGGGCTGGCGCTTCTCACCATGGGGGCGCTCGGGTATCAGCTGGGTGTCCGGGGGCGGCCGCTGCGGCTCATCGCCGCCTGCCTGACCGCCGCCTGGACCATGATCATTGTCAACACGCTTGACCTTGGTGCGCCGCGGATCGGGAGCTTTCGCACCTCGCCGGTCGCCTATGAGTGGAACCTCGCCAGCATGCGGTCACCAATCCCGGTCCCGCCGCTGCCTGCGCAGTCCCCATGACGGCGCCCACCGGCGGCAGCCGGGGCGGCGTCAGGCCGCCGCGCCGCCGAGATAGGCGGCCTGTACCCGCCGGTCCTGGGCGAGGCTCGCCGCGTCACCCGAAAGCGTGATCACGCCATTTTCCAGCACATAGGCGCGGTCGGCGATCTTCAGCGTCTGCCGGGCATTCTGCTCGACCAGCAGAATGCCCATGCCCTCGTCGCGCAGGCGGCGGATGATGGCGAAGATCGCGCGCACGACGAGCGGCGCCAGACCCATCGACGGCTCATCCAGCAGCAGCAGCTTCGGCTTGAGAATAAGGGCGCGGGCAATCGCCACCATCTGCTGCTCGCCGCCCGAAAGCGTGCCGGCAAGCTGCTGCCGCCGCTCCAGCAGGCGCGGAAAGAGCGCATAGGCCTCCTCGATCCGGCGCTTCAGCTCCGCCTGTTGCCCGCGGATGAGATAGCCGCCGAGCTTGAGGTTCTCCTCGACCGTGAGCGGCCCGAAGAGCCGCCGCCGCTCCGGCACATGGGTGAGGCCGAGCGCCGTGACGGCGTGCGCGGGCAGGCCGCTGATCGTCTCGCCAGCAAGCTTGACCGATCCTCCCCGCACCGGCTCAAGGCCGGAGAGGGCGCGCAAGGTGGTGGTCTTGCCCGCGCCATTGCTGCCGAGCAGCGCCACGATCTCGCGGGCGTCGACGGTGAGGTCAATGCCGTGCAGCACCTCGACCTTGCCGTAGCCGGCGCGCAAAGCCGCGACTGTCAGAAGGGTCATGCCGGTGCTCCCGCGCCGAGGGCCGCGCTGCCCGCTTCCTCGGTCTCCTCGTCCGTGCCGAGATAGGCTTCGATGACGCGGGGATTGGCCTGCACCTCGGCCGGCGTGCCGGTCGCGATGACCTGCCCGCGATCCATGACGATGACGCGGTCGGAAACCCCCATGACCAGCAGCATGTCATGCTCGATGAGCAGCACGGTGGTGCCGAGATCGCGGATGCGGCGGATGAGGCCCATGAGCGCCTGCTTTTCGGTGGGGTTCATGCCGGCGGCCGGCTCGTCCAGCAGCAGAAGGCGCGGCTGGCCCGCAAGGGCGCGGGCAATTTCCAGCCGCCTCTGGTCGCCGTAGGGAAGGTCCCCGGCGCGTAACGGCGCCTGGTCGGAGAGGCCGACGAAATCCAGCCAGTTGCGCCCCGCCGCCTGATGCAGATGCACCTCCCGCTGGGCGAAGGGCAAAGCGAGCATCTCGGCCAGCAGCGGCACATGGAAGCGGTGGTCCATGCCGACCAGCACGTTCTCGAAGACGGTCAGGTTGTTGAAGAGGCGGATGCCCTGGAAGGTGCGCGCGAGGCCGAGCGCCACCACGCGGTGCGGGGGCAGTCCGCCAAGCGTGCGGCCATTCCAGAGAATGCTGCCGCCGCTCGGCCGGATCACCCCGGTCAGGCAGTTGAAGACGGTCGTCTTGCCGGCGCCGTTGGGGCCGATGATGCTGAGAATCTCGCCGCGATGGACGGTGAAGTTGACATCCGTCACCGCCTTCAGCCCGCCGAAGGCGCGGCTCAGCATCTCGGCCTGCAGCAGGATTTCGGGCTCGGAGGCGGTCGTCTCCGCAATCTGCGCGGCGGGCGCAGCCTCGGGCGTCGCCTGCGCCACCCGGGTCGAGGGCGGACCGATGTGCCGGAGGCGCGCTGGCCAAAGCCCCTGGGGCCGCAGCAGCATGAGCAGGATCAGGGCGATGGCGAAGACGAATTCCCGCCAGAGATTGAGGAAGCGCAGCGCTTCCGGCAGGCCCGCGACGATGATGGCGCCGAGCAGCACGCCCGGAATGCTGCCGCGCCCGCCGAGCACGACGATGATGAGGATGCTGACGGACTGCGCATAGGTGAAGGAGGTCGGGTCGATCGCCCCGAAGCGCGCGGCGAAGAGGCTGCCGCCCAATCCGCCGATGAGCGCGCCCATGACATAGGCGAGCAGCTTGACGCGGATCGTCGGCACGCCGACTGCCTCCGCCGCCGTTTCGTCCTCGCGCAAGCTGGTCCAGGCGCGGCCGAGGCGCGAGTGGCGGAGGCGGATGACGAAGACGAGCACGACGAGCAGGAAGACAAGGCCGAGCACATAGACCGCCTTCGGCGCCGTCAGGTCATGGCCCCAGACCCGCGCCGGATCGATGCCGTAAATGCCGTTCGGCCCGCCGGTGATGGTGAGATTGGTCGCGATGATGCGCACGATCTCACCGAAGCCGAGCGTCACGATGGCAAGGTAGTCGCTGCGCAGCCGGAGCGTCGGATAGCCGATGATGGTGCCGGCGATGCAGGCGAAGACGACGGAGAAGGGGATCGTCTCCCAGAAGTTCAGGCCCGCCAAGGTCTCGAGCAAGGCCGTGGTATAGGCGCCGATGGCGAAGAAGGCGGCGTAGCCGAGATCGAGCAGCCCCGCATACCCCACCACGATATTGAGGCCGAGGCCCAGGATCGCATAGGTGAGAATTGTAAGCGCAACATCGACGACGTAGTTCTGGCAGAAGAACGGGACGATGGCGGCGACGATGATGGCCGCGATGCCCGCGAAAGCGATCGGCCGGCGCACGAGCCCCTGCATGCTACATGCGCTCCACGACACGCTCGCCGAACAGCCCCGTGGGCTTGATGACGAGCGTGCCGATGAGGACGAGGAAGACGATCACATCCGTCCAGCGGGACGAGACATAGCCGGCGCTGAAGGCTTCCAGAAGCCCGATCAGAATGCCGCCTGCCATGGCGCCTGGAATATTGCCGATGCCGCCGAGCACGGCGGCGGTGAAGGCACGCAGGCCGACGATGAAACCCATGAAGAAATTGATCTCGGTATAGTAAAGCCCCTCCATCACGCCGGCGGCGGCCGCCAGCGCCGAGCCGAGGAAGAAGGTGATCTGAATGACGCGCTCGACATTGATGCCCATCAGCCGCGCCGCGTCGCGGTCCACGGCGAGCGCGCGCATCGCCGTGCCGATGAAGGTGTGGTGGACGAAGAAATAGAGCGCGGCCATGAGCAGGAAGCTCAACACGATGATGCCGACCTGCACATCGCTGATCTCGGCGCCGCCCAGGGTGAAGCCCGCGCTGGAGACGAGATGCGGATAGGTCTGGAAGCCGGGTCCGAAGATCAGCAGCACGCCGTTCTCAAGGGCGAGCGAGACGCCGAGTGCCGTGATGAGGATGGAGAGCGACGGGGCGGAGAGGAGCGGCTGGTAGGCGAACCGTTCGATGAAGACGCCGATGCCGCCCGTCAGCACCATGGCGATCAGGATGACGATCAGCAGCCCGAAGGCCCAGGGCAGGTGGCTTGCCGCAAGCACGGTCAGTGCCGTCCATCCCAGGAAGGCGCCGGCCATGAAGATATCGCCATGGGCGAAGTTGATGAGCCGGACGATGCCATAGACCATCGTATAGCCAAGTGCGACGAGGGCGTAGAATGAGCCGGTCGTCAGCCCGGCCACCAGCAGTTGAAGAAATTCGCGCATGGTGCGGACCTCCGTCCGGCTCCGTTCCCTGTCCGCTTACTCTACCTGCACCCACTGCCCGGCGGGATTGAGCTCCTGGCCCGCCGTGAAGACGCCGTTCTTGACGATGATCGTGATATAGACGGCGGTTGCTCTGTCCCCCGCGCTGTTGAAGGTGATGTTGCCGGTAATGCCAGGATAATCCTTGATCTTATGCAGGGCCGCGATGATGGCGGCAGGGTCGGTTGACCCGGCATCGGCAATGGCCTTGGCGGCGACGCCGACGGCATCATACTCATAGGGCGAGTAGGGGCCCGGTGCGGCGCCATAGGTCTTGGTGTATTCGGTCACGAAATCGCGCGCCCCGGTCAGGAACTGCGGCAGCGGTGCGGTGGTCGTCGTCCAGCCTTCCGCGGCGGGGCCGGCGGTCTTGATCAGCGTCGGGTCGTTGGTTGCATCACCGCCCATCATCTTCGCCGTCATATGCAGGGCGCCTGCTTCCTTGGCCAGGAGTCCGGCTTCGGAGAAGTAACCGCTGTAGTAAATGACATCGGGATTGAGCGACGCGACATGGCTGAGCACGGCCGAATAGTCCATCTGCCCCGGCGTGATCGAATCATTATAGACGACATCGACGCCGTCCTTGGTCAACGCCGCGACGGTATTGTCGGCCAGGCCCTTGGAATAGGTCGTATTGTCGTTGATGACCGCCGCTTTCTTGGCATGCAGATAGCCTGAGATATAGGCGGCGGCGAAGGGACCCTGTTCGTCGTCGCGCCCGATGGTGCGAAAGACGTTATTGAAGCCCATGGAGGTCAGCTTCGGGTTGGTCGCCCCGTCCAGCACATAGGGAATGCCGGCACGATGGAAGGCAACAAGCTCCGGCAGCGCGGCGCCTGAGCAATAAGAGCCGGCAGCGACCGCGATGCCGCCGTCAATCAGCTTCTGGGCCGCCTGCACGCCGGTCTGGGCGTCGCAGGCGTCATCCTCGGGGACGATTTCGATCTGTTTGCCGAGCACGCCGCCCGCCGCGTTGATCTTGGCGGCAGCGAGCTTCGCGCCATCCACAATATCCGTCCCCGCGGCAGCGTAGGACCCTGACAGCGGAACCGGAACGCCAATCTTGATCGTATCAGCGAAAGCGCTGGCTGAAGCGAAGGTGATAAGCACAGACAGCCCAGAATAGAAGATCGGCTTGAGCATACAACTCTCCAAAGGCCTTTGCCTGAGTTTCAGATGATGAACGGCAGAATTGTCACGCGTTTCAGTCGAGGCGAGTCGGGACGCAGAACGCAAGTCACAGGCCGATGGCGGCCGCTTGTTTCAATCCAACAAAGGGTCGCGTCTATTCTCGGCGCGGGCGCTCCCTGCTGGGGCGCAAGTCTGCGCTTTTTGCGCCCCGGGACAAGGGGGAATGTTGTGGAAACGATGCAAGGGCGCGCACCAGGTGCCACTCGCCCGCGGCCCGGCCTCTGATGGGGCGCCCGGCTTTCAGGCGCGGCCGGCGTCAGGCCTGTTCTTGAAGCAGGCGCTGGATGCGGTTGTGGATGGCCTGGGGATGGTAGGGCTTCACTTCGACCGGCCCCTCCGCGCAGAGGTCACCGGCCGTCTGCACGGCGCGGGCATTGCCCGATGTCAGCAGCACACGCAGCCCGGGTCTGTTCTGCCGCACCCAGCGGGAGAGTCCGAACCCGTCCATCTCGCCGGGCATCTGCACGTCGCTGAACACGATGTCGACCGTCTGTGAGGATTGCAGCACGACCAAGGCTTCGGTTGCAGTCCCTGCCTCGATCACATGGTAACCGCAATCCCGAAGGTAATCGGCGATTACCATTCGGACCAGAATCTCGTCTTCCACCACCAAAATCGTCTGGGGTTTGGACTCCGGCATAAGCTCGGTTGCTGGCATCACGCTCACAAAATTCCGACCGAAACGATGTGGTGACGCGGGGGATGGGCTGCAAGATGCCGACAATCCGGGCCGAGTATCCAGGAATACATCTTAAAAATAGATTGAAATTGGCGATCTAATGAAATGGAATGATTAACTGCCCTGCGCTACCCTTGTTTTGACGGTTTTTGGAGAGCGCATCATGTCGTCAACCCATATCGCGACCGGGCAGAGGGCTCCGGGTTGGTCCGTGCCCCGCACCGGCCTTCCCGAAATCATCCGTCAGTTCACGCCGAATTGGTTCACGGCCACCATGGGCACGGGTGCCATGGCGCTCACGCTCAACCAATTGCCCCTGGCAAGCCCCGCCGTGCATGGCGTGGCGATGGGCCTGTGGCTCATTAATATCGTGCTCTTCCTGCTGTGCTCCACACTCTACATCGCCCGCTGGGTGCTGTTCCCCGACGGGGCCAAGCGCATCTGGAGCCATTCCGTCATGTCCATGTTCTTCGGGGCTATCCCGATGGGGCTGGCGACCATCATCAATGGCTTCATCGCCTTCGGCATCGGCTGGCTGGGCCATGCGGCGGTCGAAATCGCACTCGCCCTCTGGTGGGTGGATGCGGCGGCCTCCGTTGTTTGCGGCATTGCCATCCCCTTTTTCATGTTCACCCGCCACGACCACAGCATGGAGCGGATGACGGCGGTCTGGCTGTTGCCCATCGTGCCGGCCGAAGTGGCGGCGGCGAGCGCGGGGCTCATCCTGCCGCATCTGCCGCAAGGGGCGGGCGCGCTCACCATTCTGACCTTGTCCTACGGGCTCTGGGCCTATTCGGTGCCGCTCGCCCTCGGCATTCTGGTCATCCTTTTCCTGCGCCTCGTGCTGCACAAATTGCCGCCGCGGGATATGGCGGCCTCGGGCTGCCTGGCGCTCGGGCCGATCGGCACCGGCGCGCTCGGCCTCCTCGTGCTGGGCGCAGATGCGCCGCACGCCTTCGCCGCCGCCGGCCTGCCCATGGTCGGGCTGGTCGCACAGGGCATCGGCGTCGTGGGCGGTCTGGCCCTCTGGGGCTATGGTGTCTGGTGGTTCCTGCTCGCCGCGCTGACGACGCTTCGCTATGTCCGGCGGGAGGGCATGCCCTTCAATCTCGGCTGGTGGGGCTTCACCTTCCCGCTCGCCGTCTACACGCTGACGACCTATGCGCTCGCCCATCAGACGGGGCTTGGCCTGTTCACCGTCATCGCCACTGCCCTGACGCTGCTCCTGGCGGTGCTTTTTCTGGCAGTCTCGCTGGGGACCGTGCGCGGGGCCTGGCGGCGCACGCTCTTCGTCTCGCCTTGCCTCGCCCGCGGGGTTATCCCGGCCGAGTTCGAAGCGGACGTGGTTTAAGAGAGAGAGGGACGCCGTCTACGCGCCTCGTTAGGGACCGGCCGCCGCGCAACAGCGCGGCGGCCGGTCGCTTGTGTGCCCGCCGGCAGTCAGGCCTGGCCGGCCGCCATGCTGCTCAGCCCAGGGCGATCCAGGATGAGGATCTCGCTATTGGACGGAATGGCAATGCGCTTCTCGGCCTTCAGGCGGCTGAAGGTGCGGCTCACCGTCTCGATCGTCAGGCCGAGATAGTCCGCGATTTCGCTGCGCGTCATGGGCAGGGCAACGGCATTGGCATCGCTGAGGCCAGCCGCGCAGCTATCCGCGCGGGACATCAGGAAGCTCGCCACACGCTCCCGGGCCGTCTTGCGGCCAAGCAAAAGCATCTGCTCCTGGGCAGAGACGAGATCATTGCACGCCGTCTGTAGCAGCTTGTCTTCCAGCGCCGGGAAATCATTAATCAATTCGCGCAGCTTGGGGCGGGAAAACCGGCATACCCGGGCCGGCTCAATCGCTTCCGCGCTGAAGGCGTAGGTATCGGAGACCGCAAGGCCAAGAAAGTGGCCCGCGCCGGCGAAGCCCGTCACTTGCTGGCGCCCGTCAGGCAGCAGCTTGAACAGCTTGACGGTGCCGCGCGTGACGTTGAAAAAATCCGTCGCGGGTTCGCCTTCCTGGATGAAGGTCTCGCCCTTCGCGACCTCCCGCACCACGGCCGTCGCGGCCAGCCGCGCCAGATCCTTGTCCTCAATGGCACTGCAGACGCTGACGCCCCGCGCGGCACAGGAGGCGCAGGGAGCATGGTCATGCTGCGGCACAAGCAGGATGGAACGAGGACGGTGCATGGCTCCACCTTACGGAACAGGTGGAGATCAACTTACAGCCAAGATTGTGGCTGAGGCAAATGCGAGGCGGATGGGCCGTGCACAGGGCGCCGGTCACTTTCTGACGAAAATGTTGTAGCAGCTTGACTCAGGTCAAATGCTTTGCGCTCGTAACCGCTAACCTACGGTAATGACACCTTTGGCACACACCGACATTGCTGTTCAGCCACTTGCCGGTGGTGATATCCGGCCGCTCTATCCGCTCATCCTGGCGGTCGAGCCTGGTCTGCAATGGTCGCAATGGGATCGTTATGCGCGGCGTCTGGCGAAGCCCAAGGCACGCCCGAAGGAAGGGATCATCGTGGCCAGGCGGCGCGGGCATGCCCACCCGTGCGGGGCTGTCTGCTATCGGCAGGATCACAACCTGCGCTTCGGTCTGGTGCTCACGGCGGAGCATTTCATCGCTGTCGATTTGCTTTACCCTCAAGCCGTTCTCGCCGCGCTCGCAGCGGCGCTGGAGGGGGTGGCCCAGAAACTTGGGTGCACCGCCATCCGCTCCATCGTGCGCACGAGCGATGGTCAAACCATCGAAGAGCTGAGTATGGCGGGCCATCGCGACGACGGGCGGCTGCTGACGAAGCCGTTTGCCCCTGGTCCGGCCTGATCCGCTCTTTCCGACCCGCGACATTACCGCATCAGAGCCAAAGCAAGACACCCGCGCCGGGGGCGCGGGTGTCTTGCTTTTTGGGGCATCGCCCGCCTGCGGCGCCCCGGCCCGGTGATCCCGATGGAGCACCGGACCGGGGAGCTTGGGCGCCCGGCTTCAGGGGAATTTCCGCCGCACCAGGCGCCAGGCGATGATGTAAAAGAGCAGATAAACCAGGGGGATGACGAGGATCAGCCCCGCGAGTGCATCGGTCATCACAACAATGCTCCCTGTTCAGAGGTCTGCGCCGCCGCGGTGTCCGCGGCTCGCTTCTTGGGTTTCGAAGAGCACAGCGCCGGCGGCGGCGATCAGCACGATCATCACCGTGCCGACCATCCAGGCGAAGTACCAGGGAGCGTAGTCACCCGCGACCACCGCGAAGAGCAGCGCGCCGACGACGACCACGGCGAGGCCAATCATCTGAAGAAATCGGGTCATGTCTGTCTTTCCTTCGGAGCCTGTGCGCCTGCGTCAGTAGGAATGGTCGTCATGGATCACGTCCTCAAGCTTCACCTTGCCCTTCATCACGCGATAGGCCCAGGAGGTGTAGCAAATGATGGCGGGCACGAAGATGCCGGCGAAGACGACCATCCAGCCGAGCGTGTAGGCGCTGCTGGTGGAATTCCACACGGTCAGGCTTTGCGCCGGATTGGTGGAGGAGGGCATCAGGAAGGGGAACATGGCGACGCCCGCCGTGCCGATCGTGCCGATCCAGGCGAGCGCACCGAGCCACCAGCCGAGGATCGGCTTGTCGGCGCGGATCGAGAGCGCGGCCAGCACCATGCAGATGACGCCGAGCGCAGGCAGCACCCAGAGGATGGGCAGGGTCTGGAAGTTGTGCATCCAGGCGCCGGCCCGCATGGCGACCGCAGGCCCGCCAAGCGGCGTCGATGCCATATTGGGGTCGACGGGCGCCGTATAGACGAAGCCGCGGACGAACTGGATCCAGATCCCGCCGATGACGAAGAGCGCGGCCGCGATCAGGCCGGCGCGCCAGGCGAAGCCGCGGGCGCGGCCGTAGATCGGCTCCTCGCCACGGATCATCAGCATGGCCCCGCCCTGCTGGATGGAGAGTGCCAGCGACAGCAGGCCGCAGAGGATCGCGAAGGGGTTGAGCAGATACCAGATGAAGCTTTCATCCTGCCGGTACTGGCCGTCCCAGTCGAAGTGGAAGCCGACACCCTGGAGCACGTTGCCGAAGGCGGCACCGTAGACGATCATCGGCACGGCGCCTGAGATCAGGAAGGCCCAGTCCCAGGTCGTGCGCCAGGTGCCGCCGGCCTTGGACCGGTATTCGAAGGCGACGGGCCGCATGATCATGCTGAAGAGGAGCAGGATCATGACGACGTAGAAGGTCGAGAAGGAGGTGGCATAGAGGGTCGGGAAGGCGGCGAAGATCGCGCCGCCGCCCAGGATGAACCACACCTGGTTGCCGTCCCAGTGCGGGCCGATGATGTTGAGCGCGGTGCGGCGTTCGCCATCGGTCTTGCCCACGAAGCGGAGCAGCGTGCCCACGCCCATGTCCATGCCGACCATCACGCCGAGACCGATCAGCAGGATGCCGAGCAGCAAGGCCCAGACCAGTTTGAGGATCGCGTAGAGTTCCATGTCGCTTATTTCCTAACGCTTGACCGCTCGCTTACTGCCAGGACTTCGCGGCAAAGCCGGGCTGGCCGATGGGCAGCGCGCCCGCGCGCTCCTCGCCTTGTGGGGCCCCATGGCCGTAGGCGGGGCCGAGGCGGGCATATTTGAACATGAGGTAGAGTTCGGCCGCGATGAACGCGCTGTAGAGCAGGGCGAAGCCGATGAGCGAGAAGACCATGTAGCCGACGCTGTGGGTCGAGGCGGACTGGAAGGTCGGCAGCCAACCGTAGACCGTCCAGGGCTGGCGGCCGTTTTCGGCGACGATCCAGCCGTATTCGCAGGTCAGGATCGGCAGCGGAATGGCCAGGAGCGAGGCCCACAGCAGCCAGCGGCGCTTCTCGATCTGGTTACGCAGGCTGTAATAGGCCGCGAGGCAGAAGACGACGACGAACAGGAAGCCGAAGGCCACCATCAGGCGGAAGGCCCAGAATTCAACGAAGACGTTCGGGATCGTGTCACGCGCCGCTTTGTCAAGAACGGCGGGCGTGTTCGCGGCCGTCAGCTGGGAGAGATCCTGGTTCGGCGCGTAGCGCTGGGCCAGGAAGCCGTAGCCCATGTCCTGCTCATACTGCTTGAAGGTCGCAAGCGCCGCGGGGTCCTTGCTCGCCGAATACTGCTGCAGCGCCATCACCGCCTTGATGCCGTTCACCGTATCCAGCTTGGCCTTCTGCTCAAGATCGATGATGCCCGGAATGGCGGCATCGAAGGTATGCGCGACCAGCGGGTTGAGCACGTAGGGCAGACCGATTTCGGCATAGTTCTTCTGGGCCACGTCATCGGGGATCGCGAAAGCGAGCCAGGGGGCTGCCGGTCCCTTGGTGGTGTGCCAGATGCCTTCCATGGCGGCGAGCTTGGTCGGCTGCACCAGGTAATCGAGGCGGCCGAGCGCGTCACCGAGCGTCACGACGGCAAGGGAGGAGATGACGCCGAAGAGGGCTGCTATGCGGAACGAACGCGCGGCGAATTCGCGATGCTGGCGGCGCAGCAGGTAGTAGGCGCTGATGCCCATCACGAAGATGGCGCCGCAGACGAAGCCGGCGATCGTCGTATGCACAAACTTCGCCTGGGCATCCTCGCTGAAAATCAGCGCGCCGATGTTGTTGAACTCCATCCGCATGGTGTCGGGATTGAAGCTCGCGCCTACGGGATCCTGCATGAAGCCGTTGGCGATCAGGATCCAGAGCGCGGAGAGGTTGGAGCCGAGCGCCACGATGTAGGTGACGGCGAGATGCCCGCCCTTGCTCAGCCGGTTCCAGCCGAAGAACATGAGGCCGACGAAGGTCGACTCCATGAAGAAGGCCATCAGTCCTTCGACGGCGAGCGGCGCGCCGAAGACATCGCCCACGAAATGGGAATACATCGACCAGTTCGTGCCGAACTCGAATTCCATGGTGAGGCCGGTGGCGACGCCGATGGCGAAATTGATGCCAAAGAGCTTGCCCCAGAATTGGGTCATCTCTTTGTAGATCTGTTTGCCGGTGATGACGTAGACCGTCTCCATCGCGGCAAGCAGGAAGGTCATGCCGAGCGTTAATGGCACGAACTGAAAATGGTAGAGCGCTGTCAACGCAAATTGTAGTCGCGATAAATCGACGACACTGGGGTTCATATCGAGCTCCGGAATCTGTACGCAGTCCAGCGGCTGACAATTGGTGACAGCCGATATGATGCCACGTTAGCGACCATCGGCTCATGTCACGTTGATCTGAATCAATGCGCCATTGCTCATATGAATCAGTATATAAAAATGGTGCATGTTTCTTCTGAAAAAGCAATGACAAGCTCTGATCGCCGCGCCTGGCTGGGCGCGCTCGGCAAGGCTGGCGGCTGGCAGGGGCGTTTGGCCGGCGGTCTGCTGATGCTCGACAGTGTCGCGTCCGTGGGCTTTGCGGCGGGGCTCGCCTACGGGCTTGCGGCGCTGCCTCAAGGCATGGCGGCGGCCATGCCCTGGCTTGCCCTCGGCGCGCTGAGCGGCTTTGCCCGCGGCGCCTGCGGCCTGCTCTCGGTGCGGCTCGGCGCCGCCGCCGCCGTCGCGGCCAAAGCCCGGTTGCGTGACCACATCATCCGCGTGAGTTTTGCCCTGCCGCTTGGCGCCCGGCCCGAGACTGGCGCGCTGATGACGGCTGCGATCGACCGCGTCGAGACGCTGGACGGCTATATCGCGCGCTTCCTGCCGGCCCGCGCGGCGGTTGCCGGAATAATGGCCGTCCTGGTCGCGACCGCGATCGCGAGCCCGATCGGGGCGGCGATCCTGGGCGCGACGTTGCTGCCTTTCATCCTGCTGATGATCCTCGCGGGCGGGGCTGCGGCCGATCAGGCGGCGGCGCAGTTCCAGGCGATGACGCGTCTCGGCGCCCTCTTCGCGGACCGCATCCGCGCGCTGCCCCTCGTCCTCGCCTTTCAGGCGGAAGGGCCGGAGACGGCGCATCTGGCGCAGACGGCTGATGAGCTGCGGCGCCGCACCATGGCGGTGTTGCGCATCGCCTTCATCAGCTCGGCAGGGCTGGAATTCTTCGCGGCCCTTTCGGTCGCCCTCGTCGCCGTTTATGCCGGTTTCAACCTGCTCGGCCTCATGCCGCGGCTGATCACGCCCTTCGGCTTGGGCCATCTCGATCTCGCCCGCGCCTTTTTCATTCTGGCGCTCGCGCCCGAATTCTATCAGCCCATGCGGCGCCTCGCCGCCGCTTATCACGACCGCCAGGCGGCGGAGACGGCGGCGGACGGGCTGATGGAAATCGAAGCCGCAGCCGCCGCGCCCGCGCCCTCAGCAGCGGCACCCGCGCCGCTGCGGTTTCTGGCGCCGCCCCGCCTCCGCTTCCAGGATGTCTCGCTGCGCTATCCGGGACACGACCGCGCCGTGCTCGACGGTTTCAACATGGAGATCGCGCCTGGGCAGACGGTCGCGCTGCTCGGCGCCAGCGGCGCCGGCAAGACCTCCGTGCTCAACCTCATCCTCGGCCTCGTTGCCCCGAGCGGGGGCGCCATCCTGATTGATGGCCAGCCGCTCTCCGCTTTCGGCGGCGTCGCAGGATCGGTCGGCTGGGTGGGGCAGTCGCCGCTCATCACGGCCGGCACGCTGGCCGATAACATCGCTCTCGCCTGGCCGGAGGCGACCCGGCACGAGATCCTGGAAGCCGCCCGCCTGGCCGGGCTTTGCCCCTTGCTCGCCACCCGCGCCGCGGGGCTCTCCACCGTGATCGACGAGCGTGGCAGCGGGCTTTCGGGCGGGGAGCGGCAGCGCATCGCGCTCGCCCGGTTCTTCCTCAACCCCGCGCCCCTGCTGCTGCTCGACGAGCCGACGGCCCATGTCGATGCGGCCGGCGAAGAGGCGCTGGTTGCCGCCATCGCCCGCGCGACGGAGGGGCGCACGACCTTGATCGCCACCCATTCACCGCGGCTCGCCGCGATCGCCGACCGTATCGTTCGCCTGGAGACCGCGTGATGGCCGCACTGTCCGAACTCATTGCCGCCGAGAAAAGGCGTGGGCGCGGGCGCTTGATGCTCGCCTGCGGCGCCGGCGTTCTGGTCGCTTCGTCGTCTGTTCTGCTGCTCGGCATCTCGGGCTGGTTCCTCACCGCGGCGGCGCTCGCCGGCCTCGCGGGGCCGCTGGTCGCCAATGGCTTCAACTATTTCACCCCGGCGGCCTGCATCCGGATGTTCGCCATCCTGCGCACGGGCGGGCGCTATGCCGAGCGCGTCTTCGGCCATGATGCGGCGCTCGCCGCGCTCTCGCGGATTCGTCCGGCCCTCTTCGCGGCGATTCTCGCCGCTCCGGTCCAGCGTGCGCTGCGTTTCTCCGTGGGCGACGCGTCCAGCCGCATGGTGCAGGATGTCGATGCGCTGGAAGCGCGCTTCGTGCGCCTCTCCTTGCCCTGGGGCCTGGCCGCCGGCGCGCTGGCGGGCCTTGCCATGCTGCTGCCCGCCGGGCTCGCACCGGCCATCGCGACCCTTGCCGTGCTCGCGGTCACGCTTGCCGTCGGCTGGCTCCTGGGTTGGCTTTCGGCTGAGGCCGGGCGCGAGGTCCAGCGCGCCAATGCCCGGCTGAAGGAGCGTTACGCCGCCCTCGCTTCGGCGGCCTCGGAACTCCGCGCCTATGGGCTGGAGGATTGGGCGGCGCGCCAGATCGCGGCGGAAGGCGAGGGGCTGCTCTCGGCCCAGAAGCGCATGACCGCATGGGGCGGCTGGTTCGCCCTGCTGCAAGGCACCGCGTCCGGCCTCGCCGCCATGCTGGCGCTGGCCCTCTCCGGGGCTCAATCGCTGCCGCTGGCCGCGATGGCGGCGCTGGGCGCGGCGATGACCGTCGATTGTGCCGGTCCGGTTCTGCGCGGCCTGGAGGCGCAGGGCAGTTGGGCCGAGGCGGCACGCCGGCTTGATGGCGTGCTTGAGCAACCGCCGCCTGCCGCCCGACCCGGGGCGATGCTGCGCGAAAGGCCGGAGATCCTTCTCCGCGCCCTCGGCGCCAGGCTCGCGCCGGGCAGCATCAATGGGCTTACAGGCCGATCCGGCAGCGGCAAAACCTCCCTGCTCGAACGGCTCGTCGGTCTGAAAGCGGACACGGAGGCCACGATCCTGCTCGACGGGGTGCCGGCCCATGCGATCGACCCGGCCAGGCTCCGCCGTGCATTCGCCTATGCGCCGCAGGATGCCGCGATGCTGGCCGGCACGGTGCGCGAGAATCTGCAGCTCGGCGCCGCCGAAGGCTTGGCCGAACCCGCGCTCTGGCAGGCGCTTGAGGATGCGGCGCTGGACGCGCGCGTGCGCGCCTTGCCGCAGGGTCTCGATACCTGGATCGGCGAGAACGGCGCCCTGCTCTCGGGTGGCGAGCGCCGGCGCCTCAGCCTTGCCCGCGCCTATCTGCGGCCGGCCCCTTGGCTGTTGCTGGATGAGCCCAGCGCCGGGCTCGATGCCGACACCGAAGCGCGGGTCGTCGACCGCCTGCGCGCGCGCCTCGCGCGCACGGGGCAAGGTGCCGTCATCGTTTCGCACCGCGTGGCGCCGCTCGCTCTCTGCGCGTCACTCATCACTTTGTATGACACGGGTGCCGAGGTGGTCGGTCCTTCACGTTTGGGCGATCAACCCCTAAATAGCCTTCCGGCAGTCTGATGTCTGGAACCTTCCATGGCCACGACCGATCTTTACGCGACCCTGGGCGTCCCGCGCGGCGCGAGTGCGGACGAGATCCGCAAGGCTTACCGCGCCCTGGCGAAGAAGCATCATCCCGACCTCAACCCGGGCAACAAGGCCGCGGAGGATCGTTTCAAGACGGCGTCCGCCGCCTATGACATCCTGGGCGATGCCGATAAGCGGGCGCGCTATGACCGCGGCGAAATCGATGAGACGGGTGCGGAGGCGCCGCCCGAGCACCCCTCCTATCGCGGCTACGCCGACGGCGCCCAAGGCTGGCGCTATCGCCAGCCGGAGGGGGAGACGATGTCGGAAGCAGACCTCGGCGATCTCTTCGAAAACCTGTTCGGGGCGGGCGCCGCGCGCGGCCAAGCTGGCACCGGGCCGCGCCGTGGCCGCGACCAGCACTACACCCTGACCGTCGAGTTCCTGGATACGGTGACCGGCGCCCGGAAGCGGCTCGCTCTGCCCGAAGGCAAGGGGCTTGATGTCCGCATTCCGCCCGGCATCGAAGAGGGGCAGACCTTGCGGCTGAAAGGCCAGGGCAGCGCCCGGCCACCAGGGCGGCCCGGCCGGGGACGCCTTGATCGAAATCCACATCGTTCCGCATCCTTTCTTCAAGCGGGACGGGCGGGACATTCACGTCGAAGTCCCTGTCACCCTTTCGGAAGCGGTGCTCGGCGGCAAGATCACGGTGCCGACGCCCACCGGCCCGGTGACGATGACGGTACCGAAGCATTCCGATACCGGCCGGGTGCTCCGCCTGCGCGGCCGCGGCGTCGCGGGCCATGGCGGCCAGCCGGCGGGTGATGAACTCGTGACGCTCAAGCTCGTGCTCGGCAAGGTCGATCATGAGCTTGAGAGTTTTCTCCGCGCCTGGCAGGGGGGATCGGGCGAGAATCCCCGGCAGGGTATGGGCTGAGGGGAGCTGGACCCGCCTCTTTTGTTCATCGCACAGAGGGGCGAAAAAACCCGCCCCCAAGGCCCGGCCGGAACGGGCAACGCCCGTTTCCTCCGGTCGGACCCGTTTTTGTTGTCCGGACGCGTTTAAATCGAAGACGCAATCCTTACAGGAGAATACGGACGCCGCCCTTTTGGCCAGGGGAGTCTTTGTCCGAAAGGACATATGGAACGGGTTTGGTCGAACCGCTTATCTAGCTCCGGTCTCAGCGCCATTGTAGCAAAGAGCAAGGATGGATCAGCAGGCCCAGACCTCCAAGGCTCACCCCACCCCGATCTTCGCGCAGGACTGGTGGTTCGATGCCGTCTGCCCGGGGGCGTGGGACCGGCACGAGATTCGGCGTGACGGCACGCTCTTCGCCTCGTTTTCCTTTCAATGTTACAGAAAACTCGGCTTCCGCTATGTGGCGATGCCGAGCCTGTCGCGGACACTGGAGCCCTTTGTCACGCCCCTTGGTGCCAAGCCCGTCAGCAGGCTGCAAAGTTCGATATCCTTGCTGAAGGAGCTGATCAGCGGCCTGCCGCGTCACGATCGGCTGGAAACCTGCCTCCCCGCTGGTTCGGAACTCGCCCTGCCGTTCAATCTTCTCGGTTATCGGGCGACGGCGAATTTCACCTTCCGGCATGAGGGAGAACCGCTGCCCGAGGTCTGGCGGGGGATGGATCAGAAGACCCGGAACGTCATCACAACCTCGCGCGAGCGGTTGCTGGTCGACCATCACCACGATCTTGACCGGTATACCCGTCTCTCGCAAGGCAGCAGCAAGACGCTGGGCGCCGACAGGACCGATTATGCCGGCCTGAGGCGTGCCTTCGATGCCTGCCTGCAACGGGAGCAGACGGCCATCCTGACGGCGGTTGACGATCAGAAGCGGGATGTCGCAAGCGTCATCCTGATCTGGGACCGCTGCCATCTCTATTACTGGATGACCTCACGGGACCATCACCACTCCGGAAACGCGGCCAACAGCCTGCTCGTCTGGCAGGCGTTGGAATATGCGCACTCGATCGGCCGCCAGCTCGATCTCGATGGATTCATCTCGCAGCGCAACGGCGTATTCTTATCAAAATTCGGATTGCAGCCCGTGGTGCGTCACTTCATCACCAACCCCAATCCGCTTTGGACCGGCCTCCGCGGCCTGCATGACATCTTCAGGCCTCCGCCAGAACTGGTTTCCTATCGCTGAAACTCCCGCCGCAGGCTGGCGAGGATCGTGTGGCTGCGCTAAATCTGCATGGCTCGATACATGCAGCGGTGCAGGGGCCCGGTTCGGGGATGTGCGATGATCACGATCGAAAGCCTGTGCGCCACCGTTTCCGGTCTTGATCCCGTCAATCTGCAGCACTGGATCGACAATGCCTGGATCAGGCCCGATGGCGAGCCGGGCCGCTATCATTTTCAGGAGATCGACGTCGCGCGTGTGCGGCTGATCGTCACCTTGCGCGACGATCTGGGCCTGGACGAAGACGCGCTCCCGGTTGTCCTGTCGCTCATGGATCAGCTCTATGAGACGCGCCGGCAGGTGCGGCGGCTGTGCAGCGCGATCGAGACATCCCTGCCCGAGAATGTGCGGCACGCGCTGCTGGACCAACTCCGCACACGCTGAGACAAAGTGGCGTGCCCGGTGCCGCGCCATCGTTGCGCCTGCGCTGTCTCCGAAAGTTCATGCCATTTCCTGCAAGGCGCGCCCAAGCTCGTGGCTGGGAATTTCGGCTTATCTCCGCAAGATAGGCGACGGTGTTTGATCTGCGTCAACGAGTGTCGGTCTTGGATGTGAGAGGGCTGACGCCGCGTTCGAGAGGTCGCCTCACTCCGGGTTTATCATCGCCCCTCTCCGGATGCGGCTGGCCTGATCCGTTCCATCTGTCTTGCAGGAGTACCCTGATGTCTGAAGTAGCGGCGCCAACAACAAGCCGTAACCAGAACGGCCCCCTGTCCCCCGAACTGCTGCGCAAAATGGATGCCTATTGGCGCGCGGCCAACTACCTGTCCGTGGGGCAGATCTACCTGCGCGACAATCCCCTGCTCGAACAGCCCTTGACGCTCGATCATGTGAAGCCGCGCCTGCTCGGCCACTGGGGCACCACGCCCGGCCTCAACATGCTCTATGTCCACCTCAACCGTCTGATCAAAAACAACGACCTGGACATGATCTACGTCATCGGTCCGGGGCATGGCGGCCCAGGCCTCGTGGCCCAGACCTATCTCGAAGGCTCCTATACCGAGCGCTATCCGGCCATCGAGCGCAACAAGGGTGGCCTCAGCCGCCTCTTCCGCCAGTTCTCCTGGCCGTACGGTATTCCGAGCCATGTGGCGCCGGAAACCCCGGGCTCGATCCATGAAGGCGGCGAACTCGGCTATTCGCTCGCCCATGCCTATGGCGCCGCCTTCGACAATCCGGATCTGATCGTCGCCTGCGTCGTCGGCGATGGCGAGGCGGAAACCGGGGCGCTCGCCACGAGCTGGCATTCCAACAAGTTCATCAACCCGGCGCGGGACGGTGCCGTTCTGCCGATCCTGCACCTCAACGGCTTCAAGATCGCGAACCCGACCGTGCTGGCCCGCATCAGCCACGAGGAACTGGCCGACCTCATGCGCGGCTACGGCTACGAGCCGCATTTCGTGGAGGGGGATGACCCGGCGGCCGTGCATCAGCAGCTGGCCGCGACGCTCGACAGCATCCTGGCCCGCATCAGGGAGATCCAGGCGGCGGCGCGTGGCCCGGATGCCGTGCAGCCGCCCGAGCGCCCGCGCTGGCCGATGATCGTCTTGCGCACGCCGAAAGGCTGGACCGGTCCGAAAACCGTGGACGGCCAGCCGGTGGAAGGCACCTGGCGCGCCCATCAGGTTCCCGTCGCCAACTTCCAGGATCCCGAGCATCTGAGGATCCTGGAAGACTGGCTGCGCAGCTACCGCCCGCAGGAACTCTTTGACGAGCAGGGCCGTTTCCGCAGCGAATTCGCCGAAATCGCGCCGACCGGCCATCGCCGCATGGGCTACAACCCGCATGCCAATGGCGGCGAGATCATGCAGTCTCTGTCGCTGCCGCATTTTCCCGCCTATGCGGTCGAGGTGAAAACGCCGGGCGCCGTGCGCGCGGAAGCGACGCGCGTGCTCGGCCACTACCTCCGTGACGTCATGAAGGCGAACATGGAGCGGAAGAATTTCCGCATCTTCGGCCCCGATGAGACCGCGTCCAACCGTCTGGATGCCGTCTATGACGTCACCGGCAAGGAATGGATGGCGGAGACCGCCGCGGTCGATATCGATCTCGCGGCCGATGGCCGTGTCATGGAAGTATTGAGCGAGCATCTCTGCCAGGGCTGGCTGGAAGGCTATCTGCTCACCGGCCGCCACGGCTTCTTCAGCTGCTACGAGGCCTTCATCCACATCATCGACTCCATGATGAACCAGCACGCGAAATGGCTGAAGGTCACGCGTGACATTCCCTGGCGCAAGCCCATCGCCTCGCTCAACTACCTGCTCACCTCCCATGTCTGGCGGCAGGACCATAACGGCTTCTCCCACCAGGATCCGGGCTTCATGGATCTGGTCTCGAACAAGAAATCGGATATCGCGCGCATCTACCTGCCGCCGGATGCGAACTGCCTGCTCTCGGTTGCCCACCATTGCCTGCACAGCCGCAACTACATCAACCTGATCGTTGCCGGTAAGCAGCCGGAATGGCAGTGGCTGGATATGGACGCCGCCATCAAGCACTGCATGACGGGCGCCAGCATCTGGGACTGGGCGAGCGACGAGGGCGAGCCCGATGTCGTCATGGCCTGCGCGGGCGATGTGCCAACGGTCGAAACGCTCGCCGCCGTGACACTGCTGCGCGCGGCGGTGCCGGATATCAGGATCCGCGTCGTCAACGTGGTTGACCTCATGGTCCTGCAGCCGAATTCTGAGCATCCGCACGGCCTCGAAGACAGCGAGTTCGACGCGCTGTTCACGAAGGACAAGCCGGTCGTCTTCGCCTTCCACGGCTATCCGGCGCTGGTTCATAAGCTGACCTATCGCCGCCATAACCACACCAATATCCATGTGCGGGGCTACAAGGAGGAAGGCACGACGACGACCCCCTTCGACATGGTCGTCATCAACAACCTCGACCGTTTCCAGCTCACGCTTGATGCGATCGAGCGTATCCCCAGGCTCGCCGCCGAAGTGCCCGCGGCACGCGACCGCTACTGGTCAACCATCCAGAGGCATAAGCTCTATGTCAGCGAACATGGAGACGACATGCCCGAGATCGTGAACTGGCGCTGGCACCGCTAGGATCCGCCTGTCCTGCCATCCGGCGCGGCCTGGCCCCGCGCCGGATGTTTTATGATCCCCGTGCGAGGCATGACCGATGGGTAGCAACGGTTCCATCCTGACACTCAATGCCGGCTCGTCCAGCATCAAATTCGCGCTTTTCGATGCCGCGCGGGACCTCCATGAATCCTTGCACGGCGAAATCGAAAACCTTTCATCCGTCCCGCATTTCCATGCCGTGGATGACCAGGGGACGGTCCTGATCGAACGGCGCTGGGCGCGCGAGGACAACGCCTCCTACACTCATGTCCTGGATGAACTGCTGACCTTCGTGGACGGGCATCTCGGGCAGGAGCGCCTGCGGGCCGTGGGCCATCGCATCGTGCATGGCGGCGCCGCTTTCAGCGGCCCGGCGCGGCTCGATCCCCCGACGCTCGCGGCCATCGACAAGCTGAGCCCGCTCGATCCGCTGCATCTGCCGCTCAATCTGGCCCCCGTCCGCGCAATCGCGGAGGCGCGCCCGCACCTGCCGCAGATCGGCTGCTTCGACACGGCCTTCCATCGCACCATGCCACCCGTGGCGCGGCGCTACGGCCTGCCGCGCGCGATTGCAGAACAAGGTGTAGAGGTCTACGGCTTTCACGGATTGTCATACGAATATATCGCCGAACGCCTGAAAACGGAGGCGCCGCATCTTGCGCGCGGGCGCGTCATCATCGCCCATCTCGGCTCGGGCGCCAGCCTTTGCGCAATCAAGGCTGGCCAGAGCATCGCCACCACCATGGGCTTCAGTGCGCTCGACGGCCTTGTCATGGCAACACGGCCCG
Organism: uncultured Alphaproteobacteria bacterium; assembly: GCA_963834475.1. Lineage (GTDB taxonomy): Bacteria > Pseudomonadota > Alphaproteobacteria > Acetobacterales > Acetobacteraceae > Acidisoma. Next base: position 1,039,294 of record CAWIBZ010000005.1, on the reverse strand, counting down.
GCGTCATCGATCCCGGCGTGCTCCTCTACCTGCTGCGCCAGGGCCATGACGCGGACGGCATCGAGGACATGCTCTACCGCCAGTCGGGCCTGCTCGGCGTCTCAGGCATCAGCGGCGATGTCCGCACCTTGCTCGCGAGTGATGCCGCGGCCGCGCGCGAGGCGCTCGATCTCTTCGTCTATCGCCTGGCCTGGGAAGCGGGCGCGCTGGTCAGCGCCCTCGGCGGCCTCGATGGCCTCGTCTTCACCGCCGGCATCGGCGAACATTCGGCAGAGATCCGGGCGGCGGTGGCGCTCCGCCTTGCCTGGCTCGGCCTCCGCCTCGATGCCAAGGCCAATGGCGCCCATGCCGGTGTCATCAGCCGCGGCGACAGCGCGGTGGATCTCCGCGTCATTCCGACCAATGAGGAATTGATGATCGCGCGCCACACGCGGGATTTGCTGGCGCTCTGAACGTGGCTGGCCGCCGCCGGGGGCTCAAAAAAGTCCCGGTATGAGATGTGACCGGACTTTGGCACAGTATTCCGTGTAGCCGGGCAGGTTCCGGGCGAGGAATTTCTCTTCGTCAAAGAGGCGCACGACCATGCAGAGAATTGAGAGGACGGCTGGAACGAGCCCCCAGTAGGAGCCGAGCGCCAGGGACAGGCCGATGAAATAGAGCGCCGCGCTCGCATACATCGGATTGCGTACAATGGCGTAAGGCCCGGTGGAGACGACTTTCTGGCCGCGGCGGATTTCGACGGTCGCGGAGGCGAAGGCGTTCTCCTGGAAGACCCGGTATGCCATCCACATGCTCAGCAGGATCAGGACATCGCCCGCGAGCGAGAGCCAGGGCGATATGCCTGACCAGCCGAAGCGGCGATCGAGCGCGGGCAGGATGAACGCGGCCATTGTCGTAAGCAGAAGGCAAAGCACGATGATCTTCTGAATGGGCCGCTGCTCTGCCCAGGGGCCGGCTTTCAGCCGGCGTTCCAGCAGGACCGGATCGTTACTGAGGTAACGCGTGAGCGGGATGTTCGATATCGTGCCTACGCAAAGATAGGCCCATGCCTGCCAGTAGTTGAGCGTCCCTGCCGAAAGGAAGAGCACGAGCGCAAGCAGGACGGAGGATCCGATAAAAAAGAGCCATGCCTGTGCCTTGGGATTTTTCACAACCCTGGTCTCACACCTTGGCGGCAGAGGAACTCATCCGGGCGGGTGCCGCACAGCATAACGTTTGCCAGGATACGCCTGCGGCGGTTCCGCTGCAAACCTGGGCCACGCCTTCAGGATCGTCGCCATCGCGGCTCATCCGCTTCGCGGCTGATCCGGGCTGGCACGCTCTGCCGACGATGATCCGCTCTGCGGTCCCTGGGCCGCGAGCGGGATGTCGGACTCCTTGATGCGGGGCGGACTGGGTTTTGACCGCTGGTCGCGCGCAGTCCGCCAGGCTTGCAAGCGCCAGACATAGGCCAGGATTTCAGCGCAAGCGCGGTATAGAGCGACGGGAATAGGGTCGTCGGGTTCGACATGCCGGTAAATGGCCCGGGCCAAAGGCGGTGCCTCGACAATCGGAATGCCGTGGCTCCTGGCCTGCTTGATAATCTCGGCCGCCAGCAATCCGACCCCTTTGGCCAAAAGTATCGGCGCTTGGTCCTGCCCGCGCCGGTAGCGGATCGCCGCGGCAAAATGCGTCGGGTTTGTCACGACAACGGAGGCCTCGGGAATCCGCCGCATCTGTCTTGCGCGCGCCATGCGCCGCGCGATCGCGCGCTGGCGTTGCCTCACCTGGGGATTCCCGACTACCTCCTTCATCTCGTCGCGCAGTTCCTGATCGGACATGCGATGTTTGCGCCGGTGCAGCCAGAACTGCACGCCCATATCCATCGCCGCCACGCCGCAGATCGCGACACAAACCCCGGCCAGGATCTGCAGGCAGAGTGCTACGGCCGCCCCGCCGCTGGGGTAGGCCGCCCCGGAGAGAGACAGGAAGGGCAGCGCATGGTCATAGATCAGCAAACCGCCCACGCCGCCGATGACAATAAACTTGATAACGGACTTGAAGGTCTCGGTCATGGACGAAGCCGAGAACATCTCACCGAGCCCATGCGAGGGGGCGAATTTCGAAAAATCCGGCGTCAGCGCGGTGAGCGAAAAGCTCCAGCCGCCGAAAAGCAGGCTGACAGCAGCCGAGAAGGCTCCGATCAACACCAGCAGCGGCGCGATCTGGCCAATGACCGTCGTGGTCCAGCCGAGCGCCAGCCCGGTGCTGCCCGAACCCAACTCGGTAAAGAAGGCGGCGAAATAGGTATCCATCCTTGTCCCGACTGCCGCTGCCGCATTCAATCCGATGGTCGTTGCCAGCACGACTGCCGCCGCCTTCGGCAGGTCTATAGACCGGACCACGTCTCCGCGCTCGGCCGCCTGGCGGAGGCGACGCTCGGTCGGTGCGTGCTTTTTGTCCCCACCGTCATCTTCAGCCATGGGAAATCATCCGCGCGATGAGACGCACTGCGATGGTCAGGAGATGCTCGATTTCGTGATTCAGATGCCCGAGCGATGCCATCAATATCGCTGTGCCGCCCAGGATCAGCAGCGGAAACCCGATGGTCAGAAGGTTGAGCTGCGGGGCGAACACCGTGACCAGCCCGACGGTGACGTTGATGCTCAAGGAGACCGCGAGCACCGGCAGTGCCAGGAGCACGGCAGTTGTAAAGATTGTGCCGCCGAGGGAGATGAGAGCCGGGAGGGAGGAAATGTCGATTGTGGCCGTGCCGCCCTGGAATGAGTGTGCGATCGCCGCAAACAGCCAAACCGGACCGCCAACGGCGATGTATCCCAGCAGTGCGGCCCAGGACATGATGTCGTACAGAACCTGCGTCGCGCCGGTCACGCCCGTGAATTGCAATTCGGCAAAGCTCAGCCCCATGGCGAGGCCGGCAATTTCCCCCGTGCTGGAGACAGCGGAGACGACAATCTGCATCACCATGCCGAGCGTCGCGCCAAATGCGATCTGGACGACGCCCTGATAGATCGCAGGGGCCGCCTGCTCGGGAAATGCGGGCAGTGGCGGCAGCCAGGCGGCGAGCATGGCTGCCAGACATGCCGCCAACAGGGCCTTTACACGGCCTGGGATGAAACTGGAGCCGAAATAGGGCTCTGTCAGGAACAGCCCGGTGATGCGCAGGAACGGCCATAGAAACTGTCCGAGCCAGGCCAGTACTTCCTTGTCCGTCAGGACCATGATTGATGGACCAGGAGAGCCGCGTGACCGAGCCAAAGAACCGCCAGCGCTTTGAAGGTGCCGACCAGGCCGAAGCCGCCGAGCATCGCGATCGCGATCATGATGATCAGTCTGGGCAAGAGGCTGAAAGCGCCGTCCTCGATCTGGAAGGCCGCTTGTAAAATTCCGGTCGCCAATCCGCTTGCCAAGAGAATCATCACGATCGGCAGAATCGCCTGAAACTCGGTGGCCAGCGCATCATGCAGAAGCCTTAAGTACAGAGGCATGCGGATGCTACGCCGGCGTGCCGACGAAGCTGTTAGCCAAAGAGCCAAGGATCAGCACCCAGCCATGGATTGAAACAAACATCAACAGCTTCAAGGGCAGGGAGATCAATGTCGGCGACACCATGATCATGCCCAGAGACATCAGCACGGAGGCGACGGCGAGGTCGATCAACACGAAGGGAATGTAGATCAGAAAGCCGATTTGAAACGCCGTTTCGAGTTCTGACGTACAAAAGGCCGGCACCAGGACCGACAGAGGAACATCCTTAGGCGTTGCAAAATGTCCGCCGCTGAGATCGACGAAGAGATGCAGCGCGTCCTTGCGGGTTTGCCCCAGCATGAAATTCTGAATAGGCGGCGTCGCGGCCTGCACGGCCGCTTCAAACGTGATCTGCCCGGACAGGTAGGGTTGCAGCGCGTCCTGCTGCTCCTCCTTGATGACACCGCGCATCACAAAAATGGTGAGCGCGAGCGCCAAGGCAGCCAAAACCATGTTCGGCGGCGTTGTCTGCAGCCCTAGCGCCTGCCGCAGAATGGACAAGACAATAATGATCCGGGTGAACGCCGTCATGAGCAGGAGAATGCCCGGCAGAAAGGCGAGGCCCGTGATGATGAGAAGCGTCCGAACGTCAAGCGAATAGGCTTCGCCTGTCTGCGTGGGCGTGGTGCTCATCAGCGTCAGCCCGTCCGGCGTCGCCGCATGGGCAAGCGCCGGCAGGCTCAAAAACAATGCAATCAGCACCGAAAGGTGCCCTGCAAGGCGCAGGCACTTCATGGGTCCATCTCAAAATGCTGAGGCGCCTTGCCCAGGGCGTGAGCAAGGTCCTCGAAACTGTTTCGGGACCGGTCAAGTGGACCGATGGACGTGATACCGGAGCGGCTTGTCCCGATCAGAAAACGCTGCCCGTCAGCCTCTACGATCTGCAGCGAGGCCTGCCAACCGATGTGCCGTGTCGCAATGACGCTGATCGCGTGCTGCGCTACCCGAGGCTGACGCGGACTGCGGCGCTGGAACCACTTGGCAAGGTAGGCGAAGCCGGCCAGTGCAGCGAGAATCGCCGTAAGCGATCCTATCATCGACAGGATCGCCGAACTCCCGACGTCCGGAGCCATGCCTAGTCCTGAACCACAAGGTTGGTGATGTACCCTGCCGTAAAGGGATTGGCCGGCGTGTAGCTGGCCTCTTTGCTCAGAACGTCATTCGCCACTTTAAGGCAGCTCTGGATAAGAGCGGCTCTGGCGTTCGCATCCTGCAAACTGTGAGTTGTCTCACTCATCAAAATATTGATGATGTCTGCCTTGATGATCGGCTGAAGGCGAGAAAAGGTCTCAAGGGCGTGCTGATCATGGGTTGCAAACTGCATCCCAAACTCGACGTAAGACGTGGCCGGATCACCGGTATCTGGCGGGACACTTACCGTCACGTCATCAATGCTCGCAAAAAACAGGGGCTTCGCCGCAACTTTTACAGGCGTTGCCGCTGCCTCGCCAATCGCGGCGGGGTACACGAATTTCATTATGCCGATCGTGGCTCCGACGCAAGCCACGAGGGCAAGGACGATGCCACCGGCAATCAACAGCAATTTGCGCATCAGCGTGCCACACTCATCGCGATATTCTCGTCAGTCCAGATCGATTTTGCATGCTTGCGACGTCGCTCACGCATCGACCGCCTGAAGCAGGCTTGTGAACATCGTGTTTGCAGAAGAAACGACCTGAGCTGCTGCCTGGTAAGCCTGGGAATATTGCGTCAGGAGTACCGCTTGCTGGTCCGAAGACACGCCCGCGATGGACTGCAAATTTGATGTCGCGGTGGTCAACTGGGCCGATGTCACGGATGCCTGTTGCTGCGCCTGCTGTGCGTTCGTGCCGAGCTGCGATCCGAAGCCGATGACTGTTTGCTGCAGGGTTCCGCCAGCGGTCGTGCCCGGTGCAGCCCACAGATCGGCCATGCGGGTGGCGTTGCTGCCACTACCGCTGCCTCCTGGCATGAGGGTCAGCACGTCGCCGGCAGCCGGCGTTCCGGAGATCGGCAATTGCCAATATGTACCGGAGGCTGCGCCATCGGCAGGATAGGCGATGGCCACATTCCCGTCAGGCAAGCTACCGCTGGCGATGGTGGTGGCGGGAGTTGTGGTTGTTTCCACATTATAGCCGGTGGCGGATGTGAACGTGACCTGGAGTGGCTGGCCGTAGTAGCTCGCGGGCACCACGGCCGCGCCCGGAGCGGGCGTATTCGTCACGCTGTCGCTGCCCGCGACGATCGACCCGGCATTGTCGTCCAGGATTGATCCATCTCCCTGCAAAGCGCCCGGCGTTGCCACATACGGATCGGCGCTTGCAATGGCGCTGCCCTGGGACGTGGTAACGCTCATGCTTGCAGCCGCACCCGGTGCAGGATTGAGAAGAAACGTGTCGCCGCTCGCGGGATTGCCCGAAACGGTAATCGCCATGCCCGCGAAGCTCAGATTGGTGCCGGTCCCGAGATTATAGGATTGGTTCGTGCTCTGGTCGACCGCGCTCCACCCGGAGCTGCCGTTGTAGCTGAGCAGGAAGGGGCCTCCATCTGATGGCAAGGCGCTTGCGTTGGTGAGCTGAGCTGTCAGCACGCCGGTTCCCGCGTTGGCCGTGCCTGCTGTGACGCTCGGTGCTGGTACAGAGAACAGATCGCCGCCCTGGGCGCCTGTCGTGGTAAGCCCCTGCGCCTGCGATGTGTTCACGGCGCTGGCAAAAAGCACAGCCAGCGTATTCACGCCCTGCAGTGCCGTCGCGCCGGACTGCCACGCCTGCAGGTTACCGCCAATTGTGCCGTCATTTCCTGAAAGCGCCAGCGGAGTCGCTGCCGCGCCGGCCGTCACCACGGGCGGAGATCCGTCAGTTCCGCCGGCGACCGCGAGGGTCTGCGCACCTGCCTGAATGAGCAGCATCGTTCCTCCGGTCGAGATGAGAACCTGACCGCCCGTGCCAGACGGCGTCACATTGACCGAAAGCACGCCCGAAAGGGAATTCAACGCCGACTCCTGGAGATCGATCAGGCTGGGGTCATTGGGGCTCGTTGCCAACTCACCATTGATGGTCGCCAATTGACCCAAAAGACTATTAGCTTCGCCGACATTCTCTTGCAGGGCGCTGGTGGCCCCCGCCATCGTATCCGTAATCGAACCGGCAGCGCTCTGGAAGCTCCCGGCAATGGTCTGGCCGTCGGAGATGACGGTCTGCTGCTGCGCTGCGCTCGTTGGGTTGGAGGCGAGCGTCCCTACATCGAGAAAAAACTGATTGATGGCTGTCTGGATGTCGCCGTTGTCGGTCAACGCGTCAGAAAGTCCGGTCAAGGCCGACGACGTCGTGCTTGCAGCCGCACTCGCGCTGTTTGCGGTACGCAGTACACCCGCTGCAAATCCATCAGCGGCACGGACAATCTGCGACTGCACACCGTCACCGGCGCTGCCCGGCACGCCATCGTCCACCGTGGTGATATCCGTGCTCTCCACAGCATAGCCGGGCGTAAGTTCGTTCGCAAGGTTCTGGGAAATCGTACTGATACCGCTCTGAAATGCCTCAAGGCCGGTCAGCGCAGTTTCAATGGCGCCAGTCAATCCACTCATAGCGTGTTCCTATAGGTTCGCCATCTACTCTGCTGCAGGGTCGCTGTTCGGAGCGGAGACCGACTGCAGCACCTGCGCCATCGTTGGGGATTGCGCAATCTCGATAATCTTCGTGGCGTAGCTGTCGTCTGTCGCAAAGCCATCCGCCTGGAGAGCGTTGGCAAATCCGCTCACCGAGGTCTGGCCGACCGCGCCGGAAAACGCCGATTGCAAAACCTGAACGTAATCTTTGATGCTTTCAGACATCGAACCATAGTCTCGAAAACTTGCGGTCGCTGGCGATAGATTGCCATTTACCATTTCATGTGTTGAGTGGGCAGTTCCAACCTCGCCGCCGCTGGCTTTAATGCCGAAGAGGTTATTGCCCGGTGCAGCCGCGCCCCAGCCGGTCTCCAACGCGGCTTGCGCCAGTACGGCCACGGCCGGCACCCGGAGCACAGACGCGGCTGCCTGAATTGCCGGCCAGATTGTGCGGGCAAGTTCGGTGGCGCGCGCGAGCAAGATGGCATCCTCGACCCCGCCATCGCTCTTGCCAGAGGTGGCGCGTGTCGCATCGGACACAGGGGCCGAGGGGTTGGACGCGGTCGTGCCCTCGGTTGTCGGAGGCAGCGCGGAGCGCCCGCCGATCTGGCGCAAGGTGGCCGACACCAGCGTATCGTCGTATTTGCCGAAGTCGTTTTGAGCGATATTCCAGAGAAACATGCCTTGATAAGCATCGCCGCCTGGGCCGAGTTCGCTGGAATCCAACCCGCTTTGGTTCATCTCGGAGAGCATGTTGTACCACAACATACCCTCCATCCTCTTGACCGCCGCGGCGGCGCTCGGTGCTGCGGCGGGCCCAGCCGCAATGGCTGCGGTCACGGTCATCAGATAACTTTCACGGCCCCGGTGATGGCGCCGGCCAGCTTGAGAGCCTGAACGATGGCCACCAGGTCGGACGGCGTTGCGCCGACGGCGTCCAATGCCTGGGCAACTTCGGCGAGCGTGGCGCTGTTTGGAAGATAAATGACTTTTGCTCTACCTTGAGTGGCACTGACCACGGTATTCTGCACCGTCTGGGTGGTGCCAAGGCTGAATGGCGCAGGCTGGCTGACGCCGTTAGTCGTGGAAATGCTGACGGTCAGATCGCCATGGGAGACAACCGCAGGCCGGAGCTGCACGCCCGCATTCATGACAATGGTGCCGCTTTGCGCGTCGACGACGATCGTCGGCTCCTGGCTGGCCTCAGAGATCGGCAAGGCCAGGACATTGGCAATGAACCGGACCGAATTCGATGCGTAGTTCTGCAGATCAACCTCACCGGGAGAAACCGCGGTTGCCGCGCTTGGCCCGTAGGCCGCATCGATCACATCCGCGATGTTCTGCGCCGCCTGGTAGCCGGGCGTGTTCACCATAAGCTGGGTCAGGTTGTTCGTCGCAAAGCTCGCCGGAATACTGGTCGACATGATCGCGCCGCCGGGAAGCGAGCCGACCGTCGGGACATTGGTGCTCGCTGTATTGCCGGCAGCGCTGACCGCAAAGCCGCTTACCAGCAGCGGCCCCTGGGCTTGCGCGTAGATTTGACCGTTGCCGCCGCGAAGTGGTGTCGGCAACAAAACACCGCCGGCGAGCGATACCGCATCGCCCGCTGCAGAAACAATGGCATCGACATGCTGGCCCGCGCCGGCAAAGGCCGGAACCTCTGCTGTCACCATGACAGAGGCGACATCCTGCGGCTGCATAAAATTCACGCCCGTGAGGGTAATGCCCATGTTGCGCAGCATGTTGAGAATCGTCTGCTGCGTATAGGGCACTTCGGTTGTCTGGTCCCCCGTGCCGGGCAAGCCGACCACCAGGCCATAGCCATAGAGCTGATTGGATGGTGCACCGGCAACTGTCACCAGGGAGCCGATCGTCGTGGTCTCCGCCGCCAATCCGCTCCTGGGCAACAGGCCAAGGAATGCGAAGCCGCTTAGAAGGGCCAGACTTTTGCAAGAACTTGCTGTAACCATGGTACCTGGTGCGCGTCGTTGGTGGGGCCGTTCCCGACATACTGAACATTCATGTCAGCAACATTGTTCGAGCTGATCGTGGCATTCGCTGTAATATCATCCGGGCTCGCATAGCCTGTCACGACGATCGTGGTCACGTTGCCGTTGACGTTAACGTTGGTCCGCCCGGTAAGGCTCAGCGTGCCGTTGGGATCGACGCGCGTGACGACCGCCTCGACTTGCCCCGTAATGTTATTCGACGCTGCCTCGGTTCCGGTTCCTGTGTATTGCTGTGACTGAGAGGTGTTGATGTTAGGGGAAAATGGCGTGCCGGCCAAGCTGCCGAAGTTCAGAGGCACACCCATGAAACTGGTGACGGTGTTCTGGATACTGCCTGCGCGATTGATGGTTGTCGCATCATTGTTTGCGGCGGTCGTGCTGGTCACTATGTCAATAGCAACAAGATCACCCGGCCGCCAATCCCGCTTCGGCTCATAAAGCGAGCCGGAGGTTGTCACCGGAAACACTGAGCCGTTCTCGGCGAGCGGTCCCTGCGATACGCTGATCGGGAAATCCTCGGGTTGAACCAAAGAACGGGGGCCGGGCGCTTCTGTGGCGCAACCCGCGACGAGACACAGGCCGGCCGACGCAAGCAGAGCCGCCGTGCCGCGTCGAAGATCACCGAGTTTTGGCAGAGACAGGCTCACCCCTGGGCCGCTTGGGCGAGATAGTTGAGCTGGTTGTCAACAGCAGAGGCGACCTGGGTTCCGAGCTGATAGGCGCGCTCGGCCGATATCATATTCACCATCGATTCCACGACGTCGACGTTCGAAGATTCCAGGTAGTTCTGGTTAACCGAACCAAGTCCATTGCTCTGGGGCGCGCCGACGATCGCGGCGCCGCTGGCCGTGGTATTGGCCAAAAGGTTGTTTCCGAGCGGCTGCAAGCCTTGCGGATTGACAAAGCTCGCAAGCTGCAACTGCCCGACCTGCATTGCTGCCTGCGCGCCTGGCATGGTCACCGAGACGGTTCCGTCGGTACCGATCGTCACGCTCGTCGCATTCGCCGGAATCGTGATGTTCGGCAGCACCTGATAGCCGCTCGAATTCACCAGCTGGCCTTTTTGATTGAGCTGAAAGTCGCCGTCGCGCGTATAGGCGATCTGCCCGTTGGGCTGCACAATCTGGAAATAGCCGGCGCCGTTGATCGCGACGTTTAGCGGATTGCCCGTGCTGGTCAGCGTTCCCTGCGTCAGCACGTCAGCAATCGACGCGGTCTTGACGCCGGTGCCGAGTTCCAGGCCGGACGGGTAGACGGTCTGCCCGGTGGATTGTGCACCGGGCTGAATGCCGTCCTGGTACAGCAGCGTCTGGAACTCAGGCGTTTCAGACTTGTAGCCCGTCGTGTTCACGTTAGACAGGTTGTCAGCGATGGTATCCATCATCGTCTGACTGGCCTGCAGCCCCGTCGCGATTGTATCGAGTGCGTGATCCATCGCGGTTATCCCTGGGACAGCAGCGTGTTGAGCTGCTGGTTAGTGCCGGATTGGGTTTTCAAAAGATCCGTCTGCATCTGGTATGACCGGCTCGTGTCGATCAGCTCCATCATTGCCTGTGTCACGTTGACATTACTCGCATTCAGATAGCCCTGGCTGACCGATCCATTCTGCGCGGGCTGCAGTGCCGCGCCCGCGCCCGGTTGAAACAGCGATCCGCCGAGCGCGGTCATCGGCGCTTGTGGCGTCCCGACCAGATAGATCTGGTCATAGGATTGCGACGGCCCGCCGGCCTGACCGGCGGGCACACCGGATATGGTTCCGTCCGGGCCGATCTGCATATTGGCGAGGCGCGGCAGGCTGATCGGTTGGCCATTCGGGTCCAGCACCGCATTCCCGGCGCTATCCGCCAAAATCCCAGCATTGGTCACCTGCAGCATGCCGTCGCGTGTCAAGGCAACGCCGCTTGGCGTCTGGACTTCCATCCAGGCATCGCCACCGAAGCCGAGGTTCATTGGATCGTTGGTGTGGGTCAGTGCGCCCGCCTGGGTATCGGGCCCGGCAGACAAGGCCACCACGTCCGCACCGCCCGGCGCGGATGTGCCTTGGTAAGGAGCGGCCTCGGTTGCCGCCTGCACGGCGGCATAACCCGTGGTCTGCGCATTGGCCAGGTTCGATGACAGGGCAGCCATCTGCGCATTGGCGGCCTGTAACCCAGCCATCGCTGTATAGAGGGCGTCGATGCTCATGATCAGATCTGCGAGAGCTTCGTGAAGTTCTGCTGCTCGGTCTGAATCTCGGTGGCGTTGGCTTCATAAGCCTGCTGGTACTGAATCAGGTCGACCAGCGATGTTGATGTGGAGACATTCGACTGCTCGAGGTAGCCACTTTGAAGTAGCCCGGACTGGCCGGACCCTGGAACATTGACTGCGGGCTGACCGGACGTCGGGGTTGCAGCATAAAGATTGCCGGATACGGGCTGCAGCCCCTCCTGATTGATAAAATTGGCAAGCCCGAGAGTGCCGAAGGTGACAGTCTGGCCATTGCTGTAGGTCGCCTGCACTGCGCCGGTGGAGGTTATTGCGGCGCCGCTGAAGCTGCCCGCGGCTGATCCGTTATTGGTCGGAGTGCCGACCGCGAAAGTCTGTGCGCCAAGCGTCGTTCCGCCGAAATTGAAAGCGATCGCGGAGTTGGCGGAGCCATTCGCCCAATTCACATTCAGCGTCGGCGCGCCGCCGGCTGCCAGCGTGCCATTGGGGTTGAATGTCAGGGTCGTCAGGAGGGCGGGCGCCCCTGTTGCGGTTCCCGCAGAGGTCACGGGCTGAGCATAAACTTGCCAGCTCGGGGTGCCGCCGGCGGTTGCGGGTGCCACCTGGCTGAAATACAGATTTACGGTGTTCGCGTTGCCCAACGAGTCGTAAGTGACAACAGACGTTGCCTCATCATAAGTAGCGGGGTTGCCGGGCACCGGAACCGTACCGGCCGGCAAAAGCGCATCCCCGGTATTGAGGCTCACCGGCAGCCCGAGCGTGCTCGTGGGCACCGCCGGTATAGCCCCGGTGTTGATGGTGATGGGAGACAAGGTCGCCGAGACATTCCCTCCGGCCGTCGCATAGCCAAGGACATCGGCGCCGGTGGACGTCACCAACTGTCCCTGCGTGTTGAGTTCAAAGGCACCGTCGCGCGTATATTGCTGCTGCCCGTTGGCGCCGACGATGAAGAAGCCGTTGCCCTGAATAGCGGCATCGAGGGCATTGCCGGTCGCCATCGAAATCCCCTGGGAGAAGTCGGACGAAATGGCTTCGGTCGATGCGCCGATGCCGGGGACATCCGTCTCATCTTCGGGGTACATGTCCGAAAACAACGCCGTCTGATTCTTGAACGCCGTCGTGTTTGCGTTGGCAAGGTCATTCGAGATCGTGTCGATCCCGGTCTGCGCCGCGTTAAGCCCGGAAAGCGCCGTTTGCAAGCTCATGACGAGGTAGTTCCAAGAACGGTCTGGATGGAGGATACGGGGATGGGAGCTGCATTGCCCTGCACGTTAAAGCTGGGCGTTGACCCCGACACATTGACGCTGTCCACGGTATAGACGGTATAGGGCGTGACGGAAACGGGGGCGTTGGAGGATGAGGTGGCGCTGACCTGGTAGTCGTATTGCTGGCCCGGCAGGCCGCCATTCCAAGTGAAGCTCTGCTGCCCGGCCGCGAGTGATCCAAGCTTGATCGAGCCGGCGACAGTTCCATCCGGCGACAAAACGGTGACATTCACGTTCTGGGCGGGACCTGCCAGGCTGAATGCACCCTCCGCTGAACCGGAGGCATTTGGCGTCAGAGCATTGCCGGAAACGGCGACCTGCTTGCCCACCAGCGTCGCGGCCTGTGCCATCTGCGACGCGGCGTTGCCGGACTGCATGCCGGTGACCGTGGTGTTCAGTTGGTTAATGCCGTCGACGGTCGAAATCTCAGCAAATTCCGAAGCTAGCTGCGTGGGGTCCGCAGGGGAGGTCGGCGTCTGATATTGAAGCTGCGCTGTTAAGAGCTGGAGAAAGTCCGATTGGGTCAGTGTCGCCGCCGAACCGGCGCTGCCGGAGCTGCTACTGCCGGATGTTGCCGAGCCTGAGCGCGCGGTTGTCGACGCCGCCGTCGAAAAGGATGACGTTGAACTTGGAACCGCAAGATTTGTCACTACGACACCTCAAAGCTTGAAAGCATTTGCTGATCAACACGGCCGGCTTGCTGAAGCACTGCCACTGAGGCGGCATAGCTGTTGGATGAGTTGATCAGGTCCACCATTTGCTCAACCTGAGAAACATTGGAGCCCGTGACGTAGCCTTGCGCATCCGCATAGGGACTGCCAGGATCATAGGTCTGCGGTCGGCGATGCGTTCGTCTGCACTGTGCCTGCAACCGTTACTCCGAGAGCCTGACCCGCCGTATCACCGCTGTCCGTATCAATAGTGCCGGCATCGGCGAGCTCACCGTCTCCGGCATCGACAGGCGCAGCCTGGAACACGACCTCGCGGGCCCGATAAGGCGTGCCGCCCGGAGGTGTAACAGTGTCAGCGTTCGCCATGTTCGCGGCGATCACGCTCATCCGCGCATCCTGAGCGGTCAGCGAACTGCCGACGATTGAAAAAATATCTGCCATGTCAACTGCCGCTCGGGTTGGGTCGCAGCGCAGTCACCAGGTCAGCCGTCGATTGGTGCAGAAAGGTAGCAGCACCAATCATCTGCTCACCCGTCTGGGCCGCCTCGACGCGCTCCTGATCCAGAGAGACGTCGTTACCGTCCAAACTGACTGTGCCGCCGGCGCGATACTCGGTTGGAACGGATGCATTGGCGGGGTCGGCCAGCTGTGCGGTCATCGCCGTATCAAACGGCACGTCGACGGCCTTGTAACCGGGGGTGTCGGCGTTCGCTATATTGTCGGCGATCAATGAAGTTCGTTGCTGGGCGACATTTAAAACTGCACCGTAAAAATTCAGAAACCCAACCTGCATCATGCCCTACATGTTTACAGGCGCGCTCGAGAAGGCACCCAGTCCGTCAGCATCTGTCGTTGACGACACTCCCTGCCGTGCGCAGGCGCCTCATTGGAAGGGCAATTTTCGACGATCACAATATGTTTACCGGCGGGGAATGGGGGCGGACGACGAGCGCGATATTTAAAAGAAAATGCCGTATCGCAGTTCAAATCCGCTTGACCTGGCATATGCAGATGGCTGAAAAGCCCCCCGGCCGTTGCGTTGGTGGCCTTGTTTCGGGGCTGTTAGGCAAGGGCGCTGTCATTCGGCGTGCTCGTTCTGGATTCGACTCCTTTTGTCATGGACTACGGGAAATGTCTGTTAGTGCGCTCGCTCTGACCCCAAGCGCTTTCAATGGTGGGGTTGCGCCGTCGGCATTGCAAGCGGCAGGGGGTGGCAACTTTCTGGACATGGTGGATTCCGCCTTGCGGGGCGTAAGCAATGCACAAGGCACGGCGGCTTCGGCTGAGGCGGGTTTCGCGACCGGGGCGCCGGGGGCCACCTTGGGTAATGCCTTGGTCGCCAGCGATCGCGCTGAAGTCGAGTGGAACGCCACTGTTGCGGTTCGCAATGAGGTGGTGTCTGCCTATCAGTCAGTTATGAGCATGCAATTCTAATGCCCGACTGGCAGGCGTATCTGGCGGTCGCGCGCGCCCAGCTCGCGCGTATTCCCTGGTTTGGCTGGGTGGCGGCAGGTACCGTCGCGGTGTCGCTTGTGTTTGCGCTTTATTTTGAAATGAGCGGTCCGCCCTACGCCGTACTTTATGACGGACTTGCCCCGGCCGACGGCGGCAAGGTGATTGCTCAGCTGCAAAAGCTCGGCATACCCTATCAGCTTGCGGGTGCGGGTAACGTGATTTCTGTGCCGGCACCGCAATTGGCAGAGGCAAGGCTTCAGCTGGCGACCCTGCAGGTCCCTGAGTCGAGCACGTCAAGCGCATGGGACAAGCTTGAAGACGCGCCGATGACCGCCTCGGACCTGGCGCAAGATACGATGGCCACCCAGGCCCTGGAGGCATCGCTAGAGCAATCTATTGAGACGCTGGACGGCATCAGTTCGGCGCAGGTTTATCTGGCCTTGCCTCAGGAGACCCCTTTTCTTGCCGACCAGCCGAAGCCGACGGCATCCGTCGTGATTGCCGCCGATCAGATGGCAGCGGCCACGCAAGGCACGGCGATCGCGAATCTGGTGGCGGGCGCCGTGCCGGGTCTTGCGCCTAAGGGCGTTCGTGTCGAAACGACATCCGGCGTGACCGTCTATCCGACAACCAGACTCGCCAGTACCAGCTCGCAATTCACGATCGTCAATACGGTTGAAAGCCAGGCCGCGGAGCGCGTGGCGATGCTGCTCGGTCCTCTCGTTGGGGAAGGGCATTTTCGCACCGGCATATCTGCCGATGTGGACTTCACGCGGGAGCACATTCACAGCCTGTCCTACGGTCCGACAAGACTTGTATCCCATGACATCTCTGACCAGCGCACCCAGAGTGGCATAACGGCACCAGCCATCGGAATCCCAGGTGCATTATCAAATGAACCGCCTGCGGCGACGGTCGCTGCCCCGCCGCCCGCCCCGGCGGCTGGAGGAGCGCCAGGGGCGCCGCCCGCCAATCCGGCACCGGCGACGGCCCGCAACCCACAAACAGCCCCGCCGCAGCAGGTAAGCCGGCGCGTCGACCAGACTTATATGGTGGACCAAAGCGAAAGCGATATCACCAAGCCGGATTGGGTTGTCAGTTCAATTGCCGTCTCCGTGGTCCTCGACCAAGCGGCGCTCGGCAAGATTTCGATTGAGCAGGTAAAGGCAGCAATTGCCGGAGCCTTTGCGTATCAGCACGTCAGCGTCAATGTGCTGGCGGCGCCGTTCGCCCACAGCTCCTTGATCCAACAGCCCATGCCATTGCAACAGGCCATTGGTCCGGTTTCACGTGCTGTGCTTGAGGTGCTGGCTGCTGTCGCGCTGCTGTTCGGTGTGGCGCTGCCGGTGGGGCGCCGGATCGATGCCGCGCGGACGGCTCGGCGCACAATCGCGATAGCTTCGCCTCGCCCGGTTGAAGTTGCCGCCATTGCGCCACTGGAGCTGGATTTCATGGAATTGCGCAATCAGGCAAATAGAAACGTATCCGCCGTCGCAAAGCTGCTGCAAAGCTGGAGCGAAGAGGGTGAGTGAACAGAAAGCCATGTCGGGTCAAAGGACACTCACCGGCGCCGAGCGTGCCGCGCTTGTCTTGCGCGAACTGGGCGAGGGGGTTTCGGTAGATATTATTCGTCAAATGGACGAGACAGCGATTGGCAAAATATCGGTTGCCATGTCGTCGCTGCCGCCGGTTGGCTCCCAGGTTCGCGAAGAGGTCATGACTGCCTTTGCGACTGAAATCCAGCGGTCGGATGTATGGGGCGATGGCCTCAAGTTCCTCGGCAAGGTCCTGGCCTCGGCCTTAGGGGAGGCGCAGGCCCGGGTCATTCTCGAGAACATTGCGCGTCCGGATCGTGGATCTCCGTTTCAGAAACTGGATCCCCAAACGCTTGCGATGCAGATGTCGAATGAGCGCCCGCAAACGATTGCGCTCCTCTTGGCACATATTCCGCATGAAACTGGCGCCGCCATGCTTTCCTTTTTGCCGGAGCAGCTGGCCGCCGAGTCCTTGTACCGCTTCACCCTGTTGGACGTTGTTTCGCCCAGTGCGGTAAGGGAACTCCGCGAAATGCTCGGTGAGATTATGGCGACGAGCAGCGGGGCCGGTGGGCGGCATCTCGCCAATCTGGGTGGCGCCCGCCAGGCTGCGGACATCCTCAATCTGTTGCAAACCGGTCTGTCCGACAAAGTGCTTGGCGCGATCGAGGCGCGTGATGGTGCGGTCGCCGAGAAAATTCGCGAAAACCTCTTTACCTTTATCGACCTCAGCAAGCTCTCCGATCTGGCAATGCAGGTCCTGCTGCGACATGTTCCCAGTGAGCGGCTTGTTGTTGCGCTGCGCCCGGTGGATGACACGGTGCGCGGCAAGTTCTTCGCGAACATGTCCGAGCGCATGATGCAATTGCTCAAGGAGGAGCTGAACAACGGGCCTCCGGTACGCCGGTCGGACGCGTTCGCGGCTCAGAACGAGATTGTAGCGACCGCGCTGCGCCTTGCAGCGGAGGGCCGCATTGTCATTAGCTCGACCGAAGAGCTGATTTGATGCTTGGAGCCCTGGCGCTGCCTTCCGCGACCACGATGGCCACTGGTTCCTCCGCAGTCAATGGCGGGGAGACACCGGCTCCAGAGCAATGGTCAGCAGTGCTGGGCCAGACGAGCCAGGAACAAGCGCCAGCATCGGCGTCTACGGCGCCGCAGCTCACGAGCACCCTGAGCGGCAGCGACGCCATGCCTAGGCAACCAAGCCAGGCATCCACGCCGACCCTCTCTCCCCCGGCCGCTATCTCGCAGGACAAGGATCAGACAAGCCCGGCAGATTCGGCCTCAAGCGCGACCGCGGCCGCGAGTGACACGCATGACAAGCGGAGGGCCGGCGGCAACACGACACTTCTGGCGGCGAGCATGACTGTGCTGACCCCAAAATGGAATGGCGAGTCTGGGGCATCGACCGCACTGTTGCTGAGGCATAGATCTGTCAGTGGTCAGGTCATGCGGGGTGCACCTGCGCCGACTGGCACTCCGGCGAGCGGCGCCGGTTCCGCGCACCGGCCGCAAAGCCCGTCAACCGCCACGACAAGCGTTTCCGCCGGACGGCACGGGCTTTCCGAAAGGCAGGTCGACCCGAATGAAATTGTGTCGTCACAAAAAGAAGTTGACAGAGGGATACAGGGGCTTCCCGGGGCAGCGGGCCAAGCTACGGCAACCACGAGCGCGTCAGCGGACGGCCAAAGGTCACTTTCCAGAAAAACGACGGGGGATTCCTCTTCCAAAGAGCTGGCGGCAGGCCCTGCGCTTTCCGATATGCGTTTTCCCCAAAGTTCCGATGCCGGCAGGCCGGCAGCGGCGAGCGCCCACCAATCGTCGGCGGTGCGGACAGGAGAGCGATCCGACGCCGGACGCCCCGCCGATCGCCGGAAGACCAGTGCATTGCCCGAGGCGGGAGCGCGCTCCATCGCCCAATCGGCAGCGCGAAATGAGGCTAAGCCAGCGACAGCCGCGAGCGGCGGGTTCATGGCGTCATCAACCAACCAACTTCAGGCCAGTACGAACACGTCAGCGGTCAGTCCGGTTTCAAATATCGCCGCGGTCTCTGATGGCCCTCCTGGGCAAGGAGGATTGCTGACGTCGAATGCCGCCGCCCAATCCGCTGCCGATGGCAACTGCAGGCGATAGCAGTGCAACGCCAGGTGCATTGGCGGCATCAATTACGGCCATGTGTCAAAGCGGGCAAGGAAGCATGGTTCTGCATCTTACGCCAGCAGGGTTGGGAACGCTGTCTGTTCATGTCACTCTCGGGCATAATGCAGATGTAAACGTGCTATTTGTGCCAAGTGTCCCGCAAACGGGCCAGATGATTCACAACGGCTTGAGCGATCTTCGCCAGGCCATGGCGTCTGCAGGGCTCACGCTTGGTCAAGCGGAAATCGGTGGTGGGAGCGGCGGTCATGCCAATCAGCAAAACGACGCAAACAGCCGGCAAGCGGCTGCCCGAGTTACAAACGCCGATCTGACTGTGGACGATACCGCCGCGCGCGGTGTGCGTGCCATCGCCTAACCTGTGCCACCAAACTTTTTAGGGGACCCAAGAAATGCTTACGCGTCATGAAGCCGATAGCGAGACAATTGGAGGTGAGCGCGTTGAACTCGAGCATCTGCAGCCTGACCCGCAGGATATGCCCGCGATTGCCCGGCACCGCATCGTGGAACGTCTGCCAATCTTGCTGACGGTCGAACTCGGACGAACCCAGGTCTCCTTCAAAGAGCTGAAGAATCTTCGAAAAGGTCAGGTTGTCGCACTCGAAAAAATGATTGGTGAGCCGCTTGGCATTTTTGCCAACAACCAACCGCTTGCCTTCGGCGAAGTGGTCTCGATAGGGCAGGATCGGTACGGCGTACGAATTGTCTCCGTCGCAGACGATTCGGATCCGGCCGTCGGCCTGCCTCCGTGACACCAAGCGCGTTGAGCGTTGGCGCCTGGGTTGCATTCATTCAGTTGTGCGGGCCGGCTATCGGTTTGATGCTGGTCATCGGCTTGGCCATCGGGGTGTTGCAAACTGCCACGCAACTCAGAGATTCGTCGATTCCCTTCATATTGAAGTTGGGAGGTCTCGCGGTTCTCACAACAATTGGCGGCCGTTTCATGATCCATGGGGTCGAACGGTACGCGATTGCCGTGATGAACGGGATCCCCAGGATAATCCATGGCTAACGTCGTCACCAGCACGCGACCGGGGCGCCTGACCGCCTCGCAACTGTCCGGCCCGATCGTCATTCTTCTCGTGCTGGTGATGCTTGTCGTTCCGCTCCCGCCGGCCGCGATATCGTTTCTTTTCGCACTCAACATTTCGGCGGGACTGGTCATCCTTGCGGCAAGTCTTTATATCCCGTCACCGTCCGAGTTTTCTGCCTTTCCATCGGTTCTTCTCGCGACGACGTTGATGCGACTGGCACTCAATGTCGCGACGGCCCGTGCTATTCTGCTCAATGGCTTTAGTGGCCCAGGGGCGGCGGGCCGTGTCATCGAGTCCTTCGGCCAATTCGTGGTCGG
Organism: uncultured Alphaproteobacteria bacterium; assembly: GCA_963834475.1. Taxonomy (GTDB): domain Bacteria; phylum Pseudomonadota; class Alphaproteobacteria; order Acetobacterales; family Acetobacteraceae; genus Acidisoma. The sequence goes on along the minus strand of CAWIBZ010000005.1, from coordinate 1,019,529 downwards.
CGGCAATTACGTTGTCGGCGCGATCATCTTTTTGATTCTTATTGTAATCAACTTTGTCGTGATTACGCGTGGTGCCAGCCGCATCGCGGAGGTCAGTGCTCGCTTCATGCTCGATAGCCTGCCGGGACGGCAGATGGCAATCGATGCCGAAATCAATGCGGGCGTCCTCAGTCCACAGGCAGCCGAGCAGCGCCGTGAACATCTGCGCCGTGAAGCGGACTTTTTCGGCGCCATGGACGGCGCTTCGAAGTTTGTGCGAGGTGACGTGATCGCGGCGATGCTTATTCTCGCCGTAAACATGATCGGTGGACTCGTCATCGGGACTTTGCAGGGAGGCTTGCCGCTGGCGGACGCCGCCCGCATCTATACCCTGTTGACCATCGGCGACGGACTTGCGGCCCAGATCCCATCGCTCACCATATCTATTGCCGCCGGCCTTATTGTCACCCGGGTGACATCCGGCGAGGATCTTGGGCAGCAGATCAAAACACAGATCAGCCGCTACCCCCAAGCCCTCGCGATTGCCGCCGCAATCATGCTTGCGGTCGGTCTCGTGCCCGGAATGGCGCACATTCCATTTCTGCTGATCGGCGGCGGCCTTGGCGTCAGCGCATGGCGCCTGTCTCGTAGCGAGACGAAGGTCGCCAGGCCCGGTGCCGCCCCCTCGGCGCCGCCCAGCGCCGTGGCGGAAGTCAAGGCGGACACCCTCAGCGATGTCACCGGTATTGACCCTGTCGGGATGAGTATCGGCTTTGCCCTGACACCGCTCGTGTCGCAAGGCGAAGGGAGATTGCTCAATAGGCTGACGGCGGTCCGGCAGCGTTATGGGCGGGCCATGGGGTTTCTGGTGCCGGCGGTCCATATACGGGATAGCAGTGACCTGCAGGCCCATAGCTACCGGTTCATGCTGCGGGGGGCCGCGGTCGGCAGCGGTGAGGCATGGCCCGGCCAGTGGCTGGCGATCGAAGGTCCCATGGTGACCGACAAGTTGACGACCGGTCGCGCCGTGCGGGACCCGGCTTTCGGACAGGCGGCGCTTTGGATATCCCAGACCGACATCCCTCTGGCCGAGGAACTCGGCTACGCGGTGGTAGATGCTCCCAGTGCCATTGCGACGCATTTCGCCGAGATCCTGAAACGGCATGGCGCCGAGCTGCTCGGACGACCGCAGGTTGAGGGCCTGATCGCCCGGCTGTCGGAAACGACGCCGCGGCTGGCCGAAGATTTGCGAACCAACCTCCCGGTCGGTGTCATTCGCCAGGTATTGCAGGCGCTCCTTTCGGAAGAAGTTCCGGTGCGGGATTTCGAACGGATCAGTGAAGCGCTTGTGGAAGCATCGGACGGCGCGAACAAGGACGTCGAACGGCTGCTGGTCGCCGTCCGGATTCGCCTCGGTCGCTTCATCGTCACCCATTTTGCCGGAACCGAGCCAACCTTGAGGGTTGCCGTTTTACAACATAAGCTTGAGGAACTTGTCGCCAAAAACGTCCGGTCGGGCCGCGAAGCCGGAATCGGCACGGAGGTTGACGCAGAAACAGCAACGCATCTTCGGCAAGCGGCGGAAAGTGCCGTGCGCGCCATGAAAGCGCGGGGTATCAAGCCAATTCTGGTGATTCAGGGCTCGCTGCGCCGCGCCGCCGCAAAAGTCGTCAGCGCGACGATTCCGGTTATCGCGTTGGAGGAAATTCCCGAGACCATGCCTTTGCAAGTTGTACATACTGCGAGCCCTGCGCGTGCCGATGGCTAGCCCCAGAAACCAAGGTCCGGACGATGCCGCGCTGCGAACGCTTTATGGCAATTGGATTAAACGCACCGCACTTCTGCTCAAGGCGAGAATACCCTGGGCCGAGCTTGATGAATTGCTGCAATCCGGTGCCGTCGGCATGTTGGAGGCTTTGGAGCGTTTTGACAGTACGCGCGGGGTGGACTTTCAGACCTTTGCCGGCCGGCGCATCCGTGGCGCGATGATCGATGGATTGCGGCGCGAGGGCGCGTTCCGTCGTGGCGCTTCTCTGCTTGATGATGATGAGATTGATACGGCGGCGGTCGCTTGCGGGGATTCACCGGAAGACCCGCTCAGCCAGCTCAGTCGAGCGGACAACCAACGTGTTATCGTCGAGGCGCTGAAGACGCTGTCGCCGCTTGAATACCGCGTGCTCGCCTTGCATTTCTACGACGAAGTCAACAACCGGGAAATCGCGAAGATTCTTAAGGTCAGCGAAGGCTACGTATCCCGCATTCGCAAAAGCGCCCTCGAGTCTCTGGCCGCGCACATGGCCTTGCAAATGAAGGGAGTTAGCGCCTGATGTCACTCATCATCGGCCTTATCGTGTCGCTTGGCTTCATTATTCTCAGCCTGATTTCCAGCGGTGATCCGCTGACAGCGCTTCTCAGCAGCTCGGCGGCGATGATTGTGCTCGGTGGCACCTTCGGCGCGGTACTGACCCAGTTCGGCGTGCAAAAGCTGCTCATAAGCTTCCGTGGTATCATCTACCTGGTGCGGCGACCGAAAGCGGATGTCTCCGGGTTCATTCAGCGGGTCGCGGAGTGGTCGAATGTGGCACGCTCGCGCGGCTCGCTCGCGCTTGAACCCATGATTGCAACGACCGCGGATCCATTCGAAAAAATCGGTCTGCAAATGATCATCGACAGCACAAGTGTCGACGATCTCAAGGCAAGTTTCGGTATTCTCAAAGAGAACGCCTATCGCGCGGATATGGTGCCAGCGGAGTTCTGGGAGGCCGCCGGTGGCTACGCACCGACCATCGGTGTGCTGGGCGCCGTCATCGGCCTCATTCATGTGATGACCCGGCTGGACCATCCTGCCGAGCTTGGCGTAGGCATTGCAACGGCATTCGTTGCCACGATTTACGGAGTGGGTTCAGCGAATATGGTGTTTCTGCCGCTCCATGCGCGGTTTGCGAACTTCGCCGAAACCCGTGACCGTGAGCGGCAGATAGTCATCCAAGGGTTCCTTCAGCTTGCGGAAGGAAAGTCCGGAAGCATGATCCGGCAGCATTTGACGACATTTTTGCCAGAATCGAAGCGAAAGGCCGGGCAGGCGGCGAAGGGCGAAGGCAAACTGGGCGAGCCCGCGGGGCAGGCGGCCTGATCATGAGCGGTCCGCATCCGGGTGCCTCGCACAAGAAGCCCAACCATGAGCGCTGGATCATCAGCTATGCCGATCTTCTGACCTTGCTGTTGGCATTGTTTGTCGTGCTGTTTGCCTCGTCGACGCGGGACCGCGTCAAAATGGCCGAAGAAGCTCAAAGCTTCGTGCAGGCCTTCCATGGCAGCCCACGGGCGGTGGTGCGGACGCCTTCAGCCGGCCGCGGGATCATGCGACACCAACCGTCGATGGCGCCGGTCGTGCATCCGGCCGTGCAGGTTATCCATGTCGTTGCACCGGTCGTCCGGCCGAGCACGCCCGCACAACGGTTCAACGCCACGGCCGTCGGGCCGCACCTAAGCACTGCCTTGTCCCGGCAGCTGGAGGCCGAGGCGCTTGCGCTGCAACACGCGAGCCAGACCTTGGAGTCTCTTTCTCCAGCCACTGACAAGCGCCCACCAGGTGACCATTCAAGCGACGCCGCTGACGCTTACCATCAGCCTGAATGCAGCCGTGCTGTTCGACACGGGCGAGGCTACTTTACTGCCCGCAGCAGCCCAGCTTCTGGCCAATGTGGCGACCAGCCTGAAGGGTTTGCCGGAGCCCTTCACGATCGGAGTTCAAGGCTATACCGATAATCAGCCGATCGACACTGCGCGATTCCCATCGAACTGGTCGCTTTCGGTCGAGCGCGCAGTCAGCGTCGTGCAACTGTTCGTCGCAGATGGTATCGATGGCGGTCGCCTCTCCGCCCAGGGCTTCAGCGAATACCAGCCGATTGCGAGCAACGCCACCGAGCTTGGCCGGGCGAAGAACCGGCGGGTCGTGATTGTGATTCGCGCGCCAGACCTCAACAATCAATAGCCGGACCGGACCGATGCCTGTCGCAGATGAAAAGCCTCGGGGTGCGCGGGGCAAGGAGGGCAAGATCGTCCGTCCGGGCTGGCTCGTCGTCGCCGCCGCCTGCGGCTGGGCGGCGCTGAACCAACCGCCCGTTCTTGAGTGGTCAAGGCTGTTCGTCTGGCTGCTCGGCACGGTCACAGCTGGTCTGTTGGCGAGGGCAGGGCTGGCCGTCGTGGAGCCGCTCGTGAAACTCATCGTCCTGAACCTGGTGCGGGCGGCTCGCAGGCCCGCGGCCAGCGGGAGAGACGGGTCATGAGCTTTGTCATCGTCAAGCCGGAGCCGGCGGCGGGATTGGACGTGGAGGCTATGGCCCATTCGGCGCAAGCGGCGGCGAGGGAGACGGAGATCAGGCTGCGGGTGGAGCAGCAGCTTGCTCGGCTGCGGGCCGATGCCGAAGCCGAAGGCCGCGCCAAGGGGCAGGACGAGGGCTATAAGGCGGCGCGGGCGGCGCATGACGCAGCCCTTTCGGCGGCCGTCGCTGCTTTGCACGAGGCCGTGCGGCAGCTCGAAGCGCCACTCGCAGGACGGGAGCAGGAACTGGCGGACCTGACGATCGAACTCGCCTTCATCCTTGCCCGGCATGTCGTCGGAATCGAGATAACCACCGAGCCCGACAGCCTCAGGGCATTGGTCGGTCGGCTGCTTCAAGATGCGGCGGTCGAATGCGGCCCACGCCAAAGCATCAGTGTCCGGCTCAATCCGGACGACCACAGAATTCTGGAGCCCGTAGCGTATATTGACAAGGCATCGTTGCTCGCCGATGCAGCGATCGACCGTGGCGGGGCGATCGTCGAGATCGTCGCGCCGGAGGGCGATCCGATCGATAAGATCGAGTGGGACGGAACGCTCGAAGCGCGCTTCGATACGATGCGTGATGCGCTGGCATTGACGGGCCGTAGCGACGGCCAGGGCAGGCTGTGATCACGATGGACGGCTTGCGGTCGCTTGTGGAGGAGCGGACCCGCGAGGCTCTGGCCCAGGATCTGGTGCGCCGCTACGGCCGGATTGTCCGCAGCAGCGGCGAGGTTCTTCATGCCAGTGGCATCCGCGCGCCAATCGGCTCACGCTGCCTGATCGACGCCGATGGCGGAGAGGTGCTTGCCGCAGAGGTCGTCGGCTTCGATGCGGGGTCGCTCCTGATCATGCCCGAGCAGGGCACCCGTGGCGTGATCCGGGGGGCTCGGGTGCATGTGGACAGCCGCGGTACGTCACCTCTCGTCGGGGAGGCGCTGCTCGGGCGTGTCGTCAACGCCTGGGGCGCGCCGCTTGACGGCCGGCCCGCACCCGATGTTACTCGGCCCTGGCCACTGCTCGGCAAGCCGATCAATCCTCTCGGCCGGGCGCGTATCGATACACCCTTCGATGTCGGGGTGAGCGCCATCAATGCGCTGGCAACGATGGGGCGCGGCATGCGGATAGGCCTGTTTGCCGGCAGCGGTGTCGGCAAGACCACCTTGCTCGGAATGATGGCGCGACATGCCCGGGCCGATGTCGTCGTGGTTGGCATGATCGGCGAGCGCGGACGGGAAATTCGCGAATTCATCGAGGACCATCTGGGCGCCGCGCGGGCGCGAACCGTCGTGGTCGCGTCGCCCGCGGACGATACCGCGGTCGGGCGGTTGCATGGCGCCTATCGTGCCGCGGCAATCGCGGAATTCTGGCGTGACCGGAACTGCCACGTGCTCCTGGTGGTCGACTCTCTGACCCGCATGGCGATGGCACTGCGGGAAATCGGCCTGGCGGTCGGTGAACCGCCGGCAACCAAAGGCTATCCGCCTTCCGTCTTCGGCGCGCTCTCCGCCTATGTCGAACGTGCGGGCAACGGCACGGCACAGCAGGGTTCCATCACCGCCATATATACGGTTCTGGTGGAGGGTGACGATCATGTCGGCGATCCGGTGGCGGATACGGCACGGTCCGTGCTCGACGGCCACATCGTGTTGTCGCGAAGCCTCGTCGAATCCGCGATATACCCGCCGATCGACATTTCGGCCTCGCTGTCACGTTTGATGTCGGGACTGGTTGACCCGGCCCACAACCGCTTGGCGTCTCAATTTCGAACCCTCTGGGCAAGGCGGCTGGAAAAGCAGGACATTATTGACCTGGGCGTCTACGCCCCGGGCCGCGACCCCCTGCTGGACGAGGCGCTCCGGCGCGCGCCGGCGATGGAGACGGTCATCAGACAGGGGACGGGCAGCGCAGTCTCGCTTGCCGCCAGCCGTGCCCTTTTGGAAGCCGCACTCACGGAGCCGCCGACATGAAAGCCCGCACGCTCAACCGGCTGGAAATAATGGCGATCAGCAGCGAGATGAAGTGCCTTGAGGACATTGCGCGCCACAATGCGACCTTGGAGAAGATGGCGCAGCAGCGCCAGCTTCTGGCCGGGTATCGCCAGAAGCTCGGGGATAGTTGGCGCAACGGCGATGTGGTCGATGCCGGGGCTGCCAGGAGGGCTGCGGAATTCATTGCGGCTTCGCGAAAAGCGGATGTGCAGATCGAGCAAATCGAACGCACCACGCGGCAACAGGTAGACGTCGCGCAACGGACGCTGGCGCAGACCAAGGAGCGTCGCCGTCATTTGTCGAGCGCGCAGCGCGAGGCGAATCTAGCCACGGAACGCGCACTCGCCGTGCGGCTGGAGCGAGCGCAGGTCCTGGCGGCAAAGAAATCTTCGAAATCGGACTGAAGCCAGGACGCCAGGCGCGGCGAGGCCCATCTCGCATGAGGCACTTCGCCGTCATCGTTCGCCAAGGCAGAGGAGACAAAACATCATGAGCGCCTCCCTCTACACGCAATTTTCTGCCAATCTTGCTTTGCAGGAAGCGCAGATAAACTCCTTGGAGCAACAGATCTCCACCGGTGTTGCCGTACAAACTCCGGACCAGAACCCGGCGGCGTTCGAGACGGCCTCAATCGCCGACGATCAGATCAGCGCGCTGACGAACGATGGCAGCACCCAGTCGTCCATCCAGGCGCAACTGGGCAGTGTGGCCAATGTCTATTCCTCGGTCGGTACCTTGTTCAGCAATGTCCAGTCGATTGTTGAGCAGGCCCTGAACGGCACGACGAGTTCCCAGCAAAGCCAGGAACTTGCAACGCAGATCACCAGTGCGGGCCAGCAGTTGCTCAGCCTCGGCAATTCCACAGGCCCGGACGGTACCTATCTCTTTGGCGGCTCGCGCGCGACTGTCGCGCCGTTTCAGACGGGGGCCAACGGCAGTGTCGTCTATTACGGCGATGGCGGCCAGAGTGCCGCGTCGATCGCGCCGGGCTTGACCGCGTCGACGCTTGCCAGTGGCCAGGTCTTCACCGACACGCTGGCCGGCAACGGGTACGGGATAGCGACGGCAAGTGCCGGCAATACCGGCACGGCAACATTATTGTCGGAAGGGGTGACCCAACCCGCCACGGCAAGCGCGTTTCAATCGGGCAATGCGCCGATCTCGATCAGTTTTTCCAGTGGCGCCACTGGCCTGACCTACACTGCCACGCAGAACGGCAACACCTTGGCCAGTGGTGCTGCGACCTCGGGCGCGACCGTGCAGGTCGCGGGGATGGACTTTCAGCTGAACGGCACGCCGGCGGCGAATGACAGCTTCACCATCACTCCAAGCCGGCCCCAGTCGGCGTTCAGCCTGCTGCAGAATATCGCGACGACCTTGTCGTCCGCGTCCGGCTCGCCGGCGGCGCAGGCTCAGAATGCGCAGGCCTTGAATAACGACCTGTCGAGCCTGGCGCAGTACCAGCAAACCTTGCTCACCGCGCAGGCGCAGAACGGCGTCACGCTGCAGGCCGTCGCCAATGCGGGAACCAGCAACAGCAACCAACAGACGATGCTGCAAACCACTGTGCAAAATGCCACCGGGGCAAACATCCCCGCTGCAATGACGAGCCTGGACGAGACGCTGACCGCGGTGCAGGCATCGGAACAGGCGTTCGGCGCCGTTCAAAAGCTCAGCCTGTTCAACTATATCTAAGGCGCTTGTGATGTCGGACGCGATTTTCATCGTCGGCTACTACCGCAGTGGCACATCTGCACTGTCCGGCGCTTTGCAGCGCCTTGGTGTCGCGCTTCATAATGATGCCGACGCCAACGAGCACAATCCTCTGGGCTTCTACGAGATTCCGGAGCTGATCGAGTTCGACGTTGACCTGTTCAACCGCCTTGGCGTGCAATGGACGGATGTCCGCCCCTTGGAGGATGGCTGGTGGAACCGGGCCGACATGGCGCCTTATCTCTCGCGGGTCGCGGAGATTTTGCGGCGGCGCTTCAAAGGGGAGAGCCTGTGGGGGATCAAGCATCCGCATCTCTGCAGGCTCTTGCCGTTATACGAGCGCGCCGCTGCCCAGGCGCAATGCCGGCCGCATGTCATTCACATCTGTCGTGAGCCCTGGACGGTCGCCGCCAGCCAGCAGCGCAAGAACGGCCTCTCCAGATCTCACGCCCTTCTGCTGTGGGCGTCCTACCTGGTCTCCGCCGAGCGTCATGCCCGTGGCCTGCCCCGCGCCTGGCTGACCTATCAAGACCTTCTGGCCAGGCCCAGTGAGCAGATCAGGCGGATCGAACGCGAACTCGGCCTCGAATTCGCCGGCCGCGTCCCCCATGGGCTGCGCGAGGCGAGCGCCTTTCTGACCGGGCAACTCAATCGCAGCGAGCCGCTGCCGAAGGCTGGCCTGCTGCCCGCATTGCACGAGCTGGTTGAGAGCATGTGGCAGGCCATTCTGGCGCGGGACTTTTCGCCGGACGCCTGGCAAGGGTTTTCGAGCCGTTGCGCGGAACTGGTCGGCTTCGTGGCCGAACTCGGGGCAAGCCAGGGCCCGATCCTGCCATGGCTGAGCATCAGCACGCCGCGCGCGGCCCTGGGCACGGGCGATGCGGCCGCGCTCAGGCCGGCCGAACGGCTTGATGCCGGCGGCAAAGAGCGGCTGCTGGCCTTGATGAAGGGCGCCGGAACGCTGCCCAGCCTTGCCGTGGTCATTGCGGCCCCGCCCAATCGCGCTCATGCCGTCAACGACACGCTCGAATCCTTGCGGGCGCAATGGCATGGGCCGGCCTCCGTGCGCATTCTATCCAGCGACGCGGTCGAGATACCGGAGCACACGACCGTCCGCGTCTCGGACGAGGCCGGGGCGCTGACCGCAGCACTCTGCGACGAACTGGCCATGGCCGCGGCGGGTCACGATTATGTCGCGGTGCTGAACGCGGGCGACACCGTGGCGCCCGACGCCTGCCTGCGCTTCGCACTCGAAGCCGCGGCGACGCGGGCTGACCTCATCTACTGTGACGAGGCGGCGCCGCGCGATGGCGGCCACTGGGTGCGCCACAAGCCCGCCTGGGACATCACCCGCCTGCGGCAGTCGCCCTTCCTGGGGGATTGGATCTGGTACCGGGCGGAGACATTCCAGCGCATTGGCGGCTTCGATGCCAGGCGCGCGGGCGCGGAGGAATACGACTACCAGCTGCGCCTGGCGGAGGCGACCGGGCGCGTGGTCCGGCTGCCGGAGACCTTGTTCACCCGCGCCAGCCTCAGCCGGCGCGACAATATTCCCTCGACCGTCTTCCTTGAGCGCGCAGCCGAGGCGGTGACGGCGCATCTTGCCCGCAGCGGCATCCCGGCGGTCGTCGAACAGCGCCAGCATCTCGGCCTCTATCGTCATGTCCGTGAGGCAGCGGATCCGGGCACATCGACCATTCTGCTCTGTGACGGCGCCGAAATCGCCATGCTCGATGCCTGGCTCAAGACGCTGTTGACCGGCAGCGTGCTCACCGGACCGATCATCCTTGCCGGCGCCGCCCTCTCGCCGCAGGCGACGCGCTATCTGACCCAGGTCGCCGCGCAGATCGAGGCGCTGGAGCATAAAGTGCTCGCAGTGCCGCCGGCCGCCGGCCTTCAAACCGGGGACGCGCTGCGCCGCGCGCTTGCTCTGGCGACCACGGAGCATGTGGCGATCATCGACGTCCGCAGCCTGACCGCGACGCCGGATTGGCAGAACGCGCTGCGCGCCCGCCTGGCTGACGGCCGTGTCGCGCTGGTCGGCGCGCGCAGCCTGGCGCCCGTGGCGGGGGACAAGGCGCGGCTCAGCGTGCAAGGTCCGATCGTGATCGGCGCCGAGGCGCGCATGGGTGCCGCACAGCTCGCGGATGATCCGGGTCCAGGGGGCTGGCTTGCGGTTGACCAGGAGGCAAGCGCGGTCGCCCCGCCCGCGCTCCTGGCCAGGCGCGCTACGCTTGCCAGATGCGCTATCCCGAGCCTTTCCGGTGATCCGCTCTGGATCGACCTTTGCGCCCAGCTCCGTGCCGCCGGCAACAGCGTCGTCTGGACGCCCGACGTCTCCTTCGTGATCGCGGCCCAAACCATTCAGCCCGACAGCGAAGGCCGCTTCCGCGGTGGCAGCGAAACCGCCCGGACACTCTCCTGGGAAGATCCCTACCACCATCCGGCGCTGTCCCTGCGCGGCGATCTCCTGGCGCCCGAGAAGCGCCAGGGACTGGTGCGAGCTGCCCCCACCGACCCGATCAGCATCATGCTGAGCGGGCCAGCTGACGCAGGCAGGGCCGTGCTCAATGCGGCGCGCGGGCTACGCGCCCGCGGCGTGATTGAAGCGTCATGGGCGCCGGAACCCATGCTGCCGGCCGAGATCTCCCGCCGCGCGCCCTCATACTGGGTCCGGCTCAATCCCACGGCCGCGGCACCTGCGCATAGCCCGAGCTACACGGGCCTGTTCACGACCACACCGAAGGACGAGGCGAAGCCCGCGATCGCCGCCGCCGCCCATCTGGTCGCGACCTCGCCGGCACTGGTGGCGCAGGTCCGTAAGCTGGCGGCCCCCGGCCGCAGCGTGGAGCTTTGGCGGCCGACGCTCTGCCATTCGATCTGGGCTGATCTCCAGATCGGCACGGGCATCAACAGCAAGCCGCGCCTGCTTTGGATTGACGAGGGGCGAGAACCGACCTGGCTGAAGGACCTGATCAACGAGACGCTTTCGGAGGCGATGTGGATTGTCGTCGCGCGCCCCGGCGGCAGCTATAGCGGTTCGATCACGACAATCCAGCCGCCCGAGACCGAACAAGCCTGGGCCGCGGAGCTTGGTGCCGTCGCCCCGCATATTCTCGTGCGGCCGGCCGACCGCGATGCTTCGGCCGATCACTATGTGGCGCTGCTGGCCGCCGCCGTCGGCTGCCATCTCCTGGTGGATGAGCGGCTCGATTTGCCGGAGGCGCTTGGCGCGATCCGCCTGCCCAACCGCATCGCCGCTTGGCAACGTGCGGTGAAGCAGGGGATCGGTGACTTCCACGGCACCTTGCAACTGGGGCGGAAAACCCGCGCGGCCTGCCTTGCCCTCGCCGCCGGCGATGGCAAGGTGCCGGACTGGGCCGGGACGGCGACGCTGGCCAGCCTGACGCGGAGTGCGGCGGAGTGACCAGAGCAAGACGCCGGACCCGCCTGCGCGGCAGCGGCGGGGTTCTGCTGCTTGTGGCCGGCATTCAGATTGCGGCAGCAACCGCCGCTTTCGCCAAACAGGACCCAGCGGTGGTGGCCGACGCCATACGGCGTGCGGTGATGGCCACGGCGCCTGCCAATGCAACCATCACGCTCGGCCCGGTGATGGGCGCACAATTCATGCCGGCCTGCACAGGTGGGCTCAGCGTGGCGATTACGGGGAACGAGCCCTACCAGGAAGCGGCGGTCCATTGCGGGGCCCCGCCTTGGACGCTCTACGTGACCGTGACGGTTGACGCGCGCATGGCGGTGGTGGTGGCGGCACGGCCGATCGCCGCCGGCCAGACCGTGCAGGCCGGTGATCTGGCGCTGCGCGAGGAGCCGATATCGCTCTACGCCGGTCGCCAGGTCTACTATCATGCCGACGATATTCTCGGCAGCCTCGCCACGATGTCCCTGTCCGCGGGCACCATTGTGACGAACACGGACGTTCAGCAACCTGAGATTGTGCAGGCCGGCCAGACCATCACGGTGCATGTCCATAGCGGCGGGGTCGAACTGTCAATTGACGGCACCGCAGACGAATCAGGACGGGTGGGGGACAGCATTCTTGTGACCAATCCATCGAGCGGCAAGCAGTTCACCGCCCTGGTCACCCGTTCCGGCGCCGAAGTGCAACTAGATCCTTAATTTTTCGCCGATGAGCGTGACGCAGTAAGTTTTTGGTAAAACTTTTGGTCGTGCAACCGAATAATTTGGGCAGGCAACCCAAGCTCAGGAGCTTAGCTTAGCATGTCCGCCGTCGGATCGATTCTAACCAATACGGGCGCCCTCGATGCGCTCAACGCCATCAGCCAGACCTCCAGCACGAACAATACCCTGGAGAATGAGCTTTCAACCGGCCTTTCGATCAATTCCCCGGCGGATAATCCGGCTGGCTATATCACCGCCCAGGGCTTCACCTCGCAGCTCAACGGCCTGAACCAGGCAATGTCCAACGCCAACCAGGGCGTGAGCCTGCTGCAGACCGCCCAGGGCGCGATCGGCCAGCAGATCGGCATCGTGCAGCAGCTGAACTCGATTGCCGTGCAGGCCGCCAACGGTACCCAGACCTCGGCTGAATCGCAGTCCCTGCAGACCCTCGCGGGCCAGTTGACCGGCCAGGTCTCCACCATCGCCAACCAGACCCAGTTCAACAACATCAACCTGCTGGATGGCACCTTCTCCGGCAAGCAGTTGCAGGTCGGCGCGAATGAGGGGCAGACCATGAGCCTCTCCATTGGCAATACCCAGGCCAGCAACCTGGGCATGTACGCCACGACGCTCGCAGGGACCAAGTACGTCGGCGCTGCAGGCAGCGCCGACGTCAGCACCACGGGTGCGTTTACCGCCGCTGCCTTGGCCATCACCGGCCCCGCCGGGGGTCAGGCCTCGACGCCTGCCCTCACGGCGACAACCTCCGCGGCCGCTGCGGCGAAGGACATCAATAATATCTCCGGCACCACCGGGGTTCAGGCCGAGGCGACCAATACGGCGACCTTCGGCGTGACTGCGGGATCCAAAAGCCTCAGCTTCAAGCTCCAGGCCAGCGGCAGCGGTGCCACCATCGGCGGTCAGGTTGCCGTTGATGCGTCCAGCCTCTCGGGTGCGGTCTCTCAGATCAACCAGCAGACCAACACCACTGGCATCGTGGCCTCTTCCGCCAGCGGCAAGCTGACGCTGACGCAGCAAAACGGCCAGAACATCAAGGTCACGACTGGGACAACCACCGCGGCAAGTGGTACGTTGACGTCAGCTGCTGCCGGCGGCGCGCTCACAGCAGCCACTACTTATACCCAGCAGGGCCAGGTTCAGCTCCAGTCCAGTGCCGCCTTCGCGACGTCAGGCCAGACCGGCACATCGGCCGCGAGCCTGCAATCGCTGGCCTCCATCAATGTCTCCACCACCAGCGGCGCCAACAACGCGATCAACGTGGTCAAATACGCGCTGGCCAGCCTGAACAACCAGGGCGGCCAGCTTGGTGCCGTGCAGCAGGCGCTGACGGCAAACATCAACAACATGAACGCCACCGCCCAGAACGCGACCACGGCTCTCGGCGTGGTGCAGGACGCCAATATTCCGCAGGTCAGCAACCAGTTGACCCAAGCACAGATCCAGGCCCAGGCGGGCGTGGCCGCGCTGAAGAGCTCGACCACCCTGCAGCAGTCCTATCTCTCGCTGTTGCCGTAATCTGGTGGCGGGCGGTGACCGGCGTGCTTTGCGCCGGTCATCGCCGATCCCTTAACATCGCGCATTCGTGGTTCGAAAATGTCAGGTTCTGTCGGCGCCCTGGGGTCGGCCCAAATCAACAGCGAGATCAGCACGGTCGAAGCACGGCTGCAGCAGCCGATAACCCTGCTCGACAGCCAGGCGACGACCGACAAGGCCGATATCTCGGCCTGGGGCTCGATCAAAGGGGGCATGTCATCTCTCCAGAGCGCGCTCGCCGGCATCAGCACTGTCGCGAGTCTTGCGGACCGCGCGGCCACCAGTTCCACAAGCTCGGTGGCAACCGCGACCGCCACCAACACGGCGCAGGCGGGTACCTACAATTTGACCAATGTCACGCTCGCCAAGGCGCAGGAGATCTATTCGTCCGTCCAGAAAAGCGCATCCGCGTCCCTGGGCTCGGGCGCCGGTTCCCTGACCTTCACGCAAAATGGCAAGACAGAGACAGTCTCTGTCGGTTCCGGCAGCATGACGCTGAACGGTATCGCCAGCGCGATCAACAAGGTCGCCGGCGGCGTCGCGGCAAGCGTCGTCAACACCAGCGGCGGTGCAAGGCTTGTGCTTCAGGGGAGCGCCACGGGCAGCTCACAGGCATTTTCCGTGTCCGGGACGGGGGCACTCGCCCAATTCGAGTATTCACCCTCGTCGGGCGGCACGTCGATGACGAGCGCGCAGGCGGCGGCTAACGCGACATTGGACATCAATGGCGTGCCGATATCCAACGCGACCAATTCCTTGAGCAGCGCCGTCTCGGGATTGACAATAAAACTTGCCGGCTCCGGCACCAGCGTCGTGACCGTGAGCTCCGCGCCGACGGGGCTGACCACGGCGCTATCCTCCGTCGCCACGAGCCTCAACAGCGCGATTTCCAATATCGCGACCCAGATCAAATTCGTCCCGGCAACCACGTCGGCCAGCGCTTCCGGCAGCACGGCCGCAAAATCCGGCCCGTTGCTCGGCAATTTCAGCGCGACCGATCTTTCGAACCAGTTGCTGACGGCGGTCAGCGGGGCAGCGGCCAGCGGCATGACCTCCAACAGCATCGGGCTTACGGTGAGCAGCGCCGGGGCGGTCTCATTCAGCAGTTCGACATTCGCGGCTGCTTACGCCAGCAATCCGACGGGGGTGCAAAATCTTGTGACGCAGATCTATAAATCCCTGAGCGGCGTCACCACCGGCGCGCTCGGCAGCGCCAACAGCACCAGCGGCGGCACCATCGGTGCGCAGACCAGTTCGCTGCAATCCGAGGTTTCGTCGATCACCAGCCAGGTGACGCAGATCACCAAGCAAAACGACGATCAGTTGCAGATTCTCGTCAATGAATATTCCACTGCCGAAGCGGCTTCGACGTCGGCGCAGGTCACGCAGGCATACCTGAGCATCTTCGACAGTACCACCTCTAGCAGTTCGGCCAGCTAGGATTCAGCATCATGACACAGGACGCAACGGCAAGTTATCGGCTGAGTATCTTCGAGGGCGAGGAAAGCCTGTCCTGGCTCCGCCCCGGCTGGCGTGGCCTGCGGCTTTATGGCCGCCGGGCGAAGGCGGCGATCAACGCCAATGATATCATTCTCAAAGCGGAGCTGCTCAGCCGGGCGGATCAATTGTTGACCGTGATGACCGGCATTCTGGACACGGCCCCCGGCACCACGCTCGGCCCGCGGCTGATGACGATCTACGCGTCGCTTCGCGTTGCCCTGCTGCGTGCCAATACGCATAACGATTGCGCCGCGCTTGACGATTTCGACCTTGCCCTTCAGAGGATGGATGAGGAATTCTTGACCCTCTCTCACCGGGCAGCCGAAGCAGCATGACCGCCGCGATCTCCTCGAACAGTTTGCTTCCCGGCCTCGCGGAGCCCCAAGGCTCGGACAGGGCCGCAGCATCGGCCAGCGCGCCGGCGCCCTCCGCGCCGCTGGAGGGCGGCGGGGCGGCCGAGAGCGAGGCGGTGACATTGAGCGCGGGCGCCCAGGCCACAACGCAACTGCTGGACGCTGCCCAACAGGCTGACGGCGTCGATAACCAGGCCGTTCAAAGCCTGAGCGACGCGATCAATTCCGGCAGCTACGGTGTGTCACCGGAACATCTCGCGCAGGCGATGCTGAACGCACAGAAAGAAATGGCGCTGTGAGCGGTCCTGGCCCGGCGGCACTGCTGGAAGAGGGAATCGCCCTCAGCAAATTGCTCCATCAAGGGTTGGGTCTGGTCGAGACTTCTGGATCGCCGTCTCCACCATCTTGATGGTGTCTTGCTGGTCGGCCAGCCTCTGGACATTGCCGAGGCCGCGTCGGCAGTCGAAGCATCGCTGCGCGCGGCCTCGCCGGCGTTTCTGGAAATCACGACGAGCTTGGACCGTCTTGGCCTGCGCAATCTGCAAAGCGCTGCGCAGCAATTCCGGCAGTCTGACCAGGACCTGGCCGCGCGGCTTGCCGACCAGCTGCGCCTGGCCTTGCGGCGTCTCGCCCAGCGCTCCGCCGAATCGGATCGGCGTGCGCGCAATCTGAGCCGCGGCTTGAACGCCGCGCTGACGACGCTCCAGGCGCTCGGTGTAGAGGAAACGGGGCGGCTTCTCGCGGAAGCCTGATCCGCGCCGTCCGAAGGCAACCTGTCACGCCCCGCGCCCGCGCAGCCCGTTGCGCGCTCAGCCGCCGATGCGCTGACCGCGGCCTGAGCGGAAGGACGATGTCACGCTTTCCTGCGTCTTTTTGCTGAGGCTGGTCAGCCGGACGCCATATTTCTGGTCCGGGCCGGACACCACCTCACCATAGCCGAACGGCTTTCCATTCACGTAAATCACCAGCGGGTCACCGGGCGCCTGGTCAAGGTGGATCAGCTGCCCGATCTGGATCTGCTGCAGCGCCTTCACGGGCAGGGCGGTGGAACCAAGCTCCACGGTCAGCCTGACGGCCACGCGCTCTATCCTGGTTGCGCCGATCACGCTTCCCATCGCGTCAACCGGCTCATCGGCGATGGCGGGATCGGGCGCCTCCTCGCGGAGGTAGAGGCCGAGCTTGCCGGCGGGGGCGTTGGACGGCGGAATTTCGGGAGCGCTGGCCCTCTGGGGCCGGCAGCACACGAAACCTTCGCTCTGGCCATATTCCGCATAAAACAGATCCGTGCCTTCGACGAAGCCGATGGCGTGCGGCAAGATCGCGGCCGGCAAAATCTGACCGACGGACAGGCGCTCGATCAAACCGATCGGAACCTGCCCGCGGACAAGGTCGAATCGCAAATTGACACGTGTGGCGCTGCTCAGCCGTTCAAAAGCTTCCGTCCATCGTGGATCAGTCAAGGTAGGGCCGATGAGGCCGGTTTGCGCGTTGACGCGCGCTTCCAAGGGCTCGAAGACGGTGTAGGGGATGATCAGGCGGATCGAACCCATGCCGAGCGCGGTTTCAAAAATCCCGGTGGTCGAGATCACCCAATCCTGCTTGTCGGCAACGGCAAGCATACTTGCGGCCGTCTCATGCTGCACCACGCTCCAGTGCGGCGGCGTGACGCTGGCCAGAACCTCGCCTATTCCGACGACTGTCTGGTCGATCATCTGCCGGCCGATGCGCAGCTCCATGCCCGACAGGTCATTTCGGGTATACTGATCCTTGGTGGTGGCGCCGAACATCGCGTCGACCACCGCTCCGATCAACGTTCCCTCGATTGCGATGATGCCTCGGCCATGCAACGGGGCAAGATCGGCAATGCCCGCCAGCATCACATCCGGCAATGTCGACAGCGCCTGGTCATGCGTGACCACGCCGGTGACGCAGCTCACGAGGTGAACGGGACAGCGCATCCTCTGTGAAAGGGACAGCGCAATCTTGCGCATGATCGGACCTGACACCCCTTCCATCAGGACGGAGCGGAGTTGAGGAGTGAAGGCCGATGCCAGGAGATCTGCAGGCTCAATATCGACTGCTTCATCAAGCAGGATCATCGGGTCGGTCGTCCTGGTATGGATGCGCTGAAGCGGGCGGAATACGGCATTAGGCCTTCCTTAAAGCACCGGAGGCGGATCAATATCCGTCAAACTGCTCCCTGGCCACCCTGTAGACCTGGGCGACGGAGGCGCGGAACAGCTGGCCGGGATTTGCGCTGCATTGTGCGCTCAGCGCGTTGATGAACACATTGGTTTGGACCATCCGGGGTTCGATCGCCGCGTGGCCGGCGGCGACAGTCCTCCGGTCCATGGCGCGCCACTGGTTCGTGGCCATCGTGATGATGCTTGCGGCTTCAACTCCGGGATGATTTGCAACTGGTACGGTTGCCTGTGCGCAGGTCATGTTGCTGTAGGCCAGGGCTGGCCCGGTAATTGACAAGGCTAAGAGAGCCGAGGCTCCTGCCAAACTCCTGAGACCCACGGCACGTCCTTGAGCTAACGGTCGGGGGTATGAAACAAGGTCATGGAGTCTTGTCAAATTAACCTGTGATGAGCACCGGCCGACTGGCCGCGGGCCGGCCCGCGTTTTCCCAACAAAAAAGGCGGGGCTTGTCAGCCCCGCCTCTCGCCTGGTTTTGCTCCGGGTTTCCCCGTAGTGTCAGGCAGCGATCTGCTCAAGCGTCGGATAGTCGGTGTAGCCCTTGACGCCGCCGTTATACATCGTGTCGCGGTCAAGCTCGTTGAGCGCGGCGCCGGCCTTCAGGCGCGCCGGCAGGTCGGGGTTGGCGATGAACTTCACCCCGAAGGAAATCGCATCGGCCCAACCCTCGGCGAGCGCCTTTCCGCTCTGCTCCAGCGTGAACCGCTCATTGGCTATGTAGATGCCGCCGAATGCGCGCTTCAGCGCAGGGCCGATCGAATCCGCCGCCTCATGCTCGCGGGCGAAGAGGAAGGCGAGCTGCCGCTTCTTCGCTTCCCGCGCGACATGGCTGAAGGTCGCGAGCAGATTGGAATCGCCCATCGTGTGGGCGTCGGCGCGCGGCGCGATATGCAGGCCAACGCGGTCCGCACCCCAGACGGAGACCGCGGCGTCCACCGCCTGGAACATCAGGCGGGCGCGATTCTCGACCGGGCCGCCGTATTCGTCATCGCGCGTGTTGGTGCTGTCCTGCAGGAACTGGTCGAGCAGATAGCCGTTGGCGCCATGGATCTCGACACCGTCGAAGCCGGCCTTGAGCGCGTTCTGCGCGGCGCGGCGGTAGTCTTCGACGATGCCCGGAATTTCGGAGAATGCCAGCGGGCGCGGCACCGGATAGGGGCGTTCCGGCCGCAGCAGGCTCACATGGCCCTGGGCGGCAATGGCGGAGGGCGCTACCGGCAACTCGCCGCCGAGCAGCGAGGGGTCGGAGATACGGCCGCAATGCCAAAGCTGGCAGACGATGCGCCCGCCGGCCGCATGGACGGCGTCGGTGATCATCTTCCAGCCCACGACCTGCGCGTCCGACCAGATGCCCGGCGTCCGCTCATAGCCAACGCTCTTCGGGTTGATGTTGGTCGCTTCCGTGAGGATCAGGCCGGCGGAGGCACGCTGCACATAATAGTCCCGCATCAGCGCGGTCGGCACGCGGTCTTCGGTCGCGCGGGCACGGGTGAGCGGCGCCATGATGATGCGGTTCGGCAGTTCGAGAGGGCCGACGCGGAGGGGATCAAAAAGAGTGGGCATGGATGGCATATCCTTCTACGGGCGAAAAAGCCCGGTCGGACGGGCCGCAAACCCAGGTCAAGCGGCGAATGCGGTCACGTCGATGTTTCATGTTCGACGAAGATCGAATATACAAGGCGCCATCATGGTGCAAGAGCCCTACCACCACCCGGACCTCGCAGAGGTGACCCTCGCGGAGGTTCTGCATGCGCTGAGCGACCCGGTGCGGCTTGGCATTCTGCGCGCCATCACCCCTGGCGAGGAAACCGCCTGGAACGGCTTCATGGTGAAGGTCGCGCCGTCGACGCTTAGCCATCACATGAAAGTGCTGCGCAATGCGGGGGTTATCATCAACCGGCGTGATGGCACGCGCTGCCTGGTGTCGCTCCGGCCCGAACTCGCGGGCCGCTTCCCCGGCCTCCTCGAAGCCGTCTTGCGACAGGTCCCCGAACAGGGCTGACAGGGCAGCTCCGCGTGGTCCGCGGTCCCGCTCCGCGGCTCGGCCTTCAGTCCCAGACCGCGCGGTAGAGATCCTCGATCGCTGCAGCATCGGGAATGCGCGGATTATTGGCGGGTGAGCCCGAGGCCAGCGCCTGCTCCGCCATCAGCGGAATGAGACCCGTCCAGCGGTCAGGGTCGATGCCGTAGCTCTTCGGGCTGGGTACGGCGAGGTCCCGGTTGAGCGCGGCGAGCGCATCCGCCAGCAGCGCCACGGCGCTCTCGTCATCCTGGCCCTCCGCGGCAATTCCCATGCGGCGGGCGCAGGTCGCGTAGCGGGCAACGGCTCCCGGCGCCGACCAGCGGGTGATGGCGGGCAGCAGCATGGCGTTGGAGAGCCCGTGCGCGACATGGAAATGCGCGCCGATGGGGCGGCTCATGCCATGCACCAGGGCGACCGAGGCATTGGAAAAGGCGATGCCGGCGAGGTGCGCGCCGAGCATCATCGCCTCGCGCGCGGGCCGGTTGCCCGGCTCCGCATAGGCCGTGCGGATCGCGGGCCAGATGGCCGCCATGGCCGAGAGCGCCATGGCATCCGCGACAGGGTTGGCGCGGCGGGAGACATAGGCCTCGATCGCATGGGTCAGCGCATCGATCCCGGTATCGGCGGTGAGGCGCGGCGGCTTGCTCATCGTCAGCTCGAAATCCACGATCGCGGCGAGCGGCAGATAGGCGAGGCCGGCGCAGAGCATTTTCTCGCCGCGCATCTCGTCGGTGATGACGGTAAAGCGGGTCGCTTCCGATCCTGTCCCGGCCGTCGTCGGAATGGCGATGATGGGCAGGCCGGGCTGGTCCTCCTGGTGCGGCGCCTTGAGCGCCTGCATCGAGCCGCCACGGGGCCCGAGCACCGCCGCGGCCTTGGCGGTATCGATCGGGCTGCCGCCGCCGAAGCCGATCACGCAATCGAAGGCGCCGGTGCGGATCATGTCCACGGCCCCGTTGACGGAGGCGATGGTCGGGTCGGGCACCACCTCGGCATAGGCACGGGCTTCGATGCCAGCGGCCGCCAGGATGTCGGTCAGGCGCGTGAGCCCGCCGCTTTGCGCGAGATAGGGGTCGGTCACGATGAGCGGGCGCGAGAGGCCGAGCTGCGTCAGGACCGCGGGCGTCTCCTGGAAGGCTCCGGCCCCGATGCGAACGAGCCGGGGCAATGCGATGGCGGCCATGGTGGTATCCTTCCGCGATGTCCTGCGCTGTCAGAGCGGCGATTTGAGCCGATAGGCAAGCTCGCCGACAATGCCGCGGCGGAATACCAGCACACAGATTACAAAGATGACACCCTGGATGACGATCACCCAGGCGCCGAAGGGGGCGAGGTAATACTGCATGGCGACGACGATGAGGGCCCCGACGACAGGGCCGAAAATGGTGCCGATCCCGCCCAGAAGCACCATGAGCACGACGAGGCCCGAGGTTGCGGCCCCGACATCGGACAGCGTCTCGATGCCCATCACCATGGCCTTCAGCCCGCCGGCGATGCCCGCCAGGAAGGCGGCCAGGATGAACATGATGCGCTTGTAGCTCGGCGGCTGGTAGCCGAGGGAGACCATGCGCGGCTCGTTGTCGCGCACCGCGCGCACCACCTGGCCGAAGGGCGAATGGATGATGCGGTGGACGAGGAGGACTCCGCCCAGGAAGACGGCGGCGACAACGATATAGATCACGCGGTCGTTCCTGAGCGACAGGAGGCCGAAGAGCGCGCTTCTTGGAATGCCCTGAATGCCGTTCTCGCCACCGGTGAAGCCCGTCAGCTGCACCGCGCCGAAATAAACGATCTGCGCGAGCGCCAGCGTGATCATGGCGAAATAGATGTCTTGCCGGCGGATGGCGAGCCAGCCGAAGACGGCGCCGAGTGCGGCACCCGCCAGCCCCCCCGCGACGATGCCGATTTCCGGTGTCGCGCCCAGGCTTTGCACCAGATAGCCGGCGACATAGCCGCCAAGGCCGAAATAGGCGGCCTGGCCGAGCGAGAGCAGGCCGAGCGAGCCCATGAGCAGATTCGTGCCCATGGCGAAGAGCGCGTAGCACATCACCTGCATGGCGACGATCGGGTAGAGCAGGAAGGGCGCCGCGATGACCGCGACGACAAGGACGAGGAAACCCACGGCCTGGGCACGGGAAAAGCCGAACATGCTCAAGCGGCCTTGCCGAAGAGGCCCGCGGGCCGCGCAAGCAGAACAATCGCCATGACAACGAAGACGACAACGGCCGAGCCCGGCGGATAGAAGACATCCGTGAAGCCTTCGATCACGCCGAGCGCGAAGCCGGTGAAGATGGCGCCGCCGATCGAGCCCATGCCGCCGATGACGACGACCGCGAAGACGGTGTCGATGAGGTCGGACCCCATGCCGGGATTGACGGAATAGAGCGGCGCGGCCAGCACGCCGGCGAGGCCCGCCAGCGCCACGCCGCCCCCGAAGGTCAGCGCCAGCAGCCGCGGCACGTTCACTCCGAAGGCCTGGACGAGGGACGGGTTTTCCGTCGCCGCGCGGAGCAGCGCGCCGAGGCGCGTCTTCTCGACCACGAACCATGTGCCGAAGCAGACCAGGAGGGCGGCAAAGACCACGAAGCCGCGGTAGAGCGGCATGTACATGAAGCCGAGATTGACGACGCGGGCGAAGGCTGCCGGCGGGTCGTAGCTCACGCCGGAGACGCCGAAGTAGTTCGTCGCCAGCCCCTGCAGGATTTGCGCGAGGCCGAAGGTCAGCAGCAGGCCGTAGAGGATGTCGAGCTTGTAGATCGGCCGGATGATCGTGCGCTCCAGCGCCATGCCGAAGAGCCCGACGAGCAGGGGGGCGCAGACGATCGCCCCCCAGAAGCCGATGCCCAGATAGGTGAGCAACCCCCAGGTCACGAAGGCGCCGACCATGAACATCGCGCCATGGGCGAAGTTGATGATGCGCAGGAGGCCGAAGATGATGGCCAGCCCCATCGACAGGATGGCGTAGAACGACCCGTTGATGAGGCCGAGCAGCAGCTGCCCGAAGAGAAGCGGCAGCGGCTTGCCGAGGACCATCACCATCGCGCGTCAGGCCTTCACCAGCGGGCAGCCCTCTGTCGCCATCGGCGCAAAGGTCTGGTCGGCCGGCGTCGTGTGCAACAGGTCGTAGTAATCCCACGGGATCGAGCTTTCGCCCGGCTTCTTCACGCGGAAGAGGTAGGAGGGGCACATGAACCGCCCGTCCTCGCGAATGCTGCACTGGCCGAAGGCATCGTCATCGGTCGGCATCTTCTTCATCTGCGCGACCACTTTTGCGCCATCGCCCGCCGTATCGACGCCGATAACATCAATCGCCTTCAGGAAATGGGTGGTGCCGCTGTAGCAGCCGGCCTGCGCCATCGAGGGGTAGTTGTTCGGTGTCTTGGGCAGCACGCGCTTGGTGAAGGCGCGGGTGCGGTCATTGAGGTTCCAGTAGAAGCTTTCGGTCAGGATCAGTCCCTGGGCGATCTCAAGCCCGATGCCGTGCACGTCGTTCAGGTAGATCAGGAGCCCCGCGATCTTCATGCCGCTTTGCGTGATGCCGAACTGATGCGCCTGCTTGATGGAATTGACCGTATCCTTGCCGGCATTGGCAAGGCCGAGCACCTGGGCGCCGGAGGATTGCGCCTGCAACAGGAAGGAGGAGAAGTCGGTCGTCTGCGGGAAGGGATAGTCGACATCGCCCACCACCTTGCCGCCGGCGGCCTTCACCACGGCCGATGTCTGGTCCCGCAGCAGCTGGCCGAAGGCGTAGTTCGCGGTGATGAAGAACCAGCTCTTGCCGCCCTGCGCCACCATGGCGCCGCCGGTCGAATGCGACAGCATATAGGTGTCATAGGTCCAGTGGATGGTGCTCGCATTGCACTTCGCCCCCGTGAGCAGGGAGCTGGCGGCATTGGAATTGATATAGGTCTTGTTCTTCTCGGCAGCGACCGAGGCGATGGCGAGGGCGACGGCGGAATTCGGCACGTCGATCAGCATGTCGACACCGTTGTCGAACCACTGCCGCGCCAGTCCCGCGCCGACATCGGGCTTGTTCTGGTGGTCGCCCTGGATGACCTTGATGTCGTAACCCTTGGCGGCCGCCCCCCAGTCCTCGATCGCCTGATGCACGCAGGCAACGGAGGTCTTGCCGCCGATGTCGCTGTAGACGCCGGAGAAGTCGCTGCAGACACCGATGGTCAGGGTCTTGCTTGCGGCGGCGCGCGCTTTCGAACCGGGGAGAGCCGCCACGGCCGCCGCCGTCATGGCGCCGCCGAGGACCGTGCGCCGTGAAATGCTCATTGATCTTTCCTCCCTTATTATTGTTCTTGAGTCGTCAGACG
Source organism: uncultured Alphaproteobacteria bacterium (assembly GCA_963834475.1). Classification (GTDB taxonomy): domain Bacteria; phylum Pseudomonadota; class Alphaproteobacteria; order Acetobacterales; family Acetobacteraceae; genus Acidisoma. The sequence goes on along the minus strand of CAWIBZ010000005.1, from coordinate 995,428 downwards.
CCAAGCCGCCTGTGTAGTTCATCCATGCGGGACGGCAGGTCCGCGGCCTTGATCATATCAACGATTTTGCCCTGTTCGACGACGTAATGGCGATCGGCGAGCTGGGAGACGAAGCGGAAATTCTGCTCGACCAGGAGCACGGTGAAGCCGCGCCGCTTGATCTCGGCGATCATATGGCCGATCTGCTGCACGATGACGGGGGCGAGCCCCTCCGTCGGCTCGTCCAGCAGCAGCAGCTTCGCGCCTGTGCGCAGGATGCGGGCAATGGCCAGCATCTGCTGCTCTCCGCCTGAGAGTTTCGTGCCGGGGCTGCGCGACCGTTCCGCGAGATTCGGGAAGAGCTGGTGGATTTCCGCGATCGTGAGCCCGCCCGGGGCCACAACGGGCGGCAGCAGCAGGTTTTCATGGACGGTGAGGGAGGCGAAGATGCCCCGCTCCTCCGGGCAGAAGCCGATGCCCCGGCGCCCGATGGTATTGGGCGCGGCCGCGATCAGCTCCTCTCCACGAAAGCGCACGCTGCCCCGGCGCCGCGGCACGAGGCCCATGATGGATTTGAGGGTCGTCGATTTGCCGGCGCCGTTACGGCCGAGCAGCGTGACAACCTCGCCCTCCTGCACGGTGAAATCCATGCCGTGCAGCACATGGCTTTCCTGGTACCAGGCATTGAGCGAGGAGACATCAAGCATGGTCTTGGCCGAGATAGGCGGTGATGACGTCCGGGTGCCGTGAGACGGTCTCGTAATCGCCTTCGGCGAGAATACGTCCGCGGGTCAGCACGGTGATGCGGTCGGAAAGGCCGGAGACGACAGAGAGGTTGTGCTCCACCATCAATATGGTGCGGCCCTGGCGCATGCGGCGGATGAGGTCCACGATGCGACCCACATCCTGCTCGGTCATCCCGGCGGTCGGCTCGTCCAGCAGCAGCAAGGGCGGGTCGAGGGCCAGCGTCGTCGCAATCTCGAGCGCTCGCTTGCGGCCGTAGGGCAGGGCTGCCGCGGGGGTCGCGGCGAAGCTCTCAAGCCCGACATCGTGCAGAAGCGCGCGGGCGCGGTCATCGAACTGTTTCAGCACGCGGTCCGAGCGCCAGAAGTCGAAACTCGGTCCCCGTTCGCGCTGCAGCGCGATGCGCACATTCTCAAGCGCCGTCATGGGGCCGAAAACGGCCGAAATCTGGAAGCTGCGCACCAGCCCGCGCTGCGCCACATCGGCGGGCTTCATGGCGGTGATGTCATCGCCACGATACCGGATCGTCCCCGCGCTCGGCTGCATGAACTTGGTGAGCAGATTGAAGCAGGTCGTTTTGCCGGCGCCGTTCGGCCCGATCAGCGCGTGGATCGACCCGGTCTCGATCCGCAGGGAGACGCCGTCGACGGCGGTGAAACCGCCGAAGCGCTTGGTCAGCCCGGTGGTTTCGAGGACGGCTTCGCTCACTCTTCTTATTCCAGTTTGGCTGGATTTTGAGCGAGGCTTGCATAGATCGCAGGACGAGGCAACAGCTATCGCGGTGGCGCGCGCCGGTCGCGCCGGCGCGCCTGGAGCCCTGATCGGGAGCCTAGCGGCAGGCGAAATTCACCGCAGCCTGGCCGCCGCGCAGCTTGCTGCTGACCCCGGTCTGGAACGCCGTCCTGCCCATCGAGGCGCAGTGGGCCTGCGCCACCTGGCGCACCTCGCCGATGTTACGGAGCGCCGGGTCGGTGAGGATGGTGATGCCGCTGGCGCTCGCCGTCTGCACCCGGTAGGGCGGGCCGGTGCCGATGGTGCAGGCCGCGAGGGTGAGCAGGGCAAGGAGAAACGCCGCGGGTTGTTTGGGCATTCAAGGCCTCTTCTGGCGCGCCATTCGGGGTGGGCCAGTGTCGCGGCCTCGGCGCCAATTGTCACGCCTAAAGGCGGGCGGGCAATCCGGTCCCCTCGGGCCGCGGCGATGGCGAGCGCTCAGGCAAATCCGGCGCTGCGCCTGAGCGCTCGCCGTCCGCCGCCATGACTTTGCCAGCGGCAGGAACGGCGATCATCCTTTGAGGGGGGACTCCGACACCCGGCTTAGTCCGCGCGAATAGGACCGCAGGGCAGGTTTAGTCCAAACGGGCCGCGTTTTCACGCAGTCCGGCAATCGTTCTAGGCCTTTTCTCCCGAGTTCTGTCTGTCCAAGCCTGGGAGCGGGGCTTCATGCCCCCCAAAGGCTTATCGCCTCATGCGTTTGGCGGGGTGATATCGCCAGTTTTCGCATATTGAGACAGGGGGCAGAGATAAGACATCGAAGGGTACTATCTCCATCGTGAGGAGGTGCCCATGGCCGACCACACATCTATGATCTCGCAGGTTTCGTCATGGGGCGCGGCCGTCACAGGAAAAATGCTGCCTTCGCTCGCCAGTTACCAATGGGTCAGGTTTTGAGCAGTCGCATTCCGGACAAGGAGAAGACCGTACGATGAACGGATCTCCCATATCCACGTCAAGCAAGTTCGTCATGACGAGGCCAGTGCGCATCAGATCGCGCACGGGAGGGCCTGAGATGACGACGGGGACAAGGCGCAAAATCGTCAAGCCGCGTGTCGCAATCGTCCATGAATGGCTCGAACTCTATGCGGGGTCGGAGCGCGTGCTTGAACAGCTCCTGCAGTGCTTTCCGGATGCCGATCTCTTCGCCGTGGTCGACTTCATGTCACCCGAGGATCGCGCTTTCCTGAACGGCCGCAAGGTGACGACAACCTTCATACAGAAGCTGCCCCGCGCACGGCGGCTGTTCCGGCATTATCTCGGCCTCATGCCGATGGCGATTGAACAGCTTGATGTCAGCGGATATGACATTGTCATTTCAAGCAATCATGCCGTTGCCAAAGGTGTCCTTACGGGTCCGGACCAGATCCATATCAGCTACGTTCATTCGCCGATGCGCTATATCTGGGATTTGCAGCATCAGTATCTGCGGCAGTCCGGCCTCGGCTGGGGGCCGAAAGCGCTTTATGTGCGCTGGCTGTTCAACAGGCTGCGGCAATGGGACTATGCCAGCGCGCAGCACGTTGACCACTTCATAGCGAATTCAAACTATATCGCCCGGCGCTTGCACAAAGCCTATGGCCGCGAGGCGACCGTGATCCACCCGCCTGTCGATGTCGCGAGCTTCACGATCGGCTCCGAGAAGGAAGAGTTCTATCTCCTGGCCGGGCGGTTCGTGCCCTACAAGAGGGCCGATCTTGTCGTCGAGACCTTCCGCAGCCACCCGAACCGCAGACTGGTCGTCGTCGGCGACGGACCGGAGCGAGACCGCGTGCAAGCCCTCGCCCGCGGCGCCGCCAATATCGAGTTTCGCGGCACGGTTGCGAAAGCCGAACTCGTGTCTCTCATGCAGCGTGCGCGCGCCGCAATCTTCGCGGCTGAAGAGGATTTCGGTATCGCCATGGTGGAGGTGCAGGCCTGCGGCACCCCCGTCATCGCCTTCGGGCGGGGCGGCGCGCGCGATATCATCGCGACAGCGGAGGGCGCCTGCACCACAGGCGTTCTGTTCGACGAACAGTCCGTGGAGGCGATCGACGACGCTTTGGCACGCTTCGATATCCTGGCGTCGGACATGTCGCCCGAAGCCTGCCGGGCCAATGCGCTGCGCTTCTCGGCGGACCGCTTCTGCGATCGCATCCGGGCCTTTGTCGAAGGGACGGTTGCAGCCGAGCTGGACGCTTTGCGCTCCTAGAGCGAGATGATTTCAGGTCGGATCAACCGGCAATCTGAATCTCGCTCTAACTCATCGATTTATACCGACGCGCCTCGATGTTCAGCCATCCGTCACCCGCGCCCTTGATGCGCGCATGACGAAAAGGAGGGGCCGGGGTCCGCGCGCGTCACGGTCTGCGCGGGCTGGTATGGGTGCCCGATCAGACGGACTCATTGCATCGGGTGACCCGGTCGCAAAACAAGGCGCCAGAGCGGTGTCCGTTCGCACGGACGCGCTCCGGGCGTCAGCTCGACCGCAGCCGCCCGCAGAGGGTTGCAAACACATCCGAGACATGGCGTGGCGTCTCGATCATGGCGGTCAGGGAGGCCAAGGCGAATTGCCGTTCATGTTTCAGAAGGTGCAGGATGAAGGCCAGCGTCAGCATCCCCTCCGTGGCGATCAGCGCAATGGCGGCGCCCGTGGCCCCCATGGTGCGGCAGCCGATGACCAGCAGCACGAGATAGAGCAGCGTGAAGCTCAATGTGATGCGGGAGACATCGCGGCTCCAGCCGAGCGGTATCAGGAATTGGCGTGAGAGCGCGCCGGTCAGCCCCGTCAGCAGCGACAGGGCGGAGAGCCAGCGCAATACCTCGGCAGATTTCTGGAAGCCAGGCCCCAGCACGATTGTGGCAAGCGGATCCGCCGCCAGGAAAAAGACGGCGCCGATACAGACCGACAGCAGGATCTGGAAGCCGAGGAACGGGCCGGCAACACGGGCGGCCGCTTCACGCGACTGCGCCATCAGCGCATTGACCCTTGGATACATGACCATGCTCAACGGGAAGGTGAGCATGATGGCGACGCGCGTGATGCGATCGGCGCCGGCGAAAAGCCCCACTTCGCTGGAACCGGCGATCAGCGCCAAGGCGAGCGGTGCCGCGGTCGAGTAGACCATCCAGCTGTCTGCGACAGGAAATAATGGCGATACTGCCAGATCTGGACGGCGGCGCCGCGCAGCGGGATTTCCATCCGCCCGACTTTCAGGTAGCGGCGTGCGATCACGAAGCCGGCGCAGGCTGGCGCTGATGGCCCCGGCACTCTGCAGCGCGCAGGCGATCCAGGTATCCTGCGGCCCGTGCACGAGCACGAAGGTGAGGAGGACGCCCAGGCTTCTGCCGGCGATCGAATAGAGCGTAAACACGCCCATGCGCTCGAGCCCCTGCATGAACCAGTCGACGCTGAAGACAGAGCCGGCGATGTTCAGAAGTCCAGGCAGCAGCAGGTAAATCGGCGAGGGAACACGATGCAGCGCCACGATGGCGAAGAGGACGCGTTGCGAGCACGGACAGCAGGACCTTTGCCGTCATGGTCTTCCAGAAGATATGGCGCAACTGTTCCGCGTCGCCGCGGGCCTGGGCTACGTCGCGCGTCGCGCCGAGGGAGAAGCCCCAGTCCACGAGCATGTAGAGATAGGCGTTGATGCCGATCACGAAGGCGAGGATGCCGTAGTCGGCAACACCGAGCGTGCGCGTGAGGTAGGGCACGTTGATCAGCGCGAGCAGATAGCCGCTCGCCTGGAAGACCGTGGTCGAGAGCAGAATTCCGCGCCAGGCGCTTCAGCGCGGCATGGTCAGCCATTGGCTAGCCTCCAGAACACCCGACCTGACAAAAGGCCAGTACAAATTACTGTCGTTTCCGCCTAATGAAATACGCCTTTCGTCCGAGCATCCTTCACCACTTCTGAGACCGGCATCGCTCCTGGCCGGCTGGTGATCATGGGCGGCAGCGCCCGCATCTTTGGAGTGGCACCCATCGCCGCAGTCAGGATCGCGCAGCCAGCACAGGGCGGTCAGGGCGAAGATGGGTGGCCTTGCTGCGGAATCCGAATGATGAAAGCGTGATCGGTGAGGCGGAGCGCGATCTGCGCTGCATGCGGCACCTGCTGGCGTGGCGCGCTGCCTTCCGCGATGTCGAAAATCTCCAGCACAGGCTGAGGTTCGGCGAAGTGGACCGAAACCGTGTCGCTGCCGGTGCGCCGCTCGTTCCAGATGACCAGATCGAACTCGCCGTTGCTCTTCTCCAGCAGCAGGTCATGCACGGTACGGGCGCCGGTCCTGATTGTGAAAGCAAGCCGGCCGGGATGGGAAAGCGGGGCGTCATCCGCCAAAATCGTCGTCATGTTGTGGATATAGACGGCGGCCGTCTTCGGCCGGTCGCCTGCGAACAGCCCCTGATGGCCCGGCCCGCCCTCCTCATCCTTCAACTCGTAGATGAAGGTGTAGCGCCAGCCCCGCTTGAACTGCGCGAGATAGGTATTGCTGAGCACCGCCGCCTGTGCCGCCTCGCCACCCGGATCGGAGAGGCTGTCCCATCCGGTCTCGGTCGTCACCTTGGGCTGGCGGGCAAGCGCGGCATCGTCATAGCCCTGGAAATGACGGAGCCAGGTGTTCCCGGCATTGCCGAAGAGTCCGTCCCACCGCCCGTCCAGCGTCGGGTCGGCTGCGTGCCAGGCCTGGTTGTCTCCGTAACCGCCTGTCACCGCGCTCACATAGTTATGCACGTTGAGGTAATCCGCGAACCGCGTGCCGGGCGGCACGGTGCCGTCGAAATCGGGCGGCGTGACCCGGAACTGCAGGCCGACATTGTCGGTCTCCGCACCCGTCTCCGACGGGCCGAAGACGGGATAGGCGGCCAGTTCCGGATCTTGCCGCACCGCCTGGTAGAGCGCCGCCTGGAAGGCCGCCACGGCCCGCCAGCTGTGGCCTGGGCCGCCGCCTTGTTCGCCCCGGTAGGTCATGGGGAAGTTATTCGGCTCGTTCGGCCCTTCCAGCGCCAGCAGCGCCCCGGCCTGGGCGAGCGTGCGCGCGGAGGCCAGCGTGCCCTCCAGATCGTCCTCGCCGATGATGTCGAAGCGGACGCCGGTTGCCTTGGCGATCATGACATCGCCATCGACATGGCGCGTGCCATCCCTGACCGCGCGGATGCCCAGATAGCGCAGCGGCGCCACATAGCTCTCGGGATCGTAGCCCTGGTCCACATGGGCATTGACGCCGAGGGAGGAGAGGAAGCGGTCAGCGCTCTCGGCCAAAACCGGCTTCACCGGCCCGTCATCCAGGCCGCGCTTGTCATCCGGCCCCCCGGCCTGGCCGAGATCGGCATGACCAGGAGGCAGACAAGCGACAGCCGGTGCAGCGGTGAGGAGCTACGGGGCAAACCCTGCGCTCGCCTTGTTCGGTCCGTTTGTCAGTGCGCGCCGGTGCGGGCCACCACCGCGGGCAAGGTCTTCAGCAGCACCGCGATGTCCAGCCCGACGCTCCAATTGTTTACATACCACACGTCGAGCTGGACGCGGCGGACATAAGTCGTGTTGCTGCGTCCGCTGACCTGCCAAAGACCCGTCACGCCGGGACGCGTGTTGAAGTAGTGGGCGATGTCCTCGCCGTAGAAGCGGATTTCGCTCGGCACGATCGGCCGCGGCCCGACCAGGCTCATGTCGCGGCGGATGACGTTGATGAGCTGCGGCAACTCGTCCAGGCTGGTCTTGCGCAGAAACCGGCCGAAGCGTGTCACGCGGGGATCATGGCGCAGCTTCTGCGTCGCCTCCCATTCCGCCTTGAGCGCGGGGTCGCGCGCGAATGCCTCCTGCAGCACGCGGTCGCCATCGACGACCATGGTGCGGAACTTCAGGCAATGGAAGGTTTTTCCGCCGAGGCCGAGGCGCTCATGGGCAAAGAAAATCGGTCCCTTGGAGAAAAGATTGGCGATGGCGGCGGCGAGAAAGAGCGGGCTCGAAAGGACGAGCAGGATGGCCGCCGCCACGACGTCCATCGTGCTTTTGACGGTCTGCGGCTGCCGTGCGGGACATGCAGTGCCGGAACGTCAGCATGACGACGTCATGGCTGAAGAAGCGCGTCGCGCGCCAGGCGAGCGCGGGCATGGCCGCGGGGCCTGGCGCGATGGCAAAGGGAATGTTCTCGCGGAGCGCGGAGTTGATCAGCTGGCGCTGGAGCGCGGTGTCGCCATCGACGGCAAAGAGAAGCTGGCCCGCCTGGTAGCGCTCCAGAACGGCCCGAAGGTGTGAGCTGTTGGTCCGCGCGGCGACCAGCCGGTGCGGATCAACCCGCCCGACAACGGCGTAGCCGAGCCCAGGGTCCGAGGCGAGGGCTGCTTCCACCGCGAGCGAGACGTCGCCATCCCCGACGAGCACGGTCCGCAGGCGCCAGGCGCCCGCCTGCACAAGCTGGGCCTTCGTCAGCGCGTTGGCGAATGTCGCGAAGACCGGGAAGAGGGCGATCATGACCAATCCCGGGACATGGCCGAGGATGTCGTGGTTCAGGAAGGCGGCGGAAAAGGCGAGGCTGAGTGCCCAGCCGCTCGCCGCGAACAGCTGGCTGGTTTCTGTCCAGAAGGGTGTGCGCAGGGTGTAGCGGCCACGAAAGGCGAGGTAGGCGATCGTGGCGCCCAGAATGATCGTCACATTGAACAGGTTCGGGATGGCAACGGGCGGAAGCGCGCCGGTGCCGGTCACGAACACCATTTCGCTTCCGAGCACGAGAGCCTGTACCAGGACTGCCGCCACAAGATCCGCCGCGAGGAACGATAGCGAGCAGGTAACCGGCGAAGGCCGGGGTTGAGCGTGCGACGGGAAATCGATCCCGTCTGCAGTCACGGTTTCCGAAGTGGCATGCGCTTTTAAGGTAGCCAAGAAACCCCCCTGTCCCGCAGTTCGGTGTTCCTAGATTTAGGCGGGGGAAGAGGTGGTTGAGATCACGCCAGTACGGCCGAGATACGAAGGCAAAGGGAGCCAGGACGGGCATCCCGTTTTGGGGGAGCGACTGGCCGCAGGACTGAGGCCGGCCGGTCAGCCTGGCTGAGTGGGGAGCAAGCGCGGCTAGGCCGGCCAGGTTGATTCACCTAAAGTGCGGCGAAAAGGGCTAGGTGGCGCCGTCGCCAGGGCCGACGCTACACCGTTAGAAGGGACGTATTCCCCACTCGTTTAATCCCCGAACGAATGGGGGTAGCCTGCCTGCACCAATCACGTTAGCGTGGGTCAGGCCGGGCCGGCCAAGCAAGCCGTCAAGGCAAAATCAAGTGTTTCTTTTACGAATTATCAGCACAAATTTGTGTCCCGAATGCACCAGTCGCGGGATTTGTGTCGATCCCGGATTATGCTTTGCTGGTCAAAGGCTTGTTCCTCGGATAAGAACGGCTGATCATTACTATTCTCGCAACGCTGGCCTGTGACGGATCATTCTTTGACAGAGCTTCCTTCACCAGAACCGCACCGCAGCCTTTTCAAGGGGGCTCGGGCTTGGACCTTACCTTTGCTGGGTGCCGGGCTGGCCTTCTGGGTGGTCCCCGCGCAGGCGCAGGTCACGGCGGACATGTATTTCCCGACGGGGACATATGGGTACGACCAGGATCTGGGCGTGACCGTCCTCACCCGGGCCCGGCCGGAGTATGAGCAGACGGGCGTCCAGCTCGGTGGCTTCACGATCCGCCCGGAGCTTGATCAATCGATTTTCGACAATACCAACGTCAATGGCCTGCCCGGGAACAATACCGGAAGCTGGGGCTCGGAAACGGCAGGCTCGGTTTTCGCCGCATCGAACTGGAGCCGGAACAATCTTGAAGCGAACCTGAGCTTCGACCATGACAGTTTCTTTACGCTGCCGAATGACAACTACACCAACTGGAACGCCGGCCTCAGCGGCGGATACACGATCGCCGGCGGCACGCTCCAGGCCAGTTACGCGCACACCACCTATAATGAGCTCGGCACCGAAATCGGCTTCGCCCGGTCCGAGGCTCCGGCAGAGAATACAACGGATACGGGGGAGGTTTCCTACGATTTCAACCTCGGCCGGATCACCATCACCCCGTCGGTCGACTACAGCGCCTACCGCTACGGCAATATCGTCGTCGACGGCCTGAATACGAGCCAGACCTATCTTAATCACAATGATTTCGATGCCGGCATCGTCACCCGCTATGCGCTCACGGGTGGCACTGGCCTCCTCCTGGTCACAAGGGGTGGCACGTCGGAGTATATCAGCCAGATCGCGGGCCAACCGAGCAATGACTCGGTCAGCGGCTCGATGCTGGTCGGGCTCGACTACCAGAGCGAAAATGTCTGGCGCTATTCCTTGCTGGTCGGGTTCGAGACACGGTCCTTTGCGGCGTCGCAATATGGAACCTATACCGTGCCGATCGTCTCCGGGCAGGTCATCTGGACACCCAAGCCCGTCCTCACCGTGACCGGCAGCGCGACACGCACCATCGAGGATGCCGACACCACCGGCAATGACGGCTATATCCTCAACGAGGCCAAGATCGTTGCCGACTATGAACTGTTGCGCAATATCCTCCTGGAGGGACGCGCCAACGTGGAATACCTGTCCTACCTTCAGGGTGGAACACAGGCGAGTGAGTCGGTCGGCGGCGGGGTGACCTGGCTTCTCAGCCGCCGGGTCCAGCTGTCGGTGAATGATGATTTCACCAATCAGAACGCGCCCAGCGGGATGACCTTCCCGATCCTGAATGAGCCGAGCGGCGCCTATACGCAGAACATCTTCATGCTGACGCTGCACCTGGCCCTCTGACGGGCGAGGGGCCGGCGCGCGAAAAAACCCGCGGGGCACCGCGGGTTTTTGGGGCTTTCGTCCATTGAAACAGAGCGAGCTTCAGATTTCAGGCTGGATCAGCCTGAAATCCTCCCGCTCCGGAACGCGCGCTCAGAAGTAGCGCTCGAAGACGGTCACGACGTCGCCGGGCCGGATCTCTTCCCCGCGTGGCGCCCGTCCCTCGACGACCTCGCCATTGACCTTGCGCAAGACCGAGACATATCCGGTCTGGGCACGGTAGGTGAAGCCGCCCGCGACCGCGACCAGGGTGAGTGCCGTCATCCCCGGCTCATAAGGGTATTGGCCGGGCTTCGCGACCTCGCCCAGGATGAAGACTGGCCGGTAGTGGGCAATTTCAACCGATACGCTGGGCTCGTTGAGCAGCTTACGCGCCTCGAGGTCGGCCGCAATCGTCTGGGCCAGCTGATCGGTCGTTTTGCCTTGCGCTGGCACATCTCCCAGCAGCGGCACCGAGATATTGCCGCGGTCGTTGACCGTGAAATCACCGGTCAGCTGGGTCTGCCCGAAGATCACGACGCGAACCTCTTCCCCCGTGCCCAGCGTATAATTGGACTGGGCGGTCTGCGGCAGCGGGGGCAGGTCCGCGCCGGGGGAACAGGCTGAAAGCACTAGGCACGCAGCAAGGCCGGCTGCCGGCAGGCGCCGCGTCACGCTGCGTGAACAAGACAAGATGGAAGAGATTTTGGTCATCATCGCCACCGCCCGGTTCCAGGTTGTTCTCAAGAGATTAGTATCTGTGTCGAAACTACACGCTTTTAGTGCGCATCTGTCAGCATAATTATTGGGGCGTGACGCGTGTGATGGCGCACTTTCCTTGCCTCCGCCACGGTAAGAAGGTGGCTCCAGTCGCCGGAGAGGTCCGGCTGGGCGGGCGCAATTGCGTCGCCATCCAAGGTGGCGGCCCATGCCGCCCGCAGCTTCCGCAGGCGGATTTCCTGCGGAGAGAGTGCGCTCACACCGCTGCGCAGCAGGGCTTCGACCCGTTGCCGATAGGGAATTGCAAGCGCCAGGGTCTGGGAGTGGTATTGGCCGGCAGCCTCCTGCCAATCGCCCGTGGCGGCATGCAGCGAGAGCAGGAAGCGGGCCGCGTAGTCGGCGTTGCGCCCGGGATCGAAGGCCTCATCAAGCGTTCTGAAGGCAAAGGGGTGATACATCAAGTTCACCTGCATGCAGCCGACGTCGATCGAGGTGATCCCCTCCGCCTCCGCCTGCTGCACCCAGCGGATGGCCGCTGTCTTGCTGGCAAAGTAATGGCTTTGGTTCTCGGCCTGCACCGTCCAGGGCCAGGGGCGGAGGCGGGATCCGCCATCCACCGGCCGGCCTGATTCGACCAGGCTGATCGCGAAGAGCAGGCCGGGCGGCAAGGGGTAGCGCGCCTCGGCCGACTGGACCGCATCGCCGCAGACCTCGCTCATGTCCGGATGCTCGTCCAGGAGGCCCGCCTTTGCGCGGCTGGCGAGGTGGGGGGCGGCGATGACGAGGCCGAGCAGAGCCGCCAGCCAAAGGCGGCTCTTGGCCGCGCGGCCCCTCATGCGGCCTGCCGCACGATGTCGCCGAGACGGCGGGCTGAGGAATCCCAGCTCAGCTGGGCGACCCGCAGGCGCCCGCGGAGGGAAAGCGCCGTGCGCAGGCCGGGATCGTCCGTCATCCGCCTGACGGTGCCGACAAGGGAGGCAGGCTCATCCAGCGTGAAATAGAGCGCGTCTTCGCCGCAGATCTCCTCCACGGCCCCACCCCGTGTTGCGATCACGGGGCAGCCGCAGGTCATTGCCTCCACCGGGGGCAGGCCGAATCCCTCGTAGCGGGACGGGAACAGAAGGCAGGCGGCGTGCTCGTCAGGGCGCGGAGTTCGGCGTCGCTCGCCCGGCCGAGATAGCGGAGCCCGCTCTCGTCCTGCCGGTCCTGAAACACCCTGCGGTTGGCGCCGCCGGTCACGGCAATCACCATGCCCCGCTGGCGCAGGGCCATGGCCACCTCCCCGAGCGCCATGAAATTCTTGTGGGCGGCGCGGCTGCCGACGACGAGGGCATAGCGCCCGGCCTCCAGCCCATGGCGGGCGAGCATGGTCTCATCGGCCGCCACGCGCTTGATATGGTCGGCGCCCTCGTAGATCACCGTGATCCGGGCGGGGTCGATGCCGAGGCGGGCTGCGATGCGCTGGCGGGAGAATTCCGACACGGTCGCGATCTGCACGCCCATGCGCGCCAGCGCGTGGTGCAGGCTTTTGTACCAGAGACGGAATTTCCAGGAATAGGAATAGGGGGTGTCGAAGACCCCGGCGTCATGGATGACGACCACCTGGCCCGCACCGCACAGCAGCGGCGCGGTATTGCCGAGATTGAGCAGGATGCCGCCGCGGGCCGCCTGCGGCAGCTCGATCTGCTCCCAGAGATGGCCCTGCCGGTGACCGACCGCCGTGGCCGGCAGGCGCAGGCACGGCCCGGCCTCCGCCGGTTCCCCCGCCGTATCTGCCCGGGGCTGCAATCGCGGGGTCAGCAGGGCCGTGTCCGGCCATTCGCCGCTTCCGACCAGGCCGTCGATCGCGCGGACGATTTCAGCCGCAAAGCGTTGCACACCGGTGACCGGCTGGGAGAGGAAGCGTCCGTTGACATAGACGGGGCCCGTCATCATGCGAGGCTGCCTCTGCTGCTGTTGCGATCTGCCAGGAGGGCGGCGCCGGGCTGAGGCAGGGGCCGCGCCCGGCTGCGGCGCGCTTCCTCAAGCATGCGGGCGGCGGTGCCGGTGACGCAGCCAAGCTGGAGATAGAAGGCGATCGCGTTGATCGTGGGCCCGGAGAGGAGGGCAGCCGCAAGCTGGCCGCAGAGTGCCGCGCCGAATCCGTCCAGCACCGCATTGCCGGGATGATCGGGGTTGTGCCGCCGGGCGCGGCGCATCAGGGCGGTGACCTGGGCGGCAAGGAGCAGGACCATGGCCAGGCCGAAGACCCCGCCATTGGCGGAAAGGCCGGGCACCAGGCTCGAGGACCGGAAACTGCCCCAGCCGACGCCCAGGCCATCCGTCTGGCCCAGCGTTGCCATGGCGGCAGAGTCAAGCGAACTGCGCTCCTGGTAGGACTGGCTGTCCTCTTTCGACAGCGTGGCGTTGGTGACTTCGTTGACGGCGGATTGCAGGGAGGGAACGAGAATGAAGAGCGGCCCGAGCACGATGGCGCCGACGATCACCAGCGCCACGGCTTTCCGGATCAGGCCTGCAATCGCCGCCCGGTTGCCGGAGATCGTGGCGAAGGCGATCATGATCGGAAAGCCGGCGACGAGGGTCAGGATGCCCGTGGTCGAGGTGGACAAGAGCATGGCCAGGATGGAGAGGCCGAGCAGGATCTCCACGCGCATGATCCGCCAGCCCTTGGCCGTCAGCCACAGGCAGCAGAAGAAGAGGCCCGAGAGGTAGAAAGCGAGCGCCGCGGGTTCCGCGAAGGTCGCCTGGATGCGGGGCACCGGCCCGAAGCTCTGGTTCACAATCGTCCAATTGGGGTTGGAATAGAACAGGGCCGTCGGGAAGGGCACGCCCGCGACACGATAGGCGAAGTCCCAGAAGGTGATGCCGATGACCAGATAGCCGCCGAAAAGATAAGTTCGGAGCATGGACTCGATCGGGAAGCCCCGGCGAGTCACCAGAAGGCCCGCACAGATCGCGACAACCGAATAAAGCACCAGGTAAAGCGTCTGCGTTATATTGCCCGAGCTGAAGCTCAGCGGCACAAAGCCCGGATCGACCAGGTCGGGCCGCTGCGGCCAGACCATGATGCGGCCCTCGAAAGCCTCCGGCAGCACGAAGATCGACATGACCGCATAGGCGACCAGGGCGATCAGCGGGATCATCGTCTTCAGAACCTGCGCTTCGCCCGGGTAGCGCATGCCCAGCGCATATTGTGCGCAGACATAGGAAACGAAGATCAGCCCCGGCACCAGGGCCGGCTGCAGGCCGAAGGTGCCGAAGACGAGGGCCACCCCCGCCTCGAAGACTGCGGTGATGAAGGCCAGCTGCAGCAGCCGGACCGGGTTTGTTGCCCAAACAAGGCCGAGCGGCAGCAGCACGATTCCGATTAAGGTGATGCCCATGGATCGACCGTCAGGCGCGCGTCGGGTGATAGCCTTCGTAATGACGGAAGGTGTAGGAAATACGCCCCCCCGTCAGAACGGCCTTCTTCTGGTTCACCTGCGTCATGACGATGCCCAGGATCGGAACGCGGCTGTCCTGCAACAGGCGGATCGAATTCATCACGGCGTCGCGCGGGGTCTTTTCCCACTGCACGATGGCAAGCGTTGCATCGACGTGCTGCCCGAGCACCAGCGCGTCCGAAACCGGCAGGACCGGCGGGGTGTCGAGGATGACGAGGTCGTAGCGGCTGCGCGCATCGGTGAGCAGCGCCTGCATGCGGGGCGAGGAGAGCATCTCCTGGCTGTCGGCGCGAATATTGCCGGCGAGGACGACGTCGAGATTGGCCTGAGGCCGCCACAGCAGCTTGTGGCTGTCGCCGATCGTCATGCCGGACAGGATTTCGCACAGTCCGGGCCCGCCGCGCAGGCCGAAATAGCTGGCGAGGGACGGACGGCAGAAGTCGCATTCCAGCAGCAGCACGCGCCAGCCGGCCGAGGCCATGTTCTGGGCCATCTTGGCGGCAAAGACCGATTTGCCTTCCTTGGGCAAGGACGATGTCACCATCAGCAATTGCGGTCGCGCCTGGCCGAGAACGCGCATCTGGCCGCGCATGCGGTTGAGCGCGGCGGTCATCGCGGCCTCCGCACGGCCACGGCCGAGCAAGGGGCGCTTGGGATTGACGGCGGGCAACATGCCCAAAAGCGGCAGGCCAAGCACGCTTTCGATTTCTTCGGGCCGGCTGAAGCCGCCGTGCAGCCGGTCGAGGAGGATGACGATGCCGACACCGAGGGCGAGCGAGAGGATGAGCGCGACCGCCACGATCCGCACCCGCTTGGGCGAGGAGGGGGCGAGCGGCGGCTCAGCGCTGGAGACGAGAGAGGCATCCGGCTCCTGAATGCCGGCGACATTGGCAAGCTGGGCCGCGCGCGTCAGGAAGCTTTCATAGAGGTTACGGGTTGCCCGCGCCTGGGACTCAAGCGTGTTGAGGCCGAGTTCGGCCGCATTTTCCTTGCCCACCGCGCCGCGCAACTGGTCCAGTTGCCGTTGCAACTCAGCCTTCTGGTCACGGGCGGCCTGAACCTGCACCGACAGGCTGCGTGCGATCGCGGTCATCTCGCCGCGCAGCCGCCCTTCGACGGTCGCCGCCCGGGCGCGCGCCGACCGCAGTTCAGGATTGGCGGAGCCGAGCGAGGAGCCGAGTTCGGCCGCGTGGGCGGAAGCGTCCGCCGATTGCTGCATCAGTTCCGCGATGAGCGGTGAGGCGATCACGGCCGGCAGGTCGGCGGGTGAGAGACGGCCCCTGACTGCCGCTTGCGCCTGGGTCAGCTCGCCTTCCTTTTCACTGAGATCGCGCGAAACTTGGACGAGTTCGGTGCTGATCGCGTCCAGCTGCTGACGGTTCACCGTCTGCTCCTGGGGACCGCCGCTGCCATCCATGGAAATAGGTGATGCTTCCGCCAGGCCATGCGCAACGCGATAGGCCTCTACGGCATTATCCTTCTTCTGCACTTCCACCGCGAGCGAGCCGACCTGACCCTGCAGCCAGTCATGGGCGCGCTGCATGGCCGCGTATTTCTCCTGCACCTTGAAGGCGAGGAACTGTTTCGCGACCTCGTTGGCGATACGCGCGCTGAGATCCGGGTCGCGCGTCGCGACGGCAATGCCGAGCAGACGGGAATGGGGGTCGTTTGAGAAGTCGATCTTTCCACTCAGAATTGCGGAGGCAACCAATTCCTTCTGGGCTTGCGTGAGCGGACCGTCATCGGGCGGATTCATGAGGCCATGCTGGGCCAACCACTTTTGGGCATCGGTGCCCAATCCACCGCCATGGGGCATGAATTCCGGATCATGGGTCAGATCAAGCGCCTGAACCACACCGAGTGCCAGCGAGGGGGAACTCAGAATGCCGATCTGCGTCCGCATCAGGCTGTCGATATCCTCGGCATCGTTGGAAATGGCCTGGAGATCGCTCACCTGCGTGTGCTGGGGCTCGATCAGCAGGGAGGCCTGCGCCGTATAGAGTTCTCGGCATCTTCTCGACGGCCACGACGGCGCCGCCGATGCCGATCAGCACAGCCAGAATGACGATCCAAAGGCGCCGCCGCAGAATGGACCATAGGCGTCCGAACGGCACGGCGACGGGTTCGAGGCCGGCCACCGGATCGATCGTCGGTTTCACGGCAGTCGGACCGCGTTCGCTGACTTCGATGTTGGAACGCTGAAATCTCTCGTCCTGCATAAGTGGAACTGTCCCGCTGCGGTATCGTATTGATTTTCGGTGTCAGCTTGATCTTCGATGTCAGCGGGCAGATTAGCATCAGCTGGCGAAATTGCCCGGTCATTCCTGTGGGCAGGATGGCCGGTCTTGCTCTAGTCCATTTGGCTAGATCGACTTGGCCGGAGCGCTGGATTAGCCAGATGGGTGTCTTTAACTTTGTCAAGAATCTGAGGATTAGGCTTCGCCATTATCTGACCTGGGGGTTCGCGGTGGCGCTCAATATCGTGATCGGAATACCAACGATCGGTCGCGCAGCGGTTATTCGCGAGATCTTGATCG
This sequence comes from uncultured Alphaproteobacteria bacterium, assembly GCA_963834475.1. Taxonomy (GTDB): domain Bacteria; phylum Pseudomonadota; class Alphaproteobacteria; order Acetobacterales; family Acetobacteraceae; genus Acidisoma. The sequence goes on along the minus strand of CAWIBZ010000005.1, from coordinate 978,462 downwards.
GTTTTCGGCAGCAGATCAGGAGACCGGACAGGATCATCGTCTGCGGGAGCAAGCCCGCCGATGTGGAGGGGCTGGACAGGCTCCCGGGCATTGACATCATCTTGTCCCGGCCGGGATTGCCGCGCCAGCGCAATGCCCTGATTGCCGCGGCCCCGGAAGCCGATGTCATGCTTTTCCTGGATGATGACTTCGTCATGGCAGCCGATTATGTTGCTGAGATGGAACGGGCGATGGCCCGTGATCCTGCAATGATGGTGGCGACTGGCCTTGTCGTGGCGGACGGTATCGCGGGACCGGGCCTCAGGCTTGTCGAAGCCGAACGTGCGATCCGCGCCGTGCGCGGGCGCAGCAGCGTGATTTCACCCATCTTTACCGGCTATGGCTGCAACATGGCCCTTCGCCTGGCGCCGATGCGCGCGCACGACATCACCTTCGATGAGCGCCTGCCGCTTTATGGCTGGCAGGAGGATGTCGATGTGTCACGGCAGCTGGCCGCCTTCGGCACCGTCATGAAGGTGGAGGCGGCGGTCGGCGCTCATCTCGGCGTCAAGGTCGGCCGCAATTCCGGCGTACGCCTGGGCTACTCGCAAATCGCCAATCCCTTGTACCTTGTGGAGAAAGGGGCCGGCTATCCGCTGAGCTGGGCGCTGCGGCATATGGGCCGCAATCTCGTCATGAACATCGCCCGTGCGCCCCGGCCGGAACCCTATGTCGATCGCCGCGGGCGCCTGCGCGGCAATGTGCTCGCCTTTGCCGATCTCGTCCGCCGCCGCCTGGCGCCGGAGCGCGTGCTGGAACTCTGAGGCGCGCGCCGCGCCAGGGTCACCTCCATCCCGCTGGGCGGTCAGGCCGCCATCAGGGGGGCAATCGGAAACTGCGGCGGCAGATCGGCACAGCCGGCATGGGCGTTCGCGGCCAGTCGCGCATAGAGCGCCTTGTCCTCGGCCAGGCGGCGCAGCGCCGCCGCCGCCGCCGCCAGGTCGGGTTCGGCCCAATGGCTGCCGCGATAGATGCCGGCGGCATCCGCCACAGGAACGAGCGCATAGGGCACCAGGAGGCTGTTCTGCCGCGTCGTGAAGTCGGTATTACCGGACCATGCCGTCGCCACCACGGGAATGCCGCGGGCCAGCGCCTCGAGCATGGGCAGGCCGAAGCCTTCGGACCGGTGCAGCGACAGGAGCAGGTCGGCCCGCCCATAAAGGGCGGACAGCGCCTCCTCGCTCATGAAGTCGCGGATGATTTCGATATTGGGCGCCTGCAGCGCGCCGCCGAGGCGGGCGTCCAGGGCCTGCAGCTCCGCGTCGCTGGCTGAAATCTTGAGGAGCAGCCTGGCCGCAGCGGACCGGCCGAAGGCGGAGGCGAAGGCCAGCACGGCACCTTCCGGATTCTTGCGCGTCAGGCTGGACCGGCTGTCGGCCATGGTGAGAACCGTGAAGGGGCCGCGATCCGCGCGCTTGCGGGCCGGCTCCGGGGCCGGGTAGTGCGGCACCACGGCCACGGGCCGCTGCGTCATCTGCATCAGGCTGTCCCGCGAGAAGCGGCTCGGCGTCCAGATCTCATTGAAGGGATCGTCGCAGCCAAGCCAGTCCGGCGGCGGCTCCGGCAATTCCCAGGCCCAATAGGCGATCCTGTAGGCGTCGCGCGCGGCCGGCAGAACGGCTGCCAGGAGGCTTGCAGTCTGCGGGCCGCCGGAATGAAACACATAAGCGGTCGGCGGGCGGTGCGGCACGCGGTAGAAGGGATTGCGCAGTGCGGGGGTGGCATCGACCATCTCGGCCTCGACACCGAGGCGGCGCAGTGCCTGCCATTGCAACAGGGCGCCGCGGGTGATGCCGTTCTGCTTGCCGAAGGCCGCCACGATCGCAATGCGCTCGAAACGGCGCGGGCCGGCCTTGCCGCCGACCAGGCGCTTCGTCCAGGCGGAACAGCCCGCGAGATAACCCTCCTGGAGGTATCGTTTGAGCGCGCTACTCATGGTGCGTCCCGCCGGTCACAGAGGGCGATTCGTCGGGTTGCGCAGATTTTCGTGCTTTATGGGGGTCTCTGCCGCGGCGCGGCCGATCGCCGGGGGCCTCCGGATCGTTGGAGGAGCCGCTCACGGACGCCGCCGCTTCCGTCCTTGCCTGCCGGGCGGACGGCCCCCTGCTGCGCCCCCCGGACGCACGGGATGAGCGAGGCTTCTCCGCGAGGCCCTCGTCGGTGAGCAGAAGTTCCATGGAGGCGAAAGTGCCACCCTCGTGCGCAAAGGCAAAAGACGAAATCGCCATCTCGATACTGCTTGACCGGGTTGACAGATGGCCGCTCGCGCCGAGACGCAAGGCTTGTTTGACGGCCATAACCTGCTCCGCGTCGCCATCCTGGGTGACCAGAACAATCGGCTGCTGAAAGCCGGCGCGGCGCAGGGCGGTGATGTCGTGCGGCAACTGATCGCTCAGGGTATGGGCATGGAGGACGATCAGATCGATCCTGGCATCGGCCGGCTGCGCGATGAAATCGGTGACATATTCAAAAGGGGTCACCACGATTGGCGAGGGTCCCTGAGAAAGCGCCAAGCTCATGCATTCGCGCGTCAACTGGCAATCGTCCACCCACGCGATATGGAGGGCATTGGGCATTACCTGGTCCGCGGCGAACTGCTGATGGTCATGAGTATGCGGAATCCGCTGTTCGGGTCGTCTGCTCTTGGTTAGAGGGTCGTCGTCGAACATGGCCGCCAGCATGTGCCATCGATGCGCTTGAACATTGTCTTGTCACCAAATTGTTGTGATCCCCCCTATATTTGGAATGGAAATCCTGTGTCAGGCTATACCCACTAAAGACATCGTCCTGTTGGAGGGGCGGGTTGGCGGACGGTCGAGACGCGGCGCGGCCTTTGTGAGGATGCTCCTACCCTGCGACCGGCGCAGGGGCTGCGCTGCCGCAGATGCAAGGCAGCAGCTGAACTCGGTCAGCTGCTGCAGGTCGCACTTATCCGTGGGTGAGAACCCGGGCGGCCGGTGCCGCCAGCCGCGGGCAGGCCAACAGAGGCTTACATCACGGAACGGGCTTCCCCGGGCGCATAGAGCCGGAGCGCATTGAATGCCGCCTGCGTCCGGTTCGTGGCGCCCATCTTGCGCATGATGTTCCGGATATGGACCTTTGCCGTGCTTTCGCTCATGCCGAGTTCATGGGCGATGATCTTGTTCGCTTTGCCCTGCTGCAGCTGGGCGAGAACATCACGCTGCCGTGCGGTCAACTTGTATGGCGCATCCTGCGCCGGTTGCGGCTGGGGCGCGGCTTCCGCATCGGACAGCAGGATCTCAAGCGGCGCGAAGGTGCCGCCGGACTGCACGAAGCGAATGGCTGACAGCGTCATGCCCAGCCCCATGCTGCGGGTCGCGATGAAGCCGCTCGCGCCTGCACGCAGGGCCCCGCGGATCGTGTTGACCTGATAGCTGTCCTCGAGATCGGAGAGGACAATCACGGGGATCGTTTCAATCGAGTCACGGATCAGGGCGATGTCCTGCAGGCAGCTATCATAAGTACGGTGCGAATAGAGGATGATGACGTCGACCTCTTCCACGTCCCGCGCCAGAAACGCCTCGACCGAGACAAAAGGCTGGACAGTCAGATTAGGCTGCGAGTCCCACAGAACCTTCATGATGCAATCGCGGGTCAGCGCAAAGGAATCGATCCAGGCGATGCGTGCCGGCTGGCTGTGTGTCTCATCCGAAAGCGTGCCAAGACTATCCGAATTCGTAGCGGGGGCGGGGAGGTTGTGAGCATCCATGCTCAATACTTCGTCGGGCGATGAGCCGGGTTGCTGCAAACCTCGGTCGAAATGGGAAACGGAGTGCCCCATGTTTCGTCTCCTCAGTAAAAATGCTGCGCTGATTCTTATAGGAAACCTGAGTGATGTCTCCAGTAGAAATTCATACCCTAGCCATATGATCGGGGGCGCCTATCCCACATCCGCCGTTTAGCGTGATCAGGCTAATCCATTTGCCCTCACGAAACGGTGAGTGGTCTACTCAATCGTGAAGTTCATCGATGATCATTGCATCGAATTGGCAGAAAAACGCGACAGGACGCTTCAGAAAGTCGGAGGTCTTTCTGGTCTGCTTCACGCCGCACGCCAGCAGGAAACCGTCCTGGCAGCGGGCTCGCTTATTTCGGCCGGTCCGAGTTCAGGAACTGGTCCGCGGTCAGGGCAACCTGCGTGCGGTTAGCGACGCCCATCTTCTGCATGATGTTGCGAACATGCACCTTCACGGTGCTCGCGCTCATGCCGAGTTCTTCGGCGATCAGCTTGTTCGGCTGCCCGAGGCGGATGAGGTCGAGCACCGCAATCTCGCGCTGAGTCAATTTTCCGCTCTCGGTGGCCTTCCGGCTGCCTGCGGCGAAAGCCGAGTGGCTGTCCATGAACAGAAAATCGCGTGGCACGAAGGTGCCGCCCGAATGCACGAGGCTGATGGCAGATACCATCATCTGCAGCCCTGTGCGCCGCGTCAGGATGAAGCCCGCAACCCCATGGGCCAGGATGTCGCGCACCAGGCTGGCGGCGAGCGTCGAGGCGTCTGAGAGCACAACGAGGCGTGCCAGGGGATAGGTCGCATGAATGGCCTCGATCGGCCGGAGGTCGACCGTTTCCTCGGCATGGGAGTAATATACCACAAGTTCCGGTTCCGGCCCCTCATGGCGGAAGCATTCCTCGAGGCTTTCGACGGCGTGGATCAAGAAATGCGGCTGTGCCACAAGCACCGCGCTGACGAGGCATTCCCGGCTGAGGCGGGCTGCATCGACCCAGATCATGGACAGGAAGTCGGCATCAGGCGGAACGGCCAGGGCTGGATTGTCCAGGCCGGTCGGCCGATTTCCGATCCGTGTGGAATTGTCGGAATCCATGTTCAATGCCTTCGTGTCCTCACAGTAACGTTCAGGTGCTCGACGAACCTCATCAGAAATCCCTGGCGTAAAGGCGTAGGCGAGTCCGGGTTTCGTTTCCTGTCAATGGAACGCCTGGGTATCCGGTGGAAAGCCCCAAACGGGTCTCCTTTTGTCGTAAGTTAGGGACCGGTCTTGCAGGACTGCCCCGAAGACTTAGGGGGAGACGCTTTCTGAGATAAACAGGGCACGATTTTTGTTGTGTACACCAGAGACTTCCCCGCGGGTATCGCCTTTCCTGGGGTGATGTCAGGCCAGCCAAATGGAACTTCTTGTTCTGCTTTAGCTTTTTGGGCGGGCGGCCAATCCGAAGCTTTACTCTTTAAGGTTTAGGCTGGTGCTGTTCTTTCCGGCCTGCGTGATCGCGCGCACGAAAATGTGAATGATATACTCAGGGATATACCAGCGGGGTCTCGCTGTTCCTTGGGGGGGCTGTATTTTGTGAATTTATCTTGAGTTGTTACGCGTGCCTCGCGCGATGCGTCTCTGCGGATCCGGGGGCTGTCTTTCCGTCTTGATTGCATCGGCAAGCACGCAACTCAGTGTCTGGTCAACTGTTTCCGGGGAGGGCAGGGTGTCGCGGCAGAGCCTGCGCAAAATGAAACATCCTGCCAGCCCTGGCCAAGGCAGCGGACTCCTGTGTCACAGCGCTGCGCATCAGCCGGTCTCATAGACCGATGCTGTGTCGGAGAATTATTGATAGACTCGTCAATAGAGCGGCATTTTGCACAGCTCTGCCGCGTCCCGCGCTGGGGGCGGAGCAATGGCGTCACAAAGAAGCTTAGGATCGGGATCCGGACTGGAGCCAACCCGCAACCAGGATCAACGCCGAGACCAGGAGCGAATAGCCACCCGCAGCCCGGAAGCTGATCGGTGTCCCGATCTGGCCCAAGCCGGGGAGGGTGCTCGTAAAACGGTCGCCCCAGTAGATCACAAGCGTGACCACCGGCCAGGTGAGCAGGCCGGCCAGGATATAAACAGCGGCGGCGCCACGACGCGCCTTAGCCCAGGTGCCTCTAGCCACGCTTGCCGTCCTCGACTACCCACATCCCTTGGCGAAGCTTGTGCCGATCGCCCGGGCGGGAACCCCCTCCGTCTCAGCCATCTCCTTGCCCGTGGTGGCGAGCGGTGAGGCGCTGGGCGGCTTTGTTCTCTCAGTATTTGATATCATGGTGAGCCCGGAGGGACTCGAACCCTCGACCCCATGATTAAAAGTCACGTGCTCTACCGGCTGAGCTACGGGCTCGTCTCTTGGTGCTGCCTTGAACGGCAGATAGGCTTTGGCGTCAAGATAGGGATAGGAAAAGCGCCCCGCGCGGAACGCGGGGCGCCCATTCAAAGCCTTGAATTGGCTGATGGCTTACTGCGCGACCGTCATGTGAATGATGCGGTCCGGGTCGGTCACGAGCCCGCTCTGGCCCGAGCCCTTCTTGATGTCGTTCACATAGTCCATGCCGCTCACCACCTGGCCGACGATCGTGTACTGGCCGTCCAGCCAGGGCGCCGGGGCCAGGCAGATGAAAAACTGGCTGTTGGCGCTGTTCGGGTCCGCGGTGCGGGCCATGCCCACCGTCCCGGTCAGGAACTTGGCGCTGTTCGTGAACTCGGCCGGCAGATCAGGCAGCGAGCTGCCGCCCGTGCCGGTGCCCGTCGGGTCGCCGCCCTGGGCCATGAAGCCCGCGATGACGCGGTGGAAGGGCGTGTTGTCATAGAAGCCTTCGCTCGCCAGCTTGAGCAGCCGGGCGGAGGCCTGGGGGGCGATATCCGGCCGCAGCTTGATCACCACGGTGCCGTATTTCAGCTGCATGTCGAGCGTGTCGGATGCAGCCTGTGCTTCGCTCATACCAAATCCAATCATGGTTGCGCCGAGGGCGACCTGCATCGCCTCTCTTCGGTTGAAGGTCATGGCTCTCTCTGCTTCTTGGCCCAGATCGCGAGCTGTTTTTCCGTCAAGGGTGGCACGAAGCTCGATACGTCTCCGCCCAGGAGGGCGATTTCCTTGACGAAGCGGGAGGAGATGAACTGGTGCCTTTCGCTCGCCATCAGGAAGGCTGTCTCGATCGCCGGGTCCAGCCGGTAGTTCATGCCGGCCAGCTGAAATTCGAAATCAAAATCCGAGACGGCGCGCAAGCCGCGCAGGATCACACTTGCGCCAACGTCGCGCGCGAACTGCACGAGCAGGCAGGAAAAGGGGCGGACCTCGATCGCCGTTCCGGTCTCCTGCATGGTCTCGGCCAGCACCGCCTGCGTCAGCGCCACCCGCTCGTCCAGCGTCATCACGGGGTTCTTGCCGGGATTGACGGCAACGCCGATCACGAGCCGGTCGACGAGGCGGGCACCGCGGGTGATGATGTCGAGATGCCCGTTGGTGATCGGATCGAAGGTTCCGGGATAGACGCCGATCTTTTCACGGATCGTCATGTCAGGCCGGCGCCCCGTCGGACGACGCCTCGCCGGGCGGTGCCGCATCGGGCGGCACCCCGTCATCGGCCGCCGCCTCCGGCTCCGTCGGCTCTTCCATCACGGGGAAGACGCTTGTCACCCGCTCGCCATCGGTGAGGCGCAGCAGCGTGACGCCCATGGCCTGGCGGCCGGTGAGCCGCACCTGGTCGCCCGGCACGCGGATCAGGCGGCCGGTATCGGTCACCAGCATCAGGTCATCGCCCGGCTGCACCGGGAAGGTCGCGACCACCGCCGTGCCATTCCGCCGCGAGAGGGTGATGTTGGTGATGCCCTGGCCGCCGCGCCCGGTGACGCGATATTCGTAAGCGGAGGAGCGCTTGCCGAAGCCGCCGTCGGTCACCGTCAGCAGAAGCTGCTCAGCGTCCCGCAGCTCCTGGTAGCGCTCGTCGGAGAGGCTGATCGCGCTGCCGTTGGTGCCTTCCTCGGCATCGGCCTCCGGCTCGATCTCCACCACATCCTCGTCGCCCGCGCGGCTGCGCTTGAGATAGGCCGCGCGTTCCTCGACGCCGGCGGGCACATGCCGCAGCACCGAGAGGCTGATGACGCGGTCCTCGTGGCCAAGGCGGATGCCGCGCACGCCCGCGCTGTCGCGGCCCGCGAAGACGCGGAGATTATCCTCATGGATCTGGAAGCGGATGCAGCGGCCGCGCTCGGTCGCCAGCATCATGTCATCGCCCTCGCGGCAGGTCGCGACGCCGATGAGGTGGTCGCCCTCATCGAGCTTCATGGCGATGAGGCCGGAGGCGCGCATGTTGCGGAAGTCGGAGAGCTTGTTGCGGCGGACATTGCCCGACGCGGTCGCAAAGACGAGGTGCAGCTTCTCCCACAGGCTTTCATCCTGCGGCAGCGGCAGCACGGTCGTGATGGTGTCCGTCCCGAGTTCGGGCAGCAGGTTGATGAGCGCGCGGCCCTTGCCCTGCGGCCCTGCCTCGGGCAGGCGCCAGACCTTCTCGCGGTACGCCTGGCCGCCCGAGGAGAAGAAGAGAACCCATTGATGGGTATGCGCGTTGAAGCTGCGCGTCACCACATCGTCGCCGCGCGTCGTCGCCGCCGTGCGGCCGCGTCCGCCGCGGTTCTGCTGGCGGAAGGTCTCAAGCGGCGTGCGCTTGATGAAATTGTCGCGGGTGATGGTCACGACCATCTGCCCCGGCTCGATCAGGCTTTCGTCGTCCTGGTCGGCCGCCGCATCGGTGATCTCGGTCATGCGCGGCGAGCCGATTTCGAGCTTCACCGCCGCGAGTTCGTCCCGCATCACCTCAAGCCGCCGCGGGCGGGAGGCGAGGATGTCGAGCAGATCCTTGATCTTCTCGGCAACTTCGGCGAGTTCGGCCTGGATCTTGTTGCGCTCGAGGCCGGTCAGGCGCTGCAGGCGCAGGTCCAGGATGCCGCGGGCCTGGGCCTCGGTCAGCTTGATGCGGTTCGCGCCGGAGACGACGCTGCCGCGATCCTCGATCAGTGCGAGCAGCGGCAGGATGTCGTCTGCCGGCCATTCCCGCTCCATCAGTGCGGTGCGCGCGGCGGTGGCATCGGAGGCCGCGCGGATGATGCGGATGACTTCGTCGATATTGGCGACCGCGATGGCGAGGCCGACGAGCAGGTGGCCGCGGTCACGGGCGCGGGCGAGGTCATGCCGGGCGCGACGGAGGATGACATCCTCGCGGAAGGTGATGAAGCAGGTCAGCGCGTCGCGCAGGCCCATCTGCCGCGGGCGGCCATTGTCCAGCGCCAGCATATTGACGCCGAAGGAGGTCTGCAGCTGGGTGAAGCGGAAAAGCTGGTTCAGCACCACCTCCGGCGTCGCGTCGCGCTTCAGCTCGACCACGATGCGCATGCCGTCGCGGTCGCTTTCGTCCCGCATGTCGGAGATGCCTTCAACCTGCTTGTCGCGGACAAGGTCGGCGATCCGCTCGAGCAGCGTTGACTTGTTCACCTGGTAGGGAATCTCGGTGACGATGATCGCCGTGCGGCCCTGCCGGATCTCTTCGAATTCCGTGCGCGCGCGGATGATGACGCTGCCGCGCCCGGTCTCGAAAGCCTGGCGGATGCCGGAGCGGCCGAGAATGATGCCGCCGGTCGGGAAGTCGGGGCCGGGGATGATTTTTGTCAGCTCATCGAGGCCGATATCCGGATTGGCGATCATGGCGAGCGTCGCCTCGATCACCTCGGAGGGGTTGTGCGGCGGAATGTTCGTCGCCATGCCAACGGCGATGCCGTTGGCGCCGTTCACCAGAAGATTCGGGAAGGCTGCAGGCAGGACCTTGGGCTCTTCCGCGCTCTCGTCATAGTTCGCCTGGAAGTCGACGGTGTCGCGGTCGATGTCGTTGAGCAGGAACATCGCCGCATTGGCGAGGCGGGATTCGGTATAGCGCATCGCCGCCGGCGGATCGCCGTCCACCGAGCCGAAATTGCCCTGGCCGTCGATCAGGCGCACGCGCATCGAGAAGGGCTGCGCCATGCGCACCAGCGCGTCATAGATCGAGGCGTCGCCGTGCGGGTGATACTTGCCCATCACGTCACCGGTGATGCGTGCCGATTTGCGATAGGGCTTGTCGGGCGTGAAGCCCGATTCCTGCATCGAGAAGAGGATGCGGCGATGAACCGGCTTCAACCCGTCCCGCGCATCGGGCAGCGCGCGCGAGACGATGACCGACATTGCATAGTCGAGGTAGGAGCGCCGCATCTCCTCTTCGAGCGTGACCGGCTGTGAGGAGGGCGGCAGGGAGGCGGGGTGGTCAGGCGGTGTGGTGTCGCTCAACGGGACTCTCGGAGCTGCTCAACAGGCGAGCGTGAAGGCGGGTCATGGGTCGACCCGCGCGCGGATCTATCGCCGTTGGAGACGGGAAGACATAGGGATTCTATGCCCTAAAATGCGCCTTCGGGCAAGCCATGGGCTGACCGGTGAAATCCCAGAGTCCCCAGCCTTTTCGGACCGATTCTTCAACCGCGCGCGAGCGGCCGGCCCCCGGCTTGAAGTGCCCGCCGGCGTTGCCCTGATATCCCCTGTGGAAAGGGAGGCATAAACCATGCCACGGGGGAGCAAGTCGAAATACACGGACAAGCAGGAACGCAAGGCGGATCATATCGCCGAGGGCTACGAGGATCGCGGCCTATCGGAGAAGGAGGCCGAGCGGCGGGCCTGGGCAACGGTCAACAAGCAGGACGGCGGGGGCAAGAAGGCGGGCTCGGGCCGAAGTCACGGTCACCGTTAAGGCGCTGAGACGGCTCGGGTTGACAGCTGTCGACTGATCCGGCCGCGTCAAGCGAGGCGACGCCGGTCCCGCTGCTGCAGGGGGGCGTCTCGCCCGCGCGGGCCTTCGGCCAGCGCTTATGCAGCCAGAGCCAGGCGCCAGGCTCGGCCCTCACCCATCGTTCAACGGTCGCGTTCATGGCCGTGGTCAGCGCCGCGATATCGGCCTGGCGGTCGCCGCTGCGCGGCACGTCAAGCGCCGGTTCGCAGATGATCCGGACCCGCGCCGGCTCCAGCCGCTGCGCGCGGATCGGCACCAGGGGGAGCCCGAAGCGCAGCGCGAACTGCGCGGCGGCCGGCGCCGTCATGGCGTCGCGGCCGAAGAACGGCGCGGCGATGCCGTCGTTCATTTTCTGGTCAACCAGCAGCCCGAGAGACCCGCCGGCGAGAACATGGCTGAGCGCCATGCGCGCGCCCTGGGCGCCCTTCGGAAACATCGAGACCCCAGGGCCGAGTGCGGCCATGCGCTGGGTGGAGATGATCCTGTCCATCACCGGGCTCGATGCGCGGCGGTAGAAGCCCGAGACCGCCATGCCGAGCTGGAAGGCGATGGGCAGCACCATTTCCCAATTGCCGAAATGGGCGGAGAAGAAGATCGCCTGGCCCTTGGGCAGGTTCTCCCGCCCCACCAGCTCCCAGCCGGGGCCGCGCTCGGTTTCCCGCAGGGCGGCGAGATGCGGCAATTCGCCGACATTGCGGCCGATTGTCTCCCAGACCTGGCCGATCACGCGCTGGCGTTCAGTCTCGCCCATGGCGGGGAAGGCGGCCCTGAGATTGGCATCGGCCACCCGGCAGACGGGCAGCCGCATGCCGATGGTCCGCGTGACCCTTCCCGCGAGGTTGGAGGCGCGAACCGGGCCGAGCCGATGCAGCAGCCGGAAGCCGCCGTTCAGGACGCTGAAAAGCGCGGCGTCCTTGACCGCCTGACGGCGAGAGACGCGTGGTGAGCCGAGAGCAGACATGGCGCTTCATAGCACAGGAAGATTTTGCGGAAAGGCAACGTTGCCGCAAAATGCCGCTGACGACGGCCGATGAAACACTTCGTGACGGATGGGGCGGCGTGCTTAAGGCGAGGCCGCCATTCTCTCTAACCCATTGAAAACGCCCGAGTTGACAGCTGTCAACTCGGGCGCGAAGCAGGCTTGGGCGGATAGAAGCGAGACGGTTCAGTCGGCCGCCTTTTCGTCACGGCGGCCGCCCTTGGCGCCGACCTTGTCGGAGATGTCCTCCCCGGTCGCCTGGTCAACCACGCGCATGGACAGCTTCACCTTGCCGCGCTCGTCGAAGCCGATCACCTTCACCTTCACGGCGTCGCCCTGGTTGACGACGTCACCGGTCTTGGCGACCCGGCCGGAGGCCAGCTCGCTGATATGGACGAGGCCGTCCTTGGCGCCGAGGAAGTTCACGAAGGCGCCGAAGTCAGCCACCTTGACGACCTTGCCGGTGTAGATCTTGCCGATCTCCGGCTCGGCGACGATGCCGGTGATGCGGTCGATCGCGGCCTGGGTCTTCTCCTCGCTGGTCGAGGCGATCTTGATGGTGCCGTCGTCTTCGATATCGATCTTGCAGCCCGTCTGCTCGACGATTTCGCGGATGGTCTTGCCGCCCTGGCCGATGACCTCGCGGATCTTCTCCTTCGGCACGTTGATGATGGTGATGCGCGGCGCGGTTGCGGCCACGCCGCCACGGGCGCCGGACAGCGCCTTGGCCATCTCGCCCAGGATATGCAGGCGGCCGTCCCGCGCCTGGCCGAGGGCGATCTTCATGATCTCCGGCGTGATGGAGGTGATCTTGATGTCCATCTGCAGGCTGGTCACGCCCTTCTCGGTGCCGGCCACCTTGAAGTCCATGTCGCCGAGGTGGTCCTCGTCACCCAGGATGTCGGAGAGCACGGCGAAGCCGCGGTCTTCCTTGATCAGGCCCATGGCGATGCCCGCCACCGGCCGCTCCAGCGGCACGCCGGCATCCATGAGCGAGAGCGAGGTGCCGCAGACGGTCGCCATGGAGGAGGAGCCGTTGCTCTCCGTGATCTCGCTGACCACGCGCAGCGTGTACGGGAACTTGTCCTTCGCCGGCAGCAGCGGGTGGATGGCGCGCCAGGCGAGCTTGCCATGGCCGATTTCACGGCGGCCCGGGGAGCCGACGCGGCCCGCTTCGCCCACCGAGTAGGGAGGGAAGTTGTAGTGGAGCATGAAGTGCTCGCGATACTCGCCGTCGAGCGCGTCGATCACCTGCTCGTCCTGCGCCGTGCCGAGGGTGGCGACGCACAGCGCCTGGGTCTCGCCACGGGTGAAGAGGGCGGAGCCATGGGCGCGCGGCAGCACGCCGACTTCGGCGACGATCGGGCGCACGGTGCGGGTGTCACGCCCGTCGATGCGCAGACCCGTATCGAGGATGGCGTTGCGGACGATATCGGCTTCCAGGTCCTTGAAGAGACCCTTGGCGGCTTCGACGTCCAGGCCTTCGGCCTCGATGGCGGCCATGGCCGCAGCCTTGGCGGCGGAGATCTTTTCGTGGCGGGCGGCCTTGCCGCGCTCCTGATAGGCCTCCGCGACACCGGCGCGGGCGAGGGCGTCAAGCCGGGTCTTGAGCGTCTTTTCGGCCTCGGACGGCTCGGCCAGCGCCCAGGGTTCCTTGGCGGCGTGTTCGGCGAGTTCGATGATCGCCGCCAGCACCGGCTGGAAGGCGGCGTGGCCGAAGGTCACGGCGTCGAGCATCAGCTCTTCGGAGAGTTCGCTCGCCTCACTTTCCACCATCAGCACGCCTTCGGCGGTGCCGGCGACGACGAGGTCAAGCTCGCTCTCCGCGATCTGGCTCGCGGTCGGGTTGAGTACGAACGCGCCGCCGATGCGGGCAACGCGCGCCGCGCCCACCGGCCCGAAGAAGGGGATGCCGGAGAGCGTCAGCGCCGCCGAGCAGCCGACCATGGCGACGATATCGGGATCGTTCTCAAGGTCGTGGGAGAGGACGGTCGCGATGACCTGGACCTCGTTGCGGAAGCCCTCGGGGAAGAGCGGACGGATCGGCCGGTCGATCAGGCGGCTGACCAGCGTCTCGTTCTCGGAGGGGCGGCCTTCACGCTTGAAGAAGCCGCCCGGGATCTTGCCGGCGGCGAAGGCCTTTTCCTGGTAGTTGACGGTGAGGGGGAAGAAGTCCTGCCCCGGCTTCACTGTCTTGGCGCCGACCGCCGTGCAGAGCACGATGGTGTCGCCATAGGTGATCATGACGGCGCCGTCTGCCTGGCGGGCGATCTTGCCCGTCTCCAGGATCAGCGGCCGGCCGCCCCACTCGATTTCCTTGCGGAAGTAATTGAACATGCAGTCATCCTTTCCGTGAGAACCGGAGGCGACGGCAGGGCGGAGCGCAAACCGGGAAGGGCCGGAAGTGGACGTCGGCATCTCGGGCAGCATGAGGAGCGGAATGCGTGGGCCCCCGCAGGGAGAGCGCATCCGCCGGCCATGCGGCCGGAAATGCCGGTGTGGTCCTGAGTGCTTCCTGTAGTGGACCCGGCCGCCTTTCCTACTTACCGCCGCTTGTGCGGCTCAGTCTCTTGTTACGCCTTGATGGCGTCTGGTCTCGCCGCGCTGTCGCGGCAAGTCTTGGCCCCCGGTGGCCCGGGGACCGCCATCCTCCGCCCGCCGGGCGGAAGATGGGGGGCGAAGCTTGCGCTTAGCGGCGCAGGCCGAGGCGGCCGATCAGCGACGTGTAACGCTCGTTGTCGGTCTTCTTCAGATAGTCAAGCAGGCGGCGGCGGCGGCCGACCAGCATGAGCAGGCCACGGCGGCTGTGGAAGTCCTTCGCGTGGACCTTCAGGTGCTCGGTCAGGCTCGTGATACGCTCGGAGATGAGTGCGACCTGGACTTCCGGGCTGCCCGTGTCATTCGCGCCGCGGGCATAGTCAGAGATCAGCGACGAGCGCTTCTCGGCAGTAATCGACATCGTGCGTGTTCCTATGGAAAAAGGTTACAGCAGGCGCTCGGGCTTCATCCAGCCCTCTTCGAGCCGGCACAAACCGATCACGCGGCTCCCCACCATCGCCCGCACCGTCCCGCCTGCGGGATCGGCGCTCTTTGGTATCCGCCCCATGAGATCGACCAGGCTGAGGGCCTGGCCGTGCTTGAGGTGGACCGCTTCGCTTTCGGTCAAGGCCAGCGCCGGGATGTCGGCCAGCGCGGTCGCGACCGGCAGCAGAAGCGCCGGAGAGATCGGGGGCGTATCCTCCCCCTGCTCCAGTTTGTCCAGGGAAATCGCCATATCCTCGGTAAAGGGACCGACCCGCAGGCGGCGCAGGACGGTGATATGGCCGAGCGAGCCGCAGGCGAGGGCGATGTCACGCGCGAGGCTGCGCATATAGACGCCCTTGCCGGATTCCACTTCGAAGACCGCCGTATCGGCGTCCGGCCGCTCGATCAGGGCGAAGCGGTCGATCTGCGCCGGGCGGGGCTCCAGCACCGGGGCGCGGCCCTCGCGCGCCATGTCATAGGCGCGTTCGCCGCCGACCTTGATGGCGGAATAGATCGGGGGCACCTGCATGATGAGGCCGCGGAAGGCGGGGAGCGCCGCCTCGATCGCGGCATTGTCGGGCCGCACATCCGATGTGCCGGTGACAGCGCCGTCGGCGTCGTCGGTATCGCGGGACTCGCCGAAGCGCAGGGTGAAGCGGTAGCGCTTGGTACCGTCCATGACATAGGGCACCGTCTTGGTGGCGGCGCCGAAGGCGATGGGCAGGAGGCCGGTGGCCAGCGGATCAAGCGTGCCGCCGTGGCCCGCCTTCTGGGCATCGAACAGCCGTTTGAGCTTGTTCACCATATCGGTGCTGGTGGGGCCTTGCGGCTTGTCGAGGATGAGCCAGCCGTCCAAAGGGCGGCCGCGCTGGCGGCGTTTCATCATGGCGTCGCTTCAGTATAATAGGCGTGCTGCGTAAGGCGGGGGGCTATGGCAGGAGATGAGGCCCCCGGCAAGAGAGCCGCTTGCGGGCCTGATGGCCGCTTGGATGCGGCGCGGGCAGGGCGGCATCGCGGCCCCGCCCGCGCAATCAGGCTGACAGAAGTCCCTGCTTCCCTTATGTGACGCGCCATGACCGACACCCCACTCTCCCGGATCCGCAACTTTTCCATCATCGCCCATATCGACCACGGCAAGTCTACTCTGGCCGACCGGTTGATCCAGGCGACGGGCGCGCTCACCCAGCGCGAGATGACCGAACAGGTTCTCGATTCCATGGATATCGAGAAGGAACGCGGCATCACCATCAAGGCACAGACCGTGCGCCTGAACTACAAGGCGAAGGACGGGGAGACCTATGTCCTCAACCTCATGGATACGCCCGGCCATGTCGACTTCGCCTATGAGGTGAGCCGGAGCCTCGCGGCCTGCGAGGGCTCGCTCCTCGTGGTCGATGCGAGCCAGGGGGTGGAGGCGCAGACGCTGGCGAACGTCTATCAGGCGATCGACGCGGGGCATGAGATCGTGCCGGTGCTGAACAAGATCGACCTGCCGGCCGCCGAGCCCGCGCGCGTGAAGCAGCAGATCGAGGACGTGATCGGCCTCGATGCCTCGGACGCGGTCGAAATCAGCGCCAAGACGGGGCTGAATATCGAGGGCGTGCTGGAAGCCCTCGTCACCCGCCTGCCGCCCCCGCAGGGCGAGGCCGAGGCGCCGCTCAAGGCGTTGCTGGTCGACAGCTGGTACGATGCCTATCTCGGCGTCATCATCCTCGTCCGCATCAAGGACGGGCATCTCAGGCGCGGCATGAAGATCCGCATGATGGCCAAGGGCGCGGTTCATACCGTGGATCAGGTCGGCGTCTTCCGCCCCAAGATGGAAGCGATGGAGAGCCTCGGCCCCGGCGAGATGGGCTATATCACCGCCGCCATCAAGACGGTCGCCGACTGCGACGTGGGCGACACCATCACCGATGACCGCCACCCGGCGTCGGCAGCCCTGCCGGGCTTCAAGCCCTCGGTTCCCGTGGTCTGGTGCGGTCTCTTCCCTGTGGACGCCGATGACTTCGAGAAGCTACGCGACAGCCTCGCCAAGCTCCGGCTCAACGATGCGAGCTTCCATTATGAGGCGGAGACCTCCGCCGCGCTGGGCTTCGGCTACCGCTGCGGTTTCCTGGGCCTGCTGCACCTCGAGATCATCCAGGAGCGGCTGAGCCGGGAATTCGACCTCGACCTCATCGCGACGGCGCCTTCGGTCGTCTATCACATCTATGACCAGAAGGGCGTGATGAGCGAGCTGCACAACCCGGCCGACATGCCGGATGTGACCAAGATCGAGCATATCGAGGAGCCCTGGATCAAGGCGAACATCATGGTGCCGGATGACCATCTCGGCGCCGTGCTCAGCCTGTGCAACGAGCGGCGCGGCCAGCAGAAGGACCTCACCTATGTCGGCAATCGCGCCATGGCGGTCTATCGCCTGCCGCTGAACGAGGTGGTGTTCGACTTCTACGACCGGCTGAAATCGACGACCCGCGGCTATGCGAGCTTCGACTATCAGATGGACGGCTATGAGGAGAGCGACCTCGTGCGCATTTCCATCCTGGTCAATCAGGAGCCGGTGGACGCGCTCTCCTTCATCGCCCACCGCTCCCAGGCCGAAAGCCGGGGCCGCTCGATCTGCGCCAAGCTCAAGGACCTGATCCCGAAGCAGCTCTTCAAGATCGCGATCCAGGCGGCGATCGGCGGGCGGGTCATTGCGCGCGAGACGATCGGCGCGCTGTCCAAGGATGTGACGGCCAAGTGCTATGGCGGTGACATCAGCCGCAAGCGCAAGCTCCTTGAGAAGCAGAAGGAGGGCAAGAAGCGCATGCGGCAGTTCGGCAAGGTGGAGATTCCGCAGAGCGCCTTCCTCGCCGCCCTGAAGATCGACGCCTGAAGATCGACGCCTGAGGGCGTCCGCAGGGCGCTCCGCGGATCGGCGGTCAAAGAAGGGCGGGTTTGTGCGGCGGAGGTGTTGCACTCCGGCCCGGTTCTGGCTAGGAAGCGGCCTCACCGCCGCTGGAGAGATGGCCGAGCGGTTTAAGGCGCACGCTTGGAAAGCGTGTGTACGTGCAAGCGTACCGTGGGTTCGAATCCCACTCTCTCCGCCAGGCGCAAAGTTAAAACCCTGAAGTTGCGCAATAAATTCTCACTTGTTCTGTCCTGTCCCATTCTGAGTCCCATTCGCCCAATCGAGTTGGACATCCCGGGTGGAGAGCTACTCTTTGATCCCCGTGGCTCTCGGATCATACGGCTGCGGAGCCGCCCAGGCCGGCGACAACACGAATCGCATCCAATCACGAGCGGCAACAACTGCAGCTCACAGCTTTCGATGTGGACATAGCCGGTCCTGATCCCCGGCGAACCTCCGGAGTTGGATCTCGTCCTTCCCCGTGGCTCATCTACCGGTAACTTCGCTCTGAAGTTTGGATGGAAGTTTTGCTCGGCTTGAGCGACGGGGATGCGCCTTAGTCATCGGCCCAGCGCAGCGCAGGCTTTTCATCGTGAGTTGAAGGTGAAGGCAAGACCAGAAGGCGCCCGCCCGCTGAAGGTCAAAATGCGGGCGGGATCCATTGTAGAACAAGGCTCAAGAACGCCCACGGAAGCGTTTTCCGGGAGGTTCTGTACCCATGGCATCCCTGGTCGACGCTGCGCGTGGCCGTCCATGAGGTGATCGCGAAGGCGGATGGCGATGTCTTCCGCTGCACGCTGAGCGGATTGGACGCGGATCGCTGGTTCGGCCCAGATCAACGGCATCTGGCCACGTCGCCGTTTGTCAGCATACGGGCGCTGACGGCGTTGTCTCATCTGATCGGCCCTGCCGGTCGGCAAAGTTGGGCGCTTCGCCTGCAGGCGCGTCAGGATCCTCTCACGATCAGAATCGGAGGGAGGCTCATGACCAGGCAGATATTGGCGCGACCGTCACCGACACGAGCGCCGAGGCGAAAGCGCCGACCAAGCGGCGATCTTCAGCAGATCGATTTGTTCGCCGAGGTGCTGCCGATTTCAGCGATGCAGACGCCGGTGTGGCAGGAGTTGCCGAAGGAGGTCAGAAGGTCCCTCACTGGCCTGCTGACGCGGTTGCTCCTGGACCATACGCAAGTCAGCAGAAATGTCTCGCCGACGGAGATCAGTCATGATCTCTGACAAGATCAGGCCCCATCAGCTGGAGCGCAAGGCGCTCCTTCATGTGCGGCAATCTTCGGCCCAGCAGGTGCTGCACAACCGCGAGAGCAGCACGCTGCAATATGCCATGCGCGATTGTCTGGCAGCACTCGGCTGGTCCCAAATTGAAGTGATCGACGACGATCTGGGTCGATCAGCCGCGGGCACCGTCCAGCGCGTTGGCTTCGAGCGGATGGTAGCCGAGGTCTGTCTTGGCAAGGTCGGAGCAGTTTGCGCGCGCGAGGTTTCGCGCTTCGCCCGCAACAGCCGTGACTGGCAGCAACTAATCGAGATGTGCCGGGTCGTCGATACGGTGCTGGTCGACCATGATACGATCTATGCTCCCCGACAAGGCAACGACCGGCTACTGCTGGGATTGAAGGGCAGTCTCAACGAGTATGAACTCGATCTGCTCCGGCAGCGCTCGCTGTCGGCCCGTTACGAGAAGGCCCGCCGCGGTGAGCTTGTGGTCAGTGCGCCCGTTGGCTTCGTGAAGGCCGGCGATCGCTTTGAGAAAGATCCAGACCGCCGCGTGCAGGAGGCGATCACGCTGGTGTTCGAGAAGGTGCTGGAACTTGGCAGCGCACGGCAGGCGCTGCTGTGGTTTCGTGAGCACGGCCTGGATCTCCCGGTGAAGCAGAACAACGGGGACACAGCTTGGCGGCGACCAAACTATGCCACCATTCACCGAATTATCGAGAACCCCATCTACGGCGGTGCATACGCCTATGGTAAAACGGCTTCGGGAGCAGGTTATGGCGCTGCCAGTGTCAGGAGACGGCGCAAGTCGCGCGCCGATTGGCTGGCGCTCATCCCTAATGCCCACGAGGGCTACGTTAGCTGGGAGAAGGCCGAGGCGATCCGCACGATGGTCAGCAGCAATATCCCCTCCAGTCGGCACCACGGCGCACCCAAGCACGGCGACGCCCTGCTTGCGGGGCTGATCCGTTGCCGCCGGTGCGGGCGCAAGCTGACGCTGCGCTACTCAGGCACGAAGCATCAGATCCCACGTTACAGTTGCAGCCGTGGCTGGCTGGACAATGCCGAACCGCGCTGCATTGCCTTCGGCGGTTTGCGGGTCGACGACGCCGTCGAGCACGCATTGCTAACCATCGTCAGCCCCGGCGCTATCTCGGCAGCGGCGGCTGACGAGAGGGAGGCGCGCGAGAGGTGGGATCAAGTGCGCGATGCCCTCCACCGTGATCTGGAGGCGGCGCGCTATGCCGCCGATCGCGCCTTCCGGCAATATGACGCAATCGATCCGGCCAACCGACTGGTTGCGAACGAGTTGGAAGCGCGCTGGAACAAGTCGCTCACCCATCTGGCCGAGATTGAAAGCAAGATCGCGGCTCATGATGCGACCATGTCTGCCGCCATGATCGATCCGGTCTCGCTGTCGTCACTGGCGACGGACCTCAAGACTGTCTGGTCCGCCCCGACAACCGATGGACGGCTCAAGAAACGCATCGTGCGTACTGCTCATCGAGGAGGTGGTGGCCGATATTGACCCGGAGGCGGGCGAGATAATCCTCGTCGTTCATTGGATGGGCGGTATCCACAGCGAGATGCGTCTACCAAGACGCCGTCGCGGTCAGCGGAACAGTACCTCGGCTGACGTGATCGCTGCCGTTCGTCACCTTGTGCTCATCGCAAACGACGACCTCATCGCCGGCATCCTGAACCGGAACGAGCTTGTGACAGGTCACGGCAATGATGGACACGAGAACGCCTTGTCTCGTTACGCTCGCATCATCGCATTCCGGTGCACAAGCCCGCAGAGGATGGGGTCGAGCCTTGGCTCAATCTCAGCAAGGCGGCACAGCTTCTAAAGGTTACTCCGAAGACGCTCAGACTGGCAGCGGAGACCGGCGAAATCGAAGCAATCCATCCCCTACCGGAGGGTCCGTGGATCTTCGCTCGCGACGTGCTCACCGCCTCAGCGGCACAATCCATCAGCCAACGGGCGCGTCTGAATCCAAAACACCCCCGCGGGATCGCATCCCGACCAACAAAGCCTATTCTCTTCAATAACATAGACAGATGGGTGTTCCGATGCGCGGTTGTAGTCGTTTGCTAGACCCCAGAACCGAGAGCAAACCTTTTCCCCGATTTCACCGCGGCTTGAGGACGCGCCGGCATGAGCGGGATAGTGGGCAGCGAAAGCTCTTCAGCAGCCCATGACACTGTTGACGCTGTTGACAATGTCGGCGTCACCACGCTCCAGGTTTCTTATGTGTCAGCGGCGCCAAGACTGTCAGTGTCAGAGGGTCAACACAGTCAACACTGTCACGGATGATGAAAAAGGCAGAGTGCCCCGCGATAAGTCGGGGGTAGCCATTCGGGCCGCCCTCATTCCTCCATACAGACGACAAAGCATCTGCGACTTTGGGGCGGCCGCGGCGCTCGCGTCGCAGCCAGACTAGGGCGACGATCTGCAGACGGGGAAGGGGGGTGTACAAGGTTGCCAACCCTGACGATTGTGTACCGCCCCCACAAACGATTTTTCTCGAGCGCAAGATACGACAGGGGTATCTTGCGGCAAATAGCAGGAGCTACCAGCCAATGCGGCTAGGCCCTCGACCTATTCCCGTTGAGCTCAAGCGCGCTCGGGGTAACCCAGGCAGAAGACCGTTGCCTGATGCGGCAGCGGCGCCGGCGAAGGGTGAACCAATCTGTCCCGATTACATCACCGGATTCGCCAAGGAGATGTGGGTTGATACAAGCAACAGACTTCGTGAAATGGGCCTGCTAGGAGCAGAAAATGGCCCGATAGTTGAACGTTATGCTGTGTGCTTCGCAAGGTGGCGCGAGGCCGAGCCGCACCTTGCAACCGAAGGGTCAGTCATACTTGCACCGCGGACCGAAACTCCGATGCCGAGTCCGTGGCTTTTTATTGCTTGAGCAGAATCAGATCGTTGTCTTCGCATGGAAGACCTTCTTGGGCTGACCCCGGCCAGTCGCGGCCGCGTTTCGAAGGTGCCAAAACAGTCCGAGCCTGTTGCAGACAGCCCGTGGGCGAAACTGAGAAGAATGCAGCAGGGCGGCTAGCGACGGCGCGAACCTTGACGGTGCCGGCTGCCGAAAAGTCATAAGCCATAGGTGTGGACATGGCGTCAGGCGTTTCGCAAGGCTGTCCAATCGCCGTCGCCATAGAAGCGCTGAACGGCAGATCGCGATGGACGGATCACTGATCGTATAGGGCAGTCGATGCGATCGATGGCGGTGACTGCGACCGCCTGGTCCGGGAAGACCCGATCCAAGGCTGCTCGGAACTCCGGACGCTCCGACTGTTCGTTGAGACGCCTCTCCTTGGCTAGACGTTGTTACAATCCGTTCGTCGCATTCTCAGGATCAGCCTTCTAAGATCCGTCCGCGTGCTGGCAAAACTGAGGCGGCCATCCGCCAGCTGTTAGTTTGGAAACATGCGGACACTACGGATATTCACGGCCTTGGCCGTTGCTGTCGGACTCAGCGGTTGCGTTGCTCCTCCTCCTAGCGGGCCGACCGTCCTGGCTATTCCCGGCCCCAACAAGACATTCGCGCAGTTTCAGACGGAAGACGCGGCCTGCCGCAACTACGCGCAAACGGTGATCGGACCGACATCGCCGTCACAGGCAGCCGCGCAGAGCGGTGTCGGGAGCGCCGCGGTTGGCACCGTGCTTGGCGCGGCGGCTGGCGCGGCAATCGGCGCTGCTGCCGGAAACCCTGCGGCAGGTGCTGCGATTGGTGCCGGCACCGGTCTCGTTCTCGGTGCGGGCGCAGGGGCAACGAACGCGGCCTATTCCGGGGCCGCCGTTCAGCGTCAATACGACTTCTCCTACATCCAATGCATGGTCGCGAACGGGAATAAAGTGGAGAGCTACCCGACATACTCTGCGCCAGGGCCGGGGCCGTATGCCTATCTGCCCTACCCCTATGCTTATCCCTATCCGGGGTATGGTTACGGCTACCCCGCATATTTCGGCGGCCCCGTGGTCGCGTTCGGGTTTGGCGGCGGATGGGGCGGTGGCTGGGGCGGCTGGCACGGTGGTTGGGGTGGCTGGCACGGCGGCTGGGGTGGAGGGTATCACGGTGGTGGGCGGTGGTGGCATTAAGGGCACCGTCCAAGGTACCACGATAGCGATCCGTCGGCGCCCACGGATCAATGCGCAGCAGCCGGTAACCGGGCCAAGCGGCTGCATGCGCCGCGAGGAGATGGGTCCCTAATCGCCGACCCACGCGATTCTGCCCGGGTGACGCACAGCATCGATGATATCCTGCGCGTCCGCATGCTTGCCATTGCCTGCGGCTAAGAGGATGCCGATGACCTCGATCACCTGCGCCGTGATCCAGCCGTCAAATTGGCCTGCGGTCGGCTGCCCGAAAGTGGTGCCGATCTGTGCTCGCAGCCGACCATGTCGCGGCGGGAGAATGCGCCGACCCTGCGCGAGGTCATCCGCATGACCTACGCCATGGGGAAGGGGGTGATCGGACGCCGGCCTGCCCCCGCGAGTCACCGCCCGTTGGTAAAGTGTAATATGTCGCAAAAATACCGGGGGGGAATTGCGGACGGTCGGGGGTTTCGGCCGCGCACGAAAGCCCCGGCCAAAAATTCCGGGGCTTGCGCGAAAGTCGGTGGGTTACCGGCGCCGTCGGTTGGCGCGTGTCGCGAGAAGCGCCTCGGCCATGTCGTACATGTCCTGATCGGGGCCGTTTCCGCGCAGCGAGTTTAGCCCCAGGCAGATAACGCGGACAGTCCTGGCGCTGCATGGGCCGGCGTGTTCGATCCGGTCGAGCGTGGGGATGGTCGGCGAATATGAGCAATGAGGATGCCGAACTGCTATTGAACCAAGTTCACGCGCCCTTCCAGCTTGTCCATGCGCTGGATCAGACTTGCGCAGAGCTTCTCCATCTTGAGTTCGAGCCCGACGAAGTGATCTTCGTAGGGCGCGATGGTCGTCATGGCGCGGCCTCGGTGAGGTCAAGACGACGCTCGATCCGGCCGAGCCGTGTTTCGATCTGATCGATATGGCCGCGCAGGAGGTCTACGCGGCGGGAGAGGGAGACATAACCGGCCTCAAGGAAGCCGATGCGTTCCTTGATTTCAAGGAGATCGGCGGTAACGCGATTTAGTTTTTCGTCCATCCTGCGCAGCATGCGCAAGGTCGGGCTGTCGGGTTCGTCGGACATGGCTCGGCCTCCTGTGGCAGGGCAGCGGGGCATCATGCCTCGCCGGCAGCTGCAGCGTTAGTACCTTTGCAGAGAGGTTTTGACGGGTTGAATGACTGGCTGCATTCGACCCAACCCAGACATAGGGTGACGGAGCGGCGGATCCCAAAAGCAGTCACTGGCAGACACCGGCCTCTTTCGGCTCAGCACCCATGGTTGCCGTTCAGCCGATCGGAGTTGGTTCCCGACAGCGGACGCTGCTCTGGCAGGCACTTGGGTAGCTGCGGGTGCTTTCGCGAGGGTCCGAGTTCGGGCCGCTCGGCTATTTGTTATTCAGCTCCAGGCCGGGGAGGGCCGGAAGTGGAACAGCGGCTTCGGAGGATCTCAGGGCAAAAAGTAGACATTCGTTTATCAGATTGTTGATGGCAGGTAGACTAACCTGACTGAGATCGCCTGCTAGACCGCAAAGGTTCGGCAAATGGACCTGCTCAAGACTGACGGAGATAGCAGCCTCCAGGTCTTATGGGAGGAGGGTGAGTGCGTCTTCTGCAGAGCTTGGCGTGAGGCAGATGTTGGCGAGCGGCGCGCTATGCTGGCGGTGGTTCCCGCCTCGGAGCATCCAAGCCCGCGTTGCCTCGATCGCCTGGCCCACGAATACGGCTTGAAGGATGTGCTGGATGGGGCATGGGCGGCGCGGCCCCTGGCACTTGAGCGCAATGGCAGAACCAGCGCGCTCCTGCTCGAGGATCCGGGAGGCGAGCCCCTCGCGCGGCGGCTCGGCGCGCCCATGGCGGTGGACAGCTTCCTGCTTTTGGCCGCGGACATCGCCACGGCACTCGGCAAGCTCCACGCGCGTGACCTGGTGCACAAGGACCTCAAGCCCGCCCATATCCTTGTCGATTGCCCGGACGGACAGGTGCGGCTCACCGGATTTGGCCTGACCTCGCGTCTGCCACGCGAACGCCAGGCACCGGCACCCCCCGAGGTAATCGCGGGCACGCTCGCCTACATGGCCCCCGAACAGACCGGGCGGATGAACCGCTCGATCGATGCCCGCAGCGATCTCTACGCGCTCGGTGTCACGTTCTACCAGATGCTCACGGGCTCACTACCATTCACCGCGTCCGATCCCATGGAGTGGGTGCACTGCCATATCGCCAGAAAGCCGGTGCCACCTTCCGAGCGGTTGCAGACGATCCCGCCGCAAGTCTCCGCGCTGGTCCTGAAGCTGCTCGCTAAGACCGCGGAGGAGCGCTACCAGACCGCTTCCGGCCTTGAGCGCGATCTGCGGCGCTGCCTGGCCGAATGGGAAGCAAGCGGCCGCATCGATGCGTTCCCGCTTGGCGAACACGATACCGCGGACCACCTGCTAATCCCCGAGAAGCTGTACGGGCGAGCGCACGAGGTCGAAACCTTGGTCGCCGCCTTCAATCGCGTTGTCGACAGCGGCGCGCCCGAATTAGTGCTGGTCTCGGGATATTCCGGCATCGGCAAGTCCGCCGTCGTCAATGAGCTCCACAAGGCGCTGGTGCCACCGCGCGGGCTCTTCGCCTCCGGCAAATTCGACCAGTACAAACGCGATATTCCCTATGCGACGCTGGCTGAGGCCTTTCAAGGCCTGATCCGCCCCCTGCTGGGCCAGAGCGAGGCCGAGTTGGCTGGCTGGCGGGACGCCCTGCGCGAAGCACTAGGTCCAAACGCGAAGCTGATGGTTGATCTGGTTCCCGAATTGAAGCTGATCACCGGCGAACCGCCACCCGTCCCGGCCCTGCCACCGCAGCAGGCACAACACCGTTTCCAGCTGGTGTTCCGGCGGTTTCTCGGTGTCTTCGCCCGGCCGGAGCATCCGCTGGCGCTCTTCCTCGACGATTTGCAATGGCTCGACCCGGCGACGCTCGACTTGCTCGAGGATCTGTTGACCCGATCGGGGCTGACGCACCTGATGCTGATCGGCGCCTATCGGGACAATGAGGTTGATCGCGCTCATCCGCTGATGCGCAAGCTCGACGCAATCCGCCAGGCCGGAGCGCAGGTGCAGGAGATCCGTCTGGCGCCGCTTACGCGTGACGACCTGCGGCAGATGTTCATGGATGCGCTCTGCTGCAGGTCGGAACGCACGACGCCGCTTGCGCAGTTGGTGCACGAGAAGACGGGCGGCAATCCGTTCTTCGCCCTTCAGTTCATTTCTGCGCTCGCCGAAGAGGGGCTGCTTCGCTTTGACCATGAATTGGCGTGCTGGCGCTGGGAGATCGATCGCCTGCACGCCACGGGATATACCGACAATGTCGTGGACCTTATGGTGGGCAAGCTGGCTCGCCTGCCGGTCAAGACCCGGGCCGCACTGCAGCAGCTCGCCTGCCTCGGCAATGTCGCTGACGTCACAATGCTTTCGATCGTTCTTGGTGAGTCCATCGAGGACGTTCATTCGGATCTCTGGGAGGCCGTTCGTCTGGAACTGGTCGAGCGTGTGGATCGCTCGTACAAATTCATCCACGACCGTGTCCACGAAGCCGCCTACTCACTCATACCGGAACGATTGCGCGCCGAGGAGCACCTCCGTATCGGGAGGCTGCTCACGGCGCATACCCCTGCAGAAAAGCGCGAAGACGCCATCTTCGAAATCGTCAATCAGCTCAATCGCGGCGCCGCTTTGGTCACCTCACGAGATGAGCGTGAGCAGCTGGCCGAGCTCAACCTGCTTGCGGGCCAGCGCGCCAAAGCCGCGACTGCCTATGCCTCGGCGCTTACCTATCTCACCGCCGGTGCGGCCCTGTTACCGGAAGACTCTGTGGGATCGCCGGCACGAGCTTAGCTTCGCGCTGAAGCTGAATCAGGCCGAGTGCGAGTTCCTCACCGGCGCGCTGGCGGAAGCGGAGCAGCGCCTGGCGGCCCTGTCGACCCGCGCCACAGATACAGTCGAACGCGCCACGGTCGCGTGTTTACGCTTGGATCTCTACACAACGCTTGATCAGAGCAGCCGCGCCATTATTGTCGGTCTCGACTGCCTCCGGCATCAGGGCATAGACTGGTCGCCGCATCCGACGGAAGAGGAAGCGCGACGCGAATACCAGCGGGTCTGGTCGCAACTCGGTAGCCGCACGATCGAGGCTCTGATCGATCTGCCGTTGATGCGCGATCCGGCATCCCTCGCGACCATGGATGTTCTGACCAAGCTCAAGCCCGCTGCAGTCTATACGGATGCGAATCTGTTTGCCCTGGTCACCTGCCACATGGTCAATCTCAGCCTCGAGCGTGGCAATTGCGATGCTTCGTGCGGCGCCTATGTCTGGCTGTCCACGGTTGCTGGCTCACGATTCGGCGACTATCGCGCGATCGTCTATCGCTTTGGTGAACTCGGCTACGAGCTGGTGGAACAACGCGGGCTCACGCGGTTTCAGGCTCGGACCTATATGGATTTTGGGTGTGGCGTTGTGCCGTGGATAAGACATGTCCGGGCTGGCCGCGATCTGGTGCGCCGCGCCTTCGAGGCGGCCAACAAGAACGGCGATCTCACTTACGCCGCCTACTGCGGCAACCAAATGAACACCAACTTTCTCGCGGTGGGCGATCCGCTGGCCGAGGCGGAACGCGAAGCAGAACATGGCCTGGCGTTCGCGCAGAAGGCACGGATCGGACTTGTCATTGATCTTATTACCTCCCAGCTCGGGCTGATCCGGACGCTGCGTGGCTTGACGCCAACATTCGGCTCCTTCGACGATGAGCAGTTCGAGGAGCGTGGGATCGAGCAGCACTTTTCAGCAAACCCAGATTTGGCGATTGCCGAATGCTGGTATTGGATCCGCAAGCTGCAGGCGCGCTTTTTTGCTGGCCACTACGCAGCGGCTATCGAGGCGTCGTCGGCAGCGGGCCAGCTGTTGTGGACATCGCCGTCATCGTTCGAAACGGCTGAATATTACTTCTACGGCGCGCTGTCTCAAGCGGCTGCCTGTGATTTCGCGGCAGCGGGCGAGCGACAGCAGCACTTGGACGCTCTCGCTGCCCATCAGAGGCAACTCCAGCTCTGGGCGGCGAATTGCCCGGATAATTTCGAGAACCGTGCCGCACTGGTCGGCGCTGAGATTGCTCGCATTGACGGCCGCGATGGTGAGGCGATGCGCCTCTATGAACAGGCGATTCGCTCGGCCCGCGCCAACGGCTTTGTTCACCAGGAGGCGCTCGCCTACGAACTGGCCGCGCGCTTCTACGCGGCCCGTGGATTCGAAGAGTTTGCCGATGTGTATCGACGGAATGCTCGCTATGGCTATGGGCGTTGGGGAGCCGACGGCAAAGTGCGGCAACTCGACGAGATGTATCCACCGCTCCGGGAGGGAGAGCCAGCACCCACTCCGACGAGCACGATCGGGGCGCGGATCGAACACCTCGACCTTGCAACGGTGATCAAGGTGTCGCAGGCCGTCTCGGGCGAGATCGTGCTGGAGAAGCTGCTTGACACGCTCATGCGCACCGCGATTGCGCAGGCCGGCGCACAGCGCGGCCTGTTGATCCTGTTGCGTGGGGCCGAGTTGCGGGTTGAGGCGGAAGCCACCGCCAGCGGTGACACGGTCTTCGTGCAGCTGCGCGACGAGCCGGTGACCGCGGCCGTGTTACCGGAGTCGGTGTTCTACTATGTCCTGCGCACCCGCGAGAGCGTCATTCTCGACTATGCCGCCGTCCAGCCCCCATTTGCCGGGGATCCTTACCTCCGTCAGCACCAGGTGCGGTCCATTCTCTGCCTGCCGTTGATCACCCAGGCCAGGCTCATCGGCATGCTCTATCTCGAGAACAACCTGACCGCCCAGGCCTTCGCGCCGGCCCGGAGCGCGGTGCTGAAGCTGATTGCCTCGCAGGCAGCGATCTCTCTGGAGAATGCCCGTCTGTACGGCGATCTCGCGGAACGCGAAGCGAAGATCCGACGCCTGTTCGATGCCAATATCATCGGGATCTGCATTTCGAGACGCGACGGTGAGATCATCGAAGCCAATGACGCGTTCCTGAAGATAGTAGGATATGACCGTGAGGATCACCTCGCGGGTCGGGTGCGCTGGACCGATCTGACAACACCGGCATCGCGCGACCGCACCGCACAGGCGCTGGCCGAACTGGACAAGACTGGGATCATCCAACCTTTCGAGAAGGAGTATTTCCGCAAAGATGGCAGCCGCGTCCCTGTGCTGGTCGGCGTGGCGGGGTTCGACGAAGAGCAAGACCAACTCGTCGCCTTTGTTCTCGATCTGACCGACCGAAAGCGGGCCGAGGAAGAATTGCGGCGGAGCGAGGCTTCGCTCGCCCAAGCGCAGCAGATCAGCCACACCGGCAGTTGGCGCTGGAACGTCGGCAGCGGGGAGGTTCGTTGGTCAACAGAACACTTCCGCATCTTCAGCCTCGATCCGCAGACGGACCGGCCATCCTACGCAACATTCACGGACCGAATCCACGTCGAGGATCGACCCGCGTTCGAACAGGTCCTCAACCTGGCCGTGCGTGACAGAAGCCGCTTTCAGCACCAGTACCGAATCGTCCTGCCCGATGGATCGATCAAATACCTGCAGACTGTTGGCCAGCCCGACAGCGCTGAATCCCGTGATCTCGAATTCGTCGGCACGGTGATGGACATTACCGAGCGCAGACGCGCCGAGGAGGCGCTGCGAAACGCCGAGGCGGAACTCATCCGCGTCGCGCGGCTGACGACGATGGGCGAACTTCTTGCCTCCATTGCCCATGAGATCAACCAACCCCTAATGGCCCTCGCGGCCAACGGCAGCGCGTGTCTGCGCTGGCTGAATCGGGACCAGCCTGACCTCGACTCGGCGCGGGAGGCCGCCTCGGGCATCGTGCGGGACGCGCACCGGGCCGGCGACGTGATCAACAGCCTTCGGGCGCTCAGCAAGAAATCTGGGCCGCAACTGACCAAGCTCGATATCCGTGATGCCATCGCGGAAGTGCTGGCGCTCGCTCGCGGGGAATTGCAACAGCGGAGCGTTGTGCTGCACACGGATCTGGCCGCCGGCGACCGGCCGGTGTTCGGTGACAGGATCCAGCTACAGCAGGTCGTGCTGAACTTGATCATGAACGCCATCCAAGCCATGGAAGTAGTCACAGACCGGAGGAGAGAGCTGACCGTGTCGGTCGCTTACGCCAAACCAGACTGCGTGCAGGTCGCGATCGCGGACACCGGCCAGGGGGTCAATCCTGCCATCGCGGCGCGCATCTTCGAACCCTTCTTCACGACCAAGTCCGACGGCTTTGGCATGGGACTTTCGATCTGCCGATCGATCGTCGAAGCCCATGGTGGACATTTGTGGATGTCTCTCCGCGCGCCGCATGGCACCGCCTTTCATTTCACCATCCCCATTGCGGTTGAGGTATAGCAGCGCCGCGGCAGCATAAATATCTACGATCCTGACTTCTCTTCCAAAAGTAAACGGTCTGCTTTCGACCCAGGGCTGCCTCTCGGCTCGTCGCTCCGTCACCCCGGAAGCGGACGCGGACTTTCTTCGAACACGGCAGCGACCAGCAGCCTCTATACCACCTGAGGGAGCGCTTTTACGTTGGTGTCTCAGAACGTATGAGTAGCCGACGTTTTGGGATCGTGCCTCTCGGGCCGAATCAGACGGTCATAGATTGATTACTGCTCCTTCTTGAACAGATCCTGGAATATCAGGGGACCCCATATGCGGTCGCGTGCGTGGACCAGTGGGCCACCCTCGTTGAGCTTTCCCAGCTTAACGGGTGCGAACCCGAGTTGTCTGGCCAGGGCCGCCACGAGAGCGGTCGCCTCCTCGTCATCGCTTGACAGAAAGACGACCCGGTGCCCGCCCTCAACGATCGGGTCGGTAGCCAGAGTGGCCGCAACCAGGTGATTGAAAGCTTTCACGAGCCTGGAGCCGGTGAACGCCTTCGCGACGAAGGCGGAGGACGGGAGGCCGTCCAGCTCTTCAGGGGGAACGCCAAATGTGTTCATCGCGTCGATGATTGTTTTGCTCTTCCAGTTCGGCAGGGCCTTCGCAACCTCGCGATGCTCTCCGAACGGGACCGCCAAAATGATTGTGTCGGCCTCAAGCGCGTCGTGCAGCGACTTGGCGACGACCGTGGGGCCGATCGCCCGAGCCTGCGGCGCCAGTGCCTCAGGCGGGCGGCGGCTCGCGACGGTGACGTCGATGTTCCTACGGGCGAAGGCGTGGGCCAGGGCCTGACCGATCTTGCCGAATCCTATAATCGCATAGCTCATGATGCTTGTCCGATCTGTTTCGATATTGATGTTCTGGCCTCAGGAACGCCAGGTTTCCGTTTCGTCGTTTGGCAATCGTCGCGGTAACGTCCTGTTGTGAACGACGTCCGCATGGCCGACCCGACCGTTCAGCGCGGAAGTCGGTCCACCATGGACGCGCCAGTTCCCGCCGGTCAGCCACCGCCCGCGATCCGGCGCGAGTTCAGATGGCCGAGAAGCCGCCGTCGACAGACAACTCCACCCCATTCACGAAGCTCGAATCGTCTGAAGCAAGAAACAGCGCGGCCGCCGCAATTTCTTCGGGACGACCCATCTTTCCCCGCGGGATCAGGGATTCGAACATCTGCTTCGCCTCCTCAGTGAGCACTTGGTCCTGCATCGGTGTGGCGATCGGGCCGGGGTGCAGCACGTTCACCCGGATGTTCCTGACCTTCAGTTCGTTGAGCCACCCGCGTGCGAACGCGTGCAACGTCGCCTTGCTCGCCGCATACACGCTGTAACCAGGAAAACCTTTGATCGAAGCAACTGACCCGGTCATGAAGATCGACCCGCCATCGTTGAACAGCGGCAACGCCTTCTGGACCGTGAACAGCGTGCCGCGCGCATTCAGGCTGAAGGTCGCATCGAAGTGCTGCTCGGTAATCTCACCCAGTGGGGCGGCTTCGCCGATGCCCGCGCTCGCGTACAGGACGTCGATCTTGCCCTTTTCCCGCTTGACCGTGTCGAACAGACGGTCAAGGTCGTCGAGATTGGACGCGTCGCCGCGCACGCCAGTCACGTTCCGGCCAATCAGCCTGACCGCCTCGTCGAGCGCCACCTGCCTCCGGCCCGTGATGAAGACATAGGCGCCTTCTTCAACGAACCGCTGGGCGCTGGCGAGCGCCATGCCGCTCGATCCACCCGTGATGACTGCAACCTTACCCGCTAGCTTTCCCATGATTTCTCCTTTTAGATTCTGTCTTCGGTCGTACGGGGATGCCCCCGGGAACCCCGACATAGGTCCGCCAGAGACGGGCGTTGAGTGAGCAAACGCGCACATCGGTGGTGCGAAATCGATCCGGCGGGATGGCTGACGTTAGATGCCGCGATCAGTGCCCGCCGTTCATAAATGGGCTGTGCTTGCCGGCATGGGCCATAATCACCACCCGTGCTATCCTCATGCGAAAGGGTCTCCGATGGTGTTGGAGACCGCCTCTGGAAGGCGCACCGTGCGGTGCGGCATTGCACCATGATCGACTGGGATGACGTTCGCTACTTTCTTGCCGTCGCGCGCGGAGGCTCGGTGCGGGCCGCGGCCGAGCGCCTCGCGGTGAACCACGCGACCGTGTTGCGGCGCATCGCCCAGCTCGAGGCCCGTCTCGGGGTCCAAGTCTTCGAAAAGCTGCCTTCGGGCTACCGCATGACGGAAGCGGGCGAGGAGGTGCTGGAATTCGCGGACCAGATGGAAGCGTCGTCGCATTTGCTGGAAACACGAATCTTCGGGCGCGATCAGAGCGCGCGCGGACTTTTGCGGGTGACGCTGCCACCCTTCCTCGCGACACATCTGCTCATGCCGGACCTCGCCGATTTCGCGCGTCTGCATCCGGACATCGAGATGGAAGTCCTGTCGACCGGCGAACTCGCGAATCTGACTAACCGGGACGCCGATGTCGCGATCCGCGTAGTTGCCGACCGCAAGACCCTGCCGCTCAATCTTCACGGCCTGAAGGGGCCGGAGTTTTCCGGCGGCATCTATATGTCCCGCGATCGGCTGGAAGCGTGGCGTGCAGGTGCGCATGATCCGCTCCGTTGGATCGTCATCAACAATCACGGAATTCCGGACTGGGCTCGGGAGAGTGAAATTCACACCACGGGGGTTCCGTTCAGGACCCCGGACGCCGAGGCGCAGATCGCTGCGGCACGGCAAGGGATCGGGATGACGAAGCTGCCGTGTTTCGTCGGAGATGCCGACCCCCTGCTGGTGCATGTGCCGGGCACCGACCTGCACATGCATGGAACGCTCTGGCTTCTCACGCAGGGGGAAACACGCAAGACGAAGCGCGTGCGGCTCTTCACTGAGTTCGTATCCCGCAGGCTCGCCGCGTACGCTCCGCTTCTCGCGGGGCTGTCCATATCGCGCAACTGACGCCAGGCAGGCCGATGCGCCCAGGGCAAATGAATGATCCGGTAGGGTCACCAAAGGCGTGAGGGGTTTTCTATCTTTTCACCCAAGACCTGACAGTCCGCTTTCCACCCAAACCCGTCGGTTCGGTAAAGGTGGTCGTATTCCTCGGGGCTAACGCTGTTGAACAATGGTCCCGGCGACAGCTTTCTGTAGAGACGATAACTCGCCGCTTGCCGGGGCGGCACGCCGCGACTGACGCCGATTGGCTGATGGTCGGGCGGCAGCTTGGTAAACCACGATGCGGTTTTCATTTGTTGAAGTCACACTAAGGTTGTTTGCACATAATTGTGGCATTTCAATATTTATGAGTAATCAATTAATTTGACTTCACCGCGCGACCTGTCCACGGTGCGCCTGTTTCTGTGGTAGGAAATAGTGCCTTCCGGGTGCCTTGGGTCGCGTGTGTGGCGTCCTCCATTACGCGACCCTTGGCTCCGAGGTTCCCATAGATTGGATGGTCACAGGCATCTCCCCGCACACGCTTCACCAGTCCTTCGCGTCGACATCCGTCAGATATTTGCCCAACGACGACGATCAGGAGGGCTGTCGGGATGAGGATCGATCATGCTGGGCGCCCCCTTTAACCTTGCGCCCGGTCCGCCGCCGTTCTTAGCGATGAACTCGATAATGGCGGGAGATTATTTCGGGTCGCCAAGGAGGTGCCAATGGGCCTGGAACTGTACCACCTTCATGGTATCGCGGCTGCATAACTCTCCTTCCGAATTTGTGACCTCCACAGTCCCTTCCAGACCATCGTCCGCGACAGCCTCAACTTCGGCATATAGAATTTCTGAGGACGGTTCCTTGGGGATCGATTTCCATCTTTGCCCAATCCTAAAGCGTATCACTGGCCGCTCCTACACTCAGGGGCTACACCCCGGATTTCCTTGACCTGATGCACGACCGCTGTCTGGTTTCGGTTGTCCGATCGAAAAAAAGCGAACAGGTCCTGACGGACCGCAATGGCCAATGGCGGACTGACCGCGGTCGGGCGATCGCAAGCAAATGCCGCTGCTCGTCGGGTCCCGGCCGAACGGGTTCGAAGGCCCCAATGGGTCTCCCGGCTGTGGTCATGGGTGATTTACACCCTTGCCCCGGCACGTTGAGTGCTGGACAGAGCCGGGCGCGTCGCCAGGATCAGGGGAGATGGACCGGGTACCGGCAAGAGGCGCGGATTTGTGAAGCCGGCCTCCACCAGCCAGCCGGCGATCTCCGCGAAGCTGTAGGTCCCGCCCTCATCAGTGTTGACCAGCATATTCAAGGCGAAGATCAACCCGTTCAGCGGACCGCGCCGGTCCGCATCGACCAGGAATTCTGCGATCGCGATCGTGCCGCCCGGTGCGAGGGCAGCGTAGGCGCGCTGCAGCAGCGCACGCGAACGCTCGACGCCCTCGCTGTGCAGAATATGCCCGAGCGTTGCCACCTGGTGCCCGGTGCCAAAATCTGCTTCCAGGAGGTCACCCGCAACGGTCGTCAGTCGGTCGCCCAGCCCAAGTCGTTCGGCGATGCGCTGCGTCACCGGCAGCACGCCTGCCCAATCGACTGCGCGCACCGTCACATGCGGGGACGACTGTGCCAGAGTGATACCCCAGACGCCCGAACCGGCGGCCAGGTCGAGCACTGACACCGGCCCCCCCGCCTGTGCCAATGTTAGCGCCTCCGCAAGTACACGGGCCGACGGGTAGCTCATCGGAAAGATGTCCTCGACGAACTGCGCGAAGAACGCCATGCCTTCTTCGGCAGAGTTGACCGATTGAGCGGGCCTGCCGCTACCGACCACCTCGTTCAGATGCAGCCAGTTTGGAAGAAGTTGGGTGCTAATGTGCCGGAAAATGCCACCGACGAATGCCGGATGGTGGCTGACAAGGAAGGCATCGCTTTCCGGCGTTAGCGCGTAGCGCTCGGCGTCGTCGTGCACCAGCAAGCCGAAGCCGACCAGGGCGTCGGCGATCGCCGCAAGTCCACGGGCAGAGGCGCCGGTTGCCCGCACCAGCTCGTCGAGTGCCAAAGGATGCTCCGCCAGCACATCAAACATCCGGTGCCGCACGGCCGCCTCGATGACCAGGGGCGGCGCGAAGGCCCAAACGAACTGCATGATGCGGTCAGGTGTCGAGCTATTGGCAGCGACGGGGATGGTCATTCTAAGGACTCCCGGTTGCGTTCTTGATTGAAAAACTGGTGGGATACCGACGCTGAAGCTGCCGACATGGGCGATTGCAGTACCCGTGCAGCGAAACAGGACCGTTGTGGAGTTGGTCAAAAGACTGAACGCCGGTCGGGATATGCAGGCAGACCATCTACCGGCGTTAGCCAGGATCTGCGCCGGAGGCACGTTGCCTTGTCCGACTTCGAGCGACCATAATGAATTCGAAACGTCATGGATACGACCCTGATCGATACCCGCTTTCGGGATCGTCCGAAAGGCCCACCGGCGGTCGAGTTGGGCTGAAACCGCCGATGCTGATTTGGGTCTCACACCAAGGTCCGCACCAGGACCACACCTCGCCGTGGCGCTCGCGACCACGACCAAGTTCTGGTATAGAGGCTCGATCGTCGCGGCCAGGGTGCAGCGCCTCCTCTCCGTTATCGAAGTGTCGGGGCCTATCGCCCGAAGCCAGGCCAATAATCGCGTGCGCTTCGCAATGAACTGATGGAGGATCGCGGTCCGTCGCCAACACCGGCCCAGTCCAATCGTATCACGTCGCGGTGCGGCTGTAGGTGAGGGCGCCGTCAGCAAACAAGGGAGGAACGACAATGGCGAAGGACTTCATCAAAACCGCCGAGACGATCCTGAACCGCGTCACGACGTCCGATCCGCTGGTTCCAGGCGTGGTCGCGATGGTCACGGACCGCCGCGGCAATGTCTTCGAAGGCGCCGCGGGCAAGCGCCGCATGGATCGCGATGCCGCGATGACGACAGACACCGTCTTCGGGATCTTCTCGACCGCCAAGGCGATCACCGCCACAGCCGCGCTGCAGCTTGTCGAGGAAGGCAAGCTCGATCTCGATGCACCGGCCAAGACCTACGTTCCTGATATCGGCAGGCTCCAGGTGATCGAGGGGTTCGATGCCGATGGCGAGCCCCGCCTGCGCGCGCCGAAGCGCGATGTGACCAGCCGTATGCTGCTGCTGCATACCGCCGGGCTCGGTTACGATTTCTTCAACGAGACCTACGAGCGCCTCGCGCGGGAGAAGGGGCAGCCAAGCGTCATCAGCGCCTCGAAGGCGGCGCTGATGACACCGCTCCTGTTCGATCCGGGTGAACGATGGGAATACGGCAGCAATCTCGACTGGTGCGGCCAGGTGATCGAAGCCATCCGCGGCCGTCGACTCGGCGAGGTATTCAGGACGCGCATCTTCGAGCCGCTTGGCATGACCGACACCACGTTCGAGATTACCGACACGCTGCGCCGGCGCCTGGCCGGCATGCACACCCGTAACGCCGATGGTTCACTGACGCCGATGGACTTCGAACTCCCGTCGCGGCCGGAGGTGCACATGGGCGGCCACGGTCTCTACGGGACGGTGGACGACTACATGCGCTTCATCCGCATGTGGCTGAACGACGGAACCGGCGAGCACGGGCAGGTCCTTGCGCCGGAGACCGTGCAGATGGCGGCACGCAACCATCTCGGCGACAAGAAGATCACCATGCTGCCCGGCGTGATCCCGTCCTTGTCCCATGATGCGGAATTCTTCCCCGGCCAGTCGAAATCCTGGTCCCTCGGCTTCATGGTCAATGACGAGGAAGCGCCGACCGGGCGGCCGGCCGGCGCCCTCGGCTGGGCAGGGCTCGCGAACCTGTTCTACTGGATTGACCGCAAGAACGGCTTCGGCGGCTTCTGGGCCACACAGATCCTGCCGTTTGGCGATCCGGTCTCGTTTGGCGGATACCTGGATTTCGAGACGGGATTTTACGACACCCTGCGGCAGAAGCAGGCCGCCTGACATCCGCCCGTACCGACGTCGCCGCCCGCGCCACGCTGACCTTCATATCCGCCGGCGGGGGGCACGATAACGCCGTAGATCCGGGGCGGCGCGTGGCACTGCGCCCCGTCCTCTCTGCCCTGGTTCTGCCGGCGACCCGCCAAGAGCTTCGCAGGGAGCGGGTTTCGACCCGGCCGTAAGAGCAAGCTCTCCCCTGCGGGGCCCGCTGCTACCGGAGGAAAGGCGCAGTCAATCCGTCGGAACGGCGCAGATGATGGCGTTTTGAACCGGGCCCCGATCGGAACAGATCGGCTCGTCATGTCGGCTCGTTCGCCGAGATTGCAGACCGCGGCGCCGACAAACTAATGTCGGGCGGCCGACAGCACCGGATGTCGCACCCGACGGGTCGACGTTGAACGGGCTGAACCCCAGCTAGGCTGGGCAATGGAGGATGCGATGGCGAGCAAGATCACGCTTTGGGGCTTCAGTGGTTCGACCTACGTCCGCACCATTCGGATGCTCCTCGCGGAGAAGGGCATCACGGATTACGAGCAGATCCCGGTCGATGTTCTGAAGGGCGAGCCAAAGGATCCCGAGCACCTGACCCGCCACCCCTTCGGCAAGGTCCCCGTGGTCGAGGTTGATGGCTTCCGGATTATCGAGACCGGAGCGATTGGACGCTACCTGAACTCGACGCTCCCTGGTCCGTCCCTAGTGCCTCAGTCTCCCAAGGATGTGGCGCGGATGGACATGGTGACGAGTATTATCGACTCCTACGGCTATGGACCCCTGCTCGGCGCAGTTGGCTATCACCTCTTTCCTGAATTCATTGGCGGTCAGAACGATGCCGCCCACGACGAGGCGCTGGAGAAAGGCCATCTCGCAGTGCGCGAGATTGGGCGGATCAAGGGCAACTCTCCCTGGCTCGCTGGCGACGCGGTCAGCCTTGCCGATCTCTACCTGGCACCGATCATGGCCTACATGGCCTTGACCCCGCACGCTGGCGAGTTTCTTGAAGACGGCCCGCTTAAGGCATGGTGGGGCACAGTCTCCGCGCGGGACAGCTTTAAGGCGACAGCGCCGTAAGAGCTTAGCTTAGGTCGGTCGCCATGGCTAAGCCGAAGCGTCTTTGGAATGGCTCAGAACCCCGAGCCGCGCTACGACATTGCCCCGACGACCTGGGTAGACGTCGTGCGGCTGGACGAGGCCGGTAAGCGCGAGCTCGTCAGCATGCACGGGGTCTGATCCCTGACGGGGTCTGATCCCTGGTGGAAGAAGCCGCTCAAGGAGCTGCGGCGGCCATCAATGCTCCGGCGGAAAGCGTGGCCGAAAGGCCGATGTTCCGTAGCGCCATCAAGGCGCACCGCCGCATCATCCCCGCATCTGGTTTCTACGAGTGGGCGGCCGCGCCAGGCTCCAAGCAGCCACACATATTCAACGCGGCTGCTGCCTCACCCATGCTGGCCTTCGCCGGTCTTTGGGACCGCTGGCTGCGCGGCGGCGATCTGGAGACCGGAGAGGAGATCTTCTCCTGCACGATGATCGTTTCCGGCGCCTCGGCCTGGATGGAGCCCTATCACGACCGGATGCCCATCCTGCTCATGCCCGCCCGGTTCGATCGATGGCTGTCCGGCGAGATGGGCGCCGATGAGCTGCAGCCGGCGGCCGAGAGCGCGCTACGGGAACGGCCCGTGACGGCGCGGCTCAACCGAACTGGCTACGGCGATGAGGATCCAACTATCATTGTGCCGATCTGAGTCACCGCGGGCGGAGAGAGGTGGCCTGGGGAATCTGGACAACGTGATGAGTGGATTTTCTGCCTGAAAGCGGCTGATATCGCCGCGGATCATGAGAGAGCATGACGAAGCGGACACGCCGG
The DNA here is from genome assembly GCA_963834475.1 of uncultured Alphaproteobacteria bacterium. Classification (GTDB taxonomy): domain Bacteria; phylum Pseudomonadota; class Alphaproteobacteria; order Acetobacterales; family Acetobacteraceae; genus Acidisoma. The sequence goes on along the minus strand of CAWIBZ010000005.1, from coordinate 939,333 downwards.
AACCACACGCCGGCCTTCAAGGCGAAGGTGGCCTTGGCTGCATTGAAGGGTGAGAAGACTTTGGGTGAGCTGGCGCAGCTCTTCGACGTTCACCCGAACCAGATCACCAACTGGAAGGCGCAGCTGCTGGAAGGGGCTGCCGGGGTTTTCGGGTCTGGCCCCGCGGAGGGCGCATCACCGCCCGCCGTGGATATGAAAGATTTACACGAGAAGATTGGCGAGTTGACGCTACAAAATGATTTTTTAGCTAGCGCGCTCAACAAAGCCGGCATGCTGAGCGAAAAGCGATGATCGACCGTACGCACGAGCTTCCGCTGAGGGTGCAGGCAAAGGTGCTGAAGCTGAGCCGGAGCGGCCTGTATCACCGTCCGCGCCCGGTGTCGCCGGCCGATCTGGCGATCATGCGGCGGATCGACGAGTTGCACCTGGATTACCCGTTCGCGGGCAGCCGGATGTTGCGCGCTCTGCTCCGCGGCGAAGGCATCGAGATCGGCCAACCAGCGGTTCTTCATCCGGCATGGCGTCTCCGCATAAGCATCACAACCGGCGCCGATCGGGACCCTGCCGCCTTTCCGATTTCCGCATCTCGTTCAACGGAGTAGGCAATTTTGGGCCGGAGTTCCGCCTCGATGCGAGTTCACACCTATACCTTCCGGATTGTCAGGAGATATAGGGCACTTTGGGGGCCGCTACGGTCTCCCGGATGATGTTCAGGCGATCGATAGCGTGCGTCTTTGAGTTGAAGAGATGTGTCGTCAGCAACCGCAATGCGCCAGCCACGTCCTTGTCCGTGAGCCGATCAATGATCGACATATGTTCGTCGACATAGGGATCGACTATCGCGCTGCCGGTCATGGCATTGTGCATGTGCTTGCCAACGATGACGGTCGGGCGGCATCGGCGCAGAGTCTCGATGGCTTCTACGTTCTTAGCATAGGACAACAAGTTGACATGAAGATCGATTTCAATCCGGTCAAACTCTTCCTGCTCGATGTTCGGGAAGCTCTGGCCAGCGTGAATGAGCCTGGTACGAACGCTGGCCAAGACGTCCGGGGGCACCTTCGGGGCCGCGTCTTCGAGCATCGGCGGTTCGAGCAGCATGCGCAGCTGATATAGGTTGTCTAGCCGACTCTCATCGAGTGGGATGATCGACCATCGCGAGTTTTCGCCTTTTTCGACCAGGCCCAGCAACTGCGCCTGCAGGAGCAAGTCTCGCGCGACGGTCCGTCCGATCATGAAATGGCGCGACAAGGCGAGTTCGTTGACAGTGAACCGCCCGAACATCGACTGCAGCGTCAGATCGCGCTCGAACTCGTAATAGAATGCCTGCCAGGCGAAGAGCTTGGCTGCTCCCTCCTGGGGATGGGCCTGGAGATGGTCGCGCGTCACGTCAATCCGCCGGGGTTCAGTTGCATCTCCGACGAGCAAGCCTCGCCCGTCATAGTGCCGCAGGATGCCTTCGGCCTCCAACATCCCAAGGGCTTGCCGCACCGGCGCCCGGCTGGACCCGAAGATGCGAGCAAGGGGCCCTTCGAGTAGGACCGCGCCCAAGGGCAGTCTGCCCGCCGCAATGCTCAAGCGTAATCGCTCCGCGATGACCGCGTAAGCGGGGACCTTCTCCGTCTGGTTACGCGGCACGCGAGAGTCTCCCCCAATTTGAGCGGGCACCCACTGTGCCGGCCGGCCGCAGGTCCGGCCGGTCCTTGTTATCATCTTGGTGCGATGACGTCACAATATGAAAAATCCATATTGCACGCAAAATTCGTTTTTGCTAACGTCCAAACTCCGTTGGAGGACGCAAACAAAAGAACGATTTGTTCGAGATTATTGTGTTGTGCGGAGTTAATGTGGCGAATGTTATGGGTTTTCAGTAAGTAAAAAATAGTGCAATGACGGATCGTGATATGCCCATGACTGACCTCTCTGGCGCCATTATACAGTTTGCGAACGTCCAAAAGTCGTTTGATAAGGCTGATGTCCTCAAAAATATTTCGTTCGATGTTGATTTAGGCAACGTCATCTCTTTGATTGGTCGTAGCGGCTCGGGAAAGAGCACGTTGCTGCGGTGCGTCAACGGTCTCGAGCAGATCAACAGCGGGGAACTTGTCGTCTGCGGTCGCGCCCTGCACGAAAAGGGCGTCAACCTGCGGGAGCTGCGCACAGAAGTTGGCATCGTCTTTCAGAGCTTCAACCTCTTTCCGCATCTTTCGGTCGTCGAAAACATCATGCTCGCGCCCCGCAAGGTGAAGAAACTGGCTAAGCGGGAGGCGCGTGAGCTGGCGATGGAGGCACTCGAGCAGGTCGGCCTTGCCGAAAAGCATGATGCCTATCCCGATCAGCTGTCAGGCGGCCAGCAGCAGCGTGTGGCAATTGCTCGTTCTCTGGCGATGCGTCCGCGGTTGATGCTGTTCGACGAAGTCACATCCTCACTCGATCCGGAGCTGACCGCGGAAGTGCTGAAGGTCATCGCCAAACTCGCTTCAGAGGGCATGACCATGCTGCTCGTAACCCATGAGATGAACTTTGCTCGCTCGGTGGGGGGGCGTGTTTTGTTTATGCATCACGGCGAGATCTGGGAGAGCGGTTCGGGCGACATCCTGGCGAACCCGAAGACCCCGGAGCTCGCCAATTTCGTGGCGAGTGGCTTGTAACGCATTCTGGATATGCCACACGAAAATCGGAAATATGCGTGGGCGGCAGCGATCTTTCTGATCGATACGAAACCTGATGCAGGTCACGGCGGTGCTTGGTTCGCACCTGCCGTACACAGTCCTGCGAGCGCGTTGCAATAGGCCAAGGCGGTTGCGGACGACGGACCCCGTTGTCCTTGCGGCTGCCGGATCGTTTGACCAAAGGGAAAAGAAATGCAGGCATCGGAACTGGCGATTAACGGTGGAAAAAGAACTATCGAGGGTGTTCTGCCGAGCATTCGCGACAAGTCCGGACGATCGCTGGGCAAGGAAGAGCTCGCAGAGCTCCAGGATGTGATTGAGTTGGGCTCGCTGTCGATGCTTTACGGCGACAAGACCCAGGCCTTCGAAAAGCGTTTCGCGGCGCGCTACGGCCTGGATCGCGCGGTCGCCGTCTCGAGCGGCACGGCTGCACTTCACACAGCGATCGTCTATCTCAATCCCGAGCCAGGTGATGAGATCATCCTGTCGCCCATCACCGATGCCGGCACGGTTATTCCGATTATCTCTCAGCTTGCAGTCCCTGTATTCGCAGACGTGGATCCCCAGACCCAGAACATCGATCCGAAATCCATCGAAGCCAGTATCGGCCCGCGCACTAAGGCCATCATGGTCACCCATGTCTATGGCAATCCCGCTGACATGGACCCCATCCTCGAGATCGCCGAGCGCCACAAGCTACTCGTCATTGAAGACTGTGCGCAGGCCTTCCTCGCTGAGTACAAGGGCAGGTTATGCGGCACGTTGGGAGACATCGGCTGCTTCAGTTTCCAGCAATCCAAGCACATGACGACCGGCGACGGCGGTATGGTCGTGGCGCGTGCCGATGGGCAATATGGCCGCGAGCTGCGCCTGTGCGCCGACAAGGGTTGGCCACGTGACAAGGCCGGACGTGATCACCTGTTCCTTGCCCCGAACTACCACATGACTGAGCTACAGGCTGCGGTCGGGCTGGCGCAGCTGGATAAGCTCGACGGCATGGTGCGTAGCCGCATCCAGGCAGCGGACCAGTTGACCGAGATCCTAGCGCCGCTCGACATCGCCCCTGTAGTGCCTTTGGCTGGTAGTGTGGGCACCTACTTCCTCTACAGCTTTCGCCTGTTTCCGGAGCGCCTCTCTGCCCCGGTTTCACAGGTAATGGCCGCATTGGCAGCCGAGGGCATCGATGGCTTTGTCGGCTATCCTGGCCCCAAGCCACTCTATCGCTATCCGGTGATCAAGGATCGCACGACGTTTGGGACCTCCGGCTGGCCATTCACGCTTGAGGGCGTCTCGCGTCGCAATTGGGACTACAACCAGGACGTCTGTCCGGTTGCGGAGGCGGCTTGCCGGGAGACTATCTGCATGTGGTGGACTGAAGGCCTCTCGCGCACACACGTCGAACAGATCGGGGCAGCCATAACCAAGGTTCTCAGCGCCTATCGCAAGTAAGGCTGGTTCAGCCTTCAACCAAAGGGCGCGGGACGAAAAATGTACACGTTGCAGTTCTCTTGGCTGGGCGGCAGCATCCCGATGCTGGTGCATGGTGCCGTAGGCACGCTGTTGCTCACAGCAATCGCGTGTCTCGCCGGCAGTTTGATCGGCCTCGCTATGGCTCTGGCCCGGAACAACAGCATCGGCATACTGCGGGTGATCGGCGCCTGCTATGTCGAAGCTATCCGCAATACACCTCTATTGGCGCAAGCGTTCCTTATCTATTTCGGCTTGGCGACGATCGGATTGCGACTGTCGCCGATGACGGCCGGAACCCTGTCACTGACGATCAATTGCGGGGCCTACGCCGCCGAGATTTTCCGCGCCGGGTTTCTTTCCATTGGTCGGCCGCAATCAGAAGCTGCTGCCTGCCTCGGGCTCTCCCATCTACAGTCCTTCTTGTACGTCATCTTGCCGCAGGCAATGCGGAATATCTGGGTGCCACTCAGCGGTCAGTTTGTCCTTATCCTGCTCGCCAGCAGCATCGTGTCACAAATCTCTGTCGAAGAACTGACCTCGGCGGCCAATCAGATTCAGTCTGTCACGTTTCGCAGCTTCGAGGTTTATATCGTGGTCGCGATCATCTATCTCGGTCTCGCGGCGGCCTTCAAAGTCCTTCTGAGATGGATTGGCTGGCGCTTCTTGCACGCCCGCGGCCGCCGCACCTCCTCGATTTCCAGCACGTTCGGATGGGCGAGCTGACATGCGCTCCTTCGGACTGAACGACATTCTGTTCCTCATCGAAGCGGCACGCTGGACGATCCTGCTCTCCGTCGCGTCGCTTTTCGGGGGGAGCATCGTCGGGATCATCGTGTGTTGGCTAAGGCTCACGCGCAATCCGGTGGCGCAGACGATCGCTTTTGTACTGGTGCAGATTGGCCAGGGCGTGCCACCGCTGATCCAGCTATTCCTGGCCTATTTCGGTCTGGCCCTGATCGGCGTCAACATCAGCGCGTTCGCGGCGGCGTCGATCGCACTCAGCTTCTTTGCCGGGGTCTATCTGGGCGAGATCTGGCGCAGCTCTGTGCAATCCATCCCCCATCAGCAATGGCAGGCCGGCGAAGCCTTGGCTCTGACGCGTGTCGATCAGCTCCTCTATGTCATCCTTCCGCAGGCTGTTCGCGTCGCTGTTCCGCCAACGGTCGGCTTCAGCGTGCAACTCGTAAAGAACTCGTCTCTGGCTTCTGTCGTGGGGTTTGTTGAACTGGTTCGTGCCGGCCAGTTGATCAACAACGCGACGTTTCAATACCTGCCGGTATTCGGATGCATTTGTGTTATCTACTTTGTTCTATGCTTTCCGCTTTCGATTCTGAGCAGGAGGCTGGAGAAAAAATACTCACACGGATAAACCGGCTCGATGGCTGCACATGCATCGAGGTGGAGAAGCGGTGGGCGTCTCGGGCCGCGAGTACGGGCACCCAAACACTCAGGAAGGACGACGATGAAGAGACTACTCCTTGCGTTCGTAGGACTTGCGCTTTCGCTAGGCATTACGCTGCCGGCACATGCGCAGCTGCTCAGCGAGATTCAGAAGCGGGGGACGGTGAACATCGGTATCGACCTTGCTATTCCGCCCTATGGCACGACCGATGCAAACATGCAGCCCGCCGGCTTTGATGTCGACATGGCCAAGCTGATCGCCAAGGACCTCGGTGAGAAGCTGAACATTGTTCCGGTAACTGGTCCCAACCGCGTCGCCTACCTTCTGACCAAAAAGGTCGACATGATTATCTCGACCTTTTCCGTGACGCCGGAGCGTGCCAAATCGGTGGCATTCACCGATCCCTATGGCGCCAACGTCGTGGTGGCTGCCGGGCGCAAGGGTGAGACCCTCAATAGCACGGCCGATCTCGCCGGGAAGGCGATCGCCGTCGTCCGCGGAACGATCCAGGACACCGACGTGACTCAGCTCGCACCCAAGGGGGCCACCATTCGGCGTTACGACGACGACGCCACTGCCGCGGCGGCCATCCTGTCAGGTCAGGTTGATGTCATCGTCACGGGACAGCAAATCGCCCAGTCCCTGGTCGACAGGGACCCGAGCAAGACGCTGCAGATCAAGTTAGTGATGGGTCTGTCGCCCTATTCGATCGGCATTCGCCCTGGCGATCCGGACCTCCTGCACTGGCTGAACACGGCGATCTATTATCACCGGTTGAACGGTGATCTGCAGGCCATGTACCAGAAGTGGATTGGCGGCAACATGCCCCCGCTGCCCACGTTCTGATCCAATGTCTGGGCCGGCCCCAGGTCCGGCCCAGACTTAAACTCCAACCGATGAACCCTCCTCGGAAACAGCGTCGATGACTTAAAAGCGCATTCTGGTTGGCCAGCTTTGGCATGAAGGACACTCGTTCAATCCGGTCGCCACAGAGCGAGAGGATTTTGCCATTTCCCACGGGGACGCCATTCTGGGCGAGGCGCGCCAGAGTTCGACGGCGCTAACCGGGATCGTCGCTGTGTGCGATGCGCTGGGTTATCGCTGCGCACCAACCTTGGCGGCACGGGCCCGCCCGGGCGGCCTGGTCGAGCAGAGTGTGTTCGAAGAGATCGCGCACGCGTTCGAGGGGTATGCGGCAAAGGGTGGCTTCGACGCTATCTGCCTCGAATTACATGGTGCAACAGCAACCCGCGAAACCGATGATACGGAGGGCGTGCTGCTCGAGCGCCTCCGCGCGGTTGTCGGTCCGGAGATGCCCATAGCCGTAGCGCTCGATCTCCACGGCTACATCACACCCAAGCTGGTTTCCGCTGCGACCATCATCACCGGCTATCGCACCACGCCGCATAAGGACATCAGGGAAACGGGCGAGCGCGCCATGACGTTGCTGGACGCGATCATCCGTCGAGGTGGCGCTGCGCCCCGCGCTGTCATGACCCGGCTGCCCTTTGTAACCCGCGGTAATGACGAAACCTCCTCCGGCCCACTGCTGGAGATCGGCAAGATCGCCGATCAGTGGCGCGCGCGCCCCGATCTCATCGACCTTTCTATCTTCAACATCCATCCTTTCCTCGATGTGCCGGATCTGGGCCAAGTGGTCTTGGCTTATGATGAGGGGAAGGGCAGCGCGGTTCAGGCCGTGAATGACATCAGCCAGAGAGTTTGGGATTCCCGGGAGGCGTTTAGTGAACAGCTAATCAGCGTCGAGGAGGCTTTGCGCCAGGCGAGCCACTCGAGCAAGCCGTTCGCGCTCGGTGATCAGGGCGATCGGGTGGTGGGCGCGGGGCCGGGTGATTTACCGGAAATTGCCCGTATCGCGCTCGAGCGCTTCCCCAATCTCAGGGTCGCCGTGCCGATCTACGATCCCAAGGCCGTTATGGCGGCGGTCGGAGCCGGCGAGGGCGCCGACATCGATCTTTCCGTTGGTGGTTCGATCACGCGTCAGGTGCGACCGTTGCGCCGGACCTGGCGCGTTGCGCGGGTGGGTCGCTCCCGCTTCGTCAATGACGGCCCTTATATGGCCGGCGTCGAGGCCGATTTCGGTGATGCGGCAGTTCTGGTGTCTGGCCGGGTCAGCATCATTGTAACATCCAGGGCGCCCAATGTGCACGACCCGGCTTTCTTCGAGGCGATGGGCCTGCCGGTGGCCTCACAGAACGTTCTCGTCGCGCGTGCCGCGAACCACTACAAGTTGTCATTCGCCGGCAAGGCCACCTGCATCACCGTGGACACGCCCGGATTGACGGCATTCCGACCGCACGAATTCCCCTTCAAACGAGCGCGACCGTTCTATCCGCTGGACCCGGTGGACTGGTCATTCGATCGGTTCACGACCGTATTCGAGCGGTAACAGACTTCGGCCGGACCTCCGGGGGGGGACTCCCCACCGATGGTCAAGCTGATTTCGGGCGATTGGCGGGCAGCCGCAGGTCATTGAGGAGCAGCGGCAAGCGGGTGGTATCGACTTCGATCGTGCTCATCATGCCTGGCTCCAGCTCTGCGGCGACGCGAGCAGAGCGTCGTAGGCGGTGGCCTCCCAATCAGCCGAAAGGGAGAGCGTGATGCCTAAGTTGCTGGCTCAAAATCTGCTCCTACCCCACCCCGGGTGGCCGGATCTTGATCGGAATGGTGGCCGGCTTGCCGAGTGGGTGCACCACTACAATTGGCACCGCTCACACGAAGCCCTCAACGGCCTCTGTCCGATCGATCGAGTTTGCCAGTGCATCGACCAGACACCGCTCTGGGAGGAGGTCACCGCCGCCTACGAGCTAAGGATAGAAAATGTCCAGGTCCGGGATTACGCTGCTGCGATATCGTTACGACGATTGAAACCATGTCCATGAACGGCACAGTTGTGCCCGCCCGACGGATGTTGCCACCGATTTTTGCTTTCGTGAGCGGCACCCAGTGACTGCGCATCCAGATCTCCCATCTGGGCGCGATGTCATCGTTCTCAAGAATGGCAATACGACCGGAAAAATGGTTGACGCGCTACAAATGTCACAGAGACGGGGACAGGACTGTTCCAGAACGCGCCCGTCACAGAAGATCAATCGGCCCAACTATCCCCAGCACTCCAGTAGCGCTACCCCAGCCCTACCTTTGGGTCAGCAAATCTGGCAAAGCCATTGGCGTTCGGAGATCGCAAGGACCATTACATGAACACGTCGCCCCGCTCGTTATCGGCGCCCTATATCGCGTTCTTGGTGATCGCCGCGGCCGCGCCACTTGCTTCAATGATCGGGAACCTGCCGATCGCGATTGCGCGGGGAACTGGTGCCAACGTCCCCGTCGCTTTCTTGACCGCCGGGTGCATCCTGATCGCCTTTACGGCCGGCTATGCCTTCATCGGCCATCGTGTCGTCAGTGCCGGCGCGTTTTACAGCTACGTGGCGAAGGGGTTGGGAAAGCCATTCGGCGTGGGCGCCGCTTATTGCGCCGTCATCGCCTATAGCACATTCGCCTTCGGGCTGGCCGCCGCTTGCGGTTATTTCGACGCGCAAGTGTTCCTGGCCGTGGGCTGCAAGGTGAGCTGGACGATCTGCGCGGCGGTATCGATTTTGATTGCCGGCATGTTGAACCTCCGGTCCATGGACGTCTCCTCCAAGCTGCTGGGCGTCATCATTGTGGTGGAATCAGCCGTCCTCGTGGTGTTTGACGTCAGCGTCATCATGACCAAGGGCTGGGGGGCATTCCCTGCGGCGTCTTTCGCGCCTGGCCAATGGCTGGCGCCGGGGCTGGGCGTCTCTCTCATGACCGCTTTCACATGCTTCGTGGGCTTTGAGTCCGGCGCTTTGTACTCAAAGGAAGCCGCAGACCCCATGCGCAGCATTCCGCTTGCGACCTATATCGCCGTCTTTCTGATCGGATCGTTCTATCTCGTCACGGCCTGGATCGCCATCGGCGCCATGGGGGCCAGCACGGCCAAGGCGACCGCCATCGCCCATGGCGGCACGCTGATGCTGGATCTCATCAAGCAATATGATGGCGAGATCGCTTCGGACGTCGCGGGCGTTCTGCTTTGCACATCGATGCTGGCAACCTACATCGCCATCCATGCGGCCGCGTCGCGTTACGTCTATGCCCTGGCCAGTGAGGGGCTGCTGCCACGTCTGCTCTCCCGTTCCGATGAAGCGCGCAAGGTTCCAGCCGCGGCCACCATTTTCATCTTAGTGGTCACCATCATCTGCCTCAGCAGCATTGCGGGTTCACACACCAATCCTTACGCCGCCATCATCCCCGTGTTGATCGGCGTCGGTACGCTGGGCATCATCGCCCTCCAGGCTGCGGCCGCGATCGCGATTTTGTTCTATGTGTTTCAGCGCAGGCGGGAGGCAGGCCTTCTGGTCTTGATTTTGTCTTTCTGTGCGGCCATCGGATTATCGGTCGCGCTGGGCGCGGTTTGCGCAAATTTCACCCTGCTCTCAACCGTTAGCACACCGCTCGTCGCCTGGCTTCCTGCCATCTATCTGGCAACGCTGATCGCCGGACTGGGCTTCGGCCTCTGGCTGCGCTGGAATCGGCCGCATCGATACGCGAAACTGACGTTCGGTTTTCACACGTCTGCCGAAGGAGATAGGAAAGCAGCCGCTTTTTGAAAAAAGCAGCGCAAAACCCTTACTGATTCGGGCCGGTGACTAAGGCGGCCGTCAGCGGACCGCTTTTCCTGTCATGAGCTGCGCCGCCCAATGATCCAGATCCGCGCGGCGGTAGCGCACCGTACGCCAGCTGCTGGCCACATAAGGCGGTCCGGCCTGGCCGCCATGTCTACAAGCTAAGTTGGCCAGGGTTTTCGTCACCCGGCCAGGCGTGTAGCAGTACCGAGCGCGATGGGCGAGCCGATGCTGACCTTGCCCTCCGCCATATCCGCCGGTTGATCTCGCGTAGCCGGCGCTTGCCTTCCTTGTAATCCGCATTCTCGCTGCGGTCGCCGTTGCCGGCCGCCCAGGGCCACGATTTCGACGACGCGGTGGTTTTCGCCGTCGATCAGGGCCGACCGGCCAATTTAGCTTTCCACCTCAGGCGGCTTGATCGTCGGCCGCCGCAACGCTTCTGGCATGAGCGGGTGCTGGTCTTGCGGCAGGTGCTCGAAGCCGAACTCCGGCAACGACACGTTGCGTGCTTCGCAAAGCCAGCGCGCGGCCAGGGCGCGGTGGCACCACTGGTGACCGTCCGGCTTTTCGTAGCAGAGCATGACGGGCACACGGCCGCCGGCCATTGCGGTGAGTTCTTCGGCGACGACGCGCGGGTCCAGCGCGCTGAGGATTTCGGTTCGGTAGAGGTGGTGAAGGATGCCGGGCTCACAGGCATCTCCCCGCACACGCTTCGCCATTCCTTCGCGTCGACCGCGGCGGATCTCGGCTACAGCGATCCCACGATCGGCGCGATGCTGGGGCATTCGTCAGGCGCGATCACCGGCCGGTACATTCATCGTCTCGACACAGTGCCGATTGCGGCAGCAAGGAGATGATGGTCGGTGTGCGATCGAGCGTCGGCGGCCGATGATGGAGGAAAAGGACGGTGGTGCCGCGGTCGGCGACCATTAGTTTGCCGCGTTAATTGCTCCCCCCCTTCGGGCAAGGCAGCTTGACACGGTCGCGGCCGAGTTGATTTACGACAATTCGTAGACCGCGCAACCCTTTTCATTCTCTTCCGCGATGACCTGATCGCCCTGATCGGGCCGCAGCCACGATTAAATTCGGCCTCACTCAGCCCCATCTGAAACTGCACTGCATTCCGGCCCATCGATTTCCTCCGCACAAACCAGCGTGCATTTATTTTGTGCCAGATCAAAGATAGCGGATCAAGATAGGTAACCAGGAACTCTTTGTGTTGTTAGCTATCCGTACAGAATTGACGGCAAATTCGCGGTGTGCGCTGAAGCAGATGCTCGAACTCATGCTCATGGAGTGACGCAAGGCCCGTCATAGGCTCTGCAATTACAAAGGCTCTAGCCCAACGAATTTCTTCGGTGAGGACAGGGAGCTGTCCCCCAAAGCTCTGATAAATGGCAGCAGTGAAGGCTGCGCCAATGATTGTGAACGTCGTGACGCGACCCATTTGCTGACCCTCATAGCGATGTTGGTCATGATGTAGGTGATAGGTAACGAATATGATGCCTGAGCGAGACCAAGTGCAACGGTGAGATTCCTTTGTGTTGTGAATAGAACGCAAGCCCTCTGTTGCGTCCATTGATCGGCGAGTGGCGCCCCGGGTCGGATCATGGTTCTCTCTACGGTCGGCATCTGCCGCTACATGATGGTGCCGGAAACGCCAGCCTCGCAAAATCGTCATGAAACGGCCACACTCGACTTGTTATCCTCGTTTCTCGACGTGCAAAGGAGTGGCTCTCGAGTTCGCGAGGGCTGCCAGTCGTCTCTCGATCACATCTCGTCTAACCTTCCAGTAAGTGAGCAACTCGTAAGCCTCACTAAGCGAGATCCGGAGTGTACTAGCGACCCGCTTCATCGGGAGACGCTCGTCATGCACCAGGCGCCAGGCCTCAGCGGCGCGAGCTTCATAGGCTGTCTTCATATCAGGCACCACATCGTCCAAAGGTCAGCATGCGTCTCGTCGACCGGCCGCCTGCCATGTCCAACATCATCTGCCGAGAAACCTCTTCTCGTTTGATAAGAGCGCAAGACAATGGTCATTGTTGCCGACACTGAACATCAGGGTTTTCCTTAACGATGATAGTGGAGCGATTTTATCCGTTGGTCAGGCAGGCGGTCGTGAAAAGTGGCAGGATCATCAATAGGACAGTCAATGCCGCTTACGCCGGCGGCCTGGTCAGATCACTGTCCGTCGGCCCGGCAGGGTCGGCCGGTGGCGGGGTGATCGGCTGGCTGGCGATCCCCCCCCTGCGGCGTTGCCGTGACGACGCCCACATTCGCTCGCTGGGTGTCGATATGCCGCAAGCAATCATCCATGATGTCCTGGCGCTGGTGCTCGATGGCCAGGGCATTCGGTGGATTTGGCAAGATCGAGGTTGCTCCATACGGTGAGCTGATCGGATCATTCTGCGCCAGAGCATCCGCATTGGCCTGGGTTACGACACGGTCGGCAATGCGATGGCAGGCGTTATACTGCGCCTGTTCACTGCGTGACTGTTGCGGCGCCTCGACGCAGGCCGCGAGCAGGCCAAGCGGCACTGCCAGGGCGGCAAGCGCGCCCATACGCGGCCTGTAGCGGCGGTGGGACAGGGTCAAGCTCATGCGGTAACTCCAGTGAAAGCGTGGCCGCCCATGCCGGTCGGAAGGCCGCGTTGGCGGGTTGTGGCGAGGAGAGACCTCGTCGAATCGGGCTTCGTTCGTCAGATTGGCGCGGGCGGCGGCCCGCATGAGGGTGCGGTCGATGCGCGCATAACCTGGCCGTCGGTAATGCCAAACCAAACTCGGCGAAGTGGGCGAGAATGGCGCTGATAAGCGCCGCCGCGCTCACGGACGAGTATGTCCTGCGTCCTGTGGAGGTGGATAACGGCCTGCTGCTCAGCACTTTTAATCGGCACAAATCGCATCCTCGGCCGAGTGACCGCCTCACAGGTCGCCTCTGCATCCGCCGCGTCATTCTTCTGACCCTTGACATACGGCTGCACGAACTGGGGCGGCATCAGCCGTACCTGGTGCCCCAGGTTTGCAAGCTCCCGCTCCTAATGGTGAGCGGCGTGGCAAGCCTCGATATTGATCAGCGCCCGCGGAAGCTTCGCGAAAAATGCCAGTAGTTCGCTGCGGCGAATCTTACGCCGCAGCACTACGCCGCCGCCGGCATCAACGCCGTGTAACTGGAAGACGTTCTTGGCAATATCCAGCCCGACAACCGAAATCTTCCTGGCCCCCTCTCCACTCATTTTCCCGCCGGACGATCCGGCAGTGCGCGTACTTTGGGAGAACGGGGCCGTCCATTCCCTCATGACCGCAGCTGATCAGTTGCAGCCTGAACTCCCAAAAACCTTAGCCAAAGGGAGCAATCCACACATGCAACACGCCCGTTGGCTGTCACGAACTGCGGGCCACGTCGTGGATATCGGCTGTAACGCCATGCAGTCTCGATCTTGAGCCCCGAGTCTGTTTGAGCCGGCGCGGCCCTTGTCTTGACGACTTGTTATTGCCCCAGACACTACCACTGGATCTGAGTGCCGACACCGAAGAGCTGGGACTGAACGGTGTTGTTGGCAGTACCCGCATCGCCAGTTTCGAAGTCGTAGCCGCCCTGCTCGCGCATGCCGTAGAGGTAGTCAACGAACAGGTTTACGCCCGGAACCAGGGTATAGGTCATGCCGGCCGCGACACCGTCATTCTGCTGCTGGCCGGTGGTGAGGCCAGCCGAGGTGATGGTGGCGCCCGATCCAGCATCGATGCCGCCCGGCAGGTCACCGGTCTGGTTGAAGCGGAAGAAGCTCGCGCCGACGACGATGGGTCCCCGGGTATACTGGGCACCGGCAAGCCAACCGACCGCTAGGCTGCCGCTATCCGGCTCAAGCTGGAAGGTGAAACCGTCGGCCATGTTGAAGGCACCGACCACCGAGTTGCCACCAATCGTCAGGCCGCCATAGCTCAGCGTCGCACCGCCGGTGAATATGTTCATATCCTTGTAGCCAGTGATACCCTCCGGATCGCCTGTATTCGCAACCTGGCCTGACGTTGTATAATCAAGTCCAACCTGGACGCCAACGGGACCAAACGTACCCGTATATTGGCCGCCAATGTCGAGCATGTTGCGCGGCATGCCGCCGGAGACCGGGGTCGGGGAGGAGGTCACCGCCGGAGCGTAGTTTTCTGCGGTCTGGTTCGGCGTGAAGCCAAGCGCGAATTGGAAGCCGGAGATCGACGGGGAGAGGTAGACGATTTTGTCGCTGGCCTGGTCGTAGGCGCTACCGCTATCCGGGAATGGGTAGACAGGGTTGGCTGCAGTCGGCACCATACCTTCGATATCGCCGTTCCAGCCGCCATCGTTGAAACCCTCGAAGAAGCCGGTTTCAAAGATCACGGAGGGCCCGTTTTCCTGGCCGAAGCTAATCTGACCAAGGCGAGGTAGGCCCAGATAGCCATAGGCTTGGAAGACGTAAAGCGTCTCGCTGCTGGCCGACTGCCCGCTGTTCATGCGGATTTCAGCGGCTGCACCATAATGCAGCCCATTGGCGGCAACGCCGTCAAAGCCCGGATAGAGGCGCAAATAGCCAAGGAAGCTATCCGTGGCGGTTTTTTCGCCAGTAGAACCATTGTCGTCAACGGACGAACCCTCAACGCCGGCGTACCAGTTCACGCGGCCGTTCAGGCGGACAGAAATCTGGCCGGGGGCCAGATCCGTCGACGCCGTTTGCGCATGAGCCGAATCGAGAACTCGCATAACCAAAAATACCGGTGAGCGTTGCGGCGCAACCTAACAGAACGTTACGCATCCTGGCGCTAACTCCTTTGATTCGTTTTCTACTAGACGGTCGCGGGGATACGGGGCTTTTGCCCTAACTACAATTGGAAAACTGTCACAAAACATATCATCCTGTTAAAATCCTTCATTAAGGTTGGGTCACATAAACGTTGGCTGTGCAAACCCTGCCAAATTCCGCGTCTGTGTAGGAGCTGCCGCGCGGCAAGAGGTGTCTGCTAACGATGACAATTGGATCCGCGGCGGTCATGCCGGGATCGATGATCATGCTTGCAAAGACTCCGTGCTGTTGGCCAGACAATCCAACGCTGCCGGAAATATCGGCCATCGTCAGGTTGACCATGAGCAGGCGACCGCCGATATCAATCGCCACATGAAGCCTGTGGCCTACGATCTTCATCAATGCAATATCATGGATAGCCTGGAACCGCAGACGGAGGACAAAACGCAGGAACCACCCGCTAGACTGTCTACCACGGCGAAAACTCGCGTGGCAGCATCCGCCAACCGCATCCGGTCTGAGCCAAATAGTAAATTGCGTTTACCACTTTCTGAAAATCAACTCTGCGCCTTCGGCCCCTCCACATCCAGCAGCCTCTGGTACCCAAATTCTCTCGGGATAATAGCTCGTGGTCCAATGTGCATTGGCCACACGCATCGAGGAGAAGCGGCCGTTGGTTACTGTGCCGGATTGGACGTATCGTTGGAAATGACCACCATCTACATTGTAGATGAAGAGGCCGCCATTATACGCGGGGCACGAGCCGTGAGTGAGCCGGAGGCGTTGGTCGCATTCTTCAAGGCATGCGGGATGAAGATGGAGCGGATTGGCCTGGAAGCATGTTCGCTGACAGCTTGGCTGCACGCAGGCCTTCGGAAGCGGGCATTCCAGCGATCTGCATCGAGGCCCGGCAGGCTAGGGCAGCGATGGGCGCAATGCCTAACAAGACCGACCGCAACGACGCGCGAGGGCTCGCGCAAATCATGCAGGCCCGGCGGTATCGAGTCGTGCATGTGAAGAGCCCGTCGGATGGTGCTCAACAAGCGTCGTTACGCTGAAAATGGTATCCGAGTTTTGCTGCGTGATGTTGGGCTCAGGGTCGGCACTCCAAGCCGCAAAGGCTTTTCGCCTCGGGTGCGCGAACTGACCCTCAGCGACCCGGTCCTGGCGGGTCTCGCAGAGACACAACTGGCCGTCGTCGAGGTGATGATGCAACAAATTGAAAGCTCAGCAAAACGGTGATCGACGAAATAAAGGTCAAACAGTCAGCTTACCGCGGTTGGCCCGCCGCTTCGCGGCGCGCTCGCGCCTCAACTCCGGATCACGTCGTTCGGCCTCGGCATCGTCGAGGGAGGATCGTCCAGGAGGATCGCACCCTTCAGATCCTCGAGCCGAGTTGCAGTTGGTCCTCGGGTAGGCTCTCGGCCCTCCCATGAGAGGACCGCAGCTTTCGCATTGGTTGGACTCTGGATGTAAGACCATCCTACAACGCTTCCATCTGCCGAAGCAGTTTGATGATCCGGAGGCTGGCCAGGATAAGTGCCAGGAGCAGAGCGAACGTAGCGATGATGTGTCTTCGGCCAACGAATTCGTCTTCGGGATCGCCACTCGGATCGGACTTCCACCAGACAAAGCAGTTGGCGACGAACCAGGGCAGATCCCGAACGCTCACACGCCGCACTCCTTTCCCTAACAAGAGAAATAGATCGGCCACCTACGTCTAAAGACCCGCTGCCGCAGCATGACTAACTGGCCGGGGTCATCCCGTCATTTGATGTGTCTCGATGGTACTGTCATTATTATGAGCAACATCCATATCCGCGAAATGCCGCATTCGAAAAGCGTCCAGAACGACAGCGTATAAAAACGTTGCAATATGGTGGTCCAGGAGACGATCCATAGGTTTCCGATGTCGTTAAAGCCTTTGGATCGACGGTGCGCAAAATGGCTAGTTAGATGAGCTCGACGAATCGCCCTGGAACGCGTTGACGTGCGAGAAGCGATGGCTTTGCCGCCAAGCCTGGATATCACTAAGTGTGAGATACCCTTTGTTCTGTGTATCGATTTCCGTAAAGTGCATCACAATCATGTTCAAACCTGCAGCTTGAGCTTGGGCAAGCGTAAGGTGGCCGTCGTGGCTGGTATTGGCCGCTCTAAAGCGGTCCGCAAAATTTTGACCACCTTGCATTCCGCCTTGTTGCCCAGCCTGATAGCCTTGGGCGGACGCAATGACCGGACTGAGTAGAAGGGCAGCAAAAATGATATGGCGCATGATTCACTCTCTTTTTCCCGGACCAGATAAAATTCTGTTGTAACTATTATATTGCTTTACGGTAACTATCTGGAACAATATTTTCCAATGACGTTGCGCCCCTCGACTGTTTAGGAGTGCTTACGGTGTTTTGTCGCTCATAGCGGCAATTAAACACGTGGGACAGGTGTCTCCTCAGGCCGGACTTGGGGGGTCATTGCCCCAACCGCTCGATCGGTGGGACTGACCCTCAGCCACCGGGGTATGCGGCCTCGAACTGGAAGTGACGTGACGCTAAAATGACGTGCCAAAGCCAAACCTGAAGACTTGGGTCTGATCATCCGTATATTTGACGATTGGATCTGCAATGTCGATGTTCAGAAGGCCGAATGGTGTGTTCCAAGAAAAGCCGAAGCCTATGGAGACGCGCGGACTGGTATAATCGTAGACTGGTCCGTACTCGTCCTCGACCCCGAACACCGTGCCAATGTCGGTAAAGATGCGCCCGGAAAGCCCGATATCGGGGGAAATCGGAAGCGGGAAATGTAGTTCAGCGGTCCCGGTGATGATCGTATTGCCACCGAGGCTGTCTCCGGTCGCCACATCATGCGGCCCGGCGCCGTCTTCTTCGAAGCCGCGCATATTGTCGCCACCAAGGAAGAAATTGTCGATCATGTAGTAACTGCCTCCATAGCGATACAGGTATCCACCTCCGGCTCGCAAGGCGATGCTCCAGTTATGATTTCCGGTGAAATAGTCGAGTGGAATGTAGTAACCGGCATCGAGCTTCACGCGGACATAGTCTGAATTGCCGCCGAGACCCGCGAGATCGGTCGCCAGGCGGATAATGTAGCCGCTGTGCGGGTCGAGCGTGCTGTCGCGATGATCCAGGGTGATGGTCTGTCCGACCTGGGACAGTAGCGACCAGCCTGACTCGTTTTTGACATAAAGACTTGCATCCGTGGTAAGATCAAACACATCGCGATCAATTAAAGAGTAGTTCCAGCTCTGGGACAGAAGGTCGTTGAAGGCATAGCCCGTGCGGACCGTGAAGCCGGCTTGGCTTTCCTCATAGCCGGTGACATCTTGATTATTCTGGGTCGTATCGAAAAGCTCACCGCCGACCAAGAGGTTGCGGTCCTGGAAATGTGGATCAGTGACAGAAAGGTCAATCTGACTGCCCTCCTGGGCCAACGTGCCAGAGATTCCCGCATCAATACCGGTTCCGATTATGTTCTTCTCGTTGAGCCCAAGGTCAATGAGCGCTCCGTCATCGCTAGAATAGCCGCCACCGATAGTGAAGGAGCCGGTCGCCTCCTCCTGCACGTTCGTGTTCAGCACAATCTTGTCAGGCGCGGAGCCTGGCTGAGTGCTCATATCCACGTTCTTGAAATACTGCAGCTCCTGCAGGCGCTCCCGGGATTGCCGAATCTTTTCCGCGTTGAAGGCATCACCTTCGGCGATCGCGAACTCGCGCCGGATGACCTTGTCCTCCGTGCGGCTGTTGCCGGTGATGTCGATCCGCTCCAGGAACACGCGCGGGCCTTCGTCGATCTCGAACGTCAGGTCAACGACGTGCTGGCCCTGGGCATTGACCCGCTTGTGCTCGATCGGCTTGACCTGAACGAAGGCATAGCCCCGCCCTTCCACATCGGTCGTGATCGCCTGCACGCTCTGGGTGATGGCATCGCCGTTATACCAATCCCCCGACGCCAGCTTGAGATCGCCCTTGACCGTATTGCCGTCGAGATGCGGCAGGTTGGAGACGATGTTGACCTTGCCAAGGCGATAGCGCGGTCCCTCGTCCAGCACGAAGGTGACGTAGAAGGATGAGCGGTCGGGGGCCAGTTCGGCCTCGGTATTCAGGAGCCTGTAGTCGGGATAGCCGCTGCGCAGGTAATAGCGCCTGAGCAAATCCTGATCGAAGCCGACGCGGGCCGGATCGTAGGAATCCGCCGTAGAGAGGAACCGCCACCAAGTGCTTTCACGGCTGCTGATGACCTCACGCAGCGTGCTTTCGCTGAAGTTCTTGTTTCCGACGAAGGCAATGCGGCTGATATAGGTCGCAGTGCCATCGTGGACCTTATAGACGAGGTTTACACGATTTTCCGGCAGCAGGATGATCTGCGGCACGACCGTCGTCGAGTAATAGCCCTTGTGGGCATAGGCATCGAGGATAGCCTGACGGTCCTGTTCCGCCGCCTCCGGCGTGTAGACCGAATTGGCCCGCAGCGAGACGACGGCTTGCAGATCCTTGTTGACCAGCTGGTGATTGCCCTGGAAGGCTACGCGACTGACGACAGGGTTCTCGCTCACATTGACCACAAGGTTATTGCCTACCCGGGTGATGGAGACGTTCCTGAAAAGGCCGGTTGCGTAGAGAATCTCGAGATTCTGATTGATCGCTTTGGGATCGAAAGGCTGACCAGGCATCAGCAACATGTACAACTCGATAGTCCCCACTTCGATGCGGTGATTACCCCGAATGACGATGGCGCTGATCGTGCAGCAGGATGGCTCAGGTCCGCGGTGAGACTTATGGAGATACGCTTCCGGGCGCGGAGGCGCCTCAGACCACGCTTCGCTAGGTGCGACAAACGGCACAAAGCAAACGGCCGCGACTATTACCGTACAGACCGCGAAACAAGGTCCGTCTCCCTCTGGCGTCTCGTGTCAGCAATCCAAGCAAAATCGCCGGACGGGGTCTTAGGCTAGCAGCCAAGAATCGAGTACTTTCATTAGGCGCCTTACGTTGAAAGGCTATAAATCTACTTTTCACAATAAGTGCGGACCTCTCGCGACAGCAGCTGGCTCACGTCCGCCAACAGAAACACCCATGACCTCTCCGATCATGCAGTGGTTGGACTGAGCGCCGGCTTGCTAACAAAACGTTGAACCGCCAACGCGCCGACGTTTTGAGAGGGCCCGACGCTTAACAGTTCTTCAGAAGCACGTAAAACACCGACTGGCGAGAAACTGACGATCGCCGGACCGGTCATGCGATATGCACAACACGAACCCGAAACTCTTCAGTGAAAAGCGTAAGCTCTTGATTAGGCGACGGACGACTACTGAAGGTTGCGGAGCCAGCAGATAGAGGGATGGATTTCCTCCCTAAATGCTACTGCCCCTCAATTGCTCGGACACGCTGTCCACTTCTACCTGGGAGGGCCACGGGTCGTACAGAAAATTCGATGTTCAAGAGATTGGTCCGATGCCATGGTTTTGTAACGCAGCGCAACCACTAGCAGAAACATTTTACCGACTTTTATCAACACGGTGACGAATTGTATTTGCAAAAATACGTCTACGCATTAAATTCAGGTATGATGTACCAATTCGTGTATTTTGCCGCGCTTTCCTTTGATTGCTGACGCCAAAGTTGACATTTCCACCACTGCATGTTGGAATCCGGCTGCGGAGGCGCGTGGTGAGACACACAGCAATGCAGTACTGATACATTCGTTTTTGCTTCCTACCGATTTCCGTTGGAACGTTCAGACCGTAACGGCGCATGTCGCACTGTTGTCTTGTGGCAGAAATGGAAAGCAAGCCATCTGCTTCTTTGCATTTGCGACGATGTTACTTTAGGTGTGTTGTGGTATGTAATAGGCGATGAACACTGCGCCCGAGGGTTCTGTCGGCTTCCGCCGCCAAACGATGACTTAGCGACCGATGGCGGACTTGGTGGAGTTTGATGCTGGTGAGGCTGGTCGGATTACCTCGATGGATTGTGTCGGCTGTGGCTCAGCATCGGTGACGGAGCGTTGTAAGATCAGAGGTTAGGGCCAGCGACGGTTCCGGGGTCAAGACTGAATCGGCAGGTCAACGAGCGCAGCGGTGAAGGGCTGAACCGGACGCGCCCAGGCCAGCCACCGGTGCGGCACCATTGCCTTCGTTGTGTTTCGCTGCTTGCGCTATCGGCTCACTATGAGTGACCTGGGCGAGATCATGCTGCTGCGTGGCGTGATGGCCAAGGCGACCAAAAGCTTTCCGCCCGATCGTGTCACGAGGACGGCCATGGCTTCTATCCGAGAGCGATCCGCACGGCGCTGGAGCGGATGGTGCTGTATCGAACTGGCGTGCACCTGAATAATCATCTTGAACGGATCATCGCGACATCGATAGCCACATCCGATTTATGATGGGCTTCAAGAACCAAAAGTCGGCTGAACGCTTTGTCGTGAGAATGGCGAATTCCGCGATCTGCTCCGTTCTCGCTGTCATAACCAGTCGTCTCCGCCTCGCTCCACCACTCCGCTTCGTAAAAGGCGCGTCTGGATGGCGCTTGAGATCATGCAGACCGCCAGAAAGCTCCGGCCCCATTAGGCAAGTTCGCTTTTCATGGCGCGGAAGCTAACAACACCATCACCGCCAGATCCATTACAGGTTTTGCAGCTAAAGGCAACGACTGGACAAATGAAGCGGAGTTTGAGATTTCCTTATGGAACAAACTGAACGTAACGGCGAGGGTCTATCTTGATGCGATACTTAACATTCACTGCATTGCTTGCGATCGGAGCGTCCGGCATTTCACCGGCATTTGCTCAAAACTCCTTACCGGAAGGGCCGCGAAGCATCAGCCAGGAGATGGCGCATCTGACGCTGAATCTCCAACTGACGCCCGCTCAGCAGGCGGAGATCCTGCCGATCCTGCGGCAGCACCACGATAGGATACAAGCCCTGTTCGACACCAATCCGACAGCTTCGCGGCAAGAGCTCGCGCCCCAGATTCACGCAATCAGCGCCGAGACACATCGTGAGATCGACGCCCTGCTGACGCCAACCCAGAAGGTGTTGGCCCAAGAAATGATCGCGCACATGCGTCAGCTGGGACGCAGGCCCCGATTTGGAGGCACTCCACGATAGCCGCGTCGACCGCGTAGGACTCCGGTCGGCACCGTCAAATTGAGCGGCCTGTTGGCCGGGCAGCCTGCGGAGGGTCGGATACCTACCCCAGATGACGATGCCCCGAGACGCGCCTCATGCAGATTGTCTGTACGTAGTGCGTCATTCGCGGATGCTCCCGCATTGCCCCGCCTGAGATGCTCCTTGCCTGTGAGCCGTTGCCTCATCTGATCTGCTCCCCACCGACGTTGATGGTTGGGGGCAAACGTGGGGCGGGTCAGCATGGCGACGCGTAATGAATTGGTGGCGGCAGTGGCTGGGCGCTACGCACTGGGCAACGGGGTGGAACGGGGCCGGATCCTTGATGAGTTTGCGGCCTTGACGGGCCACCACCGCAAGCACGCCATGCGTCTGCTACGGGCGGGGATGGTGAGCGGGAGCGTTGGCCCTCGGCCTGGGCGCCGGCTCTATGGCGAAGCGAGACGTCAGGCGCTGGTGGTGATCTGGGAGGCGTCCGACTGGATCTGCGGCAAGCGTCTGCGTCCGTTGATGCCGATGCTGATCGAAGCGATGGAGCGGCATGGCCATTTGGATCTGACAGCCGAGGTACGCGCAGGGCTACTGGCGATGAGTGCAGCGACGATCGACCGAGCGTTGCGCGAAGTGCGCGGCCCGACAGCCCGCCGGCGCTGGGCACCACCCTCAGCGGCCATCCGCTGCAGCGTTGCCGCGCGCACATTCGATGGATGGTCCGATCCCGCACCGGGCTTCATGGAAGCCGATCTGGTTGCGCATAGCGGGCCGACGGCAAAGGGGAGCTTCGTGCAAACGTTGACCCTGACCGATATTGCCACCGGCTGGACCGAATGTGCGCCGGTTCTGGTGCGCGAGCAAACACTGCCGACGGAAGTGCTGAGCGAAATGCGCAAGCCGGCGTCGAGTTCACGCGCTGCCGACCTTATCGTAAGAACGACCAGGCTTGGGTGGAGCAGAAGAACGGAGCAGTCGTACGTCACACCGTCGGCTATCGCCGATATGAAGGGCTGGAGGCCGCCGCTGCGCTTGCACGGATGTACCGGTCACTGCGGCTGTTCGTGAACTTCTTCCAGCCTTCGTTCAAACTGGCGGAGAAATCCCGTGATGGCGCAAAAGTCCGGAAACGCTATCATGCACCGGCCACACCTTATCAACGACTCGTAGCAGATCCACGGATAAGCGAGGCCGTAAAGCAGCAAGCGGCGAAGATGTTTGCAACGCTCGATCCGGTCCGGCTTTTGAGCGAGATCCGTGATCTTCAGCAGCGCCTGGTCGAGATCGCTGATGGGCCGATGCCAGGCGAAGCGGTGCCTCCGACGGCGCCGACCTTGGCGCAGTTCCTATCGAGTTTGCGAATGGCGTGGCAGGAAGGTGAAGTGCGCCCGACCAGCCGACCGAAGCAAAAGGCCAAGCGCGGCCGCCGGCGTCCAGACCCATTCGAAAGGGTAACGAGGCAGATCAGGGAATGGTTCGAGGCCGAGCCGTGGCGGACATCGCGTGAGCTGTTCGAACATCTCCAGCGCGAGCAGCGCGGGATCTATCCGCCAGGGCAAATCCGAACGCTGCAGCAACGCTTGAAGGGCAGGCGAGGCGAACTCGCCCATAAGATGTAAGCGATCGTTTTCCGCACGGACGTGAGATCTTGACTGACGCCTTGGCCTACGCAGCCGCTTTGGCTTCAACGATCGGCGGTTTCCAGGTCCAGGGCATCAGCTCGTCGATGCGGCTATTGGGCCAACCCTGAACGATTTTGGTGAGAACGTCGGTGATATAGGCCTGGGCGTTGACGCCGAGCATCTTGCAGGTCTCGACGATGGAGGCAGTGACGGCCCAGTTTTCGGCACCCCCGTCATTTCCGGCGAAGAGGCTGTTTTTTCGGGTCAAGCAAACCGGACGCAGAGCTCGCTCGACAGTATTGCTGTCGATGTCCACGCGACCGTCATCCAGGAAGCGGGTCAGCCCGGTCCAGCGGCTGAGCGCATAGTTGATTGCCTCATCGATATAGGAGCCCTTCATGGTCTGGGCTTTGGTCTCGATCAACCATTGGCGGAAGCTTTCCACAAGTGGCGCCGTGCGCTCTTGCCGTGCCGCCCGGCGCTCAGCCGCCGAGCAGCCTCGGATCTCGTCCTCGATGGCATAGAAGGCGCGGATAC
This sequence comes from uncultured Alphaproteobacteria bacterium, assembly GCA_963834475.1. GTDB lineage: Bacteria > Pseudomonadota > Alphaproteobacteria > Acetobacterales > Acetobacteraceae > Acidisoma. Next base: position 915,056 of record CAWIBZ010000005.1, on the reverse strand, counting down.
GTTTGACGGCTTCTTCCGCCACAGGCGTTGATCCATCACTCTTTAAGAGCTTGAAGAACTCTCGTCGGCAATGGCTCCAGCAATGGGCGAGCTGCAGTTCGGGTCGCTCTTTGGCGAGCGTCTTGTAGACGGAATATCCGTCGCACTGCACGACACCGGCAAAACCTTCCAGCATGCGTCTGCCATGAAGGGCGGCACGTCCGGGGCCATAGGCAAAGACCACCATCGGTGGATCCAGGCTGCCATAAGGCCTGCCATCCCGGGCGATGGCCCAGAAATAACTGACCTTGGTGCGGCCGCGGCCGGGATCGAGGACACGGACTTCGGTCTCGTCAATGAAGAGATGCGAACCGCTGAGCAGAATCTCCCGCATGCGCCGCCAGATCGGCACAAGCTCCCCGGCGCCTCGTCCCGCCCAGCCGGTGACCACGTTGCGATTGATGCGGATGCCCTGCCGCGCCATGGCCTGCACCTGGGTATAGATCGGCACATGATCGGCGTGCTTGGCGACGAGAACCTGCGCCACCAGGGCCTCGCTCGGCAGGCCGCCTTCGACCACATGGGCGGGGGCCGAGGCCTGGACAATCTGGCCTTCACAGGCCCGGCACGCATATTTCGGCCGCACCGTGCGGCGAATGACGTATTGCACAGGCACGATGTCCAAACGGTCGGAACTCGTCTCGCCGATCCTGTGGAGCGCGCCCTGGCAGCAGGGGCAGGCCAGAACCTCAGGTTCCAGCACCTCCTCCACGACGGGCAGATGATCAGGCAATGAGGGCCTAGCTTCGTTTGGATCCCGCCGACGCCGGGGCTTGCCGCCGGTCAGGACCTGTTTCTCATCGTCCAGTCGTTCAAGCTGGGCCTGTAGGGCAGCCTGGGTGAGTTCGACATCCTCCAATCCCAGAGCCAGTTGCCCTGGGGCCAGCTTCTCCGATCGTTTGCCGAATTTCAGCGCGCGCAGTTCGTCGTTGTTTTTCTTCAACTGGCTGATCAACGCCTCGAGGCCGGTGATGATGCTGCGAAGACCCGCGATCTCGGCGCGCAGGCCGTCAGCCGTCTCTGCGTCCGGAGGAGCGGCACCAGGCTCGGAACGGGCAGGATCGGCTTGGCTCATCCTGCCGATTTTGTACCACACCCAGCTCACTCAAAGAAGAAAAACCCTGATCTTACAAAGAGTTTTATCTTATAGCTGTGGGTGCGACATGGTCCTGGGGATAAACGCGCCGCCACTCCAAACCTTCAAAAAGGGCGGCCGCCTGGGCGGCAGAGAGACGCATGCAACCGTCCACGATCGGCGGCCATCGGAAGTTCGCGCCCGTCAGCGATTTCCAGACCATCACCAGCCCGGTCTGATCCCAGGCGATGATCTTGACCCTGTCGGCCCGACGCGAGCGGCAGATCACGATCACCCCCGCAAAGGGGTCTTCCTTCAACACCTCCCGCGCCAGGGCTGCCAGGCTTTCTCCCCCACGGCGGAAGTCGACCGGCTTGGCCGCCACAACGATCCGAGCGCTCGTCGGAAAGCTGATCATGCCGGGATCGTCCTCAGCGCCCGCATCACCCGAACCAGCAGAGCCATATCCGTCCGATCCGTGACGCGGATCGTCATGCCCTCCATCAGCAGATCCAGCTCACCACCCTCGGGCGCAGCCTCCGTTGGATTTGCAAACCCAATAGCTACTTCCGCGAAGGTCATCTCGTCAGCGACGGGCACCGCAAGCTCGCCGCTGCGAGCCCGTCGACGCCATTCAAAAAGCTGCTGCGGACTGATGTCATGATGTCGGGCAACGTCTGACGCCGTCAGACCTTTCTCAAAACTCTCAGCGACGATCTGGCGTTTGTCCTCTTCGCTCCACCGGCGCCGACGGATCGAGCAGATCTCCTCTCGCGGCAACAGCACCGAGCTTTTATCATTAAACATGACACTACTTTCAAAAGCTGCACCATAGCTTCGATTGTCATGCCACCCGCCTGCTACTCGCTAGGCGTAGGAAAACGATCGCTTGCGTTCAGCCTGATGGCGGGCCGAAACAAAAAGCCCGGCCCCTTTCGGGGCCGGGCTTCGTTTCTACGTCTGGCCGGCCGCGCCTTATCACGCGGCGGCTTGGCGAGCCGCGCGCTCGGCGAGGCGGGCGATGATCGCCTCGACCTTCGGACCCGTGACCATCAGCGGCGCGCAACCCAGCACGTCCCAGGCCATGGGCGCGAAGTCGGGGTGCAGCACCACCGCTAGGCCGCCATTCTCGAACATCCGGCGGCCGCCGGTCTCAAGGTAGCTTTCCGCCGTCAGCCCCTCCGCCAGCAGGACCTCATGCTGCGTCAGTTCGACATGGAAGTAGGTCACGCGCTTGATCGCATGGTCGAACCGCACGGTCGTGCCGTTGACGAGATACTTCACCGGCACCAGCACGCCTTCGGCGAAGACCGCGTGGTCAGGCGAGAGCACGAGATCGCGCGCCGGAACGTTGTCACCGAAAGCGCCCGCCGTGACACGCACCGGCCGCACCTTTTCAGGGTCGGCATGGCGTGCCAGGTCAACCATGCGATGGCCGATCCAGGTCACCTCGGAGAGCTGGCGCTCGCCCTCTGTCACCGTCACCACGCGGTCACCGACTGCCAGATCCTCGACCGCGACCTCGCCCCGCGCCGTGAGGATGCGGGTGCCTGCCGCGAAGCAGGGCACATCGGTCGTGATCACGAGGTTGCCGTTGTCGTCCGTGGCGGTGAAGTCGCTCGCCGTGTGGCTGCCGTTGATGGCCAGCGCCGCGACGGTAGAGCCAGCCTCCGTCACCGTCAGCATGCCGTCGGCATAGCTCTCGGTGGCGCCCGCCAGGCCGTCCAGCGTGATGCTGTCGCCCATGCGGAAGCCGTCGATCGTCCCCGCGAAGGCCGCCGGCGCGGTCAGCGTCAGGCCGTCGGTGCCATCCTCAAAGGTCAGGGTCTGGCCGGAAACAGCGCCTGCCAGGCTGGCTGCGGCGTCATCGGCGAGGGTGATGCTGCCGCCAGTGCCCTCGATGGTGTGGTCGGCGGTCAGCGTGCCGCCCTGCACCGCGATCGTTCCCGTGTTGGAAACGTCCGAGAGATACTGGATGGCAAGCGTGCTGTCCGAACCCACCGTGATGTCACCGGTATTGGCGAAGGTGGCGCTGGGCTCGATATCCAGCGTGCCGCGGTAGACGACAGCGATGGTGCCATTGTTGTCGAAGCTCGTGGGGTCGATCACGAGGGCGCCGGAGACGGCATCGGCCAGGATGGTGCCGTCGTTGATGACGGTGCCGTTGCCCTGGATGAAGTCGCCGGCGACGATCGCGGCGGTCCTGACAGTGGCGTTGGCGCCGAGGGTCAGCGTGCCGTCGGCCTGGAGCATGTCGAGGCCGTCAGCACTGCCGAGCACGACGGTCGCGTTGTCGAAGGTCTCGCTGTCGGCGAATTCGAGCGTCGCATAGCTGCCGTCGACGGTGACGATGCCGGGGCTGGTGCCGTCGAGGGTCTGGACCGTCAGCCCGTCCTGCACGACCGCGGTGTCGGAGCCGCCGACGTCGAAGGTGCCCTGGATGGTGTCAGCCTGGTAGATGCCGCCGTCCGAGGCGAGCGTGCCGCCGTCGAGCTGCAGCACCGCGTCGGCGATGGTGCCGTCGTTGATGAGGGTCGCGAAGGCGCTGTCGGCCGCGACGGCGATGGTGCTGCCATTGCCGTTGAGCAGGCCGTCGACTTCCACCGTGCCGCCGGCGCTCTGCGTGGTCGAGAGGGCGGAGGCGTAGACGTCGAGCGAGAGGGTGCCGCCGCTCTGCACCGTGATGGAGCCGGTATTGGTGAAGGCGCCGACGTATTCGATGCCGAGGGTGCTGTCCGAACCCACCGTGATGTCGCCGGTATTGGCGAAGGTGGCGCTGGGCTCGATGTCGAGCTCGTCGCCGCCCGAGACGGCGACGGTGCCGGCGTTGTCGAAGCTGGTCGGGTCGATGGCGATGGTGCCGGAGGCGGCATCGGCCAGGATGGTGCCGTCGTTGATGACGGTGCCGTTGCCCTGGATGAAGTCGCCGGCGATGGTCGCAGCCGTCTCGACGGTGGCATTGGCGCCGAGGGTCAGGGTGCCGTCGGCCTGGAGCATGTCGAGGCCGTCAGCACTGCCGAGCACGACGGTCGCGTTGTCGAAGGTCTCGCTGTCGGCGAATTCGAGCGTCGCATAGCTGCCGTCGACGGTGACGATGCCGGGGCTGGTGCCGTCGAGGGTCTGGACCGTCAGCCCGTCCTGCACGACCGCGGTGTCGGAGCCGGCGACGTCGAAGGTGCCCTGGATGGTGTCAGCCTGGTAGATGCCGCCGTCCGAGGCGAGCGTGCCGCCGTCAAGCTGCAGCACCGCGTCCGCGATGGTGCCGTCGTTGATGAGGGTCGCGAAGGCGCTGTCGGCCGCGACGGCGATGGTGCTGCCATTGCCGTTGAGCAGGCCGTCGACTTCCACCGTGCCGCCGGCGCTCTGCGTCGTCGAAAGGGCGGAGGCGTAGACGTCGAGCGAGAGGGTGCCGCCGCTCTGCACCGTGATGGAGCCGGTATTGGTGAAGGCGCCGACGTATTCGATGCCGAGGGTGCTGGCGGAGCCGACCGTGATGTCGCCGGTATTGGCGAAGGTGGTGGTGGGCTCGATGTCGAGCTCGTCGCCGCCGGAGACGGCGATGGTGCCGGCGTTGTCGAAGCTGGTCGGGTCGATGGCGATGGTGCCGGAGCCAGCGTCGGCCAGGATGGTGCCGTCGTTGATGACGGTGCCGTTGCCCTGGATGAAGTCGCCGGCGATGGTCGCAGCCGTCTCGACGGTGGCATTGGCGCCGAGGGTCAGGGTGCCGTCGGCCTGGAGCATGTCGAGGCCGTCAGCACTGCCGAGCACGACGGTCGCGTTGTCGAAGGTCTCGCTGTCGGCGAATTCGAGCGTCGCATAGCTGCCGTCGACGGTGACGATGCCGGGGCTGGTGCCGTCGAGGGTCTGGACCGTCAGCCCGTCCTGCACGACCGCGGTGTCGGAGCCGGCGACGTCGAAGGTGCCCTGGATGGTGTCAGCCTGGTAGATGCCGCCGTCCGAGGCGAGCGTGCCGCCGTCAAGCTGCAGCACCGCGTCGGCGATGGTGCCGTCGTTGATGAGGGTCGCGAAGGCGCTGTCGGCCGCGACGGCGATGGTGCTGCCATTGCCGTTGAGCAGGCCGTCGACTTCCACCGTGCCGCCGGCGCTCTGCGTCGTCGAAAGGGCGGAGGCGTAGACGTCGAGCGAGAGGGTGCCGCCGCTCTGCACCGTGATGGAGCCGGTATTGGTGAAGGCGCCGACGTATTCGATGCCGAGGGTGCTGGCGGAGCCCACCGTGATGTCGCCGGTATTGGCGAAGGTGGCGGTGGGCTCGATGTCGAGCTCGTCGCCGCCGGAGACGGCGATGGTGCCGGCGTTGTCGAAGCTGGTCGGGTCGATGGCGATGGTGCCGGAGCCAGCGTCGGCCAGGATGGTGCCGTCGTTGATGACGGTGCCGTTGCCCTGGATGAAGTCGCCGGCGATGGTCGCAGCCGTCTCGACGGTGGCGTTGGCGCCGAGGGTCAGGGTGCCGTCGGCCTGGAGCATGTCGAGGCCGTCAGCACTGCCGAGCACGACGGTCGCGTTGTCGAAGGTCTCGCTGTCGGCGAATTCGAGCGTCGCATAGCTGCCGTCGACGGTGACGATGCCGGGGCTGGTGCCGTCGAGGGTCTGGACCGTCAGTCCGTCCTGCACGACGGCGGTGTCGGAGCCGGCGACGTCGAAGGTGCCCTGGATGGTGTCAGCCTGGTAGATGCCGCCGTCCGAGGCGAGCGTGCCGCCGTCAAGCTGCAGCACCGCGTCCGCGATGGTGCCGTCGTTGATGAGGGTCGCGAAGGCGCTGTCGGCCGCGACGGCGATGGTGCTGCCATTGCCGTTGAGCAGGCCGTCGACTTCCACCGTGCCGCCGGCGCTCTGCGTCGTCGAAAGGGCGGAGGCGTAGACGTCGAGCGAGAGGGTGCCGCCGCTCTGCACCGTGATGGAGCCGGTATTGGTGAAGGCGCCGACGTATTCGATGCCGAGGGTGCTGGCGGAGCCCACCGTGATGTCGCCGGTATTGGCGAAGGTGGCGGTGGGTTCGATGTCGAGCTCGTCGCCGCCGGAGACGGCGATGGTGCCGGCGTTGTCGAAGCTGGTCGGGTCGATGGCGATGGTGCCGGCGCTGGCATCGGCCAGGATGGTGCCGTCGTTGATGACGGTGCCGTTGCCCTGGATGAAGTCGCCGGCGATGGTCGCAGCCGTCTCGACGGTGGCATTGGCGCCGAGGGTCAGGGTGCCGTCGGCCTGGAGCATGTCGAGGCCGTCAGCGCTGCCGAGCACGATGGTCGCGTTGTCGAAGGTCTCGCTGTCGGCGAATTCGAGCGTCGCATAGCTGCCGTCGACGGTGACGATGCCGGGGCTGGTGCCGTCGAGGGTCTGGACCGTCAGTCCGTCCTGCACGACGGCGGTGTCGGAGCCGGCGATGTCGAAGGTGCCCTGGATGGTGTCAGCCTGGTAGATGCCGCCGTCCGAGGCGAGCGTGCCTCCGTCGAGCTGCAGCACCGCGTCGGCGATGGTGCCGTCGTTGATGAGGGTACCGGCCTCAAGCGCGACGGTGCCGGCGCTGAGCAACCCGTCGACTTCGAGCGTCGCGTCCGCATTGTCGAGCGTGACGAGACTGGCCTCCGCCGTCTCGTCGGCGCTCACGGTCACCGAAACCGTGCCGGTGCCGGCGATCGTTGCGTCATCTCCAGTCCCCGGAACCTGAGCGGGCGTCCAATCTTCCGCATCTGTCCAATCACCAGGCGCGCCATTCCACGTTATACTTGTCATACTGAATTCCCGAGTGAGCATCAAACGACATGCGATAGCGACGCTGCCACAGCATGGCTTCGTTTCAAGAGACTTCTAAATTGGTGTCTCATTAACAGGCCGTTTTCGCGCGGCGTGCGGCACTTTCGTTAATATTTCGATCGGTTGCTCTGGGGCCTTGGCGGAGGCGGTGTGCCGGCTGGGGTGCGACCGGTTTCAGCGATCTTCGGATCCAGCGCTCATGAACAGGTGCTGCGCCGTACGTTCGGCCTGCGCCTGATAGGCTGCGTTCAGGCCCCTGGAATGGGAATGGTAATCACCGATGGCGGGCAGCAGCGCGCCGCCGGTTTCGGCCAGATAGGTCCGGATGATGAGCGCTGCCGCAGCGATGTTGAAACAAGGCTGTTCGATCATCCGGCGCCTTGTCTCGGCTACCGTCAAGCCTGAGCGCGCGGCGAGGGCCGGAATCCAGAGGGTGTTCACCTGCATGACGCCGAGATCGGCCGTTCCGTTCGTATCGGGCCGCACCAGGCCCGCGCGCCCGCCCTCGATCGCCTGAAGCACGGGCAGCACGCGCGGCGGCAGGCCGACCGTCGATGCCACAACCAGCATGCATTTTAAATAAGGAATCATCACAAGGCCAGCGCGCAAGGTTCCGCCGTCATGAGCCCGATGCTATAGATCCGCGCCGCGTGCAACTGAGCAGAAAATCATGACTTACACAAAACTGTCACAGAATATCAACGAGATTTCGGAGCGGCCTCGGCGTGATGCCGGCTTCACGCTCCTTGAACTGCTCGTCGTCATCGTCATCCTCGGCCTGCTCATCGGCTTTGTCGCGCCAGCCGTGCTGCGTCAACTGGGGCATGCGAAGGATTCCGTTGCCAGGCAGTCCGTGGAGCAGCTTGGGTCGGTGCTCGATCTCTACAAGCTCGATGTCGGCTCCTATCCCAGTTCCCAGGACGGGCTGCAGGCGCTCATCACCAAACCCGACGACGCCGACAACTGGTCCGGCCCCTATGTCAAGAGCGGCTCGCTGCCGCTCGATCCATGGGGGCATCCGTACCTGTATATTGAACCGTCAACGCGAACAGGGCTTGACTATGATCTCTGCTCGCTCGGCAGTTCGGGCAAGAGCGGCCAGCCGGGCGATCCGGGCCTGATCTGCAATCACTGACCGTCGGTGAATGCCAGGATGCGGTAGGGCGTCCTGGCCTGGTCGCCGGGCAGGCTGACGATGGCCCGGCGCCGCACCAGGCTGCGCCCGGGCCCGCGGGCTTCGGCCTCTATGCTGACCACCGGAAAATTGCCCTCGAACTGGCCGCTCTGGGCGCCGGCCTGGCCCGCGATCGTGAGCGCCTGACGCACCATCGGCGGCGCGATATCCAGGTCCGGATCACCCGATTGATAGAGGCTGAGATAGGGTGTGACGGCGGCGAGCAGCGCGGGCGTCATGCCGATCACATGGCCTAGCTCGCTGACATCGGCAAAGGGCTTGCCGGGCGGGGCGAAAGCGAGGCCGGCGCGGCGATAGTCAGCGAGCCGCGCCGCCGCCTCGGCCTGGCTCGCGGGCGGGCTGCGCCAGGCGGTCACCGCTTCGGCCAGGGCCGTCGCCTGTTGGGCGGCCAGGCCCGCCGCCTGAAACAGCCCCGCGAGCAGCGCCATCGAGGCGAGATTCGGATTGATGCGCGTGGCAAGGTCCTGGACCTCGACCGTCACCGCCGAGGCACCGATGGCCAAAGCGTGGGGTGAGCCGTCCGTTGCCCAGGCGCCGCCATGGCCGAGCAGGTGAAAGATCGCCTCGGCAATGGCGCCATCGGCCGCGGCGCGGCCCATGGCGCCGTCGCGGGCGGTCTCGGCCAGCGCCGTCGCGCTGCGGCCGGCGGAGAGGAGCTGGCTCAGGATCAGCGAGACCAGAACCAGACTCCAGAGCACGATCAGGAGCGCGAAGCCGCGCTCGCGGCGGAGGCTCACGGCGCGAGACTCAGTTCGCGAGGCGGGCGCGCAGCTGCGCATCGGGATCGGCCGAGCCGCCGATCGGCGTGTTCTGGAGGCTCGCATTCACGCTTGCGGCATTGGGAAGCTGCTGCTCCAGGTCGGCCGTGAGATCGAGCGCCTGCTGCTGGCTGCGGATGACATGCGGCGTGATGAGCACGAGAAGCTCCTCCCGCGTGCGGTTGTTGTTCTGCGTGCCGAACAGGTCGCCGAGCAGCGGAATGTTCTTCAGGCCCGGAAAGCCCTGGTTGTTCTGCGAGTTATTGTCCGAAATGAGGCCGGCGAGGCCGACCGTCTGCCCGTCCTGGATGGCGACGCGCGAGGTCACGCTGCGCTCGGTGAAGGTCGGCGAATTGAGGCCCGTCGTCGTGATGGTCGGCGAGGACGCCGCTCACCTCCTGGTGCACATCCATCTCCACCATGCCGTCGCTGCCGACATGCGGCGTCACGCGCAGGATGATGCCGGTCTCGCGGTAATTGACTGAATTGATCACCTGGCGCGGTCTCGGTCAGCGTCTCCTGCGAGGTCTGGGTGAGATAGGGCACCACGTCGCCGACCAGCAAGATTGGCGGCCTGCCCGTCCAGCACCATCAGTTCCGGCGAAGACAGCACCCGCACCTTGGTCACCGCCTGAAGGGCGGAGATGGCGAGCGGCGCCGCATCACCGCCGGCGCCCGAGAGCACGAAGCCGGGGAAATTCGTGGCCAGCGCCGCCGTCGTGGCATTGCTCAGGACCGCGTTGATGTCGCCGGACTTGAAGAAGAACTGCGTGCCGTATTGCAGCGCCCCGGTGAGGTCGACCTCGGCGATCGTCGCGTCGATGCGCACCTGCAGTGGCTGGATGTCGATCTTCGCCAGCATCGCGGTGATCTCGTCATCCTCGGCGACCGTTGCATAGACCATGAGCGCATTGTTCTGGAGGTCGGGAATGATGCGCGGGCCATTGCGTACTGGCGCTGCCGCTGGTGGCCGAGAGCGGGCCGAGGAGGGCGCTGGCCCCGGCCGTCGCGCTCTGTCCGGAATTCGGACCCGGAGCGCCCGTAGCGGCGCCGCCCTGGCCCGTACCGGTCTGCGTCTCCCCGGTGGCGGGCGTTCCTGACGTGCCGGAGTTGGTGGAACTGTCCATCCCGCCCGTACCACCCGTGCCGCCGGAGCTGTCGCTGCCGCCCATCTCGGTGTCGTTGCCCTGCACCGCGGGCGGCGTCGGCTGCGCCGTGACATTGTCCGGCGTGATCGCCTCCTGGAGCAGATAGGCGGCGTCGTTGGCGCGGGTATTGCGCAGGTAGAAGATGTGCCAGCTGCGCACCGTCTCCATCTGGGTCCGGTTGAGCACCTGGTAGACGCGGCTGGCATCGGCCAGCAGCTCCGGCGAGCGGGCGATGACGAGCACGGCGCTGACACGCTGCAAGGGCACGACGGTCACGGCGGTGCTGCCCTTGGCCTGCCCCTTTGGGCTGAGGGCCGCCGTCAGGGCATCGCCGAAATCCTTGGCATTGCCGTCCGCGACCGGGAAGAGCGCGTAGGACTGGCCGGCCAGCGCGTCCGTATCGAAGGTCTGGACGAGGCCGGTCAGCGCGGCGCGGGTGGCGGGATCCCCGGCGATGACCAGCGCATTGCTGCCGGGGTCGGCGGTGATACTGCCGCCATTGGCGACGAACGGCCGCAGGACGGAGGCGAGTTCAGGGCCGTTGGCGTAGCGCAGCGGCACGACAACGGAATCGCCCAGCGCGGCGCCGCCGGCGTGGCTGGCGGGCATCACGCGGTAGAGCCCGTCCGTCTGCACCAGCACCGCGTCGTTCTGGGCGAGCAAGGTTTGCAGTGTCGGCAGCACCTGGTCGCGCGTCAGCGGCGTGACGGTATGGAGCGTCACCGTGCCGGTGACCGACGGGTCGATCGTGTAATTGACCCTCAGAATGGTGCCGAGGATCTGCGCCACCGCGGTGCGCAGATCGGTATCCGCGAAGTCGAAGGAGATGTCGCCCGTTCCCGGTTCCGCGCTTGCGCCGGTGGCCGCGGCGGGCAGCGTGGCCTGGCCGTAGCTCAGGCTGGCACGCGGGGGTGCCAATGGCGCGATGCTGCTGTCGACCCGCTCATTGGCAGGCGCGAGGCTCAGCGGGCCCGGCGGCGTCGCCATCGAGGACGGCAGCGCCGGCGCGCTCGCGTAAGGGTGGGTGGAGCAGGCCCCGAGCGCGAGCAAAGCCAGCAGGGAAACGGCACGTTGGCAGCGGATCATCAGTTTTCGGTATCGTAATATACAGCGAAGGGAGGGGAGGCGGGGCGCGGCGGCGGCGGTGCCGGCGATGCGGCGACAGGGAATTGCGGATGCAGGGTGAGCGTTCCCGAGGCGCCGCCGAGCTCGACGGAATCGCTCGTGATATGCAGGAGCTTGTAGCCGCCGACGGCCGCGCCTTCCGGCACGACGGTGGGCTTCTGCCCGTCGGCTGCGAAGATGGCGCGGCGTTCGCCCCCGGCGACGATGATGGCGGTGAGCCGGGCGAGGCCGGCGGCTGCCGTGCCATCCTGCTGCGGCCGGCGGCCGGCGCTGAACAGCGGGCGCGCCAGGGCCGTTGCGGCCCAGCGCTCCACCGCCGGTTCATGGGCGGCCGGGGCGCTGCGGGCCAGCGGCAGGCGGCCAAGGCGCAGCGGCCTGTCCATCTCCGGATCCGGCCAGGCATTCGCCCGCGAGGACCAAGGCTGAGGGCCGGGCAAGGCCCGGCAGGGCGAACGGGCCCAGCGCTTCATGGCCGGCCCTCGGCGCGGAACCCGGTGACGGAGAGGTTCGCCTGCAGCGTGCGGCGGCTGACCGCTGGCCGGGACGCTGCGCCGTATTGAGGCTGATGCTGTCCACGATCATGCGCGGCTGGGCGGTTTCCACGGCGCGCAGGAAGGCGACCAGCACCGGCCAGGGCGCCGTCAGGCTCACCTGGGCGGTGATGAGGCGCAGCGCCTGCACCGACTTCGCGGGCTGCATGCCGACGCTGTCCAGGCTGGTCCCGGCCTCCGCGGCGAGGAGCTGCAGCGCCGATTGCAGATTGGCGCCGGCAATGGCGTCGCTCGTGCCCGCGAGCAGCATCCGCGCCGCTGCCGTCTGCCGCGCCGAGATGGGCCACGGCGCGGCGGAGCGCCGGCAGTTGCTGCTCCATCGCCTGCCATATGGGCGGCGAGCGCCTGCTTCTGCGCGAGTTCCGTCTGCCGCGCCTCATACCAGCCGATGAGCGGCGAGATGACGGCGAGCCAGGCCAGCACGGCGAGCGATCTGCCGTGATGGCGAGCGCCAGCATCTGGCCGCGCCGCCCATCGGGCAAGGTGAGAACGCCGGCCTTCATTTGCCGACCGTCGCATGCAGGGAGAACTGGTCGGTCCGGTTATCGGGGCTGCGCGTCACCGGCGCCGTGAAGCTCGGGCCATGCAGCCCGGGCACGGCGGCGAGCAGGCCGATCAGCCGGGCCGCATTGTCGGACTGGCCGTCGATCGTGAGATCGCCGGAGCGCAGCGAGAGGTCGTTCAGCCAGGTGCCGTCGGGCAAGGCATCGGTCAGCACGGCGAGCACCTGAGCGCATCGCCGGACAGCGCGCGCGGCCGCGATCGCCGTGCGGCTGGAATCCGCGATGGCGATCTGCCGGCGCATCGCCTCGCCGAGATGCGCGGCCGTGGCATGGGCGGCGATGACCCCGTCCGCCGCGTTCAGCGCCGCCTGCTGGCGCAGGAAGGGCACGATGACGCAGGCGGCCGCGAGCGAGCCGCAGACCCAGCCCCAGAGGTTGCGCGGCAGGAAGCGCGTCCTGACCGCATGCCGGCGAGGGGGATGGTGCCGCCCTCGGTCTCGATCGCACCGGGCGTCAGCGAAAGCCGCGCGAGGGCGGCCAGCAGCGGCTCCACCTGTGCGCGGAGCGCGATGGAGAGGCGCAGGGTGACCTTGTCGAGCGCGCGGTCACGCGTGACGTCGGACAGGCCCCAGAACAGTTCTTCCGCCGTGAAGGGCGTCAGCCGGTTCACCTCGAAGGCGATGACGGTGGTGCAGGTCACCCGCGGCGGCCAGCGGCAGCGACACGTCCCGCGTCAGAACCATGCCCGGCGGCAGGCGCAGGAGGAGGGGCAGGGCGCTGCCCGGCGACCTGGCATGCGCCGGCCCGATCGGCCTGAGCCGCGTTTCCACGCCGCCCCGGCGCAGGAAGAGATCGCCGGCGGGATGCGGGCCGGCCAGGTTTGTCACGGCAATGATTTCTGCATCGGGCAGGCGCTGCGGCGCTGCCTTGTCACCCAGCAGAAGACCACGCATCTGTGCTGCCCACCATGCAAAGGCGTCAGTCAGCAACAGCAAAATCGAGGAGGGGCTACGCAAGCCCGTAGTGTACATGCGGCGTGCCTAGTGAGTTGGCGTTCGGTTTAACAATGAAGCTTTCAAGTCATCCGCCCTGCGGATCGGGGGCGATGACAAGGTCCGGCCAGTCGCGGCCGGCCACGCTCATATGCAGGCGCGAGGAGCAGGGGCGGCGCATCCGCCGGCCCAAGTGCCGGACCAGGCGGGCGCCTGCCTGCCCCGCGCGCCGAAATAGGAGAGCGCGAAGGCGGTGACGCCCTGGGCCAGCACCTCGGTCTCAGCCGGCGGCGGGGCGCCGAGCGGGATGCCGGGGGGATGCGGCCGGTAGAGCAGGACGAGGTCTCCGCCCGCGCCCATGCGGATGGCGGCATCCGCGAGCCCGCTGCCGATGCCCGCCCCCGGCGGCAGCCGCGTCGTGAAGGCAACGCCACCCGGCGCGCCGTGCAGGCTGCCCGGCACCGCCCCGCCGATCATGCGCGTGAGGGCGGTGATCGAGTGCCGCGAGGTTCTCCGGCGCCAGGCCCCGCTCGCCGCTGGCCGTGAAGGCGGCCAGGCCGAAGCGCAGGCTCTGCTCGACGCCCACCATGACCAGTCCGAAGACGACCAGCGCCACCAGCATTTCGAGCAGCGTAAAGCCTGCCTCGCGCGCGCTCGTCGTCATCGGCCCGGCGGCCCCAGCCGCTCCGTCACCAGCGTGACATGGCGGTTCCCGAAGCTTTCGACCACGCGGACGGCATAGAGGCCGAGCCCCGGGCCGGACTGGAGCGGGGCGATGGTGATCTGCCAACGAAAACCGCCGCCGTCATCGCCGCTCAGCTGTTCCGCCTGAAGCGCGGTCAGGGTGCCGAGCGAGGCGAGGCGCGACTGCGCGCGCACCACCGCTTCCTGGTAGCGGGCGGCAGTGGCGCTCGCCGCGGCTCCGCTGAAGGCGGCCTTGTAGAGAACGATGCTGGCGAGCGCCGCGATGACGAAGGCGACGAGGACTTCGAGCAGCGTGAAGCCTGCCTCGGCCGAGGGCCGGGCCGGCTTGTCCGGCGGCCCGCCGTGCGGGCGGCGCCGCGCGGCACTGGGCCGTCTAGCGGGCGGCATGGATATCGACGCGCCCCGTGAGCCAGTCCGCGCTGACCTCGGCCGACTGGCCGTCACCCGCCAGCAGAACCTCGCCGCCGCTCGAACTGCCGTCGGGGGCGAAGACGATGCCGCCCCGCGGCGCCTGCTCGGCCGCCGTCAGCCAGGGCGGCAGGGCAGGCATGGCGAAGGCGACCGGCGCGCCGCCCGTAATGGCCGCGCCGCGGGCCATGCGCATGGACTGCGCCACGTCCCGTGCGGCGGCCTCCAGCGCCAGCCGATGGCTCTGCGGCCGCGTGAAGCCCGCCAGCACGGCCATCACGATGCCCATCACCGCAATGGTCACCAGCATCTCCAGCAGCGTGAAACCGGCCTCAGCCTTATTGCGCGATGTCATTGAGACTCAGCATGGCGAGCAGGAGCGAGGAGATGATGCCCGCGACCGCCGCGCCCATCAGGATGGTGATGGCCGGCACCAGCAAGGCCACCAGCCGCTCCAAAGCGAGGCGCGTGCGCTCCTCCATCATATCCGCGCCGCGCAGCGCCAGCGGACCGAGTTGCGCCGTCTCTTCGCCGAGCCGCAGGAGATGCAGCAGGCGCGGCGGGAACAGCCTGGCGGCATCGAGCGCGCGCGTCATGCCCTGGCCGGTCTTGGCGGCCTCGGCCGCCGCCTGGACCGCCCGCCGTGCCGCGGTGTTGCCGATCACATCCTCCGTCACCGCGAGCGCGCCAAGGAGCGGCACGCCATTGATGAGCAGCATGCCGAGCGTGCGGGCGAAGCGTGCCGCGACGATCTCCCGCGCGATGCTGCCGGTGATGGGCAGGCGCAGAATCAGGCGGTCGGCAGCGAGGCGCGCACCCGGCCGCCGCGAGCGCCCGGTTGATCAGGAAAGCGAGGGCCGCGGCCACGACCAGGGCATAGAGCCCATAGGCCGAAACCACTTGGCCGAGGCCGAGCAGAAAGGCCGTGGAGGCGGGCAGGGCGACACCGTTTTCCGCGAAAAGCGGCACGAATTGCGGCAGCACCTGCGTCAGCAACATAACGATGGAGCCGCTCGCCGCGAGCACCAGCACGGCGGGATAGATCATCGCCGATTGCAGATTGGCGGCGAGGCTGCGCTGCCGCTCGAGAAGGTCGGCAAGCCGCGCCAAAGTGCCGGCGAGATCGCCGCCCGCCTCGCCCGCGCGGACGAGGCCGATGCAGACGCGCGGAAAGCTTTTCGGTTCGCGCTGCATCGCCGCCGCGAGCGCGGCGCCGTTGCGCACCGAATCGTGGACGCGGCGCATCACGGCGGCGACGCGCCGGTGCGGCGCCTCGCCGGCGGAGAGGCGGAGGGCCGAATCGAGATCCTGTCCGGCGCCGAGAAGGCTGGCCAGTTCGCGCATCAATTCGGCGAGTTCGGAGCGGCGCAGCGCGGGTGGGCCGCCGAGGGAGAGGAACGCGCCGCTCTGCGCGCGGCGTCAGCCCGAGCACCATCGCGCCGCGCTTCTGCAGCAGGAGCACGGCCTCTTCGGCGCTTGCCGCCTCGATCTCGCCGCGGTCGAGCGCGCCCCCGCTCAGGGCACGGTAGCGGAAGAGGGTCATTCCTCGTCCGCCCGGACGGCCCGGAGGATTTCGTCGACCGTCGTTTCGCCGCGCGCCACGGCTTCCATGCCGGTCTGCAGCATCGTCTTCATGCCGCCGGCGATCGCCGCGCGCTCGATCGCCGCCTGGTCGGCGCGGGTGAAGAGCAGGCGCTCGATCTCGGGCGAGGGGGTGAGGAATTCGGCGATGGCCTGCCGTCCGCGATAGCCGGTGTTGCGGCAGGCGGCGCAGCCGCAAGGGCGGAAAACGGTGCCGGCGTCGAGCCCGAAGCGCTGGCCGAGATTGGGCGGCGCGGCGACGGGCTGCTTGCACTCCTCGCAGAGGCGGCGGACGAGGCGTTGCGCCTGCACGCCGCGCAGCACGGCGGCGAGCAGGTAATCCTCCATCCCCATGTCGCGCAGGCGGGTGATGGCGGCGGCGGCGGAATTGGTGTGGAGCGTCGAGAGCACGCGATGCCCGGTCAGTGCCGCGCGGGCCGCGATCTCCGCCGTTTCGAGGTCACGGATTTCGCCCACCATGATGATGTCGGGGTCGAGGCGGACGATCGAGCGCAGGAGGGCGGCGAAGCCGAGGCCGATCTGCGGCTTCACCTGCATCTGCGAAATGCCCGGCAGCTGGTATTCGATCGGGTCCTCGACCGTGATGATCTTGCTCTCGATCGCATTGAGGGAGAGGAGCGCCGTATAAAGCGTGGTGGTCTTGCCCGAGCCTGTCGGGCCGGTCACGAGCACGATGCCGTTCGGCGCGGCAAGGGCCGCGCGCATCCGTTCGATCACCTGGATATCGTGCCCCTGGGCCGCGAAATCGAAGGAGACGGCACTGCGGTCGAGGACGCGCAGAACGACGACCTCGCCATGCAGGCTGGGCGCCGTGGCCACGCGGAAGACGACCTCCTGGCCGCGCACGGCGATGCGGATTCGCCCGTCCTGCGGCAGGCGGCGCTCCGCGATGTCGAGCTTGGCGAGGATTTTGAGGCGCGAGATGACCGCGGGGGCGAGACGTGCGGGATGGGTTTCGGCTTCCTGCAGATCGCCGTCATAGCGATAGCGGATGCGCAGCCGGTCCTCGAAGGGTTCGATATGGATGTCGGAGGCCATGCTCTCGACGGCGCGGCCGATGAGCTGGCTCACCAGGCGCACGACGGGCGCTTCGCTCGCCATGTCCTTCAGCCGTTCGGTATCATCCTCGGAGGCCGCGGCGTCGCTCGTCTCGGCCTCTGCGGCTTCCTCCGGGTAGAGCCGTTCCAGCGCGGCTTCGAGTTCGATCGGCACCGCGACGGCGATGCGCACCGCAAGCCCGGTCGCAAGCGCGATGGAGGCGGCGGCGAACCTGTCGAACGGATTGGCCATGGCGAGGGTAAGAACGCCGCGGCCGTCGTCCCCGGTTGCGGTGAGCAGAGGGACGACATGCGCGGCCCGCAGGAAACGCGGCAGCAGCCGCTCCGGCAGCACCGGCTCCGCCGGGTACTGGTCGGGCGTCACGAGATCGAGGCCGAGGACGGAGCACCAGCCCTGGGCCAGGTCACGCTCCGGCACCAGTCCGAGTTTGACCAGGGCCTGGACGCTGTCGATGCCGGCCTCGCGCGCGCCGGCCCGCGCGCGCTCCACCGCCAGCGCATCGCAGACGCCGGATGCCACGAGCAGGCCGAGTGCCGTATCGGCGTCAGGATAGGAGAATTCGATCATCGCAACAGCAAGTCAACCGGGAGGGCAGGCATTCTCGGGTACTGCCGGTAGTTGCATTGCATTCGCAAGTGAAAAAATGATGTCGGTGGTTGTTTTATCCTCGTTTGTGTCAGACAGTCGTTGATTCCGTGCGCGCAAGTTGTCGATTCATGCCGATAAGTTAATTAGTCACCAATGAGTCACACGCGACCGCAACGGTCTGTTTTAGGAAGCGCGTAGCTGTCCACCCAGCTTCTAATCCAAACAGGTATAGGTTCATGTCTCTTCGCAAGACGCTGCTCTGCGCAACCATATGCGCCCCCACCCTTCTGTTGGCTTCGATGATCGGCGCGCAGGCGCAGACGGCGACGGGCGCAAAGGCGCCGGCTTCGATCGCCGCCACGGCGGATGCCGCCGATGCGTTCCCGACCGCGACGCCGATCAAGCATCTCGTCGTGATCTATCAGGAGAACGTCTCCTTCGACCACTACTTCGCGACCTACCCCACCGCGACGAACCCGCCCGGCGAGCCGCGCTTCACCGCGCTGGCCGGCACGCCGCAGGCGAACAACCTCGTCTCGGCCAATCTGCTGACGAACAACCCCAACGATACCAACACCGCCAACGGCGCGAACGCGGCGAACCCGTACCGCCTCGACCGCACCCAGGCGGCCACCTCCGACCAGAACCATGGCTATACCGCCGAGCAGGAAGCCTATGACGGCGGCAAGATGGACCTGTTCCCGACCTATACCGGCACGGCGAGCTCCGGCGGCGCTGGCGCCTTCGGCACCAAGGGCCAGGTCATGGGCTATTATGACGGCAACACCGTCACGGCCATGTGGAACTACGCCCAGTATTTCGCGATGAATGACAACTCGTACACGAACACCTACGGTCCTTCGACCCCGGGTGCGCTCGAAGCCGTTTCCGGCAACACCGATGGCATGCAGATCGTCAAGAGCAACGAGTCGTCCTATTACGTGACGAACACGATTGCCGGCACGACCGACCTCACCCTGATGAGCGACGTTGACCCCGGCTACGACGTCTGCTCCAGCACGACCAACTCGGTTCGCATGACCGGCAAGAACATCGGCGACCTGCTGAACGCTGCCGGCATCACCTGGGGCGGCTTCATGGGCGGCTTCAACCTCGGCCTGACGAACGCCAACGGCACCACCGGCTGCGCCCGCAGCACCGCCAACGACACCGTGGGCGAGACGGTCGCGGACTACACCCCGCACCACAACTGGTTCCAGTACTTCGCTTCCACCGCCAACCCGACCCACGCCCGCCCGGCGACGCTCACCGACATCGGCTATACCTTCGAGAACGGCGGCGCGGCTGACCCGGCGAACCACGAATACGACCTGAACGACTTCTACTCCGCGGTTGGCGCCGGCAACTGGCCCGCCGTTTCCTACATCAAGATGTCGTCCTATCAGGACGGTCATGCCGGCTACTCCGATCCGCTGGACGAGCAGGCGGGCATCGTGAAGCTGGTCAACTTCATCCAGGAACAGCCTGACTGGAAGAACACGGCCATCATCATCGCCTATGACGACTCCGACGGCTGGTATGACCATCAGTTCGGCGCGACCACCAGCAGCTCCTACTCGACCGCCGACATGCTGAACGGCACCGACGTTTGCGGCACCGGCACGGCGCCGGACGGTCTCGCCGGCAGCCCGGTCAACGGCCGCTGCGGCCCCGGCACGCGCTTGCCCTTCATCGTGATCTCGCCCTATTCTCGCACCAACTACATCGACCATACCCTGACCAGCCAGGCCTCGATCGTGAGCTTCATCGAAGACAACTGGCTGAGCGGCGCGCGCCTCGGCGGCGGTGCCTTCGATGCCGAGGACCAGTCGATCCTGGGCATGTTCAACTTCGCCAGCGCCACGGGTCACACGACCTCGCTTCTCCTGAACCCGACCACCGGCACTGTCCTCTCCTACACCCACGACTAAGCTCAACTGACTTAACAAAACGACTGGCTGGACAAGTGCCCAAGCGTCTCATTTCCGCTCTCGCGCTGATTGCGGCGCTGGGCATCTTCACCGTCGCGGTCGTGGTCATCGGCAGCCCGGTCCCTCTCGGGACCTGGCTGTCGAACCCGGTCGCGAGCTTCAAGATCACGGAAGGGGTGAACCCTGCCCCGGTCACACTGACCCAACCCGCGCCGCAGCCGCTCTCGGCCATGGCGCAGCTCGGGCAGCAGGTGTTCTACGACACCAGCTTTTCGTCCTCCGGCAAGCTTGCCTGCGCGAGCTGCCACCAGCCCGGCAATTTTTACGGTCCGCCGTCCGGCCTGTCGGCCGTTCTGGGCGGCCCTGAGCTCAAGAGCCAGGGTGTGCGCGCGGTGCCCTCGCTCACCTATCTCGAATTGCAGCCGAATTTCAGCGTCGGCCCCGATCCGGTCGGCGACAATGATACGATCACGCCACTGCCGCAGGTCGCCCAGCAGGCCCTGACCGCGGTGCGCACCACCAAGACCGCGCAGAGCACGGCGCAGAGCGCCGCCAACCTCGTGCCCCAGGGCGGCCTGTTCTGGGACGGCCGCGCCGATACCTTGCAGATTCAGGCCATCGGGCCGTTGCTTGATCCGCTCGAAATCGACGGCGGCAGCGCCGCGCGTGTCGCGGCCAAGCTGCGCGCCGCGCCCTATGCCCATCTTTTTACCGAACTCTTCGGCTCCAGCATTCTCGACGACCCCAAGGACCTGCTCTCGGAGGCGCTCTTCGCCGTCGCGCGCTACCAGATCGAGGAGACGGACTTCCACCCCTTCAGCAGCAAATATGATGCCTGGCTGGAGGGGAAGGCGCGGCTGACACGGGCCGAGATGCGGGGGTACGTGCTGTTCAACGATCCGGCGAAGGGCGATTGCGCCGCCTGCCATCTCGACCAGCCGTCGCCGGACGGCCAGCCGCCGCTCTTCACCGATCACCAGTTCGAAGCGCTCGGCGTGCCGCGCAACCCGGATCTCGTCGTCAATCGCAACCCGAACTACCATGACGAGGGCATTTGCGGTCCCTACCGCAAGGATATGGCCGCGCAGACCCAATATTGCGGCATGTTCCTGACGCCGACCCTGCGCAATGCCGCGACCCGCAAGGTGTTTTTCCACAACGGCGTCTATCACACCCTGCAACAGGTTCTGGACTTCTATAATTTCCGCGACACCGAGCCGGGCAAGATCTATCCGCGCGCGGCAGACGGCACGGTTGAGAAGTTCAACGACCTGCCGAAGAAATACTGGGCGAATATCGACACCATCGATCCGCCCTTCGATCGCCACCTGGGCGAGAAGCCTGCGCTGACGGAGCAAGACGAAAAGGACATCATCGCCTTCCTCAATACCTTGACGGACGGTTACGAAAAGACGACCGCCGCCGCACCGCAGCAGTAAGGCCTCATCCAACGTCTGACTTTGCCTCGCCGCCTCCGGGCTGGCTCCTGATCCTGGTCGCGCTCGCCGTGGGCAGCATGCTCGGTGTGTTGATCCGCCGCCTGCCGGCAGGGCGGCCTGTCGTGGTGGCGCGGTCAAGCTGCGACCATTGCGGTCGTGCGCTTCAGCCGCTCGACCTCGTGCCGCTGGTGAGCTTCCTGGCCTTGCGCGGGCGCTGCCGGGGCTGCGGCGGCGCTATCGGCTGGTTTCATCCCATCATCGAACTCGCCGCCGCCGTGATCGCGGGTGCGGCGCTGCTTGCGGGCGGTCCCGGCTGGGGTCCTTGGGTGAACGCCGGGCTCGGCTGGGCATTGCTCTGCGCGGCCTGGATCGATGCCGAGGCGATGATTCTGCCGGATGCGATCATCCTGCCGCTGTTGCTGGCGGGCCTGGCCGTGACAGGGTGGGACGCGCCGCAGGCGCTGCCGGGGCATGGGCTTGCCGCGGCGCTCGGCTATGGCGGTTTCCGGCTGGTGGATGTGCTCTATCACGCCTGGCGCGGGCGGCATGGGCTGGGGCAGGGCGATGCCAAGCTGCTGGCGGTGGCGGGCGCCTGGCTCGGCCTCGCAGCCCTTCCCGATGTCATGCTGGTCGCCGGGATCATCGGCCTCGTCCAGGCGGCGGTGCTGATTCTCGCCCGGAAAAGGGCGGCCGGCGCGGCCTTTCCCTTCGGCCCGGCGCTCGCCCTCGCCTTATTCCTGCTGCGCCTGACGCAGTCTTGAAGTCTCGTCGGGCGGGAGAGACAGCGCGCCCCCGGGCGATCAGTCCCGGAGGCGCGTTGGAGAGCGTTGGAGAGCGTTGGAGTTACTGCTGCGCGGCCTGCAGGCGCGCGGTGAAGCTGCGGCCATCGACATCGGTCAGCTTCAGCACGGTCCCGTCAGACGGGGCAGCCGTGCCGGACGGAAGCGGCAGCGTGATCGTCGCCTTGGCGCCCATGGGCGCGCGGATGCCGAAGGGGCCAGGGCCGAACTTGTTATAGGCGTAGTCATTCGCGAAATCGGTCTTGGGCAGGTGGGAGAGCGCCTGGGCATCCCAGGTCGCGAGGACCGTCTTGCCGTCCGATCCGATCAGCGTTGCCTCGACAATGTGCAGCGGGGCTTCGGGCGTGCCGGCATCGAGATAGGCATGCACGCTGATGCGTCCGTCGGCGAGGATACGGCCATTCGTCAGCGTGACGTGGTGGACGGTCGGGCTCACCGGGCCGCCATGGAAGGCCGTGAAGACCGAGCCGCGGTAATAGCTGTAGGTGCCGACATTGAAGACGAGCACGAAAGCGAACAGGGCGAGGCAGAGCTTGCCGAAGGCGCCGTCGCTGAGCGGCAGCGGCAGGCTGCCGCCGATCCAGCGGAACCAGCCAGTCTTCGCAAGAGCGGGCTTGCGCCGCAGGAGGACATTGTCGAGCGAATAGGCGCTCGCCCCCCCGAGCAGCAGGGTCGTGCCCATGGCGAGGTTGCACGCCGCCATCGTCCATTCGTCGATGCAGGTGGCACCCTGCCAGCCGAACATCGCCATGAGCACAACCGAGAAGCCCATGGAGACCAGTGCGGCGATGCGCGTGAAGAGGCCCGCCATCAGCATGGCGCCCGAGATCAGTTCGGCGGCGCTGAACGGGATGACCCCGGCATAGAGCACGTAGAAATGCTGCAGCATGAAGGAGATCACATGGTCGGTGCCGAAGAGGGCGCCGGGCATGGCGGTCTGGAATTTGTTGGCCATCCAGCTGTGCCCGCCCCAGGCGTCCAGTTTGGAGGGGCCATAGATGAAGCGGCGCGATCCGCCGCCCCAGTAGACGAAGCCCTGGATGACGCGTGTCGCGAGCAGGGCGAGGCCGGCCAGGCGCCAGTCCCGGCTGATTCCGGCTGCCTTGGTGGTGGAGGCGGTGGCGGAAAACTCCGCCATACGGATCGGCGTGCTCATCATGACTACCTTGTCCAACGGGTCTTACTTGGCAACGCCATTGACCGCAGCCTGTCCGGCATAGGGCGCGAAGCCGTAATGCTCGAAGATCTTCAGAGCTGGCGGCGAATGGATAAAGGCAAGCCATAGGCTGGCGGCGGCCGGATGCGGCGCATCCTTCACCATCGCGCCCGCATAGATCGCGGTCGAATTCTGCGCGGGCGGGATCACGACATGGCTGATCGGATGGTTGATCTGCTCCTGAAAGATCGCTTCGGAGAGCCAGGTGACACCGGCTTGCGCACGGCCCTGCATCAGGAAGAGCGCGGTCTGGCGATGATGGATGCGCGTCAGGATTGTTGTGCCGTCGGCCACCTTGGTGCCGTAGACTTGCTTTTCCAGAGCATCGCCACCCGCCTTGCGGAGCGATGCCTCGATCTGCCGGCCGATACCCTCGAAGGCCGGGTTCGGCATGGCGAGATCAATAGAGGGGCCGCCGAGATCCTGCAGGCCTCGCACATGCCCAGGGTTGCCCGCGGGCACCATGATCGTCAGCGTGTTGGTGACGTAAGGAATGGCGGGGGCCGCAAGCAGGCCGCTCGCGATATTCTGCCGAACCTTGCCGAGGCCGGCGAGATAGACATCCGGCTTCACGGTCCAGGTCATGTTGCCGGAGGTGACCGTGCCGCCGTCCTGCATCTGCTTGATGAGCAGGCCGGGCGGGATCGTCTCCCAATAGATCCGGCCCTTGTAGTCCGGATGTTCGGCCTCGAAGGTCGCGACAAGAGGCGCCATGGCAAAGAAGTAGTTGCCGCCGACATAGAGGACGAGCTTCGGGTTGTTCACATCGCCATGGAAATCGGCGAGGTCGTCCACCTGCGGCACGGTAAAGGCGAGACCACGGTCGGTCGCGTCATTGTTCGCGCCGTTCTGCCAGGGCGGGAAGATGCTCTGGCCGTTCGGAAGACGCGTGGCGCTGGTCTGCGCCTGGGTGGCCGGCGCCGAATTCTGGGCTGATGCGGGGGCCGCGGCGGCGACGGCCGCGAGAAAGCCGGCGAGAAGGCCGGCGCCCAGGAGGGACCGGCGGAAGGATTTGCGTTTCATGGTCAACGATTCTTCCCGGGTCAGCTGATATAGCTGAAGCCGACGGCCTGCAGTTCGGGGATCGTCGCGACGATGCCTGGAGTCAGGACAATGCCCTTGGCCAGATGGTTGGTCATCTCCGCGGCGATCTCGCCGTGGCTCTTGTGATCGGGATTGACGCCTGTCGCGAGAAGCCTGCCGGTCACCTCCCAGATCGCGTTATGGCAGGCGAGGAAGACGACGCCACGGCTCTGCAGCGTTTCGATCGTGTTGCCGGCGGGGCCGAAGAGGCTGGCCGGATTTTCGTAATCGGCCGGGTCTGCGGAACCGGGGTGGGCGTGGAGCAGGGAGTTGCTCTTGAACTTGCCCCCGGTCAGCGCGGCAAGCTGGTACTTCTGCCACATCTCATCGTCAAAGAGCGCGAGATGGGCCGTGCCGTGGGTCGCCGAGACCGCGAGGAAGTCCGGATGGCGGAAGGAGAACTGCTGGGCGTTGATGGAGTTGCGCATGACGTTCAGCCAAGCGCCGGCGATATCGGTATTGTCCCAGACCTGCTTGCGGCGGCCGGCGTAGGCGATGACGGCATCGAGCGCTTCGAAATCCCACTGCTCGGGCTTGTTCAGGATCATCGGGACGGAGGTGAAATCGCGGCGGCGCGGCAGGGCGGCGAGCTGGGCTGCCAGGCTCTGCGGTGATGTGGCCCCGGCGGGGGCAGCGGCCTCGGCCGGCGGCAGGGCAGCGAAGAATGCAGCCCCCGCGGCGGCGGCGCCAACTCCGAAAAGCTGCCGGCGGCCGGAGCCGGCCTTGTCGAATGTCTGATCCACTGGTTTCTCCTTTTCACCCCTGACCACGAGTGCCCCCGGCGGCGTGGTTTTTGGAGCGAGACCGCGGCTCGGTGCCGCAGCATCTCCAGGGCAGGCGCCGCTCGGAACAACCGCTTAGCCCACCATGGGCTTGCCGGATGGTCAGAAAGTTCTGGGGCATCCAGCACCTGGTGAATAACAGATTAATTAGGTCGTACAGTTCTTATTTTATGATGAATTCGCGCTCATGCGGCGAACGGTCCGCGGGATTTCGGAGGACATTACGGTCACGCAACTTATCGCCGGCCATAAAGCGGGATTAATTGATGGATAGCCCAGCTTCGTCTGGTCTCGCATGCGCCGTGCAGCGCCGCCCCCATGGAGGGGAAGGTGGCGCTTGTCAACGCGTGCCGGGCGGTTGTCCGGCATTGCGCAACGCCGGTTGAACTGCGCCGCGAGCCCTGTATGAGCAGGGCGGCCAGACCGCGCCGGGTCCCTGCGCGGCTTTTTGGCGCAATCACCCAAGGGCGAGAAGAGAGACTGCTCATGAAAGTGTACCAGGTACAAGGCATTCCCCAATCCTGCCCGCGTGCGCATTGCGCTTGCCGAGAAGGGCATGCTCGACAAAGTCGAATTCATTCAGGTCGACGTGCCGGCGGGCGAGCATCGCAAGCCGGAATTCGTGGCCAAGAACCCCTCCGCCGCTGTGCCGGTTCTGGAACTCGATGACGGTACCTGCATCGCGGAATGCACGGCGATCACGGAATATGTCGACAATCTCGATGGCAAGCCGAGCCTGACCGGGCGCACCGCGCGCGAGAGCGCCCTCGTGCACATGATGCAGCGCCGGGCGGAAGCGGGCCTTCTGGATGCGGTCGTGACCTATTTCCACCATGCGACGCCGGGCCTCGGCGCGACCATCGAGCTTTATCAGAACAAGGAATGGGGCGAGTACCAGCTCAAGCGCGCGTTCGACGGCATGCGCTACCTCGATTCCGTCCTGGCCAAGCAGCCTTACCTCGCGGGCGAGTTCTTCTCGATGGCCGACATCACGGCCTTCGCGGGCATGAGCCTGTTCGACTTCCTCGGCCTTGCCATGCAGGCCGAGCTGCCGAACCTGAAGGCCTGGCGTGCGCGTGTTGCCGAACGTCCGAGCATCAGCGCGGCCTTTGCCTGAGGCAGGGGCGGCTGCGCCGAACCCTTCACGGTAAACGGCAGCAAAAAGCGGAGTCCGGCAGCGATGCCGGACTCCGCTTTTTTATGCCGCTGTGCGGTCGGGGCGGCGGCCAGCCGCCGCCCCGCGCTGCCGACGTGACAGCGATCAGGCCGGAACCACTTCCGGACGGGTCTTGGCAAACTTGGCAATGACCGTCGGATCGAGGTTCAGGGTCTGCGCCACCAGTTCCGGCGGCATATGAGCAAGCCAGTTCTCGAACGAGACTTCCTCATATTTGGCCGTCTTGAAGATTTCCATGAAGACGAGGTCCGTCGTCCCCGTATTCTCCACGTAGTGGCCAAGGCTCTTCTGGACATACCCGATATCGCCCGGCTTGAAGTCAGCGGTGACGGCATTCGGGCCGGCGTTGAACACGGTCATCCGCGCCTCGCCTTTGATATAGTACTGCCATTCGTCGGCGTTCGGGTGCCAGTGCATCTCACGCATGCCGCCCGGTTTCACCGTCACCAGCGCCGCCGCAACCGTGGTCGATGCAGTGAAGTTGGTGCTGTCCGCGATCTGCACCATGCCGCCCTGGGTGACCTTGTTCGGCTTCATGTCAGACAGGCGGAAGATGTAGGGAATGGGGGTCTGGGTCGTCCCGGCCAGCATGGCCTTCAGGTCGGAGGCCAGGGGGCCCGGCACTTCACCCTGGAAAATCCAGCGCTGGCTGAGCGGAATGTTCTGGAACGCGGACACCGGCACGCCGAAATTCTTGGCCAGAACTTCGGGAGGCGTATGGGCCACCCAGTCGCTGGGGAGAAGCGTGTTGAACTCACCGGCAGCACCGTCATCGAAGCAGATGACGAATTCGCAGCCATCGGGGCCGAGCCCCTGGAGCGAATGCGGCAGGCCAGCCGGGAAATACCAGAGGTCGCCGGCCTTGACGTCAGCGGCGAAAGCCCGGCCGTCTTGGTCCAGCGTCGTGACCCGGCAGTTGCCATAGGTCATGACCGCCCACTCCCCGGACGGGTGCCAGTGCGGCTCGCGGATGCCACCGGCGCCCAGGCGCATGTTGACGCCAGCAATGGTGGTCGAGATCGGGAAGGCGCCCGTATTGACCTGCCGCGCCCAGCCGCCGGACTGAATACGCTTCGGCGCGATATTGAACGAGTTCCAGAACAGAGGCATGGAACCGACATCGGTGGGCGGCTGGTTTTCGAAGCTCGGCAGGTTGTCGGCCATGGTCGGGTTCTGGGGACCCGGATCGCTGTTTGCCCCCGGGGTCGAGTTGATCGCCCCCTGCAACGGGCTATCAGGATTGCCAAACACGCCCGCGGCATGCGCCGCCGCCGTCACCACGACACTACCACCGGCGGCGCCGGCGGCCAGGATTGATCTGCGTGACAAAGTCGACACGACTACAACCTCCGTTGCTCAAATAAACTACGAAATCAAAGGCCGCAAAACTCGCTGCTGCCTATGGAACTTTCCATCCATGAATTTGGTCAATATTTCAAAATTCCCCAGCTGGCATCACAAAATAATTTTACCTTAAAATCTTTTTCCAATAAGCCGCGCGAAATTACGAAATTGATTTCGTTTATGGGCTTCTGGATTGACTGGCATTTTTATTGTCGTATCGCAAATATTTCTATTTTGCTGGCTATTTCTATTGTCCAATATTTTAGTGGAAGGCTGGAACTCTGACCACGCGAGGATAGCGCGACGGGAGAGCGTGGCGGCGCCGGTGCCGCCTATGCGATCGTATCACCTTCGGCGAGCGGGCAGCGGGCCTCGTTATGAGAAAGGTGGTTGCATCGACCGCCCTGCGACCTGCGACGCGCGCGGGTCAGACAATAAGGCGGCGTCCGGCCTATCGGGTCACGGACGCCGCCTTCACATTGTCTTTACGTGTTGCGTCACCCGGTCAGACGCGATCCGTCGGACCGGGTTCCGGAGCGAGATGATTTCAGGTTGGATCAACCTGAAATCTGAATCTCGCTTAATTTCAATCGATGAGAGACCGATTTCAGACTTTGGGTCGTTGAGACCCAAGGTCATCGGGCTCTCAGCTTTAAGCCCGCAAACGCCGCGCCTTTGCCGGCCGCGCCTTCGCTGTCCGCGCGCCCAGGAGCGCGCGGGCGCGATCGACCTCGGCGCCGGTGACCCGCAGCGGTGCGCAGCCCAGCGCATCCATGACGAGGGCGATGTCCGTGCGTTCGCCGCCGAAGCGCGGGTGGAGTGCCACCGCCTCTCCGCCCTCGAAGGACAAGCGATCCCCGGTATCGAGATAACTTTCGACCGTAAGGCCCGCCGCCTGAATGACGGCATGCTTTGCAAGTTCGACGTGGAAATAGGCGATGCGCTCCGGCCGGTGCCGCTGCGCGACATTCTTTCCGTTCATGAGGTGCTTGACCGGAATCAGCACGCCTTCGAAGAAGACCGCATGGTCGGGCGAGAGCAGCAGATCAGCCGCGGGCTGTCCTGGCCCGAAGGCATGGGCGCGGATCCGCACCGGGAGAACGCTTTCCGGCCGCTCATGGCGCGCACAGTCAATCACCCGCCGGCCGATCCAGCGAATGGGCTGGTAGCCCGCATCCGCAGTCCAGACCCGCATCCCCACCGCCAGCTGCTCCACCGCGAGGTCGCCCCGGTCGGTGCGGATCGGCGTGCCGGCGGCAAAGCATGAGATGATCTGATTGCCTTCGATCGTATTGCCGGTGCTTCCGTTGGTCACGAGCGGCTCGCCGCTATTGGGTAAGGGGGCCACCCCTTGCGCGCCGTAGCCGATGATATTGTTGAGGATCGAGGTGTCCGAGGTGCCGCTGGTCAGGGTGATGCCGTCACCGTCATTGGCGCTGACGACATCCGCGACGGGATATTGCGGGGTGCTGGTGACGCCGCCGATGACATTGCCGGTCGCCTCGCCATCGACCAGGATGCCGCCCGCGCCGTTTCCTTCCGCCGTCTCGCCGAGCACGTTGACGCCGACATAGCTGTTGTAGACGGTATTGTCATAGGCTTGGCCCCCGATCGCCACGCCATAGCCGTCATTGCCGGAGAAGACGTTCTCCGGAATGACGGAGAGCTGATAGCCGCCGACGGTATTGTCATGCGCCGTGCCGTCGATGAGGAGGCCGTCGCCGCCATTGGCCAGCGGGGTCTGGCCGGACGTATTCATGCCGACGATATCCGGGTCCACCGTGACGCCGGAGGCGTTCCCGCCGATTTCGATGCCGTTATTGTCGTTGCCTGAGAAGACGTTCGTCTGAACTGACTCGTTGCCGCCGGTCGCGGTGATCAGCAGCCCGTCATTGCCATTGGGGGCCGCGCAGCCGAAGGCAAAGAGCCCGCCGAAGGTGTTGAAGGTCGTGAAGTTGCTGACCGCCCCGGTGACTTCAATGCCGTTGAGGCCGTTGCCGGCCGAGACATTGCCGAGCGGGATGACGCCGCCGACCTGCACATCGCTTGACGTGCCATCGACCAGGATGCCGTTCAGCGCATTCCCGACCACGGTCGCATTATTGGCGCCGACGCCGAAGAAATTCGCCTGGACGGTGATATTGTCGGAATTCGTGATGTGCAGCCCGTTGCCGCCGTTGCCGCTGACGACATTGTAGTAAACGAACGGATTGTTAACGAACTGGCAGCCGATCAGGTAATTGTTGTTGGCATTGTCGATCGCGACGCCATCGCCGCCATTGCCGAGCGCGCTGTTGCCGCTGGCCGTGGTGCCGACGAAATTGCCGTTCAGCACGTTGTTCTGTGAATTGTCGTTGATCAGGATGCCGTCGCCGGTATTGCCGGAGACGAGATTGCCGAGCGGCGGGGTGACGAAGGTGGGGGTGACTGTTCCCTTGTCCCCCGTCGGGTCGTTCTCCGCCCCGGTGCCTGTATCGGTATAGGCGGTGCCGCCGATGGTGTTGCCGTTCGAGCCCCCGGTGACCAGGATGCCGTTGGCGCCATTGGCCATGGCGATGGTGCCGGTCGGGTCGGTGCCGATATAGTTGTTGACGAGCGTATTGCCGGACGACCCGTCGAGCGCCACGCCGCTGCCGCCATTGTTGGAAATGACGTTGGAGACGACGCCCGAGGCTGCATCGGGGTTGGAGCCGATGTTGTTGTCTGAGGAACTGGACGAGACATAGATGCCGTCGCCACCATTGCCCAGGGCTGTGCCATTGGTGGCGAGGCCGATATAGTCACCGGCTACGGTGATGTTGCTGGCATCGAGCGTGACGCCCGCGCCCGACGCATTGCCGACCGAAAGGCCGAGCAGCTGCGAGTGATCCGAGCCGGCGGCGAAGGTCAGACCCGGATTGCCATTGGCGTTGATGCCGACCATCGGCGCGCCGCCAGCCGTGTAGCCGGGAGCCGAGGTGCCGTCGATTGTCACGGTGGAACTGATGGCGGGCAGGCCCGATTGCAGGGTGATGGTGCCCGCAACATCGAAGGTGATGGTTGCGGGCACCCCGGCGGTGTTCGCGGCCTCGATCGCATCACGCAGCGAACCGGCGCCGGAATCGTTCAGATTGGTGACTGTAAATGTTGGCATCGCGCAGGTTCCATTGTGGTGGAAAGCAAACGCACGGCAGGGTCGTGACGTCAGATCGCGAGATGCCAGAGGGTGCGGCTCAACCTCATTTCTTGTCAATATCTTCCGGTCAAATTCATATCGAATAGAGACCGAATCTTATCGCTGGATGACCCTTCCCCTGCGCCCGCCCCTCAGTGTCACGCCCGTGCGCGCCCGACGATCTGGGTCGGGTTGATGAAGCGAAGTGCGAGGAGAAGCCAGACAACGGTGCTGGCTGTGTAGATGACCGCCATCGAATCGATGGACTGTCCGGCGCGGACGCCTGCGGCGAAGACGGAGTAGTAGAGTGCCACGACGAGCGTCTGGCTGGTCGGGCCGGAGACGAGGAAGCTCAACTCGAACATCGACATTGTCCGGACCAATGTCAGGAGGATCGCGGCCAGGATGCCGGGCGCGAGCATGGGCGCGAGGACGTAAAGGAAAAGCCGCATGGTGCCGGCGCCGAAGACACGGCCGGCCGCTTCTATGCGCGGGTCGATCTGTTCGATGAAGGGGATCATCATCAGAATGACGAACGGCACGGCGGGCACGAGATTGGCCAGGATCACCCCGCCCAGCGTGCCGCCGACACCCGAGCGGTAGAGCACGGTCGCCAGCGGAATGCCGTAGGTGATGGGCGGCACCAGCAGCGGCAGGATGAACAGGAGCAGGATCGCCCGCTTGCCGCGGAAATCCCGCCGCGCCATGGCGTACGCCGCCGGAACGCCGATGAGCACGGAGAGCAGCACGACCGCGATAACGATCTCGAAGGTCGTGGTGATCAGGTCGCCGAGCTGAAACTCCGACCACGCCGCGCGATACCAGCGCGTGGTGAAGCCGCCCGGCAGCCAACTATCGAACCAATGGTTTCCGAAGGAGTTGACGACGACCGTTCCCATCAGGCCGAGAATGTTGAGCACCATGAAGCCCAGGAACACCCAGACGGCCGTGGTCCAGATTTTATCGGCAATGGCGAAATTGCGCATGGCGTTCACCCCTTGCCCGTCGTCATCGGGCCGCTATAGGCGAAGTGCCGCGCCGCCAGCACGGCCCCGACCACGATCAGCTGCGCCGCACCCATCAGGATCGCGATGGCTGATCCAAGCGAATAGTTGAACTGCTCGAAGGCCGCTTCGTATGCGGCGATGGAGATGACGCGCGTCGCCCCTGCCGGTGCGCCGAGGAGCACGGCCGACGGAAAGACCGAAAACGCATCGACGAAGCAGAGGCAGAAGGTGATGGCGAGGCCGGGCAGGATCAGCGGAAAGACGATCGTCAGAAAGCGCTGTACCGGCCCCGCGCCAAGCGTGGAGGCCGCTTTTTCCAGTGCGGGGTCCAGCCCGCTGACATAAGACAAGGTCAGCAGAAAGGCGAAGGGGAAGTCCGTGATGATCAGGGACATGAAGACGCCCCAGTAGTTGTGCACGAGCCGCATCGGTTCGGAGATCAGGCCAAGAGACAGAAAGATGCGGTTGAACCACCCCTCCGGCCCGAGATAATTGAGCAATCCCTCCGAGATCAGCACGGTGCCGAGCGTGATCGGCAGCACCAGGATCGTTGTCAGCAGTCTCTGCCGCCGGGTCCGGCGCACGCACAAGGCGCTGGGCAGCGCAATGGCCAGATTGACGAAGGTGACGGGCAGGGCGATCCACAGCGTCTTGAAAAGCGTCTGGTACAGAAAGGGATCGCTGAAGAACTGCGCGTAGCTGGCGAAAAGGCCGCCCGTCTTGGGCCTGAAGGACAGGATGACGCCATAGACGCAAGGGTAGGCGAAGAGGATCAGCCCGAGCGCGATCGCCGGGATGAGCAGGAGGGTTGTGCCATCCCAGCCCGCACGTTTCATGCGGGTTCTGAACGAGATCGAGGCATCCTGGCGGAGCGTTTGCAGGGCCATGTCCGTGCGGACCGCTTCTTGCGTCATGTCTGCTCCTCCTCGGGGTAGAGGAGAACATGATCGTCCAGGGCGCCCAGCCTGAGCGCGTCCCCCGGCCTCACGCGGCTCTCGGAGCGGAAGAAGAGCGCGTCGCCGCCCGATGTGCGGGCCACGCCATAAAAATCCTGCCCGCGGAATTCTGCATTTTCGACCGTCGCGGCGATCGGGCCCTCGGCCATCGGCGTCAGGTCATCCGGCCGGATGGCAATAACCCCGGCCCGGTTCCCGACCGGCTCGATCACCGTGGCGCCGATCACGGCATCGGCCACCTCAACCCGGGCGCGGTCACCGTTGACGGCCTGCACGCGGCAGGGGAGGAGGTTGCGATAGCCCATGAAGGCCGCGACATCAGGCTTGGACGGCCGGCGGAACAGTGTCTCGGGCGAACCCTCCTGCCGCACCCGGCCGTCCCGCAGCACGACGATACGGTCGGCGAGCGACAAAGCCTCGTCATGATCATGCGTGACATAGATTGTCGTCGAGCCAAGCAGATTATGGATGCGCCGGATCTCGCCGCGCATCTCCAGGCGCAGCCTGGCATCGAGGTTGGAGAGCGGCTCGTCCATCAGCACGAGCGGCGGCTCGACCACGATGGCGCGGGCGATGGCCACCCGTTGCTGCTGGCCACCCGAGAGGCGGCCGGGCAGCTTGGTCCCTTGCTCCTGCAAGCGGACGAGTGCGAGCGCTTCCTCCACCTTCCGGTCGATCTCGGAGCGCGGCTTGCCTTGCATCTTCAAGCCGAAGCCCACGTTCTTGCGCACCGTGAGGTGGGGGAAGAGGGCGTAGTTCTGGAAGACCATGCCGAAGCCGCGCTGCTCCGGCTTCAGCTGGTCTATCCGCTGGTGGTCAAGCCAGAGGCTGCCGGAGGTGAGATGCTGTAGCCCCGCAATGCAATTGAGCGCTGTCGTTTTCCCGCATCCGGAGGGACCAAGGAGCGCGACAAACTCACCTTTTGCCATTGTGAGGGAGACGCCCCCTAACGCGTTGAAGGCGCCGAATGAACAACGGATGTCCTCCAATCGCAGCTCTTTGAAAGTCCGGGATGCGATCGTCATGACACCTGTTGCCCGATGCTTGACAGTTCTACGAGCATACTCACCTGAACGGCCTCCCTGGTGCTTATTGCGTTGCTTTTGTGGCGCCGATCAGGCGGTCCCACATGTCGAACATTTCAACCAGCTGCTTGGCGCCGAGCGGCGGATCGATGGGATTGTTGGCGATCAGCCCGTCATATTCGGAGCGGCCGTAGGTTTTGAAAGTGTCCTGGCTCTCGCTCGGGGCCATGGCGATGGAGACGCCACGGACGGCAGGGCCGGGATACATGTAGCCGTCATCGAACATGTAGGCCTGCTGCGCCGGCTGCAGGGTGAAGGCCAGGAGTTGCAGCAGGACGTTGACCTTCTCGGGCGCGACGCCCTTCGGAATGGCCATGTAATTGCCGTCGCCGACCCAATGGAAGCCTTGCAGGGTCGCGACCTTGTCATCCTCGGGCACGATGCCGAGATAGCGCGCGTTCACGTCAAACCCGGTGGTGATCGCCACGATGTCACGCGACCCCTGGCCGAGTTCTTTCAAAGTCTCTCCGGTGCCGGAGGGATAGTATTCGATGCAGCTGTTCAACTGCTTCAGATAGGCCCAGGTCTTGTCCCAGCCGTGGACCGGGTCGCTCGGATCCTTGTCGCCGAGAAGGTAAGGCAGCCCCATGACGAAGGTGCGGCCCGGCCCGGAATTGGCCGGGCGCGCATACATGAAGCGATTGGGATGGGCCTGGCACCAGGAGAGGAGCCCGGCGGCGGTTGTCGGCGGCGACTTGACCCGGTCAGGCGCATATTCGAGCAGCGGGCCGGAGGGGGTCCAATCATCCAGGATCGCCTGGCCGTTCGCCATTTGCTGCATCTCATAGGCGCCGGGCGAATAAAGCTTGGAGAGGTCCGGAAACAGCGCCTGGTAGGTCGGCAGGATGTTGAGCCAAAGGCCCATGCTCATGCCGGCGGCGAGCGCGTCATTTCCGGTGAGGACGAGATCGATGTCGAGGCGGCCGGCGTCTTCCTGGGCCTTCAGCTTGGCGGCCAGTTCCGGTGCGGTCGCCTGCGTAAAGACATAGCGCGCCACGAGGTCGGGATGTTCCTGGCGGAATTTCTCGAGCACTTTCTGGCTGAGCTGCAGGTCACCGGCGACGTCGATGACGCTGATCACCAAAGGGTGCGCCGGCTTCGGGCCGGCGCTCTGGGCCATTGCCGGAGCGCCGGAGAACAGGCTCGCGGCGAAAGCGATCACGCTTCCGACCGCGCAGGCGGATAGTCCTCGCATGGATCAGTTCCTCATGTGTTTATGATTATGATCAAGCCAAGGCTTTGATGGTTTCGGCACGCACGTGCTTGGCCGCGTCAGGGTCCGCGAAGAGGGTGCAGGCCGGATGCTGCTGCACGATGGAGGCCGGGCAGCTTGGTGTGACGGGCCCGTCCAGCGTCTCCCGCATGGCCGCGGCCTTGCGCTCACCGGATACCGACAGGATCATCAGGGCGCCGTCCATGATCTGGGGAATGGTCATCGTGATCGCGCGCGGCGGCACATCCTCGAGCCGGGCGAACCAGCCCTCGCCGTACTGCTGCTTGCGGCAAAGCTCGTCGAGCACGACGACTTTGAAGCCCATTTTGTCGTGGAACTCGGCAGGCGGATCATTGAAGGCCAGATGGCCGTTTTCGCCGACGCCGGCGAAGACGACGTCGATCGGATGCGCGGCGATGAGCTGATCCAGGCGCGCGATTTCGGCGTCTATATCGGGGGCATTGCCGTTGACGAAGTGGAAGGCACCGATGGTCGGGACGTGCGCGACAAAGCGTTCCGTGAGATAGCGGCGAAAGCTTGCCGGATGATCCTCGGGCAGGTTGATATATTCGTCGAGATGGAAAGCCGTGACCTTCTGCCACTCGATATCGGTGCGCGCGCGCAGCGCGTTCATCACTTCGAACTGGCTGGCGCCGGTCGCCAAGATGATATTGGCCTGTCCGCGTTCGGCGATCGCCCGGGCGATGGCATCGCCGCCGAGCAAAGCGGCCTGACGGGCCAATTCCTTAACATCACTGTTGAGAACGAGTTTCATGCTTTTTTCTCTTAACTCCAGGAGAATACGACGGCGGGGCCACCGTTGATCTCAGAACGAGATCGGAGGTTTGAACGATCCGCGTTTCCTTGGGCGAAGGACCGTTGAGTATTGCGACCAGCAATTCGGCCGCGCGCCTGCCGGCCTCGCGGGCATAGACCGCGACGGATGACAGGGGAGGGTGCGTCATCATGGCGATGATATCGTCGCACCCGATCACGCTGATATCGTTGGGAACAGTGAGGTTGAAGCCGCTGAGGCCCGCGATGATGCCCTGCGCCACCACATCATCGACGGCGAGGACCGCGGTCGCGCCGGTCGGCAGAATATCGGCGACGGAGGCGCGCCCGGCATCGTAGCTGGGGCGGGCGACATGCAGCAGGGTCGCGGTGATACCGTTGCGCGCCGCCGCTTTCGTCACCGCCTTCTGGCGCTGCTGATTGGCCCAGGACGCCTTGGGCGCGCCGACATAGACCACGGAGCGGTGCCCGAGCGCGGCCAGATGATCGACCGCCTTTTCGAAGGCAGCAGACGAATCAATCAATATGCGCGGAATATCAGCAACATCGCGGTTCACCAGAATGACCGGCCGGCGGCTGGCATGGGCTTCGATGCGCTGCTTGGACAGGCGCGGCGACGCCAGGATGAATCCGTCGACCTGGGGGGCGAGCCTGGCCAGCAGCAAGTCCTCCAGCGCAGGATTTTCATCCGAGTCGCCCAATATTGTCGAATAGCTCAAAGTATAGGCGCAGGCCTGGGCAGAGCGGATAAGTGTAGAAAAGAAAGGATTGGCGATATCAGGCACGATCAGGCCGATATTGCCGGCGCGGCCCGTGCTCAGCGCACGCGCGACCTGATTGGGAACATAGCCGAGCTGGCCAGCGACTTTCTTGACATGCTCGACCGTTGCCGGATTGAGCAAATCCGGCTTGCTGAAGGCGCGGGAGACCGTCGCGCGCGATACGCCAGCTTGTTCAGCCACCAGGCTGATGGTCGGCATGGCCTGCGGTTGAAATTGCCTTGGCGCCAACTGTAACTCCTGAACATCCTCTGTGCGCCGGCTATGCAACCGATTGCACGGCGCAAGTCAATCCGACTTCGACAGGGAATGTCAAGAACATTCATTGGGCACTGTCACGTTAATCGACCGTGGTGATTTCTCGGGACGGGAGCGAACTCTCGCGCCACGAGACACTATCTTTGGCGGACGGCGCCGGGCCCCTCAAGCTGCCTGCAGGACCGACACCGCCCTCGGTTGAAAACTGTCAGCCGCCACGGCTCGCTGCCGCCGTTACCAGCATCATCATGATCACCGGATTGGCCGATCACGATCAACCGGAACGCGCAAGCCGGGCGGAGAGTTCGGTGTTTAGCGGAAATCCCGGCAGTCGGCTTGGCTTAGAGGAGGGTAATCTTCCCGATCAAGCGGACAGGCAGTGCCCAGGCCCACAAAGCATCCCACCTCGCCGAAAGCCCAGGGCTTCCCGTCGTATTCATTTTTGATTATATAGAAGACGAGCCGGGCGCGGAGAACGCCATGACCAGACAGACCACATTGACTGTCCGCCTGAGCGGAGCGCTCAATGATTTCGTCCAGGCGAATGTTGGCGAAAACGGCGTCTACGAAAACGTGAGCGAGTATATCCGCGACCTGATCCGGCGGGACAAGGAACGTACCGACCAGGAGGCGTTTGATCGCCTCAAAGCCGAGTTGACGCATGCTTTCGCCGCGCCGGATTCCGCGTATCAGCCCCTGACCGCGGCCGAGGTCATCGCGCGCAACCGACGCTGATCTGGCCATGGCCGTTCGGATTCAAGAGGCGGCCTCCCATCGTCTCGACGACATCTATCGCAACACGCGTGACCGCTGGGGCGCGGAACAGGCGGAACCGTACATCACTGGATTGTTCGAAGCCTTCGAGCGTATTGAGTCTCACACGATGATGTCGCGGCCGGTTCCGGCGGCATTTGACGTCGATGGCTTTATGTTCCGCTACGAGCGGCATGTCGTGTATTGGCGGCGTCTCTCGAACGGGGACATCGGCATTGTCACGATCCTGCATGAGCGCATGCACCAGATCGACCGGTTCGGCGAGGATTTCAGACTTTGAGTCTTGCTGGAGCTTGGTTCGAGATACCACGCGGTTGAATAGAACCGCCCCACCCCGATCCGTCGCACAAACCTGGAAGCTCCGCTTCGTCAGGTCGATCGCCAGGATAGGAACTGCCGCCATAGGCCCCTCCTGTCTTGGCACTACCGTTGCGCCGCCCACGCATCATACGACGCCGTCGGGGGCATCCACCGCATCAGTTCACAAGCGGCGTTGAGGCGCCAAAACCGCCGGGCAGGTAGATGGATCGGCATGGGTCGCCCATGCGACGGCAGATCACGACGCTTTCGCAGATAAAGCGGGTATTGCGCCCCTTTCATCGATCCGTACAACACGCCCGTTTTGAAAGATACTCTAAAGTTCCGCCCTGCCAATTATGCTCATCCGAGATGCGCGGACGTCTTCTATACCAAGAGGAACTATTCGCAGGGCTGCGCCGACACCACAAATACTTACAAGTACTGATGTCCCAGAAGAAGTTATCAGTTTTTTAAGATGATCAGGCCCTTGCAAAGCGAGATAAGACAAAATACGAGGTGGCGGTTTCGCGGGCGTTGCGAAGGAGTGCTTGGGATTTTGAGTGATCTGAACTTTGGCGATGCCGTGTCATGCTGAATGATGCCGTGTATTTTGAAGTCGAGGTTCCTTTTCTGCCTTGCCCGCCCGACTAATTCTCACCGGCCGACAGGCGGTTCTCGTCAGAGATTCATCGACCACCGCGCCTGTTGATTCAATCGGCGGCATTGCCTTTCATCCTGTGCTGAACGTCGTTCGGTCAAGCTCCTGCTGACCAACTCAATAATTTCTCCTGAAAGTACTGCTCCATGGCTATAGTCTCGTCATCCCTCACCGTTAGCGGCGGGGACACGTCCAGCGGTCTCGATGTGGTCAGCCAGGGGGAGATCGTGGTCAACGCCGGCGGCACGGCCATTGACACTGTCATCAGTGACGGCGGCAGACAATACGTCCTCAGCGGCGGCACGGCGATCGACGCCACTGTCAGTGACGGTGGCTTTGAAGTCGTCGAATCCGGTGGTGACAGCGGTACCACTGTGCTGGCCGGTGGCGCCGAACAGATCGACCCGGACAGTGTTGCCAGCGGGGCAATGGTCAGCGCCGGCGGCCGTGAATTCGTCCTCAGCACCGGCACGGCGATTAGCACGACTGTTGGTAGCGGTGGTGCCCTATACGTCCTCAGCGACGGTGTTACCTCGAACACGGTTCTGTCCGGTGGCACGTTGTACCTAGAATCCACCAGCGCGGTGGTCTCGGGTGGCCTGTCCTTCTCGGGCGGCGGCGTGGTCGATTTGCGTTATCTGGCCTTCAGCTCTGGAGCGTCCACCTATTCCCTGAGCGCCAATACACTCACGATTTATGAAGGCGCGAACTCTGCCTCTTTCACCCTTGCTGCTGGTGCGGGAGACAACTTCACCCTCACCTCGGATGGAGCCAGTGGCACGCTCCTGACCGCGGATGCGTCCCCACCAGAGATTATCGTTCCCTCCGGTGTCATTAGCAGCGGGCTCACAGTCAGCGGCGGGGCCAGCATCACCGTCCTCTCCGGCGGCACTGATATCAGCGCGACGCTCAGCAGCGGCGGCGCGGAGTATGTTTACGGCAGCGCACTCAGCACGACTGTGCTGAGCAGCGGCTATCAAATCGTCTCCGAGGGAGGCGTTGCCAACTATACGACTGTCGGCAGCGGCGGGATGGAAGTCGTCTCCGCGTTCGGCCAGAGTGACAACACTACGGTAAGCAGCGGCGGAACGGAAATTGTCGTGGGGATCGACCTAATCGAGGCGGTCTCCATGGCGGCAACTGTCAGTCGCGCTGGCTTTGAAGTCGTCTCCGCTTTCGGCCAGAGCCGCGACACCACGGTGAGCAGCGGTGGCACGGAAATCGTCTCCGCGAGCGGCCTGAGTGTTGACGCCACGGTCATCAGCGGCGGATCTAACGTCATCAGCGCGGGTGGCGCCGCGATCAGTACCGACGGTCAGCAGCGGCGGTATGGAAGTTGTCTCCGCCGGGGGCATGGCGCTCGGCGCCACCGTCTTCTTCGGTGGCACGGAACTTGTTCTTTCCGGTGGTCTGGCGAGTGGCGCGACCCTGAGTGGGGGCGAAGAAATCGTCCTTGGCAGCGCTGTCAGCACAACCGTGAGCAGCGGTGGCCTGGAAGTCGTCTCCTCCGGCGGCATAGCCACCGACACCCTGGTGAGTGCCGGCGGGTCTGACATCGTCAGCTCCGGCGGTATCGCGAGCGGCACGACCATCACTAGCGGCGGCACAGAAATCATTGCGGCGGGCGGCATGGCCGTCAGCGCGGCTGTCAGCAGCGGCGGTGTCGAATACGTCTCCGCCGGGGGCACGGCGCTCAGCGGCACGGTCTTCTTCGGCGGCACCGAACTTGTCCGTTCCGGTGGCCTGGCCAGCGGCAGCACGTTGAGCGGCGGCCAGGAAATCGTCCTCGGCAGCGCTGTCAGCACAACCGTAAGCAGCGGCGGCGTGGAAGACGTTTACGGCATGGCCACGAGCACGACGGTACTCTCCTCCGGTGTGGAGGCTATCCAGTTCGGCGGCCTTGCCAGCGACACAACTATCGACGCTGGCGGCAGCGACCTGGTTTCCTCCGGCGGCATCGCCTTCGGCACGACTGTCAACTACGGTGGTGCGGAGGTCGTCAGCTCCGGCGGCCTCGCCCTCGACACAACGGTCGACAGTGGTGGCGACCAGTCCGTTTACGGCAGCTCCACGGGCACGACCGTCAACAGTGGTGGTGCGCAATCCGTTTACGGCAGTGCCATGGGCACGACCGTCAGAAGTGGTGGCGAGCAATTCGTTTACGGCGCTGCCACGGGCACGACCGTCAGCAGCGGCGGCGTGCAATTCGTCTACGGCAATGCCACGGACACGAACGTGAGCGGTGGCACGCAGTATGTTGACGGTGGTGCCACAGACACGACAATTAACAGCGGCACGCAATACGTTGACGGCTGGGCTACCAGCACGACTGTTAACAACGCTTCCGTGGAAGACGTCAGCTACGGCGTCACCAGCGACACGGCGGTTGACAGCGGTGGCACGGAAATCGTCGGCTGGGATGGCGTGGCCCGCAACACCACGGTCAACAGCGGCGGCACGGAAGTCGTCGGCTGGGATGGCGTGGCCAGCAACACCACGGTCAACAGCGGTGGTACGGACATCATCAGCTCCGGCGGTATCGCGAGCGGAACGACCGTGTTCGCCAGCGGCCTTGAGATTGTCGGCGCGGGCGGTGTTGCGAGCGGCACGACCGTGCTGAATGGCGGCACTGAAGCCGTCGCCTTGGGCGGGCGGACCTACAACACCTTGGTGAGCGGCGGCACGGAAATCGTCTCCGCGGGCGGCGTGACAAGCGGGACGACCGTTTTGAGCGGTGGCCTGGAAGTCGACCTGGGCGGTGCGCCGGACGCGGTTGCGGGCACCTTCGGCACAACTCTCAGCGGCGGCACGGAAGTCGTGCTCGGCAACGCGTTCGGCACGATGGTGCTGGGCGGCGGCTTCGAAATCGTCTCCGCCTTGGGCCATACCGTCGAGACGCTGGTGAGCAGCGGCGGCGTGGAGATCATCTCTTCCGGCGGTCGGTCTTACGAGACGGCGGTGGGCAGCGGCGGGTCTGACGTCATCAGCTCTGGCGGTGTTGCGAGCGGCACGACCGTGCTGAATGGCGGCACTGAAGCCGTCGCCTTGGGCGGGCGGACCTACAACACCTTGGTGAGCGGCGGCACGGAACTCGTCTCCGCGGGCGGCGTGACAAGCGGGACGACCGTTTTGAGCGGTGGCCTGGAAGTCGATCTGGGCGGTGCGCCGGACGCGGTTGCGGGCACCTTCGGCACAACTCTCAGCGGCGGCACGGAAGTCGTGCTCGGCAACGCGTTCGGCACGACGGTGCTGGGCGGCGGCACGGAAATCGTCTCCGCCTTGGGCCATACCGTCGGGACGCTGGTGAGCAGCGGCGGCGTGGAGATCATCTCTTCCGGCGGTCGGTCTTACGAGACGGCGGTGGGCAGCGGCGGGTCTGACGTCATCAGCTCCGGCGGTATCGCGAGCGGAACGACCGTGTTCGCCGGCGGCCTCGAGATTGTCGGCGCGGGCGGCACGGCCGTCAGCGCGGCTGTCAGCAGCGGCGGTGTAGAATACGTCTCCGCCGGGGGCACGGCGCTCAGCGGCACGGTCTTCTTCGGCGGCACAGAGCTCGTCCGCTCAGGTGGCCTGGCCAGCGGCAGCACGTTGAGCGGCGGCCAGGAAATCATCCTCGGCAGCGCTGTCAGCACAACCGTGCTCAGTGCCGGCGTGGACTATGTCTACGGCATGGCGACCAGCACGACCGTCAACAGTGGCGGTTCTGAAGCGATCAATTCCGGTGGTGTGGCCCAGGATACCACCGTCAGCCGCGGGGGCAGGGAATCCATCTATTCCGGCGGCGTCGCCAGCGGCACCACCGTTTTCTTTGGCGGCACGGATATCATCAGTGCCGGTGGCACAGGCGTCAGCGCCACGCTCAGCGGGGGTTTGGACATCGTCTCTTCAGGCGGCACCGCTCTCGACACGACTGTCCTCTCCGGAGGCACGGAGATTGTCAGCGCGGGCGGTCTGTCTCTTGACACGATCGTCAGCAGCGGTGGTTCGGATGTCGTGTC
This sequence comes from uncultured Alphaproteobacteria bacterium, assembly GCA_963834475.1. Classification (GTDB taxonomy): domain Bacteria; phylum Pseudomonadota; class Alphaproteobacteria; order Acetobacterales; family Acetobacteraceae; genus Acidisoma. Next base: position 872,790 of record CAWIBZ010000005.1, on the reverse strand, counting down.
CTCGGGCGGCACGGATAGCATGGCGACCGTGAGCAGCGGCGGCACTCTCATTTTAGCCGGTGGTACTGTCCTCAGCGCCACGGTCACCAGCGGGGGTGTCGTCGAACTGGCGGCCGGCGTGATGAGCAGCGGTATCCAGGTTGCGAGCGGGAGCACCTTCATCGTTGATGGAACAGCGATTGATGCGATGATCGCGTCGGGCGCGGTGGAGATTGTCTCGGCGGGAGGCAAGGCGCTCGGCACCATGGTGAGCAGTGGGGGTACGGATGTCGTGCTCTCCGCTGGTCTGGCGAGCGGCACGACCGTGTTCGGGAGTGGCCTGGAGATCGTCTCCTCGGGCGGCGTTGCGAGTGGCACGACCCTCAGCGGTGGCGTGGAAGACGTCTACGGCGTTACTGTCAGCACAACCGTGCTGGTTGGCGGGACGGAATACGTCTTCTCCGGCGGCACGTCCCTCGGCGCGACCGTGCAGAGCGGCGGGTCTGACGTCATCAGCTCCGGCGGTCTGGCGAGCGGCACGACCGTGTTCGGCAGCGGCCTGGAGATGGTCTCCTTCGGTGCAACTGCCAGTGGCACGACCCTCAGCGGTGGTGTGCAGGACGTCTACGGCAGCGCGATCGGCACGACTGTGCTGGCCGGCGGCGCAGAAGACGTGTTCGCCGGCGGCACGTCGCTCGGCGCGACCGTGCAGAGCGGCGGGTCTGACGTCATCAACGCCGGCGGTCTGGCGAGCGGCACGACCGTGTTCGGCAGCGGCCTTGAGATGGTCTCCTTCGGTGCAACTGCCAGTGACACGACCCTCAGCGGTGGTGTGCAGGACGTCTACGGCAGCGCGATCGGCACGACTGTGCTGGCGGGCGGCGCGGAAGACGTCTTCTCCGGTGGCATGTCCGTCGACGCGAGCGTGCGGAGCGGCGGGTCTGACATCATCAGCTCCGGCGGTATCGCGAGCGGCACGACCGTGTTCGCCAGCGGCCTTGAGATTGTCGGCGCGGGCGGTGTTGCGAGCGGCACGACCGTGCTGAATGGCGGCACGGAAGCCGTCGCCTTGGGCGGGCGGACCTACAACACCTTGGTGAGCGGCGGCACGGAACTCGTCTCCGCGGGCGGCGTGACAAGCGGGACGACCGTTTTGAGCGGTGGCCTGGAAGTCGACCTGGGCGGTGCGCCGGACGCGGTTGCGGGCACCTTCGGCACAACTCTCAGCGGCGGCACGGAAGTCGTGCTCGGCAACGCGTTCGGCACGACGGTGCTGAGCGGCGGCTTCGAAATCGTCTCCGCCTTGGGCCATACCGTCGGGACGCTGGTGAGCAGCGGTGGCGTGGAGATCATCTCTTCCGGCGGTCGGTCTTACGAGACGGCGGTGGGCAGCGGCGGGTCTGACGTCATCAGCTCCGGCGGCCTGGCCAGCGGCACGACCGTCTTCGGCAGCGGACTGGAGGTCGTCTCCTCCGGTGGTCTCGCGAGCGGCACACTCCTCAGCGGTGGCGTGCAGGACGTCTATGGCGTTGCCGTGAGCACGGCAGTGATGACCGGCGGGGCGGAATACGTGTTCGCCGGCGGCACGTCCCTCGATGCGACCGTGCAGAGCGGCGGGTCTGACGTCATCAGCTCCGGCGGTATCGCGAGCGGCACGACCGTCTTCGGCAGCGGCCTTGAGATTGTCGGCGCGGGCGGTGTTGCCAGCGGCACTCTCCTCAGCGGTGGCATGCAGGACGTCTACGGCGTTGCCGTGAGCACGACGGTGCTGACCGGCGGCACGGAAGACGTGTTCGCGGGCGGCACGTCCCTCAATGCGACCGTGCAGAGCGGCGGGTCTGACGTCATCAGCTCCGGCGGCCTGGGCAGCGGCACGACCGTCTTCGGCAGTGGCCTTGAGATTGTCGGCGCGGGCGGTGTTGCCAGCAGCACACTCCTCAGCGGTGGCGTGCAGGACGTCTATGGCGTTGCCGTGAGCACGACAGTGCTGACCGGCGGCGCGGAATACGTCTCCGCAAGCGGTCTGGCGAGCGGCACGATTGTCGGCTTCGGTGGCACGGAAGTCATCAGCGCCGGCGGAATGTCCCTCGACACGACCGTCAGCAGCGGCGGCACGGAGATTGTCAGCTCCGGCGGCACGGCTGTCGACACGACCGTGCTGAGTGGTGGCACCGAAATCGTCTTCGCTGGCGGTGTGACCAGCGGCGTGACCGTGTCGAGCGGCGGCATGGACTATGTTTCCTCTGGCAGCACCGCTCTCGGCGCGACTGTGCAGAGCGGCGGCACGGAGGTCATCAGCGCCGGCGGCATGTCCTTTGATGCAACCGTGCAGAGCGGCGGCGTCGACATCGTTCTCGCAGGCGGCGTTGCGAGTGGCACGACCCTCAGCGGTGGTGTGCAGGACGTCTACGGCGTTGCAGTGAGCACGACAGTGCTGACCGGCGGGACGGAATACGTCTTCTCCGGCGGCACGGCCCTCGGCGCGACCGTGCAGAGCGGCGGGTCTGACGTCATCAGCTCCGGCGGTCTGGCGAGCGGGACCACTGTGTTCGGCAGCGGCCTGGAGATGGTCTCCTTCGGTGCAACTGCCAGTGACACGACCCTCAGCGGTGGCGTGCAGGACGTCTACGGCGTTGCTGTCAGCACAACCGTGCTGGCCGGCGGGACGGAATACGTCTTCTCCGGTGGCACGGCCCTCGGCGCGACCGTGCAGAGCGGCGGGTCTGACGTCATCAGCTCCGGCGGTCTGGCGAGCGGCACGACCGTGTTCGGCAGCGGCCTGGAGATGGTCTCCTTCGGGGCAACTGCCAATGACACGACCCTCAGCGGCGGTGTGCAGGACGTCTACGGCTTTGCCGTGAGCACAACGGTGCTGACCGGCGGCGCGGAATACGTCTTCTCCGGCGGCACGGCCCTCGGCGCGACCGTCAGCAGCGGCGGGTCTGACGTCATCAGCTCCGGCGGTCTGGCGAGCGGCACGACCGTGTTCGGCAGCGGCCTGGAGATGGTCTCCTTCGGTGCAACTGCCAGTGACACGACCCTCAGCGGTGGTGTGCAGGACGTCTACGGCGTTGCTGTCAGCACAACCGTGCTGGCCGGCGGGACGGAATACGTCTTCTCCGGTGGCACGTCCCTCGACGCGACCGTGCAGAGCGGCGGGTCTGACGTCATCAGCTCTGGCGGTCTGGCGAGCGGCACGACCGTGTTCGGCAGCGGACTGGAGGTCGTCTCCTCCGGTGGTCTCGCGAGCGGCACACTCCTCAGCGGTGGTATGCAGGACGTCTATGGCGTTGCCGTGAGCACGACGGTGCTGACCGGCGGCGCGGAAGACGTGTTCGCGGGTGGCACGTCCCTCAATGCGACCGTGCAGAGCGGCGGGTCTGACGTCATCAGCTCTGGCGGTCTGGCGAGCGGCACGACCGTGTTCGGCAGCGGATGGGAGGTCGTCTCCTCCGGTGGTCTGGCGAGCGGCACTCTCCTCAGCGGTGGCGTGCAGGACGTCTATGGCGTTGCCGTGAGCACGAGCGTGCTGGCCGGCGGCGCGGAAGAGGTGTTCGCGGGTGGCACGTCCCTCAATGCGACCGTGCAGAGCGGCGGGTCTGACGTCATCAGCTCCGGCGGCCTGGGCAGCGGAACGACCGTTTTCGCCAGCGGCCTTGAGATTGTCGACGCGGGCGGTGTTGCCAGCAGCACTCTCCTCAGCGGTGGCGTGCAGGACGTCTATGGCATTGCTGTCAGCACGAGCGTGCTGACCGGCGGCACGGAAGACGTCTTCGCGGGTGGCACGTCCCTCAATGCGACCGTGCAGAGCGGCGGGTCTGACGTCATCAGCTCCGGCGGTATCGCGAGCGGAACGACCGTGTTCGCCAGCGGCCTTGAGATTGTCGGCGCGGGCGGTGTTGCCAGCAGCACTCTCCTCAGCGGCGGCGTGCAGGACGTCTATGGCGTTGCCGTGAGCACGACAGTGCTGACCGGCGGCGTGGAAAACGTCTCCGCAAGCGGTCTGGCGAGCGGCACGATTGTCGGCTTCGGTGGCACGGAAGTCATCAGCGCCGGCGGAATGTCCCTCGACACGACCGTCAGCAGCGGCGGCACGGAGATTGTCAGCTCCGGCGGCACGGCTGTCGACACGACCGTGCTGAGTGGTGGCACCGAAATCGTCTTCGCTGGCGGTGTGACCAGCGGCGTGACCGTGTCAAGCGGCGGTATGGACTATGTTTCCTCTGGCAGCACCGCTCTCGGCGCGACTGTGCAGAGCGGCGGCACGGAGGTCATCAGCGCCGGCGGCATGTCCTTTGATGCAACCGTGCAGAGCGGCGGCGTCGACATCGTTCTCGCAGGCGGCGTGGCAAGTGGCACGACCCTCAGCGGTGGCGTGGAAGACGTCTACGGCGTTGCTGTCAGCACAACCGTGCTGGTTGGCGGGACGGAATACGTCTTCTCCGGCGGCACGTCCCTCAATGCGACCGTGCAGAGCGGCGGGTCTGACGTCATCAGCTCCGGCGGCGTCGCGAGCGGGACCACTGTGTTCGGCAGCGGCCTGGAGATGGTCTCCTTCGGTGCAACTGCCAGTGACACGACCCTCAGCGGTGGCGTGCAGGACGTCTACGGCGTTGCTGTCAGCACAACCGTGCTGGCCGGCGGGACGGAATACGTCTTCTCCGGTGGCACGTCCCTCGGCGCGACCGTCAGCAGCGGCGGCACGGAAGTCATCGCCTCCGGCGGCGTCGTGAGCGGCACGGCTGTGCTCGGCGGTGGCGTAGAAGTCGCCCTCTCTGGAACCACGGTCACCGGCATCACGGTCAGCGGTGGCACAGCAGTTGTCAGCTCCGGCGCGACAGCCAACAACACGACCATTATAGGCAGTGGGCTGGAGATCGTCCTTGGCGGCGGTGTGGCAAGCGGCACTCTGCTAAGCGGCGGTGTGGAACAGGTCTATGGCAGTGCAGTCGGCACGACGGTGCTGAGCGGCGGTATGGATGTCGTTTCCGCTGGCGGCACGACCCTCGGCACGACTGTTAGCAGCGGCGGCACGGAGGTCATCGCCTCCGGGGGCACCGCTCTGGGCACGACCGTACAGAGCGGCGGCAGGGATTACGTCTCGTCCGGTGGTGTTGCCATCAGCAGCACTATTGGCGGTGGCGGCACGGCCGTCGTCGGCGCCGGTGGCACGGAGCTCAGTGCAACAGTCGCCAGCGGTGGTACGGCGGTCGTCAATGCGGGGGGACGTTTCGTCAGCGCTACTGTCAACAGCGGCGGAACGGTCGTCGTCAACTCCGGCGGCACCATTGTCAGCGCAACTGTCAGCAGCGGCGGCTTTGAAATCGTCTCCTCCGGTGGCACGGCCATTGGTATGGCGGTTAGCGGCGGCGGCACGAACGTTGTCTCCGCTGGCGGCACGACCCTTGGCCTGACTGTCAGCAACGGTGGCACGAACCTCATCTCTTCCGGCGGCACGGCCTACGACATGACGGTCTACGGCGGGGCCTTCGCTATCGTTTCCGCCGGTGGCGCAGCGGTCAGCACGACTGTCGGCAGTGGGGGGACCCTCGTCCTGGATCGCGGCTCCGCCACCAGCACGACGGTCAATAGCGGTGGCTTCCTTGTCGTCAGCGGCGGTGGAATGGCGTTCTCCACGCTCCTCACGGCTGGCGGTAGCGAGCGTGTAGCGGGTCTTGGCTCGCTGTATGCCAATACTGGCAGCGCCACGGTCAACGAGGCTGGGTCCTCCTACTCGGTCGTCCTCAGCAGCGGTGCGAACCTGTCGGCTGCGGCAAGCAGCACCGTGATCCAGGGGCCGGCTTCCGGTGAAGCAACCGTGAGCGCGGCCGGTGGAGCCACGACGGTCAACGGTGCCGGTGGCAGTCTCCTGGTCAGCGGCAGTGGCGGCGGGCAGCTCGATTTCCATGGCGGTGCAGGTGCGGCGACCGTCGGTGGCGCGGGTTTTGCCGAGGTCACACTCTACGGTGGAACGGGCTCGGGCTCGTCCGTGCTCATCGGTGGCACCGGCAATACGCTTGAAGTCGGAGCGAATGTCGGAACCGGCCTTACCGAATTCGTTGCGGGGACAGGCAATTCAACGCTGATCGGTGGCACGGGCACCCAGGCTCAGGAGTATTTCACCAACCCGCTCGGCAATTCTGGAACCGTGGCCGTTTATATGAACAACGGCGCATCCAGCATGGTTGGCGGCTCCGGTGCCTCCACGGTGGTTGCGGGGACGGGCAATGACGTCTTCGCTTTCATGAAGGGTCATGCCGGCGGATCGGAGGCGATCTACAACTTCAACAGCCACGACGATCTCGCCTTCGCCGGTTATGGCTACACCATGAGCGATCTGCCGACCGAGACGGTTGTGGACGGCAGCGATGTCATGACGCTGAATGATGGCACCACCATCACCTTCGTGGGCATCGACCACAAACTCTTCTGATGATCCTGCGGGCCGGAGCAGCCGCTTCGGCCCGCAGCCCCAAGGGCGCTGGTGTGTGACAGCGCAGACTCTCTCATCTCCAAGACGCCAAGGGCATTGTCACCTTAACTGGCCAGAGGCGGTGAGCTAGGCCAGGCTGGTGGGATGAAGAAGCCGCCCGATCCGCACGATCGTCACGGCTTCCCGGCCGAGCTGATCAGGCAGGCTGTCTGGCTCTACCACGTCTTCAGTCTGAGGTTTCGCGACGTCGAGCGGCTCTGGGCCGAGCGCGGCGTGACATCACCACGGTCGATCAATGTGACAGTGCCGGTGCCTCTTACCCGTTTTCGCTGTGCTGGGTGTAGCGGGATCGAGACGGGCGTTGGTTGGCCATCGCATTGCGGCTCAACGCCAGAATTGGACCAGATTCAAGCGCATTTCGCCGCCCTGATGCCGTACCGGGTGGCCGCTGAGGTGCGGAAGCAGGTGTTTCCGGTTGATGCCGGAAAGGATCCCGAAACTTTGCGCCGCCACCGCTTTCGCTCTTTCACAGAAAACGTTAGCATCGTGATACGAACTGGATTCGCAACGAGCTGATGGACGGAAGACAAGATGTCGAACTCGACGGCGGGTGACTGGCTGGACAACACTTATTGGTATGTGCCGACGGCCTATCTGCCCGCCGAGTACGCGATCAACACCGACACGCCGGTGGTCGAAACGGTGCAGGATCAGACGGTCTGGCATTTCGACAGCTATTCGGACGGCTATCTCGTCGGGATCAGCGCGACCGATATCGGCTTCGGCTGGTCGTATATGCTGATCGTCGGCTCGGTACTTGCAGACGGGTCGGTGAAGCTGAGCTTCTCCCCACTGGGAGCCGCCAATCCGCAGGACCCAACCACAGAGACCATCACCATCGGCGATGGAACTCTGAGTGGAACCGGAAGCGACGCGATCTTTACGATGCAAATGTCGTCTGGAACCGCGGCAAGCAGTGTAACCCATTGGGCCGAGATGCTGCCGATTACCTCCAGCAATCCGGACTGGAACTCCCTGCCGGGCTATCCGGGCACCAGCGTGGATGACCTGACGGGTTTGCAGACGCCCATCATCATGCCCTGCTTCGCGCACGGCGTTCGGATCATAACGGGGGCGGGCGAGGTTGCGGTGGAGGAACTGGACATCGGAACCAAGGTCCGCACGCTCTCCGGCGCATTGGAACCGGTGATCTGGATCGGCCGCCGGACGATCAATTGCGCGGCCCATCCGGATCCCCGCACGGTGTGGCCGGTCTGCGTGCGCGCCCATGCCTTCGGGGCGGGGCAGCCTGTCCGTGATCTCTGGCTGTCTCCGGATCACGCGGTCTTCGTCGACGATGTCCTGATTCCCATCAAACAGCTGCTCAACGGTGTCAGCATCGTGCAATGTCCGGTCGAGACGGTCACCTACTATCATATCGAGCTGTCGTCGCATGATGTCGTGCTCGCCGAAGGACTGCCGGTGGAGACCTATCTCGATACCGGCGACCGTTCTGCCTTTGTCTGCCTGGGCGCCGTCCGTGAGCCGGAGCCTGGTCTTACGGCACTCCGCTGGGAGGCCTGTGGCTACGCCCCCCTCATGGTCACCGGAGCGGCGTTCGACGCGGTCCGGCGCCGTCTGGCAGACCGCATGACTTCGAGCGCCGCCACGCTTCCCGATCCGACACCGCCGGGCACCTGCATCGCATCGCGGGCTTGGCGCCGCGTCAAGCTATCCGTCCCCGACAGTCACAGCAGCGGCAGGCCGAACATCCCCTTCACCATGCCGCCCGCGCGCAGGCCCATCGGGTTGTGGCAGTTGCGGTAACAGGCGATCCGACTGGCGCCCTTCTCTAGCTGTCCGGTTGTGAGACCTCCTCGTTCCACACTTTGAAGGCCTGGGCATCTGTCGCTCTCGGCCCAGAACCGCTCGACGTCGCGAAAGCTCAGACCGAAGACGTGGTAGAGCCAGACAGCGCGCCTGATCAGCTCAGCCGGGAAGCGGTGACGATCGTGCGGATCGGGCGGCTTCTTCATCCCACCAGCTTGGCGTAGCTCATCGGCTCATGCCCGTTAACGTGACAATGCCCGCGGTTCCGCAAAATCCTCGCGCCTGTTACCCTTCTTTCTTATGGCGGCGCAGGGACGCGGCGTTGTGAATTCATCAGATCATTGGCGGCGGTTGCGATCAGGCACGGGCCGGAACGCAGCCACGGCCTGTCTGCAACCGCTGCGCGGTCTGGCTGATCGTCTCCCGCAGCCAGCGATGCGCGGGTTGCTCGCTGACGCGGCGATGCCAGACCATGACGCTGCGGATGGCAGGTGACGGGATGGCAAGGGGCGCGAAATCCACGGCGTGGGTGCGGCTGAATTCCCGGGCAAGCTGCTCGCCAAGCACGACGATGCGGTCCGAGCCCGTCAGCAAGGCGCCGGCCGAGAGATAGGGCGCCTGCAATGTGACATGGCGGCTTTGGCCCACAGCGCTCAGCGCATTGTCCAGGAAGCCGAGATTTTCACGGCTCGAGGAGATGCCGAGATGCGGCAGGCTGCCCAGCGCCTCCAGGGTGAGGGGCTGGCCCAAGGCGGGATGCCCGCGCCGCATCACCGCGACATAGCGGTCTTCCAGCAGTACGGCCGATTCGAACCGCTCGGCCGGCAGGCTGTTGCCGATCAGCGCCAGGTCGAGTTCGCTGCGGTCGAACAGATCCGCGAGGCCCTGGGTGCCGCTTGGCCGCAGCTCGAATTCTGACGCCCGGGGCAATGGCCGCGCAGGCGGACACGATCAAAGGTGCCAGAACCACGGCCGCGTAGTTGTTCACCGCGATGAAGAACTGCCGCTCCGCGGTTTCGGGCCGGAACAGCTCGGGCTCAAGTGCCGCCTGCAGGCCCGAGAGCGCACCGCGCACGGCGACCGCCAATTGATCGGCCCGCGGTGTCGGGCGCATGCCATCAGGCGTGCGAACGAAGAGTTGATCCTTGAGGGCGAGGCGCATGCGGTTCAGCGCGTGGCTCACGGCGGGCTGGCTCAGGCCGAGTTCGTCGGCGGCTTTTTTCACGCTCTGCGCGCGCATCATCGCTTCAAAAACGGGCAGGAGATTAAGGTCGAACCGGCCGAGGCGCATGGAGAGGATCCGCTGAGGAAGCGGCCTATTCATAGCATGCAGCAGCCGGTGAAGAGAATTCATTTGGCTTAACTGTGCGCCGCAGCAATTTAGGTCTGGTTCGTTCCCTGACCTGGCCCCGGCATGACGCAAGCGCAAAACACTGGTACTGCCTACCCTCTCTCGGGTCTGATGCCCGGCGGCAAGCCATCGCTTATCCGCGTGGCGGGGCGCGCTGCATGAACCTCGTCGCGATCGCGCTCAAGCGCCCTTACACCTTTGTCGTCATGGCCGTGCTGGTCCTCATTTTCGGGATTCAGGCGGCGCTGGAGACGCCGACGGATATCTTCCCGAACATCAATATTCCAGTCGTCGCCGTTGTCTTCAGCTACAACGGCCTGTCGGCGGATGATATGTCCGGCCGCATCGTCACCTATTTCGAACGCGCGGTGACGACGAGCGTGGACGATGTGCAGCACATCGAGTCTCAGTCGATGCCGGATTACGGCATCATCAAGATATTCTTCCAGCCGGATGTGAATATAAACAGGGCGCTGGCCGAAGTCGCGTCCAGTTCGGAGACGGTGCTGAAGCAGATGCCACCGGGCGTCACGGCGCCGACGATGCTCAGCTTCGACGCCTCCACCGTGCCTATTCTGCAGATCGCGCTGTCCAGCAACGCGCTGTCCCAGGCGCAGATTTTTGACCAGGCGACGAGCTTCATCCGGCCGCAGCTGACCTCCGTTCAGGGCGCCTCCATCCCGCTGCCCTATGGCGGCAAGGTGCGCGAGGTGGAGGCCGATCTCAACCAGCAGGCGCTGCACCAATACGGCATTTCAGCCAATGATGTGACCAACGCGCTGTCAATCCAGAACCTCATCACGCCGGTCGGCACCGAGAAGATCGGCCGCCAGGAATATACCGTCGACCTCAACGACTCACCGAGCACGATTGCCGCGTTCAACAACCTGCCGATCAAGACGGTCAACGGCACCGTCATCACCATGCGGGACGTTGCCTACGTCCACGATGGCAGCCCGCCGCAGACGAATGTCGTGCATGTCGATGGCAAGAACGCGGTGCTGCTTGCCGTCCAGAAGGGAGGCAACACCTCGATCCTCAACATCATCGCCGGCATCAAGCGCGTACTGCCCCAGGTCGAACAGACCTTGCCGCCGGGGCTCCATCTCACGACGGTCGGTGACCAGTCCGGCTATGTCATCAGCGCGGTGACAGACGTGCTGCGCGAGGCGGTGATCGCAGCCTTCCTCACCGGCCTCATGGTATTGCTCTTCCTGGGCAACTGGCGCTCGACGCTGATCATCACCACCTCGATCCCGCTCGCCATCCTCGCGTCGCTCATCACGCTGTCCGCGCTCGGCGAGACGATCAATATCATGACCCTGGGAGGGCTGGCGCTGGCCGTGGGACTTTTGGTTGATGATGCAACTGTCACGATCGAAAACATCAACTCCCATTTGGAGCAGGGCAAGCCGCTCGGCCGGGCGATTCAGGATGGCGCCGACCAGATCTTCGTGCCGGCGATCGTCGCCCTGATGTGCATCTCGGTCGCCTTCGTGCCCATGCTCAACCTCGGCGGCGTGGCGGGCTTCCTGTTCCGCCCGCTGGCCGAGGCGGTGATCTTCGCCCTTGTCGCGTCCTTCATCCTGTCGCGCACGGTGGTGCCGGTCCTCACGAACTATTTGTTGCGCGGGCAACCGGCGCATGGCCATGCGCCGGCGCCGGGGCGCAATCCCTTCACCCGTTTCCAGCGGCGCTTCGAGCATGGCTTCGAGGTCGTGCGCCAATACTACCGTGGCCTGCTGTCGCTCGGGCTCGGCAACCGGCGCAAGGTGATTGCCGGCTTCCTGGGATTCTCCGCGCTGTCCATGGGGCTCTTGCCCTTCCTCGGCTCCAACTTCTTCCCCAATGTCGATACCGGGCAAATCAAGCTGCACATCCGTGCGCCGATCGGCACGCGCATCGAACAGACGACCCGGCTGACGGACGCCGTGGCCGCCGCCATCCATCATATCATTCCGCCGGATCAGATCGGTGCGATCGTCGACAACATCGGCCTCAGCATCAGCGGTATCAACATGGCCTATAATAATTCGGGAACGATCGGCGTTGCCGACGCGGATATGATGATCAGTCTCAAACCCGGCCATGGGCCGACGGCAGGCTACATCAGGACGATGCGCAGCGACCTGCCGCGCTGGTTCCCGGGCACGACCTTCAGCTTCCTGCCCGCCGATATCGTCAGCCAGATTCTCAACTTCGGCACGCCGGCACCGATCGATGTTCAGATCGTCGGCAGCAGTGTGGCGCGCGACCGCCCGATCGCCGACCAGCTTCTCGCCGAGATCCGAAAGATCCCGGGTGTCGCGGACGCGCGCATCCAGCAGGCCTTCGACGAACCGACGCTGCAGATCAACTACAACCGCGCAATGGCCGGGCTTGTCGGGCTCGACGAAAAGACCGCCGCCACCGCCCTGGTGACGACGCTTGCCGGCAGCACGCAGTCGGCACCCACCTATTGGCTCAATCCGAAGACGGACGTGTCCTACCCGGTCAACATCGAGACCCCGCAGCCGGACATCGACACGCTCTCCGGTCTTGAAAACGTGCCGCTGACCAGCGGCATGGGCGCCGGCCCCAGCCAGATTGTCGGCGGTCTTGCGACCGTCACGCGCGAGCCGAGCGATGCCGTCGTCACGCACTACAATGTCCGCCCGGTGATCGACATTTACGCGACGGCGCAGGGGCGCGATCTCGGCAGCGTGGCGCAGGATATCCAGGCGGTCATGAAAGCCGCGCGCCCGCATCTTCCGCGCGGCACCACCATGGTGATGCGCGGGCAGGTGGCGACGATGCAGGCCGCCTACACCCAACTCGGGGCCGGCCTCGCCTTCGCGATCGTGCTCATCTACCTGCTGATCGTCGTCAACTTCCAATCCTGGCTTGACCCCTTCATCGTCGTGATGGCCTTGCCGACCGCTTTGGCCGGTATCGTCTGGATGCTCTTCATCACGGGCACGACGCTGTCCGTGCCCGCGCTCACGGGCGCGATCATGTGCATGGGTGTCGCGACCGCGAACAGCATTCTCGTGATCTCCTTTGCGCGCGAGCGCCTGGCGGCGGGCGCCGATCCGATTACGGCGGCGCTTGACGCGGGGAGCAGCCGCTTCCGGCCGGTGGCGATGACGGCGCTCGCGATGATCATCGGCATGATCCCGACGGCGGTCGACCCCGGCCAGAATGCCCCCTTGGGCCGGGCTGTGATTGGCGGCCTGCTGTTTGCGACGACCGCCACCTACTTCCTGGTTCCCATTCTCTTCGGCGCCATGCATGGGCGTGCCGCCCGCAAGCGCGCCGAGCCAGCCACGACCGTTCTCCTTTCGCCGGAAGCGAGCTGAAGCAGCATGTCTGAAGAGTCCATCAGGAAACCCAACACCCGGCTGCTTGCCCTCGTGGGCGTGGGAGCGATCATCATCGGCGGCGCGGTCGTTGCGCATGGTGTGATCAACCGTCAGAAGCACATGCAGGTGCTGCGCAGCTTGGCACAGGCGAACGCGGTGCCGGTGGTGGCGCTGGCCAAGATCTCTGGCGCGCACCGGACGGACGCGCTGACCTTGCCCGGCACCATCCAGGCATACAATCGCGCGGCGATCTTCTCGCGCGTGACGGGCTTTTTGCAGAGCTGGGACGCCGATATCGGCACGCGCGTCAAGACGGGCCAGGTGCTGGCCGTGATCGATACGCCTGAACTCGATCAGCAGATCATCCAGGCAAAGGCCGATCTGGCAACGGCGCAAGCGAATTCGAGTCTCGCCGATCTGACGGCGCGGCGCTGGAAGGCGCTGCTCAGTTCGCGTTCGGTGGCGCAGCAGGCGGTTGACGAGAAGGTGGGCGATGCCGCGGCTAAGCTGGCACTGGTCGATGCGGCCAAGGCCAATCTCGACCGGCTCCTGTCGCTGGCCTCGTACCGCAACATCACGGCGCCCTTCGATGGCGTCGTGACCGCGCGCAAGGCCGAGATCGGCGACCTCATCGACGCGGGCAATTCAGGACAGGAATTGTTCGAAGTGGACGACCTGCATCGCGTGCGCATCTATGTGCAGGTGCCGCAGCCTGATGCCGCCGCCATTCACCAAGGCATGGATGCCACGTTCAATGTGCCGGAATATCCCGGAGAGACCTTTCATGCCGTCGTGACATCCATGGCCTACGCCATGGAGCCCGGTTCGCGCAGCATGCTCGTGGAACTGCAGACAGACAATGCCGCGGGCAAGCTCTTCGCCAACAGCTATGGCATGGTCACGTTCCAGATCAATGGCAGCGCGAATGGACTGATTGTGCCAGCAACGGCTTTGGTGCAGACGGACGAGGGCTCGGAGCTGGCGGTGGTGGGGCCGGGGAACCGTGTGGCCGTGCGCCGGATCGATGTCGGCCATGACTATGGCGACAGCGTGCAGGTTCTCGCGGGGATCTCGGCATCGGACCGGGTGATCGACAATCCGCCCGACGATCTGCAGAACGGCGAGGTCGTGTCACTGGCGCCGTCATCCGTCACCCTCGCGCAGAACGGGAGCTGAGTTGGTGACATTGCGCCGCTTTCTGCTCGCCTTCTGTGCCTTGGCACCGCTCGCCGGCTGCGATCTGGCCCCCGCCTATCACTTGCCCGGTATTGCCGTGCCGGCAAGCTACAAGGAAATCGGGCCGTGGCAGCCTGCGCAGAGCGCAACTGCCATTCCCGCGGGCGACTGGTGGACGTTATTTGATGATTCAACGTTGAACAGACTCGAGACCGAACTCGATCAGTCAAACCCGGATCTTGCGGTGGCTGTCGCGCGCTATGATTTATCCCGCGCCATGGCGGCAGAGGCCGAATCCGGTCTGATGCCGCAGATCGGGGGTGGCGCGGATATTTCGACCAACAAACAGTCAATGGACCGGCCGCTGCGCGGCCTGGAGCAGCCGAGCTACTACGGTTCGGACGATGTCTACGGCACCGCAAGCTATGAGATCGACTTCTGGGGCGAGCTGCGCAACGAGGCGCGGGAGGGGGTTTCGATGGCGCAGTCGAGCGCTGCCGATCTCGCCTTCATGCGCCTCAGCCTGGAGACCGAAATGGCCAAGGACTACGTCTCCCTGCGCGGGTTCGATTCCGAGATTTCGCTGCTCCAGGAGACGGTGGCTGCCTATCAGCAGGCCTTGCAACTGACGGAGAACCTCTACCAAGGCAAGCTGGTGTCGAGCCAGGATGTCTCCCGCGCGCAGACCACGCTTGATATGGCGCAAGGCCAGCTCGCGGCCCTCCAGAGCCAGCGCGCGCTGATGGAGCATGCTATTGCCAGCCTCGCCGGCATTCCCGCGAGCAGCTTCTCCATTCCGCCGCAGACAGTAACCTTCACGCTGCCCACCGTGCCGACAGGCCTGCCCTCGCAGCTTCTCTTGCGCCGGCCCGACATTGCCGCGGCCGAGCGGACTGTGAACGCGGCCAATAGCGGGATCGGCGTGGCGCGCGCGGCATTCTACCCGAGCTTGTCGCTCAATCTTCTCAGTGGGTTTCAGAGCACCACGATCAACCTGGCGAGCCTGCCGGACAGTTTCTGGTCCGTGGGCCCCGATATTACAATTCCGATCTTCGAAGGCGGGATGTTGAATGCCCAGCTGGCGAAGGCTTACGCCTTCTTCCAGGAAACGAGCGCGCAATACCGGGCGACGGTGCTTGGCGCATTCCAGGAGGTAGAGGATGATGCAGCCCAGCTGCGCTGGCTGGGGCAGGAATACACGGATGAGACCTCTGCCTCGGCTGCGGCGCAAAACACGCTGAATGTTGCCACCAACCTTTATCGCCAGGGCGCGGACAGCTATCTCGACGTCGTGACAGCGCAGGAAGCCCTGCTGCAGGCGCAGCAGACGGCGATCATGGTTCGTACCAGCCAGGTCGTGGCGGATGTCGACCTCATCCAGGCTTTGGGCGGGGGATGGAGCGTGCAGGATCTCCCATCCCGGGCTGCGGCGTCGCGTCTCGCCAAAAATCCCTAGCGCCAGGACCCGTGTAAGGGATTTGTGGAGCTTCGGGCCGAAGCCGGCCGAGGTCATCGTCACATCGGCCTGAGCGCTGGCTGAAGGCGGCCGGGCGCCTGAGAGGGCGGCGGGGACGCGGGTGGCGCGCCGGGTCCGGACCGGCCGCGCATCAGACGCTGCCCGCCGTCCATCCCGAACGCCGTCCTGACCGTGGCACCGCCCCGAAAGGCGCGGTGCGTCCTGCCACCCTCCTTGCCTCTCTTGATTAAAGGCCGGTCCGGGCAGACCATCCGCCCCGGATGCCAATCAGGCAGCGGTCGTTCAGGCACGTTCCCCGGCGCCGGGCGCTCGGTGCCGGGGAGCGTCAGCCCGACCGCTCCTGGTGGCAGGATGATGATAGGAGGCTTTTTTGCTGCGCAGTTTTCTGCTGAGTGTCTTCGCGCTGGTCGCCACGGTGCCTGCGGCCTATGCGAACGACAAGATTACCGTTCTGCTTGATTGGTTCGTCAATCCCGATCATGCAACGATCCTGGCGGCGGAGTATTCCGGCGCATTCGCGCGGCATGGGCTGGACGTCAAGATCGTGGCGCCGGCCGACCCCAGCCTGCCCCCCCGCCAGATCGCGGCGGGCCAGGCCGACCTCGCACTCACCTATCAGCCGCAGCTTTATCTGATGGCCGACCAGGGGCTGCCGGTGGTGCGCGTCGGCACGCTGATCAACCAGCCCCTGAATACGCTGGTCGCCCTCTCGGACAGCGGCATCAAGACCATCGCCGACTTCAAGGGCAAGCGCATCGGCTATTCGATTGCGGGCCTGGACGACTCGGTGGTCGACACCATGCTGCAATATGGGGGTGTGTCGCCGAGCGACGTGAAGCTCGTGAACGTCAATTTCGCGCTGGTCACGGCGTTGAGGTCTCATCAGGTCGATGGCGTGATCGGCGCCTACCGGAACTTCGAGGTGAACGAGCTGAAGGAGATGGGGCAGAAGCCGGTCGTCTTCATCCCCGAGAATTACGGCGTGCCGGCGGATGACGAGCTGGTGCTGATTGCCAACAAGAAGGAAGCGCATGATCCGAAGATCGCGGCCTTCCTGGAAGCGCTGAAGGAGGGAACCGCCTATCTGCAGGCACACCCCGACGAGATGTGGGCTGACTTCATCAAGCAGCACCCCGATCTCAATAATACGCTGAACAAGACGGCCTGGTATCAGACGCTGCCCTATTTCGCCAAAGACCCCTTCTATCTGGATCAGAAGCGTTATCTGGACTACGAGGCTTTCATGTACGATCACAAGCTGATCTCGAAGAAGCCGGCGCTGTCCGATTACGCCATCGAGCTGAAGCAGCCCTGATCGAAAACAGGGTAGGCGACCGGCCGGGGCGGGCGCCGTTCCGGCCGGTGGCGGCTGCGGCGCCGGGGCTCAGGGGATCAAAAGGACGAATGGCAGTGACAAGCAACGCGACGGTGCAGGCCGCACCTGACTTCGACCATGGGCTTTTCGGCCGGCTGCGCCGGGATGCGGCGCACGGCCTGGGCTGCCTATATCGACCATCCCTTTGTCCAGGCCCTGGGTCGCGGCACGCTGCCGCAGCCGTGGTTCCAGAACTTCCTGATCCAGGACTATCTCTTCCTCATTCAATATGCGCGCGGGCACGCGCTTGCGGCCTATAAGAGCGAGTCCCTCAGCGAGATGATGGCCGCCAACCGCACGATGACGGCGGTCCTCGATGTCGAGATGCCGCTGCATGTGAGCTACTGCAAGGACTGGGGCATTGCGCGCGAGACCCTGGAAGCCGCGCCGCCCGACCTGCGCATGACCGCCTATACCAATTTCTTCCTGGAACGCGGCGCCTCCGGCGACCGGCTGGACCTCGAGATTGCGCTGGCACCTTGCCTGGCCGGCTATGCCGAGATTGCCGAGCGGCTGCTGGCCGACCCGGAGACGGTCCTGGACGGCAACCCCTATGAGCCCTGGATCCGCAGCTATGCGGGCGAAGCCTATCGCGCGACGGTGGCGGAGGCCATTCGCGACCTCGACGATCTCGGCCGCCGCCGCGGGGCGGAGGCGCGCTATGCCTCGCTGCTGGACACCTTTCGCACCGCGAGCCTGCTGGAAGCCCAGTTCTGGGGCATCGGCTGGCCGGAGCACGGGGACCGCACGCGGGCATGACTGCCTGCCCCGGCATCATCATCGAGGGGCTGACGCTCTCTTACGGTGAGCAGACAATTTTCCGGAACCTTGACCTGACGATTGCGGGCGGCCAGTTCGTGGCCCTGCTCGGCACCAGCGGCGTCGGCAAAACGAGCCTGCTCAAGATCGTCGCCGGCCTCGCCAAGCCGACGTCAGGGACGGTGCGGGCGGACGACGGCGCGGCGCTCCGCGGCCGCGTCGCCTATATGGGCCAGACCGACCTGCTCTACCCTTGGCTGACGGTCGAGGAGAACGTGACGCTGGGCAGCCGGCTGCGCGGCGAAAGGCCAGATCGCGGGCGCGCGCGCCATCTCCTGGAGCGCGTGGGCCTCGGCGAGCGCGCCCGCACCCTGCCCGGAGAACTCTCGGGCGGCATGCGCCAGCGCACGGCGATTGCCCGCACGCTCTATGAGGACCGGCCCATCGTGCTGATGGACGAGCCTTTCTCGGCGCTCGACACCTTCACCCGCGCCCGCGTGCAAGAACTGGCGGCCGAGCTGCTGGAGGGGCGCACGGCCCTTCTCATCACGCATGACCCGTTCGAGGCCTGCCGTCTTGGCCATCACCTCGTCGTCCTGTCAGGCCATCCCGCGACCCTCGGCCCCCCGATCGCGGTGCCGGGCAAGCCGGCGCGCGCGCCCGATGACCCGCATCTCCTGGAAACCCAGGGCCATCTCCTGCGCGTGCTCACGGAGCTTGAGACCGAATGAGCCGCCGCATCCTCCGCCCCCTGGTGACGCTCGCCGGGCTCATCGTGCTGTGGTGGGCCATTACGGCCTTCACCTCCATCCCGTCCTTCATGCTGCCGAGCCCGGTGAAGGTCGCCGAGGCGCTGGTGGCGCAGCGGGAAACGCTGCTGGGCGCCACCCTGACGACCTTCGCCGAAATCATCCTGGGCCTTGCCTGCGGCACGATCCTGGGCGCGGGCCTTGCGCTTGGCATGGTCTTTTCGCCGCTTCTGCAGCGCTGGTTGATGCCGCTGCTGTTGCTCAGCCAGGCGATCCCGGTGTTCGCGCTGGCGCCCTTGCTGGTGCTGTGGTTCGGCTTCGGCATGGCGTCGAAGGTCGTCATGGCCGTGCTGGTCATATTCTTCCCGGTCACGGCCTCGTTTTTCGACGGGTTGAGGCGGGTTGATATCGGCTGGCTCGATCTGGCGCGGACGATGGATGCCTCGCCCTGGGCCATGCTGCGCCATGTGCGCCTGTACGCGGCGCTGCCGGCTTTCGGCTCCGGCCTGCGCGTGGCTGCCGCCATCGCGCCCATCGGCGCCATCATCGGCGAATGGGTCGGCTCTTCCGCCGGGCTCGGCTATGTGATGATGAATGCAAATGCGCGCATCGAGACGGACGTGATGTTCTCCGCGCTCACCATCCTCTCCGTCATGGCGGTCCTGCTCTGGGTCGTGGTCGACCGCGTGCTGAAGCGCGTCCTCTACTGGGTGCCGGATACCGCGGCCGGCCCGTGATTTTGACGAAACGACGATGGTGAGGACTCCAATGACCGCTGACCTGGACCGGCTGCTGGCCGCGGTGGACGCACGGCAGGACGAACTCGTGGCGCTGCTCTGCCGGCTTGTCTCCTTCGAGACGCCGGCGCCGCCCGCGCGCAACACCGCCGAGGCCCAGGCCTTCGTGGCAGACTACCTGCGCGGCCTCGGCGCCGAAATCGACATCTGGGACGTGCATCCCGGCGACCCCAATGTCGTCGGCACGATCAAGGGCCATGCCTCGGCCGAGCATAAAAGCCTGATCATCAACGGCCATATCGATGTGGCCGCGGTGGAGCCGGGCGAGGCCTGGGAGGCCACGCCCTTCACGCCGATCGTGCGGGACGGCGTGGTCATCGGGCGTGGCACGGCCGATATGAAGGGCGGCCTGGCGGGGGCGCTCTTTGCGCTCCGCCTGTTGCGCGAGCATGGCATCCGGCTCGCCGGCGATCTCATCGTCGAATCGGTGATCGGCGAGGAAGTGGGCGAGGCCGGCACGCTGCAATGCTGCAAGCGCGGCTATACCGCCGACATGGCCGTGGTGGTCGACACCTCCGACCTTCACATCCAGGGCCAGGGCGGCGTCATCACCGGCTGGATCATCATCAAGAGCCCGCAGACCTTTCATGACGGCACGCGCGGCCGGATGATCCATGCCGGCGGCGGCTTGTTCGGCGCCAGCGCCATCGAGAAGATGGCCAAGGTCATCCAGGGGCTCGGCGAGCTTGAGCGCCACTGGGCGGTGACGAAGCGCTATCCGGGCTGCCCGCTGGGCTCGACCACGATCAATCCGGCGGTCATCGAGGGCGGCCGCCACGCGGCCTTCGTGGCCGATGAATGCCGGCTCTGGATCACCGTTCATTATTATCCGAACGAGACCCATGACGAGGTCATGCGCGAGATCGAGGCGCATGTCGCGGGCATTGCCGCCGGCGACCCCTGGCTGAAGGTCCATCCGCCAAGCTTTATCTGGGGCGGCACCTCGATGATCATCGACCGCGGCGAGATCTTCCCCGCGCTTGAGCTTGACCCCGAGCATCCCGGCACCAGGCTGCTCGCGGCTTTGCACGAGGAGGTGACGGCGCAGAAGGCGGTGCTCGACGTCTCCCCCACCGTGACCGATGGCGGCTGGTTCGGGGATGCGGGGATTCCGGCGGTGATCTATGGGCCTGGCGAATTGCGGCACGCCCATAGCGTCAATGAACAGGTCTCGGTCGCCCAGCTTGTGGCCTACGCCAAGGTGCTGCTGGCCTTCATCCTCCGCTGGACAGGCGAGAGGCGCTGAAGGAAAGGGCGGCCTGCGCCGCCCTGAGCGCGAGGGTTCCGGGGCTTAGCGGGAGACGAGCCTTTCCAACGGCGAAGCCGTGGGCTGGTCGGTCAGGGCCTCGACCGTGGCATTCACGGAGCGCGGCTCCGGGATGATCCGCGCCGAGCCCGGGATCAGCTTGCCCTGATGGTCGAAGCGCAGGGCCACGACCAGGTCGAAGCGGTCCTCCGGCCAACGGCCATCAGGCAGCAATTCCGCCGGGGCCGCGCCGAACGCGGCGAGCAGCTTGGCAATCTTGGTGTGATGCCAGGCGATGAGCGTCGTCTGACCCGCCGGGCGCTGCTTCAGCCAGTCCACCAGGGCAGTCACCGCGTAATCCGGGCAGGGCTGGTTGATCGCCATGCCCAGTTCTTCGCTCAGCGGTTCCAGGGTGAGACGCGGACGCATGCTCTTGCCGGTATCGGCGGCCGCGACGAGCGCATCAATGTGCAGCGGTGCCTTGCCCATGGAGAAAGTGCGGAAGTAGTTGGCATAGACCGCTGCGCGCATTTCGCCCGCTGTGCTCAGGCCCGCGCCCTGGTCAGGCTTTTCGGCGTGCCGGACGATCAGGATCGTCGCATCGCTCAAGCCGTTCGGGGCCACAAGGGCCGCGCCACCCCTGACGAACACCGGGTCCGCGGCTTTCGCGTGGGCCATGAGTGCCACCAGAGCCAATCCGCAAGCGGTCATTGCAAGTCGCATGCTGCTCACCTTCCCCACTCAGGCCAACTTAGAGTGTTTCAGTTATATGAAACATTGATTTGGCGCAAGGAATGCAAATGGCGGATGCGTGGCGTGCATGACTGCGCATGTGCGGTCGTGACGCCGCGGTTGTCTGCGCGTCAGACGTGCTGACCCCCGTTGATGTGGACTTCCGCCCCATTCACGTAGGAGGAAGCATCCGTGCAGAGAAAATAGATGGTCCTGGCCACTTCCTCAGGCCTGCCCAGGCGCCGCATCGGCACTTCGGCCGAGACCAGCGCGTCGGTGCCGGCGGAGAGAATTGCCGTGTCGATCTCGCCGGGCGCGATGGCATTGGCGCGCACGCCGCGACCGCCGAATTCATGCGCCATTTCGCGTGTCAGCGCGGCGAGTGCTGCCTTCGAGGCGGCATAGGCGACACCGGCAAAGGGATGAACCCGGCCGCCGGCGATGGAGGTGACATTCACGATCGATCCGCCAGCGCGTTCAAGCTCCGGCAGGAGGGCCTGGGCGAGCAGCGCCGTCGAGACGAGGTTGACGTTCAGAACCTGCGTCCAGAGCGCGGCGTCGCTGGCCATGACACCGAGACGCTGCCCTTCGGGGCCTTTGGGAGAGATGCCGGCATTGTTCACCAGCGCATGCAGCCGACCGTCTGCGAGGCGGCTGCGCACGTCGGCCGCCAGTCGCGGCAGGGCGGCGAGATCGCCGAGGTCTGCCTGGATATGGCTTTCCCCAGCGTTGGGCCAGCGGCAGAGCGGCGAGAAGGCCTGGCGCGAGACGGTCAACACCCGCCAGCCGCGCTCCTGGAAGAGCTTGACGGTTGCGTGGCCGATGCCGCGGCTGGCACCGGTGAGGAGGAGAACGGGAGGGGTGTCGGGCATGGCGGCATCGGTCTCCATAAGGCCTGGCGGGAATAGAAGCCGCTCTCGCCGCCCGCCGCAATCATTCTCCGCTCGGATCGAAGTGGCTGCCTGCCTGATCCGAGCATGCGATATGAGACACGCAATCCAGATTAGCGAAATTTATGATGACATATCATTTAAGAGTGATAGCGGCCAGGTTGCCGAACGGGCCGTGTGATGCCGCCTCGCGCCGAGGTGTGAGCCTCGGCTGTCCGGCCAGGGCAGAGACCTAGCAATAAGGCCAGCTTGTAAACCCATAGAAATAAAGGCTGTGGTGGACACTGCGCGTGGAGACCCGCGCAGTGTCCAAGAGGAAACCCGCCGTTGCCCTTGTGCGGCGGCAAGGCATTGAAATGGGATGG
This sequence comes from uncultured Alphaproteobacteria bacterium, assembly GCA_963834475.1. Taxonomy (GTDB): domain Bacteria; phylum Pseudomonadota; class Alphaproteobacteria; order Acetobacterales; family Acetobacteraceae; genus Acidisoma. Next base: position 850,290 of record CAWIBZ010000005.1, on the reverse strand, counting down.
GAGAAGCGATGCGCGCATTGACGGGTGGGGACGGCATTTGACGATTCCCTCGCAGAACACGGATCCGCCTGCGGCTGAGGCCCTGCTGCCCAAACGCCAGCGGGGGCGAGACCGGGTCGCGGCGATCCTGGCGACGGCCACGGCGCTTTTCGCCGAGAAGGGTTATGACGCGGTCACCATGACCGAAATCGCCGCCCAATCCGCGACGGCGATAGGGTCGCTCTATCGCTTCTTCCCGACCAAGGACGTTCTGGTCGAGGCTTTGCTTGAGCGCTACGGCGACCTGTTCGCGGAGAGCCTGGACCAAATCGTGGCCCGGGCGTCTGCGCTCAGCGCCGCGCAAATGGCGGAGGCGCTGGTGGCGACCGGGGAGAGCCTGCGCCCCCAGCGGATGGTCATGCTCAAATTGATTGATGTGCCCGATGACCGTCTGGTGCGACGGCTGCAACTGACGGTGACGTTCAAGGAGGCGCTGGCCCGCATCCTCTCCGTTCTGGGCGGTGCGCCCTATGCGGCCACGGATGCGCCGGTGCTTCTGATGCTCGGCCTGCTCAAAACGGTTTGGTCTTTCGAGACGGAAACGCAGGCCACCGCGGCGGCCTTCGGCCGGGAAGCGCGCGTCATGATCACCCTCTACATCGAATCCCTGGCCCGGCGCAGCGGGGGACGCGAAACCGACGAGGTGGAAAGCCGGGAAACCTAGCGGCGACAACGCACCCATGGCGGTCGCTGTCTATGAGTTGACATCGATCCGATATCGGATCGATGTCCTGCGTCAGGCGACGTCGTATTTCTGCAGCCAGGCAATGGCGTCGGCCCAGGCGGCCTTGGCATCGGCGGCATTGTAGCTCGCCCGATAGTCGGCATGAAAGCCGTGGCCCGCATCCGGGTAGTAGACGATATCGACGGTCTTGCCGGCCGCCGCGGCCTTTGCCTGGGCGGCATAGACATCAGCCGCATTGATGCTCGGGTCCTTGCCGCCGTAGAGGCCGAGGAGCGGGCAATTGAGGTCCGCCGCCATGTCGATCGGATTCTTCGGCTGAATGTCGCTGGTCGGACCGGTGACTGGTCCATAGAAGGCGACCGCTGCCTTCAGCCGCTTGTCATGTTCCGCAAAAAGCCAGACATCGCGGCCGCCGCGGCAGAAGCCCACCGTGGCGACGCGATCCGTATTCCCTCCTTCCGCAATGGCCCAATCGACCGCATGGCTGAGGTCGGAGAGCATCGTCGCATCCGGCGCCTTGAGGATCACGTTCGTGAATATCTCCTGCGCGTCGGTCATTTTGGAGAGATCCGCGAGGCGCGCATAGAGTTCCGGGGCGATGGCGAAATAGCCCTGCTTGGCGAGCCGGCGACAGACATCCTTGATGTATTCGTGAACGCCGAAGATCTCCTCCACGACAATGACGACGGGCGGGTGAGCCACGCCCGACGGCCGGGCGAAGTAGGCGGGCAGGGAGCCGTCGGCCACCGGCATCTGCACCTCCCCGACAGAAAGGCCCTTTGTGTCGGTGTGGATCGGCGCGGCCTCCGCCCGGGCCGTTGCCAGGGTGAAGCCGGTCATGAGGCTTGTCATGACAAAGCTGCGGCGGCTGAGCGAGAACGGCGCGCGGGCGGATATCATGCGGGTTTTCCCCCTGTTGCAGAGACAGCTATTGTCGGCAGCAGTTCATAATGCAGAAACAGTGCGGCAACACGGATTGGATAAAGGATCGCCCATGTTTGATCGAATCATGTCTGCGGTTCTGTTGCTTGGCGCCTGCCTGCTCGCGGTTTTCCTCTTTCAAAGGCAGTACGCGGCGCCTGCCTGCGCGGCGGGCAGCGTGACATCGGAGGTGGTCAGCCAGATCAGCCCGGAGGTCGGCCCGAACGGCCTCGACATTGCCCACGTCAAAAGCACCGATGGCGGTCTCTTCTCCCGCGCACGCCGTTGCCAGATGGATGTGGCGCCCATCCTGGGCCTGCAGGGGCTGGGGGCGGCGCATTGGCTGCGGGTCGTCTACTCGGACCTGCGTGCGCCCAGGACGGATGCGGTCACGGTTGAGGCGCACGTCGTGGGGCCGGTTGAACTGAGCTTCTCAAAGGGCTGAGGCAGCGCTCATCGGGGGCTGGGTCCCCGAGCCGGCGCTTCAGCAGTTCGAGCGGCCCTGCATCACGCAATCCTGGATGGTGCTTGCGCCGCGCAGCACGCCGCTGATCCAGAGCCCGGCGAGAACGATCACGATCACGGCGAGGAGCGCGATCACAGCGGTCCGCCGGCTGCCTGGATTCTCGTCGCTCATTGATTGAACGCCATGAAGGGGAATGGTGCCCAGGGGCGGAATCGAACCACCGACACTGCGATTTTCAGTCGCATGCTCTACCAACTGAGCTACCTGGGCATCGGCCACTCAGACCGTGGGCGGCTGGGTAGCGCAGCCAGCCGCCGGGATCAAGGGGGGCGATGCAATCGCCCTGTCATATCTGACGCGCGCGCTTCCGCTGGTCAGACGGTCAGATAGCGGGCGGTGAGGTGGGCGGTGAAATCCGCCGCGTCCAATGGCTTGCCGGTCGCGGCTCGCATGAGGTCATTGAAGCCGAGGAGATTGGCGCGGCCGTGGATTTCCCGCCGGACCCAGCTGAGCAGCGGGGAGAGATCGCCCCGGGCGATGGCCGCATCGACATCGGGGACCGCGCGCCGGATCGCCGCCATGATCTGGGCGGCGGCCATGGCGCCCAGCGTATAGCTCGGGAAATAGCCGAAGGCGCCGTCATACCAGTGAATGTCCTGCAGGCAGCCGCGCCGGTCATCCGGCGGGGTGATGCCGAGCAGGGCCTCCATGCCCTCGTTCCAGGCGCCGGGCAGGTCGGCGACGGCAAGGTCCCCCGCGATCAGTGCGCGCTCCAGGCGGAAGCGCAGGATGACATGGGCAGGATAGGTGACCTCGTTCGATTCGACGCGGATGAAGCCGCGTTCGACCCGCCGCAGCAGGCCGCCGAGATTGTCGGCGGTGAACAGAGCCGCCTCGCCGCCGAAGGCCGCATGGAGCTGCGGGCCGAGCCAGGAGAGATAGGTATCGCTGCGGCAGACCTGGAGTTCGATGAGGAGCGACTGGCTTTCATGCGCGGCCATGCCGGCGGCCTCGCCCACCGGCTGGCGCGCGTGGCGCGCCGGCAGCCCGGCTTCGTAGAGAGCATGGCCGGTTTCGTGCATCACTCCCATGAGGCTCTGGAAGCACTCCTCCTCCGTATAGCGGCTGGTGATGCGCGTATCGGTCGGCGTGCCGCCGCTGAAGGGGTGGGCGGAGGTATCGAGCCGGGCATGGCGGTAGTCGAGCCCGGCCGCTGCCGAGAGGCGGCGGCAGAGTGCCTCCTGCGCGGGAATGGGAAACGGACCCGGCAGCGGCCGGGGTTGGCCGCGCGCCTCCTGAATGGCCTCGGCCCGCGGCAAGGCGTCCGCCAGAAAGCGCTCATAGGCCGCGAAGACCGGCTCCACGTCGGCGGCGACGATGCCACGCTGATAGAGGTCCATCAGCGCGTCATAGGGGCTGAGGCCGAAAGCCGCGCCGAGGGCCTCGGCGGCTTCGCGGCTGAGGCGCACGACCTCTTCGAGATAGGGGCGGACGGCGGCGAAGTCGGAGGCCGGGCGGGCGTCCCGCCAGACCTGCTCGCAGGCCGAATTGGCGCGGCTTTGCGCCTCCACGAGGCTGGGCGGCAGGGCAGAGGCCTGGGTATGGCGGTGCCGCATCAGCGCGAGATTGGCGGCGGCCCAGGGCTCCACGGGTGGGGTGGCTTCGGCCTCGGCGAGATCCTCGGCCAGCGCCGGGGCGGTTGCGAGTTCATGGGCGATGCCGGAGATGACGGCGAGCTGCTCGCCGCGCGCCACAGCGCCGCCGGGCGGCATCATGACCGCGGCATCCCAGTGCAGCATCGAAAGCGCCTCGTTCACGGTCGCGATGCGGGCGAAACGTGCGAGGAGGCGGTCGTAGGCGGTCATCGGCAGATCTCTCCGGTTCGGGACGGCGCATGCGGCCGCCGCGCCCCAAGTCAAACCGGAAATGCGCGGGGCCGCCAGCCCTGACCGCCGGCGGCCGATGCCTCAGGCGATCGCGCGGCAGAGGGCCAGCGCCAGAAAGAGCAGGAACAGGTAGAGCAGCGAAAAGCGGAAAGCCTTGCGGGCCGGCGCATTGTTGGACACCGAGGCGCCGCCCGGCCCCTGCCCGTCGCGCAGCACGAGAACCGCGTAATAGATGAACAGGCCGCTGAGGATGAGGCTGACGACAAGGTAGGGAAGGCCCACGAAGCCGATCATCCAGGGGCTCGCCGCCACCGGCAGCAGGAGCAGCGTGTAGACGAGAATGTTGATGCGCGTGACGCGCTGGCCGGAGACCACGGGCAGCATGGGAACGCCGGCCCGCTCGTAATCGCCGCTGGCATAGAGGGCGAGCGACCAGAAATGCGGCGGCGTCCAGAAGAAGGTGATGGCAAACATGAGGACGGGGACGAGGCCGATGTGCCCGGTGACGGCCGTCCAGCCGATGATCGGCGGGAACGAGCCGGCCGCGCCGCCGATCACGATGTTCTGCGGCGTGCGCCGCTTGAGCCAGGCCGTATAGATGAAGACGTAAAAGGCGATCGACACCGCAAGCATCAGCGCCGCGACCCAGTTCGTCAGCACCGCCATCGCAATGACGGAGATGAAAGCGAGCACGATGCCAAAGATGAGCGCAGGCAACGGCGCCATGCGGCCGGCCGGAATCGGGCGGTTGGCCGTGCGGCGCATGATGGCGTCGATATCCCTGTCGTACCACATGTTGATGGCGCCGGCCGCGCCCGCGCCGATGGCGATGCAGATGACGGCGCCGACGCCGACGAGCGGGTTGATATGTCCCGGGGCAAGCAGCATGCCGATTGCGCCCGCAAACACAACGAGGCTCATGACGCGGGGCTTCAGCAGAGCAATCCAATCCGCCAGCTCGGCGCCGGCGCTCAGGCTCCGCCCAGTGGCACTCGCGGTCGCAGGCTTCTCCATGCTCAGGCTTTCGTCTTTCCTGTATTTCCGGAACATTACTACCCGTTAAGGGCAGAGATCGCGTGGCGGCGGAGATGATGGCTGCCATGCGCCGGCCGCTGACACAGGCGGGAGGCAGCCGGCGTGGTTGTTCCGAAGCCCGCCGTGATCGGACGCCGGAACGATAGATAAGGCTACAATCTATACCCTGCGCGTGTCCTGATCAATTCGAAAGCGCGTTCTGTGCCGATCCACAGGATGGCGCGCTTTCGAAGCGGAACGCTAGGCCTCTGCCCGCGGCAGGTGGACGAGGGTGAAAATGCCGATCGGGGAGCAGCTGCGGATGGTGGCTCGCTGCCGCTCGGCGGGGGTGAAGAGCGCTTCCATGGCGAAGTCCGGATGCCAGCCGAGGGTGTGGGAGGCGGGCGCCAAGACCTGCTCGATCCAGCGCCGCGGTCCGGAGGGCGCGATGAAGTGGTTCACGAACAGAAGATGGCCGCCGGGGCGGACGAGGCGTTCCATCTCCGCGATGAGGCGCCGGGGATGCGGGACGACGGAGGCGACGAACATCGCGACCGCGATGTCAAAGGACTGGTCGGGAAAGCCGGTTGCCTCCGCATCCATCTCATGGAGGCCGGCGACATGGGCAAGCTTCATCTTCTCGGTCCGCTGGCGCGCGCGGGCGAGCATTTCGCCGGAGAGGTCGATTCCGGTGACGCGCTTCTCTGCCGCGTAGGAGGGGAGCGCGAGGCCGGTGCCGACGCCGACCTCCAGCACGTCGCGACCGGGCAGGCGGTTGATCAGCGATACCGTCTCGATGCGCGCCGAATGCGAGACCAGGCCGAAAGCCGCATCATAGATGCTGGCCCAGCGCCGGTAGGCCGCCTGGACCGCGGCCTTATCCATCGCTGAGTGCGGTTTATGCTTATGAGTTTCGGAAGCCTGCATGCGGATCGGCCTTGCCCTGTAACGTCTTGCGTCCCGGTCGTCGGCAGAAGCCGCAGGATTCGGAGATGATTATCAGTGTTACAAATGTGTGGCCAGCCGCCAGCGCTGGCCGGGAGCGTTAAAAGCCTGATCGACATATAGGGACGGCAACCGTCCGGTGCGATCCCGGAACTCCGCGATCGCGGCGCTGTCCTGGTCGAGGGCGCCGAGAAGGGCGGCGGAGACGGCGAGCGTTTCTCCGGCGCTCGGGCGGGCCTCCCAGGCGCGGGCGAGGGCGGCGAGGGCAGTGAGGGCCTCGCCATGCAGCCCGGTGAGGAGTTCATGCAAAGGCGGCGCTCGCCGGGCCCGCTGGATTTCGGCGAGGCCGAGGGCCGTGAAGCCCAGGAATTTCGGCCCGAGCGGATCCTGGGCCAGGGCCGCGTGAAAGGCCTCGGACAGGACAGGCCGCAGCCGCTGGGGCAGCCCGGCGGGGTCGACCAGGATGGCGCCCGCCAGATGCCGCAGGCGGATGTGCCGCGCGATGGCCGGGATGACCGCCCGGTTGAGGGCGAGCTGCGCCTCCGTCTTGCCGCGCTTTTCGGCAGTCGCGCTGCCCGCATCGACGTCGATCGCGGTCAGTGCCGGCGTCGGCCAGATGGTGAAGCGCGCCCCGCCCGGCAGCACGACCTCCGGTTCGGCGAGGGCTGACCAGATCCCCTCCGCAAGGGCGGTCAGATCACCGAGCCCGACGGAGACGCGGGTGCGCAGCGCCATGGGCAAGGCGGCCGCGATGCCGGGACGATCGACCCGGATCAAGGCATCCGGGTGAAGGACGGCCAGGCGTTCGACCGCACCGGGCCCGCGCGCCAGCAGCCGCACCGGACCCTCGGCCGCTTCGCCCACCGCGGCGAGGCGCGGGCCTTTGCCGCCCTGGGCGCCGCGGGTGACGCGGAGGCAGAGATGCTGGCCTTCAGAGACGCCGGCGCCGCCCGCCGTATCGGGCAGGAAGCCTTCCGCGCTGGCACCCGGCAAGGCCACGAAAGCGCCGGCCATGGCAGGCACCCGCGCGGCGATGCGGCCAACCACCCGGTCATCCGGTGCAAGCGGGCCGCCGGGCCGCTCTATGGCGGTATCGAGCGCGGTCTCTCCGGAGAGCGCGAGCGCGCGGATTTCCCCCGGCCCCGAGGTCGCGAGGATGAGCCGGGGCGGATTACTTGGCAGGGATTTTCTCGCCCGGAAGAATACCCCAGAATTCCGAACGCTCGAGCCAGCCGGTGATATGCCCGGCGTGGACGCGGCACCAGTCGCTCGGCGGATCGCAGCGTTCGATCAATCCGACGACGCCCGGCATCAGCTGGGCGGCCGGATCGGCGCTCTCCGACGGTTGGCGATAGAGCGTGGCCGGTTGTGTTCCGGTGATGACGAAATGCCGCGAACCGTCGAGGGTGGCCTCGTGCATCCAGCCCTTGGTCCCGTCCGCATCGACGACAAGCCGCCAGACGTCGTATTCGCGGAGGACTTCGACCGGCAGGCCGACGCGATGATAGACCCAGAGGATGGGGTATTCGTCACCGGGACCGACGCGCAGGTTCACTTCATCGGCGCGCAGCGAGACGAATCGCGGCAGCGGCAGGCCGGTGGCGGAGCCGATATTGGGATTGAAGGGCGCCGTCGCGGGCGGCGCTTGGCGGCTGGGGGCGGGCGTCTGACTCTGGCTCGCGGCCCAGGCCGGGGATCGCAGCGCGGGCAGCAGCAGAACGGCAGCTGCAACCGAAAGGGCAAGGACGCGACGGGTCGAGGCGATCATGGCATGTGCCTGCCAAGCTCCTGGCCCCGGGTCAAGGCGTGACCCGAGGCCGCGCACCGCGCGTGATAATCCATGCTTGCCACCTTGTCATAGGGAAAGGATCTGGCTGTCCGTGCTTGCGGCCAGGAAGGCGGCGATGCCGCTGACGGTGACCTGAGGCAGCAGCGCGTCGGCGGAGAGGCCCTCGGCCTTCAGCCCGGCTTCGCAGGCGAGCAGCGTCACATCGAGATCGATGCAGGCCTCCCGCAACTCGGCGAGGCCCGCGAGGCCCTGCGCGCGGATGGCGGCGTCGCGGCCGGCATCGGTGAGACCGGACCAGTCACGGGCGAGCGCGAGGCAACCGCGGTTGGTGGCGAAGACGAGCGTTTTGCGGCCGAGAGCGGCGGCGGCGGCGGCGAGCGCGAGGGCATAATGCGCCCGCTCATGATCGCCCGAGATGAGCAGGATGCTGAGGCCCTGGCTCATCGCGGCGCGCAGACCGGGCAGGCCGGATCGCGCGGCACGCGGATGAGGCGGAAGCGGGTGGCGAGCGCGTCCCAGATCAGCAGGCGGCCGGACAGGCTTTCCCCCATGCCAACGATTTCCTTGATCGTTTCGGTCGCCTGAAGCGTGCCCATGACGCCGGTGACGGTGCCGAGCACCCCGGCTTCGGAGCAGGACGGGACCATGCCCGGGGGCGGCGCTTCCGGATAGAGGCAGCGATAGCAGGGGCCCTCGGCATGGGCATGCGGCTTGAAGACGCCGAGCTGGCCCTCGAAGCGGAGAACGGCCGCGGAGACCAGGGTGCGCTTGGCCGCGACGCAGGCATCGGCCACGAGGTAGCGGGTTTTGAAATTGTCCGACCCGTCGCAGACGATGTCATAGCGCGGAATGAGATCGCGTGCGGCGCCCTCGTCCAGCCGGAGGCTGTAAGTCTCGACCGTGACCAGCGGGTTGATGGCCTCAGCGGCCGCCGCAGCCGAGGCCGTCTTATCCTGGCCGAGCCGCCCGGTCGTATGGGCGATTTGCCGCTGCAGGTTGGAGAGATCGACCTGATCGTCATCGACGATGCCGATGGTGCCGACCCCGGCTGCGGCGAGATAGAGCAGGGCGGGGCAGCCGAGGCCGCCGGCGCCGATGATGAGCACGCGGGCGCGGCGGAGGGACGCCTGACCAGTTCCCCCCATCTCCGGCAGAAGGATATGCCGCGAATAGCGCTGGATTTCCTCTTCAGTGAAATCGAGCTCGGAGCCAGGTGCGCTCATCGCGACCCCAGGTGTTGAAGGCTGCATCAGTCATGCAAAGCACCAAGCGCCCCCCAGGACAAGCGCCAAGGAGGGATCAAACCAAGAACGCATACTTAACCGGCGCGCAGAACGTCATGATTCAGCAATGATATAGGGCTTGGCCAATTCAATGTGGCGGTTTGATACTAAATTGGATTAGATAAGCATTCTAATCCATTCTTATCTGCGGATTCATCCCTGATGCGGTTTGGGCAAGGCGCGGCTGGCGCCGGCTTGGTCTGGCTCTCGGCTTCTGCACTTCTCATGCTGACCGGCTGCGGCGGAGGCTATGCCTCCTATGGCCGGGCGACATCCATGACCTGCGTGCCCTATGCCCGCGCCGTATCGGGCTTGCCGCTTGCCGGGGATGCCTGGGCCTGGTGGGGGGCGGCGCGCGGACGCTATGCCGAGGTAGCCGTGCCCGCGCCGGGCAGCGTGCTCGTGTTCCGCCGCACGGACCGGCTGCCGAGTGGACATCTGGCGGTCGTCTCCGCCGTCGTCTCCGCCCGGCAGGTGCTCGTAACCGAGGCCAATTGGCTGCCTTATCGCATCACAAGCAACCAGCCGGTGCTGGATGTCTCGCCGGGCAATGACTGGACATCGGTGCGGGTATGGTGGCCGCCCTCGGGCGGCTGGGGCACGACCACATACCCGACCTACGGCTTCATTGCGCCGCGGCCGGCCGCCCCTCCGGGCGCGCCGATGGCCCAGGCGACCGGGGAGGGGCTTCGCGCCGGCAGCTGATGGCTGATCAGTGGCAGTGGTTCGGCAGGAGCTGGAACTCCGCGAGCTTGCCCGCCATCGTGAAATTTCCGAAGTCCATCGACAGGTCATCGGCCACGCCATTGTCCCAGTAGCGCATGGCGAGCAGCGTATCGGGCAACATCTCCGTCGTGTCCGTTCCGAAATAGCCCATGTGCACGAAGAGGCTGGGCAGGTGCGCAAGCGGTGCGAAGCGCGTTTTCACCAGCTGCCCATAGGCGGTGATGATGGAGAAGGTATTCTCCGCCGCGTCGCTTGCCGTGCCATCAAAGACCGGGACGGACAGGAAGGTTTTGCCGGCCTTCGCGGCCGTGAGCACGGCCTCGGTCTGCGCCATGGGAAAGATGGTCCCGGGCGGCAGGGTCACGCGCCGCGCCGAAGGCTGGGTAAAGACCGCGAATCCGGGCTGGCCCGGCGGGAGGTCGGCATAGCCTGCCTGGACCACGCGCTCATCATTCGTGCTTTGGGTGATGCGGAAGCGGAAGTGGTGGCCGTCCTTCGATTCCCAGGTGGAGTAGTCGGAGACCGTGTGCGTGTCCCCGCCCTCGCGGTCGAGCACGGTCATGTCCAGCCGTTGCTGGGTCGCCCAGCCCTGGCAGCCGTCGATGACCTCATATTCCATGGCGCCAGCGGCATCGGTGACGCCGCTGTTTTCGGTGGAATCGAGCGTGAGCCGATAGAAGGCGCGATGGGCCGCGAGCGCGGTGGCCGATGCGGGTTGCGCGAGCGCAAAGACGGGGAGGCTGAGAACGGGCAGGCTGAGGGCGAGCCCAAGCAGGAAGCGGCGGGAAGCAGGTGTCATGGAGCGGCTTTCGGTCCGGGCGCGTGGGGAAGCCAAGGAACGTCATTTCCCTTTGAGGCTATGGGACAATGCGGGCCGTTGCGCCGAAAACGCCTGCGGCCCATGCTCTGCATGAAAGCACGATGACGAGGCGGCGCCCATGCCTTTCACAACGGCCGGCGGCAATTCCCCGGCCCCCGTCGCGCGATTGCTGACCATCGGCTATGAGCGGGCCGGGTTCGGCGCCTTCATCGAAACCCTGAAGGGCGCGGGCGTCGCCACGGTGATCGACGTGCGCGCGGTTGCGCTGTCCCGCCGCGCCGGCTTTTCCAAGCGCCAGTTGGCCGCCGGCCTTGCGGAAGCCGGCATCACCTACGTGCATCTGCCCGCTCTCGGTACGCCGGCCGCGGGGCGCGAGGCAAACCGCCGCCGGCAATGGCCGCTGTTCCGGCAGATTGTGGAAGAGAGCCTGGCAAGGCCGGAGGCCCAGGAGGCGCTGGGCGAAGCAGGCGCGATTGCCCGAAGTCGGCTGAGCTGCCTGCTGTGCTATGAGGCCGACCCCTGTATCTGCCACCGCCAGCGCGTGGGCGAACTGCTGCAGGCAAGCCATGGCTGCGTGGTGGAGCACCTGCGCGTCGCCTCGCCCTTCGAACCGGCCTAGGCGGGCCGGGGGCATTCACCGCGGATGTTGCCCTCCGCCGGGCCGTTCCGGTATTCATGAACCATGGAAGATCTTCTCAGCGGATACCGGCGTTTTCGCCACACGGTCTGGCCTGGCCGCCGCGAGCGGTTCGAGGCACTGGCCCAGCGCGGCCAGAAGCCGGAGACCCTTGTCATCGCCTGTTCGGACAGCCGGGTTGATCCGGCGATGATCTTCGACTGTGGCCCGGGCGAGATTTTCATCGTGCGCAACGTGGCGAATCTTGTGCCGCCTTTCGAGGACGACACGGCCTACCATGGCACGAGTGCCGCGATCGAATTCGCGGTGCGGGTGCTGGGGGTGCGCAACATCATCGTCATGGGCCACGCGATGTGCGGCGGCATTCATGCGCTGCTGCACCCATCCTCTGCGGAAAAACTCGATTTCATGGCGACCTGGGTCAGCATCGCGGCCGAGGCGCGTGAGCGGGTGCTCGCCTGCGAGCCGGTGGAGGAGAAGCAGCAGGAGCTGTGCGAGCTTGAGGCGATCAAGCTTTCCCTGCGCAATCTCATGACGTTCCGCTGGGTGGCGTCCCGCGTGGCCGACGGCCGCTTGAAGCTGCACGGTGCCCTGTTCGATATCCGCAGCGGTACCCTGTCACGCCTGAACGAAAACGGCGCATTCGAGCCCGCCTGAGCGCCTGGACCCGAAAAGCGCTTGCCCCTTAGGCGGGCGGCCTTTTCCTGTGGCTGCATTCGCCGCATGGTCAGCTGTCGCCTGACTGTCGGGCGGGGCAAGAGGAGAGGGATGCCGTGCTCGAACTCGTCGGCAAAGCCGTCAATACCGTGGCGCTCACACTGGCGGTCATCGCTCTGGCCTGGCTCGTCATCGACCTCCTTTTTGCCGAGCCGGCCGAGCTGATTCTCATGGAAGTCGCCATCATCTGCGCCGCCCTGGCGCCGGTCATTTGCCTGATCGGCTGGGGCATTCGCTGGATCGGTCTGCGCAGGGCCTGAGGGCGGCGGCCCCGCTCCACGACCTTGCGGCCGGCTGGTGTTGTATTGTCACCAACCGGCCCTGGCCCATCACTCAGGCAAAAGCCGAGCGGCCGAAAACCCGCGGGCCGCAGCGAGGGGACGCTCAGCGCCGATTACGCGCGCCGGATATCCTTCAGGAAGTCGGCCAGAGCGTCGGCGAAGAAGCTGAGGGTCGTGCGATCGGTCAACACGCCGTCGGTGATCTTTTCCGCGACATGGGTGACTACAAGCTCTTTCAAGGGCGGCAGCCGGCACAGCGTGGCGGAGAGCACATCGCGCATGGCCGCCTGTGCCCGCACGCCGCCCAGCGCGCCGGGAGAGAAGGTGGCGAACAGCACCGGCTTGCCGATCAAGCAGCTTTTGAAGGCGGGGCGCGACAGCCAGTCGATCGTGTTTTTCAGAACACCCGGCAGGCTGTGATTGAACTCGGGCGTGACGATAAGGAGGGCATCGCTTTCAGCCACGCGCGCGCGTGCGGCGGCCACAGCCTCAGGGCCTTCGCCCTTGTCCAGATCCTCATTGTAATGGGGGAGGGCGGCGATATTGATGCTCGCATAGTCAGTTCCGACGGGCAGCAAGGAGGCCATGCCCTCCAAGACGATGCGGGAGCTTGAGGCGGCACGGACGCTTCCGGCAATGCCGGTCACGGTGAGACGGTTCGACATCTCTGATCTCCAGGGGATGAAAGCATTGCGGTCGGCTGTCACTTAGGCGCAAAATGCCCGTCCTACTTTCGCGAAACGGCCAAATATTTGCTGACTCCGGACAAGCAATCCTCCTCTGCGATCCCTGCGGTCTCGATCCGCTATCCTGCCGGGACGGCGGTCGGGGCGCACTGCCATGCCTTTGGGGAGCTGATTGTCATCACCAGCGGCTCCATGAGGGTGACAACAGATGCGGGAACCTGGCTGGCGCCCCCGGGCCGGAGCCTGTGGGTGCCTCCGGGCACGAGTCACAGCGCAGGCTATAGTGAGGCATCCGCTGTCATCCGGGTGCCCATCCCGTCGCCTTCGGTGCTGGGCCTGCCGCACGAATGCCGGCTGGTGGAGGTCACGCCGCTCCTGCGGGAGCTGGCGGTCGAGGCCGTGCGGCTGTCATGCGGCGGGGTGGGAGAGGATGAAGACCTCGCCCTCATCACCGCGCTGATCGTGCGGCAGATACAGCGGCCGGCGGGGCGCCTAGCACTGTTCATCCCTCACGGCGAGGATCCGCGGGTGCGGCGCGTGACGCGGATTTTGCTGGCCGACCCTGGCAACCGCAGCATGATCGACGATTTTGCGGCCGTTGCGGGCGCGAGTTCGCGCACCTTGGCGCGTCTCTTTGTGGCCGAGACTGGGATGAGCTTCACCCGATGGCGCGACCATCTGCGGGTGACCGTGGCGGTGGAGCGGTTGCTGCGCGGCCAATCCATCACCGAAACCGCGCTCGACCTCGGCTATCAGACGGCGAGCGCCTTCACCACCATGTTCAAGCGCATCCTGGGGCTTTCACCCGGACGGCTGATCAAGAGCCTCGGGCAGAACTGACTGGCGGCGGCAGGAGTCCGGCTCAGGCCGGGGTGGCGGATCCGCCCAGCGTTGTTGCGGGTTGCTGCGGCAAATAGCTGCCGTCGCAACCGAGGTCATCCTCATCAACCTGTTCGCCACTGAACAGAATTGCCAGTCCGCGAAGAGCTTCGATCTGGGGCTGTGACCGCTTGGCAGGTGGAATTTGGCCTAGCCCCTCACCGGGTGTCCAGGTCCAGTAGCTGTACACCATGACTTTTCGTCCCACGGCGTTCTCCTGGTTTTGACCGTGGTCGATACACAGTCTTTGTAACTGAATTATGTCGCGCTTGAGAGAGTTTGTGGGATGCTAATCCCACGTCTCTGGTAGACACGGAAAAGGCGCTGACGGGAACTGAAAGTTTCGTAAGGCATGGCAGATCGTCCTCGCGGCGATGGCGCCTGGGAGAACAGGCCTGGCCCGCGGTGGGGGGCTGCCCGAAGGTGGTCAGACGGCATTGACAACTATACCGGGTTGCGATCTCTCCTGACCCGGAGAGAAGGATTGGCTGTCGCCACAGCGTCTGAGCGGCCGGGCGCCCCTGTCCATGTCTGCGCGGAAAAAGGGGGCCGCCGAGCCCATGGAAGGCGCCCGGGGGCAAGCCTCTGCATGATCACTAAGATGTGATGTGACGGGGAAGAAGACGCCCGCCTCAATCTTACCGTTTCAACTGAAAAACCTGGTAGCGGCGGACGGATTTGAACCGCCGACCAAGGGATTATGATTCCCCTGCTCTACCGCTGAGCTACGCCGCCATACCAGAGTCCGTGCGGCTCATCGCCGCGTGGTGGGTGCGGATAGCGCCCGCACCCGTTCCCGTCAAGCCGTTCTGACGCTTAGGCGGGTTTCGCCGGGCGGCCGGGGTAGTCCGCGTCCACCATGAAAGGATAGGGGCCGGGGAAACGCTCGACATAGACAGTATGCGTCACGATGCCGCCGTCATCGGGCAGCTGGAGATGGAGGTGATAGGCGGGGGGCTCGAACACCAGCTGATCCACCATGTTCGGGAGCAGGTTGAGCTCCGTCTGGTGGACGACCGCGGGTGCCGCAATCACGATGGCGTGACCGAGACGGCCGACGATGGCGCGGTGATGATGGCCCGTGAGGATGCGTTCGACCTGGGGGTGCTTCTGCAGCAGCTTGCCGAGTTCGGCGGTGTTGCGCAGCCAGATGCAGTCCATGCCATCCGCGCCCGTGAGCATCGAGGGATGATGCAGGACGAGCATCGTCGGCTTGGTCGGCGCGGCGGAGAGAACACGGTCGAGGAATTCGAGCCGCTTCGGGCAGAGCAGGCCGTGGCCCGCTTCCGGCACAACCGAGTTGAGCATGACGAGGCGCACCGGATAATCGTCCACGACGTACTGGACGAACTCCGGATCCTCGGTCACGCCGTGCATATGGGCGAGATGGGTGCGGAAATTCTCCCGCCGGTCGTGGTTGCCGGGGACGACGAAGACCGGCATGGTCAGGTACTGGCGGAAGAGCTTGGCCGCCATTTCATATTCTTCGGGGCGGCCGCATTCGGTGACGTCACCGGAAATCACCACCACATCCGGGCGCGGATTGAGGGCGGCAACGGCGGCCAGCGCGCGCTCGACCAGCATGTTGGTTTCAACAACGCGCGAGGCCGGCACGCCCCGCGCACGTACGTGCAGGTCGGAAAGCTGAGCGATAAGCATGAGGGATTGGGACTCCAAGGCTAGGAGCCCCAAGTTTAGGCGCGGACAGCCTCTGTTGCTATGGGCCGTTCGATGAAACCGCCGCCGACCACGCGGTCACCCTGATAGAAGACGCAACCCTGGCCCGGCGCAGGGAGCGCGGGTTCGTCCAGGATGACGAGGGCACCGCCGCCCTCCATCGGCCGCACGAGCGCGGGCGCGGGTTCGGCGCGCGCGCGCATCTTGACGGCGACGCGCAGGCCCTCTGCCGGCGCCTCTGCCAGCCAGTTGACCTCACGCAGCCGTACCTCACGCACGCCGCCCTGGCGCGGCCCGACAACGACGCGCCGGCGCGCGGGATCGAGCAGGGTCACGACGGGGCTTTCCTCGCCTTCGCGATGGGGCAGGCGGAGGCGCTTCGCCTGCCCTACCGTATAGCGGGCAATGCCTTCATGCTGGCCGAGGACGCGACCCGTTGCATCCACAATGTCGCCGGGCGCAAGCGCTTCCGGGCGCAGGCGCGCAATGACATCCGTATAGCGGCCCTGGGGCACGAAGCAGATATCCTGGCTGTCCGGCTTGACCGCGACCTCAAGGCCAAGGCGCGCGGCCTCGGCACGGACGGCGGCCTTGTCCGGCATCGCGCCGAGCGGAAAGCGGCTGAAGGCGAGCTGGTCGCGCGTCGTCGCGAACAGGAACCAGCTCTGGTCGCGGGCGGGATCGACCGCGCGGTGGAGTTCGGGGCCGCCGGGCCCGTCGATCCGGCGCACGTAATGGCCGGTCGCCATCGCTTCCGCGCCGAGATCGCGCGCCATGGCGATAAGGTCGCCGAACTTGACGCTCTGGTTGCAGCGGACGCAGGGGACGGGCGTCTCGCCGGCGGCATAGCTCGCCGCGAAATCCTCCATCACCGCCTCGCGGAACCGCGCCTCGGCGTCGATCACGTAATGCGGAATGCCGATGCGGTCAGCGACACGCTTCGCGTCATGAATGTCCTCGCCGGCGCAGCAGGCGCCGCGCCGCTTCACGGCGGCACCATGGTCGTAAAGCTGCAAGGTCACCCCGATAACCTCATGGCCCTGTTCGGCCAGAAGGCCGGCGACAACCGAGCTATCGACACCGCCAGACATGGCGACGACAATGCGCATTCAAAAATCCCCTGAATTCAGCTGTCTTTTATCGCGATCGTTGCGATCCGGCCACGCGATTTCGGAGATGGCCGCTTCTCGGCGGGGGGCGGGCTCTTCGGCTTCAAGGCGCACCACGGGGCGGCCTTGCAGCGCCAGCATTCGGGCAGGCGCGCCTTGCAGATATAGCGCCCGTGCAGGATCAGCCAGTGATGGGCGTGCATGAGCATATCCGGCGGGATACGCTCGAGCAGTTGATCCTCCACCGCCCTGGGCGTTTTTCCGGGGGCGAGGCCGGTGCGGTTGCCGATGCGGAAGAGATGCGTATCGACGGCGATGGTCGGCTCGCCGAAGGCGACGTTCAGCACGACATTGGCGGTCTTGCGGCCGACGCCCGGGAGTGCCTCCAGCGCGTCGCGGTCATGCGGCACCGCGCCGCCGTATTGTTTGACCAGGGTTTCGGAGAGGGCGACGACATTGCGCGCCTTGCTTTGCCAGAGCCCGATGGATTTGATGTACTGGCCTAAGCCCTCCACACCGAGTGCGGCAATGGCCTGCGGCGTGGACGCGACCTTGAAGAGCGGGCCGGTCGCGCGGTTGACGGAGACGTCGGTCGCTTGCGCCGAGAGCACGACGGCGACGAGCAGCGTATAGACGTCGTGATAGACGAGTTCGGTCTTGGCGTCAGGCCAATGGGCGGACAGAGCCTCGAGAAAGGGCCGGACATTCTTGTTTGGCATCCGCGCGGCCGCGGCTTTGGGCTTAGCACGCGCGGCACTTGGGGGTTCGGTCATCGCGTTCGGCTCTGCGTGAAATGACATCGGCCCGCCTTCCCGGTGGGGAAGGGCGGGCCGACAAGATTGAAGCCCCGGGGCCTCGGTTCAGGCTTTTTCAGCGATATGGGCGAGCAGGAAGTCCCGGAAGACGGCGACGCGCTTCGAGTTCCGGAGTTCCTCCGGATAGACGAAGAAGACATCGACCTTCGGCGCCTTCACATCCTGCAGGATATGCACCAGCCCTTCGATATCGTGCCCGAGATAGTCCGGCAGGACGCCGATGCCGAGGCCCGAGCGGATGGCCAGCGCCATGCCGTGGAGGTTGTTGATCTCGAGCGCGGCGCGGCGCGGATTGCCGGGGCGGCGGCCGGCTTCGGCGAGCCAGTTGATGTCCTCGACCGGCGGGCGATAGCCGCCGAAGAGGATGATCTTGTGATTGTCGAGGTCTTCCGCCGTCTGCGGCGTGCCGTACTTCTTCAGGTATTCCGGCGAGGCATAGACCATCCAGTGAAGGTCGATCAGATGGCGCTGCACAAGGTCGGGCTGCTTCGGCGGATGCATGCGGATGGCGACGTCGGCCTCGCGCATGGCCAGATCGAGATCGCCGTCATCGAGCAGTATGGACATGGAGACTTCCGGATACTGCTCAAGGAAGGCCTGGACGCGGGGGGCGAGCCAGGTCGAGCCGAAGTTGACGGTTGTCGTGACCTTCAGGCGCCCGGCCGGCTTTTCCTTGCTTTCGGTCAGCAGCGCTTCCGTCATCGCGAGTTTTGCGAACACCTCGCGCACCGTACGGTTCAGGGCCTCGCCCTGTTCGGTGAGGATCAGGCCGCGCGCATGGCGGTGGAAGAGCGGCACCTGCAGCGCTTCCTCAAGGGCCGAAATCTGGCGGGATACGGCGGACTGGCTGAGGTTCAACGTGTCACCCGCGTGGGTGAAGCTGCCCGCTTCCGCCACCGAATGGAAAACCCTCAATTTGTCCCAATCCATCGTGCTGATTCCAATCATCTAGCCATAAGGTTCATCAAAATCGGTGACATGGGCCTCCATGCCACCCGTCAAGCGGCCTAATAGGCCGCTACAGATACTTTCGAAACATCGTGTGCCAGCCACTTTTCGGCATCGAGCGCCGCCATGCAGCCGGAGCCTGCAGCCGTGACCGCCTGGCGATAGATACGGTCCTGCACGTCACCTGCGGCAAAGACACCGGGGACAGAGGTGCGCGCGGACCCAGGCTCGGTCAGGATGTAGCCGTCCGCGTCACATTCAAGCGCGTCCTTGAAGACGGTGGTATTGGGCGTATGGCCGATGGCCACAAAGACGCCATCGACATCGATCTGGCGCAGCGCGCCGGTTTCGACGTTTTTGAGGCGCAGCCCGCTGACGACCGCAGGCGCGCCGCCGCCGAGCACTTCATCGACCACATGGTCCCAGATGACGGAGACTTTCGGGTTGGAAAAGAGCCGATCCTGCAAGACGCGCTCGGCGCGCAGCGAGTCGCGGCGATGAATAAGGGTGACGTGCCGGGCGTGATGGGTGAGGTAAAGCGCTTCTTCCACGGCCGTATTGCCGCCGCCGATGACCGCGACCTCCTTGCCGCGATAGAAAAACCCGTCACAGGTCGCGCAGGCAGAGACGCCGGCGCCGCGCAGCGCGCGTTCTGACGGCAGTTCCAGCCAGCGGGCAGAGGCGCCGGTCGCGATGATGACCGAATTGGCTTCAAAGCGTTCGTTCGAATCCGTCAGGCACAGGAAAGGGCGGCGGGAGAAATCAACTTCTGTTACGATGTCGAAAATGATACGCGTGCCCATGCGCTCGGCCTGCGCCGCCATCTGCTCCATGAGCCAGGGGCCCTGAATGGCGTCGGCAAAGCCAGGGTAGTTCTCAACGTCGGTCGTGATGGTCAGTTGGCCGCCCGGCTGCAGGCCGGAGATGAGCACCGGCGCGAGACCGGCGCGGGCGGCGTAAATCGCCGCCGTGTATCCGGCCGGTCCGGCGCCGATGATGAGCACCGGGATGGGTTGCGTATGCGTCATTTTAGAATCAGTCCAACGATTCGAGCAGATCTAGAATATCGGCCCATCAAAAGCCAAGGCAAGGAAAAGACTACCAGACTGGTACGGATACCATTGCCGGCATGCGAGGCCAATGAAATAATATTGCGTGCCATCCGTGTCTCGGAGCGCTTTGGAGTATTTGGACGTCCCGATGAAGACCGACGTAAACGATGTTGTTGAGTTCGATGCGATAGATCGCAGAATTCTCAATGAATTACAGGTGGATGGCCGCATTACCAATGTCGAATTGGCGCGGCGCGCGGGAATATCTGCCCCACCCTGCTTGCGGCGCGTGCGGCGGCTGGAGGAGGCTGGCCTCATTCGCGGCTACCATGCCGACACCGACTCCGCGAAGCTCGGTTGGAGCATCACGTTTTTCGCCATCGTCGGACTCGAAAGCCAGAAGGAGGTGGTTCTCTCGGGCTTCGAAAAACAGGTGGCGGCCTGGGAAGAGGTGCGGGAGTGCCACATGATCCGGGGTGGCGGCGATTTCCTGCTGCGACTCGTTGCGCGTGATGCCGCGCATGAGAATGTGCTGACGCAGCGGCTGACGGGCCTGCCCGAAGTAAGCCGGGTGCAGACGCTGCAGACCATCCGCACCAGCAAGAATACCGAGGGCGTGCCGATCTAGAGCGAGATGATGTCAGGTTGGATCAACCTGACATCTGAATCGCTCTGTGGGGGCGGGCTCCGGGCCGCGCGCCTCGTTTATGGTCGCAAGCAGGCGTTCCGCGGTGCTGACCGGATTCGCGATTGCGGCGGCCAGACCTTCGAAATAGGGGGATGCGGCGCCCGAGCGGCGGATGAAGGCCAGGAAGGCCGCGATGGAGCGGCTGCCTTCAGCCAAGGGAACGGGGCCGGATGCCGTCACCGCCGCGGCGCCGCGCAGGAGGCCGAGGCCAAGATCCTGGCCGAAGCGGTAATTGCGGGACTGGCCGGAGGTGCAGGTGAGAATGAGATCGCCAAGCCCTCCTGGCGAGAGCACGGTCTCCGCCCGGCCGCCGAGCAGCGGCAGCAGGCGCTCGAGTTCACGGATGCCGCGCGCCACGTAACTGGCCCGGACATTTTCGCCGAGGCCGAGCCCCTCCGTCAGCCCAGCGCCGATGGCGATGATATTCTTGGCAACGCCGATGATCTCGAGCCCGCGCAGATCCGTGGTTGGTGTCAGCGAGAGCAGCGGGCCCGCCAGCCGCTCCGCAAGGGGAAGGCCTATGTCGGCATCGGCACAGCCGAGCGACATCCAGACCGGATGGCCGGCCAGCATTTCGCGCGCGAAGGTCGGGCCAGAGAGCATGGCAGTGGTGTGCCCCGGCAGGTGCTTGGCGATGAGATCGGTCGGGAAGTCATGCGTCTCGGCGTCCATGCCTTTGACGCAGGAGAGGATGGCCGCCCGCGGGCGGTGCGCGGGCATCTGGTCAAGCACGGAGGCGAGCGCGCCGCTCGGGATGGCCAGGATGACGGCGTCATAGCGCCCGAGGTCGATGGTGGAGAGATCGTGGATGAAGGTGGAGACGGGGGCCGCCTGTGCCGGGTGCTGCGCCGGATTCCGGCAGAAGACCGAGATCTCTATATCGCCGCGCTGATGGAAGGCCTTGGCCAGGGCCTGGCCGAATGCGCCGTAGCCCATGATGAGGAGAGCGAGCGGGGCGGTCATCAGCGGTACGATCCGATCCATGAGGAAAACGGGGGCGAGGTGCCGCTTTCCTGGCCGGATGTCCAGCGCCTCGGCGCCAGAGGGTCAGAAGCGAAACCCGATACCGCTGCCGATAATCCAGGGATTGGGCTGGCCGTTGGCGCTGAATTCGTTGTCATTGACGGAGGCATGGGCCGCGAGAATGATCTTCTTCACGTCGAAATTCAGGAACCAGGGGCCCGCCACGCGGTAATCAAGACCCCATTGGAAGACGGGCCCGACCTCTGACGAGACGCTCAGCTGGCGGACAAGGCCGCCGGCCGGGTTGGCGCCGAAATAGGGAACAATCGCCAGACCGACACCGGCATAAGGGTTGAGCCGGTCGAACGGCAGGAAGTGGAACTGGGGGACGAGAAAGACCGGAACGCTCGACACCTTTCCGATCGCGACGGTGCCGAGCCGGGTATCCTGTGCCGTCAGCGTCGTGCGCAGGAAGCCCGTCTCGGCTTCGAGGGCGATGTGGTTCGTGAAGAAATAAGAGAGGTCGATTTCAGGCGTCACGCTGTCCGAGCTGGCGAGCGTGCCGCCGAGCCCTCTGATCGCCATGCTGCCCTGTTGCGGCAGGACGCCGACGATGCGCCCGCGCAGCAAAAAGCTTCCGGCGACCAGGGCATCGGGATCATGCAGGCTTTGCGCCGCGGCCGGGCCGCAACAAAGGCCGAGGGCGAGGCTCACGGTGAGCAGGTAGCGGATGATGCGGGTCGTGGACACGGATGGGGTGACCTAAGAAAGGATCGGGCGGGCGCGACCTTGTAGGGCGCGCGGGACACTTCGCCTAGAGCGATTTCCGCTCACACGGAATCGCTCCAGGCCTGAAATTGCGAGAAATACCACGGTGGAGGAATGGTGCAGAGACATCTTGCGGCCCTGGTTGTGGCGACAGCCATCCTGCCAAACGTTGCATTATCAAACCAACCGGCGCCGCTGATCCGGCCGGTGCAGCCCGGCTGCGTGACCTCCCCCTTCGGTCCGCGCTTTCTGCGGCAGGCGCCCGTCGCGGGGCGCTATCATTGGGGTGTCGATTTGCGGGCGGCCGCCGGCGCCCCCGTGGTCGCGGTCTCCAGTGGCCGCATCATCCGCGTCGACCGCGAAGGCATGGGCGGTCTTGAAGTGCTCGTTCAGCACGAGGGGTTCCAGGCGCTTTATGCCCATCTCGGCATGGTCGCGCCCGCGATTGCCGATGGTGCGAAAACCTTGAAGGCGGGCCAATGGATCGGCCGCGTCGGCCGCACCGGCCTCACGCTCGGCACGCATCTCTATTTCGAGATACACCTGGACGGCAAACGGGTTGACCCGGCGCCTCTGCTCGGCCTTCAGCCCTGCGGCGCGGGAAAGAGTGCCGAGGTCTTGCCCATGAGCCGGTAGGCCGCGAGCCCGACCCATTCGTGGGCGGCGAGATCGACCATTCCCAGCCGGTCCGGAAAGGTGTCGCGGAAGGCCATGATCAGGCCGGGGCCCGTCTTGTAGCCGACCGGGTCGGGCAGCACGGGCCAGCCGGCGCGGCGAAAGAGCCCGACCGACCGCGGCATGTGCCAGGCCGAGGTGATGAGCAGCCAGGTCTGCCCCGGTTGCGGTTTCACGATCGCCTTCAGGCGCTCGACATTCTCGTAAGTGGTGCGCGACTGGCTTTCGTAGATGATGGAACGGTTGCCGAGACCCAGTTCGTCGAACAGCATGCGGGCGACGTCTGCTTCCGTCATGCTGCCATGGATGATTTCGCCATTGCCGCCGGTGAAGGCGAGCCTCGCCTCGGGGTAATGGCGGGCGAGGGCGACGAAGCTTGTCATGCGCTCGGCCGCGGCATTGAGCGAGGGCATGCCTCGCTCGGCGGAGAGATCGGTCTCGACCGCGCCGCCGAGGACGATGATGCCGGTGACGGTCGCGGGGAGAGTCTGCAATTCCGGAAAGCGATTTTCGAGGGGTGCCAGCATGGCGGCACCGACCGGCAGAAAGGCGATGGCGGCAAAGGCCGCGAGGGCGACGGAGAGGCAGGTGACCCCCGCCCGCCGCCTCTGGCAGAGAACAAGCCCCAGGCCAAGAAGCGCGAGCAGCAGCAGCAGCATGCTCGGCGCCGCGATCAGCCACAGGAGCTTGGAGACAAGAAAGAGCATCAGGCCCGTGTGGCGGAAGAGGGCTGGGCCCGGCTTGCCGCCAGGGCGATCACATGCACTTGCCGATCACCCGATCGCCGGTCGTGGGATAGCTGTACGGATTGGCGCCCGGCGGCAGGACCTGGATGCTGCGGATATTGCCGACCCAGGACTGGCCGTTCTGCCAGTGGAATTCGCTGAGATCGGCATAGTAGCAGCCGTTTTCGATGAGCAGAGTGTGGGTCGCCCGGGTCGGGTCCACGCTGTTGGACAAGGCAATCCACTGGCCCGTGCCGTTGGAGATGGAATAGGCCGGGAAGCCGTTCACAATGCTGCTTGTGGTGAAATCCATCGTCTGGCCCTGGCAACCGATGCCGGCCCAGAGGCGGACGAGGCCGGAGGGCGGGACACCGCAGGCCATCTGGGCCGAGGCTTCCGCGGTCAGGCCGAGGAGGGCAGCCGCCGCAATCGCCGCCGGCGCGCCCAAACGCTTCATGAGGGCAGAGCGAGACATCGAGAACTCCTTTACAAGCTGCCGCACACGTTACTTCCTGACACGCGACTTAACAACGCGACGCGCTATCAACTTGAGCAAGGTTTACAGGAGCCTGAGGGAGATTCAGGCGGTCGCGAGCAGGCCGCGCGCGGCCCTGTCCCGCCCGATGAGGGCGAGCCCTTCGGCGACGGAGACGAATTCGCCGCCGCCCGAGACTTTCTCCATGCCGAAACGAGTCTCGAACAGGGCGCGCACGGCCGGGACGAAGGATGTGCCACCGGTCAGAAAAACGCGGTCGATTTCATCCGCGCGGAGGCGCGCATTGGCCAGCGCCTGATCGACGGCCGTGGAGAGACGCGCAAGATCCTCCGCGATCCAGTTTTCGAACTCATGCCGCGCAATGCTGCGCTCGATCGCAAACTCGCCATGGGCGAAGCGGAGCACGGCGCTGTCTGACCGGGACAGTTCGGCCTTCACGCTGCTCACCGTCTGATAGAGCTGATAGCCAAGCTCGTCTTCGATGAGCCGCACCAGCATGCGGAGCTTGTCCGGATTGCGGCTGGCGGCGGCCACTTCCTCGATGGCGCGGAGCGTGCGCGGGGCCTTCATGAGCGACAGCCGGTGCCAGCGCGCGAAGCCCGTGAAATATTCGGGCGGGACCGGCAGATCAGTGCCCATGACCGAGTAGACGTCACCCTTGCCGAGCAAGGGCGAGACGACATGGTCGATGATGCGATAGTCGAAGGTGTCGCCGGCGATGCCGACGCCGGCATAGCCGAGCGGCGTCACGCCGAGGGCCGATTGCATGTCGTTGGGATCGAAGCGGACAACCGAGAAATCACTGGTGCCGCCGCCGAAATCGCCCACCAGCACGGTCGCGGGCTCCGTCAGCGTGCGGGCGAAGCGGTAGCCCGCGGCCTCCGGCTCCAGCGCCACGTCGATCGCAGGGAAGCCGGCGCGGGCGAAGGAGGCACGCAGGCGCGCTTCGCCGAAGGCGTCATCCGCAAGCTCCCCCGCGAAGCGCACCGGGCGGCCGGCGACGATATGGGCCTGGGGCGGCTGGCCCTGAAAAAGCCCGTCGAGAAAGGAGGCAATCAGATCCTCCAGCGAGAAGACCGCGCCGAAAATATTGGTGCGCGTGAAGCTGTGCTGGGCGAGGTAGGTTTTCATCGACATGATCAGCCGGCTGTCGGTGGGATCGTTCAGATAGGCCTCCACCGCATAGGGGCCGGCCGCCTGCTGGAGGCGCCGGCGGCCGCGCTCCTCCGCGTTCCAGAAGCAGAGCACGGTGCGGAAGACATCGACCTCACGCTGGCCGAGCGCATAGCGGGTGGTGGTCACGCGCCCGTCATCCTCCAGCTTCGCCAGCACGCTGTTCGTCGTGCCGAAATCGATGCCGATCAGCTGTGTCATCTGCCACTCATCCGTCTCGTCGAAGGGCGGCGGTTCAAGCCCGTCGTGCTGGCCGTGACAAGCCCCGCGGATGAGGTGCGCGCATGCGCTGAGGTGGCGGCGAGGCGGGCGCCTGCGCTAGGATTGTCCGCTGAGCGGGCATGCGACGAGGCAGGTTATGGACCAGGTTCTGGCGATCCGTCCCTTCGTTCCGGCGAAGGATTTCGCGCTGTCGAAGCGCTTCTACCAGGCGCTCGGCTTCCGTGTGACGCTGGAGGAAGGGCCGGTCGCGATCCTGAAGCTCGGCAGCTTCAGTTTCATCCTGCGGGATGCCTATGCCCCCGGGGCTGGCGAAACCCAGATGATCCAGCTCCTCGTGCGCAATGCGGACAGTTTCTGGGCCGGCATCGACTTCACCGCGCTCATGAATGATTTCCCGATCAAGCCGCCGCAGCCGCCCGCCATGCAGCCCTGGGGCCTGAAGGTCGGCTTCATTCATGATCCGTCAGACGTTCTGTGGCATGTGGCGGAGGCGCCGTTCTAGCGGCGCTCCGGCGCGGCTGCCGTATCAGAAGGGTTCCACCCAGGGCCTGAGTTCGACGTCGAAGGACCAGGCGTTGCGCGGCTGGCGCAGGATGGCGAGATAGCTCTCCGCAACACCCTCCGGGCTCAGCGTGCTGTCCGGCCGCTCCGCCGGATCCGGCCGCGTGGCGCTGCGCACGGCGCCGTCGATATTGAAATGGGCCACATGAATGCCCTCGGGGCCGAGTTCGCGCGCGGCACTCTGGGCGAGGCCGCGGAGCGCGAATTTGCCCATGGCGAAGGGCGCGGACTGGGCGTAGCCCTTGACGCTTGCGGAGGCGCCGGTGAGCAGGATGGCGCCGTGGTGCTCTCGCAGCATGCGCCGCGCCGCCTGCTGCACGGCGAGGAAAGCGCCATAGGCCGAGACCTGAATGACCCGCTGCACCTCTGCCGGGTCGAGGTCCGCGAGCGGGCCGCGCGCGCGCGCGCTCGCATTGTAGATGAGAACATCGGCCGGGCCGATCGTCTCGTCCATCCGCTGAAAGAGCGTGCTGACCGCCGCGGGGTCGGTGGCGTCTGCGGCAAAAGTGCTTGCCCCGGTTTCCGAGGCAAGATCGGCGAGTTTCGCGGGGTTACGGGCGGCAAGGCCGACCTTGAGCCCTGCCGCGGCCAGTTGGCGGCACAAGGCCGCGCTGATGCCGGGGCCGGCACCGATGATGAGCGCTCTCTTATAAGGGATCGGCGTCATCGCAACCTCCGCTGGGTTCGGGGTCAGATCATCCGCGGCGGCGCGGCGCCAATCCGGGCCGCGGAGCGCCGGTCAACCGACGTGACGACGGGAGAGGTCGAGCAGGACTTCCGTTTCCAGCTCCTTGTCGCGCAGCCGCTGGCGGGCAAGCTCGCTGAGGCTGACGAGGCCAATGACCTTATCGTCCTGCAGCACCGCCAAATGGCGAATCTTGGCGCGGGACATGATGGCAATCGCGGTCTCGACGCGGTCTTCGGCACGGCAGGTGATCAGGGGAGACGTGCTGAGCGGTCCGACGGGCAGAGAGAGGGCGGGCGCCCCGAACTTCGCGACCGCCCGGGTGAAGTCACGTTCCGTGAATATGGCCGCAGGGCGCAGTTGATCATCTTCTACGATAACGGCGCTGACACCGCGCTCGCTCATGAGCTTGACCGTGGACAGGAGGGGTTCGGTCTGGGCGGACCAGCACGGGATGCTCGCCGGCGTGGCGCAAAGTATCGAGGATGGTCATAGGCTAAACTCCCAGCATGGAAGAACGCGCCGCCGAGTACAAGCCAGGGCAGCGGTGCACCCGGTAGGATGCCTGCCAAGAATGATCCAAATGCGGGACGAGCGTGATCGCGCTTCGCTCGGCCCACCATTGAGCAGATCAATTAGCTTGCCGCTTGCGTAGATCAGGCTCTCTTACGGGCGCGGCGCGGTTTTTCCTCGGCCGGTCGCGCGCCGAGGAGCGGTGCCAGGAAACGGCCGGTATGGCTCGCGGGGTCGGCCGCAATCATATCAGGCGTGCCTTCCGCGACGATCCGCCCGCCACCATCGCCGCCCTCGGGGCCGAGATCGAGAATCCAGTCCGCTGTCTTGATGACCTCCAGGTTATGCTCGATGACCACGATCGTATTGCCCTGGTCGACCAGGGTATGCAGCACTTCGAGGAGCTTGCGGACATCCTCGAAATGCAGGCCGGTTGTGGGCTCATCAAGAATGTAGATGGTCCGGCCGGTCGCGCGGCGCGCGAGTTCCTTGGCGAGCTTGATACGCTGCGCCTCGCCGCCCGAGAGCGTCGTCGCCTGCTGGCCGAGTTTCACGTAGCCGAGGCCGACCTGGGCGAGCAGCTGCAGCCGTTCAAAGATGCGGGGCACGGCGGCGAAGAAGGGAATCGCCTCATCCACGCTCATGTCCAGCACATCGGCGATGGACTTGTCGCGGAACTTCACCTCCAGCGTCTCGCGGTTGTAGCGGCGCCCGCGGCAGACATCGCAGGTGACGAAGACATCCGGCAGGAAATGCATTTCGATCTTGATGAGGCCGTCGCCGGAACAGGCCTCGCAGCGCCCGCCTTTGACGTTGAAGCTGAAGCGGCCGGGCTTGTAGCCGCGCGCCCGGCTGTCCGGCAGTTCGGCAAACCAGTCCCGGATGGGGGCGAAGACATCCGTATAGGTCGCGGGGTTGGAGCGCGGCGTGCGGCCGATGGGTGACTGGTCGATGTCGATGATCTTGTCGAGCTGTTCGAGCCCCTCGATACGGTCGAAGGGGGCCGGCACTTCGCCCGACCCCATGAGCCGGCGCGAGACCGCCTTGTAGAGCGTGTCGATGACAAGCGTTGATTTGCCGCCGCCGGAGACGCCGGTGACGCAGGTGAAGGTGCCGAGCGGGATGCTGGCGGTGACATTCTTGAGATTGTTGCCACGCGCGCCCACCAAAGTGAGCATGCGCTTCGGATCGCGCGGGCGGCGCTGCTCGGGCATGGGAATGGTTTTGCGGCCCGAGAGATAGTCGCCGGTGATGGACTGGGGGTTGGCTGCGATCTCGTCCGGCGTGCCTTCGGCGATGACGCGGCCGCCATTGATGCCGGCCGCAGGCCCCATGTCGATCACATGGTCGGCGGCACGGATCGCATCTTCGTCATGTTCGACGACAAGCACCGTGTTGCCGAGAGATTTGAGACGCCGCAGCGTGCCCAGCAGCCGCTCATTGTCCCGCTGGTGCAGGCCGATGGAGGGCTCGTCCAGCACATAGAGCACCCCGGTGAGGCCCGAGCCGATCTGGCTGGCGAGGCGGATGCGCTGGCTTTCCCCGCCCGAGAGCGTGGTCGAGCCGCGGGCGAGGGTGAGGTAGTCGAGCCCCACATCCATGAGGAAGCGCAGGCGGTCGACAATCTCGCGCAGGATGCGCCGGGCGATTTCCTGCCGCTGGGGTGTCAGCTGATCGAGCACGCCCTCGAACCAGGGGAGCGAGTCGCGGATCGCAAGCTCGGAGGCCGCGGCAATGGTGGAGCCCGCGACACGGACGGCCAGCGCTTCCGGCTTGAGGCGGGCGCCAAGGCAGACGGCGCAGGGTTTTTCGGCCTGGTAGCGGGACATCTCTTCCCGCACCCAGGCGCTGTCCGTTTCCTTCCAGCGCCGGGCGAGATTCTTGAGCACGCCCTCGAAGGGTTTGGCGACGGTATAGGCGCGGACCCCGTCCTTGTAGGTCAGTTCGACCGGCTCGTTGCCGGTGCCGTTGAGAATGCCGTCGCGCGCGTGCTCCGGCAGCTCGCCCCAGGGCGTGGCCATCTTGATCTTGAAATGCTTGGCCAGGCCCTGGAGCGTCTGGTCGTAATAGGGCGTCTGGGCATTGGACCAGGGCGCGATGGCGCCGGCATTGAGCGGCCGCCGCTCATCCGGCACCACCAGGGCCGGGTCGAAAAAGCTCTCGACGCCGAGGCCGTCGCAGGCCGGGCAGGCGCCGTGCGGCGAGTTGAAGCTGAAGAGCCGCGGCTCGATCTCCTCGATCGTGAAGCCGCTGACGGGGCAGGCGAAGCGGGAGGAGAAGGTGATGCGCGCGCTGCCATCTTTCGGCGCGTCGGGCGGCTCGGCATAGGCGATGCCGTCGGCGAGGCCGATCGCCGTCTCGAAACTGTCCGCGAGGCGGGGCTCGATGCCAGGGCGGACGACGATACGGTCCACCACCGCCTCGATATCATGCTTGAGCTTGCGGTTGAGCGAGGGCACCTCGGCGATTTCGTAGAGCGTGCCGTCCACCTTCACGCGGGTGAAGCCCTTGCGCTGAAGTTCGGCCAGCTCCTTGCGATACTCGCCCTTGCGGTCGCGCACGACGGGGGCGAGCAGCAGGAGGCGCGTGCCCTCCGGCATGGCCATGACGCGATCGACCATCTGGCTGATGGTCTGCGCCTCGATCGGCAGGCCGGTCGCGGGTGAGTAGGGGATGCCGACACGCGCCCAGAGCAGGCGCATATAGTCATGGATTTCCGTTACCGTGCCGACGGTCGAGCGCGGATTGCGGCTGGTGGTTTTCTGCTCGATGGAAATGGCCGGGGACAGGCCCTCGATACTGTCCACATCCGGCTTGCCCATGAGTTCGAGGAATTGCCGGGCATAGGAGGAGAGGCTTTCCACGTAGCGGCGCTGGCCCTCGGCATAGATCGTGTCGAAGGCGAGGGAGGATTTGCCTGAGCCGGACAGGCCGGTGATGACAACCAGACTGTCCCGGGGGATCTGAACGTCAATGTTTTTGAGATTGTGCTCACGCGCGCCGCGCACGGTGATGGCTGAGCCGGCTGGGATCTGTGCCACTCTGAAGGACCGCATTCTCGATTGATGTTCGTGAGTTGTTCACGTACAAGTTTTGGGCGGCCACGTCGAGCACCCTTGGACGCAACGGACCCTTTCACCCCCGTCTTTCTGTCTGCCAGACAATAACGGGGTGGGACAGGGGCCAGATTTGAATGCCGGTCCAGGAAAGAGGCTTGCCTTATCCGGACATTTGTTGCGATAGGGGAATGAACGGCCGCGTTGCGACGGCTGGCTGGTGGCAGCGATTTCCGTTAGACTGTGGGTTTTACGCAGTATTGCCGACTGGAGACTGAGACAATGGCGGGTAGCGTCAATAAGGTGACCCTGATCGGGAATCTCGGCAGGGATCCCGAGGTCCGTAATGCGCAGTCAGGCATGAAGATCGTGAATCTGCGCATCGCGACCTCCGAAAGCTGGAATGACAAGGCGAGCGGCGAGCGCCAGGAACGCACCGAGTGGCACAGCGTCGTCATCATGAATGACCGGCTTGCGGATGTCGCCGAGCGTTTTCTCCGCAAGGGCAGCAAGGTCTATCTGGAAGGCAAGCTGCAGACCCGGAAGTGGACGGACCAGGCGGGCCAGGAGCGGTACACGACCGAAGTGCTGCTCGGGCGGATCGGCGCTGAACTGGTGCTGCTCGATCGTGCCGGGGAAGGCGGCGGCATGGGCGCGGGCGGCGGCGGTGGCGAACGCAGCTTCGGCGGCCGTAGCAGCGAGCGGCCTGCCGGTGGTGGCGGCGCTGCCGGCGGCAGCCGGGCGCCTGCGTCGCCGGGCTGGGACAGCGGACCGGGTCGGGGCGGCGATCTGGACGACGAAATTCCGTTCTAGGATTCCTCGGCAAGAGTTTTGTAAAGCACGCGACGCCAAAGGCCGCAGAAATGCGGCCGGGCGATGGGCTGGGCGCGGCTTGCTGCCGCGCCGCCCGCCTGCTCAATCCGCCCGATAATCGGCGATGCTGGCCGCCACGCTGTCGGCCACGTGCTCCTTGGTGATGACGCCGAGCACGTCGGGGGCGCGGGGAACACCGGAGGCCTTGCCCACCACCACCGCCATCACGGCGCCGTGGCGCCAGATGCGGCGGATCACGTCGAAGACGATGCTCTGCTCGCGGACGACGACGAAACGGCGGCTCGCGATCTCGCCGATCGTGACCCCGGTGTCGACGCCGGTGAGGCCGCGGCGGAGCGACATGTTGATGCGGAAGACGCCCGAAATGTGCCCGGCGCGCGTGACCACCACGTGGCGCATCCGGCCGGTTTCGCCCTCCTGAGCCAGGAACGCATCGAGCGGCATATCTGCCGGCAGCACGAGCACGTCGCGCTCCATCACGGCGGCGGCGCGGCGGACCAGGAACATGTTGGCGTGCCGCATCTTCGGGATCGCGTGCCCGCGGCTGACCAGCTTGATCGTGTAGATATTCTCCCGCGAGAAGAGCCGCCGCACGCCGACCGCGACGGCGACCGCGACGATCATCGGCATGACGATGCCGTAGTCGCGGGTCATCTCGAAAATCATGGTGATCGCGGTCATCACCGCGCCGGTGCCGCCGCCCACCATCGCTGCCATGCCGACCATCGCGAAAGACGGGATGCCGACCGGCAGCGGCACGCCCGCCGCCTGGAGCAGGGCGGCGAGGGCGCCGCCAATCGTCGCCCCCATGAAGAGCGAGGGCGAGAAAATGCCGCCCGATGATCCGGAACCGAGGCTGAACGAGGTCGCGAACAGCTTGCAGGCGAAGAGGAAGGCGAGCAGGGCCGCGCTCGTCGTGAGCCCGGCACCGAACTGGCCGGTCAGAATCGCCTGGATCGTGGCGTAGCCGACACCCTCGACATAGTAGTGCCCGAAGCCGACATGGAGCGCGTAGAAGAGCACGCCCACCGCGAGCATGCCGAGCGCGTGGCGGAGATAGCGGTTGTCGATTGCCTCGAAGAGATCCTCAGCCCAATGCAGGCCGCGGATGAAGCCGGTCGCCGCCACGCCCACGATCGCGCCGAGGAGCGCGAAGAGCACGAGCGCGAGCCCGGCCTCGGCGCCGGTGCCGAGCGGCGGCAGCCTAGGCACGACGAAGGCCGGTTGGTCGCCGAAGAACATGCGACCGATGAAGGTCGCGCCACCTGTGGCCAGGGCCACCGGCAGGAACGTGCCGACACTGATCTCGGGCAGCATGAGTTCGATCGCGAACATCACGCCGCCGATCGGCGTGTTGAAGGTCGCGGCGATGCCCGCGCCAGCGCCGGAAGCGACCAGGACGATGCGCTGAGACGCCGGCATCGCGATGATCTGTCCGACCGTCGAGCCAAGCGCCGAGCCGATCTGGATGATCGGCCCCTCGCGGCCGACGGCGGCGCCGGTTCCGATCGCGAGCGCCGAGGCGAGCGATTTCACGATCGCGACGACCGGGCGGATGATGCCGGATTTGTAGAAGATCGCGTCCATCACCTCAGGCACGCCATGACCGCGGGCCTCGGGCGCGAAGTTTTGCACGAGGAAGGTGACGCCGAGCCCGCCGATCACCGGCACGAGAATGACGAGCGGCCCCCAGGGGCTCGGGGGCGTGAAGTGATTGGCGTTGTAGGTAAAGCTGAAGTGGCCGAGGAAACCGAGATTGTGGATCAGCCCGATCAGGTCACGGAACAGCACGGCGCCGAGGCCGGTGACGCCGCCCACCAGCAGCGCGATCACGCACAATGTGGCGAGGCGGAGTGGCCTGCGGGCCGGTTGCGGTTCGGACGGGTGGTCGACTGGCTGGGGGGGCGGCTCTGTTGGTCCCGCAGACATGGTCAGGTTCAGGAAGTCGACGCTCATAACCGCTCCTTTCCGTCCACTGCGCAGTTGCGCAGCCGTCCGATCCGTAGCTCCGTGCGACGACGTTGTGATGCCATCGCAATGGCTGCAACGGAAGGGGCGGGTGGACGCGGTCTTGCCCCTGACGGTGGTCTGACGGTGGCGCCCGGCGCCTGGGTTTGCTGTGCCGCACCGCCCGCCCGCCCGACGCCCCAAAGGCCGCCTTCGGCTTTCCGCAAAGCGTCCGTGCTATGCCGCTTTAGTTATTGAAAACGGGCGGTCTCTCTCTCACTAGCAGCACCCAGGATCCTTGGATGCCTTCTGAGGGTGCGGCACTGTGGCATTAACGCCTGGCGCCTGACCGCGCGGTCATGTTTGCCCGTGCGATCGGCGAGAGGTGCCACGCTGCTTGATTTTCCATAGCGGCCCTCCCGAAGGACAGCCATGAAGCTTGACCGGCGGATCTTGCGCGCCTGGCGCCAATTGCCTTTGACCTCTCCGCGGCTTTGGACACGCCGGATCGCTTTCTGGCTTGGCGCTCTCATGGTTGCGATCGTTGCCATAGTCTTTGCAAAGCTGGCCGACGGCGCCCAGGGGGGCTTTGCCGCCGTGACACGGGCGCACCCTTGGGTGGCCCTCATCATCGCGCCGAGCGGCCTCGCCCTGTCGGTTCTTCTGACGCGGCGGTTCTTTCCGGGAGCGCAGGGAAGCGGCATTCCGCAGGTCATCGCGGCCCTTCATATGAAGGATCAACGCCACGTCGCGCGCGTGCTGTCGCTGCGCATCGGCCTCGGCAAGGTCCTGCTCACGCTGCTCGGCCTGCTCTCCGGCGCGTCCGTGGGGCGCGAAGGACCGACGGTGCAGATCGGCGCCTCGATCATGCAGGCGCTCGGACAGGTTCTGCGCCTGCCTCGGCTGGAGACGCAGCGCGGCCTCGTGCTCGCGGGCGGGGCCGCGGGTGTTGCGGCCGCCTTCAACACACCGCTGGCGGGCATCGTTTTCGCCATCGAAGAGCTGAGCCACAGCTTCGAGAGCCGCACGAGCGGCATGGTGCTGACGGCCGTCATCCTGGGTGGCATCGCGACGCTCGCGCTTGCCGGTAACTACACCTATTTCGGCGTGACCGCCGTGGGGCTACCGCTCGGCAGCGGCTGGTTAGCCGTGCTTCTGTGCGGCGTCATCGGCGGCCTGCTCGGCGGAGCCTTCAGCCAGATCCTGCTTTTCATGGCGCGCGGCCTGCCGGGGCGGGCCGGCCGCTGGATCAAGGCCCATCCCATCGCTTTTGCGGCGCTCTGCGGGCTGATGATCGCCATCATCGGCATCGTGTCGGGCGGGGCCACCTATGGCACGGGCTATGCCCAGGCCCGCATGCTGGTGGAAGGCGACGCCCGGCTACCCGTGACCTTCTTCCTTCTGAAGTTCCTGGCCACGGTTTTTTCCTTTTTCAGCGGTATTCCGGGTGGCATCTTCGCGCCATCGCTTTCGGTCGGGGCTTCGCTCGGCAGCTGGCTTGCGCAGTTCCTGCCGCATAGCCCGGCGCGCGCCATCGTGCTCCTGGGCATGGCCGGCTATTTCGCCGGCGTCGTGCAGGCGCCCATCACGGCTTTCGTCATCGTGCTGGAAATGACGGCGAATCAGCAGATGACGATTCCCATCATGGCAACCGCAATGCTGGGCTTCGCAACCTCCCGCCTGGTCTGCCGGCGCCCGCTCTACGGAACACTGGCGCGGGCCTTCCTGCGCACAGCCGAGGCCGCGGAGACCCCGGCTGGCGCCAGAAGCGAAATCGAAGACCTGGTGGCCGCGCGTTAAGCGCGTCCGTAGGTGTCCTCGAAGCGGACGATATCGTCCTCGCCGAGATAGGCGCCGGACTGCACCTCGATCAGGGTGAGCGGGATGCGGCCGGGGTTGTAGAGGCGGTGGCGGCAGCCGAGCGGCAGGTAGATGCTCTCGTTCTCGCGCACGAGCACTTCCTCCTCGTTCCGCGTGACGATGGCGGTGCCGGCGACCACCACCCAGTGCTCGGCGCGGTGGAAATGGCTTTGCAGCGACAGCTTCTCGCCCGGCTTGACGACGATGCGCTTGACCTGGAAGCGGTCGCCGAGGATCAGCACCTCGTAATGGCCCCAGGGGCGGTAGCTGCGGTTATGGGTCGTCGCCTCCGGGCGTTTGGCGGTCTTCAGCTTCTCGACGATGGTCTTCACGTCCTGGGCGCGATCCTTGTGCGCGGCCAGCACCGCATCTTCGGTGACGACGACGACCGCGTCCTCCAGGCCGAGCACGGCGGCGAGCATGCCGTCACTGCGGACGTAGCAGTTCTCCGCCCCTTCCAGCAGGACATCGCCGATGGCGACGTTGCCGCGCTCATCCTTGGTCCCGAGATCCCAAAGCGCGCTCCAGCTGCCGACATCGGACCAGGCGAAGCTGACCGGCACCACGGCCGCCCGGGTGGTGTGCTCGGCAATCGCGTAGTCGAGGCTGATATTCGGGCAGGCGGCGAATTCCTCGCGGCCGAGGCGGATGAAATCGAGATCGGTGGTGCGGGCCTCGACGGCGCGGCGGGCGGTTGCCAGCACATGCGGCGCATGGGCCTGCAGCTCTTCGAGCAGCGTGCTGACGGTGAAGACATAGATGCCCGAATTCCACAGCACGCCGCCGGTGGCGATAAGCCGCTCGGCCAGCGCCGCATCCGGCTTTTCGATGAAGCGGGTCAGCGCATGGGCCGCGGGCGCCTCCGCCAGCGCCGGGCCCATTTCGATATAGCCGAAGCCGGTTTCGGGCCGGGTCGGGCGGATGCCCAAGGTGACGACGCGGTTGCTACGCGCGACCGCGGCGGCGGTCAGCAGCGCCTGGCGCAGCGCCGCCGCATCCGCAATGGCGGCATCGGCCGCCATCATGCAGATCACGGCCTGCGGATCATCCTGGGCGAGGAGGAGGGCGGCGACGGCAATCGCCGGCGCGCTGTTGCGGCCGACCGGCTCGAGCACGATGCGGGCGCCGCTGACGCCGCTTTCACGCATCTGCTCGGCGACCATGAAGCGGTGCGCCTCATTGCAGACGATCATCGGCGGCGCGAAGTCCTGGCCGAAGGTGCGCAGCGCGGTCTCGGCGATCAGCGGCTTGTCGGAGGCGAGCGGCCAGAACTGCTTCGGAAAGCTTTCCCGCGAGACCGGCCAGAGCCGCGTCCCGGACCCGCCGGAAAGAATGACCGGCACAATCGTTGATGTGGGCGCAGTGCGGCGCGCCAGCTCTGTCTTCAGGTCCAAGTTCATCTCTCCCAGCTCCTTGGCGGCAAGCCCAGCCTGCCATGGTTATGTTGGAGGAGCCGCGCCAGTTCAATTACCCCGTTGCGGTGAGGCACCATGGCCACTGACCTGTGCGCCCGCAGTATGGGGGAGGCCGAGGACATCGAGCAGGCCCAGCAGGGTCACGATGAAGATGCCCACAAAGGCGAAGCGGAAATCGGCCACGGTCGTCTGAGGCCCGCCCAGGACGGCGTGACCGAACCGGAGCATAATGGCGCCGAGGGCCACGCCAAGGCCGAAGGTGACCTGCTGCGCGAGGTTGAAGAGGGTATTGGCCGAGGACAT
The DNA here is from genome assembly GCA_963834475.1 of uncultured Alphaproteobacteria bacterium. GTDB lineage: Bacteria > Pseudomonadota > Alphaproteobacteria > Acetobacterales > Acetobacteraceae > Acidisoma. The sequence continues at coordinate 814,031 of CAWIBZ010000005.1, read as the reverse complement.
GCGCTCGGGCGGCACGTCCGCATAGACCAGCGTGTTCATGGCGGTGAAGGCAACCGAGCGCGCCATGCCGCTGATGAGCAACAGAGGCAAAACGATCCAGCCGGGGGTCGCCGCATCGATCAACGCGAAGCCGAGAAAGGTCAGGGCGAGCAGCAGCCCGTCCAGGATCAGCACCGAGCGGAAGCCGAAGGTCCGCATCATGGGCGTGGTCAGGGGCTTGATCGCGAGATTGCCGACGAAGAGGACGAGGAGCAGCGAGCCGGCCTGGACGGGGCTGCGATGGAAGCCGAGTTGGAACAGGAGCGGGAGCAGAAAGGGTGCGGCATTGATGCCGAGGCGTATCAGCGAACCGCCGGCAACCGTCGCGCGGAAGCTCTGGATACCGAGCGCCGAAAATTCGATCAGGGGCATCCGCGTGCGGCCGGCATGCCAGACGGTGGCCCAGGCGGCGAGGCCGCCGAGCAGCATGAGGCCGATGCTCGTCGTGAGATTGCCGGAGGCGGTGCCGGCAAGGCTTGCGCCATAGACGAAGGCGACCGCCGAGATGCCGCTCAGGATCGCGCCGGGGACATCGAGCCGGCGCACCGTCTCGCCCCGGCCATGGCGGATGATGAGAAAGGTCGCGACCAGACCGCAGAGGCCGAGCGGGACATTGAGAAAGAAGATCCAGCGCCAGGAGGCGTAGGTCGTCAAAAGGCCGCCGACGAAGGGGCCCAGGATCGGTGCGACGAGCGCGGGCCAGGTGATTAGCGCCGTCATGCGCATGAGGTCGGATTTGGGTGTGACGCGCAGGACGAGAAGGCGGCCGACCGGGACCATCATGGCGCCGCCGATGCCCTGCAGGACACGAGCGCCGAAGAAGCTCCACAGGCCGTGGGAGAGGCCGCAGAGCGCCGAGGCGCCGGTGAAGATGGCGATGGCGGTTGCGAAGACGCGGCGGCCGCCGAACCGGTCCGCCGCCCAACCGCTCAGCGGGATGGCGGCGGCGAGCATGATCACATAGGCGGTGACGCCGAGGTTGAGATCGATCGGGTGAACGTGGAAGCTCTCCGCCATGCGCGGAATGGCGGTTGTGATGATCGTCGTATCCAGCAGCTCCATGAAGCCGCTGGCGGCGACGAGCAGGGCCGTCAGGAGCATCGTGCCTGGTTTTTGCATGGGCAGCTCCTTTGGGCGCGACCGGCTTAGGCGCGGCTGGCTTCGGCACTGGCGGCTCTGCGCCATTGGCCGCGATGATGGAAGAGGAAGAGCAGGAGCGAACCGACGGGCGGGACGGTGCCGATCAGGGCCACGAGCGGCCATCCGTCAATCGCGTAGGCCAGCGGCGCGAGTGCCGAGCCCACGGCGGCCGCGAGGAAGATGGCGGCGATGAACATGGCGTTCATGCGGCTGCGCAGCTCGGGCGCGAGGTCGAACAGGGCCTTCTGCGAAAAAGCAAGATTCGCCTGCAGGCCGCCATCGAGCAGGATTGTGCTGAAGACGAAGATGGCAATGCCCAGCCAGCCCCTTTCCGAGGCAGCAAGCCAGGTGATGGCCAGGCCGCAGGCGACGAGCGCGATGGCGACCAGCGTGCCGATGGTGCTGCGCCCGGCATCCGCGAGGCGCCCGGCGATGGGCGCGGACAGTGCGCCGGCGGCGCCCACCAGCGAGAAGACGGCGATGGCATCCTGCCGGAAGCCGAAATGGTGGGTGAGCTCCAGGGGGATCGTTGTCCAGAACACCGAAAAGGCAAAAAAGAGGCCCATCTGATAGGCCATGCGCCGCTGCAGGACCGGTGTCTGGCGCAGGATCGGCCAGAGCGAGCCGACGACGCGGACATAATGGCCACGCGCCTCGGGCCGCCGGTCCGGCAGCAGGAACCAGAGGGCGGCGCCCATGCAGAGGGTGATCAGGGTGGCCACCAGGAAGACCACGCGCCAGCCCGCGATGCTCTCGATAAAGCTTGCGAGAGGGCGGCTCAGCAGGATGCCCGTGAGGAGCCCGCTGACGACGGTGCCCACCTGCCGGCCGCGCCGTTCGGGCAAGGCGAGATGGGCTGCCATCGGCACGACGATCTGCGCGTTCACGGCGGTCAGGCCGATGACGAAGCAGGCGATCAGGAACACGACGGCAGAATGGGCGAGCGATGTCGCGATCAAGGTCAGTGTCGCGAGGGCGACGGTCGTGACCATCAGGCGGCGGTTTTCGAGGAAATCGCCGAGCGGCACAAGCAGCAGCAGGCCAGCGGCATAGCCGAGCTGGGTGAGGGTCACGACCAGGCCATAGGCGCCGGGATGCAGGCCGACCGACGGGCCGATCAGCCCGATGAGGGGTTGGGCCAGATAGAGATTGGCAACGCTGATGCCGGCAGCGGCGGCAAGCAGCAGGGTCATCCCGGCGGACAACCCGGCGGATGAGCGAGACGCGGCATCGTGGAGCATAAGGGGAGGTAGGGCTCCGGTTCACCCTCTGTCAACGCGCATGCGCAACGCTGTCCCCTGCATTCAGCGCATCGAGCAGCGCGGCGAGATCAGCGGGCGGGTCGGTCCGAAAGGACAGCGCTTCCCCCGTGCGCGGATGGGCGAAGGCGAGGCTGGCCGCGTGCAGGGCCTGGCGCGGAAAGTCGAGCAGCTGGTTGCGCAGATCAGGCGGCAGGTTGCGGGACACCGCCGGGATGCGGCGCAGATAGACCGGGTCGCCCACGATGGGGTGGCCCTTGTGCGAGAGGTGAACGCGGATCTGGTGGGTGCGGCCGGTGGAAAGCTTGACGTCGAGGAGCGAGACCGCAAGGCGCCAGACCTGCTGCGTCGTATAATGGGTGAGCGCCGCGCGGCCGCCGGCGACGCGGACCGCCATGCGCTTGCGCTCCCGCGGATCGCGGCCGATATGCCCCTCGATATCGCCCGCGGCCGGGCTCATCAGCCCCCAGGCGAGGGCCAGGTAATGGCGGTCGAGATCGCGGTTGGCGAAGACGTCGGAGAGCCTGGCGTGGGCGAATTCCGTCTTGGCGGCGACCATGACGCCGGAGGTGTCCTTGTCCAGCCGATGGACGATCCCGGGGCGCTTTTCGCCGCCGATTCCGGTGAGGCTTTCCCCGCAATGGGCGAGAAGGGCATTGACGAGCGTGCCTTCGTAATTCCCCGGGGCCGGGTGGACGACGAGGCCCGCCGGCTTGTCGATGACGATCAGGTCGGGATCCTCGTAGAGGATGGTCAGCGGAATGTTTTCCGGTTGGGGTATGGCGGGGACCGCCGCCGGAATGGCGAGCGCATAGCGCATGCCGGGCTGGACCGGCTCGGAGGGGTCACGCAACGTGAGCCCTCCGCGGCTTGCCATACCGTCCAGGATCAGGTTCTTGATGCGGGAGCGGGAGAGGGTTCCGAAGCGCTGGGCGAGAAAGCGATCCAGTCGCTCGCCCGCATCTTCCGGGGCTGCGACGATTTCGTCCGGCACGAAGGCGCCGTCTTCGTCGAGGTCGGTGTCCGGGTCGGCATAGGGTGCGGGGGTTTTGGTCATCGGCGAGACATACCCACAATCAGGAAAGCCAGCATAGGGCTTCCAGCACAGGGCTTGAGGACGAGATTATGGGAAAGACGCGGCCGCTGATGATTGCGGTCATTGCAATGGGTGTCCTCGTGATTCTGGGGACGACCGTGGTTATCGTGAAGGTGGTGAAGGACATGATGGGTGGCAACTCAGAGGCCGCTGTCTCGCAGACCGTGACTTTGACCACACATATGCTGAGCCAGCCCGCGGGCTCGCATATCGTGACCATCGCTGGAGCCGGTGACCGGCTGAGCGTGCTGGTGAATGGCGGTGGCCCTGACCGCATCCTGTTCGTGGACCCGGCCTCCGGCGCGGTCACCGGCCAGTTGATGCTGGGGAGATAACGCTGCGATGGACGCAGGACCACTGGCTTTGCGCGCGGCCCCGGTCCTGGACGTCGATGCGGCGGCCCGCCGGTCACTCCACCGCCACCGGATGGTGGCGACCGGGCTTCTGATCCTGATGGCGGTGCTCTGTGCCGCGAGCTTCGCCTTGCCGCATGGGCTATGGCGCGCGCTGCTCGAATCGGCGTCCAAGGCGGGGGTGGTCGGCGGTCTGGCCGACTGGTTTGCCGTCACGGCGCTGTTCCGCCGGCCGCTCGGGCTGCCTATTCCGCATACCGCGGTCATTCCGGCGCAGAAGGAGCGGCTCGGCCGGGCGCTTGGCCGGTTCATCGGCGCGCATGTGATCACGAGCGACGAGGTCTCGCGCGTGCTCATGCGGGCGGACCTGCCGGGGCTCGTGCATCGCTTCCTCTCAGACCCCGTGACGGCGCGTCCCGCAGCGGCGGCGATGGCAGCCGCCCTGCCCAGGCTGCTCGACGCGCTGGAAGACGGCCGTGCGCGGCGCATCATGGGGCGGCTTCTGCCGCGCATGGTCAGCGGTCCGGATGCCGGGCGCGTCGTCGCCAAGGCGCTCTACGGGCTGGTCGAGGGGGGGCGGCACCAGGAGGTCTTCACCTTCGTGCTGGAGCAGCTGCGGGGCATGCTGTCCAACAAGGAAGAGGATCTGCGCGGCGGCATCCGCGACCGCGTGCGGGAGCAGGGGGGCTCGCTGCTGGGCTGGGCCATCGGCGGCAGCGTGGCCAAGCGCGTCATTGCCGCGGTCAATGCCGAGCTGGACACGATCGGGCCGGACGGCTCGACCATGCGGATCGCCTTCGATGAGTGGGTGCGCGAACAGATCCACCAGATCGAAACCGATCCCGAGCGGGGTGCGGAACTGGGGGCCGCGGTCAAGCGCGTGGTGTCCCACCCGTCCGTGCAGCACTGGCTCGGCGATGTCTGGGCGCGGCTGCGGCTCGCGATCGAGCGCGACGCCGAAAAGCCGGGCGGGCATACGATCACGCTGCTTGAAGCAACGCTCGAGAAATTCGGCGAGGCGATTGAGCACGATCCCGCCATTCGTGCCGGGCTCGAGCGCGGCATTGCGTCGGTCGTTGCGGCCCTTCTGCCCTTGGCCCAGGAAAGAGCCGCGGATTTCGTGGCCGATGTCGTCGCCAAATGGGACGCGAAGACGGTCACGGAGCGGCTGGAGCTGCGCGTCGGCCGCGACCTTCAATATATCCGCATGAACGGAACGCTGGTCGGCGCCTTGGCCGGCGGCCTGCTCTTCCTGCTGCTGCGGGTGATTTTTGGAGCAGACGCAGGCGCGCTTTGACAGTTGCGCCCAAGCCCGCTCTGATGAGCTGACAAGACCGCAACGGCGGCAGCGTCTGAGGAGACAGGCTCATGCATGTGATGATACTGGGTGGCGCCGGCATGATCGGCCGCAAACTCGCCGAACGGCTCGCCAGGGATGGCGGCCTGGGCGGCGTGCGGGTCGATCACCTTTCGCTGATCGACGTGGTGGTGCCGGCAACCCCGCACGGCTTCATCGGCACGACCGACTGCACGGCGGCCGACCTTTCCGTGCCGGGTGCCGCCGCGTCCATCCTGACGAGCCGCCCCGACATCATCTTCCATCTGGCGGCCATCGTCTCCGGCGAGGCTGAGGCCGATCTCGACAAGGGCTATCGCGTCAATCTCGACGGCACGCGCTTCCTGCTCGATGCCATCCGGGCGGAGCGGGCAAAGGATGGGGCCTGGATGCCGCGGGTTATCTATGCCTCCTCCATTGCCGTGTTCGGCGGCGACATGCCCGATGTCATCGGCGACGATTATCTCCTGACGCCGCAGACGAGCTACGGCACGCAGAAGGCGATGGGCGAGCTGATGCTGGCCGATTATGCCCGCCGCGGCTTCCTGGACGGGATCGGCCTCAGGCTTCCAACCGTCTGCGTGCGGCCGGGGGCGCCGAACCGCGCGGCCTCGGGCTTCTTTTCCGGCATCATCCGTGAACCGCTGGCCGGCCAGACGGCGATCCTGCCCGTGCGCGACAGCGTGCGGCACTGGATGGCGAGCCCGCGCGCGACCATCGGCTTCCTGAGCCATGCCGCAACCATCGATACGGCGCAGCTCGGGGGCCGCATCAACCTGACCATGCCGGGCCTGTCCGTCACGGTCGCCGAGCAGATTGCGGCACTCGAGAAGATCGCCGGGCCGAAGGTGGCAGGCCTCATCAAGCGCGAGCCGGACGAGACGATCATCCGTATCGTCGACGGCTGGGCGCGCGGCTTTGACGCTGCACGCGCAAAGTCACTCGGCTTCGTCGCGGAAACCGAGTTCGAGCAGATCATCCGCGTGCATATCGAGGATGAACTGGGAGGGCGCGTGCCCGCGCTCGGCTAGCGGCGGGAGCGGCTGCGGCGGAGCATGGCCTCGATATGGGCCATGAGCGGCGTGGACTGGCCGCGCCACGCCGGGCTGCCCGCGGTGCCACCTTGTGCCGTGGCATTGCTCCTCATGCGCCAGAGCTGAAAGCGCAAAGCCGCATAGCCGATCAGGGCGGCGGCGATGGCGATGGGGATGAGCACCAGCGCCAGCGACAGGGTCAGCCCGGCGATCAGCACGGCGCCGAGGATGGCGCCCGCAATCGCGAGGTTGCGGGTAAAGCCGCCAGGACGCGGGCCACCCGGCGGTGGCCAACCCTGCGGGCCGCCGGCAAAGCGGCGGTCACGGGGATGATCCACAAAGGAGCCGTCCGCACGCATATCGAGTTCAGGAGGACGATGTTCGCTCATGCCACAAGAGTGAGCGCCGGTCGGCCGGAGTTCAAGCCTCTTCTTCGTGAGAGGTTCGTAATGCGGCCGGTCTGATGTGCCCCGTCCTGTGTGTCTGTCAGCTCGACGGTTTCTGACGCAGGGAAACGAGGGACAGCATCTCGAACAGCACCTGCGCCGCGATATGTGCGGTGTTGCTGGTGGCATCATACTGGGGTGCGACCTCGACGACATCGCCGCCGATGATGTCGAGCCCTTTGAGGCCGCGCAGGAGTGCGAGCACCTCGCGCGGCTCAAGCCCGCCGACTTCCGGCGTGCCGGTGCCGGGGGCGAAGCCGGGATCGATCGCGTCGATATCGAAGGAGATATAGGCTGGGCCGTCACCGATGAGCTGCCGCGCGACATCGATATAGCGGCGGATGCCATGCTCCTCCACCTCTTCGGCGTGGACCACCGTCATGCCGCTGTCGGCCGAGAATTCGTAGAGATATTCCGCGGTACCGCGGATGCCGATTTGCAGCGTGCGGCGCGGATCGATGACGCCGTCAAGCACCGCCTGGCGGAAGGGGCCGCCATGGTGAAAGCGGCTGCCCTCATAGGTGCCGGCCGTATCGGCATGGGCATCGATATGGATGAGGCCGACAGGCCGCTTTTCCCCGACCGCCCGGAGGATCGACTGGCTGATCGAGTGGTCGCCGCCGACCGACAGCGGGATGACGCCGGCCGCGACGACTGTCTTGTAGGCCGTCTCTATATCCTCATGGCAGCTTTCCAGGCTGTAGCGGGAGCGGAGCGGCACGTCGCCCACATCCGCGACCCGCAGCATGCCGAGGGGGGCTACGCGCAGCACATGCTCATAGGGGCCGACACGCTCCACCGCGCGCACGGCGCGTGGCCCCTGGCGGCAGCCTGCGCGGTTGGTGACGCCGAGATCCATCGGCACGCCGATGAGCGCGACATCGAGATCCGCCAAACCGTCCGGCGCGGCGAAGGCGTTCGGGCGATAGGGTGCATCGAGAAAAGTCGCCGGATCGGAATAGGGCAGGCGGCGGCGCCCGTCCCTGCTGATCGTCTTGGCTGCGATATCCTGAAAATGCGGATCGAAGACCTGGCCACCGCCGAGGCCCGCATATTTGCCGCGCAGCCGCGCCAGGTTGGACAAGAAGGGATCATCTGCCATGACTTCAGCCTTCATCACACACCCGGTACCTGGGTAGACATTTCCTGGTCTGGCTTCAACCTGTCAGGACAGGGCTGCTCTTCAAAAGAGGACTGGCTTAGTCCTGAATGGCCCTGTAGAAGGGTCCCATGCTTAAACTCTCGAAATTGACGGATTATGCAGTCGTCGTGCTGGTCCAGCTCGGAGAGGGGCCTTGCCTGCAGACGTCGGGCGGGATTGCGGCGGCCACCGGTGTGCCGGAACCGACGGTCGCCAAGGTACTGAAGATCATGACCGCCGCCGGCCTCGTCGGTTCGCAGCGCGGTGCACGGGGCGGCTACAGGCTGGCCCGCCCGCTCAACGCCATACCGGTCCTTGACGTCATCAAGGCGATTGAGGGGCCGATTGCCCTGGCTGCCTGCGTCGAGCATTCCATCGTGATCTGTGAATCCTCGCCGCTCTGCCCCGTGAAAGGGCGCTGGGACGCGGTCAACAAGGCCATTTTAGACGCGTTATCGGCCTTGACCCTCGCCGATATGCAGCAGCCCGCGCCATTCGGCCCGGCTGCCGGACCCTTGGGCGCGGAGGGCGGCGCAAGGCGCTTCCTGCCTTCCGCCGGCTCTCCCGTTTCACCCACAGCCTTTATCGAGTAAGGCCAATGCCAGCAGTTGCAGAGACCCTAGAGACAGTCCGCTCTGTCACCGGCTCCACCTACAAGTGGGGCTTCGAGACCGATGTGGAGATGGATATTGCCCCGAAGGGGCTCAATGAAGACACGATCCGGCTGATTTCGGAGCGGAAGGGCGAGCCGGAATGGTTGCTGGCCTGGCGTCTCAAGGCCTTTGCGGCCTGGCAGCAGATGAAGGAGCCGCACTGGGCGAAGCCGGAATTCCCGGCGATCGACTACCAGGACATCCATTACTACGCGGCGCCCAAGAAGAAGGGTGGCCCGAAGAGCCTGGACGAAGTCGACCCCGAACTGCTGCGCACCTATGAGAAGCTCGGCATTCCGCTGAACGAACGGGCGATCCTGGCCGGCGTCGAGCCGGGCGAGGACGAGCCTATGCCGATCGCGGTGGATGCCGTTTTCGACAGCGTCTCGGTGGCCACGACCTTCCGCGAGACGCTGGCCAAGGCCGGCGTCATCTTCTGCGCGATCAGTGACGCGGTGCGCGAGTACCCCGAACTGGTGCGCGAATATCTCGGCAGCGTGGTGCCGGCGGGCGACAATTTCTTCGCGGCCCTCAACTCCGCCGTTTTCACCGACGGCAGCTTTGTCTTTGTGCCGAAGGGCGTGAAATGCCCGATGGAACTCTCCACCTATTTCCGCATCAATGCGCGGAATACGGGACAGTTCGAGCGGACGCTCATCATCGCCGAGGAAGGCGCTTCCGTCAGCTACCTTGAAGGCTGCACGGCGCCGATGCGCGACGAAAACCAGCTGCATGCGGCCGTGGTGGAGCTGGTGGCGCTGGACGATGCCAAGATCAAGTACTCGACCGTGCAGAACTGGTATCCGGGCGATGCGGAAGGCCGCGGTGGCATCTACAACTTCGTGACAAAGCGCGGCGCCTGCCGTGGCGCGCGCAGCCATATCAGCTGGACGCAGGTGGAGACGGGATCGGCCATTACCTGGAAGTATCCGTCCTGCATCCTGATCGGCGACGGCAGCGTGGGCGAGTTCTATTCGGTGGCGGTGACCAACAACCGCCAGCAGGCCGATACCGGCACGAAGATGATCCATATCGGCCGCAATACGAACAGCACGATCATCGCCAAGACGATCAGCGCGGGGCATTCCGACAGCACCTATCGCGGCCTCGTGCGCATGATGCCGAAGGCCCAGAACGCGCGGAACTTTACGCAGTGCGACAGCTTGCTGATCGGCGATCAGTGTGGCGCGCACACCGTGCCCTATATCGAAAGCCGCAATGCGACGGCGAAGATCGAGCACGAGGCGACGACATCGAAGATTGCCGAGGATCAGCTTTTCTACTGCCGCAGCCGCGGCCTTTCCGAAGAGGATGCCGTGGGGCTGATCGTGAACGGCTTCTGCAAGGATGTTCTCAAGGAGTTGCCGATGGAATTCGCCGTCGAGGCTCAGAAATTGTTGGCTGTGAGCCTCGAAGGCTCGGTGGGTTAAGGAAGGTTCGCGTATCATGCTTGAAATCAAAGGACTCACCGCGGCGATCGACGGTAAGGAAATCCTCAAGGGAATCGACCTCACGATTCCGCAGGGCGAGATTCACGCCGTGATGGGGCCGAACGGCGCCGGCAAATCGACACTGTCCTACGTTCTCTCGGGCCGCGAAGGCTATGAGGTGACGGGTGGCACGGCGACGTTCTTCGGCCAGGACATCCTCGCCATGGAGCCGGAAGAGCGTGCCGCCGCCGGCATGTTCCTCGCCTTCCAGTATCCGGTCGAACTGCCGGGCGTGGGCAATGCGAATTTCCTGCGCACGGCGCTGAATTCGCTGCGCCGTGCGCGCGGCGAGGAAGAGCTCGATGCCGTGCAGTTCCTCAAGGAAGCGCGCGCGGCGGTGAAGAAGCTGGCCATGTCGGAAGACATGCTGAAGCGCAACGTCAATGTCGGTTTTTCCGGCGGCGAGAAGAAGCGCAACGAAATTCTGCAGATGGCGCTGCTCCGGCCCAAGCTGGCGCTGCTCGACGAGACCGACAGCGGCCTGGACATCGATGCGCTGAAGATCGTGGCCGATGGTGTGAATGCCCAGCGCTCCCCGGACTTCTCGGCGCTTGTCATCACCCATTACCAGCGCCTGCTGGATTACATCGTGCCTGACCATGTGCATGTGCTGGCTGACGGCCGCATCGTGCGCTCGGGCGGCCCGGAACTCGCCAAGGAGCTGGAAGCCCAGGGCTATGCCGGCCTGCTCGGCGAGGATGCGGAGGCGGCATAATGCAGGTCGTGACACAACCGGCGGGCGTGGCCCTGGCGGGCTTCCTGGCACGCTATGAGGGCCTGCGCGACCGCCTGGCCGGTGGCGCGGACGTGCGTGATCTCGCTGCCGCCGTGCTGCGGGAGAAGGGGCTGCCGACGCCGAAGGAAGAGGCGTGGCATTTCACCAACCTGCGCGCGCTGACCGGCCTCGATTTCCAGGAGCCGATCAGCGACACGGAGGCGGGGACCGAGCTTCTCTCCCTGCTGCCCTCCGTCGAAGGGCCGCGGCTGATTTTCGTGGACGGTCGCTACCGCCCCGATCTGTCGATTCTGCCGGAAGGTCTTGAGATCAGCGCTTTTGCCTCGTCAGGCACGTTTGGCCAGCTCATGCGGCCGGCGCGGGACCGTGCGGTGGCACTCAACGCGATGCTGGCCGAGGATGGCATCATCATCGATGTGCCGGCCGGTTTGGATGCGGGCTTTCTGATGCTTGCGCATCTGACGAGTGGCACGCGCCGCAGGATTGCGAGCCACCCGCATCACCGTATCCGGCTGGGTGCTGGCGCCCGCCTCGTTCTGCTGGAGGTTTCCGCCGGCATCGGCGAATATCTGAACAACCCGGTGCTGGAGATCGAGGTGGCGGAACGCGCCCACCTCACCCATGGCCGGTTGCAGAATGATTCGAAGGAGGCCTTCCACCTCGGCACGATCTACGCCGATACGGCGGCGGCCGGCGTCTATGACTGCTTTTCGCTGGCGCTCGGCGCCAAGCTGGGGCGGACGGAGATCCATGCGCGCCTCGGCGGCGAGCAGGCAGCGGCGCACCTCAATGCCGCCCAGATCATGGGCGGCACGCAGGTGAGTGACTTTACAACCGCGATTTCCCATGATGCGCCGAACTGCCCGTCCCGCCAGACGGTGAAGAGCGTGCTGGCCGGAAAGGCGCGCGCCGTTTTCCAGGGACGCATCGAGGTCGCGCGGATTGCGCAGAAGACCGACGGCTACCAGATGAACCAGGCGCTGCTGCTTTCTCCGGATGCGGAGATCAACAGCAAGCCGGAGCTGGAAATCTATGCCGACGACGTCAAGTGCAGCCATGGCGCAACCGTCGGCGCGCTGGACCCCGAGCAGCTGTTCTATATGCGCAGCCGCGGCGTGCCGGCGGATGAGGCCCGCATGATACTGGTGCGCGCCTTTCTGACGGACGCTTTCGAGGCCGTGGCGCATGATGGCCTGCGCGCGGTATTCGAGACGGCGGTGGATGAGTGGTGGGCCACGACCGGCCGTGATGCGGAGGCGCCGCAAGGATGAATGCCATTCCGGGGCGTGCGACCGTGCCCTTCGATGTCGATCGGATCAGAGCGGATTTCCCCATCCTGTCGCAGACGGTGCGGGGCAAGAGGCTCGTTTTCCTCGATACCGGCGCTTCGGCGCAAAAGCCCCGGGTGGTGATCGACGCGATGCGCGAGGCGATGGAAACGCAGTATGCGAATGTCCATCGCGGCGCGCATTGGATGAGCGAGCGGACGACCGAAGCCTTCGAAGCCGCGCGGGATTCGGCTGCACGGGTGATGAATGCGGGGTCAAGGGACGAAATCGTCTTTACCCGCAACAGCACGGAGGCGATGAACCTCATCGCCTATAGCTACGGCCGGGGCGTCATGAAGCCAGGCCAGGCCGTGGTGATTTCCGAGATGGAGCACCATTCCAACATCGTGCCCTGGCAACTGCTGCGCGACAGCCACGGCATCGAACTCCGGGTTGCCCGCGTGACCGATGCCGGCGAGCTGGATATGGAGCATCTCGAAAGCCTGCTGGCCGACGGGCGTGTGGGGCTTGTCTCCGTCACCCATATGTCGAACGTGCTCGGCACCTACACGCCTGCGGCGCGCATCATTCGGCTGGCCCATGCCCATGGGGCACGCGTCATGCTCGATGGCTCGCAGGCGATCGTGCACCGGCAGGTCGATGTGCAGGCGCTCGATGTCGATTTCTATGTCTGGACCGGCCACAAGCTGTACGGGCCGACGGGGATCGGCGTGCTCTACGGCAAGCGGGCGCTGCTGGAGGCGATGCCGCCCTTCCTGGGCGGCGGCGACATGATTTCCTCGGTGAGCTTTGAACGCTCCACCTGGGCGCGGGTGCCGCACAAGTTCGAGGCCGGCACGCCGGCTATTCTGGAAGGGATCGGGCTCAACGCCGCCATCCGGTATGTGGAGGCGATCGGCTATGAGGCGATCGCGGCGCATGAGGCATTGCTGACCGAGCATGCGCTGGCCCGGCTCGCGACGGTTGAGGGGGTGCGGATCTTCGGCCAGGCCCAGGACCGCGGGGGCGTCATTTCCTTTGCGCTGGAGGGCGCCCACGCGCATGATGTGGCGACACTGCTCGACCAGTCCGGTATCGCCGTGCGGGCCGGCCATCATTGTGCCGAGCCGCTGATGCACCGCCTGGGTGTGGACAGCACGGCGCGGGCGACCTTCGGCGTCTATACGACGACGGAGGAGATCGATTTGCTGGCCGAGACGCTCGGCCGTATCAAGGCGTTCTTCGCCTGAGGCGCGGGCAGGAGGGAGCGATGGATAACCAGACCGATCAGATGGCAGGGGTGGCGCATGATGCCGCGCACCATGCCTGGACACCCGATGGCGAAGTGCCGCCGCCGGCCAGCCCGCAGATCAGCGAGGACGCGATCATCGAGGCGATTTCCACGGTCTATGACCCGGAAATCCCGGTCAATATCTACGAACTGGGCCTAGTCTATACGATCGACATCGCGGATGACGGCAAGATCAAGGTTGAAATGACCTTGACCGCGCCCGGTTGCCCATCGGCCCAGGAGCTTCCGGTCATGGTCCGCGAAGCCATCCTCACCGTACCCAATGTCACGGCCTGCGATGTCGAGGTCGTCTGGGATCCGCCTTGGGACATGAGCCGGATGAGCGACGAGGCTCGTCTTCTCATGAACATGTTCTGATCAGGAGCCCGATGTGAGCCAAGCGACCGAATCTGCGGCCCCCTCTGCCCCCAAGCCGGCGCGCCGGGCCTTGCCGCCGCTGATGCGCCTGACGGATGGGGCGGCCGAGCGGCTTGCCGCACTTTATGCGGGCGGGCAGCAGGGCAAGCTGCTCAAGATCAGCGTGAGCACCAAGGGCTGCTCGGGCCTCTCCTATGATATGAGCTGGGTGGATGCGCCGAGCCCCACCGATGAGGTTGTGTCCGACAAGGGCCAGACGGTGCTGGTGGACCGCAAGGCGAGCCTGTTCCTGATCGGCACGGAGATGGACTACAGGGTGGAGAAGCTCTCCGCCGGTTTCACCTTCACCAATCCGAACGAGAAGGGCCGCTGCGGCTGCGGCGAAAGTTTTTACGTTTGATGTAACCGGCGGCGCCCCCTTGGGGGCGCCGGATCTGCAGAAGGAGAGAAGTCTTTTGCTTCTTTTCTTCAGAAAAGAAGCGCTTTCTTTCTTTTTCTTGGCAACGCCCAGGCAAAATTAACGCGCCACACCCACCGGCTTGTTCATGGCGTTGACGAGGCTCAACGCCTCCACGCTTGCCGGGAAGCAGGGGCGGTTGATGTAGCGGCCCGCGCCCTTGACCGCGCGCAGCTCGCCCTTGTGCCAGACGATCCTGCCTTGGCTGATGGTTGTCGAGGCAAGGCCCGTGACCTCCATCCCTTCATAGACGTTGAAATCGACATTCTGGTGGTGGGTTTTGGCTGAGATGGTGCGGCTGGCGGATGGATCCCAGAGCACGATGTCCGCGTCCGCGCCGATTTCGATCGCGCCCTTGCGGGGATAGAGATTGAAGATCTTCGCCGTATTGGCGGAGGTGACGCCGACGAATTCCGATGGCGTGAGGCGGCCCGTGCGCACGCCGTGATGCCAGAGCACGCTCATGCGGTCTTCGATGCCGCCCGTACCATTCGGGATCATGGTGAAATTGTCGCGGCCCATGGCCTTTTGCGGCGCGCAGAAGGCGCAATGATCGGTCGCCGTTGTCTGCAGCTGGCCTGAGGTGAGGCCGGCCCAAAGTGCCTTCTGGTGGTGGCGCGGCCGGAAGGGCGGGCTCATGACGTGAGCGGCGGCGGTTGCGAAATCCTTGGCCTGATAGACGCTCTCGTCGATCACCAGGTGCTGGGCGAGTACTTCGCCATAGACGCGCTGGCCGGACGCGCGCGCGCGGGCGATGGCGCCAGCAGCCTCCTCGGTTGAGACGTGGACGATATAGACCGGCGCGCCGACGAGGCCGGCGATGGCGATGGCGCGCGTTGCCGCCTCACCTTCAACGGCGGGCGGCCGTGACAGGGCATGGCCTTCCGGCCCGGTGATGCCTTGCGCAAGCAAGGACTTCTGCATGAAGGCGACGCCTTCGCCGTTCTCGGCATGAACCGTCGGCACCGCGCCGAGCGCCACCGCACGCTTGAAACTCTTCAGGAGGATGTCGTCATCCACCATGATGGCGCCCTTATAGGCCATGAAGTGCTTGAAGCTGTTCACGCCGTGCTCGCGCGTGAGGATGGCCATCTCCTCATGCACCTGATCGGACCAGTGGGTGACGGCGACATGGAAGCTGTAATCGGCGGCCGCCTTTTCCGCCCAGCCGCGCCAGGTCTTGTAGCTTTCGAGCAGCGAGGCGCCGGGCGCGGGAATGACGAAGTCGATGATCATCGTCGTGCCGCCGGCGAGGCCCGCGGAGGTGCCGGTGAAGAAATCCTCGGACGCGACGGTCCCCATGAAGGGCAGTTCCATATGGGTATGGGGATCAATGCCGCCGGGCATGACAAGGAGCCCGCCGGCATCCACGACCTCGGTGCCCGCCGGCGCTTCGAGATCCGGCGCGATCGCCTGAATGACACCCTGATCACACAACACGTCGGCGGCGTAGCGCCGGTCGGCGGTCACGATCTCGCCGCCGCGAATGAGAAGAGACATGACTTCCTCCAAAGCGAAACGATAGGCTATCGTGGACTGACTGGATGCACTTGGGAAGGTGCCGTCTGACCTCCGTTGACAGCCTGTGATGAATTCATCAGCATTCAGCCCTTAGAAGGGCGGGGGAGTGCATGTCGGAAGGGCTTGGTGACCAAGTTTTAGGCGGAAGCTCGGCCGCGGAGGTGGCGGCAAGGCTTGGGGAAATGACCCCGCCGCTCTTGCCGGATGAGGCGCGGGTCGAGGCGGACCGCTGCTACTATTGCCATGATGCGCCCTGCATGGAGGCCTGCCCGACGGGCATCGATATCCCGGGCTTCATCGGCAAAATCCGCACCGGAAACCTGCGCGGCTCGGCCATCACCATCCTGGACAGCAATATCTTCGGCGGAAGCTGCGCCCGCGTCTGCCCGACCGAGATCCTCTGCGAGGCTGCCTGCGTGCGCGAGGCGCAGGAGGGCAAACCCGTGGCGATCGGCAGCCTGCAGCGATTTGCCACCGACTTTCTGATGGAGACCGGCGAGCAGCCTTTCGTCCGCGCACCCGCCACGGGCAAACGCGTGGCGGTCGTCGGTGCCGGCCCGGCCGGCCTCGCCTGCGCGCACCGGCTCGCCATGCTCGGCCATGAGGTGGCGGTCTTCGAAGCGCGGCCCAAGCCCGGCGGGCTCACCGAATACGGGGTCGCAGCTTACAAGGTCGTGGATGACTTTGCGCAGCGCGAGGTCGCCTTCATCCTCGGGATAGGCGGCATCACCATCGACTATGACACGCCGCTCGGCCCCGATCTCACCCTCGACCAGCTGCGCGCGCGGTTTGACGCGGTGTTTTTGGGGCTGGGCCTCGCCGACCCCAATCAGCTCGGCGTGCCGGGCGAGGATCAGCCGGGCGTCATGGACGCGCTCGGTTTCATCGAAATGCTGCGGCAGGACCCGGCCGAGGCGGCGGCGCTCGCGCGCGGCCATATCCTTGTCATCGGCGGCGGCAATACGGCGATTGATGCCGCGACGCAGGCGGGTCTTCTGGGCGCCGAGACCGTGACCCTGGCCTATCGGCGAGGCCCGGACGAGATGGGAGCGACGCATCTGGAACGGGAATGGGCGCAGACCCATGGTGTCGCCATTCGCTACTGGCTGGCGCCTGTCGCGATTGAGGCGGGCGCTGTGCTCTGCGCCAAGACAAGGCTGGATGCCGGACGGCTTGTCCTGACGGATGAGCGGGTGACGCTGGCGGCGGATCTCGTGCTGAAGGCGGTGGGCCAGAGCTTCCTGCCCGGGCCGCTCCGCGTCGGCACGGCGCCTGAGCTGGGCCGGGCGCGCATCGAAGTTGACGGCCAGTACCGGACCTCGCTGCCCGGCGTTTTTGCGGGCGGCGATTGCGTGAGCGCGGGCGAGGATCTGACGGTGCAGGCGGTCGCCCATGGGCGTGACGCCGCCATCGCCATCCACCGCTCTCTGTCAGCTTAAGCCACGGAGGTTTGAGATATGGCCGATCTCTCTGTCACCTTCGCCGGCATCAGGTCACCGAACCCCTACTGGCTGGCCTCCGCCCCGCCGACCGACAAGGAATACAATGTCGTGCGCGCGCTGAAGGCGGGCTGGGGCGGCGTTGTGTGGAAGACGCTCGGCGAGGATCCGCCGATCGTCAATGTCTCAAGCCGTTACGGCGCCTTGTCCTATGGCGGCAGCCGCGTCATGGGGTTCAACAATATCGAGCTGATCACGGACCGGCCGCTCGACATCAATTTGCGCGAAATCAAGTCGGTCAAACGCGACTTTCCGGATCGCGCGATGGTCGTCAGCCTCATGGTGCCCTGCGTGGAGGAGGCCTGGAAGGCCATCCTGCCGCAGGTGGAGGAGACCGGGGCGGACGGTATAGAACTCAATTTCGGTTGCCCGCATGGCATGAGCGAGCGTGGCATGGGCGCGGCGGTGGGCCAGGTTCCGGACTATGTCGAGATGGTCACGCGCTGGTGCAAGCAGAATACGCGCATGCCGGTGATTGTGAAGCTGACCCCCAATGTGACGGATATTCTGCAGCCGGCGCGCGCCGCGCATCGCGGCGGGGCGGATGCGGTGTCACTGATCAACACGATCATGTCGGTCATGTCCGTCGATCTTGATGCCATGGCGCCCACGCCCACGGTTGGGGGACTTGGCACCCATGGCGGCTATTGCGGGCCGGGGGTGAAGCCGATTGCGCTCCGCATGGTGGGAGAGATTGCGCGGGACGCCGCCATGCGGGGCCTGCCCATTTCCGGCATGGGCGGCATTTCAAGCTGGCGCGATGCGGCGGAGTTCATCGCCCTTGGCGCGGGTACTGTGCAGGTCTGCACCGCCGTGATGCATCACGGTTTCCGCATCATCGACGATCTGACGGACGGGCTGTCCAACTGGATGGACGGCAAGGGCTACAAACGGATCCGGGATTTCCAGGGGGCCGCGGTCCCGAACTTCGTGCACTGGGAAGACCTGAACATCAACTTCAAGACGCTCGCCCATATCAACCAGGACCTCTGCATCAAATGCGGCCTTTGCCACATTGCCTGCGAGGACACGGCGCATCAGGCGATTGCGGCGATGCGTGTGGACGGCGTGCGGCGCTATGAGGTGATCGAGGCGGAGTGCGTGGGCTGCAACCTCTGTTCCCATGTCTGCCCGGTCGATCACTGCATCAGCATGATTCCGGCGGAGACCGGTCTTCCGTTCCTGACCTGGAAAGACCATCCCAACAACCCGAACCGGACCCAGCCGGGCAGTTTTGACGCGAAGGTGCCCGCATGACGCCCGCCAGCAACCTTGCCATCGACCCCGCGCGCCTGTGGGGCACGATCATGGAGACAGCGACGATCGGTGCGACGGCGAAGGGCGGCATCAAGCGCCTGACGCTGACCGATCTCGATGCAGAAGTGCGGCGCTGGTTCATCGCCGCCTGCGAGGAGGCGGGTTGCACGGTGACGATCGACGACATGGGCAATATCTTCGCCCGCCGTCCGGGCCGCGACAACGGCCTGCCGCCGATCGCCATCGGCAGCCATCTCGACACCCAGCCTTCGGGCGGCAAGTTCGACGGCGTTATCGGCGTGCTCTCGGGCCTTGAGCTTCTGCGCACGCTGAAGGATGCGGGTTATGAGACGACGCATCCGATCGCGGTGATCGACTGGACCAACGAGGAAGGCAGCCGTTTCGCGCCGGCCATGCTCGCCTCCGGCGTGTTTGCAGGCAAGTTCACCCGGGACTGGGCCTATGCGCGCGAGGACCGCGCGGGTGTGCGTTTCGGGGATGCGCTGCGTGACATCGGCTTCGTCGGCGCGGAGGCCTGTGGCGCGCGCAAGCTCGCCGCCCATTTCGAGCTGCATATCGAGCAGGGGCCGATCCTGGAGGATGAGGGCAAGGTGATCGGGGTCGTGACCGGCGTGCAGGGCATGCGCTGGTACGAGGCGACGGTGACCGGCAATGACAGCCATGCCGGCTCCACGCCCATGCGGCTGCGCCATGATGCGCTGCTGGCCGCGGCGCGGATGGTCGAGGCCGTGCATGCCATTGCGGTCGAGCATGCGCCGGACGCGGTGGGGACCGTCGGCCTCATCGAGGCGCGGCCGAACAGCCGCAATGTCATACCCGGCGAGGTCTTCTTCACCGTCGATTTCCGGCATCCGGATGACGCGGTGCTCGCGGTGATGGAGCAGAAGCTCGATGAGCGCCTGGGGATGATTGCGGAGGCAAGCGCGGTGACCCTTGCCCTGTCCCGCATTTGGGATTCACCAGCAGTGCATTTCGATGCCGATTGCATCGCTGCGGTGAAGGCGGCGGCGGAGCAGGGGGGCTATCCGCACCGCACCATCATTTCCGGCGCCGGGCATGATTCGGCCTATATCGCCTCCGTGGCGCCGACGACGATGATCTTCGTCCCCTGTGCCAAGGGCATCAGCCATAACGAGGAGGAGAGTGCGGAGCAGAGCGACGTCGCGGCTGGTGCGCAGGTGCTGCTCCAGGCGGTGCTGGCGATGGATGCCAGGCTCGGCGACAAGGCGTGACCTTGAGCATGGCCTTTGCCGGGCGTGACGCTAGCCCCCGTCCTGCTGCCGAAGAGCTTGGCCCCGCGGTGCTGGCCGAGGGGCTGTCCGTCCGCTTCGGCGAGGGCGAGGGCGCGACAACGGCCCTCGCGGACGTCAACCTGACCATCGCGCAAGGCGATTTTGTCTCGCTGATCGGGCCGTCCGGCTGCGGCAAGACGACGCTTTTGCGGGCCATTGCCGATCTCGTGCAGCCGAGCGAGGGTGTGCTGCGGGTCAATGGCATGACACCCGCGGAGGCGCGGCTTGCGCGCACCTATGGCTATGTCTTTCAGGCCCCGGCGCTGCTGCCCTGGCGCTCGGTTCTGCGCAATGTCACGCTGCCGCTGGAGATCATCGGCATGCCGCGGGTGCAGCGGCTGGCGGAGGCGGAGCGCAACCTGGGCCTGGTGGGCTTGCGCGATTTCGCGCGCAAATTTCCCTGGCAGCTTTCGGGCGGCATGCAGCAGCGTGTCTCGATCGCGCGGGCGCTGAGTTTCAAGCCGAGCCTGCTCTTGATGGATGAGCCCTTCGGCGCGCTGGATGAAATTACGCGCGACGGATTGAACCTGCATCTGCATCAGCTGTGGGAGCGCACGCAACTCACGGGCGTCTTCGTGACCCATTCGATTCCCGAGGCCGTGTTTCTGTCCACCCATATCGTCGTCATGTCGGCGCGGCCGGGCCGGGTGGTGGAGGTGATCGAAAGCGATCTGCCGCGCGAGCGGCGGCTGGAAGACCGCGAGACGGCGGCGTTCCTCGCCCTCTCCAGGCGCGTGCGCGAAGCGCTGCATATCGGCTATGGCCATGTCTAAGGCCCAGGCTGCCAGGGCAGCCGGGCGGATCTTGCCCATTCCAACCGTGCTGATTGCCGTGCTCGCGGTGTGGTACGCGGGGGCCGTGTGGCTGAACGCACCCCAGGCGGAAGCGCTGATGGACCCCGGCCAGCCAGCAGGATTCTGGGCGGTCGCGCAGGCCTGCTGGTCCATGGACAGGCCGGTGCTGCCGGCGCCGCACCAGATCGCCGCGGCACTCGCCGACAGCATTGTCAACTTTCCGCTTTCCTCGCCCCGCAACCTGTTGCTGCAAGCGGCCTATACGGCGGAAACGGCGGTGGTCGGCCTCATCTTCGGCCTCGTCTTCGGCATTCTGCTCGCGATCGGGATTGTCCATGTCCGCACGCTGGACCGTTCCGTCATGCCCTGGGTGATCGCGAGCCAGACCGTCCCCATTCTCGCCATCGCGCCGATGCTGGTGGTGGCGCTGGGTGCCTTGGGCATCACCGGCCTGCCGCCGAAGGCGGCCATCGTTGCCTATCTCACCTTCTTTCCGGTGACCGTCGGCATGGTGAAGGGCTTTCGCACGCCCGACCCGCTGCAGCTTGACCTTATGCACACCTATAGCGCAGGCGAGACCACGATTTTCGCCAAGCTGCGCTGGCCGGCCGCCATGGCCTTCCTTTTTCCCAGCCTGAAGGTTGCGGTGGCACTCAGCGTGACCGGAGCGATCGTCGCGGAAATGCCGACGGGTGCCCAGGTCGGCCTCGGTGCCCGGCTGCTGGCCGGAAGTTATTACGGCCAGACAATGATGATGTGGAGCGCGCTGGTCATGGCGAGCCTGCTCGCGCTGGCCGGGCTGCTCGGCGTCACGGTGCTGGAGCGTGGCGTCATTCTGCTGCGCGGAGGCCGGCTGTGACCAGTATCGCCATGCGCGAGGCGCGCGGCGGCGCGCAATGGATCATGGCGGGGGCGGGGCTCGCGTTCTGCACCCTGGCCCGCATCGGCCTGCGGAACTTCGGTGCCGCACCCTGGATCACGGCGGCGGTCGGGCTTGTGCTGGTGCTCACCGCGCTGTCCCTGTTTGCGCGCGGGGAGAGCCGGGCGGAGCGCCTGGCCTCCCCTGTTCTCTTCGGCCTTCTCGTGCTCTGGCTTTGGGAGATGCTGACGATCGGGCTACATGTGCCCTTCGTCATCCTGCCCGCGCCTTCGGTGATCGCGGTGGCCTTCGGCCGCCACCTTGCCATCCTGTGGCAGGATTTTGCCCAGACCTTCCTGCATGCGGTGCTGGCCGGCTACGCGGCCGGCTGCGGGGCGGGGTTTGTGCTCGCGCTCGCCATCGACCGGTCGCCCTTCCTGCAGCGCGGGCTGACACCGCTCGGCAATCTCATCAGCGCCATGCCCATCATCGGCATCGCGCCCATCATGGTAATGTGGTTCGGTTTCGGCTGGGAATCGAAGGCGGCGGTCGTCGTGCTGATGACGATCTTTCCGATGCTGGTGAATACGCGGGCAGGACTTGCCTCGGCTGACGCCATGCAGCTGGATCTGATGCACACCTATGCTGCCGGCTACTGGCAGACGCTGCTGCGTCTGCGCCTGCCAGCGGCCATGCCGATGATCTTCAACGCGCTCAAGCTCAACTCCACCCTGGCCCTGATCGGCGCGGTCGTCGCGGAATTCTTCGGCACGCCGACGCGGGGCATGGGCTTTCGCATCTCGACCGAGGCAGCGCGGATGAATCTCGATATCGTTTGGGCAACGATCGCCGTGGCGGCGCTCGCGGGCTCGGTGAGCTTCGCCTTGATTGCGGGAATCGAACGGCTTGTGACCTTCTGGCACCCCTCCATCCAGAGCGGCCGGAGGAGCTGACGCGCAAATCCGGGGCATGTTGAGGGCGCAGAAATCGTTTCTTAAGCGCCGGAGAGCATCAGAAGGCATCCGGGGGGCCTTCCGTGGCATCAAACTTGCTGCACGAATCCCCAATCGCTGTTTGACTGCGTCTGTCTGCGAAAATGTGGGGAACTATCGTGCGACAATCGATGCGGCGCTTTCTTCTTGGGCTGGGTGCTTCCTGTCTACTGGGCGCAGGCGTGCTGGGCGCGGCAGCGCCCATCACGGCCGCCCGCGCACAGGTGACCGATAAGCTGACGTTGCAGCTGAAATGGGTCACCCAGGGCCAGTTCGTCGGCTATTACGTGGCGCTCGCCAAGGGCTTCTATAAGGCGGAGGGTCTCGATGTCACCATCAAGCCCGGCGGACCCGACATCAACCCGGACCAGGTGCTGGCGGGCGGAGGCGCCGATGTGGTGATCGACTGGATGCCCTCGGCACTCGCCACGCGCGAAAAGGGCGTGCCGATCGTCAATATTGCCCAGGTCTTCCAGCATTCCGGTATGGAACTGACCTGCCGCAAGGATAGCGGCATGAAAACGCCGGCCGACTTCAAAGGCAAGACACTCGGCGTCTGGTTTTCCGGCAACGAGTATCCGTTTCTCGCCTGGATGGCCAAGCTCGGCTATACGACGGACGGCGCCCATCCGGATGTGACGGTTCTCAAACAGGGCTTCAATGTCGATCCGCTGCTGCAGAAACAGGCAGCCTGCATTTCGACGATGACCTACAACGAATATTGGCAACTGATCGAAGCCGGGATGAAGCCTTCCCAGCTGATCGTCTTCAAATACCAGGACGAGCATGTCGCGACGCTCGAAGACGGGCTTTACGTTCTGCAGTCCTCGCTCAACGATCCAGCCAAGGTGGACCGGCTGGCGCGCTTCCTCAAGGCCTCGAAGGAGGGCTGGGACTATGCGCAGCGAGCACCAGGCCGAGGCCGTGCAGATTTTCCTTGCCGCCGACACCGCCGGTGTCTTGACGAAGCAACATCAGACCCGCATGGTCGAGGAGATCGTGAAGCTGCTGGGCACCTCCCCTTGGGGCTATCTTGCAGACGGCGGATTACAATAGAACGGTGGATGAACTTCTGTCCACCAAGTCAACACCTGTGATCACGAAACAACCCGTCGGTGCCTATAGCCCAGTCGTTTGGGATAAGGCGTTCAAAGACTGAGGCTTGACCGGACGACGAGAATGGCCCCAGGGTCCTGTTTCGCTGGACGTCCTCTCGCGGCGCGACGCCGGTTTCGCTAGCCGGCATCGCGCCGTACGTTGCCTTCCCAAATTCAATAATAAAGCACGCAAGTATCTGATCTTAGGAGATCCACGGATGATTACGAGACGTTCTGCGGCAACTCTTTTCGCGGGCACGGCGTTGGGGGCGGCGCTCGGCCTGCCACGTATTGCGCGGGCAGATGACAAGGTTATCGTCATCGGCATCGACCTG
Organism: uncultured Alphaproteobacteria bacterium; assembly: GCA_963834475.1. Taxonomy (GTDB): domain Bacteria; phylum Pseudomonadota; class Alphaproteobacteria; order Acetobacterales; family Acetobacteraceae; genus Acidisoma. Next base: position 790,247 of record CAWIBZ010000005.1, on the reverse strand, counting down.
CCAATCACCGGCGCAGATGCCGCGGGCGCCAAGCGCATGATGAACGGCGCGCTGCTCGGGATCAGCCAGGCGAACGATGCCAACGAGATTCCGGGCTATACGCTGAAGCCGTTGGTGCTGAACGACGCAACGGCGACGGCCGGCCAGTATGACCCGGCACAGGCGGCGACCAATGCCCGCAAATTCGTGTCCAACGAGCAGCTTCTGGCTGCCATCGGCCCGGAGATGAGCGGCTCCGCCAAGGCGATGGCGCCGATCCTGAGCGAAGGCGATATTTCGATCATTACGCCGTCGGCAACAAACCCTGACCTGACCAATCCGCAATTCGCGGCGCAATACATGCCGAGCGGCAAGCCGGTTTTCTTCCGCACGGTGACGACGGACGCCTTCCAGGGCCCCAACATGGCGAATTTCTACGCCGAGACGCTCGGCCTGAAGGACGTCTATATGCTGGATGACAGCGGCGCCTATGGCGTGGGTCTTGCTGATGCGTTCCAGAAACAAGCGGCGGCCAAAGGCATGAAGGTTCTGGGCCGCGACCGCCTGGACCCGAACGCGGCCGACTATTCAGCGGTTCTCACCAAGATCAAGTCGCTGAATGCCACCTCGCTTTACTACGGCGGCGTGAGCAATGCGGGCGTCAAGCTGGTCAAGCAATCCTATGAAATCGTGCCCGGCATCAAGAAGGGCGGCGGTGACGGCATCTATTCGCCGGACATCACGACGGGTGCCGGCTTCCCTGCCGCGGAGGGCTGGTACGTCACCAACGCCTCCCCGCACATGACCGAGGATCCAAAGGTCGCGAACTGGGTGGCCGAATATAAGGCGCAGTTCAACGAATCGCCGGACGACTACGCCATTACCGTCCTATGACGGCGTGCTGGTCATTCTTGCCGCGCTGAAAAAGGTGATCGCGGCCGGCAAGACCCCGACGCGCGAGAACGTGCGCGCGGCAATCGCGAGCTCGACGGTCGATACGCTGCAGGGCCCGGTTTCCTTCGACGCCAATGGCGACGTTACACAGCGCATCGTCAGCGTCTTCCAGATTACGCATAATCCGAATTATCCGCTCGACGACGCTATCCATCAGTTCAAGTATGTCGGCGTCGCGCCGCAGAGCTGAGTAACGGGTGTGGGGATGGGGGCGTATCATGATCGAGCGCCCCTCGGCCTCTGGGTGCCGCACGGCCCGGCAGAACGACGCTTTGTCGATTTCCCGTGCCACGCATCCGCGACCGGGTTGGGGCGATCTGTTCGGGGACTTGGCCGGCGCGCTGTCCGGCAAGAGGATAAGACAGCACAACCTGACCTTCATCTTAAAAGAATTCTGTCGAGAGCCGGGATCTAAACAGAATGTCTTCCTTCGATCTCCTCCTCCAGCAAGTCATCAACGGTCTCAGTCTTGGATCGGTGTATGCCTTGCTTGCTCTTGGCTTCACGATTGTCTACGGCATCATGGAGTTGATTAACTTTTCCCATTTCAACGTCTTCATGGTCGGCTCTTTCGTGGCCATGGGCGTGCTCAGCCTCTTCGGTTTAAGCGGCCAGACGATCCTGCTGCACGGATTGCCGCTTGTCGCGGTGCTGCTTGTCACGCTGATCGTGACCATGATCGCCTGCGGTCTCTTAGGGGTTGGAATCGAACGGCTGGCGCTGCGCCCCTTGCGCGGCGTGCAGGGGCCGATGGCGATGATCACGACGATCGGCGTGTCCTATGTTCTCTTCAATCTCGTGATGCTGACGCTCGGCGCCAACACCAAGAATTTTCCTAATCCCATTCCGGCGGTCGTGTTTCATATCGGCACCGCTGAGATCACGGTCTTCCAGGTCATCATCTGGGTTCTGTCGGCCGTGCTGATGGGTGGCCTCTATATCTTCGTGCAGCGGACCAAGCTGGGCAAGGCGATGCGGGCCACGGCGCAGGACCCCGACGCCGCGCTGATGATGGGTGTCGACGTCAACCGCGTCATCATGACGGCTTTCTTCCTCGGCTCGGCGCTTGCCGGGGCGGCCGGATTCATCTTCGGCCTCTACTACAACTTTACGAATTTCAGCATCGGCTTCAGCGCCGGCCTGCGCGCCTTCACGGCGGCGGTTCTGGGCGGCATCGGCAATATTCCAGGGGCCATGGTGGGCGGGATCATCATCGGCCTGATCGAAGCGATGGCCGGGCAATATGTCGGCGCCGAATGGGTCGATGTCGTTATCTTCTCCCTGCTGGTGCTGGTGCTGGTCTTCCGCCCGGCGGGCCTGCTCGGGCGCCTCGCGCCCACCAAATCCTGAAGGGGGACGGCGTATGGACACGACTACCGTTCCTCCCGACGCCAAGCCGGGGCACGAGAATACCAATGCTCTGCACGACGGTGGTGCCCCCGCCCGCGCGATGGCACTGGCTGACCGCCCCCTTCGACAGGCCGGCGGCCCGCGCGGGCATGATTGCGCTGATCGCCGTGCTTGCCTTGCTCTTTCCCGCGATCACCGACGATCAGGCCAATATCGACGCCGCCGGCAATGCCACGGCCTATGCGGCGCTGGCGCTCGGCCTCAATATCGTCGTCGGTTTCTGCGGCCTGCTTGACCTCGGCTATGCGGCCTTCTTCGCGATCGGCGCCTATGCCTACGGTATTCTGACCTCCTGGCAGATCACCCCGCACTGGAGCGGTTTCTGGAGCCCCTTCGAGGCGCTCGGCCTCGTGCAGAAGGTGGTGCAGAACGGGCAGGCGCTGGTGCATTTCACCGTTTCCTTCTGGCTCATGATTCCGGCGTCCGGCGTCATCGCCGCCTTTTTCGGCGTGCTCTTCGGGGCGCCGACGCTCCGGCTGCGCGGCGACTATCTGGCGATCGTGACGCTCGGCTTCGGTGAAATCGTGCCGATCGTCGTGCGCAACTGGACGGGCCTGACCAATGGCGCGGCGGGTTTGAACGGCATCGCCAGCCCCACGCTTTTCAGCTATCATTTCGGCATAGATGCGACGCCCTATTACTATGTCGGCATCGGAATCTGTCGCCTTCCTGATTTTTGCGAGCACCCGCCTGCGCGGGAGCCGGATCGGCCGCGCCTGGATGGCCATCCGCGACGACGAAATCGCGGCGAGCGCCATGGGCATCAACCTGACCCGCTTCAAGCTGCTCGCCTTCGGCATGGGCGCCGCTTTCGCCGGCATGGCGGGCACCTTCTATATCGCCAAGCTGCAGACCGCGACGCCGGACATGTTCGGCTTTCCGGTCTCCGTCATGATCCTCGTCATGGTCGTGCTGGGCGGCCTCGGCAGCGTCTGGGGTGTCGTCGCTCGGTGCCGATCGCGCTGCAGCTTCTGCAGTCCTGGTTCCTCGGCGATCTGACCCAATGGGTGAATGCCCTCGGCAGTGCCATCCATAACGACTATCTGAGTTCGTTGGACCTGACCCAGGCGAGCGAGCTCATTTTCGGCATCATCCTCGTCACCATGATGCTCTATCGCCGCGAGGGGCTGATCCCGGCCAACCGCCGCCAGCGCGCGCTGTCTTTCGAGCAGCAGCATGCGACGGTGCAGACCCATGTCCGCGCGGAGGATGTTTCGCTGTCGAAGATCGGCGGGGCGGGCTACCAGCACGGCCCGGGCGATCAGCCGCTGCTGGACATCAAGGATCTGACGGTACGCTTCGGCGGCCTCGTGGCGCTCAACAAGGTCAATATCACCGTGCCGGCAGGCAGCGTGGTCGCCGTCATCGGGCCGAACGGCTCGGGCAAGTCGACGCTCTTCAATGCCATCACCGGCCTCACGCGCGCCGGCGAAGGCAGCATCCGCTTCCACGGCAAGGAGATTCTCGGCCTGCCACCGCATCAGATCCTGAAGGCGGGTATCGCGCGCACCTTCCAGAATATCCGCCTGTTCGGCACGCTGACGGTCGCTGAGAATATCATGATCGGCCAGCATGCGCGCCTCAAGGCCGGGCCGATCACGGCGATCTTCCGCTCCCCGAAAAGCTCGCCGAGGAGAAGGCCGCGCGCGCATGGATCGCGGAAATCGCGGAGATCTTCGGCAACCGGCTGGTGCCGCGCCTGACGCAGACGGTGGTCGGCCTCTCCTACGCCAATCGCCGCCGCGTCGAGATTTCGCGCGCGCTTGCCTCGCAAGCCGAAGCTGCTGCTGCTTGATGAGCCGACAGCCGGCATGAACACATCCGAGTTGCTTGAGCTTGCCGAGCAGATCAAGGGCCTGCATGCGCTCGGTCTCACGATCCTGATCATCGAGCACAAGCTCGATGTCGTGACGCGCATCGCCGACAAGGTCATCGTGCTCGACCACGGCGACAAGCTCGACCGAAGGATTGCCGGACGAGGTCCGCCGCAACGAAGCAGGTGCTGGAAGCCTATCTTGGCCGGGGGGCCGCCGCCCATGCTTGAGTTCCGCAACGTCAATACCTATTACGGCGACCTGCACGTTCTGAAGAACGTGAATTACATGCTTGGCGCAGGCGAGATCATCTGCCTGCTGGGCGGCAATGCCTGCGGCAAGTCCACGACCATGAAGACGATCATGGGCATCGTGCGGCCGACCTGGGCGAGGTCATCTTCGAGGGTGCAGCGCATCGACCGTCTGCCGACGGCCGAGCGGGTGAAGCGCGGCATCGCGCCGGTGCTGGAGGCGCGCCGGCTGTTCCCGCGCATGACGGTGTTTGAGAACCTCGAAATGGGCGCCTTTACGCGCAAGCGCGGCGCCGATTTCGACGAGGATCTGGAGCGCGTCTACGCCCTCTTTCCCGCGCGTGAAGGAGCGGCGGGACCAGCAGGCCGGAACGCTTTCGGGCGGCGAGCAGCAGATGGTGGCGATCGGCCGGGCGCTGATGGCGCGGCCGAAGCTGATCTGCATGGACGAGCCGTCCATGGGGCTCTCGCCGCTTTACGTCGAGCAGACCTTCGACATCATCCAGCAGATCAACCGCCAGGGCGTCACGATCTTCATGGTCGAGCAGAACGCGGCGATGGCGCTCTCCATCGCCCATCGCGCCTATGTGCTGCAGACGGGCCAGGTGGTGCTTTCGGGGACTGCCGCCGAACTGCGCGAAAACGAGCATGTCCGCGATGCCTATCTGGGCGAGATGCAGGTAGCGGCAGCCTGACCAGCCCGCGCGCTTGAGGAACGTCATGTCTCTGGTCTAATCACCGGTGCCATGACGATCCTCTTTATCGATGGCGACGCCTGCCCGGTGCGCGAAGAGGTCTATCGCGTGGCCGAGCGCCTTGCGCTCCGTGTCTTCGTTGTTGCCAACGGGTCGCGGCCCTTGCGGCCCGACTGGCCGCCCCAATGTCGAGATGATCACGGTGCCCGAGGGGCCGGATGTGGCGGATGACTGGATCGCCACGCAGATCAGCGCAGGGCGATGTCTGCATCACCGCCGATATTCCGCTCGCCGCCCGCTGCCTCGCGAAACGGGCCCGCGCGCTCTCCCCGCGCGGCCATACCTGGACGGAAGACAATATCGGCAGCGCGCTGGCGGGGCGCGCCGTCGCGGAACATTTGCGCTCGATCGGGGTCGATACGCGCGGGCCGGCCGCGCTGACGAAGGACGACCGGTCGCGCTTCCTGGCGGCGCTGGACGCTGCCATCGCGGCCGTGCGCCGCCCGGCCGCCCCGCGCATCACGATCCCGCCTGGCGGCTTCTGAGCGAAGGCGGCGCTAGTTGCCGCCTCCCTGGTCGATGGGCCGCGGTTTGCGGTCGTCGTCGATGGCGACGAAGGTGAAGACAGCCTTGGTGACGAGCACCGTTTCGGCCTGGTAGCGCGTCCGCCGCTCGGCCTCGACCGCAATCTTCATCGATGTCCGGCCGACCGAGATGAGGTCGGCATAGACGCTGACCTCATCGCCCACGTGAACGGGGGCGATGAAGGCCATCGCATCGAGGGCAACCGTCGCGCAGCGGCCTTTGGCGATCCGGTGGGCCAGATTTGCGCCGGCAAGGTCCATCTGGGCCAGCAGCCAGCCGCCGAAAATGTCGCCGGCGGGATTGGTGTCCGCCGGCATCGCGATGACGCGGATCATTGGCTCGCGAGTCGCCATGTCGGGCGGACCCCTTAGAGGCTGCGGTCGATCCAGGCCTTGAGCACGCTCTTCGGCGCGGCGCCCACCTGCGTTGCCGCCGGCTTGCCGTCCTTGAACAGGATCAGGGTCGGAATGCCGCGCACCGCATAGTTGTTCGGCGTCACGGGATTTTCGTCGATGTTGACCTTGGCAATCGTGATCTTGCCTGCATATTCGGCAGAGATCTCTTCAAGCGCAGGGGAGATGGCGCGGCACGGCCCGCACCATTCTGCCCAGAAATCGACGACGACGGGGCCAGACGCCTTCAGGACATCCGACTCAAAGCTTGCGTCAGTCACAGACTTGGTATTGCCAGCCATGGAAGCCTCACACTGAAACCGCGCCACGAAACGGCGCGTCATGTTGCATTAGTGGGAAGGTGGGACATTCCCCCCTTCCAGGCAAGCTGGCTCCACCGAGCATCAGTTGCGACCCAGGAGCAGGCAATCGGGGAACGCGGGATTTGTGTCTGACCACCATCCTCAACGGCTTCGGCATCAGTCTCGGCGACGGCATTATCGGCCTGCAGGCGCTTCTGGTCGCGCGCTCGCGTGGCGCGGTCCAAGGCCGGGTTGTCCTGGGCCGGCGGGAGCCGCCGGCTAAGCCCCTCGTTCCGCAGCTTTATCAGCGCGCGGGGGACCTGGCCGAGGTCGTGCCGCTGGACGCAGCGCCGCGCGATGGCCGGGTGATCGATATCCGGGATTTTGCCCTCGATCCCGGCTTCGCCCGCGTGTCGATGATCGATTATTTCCTGGCAAAGCTCGGCGTCGACCCGGCCGTCGTGCCCGCGGCCGAGAAACGGAATGGCTGGCTTGCGCCAAGGCTGGGGCCGCTGCCCGATCTTGGCCTGCCGCGCGACTATGTGCTCGTTTGCCCCAAAGCCTCCATCGCGCTGCGCGACATGCCGGACGAGCCCTATGCCGCATTGCTGCGCGGCCTGAAGGCACGCGGCTTGCCCGCCGTGGTGACGCAAGGCGAGGCGCTGGATGGGGCGATCGCCGCGCCTCATTGTGAAAGGCTCGAGGCGCTGGCCTCCCTCGTCGCCGGAGCCCGCGCCGTGGTCTCGACCGATACGGCCATCCTCCATATCGCGGATGCCTATTCCGTGCCCTGCCTCGCGCTCATGACGACGCATCGGCCGGAATGGCGGGTGCGTGACTATCCCCGCTGCGTGGCGATCCACCTGGCCGTCACCGGTGTGCCGGAAAGCGCGGAATTCGTGCGCGGAGAGGAGGATTTGCAGGCCGTCCGCGCGGCCTGGTTTCCGGATGGTCCGGCGCTCGCCTGGATTGGCCCCGCGCTCGATCAGTTCATGGCCTTCGCCATGGCCGTTTCCGCCTGTGCCTGAGGGCTGTGGCTATCCAGCAGCGCATCGGCCAGCGGCGTGACGGTGCCCGTCTCCGTCCAGACCAGGATGCAGCGGACGGGGAGGCCGGGGAAGATCGCTTGCAACAGGGCGCGGTAGGCCGCCATCTGCCGCAGATACAGCAAGGGCGTTTTCTCCGGCGTTTCGGGCGGCTGGCGATTGGTCTTGAAATCGACCGCGATCACCTCGGCCTGCCCGATGGCCAGCCGGTCGATGACCCCGCTGATGACCTGTCCCGCGACCTCTCCGGCGAGCGGCACCTCGGCGCGGCTCTCCGCGGAGAAGGCCGCGGCGAGCGCGGGATCGCGCAAAACCGCCTCGCATTGCGCCGCGACGCTGTCCGCTTCCGCGGGGTCAAGGCCCGCGGTGGCCTGGCGCAGGAAGGCAGCCGCCGACGGGCGCCGCGTCTCCTCGGGCAGGTCCGGCAGGTGCTGCAGAAGCTGGTGGATGAGCGTGCCGCGGCTGAAGCGGGCGGCGCGCGGGGCGAGTGTCTTCAAGGGTGAATCGGCGGGCGGCACCGGGCCGAACGCCGCATCGTCGGGCCTGCTCGGCGCCAGCGGCCTGGGCCGCGGCGGCTCCGTGGGCGGCGGTAGGGCGCGCCAGTCCGGGCTCTGCCCCATCCACAGCGGCACAGCGGCCGCGAGGTCGTTCGTCTTCGCCTGGGCCGGCGGCGGCCGGCGGCGTTGAGGAGCCGAGAGCAGCCGGCGGCTGGGCGGCCAGGCGCCAGCATTGTCCACCTGAGCGCCTTCCACCGCGGCGCTTTCCACCGTTTCCGCCTGCAGCCGCTCAAAGCCGCGGGCGATGAGGTCATGCCAGCTCGGCACGCTGCCGCGCGCCAAACCGCTTTCCCAGCCGCAGACGATAAGCCGGTCCTCAGCCCGGGTCATGGCGACGTAGAGCAGGCGGTGATGCTCCTCCAGGGCGCGGGCCTGCATCTGCGCCTGGAACACCCGGCTTGCCTCGCAATGGCTGTCCTTGCGCGGGCAGAGGATGGGGAGGTGGAGGCCGCTCTCCGCGTCCGGCATCCAGAACAGTTGCGAGCGGTCCGGCGGCGGCCGGTTGGAGGCATCGGCCATGATGACGATCGGCGCCTGCAAGCCCTTGGAGGCATGGACGGTCATGACGCGCACGGCGTCGCCTGCCGCACCCGGCTCGCGCTTCGCCTCCGTGGTCGATTGGCGCAGCCATTGCAGGAAACCTTGCAGGGAGGGCGGGTGGCTTGCCGCATAGGCGAGCGCCGCGTTCAGCAACTCGTCCACCGGTTCCGCCGCCTCTGCGCCGAGGCGGCGGAAGAGCCGCGCCCGGCCGCCCAGCGCGCCGAGCGCTGAGCGAGAGGAGCGCATGCGGGCGAGGCATAGTCGGCGCGGCCCTGCAGCGTCTCGAAGAACTGCCAGGCGGCCTGCCAATCCGGCCGTTCGGCCGCACGGCTGCGCAGCGTTTCGGACAGGAACGCGGGCCGCGCTCGGCGGCAAGATCCATCAGGCTTTCGTCGGAGAGACCGCCCAAGGGGCTGGTCAGCCAGCAGGCGAAGGCGAGATCGTCTTCCGGCAGCAGGAGGCTGTCAGCCAGCGCCATGAGATCCTGTACCGCAGCCTGGGCCGTGAGCTCGAGCCGGTCCAGCCCCGCGACCGGCACGCCGGCGGCTTTCAGCTCGCGCACCAGAATGGGGGCGAAGGGCGCGCGCTTTTGCAGACAGAACGAGGATATCGCCGGGCGAGACGGGGCGATCCTGGCTTTCCAGCCTTTGGCTGCCATCGGTGAGGCGCGCGATCCATTGCGCGAGATCGCGCGCCAGACGCCCCGGGGCGGAGGTCTGGCCGAGGTTGGTCTCGGGAATGGTCCAGGCTTCCGGCTGGGGCACCGCTTCGCGCGGGGTCAGCGGCCAGAGTTCCACCTGCCCGCCGTCCTCGGGCCGGGCCGAGACATGGAGCAGCGGCGGCGCGCCAGGCTCCACCACGCCGCGGGCGGCCTCGGGATCCGCGAAGACGGCATCGACCAGGGCGAGCACGGGCACGACGGAGCGGAAGGAGACGTCGAGCGCGCCGTCATGCCAGCCGCGCCGCGCGGCGCGGACGCGGTCGCGCAGGCGCTCCCGCCAATCGTCGAAAGAGCGGAGATCGGCTCCCTGAAAGCCATAGATGGATTGCTTGCGGTCCCCGACGGCGAAGACCGTGCGGCCCGGCGCATCGCGCTCCGCCCGCGCTTCGCGCGCGCTGGAACCCGCGAAGAATTCCTCCGTCAGGCTGCCGGCGATGGTCCATTGCGCGGGCGCGGTGTCCTGCACCTCGTCGAGCAGCAGGTGGTCGAGTCCGTGGTCGAGCTTGAAGAGCACCCAGGCGGCACCGGGATCGCGCAGCAGGTCGTTGGAGCGGAGGATGAGGTCGCCGTAATCCATCAGCCCTTCCACCTGCCGCCGCCGCGCCTGCTGGCGCAGAACGGGTAGGGCGAGACGGAGGAAGCCGGCGGACAGCTGGGCCAGCCGGTCGGCCGCGAAAGCCTCTTCCAGCGCGGTGAGACGCGCCTGCTCGGCCTCGATGACCGGCCAGAGGTCGGGCCGGTCGCCGTCGAGCTTCTTGCCGACGAGCGTGCTGCGGGCGAGGGGATCGCCATTCTGGCCGAAGAAGCTGCGGCGCCATGCCGTCCCAGTTCCGGCGGCGGCTGTCATCGTCGGCGGCGAGCCAGTCGAGCAGGAGGAGCGCGCGTTCACGCGCCTTGTTGGGCCTCGTTCCGCGATAGTGCCGAGGACGCGGCGAAGCTCCGCCTGGCGCCTCCTGCCAGCGCCTCCTGCCAGATCGCGGCCTCATCCCGGCTGGCGCCGAGGAGCTGGCGCTGCCGGGCGATCAGGTCATCGGCATCCTGGGGCGAGCAGCGCCTCCGTCCGCTCCCGCGCGCCGTCGAGCTGGCGGAGCAGACGGTCGAGATCATCGGCGCTGATCTCCGCCGCGAGCGCATCGACCGCGTCCCGCATGCCGGGGCGTCATCATGGATGCGCGAGAGGACAAGCTCCTGCTCCTCGCGCAGGCGGATGAGCGCGTCGCGCTCCTCGACCAGCCGGAAATGCGGGGAGATGCCGGCTTCCAGCGGAAAGCGGCGCAGCAGCGACTGGCAGAAGGCATGGATGGTGTCGATCCGCATGCCGCCCGGCAGGTCGAGCACGACGGCAAAGAGCGAACGCGCGCCGCTTGCGATTGGCGGCGGTGGGCAGGACGGCGAGTTCCTGCAGGGCCTGGTCGAGCGCATCATCCGGCAGGCTGACCCAGCGGCCGAGCCTGTCCTGCAGGCGCAGCGCCATTTCGGCCGCCGCGTTGCGGGTGAAGGTGAGGCAGAGGATGCGGCCGGGATCGACCCCGCGCGAGCATGAGCCGCAGCAGCCGGTCGGTCAGCAGCTTGGTCTTGCCCGATCCGGCCGAAGCGGCGACGAAGGTGGAGACCCGCGGATCGGAGGCCGCCATCTGGTGGCTGGCTGGCGCGCACGCGCGCGTCATCGGCGCTGGGCGTCAGGCGGCAAGCGGCAGGTCGGGCTGGGTGAGGGTCATGGCCAGGCGCCCTCAGCCCTCATCGCCGCCGCCCGGCCCATTCGGCCAGGCGGGCGAGGCGGCCATAGGCGGAGTCCCGCGCCGCGCGGCCGGGATGGGGGCGCGCGAGATAGGGCTTCTCAGGATCGTCGAAGGCCGCGATCGAGGTGCGCGCAGCGAGTCCTCGGACTGGCTGATGAGGGCGGCAATCTCGCCCGTAGCCTCGATAGGCGTGACGACGGCGCCGGGCTCGGCCCCGCCGCGCAGCCGCCAATAGCTCATTTCCGCCGTCGGCCCGGTGTAGTCGTCGCCGAAGCCGCCCGCGGCCGCCATCGCCGCCTTCCAGCGGCAATTGCGGCGCATGACCCTCGCGCACGCGCTCTTCTGCCGGCACGGCGCCGGTCTTGTAATCGATGAGGGTCGAGCGTGCCATCGGCGCGCCTCTCGATGCGATCGGCCCGGCCCTTGAGCAGTGAAGCGGCCGGCGGGGCCGGAGAGGCCCAGCGCCCGCTCACCTCCGAGCCGATTGCGGTGAGGGAGAGGCCAGGGCGGCGGGCGGTCTCCACCTCCGAAATCCAATCGGCGATCCGCAGGAGGCGCGGCCGCCACCAGTTGGCGAGTGCGGGCCTGAGCCGCGCCTCGCCGAGGGCGCGCTCCATCGCGACGCGAAGGCGATGGCGCGAGTGCGGCCCCCACTCCGCCCCGGCTTCGGCCAGGAAATGCTGCACGCCGGCATGGACGAGGCGCCCGTAATCCGCCGCATCCGTCGCCTGGTCGAGCGGGTCAAGCTCGATCAGCCGCAGCACATGGCGGGCGTAGATGGCGTAAGGGTCGGCGAGCCAGGTCTCGATTTCGGTGATGGAGAGGCTGCGCGGGCGGAGCGCGACCGCCGGGCGCGGCGTGGGCGGGCGCGCCGGTGCCGGTGCAGAGCCGGGCTGATCCAAAGCCTGGGCCCAGGCGCGCGCCGGATGCTCGGGCAGCCGCAACCTCTGCCCCGCCAGCATGGCTTCCAGCCGCTTCAGCCAGCGCGCCGGCACGGCGGGAGCGCCGCCGACGCGCGCGGGCGCGCTGAGAATGACGGTCGGCGCCGCGCAGGCGGTCGTCAGGAAATCATGCGCGGCCTGGCCGATCATCTCCTCGGGCGAGGGCAGGCCGGCGTCGGCGCGCATGCGGCGGCTGAGCCAGGGGCCGGGGTCAGGCGCTGGCGGCCATGTGCCCTCGACCAAGCCGCCGAGGACGACGACCTCGGCGCTTTGCAGCCGCGCCTCCACCAGCCCCCAGATGAGGATGCGGGGATGGCTGACCGCGCCGTCCGTCCCGCGGATCGCGCGCCGGCTGCGCACCACCTTGCCTTCGAGCAAGGCGTCCAGCAGCCCCGGCAGCACGGCCGGGCTGATATCGGGCAGGGTCTGCAAGCGCCGGAAGGGCCTCGGCTATGGTGGCGGCGAGCGCCTCGCCCTCCTCACCGGACCAGAGGCGGCTTTCGCCGCTCGCCTCATGGCTGGCTGCGAGGGCTTCCGCGCTTTCGGTCAGGGCGCGGAGCAGATCGGCCGGTGGTTGAGCCGTGTAGCCATCGGTGAGCCGCAACAGCGGCAGCAGCGCGGCTTCGAGCCGGTCGAGCAGATCGACGGCAGGCAGGCGCGGCGGCCGCCGCGCGCCTGATCCAGGCCCTGGCGAAGACCGCTGATGCCAGCCGCCGGACGCGGGCCGCGCAGGCAGTCGCGTTCCAGCGCGCGGGCCGCGGCGCGGCAGGCAACGGGGGCGAGTCCGGTGGCCGCCAGCGGATGCTTGAGCATGGCGAGCAGCGGCACCGGCGCCAGCCGGTCGGCCACTGCGCGGGCGATGAGGCGAAGGAAGGTCGCCACCGGCGTTTCAACCAGAGGTTCGCCGGCGCTGTCATCGGCGATGATGCCGAAGCGGCGCGAGTTCGCCACGCGACGCGGGCCGCGAGGGCGCGATCGGGCGTGATGAGCACGGCGCGGGCCGCCGGGGTTTCCAGCGTGTCGCGCAGGATGCTGGCGATGGCGAGCGCCTCCTGCTGCTGATCGGCCGGCGAGAGGCGGTAGAGGCCGCGAGAGATCGAGCGAGGCAGTCTCGCGCCATAGGCCGAGCGCTTCCGCGGGCAGCAGGGCGCGGGCCAACGAGGTCCGCACCGTCGGGTCGGAACTGCGGCGCTGCGGCCAAGGTCTGCACATCCTCCCGCCGGGCGCCGATGGCGGCGAGCAGGCGCGCCATGCCGGCTTGCGGATGGCTGGGCTGGAGCGCTGCCCAGATTTCCTCGGCGATGTCGTGATCCAGGCCCTGGAAGATCACCGCACCCTGCGGCTGTGCGGCGACGACCCGGGCGATATGGGCGAGGGACGGGCGGAAGCTCGTGAGGCCGGCAACCCAGACCGGGTAATCGGGCGGCGCTGTCGGCCCATGCCTCGGCCTGCGCGTGCAAGCAGCCGCACCTGGCGCGCGACCGGAGCCATCAACCCGAGTTCGTCCAGGATACGCGGCCATTGCTCGGTCGCGATGGCGAGGAAGGTCAGCGTCTTTTGCCAGTGGGCGGCGAGTTCCTCCGGCACGCTGGCGCGGAGCGCTTCGGCCAGGGGTACCTCGGCGCGTTCGGCCTCATCCATGAGCGCCGCCAGTTCGCGGGCGAGCCGCCAGGTGGCGTCGAGACTAGCGGCTGGTCGTGCCGCTCGCCTGTTCGAGGGCGATGATGAGGCGCGACAGCGTGGCGAGGCGCTGGGCCTCCGGCATGGCCGGCGGCAAGGCGAGCGCGGCAGGGCCGAGTGCAAGCGGCGCTTCATCCGCCGCGCCGATGGCGGCGATACGCGGCAGCAGGAGGGGCCGGCCGTCTGTCGCGCGCAGGAAAGCTTCGCTCAAGGCGCGGGCGGCACGGCGCGTCGGGCAGCAGGATGAGGCCTTCGGCGAGCGGGCGGTGCCATGGCTGCGCAAGCCAGCGCGTAGCAAGCGCGTCCAGAAAGGGCAGGCAGGCGGGGACCGACCAGAGGCCGAGCATCAACGCTGGGCTGCCTGCCGCGTGCTCCCGCATCTCGGTTTCAGCGCGCTGGCAGATCCTGCGGGGTCGAGAGGTGGAACCAGACGCCGTCATGGACGATGGCGCGAAGCCGGCCGGCCGCGATCGGCCGATCCCAGAGCAGGTTCATGCTGAAGGGCTCTGCCGGCAGCATCCCGGAACAGGGCGGGCGACAGAATCTGCACGCCGGCGAAGAGATAGGGGACCTGCTCATTCTCCACCGGGCGGCGCGGACGCCCCAGTCATCGAGAGCGAAATCGCCCGCCCCCGTCTCGCCGGTGACATGCACGCGTCCGCGTGCAGCAGCAGCACGGCATCCGCATCCTCGATCGCCATGGAGTCGGCCCAGCGTGTCAGTGCCGGGATCGGCCCATCCAGCCAGAAGGCATCGCCATTGACGACATAGAAGGCTTCGTCGCCGAGCAGGCCGGCGGCCAGCGCATCGGCCACCGCGCCGCCGGTATTGCGCAGCTTGTCCTCATGTTGAATGACGATCGTGGGGCCGTCCGGCCCGTGCGGCGAGGTGGGCCTCGACCGTCTCCGCCTGCCAATGGGTGTTGACGACGACCGTCTCGACCCCGGCCTCGGCCAGCCGGTCAAGCGCATGGTCGAGCAGGCTGCGGCCGCTGCAGCGGCAGCAGCGGCTTCGCGGTCCGCTCCGTCAGCGGCCGCATCCGCGTGCCAAGCCCCGCGGCCAGAATCATGGCACGACGCGGCCGGGGAAGAGGTGTCAGGGCAGGCTGTGTCATGCGGCATCCATAAGCTCTGAGAGTCGGTCCGGCCAGCCGGAAAGGCGTGTCTCCCGCGTGCCGTCGGGCTGGGGAAGGAGCGTGACAATGAGCGCCCCGGCGGGTGCGTGATCGCCCAGCCGGTCGGGCCATTCGATGAGCGTGATGTCGGCGAAGGCTTCGTCCAGCCCAAGCTCCCTGAGATCGGGGCCGGGCTCGACCCGCCACAGGTCATAATGATGCATCGTGCCGCGCGGCGTCTCATAGCTCTGCACGAGGGTGAAGCTCGGGCTCGGCACCTCGAGCGCCGGGTCCCCGGCCGCAGCGCGGATGACGGCGCGGGCAAGCGCGCTCTTGCCGGCGCCGAGCGGGCCGGAGAGCAGCACGGCATCGCCCGGGCGAAGGCGGGCCGCGATGCGGCGCGCCAGTGCTTCGGTCTCGCCGAGGGACGAGAGCCGGAGGTCGAGCGATGGAGGAGTGGTGCCGGTCCATGGCGGGACCATGCCCCAAGGCTGGACGGACCGGAAGGCCGGCGCCTATCTAGCCGGACTTCTGGATTAAGTGGGACGGGCAAGCCATGCCTCAGCTGTTGGAAACGGATGTGGCGATCATCGGGGCCGGGCCGGCCGGGCTTTTTGCCGTTTTCGAATGCGGCATGCTCAAGATGCGCGCCGTGCTGATCGACGCGCTGGACGACGTCGGCGGCCAGTGCGCAGCGCTTTATCCTGAAAAACCGATCTACGACATTCCCGCCCATCCGGCGATCGAGGCCGGCGCGATCTTGTGGCGCGGCTGGAAGCGCAGATCGCGCCCTTCGCGGCCCCGCGGCTGCTCGGCCGCCGGGTGACCGGCCTTGCCGGCGCCGCCGGCGCCTTCACGCTGACCACCGACCAGGGCGACGCGGTGCAGGCCAAGGCCGTGATCATCGCCGCCGGCGCCGGCGCCTTCGGACCCAACCGCCCGCCGCTCGAAGGGCTGGCGGCCTATCGAGGCCACTGGCTGCGTGCAATATTATGTCCGCCGGCGGGAGGATTTTCGCGGCAAGCGCGTGGTGATTGCGGGCGGCGGCGATTCGGCGGTGGACTGGGCGCTCGCGTTGAACGGTATCGCGGCCTCCATCGCGGTCGTCCATCGCCGGCCCAAGTTCCGCGCAGCGCCGGAGATGGCGGCGCGGCTGGATGAGGCGGCGCGCCGCGGGCGCGATCGAGCTCGTCATCCCCTACCAGCTGCATGGGCTGGACGGCGAGGCAGGGCAGCTGACCGGCGGTCGAGGTCGCGACGCTGCACGGCGAGCATGCAGACCCTGGCGGCCGATATCCTGCTGCCGTTCTTCGGCCTCTCCATGGACCTGGGGCCGATTGCCGACTGGGGCCTGGCCCTGGAGCGGCACCACCTGCCCGTGACGCCTGCGACCTGCGAAACCAACCTTCCCGGCGTTTTCGCCATCGGCGACGTTGCGACCTATCCGGGCAAGCTGAAGCTCATTCTGCAAGGCTTTGCCGAGGCGCGCGATGGCCGCCCATGCCATCCATCCGCATCGTGCACCCGGGCACTGCCCTGCATTTCGAGTATTCGACGAGCAAGGGCGTGCCGGGCTGAGCCGCCGGCACAATCACCGGCGTAACCAAAGGCGGCAGCGATTTCCGCTGCCGGCTTGTTCAGCCCAGCACAAGCAGAACGATGATGATGATGAGCACGAAGGCCGAGGCCGCCGCCGAGGCCATAGCCATAAGGGCCGCCGAAGCCGCCGCCGACGAAGCCGTAACCGCCGCCGAACAGCAGCAGCAGGATGAGAATGATCAAGAAGAAGGCGCATGGATCTTTCCCGCTAAGTGACGTTTCTGTAACTTAGCTGGGGGTCGGTTTTCACTTCCGCAAGTGGATTGCGCGTAGACGCCTGTGAAGAGACCTAGCCGCTCAGGCCGGTGGCGGGCTCGCCGTATGGGTCGCGAGCACCGCGTCGGTCTCCATGTCGACTTCCTGCAGCCGGACCTCATAGCCCCACAGCGCAGGCGACGTGGCGCAGCGTCGCCTCCGCATCCCGCTGGGCGAGCAACTGCCCGGGCTTCGTGCGGTGCTGCAGCATCAGTCGCGGTCGCCCGGCCAGATCGACGTCGACGACCTGGACATCGGCGTCGTGCAGCGCGGGATCGTAGCTCGCCGCCAGGCTGCGGCGGATGGCGCGATAGCCGCCGTCATCGTGGATCGCGTCGACCACGAGCGCGGAATTCGGATGTATCGTCCAGCAGGCGGAACATGCGGAAGCTGCCGGATCACCGCGGGCGACAGGAATTGCAGCACGAAGCTCTCGTCGCGGAAATTCGCCCAGGCATAGCGCAGCGTGCCGAGCGGATCGCCATTGCCGGCGATGTCGGGGAACCAGTGGCGATCCTCCTCGGTCGGGGTCGGTGCAGATGCGCTCGATATCCGCTCATCATCGCATAGCCGAGCGCATAGGGGTTGAAGCCGGGGCCGCCGCCGGGATGGTCGAAATCCGGCTGCATGATGACGTTGCTGGTGGAATGCAGGACTTCCAGGAAGGCCGCGTCGTTGATCTGCCCCGTTTCATGCAGGCGCGTCATGATGCGCTGATGCACCCAGGTGGCGCAGCCCTCGTTCATCAGCTTGGCCTGCGGTTGCGGGTAGAAATACTGCGCGATGAGGCGGACGATGCGGATGATCTCGCGCTGCCAGGATTGCAGGCGCGGCGCCACCTTTTCGATGAAATAGAGGAGGTTTTCCTCGGGCAGGCCGAGCCGGCGGCGGCGCTCGGCGACCGTAGTCCGTCGTCGTGCTTGGGCTTGCCGCCCGGGCATCGTGCGCCAGAGATCGTCGAACATGCGCTCGTCATGGTCGCGCCGCTCGCGCTCGCGCTTCTGATCGAGCTTGAGGTTGAGCGGGCGGGCGCCGCCATGGCGATGGACGCCGTGGCGGGAGAGCGCGTGCGCGGCATCGATCACACGCTCCACCGCCGCGACGCCGTGCTGATCCTCGCAGGTCGCGACATAGCCGCGGGCGAATTCCAGATAGTCGATAATGGCCGAGGCTTCCGTCCATTGCCGGAAGAGATGGTTGTTGCGGAAGAAGTGGTTATGGCCGAAGGCGGCGTGGGCGATCACCAGCGCCTGCATCGTCGCCGTATTCTCCTCCATCAGATAGCTGATGCAGGGGTTGGAATTGATCACCACCTCATAGGCGAGGCTGGAATAGCCGCGCCGGTAGCTGCTTTCATGCTGCAGGAAGCGCTTGCCGTAGGACCAGTGGCGATAGGTCAGCGGCATGCCATGCGCGGTATAGACATCGAGCATCTGCTCGGAGGTGATGATCTCGATGCGGTTGGGATAGACCTCGAGCCCCAGTTCCTCGCAGGCGATGCGTCTCGATCGCGTCGTAGCTGCGCTGGAGGGTGCGGAAGTCCCAGTCGGTGCCGTCGTAGAGCAGGCGGTTTTCAGTCACGCCGGCCACCTTGCGCGCGAAGAGCTGGCGGAAGACGGAGAAGATGTCGCGCCGGTCGGAGACGCGGCTCATGGCGAGGCGCGCGTCCCGCTGCGACGAGCGGGCTGTAGCCGCGCCACAGTTCCGTCTCGCCGCGGATCACCGCCATGGTGCCGACCTCGATATAGGCGAAATATTGCACGATGCGGCAGGATGTCATTCTCCAGCATGGCGACGGACTTCTGGGTATCGCTGCCGGAATTGTCTCCGTCCGAGGCCTGGGCGACGTAGATGTTCCAGGAATCCTGCGGATAGCGCGCGCGCTGGATGCGCATGAATTCAGTGAGCGCGGAGGAGACCACCGTGCCGCCGGTGCGCGGATCGGTGAAGAAGGTCTCCTCGTCGACCTCCTCGGCCGTTTCGGTATGGCGGATGAAGACGAGATCGACATGCTTGTAGCGCCGCTCCAGAAAAACATGGAGCAGCAGGAAGAACCGCTTCGCCAGATCCTTCATCTGTTCGGACATCGAGCCCGAGACATCCATGAGGCAGAACATCACCGCCCGCGCCGTGGGTTTCGGCACCTGGGTGAAGCGCCGGTAGCGCAGATCGACCGGGTCGATCCAGGGCACGCGGCGCTGGCCGTTGCAGCGCGCAGTCGCCAGCTCCGCCTGCAGGATGCGCAGCCGGTCGGGGTCGTCACCGGCTTTCTGCGAGACGCCGCGATCTCCTCTTCCAGCGCCAGGATCTCAGGCGTCTTCGGCCGCCGCAGGCCGATGCGGCGCGCCATCGACTGGCGCATGCTGCGCGCCATGTCGATCTGCGACGGCGAGCCGTCCATGCTGATGCCGGTGCGCATCGGCGCCATCGTCTCGGTCGCGACGATCTGGTTTTTGACGAGATCGGGCAGTTCCAGATCCTCGAAGAACAGATCGAGGAATTCGTCCCGCGTCAGGACGAAGCGGAATCCATCCTCGCCATC
Organism: uncultured Alphaproteobacteria bacterium; assembly: GCA_963834475.1. Taxonomy (GTDB): domain Bacteria; phylum Pseudomonadota; class Alphaproteobacteria; order Acetobacterales; family Acetobacteraceae; genus Acidisoma. Next base: position 771,131 of record CAWIBZ010000005.1, on the reverse strand, counting down.
GCTGCCGGTGCCCTGGCTGCCTTCGCCACTGCCCGCCGCCCTGGCCGCCGGGCGGCCGGGGACATGCGATCTCCGGTCGAGAACTCCTTGTTGCCGGAGAGGACGACCTGGCGCTGGCCCTTGGTGAAGACGGTATGGAAGCTCGGCTCGTGCAGCTAGTCCGCGGGGATGGTGACGGTCTGGTCGCGCCCGACCTCGCGCAAGGTGCCCTGGTCGATGGCTGTCGCGGGCGGCCCGCGCGACAGCCGCCGCGTGCCCGCGCCAGCACGCGTTGGCGGTTTTCGAGATTCTTGCCGTGCGGATTGCGTCTGCGGTCGATGATCTCCAATGGCTTTGGCTCAGGCCGACTGCTTCACACGCATATACCACTCGACCAGACGGCGGACCTGGCGCTCAGTATAGCCGCGGCGAGACCATGCGGCTCGACAAAATCATTATGCTTCCGCTCGGTCTCCTTGTCCTTCTTTGAGCCGAAGCTGATCACCGGCAGCAGATCCTCCACCTGGCTGAACATCCGCTTTTCGATGACTTCGCGAATCTTCTCGTAGCTGGTCCAGGACGGGTTGCGGCCGCCATTGGCTGCCCGGGTGCGCAGCGCGAATTTCACCACCTCGTTCCGGAAATCCTTCGGGTTGGCGATGCCCGCCGGTTTTTCGATCTTGGTCAGCTCGGCATTGAGCAGTTCGCGGTTGAGCATCTGCCCGGTATCGGGATCCTTGAAGTCCTGATCCTCGATCCAGGCATCGGCATAATCCAGGTAACGGTCGAACAGGTTCTGGCCGTAATCGCCGTAGCTTTCGAGATAGGCCTTCTGGATCTCGTTGCCGATGAATTCGGCGTAACGGGAGGCGAGTTCGTCCTTGATGGTGGCGAGATAGGCTGCCTCGGTCTCCGGCGGGAACTGCTCGCGCCGGATCGCCTGCTCCAGCACATACATGAGATGCACGGGGTCGGCGGCGACCTCGGCCGAGGAGTAGTTGAAGGTCGCCGACAGAACCTTGTAGGCGAAGCGGGTGGAGATGCCGTCCATGCCTTCGTCGACGCCGGCGGCATCCCGGTATTCCTGCATCGTCTTCACCTTGGGGTCGGTCTCGCGGATATTCTCCCCGTCATAGACGCGCATCTTGGCGAAGGGCTTGGAATTGGCGTGCGGCTTGAGGCGGGAGAGCACGGCGAAGCGCGCGAGCATCTCCAGCGTATGCGGCGCGCAGGGCGCGTCCGCCAGCGCGGAATCTCGCAATCAGCTTGTGGTAGATCTTGCTCTCTTCCGTGACACGCAGGCAGTAGGGAACCTTGACGACGCTGACGCGGTCGAGAAAGGCCTCATTCGTGCGGTTGTTGCGGAAGCTTTGCCACTCGGCCTCGTTCGAATGGGCGAGGATGATGCCCTGGAAGGGAATGGCGCCGATATTCTCGGTGCCGATGTAATTGCCTTCCTGCGTCGCCGTCAGCAGCGGATGCAGCATCTTGATCGGCGCCTTGAACATCTCGACGAATTCGAGCAGGCCCTGGTTGGCGCGGTTCAACCCGCCGGAGAAGCCGTAGGCATCCGGGATCGTTCTGGCTGTAGCTTTCCAGCTTGCGGATATCGACCTTGCCGACGAGGGCGGAAATATCCTGGTTGTTGTCGTCACCCGGCTCGGTCTTGGCGACGGCGATCTGCTTGCGGCGCGACGGGTAGAGCTTCACCACGCGGAAGCGCTGCAGATCGCCGTCCCATTCCTCCAGCCGCTTGAGCGCCCAGGGGCTCGCGATGCCGTCAGCACACGGCGCGGGATGTCGTATTTCGTCCAGCAGCATCTGGCCCATGGTGTCCGGGTCGAAGAGACCGAGCGGGCTCTCGAACACAGGGCTCAGCTCGTCCCCTGCTTTCAGCACATAGATCGGTTCCCGCTCCATCAGGGCCTTCAGCCGCTCGCCGAGAGAGGATTTGCCGCCGCCGACAGGGCCGAGCAGGTAGAGCACCTGCTTGCGCTCCTCCAAGCCCTGCGCGGCGTGGCGGAAGAAGCCGACGATCCGCTCGATCGTCTCTTCCATGCCGTGGAATTCGGCAAAGGCCGGGTAGACGCGGATGGTGCGGTTGAGGAAGATCCGGCCCAGCCGCGGCATCCCGCGAGGTGTCGACGATCTCCGGCTTCGCCGATCGCGCGCAGCATGCGCTCCGCGGGGCTCGCATAGCATTGCGGATCATCCCGGCAGGCGGAGAGATACTCCGCGAGGCTCATCTCTACCTCGCGCGTCCGGTCGCGAAGGGTCGCGTGAAGAGAGAAGATGTCGTCCGGTCGATCCATAGCGCGTTCTCCAGCCATTTGATCGGGGCAGGTGCTGTCGTCTCGCCCCTCTGGCTACAGCCGCTTTTCGGTGGCGACGAGCGGCAGCCACGCCAGCCTAGCGCAATGGACTTTGAGATTTTCATCAACAACATTTTGTATCAGTCGGCAACAATGAGATTTTTCGCCGAAAGGCCGGCGTTTCTCAACGATTTTTAGGCGCCTTGGCCGTGCTGCACAGCAGCGAATGCTTGGGGTGGCATGAATTTTGCCACTCCCGCCAAACCGCAGGGAGACTCGCAGAAATCAAGCTCTCGCCCGGACTGCAGCACGCCCTTCTTCAGGATGACATTGCCGTAAAGTCGGCGCTCGGCGGTGGCGACCACCGCGAAGGCGGTCGCGGACCCGATCATAGAAGGCGAAACGCTCCAGCCGGCGTCAGGCAGAACTCGCCCCTGGCCGTAGCAGTTTGACCAGTCCCTCGAACTCGACGCAGACCGGCGCCGAGTTCCTCGGGCGCATGAACCTGGCGCATGAAGAAGGCGGCTTCCTCTCGAAATCGTCGAGCGGCATGAGCTTGAGGATGGCCTCCGCCATATGGGTGGCGGTGACGCCGTCGGCGCGGACGACGCGCTTGCCCATGGTGACGGAGGGGAAATTGGCGTCGACGATGGCGATCTCGTCGCCGTGGCCCATCTGGCGCAGGATGGCGAGCAGTTCGGGGGAGAGGATGGGGTCGATGAAACGCAGCACGGCCTTGAGGCTCCTTTTATGCGGATGACGCCTCTTCCTCTACAGGAGGCCGCATAAAAGGCGAAGCCCGCCTCTATCGGCCCTGGGCGCGCTGGAGGATAGCGAGATAGGGCGGCCGCAGGCGGGGGGCGGGCAGGCCGGCTCAGTCGCCCTGCCCAGCAGGGGCAGCGACGCCGACCGCGGTTGCCCGCCGCTCCTGGTCCCTGACCAGCCAGTAGACGAGGCCGAGCGCCAGGACGGCAGTGGCGACGGCGATCGTCTCGCCGACATTGATCGCCTTGAGATCGAGGACGATAAATCGGCGCAGGGTCGCGAGCAGGCCGATGAGGATGATGGAGCGAATGCGGACGATGCTGGCCTGGCTGGAGGTCACGATGAGGAAGGAGCGCTTGAACTCCAGCCCGATCAGCACGGTGAAGAACATCCCGAAGACGGCGGGATAGACAGAAGGGTCGGCGGGGTCGAGTTCACCGGCCCTGATGAGTTGGTAGGTGGCTACGAGCAGGTGCCAGGTCGCGAAGCCGATCAGCACGACGATAACCAGCGTGAGCACCAGCATGATCAGGTGCTCGAAGGTTTCATACAGCGTGTTGCCAATAAAGCGGCGCACCGCCGTGTGAAAATCGGCCATCATCTACCGGACCTCCGACTGGGTGAGGAAAAGCCGCGCCTGAGTGGCGCGGCCTCCCTATATGATCAAGCTCGGCGCGCCAGCCAGTCCTCTACGGCGGACTTGAGGAAGGCCTTTTCGGCCGGCAGCTTTGCGGCGGAAGCGGCGACATGGCCCCAGATGCTGGGGATGGGCCGCAGTTCGCCGAAACGGAGCGCCTGGTTTTCCAGAGCGTTGTCTTCCGGCGGGAAGTAGAGGTCGGTCTCGCACGGCATCAGCAGGGTGCGCGCTTGAATGCCGCGGAGCGCGGCCAGCAGATCGCCGCGGTAGCGGTCATCGCGGCTGATGTCGGACGGCGTACCAGGTGCGGAGCTGCGCGTAGAGATCTTCCGCGGCGCGCGAGAAGCCGGGCCCCCAGTGATCGTCCAGGAACTCGTCGAGGTTTTTTGCGCCCGTGGTGGAGAGGTGCATCCCCGCCCGGTACCAGGCCTGGCTCATTGCCCAGCCGGCATAGATGCGGGTGAAGGCACGCCGCGCCGCGCTGGGTTCGGCCGAAAAGCGACCGCCGCCGAGATGCTCGGGGGCTGCTTCCAGCGTCGCCATGAGGGAGGCGAGGAAGACCTGGTTATGGGGCGAGGTGCGGGCGCTGCCGCAGACGATGATCGCGCGCTCCACGGCCTCCGGCGCGAGCGCCGCCCAGTGATAGGCCTGCTGCGCGCCCATGGAGAAGCCGTAGACGGCCGCGATACGCTCGACGCCGAAAACCTCCGCCATCAGCCGGCGCTGGGCGCGCACATTATCGGCCGTCGTGACGAGATCCGGGTAGCCGTCCGTATTGGACGGGCTGGAGGAGAGGCCGTTGCCGAACATATTGGGAATGACGATGAACCAGCGCGCCGGATCGAACAGGCTGTCCGCCCCGATGGCCCATTGGGTGGTGGTGTGCTGTGCGCCATAGCTCGTCGGATAGACGATCACATTGTCGCGGGCCGGGGACAGGGTGCCAAAACTCGCCCAGGTGATCTGGGCCCCGGGCAGCACAGCCCCGGATTCGAGGGCAAGGTCGCCCAGCTTGAAAACCCCGGTTTCGGTAGAGTCGGTCATGCGCTTCTCCTGTGGACGGAACGGCTGGGCGCGCGCACCTGCGGGGGCTCTGTGGGATGCGCGGCACCGGCGTGACGCTGGGGTCCTGAAAGGTTTCACACTCCCCGGGACCCGCAGCCCGCGCCCTTTGGCACAGAGCCGCGGACCCGTCCATGCCGTCCATGCCGGCCGGGCAGGAGCCGGAGGCGCCGGCAGAGGCGACGACGGCCGAGAAGCCGTCAGATCTCCGCGGCTGTGGCCGCGCGGGACGGCAGGAAGCTGCCGAGCAGGGCGACGAGCGTTGTGACGCCGTCCTCGACCGTACTGTCATTGACGACGCGATGGACGGACGCGCCGGGGATCGCGACCTCGCGGGCGAGGCGGGCCAATATGTCCGCCTCTGTTTCCCGCCCGCGTGAGGCGAGCCGCGCCGCGCGCAGCGCCGGCGGCGCGGTGATTTCGACCACCTCCGCCGGATAACGCGCGAGGGCCTCGGCCACGACGGAGCGGGAGACATTGGCGACGACCACGGCCCCCCGCTCTATGGCCTGCACTGCCGCCTGCGGAATGCCGTAGGAGAGGCCATGGGCCTGCCAGGAGAGGGCGAACTCCCCGCGGCTGTGGCGCACCTGGAACTCCGCCTCACTGGCGGTGTCGTGATCCTCGTGGCTCGCCGGGCGGGTGACCACACGGCGGACGAAGATGAAGCGCGCATCCGATTGCAGTGCGGCCGCAGCGCCGGCCAGCAACGTATCCTTGCCGGAGCCGGACGGGCCGACCACCGAGCACGAGCCGCCCGCTCATGCGACGCGCTGGCCCTGGCGCCAGACGGCGGCGGCGGACCAGAGCCCGTCACGGCGGCGCACCTGCAGGAGATCAGCCCGGAGCCCGGCCGCGATCCGGCCGCGATCCTGCAGCTTGGCCATGCGCGCAGGACCCGCCGTGACGAAGCTGACCGCCTGAGGCAGCGGCACGCCGCCATCCACGCGGACGAAGGCCGCCTCGAGCAGCGCGGGCGGGACATAGTCTGACGCAAGAGCATCGACGGCGCCGGCTGCAACGAGATCAGACGCCGCGACATTGCCGGAATGCGAGCCGCCGCGCACGATATTGGGCGCGCCGGCGATCACCGTACATGCCAAGCGATTTGGCGTGCCTGGCGCCGCCGCCAGCCGGACAGGAAATTCGCTGATGGTGATGCCGTCGCGCGGCGTTTTCCTCGACCTCCTCCATCGTCTCGTCATCATGGCTCGCGAGCGACCATGCCGCGCGCCCGGACCTGCTCCATCAGGGCCCGGCGGTTGGGGCCGCGGAGTTCGGCGCGGCTGCGCCTGAAACTGCACGATCTCGCGCATCGATCGCGTCAAGCGCCATGCCGCCCGACGCTCTTGCGCTTGCCGGAAGCGTTCGAGGTCGGCGTACTGGCCGACGCCGGGCGTGTGATCCATCAGGCTGACCATGCCGCGCGAGCGGGTGATCGAGCACGCGGTTCGACCAGGGCGAGCATGTTCTTCGCCGGCAATTCGCAGCGCAGATGCAGAAGTGCTCGGCCTTGAAGAGGCCGCTCCGGTCCAGTGCCGTGAGGTCTTCGACGCCTTCCCGGAAGGTGCGGATCCGGTCTTCATTGTCGAAATTGAGGTTGCCGACGCACAGCGCATCGAAGACGGTCGTGACGCCGGCAACCGCGCATTGCGCGTCATGGGCGAGGAAGGCCGAGCGTGACGGCCAGCGCGCGCCCGGGCGCGGCATGACCTGCCGCTCCAGATTGTCCGTATGGAGGTCGATGATGCCGGGCATCAGGATGTCGCCACCGAGATCGACCGCGGCATGGCAGCTGAGAGCGCCCGGAGGAGACGCTCCGAATGATGCCGTCCCTGATATGGACGGTGCCGTGCACGCGCCTCGCCCTCCAGCACGACGGTAGCATTGGTCAGGATCAGTTCGGTCATGCGGCGGCCATCTGGACCGGGGAGAGCATGAAAAGGCGATCGGCGATGGCGTCCCGCGTCGGCGCGTCATGGACGATGCCGAGGATGGCCGCGCCCCGCGCCTTGGCCTCGGCCACGAGGCCGACGACGATCTCGCGATTGGCGGCGTCGAGCGAGGCGGTGGGCTCATCGAGCAGCAGGATCGGATGGCCGCCGAGGAAGCCGCGCGCGAGGTTCACGCGCTGCTGCTCGCCGCCCGAGAAGGTGGCCGGCGGCAGGTGGTGCAGCCGCTCCGGCAGGTTGAGCCGGAAGAGCATGGCGCGGGCGCGTTCGATGGCGTCCGCATGGGCGGCGCCACGGCTCGTCAGCGCTTCGGCGACGATCTCGAGGGTCGGCACGCGCGGCACGACGCGCAGGAACTGGCTGACATAGCCGAGCGTGTCGCGGCGGACCGCGAGGACCGTGCGGGGGTCCGCCGATGCAAGGTCAACCCAGTCATCCTGGTGACGGACGAGAATGCTGCCGCTGCCCGCGCGGTAGTTGCCGTAGAGGCTGCGCATGAGGGTGGATTTGCCGGCGCCCGACGGCCCCGAGAGCACGACGCATTCGCCGCCGCTTCAGGCTCAGATCGACATCGGCCAGCACCGGCATGGCAACGCCCCCCTGCAGGTGCAGGGTGAAGGATTTGCTGAGCCCGTGCGTCTTCAGCATGGTGTGGTGAATCTGGGTCATGGTCATGCCTGCAGCACCGAGCTGACGAGAAGCTGCGTATAGGGATGCTGGGGATCGTCCAGCACCTGGTCGGTGAGCCCGGTCTCGACCACCTGGCCGCGCCGCATGACCAGGATGCGCCCTGCGAGCAGCCGCGCGACCGCGATATCGTGCGTGACCAGGATGACAGCGAGACCGAGGCGGGAGACGAGGGAGCGGATGAGATCGAGAAGGCGGGCCTGGACCGAGACGTCGAGGCCTCCCGTCGGCTCGTCCATGAAGACGAGGCGGGGATGGGTCGCGAGCGTGCGGGCGATCTGCAGCCGCTGGAGCATGCCGCCCGAGAAGGTGCGCGGCATGTCGTCGATGCGGCGCGGGTCGATTTCGACCTCGCGCAGCCAGTCGATCGCCGCCTGCGCGGATGCTGTCATAGTTGCGCGCACCTTGCGCCATCAAGCGTTCGCCGACATTGCCGCCGGCCGAGACGCCCATGCGCAGCGCGTCGCGCGGGTTCTGCTGCACAAACCCCCAGTCCGACCGGTGCAGCGCCCGGAGCTTGGGCGCGGGCATGGCATGGATGTCATGGCGCGCCATGTCGGGGTCGCGATAGAGCACCTGCCCGGCATCCGGTGGCTGCATGCCGGAGAGCGTCTTGAGCAGCGTGGTCTTGCCCGAGCCGCTTTCACCGACGATGGCCAGCACTTCGCCGGGCCAGAGGGCCATGGAGACGCCGTCCAGCGCCTTGACCTGGCCGAAGGTGAGGGCGAGATCATGGGCCTCAAGCAGAGGGAGCGTCATGCGACCTCTCCAGCGGTTTCGGTTTCGCCGCGTCGTTCCGCGCAGTAATCGGTGTCCGAGCAGACAAACATGCGGCCGCCCTGGTCATCGGTGACCACCTCGTCGAGGTAGCTGTTCTCGGCGCCGCAGAGCGCGCAGGCATGGTCGGCCCGCACGAGTTTGAACGGATGATCGTCGAAATCGAGCGGGCGGACGCTGGTATAGGGCGGCACGGCATAGATGCGCTTCTCGCGCCCCGCGCCGAACAGCTGCAGCGCCGGCATGGCGTTCATCTTCAGCGTGTCGAAGGCGGGAATGGGCGAGGGCGACATCAGGTAGCGGCCATTCACCATCACGGGATAGTCGTAGCGAGATGGCGACATGGCCGAAGCGTGCGATGTCCTCATAGAGTTTGACATGCATGAGGCCGTATTCGGCCAGTGCGTGCATCTGGCGCGTCTCGGCCCGGCTGGGTTCAAGCTTCGACAGCGGCTCCGGCTGCGGCACCTGATAGACCAGGATCTGGTCTTCCGTCAGCGGCGTCTCCGGGATGCGGTGGCGGGTCTGGATCACCGTCGCCTCGCGCGTGCGGGTTGTCGTGGCAACGCCCGCGGTGCGCGCGAAGAAGCGCCGGATGGAGACGGCGTTGGTGGTGTCGTCCGCGCCCTGGTCGATGACCTTGAGCACGTCGGCCTGGCCGAGGATCGCCGCCGTCACCTGGATGCCACCCGTGCCCCAGCCATAGGGGAGCGGCATTTCGCGGCGCGCCGAAGGGCACCTGATGACCGGGCATCGGCAACCGCCTTGAGGATGGCGCGGCGGATCATCCGCTTCGTCGGCTCATCCAGATAGGCGAAATTATAGCCGCTCATGCCAGCTCTCCTTCCGCCGCTGCCTGGCCCGCTTGGGCTGTCCGGCGCATTTGACGGATCGTTTCGAGCTCGCTTTGGAAATCGACGTAGTGCGGCAGCTTCAGATGCTCGACGAAGCCGGTCGCCTCGATATTGTCGCTGTGGAGAGGACGAATTCGATGTTCTGGGCCGGAGCGGTCGCGTCCTCGCCCAGCTCCTCTGCGCGCATCGCGCGATCAACGAGCGCCATGCCCATGGCTTTGCGCTCGCCATGGCCGAAGCACAGCCCGTAGCCGCGCGTGAACTGCGGCGGTTCCGTCTTCGATCCGGCGAATTGGTTGACCATTTCACATTCGGTGAGGGTGATGCGGCCGATTTCGATGGGGAAGCCGAGTTCGGGCGGTTCGATTTCAACCGCGACATCGCCCACGCGAATTTCGCCCACGAAAGGATGGGTATTGCCGTAGCCGCGCTGGGTGGAATAGCCGAGCGCCAGCAGGAAGCCTTCGTCGCCGCGGGCGAGCGTCTGCAGCCGGACATCGCGGCCGGCCGGGAAGGAGAGCGGCTCGCGGGTGATGTCGCCTGGCGCCGTGTTGCTGCGCGGCTCCGCGCCCATCAGCCCTTCGGCCTGCAGGAGATCGAGCACATGCGGCGTCTCCGCCGCAGCGGCCGGCGCTTCCGCGCCATGGGCTGCAGGAGCGGCCTCGGTTTCAGCCTGGGCGTCCGCGGCGAGCGCGAAATCGAGCAGGCGGTGGGTATAGTCGTAGGTCGGCCCGAGCACCTGGCCACCCGGCAGATCCTTGTAGATCGCCGAAATGCGGCGGCGGATGAGCATGGCGCTGGTTTCGACCGGCAGGGATGCCGCGAAGCGCGGCAGGGTGGTGCGATAGGCGCGCAGCAGGAAGGCTGCCTCGATCAGATCACCCTGGGCCTGCTTGATGGCGAGCGCCGCGAGGTCCGGATCATAGCAGGAGCCTTCCGCCATGACGCGGTCCACGGCACGGCCGAGCTGTTCCGCAATCTGATCTGTTCCGATTTCTGGGACATTTCTGGCGCCGCGCCGAACGCGTGCGAGCCAGTCATGGGCGGCGTCGATCGCGCGCTCGCCCCCTTTGACGGCAACATAAGCCATTATTGCTTAGCCCTCCCCGATCCTGACGCTGCGCGGCAGGGCACAGAACGACGTCCCGGCGCAGAGCAGAAGATCGACACCGCGCGGAAAGAGGCGGTGATTCTGCTCCCATTGCGGTGACGAAATCGGCCGGCAGACCTTGCGGCGCGATGACCAGTCGGCGCCTCCAGCCCGGGCCCGTAGAGCGTCAGCGGCTTTCCCCCTGTGAGGCCTGGCACCTGCAGAATGATCGTGGCCCCCGATTCCGGTGCGGCATCCGTGCCCGCATAGACATCGGCGAGCGTGGGCAGGGTGGTGGCGCAGAGGAAGGCTGGCCGCGCCCGGTCCGCTCGCACGAACGACGCCGGCATGGAAGGCCAGCCATTCCCAGCTAGCTGGAAAGCTGTCATCCAGCCAGAGCGACACCTCGGCATCGACCAGCGTGAGCAGCACGGAGGCGGTTGCAGGGTCAAGCGGCGGCGCCGCGACGCCATGATCGAGGGTGATGATGCTGTCCCGGACGGGACATGGCACGCAGCACCAGCCGGAAGCAGGCCTGGGCTTCAGCCACGGGATCGATGAAGCCGGGTCTTTCGAGCGTCATGAGCGCATTGTCGCCAAAGTGAAGAAATCGACGCGGGTGGCATCCGCCTCGGCCCGAAGCGCGTTGTCTGCTTCGGCCTGAGCGTTCGCCAAGGGGGTGATGACCTGTGCTTCGAGCAGCGGGCCGAGGTCCGGGTCCTGCAGGGCGGCATCCAGGGCTGCGGCGAGTTCCGCTTTCTGGCCATCGCGGCCGGCGATATAGGCATGGCCGATCTGGCCGCGCCCATTGCGCACGGTGCAGCGGGTTACGGTCATTTCACCGAGGTTGAAAGGAGCGCCATTGCCGCCCGCACGCCCGCGAACCATCACGAGGCCTGATTTCAGGCCCGCGCAGGCGGTTGTGCTCCGGCAAGGCGAGGTCGGGCGAAAGACAGGCTTCGATAGCCTTCCTCTCCGCTCGGGCTAGAACGGCCATCCATCTCTGGCGCCGGCTCTGGGCATTCTGTGTCACGATCGTCACCGAGAATTCATCTAGACGTCTAGACTTTAAGCCCTGCTTCGCTAAAGTCAATGACAATCGCTTGACATCGACGTCATGGCGAAAATGGAAGGTAGGATCATGGATCTGACGATTGCCGGTGGGCAGGTCTTGTTGCCCGAGCAAGGTTTGGTGGCGGCCGATATCGGCGTGCGGGACGGGCGTGATTGCTGAAGCATCCGGCACGGCGCGCCGCTTCGATGCGTCGGGCCTCCTGGTGCTTGCCCGGCATCATCGATCTGCATGGCGATGCCTTCGAGCGGCAGGTCCAGCCGCGGCCGGGCGTGGACTTTCCGATGGATATCGGCGGTCGCCGAGACCGAGGCGCAGCTGCTCGCCAATGGCATCACGACGGCCTTCCACGGCGTCACGCTGTCCTGGGAGCCGGGGCTGCGCAGCGCGGACGAGCTGGCGCGCCCTGCATTGCCGCCCTCGCCGCGCACCGCCCGCGCCAGCGCTGCGACATGCGCGTGCACCTGCGCTGGGAGGCGTTCAACCTGGAGGCGCTTGACCTCGCGCTGACGGCGATCGCCGGGGGCGAGGTCCACCTGCTCGCCTTCAACGATCACACGCCCGGCCATTCTGCGCAAGACTGGCGGACGACGGTGCCGGGGCGAAATACAGTGATCGCGCCGGCATGAAGCTGGACGCCTTCCGCGACTATGCGAGCGCCGTGGGCGCGCGGGCGGACGAAGTGCCCGAGGGCATCTGCCCGCATTGCGCGAGGCGGCGCGAAAGGCCGGCATTCCGATGGCAAGCCACGACGACGCGACTGTGGACGAGCGGGAGCATTTCCGCGGCCTCGGCGCCCGGATCTCGGACTTCCCGATGAACGGGGATGTGGCGCGCGCGGCGACGGAGGCGGGCGACTGGCGTCCTCATGGGCAGCCCGAATGTCGTGCGCGGCGGATCGCATATGGGCTGGGTCTCGGCCGCCGAGATGGTCGAAGCCGGGCTCTGTCAGGTTCTGGCCAGCGACTATTTCTACCCGGCCATGCTGCGGGCGGCTTTCCTGCTCGCGGATCGGCACGGGCCGGGCGGCCTTGCTGCCCGCTGGCCCTTGATTTCGGGCAACGCCGCCGCGGCGGCGGGGCTCGCCGACCGTGGCCGCATCGAGCCGGGCCTGCGGGCGGATATCGTGATCGTCAGCCGGGAGCCCGCGCCCCATGTGGTGGCAACCATCGCAGGCGGGCGGCTGGCCTATCTGTCGGCCGAAGGCGCTGCCCGCCTGCATTAATCACCGCCTGTCACGCAATCCGCTGCCGCAAGGCGGCGGAGATGCGCTCGGCAGCCGATGACGATGACGAAGGTCACAACAAGCAGCATCGAGACGGTGCGATACTGGAAGAGGTTCATCGCCGTCAGCAGCTGGAAGCCGATGCCGCCGGCGCCCACGAAGCCGAGGATGAGAGACGAGCGGATATTCTCGTCCAGGCGGTAGAGCGTGATGCCAAGAACCGAGGGCATGACGGTCGGGATGATGGCGTGGGTGAAGACGGCAAGGCGGCTTGCGCCCGTCATCGTCAAGCGCGTCCACCGGTCCCATGTCGATATCCTCGATGGTCTCGGCAAAGAGGCGGCCCATCATGCCAAGGCTATGGATGACGATGGCAAGCGCGCCGGGAAAGGGGCCGAGGCCGACCGCGGTGACGAAGATGAGCGCCCAGATCAGATCCGGCACGACGCGCGCCAGCGCGATGAAGCCGCGGGCCAGGAAATAGAACGGCTTTGCCGGCGTCGTATTGCGGGCGGCGACAGAGCGCCAGGGGCACCGCGAAGATGACGGCGATGGCGGTGCCGAACAGCCCCATGTCGATCGTCTCGAGCGCGGGCCAGAGCGCACCCGGCAAGCCGGCGAAATCCGGCGGGAAGGAACGGTGCAGGATATCGGCAATGCCGTGCGCGCCCGTGATGAGATCCTGCGGCCGGGCTTGCACCACGATGGCCGACTGCAGGAACAGCGCGGCGCCGAAAAGGATGATGACAAAGGTCAGCGCGCTGATGCGGCTGCGCGGCGCGGCGGCGCCGTTCGTGGCGGGGGCGGGTCTGGTTTTCAACGCAAAGCCATTCATGCTGGCACGGTCTCTGGAACCGCCTGGGTGTCCTTGGTGTAGAGTGCCGAGACCGCGACCTCCTGCACATCGGCAGGCTTCTGGTCGAACTGGACGCGGCCACCTTTCATGCCAAGGATACGGTCGGCGATAGCGGCGAGCGAGATCCGGCTGGTGGAGAACGCAAAGCACGCCGAGGCCGTCCTCATGAGCGAGGCGCCGAGCAGGCCCATCAGCTCTTCGGATGCTTCAGGGTCGAGGCTTGCGACCGGCTCGTCAGCCAGCACGGCCAGCGGGCGTTGAGCGAGGGCACGGGCGACGGAGACGCGCTGCGCCTGGCCGCCGGACAGCGTTCCTGCGCGCTGTTCGGCGAAGGAGGCAAGGCCGACTTCTTCCAGACAATGCATGGCAAGGGGACGCTCGCTCTGCGGCAGAAAGCCGAGCGCCGTCATCCAGTTGCGATGGCGTCCGAGCGTGCCGGTCATCACATTGGCGACGACGCTGCGGCGCTTCACGAGATGCGGGTGCTGGAAGACCATGCCGAGCGCCATGCGCGCTTCGGCCAAAGGCTGTCCGCTCAACTGCGTCATGCGGCTTGCCGGCGACCTGTACCTGGCCGGCTGTGGGCTTCAGTATTCCGGCGACGCAGCGCAGCAAAGTCGATTTGCCGCAGCCGTTGGCACCGAGAATGACGACCAGCTCGCCAGCATTCAATTCCAGGCTGGTATCCGTCAAAACCATGCGCCCCGTGGGGTAGCGCATGGCCAGACCGGAAACCTCGATGAGAGGTTTGTTCATGAACCCAACTTGGAGAGGTCGAGATGAAGCACGCCGACGAGGCTGCGGATGCCGTCATAGGCGGAGTCGTTGATCGGGATGTAACCCTTGCCGGAGAGGCCGGTGATTTTGATCTCGCTGGCGGGGATGCTGCTGAGGTCGAGATGGGCCAGCACGTAGCTCAGCTTGGCCTTGAAGGCCGGGGGCAGGTTGCCGCGCACGGTGATCGGATCATCAGGGATCGGCGCGCTGGTCCAGAGGACGACGAAATCCTTCGGGTCGTAGATTCCGGCGGCCTGGGCCGAGAGGATTTCCGCACTGTTGATCTCGCCCGCCTGGACCTTGTGGTTCAGCAGGGCTTCGTAGCTCGCCGTGTGGCTGCCGGCATAGAGAGCCGTGATGCCGTGATCGGGGTCGATGCCGGCGAGCTTCAGCCCATAGGCCGGGAAGAGATGACCGGAGGTCGAGGCCGGATCGGAATAGGCGAAGGTATGGCCGGCAACGCCCTTGAGCGTGGTGATGCCGGAGCCGGGCCAGGTCGCGATGCTGGCGGTGTAGGTGTCAGGCTTGCCCTGCGCGTTGGCGTAGGTCCCGACGACCTGGGCATCCGCGAGCTGGTGGGCGAGGACATAGCTCAGCGGGCCGTATTCGGCGGCATCGACCTTGCCGGCGCGCATCGCCTCGATGACGGCGTTGTAGCTGGTGCCGACCTCGAGAACGACCGGGCAGCCCATCTGGACGCTGATCAGGTGGGCGATCTTGTTGTAGAGGGGGATGAAGGCGGCGGAGGCATCGGAGGGGATGACGCCGTAGTGGATGACGCCATGGGGGCAGCGAACGGGGGCGGCGGCCTTGGCCGCGGCGCCCGTGCCGACAAGGGCGGCGAGGCCGAAAAGCGCCGTGCAGGCAGCGCTTTGGAGCAGTTTACGCATCGTGACGAGATTCCTTCGCAGTGGCGCCGGTGTCGTCCCAGCGCTCGGTCGGGGGCTCTTTACCCTGCCTGCGCATGGAGACTTTTGACATCTAGATGAATATCGCCCCCGCATGGCGATTTCGGTTTCAGGCTGGCGGCGGGGTAGGGGGAGAGCGGCGGCGTTCAGGCCGCTCGCCACCAGGGGATGGAATGATGACCGTCGAGACAGTGCGCCGCTTTCTGGCCGAGAAGGCCCCCGATATCCACATCATTGAGCTTAGCCGCTTGACGGCCACCGTTGCCCAGGCAGCGGAAGCCCATGGCGTGGCGCCGGCACAGATTGCCAAGACATTGTCGCTGCGCGTGGGCGAGCAGCCGCTGTTGATCGTCACAAGCGGCACGACCCGCCTCGACAATCGCAAGGCGAAGGCGCTGCTTGGCGGCAAGCCGCGCATGCTGAACGCCGACGAAGTGGTCGAGGTAACCAGCCACCCCGTCGGCGGCGTGTGCCCCTTCGGTCTGCCGCGGCGCCTGCCAATCTATTGTGACCTCTCCTTGCAGGCTTTCGCCGAGGTCGTGCCGGCCGCGGGGTCGATCACCAGCGCGCTCCGCATCGCGCCACTGCGGCTGGCCGAACTGGTGGGCGGGGAATGGGCCGATCTCTGCGGGCCGATTGCCTGATGCCATCCGCGCGGTGATTGACAGTCCCGCTCAGGCCAAGCCATGTTCCGCCCTACCAAGGGGGGCCCTGACAAGGGGCTGAGAGTTCCGCTGGCGCCTCCGGATGGGAGGCAGCGCGGTGACCCTGCCGGCAACAGCCCCATCGGGCGCTGTCCGGGGAACCTGATCCGGATCATGCCGGCGGAGGGACTGGTACGGTGAAGGCAATTGGCCCTATAGCAGAGTCCACGCGCTTCGGCCGCTCCATCTTCTCACGCGGCGAGGAGGTGTTTGATGGCCGATGATCTTAGACGGCTTCCCAATTGCCCTTTACCGTCACCACAGGGCCCGTGACCGGCTCCCGCAAATGCTATTCCGCGCCTGAGGGTTTTCCCGACTCGCGGGTGCCGTTCCGCGAGATCGCGCTCGATCCGGCATCGGGCGAAGCGCCGGTCCGCGTCTATGACACCTCCGGTCCCTATACCGATCCCGACGGTTGCCATCGATCTTGGCAGCGGGCCTGCCTGCGCTGCGGAGCGCCTGGATCGCGGAGCGCGGCTTTGCCGCGGCCACGCCGCGCGAAGTCGAGCCGGAGGATAACGGGTTTGTCTCGGGCGCCGTATCTCGTGCCGCCTTGTCCGGCGGCGCGCATCGTGCGCGCAGGCGAGGCCGGGCAGCGCGTGACGCAGTTTGAATTCGCGCGCGCCGGCATCATCACCGAAGAGATGCGCTACGTCGCCCATCGGGAGAATCTTGGCCGCGCGCAGGCAGCTGGCGGGGCCGGCGGAGCGCCGCGCCGATGGCGAGGATTTCGGCGCCAGCATTCCGGAGTTCATCACGCCGGAATTCGTGCGCGACGAAGTGGCGGCGGGGCGCGCCATCATTCCCGCCAATATCAACCATCCGGAGCTGGAGCCGGTCATCATTGGGCGGAATTTCCTGGTCAAGGTGAATGCCAATATCGGCAATTCCGCGGTGACCTCATCCGTCGCCGACGAGGTCGAGAAGCTGGTCTGGGCGACGCGCTGGGGCGCGGATACGGTGATGGACCTGTCAACAGGCCGCAACATCCACAATATCCGCGGCTGGATCCTGCGCAACGCCTCCGTGCCCATCGGCACCGTGCCGATCTATCAGGCTTTGGAGAAGGTCGGCGGCGAGCCGGAACAGCTGAGCTGGGAGATTTTCCGCGACACGCTGATCGAGCAGGCCGAGCAGGGCGTGGATTACTTCACCATCCATGCCGGGGTGCGGCTGCACCATGTGCCGCTGACCGCACAGCGGGTGACCGGCATCGTGTCGCGCGGCGGCTCCATCATGGCGCGCTGGTGCCTCGCGCATCATCGCGAGAGCTTCCTCTACGAGCATTTCGCCGATATCTGCGACATCATGCGCCGCTACGACGTGTCCTTCTCGCTCGGCGACGGGCTGCGCCCCGGCTCCATCGCGGATGCGAATGACGCGGCGCAGTTCGCGGAGCTGGAGACGCTGGGCGAGCTGACCAAGATCGCCTGGGCACAGGGCTGCCAGGTCATGATCGAAGGGCCGGGCCATGTGCCGATGCACAAGATCAAGGTGAATGTCGAGAAGCAGCTGCGCGAATGCGGCGAGGCGCCGTTCTATACGCTGGGGCCGCTGACGACCGATATCGCGCGCCGGCTACGACCACATCACCTCGGCGATCGGCGCCGCGATGATCGGCTGGTTCGGCACCGCCATGCTCTGCTATGTCACGCCGAAGGAGCATCTCGGCCTGCCGGACCGCGACGATGTGAAGACCGGCGTCATCACCTATCGCATTGCGGCCCATGCGGCGGACCTCGCCAAGGGGCATCCGGCCGCGCGGCTGCGCGATGACGCCGTCAGCCGGGCGCGATTCGAGTTCCGCTGGCAGGATCAGTTCAACCTGTCGCTCGATCCCGATACGGCGCGGGCGTTTCACGATGAGACGCTGCCGAAGGAGGCGCATAAGACAGCGCATTTCTGCTCCATGTGCGGGCCGAAATTCTGCTCCATGCGGATTTCGCATGATCTGCGGGCGGATGCCGAGCGGATTGCCGGGATGGAACAGAAGAGCGAGGAATTCCGGGAGCAAGGCCGCGCCCTGTACGTTCCGGCCCCAGAGGCGAGCGGGTTTTGACTGACTGGGGGATGTAAAACCGCCTCACATGGCGTAAGCGCATGCCATGAGCTGGTCAGGACAGAAGCGGGGCTACCACCACGGCAATCTGCGGGAGGCGCTGGTCGAGGCCGCCCTGGTGCTGATTGCCGAGGGTGGCCCCGCCAGTTTTACCATCGCCGAGGCCGCACGGCGCGCCGGAGTGAGCCCTGGTGCGCCCTATCGCCATTTCCGCGATGCCGAGGCTCTGCTGGCCGAGGTCGCCCTGCGCGGATTCGACAACGTTTGGGCGATGCCCTGACCCGGCCTGGCGGGACGGCAAGCCTGAGCCGGTCCAGGCTTTTGAGAATATCGGCCGCGCCTATCTGACCTTCGCGCGCAACGAGCCGGCTTTCTACACGACCATGTTCGAGGCGCGGATCGATGTCGAAGCTATCCGGGCCTTTCGACGGCCAGTGACCGCGCCTTCGCCGTCCTGCGCAAGGCGGCCGAAACCGTGACCGCCGCTGCGCCCAAAGCACGGCGGCCACCAGCCCTGATGGTGGCGCTGCATGTTTGGGCGATGGCCCATGGCATCGCTTCCCTGTTCTGCAGGCCCGATGCCGGGCGGCGGAAATTGCCGATGTCGGCCGAGGAACTCCTGGAAGCCGGTCTGCTTGTCTATCTGCAAAGCCTCGGCATCGCCGGCGGCCGGTGGGGCTTCCGCATTTTGTTCTTGACGTCTTTCCGAGGGTCATCCTAGATGTAAATGTGCCTTACATTCACATGGAAGAACATCATGTCTGGCGCAGCGAATCAAGGCACTTTCGGCCAGGGCCCGGGCTGGTTTCAGGATGACCGAGCCTATTGCGATCTGGTCCATCTCGCGGCCATTGCTGTGGCGGCGACGATGCACGGGTTTCATCATCTGCTGGCCGGTGGGTCTTGCCCTGTTCTACTCGCCATCTGGAACCGACGCCTCGGACGCCTGCTGTTTGGCGGCGGGCCGCGGCGCCATGCGCTCTGGCTGCGGATGGGCCGGCGCCCCGGCAGGGCCTGGAAGCATGGACTGAGCCGGCCGCATGGCGGGCGGTCCAGCGGCAATCAGGCTTTCGACGAATACCGCGCCGAAACACTGCGCCGTTTGGAAGAAGAACAGGCCGAATTCGCCAGTTTCCTTGACCGCTTGCGTTTCGCCAAAGACAAGGCTGAGTTCGATCGATTCATGGCTGAGCGCCGGCGCGGCCGGCCCCCACCGGGGCAGAGCCGAGCCGTCCCGCCCAAGGCTGAACCGGCAGGCGCCGGAACGGCCGCCCACTAACGGACGAAGGCGCCAAGCGCTCCTTCTGCCGATTTGCGGCCATGTGACAATCTCATGTCATTTTGTCTTTGCGCCGCTTCGCCGGGGATGCTAGCCAATGGACCCATGGCGAGCATTCCACCAAGTTTGCATCCCAAGTCTTCTTCAGCCCGGGCTGTTCTCGGCATGCGCCAGGGATAAGTTGTGGCCGCAATCTCATGCGTGGCGGACAAGCGGCATGGTGCGGCACGCCCCGCGCGGTCGATGGTGTTTTTCCGATGGCCGATGGCGCCCTGCTTCCCTTCCGGGAATGGCGCCGGTCGAGCAGCCCAAGACGGTCGTGCTTGCGCTTGCATGGCATCAACGATAGCGCCGATGCCTGGGAAGCGCCCTTCGGCCTTTTTCCTGCCGCCGGCATCGGCCGTGATTGCGCCTGACCAGCGTGGATTTGGCGCGGCGACCGGGCGCGGACGGTGGCACGGCACGGAATCTGCTCGTGGCAGATGCCATGACGCATGGTCATGCAAGTGCATGCCCGGTTTCCGAAAGCGCGCCTTTTTCTGGTCGGGGAAAGCATGGGCGCCGCCGTGCTGATGGTTCTGGCGGCCCGCATCGTCCGGTTGCCTGTCTCGGGCTATATCCTGAGCGCCCCCGCGGTTTGGGGACGGCAAGCGAGATGGCCGCCGCTACCGGCTTTCTTTGTGGTGGGCGCATAAAACCATCCCTTGGCTGCGGCTGAGTGCCGATCGGCTCGGCATCAAGCCGACCGATAATCATGAGGCGCTCAAGCGCATGCGGCATCCCGCCTGAAGAAGCCTTCGGCCAGCATTCACGCCCTGAAAGGGCTGACCGACCTCATGGATGCGGCGCTTGGCACGGCCGGGCAGCGGCGCCAGCCGACGCTGTTTCTTTATGGCGGCAAAGATCAGCTTGTGCCGCAAAGGCGCCATGGCCGCCTGTTGGCAGAAGGAACGTGCGACGCAGCGCGGGCACCGGGTTTTCGCCTTTTATCCGGACGGCTACCATCTGCTTCATCGTGACCTGGCAGGCGGTGTGGTTACCCGTGACGTCGTGCATTGGATCTTGCATCCGGCACGGCCGCTGCCATCGGGCGCGATCATCGCGCCGCGGATTGGCTGGAGCAGTCAGCGGCGTGACGGCAGTGGCGGGCGAGGCAGCCGGCTAGGCCTGTTGCAGGTTCAAGTTCGCGATCGGCCGCTGCGGAATGACCGTCTCCAGGGACAGGATGCCGATGATGCGCTGATCGGTCATGATCAGCCCCTCGACATAGCTGCGGGACAAGCTATCGCCGGTATCGGGCGTGATTTGGCGCATATCCTCCGTGACCGTGATGATGTCTGAGACGGCATCGACGAGGAGGCCGACGACGATCTCCTCCATGTCGACGACAACGATGACGGAGGCCGCCGTCGGCTCACGGCAGGGCAGGCCGAGGCGGGTTGCAAGGTCGACGATCGGGAGCACCTTGCCGCGCAGAGTGATCAGGCCCCTGACATAGGATGGCGCATGGGGCAAAGGTGTAGGGGCGATCCAACCGCGTATTTCCTGGATGGCCATGATGCTCATGGCGAATTCCTGGTCGCCGGCCCTGACGGACAGAAGGTGGGTCCGGCGGACTGGTGGTGATCCGGGATCACCCAGGCTTTCACGATCATCCATCATGTCCCGCTCCCGCTCCCGCTCCCGCTCCCGCTCCCGCTCCCGCTCCCGCTCCCGCTCCCGCTCCCGCTCCCGCTCCCGCTTTCAGGCGGCAGCACGTTATCGAGCGATATGAGGCTGACCATGCGGCCTTCGACAGGAATGAGGCCAAGCACAAAGGTGCTGACGACCTCGGATGAAATATCGGGCGGAGGCTGAAGAGTGCCGGGGGCCAGCGTGATGATATCCGACACGGCATCAACGAGCAGCCCCACCTGCTTCCGTCCGATCTGCACGACGATGATGACGTTGCGTGCGGTCGGCTCTGCCGCCGGCAGGCCAAGCCGGACAGAAAAATCGACGATCGGCAGAACGGTGCCGCGCAAGTTGATCACACCACGAATATAGGGCGGAACCCTGGGCAGCGCGGTCGCCTTGGTCCAGCCCCGGATCTCTCGCACGGAGGTGACATCGATGCCGAATTCCTGCCGGCCAACGCGGAAGGCGATGAGTTCCTGAACGGGCGGATCAGGCGACGGTGTCTCTGTCACCCTGCACACCGTCAGCATGCCTGTGGTAGGGGGCTGGTCAATTCGAGGCGGCCGTTCTCACGACCGGTCGAGACGACGGTATCGATATCCAGGATGAGCGCGACTTGCCCGTCTCCCATCACGGTTGCAGCCGCGATGCCATAGACGGCGCGGTAATTGGCTTCGATGCTTTTGATGACGACCTGCCGCTGGCCCTGGATTTCATCGACCAGAAGGACAGCACGGTTACCGCGCTCGCTTTCAACCAGGAGTGCGACGCATCGGCTGACCACTGTGTCCTGGCAAGTGAATTGCAGGCGCTGGGCAACGTCGATGATCGGCACATAGCTGCCGCGGAGCACCAGGACGGACGCAAGGTTATCGAGCGGGTAAATGTCGGAGAGGCTGGGGCGCAGCGTTTCGAGCACGGCCGCCAGAGGCACGATCAGCGTCTGGCCGGCGGTCTTCACCACCATGCCGTCGAGCACC
This sequence comes from uncultured Alphaproteobacteria bacterium, assembly GCA_963834475.1. Classification (GTDB taxonomy): domain Bacteria; phylum Pseudomonadota; class Alphaproteobacteria; order Acetobacterales; family Acetobacteraceae; genus Acidisoma. Next base: position 749,479 of record CAWIBZ010000005.1, on the reverse strand, counting down.
GCGAGCGTGAGCGGAAGGCTGAGGGTGAAGGTCGATCCCTGGCCGGGACGGGAGGCAATGGCAATGCGCCCGCCCATGGCCTGAACCGCCCGGCGGACCACATCCAGCCCGACGCCGCGGCCGGAAATATCCGACAGGGTCCTGGCGGTCGTAAGCCCGGGCAGAAAGATGAGGCGATCTATCTCATCATCCGTCAACTGCGCATCCGCATTGATGACGCCGGCCTCCACCGCTTTCTGCCGTACCCGGCCGCGGTTGATGCCGGCCCCATCATCGGCGACCATGATGACGATACGGCCGGAGCGGTGCAGTGCTGTCAACCGGACCACCCCCTCAACCGGCTTGCCAGAGGCGATGCGCGACTCAGGCAATTCCAGGCCATGATCGATGGCATTGCGGATCATATGGGTCAATGGATCGGCAATCCGTTCAATGATGGTTTTGTCAACCTCCGTGGCTTCGCCTTCGACGGTCAGCCGGACCTGCTTGCCGGTCTGGGCCGCAAGCTCCCGCACCAGGCGGGGCATGCGCTGGAAGACAGCCCGCACGGGTTGGGCCCGGATCGCCATGACGCTGTCCTGGATTTCCCGGGTCAAGGCTTCCAGCCCTTCCAAGGCCATGACGACGCCGGAACTGCGGGCGAGCCTTGCCTCGGACGCGCGCTGACTGAGCATGGCTTCGGTAATGACCAGCTCGCCGACCAGATCGATCATCCGGTCGAGACGATCGAGATCGACCCGAATGGTGGCGCTGACGGCAGAGGGGGTTTCGGCCTGGAAAGCGATGGTTTCGACGGGATTGACCGAGAGGGCTGCCGGCACATCCTTGTCATCCTCAGCCGCCGGCGTGGCGGGTGCGGCATCGAAAAAGCTGAAATCCGGCCGCTCAAACAGATCCAGGTCACAATCATTTTCAACGAATTCGAATAGGGATCGGATTGCGCTGACATCCTGCCTGGTCGTGAGAGTGATCGTCCAGCTTAGATAGGCGGCTTCGGGGTCCATCTGGGCGAGGGCGGGCAGGGCACTGGTGTCGACCTCGATCTCGGCCGCCCCGAGCGCCTTCAAGTCCCGCAAGAGCAGAGATACCTCATTGCCATGGGCGTAGAGGCTTGCCTTGGGGGTCAGGTGGATTACCCAGGTCCTGGCGGCGCCGAGCGGTGCCGGCGGGGCGGCCGGGACGGCGACACTTATCTCCGGCGCAAGATCCGAGGCCAGGGCTTCGAAGGCCGCGACACTATCCCCTGTCTTCGCGTCACTCAGGGCATCGCCGCCCCGGGCAGCCTGCACCAGGTCAGCGAGGGCATCGGCCGCGTGCAGCAGAAGGGACAGTACCGGCGGGCTTGCCACCATGCGCCCGCTACGGATGGCATCAAGCGTTGTCTCGAATCCATGAGCGAAGCGGACAAGGGCATCGAGCGCGAAAATCCCGGCTCCGCCCTTGATGGAATGCACCGCACGGAACGCGGCATCGATGGTTTCACGATCGCCCAGGCCGGCCTCCATCCGCAAAAGGCCTTCCTCCAGTGCGGCCAGCTGGTCTTCGCATTCCTGGAAGAAGGCGGCGCGGATTTCAGCCATCTGATCCGGGGCCATGAGACGATTTCAGGCGGTGACGCGGCGGACGGCACTGACAAGCGTGGCAGGATCGCAGGGCTTTACGATCCAGCCCGTGGCCCCGGCGGCCCGCGCACGCGCCTTCCTGTCAGCATCGGTTTCGGTCGTCAGCACCAGAATGGGCAAGGTGCGGCGCTCCTTGTCCTGCCTCAAGGCCGCGATAAACCCGAAGCCATCCAGGCGCGGCATGTTGATGTCGGTCAGGATAACGTCCGGCGTTTCGGCTTTGAGGAGTTCAAGACCGTGCAGCCCATCCTCCGCCTGCAGCACGCGAAAGCCCGCGGAAACCAGTGAACGCTTCAGCATGTCCCGTATGGTGCGGGAATCATCGACGGTCAGGACGGTCAAAGTCATCGCCGCTATCCTTCCTTATCTGCGAACAGGTCGGGTTGGACGCCGAGATGGGCCAGCCCTGCGGACAAGTCCTCTGACATGTTATGGATCACCAGGCTCACGCCGTCGGCCGCCCAGGCGGCCTTGGCTGCGAGGAGCAGTTGCAGGCCGATGCCGCTGATGCGCGCCACCCGGCCTGCGTCGAGACGCAAAGACCGGCCGCGCGCCTGCAGCAACCGCTGGTGCAGCGCAACGGATGTTGTAAGGTCAAGCACAGTGGGAAGGCGCAGCGTGTCGATCGTCGATCTCCGGCGATGTGTGTGTAGGCGGTCGCCCGGGGCGGACCCGCGCCCGGACCGGATTTATAGCCGGCTTCCTCCTAATTTTTCCTGATGGACCGACGGCGACAGAGGGATATGCCATTCTCATATTGATTGCGGTCCGGTCCGGTCCCGTCCAGGAAGCCCGCCACGCCCGCCTATTTTACGGGAAGCAATTGCTTGACGACATAGAGAAGCTGATTCGGCTGCGGCGGCTTGGTCAACCAACCGGAAGCGCCCGCCGCACGCGCCTCGTCCCGCTTGCGGCCATCGGAGTCGCCGCTGAGGACGATGATGGGCGTGAACCTCGCCGGCGCCGATTTGCGTGCTTCCCTGATGAATTCGATGCCATCCATTTGCGGCATATGGAGATCCGTCAGGATCAGTGAGGGTTTCAGGCCATTGCTGAGCTCAGCGATTCCCTCTTTCCCATTGCTGCCGGTGGCCACATCATAGCCTGCCTTGGAGAGGATCTGTGCCAAGGTCGTGACCATGGCCGCAGAATCGTCAAGTATGAGGATGGTCGGCACCTGGGTTCAGCCTTTTTCGCTGTTGCAGCGGTTCAGCGCCACCATTGCTTAGTCTATAGTCGTTACAAAAAGGTGCATCGGACAGGGCAGGCCGAGGCGCGAGGTGGGCGAAGCATGTAATGTCCGTTCTTAGCTTGATTATTTATGAATAAACAATTCCGGAATTCATTAAGTGCCGGGTAAACACGTCGCGATATAATAAAAATCCATCGGGAGGAGCGCCAAGCGGATAGATCCGGCGGCGCTGCCGCGGGCGGCCCAGACGGTGAGCGGAACAGGCGATCATGAGCGTTCTTGGTGCTTCGAGCGATGTCGAAAAGCTGGACCTGCTTGCCTCCGCCCTCACGCCTCAGCTGCGGTCTACGCTCATGGAGGGGTTATCAGACCCGATCATGCGCAAGATTGCATTTGCCTTGTCGCAACGGATTCGCTGTCCGGTTCAGCTCCTAAGCTGCGTGAACGGTGTCATCAGTCACGATTCGGCGATTTCCGCATTGCCGGACATCATGCTGGCCTGCATTGCCGATCTGGCATCCCTCCATAAAAGGATCATCATAGCAGTAGAGGGCGATCTGATCGGTGCGGTGGTCGACGCCATGTTTGGAGCATCAACCTCAGATGTCGTCATCCGTAACGAATTGTCCGAGATGGAAGTGCGCATCGGCAAGCAGATGATCGATCTTACCCTGAGCGGCATGGCCGAAGTGCTCGGGAGCATTACGCCGCTCGACTGGAAGATCGTTCAATACGAGACATCGGTCGGCATGCTTGCCATCGGCGATAAGCAGGATTGGATGATTTCGACGACGGGCATTTTCGAAACGCGCCTCGGCATAGGCTCGATCCGCATGATCTTCCCCTATGCCGCGCTGGAGCCCTTCGAGGCAGGTGCCAGCGCACAGACCTGGCTGCTTGGACCGGTCGTGGTCGACCGGCATTGGGCGGCGAATATGACGCAGGTCGTGGCCAATACCCAGGTGCTGCTGACGTTCGATATCATTCGCATGCAGGTTCCGCTCGGCCTGCTCCGGCGTATTCATGCCGGCGAGGTGCTGCCGGTCGCCATCATGCAGCATGCCGTGGGCCATGCCGGCGGGATTGATCTCTTTGCGGCTGACTACGGTCAGGCAGACGGGGTGATCTGTTGCCGGCCTGTCGACAGTTGCAATGCCGACCTACCGCTTTCCAGTGCGCTGCACCCGCCGGGGATGGCGAGCGCGCCGCTCCGCGGCCGGGCATCGGCCTGGATTCGGGAGGGGGATGCCTTGTCGTCAGCCCCGGTTGTGGATCACCTTCAGGTCACGATGACCGTGCGGCTCGGCGAAGCGCGGATCACAATCGGCAGCCTGAGCACGCTCCACATCGGCGACCTGATCCGGCTGGATCAGGTCGCCGATGGGCCACTGGCCATTGTGGTCGGGGGGAAGCGGTTCGGGCGTGGCGAGATTGTCTCCGCCGGCGGTGGCCGCTATGGCCTGAAGATTGTCGCATTGGCGTGATCGGAGAGCGGCTTGATAGGGCGCGCCTGTCCCAGGCCGCCCCGTCACGGTGCCGCGGTCTCAGGCTTCGGCGATAAGGCCGGCCTCTCTGACAGCGTTCAGGGTGCGCAGCATGTGCATCGACTGGGACAGGCCGCGCCTCAGAGTGTCAGCATTGTGCTTCGCCGCCGCGCTCTGTTTCGCGAGGCGGCGCAAAAGCCTGGCGATTTCCTCGCTTTGCGTGGCGGCCGCGGTCGCCTGCTGTCTGTGCAGCGACAGGGCAAGCTCGGTCAGACTGTTGCAACCGTGACTGAGAATGACGGCCGGAAGACCGCTGAGAACAGGGCGCACGGCAATCTGCGCCTCGTCAAGAGCGATCGTCGCTTCCGCGATATCATGGGGTTTGCTCGTCAACATCACCCCGTGCAGCTGATCCATGAGCCGCAGGATCTCATGCAGCGCGATGCTGGCTTGGCGCAGGGCCAGGTTCAGGCTGGGCAAATCCTCGGCGGCCTCGGGCATGGGGGCGTTCCGCTCTCGTTCATTGTTTTGCGAGCAGATTCACCCGATCAGATGATTCTATCTGATCGGGATCTGCCCTAGGGAGTGATCTGGGCGAAGGCGGTGATGATCGAAGCCGCCAACTGGTCGGGCGAGATGTCGAAGCTGCCACTCTGAATGGCGGCGGCGAGCCCTGCGACGGCCTGGCCGTCGAAGCCATCCGCTGCCTGCGCGCTGGCCAGAAGCCGAGCGCTGGTCTGCGCATTCTGAGTGAGCGTCACGGAGTCATTGGTGGGGGCCGACTCTGCAACGGCCGCCTGGCCGGGGGCCTTGGCCGCAGCTTGTGCCGCCGGCCCGGCGCTCCCCGCGGAGGTGATGTCCGAGGGAGAGGCTTCGCCGGAATAGGGTTGAATACCGCCTGTCATCGCCGTTCCGAGCTCAATTCGGTCAGTTTGGTGACCTCGCTGTCCAGGGTCCGGAGCGCGCGGTCATAATCATCGAGCGGGCCAGTGCTGTTGGCAATATTGGCGTCAAGCAGGGCCAGGCGCAAGGCACTATAGATCCGCGCCAGTGCAGGACCGAGTATCGTGCCCTCGCTGGTATCAAGAATGCCGGTCATGATTGTCAAAAGCCTGTCGGCCCGGCCAAGCATATCCGCCTTCATGGGCATGTCACCCGCCTGCATGGCGGATTTCGCTCTCTGGCCGTAAAGGCGCAGCGCCCGCCAGCCGGGCTTCAACCAGTCGACGCTGAGTTCGCCGTCAAACATGCTGGCGCGATAGGAGGACGCAGTGTCGATCATGGCCTTAACCTCCCGAGGTTGACGAGCCGCTGTTCAGGAAGATGGAAAGGTAGGCTTGTGAAATGGAGGCCGAAGATGCCTTTGACTCCGCCAGCGTATATTCGGAGAGCAGAATCTGCAGCTGAGTGTTATTCTGCTGCGTGATTTCGGTGATGTTGCTGTTGATGGAGGTTACCTGCGCATTCAGCGAGCTGGTTTCTGCGCCGATGGAGCCGCTGCCACTGCCGCTGCCCCCCAGCGCCGCCTTGGTCACGCCTGTCAGGTTTGTGTAGATCTGGCTCACCAGCGTCTGCACGGCGTGGGGATTGGCGGCATAGGCCTGGGCGAAGGTCGCGCTGTCTAACGAGACGCCGCCCGTGCTGCTGACGGTGAGGCCGATCGTATTGGTGGTGACCCCTGAGGCCGCCGCGCCGGACACGGCGGTCAGCAGCTGGTCCGACAGATTTGTCGCGGTGAAATTGCCGAGGAGTGGTCCGGCTGATGCGGCGGTCTTGCTGGAGCCGCTGCCGGTGGCAGCCGTGTATTTGATCTGTGCGCCGATGCCTGAAATGGCCGAATTCAGCGAGCTGGCAACCGATGACAAGGCCGATGTGACGCTTGTTGTCGTGCTGCTGACGGTCAGCGTGCCGTTGCCGGAGCCGGCAAGGGTAATGGTGACGCCCGGCAAGGCGCTGCCGAGCGCGTTGGTGGCGTTGGAAATCGGGACGCCGTTCAACGTCAGGTTGGCGTTCTGCGCTTTCTGCGCGACCGTCCAGGACCCCGCATGGCTGCTGGAGGGATTGTAATCGAAGCTTGCCAGAGCCCCCGTTCCGGAAACGGTAAAGGCCTGCGAACTGCCCGTGGCGCCGCCTTGCAGAACCAGCCGGGCGCCAGCGGTGGAATTGACGACGGATGCCGTGACACCGTCCTGCGCTTTGTTGATGGCGGCCGCTACGCCATTGAGCGTGAGGCTGCCGGACCCGACCGAGACGGTCTCCGTCTTGCCATTCTGCACGAAAGTGAGCGAGCCGGCGCTGGCGCCGATGGAAGCCGAGGCGCTGGCCTTGATACCGGAATAGATCGTCTGCGCGCGGGCGAGCGTCACATCGCCAAGCGTGAAGGTGCCGGTCTCGGCACTGTTCGTGGCGGTCGCCGTGGCAACGGAGGAGCTGGTGGAGGTGACGGACCGCGCGGGCAAAGTTGCAATACTGCTGATGCCGGTCAGCGCAGTTGACAGCGATGAAATGGTGCCCTTGATGCTGCCCCAGGCGGAAATCTGGGCATTGTCCGTCGTGATCTCGCTTTTGAGCTGCGTGATCGGCGCCTGCAGCCGCGCTTCGACGGTGGAGATCTGCGACTGCACTTCAGAAGAGCCGAGAGCACTGACCGTGGCCATGACCGCACCTCAAGCCATGAAAAAAGCGGCGGCCGGAGACACGCCCCGGCCGCCGGCGCCATTACGGCAGGAGAGACAGGTAGGACTGCTGCAGCGTGGTCGAGCTTTTGAGGGCCGCGACACCGGCCTGGGCCTGGATCTGGGCCTGTGTCAGCTGGTTGCTGACCTGCGGGATATTCGCGTCCTGCACCACGCCGAGTGCGCTCGTCACGTTCTGGCTGCTGGTATTGAGGTTGTTGATGCTCGCACTCAGCCGCTGCTGAACGGCACCAAGCTCACCGCCCTGATTGTTCAAGCCCTGCAGCGCGAATTTGACGACGTTGATGGCGGTATTGGCCCCCGCCGTTGTCGTGACGTTGATATCGGAGAGCGATGTCAACGTTGACGCGGAGTTGAGACCGATGTCCCCACCACCGCTCAGGCTGAAGGCGGCGCTGGACTGGAACTGCACCTGGCCTTGGACGAGACCGCTGGTGGGGGTGGTGGCGCCGACAATTGCCACCGCCGTGCCACCTTGGCTGGTGGATGTCAGGCTGCCCGAGGAGACATTGGTGAAGGCGATGTTCCTGCCGTTGGCCTGAGTCAGGGTCAGGGAAGTACCGCTGGTGGAGACGGTGGCGGAGATGCCGGTTGTGCCGGTCTGACCATTGATCTGCGCGGCCACGGCGGAGACCGTGCTGGCATTGATGGTCTGGGCGTTGGTGCCGCTGCCTGTAATATCGAAGGAGAACCCGCCGTTGGTCCCCGCGGTCGCCGCCAGGGTGACGGTGTTGGTCGCCTGCGCGGTGACACCGGTCTTGGAGGAGAGCTTGTTCACCGCCGCGGCGAGAGCGTCAGCGGATGAATTCTTCGCCACGGTCAGGGAGCCGGTATTGCCGTTGTTGCCGGTATATTTGACGGTGCCCGCCGTGAAGGCGCCGGCGGTGCCAGTTGACAGAACGCTCGTGCCGGTGCCGTAAAGGGTAGCGGAGGCCGCGGACTGGTAGAGGCCGATGGCATTCGCGGCAGTATCGCCGATGGAGAGGCTGAGCGTCTGCCCTTCATTGGCGCCAACCTGGAACTGCACGCCGGCGAAGCTGCCGTCCAGCAAGTTGATATTGTTGAACTGCGTTTGGGAGGCGATCGTCGACACCTGGCCGGTCAGCTGTGTCACTACATTTTGCAGGGACTGCGCTTCGGCGGAGTTTTGCGTGCCGTTCGCGGCCTGTACTGCGATGGAGTTGAGCTGCTGCACCACGCCGATTTGCTGTTGCAGTGCGCCCTGGGCGGTTTGCAGCAGGCTGACGCCCTGATTCGCATTCGAAATGGCCTGGGTGAGGCCGTTCAGCTGGGAGGTGAAGCCCTGCGCGGTGATATAGCCGGCCGGGTTATCCGCAGGCGAATTGATGGCAAGCCCGCTGGAGAGCTGCTGTTCAAGCGTATTGTTGGTGTTATTCGTTTGGGTGATGGAGTTCAGGGCATTGAGCGCCCCTTGGTTGGTCAGGATCGAACCGATGGCGGACATCTGTAGCTCCTTTGTTCGGGTTGCCCTGCGCTCTATTCGCCCAAACGGCTAAAACTTTTCCCCTAGTCACGATCAAGGTTCGAGCTGAACCACGGCTCCGGTCGCGGTGACGGTCGCTTCGAAGCGCTTGCCGCTCTCCGGGTTGGTCACGAGAATGCTGTCGCCGATCCGCCCCGATTGTTCGGCCTGGGCATCGAGCGTGAGATCGACCCCGCCGCTCTGCACATCCACGCTGATGGTCTGGCCGGCCTGAACCACGATGGGCTGCTGGATGGCGGTAGCGGTAATGATGGTTCCACGCGGGAGGGAGAGGATCGCAGTTGCGCCGACAACATCTGCGGGATGGTAGAAGACCTGCCGCCCGGCATAGAGGGAAAGCGGCTCCTCGCGGAGCGTGAGATCGTCGGGTGTCATGGCCTCTCCGCCCGCAATCGGGCGCGCGGCCACCACCACGGCCATGCGGCTGTCGACCGTGACGCTGACATAAAGTGTCCAACTCGGGCGGGGGCAATGCGCGGCCGCCTGCAGGTAGGGCTCAAGCCCGCTGACGGTGACGCTGAGGGGCGCCGTGCAGGCGGGCATATACTGGGCACCCGCGACCGGGCCGAGGGTGATGGCGGCATTGGCGGGCGCGGTGTCGCTCACCGCCTGTTGCACCGCGGCCGCGACGATGGCGGGGGCCTGCCGCCCGGCCGGGCTGGCGGCGACGGCGCGGGAGGGCGCCAGCAGAGACAGCGGCAAAGACAGCAGCAGGCAGAGCGCCCGCGCCGACACCCGCTCCCGCCGGCGCCGCGCTCTCATTCGGCCGCCTGCCGGCGCGACGCCGGTTTTGCCGGGACAAGCGCCCACAGCGGGGGGGCTTCCTCCACGCTCGGCAGGGCAAGGGCGGCGGCGCGCGCCTCCGCGCCCTGGGACAGAGTTGTTTGAAACTCCGCGAGCGCCGCCTTGAGGGCGCGCTGCCAGGCCGCCAGGCGGTTGGGCAGCCGCAGCGCCGGAATCTCAGGCGGGTGATCGAGCCGCTCATCCAGAAGCAGCCGGCATCCGGCGGCGGCCCCGAGCAGGCTCGGGTAGTGATCCGCCACGGCATCCCCGTCCTTGTCCACCGGACGGACCATGAGATGCGGGGCGAGCGTGCCGAGTTCGGAGGCCCAGAGCCGCTCGCTGCCCGGGGCGCGGATACGGGTCACCGCACCCGTGTAAGTTCCGCCCGGCCGTTCCACGACGATCCAGAGCGCCTCGGCCATGGTTTCGTTGATGAGGTCAATCAGCCAGGGCGGCGCGAAGCCTTCGTCGACCCAGAGAATGCGCGGCCGGCTGTTGATGCCGCTGCCGATCGCCTGCCCCTGCCAGATGGCGCGGGATAAGGCAGGGCGCGCGAGCTGGACCGGCCGGCCGGGCGGAAGCAGCTTGCGGGTCTGGCTGACAAGGCCGGGCGAGGTCGCGTAGACGGCGTCCGCCATGGTGAGCGCCGCTTTGCCCTCCGGCTTCGGGGGGCGGGTGACGATCGCGCAATAGGCCGGGGCGTGCGGAATCTCCTGGCTCTCGGGGTTGATGCGCAGCCAGAGCGACGGGGCCCGGCGGCCGATTTCACCGGGCATGACGATATCGGCGGTCCAGGAGGCTTCGATGCTGCCGGCAGCCCGCAAGGCCCGCGCCGAGTCGAAGACGGCGGCCCCCGCCTCGCCTGGCCCGCTGAGGAGCAGGCTGTTCGGATCATGCGGCGTCGCGCGGATGAGGCCGGGCCGCTGCTCGGGCGCCAGCAGATCGCCATGCAGGGAAAAGGCCGGGTGGTGAAAGGGATCCTCCCAGGGCATGGCGCGCGCGACAGGGCTGCCGCCGCGGAAATTGCCCTCGTAATCGGCCCGGATGGTCTGCCCGGCGATGGCGAAGGAGACGTCCGGCGTCCAGACCAGCGCCCGGCCCGCGGCGCGCAGCTGAGCGCCGAGATCAATCCACAACGCATCGCCCGAGAGGCCCGGCATGACGCAATCCGCGAGCGCGCGGGTTCGCGCCAGCACGGCAGGGGGGGCGAGCGCCGCCGCTTCATGGTCAACCGCCAGCCAGCCGCCCGGCCCCGGATCATCGGCCAAATGACCCGCGCCCATGCGGCTATCCGCGCCGATGACGATCGGTCCCTGGACGGTAAAGCGCGACCGGTCACCGATCAGGGGGGCGAGTGTGCGGGCGCCGACCAGGGCGACCCGAGGGTCCGCCAGGCGGCTGCGCATTTCATCACGCCAATCGGCGGTCATCGCCTGGCTGCGGGAATCGATGATGGCGACATGCTCGGTCTGCACCAGGGCGAGTGCCCGGCCGAGCGCATCGCCGGTGGTGGCGAGGCGATCGTCCGGGGCCAGGGCGAGAACCTTGCCCTGAAGATCCTCCGCCCTGTCGATGATCTGGCGGAAGAAGTCTGCCGTTTGCGGGAGCAGGCTGCCGCCCGCGAGAATGATCGGCCCGGTCAGCAGAACATTCATGAGGGCGTCGCGTAGCCATTGATCAATGACCGGTACATCCGCGCCGTCGCAGAGCAGGATCGTCGTCGTGCCCGGATCCTGGCTGACGCGCCTGTGCCGGAAGAGGCCGGGATACTGCCGCTCTTCAATGGCGGCGGAGAGGCCGCTGCGGGCGAGGCTGGCCAGAATGGCCTGGCCCGCCCGCTCCATGAAGATGGTGGAGGGGATATTGTCCCGCCGGCTCAAGGGGCTGCGGGTAAAGAGCGCTTCCGGCAGGCGAATGACCCGCGCCCCCGCTTCGCTGAGGCGGAGCTGCAGATCATATTCCTCGGCGCCCGCGAAGGCCGGATCAAAGCCGCCGATGCGGGCCAGCGCCGCCGTGCTGTACCAGACCCAATCCCCGACGAAGGGGGATTGGCGCAGGCGCGTTGCTTCCCAGGCCGGTTTATGGCGGATCCAGGGGCCGATATCGCGTTGAACGATCTCATCGCAATAGATCATGTCGGCGGCTGTGCGCTGCGCTTCGAGGGCGAAGCGCAGGCAGGCATCGGGCGAGACGCGATCCCCGGCATTGATGACGGCACAATAATCCGCGCTCTCCGCCAGGCGGTTCATCATGGCGCAGAGCGCCGCGGTGAGCTGGGCCGCCTCATCGGACAGGCGCGTGACGGCGATATCAGGAAGTGCGACCTCCTCCGTGGTGAGCACGCGGATCTCGGCCGGTTCCTGCCACTGGTCGCGGAGGGATTGCAGCGTCTCATTGATTGCGTGAGCCCGGTTCGGTGGCGCGGCGATGATGACGCAGAGGCGCGGCAGGGCCGGGCTTTCCGCCCGCATGGCAGCAAGCCGGGCGCGGCCGCCCGCGTCCAGCCGTTCGGCCGGCCGGAGACCCGCGGCCGAGCCGAGGGTCTCCGGCTTCGGAGCCGGCGCCTGCTGCGCAAGGCCGGGCAGGACCGGCCCCTTGCTGTCCGCGAGTTCCACGACGAAATCGACCAGTTCCGAGCAGGTGGCGGCAAACGCCGTCCAGGTCGGGATGCTTGCATCGCCGTCCTGGAGCGCAGTCCACATGTCGTGCACGAGATCATGCAACGGGGTCAGAAGCCGCTCGTCCGCCACCGGCTTGCTGCGGTCCAGTTGGCTGGTCAGGAATTGCTGGGCTTCAGAAAGGCCCTGGCGCCGCCGCTCGATCAGCGGCAGGCCGAGGTCAAGCTCGACCCTGCGCATTTCGCCCAGCGGATCCTTGAGCAGCCTGTGATAGATCAGCCAGCTGCGCGGCAGGTGCCGGGCATGCCGCTCTGCCGAGATCATGTAGGAGGCCCAAAGCAGCAGGGCATGCGAGCGGGACAGGCCGTTCTTCTTCTGCTGGCTTGCGGCCACGGTCCAGGGATCGCGGCTGATATGGATGGCATGGAGATGATGGCCGGCCTGGCGCGTCGCCGCCTCATAGATCGGCAGGAGCCGGCAGAGATGCGGATGCTTGATCGACCAAAGCAGCTCCTGCCCGAAGCGCCGCCGGATGATCTCCCCAAGGCGGGACAGGAACCCGGCCATGTCCGCGCGCTCGTTCCAACCCTCTTCAAGGCTGCGCAGGTCAGACCATTGCATGCCGAAGCGGTTGAAGAGATCGACATCAAATTCGATCAACTCCGGAATCTCGAAGAAGCCACGCGGATTATGTTCGTTCGCATCCGCATCGTTGTGAATGGTCACGCCCAGCTTCTGCAGCGTGCCGGAGAGCGCCGAGGTGCCGCTGCGATAGTAGCCGGCGATGAAGATTGCGTCCGACACGGAAGACTCCTCAAATATACTCGAAGAGGCTCATATTTTGCAGGGCGCCGAAGGATTTTGCCGCGGCTTCCACAGAGGTCAGCGTTTCGTTGAGCTGGGTCATGGCACTCGGCATATCCACGGCGACCGCGTTCTGCGCCGTGATCTGCAGCGCATTCGACTGGTTGCTGTTGGCGGCGGCAGCGTTGCTGATGGCCTGGAGGGTCACGCCATTCTGCGCCTGGGCCGTCACCAGAAGTTGCTGATACTGCGAGAGCGTCGAAAGATCATTGTTGAGCGCCTGCGTGGTCTGGGCTTTGGTCGCCGGCGTGGCCGCGGTGGTGGCAAGCGTCGTGGCCAGGCCCTGCAGGAGGGCGAAGGCGGTTTGCGGACGGCTGGGGGAAAGCGTGAAGCTGTCCCCCGCTGCCGGCGTGCCGTTGAGCTGGAAGGTCTGTCCGGCAAGCGCGATCGTCATGCCCGAGGTCGCTGCTCCGGTCGCGATCGTATTGCCGTTCTGCGTCGCCGTATAGGTCTCGGTCGTGCCGCTGCCGGCGAAGCTGAGCGTGATGGGTGACGAGCCGCTCTGGAAGGAAGCGGCCGTGTTGGCCTGCACAACGCCGTCCGACAGCAGGGTGGCGCTGCCGCTGTTGGCGGCATTCGCCGTAATGCTGGTATAGCCGTTCCCGGCCAGGGCATTGGTGAAGACGGCGCCACTGGCAAGCGCGCTGGTGACCGTATCGGGCGAAATCGCCGTCTGTCCCTGTGCGCCATCGCCGAGATAGACCACGACGCCGTTCGCATTGGTTTGAAACGGGGTCAGCGTATTGCGCGATCCACCGAAGAGATAGGTGCCATCCGGTGCCGTGGTATTGGCGAGGCCGAGCAGCTGTTGCGAGGCCGAGCCCACTTGCTGCGACAGGGCCTGCAGATCCTGCGTGCTGGTGGTTCCGTTCAGGGCCTGCTCGATGATCGTCTGAACATTGTCGTACAGCGTGGAGACCGCCGTATAGCTGTTGGCAACGCTGCTCAGCTTCGACTGGACGGAGGCCTGGCTCATCGTGTCACTGGTGAGCGCGCTGATCTGGTTCTGGGCGAAGGCTGCCGTTTCGTAGGCGCCGGGATTCTGGCTGGGCTGCTGCACGGCAAGGCCCGTCGAAATCTGCTGCTCCAGCGTATTCACGGCTTGTTCCTGAAGCGTTATATTTGCCGTGAAATTGGTATAAAGCGATGCGCTCATGGTGCCGCCCTCCAGGCCTCGCTGTTCAGATAAGCCAAGATGTCTTTCTTCGTGGTTGACGCGATAAGCTTTCCTGAAAGAATTACCGGGCTTTGCGCAGTGTTGCCCCGGGCGTCCGGGCAAGTTCGATGCGTAGTGCCAGGCAGTGCTCGTCATGCCGCCGATGCGCCTGCCGCGCCTCGGCGAGGTGGCGCTCGCGCTCCCGTGCGCGGATAAAGTCGCTGCGGGCCTGGTCGAGTGCCTGCTCGGCCCGCTGCTCCACGAGGGTGATCTGCTTGTCTGCGACTTGGGAGGCGGTGATGAAATCCATCGCCCGGCGCGCCTGGCCAGCCTCGACCATCGTGCCGCCGCGCCAGCTCTCCGAGAGCTTGTCACGATAGGCGGCGAGCAGCTGTTTTTGGCCCGATGCCTCGCGCAGGGTCCTGGTCTGGCCGGCCATTTCGTCGAGGATCTTGACGCGGCGCAGTTCGGCGAGGAGCTGCAGCCGCGCGAGTGTCTGGTCCTTCATGCCGTCGTCTCCGCAAAAACGCTCTCAAGGGCGGCGAGGCTGTGGCGCAGATCCCGCGCATCATCGGCATGTTGCCGGATGACCCGGTCCATCGCCGGCGCGCGGCGGAGCGCCTCGTCAAGCACGGGGTCGCGCCCGGGCGCATAGGCGCCGAGATCGACGATGTCCTGCTTTTCCTGGCGCCTGGCCCAAAGGCTGCGGAAGCGGGTCGCCAGGCGGTATTGGCCGGGGCTGACCAGCCCCGGCATGAGGCGGGAGAGCGAGGCGGAGACATCGATGGGCGGGTAAAGGGCTGCCTCGGACAGGCTGCGGGAGAGCACGATATGCCCGTCGAGCACCGAGCGGGCGGTATCGGCCACGGGATCGCCGATATGGTCGTCCCCTTCGACCAGGACGGTATAGATCGCCGTGATCGATCCCTGGCCCGCGCTGCCGTTGCCCGCACGCTCGACAAAGGCGGCGAGCGCGGCGAAGACGGAGGGCGGATAGCCTTTCGTCGCGGGCGGCTCCCCGACCGACAGGCCGATCTCCCGGAGCGCCATGGCAAGACGGGTGAGCGAGTCGATGACCAGCAGCACATGCCGGCCTTCGGCGCGCCAATATTCGGCGATGGCCGCGGCCCGATAGGCGCCGTGGACACGGCCGAGCGCGGTATCATCGGCCGCCGCCGCCACGACGACGCTCTGCCCGCGGGCCTGGCCGAGATGGTCTTCGACGAATTCGCGGATTTCACGGCCACGCTCCCCGACCATGCCGACGACCACGGCGTCGGCCCGCGCATGCTGCGCCATCATGCCGAGAAGGGTGGTCTTGCCGACGCCGCTGCCCGCGAAAAGCCCAACCCGCATGCCGCGCCCGAGCGTTGCCAGGGCGTTGATGGCGGAAATACCGACATCGAAAGGCTCCTCGACGCGCTGGCGTGCCATCGGATTGATGGCAGCCCCGAGCAGCGGCCAGGGGTGGGTGACGTCAGGCTCGGGCCGACCGTCCAGGGCCTTGCCCCGTGCATCGACCACACGGCCCAGCAAGGCGTCACCGACAAGGGGGGAGAGGGCCTGGCTTTCGACGGAGACACGCGCGCCGCGCGGAATGCCGCGCATGCCCTGCTCCGGCATGATGAGAAGCGATCCGGCGTCGAAGCCCACCACTTCCGCGGCGCGGCGTTCCTGGTCCTCCGCTTGTATGACGCAACGTGAACCGATCGAGGCACGCATGCCGCTCGCATGGAGGATTTCGCCGCTTGAGCGCAGGATGCGCCCGAAGCGGCAGACCGGATCACGCGCCAGCGCCGGGCGCATCTGATCAAGAGCCAGATCACGGACGCGCGCCAGCATGATCATGGCAAAGCCCGGCCCGCTGCAGGATCAACTTTGCTGCCGGCATCGGCAAAAAGCGCCTCGCCAATCGCCTTGATGCGGGTGTCCATCCGGGCGTCCCATTCCACGCGATCGATCGGATCACCATCCGGTGCCGAAAGCTCCACCAGGGCACCGCCCCGGCTGACGGCCGCATCGGCCAGGAGATGCACGCCGTCGGAGGCCATGCGCCCGGCCAGGAATGACAGGTCCTCGGGATTGAGCCTGAGGATGATGCTTTGCCCCGTCTTGCGCTCGGCCGCCGCTTCGGCCAGCAGCCGGCGGACAAGCCCCTCCAGGCTGTCCTGTCGCAGATGCACTTCCGTGCCGGCGATGTGCCGGGCGAGACGGAAGGCGAGTTCCAGGGTGAGCCGGGCGAGTTCCTCCTCTCTGCGTGCCAGGGGGTCGGTCAGCTGGCCGGCGGCCTCCGCGAGCGCCGCGACTGCTGCCGCGACGCTTTGTTCCTGTGCGGCGAGGCGATCCTCGATTGCCTGGCGGGCGACCGCCTCCCCGCTCTGTCGCCCCTCGGCCTCGGCGGTGGCGCGGACCTTGGCTATTTCCTGCGCCAATCGCTCGGCGAGGCGCCGCTCGTCCTCTTCGCTTTGGTCCTGGGTCGCCGCCGGGACATCAGGCGCGACGATGGCGCGGATAACGAAGCTCACGCGCCATCCTTCCTGGCCTGCTGCGCGGAAGCGGTCTGCAGGGCCAAGGTGACGAGAACCCTGAGCAAGGGTTCCAGGACGGCAAAGGCACCCCGCGCCAGCAGTGCCACCGTGGCCATTTCAAGGCCCCAGATGGCGAGGGAGGCTGCCGTGAGACTGTCCGGCTGATGGGCCGCCGCCCAGAGGATGGCGATGGCGAGGATGACCGGCGTGCGACGCATCAGCACGCTTCCGGCCTTGCTGCGATTGCTTCGTGCATTCTGGGGCATTGCTTTACTGCCTGCGGATGAAGATTGCGGCACCCTGGTCCGGCGCGGAGAATCCGGCGGCTTTGGCCGACGGCGGGGGGAGAGCGGGGGCGAGGGGCGTGACGGGCGGGGCGACCACCGGCGCGATGGCCGGCCCGTCCGGGGCTTTGACGTCCGGCGCGCGGATGACGATGACGACGCGACGGTTTTTGGCGCGCCCGGCCTCCGTCACGTTGTCGGCGATCGGTGCGTACTGGCCGAACCCCTCGGCGGAAAGTTGCTCCCCCTCAATGCCAAGATCCGCGAAGAGCGAGACGACGCTCACGGCCCGTTCGGCCGAGAGAGACCAGTTCGACGGGAATTGCGCGGTGTCGATGGGGCGATCATCCGTGTAACCCTGCAGCGCAATCGAAAAAGGCGGCGGCAGGGAGCGCAGGCTGTCGGCGACATGCGACAGCAGCAGCTTCGCCTGCGGCAGGAGATCCGCCTGCCCCGAGTTCGAACAGGACAGCTGCATCAAGGCTGATCGTCAAAGTCAGGGGAGAGGCGTCGATCGTCACCTGGTGGTCGCGGGTCAGCGTGCCCAGCAAGCCCTCCAGTTGCTGGCGGACACGCTCAAGGGCGAAGGATTCCTCTGCCAGCTGTTCCGACACCGCAGGGCTGAGGCTGGGATGGTCGGCCTTGGCCGGCGGCTGAGACGGCTGGGAGAGCGGGACAGGCCGTGGCGCCGGCTGGCTTGCGTGCCGCACCCGCGGGAGCACGAGCCTGATGGGCGCCGTTTCATGGACACGCACCGGCGCGCGCGGGGTATGGGGGGCGGGATTGTCCGTCGGGCGCGGTACCGGAGACGGCTGATGAGTCAAAATGCCCTGTGTCCCGCCCAGTAGCTTGGCGGTTGATGGACTGGCCCCATGAAAGGCGGCGATCAGGCTTTTGACCTCTTCCGCCATCCTGCGGCGGTCATGCGAGGATGACGCGAAGAGGACGACGAAGAGCGCGAGCAACAGCGTCATGAAGTCGGCGTAGCTGATGACCCAGCGCTCGTGATTCGGCGCTTTGCTGTGGCTGTCGCCGCTGTCTCCCGTGCTGCTCATGCGGCCTGCCCCGCGGGAGCGCCCACCCGGTCCTCGGCGGTACCGCCCGCTTGGCCCTTCTTGGCCTTTTGGGCGGTGACGAAGCTCTGCAAATTCTGGCGGATGATGGTGCCGGATTTCCCCCCGGCGAGAAGCATGAAGCCTTGGATGACAATCTGGCTTTCGCGCCTGCGCGCTGCCGCGAAGTTCGCGAGCCTGGCGCCGATGGGCAGGAACACCATATTGGCGAAACCGACGCCGTAGACGGTTGCGATGAAAGCGGTCGCGATGCCGGCGCCGAGTTCATTCGGATGGTCGAGCCGGGTCATGACATGGATGAGACCCAGCACGGCACCCAGAACGCCGATCGTCGGTGCAAAGCCGCCGGCAGCTTCGAAGAATTCGGCCGCCATCATGCCACTCCGATAGTCGTTGTCGGACATGATGCCAAAAATATTATGAAGATCTTCTTGCGTCGTATTGTCGATGATCATCTGGAGCCCCTTTTTTTGAAAAGGATCCCGGGTCTGCTCCAGAACCGATTCCAGGGCGAGCGACCCCTGGGACCGTGCGAGATTTGACCAATCGGCAACGTTCGCGATGAAGGCGGCAATATCGGTTTTGGGTGGCTTGAGCTGGCCGAGCAACGCCTTGACAGCCATCAATGCGCGTGCAGGGCCGAACTGCGTGACGACCGCGCCGAAGGTGCCGCCGAGCACGATCATCGCCGCGGAAACGCCGATCAGCTCCCTCGGGCTATCGCCATCCATGATGACGCTGCCCAGAATGAAGCCAAGGGAAATGAGTACGCCAAGAACGACGGACATCAGGCAGGTGCTCCGTTCATGAGGGCTGTCAGCCGTTCCGCTAGAAATGCCAGGGCACGCTTGCGGATTCGTGAAGCATAACCTTCGCTGATATTAAGAATGGCGGCGATTTCACGATTATTCATGTCTTCGAAGTAATGAAGGGCAAGCACACGGTAATCGAGGGCGGGAAGGTCTCGCAGCGCCTCGGTGAGATACTTCTTGCTGTCGGCACGGCTGAGCAGCCGGAAGGGATCCTCGGGCGTATCGCCATTGAGATAGGTCGTGGCGTCGATCGCATCGGTATCGAGATGCATCTCGCCCCGCTGCAAGGCTCCTTCCCGGCGCAGGCCGTCAATCATCGCGCCCCGGATGCGCCGGCTGCAAAATGCGTGAAATTCGACGCCCCGCGTGTGATCGAACCGCTGCAGCGCTTCCAGCATGCCGATGGCGCCCAGCTGCAGCAGCTCATCAAGGTCGGCCCATGGCATGCGCGCTTTGAGAAGCAGGGCGCTGCGCTTGATCCAGTTCCCGTAGAGCCTCTGGAGTTCTTCGTCATTCGGGTTTCTTGAACCGATGTCAGGCATCGCTCGTCCCTGGCGCCGCGGTGTAAATCACCTGCAACGGTGTTGTGTCCGGAATCTCTTCAAGCGCGATCACGGGAATGATGGCGCTGATGATCCGGGCCACACCGCGCCGGAGACCACCTTGAATGACGATGACCGGCTTGCGCCCGGCGGCAGAAAGGGCAGTGGCGGCATTGCGCGCCGCTTCCCGCAAATGAGCCGCCGTTTCCGCCTCAACATCCGGCGCAAGCCCGGATTCTCGGGCTGCGCGCAGGCTTTTGCCGACCAGCTCTTCCAACGCCTGGTGCAGGACGGCGACGCGCAGGGCGAGATCATTCCCGAGAAACGGGGTGATGAGAGAGCGACCCAGACGCAGGCGGACGGCCGCCAGAAGCGTCTCGGCATCCTTGCTCGACGCAATGGAGGCGTCGACCAACGCTTCGGCGATGCGCTCAAAATCCCGTATGGCCACCTCTTCCGACAGCAAAGCCTGCAGGACCTGGCGGATGAGCCCGATGGGAAGAGTGCTGCGCAGATCTTCCGCGAGGCGCGGGGCGGCCTCACCGAGCTTGCCGATCAGCGTCTCAACCTGGCCGCGCCCGAGCAGTTCGGCGCCGTAGCGCTTCAGGATTTCGGAAAAATGCGTGGCGATCGCACTTGGCGCGTCCACCACCGTGTAGCCGTGCTCCTCCGCCTCGGGGATGGAAGCCTGGGCGATCCAGATCGCTGGCTGGCCGAAAGCGGGATCGCGAACCGCGCGGCCATTGCTCAGCTTTTGCGTGACCATCGGGCCTTCGATGGCGAGCCACTGCCCGGGCCAGGCTTCGCCTTGGCCGACCGTCGCACCCCGCAGGGTGAAGCGATAGCCGTGCGGCACAAGCTCGCTGCTGTCCCGGATATGGACGGCAGGAACGAGAAACCCCATCGACCGACCGTAGCGCTGGCGCACGGCCGTCAGGCGATTGAGAAGCCGCCCTTCTCCCTGGGAGACGAGCGGTGTCAGCGCATAGCCGATGCTCATGCCGATCGGGTCAACCCCGGTGACGTCGCCGATGGTATCGATCTTCGCGTCTGCGGCACCGCCGGCGTTGTTCGCCACCTGCGCGGGCTTTGCGGCGGCGGCACGCTCCGCCCGCGCAAGGCGCCAGGACAAGCCGCCGAGGCCGCTTGCCAGGAGGAGGAAAGGGAGATGCGCCATGCCGGGCATGAGGCCGATCGCCGCCATGATGGCGCCCGCAATCGCCAGCGCCTGGGGATAGCGCGCGACCTGGTTACGGATCTGCTGCCCGAGATCTTCGTTCGACGCCACGCGGGTGACGACGAGACCCGCGGCAATCGAAATCGTCAGCGAAGGAATTTGCGCGGCCAGACCATCACCGACCGTCAGCAGCATATAGGTGCGGGCGGCATCGGCCAGCGGCAGGCCAGCCTGAAGCGTGCCGATGATCAGGCCGCCGACCATATTCACCGCAAGGATGATTATGGCGGCGACGACATCCCCGCGCACGAATTTCGACGCGCCATCCATGGCGCCAAAGAAATCGGCCTCCCGGCGCAGGGTTTCACGCCGCTTCTCGGCCGCCTGAGGCGTGAGCATGCCGGCATTGATTTCGGCATCAATGGCCAGCTGCCGTCCCGGCAGGCTGTCCAGCATGAACCGCGCGCTGACTTCGGCGACGCGGCTGGCACCGCGCGTCACCACGGCGAAGTTGATGATGATGAGGATGAAGAAGACGATGCCGCCGACGACATAGTTTCCGCCGACGACGATCTGGCCGAAGGCCTCGATTACCCGGCCGGCGGCGCCAGGCCCGCTGGCGCCGTTCAACAGGATGGCGCGCGCGGTCGCGACATTGAGGGCGAGCCGCATCAGCGTTGTCGCCAGCAGCACGGATGGGAAGGCCGAAAACTCGGCCGGGGAGGAAAGGTAGAGGCTCGCCGCCAGAATGACGAGTCCTGTCGATATGTTGAGGGCAAACAAAAAGGAGATGGCAGCGGGCGGCAGTGGCAGCACAAGCATCGTCAGAACGAGAAGGATGACGATCGGGCCGGACAGTTCGCCCAGTGTCAGCCGGCGCGGCGGACGGGCGATTGCGGACTCACTCATGGATTATGCCGGGAATCGCGTCTAGAAGCCGTGTCGTATAGTGCTCGATGCCTGAGAGCATGAATTGACCGGCAAGAGTGGTAAGGCAGGCGAGGCCGACGATTTTGACGATGAAGGCCAGGGATGAATTGCGCAGCTGGGTGGCCGTCTGCAGCAGGCCGGTTAAAATGCCTGCCACCAGCATCAGCAGGATGGCAGGGCCCGCGAGCTGGGCGAAGGCAAGCCAGGCTTCAATAGGAACGCTGCCTGCTTTCATGGCGGCAATTCGTCCGGCTGATCATTGTCTTCGACCAGGGCCATGACACGAACACCATAGCGATCTTGCGATACCGAAACGGCTTCGCCGGAGCCAAGCTTTTTCCCGTTGGCATAAATGCCAAGACTGTCGCCGATCAGCTTGTCGAGGCCAAGGATCTGTCCTTTGCGCAGATTTTTGAGTTCCTTTACGGAGATCGTGGTCCGGCCAAGCTCCACGGTAATGACAATCGGCAGGCGCTCCACCAGCGGCATGCTTGGGATGGCCGGAGCGTCGCTGGCGATGGGCTGTAACGCCTCCAGCTCTACGCGTTCGCTGTCCGAATTGTCCGGAAGGACCGGCATTTGAATTCATCCTATCGGCAGATGATGACTAAAGTAGACTAGGCAATAGCGCGGGCGCCGCGACGATCGTTTGGCCCCAGAGTGCCATCGCTCCCCGGCGTGACGCTTTGCGACAGACGTGTGTGCGAAGGCAGAGATCCCTGGGCCCCCGCATGGTCCTCCCCCCTGCCTCCCGACCCGGCCGTGCTGCCGCCGGCCTGATCTCCGCCGACATGGGTGTGCCCGAGCGTCATGCCGACGTTCGTCATCGCCTGCCCAAGATCACTCATGGTGCTCGACAACAGCTGCGTTGCTTGTGGCGTGCTGGTGACGAAGACGAGGTTAACCGAAGACTCGCCGGCCAGCGTGACATGGACGGACAGGCTGCCCAGCTCTGGCGGATCGAGCCGCAGCACGGCGCTGGGATGGCCGCTTCGCGACAGGGCAAGGATGGTTGCGGCCAGCGCCGTGGGCGTCGCCGGGACAGGGAGGCTATTGGCGGTTCCCGTGGTGCGCGCGGTCTCTGCGGGGGCGGCATTGGCTGCGCTTGTGGTCCCGGGCGCGGCCGAAGCCTGGACAGCCGAAGCGGCCGGAGACGAAGCGCTGGTGCCGCTCCAAGAATAAGCGGGTGTCGGGTGATGCTCCGTGGCTGCGGGAAGACGGCGGCCGTTGGGCGCGGTCGTAGTCGTCCCGGTCGCGGCGGCGGCGCTTGTGGCGATGCCCCGCGCGCTGTCGCCGGGCGCGGGTCTTGCGCCGCTGGCGGGGCCGCCAGGACGGGCTGCCGCATCGGCATAAACCCCACCCGGCTGTGCAGGCTGCGCCGGGCTGGAGGTGCCGCCGCTGGAGGTACCCCCGCCGGCCGCGCCGCGCCCGGCCGCGGCGGGGGGCGTCTCGGCGGCCTTTGCCAAGGCCGGTCCCGCCTCGGCCGGAGCGGGCTTCGCCGCGGTCGCAGCAGGGGGAGCAGCGCCGTTCTCAGGCAGAGGCTGTGCGGCGCCACTGCCACCGGCCTGGTCGGGCGCACATGGCGCGCCGCCGCTGCCGCGCGGCGAGGCGAGGGGGCTGCCGTCCACAGGGTTGGCGTGACGGGCTGCCACGGCTGTGCCTTGGCCTTGCGTCGGCTGCGCCACCTGGGCGGGGATCGTGGCAGCCGAAGGGAGGCAGGTGGCCGCAATTGCGAGGTTGAGGGTGGGGGCGGCGCTCCCCGTCGCGCTCTCCGGGTTCGCGACATGGGGCGGCGCGTGGGCCGCCATCTGCCGAGCCGAGGGGCTGGCACCGCTCTGCCGGAGGCCGCCGGGGGATGGCATGAGCGTCCTGGCCGGCGCCGCGGCCTTTGGTGTCGCGGCTCCGCGGTCCGGATCCTGCGCCGCGGCAGAGCGCGGCGCGGTCGCCGCCTCGGCGGATGTCTGGCCCTCCATCACGGGACAGGACGCAGCGCCCGATGCGGGACCGTTGGCCGCCAGGTTCTGCCGGACCGGGTGAGGAGGCGTGCCCGCCGTCAAAGCATCGGCGACCGCTGAGAGCGTAGGGTCTGCCCGGCCTGGAGACAGGGTCACGCCAGGCTCGGCTGTCGCTGTCACGGTTGGCTGAGCGGCACGAGGCGCGTTGGAAGCCGCAGATGCCTCCTTGGCCCGGGCGGTCGCGGTGGCGTGAGACAGCGCATCTTGCCATGCCGCCGCAGCCGGCTGGCCCCGTCCACCCTCCCTGTTCGCAGGAATAACGACGCTCAATGGACCGGATGCCGAGAGGACCATCAGATCAGCTCTTCCGAAGCATTGATCACGATGCGCCCTTCATTGGAAAGCTTGAGAGCGATGGCGACGATCTCGGATTGTGCCGCCAGAGCATCCGAGCGGCGGAGCGGAGGTCCGTTCGCGAGTTCCTCTTTGAGAAGATCAACCATTCTGCTCGACATATTGCAGTAGAATTTGTCGCGCAGCGATTCATCAACCGGGCGCAATGCCATGACCAGACGCTCGGTCGGCACTTCACGCAGCAGGATCTGAATGGCGCGATCGCTGATTTTGACGAGATCCATAAAGGTAAAGAGATTTTCGCGGATCTTTTCGGCCGTTTTGCTGTCGCGCTCGGCGATCGCCGCGATCACACGTTCGGAGAGGCTGCTGCTCAGCAGGTTGAGAATATCGGCGGCTTGACGTGGGCCGCCGAGATTCGCCAAGTGCTGGCCAAGGCGACCGGCGTGGTTGACTATGATATCGCCAACCATGTCACGGAGTTCCTTGACGGCACCGGGCGATACCGCATCGAGCAGCGTATAGCGGTAGAGGGCATCCGCGGCCAGATGCTCCGGCAGATAGGTGAGCATGGAGGCGCCGGTATCATGGGGAACGTTTGCCAGAAGCAAGGCGATGGTCTGTGGGCGCTCGTTCGCCATATGCATGGCCAAAGTATGCGGGTCGATCTTGAGAAAAGGTGACAGCCGGTCCGCATGCAGAAGCTGTTCCAGAATCGCGCGCGCCTGGGTCTCACCCAAAGCCGAGGTGAGCACCGCTGTCAGAAATGAGAGCCCCTCTTCCCCGGTGTCGGCGATGCCGAAGTCTCTCACGAAATCCGCGACCACCTGCTGACGCAGATCGAGCGTTACCCTTGGTAGGCTGGTCATCGCCAAGGATATCTTGGTAATCGCTGCCTCATCCATATAACGCAGAATGTCGACAGCCAGAGATTCGCCTAATTCCCGCAGCACCAGGGCCGCGCGTTCGGCACCGGTCAGGCCGACAAGCGCGGTTGCCGCTTCACTCACTGTCTTCAACCCAATTCTGCAAAAGCCGTGCGACCGCAGGGATATTCTTGGCCGCTTCTTCGCGCAGTGCCGTATATTCGACCCGCGGCGGCAAGGATGGGGGAGGCGGCACGGCACTGGCCTCCGGTGGCGCGGCCATTCCAGCTGGAAGAGCGGTCAAAGCGAGCGGACGGCGGATGGTCGCGAGCGTTCCGATGCGACGCCCCATGGGAAGTGCGAGACCGAAGAGCAGAGCGATCGCCCCAAGAACTTCGAGGACAGCATGGGACAAGGGGCCGATTGCCTGCTGCACGAGGAAAGGTGGTCCGGGCGCAGGCAGGTTCACGAAGGGAGCGCTTATGACATTGACGGCAATGTTCGGATAGGAAAAGGCGGCGGCCACAGCCTGCTTGATCTGCGCAAGATCGACCGAGCGCAGTGCGACCTTGTCCAGCACCACCGAGACGGACAGGCCGTTCACGACCCAATCCGGCTTAGTAATGTCGCTGTCGCTCTGGTCGGTCACATAGGTCTGGGTCGATGAGTTGATGGACTTCTGGGGCTCGGGCGGCGTCGGCGCAGCTTGCGCGGTGGATGCTTGGCCGGCGGTTCCGTTTGCCGAAGGCGCCGCCCCGTTGGTCGCTTGCGGCGTCGTCGGTGCGCTTGCCGTCGTGGCGGAGGGCGGTTCATTCGACAGCGCCCCCGGAATGCCAAAGCCGTTGCTGTTCAGCGCGGTTTGCACCGTCTGGCTGCGTTCGGACCGTGATACCATCTGCGCTGGTCCATAGGCGATCTGGTGAGTCGTCGTCTGCGTAAAGTCGACATCAGCGGAGACGGCGACGCGGAAGCGGCCATCGCCGACAATGGGCGCCAGCAGCCGCGAGACCTGCGCGGATGCCAGAGACTCGATCTGATCGATGGTCGCGAATTCCGTCTGCTTGCTGGCCTGGCTGGTATTGGAGGGAAACACCCTTATTCCGGCCGTTGTGGAGATGGTGACGCGCTCGGCCTTGAGCCCGGGCACGGCGCCGGCGACCAGATGCGCGACGGCGCCGGCCACGCCCTCCGCATCGGCCTCGTCGGCATCGATGATCACGGACGCGCTGACGTCGGGTTGATCGGCCACGAAGGGGGTGTCCGCCGGGACCGCAATGTAGACCTCGGCGGACCTGACGCCGCTGAAGGACTCGATGGATTGCTGGAGAGACGCCTGGAGAGCCTGCGTTGCCATGGCATTCTGCGCAGCCTCCGTCGTGGTCATCGGCGCGCTTTCCAGCTTGTCCCAGGCCGTGGCCGCACTGTTCCCGGGCAGATGCAGGGCACCGAGTTGCAGGCGCGCTGCCGCCAGACTGCCGGCCGGCACAAGGATGACGTTGCCCGCCGCCTGCAGCTGGTACGGAATGCCCAGCGTTTGCAGCTGCGCGATGATTTTGCCGCCGTCGGCCGGGGCAAGGCCATCGAACAGGGCGACATAGGGCGGGCCGCTGCTTTCCAGATAGATCGCGACGCTCAAGGCCATGGCGAAGGCAGCCAAGCCGAGCCAGCCGAACAGCGGAATCCGCGCCACGAAAGCACGGACCTTGTCCGCATGCTGCTTCCAATCCGCCATCAGAATTGCATGCCCATGACGGATTGATAGGCCGTGACGACTTCATTGCGCACGGCGACGGTGGCATTCCAGGCGACTTCCGCGCGGTCACTGGCGACCAGCGCCTTGCCTAAGGTGGCACCGGGCGCGCCAACCGCATAACCCGATTCAGCCTGGGCTGCCTGATTCTGGTCCCGGCTCACGCCCTGCAGCGCCGCATCAATCTCGTTCAGAAACTGCGCGCTATCGGGCTGGCTCTGCTGGGATGTCTGCCCGGCAGTCCCGGTGGCAAGAAGGGAGGAGACCGGAGAAAGTCCATTCATCAACACGAGATCCTATCCGTTTGACAATGCGAATTTGGCCTCGGTGTGGCAGTTCGATCATGACAAATAATGATTAACGCATGACGAAGAAACGAAATCATCCGCGACAGGACGTGCCCGTTCTCTAGAGAGCAAGAGATAAAGAAATAGTTTCCAATGATAATTCATAAAAATTGGAGGGATCATTCTGGTTGCGCCGGACAGGCATTGCGGATAAGAAACGGTCAGAAATAAAAATGATTAAAGTTAAGTAAATGTTTGCTAATGCCTCGTGAAATCTGCGGGTATTGTGGCCGAACGTAAATTCTTGTCGGTTCCGGTCGGATGGAAGAAGAATATGCAAGTCGGATTCACGCAATTTTACGGCGCGGTTCTTGACGCCGGGCAGCAAAGGGCGGATCTCATCGCCAACAACATAGCAAACGCGGATACGCCCGGATTTAAGGCGCGCGACGTTTCGTTCGACGACGCAGTGAATGCTAGCCTTGATCCGACACCGGATGACGGGCCGGCCGGTGACACGGCCCTGTACCGATCGCAAGGCACCGTCGCCCTGGACGGCAATGATGTTTCGCTGGACAATGAACGGATCGAATTTGTCCAGAATGCGGAACGCATGCAGGCCGGCACGCTCTTTCTGCGCCAATCGACCTCGGACCTGATCACTGCCCTCCGCCCTAACCCGAGTGGTGCCTGACATGGCCGATATGTTCTCCATCGTCGGCAGTGCGTTGACAGCGCAGAACGCCCGCCTCAGCGTCATCGCCTCAAACCTGGCCAATGCAGATTCGGTCGCCTTGCCAGGAAGCAGCCCCTACCGCGCCCATGAGGTGGTCTTTCAAGCGGCGCCGGTTGATGCAGGCGGTGGCGACCTGGCTGACAGTGATACGATCGTTTCCGACAGCGCGGGCGGAGCGGAAGGCGAGAGCAACCTCGGCGTGCAGGTTGCCGGAACCGTCTTGAGCAACGCGCCGCCGACGCAGAATTATGATCCTTCCAGCCCCTATGCCGATGGAAATGGCTATGTCACGGGCTCGAACGTTTCCCAGATCGGGCAGATGGTCGACCTCATCAACGCGTCCAGCAGCTATGCCGCTTCGGTGGCGGTTCTGCAGCAGGCAACGCGCCTCGACCAGCAGATCATCAACAGCTTTCAGGTGACAGGATGACCAGTCTTACCGCAACGGGCACAGCGGCGCTGGCATCGGCCGCCGCTTCCACGACCGCCGGGTCCGGCACGAGCGCGGGCACCACCGCGGGTTCGGCCACCGCCATGACCCAGGCTGACTTCCTGCAGCTGCTCATGGCGCAGATGAAATACCAGTCCCCGACATCGCCGGCTGATCCGACCGAACTGGCGTCTGAATTCGCTCAAATTTCGACGGTCACGGGCATCAACCAGCTCAATACGACCATGAGCAATATCCAGTCCGGCCAGGCGGCCTCGCAGCTGGCGCAGGCTGCGGCGCTGGTGGGCAAGCAGGTCACTGTGTCCGGGGACAGCCTGACGCCCAATGCGTCAGGCCAGGCAACGGGCGCCTTCAGCCTGTCGGGACCCGCGCAGCAGGTGACGGTCAGCATGATCGCGCCCAATGGCACGGTTGCGGGCACGGACAGTCTGGGAGCCCTCCCGGCCGGCCTGCAAAGCTTCAGCTGGGGCGGCGGTACGGCCGGCGAGCCCTATACCTACCAGGTCAACGCGACTGCGGCGGACGGCTCGGCGGTCTCCGTGACGCCGTACACGGTCTATACGGTGAATGGCGTCAATCTATCGGGCAGCACCCAGACCTTCAGTGTTCAGGGGCAAGCGACGACCGTGCCGGTTTCGTCGATTTAATCTGTTCTCGGAGCGAATGCATCATGAGCTTAGACACGGCCTATTCGGGGCTGACGGCTGCGCAGGCGGGTCTGGATATCGTTTCCAACAATCTGGCCAACGCAAGCACGACCGCATTCAAAAGCCAGACTGGTCTATTCTCCGACGTCTATCCCGTCGACGAAAGCGGGGTGCCCGGTCTCGGTGTGCAATCCGCCGGGATCGATACGGACTTCAGCCAGGGCACGCAGCTTACAACGGGGAATCCGCTCGATACCGAAATCCAGGGAAACGGGTTCTTTGTTGTCAATAACAATGGCACCACGCAATATACGCGGGACGGGGCCTTTCAGCTGAACACATCGGGCCAGCTTGTCACGTCCAATGGCGCGACGGTGCTCGGCTTTGCCACAAGCGGCTCCGGCAGCCAAACGGCAGGGCTGCAGCCGATAACGGTCAATACGGGGGCACTCACCGCCAATGCGACCAGCAGCCTTGGGCTCACCGTCAGTCTCAATTCGGGTGACAGCCAGTTCGCATCGCCGACAACGCCGGTTCCTGGAGATACATCGACTTACAATGAAATGACATCGGTTGTTGCCTATGATTCTCTGGGCAATGCCAACTCCGTCAATCTCTACTTCCAGCAGGAGGCACCAAGCGCTGCGGGCGGCACGCCGAGCTGGAATGTCTATGCTGATCCAGTCACCTCCACCGGCACGGCCGTCGGCAGCCCGAGCCTGCTGACGCAACTCACCTTCAATCCATCCGGCGCGTTGACCGGTGGCAGCCCGGCGACACTGGCGGTGAACTGGGGCAACGGCGCGGCGCCATCATCGATGGCACTCAATTTCACGGGATCAACGCTCGGCGCCCAAAGCTTTTCGATCGCCGGAACCACGAATAACGGCTACGCGCCGGGGAACTACCTTGGAACGACTGTGTCCTCCAACGGCCAGGTGGTGGCCAATTACAGCAACAATCAGACCAAATCGGTCGGCACGATCGGTCTCGCCAATTTCATCAATCCGCAAGGGCTGCAGAATGTCAGCGGCAATCTCTACGCGGTGACCGATTTATCGGGTGCCGCGGTGGTGAACACGCCCGGAACCGCCCAGGCCGGGACATTGCTCAGCGGCAATATCGAACAGTCGAATGTCTCAACCTCCTCCGCGCTCGTCGACCTCATCCAGTATCAGCAGGCCTATCAGGCCAATGCGACTGAACTGCAGGCAGAACAACAGAACTTCACCAAGCTGACCCAGATCTAAGCGATGAGCACGGACAGCTATTATACGGCCATGGCGGGGCTTCAGGCAACGAAGGCACAAATCGAGGCCCTGTCTGCAAATCTCGCGAATGTGCAGACCACGGGCTACCAGGCGGTTCAGGCGGAAACGCAGTCGGCCGACTACAGCGGGGAGAATGCGCCAGCGGGCGCGGATGTGGTCACTGTGCCGTCAGGCCCGGATACCAAGCCCGGTGCGCTCAGCCAGACCGGCAATCCGATGACTATCGGCGTCAGCGGCGATGCCTGGCTTGAGGTTCTGACCGCGGCGGGGCCCGTGCTCACGCGGAACGGCAATCTCCAGATCACCGCTGACGGCCTGCTTGCCGATAGCGCGGGCAATCCGATCCTGGGAACCGATGGCACCCCGATCAGCCTGCCCAAGCTTGCGAGCCTGACGATCGGGTCCGATGGCAGCCTGTCAGGCGTGCCCGCGGGGCAGCCCGGCCAGACAAAAAAATTCGGACAGATCAACCTTGTAGCGACCCCGGCGGGGCCGCTGACATCCCTCGGGGGGGCTTTGTTCGCACCGAGCGATCCAGCCGCGCTGCAGCAGTCCGTCAGCGGGACGGTATCGCAGGGTTATCTCAATGGCAGCAATGTCGATTCGGTCAAGAGCATGGTGGAGTTGATCGATCTCAGCCGATCCTACCAGCTGCAGACGAATTTGCTGAAGGCGGGTGGGGACAACGGCAGCGGGCTGAACACCATTCTGGCGCAAGGGTAGGGCAATGGATCACGCATTGGATACGATGGCGACCGGTCTGCAGGCCAGCCAGGTCATGATGGATACCATCGCGGACAACCTCTCCAATGTTAACACGACCGGTTTCAAGGCGGAGTTGGCACAATTCCAGACGCTTCTGTATCAGAACGGCATTCAGCCGGGTGCGCAATCCACTGGTACTACGGTCTATCCCTCGGGGCTCGAGCTTGGCACAGGCGTGAAGACCGCAGCGATTACGACGGTTCTCACACAAGGGTCGCTGACCGAAACCGGCAACCCGCTCAATCTCGCAATCAACGGCGCCGGCTATTTCCAGGTGATTCTGCCCAATGGGCAAACAGCCTATACCAGGGATGGCAGTTTCCAGCTGAACCAGAGCGGTCAGCTGGTTACCTCCAGCGGCTACCAGGTGCTGCCGAATATTACGATCGCGTCGAATGCGACCAGTGTCACGATCGGTACTGACGGCACTGTTTCCGTCACCCTGCCCGGATCGCAGAAATCGAGCCAGGTCGGACAATTGCAGCTCGCCAGTTTCGTCAACCCGGAAGGGTTGCAGCCCCTGGGCGACAATCTTTATTCCAGCACGACATCGAGCGGCACGGCAACCGCGGGCGCGCCGGAAAGCAATGGGCTAGGCTCGATCAATCAGAATTACCTGGAAGCCTCCAATGTCGATGTCGTGCAATCCATGGTCGATATGATTGCAGCCGAGCGCGCCTACCAATTGGGGACGCAGGTCATCGGTGCGGTCGACAATCAGATGAATTATCTGGCCCAGGCGGCACAAGGTACATGATGCCTCCGCGCCCTTGGCTCTGGCTCTGGCTCTGGCTCTGGCGCGAATGGCGGCGCGGCGGGCTGGCGCTGTTGCTTTGTCTCGGCGGCTGTGCGACGGAGGCGCCGAGCGCGCGTTCTCTCGTGCCAGCCTCGGCCTTTCCCATTGCCGTTGCACGCACACCACCGGCGGAAAATGGATCGGTCTTTCCGGAGACAAGCTCAGGCTCGCTCTACGAGCCGAAGCGGGACTGGCGGCCGGGCGACCTGGTCGAGATTGACATTGTGACGGCCACAAGCGCTGCCAATAATGATGCCACCAACCTGTCCCGGAGTGGGTCAGTCGCCAATTCGGTTACAAGTTTTTTTGGTGTGCCGCTCAATTTCGGCAGTCTGGATGGTACCCCGTTTTCACCGACGATCACGACGTCCTCCTCCAACCAATATGCCGGAACCGGGACGGAAGCGGCATCGAACACCATCAGCGGATCGATTGAAGCGGTGGTGACCAGGGTTGACCCCAATGGAACGCTGGCGCTGGAAGGCCGCACGAATGTCAACGTAAACGGAAACGTAACGGCGCTCGTGGTCACTGGCTATGCCAGCCCGCAGGATATCACGGCCAATGCCACGATCAGTTCGAACAATGTTGCCGGCATGAATGTGCAATATGTCGGCAATGGTCCCATCAACGATGCGCATCAGGTGCCGCTATTACAACAAGTGCTCGACAAGATCTGGCCGTTCTAGCCGCGGTGCTGGCGCTCCTCATCGGAGGCCTCACGGGCAATTCGGTGCAGGCAGCGCCGCCGACCACGATTGGCACATTGGTGGCGGTCGCCGGCGCCCCGTCGAATCAGCTCTACGGCTATGGGCTGGTGGTAGGTCTGTCAGGAACGGGAGACCAGACAACGGAAGTACCCTATACGCAGCAGACTATCCTGAACATGCTGCGCAATATGGGCATCACCCTGACCAACGTGAACGTGATGCAGCCGAATGACGTGGCCTCGGTCATGGTGACCGCCGAAGTGCCGCCCTTCACCGCTGCCGGCCAGCATGTGGACGCCATCGTGTCCGCTGTCGGCAACGCGGCGTCGCTTGCGGGGGGCGTGCTTTTGCCGACGTCGCTGCGCGGCGGGAACGGCCAGATTTACGCGCAGGCACAGGGCCCGCTTCTGGTCAGCGGCTTTGCGGTAAGTTCGAACGGCACCAGCACTTCCACGAATGTGCCGACGGTCGGCTCGCTGCCCGGTGGGGTCATCATGTCCGTCGCCATTCCTGCCAATTTTTCGCATGACGGCGGAACGCAGCTGATGCTCGACACGCCGAGCTACGAACTGGCGCAGCAGATCGAGGACAGGATCAACGGCAGTTTGGGGGCGGGTACCGCCGCCGCGGTCTCCCCGGGCGAGGTTGATCTGCGCAACTCCGGTTCCGACTCGGTCCGGTTCATGGCCGAGGTGCTGGATTTGCCGATCGTGCCGGCAGACCAGGCGCCGACCATTGCTGTTGATGCGCAGAGCGGCACGATTGTCATGAATGCGGGGGTGGAGCTTGGACCCGCCGTTGTCTCCCACGGCAATCTGACGGTGAGCATTCAGCAGCAGAATGCCGTGAGCCAGCCCGGCCCCTTCAGCAACGGGACCACCCAGGCGGTGCAGAATACGGTGGTGCAGGCGCGGCAAGGCAAGGCGGAAGTGGTCTATCTGCCGAAGCGGGCGACATTGGCCGAGGTTGCTCAGGCTCTGGATGCGGTGGGGGCGACGCCGGCCGATCTCATTGCCATCATTCAGGCGCTGAAACTCGCAGGCGCCATTACGGGAACGGTGAAGGTGTTCTGATGACGATTGCGGGTATCACGGCGGCGGCGGGGATGGCGGCGCCTGGCCAGGCGACGAAACTTGGGCCGGTTGTCGAAAAGCTGGCCGGAACCTTGTGGTATAACTTGCTCGCGGAGATGAGCCGGACAGGGCTGGATACCGGGGATCTCGGTCCGGGTGGCGACAGCTATCAGAACATGTTTCTTTGGGAATTGTCCCAAAAGGATTTCGGCAAGTACGATCAGAGCATTGTAAACGCAACAATACGGCAGGTCGGCGGCACCGGGAACACTTCGCCTTCGACCCGCGCCGCATTGGGTCTGATGCCCGATGCCGCGCAAGCGCCGCTGACGAGCGAGGCGGCCGCGCTTGGCGGTGACGGGGCAGAGGTTGACAGCGAGGGGGCCGCTGCTCTGACGCAGACGCTCTGGCCTGCGGTCAAGGCCGCGGCCAGCGCCTTGGGCGTGCCGCCGATCGGTGTTCTGGCACAGGCAGCCTTGGAAACAGGATGGGGGACTGCTGCCCCGGGCAACAATTTCTTTGGCATCAAGGCAGGTGGCAGCGACCAGGCGCAGCTTCAGACGACGCACGAAATGATCAATGGAGCGCTGGTGCCGGAGCTGGACAGTTTTCGGACCTACGATTTACCGCAGGACAGTGTGTCCGACTACCTCCAGCTTATCCGCTCCCGTTTTCCCGACGTCATCGGGCAAGGTTCGGTCGAGGGCTTCGCCCAGGCCCTGCAAGCCGGCGGCTTCGCGACGGATACCAATTATGCAGCGAAAATCATCGCCATCGCACACTCGCCGCTCATGGAGCAGATGATGCAAGGCCTGGCGGCAGGTGATGGCGGTTCGGCGCCTTAGCGACGAAAAGTCTGGCGCAGGCAATCGAATAAACTGCATCAGACGCGGAAGGGGCGCTCATGAGCGGATTGACAGGGGCCATCAATATTGCGCTGACCGGCATCGACGCTTTCGAACAGGCCATCGGCACTGTGTCGCAGAATGTGGCCAACCAGACCACGCCGGGTTATGCCGTGGAGACCGCGGCGCTTTCGACAATTGCAAACCCGAACGGAAATCCGGCGGGCCTCGGTGTGCAATCACAGGTCACGAGAGCGGCTGATGGCTTTGCCACCACCGTGCTGCGTTCTGTCAACACCAGCAATGCAGCGGCCTCTACCAGTGCCGCATCATTGGCGGCGATTTCCGATGCCTTGATGAACAACGGTGATGTGCAGCCGCAGATCAATCAGTTCTTCGAGGATATCAGTACCCTTTCCAGCGATGCCACCAGCACGGCCCAGCGCCAGACCGTGCTGTCAGACGCGCAATCCGTGGTCGGCGCCTTCCAGAGCGCGGCCGGCGCGATCGCGACAGCGCAGGCGGGTTCCGTCACGGCCTTGCAGAGCAACGTGTCCCAGACGAACGGTCTTTTGTCCCAGCTTGCGACGATCAACCAGGGTTTGCAGGCCAGCCCGAATGATCCGAGCCTGCTCGACCAGCAGGAGGCGGCCCTCTCCTCGCTCTCCTCGCTCTTGCCGGTCACTGTGGTGCCGGATGGCGGCAGCGGCCAGATCCTCGTCGCGACGGGAGGGACGATGCTGCTCAACCAGGCCGGTGCCCAGAGCCTGACGTTGCAGGCGGGGACGGGGGAGGAGGCGCCCAGCATCACGGTCGGGCCGATGGCGATACCGCTGGCCGTCACGGGCAGTGGTGGCGCCATCGGCGGCGCGATGGAGAGCTGGCAGGCAGGGGCCAGTGCGCTGCAGAATTTGAACGGCCTGGCTGCCATCTTCGCCTCAACCGTGAATACCGCCCAGGCACAAGGGCTGACACCGAATGGCGCCGAAGGCAGTGATCTCTTCTCGGTGCCGGCGCCGACCGTGGCCGCGGCGTCGGGCAATGCCGGTGACGCCAGCCTGAGCGCCCAGATCACGGATGCCGCAAGCCTGCCGGTGGATGGCGGTCCCTTCACGCTGAGCTACAACAGTGCCGCCGGCTGGACGGCCGTCGACCAGGCCAGTCAGCAAAGCTATAGCCTCGGTCAAGGGTCAAGCCTGTCCTTTGCCGGGATGACGGTTGCCATTTCCGGCACGGCCGCGGACGGCGACAGCTTCACCCTGAATCCAGCGCCGGGTGCCGCCGCCGCGATTGCGCTCACGGCGAGCAGCACCAGCGCCATCGCGGCGGCGGACCCTTATGTCGCGACCCCCGGTGCGCTCCAGCCCGATGGTTCGATCCTGAACGACAATGCCGGGACGATTGCGGCGGGCAGCAGCAACGTGACCGATACGCCGCCCGCGGGAAGCGCCGTGGTGCCGCCTGCCGATTTCGGCCAGTCCCTGCAAATTGCGTTTACCTCCCCGACGGCCTTCACCATCACAAGCACGGCTAATCCATCCACGGTCATCGCCGCCGGCACACTGAGCGGCACTGATGCGACGGCAACGATTGCCCTGGCCTATCCCGGCAGCGGCGCCGCGGCGGGGACGTATTGGCAGATCCCCATTTCCGGTGAACCCGCAGCGGGTGACGTGATGAGCCTGACGCCGGGATCGAGCGGCGACGGCACCAATGCGACGCGCATGCAGGGTCTGTGGACAGAGGCGGGCACCACGGCATCCGGCTCCCTGGAGGGGGCCTTCCTTGGCCTCAGCACAAGCCTTGGTGCCAATGCGCAGCAGGCGAGCGATCTTGCCACGGCGACAGCCGCCCAGGTCACCACCGCGACGACCAATCTACAGACCGTCGCCGGTGTTGATACCAATCAGCAGGCGGTGCTGCTCAGTCAATATGAGCAGGCCTATCAGTCGGCAGCAAAGGTGATTGCGGCTGCGACGGACATGTTTCAATCGCTCCTGGATGCGGTTTCCTGATCCGTTCGTTGCTTTTTATTTACAAATTTAAGGTAAGCTTGCCTTGAAGCGGAACGAGTAAGACATGGCAAAGATTCTCCCAATCATTGCTGCAGCAGTTGTCTCTCTTCTTGTCGGTATCAGCGGAACATTCGGCCTGATGCAGGTGTTGCATGGGGCGCATCCGGCGGCATCCGCGGCGGCCGCGGTTCCGCCGAAGCCGGTGGTAAAGACAGTCTATTATGCCTCCCTATCGGATGTGACCGTCAGCGTTCCGCCCGAGCCGGGCCAGCCCGCGACATCCTATGTTCTCTTTTCGGCAAAATTCGCGACGACGGACCAGAGTGCCTTGCTTGTCTTTGATGAAATGCAGCCAGTCATCAAATCCTCCATCATTACCAGGCTTATGAACGAAACCACGCAAAGCTTGCAAAGCCAGCAGACCCGCAATGACCTGATGGCGAGTTGCTTGAACATAGTGAACTACGTTCTCAACAAGAATGGAGGCTTTACCCCGCCCAACCCCTTCACGGCGGCCTATATCGCGAATCTTGTCACGCAGGAATGACGCATGGGCAAATTCTCGCTCGGGGCGGAATTTCTGTCCGTTCTGGCTTCCTTCGGGCTGGTCTGCGTGATTCTGGGCATGCTCTTCGTGATCGGCCGGCGTTTGCAGAGCCAGCAGCGCGGGGGACCGGACAGCGGCGCCATCCGCATCATCGGCAGCCGCCGTCTTGGGCTGCAAGCCTCCCTCATTCTTGTCGAGGTCGAAGGCCGGAGAGTTCTGCTCGGCCATTCGAAAGCCGGGCTCGTTCTGATGAACCTGTTCGGTGCCGAGCAATCCGCCCTGGCCGAGGACAGAAGAGCGCAACAGAGCGTGCCGCCATGTTAGGCGCGCGCCGGCGCAGTGCGGCGGCAGTCGCGGCTTTCGTCCTACTGTTGCTCTGGCAAGCAGTTCTGAGCCATCCGGCCCATGGGCAATCGCCGGGCGCCGAGGGTGGCAGCGGCATTACCCTGCTGACTGCGGCACCCGGCCACGGCGGCGAGGCCTATTCGCTTGATATTCAGACGCTGCTCCTGATCACAAGCCTGGCCTTTTTGCCTGGTATTCTGCTGCTCATGACCTCCTTCACCCGCATCGTCATCGTTCTGTCGATCTTCAGGCAGGCTCTCGGATTGCAGACAACGCCACCCAATATGGTGCTTGCAGCCATTGCGCTGGCGATGACCGCTTTCGTCATGCGTGGGGTGATCGCACAGGAAAATGCCAATGCAATCCAGCCTTATCTATCAGGGCAGATCGGCTTTCAGCAGGCGCTGACGGCAGCCGAACCGCCTATTCGGGGTTTCATGCTGGCGCAGACCCGCAAGCAGCCTCTCCATCTTTTCGTCGAGCTGAGCGGTGGCCATTACAACGATGTGCAGGATGTTCCCTTGCCGGTTCTTGTTCCGGCATTCGCGACATCCGAACTGGAGACGGCGTTTCAGATCGGCTTTCTCGTCTATGTTCCCTTTGTCCTGATCGATCTGGCCGTGGCGTCGGTTTTGATGTCCCTCGGGATGATCATGGTGTCACCGACCCTGGTGGCCCTGCCCCTGAAACTGCTCATGTTCGTCTCGATCCATGGCTGGACGCTCATTCTGGGCTCGCTCGCCCATAGTTTTGCCGGAGCCGGAGGATAGGCATGTCGCTTTACCTTCTGCTGTTCAGCAAGGCCTTGTCGGTTCTTCTGGCCTGCCTCTACCCGGTGATCGGCCTGTTGCTGCTCGTGACAATCACGACCGCCGTCATCCAGTCCGCCCTGCAACTGGAAGATCCGGGGCTGAGTCTCTTGCCGAAGACGCTGGCCATCATCCTGCTGGTTCTCGTTTCGGGCCTTGGTCTGCTCGACGGCATCCGCGATCTCGCCGTCTATTGGATAGGCGACGCAGGCCATCTGGTCCGCCAGCCATGGTCATAACGGAACAGGCGCTTTTCAGCTGGCTGGGCCACGTGCTTTGGCCCTTCCTGCGGCTGACGGGATTGTTCCTGACCGCGCCGCTTTATAGTTCCGCACTCATTCCGGCGCGGGTGAAGGCGCTGTTCGTCTTTGCGCTTGCCTGGTGCCTCGCTCTCTGGATGCCGTTTCTGCCCGCCTTTCCGGAGGACCCTGCGGCGGTGCTGTTAGCGGCGATCACGCAATTGGCGGTCGGAGGCGCCATCGGCTTCGTCGCCCAGATCATCGTCTCGGCGGTGGGCAGCATCGGCGAAATTGCTGGGCTTTCCATGGGCCTCAGCTTTGCCGCGCTGCAATTCCGCGACGCCGAGGGCAATACGGAAACGCTTTATGACCTCATGCTTTGGCTCGGGCTCATCGGCTATATCGCGCTCGGCGGCCCCGTCTGGCTTTTCGGCGCGCTTGTCCATTCCTTTCAATCCGGCACGGCCGGTCTTGATTTCGGCAGCTGGGCGAAGATCGCGCAATTTGGCGGCGTGCTGATCAGATCGGCGGTCATGCTGGCGATGCCGGTCATGGCCGTGTCGCTCTGCCTCAATCTCACCACGGGCCTCATGACGGTTTTTGCCCCGCAGCTGAACCTGCTGACCATCGGCTTTCCGCTCCTCATCCTCGGCGGCCTCTCCACCCTCACGGCATCGGTGCTGTTCCTGAACGATCCGATCCAGGCGCTGCTCAACGCGGCGGCCCAGCTCATCGCGGATATTCTGCCGCGTGGCTGAGGAACGGTCGGACGCCGAGCGGAAACATGCGCCGACCGAGCGGCGCCTGCGGCAGGCGGCGGAACGTGGCGACGTGGTACGGTCCCTGGACCTGCCGAAGGCCGCTGCGACCATCCTGACGATCACGATCATCCTCAACGCATCGACCCTGATCGCGACCCGCGTCGCGCGCCTCTGCAGTATGGCCCTGGCATCGGCCGGAACCGTCGCGCCCGATGTCGCCGCCGCCTGGGCCGCCAGCATGATGCACGACATGCTGCCGCTGCTAGGGCTGGTGGCGCTGCTGGCCATGATGGCCGCGGTTCTGTTCGGTGGCTGGGCGTTTTCCCTGACGAGCCTCGCGCCGTCCTTCGGCAAGGTGTTTTCCTTCAGCGGCCTGGGCGACGTCTTTTCGGTGACGGGATTCACGGAGACGCTGAAATCCATCGTGAAGTTCATCGCGATCGGGCTGGTGGGTGGCCTGTCCATCATCGGCGCCGAAGATCGGTTCCTGTCCCTCGGGCGCGATACCGCGGCGGACGACAGCCCGATGATCACCGTCGTCCTGCATGTTCTGTCCATGATCTGCGTGGTGATCGCGATCATCGCCGCGACCGACATGGCGGTGCAGTTCTGGCTCTACCGCCGGCGGCATCGCATGTCCGACGAGGAGATCCGGGAGGAAATGAAGGACGCGGTTGGCAGTCCCCAGATCCGCCAGAGGCAACGGGCTGCCGCGCGCCGCATGGCGCGTTCGCGGCAGATGCGGCGCCTTCCGGAAGCCTCTGTTGTCGTGACAAACCCGACGCATATCGCGGTTGCGCTGCGCTTCCGCCGGGGGAGCGATGCAGCCCCCGTTCTGCTGGCGAAGGGCGCGGATCTCTTGGCCGCGGAGATTACCGGCAAGGCCCGGAGCCTTGGCATTCCGATCGTAGAAGCACCGCCGCTGGCCCGTGCCGTGTATCGCTATGTGGAGCCTGACGATTATATTCCTGTCGCGCTCTACCGTGCCTGTGCGGAAGTGTTGGCCTATGTCTGGCGCCTTCACGCCTGGCGTTCGGAAAGACATGCGGGGCGAAAGCCGTTGCCGCCACGTCTTGGGCCGATTGACCTGCCACACAACCAGGCCGCGCTGGACTCATGAAGATTAACAGGAGCTTGAATGCAAGCCATGCCGATTTGGATTGCTCGTTGACAATCAATAAGCCGGAAAATGACTTGAGGAGAAACAGTGTTTTTATCAGGAAAGAAGTTTGCGTGATCTTCGAATAAAAGGAGAATGGCGAGCACGAAGGAACGGGCGTCGTGATTTGTGAGCGGAACTGTTTTGGAACAGGCGCGTGAGAGGAGTGACGCATGTCGGGCAATGTCGAGCTATGCGGCGGTGCGGGTGGCGAGTACCATCGTGGGACAGGCAGCCGCGTGCGGCGCACCAAGGCAGGGGTTCCACAATTTCCGGTGCAGATCCTGATTCCGGAGGAGACGCGTGACGCGCTTCGCCAGCGGTCGGCAGATACCGGCGCTTCCATCCGGCATATCATCCTGCGGTCCCTTGCGGCGGATGGCTTTCCGGTGCCGAAGGCGAGAGAGCGGCATGACAAGATCCGATGAAATGCGTTTGCGACAAGCAAAGTGATCTATGATATCTCAAGCAGAGGCCGTTCTGACCGTAGCAGTGGGCATAAGCCGCGTATCATGAGCGGCATCCCGATGCGACGCAGCGATCAAGTCAAAAGGGCGCTTTTCCTCGCGGGCCTGTTCCTGTCCGTGCAACGGCCGGCGAGCGCGGGGACGGTCGTGAGCTGTGCGGCGGCCATGACCCTGATCGCGGACCACCCCGGGATAGAGGCCAGCAGCCTGCTGATGGAGGTTGCAACGGAATGGCGTGCCATGGATCAGGCAACTTTGTCCGCTGGCCATCCGGCCTTGACGGGCCAAATGCTTTCGATGCCGGGGGCGATGAACCAGCTGTCGCGGCAATGCGCGGATAATCCGGGGCAGCCTTTGCGGGCGGCGGCGGCGCAGGTTTATCTCCGCGCACGCGCCGCCCTGGACGGGTTCTAAAGCCTGATGACGTTGGGTCTCACCGACTCAAAAAAGTCTGGCTCTCGGCCCTAGGGCTCCACCCCCTCAGCAGCCGCTGCCAGCAGCCAGTCCCGGAATAAGCGTGCCTGCCGCCGGAGCGGAAAGCTGCTTGGCGTAACAACGTAGAAGATCCCGACCGTTTCCAGACCCGGCGGAAACGGGCGCACAAGGCGCCCCGCTTGTATGAGAGGGTCGACGAACGAGGAATGGCCCAGGGCCACGCCCAAGCCCCGCTCGGCAAAGGCGAGGGCGGCCTCGGTCGAATCGATTTGCAGGACCGGGGTTTCGGGGCGCGGCGTAAGCCGGGCCATGGTCAGCCATTCCGTCCAGCCACGCTTGTGCCCCGCGATGTGCAGCAGGCGCTGGTTCAGGAGATCGCTCGGCGTTCGCAAATTGGCTGCAAGTTGCGGGCCGCTGACGGGGAAAATCGTATCGCCCATGAGGGCGATGGCATCCAGCCCCGCCGTGCGCTCGCTGTCGAAGCTGACCTCGATGTCGAAGTCCTCCCAGTCCGTGTCGATGCCGTGCATGATCGGCGAGATGTGCAGGGCGATCTCGGGATAGGCGGACAGGAAGGCATTGAGGCGCGGTGCCAGCCAGTAGGAGACGAAGCCGGGCTCGGCACGCAAGCGGACGCTGCCTTCGCTGCCCGAGCCGAAGATGTCCGACGTGCCGAGGCGCAGCCGTTCCAGGCTTTCGCGCACCACACGCAGATAGGCCTCGCCAGCGTCCGTCAGGCGCACGGCGCGGGGCAGCCGCACAAAGAGACGCTCCCCAAGCTGTTGCTCCAGCATGCGCATATGCTGGCTGACCCCAGCCTGGGTCAGCCCCAGCTCCTGTGCTGCCTTGGTGAAACTCAGCAGACGGGCTGAGGCTTCAAAACTCCGAACCCAGTTGAGGTTTAAAGCGCGCCGCAAGGATGACCTCGCACATAGTCTTGCATCTCGGTCTTGAATCTCGAGGAGGATCAGGCCGCTACATA
The DNA here is from genome assembly GCA_963834475.1 of uncultured Alphaproteobacteria bacterium. Classification (GTDB taxonomy): domain Bacteria; phylum Pseudomonadota; class Alphaproteobacteria; order Acetobacterales; family Acetobacteraceae; genus Acidisoma. The sequence continues at coordinate 707,949 of CAWIBZ010000005.1, read as the reverse complement.
GACATGGCAGGCCATGCGGATGCAAGAGCGCGCAGGTTGTATCTAAAGGTCAGCGGTCGTCATAGCCCCTGGGGTGGGCTTCCCGCCAACGAAAGGCGGTGGCAACGACCTTGTCCAGGTCCGTGTAGCGCGGGCTCCAACCGGTGTCGGCGCGCAGGGCCGCGGCGCCGGCGATCAGGACCGCGGGATCGCCCAGGCGCCGGGGCGCGAGATAGGAGGGCACCGGCCGCCCGGCGATCCGGCTGACGGATTCAATGATTTCCGTCACGGAATAGCCGCACCCGGTGCCGAGGTTGTAGCGAACGCTGCGGTGCTCCAACTGGTCCAGCACGCGGATATGGGCATCCGCCAGATCCTCGACATGAATATAGTCCCGGATGCAGGTTCCGTCCGGCGTAGGATAGTCACTCCCGAAGATCGCGAGCGGCTGGCGCCGTTCCAGAACGGCGTCAATGGCGAGGGGAATGAGATGGGTTTCGGGGTTGTGGTCCTCGCCGAGCCGTCCCCTGGCGTCGGCGCCGGCCGCGTTGAAGTAGCGCAGGCAGGCGCTGCGCAGGCCGTAAATCTCGCCCGCCCAGCGCAATGCCCGCTCGATCATGAACTTGCTTTCGCCGTAGGGCGAGTGGGGGTCGATGGTGACGTCCTCATCAATCGGAATCCGCTCGGGCGTTCCAAAAAGATTAGCAGTCGATGACAAGACAAACTTTCTGACGCCGTGGCGAACGCAAGTCTCGATCAGCCGGATGCCGTTTGCGCCGTTTTCCAGAAGATATTTGAACGGAAGCTTCATGCTTTCCCCGACCAGGGAGAGCGATGCAAAATGAAAGACGGCGTCCCACGGACCATCCCGCACGATGTCATCGAGCGCGTGGCGGTCCGCAAGGTCAGCAACGATGAGCCTTGCCCCGGGGAGCACGGCGGCGCGATGGCCGAGAGAGAGATTGTCCATCACAACAACCTCGCAATCCTGCTCCAAAAGAGCCGCGACGAGGTGGCTGCCGACGAAGCCGGCGCCCCCGGTCACCAGGTAGCGCTTTCGAAGCATAACGTATGAACCTCGTCACAGATGATATTAATCGTAGCGCGGCACAGGTCTAGCAACGCGGCTTGCGCCCCGTCAATCTGGCAGGAAAGAGACTTCGGCAGGGCCAGGCTTAGGACTCCAGTCGATGGTCGCTTCGGCTGTTTGGAGGATGGCCTCATCAAAAAGCGGGTCTTGGCGGGCCTCGTCTAGGGCCTCCGTACATTATCGACAAAAACCCGGATGCCACAGCCCGCAAAAAGCTCCGCCATGCGCATTGTTGGGGAGAAATCTGGTCCGTTTCGGACTGAACTTCAACAAAACTGTAATCGGGGTTCCGTTGCAGGCCTGTCCGCGGGCGCCGAGACGTGGCAAGTCCGGCCGGAGCGTAGCCACGGGTGCGCGCTGAACGAGGACCATGGCGGCGCATCCAAAGCGTGGCTTCTTCATTCCACCAGCCGAGCCGGGCGCATTGCCTCTTGCCCAGTTAACGTGAGAATGCCTTCAGGCATCCCGGTCGCGAATAGGAAGGCCTAGATTGGTGGCCATCGCGTTTGCCTCGCTCATGGACCGGAGGCGACCGTGAATATAAAGTCTGGCGAGCCATCTCCCAAGCCGTTGAGAAGAACGCTCGAAGGTGATGGCCATGAGCCAAGCCAGGAAAATGGCCGCCAGGCTACCACTGGCGAACAAGAGTGAGGTGGGCAGGTCACCATAGAGGAGGTGCACCACGGTCAGCAGGACCGGAATGTGGAGCAAGTAAAGGCTATAGGATATCTTACCGAGCCAGGTCGCCCATCCCGAAGCTAAGACCTGATTTGAGATGGGATTGGAGGAAAGTGCAAGCGCGACAACGAGTATTGCACCGAGGCTCGACAGCAGAAAGGCGGAAGTACTGATGTTCAGGGCGCTGATTTGAATGGCCAGGAAGATCGGCACGAGAGCAATCAACCACGCGACCAGGAAAAGCGCCTTCGGTCTCGCATTCCCATCCGCCACCCGGACCGGGCTCAAGTAAAATGCCGCCCCGAAAGCGAACAGATACAGATATTTCAGGGTATCCAGGAGTTGGTGGCCAATCCCCGAAACGCCGAAGCCCTCGATGAGCTGCGCGCCGACACTGAGCGCTGTCACCGCGATCAGCCCAGGAAGCCGCCACCGCCCAAGGAAAAAGAGAAGTACAGGAAATATGAGGGAGATCCGCAATTCATAAGCCAAGCTCCAGATGGCAGGATCAAGGGTCGTATCCTTATTGGTCATGAGCACATAGTTAACAAACCCTCCTGCCGTTATGGGATGCGTCCAGGAATAGGTGTTAAACCACACGCTTAGTGTGTCGATAGGCCTCGGCTGGAGCAGGTTCATGGCAATCAGGCTGAGCGCCACGGCGACCGCATAGGGCAGGTAGATGCGACAGAAGCGCTTCAGCGCGTATGGGATGTATTGCTTGTTGTCAACTTCCGTGAATGACACGGCAAGAACAGTGCCGCTCATCACGAAAAATACCAAGACGGCAGTACTGCCTCCCAACAGCAGGTTCACAGGTGTTTTTATCAGCAGATAGAGCGGTGACATCGGTGCGGGCTGTACGCCGTGTGCGGCGAAGTTCCATGCCGATGGCTTGAGCAGCCACCAGTGAAACACCATAACGATCAACGAGCACACTCCTCTAAGACCGTCGAGAGAGCGGATGCGTCCAGCGGATGCCATGTCGAGTTCGCCTAACTCTTTGCCCGGTCGTTAAAAAGTGCCTTCGCGATGCCGATTTCTGACGGCTTGGCCCCAGACGTGCCCCCTAGACCGGCCGCGCGGCATGCGACTCTCCTTGGACTGTGCCTTCAACTGCATTTCGCTTTAGGGAAGCTCTAATTCAGGTTCGGGTGACATGTGAACATCAACTTGCGGCGCATGGTTGAACCTTTCGTCGAAGCCGTTACCTGATCAATTTCGGGATGACCGTATCATGATCACCGATGCGGGAAGTGATCCCATTAGCCAAGCGGCGTAGGCCGCAGACGGGGGATTGGGGGGCGGTCGATCGTCTGAATGAATGCGGATCGGCCTGATGGCTGTCGGTAAGTGCGACCAGCGTCTCGATCCTAAAATCGGCGAAGCCATCGCGACCTTGCCTTGATGCGCTTGCACCGTGGCGTCGCGGTCGATCCCACCACGATCTTCCGCTGGAAGCAGGCCTATGCGGTGGGTTGGGAGAAGCGGCTCCGGCGTCACCGGGGGCCCGACACCGGCTATCGGCGGGGCGCGACGTACATCGGGGTCAAGGGCGTCACTCGCCCGCTGACGGCCGCCGCCCTGGTTGCGGCCTTGAAGGCCATGCACCCGGCGCCGTTCAGGAATGTCAGCCTAAAGCCCTTGTCTCAGTAGAGCCAAGCCGCATTCTCAGCCTTCAGGCCGGGAAACTTGCCGATGATCCCGGGCGGGGCGAGATCGCGGTTCTGGAATCGCATGATGAAGACGAGAGACCGGAACGCTTGCAACACAAGAAGTTCGTTCTTCTCTGATTTCGTTTTTATATAGAAATAATATCGGTGGTGCTGGCAAGTCATTCCCTGTGGCGGGCGCCCTGGCGCGGAGGGATGCCAGGGCGGCCTGCCGACGCAGGCAACCCGCGGGGTGGCCTCGCTCAGACGTCTTTCTTGAGCGAGGGGCTCGCCTTGAAGCGAACGGTCTTGCCGGCCTTCACCTTCACAGGCTCGCCGGTGCGGGGGTTCAGAGCCTTGCGGGCCTTTGTCTTCTTGACGGTGAAAGTGCCGAAGGAGGGAAGGGTGAAACCGCCCGTCGTCTTCAGCTGGTGCACGATGGCGTCCACAAGGGCGGTTGCAGCCCGGTTGGCAGCCACGCCCGTGCAATCTAGCGATTCCTGAAGAACGGAGGCGAGGAAAGCTTTGCTCATGTCTCAATCCTGAGTGTGACGGAGGCCGCCCGTAATGCAGATTAAGAGGCCACGCAAGCCCTTGTGAGATTGGGAGGATGCTGGATTGGGCTGCGTCTATCGCTTATCGCTGCGATGATCGGGGGCCTGGGCGGGCAGGCGAGCACGCCGCCCACCTTGCGAAAGCAAGAACAAGGCCAGTTTGGGGCGCCCAGGAATCTGGCGACGCCATGTCTGAGGCGGTGTCAGAGCAGGCCTTGCGCAATCGAAAAATCACAAAAAAAGGGATCCTGCCCGCGTGGCAGAATCCCTTTCCAGGGGTCCTGGAATTATCAGCAGGCGCTGGATGTGCCCGATTCGTAGGCGCAGATGGCTGCAACCTTGGCGGCTGAGGCCGAGCTTTCGTCAAAGCGATGGGCCAGCCATTCCTTGACCAGGGCCCGGGCCAGCTCCAGGCCGATGACCCGCTCGCCCAAGCATAGGACCTGGGCATTGTTGCTCAGGACCGCGCGCTGGACGGAATAGACATCATGAGCGGTGACGGCTCTGATCCCGGGAACCTTATTGGCGCTGATGGCGACACCGAGCCCGGTACCGCAGATGAGCAGCGCACGGTCAGCCTTGCCCTCGGCGACCATCTTTCCGGCTGTGACGGCGATGTGCGGATAGGCTGTCGTTTCATTGGCCGCGACACCGACATCAATGACGGCGGCTACCCGGCTGTCTTTGCGCAGATCGGCGGCAAGGGCATCCCGAAAACGGGTGCCGGCATCGTCGCACCCAATGACAATCGTGAATGGTTTATCAGACATCGCTCTCTCCATAAATCTCGGCGACGACCCGGCCTGACAGGGCGAGGGAAACGGCCCCCGCATCCTTGTGACCGAGGCTGCGTTCCGCGAGGGGGCGGGCGCGCCCCATGCGGGGTATCATCTGCGCCGTGCTTTCGGCGCCAAGTTCGGCCGCTGCCGCGGCCTCGGCCCAGGCAGTTGCGGTGGCCCGGCCGGCGGCAAGTTGAGCCGACAGTGTTTCCACCAGGGGGACGAGTGCATCGACGAGGGTCTTGTCCCCTGGCCGGGCGCGGCCAAGGTTAAGAACGCGTTCCAAAGCTTGTTGAGCAGCACGGGCGATATCCGCCGGGCCGATGCTCGTCTGATCACTGAAGGCCTGGGAGGCGGCGAGCAGGCCGAGCCCCCAGATGGCGCCAGACGTGCCGCCCGCGCGATCGGCCCAGGCATTGGCTGCGGCGGCGAGAACGGTTGCGGCACCACCCCCGGCCTCCGCGGCCGCGCGGGCGGCGGTTGCGGCCGCCGCCGATCCACGGGCCATGCCCTGGCCGTGATCGCCGTCCCCGGCCTGTGCGTCAATCCGGCCGAGCTCGGGCTCTGCTTCTTTCAGCCGGGCAGCCAGGCGGTCAAAGCCCGCGGCGATTCGCTGACCGCAGGCCTGCGACTCGGGGCTGCCGGGTGCGACCGATCCCGCGTCTTCATCGGCCGCCGGCTCCGCGGCGGCAGCGGCCGCATGCATGATCTGGCCGACGGTGAGCACGGCGGTATCGCAAGGGGCGAGCCAGAGGCCTTCCAACTCGTCATCGAGCCAGGTGAGGGTAAGCGAGCAGCCTTCCATATCGAGGCTGGTGACATATTCCCCGACCAGTGGCGCGACGGGCACCAGCCCATGGCTCCGGAGCCGGGCGGCAATGCTGGTCCAGAGAACGAAGAGTTCTTCCTGTTTGGTGCTGCCGAGGCCGTTGAGGATGACGGCGACACGGTTGCCGGCGCCGGGCGGGGCTTCCTGCACGAGCCGGTCTACCAGCATTGTCGCGAGCTCGGCTGCCGGCAGGATCGGGGTCTCGGTGATGCCCGGCTCACCATGGATGCCCAGGCCAACCGCCATTTGGCCCGCAGCCACGGTGAAAAGCGGGCCGCGGGCGCCGGGCAAGGTGCATCCGCCGAAGGCGACACCGAAGGAGCGTGTCCAGTCATTAGCGTGGCGCGCGATACGCTCGACCGCATCGAGGGTCAAGCCCGCTTCGGCTGCGGCACCGGCGATCTTGAAGACTGCGACGTCGCCGGCAACCCCGCGGCGCTTCGGCGCCTCATCGGCGGGCGCGCTGGCCAGGTCATCGGTCACGGCGATGGTGCGCGCGTCGATGCCCTCACTGCGCAACCGTTCGGCCGCCGCGCCGAAATTCAGTACGTCCCCCGCATAGTTTCCGTAGCCGAGAAGAACCCCGCCGCCGCGGTGGGCCCTGGCCGCGACATCCCGCACCAGGCGGGTGGAGGGGGAGGCGAAGACATCACCGGCGACAGCCGCATCGGCGAGGCCCGGGCCGACATAGCCGGCAAAGGCCGGATAGTGCCCGCTGCCGCCGCCGATGACGAGGGCGACCTTGCCGCGCTCGGTCGCAGTGGCGCGAAGCACCCCGCCCGGGGTCGGGCGCACGAGGCGGCTATAGATGTCACAGAAGCCCTGCAGCGCGCTCGCCGCAAAAACCTCAGGCTCGTCAAAAAGATGAGTCATGGAACCGATCTACCCTAGCGCGGCGAGGCCAGTCCGGGAGCCCCGCTTGCGCGATGCTCCCGGTGCACGGCTTACTGCTTCAGCGTGAAGGGAGCGACGAAGTCGTTCACATTAGCCTTGGTGATGAGAATGCAGTCAAAAAGCTGCTTCTCGGTCGCAGCCCCGGTCTTGCCGGTGCGGATGTAGCTGTCCGCCTCGTCCACGGCCTTCTTCGAGAAGATCGCGACCGGCTGGAGAACCGTATACTGCAGCTCACCGGCCTTGATGGCCGCGACGGCATCCGGAGAGCCGTCAAAACCGCCGACCTTGATCTGGCCGAGCTTGCCGGCTTCCTTCAGCGCGGCGATAGCGCCCAGCGCCATTTCGTCATTGCCGCTGATGACGCCGATGATATCCGGGTGCGCCTGCAGCATGCTCTGCATCTTGTCATGGCCCTGGGTACGGTCCCAGTTGGCGACCTGGGAAGCGACCCGCACGAGACCCGGGTACTGGCTCAGCACGGTTTCATAGCCGTTGGAGCGGGTGGCGGCATTGTTGTCGGAGGGGGCGCCCAGCAATTCGGCATAATTGCCCTGCTGGCCGACATCCTTCACCCATTCCTGCGCGCCAAGCGCCGCGCCCTGGGCGTTGTTGGAAACGAGCTGCGCCTTCGCCAGGCCCTGCTGGTTGATTTCCGCGTTGACCAGGAAGACCGGGATATGAGCGGCGACGGCCTTCTTGACCGCGCCGATCGAGCCGGAGGCATTGGCGGGGTCGAGGATGATCGCGACCGACTTATTGGTGATCGCCGTGTCGATCAGGTTGCTTTCGGTGTTGGTGTCACCCTTGGAGGCGGAGACGGCGGCCTTGTAGCCCAGGCGCTGGGCTTCGGCGGCTGCGACCTTGCCTTCGGTCAGCCAGTAGGGGTTGGCAGGGTCGTTGACGATGATCGAGATCAGACCACCTGCGGCATGGGCCGCCGTCGGTGCCATGAGGGCGCCGGCGAAAAGCGGAGCCGCCAGGGTCATGGCGGTGAGCATCAGGGCTTTCGTCTTCTTGGACATGGTCGTTCCTTGGGTTGTTGCAGGCGTGCCGGTAGGCCCGGCGGTCCTCTCGTAGTCGCGGTTAGGCCTTCTCAGGCGGGCTTGCCGGGCTGCGGAGAAGAAAGCTTGGGCGCGGGCTTGGCCCGGCGCTGATACTGGATGGCGTTCAGGAGCACGGCGAGGACGATGACGCCGCCGGTGAAAACCGTCTGCCAGTAAGACGAGATGCCGATGATGACGAGGCCATCGGACAGGAAGCCGATGACGAAGGCGCCGAGCAGCGTGCCGCGGATATTGCCGCGCCCGCCCGTCAGCGCCGCGCCGCCGATGACGACGGCGGCAATCGCCGTGAGTTCGTAGGAGGTGCCGGCGGTCGGACCCGCCGAGGTCAGCTGCGACGTCAGGATAAGGCCCGCGATCGCGGCACACATGCCCGACAGCATATAGACCATGATCTGCACACGCTTGGTGGGCACCCCGGAGAGTTCGGCCGCACGCTCGTTGCCGCCCGAGGCGTAGAGCCAGCGGCCGAAGGCCGTGCGGTTGAGCACAAGGCTGCCCGCGATCGCGATGACCACCATGACGAGCACGCCGATGGGCACGCCCGCAAGCCGGTTGAAGCCCAGCCAGTTGAAGCCGGTATTGCCGAGATCGGCCTGGCCGCTGAGATTGTTGTAGGTCAGGCCGTTGGTAATGAGCAGTGCCGCGCCGCGCACGACATACATGACACCGAGCGTCGTGACGAAGGCCGGAACCTTGAAGCGGGCGATGAGCACGCCATTGATGAGGCCGACGACGGCGCCCAGCAGGCAGCACAGCACAACCACGACCCAGACGGCCGGGAAGAGCGTCACGCCGATGAATTTCAGGGGCACGCCTTGCATCAGGAAGCCGGCGACGATGCCCGAAAGACCGAGCGTGGAGCCCACCGAAAGGTCAATGCCGCCGTTGAGGATCACGAGCAGCATGCCCATGGCGAGGATGCCGAAGATCGCGACATGGGAGGCCATGGTCAGGAAGTTGCCGACCGAGAAGTAGTACGGCGACAGGAACGAAAAGACGACGATGATCGCGATCAGCGCAAAGAAGGCGCGGCCCTTCAGCAGCATCTGGCCGATGTCGAATCCATCGCTGAAAAGCCCGGAGCGGCTGCGCTCAAGCGTCTGGCTGGAGTTGCTCATGATATGTTCCGCTATTCTCTGCGATCAGGCGACCACGGCTTCGCCGGAGGCGGCCATGATCTCTGCCTTAGTGACGTCGGAGCCGAATTCGGCGGAGATGCGGCCGCGGCTCATGACGATGACGCGGTGCGCGATGCTGAGGCACTCGCCCACTTCGGAGGTTGAATAAATGACGGCGAGGCCGGCGCGGGCGCGTTCGGCGAGCAGGCGGAAGACTTCCGCCTTGGCGCCGACATCGATGCCGCGGCTCGGTTCGTCGAGCATGATGACATGCGGGTTGGTGGCCAGCATCTTGCCGATGACGACCTTCTGCTGATTGCCGCCGGAGAGTGACCCGATGGCGGCATCGCCGCCGGATGTCTTGACGGTCACCGCCTTGATCGACGTCTCGATCAGGTTGCGTTCCTGGCCGGTCGAGAGGAGCAGGCCGCGCACGAAATTCGTGATGCTGGCCAGGGACAGATTCTCGCCGACGGTCATGGTCTGCACCAGCCCGTCCCGCTGGCGGTCTTCGGGAACCAGGGCAAGCCCCTGTGCGATCCGCTCGGCGATCGTGAGCCTGGAGACGTCCCGGCCTTCGAGCAGGACCTGGCCGCTGACGCCCTGCACGCGGCCGGCGACGCATTCGAGCAGTTCGGTGCGCCCGGCGCCCATCAGGCCATAGATGCAGACGATTTCGCCGGCGCGCACGTCAAGCGACAGATGGTCGACGCTCAGGCTGTCGCCGAGGGGATTGGCAACGCTGAGATCCTTGATCGAAAGCGCGACATCGCCGAATTCGTAGCCGGTGGGCGGCGAGCCGAGGTCGAAATTCTCACCCACCATGTGGCGGACGATCCATTCGAGATCGATGTCCTTCGCTTCTGCGGTTGCGGTGATGTTGCCGTCCCGCAGCACGACCGCGTAGTCGGTGATTTCCAGCGCTTCTTCCAGGTGGTGCGAAATATAGACGATGGAGACGCCCCGGCTGGTGAGGTCACGAATGACCTTGAACAGAACCTCGACTTCGCTGGCGCTCAGTGCAGACGTCGGCTCGTCCATGATGAGGATGCGCGAATTGACAGAGAGGGCGCGCGCGATTTCCACGATCTGCTGCTGGCCGAGGCGCAGTTCTTCGACCGGCGTGAGCGGATCGATCTCCTCTTCCAGCTCTTCCATGAGCAGGCGGGTCTGCCGCGCTTCTTCGGCGAAATCGACGCCGGTCCGCGTCATGATTTCCCGGCCCATGAAGACATTGTCACGGACGCTGAGATTGGGCGCGAGGCTGAGTTCCTGATGGATGATGGAAATGCCCTTGTCGCGCGCATCGGTGGAGTTCGCGAAATGGACCCGCTTGCCGTCCAGGGTGATGGTGCCGCTGGTCGGCGCGACGATGCCGGACAGCACCTTCATCAGCGTCGACTTGCCGGCGCCGTTCTCGCCGAACAGGGTCGTTACCTTGCCGCGGTGGATGTCGAAATTGACCCCCTTCAGGGCATGGGTATTGCCGTAGGATTTGACGACGTCGCGCGCCGACAGCACGACCTCAGGCAAGACTGCAGAGGTTGAGATCTGATTCATTACTGCACGTCCACCTTCACCGGCGTGATCAGCCAGCTATTGGGCACAATGTACTGGAAGGCGCCGACGATCGAAACCGTTTTGCCCGTCAGGGTCTTGGTGTCGATCTTGGCCAGGACATGCTGCTTGATCTCGTTATTCAGGGATGAGCCCGCATTCTGATAGTCGATCTGGTTGGTGAACTGACCGAAGGAGATTTGCCCCGTTGCGTCGCGCACGGCGGTGCCGTTGATGGCAGGGCCCATCTGGACGCGGACAATCAGATTGGCCGGGACATTCGGGATGTTGAACGTATAGATGCCGTACATGGATTTTCCGGCGACACCTGTGAACTTGACGGTATATTCCGGGCCGATATCGCCCGGAATGCCGTATTTGCTGGCGGCTGCCGTCGGATCCTTGGCGATCGCGGCCGCGAGCGTTGCGGCATCGACGGCCTTTGCCTCGATCGCGGCCTGGATCTTCGGAAATTCGCTCTGGCCGTAGTGCACGGGGTCGAAGGCCCCCGGTGTCGCGTCTGCGGGCGACCCGATCTTCACCACGCGGACGTTGAGCGCCATGGCAACGATCAGGATCACAGCAGCACCGCCACCGATCGCGCGCCGCAGCGCGGGCGATTTGCGGGAGGCGGAGGGGGCAGCCGTCGTTGTGCTCATGACGAATAAACCATAATCGAAATGTGGCAGACCGCCGCGCCACGCGGCGCGTGGCGGACAATTTCAGAAGGGACTGGAAGACGTGCGGCAAGGGTGCGCGCACGTCTCATCATCTTGTTAGCTTTGCGGGCAAAGAAGGATAGCCCGCTGAGGACGTTCAGGCTGGAGGACTTGGGTCCTCTCTGGTTTATCCGGCAGGCTTAGGCGGAAACGGCGAGCTGTTTGATCAGGCCGTCTGCCATCGTTTCAAGAATCATATCGCAGGACGCAGCGCCCGCATCGAGCGTGCCGCGGGACCTTTCGCCGAGGCGGCTGGCACGGCCGACTTTGGCGACCATGTTCCGCGTCGATTCAAGACCTGCCGCCGCGGCCTGCTTCAAGGCCTGCAGGGCTTCCGTGAAGCTTTTGCCGTCCGCGATTGCCTGGTCGAAGGCCGTACGGGCCGGCACTAGGACATCAACGAGCGTCTTGTCGCCGGGCTTGGCCTCGCCGAGGCCTTGCACGGCGCCAAGGCCGGCGGCCAGCATGGCCGAGAAATCCGCCGCCGTCAGGCGATCCTTGCCCTCCAGCACTTCGCTCATATCCGTGAAGAAGGTGCCGTAGAGCGGGCCCATCGACCCGCCGATATCGCTCAGCAGCGTATCGCCGAGACGCGCCAAGCCCTCAGGGAAGGTGAAGGAGGGCAGGGCGCGCAGACGTTCGCCCGCAAGGCGGAAACCCTTGCCCATGTTGACGCCATGGTCGCCGTCGCCGGTCTGGCCGTCGATTTCGCTCAGCTTACCTTGCTCGCGCACGATGATGGCGACAAGGTCGAACAGGATCGGGGCGGCATCCGTGAGGCCAAGAGACACAGCGTCGCTCACCACTGGCACTCCGGCCCAAACTGTCTCGATTGGCTCATGAGAGGAGCCTCCCCCTTGTCATTCATTGCGCTTATCTTCGGCGCGGCACGGGCAAATGTCAACAGGGTGGAGCACATGCGCAGAGACTTGCGGCCGGCAAGGCGAAAATAGCGGCTCATTTCGGGGTTGTCTGACTAAAAAACACGCTTTTTCGGTTCAGAAGGGGCTGATATGGCTGGGATCGGCTTGAACCCTGCCGTGGTTAAGGTGATCGTCTGAGCGGGGAATGAAATTTTGCTCTGCACAATAGCGCCGATTCCCTGGATCGACGTGAGCATTCGTTGTTGATAGGAACAGAAATCGGGTGTCATCGGATCGCCGGCTGCACGACAGGCTGGCCATCGCGATGCTGTGTTGGTCAGCCTACCTGCGCAGGGCGACGCGGCGCCCCTGCGCAATTGCCGGGGGTGGGACGCCTATGCCAAAACGGTCCTGCGCTTGGGTGAAGCGTTCAACCGCAAATGGCGTTTTAGTTCCCGGTGACTGCTGTCAAGGATCGTGACAATGGCCAATGACAAAATGATGACGCAGATGTCTGAGAAGGGCGGTTTCATCGCCGCTCTCGATCAGAGCGGCGGCTCCACTCCGGGTGCCCTACGTCAATACGGCATCCCGGATACTGCCTATAGTGGCGAGTCCGAAATGTTCCAGATCATGCACGAAATGCGGGTCCGTATCATGACCGCGCCCGCTTTTACGGGCGACAAGGTGATCGGCGCCATCCTCTTCGAGAAGACGATGGATGGCGAGGCGGAGGGCAAGCCGGTTCCGGCCTTTCTGTGGCATGACCGTGGCGTTGTCCCCTTCCTGAAGGTTGACAAGGGGCTCGAAGCCGAGGCCGACGGCGTCAGCCTCATGAAGCCGATTGCGGGGCTCGATGGGCTGCTGGAGCGGGCGGTGACGCTCGGCGTCTTCGGCACCAAGATGCGCTCAACCATCAACCTTGCTTCCCCCTCGGGCGTGGCCGCCATCGTGCGCCAGCAGTTCGAGATCGCGGGGCAAATCGCGGCACACGGTCTCATGCCGATCATCGAGCCGGAGGTGCTCATCAAGAGCCCGGACAAGGCCGGCGCCGAAACGCTGCTGCGCGCGGAAATTCTGAAGGCGCTCGATGCGCTTCCGGCTGGCCGGAAGGTGATGCTGAAACTGACCATCCCGACGGTGCCGGATTTCTACAAGCCGCTGGTTGATCACGACAAGGTCGTGCGGGTCGTGGCGCTTTCGGGCGGCTATTCCCGCACCGACGCCTGCAAGCATCTCGCCCAGAACCACGGCATGATCGCGAGCTTCTCGCGGGCGCTGACCGAAGGGCTGACGAAGCAGATGGATGATGCGGCCTTCAATGCCGCGATCGCTGCCGCCATCGACGAGATCTATCGGGCGTCGACCGTCAAGGCCTGATCGAGGGCGACAGGAAAAAGAAGGGCTGGCCGGGAAACCCCGGCCAGCCCCTGGGCTTCGGTGGTGATGACGCTCAGAGCGCCGGGCGCTTCGTGGGGGGCGCCATGAATTCCGGGCCGATCGCCTGCGGCACCGTGCGCCGCAAAATGGCGTCGATGTCGCGCTTCGTCTCATCGTCAATGGTCCAGCCGCTGACGTCGGCGATGGCGTCCAACTGGCGCGGATGGCGCGCACCCCAAAGGGCGATGGTCGGCCCCTGGTCCAGCACCCAGCGAACGGCGAGGGCGAGGACGGATTTGCCGTAGCGTCCGCGGGCCAGCTTATCCAGCGCTTCCACGGCCGCGACGTAGTGCGGCAGGGTGGCCGACTGGAACTTCGGATCATTGTTGCGCAGATCGTCGCCGCCGAACTTGGTGTCGGCCGTGATCCTGCCGCTGAGCAGGCCACGGCAGAGCGCGCCGTAGCTCAGCACCGTCAGGCCGGTCTTCGCTGAATAGGGAAGAACGTCCGCCTCGATCTCACGCTCAAAGAGATTGTAAGGCGGCTGAACCGCATCCAGGCGGGCTGCCTTGGCAAAGGCGTCCATCTGCGCGGGCGAATAGTTGCTCACGCCGATGGCGCGGATCTTGCCCTGGTCAAGCAGGCGCTGAAGGACTTCGGCGGTCTCCTCGAAGGGGGTTTCGAGGTCCGGCCAATGCACCTGATAGAGGTCGATGACATCGGTCTGCAGGCGGCGAAGCGAATCCTCGATCTCCTGCTCCAGCCGGGCCTTGCGCGAGTCACGGAAGACCTTGCCGTCCTTCCAGGCGAGCCCGACCTTGGTCGCGATCTGCGCCTTGGCGCGGAGGCCGCCTTCGGCCAATGCCTTGCCGACGATCTCCTCCGACGATCCGAAGCCGTAGACGGGCGCGGTATCGATCAGCGTCACGCCCTGCTCGACCGCCGCACGGATGGTGGCGATCGCCTCTTTCTCATCCGTGCCGCCCCACATCCAGCCGCCGATGGCCCAGGTGCCAAGGCCGATGCGCGAGGTGGTGACCCCGCTTTTGCCGATTGTGATGGTTTCCATCTGCTGTCCTTCTCATCGGTTCAGTCCGATCGTCCCGATATAATGGGCAGCGACCTGCGGCACAGGTGCTAGTCTATGAATGGCCTTCAATGACGAAGTGAGCCCGGTTCATCCATGCCTCTGCTCTCGCGCGCCACGCTCGCAGATCTCAACGCCTTTGTCGCCATCACCCGCCACCGCAGTTTCAAAGGGGCGGCGATCGAGCTGGGGCTGACCCCTTCGGCCCTCAGCCATACGGTGCGGCGGCTGGAGGCTCAGCTGCAGGCGAAATTGCTCAACCGCACCAGCCGATCCGTGGCCCCCACTGCCCTTGGCCTCGACCTCGCGATGCGCCTCGGAGCGGGCTTCGAGGCCATCAATGAAGCGCTGCAGTCGGTCGCCGGTGACTTGGCGGCGGGCTTCGGCGAGATCCGCCTCAATGTCCCGGCCGACGCGGCAGCGCTTCTGGTGCAGCCTGCCCTGGCCGCCTTCGCGGCGGAGGCGCCGCAAACCCGCCTGACCGTCAGCGTCGAAAACCGGCCGATCGATATCGTCGCCGAGGGCTTCGATGCCGGCATCCGCTACGGGGATGCGGTGCCGCAGGACATGGTGGCGGTTCCGCTGACCGGGCCGTTGCGCTGGGTTCTGGCGGCAAGCCCTGGCTATCTCGCCCGCCTCGGCCGGCCACACGCGCCCGGCGATTTGCAGCATCACCGGTGTCTCCGCCTTCTACTCGGCAACAATGCGGTCTACCGCTGGGAGTTGGGCGATGGGGAGGGCATGATCCGCCTGGACGTGCCGGGCAGCCTGACCTTCAACGACACGCAGACCTCGATTGCCGCCATGCGGGGCGGCCTCGGCATCGGCTATGTGCTGGAAGCCCTGATCGCGGATGACATTGCCGCCGGCACAATGGAGGTGGTGCTGCCCGCCTGGGCCTCTCATGGGGCGGGTTTCTGCATCTACTACCCGAGCCGCCGGCAAAGCCATCCGGGGCTTCGGCGGCTCATCGCCATCATCCGGCGTCAGTGGGCCGCGCGAAGCAAGGAGCCCAGCGCGGCTGAGGCCGAGCCCCCAGCCGCGTGTTGAGCGTTCCCCCTATGCGATCCTCGCGATCAAGCCGCGACGGCCTGATCCAGCTTGTAGAAAACCCGTGCATTCCGATCGAAGATCTTGGCGAGATCATCGCCGCCGAAAATCTCGCCCAGGAGCGTCTGCGCGAGAGCGACCACCTCTCCATAGCTGGCGGCGAGGGTGCAGACCGGCCAGTCGGATCCGAAGACCAGCCGGTCCGGGCCGAAAGCCTCAGCCACATGACGCAGGAAGGGACGGATGCGCTCGACGGTCCAATCGGACCCGGCCTCGGTGACCATGCCAGAGACCTTGCACATCAGGCGCGGGTGGCGGGCGAGGGCGGATA
This sequence comes from uncultured Alphaproteobacteria bacterium, assembly GCA_963834475.1. GTDB lineage: Bacteria > Pseudomonadota > Alphaproteobacteria > Acetobacterales > Acetobacteraceae > Acidisoma. The sequence continues at coordinate 692,325 of CAWIBZ010000005.1, read as the reverse complement.
GATGGTCTGCCCAGTCCCCCAACTCGGACTGGGTCATGTCCGGCTTGGAGAGATGGTCGATGATGCCGCGCAGATCCGGCGTTTCGCCAAGCGCCCGCCGCAGGGCCGGCAGGTGGCGGGGAAAGGTGAGAATGTCGAAGGGAATATCTGTCCGTGCGACCTCACCAAGGGATGCGCGGAAGCGCGCATCCTCGATGAGTTTCGCTGGATGGTCCTGCAGCATGGGCCGCAATCCCAGCCATTTCGGCTGCCCCGCATAATGGGCGAGGCGGGCAGGGAAATTCGCGTCCAGCATGTCCAGCCAGCCGACAACGCCGGCAACAAAACCGGTGTGGCGAGCGATGCCGAGCAGGAACTCGGTCTCGGCTTCGCTTTCCGCGGCCTGGACGATGATGGTCTCAGCGACACCGGCTTTCTCCAGCAACGGCTGAAGATGCTCCGGCCCGAAGCTGCGGTAGAGCGTGGTGAGATTCGGCGTGAGCCAGCCGTAATCACCCCGCGCCGGGTCCCAGAAATGCTGATGTGCGTCCAGCATGGCCTGCCCTCTCCCGTCAGGCAGGCAGGACAACGGAGTCGAGATCCGCCCAAAGGCTCTCCGGGACGGTCATGTCAAACCAGGCGATGTTCTGCAGCAACTGCTCGCGGCTCTGGGCGCTGGTCACGACACCTGCAATCGCCGGATGCCGGAGCGGAAACTGAATGGCCGCCGCCGCCAGGGGCAGGCCATGATCCGTGCAGACGCCCCGCAGCGCCTCGACCTGCGCGACGACGGCGGCCGGCGCGTCCGTATAGTCGAACTTCTGCGCGGCTCCGGGTGCTGCTGCGAGAATGCCTGAGTTGAAGACACCACCGACCACAAGGGCCACCTGGCGCTGTTGCGCGAGCGGCAGAAAGCTTTGCGCGGCAGACCGGTCAAGCAGCGTGTAGCGGCCTGCAAGCAGGCAGCAATCGAGGTCGGTCTCCTCCAGCGCATCGCGGATGATTTCCCATTCATTGACACCGAGGCCGAAGCCCGCGATATCGCCCGCGCCTTTCAGCTCTTGCAGCGCCCGGAAGCCGCCGCCGCGCGTCAATGCCGCCCAATGGTGGTCATGCAGGTCCCGGTGCGTCACGCGGCCGATGTCATGCACGAAGAGAAGATCGAGCTTGCGCAGGCCCAGCCGCTGCTGGCTGTCATCGAAGCTGCGCATCACGCCGTCATAGCTGTAGTCGAAGATTTCGCGGAAGGGCAGGGCGTTCTGGAAGCCCGCATCGAGCGGGTTTTTCGGCGGCGGTGGCGGCAGCTTGCGGCCGGCGCGTTCCGTCGTCATCAACCGCCCGACCTTGGTGGAAATGACGAAAGGCTCCGCCTGTTCACGCAGCATCTGCCCGAGAAGATGCTCCGCGCGCGTGAGGCCGTACATCGGCGCGGTATCGAAGTAACGAATGCCCTGGTCCCAGCCGGTGTTCAGAACCTCCATGGCCTGGGCGGCAGAGACGGGATTGTAGAGGCCACCCAATGGCGCGGTGCCGAGGCCGAGCGCGGTGACGGTGAGGCCCGTTGTGCCAAGGGCACGCGGCGTTGTCGCTGTGATTGTCATTTCTCTGTCGTCATCCTGGCTCGTGCTTGGGCGCTCGTGTTGATCCGGCCGGCCCTTCATCGGCCAAAGTGAGGCCAATGGCGCGGGCGAGCAAGAGGGTCAACGCGACTCATGGAGGAGTGCCAGATAGTCCTGCTGGCTGGCCGTTCTGGGATTGGTCGCGTGGCAATGGTCCTGAAGCGCCGCGTGGGAGATCTCTTCCATCATCGCGTTTGTCACGCCGAGTTCCGCGAGACCCGCGGGCAGGCCGAGGCGGCGGTTCAGCGCCGCGATGACCTGATCGGGCGTGCCGCCCAGCCGCTGCTCCAGAACAGCCCATTTCTCGCCGATGGCGGGCCGGTTGAAGCGCAGCACGGCAGGCATCAGAATGGCGTTCAAGGTGCCGTGATGCAGGTTGAGCGAGCGGATGGCGCCGAGCGGATGGGTCAGCGCATGGACGGCGCCCAGGCCCTTTTGAAAGGCCATGGCGCCTTCGAGGGCCGCCACCATCATGTCGCGGCGGGCGGCCGTGTCCTGGCCCTGCCGGGTTGCCCGCTCGATCGCGCCGAACCCGGCCGAGAGGCCGTGCAGGGCGATGGCTTCCGCCGGCGGGTTGAAGGCCGGGGCCATATAGGTTTCGAGGCAATGCGAGATCGCGTCCATGCCGGTGGCGGCCGTCAGCCCGGATGGTAGCCCGTAGGTCAGCTCCGGATCGCAGAGCGCGATACTCGGCAGCAGGAAGGGTGACAGGATGCCGAGCTTGCGGCCGCCGGTCGTGGTGATGATCCCGGCGCGTCCCACTTCCGAGCCGGTGCCGGCGGTTGTCGGGATCGCGATCATCGGGCACATGCTGTTCTGAATGCGCCTGACGCCGCCATGAATGGCCGCGTATTGCTCAAGCGGTCCCGGATGCCCGCTCAACACCCGGACGGCCTTGCCGAGGTCGATGGACGAACCGCCGCCGAGCCCGACCACGCCATCGCAGCCTGACGACTTGTAGAGATCATAGGCCTCCAATGCTGCGTCTTCCGTGGGATTGGATGGTGTCTTGTCAAACACAAACGCCTCGCCCACGGGTTCGAGCACCCGTGCCACGAGGCCGCTTGCCGCAAGCCCTGCATCGGTCGTGACCAGGGGCTTCCTGATCCCAAGCGCATCGAGAAACTCAGGCAGCCGCCGGACCTCGCCTTCCCCGAATTCGATCCGGGTCAGATAGGTGATTGTGCTCATATTGGCTTCCTTCCGGCGTGGCGGCTTGGCCGCTCTCAGTTCAGTGGTCTCCGCTTGCCCACCGGGACGAGCGGCACCGGTGCAAGCATTAACCCGATGATCCAGCCGATGTAAAAGCGCAGATCGATCCAGGCTTCGGAGCGGGAATAGAGGTCAGTCCAGCCGATACCGGAAAAGTCCATGATATGATCGAGCGACAAGGCGCCGATGAGCCAGAGCGGGGCGATCCACGTCATGCTCCAGGCAGCGCGGCGGAACAGCGCGCCGCCCGGTTTCCTGGGGATGAGCCGATAGCCTGCCGCCAGGATGGCCAGTGCCGGCAGCTGGGTCGTGCACCAATCCTCCCAGGCCCAGGAGAAGACCCAGGCGGTCAAGGCCGGGGAGAGGATGGCGAGGCCGATGGTGATCCAGGACCACGGCCGCCGCTCCGCCGTCACCCAGGCGAGGGTGATGCAGAAGGGCACGGCGGCCCAGGAGATCGCGATCGTCAGGCCGTTGATGAGCGCCAGATGACGTGCCGCCTCGGTCTCATCCTTCGCCATCAGGTAGGTTGTCAAAGCGTCATGCAGGCAGAATGAAACAAGGGCGAAGGCCAGGCCGGTCGCGGCGCTGAAAAGCAGATGAGGGGTATCGGCATCCTCGCCATGGGCCGCATGGGATCCGCCGCGCGTCATCCAATCGTGACGAACGAGATGCAGCGCGGGCTCGATAAAGAAAGCGAGGATCAGGCCCACGAGCAGGGCGGCGACAAGATCCTCCCAGCCCATGTGGCCGACGGCGATTCGCCCGCCGAGCCAGATGAACTCCGGCGCCATTGCGCAAGTCGCGACCCACAGGCAGGCGACCAGAACACTGGCTGTCGCCAGTATTGGGCGCCTGTCCAACTCCGATTCCGACCCCGACTTATGGTGCGGTCGCTCGTGCTCCATGGGCGACGGCTTTCTGACATCCACAACGCAGGCACCTGGGAGGTGCACTGTGGTTTTGGTCAGATCAGTCGTGCAGGGCGGAAGACCTCAAAAAGGCCGAGCCCCGCAGCGTGGGCGGGCGGGGCATCGGCACTTTGGCTTAGCCGGCCCAGGCGTGGGCCGCCGCTTCTTTCTCGTGCTTCCGGAATTCATGGCGCTTGTACATGCCGACAGCGCAGCCCGTGACCGCACCGAGAACGGCATGATGCCCGGCGAGATGGCCGGCGGCGGCGCCCATCGCTCCATACTTCAGACATCCGCCGGGTTCCGCCTGAGCGACGCCAGTCAAGCCAGCGGAGATGATGACCGCTGCGCCGAGGTTCAACCAAACTCGCATTTATCCATCCTAAAGTCCTGGTGAGCTTCATGCTCGGCCAGTCTGGACAGATAGGGAGGAGGGTCATGCCTTGCAATCCCGGCGGGTTCTGGGCGGCTCCGCCCGGTTCCCGGCCGTTTGCAGCCACTCAGGTGTCAGAAGGCGGGATTGGGCACGACCACGGGCTGGCCGCCACGTTCCACCGCAAGGCGGCGCATGCCGCGGGTCAGGATATCGCCGTAGTCATGCCCGGCGCTCGTCTGGCAAAACCAGGTGAAGACCAGCGGCTCCGCCCCGGTGTTGACCGAGCGATGCGCCCAGTCCGGCGGGATGAAGGCGCAGACGCCAGGGGCCATGTCGACCTCGCGCGTCTCGCCCTCGCGGGTCTGCAGCAGCAGCAGGCCCCTGCCGCTCTGGGTGTAATAGGCTTCGCCGCAGTCACGCCGCACATGGTAATGGCCGCGCGTCAGGAAGTATTCCGTGCCGATCTTCCCCGGATACATGGTCGTCGTGCCGAAGAAGATGTCGCTGCCCTCCTGCCGGTAGCCGGCCACCTCATATCCGACCGCCTCGGGATCGGCCGTGACGAAGGCGTCGAAGGCAGCGCTGTCCTGGTACAGTCCGCGGAGTTCGGCGACCCGCTTGACGTAATGCTCATTGGCTTTGGGAATGGCGCCGGTGCGGCCGTCGATGAAAACACCGTCAGGATGGAGCATGGCAAGTCTCCGCTGGGAACAATCGGCACGCCTTATTCGTTCAGGCTGCGGGCAATCTCGGCCTCGGATGCGCCGACAATATCATTGACGACGGCGGATGTCGTCGTTTCGCGGGTCGTATGCTCCGCCACGGCCTGGCCCAGCCGCATGACGATGATGCGATCCGTGATCGCCATCACATGCGCCAGCGTGTGCGAGATGAGGATGACGGCCACACCCTCGTCCCGCACATGGCGGATGAGGCGCAGCAGTTCTTCGACCTCATGCACGCCCAGATGGTTCGTCGGCTCGTCCAGGATGAGGAGCTTCCGCGCCCAGGACATCGAGCGCGCTATGGTGATGGCCTGGCGCTGGCCGCCGGAGAGATGACCGACGGTCGTCTCCAGATGGGGCAGCCGGATACCGGTTTTCGCCGTGTCGGCCTGCGCGATCCTGGCCATGGCCCGATTGTCGAGGAAGCCCATCCGCCCGAGCAGCCCGGGCTGGACGATTTCTCGCCCAAGGAAAATATTGGCGGTAATGGAGAGTGTCGCGGCAAGACCGACATCCTGGTAGACGGTCTCGATCCCAGCCGCGAGCGCCTGTTGCGGTGAGGCCCAATGGCGCGGCGTCCCTTCCAGAATGACCTCGCCGCCGCTCTGCGGGAACATGCCCGAGATGATCTTGATGATCGTCGATTTGCCGGCGCCGTTATCTCCTACGAGACCCAGCACCTCGCCCGCATGAACATCGAAGCTGACATCCTGCAGGGCGGTCACGGAGCCGAAGGTGCGGGTGACATTGCGCAAGACGAGCAAGGGGGAGGATCCGTTCGGTCCTGGCATGCGCGTCAATCCCTCGCCCGCCCACGTTCCTGCATCATCACCGCGATGGCGATGATCACGCCGATGATGACCGTCTGCCAATAAGGCTGGATGCCCGCGACGATGAGCCCGTTGACGATGGCGCCGATGATCAGGGCGCCAAGCAGCGTGCCGATGATCGTGCCCGTGCCACCGAAGAGACTGGCCCCGCCGATGACGACGGATGCAATGGCGTTCAACTCGTCATTGGCGCCTTCCAAGGGGGAGCCGGTTCCGAGCCGCATGAAGACCAGAACGCCCGCGACCGCCGAAAGCAGCCCGGCGAAGATATAGATTTTCAGCAGATGCCGCTGCACCGGAATGCCGGCGCCGCGCGCGGCCCTTGCATTGGACCCGATGGCGAAGGTCCACCGGCCGAACCGCGCGCAATGCAGGAAAAGCCCGACGATCAGTCCAAGAACGGCCGTGACAAGAATAGGCAGGGTCAGGATGCCAAGAAAAACCTGATTGCCCCAGGTCGCGACGGGCGCTGCGAGGCCGGATACATCGACGCCGTTGGTCAGGACAAAGGTCAAGCCGGTGGCCACCCCCAGCATCGCGAGTGTCGCGATGAAGGGCGTGACGCGCGCCTTCGTGACCATGAGCCCGTTGGCGAGGCCGATGACGAGGCCGACCGCCAGCGCCGCCAGGGTGCCGAGGAGCAGGCTGGGCAAGGCGCCCAGACCGGCCCCGCCGCGATTGACATTGACGAGCACCAGGGAACCGATGATGCCCGAAAGCCCGAGCGTCGCACCGACCGAAATGTCGATGCCGCCGGTGATGATGACCAGCGTCTCGGCAAAGGCAAGCAGGATGGTCTCCGTCGAATCCTGCAGGATGCTGCTGATATTGTCAGCCCCCAGGAAGCCCGGGTTCAGGACGTCGAAGACGCCGACGATGATGACAAGGCCAAGCAGCAGTAGAAGCTGCTGCTTGACCAGTGGGTGCCGCGCCAGCCAGGTCTCTCTCGGTTGGCTGGCCGCTGCGATGGTGTCTGCCATGCCTGCCCCCGCCTTGGCCGCTACTGGGCCCGGTAGAAGTACTGCGTTTGCTGGTCCATCGTTTCACGCTTGATCAGAATGTCCGGCAGGACGTTCAGCTTCTGCGCCGGCATGATGCCCTTGGTTGCATCATAGGCCATTTTCACGGCCATCTGCCCTTCCAGGGCTGGCTGCTGGGCAATCAGCCCGATCAGGTCTCCCGCCTTCAGCGCATCCACCTCGGCCGGCTCGGCATCATAGGCAACCACCTTGACCTGCCCGAGCTTGCCGGCATTGCGCAGCCCCAGGATGACGCCGATCGCGGTCTCATCATCGATGCAGAAGATGCCGCCGAGATGCGGATAGCGCAGCAGGAGATCGCGCACCACCTGCGCGGCGTGGCTGGGCTGATCGCTGCTGAATTGGAAACCGAGATAGGTGAGGCCGGGATAGCTCTTGAGCTTTGCCTCAAACCCCTGCTTGCGCAGCGCATCCGTGCTGGTTCCGGGCAGCCCGTTCATCAGATACACCTGTCCCTTGCCACCCAGAGCTTCATTCAGGAGGTCGGCTGCCAGGGCACCGCCGCCGACATTGTCACCCGTCACGGCGCCTGTGATGTTGGTGGTATCGGCAACGCTGGTATCCGCGGTCACCACGGGGATCTTGAGGCTGACGGCGCGATTGACCGATGGCATGAGGGCATTGCCGTCGGTCGGCACAAGCACGAAACCCGCGGGATGCTGGTTCAGCACCGCATTGACGAAGGGGAGCTGCGCCGTCGGCGAATAGACGCCCATCGCGCCCTGCCAAACCAAGTTGACGCCGAGCTGCTTCGCTTCCTGGTAAGCCCCGTAATGCATGGAAATGAAGAACGGGTCGGACGCCAGGCTGGGCACGAAGCCGATCGTCTGTGTCTGTGCCCGAACCGCCTGACTGCCGAAGCCAACGGTCATCGCCGCGGCTGCCAGACATCCGTAAACCACGCCATTCAGCAGAGACTTCCTCTTGGACATTGTTATTTTTCCTTTTTTTACGTCCAACCCAAGTCTTCTCAGCGGGAGCTGATACTCGGTCTTAATTCCGGAGTATATCGAGAAGCACCCTCCGCTGGCCGAGACGGCCTGGTGTTCGGCCGCCAATTTATGTCACCAGCTTTTGCCGATTGAGCGACTGGCACCCATTTGCACGCTCCGTGTCAAGAGGGGACTGCCGGCTCAGCCCAAGCCCGGGGCGGTGGGCGACAGGTCGGCGGCTGCATGGCACAGAATGGTCAGCAGTTCATCCCGCCGCGCGGCTGTCGTCTCCACCGGCGTGACCAGGCATAGCGTCATCCGGCAGATGCCATCGGTGTCACGGATCGGTGCGGCCAGGCAGCGGGTAAAATGATCCGCAAGGCCTGCCGTCTCGCTCCAGCCGCGGGCGGTGCAACGGATGACATCTTGGACGAAGTCTTCCCGGTCCAGCACCCGGCCGTCCGGCAGGCGATAATCTTCCTCAGGCACGAAGCGGCGGATGGCGTCGGGCGTCATATGGCTCAGCAGGAGCCGGCCCGACGCGGTCCAGGGCAGGGGAACTTCGACGCCGACATCGCTGGTGATATGGAAAAGCGCGGCTCCGCTGCGGCTGTCGAACACGGCATATTTGTGCCCGCGCAGACCGCAGATTTGTGCCGTCACCCCGGTATCGGCGGCGAGGGATGCCATCGCCGCGGCAGCACGGCGATAGAGGGGATTGACCTCGGCGAAGGCTGCTCCGAACAGTTGCATGGTCCGGCCGAAATAGATCTGGCCATCCTCGCCCACATAATCAAGTATTTCCGCGGTGAGAAGGCGGTTGACAATTTCGTAGGTCGTGGAGCGTGGTGCGCCGATCAGCCGCGCGAGTTCGCCGGGCCGGGTCGGCGCGCGCAGCCGGAGGAGTCCTTCCAGAAGATTGATGACACGATCGATTCCCTTCTGCCGGTCAACTGGAGCAGTCTTGTCGCCAGGCTGGGGGTGGGCGACATCCAGGCGGGCGGCATGGGCGGTGTTGGTCATCCTCGATCATCCTCGAACAAAAGCGCTTGCGCGCGCCATCGTGTTTGAATTAGCGTCCATTTTGTCCGAAATACAAAACGATTGTCCACTATACTGGACGAAATTTTTAAAAATATATGAGCAAAGGCCGGCGCTTGCCCGGTGTTCTTTGTTTGAACGGGAGGTTGTAATGTCCGGGACCTGGCGGAGCCGCCTTGCGAAGGCCGCGATCTGTTCTGCGATGGCGGTGACGGCGGCAATGCCGGTGGCTGCGATGGCGCAATCTCACTGCGTTACGGGTGCGCGCAAGGCACCCTTTTCCATCGGCTGGGCCAATATCTATTCGGTGCCGACCTGGATGAAGCAGGCGAGCGAAACGCTCGATAACGAGGTTGCGGGCCTGAAGAAACAGGGTCTGGTTTCCAAGGTCATGGTCACGGATGCGCAGGGCAGCGCAAGCACGCAGATCCAGCAAATCCAGTCGATGATCGACGCCAATATGGATGCGATCCTCGTCGATGCCGGCTCGGCGACCGCGCTTGACCGGGTGATCTCCGCGGCCTGCGCCAAGGGCATTGCGGTGATCAGCTTCGACAGTCTCGTCGACAGCGATGATCTGACGTCCAAGATCATCGTTAACTCCCAGGAATGGGGCCGTGATGCCGCGACCTGGATGGCGCAAACGCTTGGTGGGCACGGCAATATTCTGGTCCTGAACGGCCCCGCCGGCATTTCAGTGAGCGAGGATCGCCGCGCCGGTGCGATGGCGGTGCTGAAGCAGTATCCGGGCATCAAGATTCTGGCGGAGACCAATACGCCGTACAACTCCGCGCCCGCGCAGGAAGCGGTGACGAATTTTCTCTTCACCTATCCCAAGATCGACGGCGTGCTGTCCCTGGGCGGTGCCCTTTCTGCCGGCGCCCTGCTCGCCTTTGAGCGGCAGGGCCGCACGCCCGTGCCGATCACGGGTGAAAACTACCGGCAGTTCCTGGAGCTTTGGAAAAAGACCGGGGTCAAGGGCTGGGCGGCCATGCAGCCGAACTGGCTGGTTGCCATGGCGGCCTATGTCGCGGTTCAGGCGCTGGAAGGGAAACCGGTGCCGCGTCATGTGAACGTGCCGCTGCCCGTGATCACGAATGCGTCCCTGGACAGCTATCTTGAACGCGGCAAGACCTTCCCCATCGATGGCTATATCTATTCGCCCTATAGCGATGCGATGTTCCAGGGCTATATCAACCAAAGCCAGAAGTAATCGGTTTTGGCTATGACTGATGTGAGGCTTGCCGCGCGGGATGTGTCGAAGGCTTTCTTCGGCAATCCCGTGCTGCACGGTGTATCGATTGAACTGCATGGCGGGCGTATTCACGCGCTGATGGGGGAGAATGGCGCGGGCAAATCCACCCTCATCAATATCCTCTCGGGCAATCTCACGCCCGATGTGGGCCGGTTGGAGATTGCCGGCCGCAGCGTGAACGCGCTTTCCCCCGCCGCCGCGCGCGAGGCGGGGGTGGCTGTGGTGCACCAGGAGCTGAGCCTCGTCTCCCATCTCTCGATTGCCGAGAATATCGGCCTCGGCGCCTATGAACGCCGCCATGGCCGCGTCGATTATCGCGCGCTTGCGGCCCGGGCGGGTGACGCCTGCGCGCTCGTCGGCCTGCACGGCGATCTCTCGCGCCCGGTGCGGGACCTGCCGCTCGGGCAGCGCCAGTTGGTGGAGATCGCTAAAGCGCTCTACCGCAAACCGCGCGTTCTGATCCTTGATGAGCCCACATCCTCGCTGTCGGCGACGGAGACCGAGATGCTGAAGGCGCTTCTGCGCCGGCTGCGCTCCGAAGGTGTGGCCATACTTTACATTTCCCATCGCCTGGCTGAGGTGATGGAGCTCTGCGACTACGTCACCATCCTCAAAGACGGCGAGCGCACGGCCGATCAGCCGATGCGGGGGCTGACGCCGGACGGCTTTGTGCGCCTCATGGTCGGGCGTGATGCGGGCGATCTTTTCCCGGGCTGGGCGCCGGCGGTGACCGAGGAGACCGTGCTGGAGGTCGAGGGGCTTTCGGCCGGGATGGTGCGGGAGGCGGCGCTCAGGCTGCGGCGCGGGGAGATTTTGGGCATCGGCGGTCTCGTCGGCCAAGGTCAGGAAGACCTGCTTCTGGGCCTTTATGGCGCGCTGCCCGCGCAGGCGCGGAGCGCGACGCTTGGGGGTGCAGCGGGTCTTGCCCGGTCGGTCACGGCCGCCAATCGGCGCGGCATCGCCTATGTGCCCGCCGATCGCAAGCGGGAAGGCCTGCTTCTCGCGCATTCGATCCGCTTCAACATGCTTCTGCCGTCCTTTGGCCGGGCCATGGGCCTCGCACTGCGAGATGCGCGGGGTGAGCGCAAGTTGACCGATGGTCTCGCGGCGCTGTTAAGCGTGAAGGGTGACCTCGATCGCCCGGTCCAGGCCCTCTCGGGTGGCAATCAGCAGAAAGTGGCGCTCGCCAAATGGATGCCGCGCAACCCGCAGATCCTGCTGATGAATGATCCTACCCGCGGCGTCGACGTTGAAACCAAGCGCGAAATCTACCTGATGCTGCGCCGCTTCGCGGAGGAGGGGCGCGCCATCATCCTGGTCAGCTCGGACACGCTGGAACTCGTCCATCTCTGCGACCGTGTGCTGGTGATGCGGGAGGGCCGGATCGTGGCCGGCCTCCCCCGTGGAACCGCCACAGAGGAAAGCATTGTCGGCGCGGCCATGGGCGTGGCCGAGAGGCGTGAGGCTGCGTGATGGTGGCGAAAGTCATGGCGCGGTCATCCGGCCTCTATTGGCGCATCCAGTGGCAGCGTAACCGGCGCCTCGCACCGCTCTACGCTGTCGTCGTGCTGCTGGTCCTCGTCTATGCCGGGCTTTTTCCGGGTCTCTTTAGCCCGTCCGGCCTCGCCCATTTCGAGCAGAGCTGGTTTCCGCTGGCGCTTGTCGCCATGGCGCAGGCGATCCTGATGCTGACAGGCGGCATCAGCCTCGCGATCGGGCCGCTGGTCAGCCTCGGCGCTGTTGTCGCCGCCACGACGATGGCACCGCTCGGTAGCGGGCTATCCATCGTCCTTGTTCTGCTCGCGGGGCTCGCGGTCGGCCTCGCCTCGGGTGTGATCGTGGCGCTGATCCGCCTGCCCGCGATTATCGTGACGCTGGCGGGATCCTTCATCATCGGTGGCCTGGCGCTGATCATCCTGCCGCGGCCCGGCGGCAGCATCCTGCCTTGGCTGTCCGCGGCCCTGGCCGGCAATAACCCGATCGTCCTGCTGCTGCTGCTGTGTCTTCTCGTGGTCGCATGGAAGATCTATCTGGCGACACCCTACGGCCTCGCGCTTTATGCGGCGGGCGAGAACCCCGTGGCCGCCTACCGGTCCGGCGTCGCCGTCGAGATGACCTTGATCGCGGCCTTCGGCATCAGCGGCATGCTCTGCACACTGGCGGGGTTGTTCGTCGCGGCCCAGACCGGGTCGGGCGATCCGGTGATCGGGACCAGTTTCACCCTCAATTCCATCGCTGCCGTGGTGCTCGGCGGCGTGGGCTTCCTGGGCGGGGAAGGCACCATGCGCGGCGCCCTGGCAGGCAGCCTGCTGCTGACCGTGATGATCAACGTCATGTTCTTTCTCGGCATGCCGCCGGTGGCCCAATACATTGCCCAAGGCGTCATCATTGTTGTCGCCGTGGCATTGCCGCAGCTTCTGGGGCGGAGGCTCGGGCCGTGAGCGCATCGCGACTGAAGGCGCGATGGCGGCCTGGCCGCCCGGCTCTGGCTACCGCCGTGGTGCTCCTGGTCTGGCTGGTGGCGGGAGTCCTGAGCCCGGGCTTCGGGTCCTGGCCGCATCTGCGCTACCTCCTGGAACTCGCCTCGGTGATCGGCCTTGTCGGGGCCGGGCAAACGCTGGTCGTCATCGCGGGCGGCATCGACCTTTCGGTCGCCGCGATCGTGACGCTGACAACCGTCGCCCTGCCGGTCTTCACCTGGGGCGGCGACCAGACGGGCCTGCTTGCGGTCCTCGCGGTCCTGGCACTGGCGACCGGTGTCGGCCTCCTCAACGGCATCGGCATCGCCTGGGCGCGGGTGCATCCGATGATCATGACCCTTGCCATGGCAACCTTTCTGCAGGGCGTGCTGATCCTGATGGCCGGGGGCAGCGCGGTCAGTCTCGACAATCCGATCGTCGAATGGCTGGGGTCAGCGCGGCCCTTCGGTTTTTCCGCCTGCATCATGCTCTGGGTCGTCATCGCGGTCCTCGTGCTGGTGCTGCTGCATAAAACGCCGCTTGGCGCGCGCTTCTTCGCCTTGGGCGCCAACCCGCTCGCGGCGCGACTGTCGGGCGTGAATACGCAGGCAACACTGCTCTGTGCCTATGGGCTGAGTGGCCTGATGTGCGGATTTGCCGGTCTCCTGGCGCTTGGCATGAACGGCCAGGGCTATGTCGGCATCGGTGACCCCTACCTGCTGGCCTCGATCGCGGCCGTGGTCTTGGGCGGCACGTCCATTCTGGGCGGCCACGGCACCTACGGCGGCACCCTGCCCGGCGCGGTGCTGCTGGTGACAATCACCGCCCTGATCACCGTCGTGAATGCCTCCCCAGGCTTGCGGGACGTGTTGTTCGGTGCCCTTGTGCTGGGGCTGCTCCTCATTTCCGGCCGCGAGGCCGCGCGGCGCTGAGCCGTCCGCCTTTCTGGAGACAATGATGACCAAGCCCCTCCGCGCAATCTGGACCTATCCCTGGGATGTGCAGGATCTGGGTTTGGAGGCCGCGGCCGCGGAGATCGCCGGGCGTGGCGGGCTCAACCGCATCAGCCTTGCCAGCGCCTATCATGCGGGGCGTTTCCTGCAGCCGCGCAGCCCGCGCCGCACGACCTATAGCCCTGAGGACGGCACCCTCTATTTCCGCCCCGACCCGGCGCGCTGGGCCGGGTCGCGCATCGCGCCGCAGGTTGCGTCCCTGGTCGCGCAAGGGGATGTGCTGCGCGAGTTGGTGGCGGCGCGCGAGCGCACCGGGCTGTCGGTCTCGGCCTGGACCGTCTGCCTGCATAACAGCCGCCTCGGCGCGGCCTACCCCGAGATCGCGACCCGCAGCGCCTTCGGCGAGGCCTATCCTCACGCCATCTGCCCGTCCCATCCGGATGCGCGCGCCTATGTCTGCGCGCTGGTGGAGGACCTGACCCATGGCTGCCGGGTCGATGCCGTTGAGCTGGAAACGATCGGCTTCATGGGCTACGCGCATGGGCTGCATCACGAGAAGGATGGCGTGGGGCTGTCGGCCGAGGATGACCTGCTGCTCTCGCTTTGCTTTTGCGATGCCTGCCGGGAAAGGGCGGCGAGGGCGGGCGTTGATGCCGAGGCGGCAGCAGAGGTAGCGCGCCGCTGGCTCTCGGAGCGTTTTGAGCAGGCGGTGCCGAACCCCCGCATCCCGGACCTCATGGCGCGCGGGCTGGACGCCTTCGCGCCCTGGCCGGCACTGCACGCCTATCTGCTCTGGCGCCGGGAGCCGGTGATGAGCCTGATCGGCGAGGTTCGCGCACGCGCGCACAAGGACTCCGCGATCTACGCGGTGATGGATTTCGCCGCAGACTGGCTCGGCGGCCTCGATACGGCAGGGCTGCGCGATGCCTGCGACGGCCTCATTCTCTGTGCCTATGACATAGATCTTGCGACACTCACGCGGCGGACGGCTGCGGCGCGTCGCCTGCTCGGCGCTGACCGCTATCTCGGCACGGCTCTGCGCGTTTTCTACCCCGAAGTCTCGGGGCCTGCGGTCTTGCGGGACCGTGTTCTCGCCGCGACGCAAGCCGGCGCGGACGGGGTCAATTTCTACAATTATGGCCTGATCCCGGCGGCGCGGCTCGACTGGATCAAGGCTGCCGGATAGGGCACAGGCCCGGCATCATCGCCGTTCTGGCCTGCGGGAACAACGCGCACGGCTCGGGGCAGCTCGGACCGCTTCATGGTGGAGATATCAATGTCTGAGAAATCCCGTATTCTGGTCGGCGCATTGACGCGCGGGACCCCCACCTTCAAGCAAGCGCGTGGCGAGGGCATTACCGTCTTCGACTTTGACGAGACCAGAGGACAACTGTCACGCCTCTACTGTCAGACCGGCATCGACAATCCGAGCTTCATCGCCGCGGACAAAGACGGCCGCCACATCTATGTGACGACCGAGGTCTTCGGCTGGAATGAAGGGACCTTGTCCGCCTATGCGCTCTCGCCCGAGGGGCGCCTCCGCTACATCAACAAGCAGGTATCGGGTGGGAGCCTCACCGCGTATTGCGGCCTTGATCGCAGCGGCAAGTTTGCTTTTGCGGCGAACTACGCCCGTGGGCCCCGGGACGGGTTCGATGACGACATTCCGGGCTATGCGGTTGCCAGCTTTCCGATCCGCGAGGATGGCGGGCTCGATCCTGCGGTCTCGATGGTCAAGCATGCGGGGCAGGGGCCTCTGCCCATCCGCCAGACTTGCCCGCACCCCCATTGCGCGGTCGCAAGCCCCGACAACCGCTTCGTCATCGTGACCGATCTGGGCAGTGATCGCATCTACAGCTACCGTTTCGATCGGGGGATTTTGCATCGGGACGGCGCACCCCTGCCCCTGGTGCTTCCTCCCGGCTCAGGCCCGAGGCATTTCATCTTCGATGCCTCCGGTGTCCGCGCCTATGCCATCAACGAGCTTGGCGGGACGATCGCCTATCTGGGCTATGATGCCGAGACCGGCGCGCTTGAGCTCCGCCAGATCGTCTCGACCTTGCCTGCGGATTTTTCGGGACTGAACAACTGTTCGGAGCTGCAGCTCTCACCCGATGGCCGGTTTCTCTATGGCGCCAATCGCGGCCATGACAGCATCGCCAGCTTCGCCGTCAATCCTGAGACAGGGCTGCTGACCGCCCTGGGCCAGACCCCGACAGGGGGCCAGTGGCCGCGGAACTTCGCCCTGAGCGCCTCGGGGCGGTACATGCTGGTTGCCAACCAGCACAGCGACTCCATCACGATCTTCCGGCGTGCGGAAGATACCGGCGCTTTGACGCAGACCGGTTCTGTCGCCATCGGCACGCCGATGGTGGTGAAGGTCTGCCCCTGCTGAAGGGTTGAACAGAGGCCGCACGCGGCAGGCTGGGCCGCTTACACGGCGGCCGGGACGAAGGCGGGCTTGCAGCTGTCGCCGAGCACCATGGCCGGCTGGAACACGACATGCCGGGGCGGTGCCCCCTGGGCACCGCGCTCGATCCTGTCGATCAGGAGCCTGAGCGCTTCGTTCGTCATGTCCACCGCCGGGTGTTCGGTGCGGGTGAGGCGTGGGCGCAAGCCCCCAACGCCCGGGATCGTATCGGTGGAGGCGATGGAAATATCGTCCGGGCAGCGCAGGCCGAGATCGGCCAGCGCCCGCATGACACCTAACGCCATGACACCATTGGCAACGTAAAGGGCGGTCGGCCGGTCATCGCAATCCAGCAGATCCCGCGCCACCGAATAGGCCACATCCTCGCGAAACTCGCCCGAGCGGATCAGCGCGGGATCGGGCACCAGGCCACGCGCCGCCATGGCTTGCAGCATGCCATCCAGCCGGCCGCGGCCAGTTGAGATATGCAGCGGTCCGGTGATGGTGCCGATGCGCCGGTGCCCAAGATCCATCAGGTAATCGGTCACCTGCCGGGCGGCGGAAATATTATCGAGCCGGACAGAATTGCAGGGCGCGTCGGCGATGGTGCGTCCGAACAAGACCATTGGCATGGCGTTGCGGTCAAAGTCCCGCTGCTCGTGGCGCAAGCTCGTGCCGACGGGCACCAGCACCACGCCATCACAGGAGAGGGTGCGGATGCGGCTGAGAATGCGCCGTTCATTCTCTGGCTTCTCATCGCTGTTGAAGACCAGCAGGGAATAGCCCCAGGCGGCGACCGCTGCTTCCGCTGCCCAAACGATGCGTCCAAAAAACGGATTGGCCAGATCCGATACGACGAGCGCGATGATCTGGCTGCGCCCGCGCTTCAGCGTGCGGGCAGCCGAGAGGGGCGCATAGTGCAGCGTCTCGATCGCCGCCAGCACGCGCCCGCGCAATGTCGGGCTGACATAGGCGCTGTTGTTGACGACGGCCGAGACCGTGGCGGTGGAGACGCCGGCGGCCTTGGCTACATCCCGTATGGTCGGCAAATCGCACCTGGCTAAACGGTTTGGGACAAAAGGGCGTTCTATAAGGCAGCAACTTCTTCCGGTTCTCAACAGATATCACCAGAAAAGCCTTGCCTCGCGCGCCTTAATCGGCAAATTTCGCCAAAACGCTTAGGTGGTGTTCGCTGGCTCAGCCGGTGCCATCACACAAAAACAGCGAGGGAGGATAAAATGCGGACATGGATGGCTGGCCTTTTGGCGGCCGGCGGCCTTTTGCTCACCGTGAGCGCCCATGCGGCCGACAAGCCGCTGCTCGGTATCGTCTCGATCTCGGCCACTGAGGCCAATAACGCCCGTTACATCAAAGGGGCGGAGGCCGCCGGTCAGGAAGGCGGCTGGACCGTCTCGGTGGTTGACGCTGCCGGCAGCGCCGACCAGGCCAATGCCGCCATCCAGAATTTTGTCCAGCGCGGCGCGAGCGCCGTGATCGACATGGTTTTCCCCTATTCCTCGATTGGCGCCGGGCTTTTCGCCGCGCGTGATGCCCATATTCCGGTGGTGACGTGGGGCGGCGGCATCGGCAGTTCGGTCGCCGCCACCAATGGCTCCGGTGCGCCGGTGGCTGAACCCGTGATCGCGCAGATGGTGGCGGACATGGGCGGCAAGGGGAAACTGCTTGCGCTCACCTATCGCACGGGTGAAGTCTGCCGCAACCGCGAGGTTCTGCTTGACCAGATGCTCAAGAATTATCCCGGCATCCAGGTGACCAAGGATGAGGTACGTATCCCAGGCTATTTCGAGGACGGCGCTCAATACGCCAATGCCTGGCTTGCCGCCAATCCCGCCGGCAGCGGCAATCTTGCGGTCTGGGGCTGCTGGGATGACCCCGCAATCGGCGCGATCAGCGCGATCCGCCAGCAGGGGCGCAAAGATGTTAAGGTCTATGGCGTCAACGGCAACGCGCAGGCCATCGAGAATATCAAGGAAGGCTATATGACGGCGACCGCCTGGGAAGATAGCTATACGGAGGGCTATCAGATGGTGAAGCTGCTTAGCAAGATCAAAGCCGCGGGTGCGAACTGGCAGCCGAAGGCGGTTGAAGTGCCGGCGGTTCTGGTGACACAGGCGAATGTGGGCGCCTTCATCAAGGCGCATCCCGACGCCCTCGGCAAGTAACGCAAGTAACGGGGTCACCGCGATATGTTGGCCGAAAGCGCCCTGGCGGATACTGCCCCGCCCTTTGTGGACGTGGTGGATATCGCCAAATCCTATGGCGGCGTGCAGGCGCTGAAGGGCGTGTCGCTCTCACTCAGGCCTGGCGAGGTGCATGGCCTGGTGGGGGCGAACGGCGCCGGCAAGTCAACCCTGATCCGCATCCTCGCAGGCCTTGTTCAGCCCGACAGCGGCCGCATTACGGTTGACGGCCACGCGGTGACGCTTGGCACACCGCACCGGGCGAGCGATCTCGGCATGAGCTTCATCCATCAGGAGCTTGCCTTCATTCCGGGCATGACGGTTGTTCAGAACATCATGCTCGGCCTGCCGAAGAAGACACGCTTCGGCATGATCGACTGGCGCGCCATGGCCCGCGATGTCGCGCCCACCGCGGCGCGCGTGGGGCTTACCGCGCCGCTTTTCGCCAATGTGAAGGGCCTTTCCACCGCAGAGAATTGGCTCATCAACATCTGCCGGGCGCTGATGCGCAAGGCAAGGCTGATCGTGATGGATGAGCCGACGGCCTCGCTTTCCGCCAGCGAGGCCGAGCGGTTGTTTGCGATCATCGAGGACCTGGCGCGCTCCGGCGTCGCCATTCTTTATGTTTCGCACCGGCTCGATGAAATCCTGCGGCTCTGCCAGCGCGTCACCGCCTTCCGGGACGGACAGTCCGTCGCGCAGCTCGATGCCGCGTCCCTGAGCCGTGCGGCGCTGGTCCAGGCGATTGTCGGCCGTGCCGTGGAGCCGGTAAGCCGCACGCCGCAAGCGGCAGAGCGCGGCGAGACCGTGCTCGCGGTGCGCGGCCTGGCCCGCTTTCCCCGTGTCCGCGGGGTGAGCTTCGATCTCCATCGCGGGGAGGTGCTCGGCATTGGCGGGCTCGTCGGCGCCGGGCGCAGCGAACTCGCACGGCTCATCTTCGGCGCGGACCGGAGGCATGCCGGCAGCATGGTGCTGGACGGGCGCCCCTTCGCGCCACGCAGCCCCTCGGCGGCGGTGCGCGCCGGTCTGGGCCTGGTGCCCGAGGAACGGCGCGCCGAGGGTTTGCTGCTGACCAAAAGCGTCGCCTTCAATCTGCAGATCTCGAACCTCGCCGCCATCCGCAAAAGCGCGGCGCTGCCGCTGATCGACTATCGCAAGCGCGACAGCCTCTGCCATGGCATCGTACGCGATCTCGCGATCAAGGCAGCCAATATCGAGACGCCCGTCGGGGGGCTGAGCGGCGGCAACCAGCAAAAGGTTGTCATCGGGCGCTGGCTCCTGCGCTTGCCCAAAGTGCTCATCCTGGATGAACCGACCCGCGGCGTCGATATTGGCGCACGGCGCGAGATTCATCGGCTGATCCGCGAATTGGCGGAAAGAGGCATGGCCGTGATCGTCATCTCTTCCGAGCCGGATGAGCTGCCCGATCTCTGCGACCGTGTCCTCGTCATGGCGGAGGGCCAGATCGTGCGCGAGCTGAGCGGTGACACCATCTCGCGGAATGCGATTATCGAGGCGAGCTACGCAGAAAGCCGCCAGCCGGAGGAATCTGTCCTTGTCTGACATCAGTCTAGCCAACCGCCGGTTGTCACCGCGGGCTAAATCCTATCTGGAGTTTCTGGCCCGTTACGGGACCATCATCGCGCTCATCGGCATGATGCTGATCTTTGCGATCGCCTCGCCTGAGGCATTCCCGACGGCCAATAATTTCGTCAACGTCGTCAACCAGGCGTCGCTGACGATGATCATCGCGGCCGGGCTCACGGTTGCGGTCATTGTGGGCGAGCTTGACCTTTCCGTCGGTTTCGCGGCGAGCCTGCACGGTATTCTCGTCACCGGGCTGATCGTGAGCAACCATCTGCCTATTCTGCTCGCAGTCATCATCGTGCTGGGGGTCGGCGCGGTCATCGGCCTTGTCAACGGGCTGATCGTGACCAAGGCAAAGGTCAATTCGGTCATTGCCACGCTTGGCACCGGCACGATTCTGACCGGCCTTGCCTTTGCCTATTCCGAGGGTGTGCCGATTGTGGCCGGCGTGCCTGATGCCTTCCTGGGGATCTCGCTCGGCCATTGGCTTTTCGGCATTCCGAACAATATCCTCATCATGGTCGCGGTTGTGGGTGGCCTCTGGCTTCTGGTAGAGCGCACATCGCTGGGGCAGGAAATCCAGGCGGTTGGCGGCAACCCGGCTGCCGCCCGGCTGGCCGGCATCGATGTTGACCGGATCAAGCTTCTCGGCTTTGTGATATCAGGCGTGTGCGCGGCCATGACCGGCATTCTGCTCGCCTCGCGCCTCGGCAGCGGCACAACCGGCGCGGCTGACAGTTATTTGTTGACAGCCTTCGCCGCGGTGTTCTTGGGTTCTGCCACCCTGCGTGACGGAGAGTTTCATATCCTGGGTACACTGATCGGCGCCTTGATCATCGCCTTTGGCTTCAATGGGCTCAGCATCTTCGGCGCACCGACATTTTCCCAATATGTCCTGCAGGGCGCTATCTTGATTGTCGCGGTCGCGCTCTCGAGCCTTGGGCGGAGCATCGCGGCCAGCTAGACCGGAGAAGACTATGTCAGATAATAATTGGGACGTCTTTGTCATCGAATATGCGCGCGCCAAGGATCAGGCCTTGGGCGGGCTTGTGATGGGGGAGACCGGCGTCGCCGATGTCCCATTTTCCTTCATCCTCGCCCGCCAGGCAGAGCGCATCGTGCTGGTTGATACCGGCTTCATGCGGGAAGGCAGCGGTGAGGCGATGAGCGTCAAGTTCGGGATTCCGACCTGGATCTCGCCTCTGCGCATGCTGAGAGAGATGGGTGTGGCACCTGAGGATGTGACGGATATCGTGCTCAGCCATGCCCATTTCGACCATATGGGGTCGATCGGCAAATACCCGAACGCCCGCCTTCACATTCAGAAGCGTGAAATCCTGAGCTGGATCGAGGCCATGGCGCTGCCGCGCCAGTACGGCTTCCTCACCCAGATCATCAACCCTGACGATTTGCGGAACGCCTTTGACGCCTCTGTCGAGCATCGGCTGAACCTGGTCGATGGCGACGTCGATGATCTGTTGCCCGGCTTGCATGTGCGCCTTGGCATGGGCCACACCATGGGCCAGCAGTTCATCATTCTTCAGACAGAACGCGGCCGCATCGTGATCTCGGGCGACTGCCTCTACACGAAATCCAATATCTGCGGCCATAACCACGACGGCGTCTACGCGCCGCTGGTCAACGCGATCGGCAGCGCCTGGGATCAGCTGAAGACGATCGATC
Organism: uncultured Alphaproteobacteria bacterium; assembly: GCA_963834475.1. Lineage (GTDB taxonomy): Bacteria > Pseudomonadota > Alphaproteobacteria > Acetobacterales > Acetobacteraceae > Acidisoma. Next base: position 671,112 of record CAWIBZ010000005.1, on the reverse strand, counting down.
GCATCAACAAGGAAATCGGCGGCGATCTCGATCGCCTGGTCATCCTGCATGACCTGGAGCGCTGGGGCCGCTTGCCGCTTCATACGGAGGTTGAGGGTTTCCGCATCGCCCGCGCTTCCTGAGGGGCGCAGTCGCGGCACTGGGCGCCCGGCCAGACCACGGCCGGGCGCCATTCAATGCCCGATGGCGGGGCCTTCGGGTTCGGGCGAGGAGCGCAGCGCGATATCCCGCAGCCGCATGACGACCAGGATGGCGCTGATCAGCAGCATGGCCGCGACGAGATAGGCGAGGGTGAAGCCGGAGGACAAGCCGTCGCGGATGATGTCATGCGTGCGCCGCGACAGCTGGTCCAGCAGCGGCGCGCCGGTGCTGAGAGCCCCGAAGTCAATCAGATGGTGCAGATGGGCCGCGTGTTCGGCCTGCCGGAAGCGGAGCGTGAGCAAGGAGCCCGCCACGGTGCTGCCGCCGGCGCCGCCGATGGAGCGCAGCAGCAGAAGCGCCCCCGTGGCCGTGCCCATGTCGCGCTGCTCCACCGCATTCTGCACCACCACAATCGCGGTCGGCATGCACATGCCGATGCCGGCGCCCATGATCACGCTTTCGACCATGATGAGGGTGGCGCTGCTATCCGCTGTCGTGAGGCTGAGCAGCAGGAAGCCCAGGACCGCGCTGCCGAGGCCTGTGAGGAGGATCGCCTTCGATTTGCCTATGCGGCGCGCGATCTGCCCCGCCACGTAGGAGCCGGCGGTGCTGGAGACGAGGAAGGGCATGACAAGCAGCCCCGAAGCCTCTGCGCCATAGCCGTGGATGATCTGGAAGTTGATCGGCAACAGAAAGATGGCGACGAAAAGCGCGGCCGAGGCGAAGAAGGTGACCGATACGCCGCACAGGAAGATGTCATTGCGGAAGAGCCGCGGCGGCAGAAGCGGGTCTTCCGCCCGTCGCTCCTGCGCGATCAGTGCCGCCAGCAGAAGAAGGCCGGTGAGCCCCGTGAGGAGGACGGGCGCCGACAGCAGGGCATAGGCCGTGCCGGCCCAGCTCAGCGTCAGCAGCAGCGCGGTAACACTGCCTGTCAGCAGCAGCGCGCCTGTCACATCAATGCGGCTCTGGCGCGGCACCACGGGGAGCAACCGGAGCGCCCGGTCACATAGCAGGATGGCGAGCAGGCCAAGCGGCAGGTTCATCCAGAAGATCCAGCGCCAGCTGAGCCCTTCCGTCACATACCCGCCGAGAACGGGTCCCGCGACGGACGCCACCGCCCAGGTGCCGGCGAGGTAACCCTGATAGCGCCCGCGCTCCCGTGGCGAGACGACGTCTGCGACCGAGGCCTGCGCCATGGCCAGGAGCCCGGCGCCGCCAATGCCCTGCAAGCCGCGGCAGATGATAAGCTCCGTCAAATTCCCTGACATCGCGCAGAGCACCGAGGCCAGGACGAAAATCACGATGGCCGGTATCATCAAGGCACGCCGGCCGTAGGTGTCGGACAGTTTGCCGAAGATCGGCGTGGCCGTCGTTGAGGTCAGCAAGTAGGCGGTCACGACCCAGGAGACGTGGTCGTAGCTCCGCAGTTCACGCGCAATGGCGGGGACCGCGGGAATGACGGCCGTCTGGTCCAGCGCCGCCAGCAGCATGCAGAGCATGATGCCGGTGATGACCCGCAGGATCTGCGCATGGCTATAGGTTGGGCGCCGGGGCGCGGAGAGGGACGGCATTCCTCGAAATGTATCGATTGTGGAAAAAGAAGCCAGGGGCAAGGCCAATGCGAGGTATTTTTGTCATGCGCATCTGCCCTGCAAAAACCAGCCGATTGCATGGTTGGCGTATCATCGACGCTTGTGACGGTCGCCTGCCCGCGCCGGATCCGTCAAAACGAACGGGACGGTTGCAGGAGGCTTTGGCGCTCCTGCGACCGTCCCGTCCGCTCAGGGGTCAGGCGAAGCCGGAAACGGCATGAGGCACGTAGGGCGCCTCAAGCTGCTTGATTTCGTCAGCCGTCAGGCTGACATCGACGGCGGCGACCGCATCGGCGAGATGCTGCGGCTTCGTCGCGCCCACGATCGGCGCGGTGATCGCCGACTTGCCGAGCAGCCAGGCAAGCGCCACCTGCGCGCGCGGGAGACCGCGCTGTTCCGCGACCAGGCGGACCTGATCAACCACCTTGCGGTCGGCCTCCGCCGTCGCGGCATAGAGGGTCTTGCCGAACTCGTCCGTTTCGGACCGCGCGCTGCGGTCATCCCAGTCGCGGGTCAGGCGGCCGCGCGCCAGCGGGCTCCAGGGGATCACGCCGATGCCTTCCTGTTTGCACAGAGGGAGCATCTCCCGCTCTTCTTCCCGATAGAGCAGGTTGACGTAGTTCTGCATGCTGACGAAGCGGGTCCAGCCGTGGCGCTCGGCAATCGCGAGGGCTTGCGCGAACTGCCACGCATACATGGAGGATGCGCCGATATAGCGGACCTTTCCGGCCTTCACGATATCGTGCAGCGCCTCCAGGGTTTCCTCGATCGGCGTTGTGCTGTCCCACCGGTGAATTTGATAGAGGTCGACATAATCGGTTCCCAGCCGCCGCAGGCTGGCATCGATCTCGCTCATGATGGCGCGACGGGACAGGCCCGCGCCGTTGGGGCCGGGCCGCATCCGGCCGTGCACCTTGGTCGCGATGACAACGTCATCCCGGCGCGCGAAGTCCTTGAGCGCGCGACCGACGATCTCCTCGCTCGTGCCGTCGGAATAGACATTCGCTGTATCGAAAAAATTGATTCCGGCTTCCAGTGCCTGGCGAATGAAGGGACGGCTTTCCTCTTCGCCCAGGCTCCAAAGATGGCTGCCGCGCTCAGGAATGCCGTAGCTCATGCAGCCGAGGCAGATTTTGGAAACCTCAAGCCCCGTGCGGCCAAGTTTGGTATATTTCACTTCGTGGTCCTCCCTGAGAGATTGGCGCAGAAAGCAGGAATAAACTGATCGCCGTAACAAAGGGTGATGCCCATTTTTTTGTTATGGCTCTCACGCATCATGCATCTATCGTCGCGGTCCATACGGCCCCTGCGGCACTCTGGACGCCCGTATTCCTAGAGGAATACCGTTCCAGGCGCTACCCGTTGGATAGCGCCTGGAACAAGGGCCGGGCCGCTGTTGTGCGGACATCGCGCGGCCGGAAGGGGGGCGTTCGATGCCAGCGGCCGGGGGCCCGGGGGTATCGCGGGTCCCTGAGCCCTTACACGGACTGCGCGGCCGGCTGCGGGAGGGCGGCCGTGGTCTCGGATTTCTTCCAAACGAAGCGGTAGAGCAGCCCAGCCACGACACCGCCGAGGATCTGCGCGGCGAAGTAGATATCGACCTCGCTGAAATTGCCGTTCGCGACTGCCGGGCCAAGGGTCCGGGCAGGGTTAAGGCTTCCGCCGGTGATGGGGCCGAACGCGAAGATGCAGACCGTCAGGGTCATGCCGATCGCGAGCGGGGCCAGGATGCCGCCGGCGCCGCGGATCCCCGCGTTCAGAATGGTATTGGCCAGGAAGAAGGAACCGATGGCTTCGAGCAGGAAGCCGCCCAGAAGCGTGGTCTGGTGAAGGTCGATGAGCGTCTGGCCGAGCTGGTTAGGGGCGCCGTGGCCGTAAATGGCCAGGAGCGCCTCGGCGCCGAGGATGCCGCCGATGAACTGCGCGATGATGACAGGGATCGCCTCCATGAGAGGGTACTCTCCGGCAACCACGGCGGAGAGGGTCATTGCCGGATTGATGAAGGATCCACTGTCCTTCCCGTAGGAATAGGCAAAGATCATGATGACGAGACCATGAGCCAAGGCCACGGCTGCGATCGAGTGCGGCGGGAGAACGGTGACCGCACCGGCACCAATGAAGATTAGCGCAAATGTGCCAATGAATTCTGCCAAGAGAGATTTCGCAAGTCGCACGGGAGCCTCCGTTGAGTGACGGAGCAAGGATAGAAGATCTTCCGGCGAGTGCAGCGGTGTTTATAATAAAGAATTTCCAAGTTTGTGAAACGCGATTTATCATGAATTGCTGTTTAGACTGATAACGTACATTTCAGAATTTATGAATAGGCTTTCATGATCGCCGCCTGGACGGGCGTTGTAAAACAACTATAAGACGTCAGATCAGACAGGGTCCGGCTTGCGCCCTGGATTAGGCGCGACCGACATAGGATATGTGCGTTGGCGAAGGTCCTTCTGATAGAAGATGATCAGGAGACAGCTGAGGAAGTAACGCTCGAATTGGAGCGTTGTGGTCACTCGGTCGTCTGCGCGGATAGCGGTACGACGGGGCTTGCCATGGCGCGCGGCGCCTTCGATGTTCTGATCGTCGACCGCCTTCTCCCTGGCCTGGAAGGTCTAGATGTCATCAAGACCATACGAGAGGAGGGCATCCGGACGCCGGCTCTCGTCGTGAGTGCACTCGGCCGCCTTGACGATCGGGTTCGCGGCCTTCGCGCAGGCGGTGATGACTATCTTCCGAAGCCCTTCGCGCTTGTCGAACTGGTTGCGCGGCTTGATGCGGTGCTCAGGCGCCCGGTGGAGACGAGAGAGACGATTCTCAGATGTGGACCGATCGAGATTGATCTGCTCTTGCGCAGCGCGACCCGAGCGGGCCGCGATCTTGATCTGCAGGCGCGGGAACTCGACCTTCTTGAGTATTTCATCAGGCGTCCGGGACGGATCGTCACGCGGTCGATGCTTTTGCAGGATGTCTGGGGCTACCGGTTCGAACCGCGTTCGAATGTCGTCGATGTTCATATGAGCAAGCTGCGGCGGAAAATTGATGCGCCAAACGAAGTCCCGCTTATCAGAAATGTCCGCGGGCAGGGATATCGGCTCGATGAGTATCGGTGAAGCGCTACGGACAACGAGCGTCCGATGGAGCGTCGCCATTGCTCTTGTGTTACTCTTGCAATCCGCGGTTCTGTCTGGCCTGTTCTACTTTTGGACCGTTCGAAGCTCCGTCGGCGAAGTCGACAGCGGTCTCGTCTCGGATTGCATGGCCTTTGAGAATTTCAAGCCGCGTGCCTTGGCCAATGCGGTGCGGCATATGGTCGCGGCCGATGTCCATCGGACCAAGATGGTCGGCGTGTTTGACGCCCAGGGTAATGTCCTGGCCGGGAATATCGCGGTATTGCCAGCGATTCTGCTGAGGCAATCCCGCCCGATGAATGTTGGCCTGATCCGCACCGACCCGCCCATCGCAGTTCCGGACCAGAACCGGGCCATCGCCTGCCCGACGTCCGGTGGGGGGCATGTGGTCTTCGCTTACGATATGGACGAGCTGCAATACATCCACGGTCTGATCGAACGGGCCCTGGTGTTGGTGACCGCCCCTGCGATTCTGGTGGCGGTCGTGCTCGGCATGTTCCTGAGCTGGCGCGCCCAGGGACATTTCCGCAAAGTCCAGGCGGCGATTGAGGATGTCATGGAGGGGCGGCTGCAGCGCCGCCTGCCCGTACGCTCGTCGATTGATCCGTTCGATCGCTTGTCCTCCTCGGTCAACACCATGCTCGACAGGCTCGAGGAGGCGGTGGACGACCTTCGCGCACTTGGCGACGATATCGCTCACGAATTGCGCACGCCCCTGATGCGGCTTCGTGCACGGCTGGAGCGTGGTCACCAGGATGCCGCGACACCGCGACAATTCCACCAGGTGGGCGAGCGTGCTCTTCGGGATATCGACCACGCGCTGTCGATCATCTCCGGCATCCTGCGCATCCGCGAGTTGGACGAGGGAAAGCGTGGCGCGAATTTTGGCCGGGTCAATGTCGCCGAGTTGGTCCACGACGCGGCGGATCTCTACGCGCCAAGCGCCGAGGTGCGGCGCATTACCATCCGGGTGGATGCCGGACTTGCCGCCTATGTCATCGGCGACCATGACCTGCTGATGGAGGCGATCTGTAACCTTCTGGACAATGCCATAAAGTTTACGCCGGTCGGCGGCGAGGTTCGCTGTTCCTTGACGAGCATCGGCCATGTCGCGACCTCGGTCAGGGTCATCGATACCGGACCTGGCATTGCGCAAGACGACCGGGAGGCTGTGTTCCGCCGCTTCCATCGCGGTCTCGGGCATTCATCGGTCCCTGGCCACGGCATCGGCCTGAGCCTTGTTGCGGCGATCGTGCGCCTCCATGGCTTCTCCCTTCAAATCCGGGATGAGGGGCCGGGCCTCGACATCAGCATCCTGTGCGGAGATCATTCAGCCTTCGGTCATGCCGATTAGGCCGAGCCCCCTGCGCAATCCATCGCCTCGCCGGCTGTGGGTCAGCCGGCCGGACAATGCCGGCGCGTCAGGCCTTTTCGTCGATTTGCCGGCGAACCGCATTGGCCAGAGGATGCAGGATCTCCGCTGACGTAGCGCCGACCAGGCTGTAGCCGATGCCTCGCTCGGCCCAGGCGAAGCCGTTCACCGTGCCTGTGCTGTGCTCCGTCATGCGCATGGTCTTGTCCACCTCCATCGGGCGCACGAGCATGGCAAGGCGCAGGCCCTGGCGATTGTCGTACATGAGCAGGGCCGCCGGCCCATGGGGCGTCGCCACCAGCCGCCCGCCCATGAAGCGATAGCCCGATGCGCTGAGGTCGGGAACCGACAGGCTGAGGTGCAGCCGGCTTGAGATCCAATCGACCAGTTGCGCCTTTTCGGCTGCCTGGAACTCGACCGGGTGGGTCGGGTCCGCGCCATAGACGTCGTAAGTGTAGGCAGCCTCCTGCGCGAGGCCGGTAATGCCGTTCTGGGCGAGGGGAGCCGAGACGGGCCCGCGCATAGACCAGCCGCCCGCGGCTCCGATGGCGAGCAGCACCATGGCTGCCGCCGCCATGCGCCACGGCACGGCCCGTTGCGGCCGCTGCCTTTCCGTCAGATATCTGAGGCTGAGTTCCGGCGGGATGGGCTCCTGCGCCACAGGGCGGAGCGCCGCCCGCAGCTCCTCGCGCTGCCGCGAATAGGCCGCAACGCGCGCGGCGCATGCGGGGTTCGTGTCGAGATAGGCCTGGACCTCCGCCCGCCGTGCGGCATCAAGCGCCTCATCGACAAAGGCGTGCAGGTCGTCTTCCAGAATCGGCCGGGCGGCGTTCACTTTACGCTCCGTAGATAGGGTTGCGACACGCCGGCAGGGCGCTCATCCTGCATCAGCCGCCTCAGCTTCTCGCGGGCTCGGGCGAGGCGGGACATAACTGTGCCGATGGGCACGTCAAGAACCCGCGCGGCATCGGCATAGCTCAGATCTTCGACGGAGATGAGCAGCAGAACACTGCGCTGATCGTCCGGCAGGCGGTTCACGGCCGCCATGATATCCGTCTCGCGCATGCCGTCTTCCTGCGCGGGGCGTGCTGCCATTGCGGACTCCTCAACATCATCCAGTTCGATATGTCGCCCCCGCCTGTTCCATGGCCTGATCCGGCGTGACGGCGTTCTCGGCAGCATCGTCTTCGCGAAGGGCCGCGCCTAAGCGGGCGGCGTTCGTTCATTTCTCGGAACGAACGCCGCGCAACAAAGGGCTTCGCGCTGCCGTGCGCGAAGCCCTTTCCGATCAGAATCTGTCAGCGATCAGGCAGTCTCAGTTTTCGGATGAGGCTTCATCCCACTGTCCGAAATCTGCAAGCGGAAGTTTTTTCGGTTCCTGGATGACCTGAGGAGCGCTGGTCACTTGCTTCGGCTGGGGAAGGTCCAGTGACCAGGCCAGGGCCTGGTCCGATGTCACCTGAGCGGAGGGAAGCGCCGTAACCGGCTGGGGCACCGCCGCCTGATCCGCCGGCACCGGTTGCGCCACCGCCGCCACACCGCCCAGCATCGTCAGAGTGAGGGCAGCACCAAAAATCCGCACAATATTCACGGTAAAAGACCTTTCCACACCCGAGTAATTGTTCCTCATGACCCGCAGGAAAGGGTGTCGGGCTTTATCGCTCTTTCCGTGCAGCGGGGAGGCGTTGGCGCGAGAGGCTTGGCTTGTCTGCCGTCTCTGCCGTCGATCTCCTGACTCCATAGACACGGCAAGGGACGATTTTATTCCCGCGCGGAGAGAATTTTTGTGCGGATGTCCATTGCTCCGGGAATGGCCGCTCGCCGGTCAGCCGCAGTGCTCATCCCCTGCCGCAGAGCGCGGCACCACCGGCGCACTGTCCAAGGCGGCTCCGCGCGTTCTCTTGAAAGCACGGCCTCGGATGCGATTACCGGACGTCCGGCGCCACTTGCGGCTCGTCGTCGTTGCCTGCGCAGGCCGCGAAGCCTTGCCGGATAAGCTGCAACAGCGCCGTCATTGTTGTTATGTCATCTTTCGACAGCGGCGCCAGCGCCGTGCGCAGCCGCGCGGCATTTCTTTCGACGGCCGCTTCCATAACCGTCCGGCCTTTGGGCGTCAGATTCGCGATCAGGTTGCGGCGATCGTCGCTGTCCACGGCGGACGTCACGAAGCCGTCGCGCTCGAGACCCGCCATCAGTCCGGATACGGTCGCGCGTGTGACTTCGAGGGCCGCGACGATCTCCTTGTGTGGAACGCCACGCCCCTCGGACGCCCAGAGAAGCCCCAGGATCTGGAAGCGCGCGGGCGACCCGACCGTGCCTGCCATCCATTTGGTGATGGCGTTCTCCACCTGCTGGGCGGCGGTGCGGAGCGCGATTGTTACGCTCAGAGCGGGAAGATCCTCTGCCGGGAAACGCTTGCGAAAGGCCTCCAGCAGCGCCGGCGGCGGTTCCGGTGGAAGACGGTGGGGTGGTCGGGGGGCCATGGGTAACTCCGGGTAACCTGCGCGCAGCGGGACGCGATTTGTGTGCTGGCTAACCATATGACCGTCAATGTCCTTGGCGTTTCAGAATTCGGGCAATGTGACCAGCGATCACAATCCCGTGAATCCTCTGGAGTTTGTTAGGCGCCTAACTTAAACTGTATGTCGCCTAACAAATATGGAGGCTTGCCATGCCTGCCGAAAGCGGCCCGGCTGCTGGGGTGGCCCTGAGCGACGGAATATTGAGCCAGCCTGGGCGGGTGTTCGCCGAACGCGACAACGCTGTGACGCGCCCGCTTTCATGGGAGATCCCGCCAGAGATCGAGGACCGACCCGCCCGCCCGGCGAGCGAGCCCGGACCGCGCCCTCGGGCAGAGGGTGACGACAGGCGCCCCCGGAGCCCGTTCCGGCATCTGCTCCCCGCGTCGTTCGGCGCGCTGCTCCTCGCCTTGGTGGCGGGCGGCGGCTATCTCTACTGGGACAACGCATTGCATTTCGAGACGACCGACGACGCCTTCATCGCCGCCCGCCAGTTCACGGTTGCACCGAAGGTGTCAGGCTCCATCACCGCAGTTCCCGTCACCGACAATCAGCACGTCACGGCGGGCGCGGTCATCGCCCGCATCGATGATCGGGACTACCGCACCGCGCTCGCGCAGGCGGAGGCTCAGGTTGCTGCCGCCGAGGCCAGCATCGGGAATGTCGACGCGCAGATCGCGGTCCAGCAGGCGCAGGTGGCGCAGGCCGAGGCCCGGGTGCACCAGCAGCAGGCCAGCCTGACCTATGCCGAGCAGCAGTCGGCGCGCTATGGCGCGCTGGCGCGCGACGGCTGGGGCACCACCCAGGATGCGCAGCAATGGGTCTCGCAGCAGGGCGAGGCCGAGGCGTCAATCAGGGCCGCGCAGGACGCGGTGGTGGCTGCGGCAGGCCAGCTTGCCGTGCTCAAGGCGCAGCGGGGCACAGCCGAGGCGAACCTCGCGCAGGCGGCGGCGCAGCGCGACCAGGCCCGGCTCAACCTGTCTTACACGGTGGTTGTCGCGGCGCAGCCGGGGCGCGTTGTGCAGCTTGGCGCGGCGGTCGGCCAATACGTCCAGGCTGGCACGGCCCTCGCCATGTTCGTCCCGGATGACGTCTGGGTCACCGCCAACTTCAAGGAGAGCCAGCTTGACCGGATGCGGCCGGGCCAGGACGTGACGCTGCATATCGACGCCTATCCGGCGCTTGCCATCCACGGCCAAGTCGCGAGCGTGCAGCCCGGCTCCGGCACCGCCTTCTCGCTGCTGCCGGCCGAGAACGCCACCGGCAACTACGTCAAGATCGTGCAGCGCGTGCCGGTGAAGATCCTGCTCGACAATCCGCCGACGGATGTCGCGCTCGGCCCCGGCATGTCGGTGGAGCCGAGTGTCCGCGTCGACCCGACGCCCTCGCTTGCCGCGCGGCTGGAGCGCGCGCTGTGAGCGCCACCACAGCCGGCGCGGGGGCCTTGCCCGCGGCACGACGCGGCGCTGCCAATCCTTGGGTGATCGCGGTTCTGGTGGCCTTGGCCAGCTTCATGGAGGTGCTCGACACGACCATCGCGAATGTCGTGCTGCCGTATATCGCCGGCGGCATGGGGGTCAGCGAGGATGAAGCAACCTGGGTGGTGACGACCTATCTCGTCGCCAATGCCATCATCCTCACGGCCAGCAGCTACCTTGCCAATCGCCTCGGCCGCAGAACCTTCTTTCTCATCTGTCTTGTGCTGTTCACGGTTAGCTCCTGGATGTGCGGGGTCGCGTGGAGCCTCCCGTCAATGCTGCTGTTCCGCATCCTGCAAGGCTTCGCGGGCGGCGGCATGGTGCCGGTCGCGCAGTCGATCCTGGCCGATTCATTCCCGCCCGAGAAGCGCGGGCAGGGCTTTGCCTTGTTCGGCATTGCGGTTGTGGTGGCCCCCGTGGTCGGGCCGACGCTCGGCGGGTGGCTGGCGGACAATGTCTCCTGGCATTGGTGTTTCCTGATCAACGTGCCGGTCGGCCTGCTCGCGACGATCGCGATCGCGATCGTGCTGCGCGAGCCGGAGGGCGCTGCCGCGGCGCGGCGGGAGTGGCGGTGGCAAGCGGGCGGTTTCGACATCGTCGGCTTCGCGCTGGTCGCGACCTTCCTGGGCGCGCTGGAACTCGCGCTGGACCGCGGGCTCGACGATGACTGGTTCGGCTCCCCCTTCATCACCAGGGTCGTCGCCATCTGTGCGCTGGCGTTCGTGCTGATGGTTCCGTGGGAGATGCGCCACCGCAACCCGGCGGTCGATGTCCGCATGCTGGCGACCCGCCAGTTCGGCGCAAGCTTCCTGGTGATGCTGGCGACCGGCGCCATCCTGCTGGCGACCACGCAATTCATGCCGCAGTTGGTGCAGCAGGATTTCGGCTATACCGCCACCCTCGCGGGGCTCGTGCTGTCGCCGGGCGGCATTGTCACGATGCTGATGATGGTCGTGGTGGGGCGCATCTCGGGCAAGATCCAGCCGAAATACCTGATCGTCGCCGGCGCGCTTCTCATCGCGCTCTCGATGTACGATCTGACCGATATCTACGGCGATCTCGGCTTCTGGTTCTTCGCGCGATCGCGGCTGCTGCTCGGAGTCGGGCTGCCGCTCATCTTCCTGCCGATCATGGCGGCATCCTACGCTGGCATTCCGCCGGGTAAAACCGATCAGGCATCGGCCATGATGAACGCGGCGCGCAACACCGGCGGCTCGATCGGCATTTCGATCATCTCCAACGTGCTGGCGCATCGCGAGCAGTTCCACCAGAGCCGGCTTGCCGAGCAGGTGATTCCGTCGAGCGTGCAGTATCAGCAAACGCTGGAGCAGGTGACGACCTTCTTTACGGCGCGCGGGAGCTCACTGGTTCAGGCGCAGCAGCAGGCCGTTGCCTGGATCGGCCAGGAGGTGCAGCAGCAGGCGTCATTCCTGAGCTACGCGGATGCCTTCTGGGTGCTGATGCTGATCTCGCTTGCCGCGGTGCCGCTGGCGCTGACGCTGCGCAGCGTCAAGCTGGGGGGCGGGGTCCCTATGGGGCATTGACCAGGATCGCGACGGGCCGCGATGGCCGCCGCCGCCCGGGCGGCGGCGGCTTTCCGCTCGTCGTGTGCCCGTGTTGACCAGCCACAACGCAAAAAAGACCGCTTGCGCAGTCCCGCCAAAATGCTCTGAAATCCAAGAGGATCGAGTGGGGAAGAATTTGGAGCGGGCGAAGGGATTCGAACCCTCGACCCCAACCTTGGCAAGGTTGTGCTCTACCCCTGAGCTACGCCCGCGCTCCGTTGAGGCGGTTTCTATGCGGGTTACGGTCAGATTGCAAGGGCCGCACGACTATGCCGCCATGCGCTGAGGCCCCTAGCTGAATCCGGTATTTTCGGATCCGCGACGGGCCTGGGCGCCGGGCAGAGTCGCGCGATCCCGCCCGTGAGCCGCTGCATGACGGCAAAGGTTTGGGCTGGCCGCGATCCGCATTATGATCTGCGCAAAGAGGACCACAGAGAGAAGCACAGCCATGGATCTGACATTCGGCCAGTCGGCCGCCTCGCCTGCTGCCGGCGCTTTCATCACCGAGGGAAGCCAGGCGACCTTCATGAAGGACGTGATCGAGGCGTCGCGGCAGACCCCGGTTCTCGTCGACTTCTGGGCGACCTGGTGCGGCCCCTGCAAAACCTTGACGCCCGCGCTGGAAAAGGTGGTGACGGCGGCAGGGGGGCGGGTACGCCTGGTCAAGATCGATGTCGATCAGAACCGCGCCTTGGTGCAGCAGCTGGCGCAGCTTGGCCTGCCGCTGCAATCGGTGCCGACGGTCGCCGCCTTCTGGCAGGGCCAGATCGCCGACCTCTTTCAGGGCGCGCTGCCGGAGAGCGAGTTGCGCCGCTTCGTCGAATCGCTGCTGAAGCTTGCGGGCAGCTCCATGCCGGCCGCGGACCTTCTGGCGGCCGCACGGGCCGCGCAGGACGAGGGGGATATCGAGGGCGCGGCCGAACTCTATCAGGCCATGCTGCAGGAAGACCCCGAGAAGCCGGAAGCCTGGGGCGGCCTGATCCGTTGCTTCCTGAGCGCCGGCCGGGAAGAGGAGGCCGAGGCTCTGCTGGCGGAGGTTCCGGCCAAGATCGCCGGGCACGCCGACATTGCCGGCGCGCGCAGCGCGCTTGCCCTCGCCGCGGAGGGGCGGAAAGCCCATGGCCAGCTGCGCGAGCTGGAAACCCGCCTCGCCGCCGATCCCGATGATCATCAGGCGCGCTACGACCTGGCGACAGCCCTCAATGCCGCTGATCGGCGTGAGGAGGCGGCCTCTGCCTTGCTCGACATCATGAAGCGCCAGCGCGGCTGGAACGAGGATGCGGCGCGGCTGCAGCTGCTGAAATTCTTTGAAGCCTGGGGCCTTGAAGATCCGGCCACAATGGCATCGCGCCGCAAGCTCTCAGCCCTTCTGTTCAGCTGAACCCATGGCATCAGGTATCCGCCCCTTCAATCCGGTCCCAGGGGAACTGCCCACGGTCATCCCGGTCTTTCCACTGGCCGGCGCCATGCTGCTGCCCGGGGGGCGGCTGCCGCTGAACATCTTCGAGCCCCGCTACCTCGCCATGGTTGAGGATGCCTGCGGGATGGGACGCATGTTCGGCATGATCCAGCCTGATATCCGCAAACCGGCGGAAGCGACGGGGCCCGGCCTCTTTGGCGTCGGTTGCCTCGGGCGCATGACATCCTTCACCGAGACGGAGGACGGCCGCATCGTTATCTCTCTGCTTGGCCTTGTGCGCTTTGCGGTCGTCGGGGAGAGGGAGATGTGTCGCGGCTACCGCCGCCTGGAGGTGACATTCGCGCCCTATACTGAGGATCTGGCCGAACCCGCGCAGGGGATCGGGCTGCCGCGCAAGGAATTGCTCGACAGCCTGCGCAGCTATTTCGACCGCCAGAAGCTGACGGCCGACTGGGATGCGATCAGCGGCCTGGGCGACCTCACCCTGCTGACGAGCCTTTGCATGATGTGTCCTTTCTCCCCCTCGGAGAAGCAGGCGCTTCTGGAGGCGCAAAACCTGCGCGAGCGGGCGCAGATCCTGCGCACATTGCTGGAGTTCGGCCAGCACGAGAGTGATACCGAGGGCGACGATCCGCGCCCGAGTTGAAGGAGAGAGTGCGTGAGTGATGAAACGGGTGACGCTTCCGGCCAGCCTCTGGAGACGCCACCGACACCGCATCAGCCGGTTGACCCGCGGCTGCTGGAGCTTCTGGTCTGCCCGCTGACCAAGCAGCCGTTGATCTATGACCGCGAAGGCGGCGAGCTGATCAGCCGCGCAGCGGGCCTTGCCTATCCGATTCGGGGTGGCATTCCGATCATGCTGCCGGATGAGGCGCGTCCGCTGGACGCCTGAACCGGATGCCGGTCGCAGGTCAGCTTCGGCATGGCGCCGGCGATGAGTTCGACCTGCCGCGCGATCCGGGTCAGGCTGTCTGCGATCGGGTCGCCAGCGGGCGCCGACAGCGGCGGCCGCGGCGGCAGGTTGATTTGCCCCCGGGGCATGACCGCCTGACCCAGCACGCGGTCTGCGCAATCCGCGAACCACTGCCGCCATTGGCGGAGCGTGTCGGCGGAGACGGCGGAGGAACCTGCCTCTGTCCTGTCGCCTGCCCAGCAGACGCGCATCACGGTCAGCCGCCCCACGATCCGCCGCAGGGCGGCGTCGATCGTCAAGGCGGCATTCAAATGGCTGCCTGAGATCAGGCGCGGCTCCAGTATGCTGCGACTGAGGGCGGATTCCAGCGCGTTGCTCGCAATGCCGGCCTGGCGGCGGCCGTTATCCCAGGGTTGCGCCGCGCTTTCTTCGAGCATTTCGGCAAGCGTTGCATCGGCCAGCTTGGCATGGGCCGCGATGGCCGCGCGGACTTCAGCCACAGCGCGTTGCGGCTGCCGGCCAGGCCAAAGGGCGAGGCTGCAGAGCAGGGCGAGCACGCCACCGATGACGGTATAAATTGCCCGCATCGACGCGATATGGATTTCCGATGCCCCCGGAGTCCCGGCTTCGACGAGAAGAATCACCATGGGTGTCAGCGCACAGAGAAACAGCCCGAAGCTCACGCGGCGCAGCATGAACGCCAGCACCGCGAGCGGGAAGATGCCGAGGCTGACGGTCAGCGGCGTGTGCAGAAAAAGGCCGAGGGCCGAGGCGACCAGGCCACCAAGCACCGTGCCGCCAATCCGCTCCAGCATGCGCTGCCAGGTCAGGCTGAAATGCGGTTGCATGGTCATGAGAAGGGTGATCGTCAGCCAGCGCTCATACTCATGCTCGTGTGGCAGTGTGTAGGACAGGCAGAGCGTGGCCGCGATGCCGGCCATGGCGGCATGGCGCAGGTGTGACGAACGCCTGACCAGGTTGCTGCGGATCGGGTCCAGCACCCGCGCCGTCCAGGGCGTTGCGGGCCGCCCGTCAGGCAAGTTTCCCGCATGGAGGTTTTGGGGCGCGGTCAATGATGCCGCCACAAACAGCCGTTCCACGATCACCTCGACCAGCTTGCGCAGCGGGGCATTGCCGCCGGGGCGGTCAACATAGGTCCGGATACCGGTGAGGGTTTGCGTCATGCGGGGAACGTCCACGCTTTCGTCGCTGTCGATGCTGCCCGCGATAAGGATCATGCTGTTGCGGAGGTGGCGCAGGACGCGGCTGGCGAGCGGCGTATTGATCACCTCCCCGGCCTCCAGCAGGTCCGCCATGCCGCCGAGCCCCGAGAACGCCTGGTCAGCCGCTTCCAGCCTGAGCCATGCCCGGGCGATCCGCGGGGCGCCGTTGCCCCTTGCCCGGGCCAGCGCGAGGATGGCCGTCCGTGCGGTTTCGATCGCCTCGCGGCCGCCACCGCGGAAGATTTGCGCATTCTGCTCCCAGCGCGCGGCTGCGGCTGGCCGGGTCCAGGCGGGCTCACCAGGATCTCCCGCATGTCCTGAGCCATGGCGGCGAGCGCCCGATAGCAGTCGCCGATCGTGTGGCGGAAGGGCACGGTGCTCTGGATGCGCCAAAGAGTGCTGGTGAGCAGGATCGCCCAGAGGCAGCCAAGGAAGAACATGCCGCCGGAGACCAGGGCCGAATGCAGGCTTGGCTGCGGGATATCGACCGCGAGGACGATCCAGACGGAGAGCAGATTGCCGACCTGCATGCCGGCGGGACCGTAGATTCGGGCAAAGCTTGCAAGCGCGATGGCAAGGCCGGCAAGGGGCACGGCGAACCAAAGCCCTTCCGCCCGGGCGAGGCCAAAGACGACACCGATAACGGCGCCGAGCAGCGCGAAGGCAAAAAGCGCCGGCAACCGTTCCCGTCCCGGGGTTCCGGTATCGGCGAGGCAGGTCAGCAGGGCTCCGAGCGCGGTGAGAAGACAGCAGAGGAAAGTCGAGCCAGGCGTGCAGCACGACAAGGGCGGCGACGGAAAGCCCGGCGCGCAGACCCTCCTGGATGCTGAAGGCCGAGATATTGAGGGCGAGGGAGGATCGGATAAGGGCGGTCACGGCTGCCGTTTTGTTTTTATGGAGAGGCGTGACGCGTAGCGGCTGAGCAAATAACCAGGGCCGGGGTGCCCATAAAAAAGGCCGCGCGGCGAACCGCGCGGCCCCTTCTGGCAAGAGCGATCAGGCCGCCTTGGCCATTTCGCGTAGCACGTAGTGCAGGATGCCGCCATGCTGGTAGTAGGCGACTTCGTCCAGCGTATCGACGCGGCAGAGCAGTTTCACCTCGTCGGTCTGGCCGTCCGGGCGATGGATGACGAGCGTCAGGTCCATGCGCGGGCGGAGCTCCTCGAGGCCGAGAATGTCCAGCGTCTCCTGGCCGGTGATCTGCAGGCGTCTTGCGGTCCATGCCGTCCTTGAAGGTGAGCGGCAGCACGCCCATGCCGACGAGGTTGGAGCGATGGATGCGCTCGAAGCTCTCGGTGATGACCGCCTTCACGCCGAGCAGCATGGTGCCCTTGGCCGCCCAGTCGCGCGACGAGCCGGTGCCGTATTCCTTGCCGCCGAAGACAACGAGCGGGCGTGCCCTCGGCCTTGTAGAGCATGGCGGCGTCGTAGATCGGCATGACCTTGCCCGAGGGGTAATGCGTGGTCACGCCGCCTTCGGTGCCGGGCGCCATTTCGTTGCTTGATGCGGATATTGGCGAAGGTGCCGCGCATCATTGACTTCATGGTTGCCGCGGCGGGCGCCGTAGCTGTTGAAGTCCTTCTGCTGCACCTGGTACTTCAGAGCAGGTATTCGCCGGCCGGCGAGCTTTTCTTGATGCTGCCGGCGGGGCTGATGTGGTCGGTCGTGATGCTGTCGCCGAGCACCGCCGAGAATGCGCGCACCGCGCACATCCGTCACCGGCGCCGGCGTCATCGTCATGCCCTCGAAATAGGGCGGGTTGCGGACGTAGGTGGAGCTGTCGCTCCACTTATAGGTCTTGCTGCCGCTCTCGACCTCGATCGCCTGCCACTGGCGCGGACCCTTGAAGACGTCGGAGTAGCGGGACTGGAACATCGCGCGGGTCAGCGTGCTGCCCACGATGCTGTTGATCTCCTCGCGCGGTCGGCCAGATGTCCTTGAGGTAGACCGGCTGGCCGTCGCTGGCGGTGCCGAGCGCGGCGGTCGTGATGTCCTCGTTCATCGTGCCGAGCAGCGCATAGGCGACGACCAGCGGCGGGCTCGCCAGGTAGTTCGCGCGCACGTTCGGATGCACGCGGCCCTCGAAGTTGCGGTTGCCGGAGAGGACGGAGACGGCGACCAGCTTGTTCGTCTCGATCGCGTCGACGATCTCGTCATCGAGCGGGCCGGAATTGCCGATGCAGGTGGTGCAGCCGTAGCCGACGGTCTGGAAGCCGAGCGCGTCGAGATCCGCGGACAGGCCGGACTTGTCGAGATATTCGGTCACGACCTGGCTGCCGGGGGCGAGCGAGGTCTTCACCCAGGGGCGGGGGCGTGAGGCCAAGGGCGCGCGCCTTGCGGGCGACCAGACCGGCGGCGACCAGCACATAGGGGTTGGAGGTATTGGTGCAGCTGGTGATCGCCGCGATCACCACGTCGCCATGGGTGATGGTGTAGTTGCGGCTCGCCGACCTTGGCCTTCACGTGCGACATCATTCGCCGGCACGCCGAGGCTCTTGGTCAGCTCGGTCTTGAAGGCGGAGGAGGCGTCCTTGAGCGCCACGCGGTCCTGCGGGCGCTTCGGGCCGGCGATGGAGGGCTCGACGGTCGAGAGATCGAGTTCCAGCGTATCGGTGAAAACCGGGTCCGGGGTATTCGTGTCACGCCACATGCCCTGCGCCTTGGCATAGGCCTCGGCGAGGGCGATGCGGTCGCTCGCTGCGGCCGGTCAGGCGCATGTATTCGAGCGCCAGCTTGTCGAGCGGGAAGAAGCCGCAGGTCGCGCCATATTCGGGCGCCATGTTGGCGATGGTCGCGCGGTCGGCGAGCGGCATGTGGTCGAGGCCGGGGCCGAAGAATTCGACGAACTTGCCGACGACGCCCTTCGTGCGCAGCATCTGCGTGACCGTCAGCACGAGGTCGGTCGCGGTCACGCCTTCGGTCAGCTTGCCGGTGATGCGGAAGCCGATGACGTCCGGGATCAGCATGGCGATGGGCTGGCCGAGCATCGCGGCCTCGGCCTCGATGCCGCCGACGCCCCAGCCGAGCACGCCGAGGCCGTTGACCATGGTGGTGTGGCTATCGGTGCCGAAGAGGGTATCGGGATAGGCGAAGGTCTCGCCCTCGGCCTCGGCGGTCCAGACGTTCTGGGCGATGTATTCCAGGTTCACCTGGTGGCAGATGCCGGTGCCGGGCGGCACGACGCTGAAATTGTCGAAGGAGCCCTGGCCCCAGCGCAGGAAGGTGTAGCGCTCGCCGTTGCGCTCGAACTCGATGTCGACGTTCTTTTCGAGGCTGTCGGCCGGTGCCGCTGACATCGACCTGGACGGAGTGGTCGATCACGAGGTCGACCGGAACGAGCGGGTTCACCTTGTCCGGATTGCCGCCGAGCTTGAGGATGCCGTCGCGCATGGCGGCGAGGTCGACCACCGCCGGGACGCCGGTGAAATCCTGCATCAGGATGCGCGCGGGGCGGAACGGCACTTCGCGGGTGGAACTCGCGGCCTTCAGCCAGTCCGCGATGCGCGTGGCGTCGTCCGCCTTGTAGGTGCGGCCGTCCTCGAAGCGCAGAATGTTTTCGAGCAGGACCTTGAGGCTGACGGGCAGGCGGGACAGATCGCCCAGAGCTCCCTCGGCCTCAGGGATCGAGAAGTAGGTGTAGCTCTTGCCACCGACGTCGAGGGTCCGTTTGGTGCCCAGACTGTCCTGCCCGCTCATTTTCATGCTGATGTGTCCCTTCAGGAAGCGCACTCCCGCGCGGGAGGCGCAAAGAATCCTAGCGCCGCTTAAACCATACCCACCTGCCCTGGTCCACGCCACAGGCGCATGGGGCCGTCGTGTTTGGTGCGGGGGCGATACGCTGAAAGCGCTGGCATTCCTTCTCCATAAGTGCCTTCAGCGCTGCGGGGGCGGCCACCGCGGCCTAGTCGTGCAGGAAGAGGTCAAGCGTGCTCGATATCCACAATTTGGCGGCCATCCGTGGGGATCAGCTGATCTTCGCGGATCTGTCGTTCAGCCTCCGAGCAGGAGAGGCGCTCGCGATCACCGGCCGGAACGGCGCGGGCAAGACCACGCTCCTTCGCTTGGTGGCGGGGCTCGCGCAGCCCGCGGCCGGTGAAATCCATTGGTGCGGCGAGGATGTGCGCGCCTCTCCAGCCGAGTATCAGCTGCGGCTCGCCTATCTTGGTCATCAGGATGCGGTGAAACCGGGCCTGACGGCGGCTGAAAATCTGAGCATCTGGGCGCCGGGGCGGGGAGACGCGCGGGCGGCGGCGGTGCGCGGCGCGCTGGCGGCAACGGGCCTCGGCGAGCTTGCCCATGTGCCGGGGCGCATGCTGTCAGCCGGACAGAGGAGGCGGCTGGCGACTCAGCCGCCTCTGCCTGCGCCCAGGCGTTCTTTGGCTCATGGATGAACCGGTCACGGGGCTCGATGACGCCGCGCTCCTGCGGTTTGGCGCAGATGATCGCGGCCCACCGCGCCAGGGGAGGCATGGTCATCGCCGCGACCCATCAAAGCTTGCCGCTGCCAGACGCGAAGGTGCTGAGCCTCTGATGACGGAAACCATCATCCGGCTGCTCGGCCGCGAGCTTCGGCTCACCTTGCGGCACGGGGCGGACAGCCTGGCGGTCGCTGCTGTTCTTCGTGCTCGCCGCCAGCCTCTTTCCGCTCGGCATCGGCCCGGACCCGCAAGCTCCTTGGGCGCATCGCGCCGGGCGCCCTCTGGATCGCGGCGCTCCTTGCCGCATTGTTGCCGCTTGACCGGCTGTTCGGCGCGGATTTCGAGGATGGCTCGCTCGACCAGCTTCTGCTGCAAGGCTTGCCGCCCGCTGTGCTGGCCTTGATCAAGGCTGCGGCTCATTGGCTCTCGACCGGGCTCCCGCTCGTCGTCATCGCGGTGCCTGTGGCCGATGATGCTGCGGATGCCGGCCGCGTCCGTGCTTCCGCTCGAAGCAGGGCTCGTGCTCGGGGACGCTTATTCTTTCGCTGCTGGGCACGGTCGGGGCGGCGCTGGTCATTGGCGCGAGGCGCGGCGGCGTGCTGCTGCCCCTGATCGTTTTGCCTTTGGCCACGCCCATCCTGATTTTCGGAACCGCGGCGGCAGGCTCGGCGGAGTCAGGTGTCGCCGAAAGGCCGGCACTGCTGCTGCTCGGCGCCTTCCTCTGCCTTGCCCTTGTCCTTTGTCCGCTCGCGGCTGGCGCCGCGGCCAGGGCCGCTGCCGAGTAGCGCCTGGCTGAAAAGGGGCTGACGGACAAAAAGAAACCCCCGCTGGCGCGGGGGTTTCGTCGCGGGCACAGGATGGCCTGGTCCGGTCAGACGATCTGCTCGCCATGCAGCGTGATGTCCATGCCCTCGATTTCCTCGTCCCGCGTGATGCGCAGGCCGATCGTGAGGTCGATGATCTTGAGCAGGATGAAGGAGATGCCGCCCGACCAGATGAGCGTCGCCACGACGCCGTAGCACTGGATCAGCAACTGGTGGGCGCTGCCGCCGGAACCGCCGTAAAGCGGGCCGAAGGCGAAGACGCCGGTGAGCAGCGCGCCGATGATGCCGCCGATGCCATGCACGCCGAAGCAGTCCAGGCTGTCGTCGTAGCCGAAGATGTGCTTCACCGTGGTCGAGGAGAAGTAGCAGATCACGCCGGCGGCGACGCCGATGATGATCGAGGGACCGGGCAGCACGAAGCCCGAGGCCGGGGTGATGGCGACCAGGCCGGCGACCGCGCCGGAGACGATGCCGAGCACGCTCGGCTTGCCCTTGGTGATCCACTCGGCGAACATCCAGCCGAGGGCGGCGGCGGCGGTGGCGATCTGGGTCACGGTCATGGCCATGCCGGCGCGGCCATTGGCGGCGACGGCGGAGCCGGCGTTGAAGCCGAACCAGCCCACCCACAGCAGGCAGGCGCCGATCACGGCGTAGCCGACATTGTAGGGGGGCATGTTGTCGTGGCCGTAGCCGACGCGCTTGCCGAGCACGAGCGCGCACATCAGGCCGGCGATACCCGCGTTGATATGCACGACGGTGCCGCCGGCGAAGTCGAGCACGCCGAGGCTGCCGGCCCAGCCGGTCGTCGACCAGACCCAGTGCGCGATCGGCGAGTAGACGATGATCGACCACAGAACCATGAAGATGCACATGGCGCTGAACTTCATGCGGTCGGCGAAGGCGCCGCAGATCAGCGCCGGGGTGATGATCGCGAAGGTCATCTGGAACATCATGTAGACGCTCTCGGGGATCGTCTGGTCGACGGTCCCGCCGAGAAGGAAGTCATTGTCCCAGGTCTTGGCGAAGCCCTTCAGCATGAACCGCGAGAGGTCGCCGATATAGGCATTGCCGCTGGTGAAGGCGAGGCTGTAGCCGACCACGCACCAGACGATGGTGACGAGGCAGCAGATGGCGAAGGACTGCATCATGGTCGCAAGCACGTTCTTCTTGCGCACCATGCCGGCGTAGAACAGGGCCAGGCCCGGAATCGTCATCATCAGCACGAGCGCGGTGGAGGTGAGCATCCAGGCGGTGTTGCCGGTGTCGATCTTCGGCGCGTCGGCAGCGGCGAAGGCAGGGGCCGCCATGCCCAGCATCGGCAGGGCAAGGGCGAAGAGCCCGGCAAGCCGCGGGAGGCTGTCATGCGCTGCATGGATGGTCCAGTCATCCAGGGTTCCTTTAAAGAGCTTCGGCGTCGAGTTCGCCGGTGCGGATGCGCACGGCGCGCTCGATGTCGATCACGAAGATCTTGCCGTCGCCGATCTTGCCGGTATGGGCGGCCTTCATGATCGCCTCGACGACCTGCTCGGCGAGATCGGCCGGCACGGCGACCTCGATCTTCACCTTGGGCAGGAAGTTCACGTGGTATTCGGCCCCGCGATAAATCTCCGTCTGTCCCTTCTGGCGGCCAAAACCCTTCACCTCGGAGACGGTCAGGCCCTGCACGCCGAGCGGCGTCAGCGCCTCGCGCACGTCGTCGAGCTTGAAGGGCTTGATGATGGCCATGACCAGCTTCATGTCGGCGCCTCTGTTGTTGCTTCGTCCTGGCCCGCGGGTTCAAGGGCGGCGTTAATCGTCTGTGCCTATTCAAGATCCGTGCCAAGATCGGCGTGGGCCGGCCAAGAAGGGCAGTGGTCTTCGCGCCCTGCAACTCGGGCACGGATGCCGAATTTTTGAGCAGATGAATCTGCTCGCCGACGCCTGGCACAGGGGTTTCGGTGGTCTTTCCCGGGCACGGGCTTCGGCCTATAGACGGCGGACGGAAAGGCGGATGGCGATGAGCGGGACCGAGCGTACGACGTCTGCATCCTGGGGGCGGGGCCGGTCGGCGGCACGCTCGCCTGCCGGCTGGCCGAGGCGGGGTGCGCGCGTCGCGGTGGTGGATCGCGCCGCCCTGCCGCCGATGGAACATCCGGATTTCGACGGCCGCGCCTATGCGATCGCCGCCGGCACGCAGCCGCTGCTCGAAAGCTGCCGGGCTCTGGGACGCGCTGCCCTTCCAGCCCTGCCCGATCCAGCAGATCCGCGTCTCGGACGGGCGGGCGGGCCGGCCGGCCTCGCCGCTGTTCCTGCATTTCGACCATCGCGAGCTGGGCGAGGAGGCGGCCCCTTCGGCTGGATGGTGGAGGCGCGCAGCCTTGCGCATGGCGCTGAACCGCCGCTTGCATGCCGGCCGGGGCATCACGGTTCGCGGCACCGGCACGAGGCGCGGGTCGAGCGCGGCGCCGATGGCGCGCACCATTACGCTTTCGACCGGGGAGCGCGATCGCCTGCGCGGCTGGTTGTGGCGGCCGAGGGGCGGCAGAGCCCGCTGCGCCAGGCAGGCAAAGATCCCGGTGACCCGCTATCCGTACCGGCAAAGCGGCGTAGTCTGCGCCATCGCGCATGAACGGCCGCACGAGAACACGGCGCTGGAGCATTTCCTGCCGGCCGGCCCGTTCGCGCAGCTGCCGATGGTCCCGCGCCCGGTGCGCCGCATGTCTCCGCGATCGTCTTGACCGAGAAGACGGCGGTCGCCGATGGGCTGATGCGCCTCGGCACGACAGAGCTTCACCCATGAGGTCGGCGCGGCGCTTGGGCGAGCCATCTCGGCGCCATCCGGCCGCTCGGCCGGCGCGTGGATCTATCCGCTCTCCGCGCTGCTCGCGCACCGCTATGTCGATCAGCGGCTGGCGCTGGTGGGCGATGCGGCGCACGGCATCCACCCGATCGCGGGCCAGGGGCTCAATCTCGGTCTGCGGGACGCGATCGTTTTGTCCGAACTCATGCTTGCGGCGCTGCCAGGCCGGCGGCGATCCGGGAGAGGCCAGGCTGCTTGCGCGCTACCAGCGGCAGCGGCGGCCGGACAATCTTGCCGATGCTGGCGGCGACCGATGCGCTCGACCGGCTGTTCAGCAACGACAATCCGGCCATCCGCCTTGCGCGGGACCTGGGCATCGCCGCCGTCCACCGCGTGCCGCCGCTCAAGCGATTCTTCATGCGGCGGGCCATGGGGATCGGCTAGATCAGAGCCCGATCGGACGGGCTTGTCTGATCGGGCATCGCTCCCGGTAGCGGGCTGCTATTTGGCCCGGCTTGGCGTGCGGGCGATCGGGGCCACGAATTGCGGTGCCGCGTCCGTATCCCAGGGGAAGAGGATCCAGGTTGCCTGGCTGACCTCGGTGACGAAGGTATCGACGATGTCCTTGCCGGCGGGCTTGGCGTAGACCGTCGCGAAATGCGCCTTGGGCAGCAGCCTGCGGACGACGCGGGCGGTGGTTCCGGTATCCACGAGATCGTCGATGATCAGGAAGCCCTCGCCGTCGCCCGCCGCCGTCGGGGCTTTGGTCACCGCAGGTTCGCCGAGCTGCTCTTCCTCATAGGTCTCGACCGAGACGCTTTCGATGAGGCGGCACTCCAGCTCCCGTGCGATGATGGCCGCCGGAATGAGGCCACCCCGCGTGACCGCGACGATTCCCTTCCAGGGGCCCAAATCGATCAGCCGCCAGGCAAGCGCCCGCGCGTCGCGATGCAGCTGGTCCCAGGTGACGGTATAATATTGCTGCGCCATCAGAAAAGCTTTCCTCCGTCGGGCACTTTGAAGTCAGGTCGTATGAGAACGACACCGCCTTGCGGGTCAGGCAGGCCCAAGGTCAAGACCTCGCTGACGAATGGCCCGATGCGCCGGGGTGGGAAATTGACCACCGCGCAGACCTGCCGGCCGATCAGTGTCTCCGGCTTATAATGCAGCGTAATCTGCGCGGAGGAGGATTTGACGCCGATTTCGCCGCCGAAATCGATCCAAAGCCTGATCGAGGGCTTGCGCGCCTCCGGAAAGGGCAGAGCGTCAGTGACAGTGCCGACACGGATGTCGATTCGCTCGAAATCATCGAAGGTCACGAGTTCTGTCGTCACGACTGTACTTCCTTTGCGGATGGGCCGGCGGCTGCTCAAATGGCCTGCCGTGAAAATGAAGCATGGCATGACGAAAGGTTAAAGCTCGGAAATTGCAACGGCTTTTTGGGACACCCCCTGTGCGAGCGTGGAATTTAATGTGAGAACTAGCGTCATGGAACGTTTTTCAAGCCAGCGGCAGGTTGTCGCGCGTCCGGGCCTCGGTCGCAGCCTGCCTTGCGCCGTTGGGATTGGCCTCACCCTGGCCCTGGGGCTGGCGGCCCTGCCGGCGCATGCGCAGGAGGGGTTTCCGAGCTTCCGCGGTCTGGTCAAGAAGGTCGTGCCGGCCGTTGTCAGCATTGCCGTGACGGAAAGCGCCGCTGCGGCGGCCGCGAACGAGGGCGGCGGCCAAGGCGACCTGTCGCCGACGCCGCATGACGAACATCAAAAGGTCTTCGGCGCGGGCTCGGGCTTCATCATCGACCCGTCCGGCATCATCGTGACCAACGATCATGTCGTGGGAGGCGCCATCAAGATCACGGTATCGCTGGCCGATGGCACGCAATTGCCGGCGAGAGTCCTGGGCGTCGACCAGCTGACCGATATTGCCGTTATCAAGGTCTCGGCCCACAGGCCGCTGCCTTATGTCCAGTGGGGCGATTCCCGCCAGGTTGAGGTCGGCGACTGGATTCTGGTGGCCGGCAACCCCTTCGGTCTCGGCAATACCGTGACGGCGGGCATCGTCTCGGCGCGTGGCCGCGACATCATGAGCGGCCCTTTCGATGACTTCCTGCAGCTTGATGCGCCCATCAACCCGGGCAACTCCGGCGGTCCGGCCTTCGATATGAGCGGCGGCGTGGTGGGCGTGGACACTGCCATCATCTCGCCCACCGGCGGGTCAGTCGGCATCGGCTTTGCGATCCCGAGCGAAATCGCCCAAGGCGTGGTGATGGCCCTCACGCAATATGGGCATCTTGACCGGGGCTGGCTTGGCGTGGGCGTTGAGGATGACGAGAGTGGCGACGGCGTGCGGGTCACCGCCGTGGAACCCGGCGGCCCCGCGGCCCATGCCGGGCTTCGCGAAGGGGACCGCATCGTCTCGGTCGACGGGCGGACGGTCGGGTCCGCGCTCGGCCTCATCCGCGCGGTGGCCGAGATTCACCCCGGACGGGTCACCCATCTGCAATTCCTGCGCCATGGTCATGCCATGTCTGCCACCGTAACTGTCGGGCTGCGCCCATCGACGGAGGCGGAGTGAGCCTCGGCTATCGAAAACGGACCTCGGGTCCGATCGGCGGGGATGGACAATCGGTTCGGTCTGGTGAGGCGAGGTGAGGGAGTTCTGAGATGCGCATTTTGTTGGTCGAGGATGACCGGGACGTTGCCGGCTTCGTCGTGAAGGGCCTGCGCGAGGCCAACCACGTTGTCGAACATGCGACGAACGGGCGGGACGGGCTGTTCATGGCTGCCAGCGAGCAGTTCGACGCAATCATCCTGGACCGCATGCTGCCGGGAGGGGTGGATGGGCTGCGCCTTCTGGAAACCCTGCGCGCCCAGGAAAATACCGTGCCGGTGCTGTTCCTTTCGGCGCTGGGCCAGGTCGATGACCGGGTGAAAGGGCTGAAGGCCGGGGGTGACGACTATCTCACCAAGCCCTTTGCCTTCGCCGAACTGCTGGCGCGCGTCGAGGCTCTGACCCGCCGGGGCAAGGCGGATTCGCCCGTGACGCGGCTGGTCGTGGGCGATCTGGAGATGGATCTGCTGTCGCGCAGCGTGAAGCGCGCCGGCCAGAAGATCGACCTGCAGCCGCGGGAGTATCGCCTGCTCGAATATCTGATGCGCCATGCGGGCCAGGTGGTGACGCGCACCATGTTGCTGGAAGGCGTGTGGGACTACCACTTCGATCCGCAGACCAATGTGATAGACGTGCACGTCTCCCGCCTGCGCCAGAAGGTGGACAAGCCTTTCCCGAAGCCGCTGCTGCATACGGTGCGTAATGCCGGCTACATCATGCGGGCGGATAGCGAGGCCTGATCATGGAGGCTGATGCGCGCGCGCTCCAGGCTCGCCGTTCGCCTGCGCGGCGCCCGCCCGCATGACGAGGGCCGATATCGTGTCGCGCCTCAGGACATCGCCGCTGCTGCGATCTGCTGGCCTGCGCTTCGCGGCCCTCTATGCCGTCATCTTCGGGCTGAGCGCGGTGGCGCTTGCGATCTTCCTGTGGTGGGCGACGGCCGGGCTGCTCAACCGCCAGGTCGAGGCGGCCATCAACGCTGACGCGCAGGGGCTCGGCGAACGCTATCAGGAAGGCGGTGTGCCCGCCCTGATCCTCACCATTCAGGATCGCCTGTCCCAGAACGTCGATGAAAACGCGATCTACCTGCTGGTGGACAGTGACCTTCACCCGATTGCCGGGAACCTCGCGACATGGCCCAGGGAGGTTTCGGGCTCGGACTCGTGGTTCGAAGTCACCGTGCAGCGGGGTGACGGCCAGGCCCTTGCCCGCATGCGGCAGTATGACCTGCCCGGGGGCTTTCATCTTCTCATCGGCCGTGATGTCGGCTCCCGTGCGAAGCTCCGTTCCCTGCTGACGGCCGGGCTCCTCTGGGCCGTTCTTGTCATGATCGTGCTCGGCTTCGCCGGCGCCATCGCCATTCAGAGCCTCTTTCAGCGCGGCCTGGCCGATGTTTCCGCAACGGCCGATGCGATTTCCCGCGGCGATCTTTCGAACCGCGTGCGGATTTCCGGGCGCGGTGACGAATTTGACCACCTGGCCGAGACAATCAACGACATGCTGGATCGTATTGCCCGGCTGATGGACGGCGTGCGCCAGGTCTCCAACGCCATCGCGCATGATCTGCGCACGCCGATCACACGCGCGCGCGCGCGCCTGGAAGATGCCGCCTTGCATGCGCGCGACGCGAGCGACCTCCACGCGGCCGTGGAACGCGCAACCTCGGATCTGGACGGCATCGTCTCGGTCTTCCAGGGCCTGCTGCGTATTGCCGAGATCGAGGCTGGCGCGCGCCGTTCGGCCTTCGCATCACTCGATCTCTATGCGCTGCTGGCGGACATGCACGAACTCTACGGCGCTGCGGCGGAAGAGCAGGAGCAGCAGATCGAGCTTCTCGCCAAGCCACCGCTGCTGATGTTCGGCGATCGCGATCTCCTGCAGCAGGCCGTGGCCAATCTGCTGGAGAACGCCCTCAAATTTTCACCGCCCGGCAAGCCGATCCTGCTCAGGGCCGGCCGGACCGGCGACCGGATCGAAATCGTCGTGGCCGATTCCGGCCCGGGCATTCCGCCTGAAGACAAGATGCGGGTGACGGAACGCTTCTATCGCGGAGAATTGCGCGCGCAGCACGCCGGGGTCCGGCCTTGGCCTCTCGCTCGTCCAGGCGGTCGTGCAGTTGCATAACGGCACGCTGCGGCTGGAGGACAACCATCCGGGCGTGCGCGCAGTGCTGTCCCTGCCTGCCGAATTCGGCGTGGGCCGGCGCCTGGCCAAGCTGGAACGGGCAGCGTCCTCGCCACCGCCCACGGCTTCCCCACCCGGTAACGGCTGAACGCACCCTGGTGGCGCACACCGCGTGCGGGAGCGCCGCCTCTGGCGCAAGCGGTTCGGCCGTGCCACATGCGATGGTCCCGCAAATCGGGCGATGGGGAGCAAACATCCATGAATTCCGCTGCCACCCTGGCGGCCCGGCTCGACCGGCTGCCGGGCACACGTCGTATCTGGACGATGGTCATCCTGCTGTCGCTGGGCGGCTGCTTCGAATATTTCGACCTCTTCCTGACGGGCTATATCGCCCCCGGTCTTGTTCGCAGCCACATCTTCACCACGACGACCGCGGGTTTTTTTGGCAACAACGGCATAGCAAGTTTCGTCGCGGCTTTTTTCATCGGCCTCTTCATCGGCACGCTTGCCTTCGGCTTCGTGGCGGATCGCTTCGGCCGTCGTTCGATCTTCACCGCGTCACTGATCTGGTACAGCCTCTGCACCCTGGTCATGGCCTTTCAGCAGGACGCGGAGAGCATCAATCTCTGGCGTCTTCTTTCCGGCATCGGCATCGGCGTCGAACTCGTGACGATCGACACCTATATCTCCGAGCTGATGCCGAAGCATCTGCGCGGGCGGGCCTTCGTCATCAATGCGGCCATCCAGTTCAGCATCCTGCCGATCGCAGCAGCCTTGGCCTGGTGGCTGGTCCCCCAATCCCCCTTCGGCTTCGATGGCTGGCGATGGCTCGTCATCATCGGGGCGGTGGGCGCGGTGGCCGTCTGGTTCATCCGGCGCCCGCTGCCGGAATCACCGCGCTGGCTTGCCCAGCGCGGGCGGTTGGCGGAGGCCGAGCGTATCGTGGCTCAGTTGGAGGCGGAGGTGCCGCGCTCCGCACTGCAACCGGTCCTGGACAGGCAGGCATCATCCGCCGCCCCTGAGGCAAAGGGCAGTCTCGCGGAGATCTGGCAGCCCCGCTATCTCGCGCGGACGATCATGCTGATCCTGTTCAACGTCTTTCAGGCCGTCGGCTATTACGGCTTTGCCAATTGGGTGCCGACCTTCCTGATGCATCACGGCATCACCGTGACCCACAGCCTGGAATACACCTTCCTCATCGCCATTGCCGCGCCCTTCGCGCCGCTGTTCTTCTTCGGCCTGGCCGACCGGGTGGAGCGCAAGCTGCTCGTGATGATCAGCGCGGCCGCGGTTGCCGTCTTCGGGCTCTGTTTCGGCGAGGCGCGCAGCCCTGCCGCTGTGGTGGGCTTCGGCGTATTGGTGACGATGGCCAACAACGTGCTGTCCTTCGCCTTTCACAGCTATCAGGCCGAGCTTTATCCGACCCGCATCCGCGCCGTGGCGATTGGCTTCGTCTATTCCTGGAGCCGCCTCTCCGTAATCTTCATGGCTTTCGTCATCGCCTTTACCTTGCGGAATTTCGGCGTGTCGGGCGTGTTCCTGCTCATCGCCGGCAGCATGGCCGTGGTGATAGCCGCGACCGGCCTGCTTGGTCCGAAGACGGGCAATCGGTCCCTGGAAGAGATTGCGGGCCCTTGAAGCCGCGCCCATGTGCCAGGGGAGGCATGGCGGGCGCCGGCCTCACCGTCGCGCGCGGGTCTCGTTTTCGATTTTTGTGAGCAGATCAGCCCGGTCGGATGAGGTCATCTGACCGGGTTCTGTTGCAGGAGCAACAGATGGCGGCTGATCGGGCAAAAAAGGGCGCTCCTTGCGGAGCGCCCCTCATCATATCGCAATGTCCTGGAAGGGAAATTACTTGATGATGATTTCGACGCGGCGGTTCTGCGGCTCGCGAACGCCCGGGCCGGTCGGAACCAGCAGGTGGGTGTCGCCGTAGCCCGCGATGGAGATAGCGGAAGCCGGAACGCCATCGGCAATGAGCTGAGCCTGGACGCTCTTCGCACGGCGGATGGACAGACCCATGTTGTAGGACGGCGTGCCGGAGGTGTCGGTGTAGCCGTTAACTTCGATCTGCGTGTACTGCACATGCGTGGAGTTCGTCGCCGCCTCGGCGATGATTTCCTTCGCACGCGGCGTCAGGTTGTACTTATCCCAGTCGAAGAAGACCAGGTAGGTACGAGCCGGGGCCGGAGCCGGAGCCACGACCGGAGCCGGCGGCGGCGGCGGCGGCGGGGAAGCAGTGTTGAAGGCATAGCGCAGACCGACGAGGATCGTCTGGTTCGTTGCCGGGCCGAAGGTGACGGAATTCGGAGAGCCGTCGTACTCGGCGCTGAACTTCTGCTTATTGGTCTGGCCGATGAAGTGGTACTCAGCCGTGATCGACAGGCCCGGAGCCGGCGGAACCGGGATGGAGACGCCCGCGATGCCCTGGTACGCGAAGCTGCCCGTCGTGCCGCTGAGGCTGGAAACGCCAGCAGAACTCACGGCGCCGCTCGGGATGCCGGTCCAGAGATAGCCGACGCCGGCACCGATGTACGGGTAGACGTAGGGGGAGCCAACGTCGATATCATAAAGGGCGTTGACGAAAGCGCCGTACTTCTGGGTGTAGCCGTGGAAGGCGTTGTTCGGGCCATAAGCGCCCGGCTTAATGTTGTGCGCCTGGGCACGCAGATAGATGCCCTCGACTTCGAAACGGAGACCGTTGCCGAGGCCGTAGCCGACGCTACCGCTGCCGGAGACGCTGCCCCGGTAGTAGGCGCGCCCGCCAGCAAGCCCGCCGGGACCACCGGTGACCTTCTGGGGACCCTGATAGTCGTAGCCGGCGCCAGCGCCGACATAAAGTCCGGTAATCGGTTGGGCCTTCGCCAGCGTGGGTAGGGCGATAGCCGGTACCGCCAACACAGTCGCCGCCATAAGCGCGCTGCGGAGCTTCATTCTATTTTCTCCTCTTTGACCGACGCATACCATTCAGCCCGGGCGGTCGCGCGGAGGCGTTGCCTGCTGTTCGGTACCGCCAAATCTATCATCTTCTTCAAGCTTTCCCAGCCTTTGCGCTGCGTTTTCGACACACCGTGACAAAAAAGCAACATAAAGCGGATGGCCTGCGTAAACCGAGAAATTCCCGTGGAACCGCAGCTCTTTAAGCATCGCTTTCGCTCGGGCGAAAGGCGCGCGTCTACGTTTGCGCTTTGTCCTGAAACACTAACGTGTGAACTTTAAAAGACCGGCCGCTACAGATCAACGACATCCGTTGACAGAGACATCGGTCGCGGCATCGGTCATGCCGGAGAGGGCGGGTTCGGCCTTGAAAATCCAGCCTCGGAACTTGGGCGGCGATCCCGCGGGGGCATGCGAATCGGTCACCTGCAGGAAAACCGCATCATCGGGCGGAAGCGTGGGCGGGCGCGCCCAGCAGGCAAGAACTGTTATGGTAAGAAAACGTACCGCAAAGGGGGTGCCGACTGTCGCGCTGACTGTTTTGGCGTTTCCGTAAATCTTATCAAGAATGACGAGATTCGCCTGGCTCTTGGCGACCCAGTCAGGCGCGGCGGGGGTCGCCGTGGTGGCCTGGGGCGGTGCCTCAGGTGCCGGCGGGTTGGCAGGTGGCGCGATCTCGCCCGGCAAGGCAGGGGGCGCTTCGCTCGGTGTGCCGGAGCCCAGCACCCCGCTTTCACTTGTATTGGGCGGCGGTGCGAGGGGCTGGCCCTGGATCGGCGCGGTTGAAGAGTCCTGCGCTTGCGCGGTCATCGGCTGGCCGCAGCACAGGCTCAGAAGCAAGGCGCCCGTGACAAGGCAAAGGCTGAGATAGGATCGCCTGCCTGGTCGTCTCATCAGCTGGCCGCTCCAGGCTTCCCCGGCTTCTGCAACGCGTCCACCATGCGATGCAGCAGGGTGCGGAGCGCCCCGGCATCGACACCCATCAGCACGGCGTCCTCAAAGCAATCCTGCAGACATTGCGTCAGTTCGCTGTGGTTTTCCTGCAGAACGCGCAACTTTTCCCGGCATTCGACCAGGCCGCCGTCGGCCCCGGGCCACAGATTGGCCGCGGGATCGATGGCCGGGGGGGCTGTCGGCTTGCTCATTGCGACCCGCCGGAACTGCCGTCCGCCTGCGGATTGGTCTTCTTCAGGGAGGACACAAGGTCCGTCACGCTGAAGATGAACTTGCCGAGCAGATCTTCGAGGCTGACCGAGCCTTGTGTGATGGTGACACGGCCCCCGGGTTTGATCATCCGGTCCGACCCGCCGGGCACGAGCGCCAGGTATTTTCCGCCGAGCAGGCTCTGGCTGGCGATCGTGGCGCTGCTGTCCGTGGGCAGGTCGAGGGACTTTTCGACCGTAAAGTCGACGATCGCGAGGTAGGTCTTGGGGTCGATCGTCGTCCCAGTCACCGTCCCCACCTTGACGCCCGCCATACGGACATCCGATCCGATACCGAGGCCGTCGATACGGTCGAATTCGGCGCTGAGCGTATAGCCGGGTACTCCGGCGGATCCCGAGGTTGCAAGCGCATAGGCCAGGAAGCCAGCCGCGGCGAGAATAACAGCCAAGCCCGCCAGAATCTCGGCGGCGTTACGCCGCGCCACGCCTATTCTCCCGGGG
This sequence comes from uncultured Alphaproteobacteria bacterium, assembly GCA_963834475.1. GTDB lineage: Bacteria > Pseudomonadota > Alphaproteobacteria > Acetobacterales > Acetobacteraceae > Acidisoma. Next base: position 638,407 of record CAWIBZ010000005.1, on the reverse strand, counting down.
TCCAGGCGTCGTAATCGCCGGTCGCGCGATGGCGACGCCCGCCGCGATAGTCATGTCCTGGCGGACGATAGCTGTACGGCGTTCCGGTGCGGTTCGGCAGATGCGGTTTCATCCAGGAGCGCCGGGCATTGTCGGGAATGGGGGCATCGGTGGTGTAATGCAGCCAGGCATGCCACTCCGGGGGTACCGTGGAGGCCTCGATCGGTCCGGCATAGATCACCCACCGGCGCTTGCGCCGGCCGCGGATCGCCGCCTTCTCTTCGAAGTACTGGTTGCCAAACACATCCTTGCCCACGCTTCCGCCCCGAAAACGTGTGAAAAGGGAAGTTCCAAGGTAGCCGATCTTCGCGAGGTTCATTACCCCTCTATAGGCGAAGGGCAGGGATTGGTCCACCGGCAGGCGGGCTTGCGCGGCTTCGTATTCGGCATGGGCGTTCTGCCGGAGCGGAAGAGGTCGGATCGCTAGGAATTGTGGGTAACTGCGAATCTGTACCCTACATGTGCTTTCGCTTTCCGACTCGATCGGCTAGTTTGCAGCTATGAAGACACGCAAGGCATGGCACGGCGTCCGGTTGCAGTGGATTGAGGCTGCGGCTGATCCAGAGAGTGCGCCCGTCCTCGTTCTGCTGCCGACGGCCTGGGATGAAACCGCGGCCGCGGCCGTCGCGGCGATGGCGCCGGACACACAGCGCGCCAGCTTGCCCGCCCTTGCCGACCGCTGGATTGACTGTGCCGCCCGCCGCGCAGCGGCTGCAGATCTACCGATCGCGCCCGGGCTCGGCGCTGGCCTGCATGACCTGCTGCTCCGCCGCCGCGGCGCTCCGGGCAAGGCCCTCTGGACCAATCCCGAGGGTAGGGACGACGGCCTGCCCCGTTTTGTGCTCAACCTGCCAGCCTTCCTCGAACCGGACACGGGCTTCGACATCGCGGGCTTCGCGGCCGCGGCCGAAATCGCGGCAGTCACGCTGGCGGTGCTGCGGCCGGAGGCGCCGCGCCTCGCTGTCGGCTTCGCGGATCTTGACGGGCTGCTCGCCGGCCTTGGGCTCGACTATGCCAGCGGCGCGGCCCGTGATGTCGCGGCCGCGGTCGCGGCGATCATGCGCGGCCATGCCGAATGCGCCTCCGCAGGGCTCTCGGCCCTCACGGGCATGACCGTCCTGCCGGATATGTGGTCAGCGCCGCCGCGCCAAACCGTCGTGCCCGGCCTGGCCGAGGCGGCGGCGGAAGCCTTTCATGCGGCCGCTGGCTTGCACGGCTGCGGACACGAGGCGCTTGCCGCCCAAACCCCGGCCGACGCCGTGGAAGCGCTGCTGGGTGTCGAGACCACGGGGCTTGCCCCGGCCTTTTCCCGCGCCACCGCCGACGGCGTGCTGACGCGCGCCACCCGGCACTGGCTGTCGGCGCGGGGCCTGTCCCCCGACGCCGTGCTCGCCGCCATGCTGCGTGGCGAGACGCCGCTCGCGGCGGCACCGGCCGAGGCCCACGCCGCGATGCATGCGGCGCTTGAGCCGATCCTGCCGCTCTTGCCCTTGGCCCAGCCCCGGCGCACCCGCCGTGGCATGGTGCGGCTGGGCACGCCGCTCTCTCCCGCTCCCGCGGTGGCCGTCGAACTGCCGATGCGGCGCAGCGGCACGATGCAAAAGGCGATCCTGGCCGGCCATCGCGTCTATCTCCGCACGGCGGAATACGAGGACGGCAAGCTCGGCGAAATCAGCATTTCGCTCCAGAAGGAAACGCCGGCGTTCAGGGCCCTGATGGATGCCTTTGCAACCGCGGTCAATCTGGGGCTTCAGCACGGCGTGGCCCTGGACCAATTTGTCGATGCCTTTGTCGGCAGCCGTTTCGGGGCCGCAGGCACGGTCGAAGGGGATCCGGCGGTCGGCACGGCCAGTTCGGTCCTCGACTATGTCTTCCGCCATCTGGCCGCGGCCCATCTCGGCCGCAGCCTGCCGGAGCCTGCCGAAAGCGACCTGCTGCAGGCCGGGGCCATGGGCGAGGTGGAACCGACGCTGCCGCTCGAATGGCCGCAGGAAACGCCGGAGTTGCGCCGCCGGCGCCTGCGCCTCGTATCCTAGGGGCGGTGACTTTGGGTCGACTGGACCCAAAGTCTGAATCTCGCTCTTGGCCCTAGGCTGGGTGGCGCTGCTTGACGCCCGACCAGAGCGCCGCCCCGCCGTCGATCCCCGCTTCGTTGGAAACGAGGCTGATCGAGGTCGGCAAGTCCAGCGTCACATGCTTGGCATTGCCGCCGCCGATATAGAGGTGGTCGTAATGCGTCAGCCCGTGCAAGGTATCGATGACGCGCTGGACGCGCTTGTTCCAGCGCCTCTTGCCGACCGCTTCGAAGGCCGCGTTCCCGACATAGAGATCGTAGGTATCCTTCTTGCGGATGGGATGCGTGGACAGTTCAAGGTGAGGGGCGAGGGCACCCTGATAGAAAATGCCCGTGCCGCAGCCCGTGCCGAGCGTCAGGATCATTTCCAGACCCTCGCCCCGGATGACGGCAAGCCCCTGCATCTCGGCATCGTTGACGATCCTGGTGGGTATGCCGCCCAAACGCTCCGAGACGAGCGCTGCGAAATTGGTTCCATGCCAGACCTCCTCGCCGAGGTGGGGCGCGGTCAAAATGACATTGTCCCGCACTGCCCCCGGGAAGCCGATGGCAATACGCTCGAAGGCAGGAAGTGGTTTGACGAGGCTCACGATCGTCTCGACGAGAACGTCCGGCGGGGAGGGGTGCGGGGTCGCCACCCGCACCTTGTTCGCGATCATCTTCCCGTCCGGGCCGATGACCGAGGCCTTGAGCCCCGTGCCGCCGATATCGATCGAAAGGATAGCGCGAACCGGCTGGTCTTCCGGCCGGTCCGTCTCCGAGGTCAGATCGGCAACCAAAACCGTCCCTCCCGCTCGATCAGCTGATTGGCTTCTTCCGGACCGGCCGAGCCCGCGGTGTAGTTCGGGAAGGCTGCGTCGTGAACCGCCCAATGGTCCACCACCGGCTGCACAACGCGCCAGGCCGCCTCAAGCTGGTCGGCCCGCTGGAACAGCGTGGCGTCGCCGATGAAGCAGTCGAAGATCAGCGTTTCATAGCCCGTCGCAGGAGCCTGCTTGAACCAGTCATCATAATTGAAGCTCATGGCGACGTGGTCGAAGGTCAGCATTGGCCCCGGCCGTTTGGCATTGAATTGCAGCTTGATGCCTTCTTCCGGCTGGATCGAGATGATGAGCCAGTTGTCTCCCAGCGTATCGATGCGGGTATTGCGGAACATCGCAAAAGGCGCCTGCTTGAAGCGGATGGCGATTTCCGTCTTGCGCTTGGACATGCGCTTGCCGGTGCGCAGGTAGAAGGGCACGCCGGCCCAGCGCCAGTTGTCGATCATCACCTTCATGGCGACGAAGGTCTCAGTGACGCTGCCGGGGGAGACATGGGGCTCGTCCCGGTAGGCAATCACCCGCTGCTCCCCGATATCCCCGGCCGCGTATTGCCCGCGCACCGCATCATCCGGCGTCAGCGTGTGCATGGAGGTGAAGATTTCAGCCTTTTTGGCGCGGATGGCTTCCGCCCCGAAGGTCGAGGGCGCTTCCATGGCCGTCATCGCCAGCAGCTGGAAGACATGGTTGGGCACCATGTCGCGCAGCGCGCCGGTATGCTCGTAGAACTGGCCGCGCAGTTCCACCCCCACGGTCTCCGCCACCGTGATCTGGACGTGATCGATGCGGTCGCGGTTCCAGATCGGCTCGAACAGACCATTGGCGAAGCGCAGTGCCATGATGTTCTGCACCGTCTCCTTGCCGAGGAAATGGTCGATGCGATAGACCTGATCCTCGCTGAGAACCGACAGGACCTGCTTGTCGAGGGCGATCGCGGAATCGAGATCATGGCCGAAAGGCTTCTCGATGACGACGCGGCGCCAGCTCTCCCCTTCCTGCACAGTCAGGCCGGCATGGCCGAGGTGTTCGACCGTTGGGCCGAAGAAGCGCTCTGCCACCGCGAGATAGAAAAGCACGTTGTTGCCAAGGCTTTTTTCTTCGTTGAGCTTCTCAAGGTGATCGCTCAAGTGATCGAAGGTAGCCTGGCTTGAAAGATCGCCCGAGAGATAGGACATGGATGAGGCAAGCCTGCCCCATGCCTCTTCATCGATCGTGGTGTCGCCATTGGCACTCTTCTTGCGGCTGGAAACAAGGAAGTCATGCAGGTGCGCTGCCCAGGCTGCCGCGTCCTGCTGCACGAGATCCACGCCGACGAGCGCGAAATTCCTGGGCAGCAGATTGGAACAGCAAAGATTGTACAGCGCAGGCATGACAAGGCGCTTTGTCAGATCACCCGCAGCTCCGAAGATCACCATCGCGCACGGCGGCGCGACGGGAGGGGTGCGGTCGTTTGCGCTGTCCTGGCTCATCCCTGGGCACTCGGCGTGAAGCTTTTGCCCTCGACATGGCCGCCGAACTTGTTGCGCATGGCGGACAGCAGCTTTTCGCCGAAGCTGTTGTCGATACGGGAGCGGAAGCGGGCAAAAAGGGCGGCGGTCAGCACTTCGGCGGAGACAGCCTCTTCGATGGCGGCGTTGATGGTCCAGCGCCCTTCGCCGCTATCATCCACCTTGCCCGAGAATTCGGACAGGCTCGGGCTCTCGTTGAGCGACATCGCTGTGAGGTCAAGCAGCCAGGAGGAGACCACGCTGCCGCGGCGCCAGACCTCGGCAATGTTGGCGAGGTCGAGCGTGTAGCGCTGACCCTCGGGAAGCACCGTCGAGCTTTTGCCGCGCAGGATGTCAAAGCCTTCGGCATAGGCCTGCATCAGGCCGTATTCGATGCCGTTGTGGATCATCTTTACGAAATGGCCAGCACCCGCGGGGCCCGCATGAATGTAGCCCTGCTCGGCACGGGCGTCGCCCTGCCAGTTCGGTGTGCGCTCGATGGTGCCAAGGCCGGGCGCAAGTGTCTTGAAGATGGGGTCGAGGTGATCGACGATATCCTTCTCGCCGCCGATCATCAGGCAGTAGCCGCGCTCCACCCCCCAGACACCGCCCGAGGTGCCGACGTCCACGTAATGCAGCCCTTTGTCCTTCAGCGCTGCGGCGCGGCGCATATCATCGTGGTAGAAGGTATTGCCGCCGTCGATGATGATGTCGCCCGGCTCCAGGATGCCGGTGAGGGTGTCGATCGCCGTCTCGGTGATGTGCCCTGCGGGCAGCATGACCCAGACGGCGCGCGGTTTCGCGAGCTTCTGGGCGAGTTCCTGCAGGGAATGAGCCGGAACGGCGCGTTCCGCGGCGAGGGTATCAACGCTCTCGGTGTTGACGTCGAAGACCGCCACTTCGTGGCCATTATTGATCAACCGGCGAGCGATATTGCCGCCCATCCGTCCCAGCCCGATCACGCCTAGCTGCATGTCAACCTCCTCAGTGGGGTTTGCCTAGCGGAACGATATCGCGCCAGCGGCCCTGACGCCAGCAGCGTGCCCGCTCTGATGCAATTTCGTGTCCCGGCATGACCGGTACGGGCCGGACTCGCTCCGGCCCGTACGGTCGCAGTTTCCTTAGTGCTGCGGCGGCTTTTGCGGGTTGCCGCGGGGGGCCTCATGCGGCGCCGGGCGCGGCGGCGCGGCACGGGGCGTTTCCATGCGGGGTGCCTCCATGCGGGGTGCCTCCATGCGGGGTGCCTCCATGCGCGGTGCCGGACGGGGCGCTTCCACGCGGGGCGCTTGGACGCGGGGCGCTTCCACGCGGGGCGCTTGGACGCGGGGCGCTTCCACGCGGGGCGCTTCCACGCGGGGCGCTTCGACACGGGGGGCTTCGACACGGGGCGCTTGGACGCGGGGCGCTTCCACACGGGGCGCTTCCACGCGGGGCGCTTGGACGCGGGGCGCTTCCACGCGGGGCGTTTCCACGCGGGGCGGCGGCTGAAGCGCCCCATTATGAGGCGCCGGAGCGCCGGGCACGGGGTGGTTCTGCGGATGGCCGGCAAAACCGGCGGCCGGCCCATGCTCTTGGGCCTGGGGCGCGGCCGGGCGGACTTGCGGCTGAGGCCCGGTGTTATGGCCTGCGGCCTGAGGGAGCGGTGGCAGGCCACGGGTCGTCACGGCGCCGGGCCCATGCAGGGCCGCGCCGGGCATTGTGCCGCCCCCCGCACCGCGAAAGTTCGGCGCCACCGCGCCATGGGCAACCAGCGGCGGGGCTGCGTGCTGGCCAGGGCCCATGGGCAGCGGGCGAATGGCGGGGCCGGGTGCCGCTGCACGCGGGGCGCCGCCCGGGCCGGGCGCCAGGTGTTCGCGCGCAGCCATGGCCGGTGTGACACCCCAGGTTGCCGCAGTTGGCCGCGGCAATTGCGCCGGGTCTCCGGGGCGGAAGGACTGGATCTGCGCACCCTGCGGCAGCGGGCGGGCGACCGCGGCGATCGGGTGGGATTGGAGCATCGCATCGCGGGGCACGAAGGTCGCACCCTGGCGGTTGATGAAGCCGCCAGGTCCGGCACCGGGCGCGCTGTTGATGATCTCGGCGTTGCGGTAGCTGACCCGGTTGTTCACGATCGTCACGTTACGCTGGTAGAACTGATTGTAGTTCTGCACATAGGGGCGGTTGTAGGCACCGAAATACCGGGGCGAGACAGGGTAGGGAGGGTAATAGGCTTCGCGCGGCGCGAGCGGCGCCCAGCCGATGGCGCCGGAGGCAAACGCCGCCGCGGTCAGTGCACCCGCAGCCGCCCCCAGGAAGGTGACCAAGGCAGGGGCATAGACCGGTTGATAGGTCGCATAGTTGTAGCCGGGATCCACGGCCGGTGCCGGCACCCAGCCCCAGCGCCCGCCGTACTCCGCCCAGCGGCCATAATGAAACGGTGCGAACCCCCAGGGCGCATTATCAACCCAGGTCCAGCCCCAAGGCTGGATATAGGCCCAGCGCCCGTCACGATAAGGAACCCAGCTGCTTGCCACCTGCGGAAACCAGACGGTGCCGACACTGGGCTCCGCCTGCCAGCTGCCGTATTGTGACAGCACGCTGGCGCCCGTCATTTGCGCGACGACTGCGGGCGCTGCCGTGCTGCTGGGCGGCGGGGGTGGCGCGATCTGCTGCAGCATGGCGGTCAGGAACTGGTCCTGCTGCATGGCGCCGAGCTGGCTTTGCACCGGATTGCTGCCTGAGACAGCCAGAGTCTGCTGCGCGCCCACGGTCTGCGGCGTATCCTGGCCAAGGCCCGTGAATTGCAGCGAGCCGGTGACCGCGGTGACATAGGTGGGCGTGCTGCTGTCCCCCGCATAGATCTCATACTGCCCGTCGCTGGTGATCTGCACCGTGCCCCGCGGCGTCTCGATCACCACGCTTTGGCCGTTCTCGAGAGAGACGAGATTGAGGAAAATCTCTCCCTGAGAAAGCGCAGCCGTCAGAGTGGACTGGTCAATTTCCTGGGCGGTGAGTTCGGTGCCGCCGCTGAGCGCCAGGCGGCTCGCATCGATCATGATGGAGGCAGCGGCCTGCGGCTCAGTCCAGATCGCGTCGCCCGTCGCAAAGGGGTAGTTCTGCGTGGCTGTCGTCCAGGCGTTCTGGCCCGCGCTATGGAACGATACCGATCCGGAAAGATTGGCAACCCAGCCGACCCGCGCCGGCGGATCGCCGGCCTCCGTCACGGCCGGGGCCGAGGCTCCGGGTGGGGCTGGCGGTGTCGTCGCTTGCGCGAAAGCGGGAAGACTGCCCGCGACATTCGTGCCGACGAGGCCGGCACTGGCGATGATGGTCGGCAGGAGAGACCACCGGGCGCGAAAAATCATGGCTTGGCCGCCTTGAGCTATGAACTGGATAAGCAACATACGCGAGCAGCAGGATCTGTGGCGCTTACATGAGGCCAAAACAGTGTTGTGCGCGTGGCAGTATCATGGCTCGCCGGAATTTGATCGCGCGGGTGTGATGCGGCGTGGTGGGGTCCCCCAAAACGCGCCGCCGCGCCGCGGCAAATGGTGACCAATCAACTTTTGAATCCGATGGTTGCAATCTCTCCATGTTTCGCACGGGCCGATAGGCATCGCTTGCGTGCAATGGTGTGGCGAAATTTTGCCGCGGCTCCGGACCGCGTCAAGCCTCGTTTCCAGCATCGGCCCTCCCCAGGTTTCAGGGGAACTTGGTGGTTGGGTGATAAGGCCCGGCCGCAACTTGAGAAGGCACACTCTATGCCGTGTACGATGTCGGCCCTGCTGCGTGGTGTCGCAGCGGCCGTGGGCCTGCTGGCGCTCGCTGGGTGCGCCCAGGCCAGCCCGGGCTACAGTTATGAAGCGTTCAACGATGGGGCGGCTTATCCGCCCGGCTATGACGAGCCTTATGGTGCGGCACCGCTCTTCGTCGGTGGAGGGTATTGGGGCGGCGGGGGTTATTGGGGCAGTGGCCATCCCTTTTTCTCGCCCCGCGATTGGCATGGCGTTCCGCCTCATCCCGGTGGCTTTCTCCACGCCGGCTGGCACGGCGGCCTCGGGCGTTTCGGGGGGATGCATGGGGGCCATGGTGAGGCCTTCGGAGGGCCCGCCGGCCATGGCGGTGGTGGTGGCAGCGGCGGCGGCGGGGGTCATGGTGGCCGGTAATCAGCACACGTAAACCGACGCAGCCCTGACGCACCCTGTCACGCCGATTGCGAGCGGCGGTGATGGTCCCCTCAGTAACGAGAAAACATCTTTCATTAAACGCTAAAAATAAAGAAAATAATTCTCAAATCTTCCATAAAGTTGACAGCTGTCAACTCGGCCGGGCGCTCCCGCCCCGGGCAGGGACGCTACGGCGATCCTGACCGGGTGTGAAGCGTGAGCGCCCCGAGCGCCGCGAGGCGCCGGCCAACATCAAGCCTCGCGCTCCGGGGCGGTGAGCGTTCAACGGACGACGCCCGATGGCCGGAACCGTCTCCGTCTTGTGCGTGCGGCGGAAGGCATCGCGCGCACGCAATGGTGCGACAGGTTTTTGCCCTGGCTCCAGCCATCATCCAGCCTCGCTTCCGGCGTCAACCTGCCTAGATTCTGGAGAAGATGGTGGTCGGGTGAAAACGCCCGGCCGCGGCTGGGGAAGGTGCCTGATCATGACATGCACGATTTCGGCTTTGCTGCGCGGCGCAGCTTCGGCCGTCGGCCTGCTCGCACTCGGTGGGTGTTATTATGGCCAGCCCGGCTACGGCTATGCGTCGCCCGACTATGGATCTGCTTATGCGCCCGGCTATGTCGAGCCCTATGCCACGGCGCCTGTCGTCATCGGCGGCGGGTATTGGGCGGGTGGCAGTTACTGGGAAGGCGGCCATCCCTATTCCTATCAACATCCGCCGCCCGGCGGCTGGCACGGCAATGGCGGGTCCCCACCGCCCGGCGGCTGGCATGGCAATGGCGGTCCGCCGCCGCCCGGCGGCTGGCATGGCAATGGCGGGTCCCCACCGCCCGGCGGCTGGCATGGCAATGGCGGCGCGCCACCTCCCGGCGGTTGGCATGGCGGCGGCGAATGGCATGGGGGCAGCGGTGGGCAGAACCAGCGGCCTGCTGGCGGTGGCGGCCAGCCCTTCGTGCCGTCCGGCAATCAGCGCCCATAGTGACTCCGAGGGGCAGCCGGCTGCTGCCCTTCTTTCCCTGAAAACGCCCGGCGGCCGCGGCGCCGCGGCGCGCCTGACCGGCCTCAGAGTGTCGCGGTCGTGATCGCCGCGGGCTCGGGCCTGCCAAGGCCGAAAGCCTGGGCGAGCAGCGCGTAGGACTGCAGGCGCGCGGCATGGTCGTACATGATGTTCACAACCATGACCTCCTCCGCGCCGTACTCGGCCGCGACCGCCTCCAGCCCCTGCCGCACCATGGCGGGCGTGCCGAGGATCATGCGGCGCTGGCGGTTGCTGGGGGCGGTGTCGTCTTCAAGGAAGCGCCGAGCCTCTTCAGGGGAGGGCACGGCGATCAGCTGTCCCCGATGCAGCAGCTTGAAGAACATGCGGGCGCTGAGCGCCAGCCGCTCGGCCTCTTCCACCGTGTCCGCGCAAATGGACCAGGAGGCGACCATGACATGGGGCTCGGTGATGCCGCGCTGCGGATTAGGCCTGAAAGCCGCGCGGTATTGCTCGGCAAGCACAGCCCCGTGCGGATTGATGAAATCCGCCACGCAATAGGGCAGGCCGAGTTCGGCCGCCCAGGCGGCACTGTCGGGCGACGTGCCCAGGAGCCAGGGCATTGGCGCCTCCGGCTTGCCGGGCAGCGTCTTGCACAGATAGGCGAAGGGGTGGCTTTCGGGGATGGTGCCGTCGATATAGCCCAGAAGCTCGGCGAGCTGCTGAGGGAAGTCATCCGGCGCGCGCTCCCGCCGGTCCCGTTGCAAGGCATAGGCCGTGCGGCCGTCGGAGCCTGGGGCGCGGCCGAGGCCGAGATCGACGCGGCCGGGGAACAGGCCGCTCAGCATGCTGAAACTCTCAGCGACCTTGAACGGGCTGTAGTGGGGCAGCATGACGCCGCCGGTGCCGATCCGGATGCGCTCGGTCACGAGGCCCACGGGGCCGAGCAGAATGTCCGGGCTGGCCGAGGCGAGCCCTGGAGTCGCGTGGTGCTCGGCAATCCAGAAGCGATGAAACCCTGACGCATCCGCCAGCCGGGCGAGGTCGAGCACCTGGCGCAGCGCGTCTACGCCGGTCTTGTTGGCGGCGATCGGCGCCTGGTCGAGCACGCTGATGCGGAGGGCGGCAGGTTGTTGGCTCATGGGCCTTACCTTGGCCCCGCGGTTTGGGAAACTCAACGCTGCCTGGGGCGGTCAGCTGTGCATGTCCGTCACGGCGAATAGCTGCCCGGCTCCCCCGGTTGGCTGGAGAAGCTTGCATTGCTGCGGCCGATGGGTGATAGGAGCGCCGCTTCGCTCTCTGCCCAGGCAGAAGGTGCGGGCAAATTCGCACGCGGGGTGCCTTTCCCGGCCGAAATCGGCCGGGTCCGGTGCTTCAACGGCTCAGGCCCCGCGGAGGATCAACCGGACGAATAGGAAAGGAGCACGCCGATGGCGATGCCCGAATTTACCCTGCGCCAGCTTCTGGAAGCCGGCGTTCACTTTGGTCACCACACCCGCCGCTGGAATCCGGCGATGGCGCCGTATCTCTTCGGCGTCCGCAACCAGGTTCACATCATCGACCTGCAGCAGACCGTGCCGATGCTGGACCGCGCGCTGCGCGCTCTGCGCGACACGACGGCGAATGGTGGCCGCGTGCTCTTCGTCGGCACCAAGCGCGCTGCCGCCGAGCATGTGGCTGACGCCGCGCGCCGCTGCGGCCAGTACTACGTGAACCACCGCTGGCTCGGCGGCATGCTGACCAACTGGAAGACCATCACGGCCAGCATCAAGCGCCTGCGCCAGATCGAAGAGCTGGTGGCCGGCGACACCCAGGGCCTGACGAAGAAGGAAGTGCTGGAAATCACGCGCGACCAGGAGAAGCTGGAGCGCGCGCTCGGCGGCATCAAGGAAATGGGCGGCCTGCCCGACATCCTGTTCATCATCGACACCAACAAGGAAAAGCTCGCCGTTCAGGAAGCCAACAAGCTTGGCATTCCGGTGGTGGCCGTGCTCGACAGCAATTCCGACCCGGCCGGCGTGACCTATCCGATCCCCGGCAATGACGACGCGATCCGCGCCATCATGCTGTACTGCGAGCTGTCGCGACGCGGTGCTCGATGGCATCAGCGCCGAGATGGCGGCCTCCGGCCGTGACATCGGCGCGGCCGAGGAACTGCCCGTCGGCGTGGCGCCGGCCGAGGACGAGCCGTGGCCGAAGAGGCTGCCGAGGGCTAAGCCCTCAGCCGAGGTGCCGGGCGCCCTCGAGGCGTCCGGTATGTCGGGCTTATGACGTAAGGCCGGTGAGGCCTTCTCTGGATGTTCGGGGCCGATATAAAGGCTCGCCGAGAGGAACCGATGGCGGCGTCACACAGGGTGGCGCCGCTCAACCACACGGAGATCGATGATGGCCGAGATCACAGCCGCGCTGGTGAAGGACCTGCGCGAGAAGAGCGGCGCCGGCATGATGGACTGCAAGAAGGCGCTGACCGAGACCGAGTGGCGACCTCGATGCCGCGATCGACTGGCTGCGCAAGAAGGGCCTGTCTGCCGCCGCGAAGAAGTCCGGCCGCGTCGCCGCCGAGGGCCTGATCGGCGTCGCCAGCGCGCCGCAGGCCGCCGCCATGGTCGAGGTCAATGCCGAGACCGATTTCGTCGCCCGCAACGAGACCTTCCAGGATTTCGTCGGAAACGGTGGCCAAGGTCGCGCTCGAGCGCCGGCGAGGATGTCGAGGCGATCAAGGCCGCGGCCTTCCCGGGCACCGGCCACAGCGTCGCCGAGCAGCTGACCCAGCTGGTCGCCACCATCGGCGAGAACATGACCATCCGCCGCGCGCGCGTGCTGCGCGTGCAGAGCGGCGTGGTCGCGACCTATGTGCACAACGCGCTGAAGCCCGGCCTGGGCAAGATCGGCGTGCTGGTGGCCCTTGAGGCGCCGAGCGAGATCGATGGCCTTGAGAGCGCTGGGCCGCCAGGTCGGCATGCATGTCGCGGCTGACCCGCCCCGATGCGCTGGATATCGACGCCGTCGATCCGGCCGCCCTCGACCGTGAGCGCGCGGTGCTGAGCGAGCAGGCGCGCGCCTCCGGCAAGCCGGAAGCCATCATCGAAAAGATGGTCGATGGCCGCATCCGCAAGTACTACGAAGAAGTGGTGCTGCTGGAGCAGGTCTGGGTGCATGACGGCGAGAGCCGGGTGCGCGCCGTGGTGGCAGAAGTCGGGCGCCAAGCTCGACCGGCTTCGAGCGCTTCCAGCTCGGCGAAGGCATCGAGAAGCAGGCCTCCGATTTCGCCGCGGAAGTCGCGGCGACGGCCGGCATCGCGCCGGTCGAACCGGTCGCCTGATCGCCGGGCTGAGCAGGAGCGGCGTGTCGGCGCCGCTCCTGCGCTGGCCTTCGCGCGTGCAGCGACTGCCGCGCGGCCGCCGGGTCATCAGTTCCCCATTGGCAATCTGATACTTGTGGCGCCTGGTCCCTGTCTCTAGGGTGCGGCCGCGTTCAAGCTCGTCGCCGCTGTCGCGGGCCGATGGCCGCACGGTTCTCGAAAGAAACCTCAAGGACACCATGGACGGTCAGCCCCTCTACAAGCGCGTGCTCCTTAAGCTTTCGGGCGAGGCGCTGATGGGTCCAGCCGAATACGGGCTCGATTCGCAGACCGTCAAGCGGATCGCCCAGGACATCGGTTCCGTCGTCGCCATGGGGGTCGAGGTCTGCGTCGTCATCGGCGGCGGCAATATCTTCCGCGGCGTGAAGGGTGCGGCCGCCGGCATGGACCGCGCCCAGGCCGACTACATGGGCATGCTGGCGACAGTGATGAATGCGCTCGCGATGCAGAGCGCGCTCGAACCTGCAGGCCTGCCGACCCGGGTGCAGTCGGCGATCCCGATGGCGAGCCTCTGCGAGCCCTATATCCGCCGGCGTGCGCAGCGACACATGGAGAAGGGACGGATCGTCATCTTCGCAGCCGGCACCGGCAACCCCTTCTTCACCACCGATACCGCGGCCGCGTTGCGCGCCGCCGAAATGGGCTGCGAGGCCCTGCTGAAGGGCACGCAGGTCGATGGCGTTTATTCCGCTGATCCGCAAAAAGTTGCCGGACGCGAAGCGTTTTGAGACGCTGACCTACCTCGAAGTGCTCGTCGCAGGATCTCGGCGTGATGGATGCGGCTGCAATCAGCCTGGCGCGGGAAAGCCAGGTGCCGATCCTGGTCTTCAATCTGCACCGTCACGGGCGCCTTTGCCTCGGCCATGCGCGGTGAGGGCGCCTATACGATCATACGCGACGTCTGACGAAGGAGGGGCCGGTGCCCGCTGACCTGAATGCTCTGAAGCAAGACCTGACGCGCCGCATGGAGGGCGCGGTCGAGACTCTGCGCAAGGACCAGAGCGGCCTGCGGACCGGACGCGCCAGCCCGGCCCTGCTCGAGCCCGTGCGGGTCGAGGCCTATGGCGCGATGACGCCGCTGCACCCAGGTCGGGACGATTGCCGTGCCTGAAGCCCGCATGATCACGGTTCAGGTCTGGGACCGCAGCCTGGTGAATTCCGTCGTCGCCGCGATCCGCGATTCGGGCCTGGGTCTCAACCCCGGCGCGGACGGCCAGACCGTGCGCGTGCCGATCCCGCAGCTGACCGCCGAGCGTCGCGCCGAACTCGCCAAGGCCGCCAACCGCTATGCCGAGAATGCGCGCATCGCGGTGCGCGGCGTGCGCCGCGATGGCATGGAGCAGATCAAGGCCCTCGAAAAGAAGAGCGAGATCAGCAAGGACGAGGCGGAGGATTGGTCGGGCGAGGTACAGAAGCTGACCGATACCTACGTGAAGAGGATCGACGATATGGCGGCCGAAAAAGACCGCGAAATCCGTCAGGTATGAGATCAGGCCATCATGAACCGCGCCGTGCCCTCCGGAAGGGCCGCTGTCTCCGCTGGACGCCCAAGAGAAGCGCCCGACGACCGGGGGCGGCGGTAGCGTCCGCGCCATGTCGCGCTTATCATGGACGGCAACGGCCGCTGGGCGAAGGCGCGCGGCCTGCCCCGTGTCGCGGGCCACCGCAGCGGGGCCAAGGCTGTGCGCCGCTGTATGGAGGCGGCCATCGATCAGGGGGTCGAGTGGCTTACGCTGTTTGCCTTCAGCAGCGAGAACTGGCGGCGACCGCAAGGGCGAGGTCATGGAGCTGACCAGCCTGCTGCGAGCAGTATCTGCGCAGCGAAGTGGCTGAACTTGCGACCCAATGGCGTGTGCTTCCGCGTCATCGGCGACCGCACGCGCTTTTCGCCCGACCTTCGGGCCGAGTTCGAGCGCGCCGAGCGGCAGACCGCGGGCAATCGCCGCCTCAATCTCACCGTTGCGCTATCTTATGGCGCGCGCGGCGAAATCGTGAACGCGGCGCGCAGGCCATGGCACATGCGGCGCAGAGCCGGCACGCTGGACGTCGACAGGCTCGACGAGGCAAGCCTTCAGTCGTTTCCTGTCGACGGCAGTGATGCCCGACCCGGATCTGCTGATCCGCACGAGCGGAGAGCAGCGCCTGTCGAATTTCCTCCTCTGGCAATGCGCCTATGCCGAGCTGGTCTTCCTGGATGTGCTCTGGCCCGATTTCGACGCCGCCCAGCTCGCGGCGGCGCTGGCGGAATTCGCCCGTCGCGAGCGGCGCTATGGTGCGCGGTGTCGGCTGACTCTTGTCCGCCGATAGGCGGTGCAGCGGTGGAACAGAGCGTGCTGTCCGGGGGCGAACCCAAGAAGGGACGCTGGAGTGATCTCGGCAAGCGGATCGGCTCGGCGGTCGTCCTGGCGCCGCTGGCGCTGGCCTGCCTGTGGTTCGGAAAGGGGGCCTGGGCCGTCTTGATTGCGGTCGGGCGCCGCAGGGGCCGCCGCCGAATGGGCTGGGCATGTGAACGAAGGCCCGGGTCTGGTCCTGGCCCATGGCTCTGCTTCCCATCGGCATGGCGGCGATCCCGCTTGCCGCCCATTGGGCGGGCGGCGCGACGGCTTTAGCATTGGCCGCGGTTCTTGCCCTTGTCAGCTGGCTTCTGTTCGGCGCTGATGGCCGCGCCGTCTGGCTTGCGGGCGGCTTCGTCTATATCGCGCCGGCCGCGGTGGCGCTGGTGCGGCTTCGCCATCTGCCGACCGTCGGCCGGTGGGATATGGTATATCCTCGTGCTGATCATCTGGGCGAGCGACATCGGCGCCTATGTCGTTGGGCGCCTGGTTGGCGGACCGAAGCTGGCGCCGGCGATTTCACCGGGCAAGACCTGGTCTGGCGCTGTTGGTGGCATGGGGGCAGCCGCGCTGGTGGGCCTGGGCGTCGCCGCTCTGGTCGGTGCCCGGTTTCCGCTTCTTCATTGCATCCTCGTTTCGATTATCATCGGGATCGCCTCCCAGCTCGGGGATTTGCTGGAGAGCGGCTTTAAGCGGCACTTTGGCGTGAAGGATTCCGGCCGGTCGATTCCCGGGCATGGCGGACTTCTGGATCGGCTGGATGGCATGCTGACGGCGGCTCCCATCGCCGTGTTGATTACGCTTTTGATCGGGGAGGGAGTTTGGCTGTGGCAGTGAAGACAATCAGTGTCCTGGGGAGCACGGGCAGCGTTGGCACGCAGACCCTGGATCTGATCATGGCCGAGCCGGACCGCTACCGGGTGCGTGCCCTGGTGGCTGGCCGCAACGCCAAGCTGCTCGCGGAACAGGCCCGGCTCTGCCGGCCGGAGATCGCGGTCATTCACGATCCGGCGGGGCTCGGGACCCTGGCCGCGGCATTGGATGGGACGGGGATCGCGGTCGCCGCGGGGGCGGAGGCAGTCAACCAGGCAGCGGCACTTGAGGCTGACTGGACCATGGCGGCGATCATTGGCATGGCCGGGCTTCACCCGACGCTGACCGCCATCCGCCGCGGGGGCGCCCTTGCCTTCGCCAATAAGGAAGTACTGGTTTCGGCCGGCGACATCATGATGGATGCCGTGGCTGGCGCAGGTGCGCGTCTGCTGCCGGTCGATTCCGAGCACAATGCGATTTTCCAGTGCTGGGAGCCCGATAACACCCGAAGCATCGAGCGCATTGTGCTGACCGCCTCGGGCGGGCCCTTCCGCCAGACCAGCCGGGAGGCCATGGCCGCGATCACCCCGGAAGCCGCGCTCAAGCATCCCGTGTGGTCGATGGGCGCCAAAATCACCATCGACTCCGCGACCATGATGAACAAGGGTTTGGAAGTGATCGAGGCAGCCCGCCTGTTCCGGCTGCCAAGCGACGGCGGTGGAGGTGCTTGTCCACCCGCAATCCGTTGTTCACGGCATCGTCTGCTATGCCGATGGCAGCATGCTGGCCCAGCTGGGTGCGCCCGACATGCATATACCGATTGCCCATGCGCTGGGCTGGCCGGAGCGGCTTGACGACGACGGCAAAGCGTCTCGACCTCACGACGCTCTCCCGTCTCGAATTCATGGCGCCTGACCCCGAGCGCTTTCCCGCCCTGCGTCTGGCGCGTGAGGCGCTGGAGGCGGGCGGCGGGGCGCCTGCGATCCTGAACGCCGCGAACGAGGTGGCGGTTGCCGCCTTCCTGGCCCGGCGCATCGGGTTTCTCGATATTGTCGGCACGGTCGAGGCGGTGCTCGATACGCTGGGAGCACCGGCGGCGCCGGATCTCGATGCCATCATCGCGCTGGATACGGCTGCTCGGCATGCCGCGGAAGCGCTGCATCCTGTCGCGCGCCGCGTGACGACTGCCCGCCTAATCCGCTAGAAGCCAGGGTCATGCACGATCTCATCAGCCTGCTCCGCACCGTCGTCTCCTTCGCGGTCGTCCTCGGCGTCCTCGTTTTTGTCCATGAGATGGGCCACTACCTCGCGGCGCGCTGGCGCGGCGTGCATGTGGAAACCTTCTCCATCGGCTTCGGCCAGTCGCTGGCGCGCTGGACGGACAGCCGCGGCACGGTGTGGAAGCTCGCCTGGATTCCCGCTCGGCGGCTATGTGAAGCTGCACGGCCAGGAACGGCCTGAGGATGTGACCGAAGAAGACGGGCGGCCTGGCAGCCTGGCCGGACCTTCCACGAAAAATCCGTCTGGTCGCGCATGATCGTGATCGCAGCCGGGCCGATCGCCAATTTCATCCTGGCTGCCGTGCTGTTCATCGGTCTCTTCATGGTGGTCGGCAAGCCGATCGCCGAACCCGTCATCGGCCAGATCATGCCGAATTCGGCCGCGTCCCAGCGCCAATCTCAAGCCCGGTGATCTCATCGAGAGCATGGCGGCGTGGCGGTGAAGAACTTCGCCGAAATCCAGCATCAGGTCGCGCCCAATCCCGGCAAGGATCTTGGCGCTGACCGTGAAGCGTGGCGACAACCTCATCATGCTTCGCCTCAAGATCGGCAGCACGCCTGACGGCCATGGCGGCACGCGCGGTGTGCTCGGCATCGTTGAGGGAGCCCCGACCTTCCAGCGCGTCGGGCCCGGGGATGCGGTGGTGCAGGGGCTGCAGGAGACCTGGACTGTCGGGCGCGAGACGCTGGCCGGGCTATGGCAGATCGTGGCTCACCGCACGTGGCTTGAACGAACTCGGCGGGCCGCTGCGGATCGCCTCGATGTCCGGCCAGGTGGCGGCACTGGGCATCGCGAGCCTCGTCTCCTTCATCGCCGTGCTTTCGGTCAATCTTGGCTTGATCAACCTTTTCCCGATCCCGGTGCTGGATGGCGGCCATCTGGTCTTTTACATCGCGGAGCTGATCCGCGGGCGGCCGATTTCTCCCAAGGCGCAGGAATACGGCTTTCGTGCGGGCTTCGCCCTGCTCTTTTGCCTATTCGTTTTTGCGACCTGGAATGATGTCAACCAGCTCGGCTTCGTCCGCTGGGTGACGCATCTTGCCGGATGACGCATTACGGCGGATGTGCGGTGAGAAATACCTTGCCGCGATAACGGGGGCTGCGATAGGGCAAAGCCGCCGGGCTAGTTTGTCGGTTCGGTTGGCTTGTCAGGCCACCGAGGGACTGCACGCGTCTTTCCACGTTCCTGGGCGGAGTGCCGCTCTCCGTGGCGGAGCGTCCGATGGTCGGCCCGCTGACATTTCTGCCTGCCTGCCGGTCGGGCTGGTTCTGCTAACCGGCTTCTGCCGGAACTAAGGGAGACGCGTTCTTTGCTTCGCACTCGTGCTGCGCTGCTCGCAACAGCCTGCCTTCTGCCCGCCCTGGTCCCCGGTGCAGCATGTCCCAGACCGTAGCGCCCCATACGGCGAAGCCGGGGCGGCCTCAGGCGCCTCCCGCCCAGACCGGGACGACGATCGCCGCGATCATCGTGCAGGGAAACCACCGTATCGAGGCGGGGACCATCGAGTCCGTACATGCTTCTGATCGCCTGGCCAGCCGTTCGACCCCAAGGCGATCGATCAGAGCCTCAAGACGCTCTATGCCACGGGTCTGTTTAAGAATGTCTCCATCACCCGGGTCGGGAACAACCTGGTGGTCGATGTCAGCGAAAATCCGGTGATCGCGCAGGTTGCCTTCGAAGGGAACCACCAGCTGGTCAACAAGGACCTGCAAGCCATCGTTTCGCTGCGGGCCAATTCGGTCTACACGGCGGAAGCGGCGGAACAGGACCGCCAGGCGATCCTCGATGCCTATGCCCACAAGGGCTATTATTCGACAACGGTCGTGCCGCAGATCATCCTGCTGCCGGAAAACCGCGTAAACCTCGTCTTTAAGATCCATGACGGCAAGGCGACCTATATCAGCCGCATTGCCTTCGTCGGAAACAATCACTTCAGTGAAGCCACGCTGCGTGACGTCATCAGCAGCCGCGAAAGCGCCTGGTGGCGGTTCCTCTCCACGGCCGATTCCTACGATCCGGCCCGCGTCGGTCTCGATCAGGATCTGCTCAGGCGCTTCTACCTGCGCAGCGGCTATCCCGACTTACAGGCTCCTCAATACCGAGGCCGAACTGGCCCCCGACCGCTCATCCTTCTACCTGACCTTCGTCCTGGACGAGGGACCGCGCTATCGCATTGGCAAGGTCACCATCGTCTCGCAACCTGCCGCATCTCGACGGCAATACGGTCAAGGGCGATCTCAAGCTGGCGTCGGGGCGACTGGTATAACGGCGATGCCATCACCCAGAGCGTGCAGGCGATCACGACCGATGTGGAAGGGCGGGGCTATGCCTTCGTCCAGGTCAAGCCGATCGAGACACAAGCGGGTCAATGCCCGCGGCCAGCATGTTGTCGACCTGACGCTTCGAAATCGACCGAAGGCCCGCGCGTCTTCCTCGAGCGGATCGACATCACCGGCAACAGCCGCACCGAGGACAAGGTCATCCGGCGCGAGTTCGCGATCGCCGAAGGCGATGCCTTCAACGCGGAGAAGATCAAGCAATCCCGGCAGCGCCTGCAGGAGCTGCAGTATTTCAAGAACGTGGATATGAGCACTCAGCCGGGTTCCGCGCCGGACAAGATCGTGCTGACCACGAATGTGCAGGAGGAGGCGACCGGCTCCTTCACCATCGGCGGCGGCTATTCAACCGATGACGGAGCGCTCGTCGATCTCGGCCTCAACGAAAAGAACCTGATCGGCACCGGCATCGATGCCGGCATCACGGGCGTGCTCGCGCAGCGGGCGAGCCAGATCGACCTTTCGGTGACCGATCCTTACTTCCTCGACCGCAACCTGATGCTGGGTGGCGAGGTCTTCGACACGACCAACAACAACCTCGACATTTCTCAGTACGAGGAACAGCCGCGTCGGCTTCACGGTCCGCACCGGCTATGCCTTCAACAACTACCTGTCCCAGACCGGAACTACTCGCTGGTCGATCGTGACGTCTACGACGTCGAGACCGATGCGAGCCTCTACGTGAAGAACGAGGCCGGCTGGTCGCTGCTGTCGCAGGTCGGACAGACCATCACGCTCGATCACCGGGACAGCACGCTCGACCCGCATAGCGGCTACATCATCCGCCTGGCACCGACTTGGCGGGGCTCGGCGGCAATTCCGATTATGTTCGCTTCAAGCTGGATGCCGGTTACTACATTCCGCTCGACTACTTCACCGGCAACCACAACTGGAGCTCGCGCTGCGCGGCCGGCGGCAGGGTATCTCTACCGCTATGGCGGCAACTAACTACATCATCGACAACTTCTTCCTGGGCGGCGAAAACATGCGCGGCTTCCAGGAAGGCGGCGCCGGTCCGCATGACGTCGGCGACCGGCGACAGCCTGGGCGGCAACACGATCATGACCGGCACGGCGGAACTACACTTCCCGCTGCCGATCTCGCCGGATATCGGGCTTTCGGGCCGCGTTTTCACCGATGTCGGCACGCTCTACGGCGTCGCAGATCAATTATGGCCCCGTCTACGACTATCACGAGCCGCGCGTGTCGGTCGGCGTCGGCTTCTCGTGGAACACGCCCTTCGGCTTGATCAACATCGATCTCGCCGATCCGATCGTGAAGTATACCGACGACCAGACCCAGGTCTTCCGCTTCGGCTTCGGCACCAGCTTCTAGCTCCATCCGCTTCGGTAAGGTTATAGATCCTTTGCGATACCTCTCTCGCTCCATGGCCGCCGCTCGCGGCGGCGCTGATCCTGTCTCCGGGCCCGCTCCATGCTCAAAGTTCCCAGCCGGGCTGGTTCGTGCCGAGCCAGGGGGCGCAGCGGTGCGCGCCCATTGCGCCTCCGTCCGGAGGGCACCAGTCGCCGCACGCGTGATGGTCCAACTGCCGGATCTCGGGACCGCCGTTGCCGTGCGCGCCCAAGCCCGACCCGGCAGGCGGAGGCAGCGGCTCGAGGCCAGGCCAATGCGCCGATCCCGACGCTGCCGCCTTTGATCCATGAAAACCCGCCGCCGGCGCCGGTCATCGGCGTCATCGGGGTGCCCGATGTGCTGCAGGCCTCGACCGCGGCGCAGGCGCGTCGAGAAGGAAATCGAGCGGCGCCGTGCCGGCGCTGACGGCGGAGGCGCAGAAGGAGCAGGATCTGTGGCGCCAGACGCAGGCGGCCCTCGCTGATCCGCGCGCGCATTTCTCGCCGGACGAGTTGCGGGCGCGCGAGCTGCACTGCAGCAGCGCATCGCCAGCTCCCAGCTTGCCTTCCGCAATCGCGAGGCGCGCATTCAGGCGGCGGCTCAGGTGGCGCTTGGCCAGATCGAGCGCACCCTGATCGCGGTGATCCGCCAGGTGGCGACCAGCCGCGGCATGAACCTCGTGCTGCACCGGGCGCAGGTCGCGCTCAATATGAATGAGTTCGACATCACCGAGGAGGTGACGAAGCAGCTCAATCAGGTCCTGCCATCGGTCACGGTGCCGCCGGATGATGCCTTCGCCAAGGTGACGGCGGCGTCGCTGCAGGCTCAGCAGCAGCAGCAGCAGGCAGCCGTTCGGACAGTAGGAGCGATCAGGCGATTGGTTCAGCCTATTGCTGGGGATCCGCGCTTCTTCCTGCGCGCGGGTCCCTTTCCGCTCAGCCTGGTCCTGGAGACGATCGGAGTAGCCGGCCGACAGGTCTGCCCGGAGAGCGGCTGTTTGTCGGCATCGCGCCGTTGCAGACCGCGGGCCCGGACGAGATCAGCTTCCTCACCAACAAGCACTATCGCGACGTCCTGGCGCAGACGCGGGCCGGCGCCGTGATTCTGGAGCCCGCGCTCGGCCGCCTATGTGCCGCGGGCACGGTGGCGCTGG
Source organism: uncultured Alphaproteobacteria bacterium (assembly GCA_963834475.1). Classification (GTDB taxonomy): domain Bacteria; phylum Pseudomonadota; class Alphaproteobacteria; order Acetobacterales; family Acetobacteraceae; genus Acidisoma. Next base: position 616,233 of record CAWIBZ010000005.1, on the reverse strand, counting down.
TGTCGAAGCGTCCGATCGACGGCCTGGGCGCGGGTTGCCGGCCTGTTCCATCCGCGCGGAGCCGGCGCGGCCCGGTATTCATCCGACCGCGGTTGTCGATCCTTCGGCCAGATTTCGCGCCGAGGCCGAGATCGGCCCGCTCTGCGTCATCGGCGCGCGGGTCGAGATCGGGCCGGGCTGCCGTATCGGCCCCCTGGTCTCGATCGGCGACGGTGTCGTCGTCGGCCGCCGATACGCGGATCGGCTCGCATGCCTCCGTCAGCCATAGCCTGATCGGCGATCGCGTCTTCCTCTTTCCCGGGCGCGCGGCTCGGCCAGGAGGGCTTCGGCTTCGATCCCAATCCCGACCGCGCGGGGCTTCACCACCGTGCCGCAGCTCGGCCGCGTCGTGATCGAGGATGATGTGGAGATCGGCGCCAACACCATGATCGACCGCGGCTCGCGCCCAGGACACGGTGATCGGCGCGGGCTCGCGTCTCGACAATGCGGTGCAGATCGCCCATAACGTGCGCCTTGGTCGGTGCTGTGTTATTGTGGCCCAGGCTGGTATTTCCGGTTCGACGACGCTGGGCGATTATGTGACGCTTGCCGGCCAGGCAGGGGTGGCGGGGCATCTCCATATCGGTGCATGGCGCGCGGATCGGCGCGCAGGCAGGCGTGATGGCGGATGTCGCGCCGCGCGCCATCGGTCGTCGGCAGTCCGGCTGAGCCGGTGAAGGAGTTCTTTCGGCAGGTCGCGTTCCTGCGCCGGATGATGCGGCGCGACGATGCGGCCAAACATATAGGGCGGATGCAGGCTGAGGCTGATGGATGCAGAGACGGATCACGGTCGCACCTTGACGGATGAGACCCACGAAAAGCTGGTCGTCGATATCGCCGGGCATCATGCAGGCGATCCCGCATCGCTACCCCTTTCTGCTGATCGACCGCGTCGTCGACCTGATCAAGAACGTTTCGGCCGTCGGCATCAAGAATGTTTCGATCAATGAGGGGCTTTTCCAGGGCCATTTCCCGAGCCATCCGGTGATGCCCGGGCGTGCTCATCATCGAGAGCATGGCCCAGACGGCAGCCGTGCTGGTCGTGGAGACGCTCGGGCCGGAGGCGCGTGGCAAGGTGGTCTATTTCATGTCGGTGGAAGGCGCGAAATTCCGCCGGCCGGTGGTGCCGGGCGACCAGATGCATGTCCATGTGATCGAAGCAGCGTAACCGCGGCAATGTCTGGAAGTTCCAGGCCGTGGCGCGGGTCGATGGAGCTTCCGTCGCGGAAGCGACCTTTGCCGCCATGATCATGGATCGCGTGGCATCGTGACCTCGATCCATCCGGCGGCGATCGTCGAGGACGGCGCCGTCCTTGGCCAAGGTGTCGAGATCGGCCCCTGGTGCCATGTCGGCGCCGAATGTCGGTGCTGGAGGACGGGGTTCGCCTCGTCTCCCATGTCGTGGTCGACGGCCATACGCGGATCGGCGCGGGGGCGATCCTGTTACCCCTTCGCCAGCGTCGGCTTGCCGCCGCAGGATCTGAAATACAAGGGCGAGCCGACGCGGTGCGAAATCGGCGCCGGCACGCAGATCCGTGAGCACTGCACGATCCATCGCGGCACGGCGACCGGGCAGCGGGCGTCACCCGCGTGGGCGCCAACTGCCTGCTGATGGCGGTGGTGCATGTCGCGCATGACTGCGCGCTCGGCGACGGCGTCATCATCGCCAACAACGTGGTCATGGGCGGCCATGTCACGATCGCGCGATGGCGCCGTGATCGGCGGCAGCGCGGCGCTCCACCAGTTCGTCCGCATCGGCCGCGGCGCCATGGTCGGCGGCGTCTCCGGGGTCGAGGCCGATGTCATCCCCTTCGGCCTGGTCATGGGCAACCGCGCGCGGCTCGCCGGCCTCAATATCGTCGGCCTGCGCCGCCGCGGGTCTGGACCCCGCCGCTATCCGCGCGGCTGCGTGCGCGCCTTCCGCCTGCTGTTCCGGCAGGAGGGGGTTTTTGCCGCCCGCCTGGCCGAAGCGCGCCGGCGCTACGGCGCGCGACCCGATCGTTGCCGAAATCCTCGCCTTCATCGATGCGCCGAGCAAACGCGGTCTCATCCGCCGCGACACCCGCGCGGTCGAGACCGACGACGCCGCCTGATCGCTCCGCCATGAACGGCCCTTGGGATCATCGCCGGAAGCGGCCCGCTTCCGGCCCAGGTGGCGCGGGCCGCTGAGGCGGCAGGGCCGGCAGGTTTTCATCATCGGCCTCGAAGGCCACGCCGAGCCGAGCGTCTCGCGCCCTTTCCCCATGCCTTCCTGCGCATGGGCGCGGCCGTGCGGATGCATCGCGCTGCTCAAGGAGCAGGGACTGCCAGCGATCTCGTCCTGGTCGGTCCGGTCAGGCGCCCCTCCTTCCGCGACCTGCGGCCCGATGCGGAGGGGCTGCGGCTTCTGGCGCGCATCGGCCGTGCCGCCTTCGTGGGCGATGACGGCCTGCTCAAGGCGGTGATCCGCGTCCTGGGCGAGGAAGGTTTTCGCGTCCTCGGCGCCCATGAGGTCCTGGGCGGGCTGATCGGCCGGCCCGGACTGCTCACGAAAACCGCGCCGGACGAGCAGGCGAAGGCCGATATCGCGCGCGGCGTCGCCGTCTGCCGGGCGCTCGGCGCGGCCGATGTCGGTCAGGGCTGCGTCGTGCAGGCCGGCATCGTGCTCGCCGTCGAGGCGGTGGAGGGCACGGATGCGATGCTCGCGCGCTGCGGCCCGCTGGCCTGGCCCGGGCCGGGCGGTGTCCTGGTCAAGCTGGTCAAGCCGGGGCAGGAGCGGCGGGCCGATCTGCCGACCATCGGTGAGCAAACCGTGCGCGGCGCGCTTGCGGCCGGGTCTGCGCGGCCTCGCCTTCGAGGGCGGCGGCACGATCATCGTGGATCGCGACCGGATGGTGGAGGCGGCCGACGCGGCCGGGTTCTTCGTGCTCGGCCTGCCGGCCGGAGGCCCTCAAGGGCTGAGCCCGGACCGCTTTGGCGCGCCGCTGCCGCTTGGCAAGCGGCGGCTGACCGGGTTGACGACTTGGCAGCATGACCCGCCGGAATCTGCCTCGGCGCGCCCGAGCTTCGATTCAAGCCGATCAGTGACACGGATAAAGCGCAAGACCGATGAGCGACCAAGATTTCGCTATCTTCATACCATGCTGCGCGTCGGCGACCTCGAGCGCAGCATCCGCTTCTACACCGAGAATCTCGGCATGAAGGAGCTGCGCGCGCTCGGACGTGCCGGACGGCAAATACACCCTCGTTTTCCTTGGCTATGGGGACGAGAGCACGCATACCGTCCTGGAACTCACCTATAACTACGGCGTCGCCGCACTATGAGATGGGGACGGCCTTCGGCCACCTCGCCCTGGGCGTGCCCGACATCAAGGCGACCTGCGAGACAGCTGCGCGCGGCCGGCGTGAAGATCACCCGCGAGCCGGGCCCGGTGAAGTTCGGCACCACCGTCATCGCCTTCATCGAGGATCCGGACGGCTACAAGATCGAGCTGATCGAGCGCCACTAACGTCGAAGAGGGTCGCTTTCCGCGCGAAGGCGACCCTCCTTCCCCTGGCGGTTTTGCCGCAAGGCATGAGCCCTGACGCAAGGCGCAGGTGCGAATCGCGAGCCCCGATACCCTTCACAAAATCCGCTCCGGCGACATTTTTTCTGCAGCGACTGTCTGCTTTGGCTTAGCATTTGCCTGGAGCGGGCCGCCCCGAAGCCGCACAGCGGCCATGCTCGCACATCTGTCAAGCACAAGATGTCGTTGCTCTCTGGCTGGGTTACCCACTAGATTTGGTTAACCGCGGGTCTCACGACCGGCCGACTTCCCCATAATCCGGACTCCTGGCGAAGGATCATTGCATGCGCTTCGAACGCGAACTGACGGCTGATGGTGATGGACGCTACGGCGAGATTGAGTTCGTTCGCGCGACGAGTGAGATCCGCAATCCCGACGGCTCGGTCATCTTCCGGCTTGCCGATATCGAAGTGCCGAAGGCTTGGTCCCAGGTCGCCTGCGACGTATTGGCCCAGAAGTATTTCCGCAAGGCCGGTATCCCTGCCGCCCTGAAGCCGGTTGACGAGCCGGGTGTTCCCGCCTGGCTGCGCCGCCATGTGCCGGATATCGAAGCGCTGGCCAAGCTGCCGGAAGCCGAGCGCCATGTGGGTGAGACGCGCGCGCAGCAGGTCTTCGACCGGCTGGCCGGAACCTGGACCTATTGGGGCTGGAAGCACGGCTATTTCGACGGCGAAGACGATGCGCGCGCCTTCCGCGACGAGCTTTGCTTCATGCTGGCGCGCCAGATGGCGGCGCCCAATTCCCCGCAGTGGTTCAATACCGGCCTGCACTGGGCCTATGGCATCGACGGCCCGGCCCAGGGCCATTTCTACGTGGATCCCAAGACCGGGCAGGTCGTCGAGTCGAAGAGCGCCTATGAGCACCCGCAGCCGCATGCCTGCTTCATCCAGTCCGTCGCTGACGACCTGGTGAATGAAGGCGGGATCATGGACCTTTGGGTCCGCGAGGCGCGCCTGTTCAAATACGGCTCCGGCACCGGCTCCAACTTCTCCCGCCTGCGCGGCGATGGCGAGCGCCTGTCCGGCGGCGGCCGTTCCTCCGGCCTCATGAGCTTTCTCAAGATCGGCGACCGTGCGGCCGGCGCGATCAAGTCCGGCGGCACGACCCGGCGCGCGGCCAAGATGGTGACGGTCGATGTCGACCATCCCGATATTGAAGCCTTCATCGACTGGAAGGTGATCGAGGAACAGAAGGTCGCGGCCCTCGTCGCCGGATCGAAAATGACCAAGCGCCAGCTTGACGGTGTCATCCGCGCCTGCCGCGAGGCCGCACCCGACCTGGGCGACGCGGCCTATGACGTGTCCCGGAACGGTGCGCTGAAGCTCGCCGTGCGGAAGGCCAAGGATTGCGCGATCCCGGAGAACTATATCCGCCGCGCCATCGACGCTGCGAAGCAATGGTGCCGAGAGCTTCGACTTCCGCACCTATGACACGGATTGGGACAGCGAGGCCTACCTCACGGTTGCCGGCCAGAACTCCAACAACTCCGTGCGCCTTACCAACGACTTCCTGCAGCGCGTGCTGGACGACGGCGAGTGGAACCTCATCCGCCGCACGGATGGCCGCGTACACAAGACGTTGCGTGCCCGCGCGCTGTGGGACAAGATCGGTTATGCCGCCTGGGCCTCTGCTGATCCGGGCCTGCAGTTCGACACGACCATCAACGAGTGGCATACCTGCCCGGCTGGTGGACGGATCAATGCATCCAACCCGTGCTCGGAATACATGTTCCTGGACGACACGGCCTGCAACCTTGCCTCCCTCAACCTGCTCGCCTTCCGTCGCGAGGATGGGCATTTCGATACGGCGCTCTATAGCCATTGCGTCCGCATCTGGACGGTGGTGCTGGAAATCTCCGTGCTCATGGCGCAGTTCCCGTCCCGTGAGATTGCGCGGCTCTCCTATGACTATCGCACGCTGGGCCTGGGCTATGCCAATCTCGGCGGCCTCTTGATGGCAGACGGCATTCCCTATGACAGCGACGAGGGCCGCGCGATCTGCGCTGCCGTCAGCGCGGTGATGACCGGCGTTGCCTACCGCACCTCGGCCGAAATGGCCGGTGAACTCGGTCCCTTCCCCGAGCATGAGGCGAACCGGGGCTCCATGCTCCGTGTCATTCGCAATCATCGCCGTGCGGCGATGGGCGCGACCGAAGGCTATGAGGGCCTCTCCGTCGCCCCGGTACCCTTCATGGGTGAGGATTGCCCGGACAAGGGCCTGGCCGGTGCCGTCGCCGATGTCTGGGATGAGGCGCTGAGCCTGGGCGAGCGCAATGGTTACCGCAATGCTCAGGTCTCGGTTGTGGCGCCCACGGGCACCATCGGCCTCGTCATGGATTGCGACACCACGGGCATCGAGCCGGACTTCGCACTCGTGAAGTTCAAGAAGCTTGCGGGCGGCGGCTACTTCAAGATCATCAACCGCATCGTGCCGGAAGCGCTGAAGACGCTCGGCTATACCCAGGCGCAGAGCGACCGCATCATCCGCTATGCCGTGGGCCATGGGACGCTGACGGGCGCGCCCGCAATCAATCATGATAGCCTCGCCGCGCTCGGTTTCGGTGAGGCTGATTTGGGCAAGCTCGAAGCCTCCCTCGTCAGCGCCTTCGACATCAAGTTCGTCTTCAACAAATGGACGCTGGGCGAGGAACTGCTGACCGGCAGGCTTGGCTTCGCGCCTGAGCAGATCGAGGCCCCGGGCTTCGACCTTCTTTCGGCGCTCGGTTTCTCCCGCGCGCAGATCGAAGCGGCGAATACCTATGTCTGCGGGGCGATGACGCTGGAAGGCGCGCCGGACCTCAAGCCCGCGCACCTGCCGGTCTTCGACTGTGCCAATCCGTGCGGCCGCATCGGCGTCCGGTTCCTCTCGGCCGAGAGCCATATCCGCATGATGGCGGCGTCCCAGCCCTTCATTTCGGGCGCCATTTCCAAGACCATCAACATGCCGAACTCGGCATCCGTCGCGGATTGCGAGCAGGCCTATATGCTGTCCTGGCGCCTCGGCCTGAAGGCCAACGCGCTGTACCGCGACGGCTCCAAGCTCAGCCAGCCGCTCTCGTCCCAGCTCATCGAGGATGAAGATGAGGCGGAGGAAATTGCGGCGGCTCCGGCGACCGTGCAGGCGGTCGCGCTGGCCGAACGTATCGTCGAGCGTGTGGTGCAGCGGTCGGAGCGCCGCCGCCTGCCGGATCGGCGGAAGGGCTACACCCAGAAGGCGACCGTCGGCGGCCACAAGGTCTATCTGCGCACGGGCGAATACGAAGATGGCAGCCTCGCCGAGGTCTTCATCGACATGCACAAGGAAGGCTCGGCCTTCCGCTCGCTGATGAACAATTTCGCCATCGCGATCTCGATTGGCCTGCAATATGGCGTGCCGCTGGAGGAATTCGTCGAGGCCTTCACCTTCACCCGTTTCGAGCCCGCGGGCATGGTGCAGGGGAACGAGGCCATCCGCATGGCGACCTCGATCATCGACTATATCTTCCGTGAACTTGCCATCTCCTATCTGGCACGGAACGACCTGGCCCATGTCGATCCGGCTGATCTCATGCCCGACACGATCGGCAACGGCGCGGCTGAAGGCAATCTGCCGCGCACCGGCAGCGCCACGGTGGAGCAGGCGCGGTCGATGCTGGCCGATATTCAGCGCGGCGTGAGCAAGGGGTTCGTGCGCGGCACAATCGGCGTGCCGTCATCCTCGGCCGGCGTTGCCGCTCCGACGGCGGTGCGCTCGTCCCTGACTGCGGAAGCGGTGAGCACGGCCGATGACCGTGCGAGCAAGATGCGCGAAGCCAAGGTGAAGGGCTATGAGGGCGACAGCTGCCCGGAATGCGGCAACTTCACGATGGTGCGGAACGGCACCTGCCTGAAATGCGTGACCTGTGGGGCGACGAGCGGCTGCTCGTAATCCGCGACGCCTGATGGGCTGGAACAAGGCCGGCCGGTCCTCTCGCCAGGGGACCGCGCCGGCCTTGTTCGTTCCGCCTGCGGGCGGCCAAGCCTCGCCAAACCCGCCTTTATTGTCGTATCACGATAAAGCGACAAAATGGATTGGCTGCTCTTGCCTGCGGAGATCAAGCGATGAATACAGTCACCACGCCCGAGCCGATGGCTGGCACGACGGCGGACCAAAACGAAGCCAAGCAGCAATTCGCAACGGCTGGCATCAAGCCCATGGGCCGTCCGAGCCTGACCACGCGGATGGTGATGAAGCTGGTCGCCTGGGTGGAAAAGCTCAATCTCAACTGCGCCAAGCTCGGCAATCCGCCGGTCTATGACAATGCGACTTTCCCCTGGGCCGCCGAGATCGAGAAGGAATGGCACCTGATCCGGGCCGAGCTTGACCGGCTTCTGCTCCGCAAGGCGGATCTGCCGAGCTTCCACGATATTTCGAGCGATGTTGCTACCATCAGCACCGATTCAGGATGGAAGACCTTTTTTCTGACCGGCTACGGCCTTACCTCGGACGCCAATACCCGGCTATGCCCGGAAACCTGGCGGATTGTGCAGAAGATTCCCGGCCTGCAGACGGCCATGTTCTCCATCTTCGAGCCCGGCAAACATCTGCCGCCGCATCGCGGCCCCTATAACGGCGTGTTGCGCTTTCATCTGGGTCTCATCGTTCCGAACCATCCGGACAAAATCGCGATCCGTGTCGATCGCCAGGTGTGCAACTGGCAGGAAGGCAAGGCGCTCATTTTCGACGATGCTTTCGAGCATGAGGCCTGGAACCATTCGGATGAAACGCGCGTGGTGCTGTTCGTGGATTTCAACAAGCCGCTGCGCTTTCCCGCTAATCTGATCAGCGCGGCCCTGCTGCGCATTGCAATCTTCACGCCCTTCATCAAGGAAGGCGTGGATAATCACAACGAGTGGGAGAAGAAGTTTTACGCAGAGGCCGAGGCCCTGCGTAATGCCCCCGCGACGCGTTAACTGCAGCTGACTGGAAAAGGATCAAGCATGACGAAATCTGCCAATTCCCGCGACGCCGATCACGACATCGAGCCGCTTTTCCTGGAACGTTGGTCGCCACGGGCCTTCACCGAAGAAGAGATTTCCGAAGCCGATCTCTTTTCCATGTTTGAAGCGGCGCGCTGGTCGCCGTCTTCCTACAATTCCCAGCCCTGGGTCTTCATCTACGCACGCCGCAGCTCCCCGCATTGGAACAAGCTCCTGGGTTTGCTGAACGAGTTCAACCAGTCCTGGGCTAAGCGCGCCGGCGCCATCGTCATCATCGGGTCCAATTCGGTCATGCTGCCGCCGGGCGCCGAAAAGGCCGTGCCCTCGCACAGCCATTCCTTCGACGCCGGTGCGGCCTGGGGCGCTTTCGCGCTGCAGGGAACCAAGCTCGGCTGGTACTCGCATGCCATGGTCGGCTTCGATATTCCGCGTGCCTTTGCCGAACTCGACTTCCCCGAGGGCTATCGGGTGGAAGCCGCGGTCGCGATCGGTCGGCTCGGGGACAAATCCATTCTGCCGGAATTCTCTGCAGAAGCGTGAGGCGCCGAGCCCGCGCAAGCCTGTCTCCCGCTTCGCCTTCGAGGGCAGCTTCGCCCCATGACCCAAATCTCCGCCGACTGGCAGCGCCTGCGGGCCTTACCGAAGGCGGAGATTCACGTGCACCTGGAAGGATGCCTTTCCAAAGGCCAGATCATCGACTTGGCCGCGGCGGCGGGGGAACCCTTGCCGCGGCCGGCTGACGATCTTTTTTCTTTCGCAGCTCTCTCTGAGTTTTTCGGTTTTCTCGACTGGAGCTGTAGCCTGGTGCGGACCGAGGCTCAGGTCGAAGCGATAGCCTATGCCTTCTGCGCCCGCATGCGCGCGCAAGGCACGCTCTATGCCGATCCGATCATCAATCCGACCCATTGGCGTAGCTGGCGGCACCGGCTGCCGGAGTTGATTGCAGCCCTTGATCGCGGTTTCTCCGCCGCCGAGCAGGACGGTCTGCCGCCAGTCGGGCTCTGCCTGAGCTTGTTGCGGCAGCAATCCGCCGATGAGGCGATCGAACTTGTGGATAGGATGATCGCGCTGCGTCATCCGCGCGTGGTCGCTCTTTCGATCGACGGCAATGAGGTCGCGGCCGGCCGCACCGGACCGCGCTTTGCGGATAGCTTCCGGCGTGCGGCGGCGGCCGGTTTCCACCGCACCGCCCATGCCGGGGAGTCAAGCGGACCGGAGGGCATTCGCGATGCCATCCGCTTCCTGGGTGTCGAGCGCATCGACCATGGTGTGCGCGCGGTGGAGGACGGGCTGCTGATGGATGAGCTCCGCAAGCTCAGCATGCCGCTCGGCATCACGCCGTCCAGCAATGTCCTTTTCGGCCTCTATGCCGATTACGGGGACCACCCCATCGATCAGCTGCGCCGGTATGGCATTCCGGTGTCGATCGCGACCGATCATCCCGAATTGCTTTGCACCTCCCTGACCGATGAATATGCGCGCATGATGGAGACGTTCGGCTGGGGTGATCTGGAGCTGCGCGACGTTGCCCGCACCTCCATCCAGGCCTCCTTCGCGTCGCCAGACATCAAGCGCGACCTGCTCGATCAACTGGAAGCGTGGTAGGCCGACCGGGGTGTCCAGTCCCACGCTGTGACGGCATAGCGTTGTTGCCATCAGGCAGGGATGCGCTATGGGGCCAGTTCTTCACGGAAGCGCTGCGACGCCTACGAAGAACACCGCTCTGCGGTGGGACCGGGCATTCTGTGAGCAGCCGAGGATTTGTCGAGTGTTGATCGCTTTTCTGACCCTGGTAAGCGGTATTGCATGGACGGTCGTGTACGCTGAGGCGATCCGTGTCGGTTTTAGAGATCGTACCTATGCGATGCCGATAGCGGCGCTGTGTCTCAATTTCGCGTGGGAATCAACCTATGCAGTTCATGACCTGGTGACGGCCCCTTCGCTGCAGGCATATGTCAACCTCGTTTGGGCGATCGCGGACCTCGGTATCGTGTACACTTACCTCCGCTTTGGCCGGTCAGAACTTCCTGGCTTCATCTCGCGCTCACAGTTCATCGTCTGGAGTCTCTTGCTAGTCGGGACGGCTTATGCGGTACAGTGGCTCTTCATCGCGCAGTTCGGTATTTATTGGGCGCCCCGGTACGGCGCATTCCTGCAAAATTTGCTTATGTCAGGGCTCTTCATCGCGATGTTCGTGGCAAGACGGGGAAGTCGTGGCCAAAGCCTGACGATCGCGGTCGCCAAATGGCTTGGGACACTGGCACCGACTATTCTTTTCGGATTGACCGCGCATTCGCCATTCATCCTCGGCCTTGGGCTTCTCTGCTGCGTTTTTGATCTTGCTTACATCCGCCTGCTCATCGGGGCTAAAGGGAATGCGGTATCAGCACATCCTTATGTGATGGCCGATAGGGTGTGAGAGAGCGATTTAGACTTTGGGCCGAATCGACCCAAGGCCATCGGGCTCTAGATAGCGGTTCCCGCGGCAAAGCCGCTTGCCCAGGCCCATTGGAAATTATACCCGCCAAGCCAGCCGGTGACGTCCACGGCCTCGCCGATGAAATGGAGGCCGGGCAAGGCCCGTGACGCCATCGTCTGTGAGGACAGCGCACGGGTATCGATCCCACCGCGCGTGACCTCCGCTTTGGCAAAGCCCTCCGTGCCGGATGGCGTCAACAGCCAGGCCTGAAGCTGCTCTGCCACTGCTGCCAGCGCCTTATCCGTCATCATGCCGATGGGAGGCGCGCTTTCATCGGGTGAAAGTGCATGCGCCAGGCGCTGCGGCAGGCGATCCGCGAGCGCGGTGCGCAGCGCGATTCTGGGCCTGGCGCGTTTGGCCGCGAGCAAAGCGTCCCGCGCATCCGCGCCGGGCATGAGATTGACAGAAATTCTGTCATTGCCACGCAGATAGCTCGAAATTTGCAGGATCGCCGGGCCTGAGAGGCCGCGATGGGTGAACAGCATTGCTTCGCGAAAGCGGGTCTTGCCCGCTTCCACCAGAACCTCGCAGGCCGTGCCCGACAGCGCGCGCATCAGGCTGAGGTCGGGCTCGCCGAAGGTGAGGGGGACAAGGGCCGGCTCCGGTGCCACCACAGGCAGGCCGAATTGTTCGGCGACGCGATAGGCGAAGTTTGTGGCGCCGAGTTTCGGGATGGAGAGTCCGCCGCTCGCGACGACGAGGCCTCGTGCCGAGAAGCGCTCCCCGGTCTCCGTTGTCACGTGAAACATCCCGTCATGCGTGACGGCGGCAATGCGGGTGTTGAAGCTTAGCCGGACCGCGGCCTCCTGGACGGCCGCCATCAGCATGGAGACGATCTGACGCGCCGATCCATCGCAGAAGAGCTGGCCGAGTGTCTTTTCGTGCCAGGCGATGCCGTGGCGGTCGACCAGGGCGATGAAGTCGGCCGGTGTGAAGCGGCTGAGGGCGGATTTGGCGAAATGCGGATTGGCAGAAATGAAACGGTTGGCCGGCGCCTCCCGGTTCGTGAAGTTGCAGCGGCCTCCGCCGGAAATCAAAATCTTGGCGCCGGGCTCGGCATTATGGTCGAGCAGGAGGATACGCCTGCCGCGTTGGCCGGCTGTCATGGCGGCCATAAGCCCGGCCGCCCCTGCGCCGATGATGATAGCGTCGAAAGCGCTTGATCCTTCCACGAGACCGTTACCCTTCGAGCAGATGTCCGAAGGCGCGGAAAGGGCGCAGCCGGTCACAGATGATCTTGAGAATGGCAAGCATCGGCACGGCGAGAATGGCGCCGGCGACCCCCCACATCCAGTACCAGAAGATCAAGGAAAGCATGACCGCGACCGGGTTGATGGTGAAACGGCTGGCCACCAGCATGGGCGTGATGATCTCACCTTCGGCGACGTGGATGCCGAAATAGAGACAGGCCGGCAGAATGGAGATCCAGGCGAAGCCGGCGGTGACGATGCCGACAGCGAGGAAGATGAGGATGCCGACAAAGGGGCCGAGGATCGGCACGAAGTTGAGGCAGAAGGCGACCACGCCCCAGAGCACCGGGCCGGGCACGCCGCAGATCCACATCACCAGCGCCGTCGCGCAACCGACGACGGCATTGATGATCGTGATCGTCAGCAGATAGGCCGAAAGGTCGCGCTCCATATGCATCGAGATTTCGACGGCGTCGCGCTTGTCGTCGGAGTGAGGAAGAACTTCCACGAGCCGCAACAAAAAGGTCTCCCCGAAGACCAGGAGATAGAAAAGCACGAGCAGCGTTTCGAGGAGATTGGAGGCGATTGTCCCGGTGCCGCTGAAAACCGCGGTGACCATTCCGACCGGATGGGAGAGAATGGAATTGGACGCGCCGAAATGCACACCCATGTTTGACAGCAGGTGATCGAGGCGGGCGATGGTGGGCCGCAGCGCGGCAAAGCGTTGCTGCAACATCGGCCAGGCTTGCGGCAGCTGCCCGGCCCAGCGCGATGCCGGGTTCGATAGAAGCGCACCGAGACCGACGAAGACGCCGAGCAGCAGGATGATGGAAACCAGGGCGCCCACCGCCTTCGGGATGCGGATGCGCTCCAGAAGCTTCACCAGAGGCTGGAAAAGCAGCTTCAGCACCATGGCGAGCACGACCGGCAGCACGATATCCCGTGCGACATAAAGGCAGGTCAGCACGGCGATCAGGGTCAGAATGCCGAGGAAAACCGTGTTCCAGTTCCGCGGCAGCGGCATGTCCCGCGTGTTGGGATGATTGACCTGCGGGTCCCTGGCCGCAATGCCGAGAACGCGGCGGAACTCGCCACGCGCTTTGCGCGCACGTGTTTCAGGCGGCTCAGAGGAGTTCGTAACGGACTCAAAAGAATCAGGTTCGGGCATTCGGTTCCAATATATAGGTGTGCCAGGCCAGATGCAGCTGTGACGCCGGGTCGATCAGGCCAGCCAGGATGGCGTCGGGAGGCCTTTGCTCTTGAGGAACTCCGGGTTGAAGAGTTTGGACTGATAGCGGCTGCCGCCATCACACAGGATCGTAACGATGGTGTGACCGGGCCCCAGATCACGGGCGACACGAACGGCGGCGGCGACATTGATGCCGGTAGAGCCGCCGACTGACAGACCTTCATGCTGCAACAGGTCAAAAACCTGGCCGAGCGCTTCCGTATCCGGGATGCGGAACGCGCCGTCGATCAGGGCGCCGTCCAGATTGCCGGGCACGCGGGACTGGCCGATGCCTTCGGTGATGGAACTGCCCGAAATCGAAAGGTCATTGGATGTCACCCAGCCGTAGAGGCCGCTGCCTTCGGGATCGGCAAGCACGGTCCGAACATCCGGATTGCGGGCTTTGAGCGCCTGGGCCACGCCTGCAAGCGTGCCGCCCGTGCCGCAGGCGCAGGTGAAGGCATCGATTTTGCCCCCCGGTCTGTTCCCAGATTTCCAGGCCTGTGGTCGCGGCATGGCCGGCGCGGTTGGCGCAGGTTGTCGAACTGGTTCGCGTAGACCGCACCGAGTTCTTCGGCGAGGCGGCGCGCGACATGGACGTAATTGCCCGGGTCACGAAAGGGGGCGGCCGGAACCAGCCGCAGATCTGCGCCGATCATGCGCAGGAAGTCGATCTTTTCCTGGCTCTGGGTTTCCGGCATCACGACGACGGACCGATAGCCGCGTGCATTGGCCACCAGCGTAAGGCCGATACCGGTATTGCCGGCCGTACCTTCCACGATGGTGCCGCCGGGGCCGAGCAGCCCGCGGTCCTCAGCGTCGCCGATAATGGCGAGCGCGGCGCGATCCTTGACGGAGCCCCCGGGGTTCATGAACTCGGCCTTGCCGAGAATGGTGCAGCCCGTGGCCTCCGAGGCGCGGCGCAGCCGGATGAGCGGCGTATTGCCGATGGCGCCGACAAGCCCATCTACGAACCCTGCCATTATCCGCGGATCTCCGACCCTTGCCTTCTACTCGGACACGCGGCCTTGTGAAGGCTGTTTTAACCGATCGAGGACACACATGATCGAAGATGTTGAACCCGGCAAGGTATGGGAGCGGCTTCAAGCCAACCCTGAGGCGCAGCTCTGCGACGTGCGGACCGATGCCGAGTGGAATTTTGTCGGCATTCCCGACCTTAATCTGCTCGGCCGCGATGTGGTCCTGATCCCCTGGCAGCTTTACCCGAGCATGCAGCGCAATGCTGCCTTCGTGGATCATCTGCGCGAGGCAGGGCTGGCAGCGGAGACCCCGATCTATTTCCTGTGCCGCAGCGGCGCCCGCAGCCTGGCGGCGGCTCAGGCAGCAGCGGCAGCCGGCTTTACGCAGGTCTATAACGTGGCAGAGGGTTTCGAAGGTCCCCTCGACCCGCAAGGCCATCGCGGCCAGGTCGGCGGCTGGAAGGCCGCGGGGCTGCCCTGGCACCAGCGCTGAGCCAGGGTGACGAGGGAGGAAACGAACGAATGACGAAACCGGATCTTGTTGCGCTCTGGGAAGAGCATTGCCGCCATGAATTCGAGACGCGCGACGTCGATGCGACCATGGCGACGATGGTGCGCGAGCCCTATGTCAATCACATTCCGACCATGACCGGCGGTGTCGGGCACGACCAGCTCAAGCGTTTCTACAAATACCACTTCATTGACGGCAATCCGCCGGACTTTCGCCTGACTTCCATCAGCCGGACGGTCGGGGAGGATCGCATCGTTGACGAATTCATCATGCACTTTACGCATACGACTGAAATCGACTGGCTTCTGCCTGGGGTCCGCCGACCGGAAAGCCGGTTGAAATTCCGGCCGTTGCAATCATCCAGTTTGCCGGCGACAAGCTTGTGCATGAACATATCTATTGGGATCAGGCGACCGTCCTGGTGCAGGTGGGGCTGCTGATCCCCGCTGGCCTGCCCGTGGCGGGCGCCGAGACGGCTCGCAAGGTTGCCGACAAAACCCTGCCGAGCAACACGCTGATGGCGCGCTGGGCAGCAAGCGAAGGCAAGCCGATCTGAGACTGTGGCGGCGGCGGGGCCGCCGCCAGCCGCCTCGCCAGGTTATTGATTATACGCGACGCGGATGACCACCAGCCAGGGGTAGCGGGTGTCGAGCACGGTGCCGTCCGGCTCGGCCAGCATCCCCTGGTCCGTCACCGGAACATGGGTGAGTGCGACAGCATCTTCGACATTGCCGCCGATCATGCTGATCTGATCGGGCGCTTTGGCAACGACAATGCCGCAATGGCCGGGAAAGCGCCCCGCCGGCAACTGCGCATAGGTGAGCCTGGCCGCGCCACCGCGGCCAAAGCAGATGAGATCGCCCAGGGCAGGTGCATAGGCGTTCGGCGGCTCCGCTTGGATCGCATATTGCCCGATGTGGTGCTCGCTCTCTTCGGCCGCCGCATCGATATAGACGCTGTGCGATTCCGAATAGGGAAAAGCGGGGCCGGCGCCGGCCATGCGCATGACGTAGGAGATGAAGGCGGCTGACCAGGCGTAGTCGCCATCGACAAAAGGCGAGAAGACGGTGCCGGAGGCATCATGCTTGCCCGTCCAGCCGGCGCTCCTGCTGGCTCTCGTTCATCCCGAGCCACCAGTAGAGCCCGACACGCTGCCAGAAGCCCGGTTGACGCTCTGCCTTCGTGTCAGGATCGACGGGGCCTTCGTCCTTCGGGTTGGCGTCGTAGACGACCTGCCCCCAGGCCCGCCATTCCGCGAACGCGGTGGCGACCGCCGAAGCGCGGTCGAAATTGCCGAAGCAATTGCGGACGAAGGGGGGCTCCTGACGTCATCCTCCTGCCTGGAGCAGGCGGCAGGCGAGGGGGGCGACACCCAGCCCCCCTGGAACGTCCCTCGTTTATGGGCGCAGGCCGAAAGAGCGGCCGCTGCAAGAAGAAGCACCAAAGGCCGCTTTATTCATGCCCGCCCGCAAGGTCTCAGGCGCGTTCGGGAAAGAGCGACAACAGCCCGTCCGGCGTTGCCGCGCAGCGGCCCCGCTCAGTGAGCAGGCCGGTGACAAGGCGTGCCGGTGTCACATCGAAGGCGGGGTTGGCGGCCCCGCTGCCTGATGGCGTGACCTGAATGGTGGCAAGGCTGCCGTCGGCAGTTTGACCCGTCATCAGCGTCACCTCGGAGGCCGACCGCTCTTCGATCGGGATTTCGCTGACGCCGTCGGTGATCGTCCAGTCGATTGTCGTCGAGGGCAGGGCGACCCAGAAGGGCACGCCATTATCGTGCGCGGCGAGCGCCTTGAGATAGGTACCGATCTTGTTCGCGACATCGCCGCCGCGCGTCACGCGGTCCGCGCCGACGATGATGAGATCGACCGCACCATGCTGCATGAGATGGCCGCCGGCATTGTCCGCGATCACCGTATGCGCCACGCCGTGGCTGCCGAGTTCCCAGGCGGTGAGGGAAGCACCCTGGTTCCTCGGCCGGGTTTCATCGACCCACACATGGACGTCGATCCCGTCATTATGCGCCATGTAGATGGGCGCAAGCGCCGTGCCCCAGTCGACCGTCGCGATCCACCCGGCATTGCAGTGCGTGAGAATGTTGACGGGCTTACCAGGCTTTTGCGCGGCCCGGATGAGTTCCAGCCCGTGCCGCCCGATCGCCTCGTTCTGGGCGACGTCTTCGTCGGCGATCGCCGCCGCCTCGCTGTAGGCGGTCGCCACGCGGTCCTCGACACGCGTATTGCGCAGCCGTTCCAGCATGCGGTCGATCGCCCATTTGAGATTGACCGCGGTCGGACGCGTGGCCGCGAGCATGGCGGCATCACGCTCCATTGCATCGGTAGACGGATCGACGCGGAGCGCGAGGCAAAGCCCGTAGGCGGCGGAGGCGCCGATGAGCGGCGCACCACGCACGCGCATGGTGCGGATCGCTTCTGCCATCTCCTCCGCCGTGGCGATGCCGAGCACGGTGAGAGACCAGGGAAGCTTGGTCTGGTCGATGATGCGGACGGACCAGCCGTCTTCATCCAGCCATATGCTTCGGTAGGAAATGCCGTCGATCTTCATGGTATGTGACTTTGCGCTGAGGGATCGGTGACGCGGTGCTGCAGCACGGTGATGAGTGTGAACAGGCGGCGGGCCGTGTCCTGATCGATATCGACTTTAGTGGCGAGGCGCGTGGCGACCAAGCTTGCGCCCTCGTTATGCAGGCCTCTCCGTCCCATGTCGATTGCCTGTATGCGCGCCTCCCGACCTTCCTGGACGGCGCTGGCGTAGCTGTCGAGCAGCATTACATAGTCCTTGATAAGGCCGCGGAAAGGCCCAAGTGCCAGGCCGATCACGGTGATTGGCTGCATCGCCTCATCGCGAATGTCGAAGAGCAGCCGTCCGTCGCGAACGGAGAGCGCAAGGACGAATGGGCCTGGAGCCCCGTCGCGCGGGGCGAAATAGTTACCAGCTTCCAAATCGCTGACGGCCTGCGCGCGGTCGGCTTCGACCATGGGCGGGAGGTTGCTTGGTATCCCGTCGCTGAGGATGACACGCGAAAGATGCGGACGGTCGGGAGCAGGAATGATCACGGGGCTATTCCAGTCAGGATAAGCGTCGTGCCGGAGGGGCGCCGCACCGGGACAGACCGCGCATCGGCCTGCCGGTCCGTCCGGCTGCCGCCACGTCCGACACATGACGCATGCGATTTTCCACTGATCTCAAGCGCAGTCTTGGTCATGGCGTATATGCTGCCGCGGGGGTGCGAAGGGCTTGCGGGGCAATCACGAAATTGGTCGGTCGAACCGACCCTATAACATCTCTTCCCTGAAATTGCGTCGCCTTGCAGAAGAATGTTTCGAAGGCGAGGGGCATGCGCGCGGCGTGGCTTGTCCCGAATCGGTTATGCCACCCGGATATCCGCCTGTGTGATGAGGCGGCCGGAGACCTCCTGCGGCAGCGAATGGCTGATCTGCGACGGTCTCAGGCAACAGTTGACGCGGTCGCTCGCCATGATGGCGGCCAACGCATGCAATCCTGAAATCTCGTTGATACAGCCAACGGCAATCGCGAACGGAGATGCGAGGGTTGATCCGTCCTGGTCAGCCCGGATGGCCTTTGCCGGCTACCATTCCGAAATAAAATGCAAAACGCAGGATTTGTGATCGCCTTTTTCTTGACAGTTTGATTCAAGACTTGAGATAGCGGAAATGCTGCAGTGGCTCGCGATTCGCAAGCATGGCGCGACCGCGGCGACACGAAAGGGACTGAGCGGCCGAGTGCAACGCATCACGAGGACGCACACGGGGAGTGGGTCGCGCGGCGCGGCCTGCAGGCGTATCGCGGGGAAGCGCATTTTGGGGCTGCCATTGGCGCAGCGGTGAGACATCGAAGTGGCTGGTCGATCGCCGGAGCGATGTGCGCCTCTGCCGAAGAGAAGACTGGCGGCGGCTGGAGTTTCCCGGCCCGACAAACAAGGCAACAGACGACAGAAGGAGTATCATCGTGAGTAACGACAAACAGGGTGAAACAGGTGCGGCACCACGCAGCCGTGCTCTAGCCGTTCGCACAACGACGCGTCGTGCGCCCGTGAAGCGCGCGGCGGCTGCTGCGAAGACGACCACCCGCAAGGCCGCGACGGCCAAGGTGGCCGCTGTGAAGACGACGGCCCGCAAGTCGGCGACGACGAAGGCAGCTGCTGCGAAGACGACGACCACGCGCCGCACCGCCGCAGCCAAGACCGCGAAGGTGACCAAGACCGCAAAGACACCGGCCCGCGCGAGCAAGACGACCGCGATCAAGACGGCCGGGCGCAAGCCGGCTGCCGCGAAGACGACGAGCACGCGCCGCGCCGCGGCCCCGAAGGTCGCGACGACGCGCAAGGCTGCAACGGCGACGCGCAAGACAGCGACAGCGACCCGCAAGACCGCGACGACGGCCCGCAAGACGGCCGCTGTTGGCGCGACCCGTAAGAGCGCCACGACGGGCCGCAAGACGACGGCCGCTGCAGCCCGCAAGGTTGCGACCGCGGCTGCGCGCAAACCGGCCGCGACCCGCAAGACGGCGACGACCGGCCGCAAGACGGCGGCTGTTGCCGCAACCCGCAAGACCGCGACGACGGCGCGTAAGGCGGCTGTTGCGACCCGCACCACGGCGGCGGCCCGCAAGACGGCGACTGCGGCGCGCAAGCCTGTGGCTCGCAAGCCCGCGACGACGCGCACGGTCAAACCGGCCATCGCAAAGCCGACACGCGGCCGCCGCGCCGTTGCGGCGGCACCGGTGATCGAAACGCCGGTCATGCCGGTTGTCGAGAAGAAAGTCCGCCGCCCGCGCAAGGTTGTGGAAGAGGCGCCTGTGATCGTTGAAACGCCGGCGCCGGAAAGCTTTGAGATGCCTGAGACTGACGATACCGAGAGCGAAGAATAAGCGGCGCTACCGGGACAACAAAGGCCGGCCGGTGGTAACACCGCGCCGGCTCATGCTTTCAGGGCGAGGTAGACGTTGCCTCGTCACCCGAGTTGTTTTGCCGTGCTCCCGGCCTGGCTCAGGCCAAGAGCAGGGAAGCGAAGCGCTGTGCCTGGCTTTCCCAGGTGGGGAGGCGGCTTCCCGCATCCCAGGCGGCATTGGCCAGGACGCGCCGCGCTGCCGGGTCAAAGATCAGACGGCGTAGCCCTTTGGAGAGTTGCGCCGCATCTCCTGTCTCAACCACAACGCTGCCAGCGGCGGGAATAACCTCTGGTGCGGCCGCCCCCTTCGTGACGGCAAGCGGAAGGCCGCGGCGCACGGCTTCTGCCACAGCCATGCCATAGCCTTCATACTGACTGCCGGAGACGAAGATATCTGCCGACTGCCAGAGCAGTTCCAGCTCCGCCGCCGTGCGGGGGCCTGTGAAGGTAACCCGCCCTGCGAGGCCGGGCCCTTCGGCCTGTGCCTGCAAGAGAGCGCTATGATCTGGGTCGATTGTCTGGTCGCCGCAGATCGTCAGGCGCCAGTCGAGATCGGACAGCGGGGCCAGGGCCTTGAGCACTGTGTCGAAGCCCTTGCGCGGAATGAGGCTCGCAATGGCGAGCAGGTGGCATCCGCTATCGCCTGACCCTGTGCTGCGCGGCGCATCGGGCAGGCCAGGGGTAATGACGGTCACGCGCTCCGGGGAGAGACCGGGCAAGGAGACGAGTTGCGCGCGCACGGCTTGGCTGGGCACGACGACATGCGCGAGACGCGGCAGGAGACTGCGTTCGATCTCCGCATACCGCTGCCGCTCCTCGGCGCTGAGATGCGGTTCATGGGACATGGGATGGTGGATCATGCCGATGACGCCGGCCCCCTCCAGCGCCTCTGCCATGGCGGCAAAGGCATAGAGGCAGAAGCCATCGATGACGATGCGCGGGTCACCGCTGCCCAAAGCCGCATGCAGGCCCATGGCCGCGCTCTCGCGGGCTTCTGCGTCCGGCCAAGGATGGAGCCCTTGCAAGGGCGTGAGGGAGACCGCATGGCCCGCTTTGCCGAGCGCCGCCCCGAGCTTCGTGTCAAAGACGATCGCGCCGGTCGTGGGCGGAAAATTACCCGGCACGAACCAAGTCACAGCCATGGGCGCACTCAAACCTTGAGATGGTCGGGAATCGTAAATCCAAGCCGGTCCGGAATCGACCAGACCTCCTTGACGGCGCGCGTGCGGCGAAAGCCCGCGCGTTCATAGGCGGGCAGGGCCCGCGGATGATCAGCCGTGCAAGTATTCACGGTCATGCCGCGGATGGGGCCGGACCAGGCATTGTCAATGGCATGGCGCAGGAAGGCAGTGCCAAGGCCGCGGCCGATGGCGTGCGGCATCAGGCCGAAATAGTTCAGATTGACAAAGGGCCAGTAGGACGCGTCGAGCTCGTAGAAGCCGGCCGGCTTGTCATCAAGGTAGAGGACATAGATGGCAAGCTGGGGGCTGCGCAGCACGGCCGACAGCTCCGCATCGGGCATCACCCGGCGCAGCCACCACAGATAGGGGTGGCCAACCTCTTTCTGCAAATCCCGGTATTCGTCATTGCCCGGCGCGCGAAGCTGGCGGACCGTGGCGTTGGCCGGAAGCGGCGGAGCGGGCTCGGTCGGGCGTTCGGTCATTTTGAGAAAGGTGACAGTGACACCAACGCGCGTCACGGCCTCTGTACCCTTCATCGCTTGCCCTCGCACCCGCCCCAGCATCGCCCCCAGCATCAGCCTAATCGTCCAGGAAGCTGCGAAGCTTACGGCTGCGGCTCGGGTGCTTCAACTTCCGGAGCGCCTTCGCCTCGATCTGGCGGATACGTTCGCGGGTCACATTGAACTGCTGACCGACTTCTTCCAGCGTGTGGTCCGTATTCATGCCGATGCCGAAGCGCATGCGCAGGACACGTTCCTCACGCGGGGTGAGACTGGAAAGCACCCGCGTGGTTGCCTCCCGCAGATTGGCCTGAATGGCGGCATCAAGCGGAATGACGGCGTTCTTGTCCTCGATGAAGTCACCGAGATGGCTGTCCTCCTCGTCACCGATCGGCGTCTCAAGGCTGATCGGTTCCTTGGCAATCTTGAGGACCTTGCGCACCTTCTCAAGTGGCATGCCGAGCTTTTCGGCCAGCTCTTCCGGTGCCGGCTCGCGGCCGATTTCATGCAGCATCTGGCGCGAGGTGCGAACGAGCTTGTTGATCGTCTCGATCATATGCACCGGAATGCGGATGGTGCGCGCCTGATCGGCGATGGAGCGCGTGATGGCCTGCCTGATCCACCAGGTCGCATAAGTGCTGAACTTATAGCCGCGCCGGTATTCGAACTTATCGACCGCCTTCATGAGGCCGATATTGCCTTCCTGGATGAGGTCCAGGAACTGGAGGCCGCGGTTCGTGTATTTCTTGGCGATCGAGATGACGAGGCGGAGATTCGCCTCGATCATCTCCTTCTTGGCGCGCGCACTGTCCCGTTCGCCACGGCTGACGGTCATGTAGACGCGGCGGAATTCCTCGATCGGCAGGCTCGCGTCATTGGCGATGCCGCCGATCTGGCTGCGGAGATCAATGATCTGCTCGGTATGCTTCAGGATGAAAAGCTGCCAGCCCTTGCCCTTGAGCGTGCCGATCCGCTCGACCCAGTTCGGGTCGAGTTCATTGCCGCGATACTCCTTGAGGAAGTCGTCGCGCGGCACTTTGCAGGATTCGGCCAGGCGCAGCAGCTGACCTTCGAGCGCGGTGAGACGCTGGTTGAGCTGCTTGAACTGCGCAACCAATTCCTCAATGCGGTTGTTGTGCAGGCGCACCTGCCGCACCTTGGCGACCAGCTCTTCCCGCTGCTTGGCGTAGCTCTTCTCGGAGCGGAGATTCATCTCCTCGCCGCTGGTGATCGACTCCAGACGCTTGTGCTGGACCTTCTGCAGCTTCTTGTAGAGGGTCTCGATCTCGTCGAAGGTCGCGAGCGTCTCGGGCTTCAGCTTCTCTTCAAGAGCGGAGAGGGAGAGGTTGCTGCCTTCGCCCTCCTCATCCTCGGCCTCCTCCGCCGCATCGAAAGCAGGCGGCGTCGGCTCGCCTTCTTCACCCTCGACCTCTGCCTCGCCTTCCGCGGGCGGGTTGCCCATGCCTTCGGTCGCTTCGAGGTCGATGACGTCGCGCAGGAGAATCTTGCCGTCCTTCAGCGCTTCGTGCCAGGCGACGATAGCGCGGAAGGTGAGCGGGCTTTCGCAAAGCCCGCCGATCATCATGTCGCGACCGGCCTCGATGCGCTTGGCGATCGCAATTTCGCCTTCGCGCGACAGAAGCTCAACGCTGCCCATTTCGCGCAGATACATGCGCACCGGGTCATCGGTGCGGCCCGCACTCTCGGCGTTGATATTGCCGCTCTGCTCGGCGCCCTCTTCTTCCTCGGCATCGAGCGGCTTGGCGGCGGCGCTGTCGGCTTCCTCGCCTTCCTCGCTCTCGATGACCTGGATGCCCATTTCGCTGAGCATCGACATGACATCTTCGATCTGTTCCGAGCTGTTCTGCTCGGGCGGGAGAACGGCGTTCAGCTCGTCAAAGGTAATATAGCCACGCTCCTTACCCTTCGAAATCAGGCGCTTGACGGCACCAGACTGGGTATCGAGCGTCGTATCAGTATCGGTGTCGGGCGCAGGTGCCTCAGCCGTCGCGGTAGGCTTCGTTGCCATCATTCACACCTCTTCGCCGTGGGTCTGCATCGTCATCGCCATCTTGCCCCGATATCGAGGCGAAATTCTGCTCAATCTCATGGAAAGGCATCCATCTCCCCGGATTTGAGCCGACGGAGCGCTTCCGTCAGTTGGGTCAGCTGGTGGAAGGTTTCAGCATCCTGTGTCTGGCTGAACTGGCGCTGCTTGGCAGCGACCTCTTCTTCCAACTGCGCCTGTCGCATGAACCCGTAAATTTGCCACCAGAATGTAGATGCTTCCTCTGGTGACGCATCAGGCATCGTACTGGGCGGCAGCGGTCCGGCCCCCAGCACGGCAGACACATCCCCATCATATCCGAGGCGGCGGAGATGGGCGTTCAGCGCCTCCCTGTCAAGCGTCGGATTCTGTTCTAACCATGCACCGAGGGCATCGCGCAAGCGCGTGAGATGAGGGGGTAAGTCGACCATGCCGAGCGGCTCCTCGAGGTCGGGGAGCAGGGCCGGATGGGTGAGAAGGATGGCGACGAGAAGGCGGGCGCGTTCGGCTGCCTGTCCTTCCGTCTGAATGGCCGGGCGCGGCGGGATGGGGACGGGGGCGAGATCCGGGCGCCGGTCACCGCGGCGGCCGGTGAAAGCGAAGCCGCGGGCCGTCCGGCCCGGCGCCGGCATCCGGCCGCGCCCGCCGCTGCGGAAGGTGTACCAGTCATCCTTCCAGCGATCCCGGAGCACGCCCCAATAGGTGCTGGAGATCGTCTTTTGCGCGATGGCGTTTGCGGCGGCATCGAGCAGGTCACGGAACTTGGCCCAGCTATCGGCCGAGTTCGGCTGGATCTCGTCCTTCAGCAAGTCGTAGATCGCAGTCGCCAGATCGTCCTGCCGCAGGGCATCCGCCATGCCTTGGCGGCCAAGTTTGGAGACGATGCTGTCCGGGTCCTCGCCCTGGGGGAGGATGGCGATGCCGAGCCCGTGGTCAGGCGTCAGCAGCGGAAGGGTGAGATCCAGGGTCTTGCGGCCCGCGCGTCTGCCGGCCGCATCACCATCGAAGCAGAAGACCGGGCGGTCGTGAAACTGCCAGATCGCCTCCACCTGCTCGGCGGTGATGGCGGTGCCGAGGGGGGCGACCGCTGCGAAGCCCGCCCGGGAGAGGGCGATGACATCCATATAGCCTTCGACGACGAGGAGCCGGGAGGCGGCATTCGGGCCGCCGCGCCTGGCAGCCGTGAGATCGGCGCGGGCAATGTCGAGGCCGTACAGCGTCCGGCGCTTGGAGAAGAGGGCAGTTTCCGGCCCGTTCAGATATTTCGGCTGGCCATCGCCCATGATGCGGCCGCCGAAGCTGGTGATGCGGCCCCGCGGGTCGCGGATGGGAAACATCACGCGGTTGAAGAAGAAGTCGACGATCCGCCCGTCGTCTGCCTGCTTCATGAGGCCGGCTTCGACCAGCCGCTTCATGTCTACCCCGGCGCGGGCGAATTCGGTGGCGAGCGCCCCGCGGCCGGTGCCTGAAAAACCGAGGCCGAAGCGGCGGATGGTGGCCTCGTCCAGGCCTCGGCGGGCGAGGTAGTCCCGTGCTTCGCGGCCATTCGGGCCGGCCAGCTGCGCCTCGAAGAAGCGGCCGGCCGCGGCCAGAATGTCATGCAGGTCCGAGCGTTGCTTGTCGGCGGCCGCCGCCTCCGGTGTCGGGCGCGGCACCTCCATCCCGGCTTCGGCGGCCAGCTGCTCGACCGCTTCCATGAAGCCGGCACTCTGCGTCTGCATGACGAAGCTGATGGCATCGCCATGCGCGCCGCAGCCGAAGCAGTGATAGTGGTCGGCATAGACGTAGAAGGACGGCGACTTCTCGTTATGGAAGGGGCAGCAGCCCTTCCAGTCCCGGCTGGAACGGCTGAGCTTGACGCGCCGCCCGATGAGCGGCGCCAGCGGAGTACGCGCCCGCAACTCATCGAGGAAGGAGGGGGGAAGCGCCATGATCCCTTCGTTAGCCCGCGAGGGCGGCTTTCACAATTGCGCCGATGCGCGCCATATCGAGTGCCGCGCCGTGCTTGGTCTTGAGCGCGGCCATGACGCGCCCCATGTCCTTCACGCCTTCCGCGCCGGTCTCGGTGACCGCCTGGGCGACCGCCGCCTGCATTTCCTCTTCATTGAGGGCGCGGGGCAGGAAGCCTTCGATCACCGTGATCTCCGCCTGTTCCTTGGCGGCGAGTTCCGGGCGGTTGCCCTTTTCGTAAAGCTCGATCGCCTCGCGCCGCGGCTTGATCATGGACCGGAGCAGGCTCTGCACCTCGTCATCGGAAATACGCTCGACGCCCTTCGGGCGCGCGGCGATGTCGGCTTCCTTGATTTTGGCCAGGATGAGGCGGACCGCCGAAAGGGTTTCGCTGTCCCCGGCCTTCAGAGCGGTCTTCATTGCCGCGGTCATGTCGTCGCGAATGCTCATTCTTGGTACTCCGGCCAAACTTGCCATTCTGCCGAGACCCCATGGGAAGAAATTTCCTATGCGGTGTTTCGACGTTGAATTGGGAAATATCTTCCCGTATGTGGGCGTCATGCCCCTAGCAGTCAATGATATCGTACAGCGTCTCGGCGGTCCTGAAGCAGCGGCCCGCCTGACCAATGTGAGCCTCGAAGCCTTGCGCAAATGGAAGCAGGCGGGTGTCATCCCGCCCAAACATTGGCGCACGATCATCGCCGCCACCGGCCTCACGCTGAACGACATGCCGGGGAGTTCCGCCGAACCAGCTGCGAAGGACGTTCCGACCATGCCGGATGCCCCACCCACCGTTCCATCCGCGACCCGATCCGTGGTGCCCGCCGGGGCGACGGCCGTGCTTGTGCTGGCCGATGGCAGCCTGTGGTGGGGGCGCGGCTTCGGCGCTTTTACACCGCCGGGCGGGGCCAGGGCCGGCGAGGTCTGCTTCAACACAGGCATGACCGGCTACCAGGAGACGATGACCGATCCGTCCTTCGCCGGGCAGATCGTCACCTTCACTTTTCCCCATATCGGCAATGTCGGTGCCAATGCCGAGGATGACGAGGCGGCGACCCCCGCGGCGCTCGGCCTCATCACCGCACAGGACGTGACCGAGCCGAGCAACTGGCGGGCTGCCCGCAGCTTTACGGCCTGGCTCCAGGCCAAGAACCTTCCCGGCATCGGCGGGATCGATACCCGCGCGCTCACGATGCGCATCCGCGACGGCGGCGCGCCCAACGGCGTGCTCTGCTTTCCGGCTGACGGCGTTTTCGACATCGCGGCTTTGCAGGCGCAGGCCGCGAACTGGCCGGGCCTTGAAGGCATGGATCTCGCCCGCGAGGTGTCCTGCACCCAGACCTATGAATGGGATGAAACGGCCTGGACATGGGGCCAGCCCCAGGGCCGGCAGACCGCGCCGCGCCACCATGTCGTGGCCGTCGATTACGGCGCCAAGCGCAATATCCTGCGGAGCCTGGCCTCCGTCGGTTGCCGCGTGACGGTCGTGCCTGCGACCGCGACGGCGGCGGAAATCCTCCGTCACGAGCCGGACGGTCTTTTCCTCTCCAACGGTCCTGGCGACCCGGCGGCCACGGCACAGTATGCGGTGCCGGCGATCCAGGGCGTGATGGCGGCCGAGATCCCCATCTTCGGCATCTGCCTCGGCCATCAGCTCCTCGCCACCGCTCTCGGCGCCCGGACCTACAAGCTTGAGCGCGGGCACCGCGGCGCCAACCAGCCGGTAAAGGACCTGGAAACCGGTCGTGTTGAAATCACCAGCCAGAATCACGGCTTTGCGGTCGATGAGGCATCCTTGCCCGCGGGCGTCGAAGTGACCCATGTGAGTCTCTTCGACGGCAGCAACGAGGGCATCAAGGCTCCCGCGCGCCGCGCCTTTTCCGTGCAGTATCACCCTGAGGCGAGCCCGGGGCCGAGCGACAGCCACCACCTGTTCCATCGCTTCGTCGCGATGATGGATGCCGAGAAGGCGAAGGGTTGAGTCCATGCCGAAACGTACAGACATCCGCTCGATCCTGATCATCGGCGCCGGGCCCATCGTCATCGGCCAGGCCTGCGAGTTCGACTATTCGGGCGCCCAGGCCTGCAAGGCGCTGCGTGAGGAAGGCTATCGTGTCATCCTCATCAATTCGAATCCGGCGACGATCATGACCGATCCGTCGCTCGCCGACGCGACCTATATCGAACCCATCACGCCGGAGATGGTCGAGCGCATCATCATCCGAGAAAAGCCCGACGCGCTGCTGCCGACCATGGGCGGCCAGACCGCGCTGAACACGGCGCTGGCGCTGGACCGTGCGGGCATTCTGGCGAAACACGGTGTGGAGCTGATCGGCGCCAAGGCGGACGTCATCGACCGTGCCGAGGACCGGCTGAAGTTCCGCGATGCCATGACCGAAATCGGCATCGAGAGCCCCCGCAGCGCCATCGCCCATACCATGGAAGACGCGCGTGCCGCGCTCGCGCTCGTCGGCCTGCCGGCTGTCATCCGGCCGAGTTTCACCCTGGGCGGCACCGGCGGCGGCATTGCCTATAACAAGGCCGAGTTCGAGCGCATCGTGGCCGGCGGCCTCGATGCGAGCCCGACCACGGAAGTGCTCATCGAGGAGAGCGTTCTCGGCTGGAAGGAGTACGAGATGGAGGTCGTGCGCGACAGCGCCGACAATTGCATCATCGTCTGCTCCATCGAAAACGTCGATCCGATGGGCGTGCATACCGGTGACAGCGTGACGGTCGCGCCCGCCCTGACGCTGACCGACAAAGAGTATCAGCGCATGCGCGATGCCTCCATCGCCTGCCTGCGCAAGATCGGCGTCGATACCGGCGGATCGAATGTGCAGTTCGGCCTCAATCCGGCTGACGGCCGCATGGTCGTGATCGAGATGAATCCGCGCGTGTCGCGCTCCTCCGCGCTGGCCTCCAAGGCAACCGGCTTCCCGATTGCGAAGATCGCGGCGAAGCTTGCGGTGGGCTACACGCTGGATGAGCTGAAGAACGACATCACCCGCACCACGCCGGCGAGCTTCGAGCCGACCATCGACTATGTGGTGGTGAAGATCCCGCGCTTCACCTTCGAGAAGTTCCCCGGCACGCCGGCGCTGCTCTCCACCAGCATGAAGTCGGTCGGCGAGGCGATGGCGATCGGCCGCTCCTTTGCCGAAGCCCTGCAGAAGGGCCTGCGCAGCATGGAGACCGGCTACGCCGGCCTCGACGAGATCGAGGCGCCCGGGGATGGCACGAAGGATGCCTTCCGCGCTGCACTCAGCCAGCCGAAGCCCGATCGCCTCATCATGGCGGCCCAGGCAATCCGCGCCGGGTTGAGCCTGGAAGAGATTCACGACTGCTGCAAATTCGATCCCTGGTTCCTGGCGGAACTCCAGCGGATTGTCGATGCGGAACGTGAGGTGCGTGCGAATGGCCTGCCGCAGACGACCCTGGGCCTCCGCCGCCTGAAGGCGCTTGGCTTCTCGGATGTCCAGCTCGCCCGCCTCTCCGGCCAGAGTGCGGCAGATGTGGCGAGCCTGCGCGCCGCGCTCGGGGTGCGGCCGGTCTATAAGCGCATCGATACCTGCGCAGCCGAATTCGCGTCCGCCACACCCTATATGTATTCGACCTTCGAGGCGGGCTTCGCCGAGCCGGTGTGCGAGAGCGACCCGACCGACAGGCGTAAGGTCATCATCCTGGGCGGCGGCCCCAACCGCATCGGCCAAGGCATCGAATTCGACTATTGCTGCGTCCATGCCGCCTATGCGCTGAAGGATGCCGGCTTCGAGACCATCATGGTCAACTGCAACCCGGAAACCGTCAGCACCGACTACGACACGTCAGACCGGCTGTATTTCGAGCCGCTGACGGCGGAAGACGTGATCTCGCTCATCCGCCGGGAGCAGGAGCGCGGCGAGGTGCTGGGCTGCATTGTGCAATATGGCGGCCAGACCCCGCTGAAACTCTCCCAGGCACTGGCTGCCGCGGGCATTCCGGTCCTGGGCACCAGCGCCGACGCGATCGACATCGCGGAGGATCGCGAGCGCTTCCAGGCGCTGCTGCACAAGCTTGGGCTTCGCCAGCCGGAGAACGGCATTGCGCGTTCTACCGAAGAAGCCGAGGCAATTACCGAGCGGATTGGCTATCCCGTTGTCATCCGGCCGAGTTATGTGCTCGGCGGCCGGGCGATGGAGATCGTGCATGACCGCGGGCAGCTCAGCCGCTACATGCGCGAGGCGGTGCGCGTTTCGGGTGACAATCCCGTTCTGATCGACCGCTACCTCAATGACGCGATCGAGGTTGATGTCGACTGCATCGCCGACGGCACGGAGGTCTTTGTCGCCGGCGTGATGGAGCATATCGAGGAAGCTGGCATCCATTCGGGTGACAGCGCCTGCTCCCTGCCGCCGTACTCGCTTTCGCCCGCGATCGTGGAAGAGCTTCACGCCCAGACCGTCGCCATGGCCCGGGCGCTGGGCGTCATCGGCCTCATGAACGTCCAATTTGCGATCAAGGACGACACGATCTACGTGCTGGAAGTCAACCCGCGGGCGGCCCGCACGGTTCCCTTCGTCGCCAAGGCAACGGGCGTGCCGGTCGCCAAGATCGGGGCGCAGGTCATGGCGGGTGCCAGGCTTTCCGCCTTCAACCTCGATGAGCACGCCGAGCGGCCGCATGTCGCCGTCAAGGAATCGGTCTTTCCCTTCGCGCGCTTCCCGGAGGTGGACACCATCCTGGGGCCGGAGATGAAGTCGACCGGCGAGGTGATGGGCCTTGACACCACCTTCGCCCGCGCCTTTGCCAAGGCTCAGCTCGGTGCGGGCGTGCGCCTGCCGATGGCAGGCTCGGTCTTCCTGTCCGTCAAGGATGGAGACAAGGCAGCGCTGGTGCCGCTGGCGCGGCGGCTGGCCGAAATGGGCTTCCAGATCATCGCCACCAAGGGCACGGCACAGCGCATCCGTGAGGCAGGACTCGAGGTCAAGACGGTTGCCAAGGTGCTGGAAGGGCGGCCCCATTGCGTGGACGCCATTCAATCCGGTGAAATTCAGATGGTGATCAATACTGCGTCAACACCACAATCGGTGACCGACAGCTTTGATATCCGCCGCAATGCGCTCACCCAGGGTGTGCCGCATTTCACGACCATTGCGGGTGCCCGGGCCGCCGTTCACGCGGTGGCGGCTATGAAAATGGGGGCGCTTGAAGTTGCGCCGCTACAGTCATATTTTCGATCCCCGTTTTAACCGTCAGCCCTGGCTTCGCTGGCGAATTCCGGAACTTACCGGGAGGCTGGGGCCGGGTCACATGGTGATCCGGCCTTCTTTGCTTTGTTAACTGGTCCGAACGGACTGATGACTGCGGGGACACTGCGTGCAGAAATTTCCGATGACCGGGCCTGGTCTGGCCCGCCTCGAGGCAGAATTGCGCCAGCTGCGCAGCGAGGAGCGGCCGGCGGTTATTCGCGCCATTGCCGAGGCGCGTAGCCATGGCGATCTGAGCGAGAACGCCGAGTATCACGCGGCGCGTGAGCGCCAATCCTTCATTGAAGGGCGCATACAAGAGCTGGAAGAGATCATCTCCGCCGCCGAGGTGATCGATCCCGCGGCTCTTTCGGGTGACGCCGTGAAGTTCGGCGCCCATGTCCATCTCGTGGACGAAGAGACCGAGAAGGAAGCGACCTATCAGATCGTCGGGGTGCATGAAGCCGATATCAAGCTCGGTCTTCTCTCGGTTTCCTCGCCCCTCGCCAAATCGCTGATTGGCAAGAAGAAGGGCGACACCGTCTCTGTGCCGGCGCCGGGGGGCGATCGCTCCTACGAGATTATAGCGGTGCGGTTCGGGGGATGAGAGGGTGTTATGACCCAGATCTCTTTCCCTGACATCGAGGCGGCCGCCGGCCGCATCGCCGGGCGTGTGCTTCGCACGCCGGCGGTGCGCAGCGATGCGCTGAGCCGGGCGACCGGCGCCGAGATCGTGCTTAAGCTCGATAATCTCCAGGCGACCGGGGCTTTCAAGGAGCGGGGGGCTGCGAACCGGCTGGCTCTGCTCTCGCCGGAGGAGGCCCAGCGCGGCGTGATCGCCATGTCCGCCGGCAATCACGCCCAGGCGGTGGCGCGGCACGCGCATCTCCTGGGCGTCGCGGCGACCATCGTGATGCCAAAATTCACGCCGACCACGAAGGTGACGCGCACGGCCTCCTGGGGCGCTCGGGTCGTGCTGCATGGCGAGACCCTGGCGGAAGCGGCGGCCCATGCCCAGCATCTCGCGGAGAGCGAGGGGCTGGTCTTCATCCACCCCTATGATGATCCGGGCATCATCGCCGGTCAGGGGACGATGGCGATCGAACTCCTGCAGGATTTTCCGGATCTTGATGTCCTGGTGGTGCCCATCGGGGGAGGCGGTCTGCTCACCGGCTGTGCCATTGCCGCGCGGGCCATGAAGCCCGGGATCGAAATTCTCGGCGTCGAGGTTGAGACCTATAGCGCCATGGCGCAGCGCCTGGCGGGCCAACCGGTCTCGGTTGGTGGCCAGACGGTTGCCGAAGGGATCGCGGTGCGCGACGTCGGCGAACTCCCGGTGCGGATCCTCCAGAGCCTTGGGATCGAGGTGCTGATCGTTCCCGAGACGACGATCGAGCACGCGATCGGCCTGCTCGCCGAGGGGGCGAAAGTGGTGGCGGAAGGGGCAGGGGCCGCGGCCCTGGCGGCCGTTCTGCGCTACCCGGACCGCTTCGCCGGACGGCGTGTCGGCCTGCCGGTCTGCGGCGGCAATATCGACGCCCGCATCCTCGCCAATACCCTGCAGCGCAATCTGCTGCGGGACGGGCGCATGCTGCGCCTGGTGCTGGAAATGCCGGACCGCCCCGGCATGCTTGGCGATATCGCGACCCGCATCGGCAATGAAGGCGGGAATATTCTAGAGGTTGCGCATCACCGGCTGTTCAGTTCGCCCACCGTGCAGGCAGCGCAGCTCGAGGTGATGATCGAGGCACGCGACGCGGCCCATGGCCGCTTCATCGAGTTCGAAGCTGCGGGAAGCCTATATCGTTCGCAGATTGTAACGGGGGCCAGCGCCGTTCCGCGCCGGCTCTGGTCTGATGCCGATGGTCCAGAGCAGAGCCGGCACCGGCTCTTCCTGCACTTGACCCTATCCTTGGCGGCGAGGAGGCGTACGGACGGCGTCTCCGGCTGAGGGGCCGAGGCATGGGTGCAGCCTCCCGCAGGATCTATCAGGCGCCCCGCCGGCATCTTCCGCCGGACCATCGGCAGAAATTGCCGGGATATCGGTCTTCTATGACCGCAACGCGGGAATACTCTCGGTACTCGTGCGGTTGTCTGTGCATCTGACGGAAACAGACTACGACGGTCCTGGTCAGACCTTCATGGAAATGCTGTTCTTGTCCATCCTGGACCAGAACAATGTCGACATCGGCAAAACGTCAGCGGCAATCAAAACTAACAAGTACCGCCCTCGCTGCCTGGCCGGTTTCGTTAAAAAACTGACACGCGCAGTAAAACAAGGTGGAAACCGGGCAGGGCGCGAGGCAGGCGACAGAGGGGGCTGGTCGGGATGACTGTTTCGGGATCCGCCACGAGAAAATGACTTGAAACCGTTCGAGTTGCAGGTGCAAAATAAAAAGAAAATAAAATGGCGAGAAAAATTCAGGGGTGGGGCCGTGTCGCGAAACTATCGAGTGAATACCCAAGACAATCGCAAAAAAGCTGGTTGAGTGAATGCGCGCGACCGTTCGGCCCCGGTTTGCGGTGAGGACCGCGGGGGAGAGGCTCCAATGAAGCGCAGCGTGCTGGGGATGGGAAGCATGTCTGAAGCAGCTTTCCCTGAGGATGGCGGACGACGGCCCACGATAAGGGATGTCGCCCGTGTCGCAGGTGTTGCTGTCAGTACCGTCAGTTATGTTATCAAC
This sequence comes from uncultured Alphaproteobacteria bacterium, assembly GCA_963834475.1. GTDB lineage: Bacteria > Pseudomonadota > Alphaproteobacteria > Acetobacterales > Acetobacteraceae > Acidisoma. Next base: position 582,788 of record CAWIBZ010000005.1, on the reverse strand, counting down.
CGCAGCGGACAGGTCTCGCCGGAGACCAGGCTGCGGGTTAACAGCGCAATCAATGCGCTGCGTTATGAGCCTAACCTTCTGGCCCGGAACCTCAAGGCCGGACGGGCAAAGTCCATCGGCCTCATCGCTCCGGATCTCAAAAACCCGTACTACACGGAGATCGCTTCGGGCGTGCAGGAGATTGCCCAGGCCCGGGATATGCTGCTGGTTCTTTGCACGACGCAATCGGCTCAGCATTGGGAAAACTATTACAGCCAGGTTTTGCGGGCGCGACGGTTGGATGGCCTGATTTTCCTCAGTGGCAGCGGCGTGCTGACGCCGTCACTGATCGAGCTTATCCAGATCGACAGCGTTGTCCTTGTTGACGAACGGTTGCCCGGCCTGGAGGTTCCATCGGTTGTCTCGACCAATCGTCATGGTGCGCGGGCGGTTGCCGAGCATGTCCTGCAGGCTGGCCATCGCCGGATCGGTCTCATCGGCGGGCCGGCCAGTTCATGGACGGCCGGAGAGCGTATGGCCGGCTACCGCGAAGCCTTGGCGGCGGCCGGTATCGAGCCTGACAGCGTTCCGGTGGTGAAGGGCAACTTCGAGCAGGGCGGCGGTTATGCCGCCGCGCGCATGCTTCTCGAAAAGCCGCCGCATGAACGCCCCACCGCGATCATCTGCGTTAACGATCTGACGGCGATCGGAGCGATGGTCTATTGCCGGGAAACGGGGCTGCAGATCGCGCGGGACGTCAGTATTGTCGGGTTCGATAATATTCCCCTTGCCAACCTCATCGAGCCTGGACTGACCTCGGTCGACCAGTGCGCGAGCGCCCTTGGCCGTTCTGCCTGCCGCTTGCTGCTCCGCCTGATTGCCCCGCCCGATCCGGATGATCAGGAGCCGATCGAGACCGTCTACTCCACCAAGCTCGTCATCAGGGGGTCGGTGGCGCCTCCGCCGGAAACCTGACGCGGGCGCGCGTTTCAAGTCTCTCTGCGCGCTCGCCGTGCATAGGCAGCGTATCCGATCATTGTCAGATCCGGCCGGGCCAGGAAGGTCGAGGTTATGCTGCACGATAACCCATTGATCGCCTTGCTCGTCGCGGGGCTGGGCCTCGCCTTCGTTTTCGGAACGATCGCCAATCGCCTGAAAACCTCCCTGCTCGTCGGCTATCTTCTGGCGGGGGTTGCGGTCGGGCCTTTCACGCCGGGCTTTGACGCAGACCAGGGGTTGGCCCTGCAGTTGGCAGAGGTCGGCGTCATCCTCCTGATGTTTGGCGTCGGGCTGCATTTTTCGGTCAAGGATTTGATGGCCGTTCGTGCCATCGCCATTCCCGGCGCCCTGTTGCAGATGCTGGCGTCCATCCTGCTGGGAGCGGGACTGGGCCGGCTTATGGGGCTCTCGCCCGGCGGCAGTCTCGTGCTCGGTTGTTCGCTGAGCATCGCGAGCACTGTCGTGCTGATGCGCGGCCTGCAGGAGCGGCGGCTTGTGGGTAGCGACGCCGGCCACATTGCGGTGGGCTGGCTGGTGATCCAGGATCTCGTCACCGTGCTGATCCTGGTTCTGCTGCCCATCCTGGGGCCGATCCTGAATTACGGTGGCCAGGTCCATATCGGATTGCATGCGATCCTCCTGGGTGTCGGGCTGACGCTTGCGAAGGTTCTCGCCTTCATCCTTGTCATGCTCGTCATCGGCCGGCGCATCATTCCGGCCCTGTTGCATTTCATCGCGCATACCGGCTCGCGCGAACTCTTCCGGCTGGCAGTTCTTGCGGTGGCCCTGGGCGTTGCCTTCTTCGCCGCCCGTCTCTTCGGCGTGTCCTTCGCCCTCGGCGCCTTTGTCGCGGGCATGGTCCTGAGCGAATCCCAGCTCAGCCTTCGTGCTGCGGAAGAAACCTTGCCGCTGCGCGATGCGTTCGCGGTGCTGTTTTTCATCTCTGTCGGCATGCTTTTTGACCCGACCGTGCTGGTGCATGAGCCGCTGAGGCTGCTTGGTGTCCTCTGCGTTGTGCTTGTCGGCACGCCGGGAATTGCCTTCGGTCTGCTGAGGCTCATGGGCCGGTCCTGGGCTACATCGCTGACGATCGCCATTGGCCTGGCGCAGATCGGTGAATTCTCTTTCATCCTGGCCGCGCTCGGGATCAGCCTTGGTCTGATCGGTCCCGACATTCGTGACCTCGTGCTCGGTGCCGCCATCCTGTCGATCGTCGCCAATCCGCCGCTCTTCTATCTGACGAAGCGCTACAGGCATTGGATCGAGCGGCGGGACGGGGTGACGCCGGAGCCGGCGGGCGACGCTGTGGTCGAGCTTCTGCCGGACTTACAGCCGACGGAGTTGACACGTCACGCCGTTCTGATCGGTTATGGCGAGGTCGGCCGGCGCGTGGCCGATGGGCTGCGTGCGGACGGCTGGCCGCTGGTGGTGATAGAGGCGGGGGAGGGAACGGCCCACGACCTCGAGGAGGCGGGTGTCGAGGTACTGACGGGCAATGCCGCCGATCCGGCGGTCCTGGAGGCAGCCAATGCTGCCGGCGCCCGGCTGATTGTGGTCTCCGTTCCCGATGTTTTCGAGGCAGGCCAGATCGTCCAGCAGGCGCGTGCCGCCAATCCGGAGGCTCTGATCACGGCGCGCGCCTATTTCGATGCGGAAGTTCAGCACCTTTACCGGCTTGGCGCCAACCTTGTTGTCATGGGCGAGGAGGAAATCGCCCGCAGCATACTTGCGCGGAGCGACGGCTTGGCGACAGCAGGCTGAGGTCGGATCTGGATGTTAGCTGAAAGTCTTTGGGCCGCAGCCCGGCGCGAGAGTTCCTGGCAGGCAACGTCGAGCGGGGCGCTGGCTGCCTTCGTCGGCTTCGGATCGTCCTTTGCGGTCGTCCTCCATGGCGTGGCGGCCGTCGGGGCGAGCCCTGCGCAGGCGGCCTGCGGCCTGCTCGCCCTGATGATGATGGTCGGTCTGTGCAGCATCCTGCTCAGCATCACGCTGCGCATGCCTATCACCATTGCCTGGACGACGCCGGGGGCGGCGCTGCTCGCCAGCAGCCCGCCGCCGCATGGTGGCTTCGCCTATACGGTTGGTGCCCTTTTCGCGTGCGGCCTGCTCATCATGGTCACCGGCTTCTGGCCGGCGATGAGCCGGCTGGTCGGAGCCATTCCGCGTTCGCTCGCCAATGCCATGTTGGGTGGCATTGTGTTCGAACTCTGCCTCGCGCCGGTGCTCGGCCTGCGCGACAGGCCGCTTTTTATCGTGATCATCCTGGCCGTCTGGGTCCTGGTCGGGCGGGTAAGGCGCACGCTCGCCGTGCCGGCGGCGGTGATCGTCGCGGTTGGCTTGGCCTCGCTCGACCTCCATGGCGGGGCGGCTCTCTCTCTCAAACTGCCGCTGGCCTGGGTGAGGCCGCGATTCTCGCTGTCTGCGTTGGTCAGCGTCGCGGTCCCGCTCTTTGTCGTGACCATGGCTGGCCAGAATGTCCCCGGCTTCGCCGTGCTCGCGATCCACGGTTACCGGCCGCGCCACGGCCTTCTGCTGGCGGTGACGGGGCTGGCCAGCATGGTGGTGGCGCCCTTCGGCGCTATTCCCATCAATCTCGCGGCGATTACCGCCGCCATGTGTGCGAGCGGCGAAGCCCATGCTTCGGCGGATCGCCGCTGGTGGGCCAGTACCGTCGCGGGCGCCTTCTATATCCTTATGGGCCTGTTTTCAGGGCTCATCACCAGCTTCATCGCGTTGTCCTCGCCCGTTCTGATCACGGCGGTCGCCGGTATTGCATTGTTCGGGGTGCTTGCCAGTAGCCTGGCCGGAGCGGCCGCCGAGCCCAGCGAGCGCGACGCGGCAATGGTGACGTTTCTTCTGTCAGCCTCCGGCCTTGAGATTTTGGGCATTGGCGGCCCCTTCTGGGGGCTTCTGGCGGGAGGTGCCGTTCTTGCCGTGCAGAGACTGCGGTACCGGCAGGGTTGAGCGGAACCAAGATTGCACTGACCTGATGGTGAAGGCCGGCTGCTCAGGCGGCGAGCGCTGCCTTGTCTCCCCAGGCGAGGTCAATGACCACCGGCACATGGTCGGAGGGTTGCGTCATGCCGCGTTCGGCCTTGTCGGGCGCGGCGGCGACAAGCGCTTCGGCGAGACGGGGCGAGAGCAGCGCGAAGTCGATCCGCAACCCGCGGTCCCGCTCCCAGCAGCCTGCCTGGTAATCCCAGAAGGTATAGGCGGGGGCTGTCGGATGGAGGGCTCGGACCGCATCGGTCAGGCCCGCATAGATCAGGCGCCGGTAGCGGGCGCGGCTTTCCGGGCGGAGCAGCGCATCCGTCTCCGGCAGGGCGCCGGCCGCCAGATCGAGCGGGGTGGGGCAGACGTTGAAATCGCCGGTAATGAGAAAATTCCGGTCTTCGGCGAGCAGCGCCTCGGCCCGCTCGCAGAGCTTGTCCATCCAGGCGAGCTTGTACTGGAAGCCGGCCTCGCCGCCGGAATTGCCGTTCGGCAGATAGATGCCGATGACGGTCAGCCCCTCGGTCTCGACCTCGATATAGCGCGCCTGGCTATCATCCGCGGGCAGGCCGGGCAGGGAGCGATGGTGGATGATGATGTCCCGGTGCGAGAGGGCGGCGACGCCATTGTAGGATTTCTGCCCGACCACCTCGGACTTGTAGCCCAGCTCCTCGAAGACGGCCCTGGGGAAAGCGGGCTCCTCGCATTTGATTTCCTGGAGGACAAGAATATCGGGGCGCACGCGGGCGACCCATTCCTTCACATGCGTCTGCCGCACGCGGACGGAGTTGACGTTCCAGCTGGCGATACGCAAGGGGGCCGCTCCGATAACGCGGTCAATCGATCGAGAAGCTGGAACCGCAGCCGCAGGCCGAGGTCGCATTCGGATTCTTGATCGCGAAATGGGCGCCCATCAGCGCATCCGTATAATCAAGCTCCGAGCCTGCAAGCAGATCGAGGCTGCTCTGGTCGACGAGAACCCGCGCCCCGCCCTGTTCAATCACCAGGTCGTCCGCGGCGGGAGGCGCTTCGTCCAGATCGAATTTATATTGGAAGCCGCTGCAGCCGCCGGCGAGGACCGCGACGCGAAGCGCGGCTGGGGCCGCTTGGGTCCCCAGAATTTCGGCAATGCGCGCGGTGGCGCGATCGGTTAGACCAAAATTCGACGAATGCGTGCTCATGACGTTAATATAGCTGACCGAAGCATTGGGTTGAAGGGCTACGACACCTCCATGGAGCTTGCCCCTTATGCCGTCCGGGCAGAGATGTCGCGCGGCCGGCTGGTATCGGAGCCGTCCAGCGGCATGCGTGGCCCCTTCCAGCGGGACCGCGACCGGGTCATTCACTCCACCGCGTTTCGCAAGCTGCAGTACAAGACCCAGGTCTTCGTCAACCACGAAGGCGATTTCTATCGCACCCGCCTGACCCATAGCCTGGAAGTGGCGCAGATCGCCCGTGCCATTGCGCGTGCCTTGCTGCTCGATGACGATCTCACCGAGGCGCTGGCGCTTGCCCACGACCTCGGCCACCCGCCTTTCGGCCATGCGGGGGAGACAGGGCTCAATACGGCCCTCGAAGGCTTCGGCGGCTTCGACCACAATGCCCAAAGCCTCCGCGTCGTGACCCTGCTCGAATTGCGCTACGCCGGATTCAACGGCTTGAACCTGACCTGGGAGGCGCTCGAAGGCCTCGTCAAGCATAACGGGCCGATCGCCGATCCCTCCGGCTATGTCGCCGCCTATAACGCGATCCATCCGCTCGACCTCGACAGCTTTGCCAGCGCCGAGGCGCAGGCCGCGGCGCTGGCGGATGACATCGCCTATCACAGCCATGATCTTGATGACGGCTTGCGCGCCGACCTTTTCACCTTCGCAGATATCGAGGCCCTGCCCGTTGTCGGCACCTGCCTGAAAGAGGTGCGGGATCTTTATGGGCCGCTGCCTGAGTCGCGGGCCCGGCATGAAACGATCAGGCGTGTTCTCGACCGGCTGATCCGCGATGCCGTGGCGGAAAGCGCGCGCCGCCTGGCGGCGCTTGCCCCGGCTTCCGCCGATGACGTGCGGCGCGCCCCGCACCCGGTTATTGCCTTCGGCGCCGCCATGGCCGAGGCGAATCGGGAGATCAAGGCCTTCCTCTTTGCTCATATGTATCGTCACTGGCGGGTGAACCGCATGGCCGCCAAGGCGCGCCAGGTGACAGCGTCGCTCGCGACCTTGTTTCTGGAAAACCCGGGTTTGCTGCCGGATGAGTGGGGACCGCAGGCGGGCGCGGCCAAAAGTGCAACCGCCGCAGAGACGGTGCGGGACTACATAGCGGGCATGACTGATCGCTATGCGCGCGATGAATTTCGGCGGTTGACCGACCTTGGCGTTCAAGGCTGATACGGCGTTATGAGCCAGAATCTGTTTGCCGATTTGCGTGACCATGTGGTGGCCGCCCTGGGCGCCGTTGTGCCCGGTCTGCCGCCTGAGGTTGTCGCGCGCGTGGAAGTAACGCCGACGCGCGATCCGTCCCATGGCGATATGGCGACCAACGCCGCCATGGTCGCCGCCAAGCCCGCCGGGCAGAACCCGCGCGCACTCGCCCAGGCCCTTGCCGAGAAGCTCGGCGCCCTGCCGCTACTGGCAAGCGCCGAACCCGCGGGCCCCGGCTTCGTCAATCTGCGCCTGAGTACCTGCCGCGCTGCTGGGCCAGCTGCCGGTGATTCTGGCCGCCGGGGAAAGTTACGGCGACAGCAGGCTCGGCGGCGGCACGCGCGTGAACGTGGAATATGTCTCGGCCAATCCCACGGGGCCGATGCATATCGGCCATTGCCGCGGTGCGGTCGTGGGTGACGCCCTGGCGGCCGTCATGGCCAAGGCCGGCTTCGACGTGACCACAGAATATTACATCAACGACGCCGGCAATCAGGTTCAGGCCCTCGCCTGGGCGGCCTATTGGCGCTACCTCCAGGCGGCGGGCAGCACGATTACGCCCGAGGCCTTCGATGCTGAGACCCCGAGCGGCCTGCAGTATCGCGGTGACTATCTGATCCCGGTGGGTGAGGCGCTGTTCCGGGAATTCGGCACCGGCCTTGCCGGACCCGATCTGTCCCCGGCCGATCCAAGTCTCTGGATCGACACCGTGCGGGAACGTGCGCTGGCCATGATGATGGCTGAAATCCGCGAGGATCTCGCCCTCCTCGGTGTCGATCAGACGGTGTTTTCCTCCGAGGCGGCTCTGCTCCGGAGCGGTGCCGCGGACCGCGTGATCGCCGAGCTGGAAGCCAAGGGCCTGATCTATGAGGGCGTGCTGGAGCCGCCCAAGGGCAAGACCCCGGATGATTGGGAACCGCGGCCGCAGACGCTTTTCCGCGCAACCGATTTCGGTGATGACGTGGACCGGCCGCTCCGCAAGTCCGACGGCACCAACACCTATTTCGCGAACGACATCGCCTACCACGTCGACAAGATCGCTCGTGGCGCGGACATGCTGATCGACGTGCTGGGCGCCGATCACGGCGGCTATGTTTCGCGTATGAAGGCGGTCGTGAAGGCGGTCTCTGACGGCCGCGTGCCGCTCGAAGTCCTGCTCTGCCAGATCGTGCATGTCATGCGCGGCGGCCAGCCGGTGCGCATGTCCAAGCGGGCCGGCACTTTCGTGACGCTGCGCGACCTTCTCGAGGAAGTCGGCCGGGATGCCGTGCGCTTCACCATGCTGATGCGCAAGTCGGATGCCCAGATGGAATTCGACCTGGACCAGGCGGTGGCGCAGACGCGCGAAAACCCCGTGTTTTATGTGCAATATGCCCATGCCCGTTGCCGCAGCGTGCTGCGTGCGGCGGTGGAGGCGCTCGGCGAGGCGGCGGTGAGGCCGGAGGCGCTGGCCGGCGCAGAGCTTTCCACCTTGGCGGACGCGCAGGAGCTTGCGCTCGTGCGCGCGCTGATCAACTGGCCGCGGCTGGTGGAGGGAGCAGCCGTTGCACGAGAGCCGCATCGCGTGGCCTTCTTCCTCTACGACCTTGCGGGCGAGTTCCACATGCTCTGGAACAAAGGCCGTGATGATACGACGCTACGCTTCTTGCAGGCGGATGATCCGGTGGGGACGCGCGCGCGGCTTGCCCTGGTTGCCGCGACCGCGACCGTTATCCGCTCCGGGCTCCAGGTGTTGGGCGTGACACCCGCAGAGGAGATGCGCTGAATGCTGGATGACGATGTTCGTATTCCGCCGCCGGGTTATCGCTCGGCCCCGCAACGCCGGGCCGAAGAATTGCGGCGGATGGTTTATGTCGGCGGTGGCGCTGCTGTTGTCGTGCTGCTCGGCGTGATTGGCTACTACGCCGCGACCGGAAGCGGGGCGGGTGGCTCCGTGCCGGTGATTCAGGCGCCGGCGACGCCTGTCAAGGAAAAGCCCGTCAATCCGGGCGGGCTGAGCGTGACCACGCAGGGAAGCGGCCTCCTGACCAGCGGCAGCAGTACCGCCATTGCCCCGGCTCCGGAAACGCCGGACCCGGCGGCGCTCGCCGCTGCCGCACAGCAGGAACAGCAGGCGCCGTCGCCCGCGCCGTCGCCGAAACCGGCCCCCTCCGCGGCGACCGCGGTGGCCTCATCGGCTGCGGCAACGCAAAGCGCGGCGACCCAGCCTCAGGCGTCGGCGGTCAACATTCCCTCCGTGCCGGAAACCCCAGCCCCTCCCGGCCGGGCGCAGATGGCGATGAACGTGCCGCCCCCATCGCGGGAGGCGGCGCGGGTGCACGACCTCGCACAGGAGTATCACCCGCCCGCGGCTGATCATCATGGCCCGGTGCGGGTGCAGCTTGCGGCGCTGGCCAGCAGGGAGGCCGCGATGCGCGAGTGGGACCATCTCACCCGTCGCATGCCGGCACTGTTCGCAGGACGGCGCCCGATCTTTGCGCAGGCGGACGTGGGCGGGCACAGCTGGTGGCGTGTGCGCACGGCGGGCTTCGGCTCGGTTGCCGAGGCGGAGAGGTTCTGCCGGGATGTTCGCGCCAATGGCAGTGCCTGCACGGTTGCATCATTCTGAGGTACCTGCCCTGAAACCGGCGTTTCTCGGTATTTCCGGCCCTGAGCTGACGGGGCCGGAAGCGGCGCTTTTCCGCGCCTACCCGCCGGCAGGGATCATTCTGTTCCGCCGCAACATCGAGACCCCGGCGCAGCTTGACCGCTTGATAGGGCAGCTGCGCTCCGTGCTCTCCCCGGACGCCATCGTGACCGTGGATCAGGAGGGCGGGCGCGTCGGCCGCCTGCGTCCGCCTGGCTGGGCCGCGCATCCTGCGGCGGGCCTGATCGGACGGCTTTGGTTGGCAGAGCCCGATCAGGCCGGGCGCGCTGCCTGGCTTCATGGTGCGGCCATCGGTGCGGAATGCAGGTCAGCGGGCTTCGATATGGTGGCCGCCCCGGTCCTTGATCTGGCTGTGGCCGGGCAGAACGAGGCCGTGGTCGGCGATCGCAGCTTCGGCGCCGAACCGGAAGCGGTCATCGCCCTGGCCAACGCCATGGCCGAAGGGCTGCGCGCCGCGGGCGTTATTCCCATTGCGAAACACGTGCCCGGCCACGGGCGCGCAACGGTGGACAGCCACCATCTGCTCCCTGTTGTCGCGGCAAGAGGACAGGCCTGGGAACGGGACCGTGAACCGTTTCGAGAGTCCTGGCCCGAAAATTCGACTGCATGATGACGGCGCATATTGTGTATGAGGGGGTGGACGACACCCTGCCGGCGACGCTGTCTCGCGCGGTCATCCAGTCGGTCATTCGCGAGGATGTCGGTTTCCACGGCTTGCTGTTGTCGGATGATCTTGCAATGCACGCCCTGTCCGGAACGCCGGTTGAGCGGGCTGAGGCGGCCCTTGCGGCCGGATGCGACATCGCGCTCTTCTGCCCTGGTGACGCGGACGGAAACCGATCTATCCTTGAGACGACCCCGACCCGTCCCGGCCTCGCCGAGCAGCTGAGAGCCATGCGGCCGCGCTCGGCGCCGCTGGATCTGGCCTCCCTGCTCTCCGAACGGGCCGCGCTGCTGGAAAGAGCCACCCGATGAACACGGCCATTCTGGATATTGCCCTCGGCGTTGTCGCGGCCGTTCTCGCGATTACGCTGCACGAGGCGGCGCATGGCTATGCCGCCTGGGCGCTCGGAGATGACACGGCCAAGCTCCGGGGCCGGCTTTCGCTTAATCCGCTGCGCCATGTTGACCGCGTGGGTACCATCATCCTGCCGGGCATTCTGCTTATCGGCCAGCTCATCACGATCGGGCATATCAGTTTCATGTTCGGCTGGGCGAAGCCCGTTCCGGTCTCTGCCTGGCGCTTCCGCTACCCAAGGCAGGGCATGGCGCTGGTGGCGGCTGCGGGACCTGTGACGAATTTCATCCTCGCCTGGATCGGGGCGCTCTGCGGCTGGCTTCTGCCGCATTTGCCACCCGCGACGATGGGGCCGGCCGCAAGCTTCATTCAGTATTTCATCATCGCCAATATCGTCCTCGGCGTGTTCAACCTGCTACCGGTTCCCCCGCTCGATGGCGGCCGCATCGTCGTTGGCATCCTTCCCCTGCCGCTCGCGGTCGCCTGGGCGCGGCTGGAACGGGCAGGTATCGCTGTCGTCATCCTCGTGATTTTCATTCTGCCTACGGCGGCTCGGCAGGCAGGATTCAACTTCGATCCGGTCGGAGCCGTGCTGAACCGCCTCATCCCCTGGGCGATGCGGCTCGTCTTCAACCTGGCGGGCCAAAGTGTCTGAGAATGGCGCTGCCATCCCGCCGGACGCCGCGGGGCAGGACGCGAGCCTCAATGCGCATAGCCTGATCCTGCGCTTGCAGGGTTTTGAAGGCCCCCTTGATCTGCTGCTGGATCTGGCCCGCGCGCAAAAGGTGGACCTCGCCAATATTTCCATTCTGGCGCTGGTTGACCAGTATCTCGCGATTATCGAGGGCGCCCGTCGCATCCGCCTGGAACTCGCGGCCGACTGGCTGGTGATGGCGGCCTGGCTCGCCTGGCTGAAATCCCGCCTGCTGGTGCCACAAGGCGTGGACGAGGCGGAAGATACCGAACTGCTTGCCGGCAACCTGGCCGAGCGCCTGGCGGAATTGCAGGCGATCCGGCGTGCCGCGCAGTGGCTGGCGAGCCGCCCGCAGCTGGGGCTTGATATTTTCGCGCGCGGGGCGCCCGAGGATCTGACGGAAACGGATCGCTCTGGGCTCAAGCTCGATCTGCCGGGCCTGGTCCGCGGCTATATCGGTGCGCTGCGCCGCGGCATTTCCCAGCGCCGCTACACGCCGCGGCCTATGGTGTTCTGGAGCGTGCAGGATGCGCTGAAGCGCCTCGGCGCGCTCATGGGACAGATGCCGGATTGGACGGAGCTTTCAAGCTTCCTGCCGGAGGAACCACCGGTTGAACCGCTGGCCCGTCGCGCTGCCTTGGCAAGCACGCTTCTCGCGGGCCTGGAAATGGCGCGCGGCGGCGCGATCGCGCTCCGGCAGGATGAGCTCTTTGGCCCGATTATGGTGAAACGGGGAGAGGGGAGGCCGGCACCGGAGCGGACGGAAGAAACTCGTCACCGCGCTGACGGCCGTGGCCACGGTTGCACTTGCATGGAGCGCGGTCGCAAGCTTGGCGGAGGCCTTCTGTGCGATCGCGTCATCTGTCAGCCCGAAATGGCCCACGGCCTCCGGCACGGCCTGCTTCACATAACCCACCATCGCGGTGAGTGCCGCACTACGCACATTGGCGTTCGTGAGATGGCCATCGCCGGCTTCCTTGGCGAGTTGCAGGCCCAGGCCAAGCGCGGTTTCCAGTGCGGAGCTAACGGCATTCCGATGAGTCTGGTCCAGGTTAAGCCTGAGGAAGGCGTTGAGCTTTGTCACCAGAATGGGGGCGATGGCCGCGACCGCCGCGGAGGCGAGCGCGACCGCTGAATCCGTAACCGGAGACAGATCCATGGCAAAGTTTCCTTAAAAGATGTAATAAGTTGTCAAGTCAATTACGCGAAACCACGGATGCGCCGATTTTCTCAATCATGCCGCTGACGGACGCGAGATGCGCTTCGATCGCGGGCAGGCGATCCACCTTCTGGCTGATCTTGGCAAAATCCGTTCTTGTTTCGGCCTTGAATTCGCTGAGCGTGGCCGCAAGCCGCTGTTCAACGGCCACCAGCTCAGGTTTGGTGGCGCTGCCATCCCGCAGCTGATTGACCTGCTGCTGCAGGGAATGCAGACCGCTCTGCAGGCTCGTCGCAAGCTCTCCGCGCGACCGCGACTCCTGGATCTGGATTTTGTCCAGGCCGCGTTCGGCAAGGGCCTCCAAAGCCTCGAGATCATGGCGCGTTTCGTTTCTGAGCCGTGTGCTCTGACCGATCAGCCAGGCAAGCGCCGAAGAATAGAGGGCGAAAAGCGTGAGCGTGACTGCCGCTATCCCGATCCAGTCATTCGTCGTCATTGCGCTCTCAAGAGAAGGGTCGATCATGTCGCACTGGTGCTCAGCGGGATGCCGTAGCTTGTGGCCTGAAGCGGGAAATTGATGCTCCAGGCGCTGCCGAGCTGCGCGTTCATCTCCCATCCCGATGGCCAGCCGATCGTCGAAAAATTGTCGGTGACCGCGTCACCGCGCCCGATCTGCGTTGAGCCGTAGGGGTAGAAGAGCAGGCAATCGACCGCCGCATTGGTCGGCGCGGTGGCAAGCGTGATGGCAACATGCGTTGCATCCACGCGCGTGGCGGCGGTCGCGCTGATGATCGGGCCTTGGCTCGCGACCGAGCCGCCATCCATCACGGCCCAGCCCGCGCCATTTGCCGCCTGCAGGGGCAAGAGCAGATCGGTGCCCTGGTCATGCTGGACGGTGACGATAACCGTGGTGCCGCTTTGCTGATAGGCATGCGTAATCTTCGGCCCAGACTCCGGCAGGCCGGCTGGAAAAGCGGTGATCGTGTCACCGAAGCCCGCAGCCAGTATCGCGCGCGCGGCACCGTGGGTCCCGCGCAGGCCGAAGGTTATTTCATCGGTCTCATCGCGGTGCGTCGGGTCGCCACCGGTCCAAAGCCCCGTCGCGGGGTTATAGGTCGCGCTGAGGGGAATGCTGTCTGCTGTCTGGGCGACGAAGACGGCCAGATTGTCGGTGCCGTCGCCCGCGATGTCAGAGACGGCTTCGCGCACCATCTGCACGCCCGCGTCCGTCTCATAGGGAATGGCGTTCCACATGAGCAACGGAAGATTTGTAGCAGTGCGTCCGAGCATGGCCCTGGTGAGCGCTGCAAGGCGCTGGACCGTTCCGGCATACAACGCCTTCTGCGAATAGGGCGCGGTACTATCCTGCTCAGTCCAGGGCCAGACGATGGCAGTGATATCGTCGAGATCTTCGGCGGCCGGGATAGCGGAACTGCCAACAAGATAGACATTCGTGGCCTCGCCATCCGGCCCCAATGCCCAGGTTGATGGGTCGGAACCGTCGCCGGGATTGGTGAGAAACGTGCCGTTCGCGCTCCCGGGAGGGAACAGCGGCGCGGTGGAATTCGAAATCGGGTGGCCGTTGATCTGCGTATAGCGGGCCGGGTTCAGATAGGTGCCGGATGGTTGAAAAATGACATTGCCGGCGAGCGCGCCAAGATACCAGGCGAGCCCGTTCGCCATGAGCTGTGCCCCGCCCGAGGCCACGAAATAGCTCGCATTGGATTGGCCCATGATCAGCAGGCTGCTGCCCTTGCGGGCGCCAAGGCTCCAGCGTGTGGTGTAGGCTGCGAGTATGCTCACTTCACCGGCCGTGAGCGCCCGCGGCCAGGTCGCCATTTCATGGAACCAGAGCTGGGCTGCGCCCTGCAGCGTCATGTCATGCAGCAGGACGACCTGGCCGGTCACGCCCGATGGCAATGGATTGGTAACGCCGGTCGCCACCTGCACGCCATCGAGCCAGACATCCACACCCGCGCCCGGCATATTACGCAGGATGATCGCGTGGCTGTGGCGGCGCGTGATGGCAGATGAAAGGGTGACGTTTGCACCATTGGGGAACAGCGCCAGGCCTTCCGCGGTGGAGGAAAGCGACAGAACAACGGTCCCGGCGACCGTGATCAGCGATACCGGATTGGCGTTGACGTAATAGGTGCCCTGCCTGCGGTTCGGCCGACTCCAGACCAGCATATGCGTCCAGGCGATATCGGGGGAGAGGCTGAGTGCGCTGTGCAGAAGACCCGTGTCGGGATCAAGGGTCGGCGCATAGCTTGCAGTCGCAATCGGCGCGCCGATGCCGCCCAAAAGCCCGTTCAGCCTTGGCGTGGTCAGGATTGCCGCGGGTGTTACGCCGCTGCCGGTATAGAAATGATAGGGCGTGAGAGCGATGCCGTTGCCGCTGCCGGATTTGTCGGCCAGGCTTGTCACCACGCTGCCCCAGCTGCTCGCGCTACCTGCATCCCACCAGCCCGCAAGACCGCTGATGGAAGCGGGTGTCGCCGAGGGGGAAGAGCTGCTGCTGCCTCCGCTGTTGCTGCTGCCGCTCGATGCCGCGGCGAGGTTGGTGAGCAGGGGGCAGCCCGCCGCGACCAGCAGCGGCTGCGTCGCATTTGCCAGGAGCATCAGCTCACCGTAACGGCGGCGGAAACGGCCTGCACGCTGCCGTCAGCAGTGGAAACCCAGCCATAATAGGTGCCGGCTGTGGCTGGCGCCGTTAGATAGGCACCGTAAAGCGCATCCCCATTGCTTTGGCTGTTGACGTAGATGCCGGCCGTCCAGCTTGTGGGCGCAGTCGTGGCTGAGGTTGACCAGCCAAATTCAATGCTGGCCGTCGTGCTGCCCGGCGCCAGCACGGCGTTGACGCCGATATTCGCCTGGCCCGGCGTGTACGTGCCGCTTGGCGGTGTCTGGAAGCTGAGCGTGGTGGTTCCGGAGGAACCGCCGCTGCCGCCGCTGCCGGAACTTGTGCCGCCGCTGCCGCCCCCAGGTACTGCCGCTGCCGGAGGAGCCGGACGCGCCAGAGGAGGATGCATTGGAAGAAGATGTGGACACCAGCACGCTGGCACCGCCATCGAGATTGACGATGAATTTCTCGGTGATGCCCTGATAGCGTATCTGCACATCCGCCTGGACGTAGCCGAGGGCCGTGCGGCTGGGCGGATTGTTGACGCTGTCGCACAGCACCGCAAAGGGCTGCGAGCCATCCGTGCTGCCGAGCAGGCCCTGGCCTTGCAGGTTGGCGAGAAAGCCGAGCAGCGTGCTGCGTATGGCTTTCAACAGCCCCGCGTTGATGACCTGGCCGACATAGATACCCATGCCGGCCGCCAATGTTGCCGCGATATAATTGGTCAGCCGGGTATAGTTGTCACCATTCATCGCCGGATTGCTGGAGCAATTGTGGCCAAGCCGTATTGTCCATATTGCCTGGCCGCCGGCGCCCGGATTGGTGATGAGATCAATGCCAAGGGCGAACAGCGCTTCCAGTTCGGCCGTACTATAGGCGCGGCTGAGCCCGCTGCCGGGTAGCCCCACGCCCTGGCTGCCCGAAATGGCATAAAGCGGCTTATTCAGGCCCGATTGCTCGGGAGAGAGGTTGGCAAGGCGGCCGGCCGCAAAGGCTTGCGGGCTGACGAGACGCTGCGTTTCATTGGTGGCGTCCCACCAGGACAGCCAGTCACCGAACAGAAGCTTCACAGCCGGGCTATCAACGCCGGAACTTGCCTTTGTGGCGGTGGCATTGGCGATGGTATCGCCCGCCGGGCCAGCCAGCATGGCATAAAGACCCTCGGATGCCGCGAAGGTTTCGATGGTTGACCATTGTGTCGCATCGCTGCAATCGCAGAGATCAAGGATCGAGCAGCCTTGCCCCGTCAGGGCATACATGCCGCTCAGCGGTGACATGGTCCCGACCAGGCTCGCGGCCGTGACGCTGCTCGCCCCGTCCGTGCCGCCTGCAAATGCGATGGTGGCCGCTGCGGGTGCCGTGGTGCCGCCCGCCGTAGAGGCGGTGACATAGCGGGAGGCTGCGGCCGAGACCTGACCGACGCCGGTATTGATGGCGGCCGCCAAAGCCGTCCAGAAAGTCGCGGCCGTGCCCTCGATATTGTCGAAGCGTTCCGGTGGCTGGCCGGGGATGCCGATAATGGCGGCCCAGCTGCCTGCCTTGCTGCCGGCGGCCAGGGTAATCGTGATGAGATTGCCGACTGTGCCCGGGTAGAGGGCGGTGAAGCTGATGCACCCCGCCGGGCCGGATCCGCTCGCCGCGGTTTCTGTCCCATCCGTTACCCGGACGCAGCGGAAGGCAGCGGCACCCTGCTGGATTGCAATTGCAACATGGGTTCCCATGTCAAAGAGGCGATTCACTACGGGGCCGAAGCTGGCGGCATAATCTGCCATGGTGCCAATGACGACCGGCACGCCAACGGGCCCCCAACTCGCCGAACCGACGGTACCGATGACATTGGTCGGCACGCCGTTCAGGAGCGTGGCCGCTGGGGGCACGAGCTGGACATAGAGATCCGGCACGACCAGCGCGGTCGTGTTAAGGGCGCCTTGCTGCGTGATCATGCTTGTTTGATTTGCCTATGGTCGGCTGATGGCCGATCGGGTTTTCTGTGGAAAGCCGGTAAGGAGCGCGCTGGATGGCGCGGATCAGGAGACAGTGAAGCCCGTGCTGACTGCCGATGTCAGCCCATCGCCCGTCTCGACCCAGCAGTAATAGGTTCCGGCAATAGTCGGCATGGTCAGATAGGCGCCCCAGAATGTGGCGCCCGAGCTTTGCGTGTTAACGAGCACGCCTGCCGTCCAGCTCGCAGGTGCCGTGGTTTGCGAGCCTGAGATGCCAAACTGCACGCTGGTGGACGCGGTCCCGGGATTGAGCGTTGCATTGACACCGACGCTCCCCTGGCCGGGCGTGTAGCTGCCTGAAGGTACCGTCGCAAAGGTCAGGGTCGTGTTACTGGTGGATGAGCCGCCGGACGATACCGTTGAGCCACCCGATGAAACCGTCGACCCGCCGGACGACGTTACTGAAAACCGTCGAGCCCCCAGATGAGGCGACTGAACCGCCTGAGCTTATCGTGGAGGATGTGCCGCTTGTTGACGATGACGAGGTGCCTGGCCAGAAAACGACATTGCCGCCGGAATAGGTGACGGCGAGGAGATGCGCGCAGAGGCCTGGTCCGAGGCTGGTATTGCCTGAGCCCACGGTGATGCCGGTACCCATCGTAACCGTTCCGGTCGAGAGGTTCAGGACGGTGCATGTGAAGCCTGACCCCATATTGGCGAAATTGGCGGAGAGGGTCAGCGGCTGGCTGCAGACCAGGACGGCATCATTGTGCGCCGTCGCATCGAGCACGGTGTTTGTTGTTAGTTCAACAACGCGCTGCACTGCGATGGGCAGCTTGTTTTCTATATAGGACCAGACGGCGGCCATGGTCTGCCGCATCAGCGCGGCCCCGCCCTGGTCAACCGGAAAGCTGTCTGTATCCTGCGGAATCGCGGCAGCCTGCAACTGGTCAACCGTCTCACCGTCCAGCAGGCCGCTCAGCGAACCGCCAACGGCGATCGTGCCTCCGCTTATGACGAGGCCGGTCCCGAGTGAAACGGTCTCTGGCCCACCCGAGCCCAGGGACACGCGGCCGAGCAAAGTCCCGGTCGGGGTCATGATGGCGGTTTGCTGGCCCGCGAACAAGGTTGCAAGCGTCACGCCGTTGGTACCGTTGCCCTGGTCGATCGGCATGACATCGGTAGATGACAGCGCGGCGGCAACGGGTAGATTGGCGATTGTGGGCATATCGCTTTCCTCTGCGGCTGGTCTTAGGCGATGGCGACCCAGCCATTGGCATCGGTTCCGGTCTGCTTGATCCAGAAGATCGCGCCGGCGGCTCCGGTGAGATTGCGGTAATCTGAGCCGGGTGGCGCCGTCACGACGCCGGTGGGCGCGCCGCTGCCGATTGTCGTTGTACAGCCGGTGGGCTGGCTGTCATTCACCCAACGCACCGCACCGCTTTGTCTGGGGTGCAGACGCAACTCACCGGAAACGGTGGTCAGGGTCAGGCTGCCGTCGGCGGCCGGTGAGACATAGTCGGTCTGCTGATAGCGGCTTGCATACCATCCGCCATTGAGGCCGACCCAGTCGATTTCAGAATTGGCGGGCGTTGTGATTGTAAGTCCGGATGCCGTCATCTGTGAAGGATTGGTGCCCGACGTGGCCCAGGGCACGGTGACACCGCAATAGACGCGAAGCTGGCGTGCCGGCGGAACGGGCACGCCGATGACGGCCGTGGCGGTAGCACCTGACCCGCCGCCCCCGCTCAAACTGACCGTGGGGGCAGAGGTATAACCCGAGCCAAGTGCCGTCATGCGGAAGCCGATGACGGTGCCATTGGTGATAAAGGCGATTGCCGTGGCGCCTGACCCGCCTCCGCCGCCGATCGTCACCGTGGGCGCGCTGGTATAGCCACTGCCGCCCGCGGTCAGCTTGAGAAAGGTCACGAAGCCGCTGTAGTTTGTCGCGCCCAAGGACCGGATGGACTGAACCGCCTGCGAGGCGCTGGCAATCGAGACCCTGTCGATGATGTCAGGATAGATCAGGGAATAAAGGCCCGAGAAACGCCCGCTGGTGGTCGTGGAGGGATCCGCATAATGCAGCGTGGGTGACCCGTTGAGAAGATTGCCCGAAATCGCCACGCTATCGGTGAGGGGCAGAAGGCAAAGGCTGAGATCGGCTCCGGTCGCGGTGATGAAGTTGTTCCGGGCAACCTGAACGTTCTGTGGGCCGTCGATCAGCAATATGCCGCCGCCGCCGGCCGGCATGTCGATCGTGTTTTCGGTGATGGAGACATCCACCGACGGCACGCCAATCGGGCTGCCTCCGGCATTTGTCTCGTTATTGTAGATCACAATACCATAATAGCTCGCCGCTATGATGGAATTTCCGGTGATACGGGGCTCCTGCGCGCCGCCGGCGTTGATGCCAATGCGGGAGATCGCGACAAGATTATCGGCAATGAACGTGAAGTTGGCGGCGCCGGCGTCGATGCCAAAGCCTTGATGGGTGGAGACGACGTTGCCGGTGATGGAGGAGGCCCAGCAGTTGGCGAGAATGCCCGCATTATTGAGATTGGTACCGCCGTTGTTGTAAACTAGGTTGCCTTGGACATTGAGGCCGTAGCCCTGTGCGACAATCCCGTATTCGGTATTGTCATGCGCGATATTGGCTGCGATGACGCAGAACATACCGTCCGCGGTCTCATTGGTGATCGTCGCCGGTGTCGCATAGGCGGTCGCGTAGTCACCGACGAGCACGCCGATCTGGTTATTCCAGCATTGGTTTCCGACGATCGTGGCAAGACGCGACTTTGCGGTATAGGTGGGCGAGACCAGATCGATCGATACACCCGCGACGCTGTTGTCGTGCAGATGGCAGCTGCTGACGGTTACTCCGTCAACGGCTTGCGCGCTGATGCCGTTCACATTGCCGAAGGCCTCGCAGGCGGTCACTGTATGACGGGCAAAGGCTGGGTCCGATTGCCTGAATACCAGACCGGAGCCATAGGCGGCGTTGGTGAATGCGCAGCGAACAAAGGTGCTGCGGAGGCAGGTTTCCGGAACGACAATAGCATCGACCGACCCGGTCAGGCTCGCATTTGCATCAAAAATCACGCCTTCAATATGCACGGCGGGCGCCGTCAGGGTGATCCACCCTGAGGCGCTCCCTGCCGTCAGGCGGCGCAGCGTGGTTTGACCGGGAATACCGATAAGCGTCAATGCGCTGGCATTGCTGAGGGCAAGGGCACCATCGACGATATAGGTCTTGGGGCCGAGCCGAATGGGGCGCATTGTCGCAACCGCGGCAATAAAGGCTGCGCTGTCATCTGTCGCGCCATCGCCATGCGCTCCGAAGTCCTCCAGGGCAATGCTATCCGCGGCATGAACTGCGAGGCTGCGCGCGGCAGTGCCCCCGCTTGCGGTTGCCATCATGGGCGAGGCATCAAAGCCCGGTAAGCTGGCCAGACTTGACAGAAAAGTGCTGTAGGAGACCGCATTGCCCGCGCCATTTTGCGAAATGGGCACGAGGTCGGTGGGGCCTGGCGCATTGCCGCTCGGCAAACTGCTGATCACGAAAGGGGAGGGCGCAGAAAGCGTGCTGTTGGCAAGGGTCAGGTTGCTGCCGACCGTGATGGCCAGCGGCGCGCTGGCGGTCGTCCCGCTATTGCCCAGGAGCGCGTTCGGTGGCACGGATATGGCCGGCTGAAGCCCGGCGAGCAGCTGCGCCCGTGTGACCTTGCGCGCATCGCCGCTCTGGCTGGTCATCAGCTCGTCGGTGTCGGCGCTTGCGACCGCCGCCTGCAATTGGTCGATCGTCGGCATCAGCTAACTTTCGATAAAGATGGGGTTGCCATTCTGGTCCACGATCGGCGCGCCGGTTTCGGTCACGAGTTCGAGGCCGAGCGGCGGCTGCGTCGAAAGCGAGAGGCAAGGGAGATAGACCGTGCGCTGAAAGCCGCGGCCCGCGACGGTGGTAATGGCGAGGGTTACGGCATAGGTCGTGCCGCTTTGACCGGCCGCCAACCACAATATGGCCCGTTGGCCGTCAGCAGACGACGCATTGAGGGTGAGATCTCCCGCGCGAGCGGGGCTTATGGTGACATCCAAAAAAGCGACACTGTCACCTTCATCTCCCCAAAGTGCTGGTGAGATATCGTAAGAGTAGTCAAGAACGTCGGCTGGATCTTTCGGCGGCCAGGCATTGGCGTGGGCACCAGCGGCCCCTGCTGCGCCACGCGGGCGCGGGCCAAACCCGGTGATCGTCAAAACCCGCGCGGAACTCGGCTTCCAGGAGTGATTTGCTGTGGTTGCCATATCAATATTCCAGGATGACGAGGCCGTTCGCGCCGTGTCCGCCGTTGCCAGCCGTGTTATAGGTGCCGCCGGCGCCAGAACCCGGGGCCTGGCCGTTCAGGGCCGGGTTGCCCGCGGTTGATGCGCGCCCACCGCCGCCGAAGAGACTTTCGCCGCCTTGCCCGCCGATGACGGTCGAGCCGTCCTGTCCATCCGATCCGAAGCCGCCGGCGCCTGCGAGTTCGCCACCACTGCCGACACCGCCCGCGCCGCCGGGTGTGGACGTCGCGGCCTGAAACTGGCCGCCATTGCCGCCCGTTGCGCTGACAAAGTTTCCGAAGCTGGAGGTCCCGCCATTGCCGCCCGCCGTGCCCGCGGTGCCTGCCGTGCCGCCGGTGCCCACCGTCACAGCGATGGCCGTGCCCGGTGTTACCGCGAAGGTGCCGCTGGCGAAGCCACCGGCACCACCACCTGCGGCGGCATAGCTGCCGTCTGTCCCACCGCCGCCACCCCCGCCACCGACAACGGTCGCGCGGACCAGAAAGACGCCCAGCGGAACGACGAAGGTTGATGAGGCTGAAAAACTGACGCGCCGGGAGAAGCCTGGGGTCAGGCTTGGAAGCTTGAAGCTCAGGAAGGGCGCAGCCGGATGCACCGCGATGCTTGTCGCGGTGACGGTGGTTTGTCCGTTATTGACCGTGATGAGATAGAGGCCGGACCAACCGGTGTCGACGGATGGTGCGGTTTCGCTGCCGGTATTGGCAGCCGCACCCGCTTTCAGCTGCAGCTGGACACGCTCGATGCGCTGAGTGTTCTGTGCCGTTCCCGAATTCGCCGGACCCGAATAGGGCTGCGCGGGATTGGCGGCATTGACATAGGTCAGGACAACGGGGGTGGTATCGCTTTCAACGAAGCTTCCCTCGATCAGATAGATAATGCTCTGGCCCGGTGTCGCGGGCGGCGTCAGGGCAAAGCTCGTGCTTTCGAGATTGATGCCCATTTTGACGATCTGATCGGCAGCATCTGCCGGCAGCGAGCCATAGCTTTGCGTATCAATTGGCCCGAGTTGCGTGATCGCGCCGGGCCCGACCGTGACGGAGAGCGAGGCGGGGGTTGTCGGCTGGCAGGCGAGGCCGTCGGCCACGACAGATGTGCCCATCACCGCCCGCAGTGCGCCGCCGATTGCCACCATCGTGTTGCGGTTGAGCGAGAGAAAGTCGGTATCAAGCGGAATGGAGGCGGGATAGACGATTTGCCGGTCCATAAACGTTCCTCAGTTCGAAAGGGCTGTCCAGGCGATGGCGGCGGTTGGCATTGAATTGGCGACGGCCGCCAGAATTTGCGTGTCACTCACGGTGCCGATCTCAAGGTCTGCGTCACCCCACTCGATCGCGCCGGTATTCCACCCGCCGAGTGCGAAGGTGACGTCCGTCGTGCCCCACCCGCCGACATTGGCGATGCCGCCGCCTGTGGGTCGATAGGCGCGGACGAAGCATTGGTAGGGGAGCTGAAGATTTCCCCAGCCGCCGATTGCGTTCCAGCCCAGTTCAGTGGTGTTGAGGCCACCGGTGTCGGTTGCATTGGCTGGCTCGAAAACCCCAGGGGCACGGCCGGTAAGTGCGGTCAGATTCGCGATCAGCGCCGCACGCGTGCCACGAAGGCGCTGGAGATTGGCTTGAATTCGGGCGCGGAACTGCGCGTCGCCTTCCCCGACTTCTCTCGCCCATGATGCGCCACCGAAGTCGCGCGCAATGAGATCGAGCCAGCCGCCACCGGCCGTGGCAATGCGGGTCTGTTGCTGCAGGTAGGTCAGCAGGGCGTAGATCCAGGCCCAGGCATTGGCCAAGCCGGCCAGAAGTCCGTTCAGAATTGGCGTGTCATCTGCGAACCATCCCGTGGGCAGCATGGCCCGGAGGCGTGCAGTCATATCATTTTGATCGCCGGTCATGTGCGCATCCGTCAGCTGATCGTGAGCGTGCCGATTTTGATGACTGCGCCTGTGCCGGCCGTGAGGTCTGCCGACCCACCCTGCAGGATCAGTGCGTTGACATTGAGCACGCTTGGGCTCGCGTCATAGGCAAGCTGGGCGAGCCGGGTGTAGGGCAGGCTGGCGCCGACAGGCAGGGTGTTTACGAAGCTGCTGATCGCAGCATTCACTGCGGCAATCACGGCCGCACCGTTTGCGCTGCTTGTGACGGTCACATTCAGCGAGATATTGGCTTCGATCAGGTTCGGCGCCTGGACGGCGAAGGTCGAGCCGATGGGGCGGACCGTGTCGACCGCGCTTTGCACGGAGGCCAGCAGGCTGGCGGGCGGTGCGCCGGAGCCATCGTCAATCGTCACAATGAAGTGGCCGGGGAGATAGTTTCCGCTGGCGTCGCTGTTTTCCTGCACCGTGCAGGTCACGTTCTGCTGCACGCTCGTGGCCGCATAGGTCACCGCCTGCAAGGTCGCCCGCGTTCGGCTGTTGATGAAGCTCTGAAAGCGTAGGCGAAACGCCGCATCGGACTCGGCATCCATGCCGCCGCTCAAGGCATTGGCATTGGTGACCGTATCTACGCCCGGGATAGCGCTGGCGATAAGGCTGATGGTGCCCGCGAGCACGTTTCCGGCGGCGCCTGGCGCGACAGCGGTGACCGGGACCGTGACGGATCCGACCCCAATTCCTAAGACATAGCCGGTCTGTGTCGCTGACCAGGCGGCGTTCGTGCTGTCCCCCGAGACAGTGAACTGAGCGGTGCCATCCGATGTCGTGACAAGCGTGCCGACGGGAACGAGGGCAGCCAGGTTCGTGGTATAGCGGCCGAAGGTGACATTACCCTGGGCCGCAACGGCCGGCAGCCTTGTGAAGCCGAAATCGGCGCCAAAGCTATCTGCGTCAGCGCCGCTGCTGGTGGCAAGACGTGTCGTCTGCAATGTCAGAAGGATAAGCCACTGCAGCCAAAGCGCGAGAGACGCGTTCGCTTCCAGAACGGCACGAAGGACGGATCCGGCCGTGAAATTGAGCAGCTGGGCGGCGCTGGCTTGCACCGCGGCCGCAGTCTGCTCAACAATTGTGGTGAAGTTGAGAAGGGACAGATTCATGAGAACGGGTCTTTGCGCGTGCAGAAATGAACGTCAGCTGGTGATCGAAATGCCCACCGCCTGTACGGACGCTTCGTTCGCGTCGCTGTAACTGATGGCGAGTGAGACGATATTGCCCGAGGCCTCCACGGTGACGGTTGGGGCGGGGCTGCGCGCGACGCTGGGCTCCAGAAAAATCTGACTCTGTACCAGTCCGGAAATGACATCTGCCTGAACCGGCATTCCGATCATGGCCGGAAGTCCGGCCCCATATGTCAGCTGCCAGATGTAATCGCCGGCATTGGTCAGAAGGCGGCGCAGCACGCGCTGTTGGCCGAGGGCACCGCCGGACAAGGTCGCAAGGTCGCCATTCGCCGAGACCGAAAGATCACTGCCGAATACGTGCGTGAGGTCGGACATGATGCATCAGGCCTGTGGCACTGGCAGGCCGGTGCTGTCGGGACCGGCCTGCACATTGGGATGGACATGTTCGTCATAGATCTGGCGGAGGGAAGCGAGCGTGCCGCGCGTGCCGCCTTGATCGGAAATGTCACCGCTGACTGTAAGGCTTCCCTGTAGACTGACCGTGCCGGACAGGTTCCAGACAGAGGCCTTGCCTTCGATTGTTCCGTCATTATGCAACTTCAGATAAGAGCCGGACTGATGGACCATCCAGATTTCGCCCGCAGGGGCGGCGGGCGGCGGCGCCTGAAGGGAGAAGAGACTTCCAAGGATGATGCCGTGTTCGGCTTTCCCTTCCTGCGCAAGCACGATGACCTGCTGGCCCGGAGAAGGCGGGGCAACAAGGCCCCAGCCGGAGCCGGTCCATTGACTTCGCGATCGGCAACCAGCCGGTCAATACGCCTTCGGGCTGCAATGTCACCTTGACGCAATAGCTGGAAGGGTCAAATGACTGCACAATGGCGCAGCGAAGCTGCCCCTGCGTCCCGCTGATCGCACTGGCCTGCGCGCGGATGGCATTGGTCCAGGCATCCATCATGATGCGGCGACCAACGGAGTGTTGACCGCACGGACGGTCTGCACAAAGCCATTTTGCATGGATACCCGGCGAATGATCTCGTCGACGACGTAGGTCTGGTCGAATTCCGTTTGCGTGCCCTGAAGGGAGACCTGGCTACGTGGGGCGAGTTCCAGTTCACCCGGCATCTGCGCTGTAACCACCCGCTCGTGCCGGCTGAGATCGGCGAGTGTCTGCGTGGCCAATGCCAGGGCGTCCTGCGCGGATAGGTTAGGACGGACAACGACGTAGGTGGTTGCCTGCGGCTGTGCATTGCGGGTCGGGCTGGCAGCCAGGGCATTGGCCGAAGAACGGACCGTCTGGGTCACCATGCTCTGCTGCCGGCTGTTCCAGCTCTGAACCGTCACAATAATATCGCGCGCAAGGGCAAGAGAGCGCTCCAGGCGCAGCGACATCATTGTGGAGTTCTGCGTCCCGCCTGGCTGCCAGTACCAGACGGCCGGCAGCGTCGCGGCCAAGGGGGGCGCGAAGATCAGGTTCTGATTCTGGACAAGAAGATCATAGCCTTCCGTTTGCGCAAGCATGCAAAGCAGATCCCACTCCGTGACGGTTGGACTGGACTGGTAGAGAGAGGACAGAGCATATCCATCCTGATAGTAGCGTCCGACCGGCGTAGAGGTTGCGGTGACGTCTGGGGTCAATCCGTGACGCAGAGCGAGCGTCTGTGCGATTTCGCTCGCTGTGTTATTTGAAAATGTCTCGGCCGAGAGCGCATCAATAAGCACGGCGCTCAAGTCCCGACCCGTAAGTTCGGCCGTGCCATCAGACATGTTGATAGCAACATCATCGACCGGGCCGATGATGAGGCTTTGCCAGGTTGAAGCGGACGGTGGCATGCCGCTTGCGGCAAGGCCGACCCGAATCTCTGCGCTCACCCCGGTCATGCCGCTCAAAGTCGCGGCGGTAAAACTGGTGTCCGAACCCAGGGCCAGCGACGCGCGGTACCAACCGGAAGTCCGATGATTATTTGTGCATACGTCGACCTCTTGAACGCCTGAAACGTCCTCTCCGTTCAACAGAAGTTGCAGATAGATGCTGCGCGCAGATCCGAGACTACTGACTGGCAATGCCGCCTCCGGCGGAAGGGTCCACCGCCGGAAGCACCAGCGTTGTCACCCCGGACAGTTGGAAGTCTTTCAGGTTGTTGATCTGGGCAATGCGAACCCACTGGGTGGCGTCGCCCAGCCATGCGGCGGCGATGTGAAACAGATCGCCTCCGGCTACAGTAATGGTTGCCATGGCCGTTAGCTTCCAACAGTGCTGAGGGTTGAAAGGCCGCGCCCGAGGAAGGCTTGTGCCGCCGATAGCGACGCAAGCTGACCGGCACTGCCGGTAACCGCGTTGACGTTTGTGGCCGCTGCTGCAGGGTCTTGCGTCATTAAGCTGAGGTCAAAGCTGGGCAAGCCGCTACCAGCGGTTGACACTGCCGTTGATAGGCTGGCCTGCGCGGCCGATAATGTGGACAGGGCCTGGTCGTAGGCGGAGGTTCCCAAGGTCGTTGCCCCGGCGGTGGAAAGAGCCGCTTCTGCACCCGTCAAACTGATCGGTGTGGATGCCAGCAGGCCAGAGGCACTCGTGAGGTCTGCGGCGATGCTCGCCGCCGCGGAAACGGCCGCCGCCGCCAGCCCGTAGACGAGGTTGCTCTGCACCGTGCAGCGCAGCTGATATGGTATCCACCACGGCTTTTGAAACTCGAAGGTCAACTCGGCGATGACCACGATAAAATACTGGTCGGACCAGCTCAGCGGAACGGAGGTTCCGGAAATGCGCAGCGCATCCAAAAGCTGGGCCGTGGTATCGGCATTCTCACCCGAAATAATGCCAGAGAAGGCGATGTCGTTATCCGCACCACCCAGCACATCGATCACCCGGCCACCACCGGGCAGATCATGCACGGCCATGCGCTGACGGCCGCCAAAGCAGATGACGGTGGGAATTTCGAAAGACTGCAGCGTATAGCCGCCAAGCGTAACAGGAGTTGTCATGACGAAGACCTCCGTGGCTCAGGATATGATACCCGGCCAGCGCGGCATCATGCGGCTGTTGAAATGACGCGCCGAGGATGCCGGGCGGGCCGCCTGTCTCGCCATCGTCTCACCGAGCCAACGGGCGAGCTGTGCACCATCGATCCAGAGATCTCCGGTGATCACCTGGTTTTGGGACGTGACAGCGTCCTGGTTGGGGGGCTGAGCAGGCTGGCCTGAAGGCGTGGCCGCGTGCGGTGGACTGGGCGCTGGGATGGGGCGCGGCGGCAATGCCGTCGGACTCGGTGTTGGCGGCGTGGCCGTCACTATCCGTGCTGCGGGCATGGGCGAGGGCTGCTTTGCGACAGCCGGTGCCGGGCGCGGGGGAAGGATTGTTCGTGCAACGGATTTTATGGAGGACGCAGCCGGGGGCTTGGCTGTGGCGGTCGACGGGGGCTTTTGCGCGGTGATCCCCGGGCCCCTATTGAGCGGTCGGGACGCCAGCGGCGGTGCCTTTGACAGAGACGGCGGGGCCGCCGGCACCAGAGATGAAATTGCAATCAGCGGTTTAGGCGCAGTGCGGGACGCCGTGGGTATGACGCTGGAGGCGGTGTCCCGTGGGGCAGGTGCAAAGCGTTGCAAAGACACCGGCGGACTGATCGAGGCTTGGGGCGCCCGTGCGTGAGGGGGCGACGGAATTGGCGATGCTGGACCGCTCGGCGCAGGGCTCGACAGAGTCACCGCGATTGCGGGTCGTATCGCTCGCTGAGGTGGTGAGGCCGGCCCAGACCCGCCAGGTTTTGGTGCGATATTTTGCGCCGGCATTGCCGCGGCCTCTGGCCGTTTTGCCGGGGCGGTTGGCGTTGGCCTTTGCGATGCCGCGGGAGGCGAGGCGGGCCGCTGACGTGCGGCGGCCGCATCTGGATTCCGCGACATAACCGCCACAGTCGGTTTCTGTGGTGCGGCGGCAGGCGTCGATCCCGGTGCGGAAGGTGGTATCGGCAGCCGCGGCCAAGGCAAGGCAGGGGCTGAGGAGGTCTTGACCGGTAAAGTGATAGGCGGAGGAAGCGCAAGCGGTTTGTTGCGTGGCGTCGGTGCCGCGTTCTGCGCCGGCCTTGGCAAGAGTACGACCGGTTGAGGGATATTCTCCCGTTGGGGCGCCTCCGCTTTTTTGCTTGGCCGCCCGACGACCGGCGGCGGTGTGGTGCTGCGGTCGGCCGGTTTCACCGGCATATGGGGCTGCAACGGGGTAAGGTGCGCGGCTGCCAATCGCTCCATCGTGCTGGCGCGCAGGGCAGTCGCGCGGTCAAATATTGCAAGATCGTGCTGCAGTCGGCGCAGGCCCTCGCTGACCCCATTGTCAAGAACCAGCGAGATGCCG
This sequence comes from uncultured Alphaproteobacteria bacterium, assembly GCA_963834475.1. Lineage (GTDB taxonomy): Bacteria > Pseudomonadota > Alphaproteobacteria > Acetobacterales > Acetobacteraceae > Acidisoma. The sequence goes on along the minus strand of CAWIBZ010000005.1, from coordinate 554,596 downwards.
ACACTTTCAATCTCGCTCACGGTATTTCCTCACGCAAACGCTCGGTGACGATGTGATGGATGGCAAGACGATCCTCGGCCGAGGGCGACAGAAAGGGAGAAGGCGCTATGGTGGCGTCACCCCGCTCGCGTGTGACCAGCATCCTCTCCGAAATACTGATGGTTACCTTGCTCTCGCTTTGGCGCTCGATCCGGATCGCCCCGGCATGGGCGTTCGCACGTTTGCGTGCCGCTTCCGCCATTGCTTCTGCGGCTGCCAAAAGCAGGTTCTGGCCGATATCGTCCCAGTCTTGCCGGACCAGATCGCCAAGGCGGCTCATCGATCAATTCTCCCAGCTGAGGCTTACCCAATCGTAGGTGGCCCCGGCCATCTCCCCCAAGGCGACCGCGAAGGCCCGCCTTTCGACCAAGGGAAGTGCGAAGGCAACGTCGAACGGCACCCCGTTCCTGACCAGGAACAAGCATTCGGTCAGATCGGGGTGCCTGCTGAGTTTCCCGCCTGGTCCCTGAGTTCGTCATCGCTGAGCGGTGGCTCAAGCACGGCGCTTGCAGCCCGCAATCCGACATCGCCCAAACGCTGAACAAGGCTCTCAATTTGGTGTTCGTTTCCTGGAATTGGTACAGGAACCCCATCAATCGCGTTGACCGCGCATGCAACCATCGCCATGGCAAGATAGGGCTGATTTTGTGCCAGCGTCGGTCCGACCGCCTTGAACAGCCTGAGCTGGTCGAGGGCAGTGGGCTTTCGTACCGTCAACACGCGGCCCGCGGCATCAATAGTCTCGCTCGGTTCACCACCAGCGAGAAAGGCTTCGGACGCGCCGGTCATGACACGCTGCTCCGGCTGGTGGCGTAGAATTCCAGCCTCTGCTTCACGCTTGCGTCACCCTTATAGAGGCCGGAGGACGTAAACTTGAAAACGACACCATTGAATTGGTAGGTCGACGTCGATCCGTCTACCTCATCTATATACTGATAAAGCGTTCCTGGTGCAGGGGTCGTGCCGGCAAGATAGGTCTGTTCGATCTGGGCGATCATGTCGTCAGCGGCCGAAGAGCCACGTTCCAGATCGAAGTTGCCCTCCCAGCCTTTCGGCAGTTCCGCCCCCAGCATCGTGCCATCCATCCGGTCTACCCGGACAGATGCGGTCATCTGGCGGCTTTCAAAGCCGGTGACATGTTCAAGATCCACCCGCCCGAAGGGGCCAAGTACCACGACTTGGCAATCCTTCCCGGTAGAGAAGCTGTTAAGCGCCATGAGGCTTATGCTCCGTTACGAATTGGGGGCGGATGTCACGGTCTGGCTCGTCACCTGCACCGTCTGGCCGCCTTCGACATTGACGATGAATTTCTCGTTGATGCCCTGGTATTGGACCTGGACATCCGCTTGAACGTAACCAAGAGCCGTGCGGCTGCTCGGATTGTTGGTTATGTCGCAGACGACCGAGAAGGGTTGGCTGCCATCGGTGCTGCCGAGCAGGCCCTCGGTCAGCATGCCCTGCAAAAAGGCGAGCAAGGTCGCACGAATATTCTGAAACAGAGTCGTGTTGATGACCTGACCGACGTAAAGGCCCATACCGGCGCTGAGCGTGGCGGCGATATAGTTGGTCATCCGGGTATAGTTGTCTCCGTTGATGGCTGCATTGGAGGAGGAGTTATGGCCGCAACGGACGCCCCAATAGCTACCTCCCGGCTGGGGGTTGGAGATGACGTCGATTCCGTTCTGGAAGAGCAACTGCAGGTCGGCGCTTGAATAGGTGCTGGTTTGGCCTGAACTTGTCGTGCCGCTGCGCTGACTGCCGGCCACGCTGTAAAGCTGCTTGTTGAGACTTGACTGCTCGGGCGAAAGATTGACCAGGCGGCCGGCTGCAAAGCCTTGGGGTGAGACCAACCGCAACTGTGCATTGACCTGATCATACCAGTAAATCCAGTCCCCAAACATCAGCTTGGCGGCATAGCTGTCCAGGCCGGCCGTGGCTTTGGTCGCGACAGCGTTTTCCGTCGTGTCACCGGATGGACCGGTAAGAACCATGTAGATGCCTTCGGACAGGCCGAAGGCTGCCTGCGTCGTATATTGAGTGCTGTCGCTGGCGTCGGCCAGAAGTGCGACGGAGCAGCCCTGTCCGCGCAGAGCATACATGCCTGTGCGCGGCATGCTGTCTACTCCGATCAGATTGGTGGTGGTAACGCCGGTCGCACCATCGGTCCCTGCTTTACCGGCCGAAAAGCTGAAGGTGCCAGCAACGGGCGCGGCAGTGCCGCCCGCATAAGCGGCCGTGACAGTCTGCGATGCACCACGCAAGGGCCCGTTGCCCGTATTGATGGCCAGCACCATGGCTTGCCACAGGGCTGCGCCGGTTCCGGAAATATTGTCGAATACCTCGGGCGTGTTCCCCGGCAGCGCGATCGTGATGCGTGTGCTGCCGGCCTGGGAGCCGGCCGAGAGGGAGACGCTGATGCCGTTGCCGTAGCTGCCGGTGTAAAGCGCTGTCAGCGTGATGGCGCTTTGTATCGTCATCGACGCTGCGGTATCGGTTCCGTCAGTCACGCGCACGCAGCGGAAGTTTTGCGCCCCCTGCTGTACCGCGGTCGCGAGTTGCGTGCCCATATCAAAAAGACGCGGCATGACCGGACCGAAGGCAGACGCATATTCGGCCATGCTGCCGATTGTCACCGGCTGGCCTACCGGCCCCCAACTGGCGCTGCCGACGACGCCGAGGATATCTGTGGGGACCCCATTGAGCAGCAGGGTTTGGGGCGGTACGATCTGCACATAGAGATCAGGCACCACGAGCGCCGTCGTGTTGATGGCGCCTTGTTGCACGATGGGCATGAGATTTCCTTGGAATTAGCCGAGAAGCGGGGCAAGGGTGCCGGCGGGTGAGGAGAGGGTGCCCGTTCCGAAAACCATGGCTGGCTGCGCGGCAATGACAATGGTGGCATAGTCTGCGGCATAGAGCAGGTCGCGGCGGTAGAGGCCCGCATTCTCCATCTGGTCGATGGTGGCGCCCCCCTCGAGCCGGATGCGCGCGGACGTGCCATCGGCGAGCGCGAGAAAGGTCGTATCGGCCAAGGCAGAGTCGACGGCAATCACGGCCTGGTCTCGCAAAACGGGGTCATGGCACCAGCAGCTCACGCGAAAGCTCAAGATTTGGCGCCGAGTTTCCTGGAATGCATTTTGCGCCTGTTCCACCCGTGCCATCAGTGCTGCGGCGCCGGGGACCGTTAACGTGGCGCCTGCATTCTGCACGAAGAAGCCGGCCGCGGTGATTTGAGCCGCAAGGGCGGCGGCGACAAGGGCGGTCGTATCACCTGGCTGCACCATATAGACGAAGGTTTGCCCGTTCACAGCGATGCCAGCCATCTGTCCTGCAGCAGGTGTGCCCGCGAAGGTCACGACATTGCGCCGGACGGTAACGCTCAGGGCCGGTGCAGTGTTCGATGTCACGGTCCAGCGCGCGGGATATCGCGTTGTGTTGCGCGGCGACCCAGCAGGAAAAACGGTCACATTGATGATGCCCGCGAACAGATCGGCGTTGAGCGCCGTCGTGGTCGGCCAGCCGCGGTAGATACGGCAGGGCACGGCCGGGGTGCCGACAGTGGAAGGCGCCTCCGTGCCATTCGGATAGAGAGCGGACGCTATGGCTGTCACAAAGGCGTTTTCAACATCGGATTGATCAGCCATTACGTCACCGCCTGTATGATCAAGAGGCGCCAGCCAAGCTCGCTCCTTTCTGCCGCAGAGACGACGGCGGTGAGGCCGCTTCCGTCCGTGACGAGATCATCCGGACGCAAGTCCACGGACGCCGCTGCAGGCAAAGCCGGGAGAAGAACGGACCAGTTCGAAGGCCCCGCTTCGCCAGGGAGTGCGCCGCCGCTTCGCTGGCCGCGCACCTCTGTCAGAACGCTTGCGGGCCAGCCACCAAGGAGGATCTCTTCGTCCCTCGCTTCGACCCCGCCGTAGCCATTGGCGCCGAGACGGGTTGCACCGTCGGGCCGGCGGAGGGTGAGGATGCGGTTTGTCAGTACGCAAACCGCCGGCAGGAGCGCCGGCTGCGCCGCGATAAAGAAGGTGCCCGCGGGGCCGGCCAGATAGTCACCTGGGCGCGTATAGCTTGTGTCATGAACCGCGTACCACAAGGGCTGGCCATAGCGTGCGCTGCGCTGCCAATCCTTATCTTCCCCGTGAAAGCCAACTGGCAGATTGACGAGGCGGTTTCCGGGAGACAGCGGGGCGACCGGTCCCTTCGGCCGGAAGACATCATAGGGTTCACCGATGCGGCGCGCGGCCTGCCCCAGGCCGCGCGCCAGGCGATCCTGCAGCTGAGCTTGCTTCATCATACGACCAGCGTCATGCCAGGATCGGCGAAGGCGGGTCCTGGCGGTATGCCCAGAAAGCTGCACAGGCGCCGGCGCCACTCGTCCAGGAGCATGAACCGGTCATGCAGTTCATCCTTGTTGCGCGTCCAAACTGCAGCCTGGTCGGTATCCAGACCTTGACCCGATTGCGGCACCGCGACTTCCAGACCACGCAGCGTGCCGAGATAAGTCCGGCAGACGGTCTCCTCGGGGCAGGAGAGATTGTTCATGCGGAATTCCAGTAGCCCGTAGGCCTGGAAGAAACGCCAGCCCTGGAATCCGCTTGGCCCCGCGCCATAGGCCGGATAGCCGCAGAAGCGGCGCAGATCGGTTTTCTCAGCCTCGGTAAAGGCCATGGCCTTGCTCCATCAATAAGCGGAGCCAGAGCCACGGGTAAGGTAGACCGTGCCGGTGCCGCTGCTGAGAAGAACCGCCGCCGCTGTCACAGTCGCGCCGACGTTCAGAAGAACCTGCGACCCGGCCGGTATCGGAAGGCTTTGGCCTGTCGCGATCAGGTTCGTGCTCGCGCCGAGGCTCAGGAAGGCAATGCTGCCCGTGCTGTTGAAGACGAGCAGCGACGGTCCGTTGCCGCTCAGGGCGATGGCATTGCTCACCGTACCTGGCGGCAACCACGACGGTCGCCTCGGGGTTGAATGCGGCGATGCTACCGCTTGCCATGAATCTTACCCCACATGCTCAACCATCACCGCGCGCTTGAATGCGGCGTTGGTCGCGGTCGGAATGGTCAAGGGGGTTGTCGTCGTATCGGACGGTGCGCAGAAGCCGCCGATCCAGTACCAGCTTTGGGCGATGATTTGCTGCAACCGGTCGATCGGTTCACGCGTCACCATGGCAACGTTGTCGACAATGGTGACAATCGAGTCCTTGGGCGCAACATCATCGGCGCCGATGCCCGCGAAATCGCCTTCGATCAGCGCGCCTTGGCCACAGATGATTGGCCGACGAATGTTCAGATTGGCAAGCGTGGGGTGTGGCTGGACGAAGGCCTCCGTGGTCGGAATGAAACGCAGCCCAAGGAAGTCGTTCACCATGCCGTCCTGAAAGACCGCGTTGCTTGAGGTTGCACCCGTGAACAATGTCTTGAAGTCAGGATCGGCGAAGAGCTGGCGCGCGGAAACCGGGTCCAGATAGCAATTGTAGACGCCGTCGACCTCGGGCACCGCATTCTTGCGCAAGGTCGCAACGGCATCCAGGAGATTGGCCATCGCCAAGGTATCTGTCGCCTGAAGGTAGGCGGTATTCGTGCGGCCACCGGGCCTGAGAATGGCGCTTGCGGTTGCGGCCTGAACGGTATTGCCAACAGTCGCATCGGCAATTGTGACATTGGTGCTGAATGTCAGTTCGCCGGAGATGCCATAGGGTGTGCTTGAGGTGCTGACTGCGTCAGCGGTCGCCCCGATAAGGGTATAGACGTCGCTACCGAGAGTGACCGTCAATGGATTGGCTGCAGAAACAGCGGTCTGAACACCATTGACGAATGCGTATTGAAAGCCGCGGATGTCGTCCACCGTCACAGTCGGCCCGGCGCTGGCAAGGGTGGTGGTCACCCGGGTATTGCCGCCGAAATAGGCGTTGAACAGCGCATTGCGGGCGAGTTCATCGAGGCTGCGAGCTGCCTGCTCGCCATTGGTGTAAGCGTTCTGCAGGAATTGGCTTGCGATGCCGACGCGACTCGTCACCATATTGAGATCAGCGGTCGCGGCATAGAAATTCAGTGTCAGCGTATATTGCTCAACACCCCAGCTCGCTGGTGTCAAACCATTGTCGAGGTTGGTGTTCGATGCCGGGGCGAGGGGCGTGGTCACGCTTGGCTTGAGGCCCGCGCGTGTCTTGGTCAGCGTCTCGCCAATTCCGACCGCAATTTCCTCGCGGTCTGCGACGGCGCGATAGCCGAGCCGAGAGCGTAAAGCCTGCTGGAATTCGCGTTCCAGAAAGCCCTGCTGAATGATCGGCTGCAGAGCCGCTGGGAAATTTTGGATACCCATGGCGATCCTCTCGATGCTGATGAAAAAAGGGAAAGGTCAGATGCGGCGCAGGATCGCTGCGCGGGCGGCGCGATATTCTTCCGGGGTCATCTCCGTCGCCTGCTTGGCACGGAGGGACTGTTGGGGTGGCGGCGTGGCGGTCGTCGTCGTCGAGGCGGCGCCGAAAAGCCACGGCTTCTGGCGCCGGAAGCGGTCAATCAAGGTGGCCGTACCGAGAACCTCGCCATTGTCGCTGACCGTGAGTGGAGATGTATCGATGAGTTTCAACCCGTCGATGTCGATCATACCGGCACGGATGGCCTCGGCTTTGAGGTCTGCCAGGATAAGGTTGGTCCTTGCCTGCTGTGAGAGGGTGCGCACCTGCTCCTCGAGGCTCGCTGCACGAGCGCGCAGCGATTTAATCGTGTCGGTTTCCGTCCCGGCATCTGCAGCTGTGGTTTCACCTGTCGTCATGCAGTCGTTCCTTTGCAATCCGGTCGAGTTCGGCCGCGACGTCGGTGATGCCGTAGCTGTCTGCGATGGTACGGATGGCCGTTTCGCGGCTGATCTGGCCGGCGGAGGCGAGAGTTGATAGGGTTTGCGCTTCGGAGAGCCGATCCGCGGAGGTGGGCGGATACCAGGGCGGCCAGTCGAGCGAGAGACGGGATTCACTGGCGTGCGTCGGGGCCGCGCGGCCGAGGGCTGCAATCGGGTAGCGTTCAGCGGCGCGCAGCATCATGCGCAGGAGCGGCAGGATACCATTTTCACCATAGGAAATCCGCAGGTTGTCGGCCAGCCAGATCAGGCCTTGGTTCATCAACTCAAGGGCGCGACCGGATTGAGCTGCGGCGATCCGGTCAGCGGATGATCTGTTGCCATGCACGCTTTCGAGCGCAAACTCCCGGAGAGTGCGGACATAATCGATGACCGCGTTCGCAGCGGTTCCGCCAATTTCCAAAAGCTTTGCGTCGCCATCCTTACTGACGACAAGAGCGTTTCCGGCACTTTTAATGATTTCGCGATCTGTGGTCGCCGGTTCCTTGATGAGGAGGGTTGGATCGGAACTGTAGGTCAGTCCGCGCCCGGCTTGGGACAGTTGATAGTCGATTTCGATATTGGTCTCGATCGCCGCGCGGAAGGTACAGCCGCCGTCGATTGCATCGCCACCCGGCAGGTTGCGAATCCAGACCAGCGGCACGAACCCCAGGCCGTGCCGGACCGTGCGACCGCCATCAATCTCCGAGGTGCTGACCGTAAGGCCGACGGGCCACGGCTGGTACCAGGTCTCGTATTCGCTGTCCCATTGACGACGGAACCAGTAGTCTAAGCTTGGATCGGGGATATCGTAGCCCTGCGCCAGGAGCAGGCGGCCGCTCACCTTGTATTGCTCGGTCACACTTGCAAGGTCATTCGGTGCGTCGGACCGCCACGCAGGGGTGAGGAACAGGCTGTCGAGGGCGGAGACGTAGACCCGACCTTTCAGGATACGTAGCAGAAGGGCAACAGAACCGACCGAGCCGCGCAATGCGGCATCGATCATGACCGCATTCAGTCCGATGTCCTGGACAAGGTCGCTGAGAAAGCTGCGGAGGTCATGATCCTCGCAGAGGATGCCGGGAAAATGCCCCTCGCTGAAAAGAAGGGCCACGCTGTCCTCGACCACGGTGCGGCACAGTGCGTAGCGTATGGACGGACGGCGCTGGCGGAGCGGGATATAGTCTCCGCCGGCGCCGCGCTCTTCATGAAACTGGTAGGGCAAGACATCATAAAGGGTGCCGTTCAAGACCCGGCGCAGCATGTCGAGCGTGGCCACGCGCGCCGGGTAATCCGGGTCACGCGGCAGCAAGGCGCGGATGGTGTCGAACATGTGATTTTGAATGGAATGTGGAAGAGTGAAGGGATCAGCGGCCGAGCAGCGGAACGTGCAATCGGCGGGCCGAGAGGGACGGGCTCATCAAAGTCATGAAGGCCCGGGAAAGCGCGTCAACCTGATCGTCCTTGGCGCCATTGGGAAAGTCGCGCAGCTCTTCGAGGAAGGGTCTGTTCCACCCAGCGCGGAGCATGCCGACATTGCGCGATTCCACCTGTGCGGCAACCGGGCTCGCGCGCGTGAGCTTGGAGCCCGTTTCGGGGGATGCACGAACCGTAAAGCCGGCGAGCTTACGGGTCAGATAAGCCACCTGTGCCTGCCCGGCCTGGCCTGGATCCTGAGGCAGTGCGACTGTGACGGCGGGCCCGTCCTCTGCCGCGGTCGACACGATTGCCTGCTCGACCTCTGCTGGGCTGCCCCGGAACCGATTGATGTCGGCAATGAGGAATTGTTCGTCGTGATGGCGCGTGAGCTTCAGGCCAACGGTCCAGTCCGGATCCCGACCGGGCGCGGGGAGTGCTGCGGCCAGGTCCCAAGCTCGAACAGCGAGGGCAGCGTCCTCCTCCCTTTCCGAGATCTCGATGCGCTCGGTCATGAACAGACCACCGGAGGGAGCGCGCGGCTCCTGCTGGAAAAGGGCAGCAAAGGCTCGTTCGCCCATCGCCACTTTTTTGCGAAGCAGCGCATCGGTCGCTTCCCATGCCGGCCAAAGGGCTTCTCCAATGGCGCGGCCGAGAGGATCATTGTCCAGCGCGAGCGCGGGAAGTTTCAGCACTGTCCAGCCAGGCTCCATCTCCTGAATGCGGCCGCCAAGATCGTCCAGATGCCAACGTGTCATGACAAGGATCACGCGGCCTTGCGGTTTCAGGCGAGGCAGCAGGTCGGTGCGATACCACATCCAGGTGTGTTCGCGGGCCAGCGGTGAATTGGCCTCCGCCCAGGACTTGATTGGATCATCAATAATGGCGAGGTCGGCGCGCCGCCCAGTAATCGGGCCACGGAGTCCGGCTGCAAAATATTCGCCACCGAAAGTGGTTCGCCACCGATGTGCCGCTCGTTCGTCTGTCGCGAGTCGGTAGCCGAGACTGCCGCTCTGCGCTTGGATGACCGCCCGCGTGCGCCGGCCAAAATGGCTTGCCAGGCTATCGGTGTGGCTGCATGCGATAAGTGCGGCACGCGGGTGGCGGGTAAAATACCATGCCGGAAAAAGGATCGAGACATAGGTTGATTTGGCGGATCCCGGCGGCATCAGAACCATCAGCCGGTCCGTCTCGCCGGTGCTGACAGTCTCAAGCTTTTCCATCAAGAGCCGGTGATGAGGCGCGGGATACTGCTCCGATTCAGCCAGGACGTGTTCGGCCCAAGCGATCAGCCCCAGATCCATTCGTGAACGGGGCCTCTGTCGCGAGCGCTGATTGAGCTGAGGGGAATTGGCATTCAGCCAGGATCAAGGGCGGAAACATCGTCGTGCCAGCGACGCGTTTAACCAGCTTATGAATATTTATAGGGATTTCTGGGGTGTTTGTCCACAAAAAAGTATCGAGTAAGAAATGAATTATCCGATGGCGACTTCCTCGGAAACGGCGAAACGATCCATGTAGGAGCGAAAAAAGCGTCGCTCGCGCGTCGCGTCCAGACCATGTTCCGCAAATTGATAGACATTTTTGCCGTAGCCACCGCGCTGCTCCCGTGTCGCTTCGGTTTGAATGGCCGCGCGCGCTTCCGCGCTGAGGGTCATGCCGAAATGATTGTACATCTGGGTGATGGTACCGACAGGATCAGTGGTCAGGGCGCGATAGTGAATATGGCATATGGCCGGTTCGTTGCATTGCACAGTCTCATTCCTGTCCGCCGCCTGCATCATCGCGTCGACTCCCTGGTGCCACCGTCCGGTCACCTGAGCACCGATTTCCTTCTTATTCTGCGTTGAGGTGAAGGGATGGCGGAGGATTTCCGTCAGTTTTGCGACCGATGGCAAGACCTTGAGCGGATCACGATGAACAAAGACGATGCGCGCGTCGGGGTAGACTGTCCGCACGGCGTCCAGGGCGAAGACGTGATCCGGGCATTTGAGTACCCATTGGGTGGAAGCAGGATCGTCGCCTCTTTGATATTGCAGATGCTGCAGGAAACGCTTGTGGAACTGATAAGCGAAGGTATGGCCTTGGGCATCTTGCCAGTTGAGGTAGGTCGGAATCCGGAAAGTCGTATCGAAGCGTAATGATTGAAAGATTTGTGCGGTGATTTCTGTGCATTCCTGCGGCATGCAGGCGGTCAACGGATGCACATCATCGAAGCCCGGGGCAATATAGGCGAAGTACCGAAGATCGCGGTCCGTCGTCTGAATCCGCCGATCGCGGCCCTTTTGCGGTGGATAAGGAGTCATCGTCTGCCAGCAAAGCGGGCTGCGGGTCATCGGGTCGCAATCAAGGAGACGATGGAGGAAGGTCGTGCCACTGCGTGGCAGGCCCGTGATGATGAGCGGGCGGAGAATGGGTGTCGTCGTGATCGTCGGGGCTCGTTCTTCCTCCCGCCGCATGCGCAGTAAATTCCGCAGGCAGCGGATCGTGTCCCACCGCGCGACAAGGCGGCCGAACAGAGAGAGGTCGGCCTCGCTTTCCAGCGAATTGAGAAGAACGACTAACCCTTCCATGAACTGGGCGGGGCCGAAGTCCGGGCCAAAGGCATCGTCCGCAGCGCCGGCCAGTGCCTGTCCGATGAGCGCAGTGGCATTCAACGGACGACGCCCGAGACCTGTCACCCGTGACAGGCGATCGGCGAGGGAGAGGGCTGAAGAGGCAAGTGTCACGGGCCGCGCTTTTCCTAACAGAGCCTTGGGCTGCTAACGAAAGGGTCTCATTGGGTCAAGCGACGGGGTGGGCTGCGCAGGAATAACCGTCATAACCGGGGGTTGAGCGCTGGCTTGCGGGGTCTTCCAGGGCGGCCCGGGCACGCAGAGCCGCTAAAATCAGACGAATACCTTCGGCATGCCAGCGCTGGATGGCTTTGTGATCGGCGTCCAACAGCTCGCCGAGGCGACGCCACGAAAAGAGGTGCCGCCCGGTCAAGGGGTGAACCAGAGCCCGGCAGCCAACAATGCGGCGCAGGACATAGCGTTCCTGTGGAATAAGCGCGAGATAGCCCATGACCTTGTCCATGCGCGTGATGCGGCTGGCAGAGGGCATCGGCGGGCGGAGTTGGGCCAGAGACCAACCATAGGCCTCGGCGGCGTCCCGGAGGACAGGCAAGGTGGTGGTCCTGAGCCGTGGTGAAAAGCCACTGGCGGGGAGAGACAGCAAGGTGGCGCCCGCTTCTTCCAGGCAGGTGACGAGGCATTCAAACTCGGCGCTCTCTTCTTGCCGTGAGGTGCCCTGGCGTCTTTGGCGCGATGGGGAGCGACGGGCGGCGGCGGGGCGGGCAATCATGCATCTCTCCAGGCGGTTGTGTGCGGGGGCTTTGGTCGTCAAGACAAGCGGCCGGGTAACAACGCTTGAGAAGGGGGCTCGGGCTCCGCTACCGTCGGCTGCCTCGTCGGGGCGTGTGGCGCACGGGAGGTGACCATTGGCCAGTCGTGACGATAGCGAAAAGTTAGTTAAACTAACAAATTTAGGCAAGAGAAAATTGGTTCGCAAAGCGCGCGGCGGCATCGCCAATTCCTCAACCATCGGTGACCAGGAGGCGCCGGTTGCGTCGGGCATCGCCGTCCGGATCAAGGCCCGGCGGCGGCTGCTTGGTCTCACCCAGGACGAACTGGCCCAGCGGATTGGCGTTTCCCGCAGCGCGATCGCGCAGTGGGAGACGGATCGGACCGGCCAGGTTCGCGCCAATCTCGCGCGCGTGGCCGCTGCCCTGGGCGTATCAGTCGGTTACCTGCTCACCGGCCAGCAAGACGGGGCATATGTCACGGCGGAAAGCGCGGATGAACGCGCGCTCATCAACCTTTATCGACAACTGCAAAACTCCGGGCGGGCCGAATTATTGCGTACCGCCAGAAGGTTGATCGATGCAAAAATCGGGTAAGTGACTTTGTGTTGCTTATAAGCAACATTATCTTCCGATTGACGGATTTCGCCAATTTTTGATCGTATGATTGAGGCGGCGATGCCATGTTATTTCGGCAGAGTGACGCAAGCGTGACCGACCAGATTTGTTCGCATGCCGCGCATTGTCGTGTCGATAAATTAACAAAATGGTTGTCTTTACACGCTATTGAACGCTGCAGGGCAGACCAATCCAGGTCTGGGCGGCGAGCGTAGTGCCAATTAAGGAAAAAGACCCGAATGAGCCAGTCGGCAACCGTGAGTGGCGCATCGACGTCAACACAATTCACAGCCAGCGGTGCCCAAGCCGCGTTCAATAATTTTTTTACTTCGACAACGACATACACTGTCTTCAGTGGGAGCGGTGTCTCCACGACATCGGGACCAGTGGTCCTGAGCTCGGCGAACAGCACCGTGACTGTCAGTGGAGCGTCGGCGGTTGCGGACACGTCGAGCGGTGGGAACTCGATCACCACCACCACGCCGAGCTCGGTATTTGCCGCGCCGAATGACACGGTTACGGCAGCCACGGCAGCCACGACGCTGTTCGGCGGCGGCGCCGGGGTGACGAATTTCAACCTGGGTGGCCCCGGCACCTCCGTGACCGGCGGGGCCGGTGGTATTGTCGGTACCGCCTCGGGCGCCAACAGCACGCTGGTCGGGGGCACCGGTGTCAGCATCTATCACGTCACCGGGGCGAACTCCCTGGCGGTTGCGGGCCCGTCCGGCGTAACGGGCATTGACGAGTTGAAGAGCACCGGGGCGGAAACCATCGCGACCAACCCCAACGGTAATTCCGGCACGCTCGTCGCCATTCTTGGCAGCGGCGCGGATAGCGTGATCGGCGGCGGCGGCGCTTCCACCATCACGGCCGGCTCGGGGAATGACGCCTTCCTCTTCGTCAACGGCCACGCGGGTGGTTCCGAGGTCATTATCGGCTTCAATTCGTCCGACAATTTTGGTTTCGCCGGCTATGGCTATACAGCGACGAATCTGCCTTCGGAGCAGGTCGGCACGTTCGGCGATGTGATTACCCTCTCCGACGGTACCAAGATTACCCTCGCCGGGGTCTACCATAAGATTTTCTGATCGGCCGGAGGCGGCTAAACCAGGGGACTCTCGCTCTCATCGCGAGGGTTCCCCGGGCGTGTGTGTCGCTTTCTGCCGGCGGCCTGAGGTCAGGCGTAGCTCGGTTGAGGGTTGGTGACCGAGAGCCTCGCGTAGTGGGTCAGGATAAGCGCGATTTTCCGAAAGAGTTGAGTGACGTCGCCCAGCTCTTCCGCGAGTCGCTCATCGGGCTCCAAATGGCCGAGCGATGGCTCGCCGGAAACAAGGCGAGCACCCCCTGAGACCCTCAGCGCCGCGGCTGATTCGCCGTTCAATGTAACCGCAACGGGCTGCCCGATGTGGCAACGGCGTCTGAGTGTGGCGTGGTCGCTCGGGCCAACGCGGTCAGCCAAGGCCGATGTAAGGTCGGCGTTCAGCCAGAAATAGACGCGTCGCGCCGCGGCCAGGTCAAGGTATTGTCCCGGCGCTAACCCCATCTTGGCGGCCTCGGCCGCCGGCAGGGTCAGGGCGAAGCATCGGATTGTTTCAGTCAGATCCCACTCGTCCGGATCGGGGGCGGCCGGGCTGAGACTGACCGAGGTGAGCCCGACCGTGGCCTCGATGCAGGCATCAACATGTCCGATAAAGCGGTGGAGGATGGCCTTCCGCTGCTCGGCAGGGACGTCCACAAAAGCCTGCATTTCCGCCAAGGCCGCTTGCCACCGGAGGATCAGCCCATAATTGCCGCACAAATTATCCTGCCCGGTCTCAAGGCACTGCAACCCGCTTTGCCCGTCCGGCCATTCGGCACGACCACAATAGAGGGCGAGTCCCTCTGGCAGGGGGGAGTGATCGAGCCGGGCAAGCACGGTTGTTGGTGCCAGCAGGGCACCTGAGAAGGGTGGTCCCGTGAAGAATTTTGAGCCTGTCACAAGCACCATCCAACCGCGCGCGACGTAGTCCCGGATCGTGCCCGGCTGAAGCCGCGTCTGGCAGGCATCCACGACCACGTCCATGGCGTCGCCGAAACGCTGCCAGAGCCCGGCGACACAGGCCCGAACTCGGTGCCCGCAGACCCGTCTTTGACACATCCAGGATATGCAGGATCGGGCGCCGGCCAGCGGCGATCGCAGCTTCAACGGCGGCAACGCAGTCCTGATCAATGGCATCCGCCGTCCGTACCGCACCGTCGGCCTGGCGCACAGAGACGGAAATCAAGGCAGTGTCAGGGCGGAAGCCCGGCACCGTGCCCCCCTTGGGAACGGCTACGCCGCGCGCGGTATCCGTGGCGAAATGGAGTCCTCGGGCAGCCAGCGGAACGCCGCTGCCGGTTTCCTCGGGAGCCAGAAGTATATTCGTGACGGGCTTGTTTTCTGTGGCGCCGGCTAGGGCGAGGGCGATGAGTTCCGCGTCCGTGCCCGATGCCGCCAGGATTACCCCGGTGCCCGCGGGCAGCGAATACAGCTCAGCGATCGCCCTGCGGGCGCGATTCGAACTCTTGTCCGACCGCGGCCGAGGCGGTCATGGCAAAGCTCTCGCCGATCAGGCGCCGGCGCGCCGCTTCGGCACCAAGATAGCCTCGTTCCGATACGGAGGACGCGGTCGAAGACGCGAAAGTGACCGCCCATGGCCGAGGGCGGTGGCTGCAACCGTAGCCATTCAGCCCCGTGAACGGGTCGATCGCGAGCCGGGCATCGCCACCTTGCTCCATCAGCCATTCAGCGGGGCCCAAAATTGGCCATGCATCGACAAGCCTGGCGTGGGACTCGGGGCTCAGCTGGCATTCGCGCGCGTCCGACCGGCAAGACGCAAGCTTCGCCCAAAGCCGCCGCGCCGTGGTGAGATCAGGGGCCGCATATCCCGTCAGCGGAGCCACCCACCCCGGGAGCGTGGCCCCCGCAGAACCGTATGTTTCCAGGGCAATAGCGAGGGCCGCGCATCGTGCGGCGGCCAAGCCGGCGAGTGCGACATCCGCAATCCCGGTCAGCCATGCGAGTTCCATCGCGTGACGCATGTGAAAGAGCGATTTGTTCGAGGCCCGCAGGATCGGCGTGCCGAGCTTCAATTGGCCGTCCGCGGCCAAGACAAAGGCTTCGGATTGGGCTTCGTCCGCGCTGATCTGGAGGTCCGAGAGCAAAAGCCTGAGTTCCGGATGGTGCCGCAGATGGGCAATGGCAGCCGGCATGACCTCGGATTGCATCAAATACGGTCTCCTCCGGGTGGCCGCGTGGCCCGCTCTCGCGCACCTGCACGCTCAGCCTGCCCGCGTGATCCTGTCCGACCAGCAGCGGTCGCGTAAGCCGGCAAGTTTTGCCGGCCCTGGGGGGGTAGCTAATTCTGCAAATACACTACCCCGTGAAAGATTGTCATATGAAAGCGATAGGTGGCACGCGCTTCTTACTACGGTTCCTGCAATCCCCGAGGCTTAGGCCGGAGCGCAAGGGCGGGGCGGGCCGGGCACCACAACGGCATGATGTCATTAAACGGAAACAAGACTGTCATCCTGCTCCCGGCTATCCCCGCGTAGATGCCTATTCCAAGCGATCGTTCTGGTCGCAGTTTAATCAGGCTTTGGAGAATGTCATGTCGGACGGTTACTTCGTTCCGCGCGTTACGCGTGCCCAGTTCCTCAAATCCATCAGCTTCGCTGCTGCAGGGCTCGCCCTTCCCGGCGTTGTCCGCTCGGCGCATGCCGCGGCCGGTGTGACAATCCTGGAAACTGGTTCCAGCCTGCTCTATCCGCTCTTCAACATGTGGGTTCAGGGCTACGCCAAGATCGACCCGAGCCTCCGCATCACGACGCAGAGCACGGGCAGCGGCACCGGCATCGCCCAGGCGATCGCTGGCATCGCTCAGATCGGCGCCTCCGATGCCTATATGGCCGGTCCGCAGGTCAAGAAGCACCCCGACATGCTGAACATCCCGCTGGCGATCTCGGCTCAGAACATTGTCTTCAATCTTCCGGGCCTGAACAACCGCAACCTGAACATCAGCGGTCCCGTTCTCGCCGGCATCTACGGCGGCAAGATCACCAACTGGAACGACAAGGCGATCGCGGCCCTCAACCCCGGCGTCGGCCTGCCTGACCACAAGATCCTGCCCGTCCATCGCACCGATGGGTCCGGCGATACCTTCATCTTCACGCAGTACCTGTCCAAGTCCACCCCCGACTGGGCGAACACGGTCGCCTATGGCACCACGGTCAGCTGGCCGGCGGTTCAGGGCGGCATTGGCGCCATCGGCAACCCGGGCATGGTGCAGGTCGCGGCGCAGAACCCGTACTCGATCGCCTATGTCGGCGTGAGCTTCCTCGCGCAGGTGCAGGCCGCGGGCCTTGGCGTCGCGATGGTGCAGAACAAGGCCGGCAAGTTCGTCCTGCCCAACCCGCAGACGATCGTTGCCGCCGCCTCCGGCCTGGTCGACCAGACGCCGCCGGATCAGCGCATCAGCCTGATCTTCGCCGACGGCGATATGTCCTACCCGATCATCAACTACGAATACGCGATCGTCAGCAAGAAGCAGCCGAACGCTGCTCTCGCGAAGGCGATCAAGGGGCTTCTCACCTGGGCAATCGACCCCAACGGTGGTAGCACTGGAGACTACATGGCGAAGGTGCATTTCGTCGCTCTTCCGGACAAGATTCGCATGCAGAGCCACGCTCGCATCGCGACGATCTCTGCCTGAGCGGATGAGCCAGGCTCAACTTGATGGCGCGTCGGCCGGGGTTCCCCGGCCGACGGCGAAAATGAAGGGGCGCCGGGGCTCATCCGGCGCCTTTCGCTGGGCCTTGGTCGGCCTGGCGGGCATCATCCCCCTCGTCATCGCCGCCATCCTGCTTTTCCTGGTCGTCTATGCCTGGCCGGCAATCCGGTTCAATGGCATCAACTTCCTGATCACTAAGACCTGGGATCTCGGCAATCTCTATGCCGATCCGGTCGAGCGTCACGGTGTCCTGGCACCGATCGGCGCGACCTATGGCTGTCTTGTCTTCGTTGCCGGCACCCTCGCGAGTTCGTTCCTTGCGCTCCTGGTCGCGGTGCCCGTCAGCCTCGGCATCTCCATCTTCCTTGCGGAAGGGGTGAACCGGGCGTTTCGCACGCCCTTTGCGATTATTGTCGAACTGCTGGCCGTGGTGCCGAGCGTCGTCTACGGCCTATGGGGCATCATCGTTCTTGTGCCGATCGTGGCGCATATTATTTCGCCTGTCCTGGCCGCGGTCTTCCCGTTCATTCCCTTCCTTGCGCAAGGCGGCGGTAGCGGCTTTGGCCTTCTCGCTTCGTCTCTCGTTCTCGCACTCATGGTCATCCCGGTCATCACGATCACGGTCTTTGACGCTCTGACACGTATTCCGAAGGAAGCGAAGGAAGCCGCCTACGCCCTCGGAACCACCAAGTTCGAGATGGTCTTCTTCACCATGCTGCCGATGATCCGGCCGGCCATCGTGGGCGCCGTTATCCTCGGTCTTGGCCGTGCGCTGGGTGAGACGATGGCCGTGCTCATGGTGTCGGGCGGTGCGCTGAACTACATGCCGACGACCTTGATGAGCCCGATCAGCACCATGGCCTCCTTCATCCTGTCGCAGCTCGACAGTGCCGAACAGGATCAGTCTGGCCTTGCGGTTCAGTCCCTGGCAGAGATTGCCATCGTGCTTTTCGTCATCACTGTGCTCGTGAATGTTGTGGCGCGGCTTCTGGTGCGCAGCGGCTCCGCCGCACGCCGTTAATGCCTCGGGTAGCGCGTTTGCGCCTCCCGTCCTGACAGGTTCTGAGCGATTGAGGCAGAAACAATGACTGAGGTGGCAACCGCCTCCAGCTTTCGCGGCGGAATTTCAAAGCCGCGCGCCATATCCGGCCGCAAGCTCCGCAGCGGTCTCGGCTGGGCCTTCTGCATCATTTGCTTTCTGCTCGTCGCCGCTCCGCTGATCGATATCATCCTGCTGGTGCTCGTGCGCGGCCTCTCGGCCCTGTCGCTTGGGCTGCTCACTCAGGTGACACAGGGCGTCAGCGGCGGCTTGCTCAATGCCATCGAAGGCACGATCGTGCTCTCGGTCGGAGCCTTGATCTTCGGCGTGCCCATCGGCGTCGGCGCTGGCATCTATCTCGCGGAGTTCGGTAGTGGCCGCTTTGGGGGCATGGTTCGCTTCCTCTCGGATGTGCTGACCGGCGTCCCCTCCATTGTGCTGGGCTATTTTTCCTATGTGACGATGGTCAACTGGCTCGGCTGGCAGTTCTCCGTTCTGGCCGCCTCCATCACCCTCGCGATCATGGTTCTGCCCTATATGGCGAAGATGACGGAACTGGTTCTCCGGCAGATCCCCGTTCCCATGCGTGAAGCCGCCTATGCGCTGGGCGCGAACGACCGCCGGGTCATCCTGCGCATCCTTTTGCCTGTCGCTCTTCCGGGGATCCTCACGGCCGTTCTGCTCTCGCTTGCCATTTCGGTCGGCGAGACGGCGCCGCTGATCTACACGGCGGGCTGGTCCAACTACCTATGGAATGGGCAGCTTACCCACCAGCCGATCGGTTATCTGACCTATGTTATCTGGAGCTTCATCAATCAGCCCTTCGCCTCGGCCCATGCCCTGGCATTTGCTGCGGCTCTTCTGGTCATGCTGACGGTGCTTGCGATCAATCTCGCCGCCCGTGCCGTGCTCCGGGTCCGGGGTGCCTGACCGGGGGACGGATCGGCCACCAAAAAGCGGCCCTCCGGGGCCGCTTTTTTTATGCCCCGCGGACAGGGGCTACCAGCGCAGCAGCCTCTCGGCGGCTTCCGCCATCTCAGCCTCGCCGCCGCAATAGCTGAAGCGCACGAAGTGCTCGCCATGGCGGCTATCGAAGTCGACGCCTGGGGTCGCTGCAATGCTGATCTCGCGCAGCATGCGCGCGCAGAAATCTGTGCTTGCTTCGCCTCGGTCGCTGATATCGGCATAGAGGTAGAAGGCGCCCTCCGCCGCACCAAGGCGCGTAAAGCCGGCGCGCGGAAGCGCCTGCAGCAACAGGTCGCGTGAGCGGCGATAGCCGGCGCGCCTGGCTTCCAGCTCTTCCCCGCAATCGAAAGCGGCCTCGGCCGTCAACTGGGCGATGTGCGGCGCGCTGATGAACATGTTCTGGGCCAGGCGCTCCGCGGGCCGGCAAAGATCCGCGGGGAGCACCATCCAGCCGACGCGCCAGCCCGTCATCGAAAAATATTTGGAGAAGCTGTTGATGACGATAGCCGAGGGGCTGAAGGCGGCGGCGGTCGCGATCGGGCTGTCGTAGTGCAGGCCGTGGTAAATCTCGTCGCTGACCAGCCGCACGCCATTGTCGTCGCACCATCGCGCGATGGCCGACAGTTCATCCCGGTGCAGCATGGTCCCCGCCGGATTGCAGGGGCTCGCGAGAATGAGCCCAGAGGGGAGAGGATCAAGCGCTTGCAGCATCGCGACCGTGGGCTGAAACCGGGTCTCGGCGTTCGTTTCAAGAATGATCGGCTTCATGCCGAATGCGGTCAGGATATTCACGTAGGGCGGGTAATAGGGGGCGGCGAGTGCGACGTGATCGCCCGGCTCGAAGGCTGAGAGGAAGGCGAGGGGAAAGGCGCCGGACGCGCCGGTGGTAACCGCGATGCGCCCCGGCTCGATCACCACGCCGTACCATTCCTGGTAATGCTGCGCGATGCGCCGCCTCAGGCTCGTTAGGCCAAAGGCTTCCGTATAGCCAAGCGACTGGCCCGCGCTCAGGGCGGCGATTGCGGCGGCAACGGCTTGCTCAGGCGCGCCGAGCGCCGGCTGTCCGACTTCCATGCGGATGACCCGCGGATCAAGCGGTCCGAGCTTGGCCGCGTGAGCGTTCGCGGCCGCGATTACATCCATTACGCGGAAGGGCGGGATAATGGCGCCCCGCCCTGTCTTCAGCACCATTGGCTCATCTCATCCTGTCAACTGGACTTCTGGGCGATATGCCCGATGGCGAGCCCCTTGCCACGCGGATCGGTCACCCACACACAACTCGCAAAATTGCCCGGCACGCGGTCCGGGCAATTGACGGCATTGATCCGGCCTGGATTGGGGACTGTTGTGCCGAAGTCGTGCCCGCGATTGCGCAGGGCATATTGCGCTGTCAGACCTACCGCGAGCGGGGCGCCTTCCTGGCCCGAACCGCCGATGGCAGCGCGGAAGGAATTCGTGGGCTTGTTCCAGATGATCGCGGAGGACAGCAGCGGCGCGCTTCCGTGATCGGGTGCGGCGGCCAGAAGAACACCGGTACCGGGCGCAATGCGGCCTGTTCCGAACAGATTGTTCATGGTCAGGCTGCAGGCAACGGCCCCGCCGGAACTGTCCAGCGTGACGAAGCTGGTGGAGGCCGCGAGCGGCGGCAGGTGCCCTGCTGGCAGATTGGGGTCTTTCAGCAGCGCCTCAGGATCCGCAGCGTCGACGCCCGTACGATATGCGGTGGCAACGGCCAGGGCTGCCGCATTGGCTCCGGCGACATTCGTCGGATCCTTCCGCAGCTGTTGGAAGGCAGCCGCCGCGGCCAGGCCACCATCGGCCGGCAGCGGCAGGAAGTTCACCACATTGCCCCCGTCCTGGATCGCAAGCGGGGCCTCTTCCTGCGGCACTGCATGGGCCAGATCGGCCAGGCTGATGGGGCCGCCAGCCTCGGCTGAGGCATTGGAGAATTGCTGAGCGAGTTCGCCGTCGTAAAGCTCCGTGACACCCCGGCTGCGCAGAACATCGAGCGTATTGGCAAGATCCGGCTGCACCATGGTCTCGCCCGCCTGCAACGGCTGTCCCGCTGCATTGGCAAAAACCGCGCGAGCCGCCGGGTCCGCCAGCAGCGGACCGGCGACGACCGAGAGGTCATTCGCGAAAGCCTTGGAGACAGGCACGCCCAGCGCGGCCATGCGCTGGGCCGGTGCGATCAGCTGCTGAATGGGGGTATAACCATAGATTGCCTGCATCAGCAGCAGGCCACGCGCCGTCATCGGCACCGCGGCCGGGCGGCTGCCGCCGCCAGTCGATGCCTTCGGCAAGAAGACGAAAGCCTGCGGCGTCGCTACTCCATCGGTTTTCACGAAGGGGGAGTAGGCGACGCAGGCGCCGCCCCCACCCAGCGAAGCGCGGGACGGCAAGGTCACCATCAGCGTGAAGCCGACTGCGGTTGCAGCATCTGCGGCCGTACCACCGGCGGCCAGCACCGCGCGGCCGGCCTGAGCGGCCAGCGGTTCATCGGCGATAACGACACCGGACCAATCCGCCTTCGCGACGCCAGGCACGACTGCGTCGTTCGGATTGGGTCCTGCGCCCGGCAGGCGATGGTTTCCCGTGCCGCAGGCGCTCAACATGATCGTCAAGGAGGCCAAGGCTGCCGTAGACCGGAAGAGAGCCTGCTTTTTCTTGGACCGAATGGGCAAGCCGAAGGAAAGTGCCATCATCATCTTCGCGCGAAAGGCGCGCCACTCCAGTTGGGGTCGGAGGCCGGATTGGCCCAAGCTCTTGAAGGGTGCCATAAACGGCTTCAAATGCTGCGGCAACCGCGTGCGCATGCCGCCCTCACGCTTATCTGAGCCTCGTGACCCTGTGGAAAGTGACTATCATGTCCCATCGCTCCTTTTTCGCGGTCGCGGCCCTGGTCCTCGCGACGCTCTTGCCGGCGGCGCCAAGCTTCGCTCAGCAGAGTATGCCGGCTGCGGCCGATTCGGCGCTGACCCCTGCGCAGAGAGCCGCGGTCATCGCCTTGATCAGACAGGAGCTTATCGCGGATCCCTCCATCCTCCGCGATGCGATCAGCGCGCTGCAGGCGCAGGACCAGGCCACGCAGGCGGCAGCACAAGCCCAGGCCATCGCGGCTTATCGCAGCCAGCTTGTCGACAACCCTGGTGATCCGTCAATCGGCAATCCGCAGGCGCCCTTGGCCATCGTCGAGTTCTACGACACGCGCTGCCCCTATTGCCGCGCGATGCGGCCGGAATTTGCCGCCCTTGTCCAGAAAGATCCGAATGTCCGCATCATATTCAAGGACATTCCGATATTGGGCCAGAACAGTGTGACGGAGGCGCGCGCCCTCCTCGCCGCCCAGCGGCAAGGTGGCTATGAAAAGCTTCAGACGGCGCTGATGACCGAGACCGCGCCGCCCACGGAAAGCCGTCTGCGCAGTCTCGCCTCACAGCTCGGCCTCAACGCCAGCCAGCTTATCCAGGACATGAACGACCCGGGGATCGGGAAGCGCCTGGCCGCGAATATCGCATTGGCCCAGCAACTCGGCATCACCGGCACGCCGGCGATCGTTGTCGGCAACCAGATCGTGCCGGGTGCGATCGGCCTCGATGATCTGCAGAAGCTCTTGGATCAGGCGGGACCCGGCTAGCCGATCTGGCCAGCCGGGTTGGCTAGCCGACAGGGATGCGGGCGGAGAGCACAAATGGCGCTCCGCTTGCGGCCTGCGTGTAGACCGCCAGGCTCCCCAAACGGCGGGGCTGCGCCAGTGCCGGGGCAAACCATGTTTCGGCGGCGGGCTTAAGCCGGGCCATCTCCTGCTCGTTCAGCCGGCGGCTGAGCGTGAGGTGGAATTGCCACAGCTGAAAGACGTAAGGATAACCCCAGGAGCAGAGCATCGCTTCTTCGGCATCCGAAAGCCCGCTCCGGCGGCGCCTGGCGAGTTCGGCATCGCTCGGCAGGGCGCGGAAGGCATCGAGGCTCGCCACCGTGATGTCGGCCAGGGCTTGCAGGGCAGGGCTCGGCTCCGCCTCCCGTACCGCCAGGAAGCCGTGGAGCGTACGCACCGAGAAGCGTGGCAGGTCGAAGGGGCTGAGGCCGCGCGCCAGGCACCGCACCGCCTCGAGAAATTCCTCGTATCCACGACCTGCCGCGAGCCGCATCGGCGGCTTGAGGGTGGCGTGAAACCCATAGGCTGCGGGTTCGGTGATCAAGTTGTCTTCGGTGACCACACCCGGAACCGCAAAGGTTTCGCCGCTTTCCGGGTCGCGTCCCAGCCAGCCTGTGCCCGCGCTCCAGAGCGGATCGTCCCGCTCCGGTGCATAGTAAACGGCGACGCGAAATCCGTCGGCAACACTCATGCTACGCGTTCTCCATGACGCCAGACGCCGCGGACAATCGGCATCCCGTCGTAAATGCGGACTCTCACCAAATCGGCCAGCAAGCCGGGCGCAATCCGTCCGCGGTCCGTGAGGTTGGCCATACGGGCAGGCCGGTCCGTGACCAAGGCAATCGCCTCGGACAGGGAAAGGCCAGCGATGCCGGTTGCCATGACCGCCGCCTCCAGAAGTGCCCCAGGCACATAATCGGAGGCGAAGGCATCAACAGCCCCCGCACGCAAGAGATCGGCCGCCGCCACGTTGCCGGAATGCGATCCGCCACGCACAACATTGGGGGCCCCGGCGATGGTCTGCATGCCATGTCGGTGTGCGGCTTCCGCCGCGGCCAGCGTGACCGGGAATTCGGCGATACGGATGCCGTCGGCGGCGCCCTCGCTGATATCCCCGGGCGTGCGATCGTCATGGCTCGCCAGCGCTATCTCTCGGCCGGCCATCTTTTGGAGAACCACGCGCCTGTTGTGGCCACGCCAGCGCAGGCGCTGCTCCCTCTGGTGAGCCAACCGCGTCTCGATCTCTTCTTCGGTCAGACCGTCACGGCGCAGCATGTCACGGTATGTCTCGACGTCGCCCCATTGGCCTACCCCCGGGGAATGGTCCATCAGGCTGACGAGCGACAAGCGGCCATGCTCGGCATAGGGTAGAAAGAGGGCTTCCATGTCTTGAGCCGGCAGCTCGCAGCGGAGGTGCAGGCGATGGTCGGCCTTCAATAGCCCCGCGTCGCTCAGCGCGTCGATGTCGGCCACGCCTTCAACGAACGTCCGTGTCCGCTCTTCCTGAAAGCCAAGATCGCCGACGCAGAAGGAGTCGAAGACGGTCGTGACCCCGGCCCCTGCGCATTGCGCGTCATGGGCGATCATGGCCGAGCGTGACGGCCAGCGGGCCGTGGCCCGCGGCAGAACCTGGCGCTCCAGATTATCCGTGTGCAGGTCGATGATGCCGGGAATGAGCAGATCGCCCTCGAAGTCTATGGCGGCAGCTGTGGCCGATCGGCCCTCATCCATGCTGAGGATTTGGCCATCCGCGACGCAAAGGCTGCCCTGAAGGATCCGATCCGGCAAAACGATGCGGGCGCCGGTGAAAACGACGCCTGCGCTCACGGGAGAGGCCGGCAAGGGATTGGCAGTAAGGCTGAAACCAGGGTCATGATCGCGGTACGGTTATCGGCGGAGCGGGAAGCTTAGCCTGTCCCCCCGGCGAGGGTAACCCTCGGTCGTTCTCCTTAAGCCTGGAAAATGTTCTAACGTTATGTTAGTGTAACGATCTGTATGGGCGAGGAAGGCAGACCATGTTGGCTGAGGCGGTTCTGGCAAGGCTCTGGCCCTTGGGCGACAGCAAGATTCCCGGCCTGCGGGCTGCGATTGCGGCCAGCGGGCCGCGGGTTTTCACGGCCTATGGGCTGACAAGCGATTTGCTCGTCGCCCATGCCATGGCCCAATTCAGCCATGAATGTGGGGCGGGGGCAGAGGTTGAGGAAAATCTCAACTATTCTGCAGCGGCGCTCATGACGACCTGGCCCGGCCGCTTCGATGCCGCCAAGGCGGAGGCTTTCGCCCATCAGCCGGAGCGCATTGCCAATGAGGTCTATGATGGGCGCCTCGGCAACAGGCTGGGCAGCAGCGATGGCTGGACTTTCCGCGGCCGTGGCGGCGCGCAGGTCACCGGCCGTTCCAGCTATGCCCGGCTGTCACGGACGATCGGCTTCGATTTTGAAAGCCAGCCCGATGCCGTCACTAAGCCCGACTGGTTCCTGGAGTGCGCAGTCGCCGAATTCGTTCTCTGCGGCTGCCTGCCCTTTGCTACCCATGATGACGTCGAGGGAGTGACCCATCACCTCAATGGCGGCTTCATCGGCCTGGATGAGCGCAAGGCATGGCTTGCACGCTGGAAATCGGCCTTGGCCTGCAATGCCGGGGCGGAGGGCGGCACGCTCTGGGTGCAGCAAGTGCTGAATGCCCTCGGGCAGGAGCCGCCGCTGCCCTTGGACGGCAGGTTCGGCCCGGTGACAGTCCATGCGCTGCAAATCTTTCAGGCCAGGCATGGCTTGGAACAGGACGGCAAGGTGGGGCCTGCCACGCTTGCCGCTCTGAAAGCGGCGGAGAGCGGGCTGGGCGCGGCGGTCCTCCGCCTCGCGGCCTAGCGCGCGGGCCCGCCCAGCGCCGATCCGGGCGCGCATCTGCGTCAGGGCAATGGACGTGCGATGGGGACCGCGCTTGGCCGCGGGGCCCGGCAAGCCGTGGCCGGGCCCTCGCCTGCGACCTATGCATGGGCCGGCTAGGAGGGCTGAAGTGGCGTTCTCCAGCCTTGTTCCAGGCACGAAAATCCGCACATTCGGCCGGAGCAGAAAGACGATAGCCTTGGCCACAAGACGACCCTTTGAACACTTCGTGCACCTCGTGGAACGGGGCGCCTTCCTCGCAGCAGCATCGGTTCTCCGCGGACTCGATCCGGTCCGCGCATCCAATCTCGGCGGCGCGATTGCGACCGCTATCGGCATGCGGTTGCCGGTTTGCAAGGTGGCTGATGACAATCTTCGCCGCGCCATGCCGGAGCTGACGGCTCAGGCGCGGCGGGGGATCATCCGCGGCGTATGGGAGAATCTCGGGCGGACAGCCGCAGAATTGCCGCATCTCCCCAGGCTCCGCCGCAGCACCTCGGGGCCGGGTTGGGACATCAGCGGCGAAGAGATCCTCCTGTCCCAGGCCGCCAAAGGCGGCCCGGCAATTTTCTTCTCGGGCCATATCGGCAACTGGGAGATGCTGCCCCCAATTCTCGCAGGCATCGGTATTCCGATGTCGAGCTTCTATCGCGCGCTTTCCAATGAGGCGGTCAATGACGCGGTGAATGAATTACGGCGGGAGGCGGTGGGGATGGATCTGCCGATGTTCCCGAAGGGCGCCAGTGGCGCACGGGGCGCCTTCGCTCATCTCACCCGGGGGGGCTATCTCGGCATGCTGGTCGATCAGAAAATGAACGACGGCATCGCGGTCGAGTTTTTTGGCCGCATGGCGATGACGGCGCCGGCTCTCGCAGCCCTTGCGCTGCGTTTCCGCTGCCCGGTCATCCCAGGGCGGATCCGGCGTCTTGGGCCCGCTCGCCTGCGGCTCGAGGTCGGCGCGCCCCTGGCGCTTCCCGACAGCGGCGATTGTCATGCCGATATCGCGGCTGTCATGCGTGCGGTCAATCAGGTCCTGGAAAGCTGGATTCGCGACGAGCCAAGCTCCTGGCTCTGGCTCCACAGGCGCTGGCCGACGGAGCAGCCCCAACGTTAATGGCTGCCGCTGACGCCCGCAAAGTAGGTGGCGCTCCCGTCCAGATGCGCAGTGGCCGTGCCCGGCGTGCCCGGAGCGCCATCGGCGCAGCCGCTGAGCAAGGGCGCTGCGGCCATCAGGACCAGGACCACAATAATAAGAGGGCAGGGGCGAGCCAGCATTCCATCACGTCCTTCAGGCGCCGAGATATGGCGCCTCCGCCGACCGCCGCGGTCGGGCCGTCTGGCATAGGTGTGTGGAACTATGTCCCGCGTCAATGGATCGCGGGCGCCGTGCTGGCGCGCTCACCGATGCAGCCGGCGTTCCTGTACCGGTGAGCGCGAAGCTGAGATCAGGCTAAGTCAAAGCGATCCAGGGTCATCACCTTGGTCCAGGCCGCGACGAAATCGCGCACGAATTTAGACTGTGCATCGCTCGTGGCGTAGACTTCCGCGATGGCGCGAAGCTGCGAATTGGACCCGAAGACCAGGTCGGCGCGGGTGCCGTGCCATTTGACCTGGCCGGTCCCGCGGTCGCGCCCCTCGAACACATCCTTCGCGTCGGAAGTCGCTTTCCACTCCGTCCGCATGTCCAGCAGGTTGACGAAAAAGTCGTTCGTCAAGGTTTCGGGCCGCTGGGTGAAAACACCGAAGTGCGACTTGCCGTGGTTGGTACTCAGAACGCGCAGACCGCCAACCAGAACGGTCATTTCCGGCGCGCTCAGGGTCAATAACTGCGCCTTGTCGATGAGATGCTCTTCCGCAGGAATGGGATTGCCCGCCCGATGATAGTTCCGGAAGCCGTCGGCGACCGGTTCGAGCACCGCGAAGGAGTCGACATCCGTCTGGTCCTGCCGCGCATCGGTCCGACCGGGCGAGAACGGCACCTTGATCTCCACGCCCGCCCTCGCGGCGGCGCGCTCTACCGCGGCGCTGCCGCCGAGCACAATGAGATCGGCCAGCGAAACCCTCTTCCCGCCGCTTTGCCCGTTGTTGAACGCCTGCTGGATTGCGACGAGCTTCGCCAATACCGTCGCGAGCTGCTGCGGCTGATTGGCCTCCCAGTCTTTCTGGGGCGCCAGGCGGATGCGGGCACCGTTGGCGCCGCCGCGCTTGTCCGACCCGCGGAAGGTGGAGGCAGACGCCCAAGCCGTCGAGACAAGCTCCGCGATGGATAGCCCCGAGTCCAGGATCTGCGCCTTGAGTACCTCCACATCCGGCTCTCCGATGAGCGGATGGTCTACCGCCGGCACCGGATCCTGCCAGATCAGCTCTTCGGCCGGCACTTCGGGCCCGAGATAGCGCACGCGCGGCCCCATATCGCGATGGGTCAGCTTGTACCAAGCCCGCGCAAAGGCATCAGCGAACTCGGCCGGATTTGCAAAAAACCGCCGCGCGATTTTTTCGTATTCGGGATCGAAGCGGAGCGAGAGATCCGTGGTCAGCATAGACGGTGCACGGCGCTTTGATGGATCATGCGCATCGGGCACCGTACCTGCGCCCGCACCGTTCTTGGGGGTCCATTGATGAGCACCGGCCGGGCTCTTCGTCAGCTCCCATTCATAGCCGAAGAGGTTGGCCAGAAAGTTGTTGCTCCATTCGGTCGGCATGGCACTCCAGGTGACTTCGAGTCCGCTGCCGATGGCATCACCACCTTTGCCGGAGCCGAACCTGCTCTTCCAGCCCAGGCCCTGTTCTTCGAGATCGGCGGCCTCGGGCTCGGGGCCGACAAGCGCGACATCGCCCGCACCGTGAGTTCTTGCCGAAGGTATGGCCGCCGGCAATGAGAGCCACGGTTTCCTCGTCATTCATAGCCATGCGCGCGAAGGTCTCGCGTATGTCGCGCGCGGCGGCAACGGGGTCTGGATTGCCGTTCGGTCCTTCGGGATTCACATAGATCAATCCCATCTGTACCGCAGCAAGCGGCTCTTCCAGATTGCGGTCCCCGCTGTAACGTTTGTCTTCGAGCCAGGTTGTCTCCTTGCCCCAGTAGATATCGTCTTCCGGTTCCCACACATCAGCGCGCCCACCCCCGAACCCGAAGGTCTTGAAGCCCATCGATTCAAGAGCGCAATTACCGGTGAGGATGATGAGATCGGCCCAGGATATCTTCTCGCCGTATTTCTGCTTGATCGGCCAAAGCAGACGCCGTGCCTTGTCAAGATTGACATTGTCGGGCCAGCTGTTCAGCGGCGCGAAGCGCTGGGCGCCCGCGGAGGCGCCGCCGCGACCATCGCCGATGCGATAGGTGCCAGCGCTATGCCAGGCCATGCGAATAAACAGAGGGCCGTAATGCCCGAAATCCGCCGGCCACCAGTCCTGTGAATCGGTCATCAGGGCAAAGAGGTCCTTCTTCAGGGCCTCATAGTCCAAACTCTTGAACGCCTCTGCGTAATTGAAACTCTTGTCCATCGGGTTGGACAGGGCAGAGTGTTGATGGAGCAGCCAGATATTGAGCTGCTTTGGCCACCATTCCCGGTTTGAACGACCGCTGAACAGGGCAGTCGGAAGCGCCCCATGCACCACCGGGCATTGGCCCTCAGTTTGGCTACCCGTTCCGTCCATGATGTCCTCCTTCTCGGATCTTCATTTTTATCGATCTTTTTTGGAAGTGGCTTCCCTCGGGAAGCGGCTGCCGCGCCGGGCGAGGGAAAATAGCAGACTGCGGAGAATGGATGGAAGCTAATAAAGCTGATCGATTGGCCCGCTGAACCCAATGGTGCCAAGCATAAGGATCCGGTGACCATGGGCGGTCGCTGCAACCTGCGCGGGGCTTGGGGGCAAGGGGAAGCCTGGTCGCAGCTTCGCGGGAGGCCAATCTGCTGCCCTTGCTCTTGCGGCCGGGATCGGCGTTGAATTCATTCCTCTTGAAGAGGGGCTTGCCTTCTCAGTCGACGGCGCCGGCCTCCATTCTGGCTGGGGCATGGGAGGACAACTCACCATCGCTGGCGCTGGCGGCAATGTCGCTGGTAAGACGGTACCGCAGCGTGTCTTCCGGTTATGGGCGACGGCGGCAACAACAGAGAAGCAGCCTTATTGGCGGGCAGGAGTAGCGATGGCCAAAATGATCCATTCGATGATTCGTGTTCTGGACGAAGCACGCTCAGTGAAGTTCTACACGGAGGCCTTCGGATTTACGGTGGCCGACCGTTATCAGTTCGACGGATTCACGCTGATTTATCTGCGCGGGCAGGGCACTGAATTCGAGCTTGAGCTTACCGTGAACCACGGACGCGCGGAACCCTATGCGCTCGGCGATGGTTATGGGCATCTTGCCGTCGTCGTGGACGATCTCGTAGCGGCTCATGCCCGAATCCGGCAAATGGGCGCAGCCTGCACTGACCCGCGCGAACTTGCGCATAGCGGGCAGAAGCTCGCCGCTTTCTTTTTCGTGACCGATCCCGACGGATACAAAATCGAAGTTCTGCAGCGGTACGGGCGATTTTCCTAAGCGCTGCCGAATGGCAGGGACGTCTGCCCCGGGGGACCGCTTTCTGGCCGGGGTCTGCGTGAGCGTGAGGGGCGGGGGCGGATGAGCGCCGCCGCCCACAGGCTTGAATCGCCCGGCTGCACGAGCATCAAGTCCTGCGGAAGAGAAATATTGGGGGGAGGGCCCGTGGCTCCCGGAGTTGGACTCGAACCAACGACCGAGCGATTAACAGTCGCTTGCTCTACCGACTGAGCTATCCGGGAACAGCGGGCGAGGTCCGTATAGCCGAGGTGTCACCGCAGTGCAACGCCGCCCCGGGCACCTTTTTCTGTGCCAAAAGCAGACCTCCCTCCCGCTTCTGTGCTGCCTTCTCCTCTGCGCGATAGCGTGCTAGAGGGCTGATGTCGCGAGAGTGGCGGAACGGTAGACGCAGTCGACTCAAAATCGACCGGCGCAAGCCATGGGGGTTCGAATCCCCCCTCTCGCACCATTACCATCCCATCGGAGCGGGCTATTGGCGGGTCTTGGAATCATTCCAGGCCGTGCACTATCCCGCGCATCCGCGCGACAGAACGCCTGACGAGGAACCGCTTTGCCATTGGGTAAGCCCGGCCGGCGAGGGGGAAGCGCAGCAACGCTCCGGTTCCGGTGGTCCGTCATGTCGGCGCGCCGAGGGGCTGCGCCGGCACATAAATAAAGGCCGCTCCGGCGTCGGGCGCGGCCTTTATCGCTTCGGCGTCGCTATGCGGATGCGAGCGCCTAGTAGGAGCGTCGCCCGAACAAGGCGTGATAGAGGACGAGCAGGATGATGGCGCCGATGACGGCGACGATCATGCTGTAAAGATTGAAGCCGGTGACGCCGGCTGCGCCGAAAAATCTGAAAATGAATCCCCCGACAAGCGCGCCCACGATCCCGAGCAGGATGTCCATGAAAAAGCCCTCGCCGGCGCGGTTGACGATCTTGCTCGCGATGAAGCCGGCGATGAGGCCGAGCACGATCCAGCCTATGATTGACATTGCGGTCCCCTCGTCAGGGCCAAAACTCCGTCATTCGGGCTTGGCCGTAGATTGTGAGAAAAGGAGCGGCTGGGCTTTCTTCAAGGACTCGCCCAGCCATTCCTTGTCGGGGGGTGATAATTGTTGTCGAAATGTCACAACCCAGCTGCGCGCACACCCCGCAGGGCGGGGTAGAGCGCCCGATAGAGCTGCAGGCGCTTCTCATAGGCGTTCTGCAACGCCGGGTCAGGCTGGACCGAATCCAGGCGGCGCGGCGGCGCGCATAGGCTCACCGGGTCCTCGCCTGTTGCGGCCAGCCGTCCGAGCCGTGCCGCCCCGAAGGCTGCGCCGTGTTCCCCATCCGCCAGCCGGTGCAGGGTAATCCCCAACGCCGAGGCGAGGATCTTGATCCAGGTCGCGCTCCGGGACCCGCCGCCAATGACATCGGCCTCAACGATGGTGGTCCCGGCCGAGCGTAACGCGTCCAGGCAGTCCCGGAACGAGAACGCCACGCCTTCCAGTACCGGCCTGGGTGAGCGACGCACGGCTGCTATCCTGCGAAAGGCCCAGAAATGCGCCGCGGATCGCGCCGTCGTTGTACGGTGTCCTTTCTCCCGAAAGATAAGGAAGAAACGTGACGTCGGACGGTGCCGCGGGCGTTTCGGGAAGCGCCTGCAACAGGGATGCCTCTTTTTCCTGAGTGACGCCGCTCCACCAGGCGAGACAGGCGGCGGCGGAGAGGGTGACCCCCATTTGATGCCAAAGGCCGGGGAGTGCGTGACAAAAGGCATGGACGGTTGCTTCGGGATTCGGGCGGAAGCGATCGGTCGTGGCCCAGAGCACGCCGGAGGTACCGAGGGACAGAAAGGCCTTGCCCGGCTGGATCGCTCCCAAACCCACGGCGCCCGCCGCGTTGTCGCCGGCGCCGCCGGCGACAACCGGGGCTGAGGTCATGCCCCAGCGCGCTTGCAAGGAGGGAGTGAGCTGGCCGGCCGGTGCGCTTCCTTCAACCAGGCGGGGCATGTGGGACAGTGACAGGCCGGTCGCCGCGAGCGCTTCCGGTGACCAGGCGCGGGCGCCGACATCAAGCCAAAGCGTACCGGCCGCGTCCGACATCTCCTCGATCATATCGCCCGTCAGGCGATACCGGAGATAGGCCTTCGGCAGCAGGACGGTGGCCAGGCGGGCAAAGATCTCCGGCTCATGTTTTTTCACCCAAAGTAGCTTCGGGGCCGTGAAGCCGGGCATCGCCGGATTACCTGCGATACGGCGGAGATCCGGGAACGTTTGTTCGAGTTCAAGGCATTCCTGTTCCGAACGCGTATCATTCCAGAGGATGGCGGGGCGGAGGGGTATCCCGCCTTGATCAAGCAGAACAGCTCCATGCATTTGGCCGGACAATCCGATTCCGCGGACAGCCGACATTTCCCCCGGATAATCGGCCGCCAGACCATCAAGGGCCCGAAGTGTCGCGGTCCACCACGCCTCCGGGTCCTGTTCGCTCTGCCCAGGTTTCGGTCGCGATACTTGAAGGGCTTCGGTGCGACTCGCCCGAACCGTTTCTGTTTCGTCCACAAGCACGACCTTGATGCCGGAGGTGCCGAGGTCAATCCCCAGGTACATGGCGCTTCCCTCTTTCCGCGTTGCCTCTATCGGCGATACCAGAGATTTGCCGCAGCCGGGAGGGGGCAACCTTGACAAGGGCGGTGGATTTCGCCCAGGTTGCGCACGCATTTGTGACACTTATATTGCGCCGCACCACATCCTTGCCTTGCGGCGGAGGCAGGGGGCCGCTTGGCTGTGTCGCGGATATCACAACGCTAAGAATCTCGTTTGGAACGACAAATTTCATGCAAATTCTTGTTGCTGCGCATCATTTGTCCCGGTAAACCTTTCGTGGCGATAACATCCGGTTCAGAGATTACGCACCTCAGGTGCAACCCGAGTTAGTTCGGGTCATTTATTGCGGAGATGACGGTTATGAGCGGCACGAGTACCGTAAGCGGCGGCAGTGTACCGAATAACTATTCAAATGCTAGCGGTTCGAGCGCGGCGTTCCAGAGCTATTTCAACGCCAGCACGACCTTCACGACTTTCAGCAGCAGCGGTGTCAGCACCGTCAGCGGTCCCGCGGTTATCGCTTCGGCGAACACCTCAATGACGCTGAGCGGCGCGACGGCCATCGCCGATACGTCGGCCGGTGGCAATCATATCACGACCACCAGCAACACGGCCGTTTTTGCCGCTCCCAATGATACGGTGACGGCGAGCAGCGGCGCCACCTCTCTCTTTGGCGCGTCTTCGGGGCAGACCACCTTCTCTCTGGGCGGCGCGAATTCTTCCGTCACGGGCGGCGCGGGGTCGATCGCTGGCACCGTTTCGGGTGCGAACAGCACGCTCGTCGGCGGTTCCGGCACCAGCCTCTTCAATGTGACCGGCAGCAACACCCTGGCCGTTGCCGGGTCCGGTGGAACGACCGGCCTCAACCTGTCCGGGTCCACGGGGCCTGAAACCATCGCGACCAATCCGAACGGCGGCAACGGCAAGCTGGTTGCGACCCTTGGCAGCGGGGCGGACTCCGTTATCGGCGGCGGTGGCGCTTCCACGATCACTGCGGGTTCCGGCAACGACGTCTTCGGCTTCGTCAAGGGCCATGCGGGCGGTTCCGAGGTCATCATCGGCTTCACCTCCAGCGATACCCTGGCGTTCGGTGGCTATGGCTATACGGCGACCAATGTCCCGACCGAAAATGTCACGGCGGCAGGCGATGTCATCACTCTCAGCGATGGCACCACGATCACGCTCGCGGGCGTTGACCATAAGATCTTCTGATCATTCTCGGACACTGCTCCGCCAGTCGAATTTCGGCCGGATAGCCAAAACGCCTGCAACTCTGTTGCAGGCGTTTTTATTTGTGCCGCTTAGGCTCGAGACTTCAGCGTGCGATGAGCAGCCTGGCCGTGCCCTTTACCTGCCTCGAACCCATCCCAGTTGATGTGCCGCCCGGTATCGCGGTCTTGTCTCGGACTGCCCGCGTGATACGCTCGGCCTATGAACAAACGACAATTCCTTACCGGCGCGCGGATTCTCACGGATAACGGCCTGAGCGCGGGACTCGGTCTCTTGATTGAAGACGGAGTCATTCGTGACATTCTCCCCGACACGGCGGAGATCACGGCCGAGCCCTCCAGATTGCCCCCGGATAGCATCCTGGCGCCCGGCTTTATTGATGTGCAGGTCAATGGCGGTGGCGGTGTCCTGTTCAATGAGACGCCAACGGTCGACGGCGCCCGCGCCATCGCCGCCGCTCATAGGCGCTACGGCACGACGTCCATTTTGCCGACCGTGATCACCGATTCCCGCGACGTGATGGAGCAAGGCACCCAATCGGCGCGGATGGCGGCGGCCCAGCCGGATAGTGGCATTGCCGGCATCCATCTTGAGGGTCCGTTCATCAGCCCGCATCGCCCCGGCGTGCATGATCCGCGGCGCATTCGCCGCATGGAAAAGGCGGATGCTGATTGGTTGTCTAACCAAGCTTCTGGCTTGCCCATTCTATTGACAGTCGCGCCGGAAGAAGTGGAGGATTCCTTCCTTCTGCAGCTGGTAGCTGCGGGGGTAGTGCTCAGCGCCGGGCATACGGCGGCCTCCGCCGAGCGGACCGCCGAGGCTCTGGGTCTGGGCCTCCGCAGCTTCACGCATCTCTACAATGCCATGCCGCCTCTGGTGGGCCGGGAACCCGGGCCGGTTGGTGCGGCGTTGGTTGATTCCTCAGCCTGGTGTGGCCTGATCGCCGATGGCGTCCATGTGCATCCGACCGCCTTGCGTGCGGCGCTGGCGGCGCGGCCTGTTGATCGCATGCTGCTCGTGACGGATGCGATGACGGTACTCGGCACCGATGCCGATGGCTTCGACCTCTACGGCCAGCGCATCCTCCGCCGTCATGGCCGGCTGGAGCGGGAAGACGGAACGCTGGCCGGCGCTGATCTTGATATGGCAACCGCGGTCCGCAACAGCATAGAAATGCTGGGGGTGCCGGTTGAAACAGCGCTGCGCATGGCCTCGACCTATCCGGCGGACCTCATGCGCCTTTCGGATCGCGGACGCATAAGGAGCGGTCTGCGGGCGGATCTCGTCCTGCTGAGCCGGGACCTCATGCCGCTGGGCACCTGGCTCGGTGGCGTCTGGGCAGCCGCGTAACGGCATCACGGGCACGGCATGGGCGCCGTGCCCGGTCTCGTCTCGCCGCTTAGACGGAAAGGGCGGAGAGAAGAAGCACCATCGCAAGGGAGCCGACGGAGAGCAGGGTTTCGAGTACCGACCAGCTCTTGAGCGTCTGCTCCACGGTCATGTTGAGATACTGCTTCACCAGCCAGAATCCGCCGTCGTTGACGTGGCTGAAGATGAGGGAGCCCGCGCCGGTCGCCAGCACCAGCAATGGCGCCTGAGCACCCGGAACATGGGCCGCGATCGGGGCGACGATGGCAGCCGAGGTGATCATCGCAACGGTCGCCGAGCCGACGGCGAGTCGCACCACGGCGGCAAGCAGCCATGCAAGGACGATGAGCGACACATGGGCGCCGAGCGCGAGTTTGACAATGGCGTGCGAGATACCGCTGTCGATCAGCACATGCCCAAAACCACCGCCGGCGCCGATCAGCAGGGTGATCATGGCCGTCGGGGCGAGACATTCGTTGGTGTGCTTCAGAATGGTCTCTCGTGTCATTCCGAGGCGGAAACCCAGGGTGTAGAAGCTCAGGACAACGGCAAGCAGCAAGGAAATGTCCGCGTTGCCGATGAAGGTCAAAAAGGTATAGGCGGCGGACCCCGGTGCGGTGAACAGATCCGCGAAGCTGCCGAGCAGCATCAGGATCACCGGCAGAAGCAAGGTTAGCACCGTGATATTAAAGGGCGGCAGCTTGTGGTCTGGCATCTGCTGCAGGAACTGCTCCGCCATCGGATTTTCGTCCGGCAGCGGGGTCCGCGGGCTGATGAAAAGGGCGTAGAGGGGACCCGCCACGATCGCGGCCGGAATGCCCACGATCAGAGCATAAAGAATAGTACGGCCGATATCAGCATGGAAGGCCTGAACCGCCAGCATCGCCGCGGGATGCGGTGGCATCAGCCCGTGCACGACCGAAAGTCCGGTGATCAGCGGAAGGGCAACGAGCAGGAGCGGCCGGCCGGTATCGCGCGCGACATTGAACGCGATGGGAATGAGCAGCACGAAGCCCACTTCGAAAAAGACCGGAAGGCCAACAACGATGCCGATCGCGAGCATCGCCCAAGGGATATTGTTGGGTCCGAACCAGCGGATGAGCGTTTTGGCAATCTGCGCCGCGCCGCCTGACTCGGCCAGCATCTTACCCAGCATGGTTCCGAGCGCAATGATGATGGCGAGATGACCCAGCGCATTACCCACCCCGGTCTCGAAAGATTTGACAACGTTGCTTGCCGGCATGCCGGTGAGCAGCGGGACGGCCAGGGAGATCACAAAAATGACGATGAAAGGATTGAGCTTGTAGCGTGCGATCAGAATGATGAGCGCCAATACTGCGACGATCGCGAGACCGACGTCATAGGCGGGGGACATGGGTGCAACTCCGGCTCAGTGATGTCCGGAACAATCCTATCCCCGTAATGATAAGGCAATGGGTGGGTGATTAGCCTTCCGGGGGCTTACTGCGCAGTCGCTTGATGCCACTGCGCACGGTCTTGCCTTGCAGCCGGCGTTCCTGGCTCCCGCGGGTCGGTTTCGTGGGGCGGCGCTTCGCGCGCACCTCCGCGGCTTGCGCCAAAAGCCGGACCAGACGCGACACCGCATCCTCCCGGTTGCGCAACTGGCTGCGGTGGGTCTGGGCAAAGATCACCAGGACACCCTCACGCGTCATGCGTTGCCCGGCCAGGATTGCCAAGCGCCGCAGGTATCCGGGAGGGGTTTCGCCAAGCCGCGCTGTATCGAAGCGCAGTTCAACCGCCGTCGCCACCTTGTTCACATTCTGGCCGCCCGGGCCGCTCGCGGCGACGAAGCGCAAGGTCAAATCGTCGTCATCAATCGATAAGGTGGGTGTGACTGCGATGCGTGTCATGGCTGTGGCTCAAACGAAAAAGGGGCACCGGCGAAATCGGCACCCCTTTTACTCTCCGAGACGCGGCCGACCAGCCGCTTAAGTCAGATTCAGCTGGCGACGCGCAACTGCGTCCGCCGCCGGGCAGCCAGGTCCTCATAGACCGAGAGATAGTCTTCGGCCATGCGCCGGGCGCTGAAACGCTCCTCAAAGCGTGCCCGGACCTTGGTGCGGTCCAGCTCACCCAGGCGCTGCACAGCGCGCACCGCATCGGCTTCGTCACGGGTGATGAAGCCGGTGAGCCCGTCCTCTATCACTTCCGGCACCGACCCCCGCTCATAGGTGATCACTGGCGTGCCGCAGGCCATCGCTTCGATCATGACCAGCCCGAACGGCTCCGGCCAATCGATCGGGAAGAGCAGTCCATGCGCGGCCGACAGGAAATCCGGCTTCTGCATTTCGTTGATCTCACCGATGAATTCGACGTGGGGCTGCTTCAGCAGCGGCTTGATAATCGCATCGAAATAGTCCTGGTCGGCTGCGTCCACCTTGGCCGCGATCTTTACGCGCATGCCGGCTTTGCCGGCGATATGGATTGCCTTGTCCACCCCCTTTTCGGGCGAGACGCGTCCGAGAACGGCCAGGTAGTCCTGCTTCACGTTTCGCGGCGTCAGGATTTTCGTCGGCAAGCCATGGTGAACGGTCCGCACCCAGTTCAAGTTCGGCACAGGGGCACGCTGACTGTCGGAGATGGAGATGAGCGGCACCTTCGGGAAGGCGCCGTAAACGTCGACAAACTCAGGCAGGTCGAGGCGGCCGTGAATGGTCGTGACGAACGGCGTCGGCTGGCGGGAGAACAGCGAGAAGGGCAGGTAGTCGTTATGGAAATGGATGATGTCGAACTCGTCGACCCGGTCGCGAATGGCTTCCATCATCTGCATATGTGGTGCCATGCGGTCGCGGATGTTCGGATTGAGGCGGAGCGCCTCTGCGCACATGGGTTCCAGCTTGGCTGACGTGCGGCTGTCGCCGCTCGCAAACAACGTGACCTCATGGCCCATGCCGACCAGCTCTTCCGTCAGGAACGAAACGACTCGTTCCGTTCCGCCATAGAGACGCGGCGGCACAGCTTCATAGAGAGGGGACACCTGGGCAATACGCATCGTCAAACTCTCCTGAAGGCCGGCACAACCTGACGGGACAGGACCGACGGCAACGGCATTCGTTGGCTGCTAAGGGGATAGGAGAAAAAGTTAATAGGTTAGTTCAACATCTACACTCGAGCCTGAAGCATCAGGACCGAATGTGGCGAAATCTCGGCGCTAAAGCTTTGAAAAATAGGCAATCAGGCGAAATGCGCCCTATTTCGGCTAAGATCTCCGTCTAGCCTCCCTCCTGACCCGATTTGCGGTGCGTCTCCATGCGTGCCGCGTCATCGCGGCAGGCTAATGGCTCTTGGCGATATCACGCTGACAGAACAGCAAGTTTTTGATGAGTGTTGATCTGTCTGCTGAAGTGAGGGTGGCGGCTATGCAGGGTTTCGCGCGTTCTTCGGATCGTTCTGTACCGGGTGGTGCGGAATTCGGCATGGCTAACCCGCGCCAGACAGCGACATTGCTCGGGCTGCGCGCGCGGCCCATCCGCTTTCTCCTGCATTTCGTGGCACGCCACCCCTGGGCGCATGCCGGGGTGTTGGCCTCCGTTCTGATCGCCGTTCTCTGCTCGGTGCTCACCCAGTACGGGCTGAAGAACCTCGTGGATGCGGTATCCCACGGCCACAGCGCCGCTGCCTTGCGTAGCGTCTGGATCGCTTTCGCTATGCTGGCCGTGCTGATCGCGGCCGATAATCTGATGTGGCGTGTCGGCGGGCGGATTGCTGCCAAGCTCTTTGTGCAGGTAACGGGCGACGTCAGGCGTGATCTGTTCAATCACCTCGCTGGCCATTCGCCGAGCTATTTCGCGGATCGCCTGCCCGGCACCCTGGCCGGCCGCGTGACGGCGACCTCCAACGCCATCTTCACGACCGAGAATACGCTGGCCTGGAATATCCTGCCCCCCGTGGTGGCGGTCATCTTCTCGATCGCCCTCGTCACCTCGGTGAACCCCCTCATGGCCCTCGTGATGTTCGCCACCAGCGCGAGCCTGGCGGCGATCATCTTCATGCTGGCCAAGAAGGGCGGGCCGCTCCATCGTACCTACGCTGGCGCCGCCGCCCGCGTGGATGGCGAGCTTGTCGATGTGATCGGCAATATCGCTGTGGTCCGTGCCTTCGGCGCCACCTTCCGTAAATCGAAGCGCATCGCCGAGACTGTCGGCGAGGAAATGTCGGCCCGCCATAGCAGCCTGAAATATTTGGAGAAGCTTCGCCTTCTCCATGCCGTGATCACCGCGATCTTCTCTGCCGCGGTTATGGCCTGGGTGGTGATTCTCTGGAGCCGGGGCCAAGCGTCCCCCGGCGACATCGTGCTGGTCGGTTCCCTCTGTTTCACCATCCTGCATGGCACCCGTGACCTCGCGGTCGCGCTGGTTGACCTCACGCAGCATGTCGCCCGCCTGGAAGAGGCAACGGCGACGCTGCTGATCCCGCATGCGCTGCCGGATGCTCCGCAGGCGCGCCCCCTGCTGCTCACCGCCGGCGGCGTTGCATTTGACGATGTGCGCTTCGCCTATCCTGGCCGTCCCGAAGTGCTGAAGGGCCTGTCTCTCACGATCAAGCCGGGCCAGCGTGTCGGTCTCGTCGGCTCCTCCGGCGCCGGCAAGTCGACCGTGCTCAGCCTGATGCAGCGCTTCTATGATCCGACCGCCGGCCGCATCCTCATCGACGGCCAGGACATCAGCCGCGTCACCCAGGAAAGCCTGCGCCAGGGCATGGCGGTGGTGCCGCAGGACATTTCTCTTTTCCATCGCTCGGTGCTCGAAAACATCCGCTACGCCCGGCCTTCCGCCACCCCCGCCGAAGTGCTGCATGCGGCTGAACTGGCCCGCTGCCGCGACTTCATCGAGGCGCTGCCCGAAGGGTTTGAGACGATCGTCGGGGATCGCGGAACGAAGCTATCGGGCGGCCAGCGCCAGCGCATCGCCATCGCCCGCGCGATCCTCAAGAACGCCCCGCTGCTGCTGCTGGACGAGGCGACCTCCGCTCTCGACACGGAGTCGGAGCAGGCGATCCAGGCCGCGCTCGACACTCTGATGGAAGGCCGCACGGTGGTCGCCATTGCCCACCGCCTGTCCACGCTGCGCAATTTCGATCGCATCGTGGTCATGGATAACGGTGCGATCGTGGATGACGGATCGCCCGCAGAACTGTCCGCCCGGCCTGGCCCTTATCGTGATCTGCTGGCCAAGCAGAACGTAATCCCGATGCCGCGGGCGGCCTGACCCCGGTGAGCCTGTTCGCCTCTCCGAGCGTTTGATCGAAGGAATCAACAGCGATGGATGAGATCTTTTTTGGTCGGGCCCTGACGGAACTGCGGGACGTTGCAGTCGGCACGGTCGCGCCTGCGGAGGCTGGCCAACTCATCGTAGTGTCGAACCGCATTGCGCCGATCGAGGAGGGGCAACCCACTGCCGGGGGGCTCGCGGCGGGCGTGCTTGACGCCTTGCAGGGTAAGGGCGGCCTCTGGATCGGATGGAGCGGAGAGACGACGGCGGGCGAGAGCGTCATCCTGCCCGAGCGGCAGAAGGGCAAAATCCGCATCCAGATGCTCGACCTCGCCGAGGCGGACTATCACGAATATTACCGCGGGTTTGCCAATTCCGCGCTCTGGCCGGTCCTGCACTACCGTTCCGCGCTTTCCCGCTTTTCCCGGCAGGATTTTGCCGGCTATCGCCGGGTAAACGAACTCTTCGCGCGTGCCGTGGCAGGGGCCCTTGGGCCGCACGACGTGGTCTGGGCGCATGACTATCACCTGCTTGGCCTGGCCGCCGCCTTGCGTCAGGCCGGGGTAACCAACCGGCTTGGTATCTTCCTGCACACGCCCTTTCCGGCCGCGCCGGTCTTCATGACCATCCCGGTCCATGCCGAACTCGCGCGCGCCCTCTGCCAGTACGATCTGATCGGCTTCCAGACCGAGTCGGATCGGCGAGCCTTTGAGGACTATGTGCTGCGCGAGGCGGACGGCCACCTGCTGCCGGGTCGTGTCCTCATGGCTTTCGGTCGTGTTGTCCGTACCGGGGTCTATCCCATAGGGGTTCAAACGGAGGAAATCCGCGAGCAGGCCGAGCCGGCGATGGATTGCCCCAACATGGCGCGCCTGCATCGCTCCATCGGCGAGAGCAAGCTCATCATCAGCGTCGATCGCCTTGACTACTCGAAAGGCCTCAACGAGCGCTTCCTCGCCTATGAACGATTCCTGGAACAGAATGAAACGCGCCGTGGCGCGGTGACCTTTCTGCAGATCGCTCCGCCGTCCCGCACGGACATCGAGACCTACCGGGAGATCCGGCTGGAGCTGGAACGGGAAGCGGGGCGGATCAACGGCCGCTTCGCGGAGCTGGATTGGACGCCGCTGCGCTACCTGAACAAGGGTTTCGCGCGGCAGATGCTCATGCCGATGTACGCGCGGGCCGATATCGGCCTTGTCACGCCTATGCGTGACGGCATGAATCTGGTCGCGAAGGAATTCGTGGCGGCCCAGAACCCGATTGATCCGGGAGTGCTGGTGCTATCGCAGTTTGCAGGGGCTGCGTGCGAATTGAAGGCGGCGTTGCTCGTCAATCCGCATGATCCGGATGAAGTCGCCGCGGCGCTGGAGCAGGCCCTCTCCATGTCGCTGGCCGAACGGCGGGAACGCCATAGCGAGATGATGGCGGTGCTGCGTCGCAATAGTCTCTCTGCGTGGCGGGACCGCTTCCTGGGTGATCTCAAGGGCCGCGCTTGAACCTCTGCGGGCGCGGCCGGGGCGCAAGGGCGACACGGCCGCGCAACTCTTACAAAAATCTTACATCACGGCTGCAAATCTGCCGCAATCGCATAGCAGCTTACGACGTATAGGATTCCTTTCGCTGCGGAGAGACCATGTCTGCCGTATCGCCTTCTGCCCAAGAGCCTCGCGTCACTATTTGGGAACGGGCGAAGGCCGGGTTGGCTGCGCAGCCCGCCGCGCGCGTTACCCTCGCTTTGTTTTGTTTGGTCAGCATCGTCGGGTTCATCGCGCGCTTCTACGGCATCGACTACATGCCCTTCTGGCTGGACGAGGTGACAACGGTCAACCGGTCCAGCCTGCCGTTCTGGGACATGGTGACCGACTCGCTTTCTAACCACCACCTCCCATCTTACTTCGCGCTGGTATCGTTCTTTGGCCGTTACGGTATGACGGAGTTGGTCCTGCGGTTGCCGTCCGCCTTTTTTGGTGCGGCCTCCTGCGGCGTGCTGTTCCTGATCGGGCGGGCGCTGGGCGGCTGGCGGGCTGGGCTCGTCGCGGGGGTTCTGCTCGCTCTGTCGCCACTTCAGGTCCAGTACGGCCAGGAGGCGCGGTCCTACACCTTCGTCATTTTGATGATGGCCATCGGCCTGCTCGGTTTCGTTCACCTCGCGCGGGATCCTGTGGGCGCGAGCCGTCCTTTCGGGACGCCCGGCGCGCGTCTCGCGCCCTGGGTCATCTATACTCTTGGCACGCTCGGTGCCCTGAACGTCCTCAGCACCGCCTTCTTCTGGCTGATTTCAGCCAATCTGGGCGCCTTGATCATTCTTCTGCGGGACCGGGATGTTCATCGCCGCCGCTTTCTGAGCCGCTGGCTCGTTGCGCAAGGCCTTGTCCTGGCTGGAACGCTGCCCTGGTTCGGCGCCATGGATGTCTTCACGCATGGGCACATGGCCAATGCCACCAACTGG
Source organism: uncultured Alphaproteobacteria bacterium (assembly GCA_963834475.1). GTDB lineage: Bacteria > Pseudomonadota > Alphaproteobacteria > Acetobacterales > Acetobacteraceae > Acidisoma. Next base: position 511,631 of record CAWIBZ010000005.1, on the reverse strand, counting down.
GTCCCGAAGATGACGCTGCACAGCTTCTTTTCGGTCCTCGGCTCCCTCTATTTCATGCGTGTCTCGCGTCTGATCAGTTTCCACCTCTTCCCCCAGGCCGCTCCGGGTTTTGGCATTCTCGTCGTCGTTCTGGCATTCCTCGGCTTCCTCTACCTGCGGCGCCCGCAAAACGGCCGAGTTGCCCTGGGGGAGGCTGCCCCTCTCGGTCTGAGGCCAGCGCTCGTTCTGGTTGCAGCCGCGACACCCTTGCTGATCCTTGCGATCTCGATCGTGAAGCCGCTCTGGATGCCGCGCTATCTCCTCTGGAGCTCGGTGCCCTTCCTCATTTTCGTCGGCCTGGGCATCAACCAGCTGCCCCGGCGGTGGCAGAACGGAGCGGTCGCGGCCATCGTCCTGTTGGCTGCCATTAACCTCGCGCCTTACTATCACACGGAGACCAAGCCACGCTGGGATCTGGCGGCGCTTCAATTGCAAAAGGACATGCGCCCGGGGGACATCATCCTCGTATCGGATGACCTGCCGGTCTACATGATGAATTTCTTCCTCAGCCGCCATGGCGAGGTCATTCCCGCGTCCAATTGGACGAATGATGTCTTCCAGGCGGCCAAGCACCTCCAAAATGGCGGTCGGGTCTGGGTCATGATCGGCCGCGTGGGGCAGGCGGACCGGACGCCTATTCCGAACTTCCGCCGCATCATCCAGCCGCTCGGTTCACCCATGGCGTCTGTGCATGTGGGCGACCTGATTACGATGAATCTTTATGCGCGGCCGCCTGTCCAGGCGCCCATGGTTACGACCGCAGCTGACTGCCGCATTGATGTCATCAGCAAGGGGCACAAGGTAAGAACGCTTGTGCCGCCCAGCTGCAGCGTGCTGGCCTTGCAATAACGAAAAAGGCGCCCCGGATGGGGCGCCTTGCCGATTACTGGGTAGCTGAAACCGTCGGTTTTCCGCTCAGAAATCAACCTGCTCGACAGCCACAACCTCTGGAACATAATGGCGGAGCATGTTTTCAATGCCGTGCTTGAGTGTCGCACGGGATGAGGGACACCCACTGCACGCGCCCTGCATGTGCAACTTGACGATGCCGTCCCGATAGCCGTGGAACACGATGTCGCCGCCGTCGCTGGCGACAGCCGGACGAACCCGGGTGTCGAGCAGTTCCTTAATCTGGTCAACGATCTCCTGGTCTTCGGGGGAGATGTCCTCCTCGGCGACCGTCGCATCGGCGGATTCAACGACCGGCCGGCCAGCCACGAAATGCTCGACCAGCGTGCCGAGAACCTGCGGCTTCAAATCCTGCCAGGTTTCCTCCTCGCTCTTGGTCACCGTAATGAAGTCAGCACCAAGGAAGACGCGTGCAACGCCCGGAAGGGCAAAGAGCGCGCTGGCCAGCGGGCTGCGGCCGGCCAGATCGACAGACGCGAAATCGGCGGTTCGATCTCCCATCACCGGGCGGCCCGGCAGGAACTTGAGCGTCGCGGGATTCGGTGTGCCTTCGGTCTCGATGAACATGAGATGGGGCCTGCTTTCGTAGATGCGCAGGTCCTTATACAGGACAGGGCCAGTCCTGTAACTTGAAAGCCCTCAGGGCCTGGGTTGCATATTAGGAAAAGACCCATGCCAAAAAAAGCCGTGCCGGCACCTTGGGTGCCAGGCACGGCGCAACAGGGTTGGGGAACGGGGCGGGTCAGGCGCCGCCGCGTACCACCTTGTAGTTTCGCTTCACGACTTCGAGCAGTTCCGGGACTGAGGTTTCGGCAGCGGGGCGCTCGAAAGTGACCTCACCATGCTGGAACAGCATGATGCGGTCGCATACCTCCAGGGTCTGCGCATAATTGTGGGCGATCATGATGAGCGAGAGATCGGCACGCTTCTTCAGCCGGTCGATCAGATCGAGGATAAGGCCGGATTCACGCGCGCCCATGGCCGCAAGAGGCTCGTCCAGAAGCAGAATTTTCGCTTGCGAATAGACGGCGCGCGCAATCGCCACAGCCTGCCGCTGGCCGCCGGACAGCCGCGCCACCTCCTCGTTCACATCGGGGATATTGACGCCGATATCTTCCAGAGCCTCTGCTGCCCGTTTCTTCATGGAGCGGTTGTCGAGCAGGCGCAACGGCCCGGCGCGCAGCGGTTCCCGGTTGAGGAACATGTTGTGATAGATCGAGAGCCCCGGCACGAGCGCCAGATCCTGATACACGCATTCAATGCCAAGGGCGCGGGCGTGGTCGACCGACCTCAGCGTGACCTCCTGGCCATTGATGGCAAGCGTGCCGCTGGTCGGGGCCTGGAAGCCGGTGAGGATCTTGATGAGCGTCGATTTTCCGGCGCCGTTATCGCCCAGGATACCCAGCATCTCGCCCTTCTTGAGGTAGAGCGAGACGCCGTTCAGCGCAGTCACCGCGCCAAAACGCTTGACGATATCGGTGGCCCGCACGGCTTCCTGATAGCCTGACGCCTGGGGCGGGGTTTGGGTGCCTTGCACGTGCTGGGCTTGGCTCATGTCAGCTTCCCGAGGTTGCGCAGGCGCGCGAAATGGATGTTGAAGACCATCGCGATCAGGATCGCGGCGCCGATGATGATATTGAAGGTGAAGGCGTTGATGCCGTCGATGGTGAAGCCGTCCTGCAGGACGCCCAGGACCAGGCCGCCGAACAGGCCGCCGATGATCGTGCCCGACCCGCCCATCAGCGAGGTGCCGCCGATGACCGCCGCCGCGACGGCCAGGAACATCATGTTCGCTCCGCCCGCGAGCGGGTCGGTAGAGCCGATGCGTGCGGCTTCGAGAATGCCGGCGAGGCCGGAGAGCATACCCGTGAGAACGAAGTTGCCGATCTTGATGCGGGTCACGTCGATACCGGATTCGGCGGACCCGAGCAGGTTTCCGCCCACGGCAGTGGTATGCAGGCCCCAGCGCGTATTGCGCAGCATGCCGTGCATCAGGAGAACGATGATCACTGCCCAGGTGATTTCCGCGTAGCCGCCGCCCATGATCCTGGAGAAGATCGCATCGGTCGGCGTATCCACGGGGAAGCCGCGGGAGATCGTCAGCGTGAAGCCGTTGATCAGGAACATGGTGCCAAGCGTCGTCACGAAGGACGGGACACGCAGCCTGACGGATACGAATCCATTGAAGAAACCGATGAGTCCGCAACCGATCAGTGCAAGAATGAAGGAGATGATCAGCGGCAAGCCTGCATCATAGCTGAAATACATGATGAATGGCGCGAGCGCGAATACCATCCCCGCTGAAAGGTCGATTTCGCCGCAGATCAAAAGCATGATTTCGCCACAGGCGATGATCACCGGCGCGGAAATGAACTGCGACAGCGTCTGCAGATTGGCATTTGTCAGAAAGTTGCCGTTCGAACTTTCGAAGTAGATGATGAGAAGAATCGCGACGACCAGAATGCTGGCCTCGCGGACCTTGAGAAAGCCGTGCAGGCCGCGCTTTCCGATATGCGGGCGCGGCTTCTTGCCAATCTCAGCATGCGCGGGCTTTTGGATATGTGCGCTCACCGAAGTTCCAGTCAATGTCAGGGGCATACGAGATAGCTGGCGGGGCGGCGATGGGCGCCCGCCAGCCTTCACGCAGCCGCGTTAACCGATCGGGCCGTGGGACGGGACGATTTGAGGCGCGCCGGAATTGCCCTCGTAACGGGTCTTGGTCGCAAGATATGGACCCACCGTTTCCTTCGTCACGAACTTCAGGCCGGTGTTGATGTCAGCCGGGCCGACCAGGCCGCCGGAGGCCTTGAAGAGGAACATTTCCAGCACCGTGTAGAAGCCCTGCAGATAGGGCTGCTGGTCGATCGTGAAATCGCACATTCCTTCGCTGATGATTTCCAGCGTCTTGGGCAGAAGATCAAAGCCGCCGCCGTGCACGCCCTTCTGCGAGAGGCCATACTGCTTCATCAGCTCGGCGACACCCATGGTCGAACCGCCATCCACCGCGAACAGGCCTTTCACATCCTGATGCCCGAGGTAATAGGCCTGGATCTTGCTGATTTCTTCGTTCACCGTCGCGCCGGTCGCGATCTCATCGACCGTGATGGGCTTGCCGGACTTCGCGATCGCATCCTTGGCGCCATCGAAGCGCGGCTGGATGTTCAGCTGACCAGGGGTCGCGATGAACAGCGCGACCTTGCCACCGTCGACGAGGCCAGCGATCCGCTCGCCCATCGCGTAGCCGGCCTTGTAGAGATCCTGGCCGATATAGGCGAGGCGCTTGTTGTCGCTGCCCGGCGGCACGTCAGCGTTGTAGGCGAAGACGGGGATGCCAGCGGCAAGAGCCTGGTCAGTCGGCGCGTTGAATGCCTTCGGGTCGACGAGGCAGCAGGCGATAGCGTCAACCCGCCCGGCGATCGCGGCATTGAAGGAATTCACCATCTGCCCGGCATCGCTGGTTTCCGAACCCGTCCACTGATAGCTGCAGCCAAGCAGCTTGCAGGCATCGGCGATGCCGTATTGGGTGGGAACGAAGAAGGGGTTCGTCGTCACATGGTTAACGAAAACGAACTTCCAGCGCGGGTGATCAGGGAAGGCGGTGGCGGCAGCGCGCGCCTGCGTGGCGAGGCCGGCAAGCATCGTGGCGGCCGCACCGGCAGTCGCACCGGTGAGAAGGCCACGGCGCCGCAGGGCAGCCGTCGACGGAGCAGAGATATCGGTGGACGTGACCGCTGTGCGATCGTTTTCTTCACTCATTGAAGGCTCCCCAAACAGGATCGCCCGATGAAGGCCCAGGCGTCCGTTGATCGTTTTTATGGTCCCGTGGCTTGGTCCGCGGCACACTCGCACCCTGGAGGTGCGCGCCCTCCTTTGTGGAACAGGGGCTTTTGCGGTGTCAATGGTCAGACCTAAGCCGGAACGGCTTATTGTGCCGGTCCGAGGTGAAATTCAATAAGTTGCACCCCTTTCAACAAAAGTATTGAAATAAAACAAATGACGTGACTTGCCGCGGGTCCGAAAGTTTCGATGGCGGAGATCAACCGGCTGTCTGCGGAGGGCTTCCGTGATCATGGTTCTGGATTTGGTGAAAAGGCGCGTTGAACCGCCGCGCCGCCCACTGGCCTCCAAGGCTGCACGGCTCAGTGCAATGACCAAGGGGGCGCATTGGGGGCGGAACCGCCTCTGGCGAGGGCTCTTCTCCAAAGACCCCCGCACGCGGCGGGCAGGCTGCGAAACGGTGCAGGCCGGGCGGTGCGCAGATCCGAACAGGCGGGGTTCGGCTGTGGCAAAATGCGTAGTGGGATGGTGTTCCGCAAAAAAGGTCGGCCTGCTGACCCTGGGGGGCCATAGGCGCGATACTGCCGGCGGTGATGGCGACGGGTGGCACGGTCCGACCGGGCGGTGGGCGAGGCGTCGCGCCACGCAACCCCACCCCACCACGGTCCGCATGAGATCCTATTGGCGGCGGCGCACTGGCAGGAGACGGAAGGCCGGGACAGCTTATATAATCGGATCGGGGTGAACTCTCGCAGCGTAACTGCCGCCGGCGATCACGACCTCGGCTGTTCCTTGAGCCGTTCGGCTCCTTCGCTCATGGGGCGGACGAGCATGTAGCCGTGCGAGCCGTGGCACTTCATGCGTCGCGAGAGTCATTTTATCGGAGGCTGGCCAAGAATCAAAAAGATAGCACGTTAATCTGGCGTTGCTTTCTTGACACCAAAGGGGGTGGTCGGTAGCAGACGGTTGCCCCGGGCCGGCAGATGTTTGGGCGGGCCTTTGGATTGTTTTGGGGGCGGGGGATGAGCGGCGACCACGGAAGAGATTCTTTCGAGGAGCGTTTGGCGAAGGCGCGTGGCAAGGCGGGGCTTGATCGTCCGACCCGGAAGGGGCGGCCCGAAAAAGTCACCGACATGAACGCGATCCGAACCGCCATGCGCCTCGGGGTTGAGATGGTGTCGGCGCTTGTTATCGCTGTGGTGATCGGTTGGGGTCTCGACCGGCTCTTCCATACGCGACCGTGGATTATGATCGCCTTCGTGCCCATCGGCGCGGCGGCAGGGTTACGTAACGTTTTCCGGGCCATGGGTCCGGGAAACAACAGCTAGCTGGCTACTAGGAAACGTATATGGCTGGTCCTTCGATCGACGCGCTTGGCCAATTCCGGTTGACACCCGGCCTGGGGCCTATCGGCCATGCTGTGAATTTCACCAATTCGAACGAGATGATGCTGCTTGCGGTCGTCATCATCGTTGCGCTGTTCTGGGTCACGCTGCGTGCCCGCGCGCTGATCCCTGGCCGGGTCCAGTCCCTGGTCGAAACGCTTTACGAATTCGTTCATAACATGTGTCTGGATACGATCGGCGAGGAGGGACGAAAGTTCTTCCCCCTTGTATTCACGATCTTCATCTTCATTCTGCTCGGCAATTTGCTGGGTCTTTTCCCCTACTTCTTCGCTTATACGAGCGGCATCGTCGTGACCCTCACCATGGCGCTGTTCGTCTTCCTCTTTTCGACAGCGGTCGGTTTCTACATCCACGGGTTCGGCTTCTTGAAATTCTTCGTGCCCGAGGGCGTGCCGGGCTGGATGTTGCCCATGCTCGTGCCGATCGAGATCATTTCCTACCTCTCTCGCCCGGTGTCCCTCTCGGTCCGACTTTTCGCCAATATGACGGCCGGTCACGTCATGCTGGAGGTGTTTGCGGGTTTCATGATCCTGCTGACGGCGAGCCTCGGCGTGTTTGGCGCGGTCGCCTCGATCATCCCGCTTGGGTTGAACATCGCGCTCATCGCCCTCGAATTGCTGGTGGCATTGCTGCAGGCATATGTCTTCGCCATCCTCACCTGCTTGTATCTGCACGACGCCGTGCATATGCACTGAACTAAAATCCCGAAAGGACAAAGGATTATGGATATCTCTGCTCCGCTTCTTGCGAGAGACATCGGCGCGGGTCTCGCCACCATCGGCGTCGCGGGTGCCGGCGTGGGTATTGGCAATCTCTTCGGCAGCTTCGTCTCTGCCGTTGGCCGCAACCCCGCCGCGCGCGACCGCATGTTCCGCGACGTTCTCCTCGGCTTCGCGCTGACGGAAGCGGTGGCGCTCTATGCGCTGGTTATCGCTCTCGTCATTCTGTTCACCTGAGTTGACGGACGCCGGAAACTGACCATGCGCCGCCTCTTCACCACGGCTTCGCTGAGTAGCGGAGTAGCGCTTGGGCTTCTCGCCCAGGCCGACGCCGCCCGTGCGGCGTCGAACATGCCCCAGATGGATTTCAGCAATCCGCTGAACGGCAGTCAGGTGGTATGGCTGGTTATCATCCTGGTCGTCCTCTACTTTGTTCTGTCACGCTGGGCGCTTCCCGGAGTGGGCGCGGTCCTCGCGGACCGCGACCAGCGCATCCAGCGCGATCTGGATGCCGCTCATGCGGCAAAGATGGAGGCCGATGCCGCCGTGGCTGAGGTGCATGCGGCAATCAAGTCCGCGCGCGACGAGGCCAATGCCCAAATTGCCCGGGCGACCGAGGCGGCGAAAGCCGCTGCGGCTGAACAGGCGGCAGCACTTTCCAGCAAGCTGGACGCGCAGCTTGAAAAGGCTGAGGCTGAGATCGCGGCAGCCCGCGCGGAGGCGATGACGGCTATTCGTCCGATCGCCAGTGAAACGGCGGCCCTGCTCATGGCGCGGCTGACAGGTGGGGCTCCGGACGAAGTCAGGCTTACCCAGGGGATTCAGGCTGCGCTTGCCACACGCGGGCTCGGCTAAGCAGGAAATCGCAAGATGCAATATGAATCCCTGATGTCGGCCCCTTGGTCCCACGGGACCTTCTGGGTCTTCATCGCTGTCCTGATCTTCGCGGCTTTGTTCGGCGGCAAGATCGTGACGCCGGTCCTGGCCGCGCTGGACCGGCGCGCGGCGACGGTCCGGCAGTCCTTGGATGAAGCGGCGAGGCTGAAGGCTGAGGCCGAAGCCATGCTCGCCGACGCGAAGAAGAAGCGGGCGGAGGCTATTGCCGAGGCTAAGGATATTCTGGAACGTGCCCAGGCCGAGGCGGCTCGTACGGCGGCGGAACTCGCGGCCGAGGCCGCACAGCGCGCCCAGGCGCGGGAGCGCATGATGCAGGAACGCATTGCGGCGGCCCAGGCGTCTGCCATCGCGGAGGTGCGGTCCGCCGCGGTTGAAATCGCCATCTCTGCGACGGCTGAAGCACTCCGGGATGGGCTGTCCGCGGAGGGGGATGCAACGCTCATCGATCACGCCATTGCCCAGGTGCCGGGCGCCTTTACCCGCCGCGCTGCCTGAAGCTCGCAGTATTTCAAGAGATGAGGGACCGATGCAGATTTTGGGTCGATTCGATCCAAAATCATCGGGCTCCAGGGGATTGCCCGATTTGCATGGAAAAGGCCCACGCCTCGGTGTGGGCCTTTTCTTTTGGCTGACGCCTTGGCGGCCTGTCCGGGTGCCAGGCCTCAGAGATAGGGCAGCAGAAGCCTCGCTGCTGCATCGCGCATGCGGATTGCGAAGTTCCTCTCATTCAACTCCTCGAGCGTGAGGGCGTTGCTGCGGTTTTCCTGCACGGTCCTGCCCAGGGTTTCCGCCAAGGCCTTGTCGTAGGCTTCTATGCTCAGCTCGAAATTCAGGCGGAAGCTCCGCATGTCCCAGTTGCTGCTGCCGATGAGGGACCAGGCGCCCTCAATGACCATGATTTTGGAGTGGCGGAAGGGCGGCGGGCAGCGCCAGATGCGGACGCCATTTTCCAGCAGCATGCCGACATTCGCCCGCACTGCCCAGTCCAGCAGCCGGTGCGGGCCTTTCTCGGGTATAACGATATCGACGGCGACCCCGCGCATGGCGGCGAGGCCGAGCGCCGTCATGACGCGCTGGTCGGGCAGGAAATAAGGCGTCATAACCTGGATGCTGCTGCGGGAGCAGGTGATCGCTTGCAGCACTGCCTGCTCGATCTTTTCCAGGTCCTCGTCCGGGCCGGCCGTTACCACCCGCGCGACGGTTTGGCCCCTTGGCCTGACTTCTGGATACCAGGACGAACCGTCCAGTTCCTCGCCGGCGACGAAGGCCCAGTCACGCGCGAAGGCATAGGCCAGTTGAGCGACGACCGGGCCTTCGACGCGAAAATGAGTGTCCTGGATCGGGTCTTTCGGCTCGGTCGCAAGGCTGTTCTGGTCAGCGATGTTGACGCCGCCTGTGAAGCCGATCCGCCCGTCCAGAACCAGGATCTTCTTGTGGGACCGCAGATTGAGGAATGGCATGCGCCACGGCAGCAGCGAGTGCATGAACCGGCCCACGGGAATGCCGGCCCGCCGCAGGGCGTGGTAGGCCGGGGAGAGCAGCCATCCGCTGCCGATACCGTCGACAATAACGCGGACGGCGACACCGCGCTTCTGCGCCGATGCGAGGGCCTCGACGAAGCGCTGCCCGATTTCGTCCGCACGAAAGATATAGGAGGACAGGCCGATGCTGTGTTCGGCCTGCGCAATCGCTTCGAGCATGGCCGGATAGGCTTCGTCACCGTTATGCAGGATCTCGAAGCGGTTGCCGGTTTCAATCGTGCGACCGCTGATACGGCCGATGCCAAGTTGCAGCGGTGCCAGAAAATGATCCCCTGCCACGGTATCGTCAGACCGGTGTTGATGGCGGCGTCGGGAGGCGGAAGGCGCGCGCAACCGCATCGCGCGGCGGCGGACCCGGTTGATGCCAAGCAGGAAGTACGTGATGCCGCCGAAGAACGGGGCGAACCAGGCAAGCCCGATCCAGGAGGCTGCAGCCGCGGTATCCCGCTTCGTCTGCAACGCATGGATTGTCACAGCGAGCGCGATCAGGGAGCCGAGAGACAGCTCGATAGTGGGCCTGATCCGCGTCAGGATTTCCAGCCATTCGATCATGCGCGCTCACGCATTACGTCAAGAATTAAGAATATTTTCCTCATTTTTGAGCAATCCATCCTTCTTGAGCGAAAAATTGCCCGATTTCGGAGGCAAATTTGTCACCGAGATTGGCGGCCTCTTTCTCAAGCCCGGTTCGGGAACGGGCAATGGCGCCAGCGGCGGTCCCAGCGACTGCCACGCCAACCTCTCCGGCAGCAGCGCTGGCCGCACCGAGGCCTAACCCCGGTGTCCGGCCGCTGGTGGAATCGCCTGCATAGCTTTCCAGTGGTTGCAACCTGCCGCCCGGCAATGCCCGCAGCACGCCGACCTGGGCCGAGACCTCGCTTTTGCCGGCGCCGAAGCCGATGAGCGTTCGGCGTGTCGCATTCCCGGCATTGACTTTGAGGACCTGTCCCTGAATGACGACGGCACCTGGCGGCGGGATCTCCCATGGTGCAGCAACCCGGCTCGGCAGGCCCATGCTGGTAAAGGCCGTGACGAGGGTGTCCGTCATTGTCCTGGTCACGGAATCGGCGATCCGAAGGCGCTCGACGGCTGGGTCCGCGACGCCGGAATTTTCATCCAACCTTTCCATCATGCCCGAATCAAGCTGCACCGCGTCGGGGTTCAGCCCAAGGGGATAAACGATTACAATGCGCGGCCGTTGCCCGACCACGGTCGGATAGCCGGTGGGCGCCGCGTAATTGGCGGTATTGGAGACATGGGTTGTGCAGCCGGCCAGGGTGAGAAGCCCGGCGGCCACGGCCCGCCTGAGGGGTGTCGAGGCCTTCCTTGATTTTGTTGGCAGGCTCATGGTTACAGCGGGATCCCTTCTCGTCGCCGCGATGACGTAACAGATCATTCCCCAGCCGGCACGCCGATGCGCTTTCCGGTCCGATGGCCGTGACCTGCAGACGCTTCTGTCTCGCCCTGGGTGGCCAGGAATGGCGAGACCCGCTAACGCCTTACCACGAGACCGGTTCGGGGGTGTTTTGAACTATGAATGACTTCACCTCGGTGCAGGAGCTGACGCCAGAGCAGGCGGTGGCTCGCCTGGAATTCGCCTATAACCACGCCTGCTCGAGCCTCAGGGACGCCCTGGCCCGCTACGTGAAAACGGGGAGCAGGCCGACAGCGGCTGAGCGCAGGCATTTCCGTTACCCCCGCTTGGACGTGACATGGCGGCCGGCAGGGGCGATCCAGTACACAACCCGCGCCTGGGCCAAGCTCCAGAATCCCGGCATCTATTCCACCACCATCACGCAGCCGGCCTTTTTCCGCGCTTATCTGCTTGAGCAGCTGCAACCGCTGGTCACGGAATTTGGCGCCACGCTTTCGGTTGGCGTCAGCGATCTCGAAATCCCCTATCCTTACGTGACGGAGAGCGGCGATGAGTTTGCCCACGGCGCTATCCAGGTTGCCGAACTCGCCCGCATTTTCCCGACGCCCCGGCTTGCGACCGTCGGTGATGAGGTGGCAGACGGGCTCTGGCATTTCGACCCAGAGCGGCCGCGGCCGCTCGCGCTATTCGATGCCGTCCGTACGGATTTTTCGCTCAAGCGCTTGCAGCACTACACCGGCACGCATTGGAGCAAGATGCAGCCCTGGATTCTGCTCACCAACTATCAGCGGTATGTCGACGGCTTCGTGCGTTACGCCCTCGAGGAGCTGCGCCGTGCCGGCTCGCCCTATGTCGCGCTGCATTTGCCCGGTGGGTCAACTGTCACCCGTGAAACAGAGCCCGCCGAGGCCGCCGCCATTGCCGCCCGCGCGCCGTGGCAAAGTTACCAGATGCCCGCATACAATCTGGAGCGGGGCGACGGGCGGGGCGGCACGACCATCGTCAATATCGGTGTCGGCCCATCGAACGCCAAGAACATAACGGATCACCTCGCGGTGCTGCGGCCGAATTGCTGGCTGATGATCGGCCATTGCGGCGGCCTGAGGCAAAGCCAGGTGATCGGCGACTATGTGCTCGCCCATGGCTACCTGCGGCGGGACCGCATCCTCGACGATATTCTGCCGCCGGAAATGCCGGTGCCGGCCTTGGCGGAAGTTCAGCTCGCCCTGCAGGAAGCGGCTGCACGCGTGACAGGCGATCGCGGGGACGCGCTCAAGCGGCGCCTCCGCACTGGCACGGTCGTGACCTATGATGATCGCAACTGGGAACTCCGGTGGTCGCAGGAGCGGCGGCGGATCAATCTCAGCCGGGCGATTGCCGTGGACATGGAAAGCGGAACCCTGGCGGCACAGGGGTACCGCCTCCGCGTCCCCTATGGCACGCTTCTCTGTGTCTCGGACAAGCCGCTCCATGGCGAGATCAAGCTGCCGGGTGCGGCCTCCGCCTTCTACCAGCGCGCTGTCGGCGAGCATCTGGCCATTGGCCTGGAGACCATCGATCTCCTGCGCGGCCAGCTGCACTCGCTGCACTCACGCAAGCTGCGCGCTTTCGACGAGCCGGTGTTCCGCTGACGGCGCGGGGTTCCGGCCGTCTATGCCGGCCCGATGTACGGGGAAACCTTACAGGCCGAGCCCGGCGAGAATCCGCTCGGCCTCGGCGGCATCGGCCCCAATCTGCTGACGCAGCGCCTCAAAGCTCGGAAATTTCTGCTCGCTGCGGAGGAAGCTGTGCAAGGCCACACCAATCTCCTGCCCGTACAGATCGCCTGAAAAATCGAAGATATTGACTTCGAGCCGGCTTTCCATCGTGTCGGCGACGGTCGGCCGGAGGCCCACATTGGCAACTCCGCGGCGCTTCTCGCCATCGGGCAAGCACACCGTGACGGCATAGACACCGCGTGCCGGCTCAAGATGCCGGCCAAGCGACAGGTTTGCGGTCGGAAAGCCGATTGTTCGCCCGCGCTTGTCGCCATGGGCGACTGCGGCGCGGATTGTCCAGGCGCGGCCGAGGAGCGCATTGGCACGCTCCGGATAGCCATCCTGCAAAAGCCGCCGGATGCGGGTCGAGGAAACAGGCCCTTCCACGTCGCTCAGAAGTTGCGCGGGGGAAAGGCCTATGCCGTGCGCCTCCGCACGGGCGGCCAAAAAGCGCACATCGCCCCCGCGCCGGTGGCCGAAGGCGAAATCGGGGCCGCAGACGAGATGTCTTGCGCCCAGGCGCTCGTGCAGGATCTGGCTGACGAAGTGCTCGGCCGGTTGCTGGCTGAAGTCCTGGTCAAAGCGCTGCACGAAGAGATAGCGCACATGCAGCTTTTCCAGCGCGCTTGCCTTTTCCGCCAGCAATGTCAGCCGGAAGGGCGGATCGCCGGGACGGAAAAATTCCCGCGGATGCGGCTCGAACGTCACCACACCCAAGGGGGCGTCCGGGCGGGCGGCATGGGCCGTCTGGAGCACGGCGGCGTGGCCGAGATGGACACCGTCGAAATTGCCCAGCGCCACGGTGGCACCACGGGCTTCTGGGGGAACAGGGCTGTCGGCGTGGATGATCTGAATGGTCATGGCTTTCGAGATGCCAAGTGCGCAGGCGCTGTCAAGCGGGTCCGCGATCACGCCCGCGGATGGGCACGCCGCCAGGTCTCCATCAACTGCGCGGTATCGACCGCAGTATAGCGTTGTGTCGTGGAGAGGCTGGCATGGCCAAGCAATTCCTGAATGGCCCGCAAATCGGCACCTTTCGCCAGAAGATGGGTGGCAAAGGAATGCCGGAGCGCATGCGGCGTGGCATGTTCCGGCAGGCCGTTCAGGCGACGGAACTCTCGCAGCGTTTTCTGAACGATGGCTGGGTCCAGCCGCTTGCCGCGTGCCCCTAGAAAAAGCGGCGCCTCCGGCGCAGGCTGCCAATGGAGCGCAATCCAGCGCGCCATGACGTCGCGCGTGATGGTCAGCACCGGAACGACGCGGATCTTGCCACCTTTGCCGGTGACCCGCAGCGGCGCATCTGATCCCGGCAGGGGCGCATCGGCCCGGTTCAGCGCCAAGGCCTCCGAAATGCGCAAGCCGCAGCCATAAAGCAAGGTGAAGAGGGCGGTGTCGCGCGCCTGGATGGCGGCAGAATCCGATAGGTCCGCGATATCCTCGGCGACCGCCCCGGCGTCCGTCACGGTGAGCGCGCGGGGCAGGGGCTTCTTTGCCCGGGGCGTCGCGACCAGGCTGATCGCCGCATTAGCCACGCCTTTTTCGCGTTCGACAAAGCGGAGGAAAGAACGCACGGCCGAGAGTTTCTTGGCGCGTGTTGCATTTCCGCGAGCCTCGGCCGCTTCCTCGGCGAGCCAGGCGCGGAAATCTGCGGCCGACAGCCGTCCGATGGCAGCCAGATCCGGCTCCTCGCCCAGATGCCGGGTGAGGAAGCCCAGAAACCCCGCGAGATCCCGGCCATAGGTTTCCAGGGTCAGCACCGCGGAACGCCGCTCGGCACCGAGCCAGGATAGCCATTCCAGTCTTGCACTCTCTGCCAGCATCATTGGTTGAGATCTTGCCTGTCGCTCCCCTTTCCTCTAGCCGGCGCGGCCGAGCTGTGCGAGGGGCGATACATGGATCGTGGCCCCGAACTGGATTTGGAGGGCGCTACAGGCGCGCCCGGCGCCCGGCAGCGCGTCTCTGTTCTTCTGCCCCTGCCGCTGGGCCGTCCGCTCGACTATCGCCTGGCGGAGGGGGGGGCGGCCGCGCCCGGCACGATCGTGCTTGCTCCGGTTCACGGTCGTACCCTTCATGGCGTTGTCTGGGACAGCGAGCCGGACCCGGCCCTGCCGCTTGCCCGGTTGAAGACTGCCTCGGTTGTCCCTGGCCTGCCCCGGCTTGCCCCGGCGCTCCGCCGCTTCATTGACTGGGTCGCGAGCTACACGCTCTCGCCGCCGGGTGAGGTTCTGGCCATGGCGATCCGCGCGCCGCTGCTCGCGCCCATGTCAGAAAAAACAGTGACGCGATGGGCGCTGGGTCCGGAGGCGCCGCAAGGCGCGCAATTGACGCCCGCGCGCAAGCGCGTGCTCGACAGTCTGTCTGGGCGGCCGCCGCAGAGCCTGCCCGATCTGGTGCGGGAGGCGGGTGTCGGCGCGGGCGTCATCCGCAGCATGGCGGAACGCGGGTTTCTGTCTGCAATCGAGGAGGCTGGAGCGCCGGCCTTCGAGCGGCCCGATCCTGCTCATCCGGGGGCCGCTGTCCTCAACGGCCAGCAGCAAGAGGCAGCATCTGCACTGGCGGCAAGCGTCTGCGCGCGGTTGTTTTCGGTGATTTTGCTCGATGGCGTAACCGGCTCAGGCAAGACCGAGACTTATCTCGAAGCCGTTGCGGAGGCAATTCGGCACGGCCGCCAGAGCCTGATCCTGCTGCCCGAAATTGCGCTTTCGACGCAGTGGCTGGAGCGTTTTACCCGCCGCTTCGGCGTCGCACCCGCAGTCTGGCATTCCGACCTCACCCCCGCCACGCGCCGCCGCACGTGGCGCGCGGTGGCAGACGGCCAAGCGTTGGTCGTCGTCGGCGCGCGTTCGGCACTCTTCCTGCCTTTCGCGGATCTCGGCCTCATCATCGTCGATGAAGAGCACGAATCGGCCTTCAAGCAGGAAGAAGGCGTCATCTACCACGCGCGCGACATGGCGGTGGTGCGCGCGCGCATCGAGGCCGTGCCGATCGTCCTGGTCTCCGCGACGCCAAGCCTTGAGACGATTGCCAATGTCGAATCCGGCCGCTACCGGCGCCTCTCGCTGGCCAGCCGGCACGGTGGCGCCAGCCTGCCGCAGGTGGAGGCGGTCGATCTCCGGGCCACCCCGCCTGAGCGGGGACGATTTATCGCGCCGCCGCTCATCGACGCGATGACCGAGACGATCGCGCGGGGCGAGCAGGTGATGCTCTTCCTCAACCGCCGCGGCTATGCGCCGCTCACCCTCTGCCGCCATTGCGGCCATCGTTTCGCCTGTCAGCATTGTACGGCCTGGCTGGTCGAACATCGCCAGCGTCGCATCCTGCAATGCCACCATTGCGGCCATTCGGAGCCGATGCCGGAAGCCTGCCCGGCCTGCGATGAGACGGATAGCCTGACGCCCGTTGGCCCTGGCGTGGAGCGCGTGACCGAGGAGGTGGCGCTTCTCTTTCCCGATGCCCGGCTGCTGGTCATGGCGAGCGATACCATCGGTGGTCCGGAGGGGGCGGCGCTTGCCGCCCGGCAAATCGTGAATCGCTCGGTCGATATCATCATCGGCACTCAGATCGTGGCCAAGGGCTGGCATTTTCCGCATCTCACCCTGGTCGGGGTCATCGACGCTGATCTGGGCCTGGCCGGCGGCGATCTTCGCGCCGGGGAGCGCACGCTGCAGCTTCTGCACCAGGTGGCCGGCCGCGCCGGCCGCGCCGAAGCCCCCGGCCGGGTCCTCTTGCAAAGCTATGCGCCGGAGCATCCCGTTATCCAGGCCTTGGTCAGTGGCGATATTGGGGCCTTCATGGAGGCCGAGGCGGAGGGCCGCCGCCCGGGCCATTGGCCGCCCTTCGGCCGTCTCGCAGCCATCATCGTCTCCGGCGAAGATCTGGTGGAGACGGACCGGGTCGCCACTGCCCTCGGCCGCGTTGCGCCCAAGGTTCAGGGGGTGGAGGTTCTGGGACCGGCCCCGGCGCCGCTCGCCATGCTCAGAGGCCGACACCGGCGCCGCCTTCTGCTGAGGGCGCGAAAGGACATCGCAATGCAGCCGATTTTGCGGAAATGGCTGGCGGACGTGACCGATTTCCCGGAACGTCCGCGTTGATATCGATGTCGATCCGGTGAGTTTTCTGTGAAACCGCCTGCCCGGAGAAGAAAAACAAAGACGTTTTGATGCAATCCACGACAGAAACGCCGCTAACCTCCGTTGCTTCGCTGAAACCCCTATGATAGTTCCGCCCCATCGATGACATTATGCGTAGGCGTCTCGGGAAGCGTTTCTCGGCTAACGCCGCGGGAACGTCTCGGCAATTTATGACGGGTAAGACACGTGGCCTCGGGCGCCGGTAATCACTCTCCGAACCAGATCCTCGCGGGGCGCTACGCCGCCGCTGTTTACGACCTTGCTGAGGAGAGGGGGGCTTTGGACCGTACCATCGAAGAGATGGATGCGCTCGGCCGCCTGATCGACGAAAGTGCGGATTTCCGCGCCTTCCTCGGCAATCCGATGGTCGATGCCCAGGAAGGCACGAAGGCCGTTCGCGCCGCTCTCGCGTCCCAGGGCTTTAGTACGCTCCTCCAGGATTTCGTGGGGGTCACGTCCCATAACCGCCGGCTTTTCTTCCTGCGCACAATCGTGAAGGCATTCGCGGCGCTGGTGGACAAGAAGCGCGGCGTGGTCCGCGCTGAGGTGGTTTCCGCCCACCCGCTGACGGACGTGCAATCCACCCAATTGCGTGCGCGCCTGACGGAACTCGGCTATGGCCGGGTCCAGATCGAGGAGGCGGTCGATCCGTCCATCCTCGGCGGCTTGATCGTCAAGCTCGGCGCGCGCCTTTACGACACCAGCCTCAAGTCGCGCCTCCAGCGACTGCAATACGCCATGAAGGGAGCAGCCTGATATGGAGATCCGCCCGGCAGAGATCTCGGAGATCCTGAAGAAGCAGATCGCCAGCTTCGACTCCGATGCCAATGTGACTGAGACCGGCCAGGTGCTGAGCGTCGGTGACGGCATCGCCCAGGTGTTCGGGCTGCAGAATGTGATGGCGGGCGAGCTGGTGGAATTCCCCGGCGCCGGCCTCAAGGGTATGGCGCTGAACCTCACCGCCGACAGCGTCGGCGTCGTGATCTTCGGCGACGACAGCGGCATCCGCGAGGGTGACACCGTTGTCCGCACCGGGGACATCGTGAGCGTCCCCGTTGGCCGCGCGCTGCTCGGCCGTGTGGTTGACGCTCTCGGCAACCCGATCGACGGCAAGGGTCCGATCGAGACCACGGAACGTCGCCTGGCCGAGGTGAAGGCGCCTGGCATCATCCCGCGCAAGTCCGTGCATGAGCCGATGCAGACCGGCATTAAATCCATCGACGCCCTGGTGCCGATCGGGCGCGGCCAGCGCGAGCTCATCATCGGTGATCGCCAGACCGGCAAGACCGCCGTCATCATCGACACCTTCATCAACCAGAAGACCATCAACGCGGGTGATGAAGAGAGCCGCAAGCTCTACTGCATCTACGTCGCCGTTCGGTCAGAAGCGGTCCACCGTCGCCCAGCTCGTGCGCACGCTCGAGGAATACGGCGCGATGGAATACTCCATTGTCGTCGCCGCGACCGCGTCCGACCCGGCGCCGATGCAGTTCCTGGCGCCCTATAGCGCCTGCGCCATGGGCGAATATTTCCGCGACAACGGCATGCATGCCGTGATCGCCTATGACGATCTCTCCAAGCAGGCCGTCGCCTATCGCCAGATGTCCCTGCTGCTCCGCCGCCCGCCGGGACGCGAAGCCTTCCCGGGCGACGTCTTCTACCTCCATTCCCGCCTTCTCGAGCGTGCCGCGAAGATGTCTGATTCCATGGGAGCGGGCAGCCTCACCGCGCTTCCGGTGATCGAGACCCAGGCCGGCGATATTTCCGCCTATATCCCGACCAACGTCATCTCGATCACGGACGGGCAGATCTTCCTTGAGACGGAGCTTTTCTTCAAAGGCATCCGCCCGGCCATCAATGTCGGCGCCAGCGTGTCCCGCGTCGGCTCGGCCGCCCAGATCAAGGCGATGAAGCAGGTCGCGGGCAAGATCAAGCTTGACCTCGCCCAGTATCGTGAGATGCAGGCCTTCAGCCAGTTCGCGTCCGACCTCGACGCCACGACCCAGCAATTGCTGGCCCGCGGCGCGCGCCTGACCGAACTCCTGAAGCAGCCCCAGTTCCATCCGCTCGCGGTGGAAGAGCAGGCGGTTGTGATCTTCTCGGGTGTGCGCGGTCTCCTGGACCGCATTCCCGTGAACAAAATCGTCGAATTCGAGCGTCACTACGTGAACGATCTCAAGACCCGCAAGCCTGGAATTCTGGAATCGATCCGCACCAATCGCGAGATCAAGCCGGATGTGGACAAGCAGCTCACGGACTTCATCAAGAAGCTCGTCGACGAATTCGTGGCCTGAGGCCGGCGAAAGACATCAATCATGCCGAGCCTGAAGCCACTTCGTAACCGGATCAACAGCGTCAAATCGACGCAGAAGATCACCAGCGCCATGAAAATGGTCGCGGCGTCGAAGCTCCGCCGCGCCCAGGCGCAGGCCGAAGCGGCGCAGCCCTATGCCGAGCGCATGGAGCGTATGCTCCGTGCCCTGGCCACCGCCATGGCGGACCAGCCGGCAGGCAGCGCACCTACGCTTCTGGCCGGCACCGGGTCGCGACCAGAAGCATCTGGTCGTGTCCGTCACGGCTGATCGCGGCCTTGCCGGCGGGTTCAACGTCAACTCCGCTCGCATGGCCCGCAACCTCGTCCGTCGACTGGTGGGCGAGGGCAAGCAGGTGCAGATCCTCGCCATCGGTCGCAAGGGGCGTGATTTCCTGCGCCGCGAATTCGCCGACACGCATGATCGACCAATCCGATGCCGGGCGGCCGTAAGCGGCCCGAATTCGGCGATGCCGAACTCGTCTCTGCCCTGATCCAGGAGCAGCTGGCGAAGGGTGATGTCGATGTCGTCACCATGGTCTACAACCACTTCCGCGGTGTCATGTCCCAGGTTCCGACCGAGCTGCGGCTGATTCCGATGACGCCCGAAAAGCCGGCCGATGCCCCGAAGGGCGTGGAGCGTGCTCCCTACGAGTTCGAGCCGGAAGAGGACGAGATCCTGGCTCGCCTGCTGCCGCGGGCGCTCAGCATCCAGATCTACCGCGCGATGCTCGACAACGAGGCCGGCTTCTACGCGGCGCAGATGACCGCGATGGATGGCGCGACCCGGAATGCGGGCGATATGATCAAGCGTCTGACCTTGAACTATAACCGCGCCCGCCAGGCGAACATCACGTCTGAGCTGGTCGAAATCATCTCCGGCGCGGAAGCCGTTTAAGAAGCGCACAGAGCAGGATACGAAAATGGCAAACAATTCTGTCGGTCGCGTCACGCAGGTTCTGGGCGCTGTCGTGGACGTGCAGTTCGAAGGCGAACTGCCCTATATCTACAACGCGCTGACGACGAAGATCGGCGACCGCACCCTTGTGCTGGAAGTGGCGCAGGAACTGGGCGAGCACACCGTGCGCACCATCGCGATGGACACGACGGACGGTCTCGTCCGCGGCCAGGAAGTCAGCGATACCGGCTCCTCGATCTCCATGCCGGTCGGCCCCAGCACGCTCGGCCGCATCCTCAACGTCATCGGCGATCCGATCGACGAGCGCGGCCCGGTTGAGGCGGCGCATCCGTATGCCGATCCATCGCGAGGCGCCGCACTTCGAGGAGCAGGCCGCGAATGCCGAAATCCTCGTCACCGGCATCAAGGTCGTCGATCTGCTCGCGCCCTACCTGAAGGGCGGCAAGATCGGCCTCTTCGGTGGCGCTGGCGTGGGCAAGACCGTGCTCATCCAGGAACTCATCAACAACATCGCGAAGGCGCATGGCGGCGTGTCGGTCTTCGCCGGCGTCGGCGAACGCACCCGCGAGGGCAACGATCTCTACCACGAAATGATCGACGCCGGCGTCATCAAGACCTCGAAGGCGAGGGCTCCAAGGTGGCTCTGGTCTATGGCCAGATGAACGAGCCGCCGGGTGCGCGCATGCGCGTCGCCCTCTCGGGCCTCACCATCGCCGAATATTTCCGCGACGAGGAAGGCCAGGACGTGCTCTTCTTCGTCGACAACATCTTCCGCTTCACCCAGGCGGGCGCGGAAGTCTCCGCGCTGCTCGGCCGCATCCCCTCGGCGGTGGGCTATCAGCCGACGCTGGCCACCGATATGGGCGCGCTGCAGGAGCGCATCACCTCCACCAAGAAGGGCTCCATCACCTCGGTGCAGGCGATTTACGTTCCGGCCGACGACTTGACCGATCCGGCGCCGGCCACCTCCTTCGCCCATCTTGACGCGACGACCGTGCTGTCCCGCTCCATCGCGGAGCAGGGCATTTACCCGGCGGTCGATCCGCTCGACTCCACGTCCCGTTCGCTCGACCCGCGCATCGTGGGCGAGGAGCACTATCAGGTGGCGCGCGACGTGCAGAAGATCCTGCAGACCTACAAGTCGCTGCAGGACATCATCGCCATTCTCGGCATGGACGAGCTCTCGGAAGACGACAAGCTGGTCGTGGCCCGCGCCCGCAAGATCCAGCGTTTCCTGAGCCAGCCCTTCCACGTCGCCGAAGTCTTCACGGGTTCCCCGGGCGTCTTCGTGCAGGTGGCAGACACGATCAAGGGCTTCAAGGAAATCGTCGCCGGCAAGCACGACGATCTGCCGGAATCGCGCCTTCTACATGGTCGGCACCATCGAAGAGGCCATCAAGAAGGCCGAAGCGCTGCGTGAGAAGGCCTGAGCGGCTTCTAGATAAGGATAGTCAGGTGCCCGTCTCCCTCGAGATCGTCAGCCCCGAAAGGCTGCTCGTCTCCCAGTCCGTGGACATGGTCGTGATCCCGGGCTCGGAAGGCGATATCGGCGTTCTGCCGGAGCATAGCCCGATGATCACCCTGCTGCGCGGCGGCGAGGTGATCCTCTATGAGGGTGAGCGTCCGACGGCCCGCTACTTCGTGACCGGCGGCTTTGCCGAGGTCACGGGGGAGCGCGTCACGATCCTCGCTGATACGGCCGAGCCTTCTTCGACACTGAACCGTGCCGAAGGTGACCGCCAGTTGCAGGACGCATTGAAGGAACTGGCTGAGGCGGAGCAGCGCTGGGCAGATCGATCTCCTCGTGCGGCTGATGGAGAAGGTGCAGGTCGCTCAGGCGATCGTGGATGTGACCGGCGCGGCGCACGCTTAAGCCGAACTACAGGTAGAAAAGGCCGCCTGGGGTAACCCGGCGGCCTTTTGTTTTGTCAGCACGTCAAGGAAAGAAGCAGATCTTCCAGGCTGCCTGATTGCCGCCGGGCGTTGAACGCCCCTTGGGCCAGGCCGCGGGCCGCGGTGCCCAACCCCATGCAGGTTTCGGGTGATGCCATCAGCGCCGTCATGGCGCGGGCCAGGGCCTCGGCATTGCCGGCTGGTACCAGGGTGCCCGTGCGTCCGGGCAAAACCACGCCGCCGAGTCCGGCCTGATCGCTGCCGAGCACCGGCAGGGAAAGGGCCATGGCTTCCAGCGCCACGCTTGGTAGCCCCTCTGCATCGCCGTCATCCGCGCGGATGCTCGGCACAACGAGGATGGAGGCCTGACGCATCAGCGCGGCGACCTCTGCGGGCGTCTGCCAGCCAAGGAAGCGGGCGCGCGTCAGCCCGGCTGCCTGGCCGCGGATCGTATCGCGCAGAGGCCCGTCGCCCACGATCACCGTCTCGGGTTCCTGGCCCGCGCGGCGCAATATCTGCAACGCTTCGATGAGGACGGGCAGGCCCTTCTTGGGCACGAACCGCCCCACAAACAGAAGCGGGCCGTTCGCCCGGGGCGGTGTCACATCCGACGGGATATCCGTGCCGATCGGATGAACGATCAGCTTTCCCGGCGGAAAGCCGCGCTGCTCAAGCTTCTGCCGCACGCCTTCCGAGACGCAGATGAACAGCCGGGCTTCGTTCAGCAGGGCCGGAAGGCGGCGCGCATAAAGGCTTTTCCAGAGCGTGTCGCGGTAATGCTTGTCCTTGTGGGCATCGCCGCCATGAAAGGTGACGGCCAGCGGCACGCCGAGGGCGCGTGCGATGGGAAGAGCGAGGGCGCCCCCGCGGCCGAATTGCGCGTGCAGAACAGCAGGGTTTGCAGCGCGCAGCCTAGTGAGGTCTGGCACGAGTCCGAGGTTTTTGAACGCTTCCCGTTGTATGGCGCCCATCAAGCCGGATTGGCCGAGGCGGTGGATCTTCAGACCCGCCTCCGCCGCTGCCGGGGTAATCCGGCGGCCGATCCAGAGCGGGGCGAGCTTGGTGAAACCGCAATACTGCCTGCGCATGAACGAGACTTCGGAGGAGGGGAGGATGACATCCCGATAGACGAGAACAGAGCGCTGCATGGGTCAGGTCGGCAGGGTGAGCGTGATGCGCGCACCTCCTTCAGGGCGGTTCGCGATGACAAGGTCGCCGCCATGGGCTCGGGCGATATCCCGCGCGATGGGCAGGCCCAGGCCCACGCCGCCGGTTTCCCGGTTGCGGCTGGTCTCCAGCCGCTGAAATGGCTGCAAGACCCGCTCCATATGTTCCGGCGGAATCCCGGGACCTGTGTCGGACACCTCGATCCTGATCTGGCGAAGCCCGCGTGCCGGTGGAACAAGGCGGACGAGGGCCGAGTTCCCGTACTTGACCGCGTTGCCGATGATATTGGTCAGCGCCCGCTTGAAGGCCTGGGGGCGGACGCGCGCCGTGAAATGGTCCGGCCCTGCATAGCTAAGCTGGTCGGCGACATCGGGTGCTGCGTCGCTCGCCTCATCGAGAACGGTGCGCAAGAGTTCGGCGAGATCGATCGGCGAGACCGGCTCGTTCGGGCTTGCGATGCGGCCGAAAGCGATGGTGGCCGAGACCATCGCCTCCATCTCATCCAGATCCTGCAAGAGCTTCGCCCTTTGCTCGTCATCCTCCATGAACTCGGCGCGCAGACGCATGCGGGTGATGGGCGTACGCAGGTCATGGCCGATCGCGGTGAGGAGCAGCGTCCGGTCCTCCACGAAGCGGCGGATACGGCCAGCCATGGTGTTGAAGGCCTTTGCCGCAGCGGCCGTTTCCAGAGGGCCGTCCTCCGACAGCGGCGGCGCATTCACGTCTCGCCCCAAGGCTTCCGCGGCTGCGGCAAGCGTTCGCACCGGCGCGGTCAGCCGCCTTACGGCCCAAATCGTCAAGGCTGCCGCAAGGGCCGTCATGAGCAGGAAGGCAAAGAGAAACTCGGTACCTTTCAGGAAATCGGGGCTTGGAAGCCGGCTCGATATAATGAGCCAGTTTTCGTCGGGCATCTGCAGCGCCGTAAATTCGCGATGGCTGTCAGGATCGATACCAAAACGAAAATGCTGCGGCCGCAGCTCGGGCGGCATGGGAAAGCCGTCCATATTGATAAGGATGGCGTGCCGCAGCGGCGCCGGCGTCGGTACAAGGTTGCCGAACAATGGCGCGACCTCATGTGCCAGCGCGATTGAAAAATTTTGCGGAATGGGAATGCGCTTGAGCCTGGTGGGTCGCTCCGCAGCCGGCACCTCCACCAAATCACGATAAACGCTCATCACCCTGAAGGTGAAGACGCGCAGGGTCGCAATTCGCACGAGGTCGTTCCGGTCAAGCGTATGAATGCCGAGCCCAAGGGTCTGCACGACAACCAGGCCGAGGATGAGAACAAAAGCCGTGCGGGCAGCCAGGCTACGGGGCCAAAGGCGGAGTTTGAAACCCGTCTTGCCTGCGGGTTTTTCCTCGGGACTGTCTCCCTGAGCTGTTGTCACGTGCGCTCGACTGTGGCGGCAAGCACATAGCCACCGCCCCGCACCGTCTTGATCAGCTGTGCACCTTTGCCCTGGTCGTCCAGTTTTCGGCGAAGCCGGCTGACGGCGACGTCAATCGCGCGGTCGAATGGGCCAGCCTGGCGGCCACGCAGGAGATCAAGCAGCATGTCGCGCGTCAGCACTCTGTTGGCACGTTCAAGCAGTGCAAAAAGAAGGTCATACTCACCGCCCGTCAGGGGAACCTCGACACCATCGGGGTTAAGCAGGCGCCGCCGCGCAGGTTCCAGTGTCCAGCCGGCGAAACGCAGGGGGCGCGCCGTTCGGTCGCCACTGGTGACCGCCCCCTGGGTATCGCTGACCCGCCGCATGATAGCACGGATACGGGCAAGAAGCTCCCGCGGGTTGAACGGCTTGGAAATGTAGTCGTCCGCGCCAAGCTCCAGACCGATGATCCGGTCGGTGTCCTCCCCCATCGCGCTCAGCATGATGATCGGAACGTCTTCCTGGTCACGAAGCCAGCGGGCCAGGTCGAGCCCGCTTTCGCCAGGCA
This sequence comes from uncultured Alphaproteobacteria bacterium, assembly GCA_963834475.1. GTDB lineage: Bacteria > Pseudomonadota > Alphaproteobacteria > Acetobacterales > Acetobacteraceae > Acidisoma. Next base: position 486,853 of record CAWIBZ010000005.1, on the reverse strand, counting down.
TCATGAGATCGAGGATCACAAGTTGGAAAGCGCCGCGCGTCCAGGCCCGGCGTGCCTCGCGGGCATCCTTGACCGCCGTTATGCGAAAGCCGTTCTTCTCCATGAACCGTGTGAGCAGGTCACGGATCTCATGGTCGTCGTCGATGACGAGCAGGTGAGGTCGTATCTCCATCCGGCAAAGATAAGGGAGTCCGCGCAAAAGTTGCAGGTGCTTCGGCGCATTGTTGCATTTTGTCGCGTTCCGGACCTCTCCCTGTCACAGAAGGCGCCCATACTGGCATCCTCATAACAAGGGGTGAGACAATGGGACGCATTGTAACTGCCGCCATCATAACAGTGGCCTTCGCCGGCGCCGCAGTTGAAAGCTTTGCTGGAGATCTGCCCGCGGCCGATAGGGCGGCATCGACACAGCAGCTTTCGGTTCCCGCCGAGCAACTCCTCGCGGACGCGATGCCCGCGCCGTCGCCGGTGCCGGCTGCCATGCCGGACCAGCCTTCGCTACCTCCGTCGGCCGGTGGCCCCATGGGCGCTATTCCTCCGGGACGGATGGCGTGGGGACCGCACCCGGGTATGCATGGCATGTGGCGGCGTCTGCACCATATGCAACAGACATGGGGCCTGTTCTTCAACCAGAAGGATAAGAACCTCAGCGACGCAGACGTGCAGACGCTGGCCCAGGCCGTTCTGCTTATCCACGGCAATCACACCTGGAAAGTGGCAAATGTCGCCGACGCCGCCGACGGGAGCGTGACCTTCGCCTATACAACGGCAGATGGGTCCGTCATCGCCCGCTTCTCCGTGGATCGTCATTCGGGCCGGATGACTCGTATCGGCTGATCGCCTGAACAGGCTCCACCCAGGATGAGGCCGGAGGGAGACACCTCGGGCCTCATCCTCGGCTGGCATGTCCGATGACCAACCACCTGCGGCGCATCGGAGAAGGGTTGATCCCCCGCCTTGTAACCGGCCATACAGGGTTGACGGGCAGGGGTATGCAATGGCGAACGGGTCTGGGACGTCGCGTTCGGAACGGATAATGGGCGGGGCGGCAGGCACCGGATCCGTTACCATGACAATCCATCGCAATACGGTGCGCTTGCACCAGGTTCCCGGCGCGACGTTTCCGCCCGGGGTATTCAATCTCCTCTTCGATGGTCATGCGCGCGCTCAGATCTCTGTTGCGCAAGCGAGCGAGACGGTGACCTTCACGTTGCCACCGCATCATCTGCCCTCGACCGTCGATATGGTCGCAGCCGAAACCGGCCGCTCCTTGTTCCCGTCGCCGCTGTCTCTGGACCCGGCCCTCAATCTGCGGATCGAAGCAGTGCGGCTCGAAGACCGGCATCTGGCGGTGGAGGCGAGCCTCGCGGGGGAGGCGGTGGAATTGCTGGCCTTTTACGCGGTGACCGAGAAAGAGCAGGTCTTTGCGGCGGGCTTGCTGACGCCGGCGCCTTCGGCGGATGCCGGCAAGATGTCCTATGCCGGCCGCCTGCCGCTGCTCGTTCTGCTGCCGGCTGATAGCGACAAACCGCTGACACTCCATGTCAGCGGACGGCGGGCTGCCGTGCCCTTCCTTGCCTCCGCCAGGGCCGTTGGCGTCGCCGGCTATATTGACCAGGCCTCCAGCGAGGGGATCAGCGGATGGGCCGCGGATCTGAAGAGGCCAAGGCATCGCATCACACTCGATGTCATGGCGGGCGAACGCCGGCTTGGCCGCGTTACCGCCAATGAGCCGCGGCCGGACCTTGTTGCGTTCGGAGTACATATCAACAGCGGCTTCACCGTGCCGAAAGCGATGTTGAAGACCCTCCTGCCTGGTGAAACGGTCTCCGTCCTTCTTGAAGGTACCCGGACGCATCTCATCAACAGCCCGCAGCGCTTCGCCGGCGCGGATCACATCCGCGGACTGTTCGACAATATCGAGGGCAACCAGGCCTGCGGCTGGGTGATTGATTTGAGCCGGCCCGATACGCCCTGCACTGTTGAAGCCCTGTGTGATGGCCGCGTGATCGGGACGGCGCTTGCCAATGGCCTGCGCCGGGACGTGCTGGAAGCCGGCCTCCCCACCGATCGTTGTGGATTCCGAGTGGCCTTCGAGGAGCCGCTCCACACGCTCTTCGACCGGGACATATCGGTGCGCGTGAAGGATACCGACATCATTCTTAATGGCGGTCCCCAACAGCCGAAGCTCAACCCCAATATCAAAGAGTATCTTACGCCCGATCGCGGCATTCCGCCGCAAGTCCTGCGCCGCTTGCGCGCAAAAATGGACGCCTCCGCCGAAGGCTGCGGCATTTCCCTGGTCATGCCGGTCTACAATACGCGGCATGACTGGCTCACCGAAGCGCTCCGCAGTGTCTGCACGCAATGGTGTGGCGCCTGGGAACTGATTTGCGTCGATGACGCATCGACTGACCCGCGCGTCTCGCGCACGCTCTCGTGGTTTGCGCAAATGGAGCCACGTATTCGCGTTGTCTCATCGCCAAGCAACGAAGGAATTGCAGGTGCAACCTCGCGCGGCATCCAGGCTGCACGGCTCCCTTATATCGCTTTGATGGACCATGATGACGTGCTGGAGCCGGATGCGGTTCATCATCTCATCGCCACGGCCAAGGCCACCGACGCCGATTTCATCTATAGTGACGAGGCGCTGACGGCAGAGGACAGCGCCGTCGTGCTTGACGTGCGCGCTCGCCCGGCCTTTTCGCACGATTATTACCTGTCCCACCCCTATTTCGTGCATATGGTCGCGGTCAGAACCGACATCGCCCAGCGCATCGGCGGCTTCGACGCGAGCTTGCCGATTTCCGCGGATGTCGATTTTATTCTGCGCGCGATCGAGAACAGCCGGACCATCGCTCATATCCCTCGCGTGCTCTATCGCTGGCGGACCCATTCGACCAGTACAGGGCATGCCAAGCAGGGGGAGGTGATGGAGGCGACGACCGCGGCCATCCAGCGCCATCTTGACCGTCTGGGCACGGGCGCCAAGGCGCGGCAGGCGGTGGAATTCAACCAGTTTGAAATTGCCTGGCCGGATCCGGGCGGGAAGGTGCTGATCGTCATCCCGACCAAGGATGGGATCGACGTCCTGAGGCAATGCGTCGAATCCATCGAAGCGACGACGCCCGCCGAAGACTACCGGCTTGTCGTGATCGACCATGAATCGAAGGAAGCGAAATCGAAGAACTATCTCGCCAGGCTCGCCAAGCGTCATACGGTGATGCCCTATCAGGGGATCTTCAATTATGCGCTGATGAACAATCTCGCGGTCAGGACGTGCGGCCAAGGCGAGCCCTTTGTTCTCTTCATGAATAACGATATCGAAGCGTTTGAAAAAGGCTGGCTGCCGCGCATGCGCTCTCTGGCCGCGCGCGCCGATGTCGGGATTGTCGGGACAGCGTTGATGTACGCCGACCGGCGCATCCAGCATGGCGGCGTGATCGTCGGCATTAACGGTCTCGCTGATCACGCGCTTCGGTTCGAGCCGGTATGGGAGCAGGATGGCACCCGCAGACTTGGCTACAACGCCTCACTCACCGCCGTCCGAGACTTCTCTGCCGTCACGGCCGCCTGCATGATGATGCGGCGGGCGGTCTTTGATCAGGTTGACGGCTTTGACGAGGCCTATGTCGTTGGTTTCAATGACACTGACCTCTGTCTCCGCGTCGGGCGCGCCGGCTACAAGGTTCTTTATGACGGTCGGACGATCCTATTTCACCACGAATCGGTGACACGCATCGCCAAGGCTCACCTCAAGCACCCGAATGATGACAAAAAGCTGCGCCGGGATTGGGCTGATCTGCTGAGGCAGGGCGATCCCTACTACAGCCCTTTGCTCGAGCTATATGGCAGTGATCACAAATTGCGGGTGGGAAGCTGCGGCCCCGCGGCGGCGCGGGTGGTAACCGTGGGGCTGGGTAAGGCCCCGGCGGCCGGGTCCTCTGCCAAGGCCCGGCGGGTTCGCAAACATGCGTCAGCGGGCGAGGTCGCGGTGGCTACCGGCTGAGGGCCGGGAGGGTCCGATTCCGCTGGGTGTCTCTCCCGAGGCCACGACGTTTTCCGGTGCGGCGCGCTCATGCGGCGCTGGCGGGCTGCTTCTCGGCTCCCGCTGCCGGTTCGGTTTGCGCACCCGGTCGATCTGCGCATTCAGCTCGGCGCCGAACAGCACAGCATAGGCGCTCACCCAGAACCACATCATGACGCCGACGGCGGCGCCGAGCGCGCCGTACGTCGCACTATAGCTTGCTATGTTGCTGACATAAAAAGAGAAAAATACGGATACCAACAGCCAGAGCACGGCCGCCGTGACAGCGCCGGGCAGCACCGGGCCCACCCCGTCGGGATGCGGCGCGGGTCCGATCTTGTAGAACAGCGACAGCATCCCGAGTACGAACACAAACAGCCCGGCGACGCTCGAAAGGTGGGCAAGCTGGGCTGTATATCGGGACAGGCCGAGCGCTGAGAAAGCGTTGGGCAGGCCCACCAGCACGCCAATTCCAAGCACGGCGGCAAGAATGGTGCCAAAGGTCATGACCATCGCCAGGGCCTGAAAATGGAAAACGCTGCGCGTCTCCTTTCGGCGGTAGGCAAAATTGAGCGCCCAGATGAGCGACTTCGTGCCGGAAGCCGCCGACCAAAAGGCAATCATCAGGCTGATGACGAGGCTGATGCTGAGCGTGCCGCTGCGGTTCGAGACGAGTTCGTGGACACGGTCGGACAGCAGCTGATAGGCCGCGCTCGGCATGATCTGGCGGAGATAGGCGAGCTGGGGCTCCACCGTCACGGGATCGAACACCATGCCGTAGACTGAGATAAGCATGGTGACCGCGGGAAACAGGGCGAGCGTCGCATAGAAGGCGCAGCCGGCCGCATTGAGCGACATGTAATCCGAAATCATGGCAAGCGCGGTCGCCCGCAGCACGCGGCCACGCGGCGTCTTCAGTTGCTTCCGGATTCCGTCCTGCAGCCTGCTTTGTGCCATGCGCTTGCGCTTCCTTGCGGCCACGGTTTGCGACCGAACAGGCCGAGTTTCAACCGCAAACATATTTTCTTTTATCACCAGTATGTTAGCCGATGTTCCCAAGGCAGTGTCGAAGCCGTTTTTTTAATGGGATTCTAACTTGCGCCGCGATCCCAGGGCCGCTATGTGCGGCGTCACGCTGTAACGCACGTGCCTCTGGCCCCTCGGGTTTACGCAACGACGTCAAGCGTTCTGGCAACTCACTTGGTCGCTAGTTCGTTCGACCGTTTCGCAACCTCGCCCGCAGCCTGGATAGCTGGGCGATCTGATTTGGGGCATTAAGCGATGACACTCAAGGTCACGCAGTTTCTGGCCGCGAACAAGGTGGCGACGCCTTGCCTGGTTGTCGACCTCGGCCAGGTCGAAGAGAATTACCTCAACCTGCGCCGAGTGCTGCCCCCCGCCACTATCTACTACGCGGTGAAGGCCAATCCTGCGCCGCGGATCCTGGAGCGGCTCGTGGGCCTCGGCAGTTCGTTCGATGCGGCGGGCATCGAAGAAATCGAGCAATGCCTCGCGGCTGGCGCCAGTCCAGCCGCCATCAGCTTCGGCAACACCATCAAGAAGCGTTCGGCCATCGAGCGGGCCCGTGCTCTGGGCGTCGACCTCTTTGCCTTCGACTCGGAGGAGGAACTGCATAAGCTGGCGGTCGCCGCACCCGGCGCCCGGGTCTATTGCCGCCTCATGGTCGGTAATGGCGGAGCCGATTGGCCGCTTTCGAAGAAGTTTGGCACCTCTGCTGCCGAGGCAAGGCGGCTGTTGCCGCTGGCCCAGGATATGGGGTTGCGCCCCTGGGGGCTTTCGTTCCACGTCGGCAGCCAGCAGACGGACCCCCTGGCTTATGTGCGGGCGATCGGGGAGGCGGCAACGGTTTTCACCGATCTCACCCAGGCCGGTCTTGATCTGCGCTTTCTCAATTTGGGCGGGGGCCTGCCCGCACGCTATCGCGGAGATGTCCCGCCCGTTGATGCCTTCGCCGAGGCAATCATGGTCGCGGTGGCCCGTCATTTCGGCAACAATGTCCCCGATCTGGCGATCGAACCTGGGCGAGGGATTGTCGGAAACGCCGGCATTGTTTCGAGCGAGGTGGTGCTGGTCAGCAAGCGTGATCCGGCCCCTGAGGCGCCGCGTTGGGTCTATCTCGACATCGGTCGCTTCGGAGGCCTGGCGGAAACCGAGGGGGAAGCAATCCGCTATCGCCTCTCCACCGAGCATGACGGGAAGGCCGACGGCCCCGTTGTCTTGGCCGGCCCCACCTGCGACGGCGCTGATATCCTCTATGAGCGCAGCAACTACCGTCTGCCCCTGGCGCTTACGGAAGGTGATCGCGTTCAGTTCGAGGCTGCCGGCGCCTATGTCAGCACCTATGCGGCGCAGGGCTTCAACGGCTTCGCACCTCTCAGTGAATACTACCTTTCGTAGCCAGCTCGGCGCTCGGATATTCCCGTGACAGGGCGGCCGCGACGCGGTCGACCTCGTCGGTAAGTCCTTTCAAGGCCTCTTGCCATTCCTGGCGATTGGAAAGGCTAAGCTGGCGAAAGTCGCGGCACCGGCTCAGCACCGCTTCAGCGCCGATATTCGCGGCAGCGCTGCTCAGGGCATGTGCCTCGGATTGAAAGAGCACGGTGTCGCCCGCGCTGGCAGCGGCGCGCAGGGAGACGAGCAAGCCGGCCGCGTCAGCGAGGAATTCCTGCGCAAGGCTGGCGGCGAATTCAACGCCGCCAAGCCGTTCCAGATCCCTGAGCAAGCGTAGCCTCAGCGTCTGCGGGCCATCGGAGAGCGGGGTGGCGGTCGCGGCCTTTGTCCCCGCGCCCGAGCCCGAGGCCGCTTTATCGCCGCCAGCAAACTCGGCGATAATATTCAGCAGCCGATCCGCTTCGATCGGCTTCACAAGACAAAGGTCCATGCCGGCCTCAACACAACGCGCCGCCATCTCTGGCGTGGCATCGGCGGTGAGGGCCAAAATCGGCAAATGTTTGTCGCCGGCGGTTGAGAAGCGATAGAGCTTCGTCGCCTCAAGCCCGTTCATCACCGGCATGTTGACGTCCATCAGGACAAGGTCGAAGTGGCTGCGCTCTAAAGCATCTAGGGCTTCGTCCCCGTTATGGGCAAGTTCGTAGCTGTGGCCGCCGTGCTTCAGAATTGCAGAGACAACATTTTGATTTATGGAATTGTCATCCGCCACGAGGATGTGCAAGGGACGGCTGCTTGGCGTCGTAGCGAGCGCGCTCGTGCCGTCTCGGTTGACCCGAACGCTGATCGTCCGCAAAACGCTGTCGAGGTCTGAAGGAGCAGGGCCGCGGTCGAGGCAGGACAGGAAGTGCCGGCGCCAGTGGTGTTCTCTGAAGTCAGGCGGCGGAGCACCCAGCAGGACAACCGCTGGCCTGCGCCCCTTCACAGCGGCTGTTACGCGCGCGAGAATCTCGAGCGATGTCGGCAGGCAGCCATTGTCCAGGAGCACGGCGTCCAGCCCCTCCGCATCCAGGAAGCTCTGGCGGAGGGCTTGATCGTTGCCCGGGGTAATCCTCCGGCAAAAGACATCCATGCATTGTTCTTCCAGCCGTGCCACCAGGCTGGTGAGGGCGCCCGAATCCGGCCCTATGACGGCCAGATGGAGGCGAGGCAAAGGGGAGGGCGGCATGTCCGCGATGCCGAAGGAGAGTTCGACGCGGAATGTGCTGCCGGCATCGATCTGGCTTTGCAGGGTAATTTCGCCTCCCTGCAACCGGCTCAGGCGCTGTGCAATGGCGAGGCCGAGGCCGGTGCCACCGAAGCGGTCCAGGATGGTGGCATCTGCCTGGGCAAAACTGTCGAAAATCCGGGATTGCGCTTCGGGTGCGATGCCGATGCCGGTGTCCGTGACTTCGAAAGCAAGGGTGACCCTCCCGTTCTCCTCCGCGATCACATCGACGGTCGCCAGCACCCAGCCACGTTCGGTGAACTTGACCGCGTTGCTGAGCAGGTTGCGCAAGATATCATCGAGATGCCGCGGGTCGCCGAGAAGTTGTGCGGGGACCGCCGGGCTTACAAAGGTCGAAAGGCCGACCGATTTCGCGGCAGCCGGCACTGCCGCCAGGCGCTCGATCCCATACATCAGGGCCCGCACGTCAAACGGTACCGCCTGCACCGGCATCTGGCCCGCTTCAACGCGTGTGAAGTCGAGAATCCCGTCGATGAGCTTGAGCAGGGAGCGGGCGGCAGTTCCCGTGGTTCCGACCATGTCCTTCTGTTCGCGGTCCAATCTGGTCCCCGACAGGAGGTCGCTCATGCCGATGACGGCATTGAGCGGCGTACGCAACTCGTGGCTCACGCTGGCAAGGAAATGGCTTTTCGCCTGGTTTGCCTGCTCAGCCTGTTGTTTGGCGGCGGACAGGCTGCGGATGAGGGAGCCGGCATAAAGCGGGATCGCGATCAGCCCGGTCAGAAGTCCGATCGAGAGATAGAGGTCGTCCCGCCAATAGGCTGTGGTCAGGGTGCAGACGGCGAACCCGACGGCGGCGCAAGCCATGGCGGCACGAAGATAGACGATTCCGAAGCGAAATCCGTAGCCGAGGACCGCCCAGAGATAGATTGGATAGAGCGGTGCTGCGATCCGGCCGCCGATATGCAGGCCCAAAGAGAGGGTTGCGATATCGGTAACGAGTTGCAGAACGATACGCGCACGCGACGGACGGGCGCTGACCGCAAGATGCAGGAAAAAGAGCACGCCGAAAACGGCGTAGAAACCCGATGTCAGGAGCGGCAGCGCAGCATCGGGCAGCGCGCCATAAAGCCGTAGCGCTAAGAGATAGAAGAAAACTCCAAAACCGATAATGAGCCGGTTGAGGACGATCTGGTGCTCGGTGCCGGTACCTTTTTTCAGGCGTTGCACGATCGCCGCGATGCGGGCCTTCCAGCCAAGCGGCACGGACACTTGGCCAGGGCCGCGCGCGTGGGTCAATCCGTGTTGGGAGGCGGAGGGAGGCACCGGGCCGCTTGCAGAGGATCCGGATGATTTCGCCATCGTATCGCCATGCGGGCTGGGCCGGGACTGTTGCTGTTTGCCTTCGTCACGTCGCTGAGCCGGCCTGAAGGCCAGGCGTCGTTCAGACGACACGCTCAAACGTGCCGATCTTTACAGCATGGTTCCTATAAAAGTCCTCAAACGCGGCTGCGGGCAGGGCGCGGGCGAAGAGGTAGCCTTGAATTTCGTTACAGCCTTCGTTTTGCAACACGGCCAGTTGCGCTGGTGTTTCGACGCCTTCCGCGATGACACGGATACCCAGTTCACGGCCCAATCCGATGATAGCGCGGATCACGGCTATGCCGTCGGTCCGCGTGGACAAGCTGTGCACGAAACCCCGGTCGATCTTCACGCCGTCAACTTTGAGGCGCTCGATATAATCGAAAGACGCATAACCCGTGCCGAAGTCGTCCACGCAAAATGAAATGCCCTGTTCCTGCAGGCTCTTGATCTGGCGGCGAGCGGATTCGTGATCGTCAAGCAACGTCGTTTCGGTGAGTTCGATGCTGATCAGATGGGGTGAGGCGCCTGTGCGCTTGAGGGCCGCCTCGACCAGGGAGGCGACATCGTGCTGGCGGAACAGGGAGGCTGACAGATTGATGCCAACCCGGATCGGCATGCCTTTGCGCTCCCAGGCGGCTGCCTGGCGGGCGGCCGCGTCAAGAACCCACATATTGATTTCGTTCATCAGCCCTGCCGCCTCGGCCAGAGGCAGGAATTGATCCGGAGAGATGATCGTGCTCGGGGCAGGCTGCCACCGGAGCAGAGCCTCCACCCCGAGGATACGCAAGCTCTGCGCGTCCACCTGCGGCTGATAATGCATCACAAGCTCGTTCCGCATGAGGCCGGCGCGCAGGTCGATTTCGAGTTGGGCGGCTTTCCGCACAGCGGATTGCAGGCCGGGTTCGAATCGGCAGACGCAATTCCGGCCATGGGCTTTGGCCTGGTACATGGCGAGGTCGGCATGCTGCATCAGCGCGCCGGGCGTCATCCCGTCGCGCGGGAAGAGCACCGTGCCGATGCTGACACTTGTGTGGATGCTGCGGCCGTCGATTGCGAAGGGCTCAGCATAGCTCTTGCGTGTCGCTTCGGCGAGCAGGGAGGCCCCGTCGTCCCCGTTTTCAGCCCCGAGATCCCTTTGAAGGATCGCGAATTCGTCTCCGCCCAAACGCGCGAGCACCGCGCCGGGGGGAAGCTGTGCTGCCATGCGCTGGGCCACCGCCTGCAGCAGCCGCTCGCCGGTATCAAAACCGAAGGCATGGCCGATGCTCTTGAACCGATCCAAATCCATCACGTGCAGCGCAAACGGTGACCGATCAGCCGAGCTGTCGATCATATCTTCGATCCTGCGGGTGAGCGCGTGGCGGTTGGGCAGCCCCGTCAGAGCGTCCCGATGGGCGAGGGTGTGCATATGCTCCTCCGCCCGTTTGCGTTCCGTAATATCCACAGACGTTGTCAGCACGCCAGTGACGATATTGTCCGCCGATTTGAGGGGGGCCTTGGATGTAAGGAAGACGCGCCGAAGACCGGCAGCGTCCGTCATCTCCTCTTCGAACGAAGGCAGGGGCCGGCCTGTCGCGAACACCCGCGCATCGAGTTGGTGCGACCGCATCCCACGACTTGGATCCCGGTCGTTAGGCGCGCCTGGGCCGAAGGCTGCCGCATGACAGGCATTGGAGAAGATGCGGGCTCCATGCCGGTCATAAGCGCTGATCATGGCCGGCACGGTGTCGATGACCTGCGCCAGTTGATCACGGCTGCCGCGCAGAAGCTCCTGCCTTGCCTGTTCTATGTCGGCGAGTTCCTCCGCGAGGCTATTCGCGCGGTGCCGGATCTCCTTTTGCCGGGCACCTATCTTCAAAAGGTTCCGGGCGCGGGTGATGAACTCCTGGTGGTCGATGGGCGTCTGGACGAAGTCCGTCGCCCCGGCCTCCAGCGCCTCAAGACGGAAGGCTCGGTCATCATAGGCGGTGATGACAATAATCGGCACGTCCAGGCCGTTCGGCAGCGACCGGATCTGCTGCGTGAAGGCAGCTCCTGTCATCTGCGGCATCTTGTAGTCGGTGATGACAAGGTCCGGGGCCTTGTTGTCAATCGCCCGCAAGGCGGGATCGGGGGTTGAAAAGGCCTCAACCTCGATCTTGTCGTCCAAAAAGCTGGCGAGCCGTGTGAAGATACTGCAATTCGTCGCGCGATCATCAACGATGACTACAAAGGCCATTGTTTCCCCGATCGCCGTTCTAGGGGCAGCCGAAATGGTCAGCGCTTCGAGACGGCTCGGCAAACTTATAGACCAATTTGATCATTTCCAAGCTGCTCTCGCTAGACGGCTGACCGTGCGGTCAAGCATCTTTCCGCGGCGCATGTCTGTCTATGCGGCACCTAAATCAACAGTGAATGAGTGCGCCCGACTACGGTTGGGGTGGTCCCGGCCGGGTTCGTGCGTCGTCGCCTCTAGGCGAGCGTTACAGGAGTCTGTCATGACCTATCTTCAGCCGTCGATCAACTGGGCTTCACTTCCGTCCGAGATGTCCGATGCGGGCCCTGGGCAGGCCCTCGCGGCACTGACCGGGAGCTACTATCCCACGATGCAGGTGGAGCACGACCCGGCGGCCCGGGCGTTGTTCTGCTTTATGCGTCCCGACGGCCGGCCGAGCTATACGCCGGAGCTGCTTCGGGACATGGGGCGGGTTCAACAAGCCATTTATCTGGCGACCGCCGGTGCCGACCCATTCCGCTATGTCGTGGTCGGATCGCGCGTACCGGCCGTCTTCAATCTTGGTGGCGATCTAGACCTCTTCAGCGAGAAGATCCGTGCCCGCGCTCGCGATGCTCTCCGCAGCTACGCGCACGCATGCGTGGACGTCGTGTACCATAACGCCATCGGCTATGATCATAAGATGATAACCGTGGCGCTGGTGCAGGGGGCCGCACTGGGGGGCGGCTTCGAGGCTGCTCTGTCCTGCCACCACATCGTCGCGGAGCGCAGCGCAACCTTCGGCTTGCCCGAGGTTCTGTTCAACCTCTTCCCCGGCATGGGCGCCTATTCATTCTTGTCCCGCCGCCTCGACGCGATGCGGGCAGAGAAGTTCATCCTGAGCGGCAAGGTCTACTCGGCTGTTGAGCTGCACGAGATGGGTTTGGTCGACATGCTGGCCGAGGACGGCGAGGGAGAGGTCGCCGTGCGCGAATATCTCGGCCGCCTGGACCGGCGCTACAACACGCACCAGGCCATCCTTCAGGCTCGCCACCGGATGAACCCCCTCACGCGCGAGGAGTTGATTGACATCGTCGAGGTCTGGGTGGAGGCCGCGATGAAGCTTGAGGACGCGGATCTGCGCAGAATGGCTCGCCTGCTGCGTGCGCAGACACGGCGGCATGGCAGTGACGCGGAGACACGCCTTGCTGCCGAGTAGGGCTGGCGGAGGATAGGGAAGCATGGTCGGTCAGCCGGGGAGGGCATGCTATGAGCCGGGCATGCCTTGCCCTAGACTGCCTCCGGATAGTCGGGAGATCGGTCACCATGGTTCTAACTGAGACGCTCTGCCTGCCGGATGGCGCGGTCCGCGCCGGCACGCCTGACCCCGCAGAGCTTCTGCCTGTATGGGACCTGACGGACCTGTATGGCGGCACTGAAAGCCCAACTCTCCTGCGTGATCTCGAGGAGAGCAGGGCGCGCGCGGCCGCTTTCCGGGGCGACTACGCAGGCAAGCTTGAGGGATTGTCGGCCGCCGGCCTGGCCGAGGCGCTCGGGCGCTACGAAGCCATCGAGGAGGTGCTGGGCCGGATCATGTCCTATGCCCAACTCCTGTTCAGCGGTCATAGTTCGGACTCTAAAATCAGCCGCTTTTACCAGTCGATGAGTGAAAAGGTGACGGAGATTTCAACGGATCTCCTCTTCTTTACCCTTGAGCTGAACCGCCTGGACGAACAGAGGCTGGCCGAGATGGTCACGGATCCCGCCCTTTCGGCGTGGAAACCCTGGCTCGACGATCTGCGCATCTTCAAGCCGCATCAGGTCTCGGACGAGATCGAGCGCCTGCTGCACGAAAAAGAGGTCAGCGGGGCAAGCGCCTGGAGCCGCCTCTTCGATGAAACCATGGCGGGGCTGCGGGTCTCGGTCGGCGACAAGACCCTGACCGTCAGTGACGCTTTGAACCGGCTGTCCGACGGCAGCCGGGAGACCAGGCAGGCCGCTGCCGCTGGTATCAGCGAGACCTTCGCCGCCAATATCCGGCTTTTTTCGCTGATCACGAACACGCTCGCCAAAGATAAGGAGACGATCGACCGCTGGCGGCGGTACCCCACTCCGGCCAGCTACCGCAACCGCTCCAACATGGTGGAAGACGAGGTCGTGGAGGCGCTCGTCTCCGCCGTGGTCGCCAATTACGGCCGGCTATCCCATCGCTATTACAGTCTCAAGGCGAAGTGGCTTGGCCTGCCGAAGCTCCAGCACTGGGATCGGAACGCGCCACTCCCGACCGATGCCGACCAGACCATCGCCTGGGCTGAGGCGCGCGAGTTGGTGCTCAAGGCCTATGGTGCATTCAGCCCGGAATTGGCGGGCGTCGGGCGCCGCTTCTTCGACAAGCCTTGGATTGATGCCGAACTCCGTCCCGGCAAGGCGGGCGGTGCCTTTGCCCACCCGACCGTGCCCTCGGCCCATCCTTATATCCTGCTGAATTACCACGGCCGCGCGCGGGATGTGATGACGCTCGCACACGAACTCGGCCACGGTGTCCACCAGATCCTGGCGGGAGAGGCGCAGGGCTATCTGCGGGCCGGTACACCGCTGACCTTGGCCGAAACGGCGAGTGTTTTCGGCGAGATGCTGACCTTCCGCGCGATGCTCGATGCGGAGACAGATCCGCGCCGCCGCCGCATCATGCTCGCGGCCAAGGTTGAGGATATGCTCAATACGGTCGTCCGCCAGATCGCCTTCTACCGGTTCGAATGCCGCGTCCATGGCGAGCGGCGGGAGGGTGAGCTCCTGCCGGAGCGGCTCGGTGAAATCTGGCTCGATGTGCAAAAGGAAAGCCTCGGACCGGCGTTCGACTTTACGCCGGACTACGCGGTCTACTGGGCCTATATTCCGCACTTCGTTCACAGCCCCTTCTATGTCTACGCCTATGCCTTTGGTGATTGTCTGGTCAATGCTCTTTATGCCGAATTTGGCCAGGGCCACCCCGGCTTCCAGGAAAAATACCTGGCCATGCTTCGTGCCGGGGGCACGAAGCGCCACAGGGAACTGCTTGCACCTTTCGGTCTGGATGCAGCCGACCCGTCCTTCTGGACCCGTGGGCTCGATGTGATATCGGGCTTCATCGACGAGTTGGAAGCAGCCGACGCACCGCATCTCGTGCAGACAGGGGCTTGATCCATGGCTGAGAAGCTGGAGCGGGGGGAAGCCACATTCTTTGGCAGTGTCCGCCGCTTTGCCCGTACGTCCGGGGCGATGGGCGGCATCGCCGCGCGGGTTGCCGGCGAGCGTGTCTTCGGAATCAAGACCGATCGCACGGCGCATGCCGAGGATCTGCGCCAGGTCTTGGGTGGCCTCAAGGGTCCGCTGATGAAGGTCGCACAGATCCTCACGACAATTCCGGATGCTTTGCCGCCGGAATACGCGGCGGAATTGTCCGAACTGCAGGCCAACGCGCCTTCCATGGGTTGGCTTTTTGTTCGCCGCCGGATGGCGGGCGAACTTGGGGGCAACTGGCAGTCGCGCTTCAAAAGCTTCGGTCACGAGGCGGCGGCGGCGGCCAGCCTCGGCCAGGTTCATAGGGCCGAATTGCCGGACGGCCGGGCGGTTGCCTGCAAACTGCAATACCCGGATATGCCGAGCACGGTCGAGGCGGACCTGCGCCAGCTCAAGCTCGCAATGGCGATTTATCATCGCATGGACAATGCGATCCAGCACGATGAGATCTATAAGGAGCTCTCGGAACGTCTGCGGGAAGAGCTGGATTATCAGCGTGAGGCGTCGCATATGCGGCTCTACCAGGACATGCTGGCGGATGTGCCGGACGTCCATGTCCCGACGCCGATCCTGGATCTGACAACGTCGCGCCTGTTGACGATGACATGGCTGGAAGGCGGGGCGCTCCAGCGCTGGCTGGACACCGATCCGTCGCTCGATGCCCGCAATCGCGTGGCTGAGGCGCTGTTCCGGGCCTGGTACGTGCCCTTCTATCAATACGGCATCATCCATGGAGATCCGCATTTAGGCAACTATCAGGTTCGGCCCGATGGCGGGGTCAATCTTCTGGACTACGGTGCAATCCGCATCTTTCCGGCGACCTTCGTGCGCGGAGTGATTGATCTCTTCGAGGCGGTCCGCGACAATGATGATGCAAGGGCAGCGGAAGCCTATAGCAGCTGGGGCTTTGCGGACATCACCCCCCGCAAGGTCGAGGTGCTCAACGGCTGGGCTCGCTTCCTCTATGAACCTCTGCTGGATGACCGGGTACGGCGCATTCAGGAAACAGCGACCGGGCAGTTCGGGCGCAGCGTGGCCGAGGAGGTGCATTCTGGTCTCAAGAGCATCGGCGGCGTGCGGCCGCCACGCGAATTCGTGCTCATGGACCGCTCGGCCGTGGGCCTTGGCAGTGTCTTTCTCCGCTTGCGGGCGGAGCTGAACTGGAGCCGCCTCTATCATGAGGTGACGGCGGGCTTCGATACAGAAAGGGTCGCGCAGCGGCAGGCGGAGGCATTGGCCGCGGCTGGGGTCCCGCCGTCGAAATAACGATCGAAATCTCGGAGTGGGCATTTTCTGCTTGGCTGGCGAGTGCCCGCTCCCACGAACAATAAAAAAGGAAACAATGGTGACTGCACACATACCTGGGCTGCGCGGCACGGATCATATCGGCTTCACCGTGCCCAACCTGGAGGAGGCAGTCGCTTTCTTCAGGGACGTGATCGGTTGTGAAGTCGTCTACGCGCTGGGTCCGCAGTCTGACGATACGGGCTCGCGGATGCAGGAAAAGCTCAACGTCCATCCACGCGCCCGTATCAGGGATATCTGCTGTCCTGCGCTGCAAGAATGGCGCGAACTTCGAGATCTTCGAGTATGCTGCGCCCGATCAGTCGCGCAACCTGCCGCGCAACAGCGATATCGGCGGCCACCATCTTGCCTTCTACGTCGATGATATCCTTGCCGCCGTCGACTATTTGCGCAGCCATAACGTCCGAATCCTTGGCGAACCGGAATTCAAGACGGAAGGCCCGAGCGGCGGGGAAGCCTGGGTCTATTTCCTGTCCCCCTGGGGCATGCAAATGGAACTTGTCAGTTATCCGGCCGGTAAAGCTTATGAGCAGGCCGGGACAGCCCGTCTTTGGGATCCGCGTTTTCCGGCCCAGTCCTGAGGTGTCGCGGCGGGTCACATGCGGCTGGCGGTCTTGATTTCGGCACCGGGAATTGCTCGTCCTATCGCTGCTTGATAGGGAAGGGCACGCCCGACAAGTGGCGAACCCGGAGGAGGCTATGCCGAAAACCCGCTCGCGCGCCAGCTTGTGGCGCGTCCTGCTTATTCTTCCTGTCCTGGCAGTACTGGCGGTTGGTTGTTTCAACCGCGTGGCGCCGAGCTTTCTGGGCTTTCCGTTCTTCTACTGGTACCAGATGCTCTGGGTCATTCTGTGTTCGGCCATTGCAGGCCTCGTCTTCCTGATCGAAGACCGCAGCATTGACGCGGGAGATGATGCGTAATGGCCCCGCTTGCTTTGCAGCCGGTTGCGCTGGTCGTTTTCCTCGCTCTCTTCGGTCTTGTCACTGTTCTCGGCTTCCTCGGTGCCAAGTGGCGGCGCGGTGACCTTGATACGCTCCACGAATGGGGGCTTGGCGGCCGCCGTTTCGGCACCTTGATTTCCTGGTTCCTGCTCGGCGGCGATCTTTATACGGCCTATACCTTCATTGCGGTTCCCGCCCTGGTTTTCGGTGCAGGTGCGGTCGGGTTCTTTGCTGTTCCCTACACCATCATTATCTACCCGATTCTGTTTGCGTTCTTTCCGCGCCTGTGGCGCATCTGCAAGCGCCATGGCTATGTGACGGCACCGGAATTCGTCCGTGGCCGGTTCGACAGCAGGGCCCTCTCGGTCGCGGTCGCGGTCACCGGCATGCTCGCGACCATGCCCTATATCGCGCTGCAGCTTGTCGGCATGCAGGTGGTGCTCGCGGCGCTCGGGCTTCAGGGAACAGGCATCTGGTCTGATGTGCCGCTTTTCATTGCCTTCATCGTCCTCGCGGCTTTCACCTATACGAGCGGCCTGCGCGCCCCGGCCATTATTGCCGTCGTCAAGGATCTGCTGATCTATGTCACCGTCATCGCGGCGGCGATTGTCATCCCGATGCATCTTGGTGGATGGGGCAAGATCTTTGCGGCAGTCCCCGCCGCGAAATTGACCTTGCCCGTTCCCGGCTCCGGCAGTCTCGGCAGCTACAGCGCCTATGCGACATTGGCACTCGGCTCCGCGCTCGCGCTGTTTCTTTATCCTCATTCCATGACCGGCATCCTGGCCGCGAGCAGCGGCCGCGTGATCAAGCGCAATGCGGCGCTTCTGCCGGCCTATTCGCTTGTTCTCGGCTTGCTGGCGCTTCTGGGCTTCATGGCGATTGCCTATGGCGTCGCGAAGAATCCAGCCTATGCCGCTGGCTTCGCGCACTATAAGGGCAACTTCGCGGTGCCCGCGCTGATTTTGTCGGCCTTCCCGGCCTGGTTTGCCGGCGTCGCCTTCGCGGCCATTGCGATCGGCGCCCTGGTTCCCGCGTCCATCATGTCCATCGCAACGGCGAATATCTTCACGCGCGATCTCTACAAGGCCTTCATCCGGCCCGGTGCGACCGATGCACAGGAAGCCCGCATGGCGAAGCTCATGTCGCTGCTCGTGAAACTGGGTGCGCTGGTCTTCATCCTTCTCTTGCCGGCGACGACTGCTATCGAGTTTCAGCTCCTGGGCGGTATCTGGATCATCCAGACCCTGCCGGCAGTCCTGCTCGGCCTTTCCCGCTATCGTCTGCGGCCGGAGGCCCTGCTCGCTGGCTGGGCAGCAGGCATGGCAATCGGCACCGCCATGGCGGCCTCCGCGGGGTTCAAGACCGCGACGTTCCCCTTGCACCTGCCGGGCGGCGTCCTCGCTCCCGGCTACGCTGCTTTTTACGCGCTTCTCGCCAATCTGGTCATCAGCCTCGTTCTTTCCTGGGGGGTGAACGCCTTTCGCGCCGATGGCAGCACAAGCGCGGATCCCGCCACGCGTTTTGAGTTCTAGCAGCCGCCAGAGGCATCCGGAGGGCGGACAAATCTACGTCCGCCCTCCATGTCAATAGCCACCGCCCCCAGAGCCCCCTCCGCCCGAGCCTCCACCGCCTGCGCCACCACCACCGCCAGGCGAGGCGGGCGAGGCACCCGTGCTATTCGTTCCAGGCACAGCGCCGGTGACTGGGTTCGTCGGTGCCGACGTTGCCGGCGAATTGATGGGGGAGGTGGGAGCCGGCTCCTTGGCCGTTGTCCCCATGGTGTCCGTGCAGGCGGCCAGGCCGAAGAGCACACAAGCCGCAGGAAGAACGAGCGATAGATCCTTCATCATCATGGCCTCGCCTTTGTGGTTTCTTCTCAAGATCGAAACGTGAGGCGTCAGGTATCCGGTTCAACTCAGGTCGAAGCCACGATCGCGTGACGGCCATGGCACCCCCATGGCATTGCTTCGCTTTCGCCTCAGGATGAACGGATGACATGATCAGACCGAGACCAATTAGCGAGATCGACGCGGTCTTCGATGAGGCCGACGCCTTTTTGCTGGACCAGTTCGGCACCATTCACGATGGGGTCGCACTCTATCCCGGTGCTGAGGCCGCCATGCGGCGTGCAAAAGCGGCCGGCAAGCGCATCATTATCCTGTCCAATTCAGGCAAGCGCGCGGCGCCGAATATTTCACGCCTGGCGCGGCTTGGCCTGTCCGCCGATTGCTACGATGCGTGCCTGACCTCGGGAGAGGTTGTGTGGCGCCTGCTTGCGGGTGAGGCGTCCGGCCGGTTTCCCGGTGCGCGCCGCTGCCTGGTGCTCTCCCGCGGGCCTGATCCCGCGGCGACAGAGGGGCTGCCCTTCGAGCAGACGGAGGATGCCGATGCCGCGGATCTTATTCTGCTCCTGGGCAGCGAGGCGGATCGCATTGGTCTTGATGGCTATCGCCGCCGCCTGGAGGCTGCGGCCCGCCGTGGCGTTCCCTGCCTCTGCGGCAATCCGGACCGGCTCATGGTCCTGGGCGACGGCTGCCTGGCGCCGGCGCCGGGCCAGATCGCGAGCCTTTACGCAGAGATGGGCGGCCCCGTGCTCTGGATCGGCAAGCCCCATGCCGCCATCTACGAGGCGGCCTTCGCCGAATTCGCCTTGTTGAGCGGGGCTTCCCTGGACCGCAAGAGAATCTGGGCCGTGGGCGACAGTCTGGAACACGACATCGCGGGGGCGGTGGAGCAGGGCTGTCGTTCTGTCCTGGTCATGACCGGAATTCTGGCCGGCAGATCGCAACAAGAGGTACTGGGGGAGATAGAGAAACAGCGCCTATGGCCGGACGCGGTTCTCCCCATCTGTGCGTGACACCGGGCGCACACTCCTTACCGTCATCGGATTGACCCCGGTCGCAGCTTTCGACGTCGGGGCCGTCAGTCGGCTCACCGTGCCAGCCACGGTTTCAGCCGGGCCAGCGCCTGGCGGAGGTCCGAGGGGGGTGTTCCGTGCAGCAGTGCATGTTGCTCGGTCGGGCTGATCGGCTCCCATGCCGTGCCCGGCGGATTGCTGATCAAGCTGGTGACGGGATCTGCGGCGGGCGCAAGCCAAAGGCTCATTAGCGGCGTCGTCCAGGGCCAGGATAAGCGTTGCAGCCGCTGGGCCTGCGGCGGGGACAGTTCCGCCACCGCCACAGGCCAGGGGATCACCCCGGCCCGACTGGCAACCACCTGCCGGATGGAACTGACATAGCCTGACCATTCTGCATTGGCCGCACCGTCGGCCACGACCAGGGTGAAGCCAAGCAAGGCCGCGAGCGTGGTGATGGAGCGCTGTGGCCTGACTGGAGCGATCCAGCCGCAGCGCTCCGCCAGCAGGATCAGCATCACCGGGGCTGAGACCAGGCACGAAAGGCCGCGGGCCGCAAAGGCGCTGGGCGCTGCCGTGGGCAGCAGCAGGGCCAAGCCAGCGAGGAGCGGGAAGAGTGCGGCACATAGCATGTAAATGGCGCCGGCGACGCGCGGCCGGCCCCGCGCGAGGAGCCAGGCGGCAAGCCCGAGGAGGGCCAGCAGCCCGGCGAGCGCGGGCACATGCAGCCCCATGCCCGGCGTGACGAGCCAGCGGAGGTGTAAGACGTCGCGCACGAAGGCGTCGCGATTCGCTGGTGCCCTCGGATGGGTGATGTCCAGGACTGCGCGGGCGGACCCGATCATCACCAGCAATGCCGTGAGCGCCAGGATGATGCGGTGCGGCGTATCGCGCGTATGCCGCGCGCGCCAGATACAAGCAAGAATGAGGATGGGGCCGAGTATCGCCGTCGCCTCATGCAGGCGGAGCGTGCCGAGAGCGAGCAGCAGCATCAACGCCAGACGCCCCCGCGTCGGCGGTGCAACAGCAATCAGAAGGAGCAGCAGCCAAAGATAGGCGGCAGCGAAGGGACCGTCGGCAATGCTCGCGATCGCCGCGCTTGTTCCGGCGGCAAGGTAGACGACGAGCGGAAAGAGCGCATAGGCCCGCATGCCACGCGGCAGCAGGGCAAAACTCAGCATGGTCCAAAGAAGCGGCATCAGGTTTGTCGACAGGCTGAACAGCTGCGCCACGACCAGCGGAGATGGGGTGCCAAGCCACATGACGAGCACGACGGGCATTTGCACCAGCATCTGGGCCGTCCATCGCGATGGCTCGATGACAACGAAGCTATGGGCGAGCCAAAGCCGGGCCGCATAGTAGCAGCCGTCGGCGTAGAGCCCGCGCAAGGCCAGCCCGGCCCATATTTGCATGAAAAGAAAAGTCGCTACGCTGAAGGCGAGAAGGCCCGTCGCCAGCCGTGCCTTGGTCACAGGCCGCGATCTGGTCGCGTGGAGCGAGACAGGGTGGTGGACCCGCAGAAGCGAAGCGCCTTCCATTTCGATATTATATCGAAATGGAAGGCGCTCAACCAGAGGCACGTAAGGGGATGGATCGTTTCAATACAATGACGGAACGTACATCTCGTCCGGGATCGGGCCGCGAATGTAATCCGGGTTGCGCACGCGTTCCGGCAAAATCACGGGCGTATGGTCAACATCATCATAGGGGATCTGGCTGAGCAGATGACGGATGCAGTTGAGGCGGGCGCGCTTCTTGTCCACCGCCTCCACGACCCACCACGGGGCTTCGGGGATATGCGTATGCTCCAGCATGCTTTCCTTGGCCTTGGTGTAATGCTCCCACCGGCGCCGGGATTCGAGATCCATCGGGCTCAGCTTCCATTGCTTCAGCGGATCGTTGATACGCATCTGGAAGCGCAGATGCTGCTCATCATCGGTGATGGAGAACCAATATTTGATCGAGGATGATTCCGGAGCGCACGAGCATGCGCTCGAAGTCCGGCACGTCCTCGAAGAACCTCTCGACGTCCTCGTCCGAGCAGAAGCCCATGACGCGCTCCACGCCGGCACGATTGTACCAGCTGCGGTCGAAAAGCACGATTTCGCCGCCGGCCGGCAGGTGGGAAACATAGCGCTGGAAATACCATTGGCTGCGCTCGCGCTCGCTAGGGGCGGGCAGGGCCGCGACACGGCAGACGCGCGGGTTAAGCCGCTGGGTGATCCGCTTGATGGCGCCGCCCTTGCCGGCGGCATCGCGGCCTTCGAAAAGCACCACGACCTTGAGCTTCTTGGTCTGCACCCAGTCCTGCAGCCTGACGAGTTCGCCCTGCAGGCGAAACAGTTCCGTGAAAGTAGAATTGGCGGTTGAGGCCCGTCCGCTGCCTTCGGCGGAGCCCTCGTCTTCACCCGCGAGGCGTGCCAGCCGCGCATCATCCAATTCCATCTCCAGTTCCTCGTCGAAACTGTCAAGAAATTCGGCGCGGATGCTGTCCAGAATGGCTTTGTGGTCGATGTCGTCCCGGTTCATAGGCGTTTTCCCCCACCGCTTTTGCCCCTGGCGGGGCGGGGCAATCACCATAAAACGCAACGAGCCCGATGGAAAATGACGATCAGGCGGCAAAGGAAACGGCCATCCGCCCGGGGGCGGATGGCCGTTTCATCAGTCATGGGAGTGACGGATTAGTTTTTGGTCTTGTCGACCAGGCGGTTCTTGGAGATCCAGGGCATCATGCCGCGCAGCTTCTCGCCCACTTCCTCGATCTGGTGCTCGGCGAGACGGCGGCGGGTCGCCTTGAAGCTCGACTGGTTGACCTTGTTCTCCAGCATCCAGTCGCGCGCGAAGCGGCCGGACTGGATATCGTCCAGAACGCGCTTCATCTCGGCCTTGGTCTCCGCCGTGATGATGCGCGGGCCGGTGACATATTCGCCGTATTCGGCCGTGTTGCTGATCGAGTAGTTCATGTTGGCGATGCCGCCCTCATAGATGAGGTCGACGATCAGCTTCACTTCGTGCAGGCACTCGAAATAGGCCATTTCCGGCGCATAGCCGGCTTCCACCAGCGTCTCGAACCCAGCCTTGATCAGCTCGACGAGACCGCCGCAGAGCACCGCCTGCTCGCCGAACAGATCGGTCTCGCACTCTTCCTTGAAGGTCGTCTCGATAATGCCGGCGCGGCCACCGCCGACGGCGGAGGCATAGGAGAGCGCGATATCCATGGCATTGCCGGACTTGTCCTGCGCCACGGCGACAAGGCAGGGAACGCCGCCGCCCTTCTGGTATTCGCCGCGCACGGTGTGGCCAGGGCCCTTCGGCGCGATCATGAACACATCGATATCGTCGCGCGGGTCGAGCAGGTTGAAGTGGACGTTCAGGCCATGCGCGAAGGCAAGCGCTGCACCCGCCTTCATATTGGCGTGCAGCTTTTCGCGGTAGAGGTCGCCCTGGCCTTCATCCGGGGTCAGCACCATGACGACGTCGGCCCATTTGGCGGCATCTGCCGGGTCCATCACCTGGAAGCCGGCAGCTGCAGCCTTGGCTGCGCTCGGCCGAGCCCGGGCGAAGACCGATGGTCATCTCGCGCACGCCGCTGTCCTTCAGGTTCAGCGCATGGGCATGGCCCTGGCTGCCGAAGCCGATGATCGCGACCTTCTTGCCTTTGATCAGGTTCACATCGGCGTCGCGATCGTAATAGACTCGCATCTTCACTCGTCTCCCGTTGAAAACAGTCTCGTCCTTGGCCCGGGGGCCGCCGGCTCAGATGATGGTCTTGGTGCCGCGGGCGATTGCCGCGACCCCGCTGCGCGAAATCTCGGCGAGGCCGAGCGGGCGCATCAGCTCCAGAAAGGCATCGATCTTTTCGGTCGCGCCGGTCACTTCGAAGATGAAGCTCTCGATCGTGGTATCGACGATCTTGGCCCGGAATGCGTCCGCAATGCGCAGCGCTTCCACGCGCAGCTCACCCTGGCCGGCCACCTTCATCAAGCGCCAGTTCGCGGGCCACATGCGGCCCTTCGGCGCTGAGATCGGCCACCTTATGGACGGGCACCAGGCGGTTCAGTTGTGCTTTGATCTGCTCGATCACCAGATCGGTCCCTCGGGTCACGACCGTGATGCGGCTGTGGGACAAGTCAGGGTCCACAGGCGCGACCGTCAGGCTGTCGATGTTGTAGCCGCGGCCGGAAAAAAGCCCGATGACGCGGGCGAGCACGCCCGCCTCGTTATCCACCAGTACGGAAATGGTTGCGCTGCGCTCAGCGTTCGTCATCTCGCTCATTACACAAGCACCATGCCGGCATTGGTCACTTCCGCACTGTTGTGGTGCCGGTCCGGGCCCAACAGCATTTCATTATGAGCGGCGCCCGAGGGGATCATGGGATAGACGTTCTCAGCCTGGTCGACCGCGATATCCGCGATCACCGCGCGGTCGCACTTCAGCATCTCCAGGATGACCCGGTCGAGATCCTCGATCGTGGTCGCGCGCATGCCGACTGCGTGGAAACTGTCGGCAAGCTTCACGAAGTCCGGCAGGGCCTCGCTATAGCTTTCCGAGTAGCGGCTGCCGTGCAGCAATTCCTGCCACTGACGGACCATGCCCATATACTGGTTGTTGAGGATGAAGATCTTCACCGGCAGGCGGTACTGGGCAAGCGTGCCCATCTCCTGGATGTTCATCAGGATGGAGGCTTCGCCGGCGATATCGATCACCAGCGCGTCCGGGTGGGCCACCTGCACGCCCATGGCGGCGGGCAGGCCATAGCCCATGGTGCCGAGGCCGCCGCTCGTCATCCAATGGTTCGGCCGCTCGAAGCCGAAATGCTGGGCCGCCCACATCTGGTGCTGGCCGACTTCGGTGGTGATGAAGGTGTCCCGCCCGCTCTGCTGCGTCAGTTCATAGAGCCGGCGCATCGCGTGCTGCGGCTTGATGATCGAGCCCGGCGCCTGCGGCTGGACGAACGTCGAGGCTGCGCTTTTCGCGCCAGCCGTCGATCTGCCGCCACCAGGCGGTGATCGGCGGTCCGATCAGGCTGGGCACTCTCGCTCGCGGATGCGCGTCCAGCAGCGCGCGCAGGATACGGGCTGGCGTCACCCACGATCGGCACATCCACCACCACGTTCTTGTTGATGTTGGAGGCGTCGATATCGGCGTGGATCTTCTTCGAACCGCGGGCTGAAGGCATTGAGCCGCCCCGTCACGCGATCATCGAAGCGGGCGCCGATGTTGATCATCACGTCGCAGTCGTGCATCGCCATATTGGCTTCGTAGGTGCCGTGCATGCCCAGCATGCCCGAGGAAATGCGGGTCACTGGCGGGCAGGGCGCCCAGGCCCATCGAGCGTTTGGTGCAGGGAATGCCGGTCTCGGCCACGAGTTCGCGCAGCAGGGCCGAGGCCTCGGGCCCGGCATTGATGAGCCCGCCGCCGATATAGAGGATCGGGCGCCGTGCGCCGCGGATGAGCGCCACCGCCTTGTCGATCTGCGCCGCATCGGGTTCTGTTTGCGGACGGTAGCTGCGATGCGGCTCGGAGGGCGCGGCGACATAGGGCGCCGGTTTGATCAGGATATCCTTGGGCAGATCAATGACGACAGGGCCGGGACGGCCGCTGCGCGCCACGTAGAAGGCCTCATGCACCACGCGGGCGAGATCTTCCGACTGTTTCACGAGATAGTTGTGCTTGGTGGCTGGGCCGGGTGATGCCGACCGTGTCTGCCTCCTGAAAGGCGTCATTGCCGATGAGATGCGTCGGCACCTGGCCGGTCAGGCAGACCAGCGGGATGGAGTCCATCAGCGCGTCGACCAGGCCGGTGACGGCATTGGTCGCACCCGGCCCGCTGGTCACGAGAACGCAGCCCACGCTTGCCCGTGCTGCGGGCATAGCCTTCGGCGGCATGCACCGCTGCCTGCTCATGGCGCACCAGAATGTGGCGAATGGCATTCTGCTGGAACAGCGCATCGTAAATCGGCAATACTGCGCCGCCTGGATAGCCGAAAATAACCTCTACGCCCTGCTCCTTGAGCGCGCGAAGGAGCACCTGGGCGCCCGCGGCAGGGAGTTCGGCGTGGGTCATGGCGGCATTCATGGCAGGTCCTCGGCTGCAGCCGAATTGCTGGATGCCCGTAATGAACCCCGTGGCCTCGCCGCGTCAACCAGCGTCGCGAATAAAACGAGTCAGATCAGCTATTCCGCTTTCCGAAAGTTGCGCAGGATCGCGTGATTTGCGCATGGATCATATGCAGATGGCCCTTTCGGCTAATTCATGGTGCCGGAACCAGGTCGCCTGGCGCTTGATGTAATGGTGCGTATTGGCCACTGCCTGGGCGCGGGCCGCCTGCAGCGACATCTCGCCGCGGAGATAGGCGGCTAGTTCCGGCACGCCATGGGCACGCATGGCAGGCAAGGCGGCATCCAGGCCCTGGGCGGCGAGCGCCGCACCTCTTCCGCGGCTCCGGCGGCCAACATGGCGTCAAAACGCCGTGCCGCCCCGGCTTGCAGATCCGCGCGCGGCGGGTCGAGCTGGATGGCGCGGAAACGCCAGGGTGGCGGGGGCAGTGTCGCGTGGCGCCGCCAGGAGGCGAGACCCCGCCCGGTGCTCAGCAGCACCTCATAGGCT
Organism: uncultured Alphaproteobacteria bacterium; assembly: GCA_963834475.1. Taxonomy (GTDB): domain Bacteria; phylum Pseudomonadota; class Alphaproteobacteria; order Acetobacterales; family Acetobacteraceae; genus Acidisoma. The sequence continues at coordinate 460,635 of CAWIBZ010000005.1, read as the reverse complement.
CGCGCGATACGCTGGCCGTCGGAGGGGCGGATCGCGCCGCCGTGTCCGGGTCACGGGCCGCAAGTTCGGCATGAAGCGCTTCCGGGCCGACCATCGCCAGGGCTGCCCGTGCTTCTGACCGAGCCTCCGGATCGATCGGCGGGATCTCGGCGATACCATTGCGAAGGGCCGAGAAATAAAGGCCGGTGCCTCCACACAGGATCGGCAACAGGCCGCGTGCGTGGGCTTCGGCCATTTTGTCCAGCGCGGCCTCTCGCCACCAGGCGACATGCCCGGGTTCCGCAGCGTGGCGTATACCGTAAAGAGCGTGGGGCACGCGGGCCTCATCGGCTTCGCTCGGCCGTGCCGTCAGAATGCGCAGTTCGCGATAGATCTGCATGGAATTGGCGTTGATCACGACGCCGCCCAGGCGCTCCGCGAGGGCAAGGGCGAGCGCCGACTTGCCGCTGCAGGTCGGGCCCGCCACGAACACCGCGAGCGGAAGCGGCGCTTGCAGAGGATCTCGGAAGGCGACGTCCTCGTCCATCACTGCCTCTCAGCCCGGATCGCGAAAAGAACCCTCCTATTCCCGCAGCGGACCTTGCGCGGGCCATGCGCTCCGGTCAGTTTGCGCGCGTTATGCGCCATATCCTTACGCTCATCGCTGATCGCCGTTCCATAGACCTTTCTGCTGCCATGATCCGTCGGGTAGGGGAAGCCGTGAAGGGTGGCGATCCCGTGATTCTGAGCGAAGGAGAGGCGGCTGACATTCCGATCGATCAGGAGCCTGACCCCGTTCTGGTGCAACAGGCACTCGACAATGCGCGCGTAGACTGGATCGTCACCAAAACGCGCGGACGCCGCAAAGGGCTTCTTGTCGCGGACATGGACAGTACGATCGTCACGAGTGAGACGCTGGACGAACTTGCGGCCTATGCGGGCCTGCAGGCCGAGATCGCGGCCATCACGCGGCAGAGCATGAATGGCGAGATCGACTTCGCCGAAGCGTTGCGCCGCCGGGTTTCCATGCTGCGCGGCCTCTCGGTCGAGGCTCTCCAGACAACCTGGGAGAAAACGGAGCTTATGCCCGGCGCGCAGGAACTCATCGCCACCATGCGCAAGCATAACGCGCTGACAGCTCTGGTCTCGGGCGGCTTTACCTTTTTCACAGGCAAGGTCGCCGAGGTTCTGGGGTTTCGACCGCCATCATGCCAATACTCTGCTCGATGACGGCAAGGCTTTGACCGGCGAGGTCGGTGAGCCGATCCTGGACCGCGACGCGAAGAAAGCAACCTTGCTGCGGCTGGCGCAGGAGCGCGGTCTTCAGCTCTCTGCCACCATGGCGGTGGGGGATGGTGCCAACGACCTCGCCATGCTGGCGGTGGCCGGCCTCGGCATCGCCTACCACGCCAAGCCGATTGTCGCGCGTGAGGCCCGCGCCCGTGTGGACCATGGTAATCTGCGCGCGCTACTCTTTGCCCAAGGCTATCCGGCCTCTAGCTTCGTGACCTGAGATCACCGCGACAAAGGACCCGCCCTCATGCCCTCCACCCCCGTCCATGACTGGGTCAAGCCGCGGCTGGATGCGCTGGTCGAAGAGGCCGTGAAGAGCGGCATGGACCGTCAGGTCGTCGTTGCTGTCCTGACCGATATCGTCGAAGGGCCTGGCTACAACCAGGCCGTGACGACCGAGGCTGATCAACTGGCGCCTGATGGTCGCACCGACCCGCGCCAGGAACCGGTTCCGAGTTCCGCTCTGCCGGTCACGCGCGGGGAATGGTACCCCTATTCGGTTTCGACTCTGCCTGATCAGAGTTGAGCGTTCGCGGTCGCGGCCTGAACGCCCTCAGCTCAGCTGCGAAAAGAGCGGCGGCTCGTACTCGACACTCATGAAGGTCAGGCCATCAGGCGGCGCCGTGGGGCCGGCGGCGGCGCGATTGCGGGCGGCCAAGGCTTCGGCCACTCGGATCGGCGCCCAGGTACCTTCACCGACCAGCTTCAGCGTGCCGACCATGTTGCGGACCTGGTGGTGCAGAAAGCTCCGCGCTTCCGCCTCGATGATGATGTGAACGCCATCCCGCCGCACGTCGAGGCGGTCGAGCGTGCGGAGCGGGCTCTTGGCCTGGCAGCTTGCCGCCCGGAAGGAGGTGAAATCGTGCCGCCCCAGGAGGTGACGCGCGCCCTCCGCCATGGCGCCGCCTCCAGCGTATGCGGCAGGTGCCAGACGCGGCCAAGTTCCAGTGCCGGGCGCGCGCGCCGGTTGAGGATGACATAGCGGTAGCGACGCCGGACGGCGTTGAAGCGCGGATGCCAGCCCTCCGGCGCTATGCGGGCGTCCCGCACCACGACTGCATGCGGCTTCATGTAGAAATTGAGTGCCTCCTGCACTCGCTCGGGCGGCAGATCCTTCGGCAGCGTAATCATGGCAACCTGCCCTTCGGCATGCACTCCGGCGTCGGTCCGCCCAGCGATGGCGGCGGCCACCGGCGCGCCCTCGGCAAGACGGGAGGCGGCTTCCTCCAGCACCTGCTGGATGGAGAGTCCGTTAGGCTGCGATCTGCCAGCCCACGAAATCCGCGCCCGTCATATTCAATGAGCAGGGCGTAGGCTGTCGTCATGTCGCCGAGCTCGGCTGCCGGCAGGCACGGCGAAGCCGCGCAGAAAATCGGCCGCGGGGACAGGCGCGCGGCCGGCACGCTGCAGCCGGGTGATGCGAAGCGCGCCCTCGCCGCAGGCAACCGTCAGCGCCTCGTCCAATACTATGCCGGGCGCGCCGCTTCCGGTCCGCCAACTCGGCATCCAGCATCTTCAACGGCTCGTTGCCCAGTGTCGTGAAAGCACCGGGCCAGGGGTCGAAGGCGCGGACCTGCCGCTCGATCTCAACCGGCGGGCTTCCCCAATCGATCCGGCCATCGGCGCGGGTCAGGCGCGGGGCGTAGGTCGCGCCCTCTTCCGGTTGCGGCACGGGCGGCCGGATTCTCGGCCGAGCGCCTCCAGCACAAGCCTGGCGCCGAGCGCGGCGAGCGCATCATGGATCTCCGGCAGCCGGGTGCGGGGGCCGATGACAACACGTCCCTCGCGCAGCATCGGGCCGGTATCCAGCCCTTCATCCATCTGCATGATGGTGACGCCGGTCTCGTTGTCGCCCGCCAGGATGGCCGCATGGATCGGCGCGGCCCCGCGCCAGCGCGGCAGCAAGGCTCGCATGGATGTTGAGGCAGCCGCGCCGCGGTGCCTCCAGCCAGGCGCGCGGCAGGATCAGCCCGTAAGCGGCGACGACGGCGGCGTCGAGGTCGCAGCGCGCGGAACGCTTCCAGCGCCTCGGCATTGCCACGCAGCTTGGCCGGATAGCGCACGGGCATGCCAATCGCCTCCGCGGCGCGTTGCACCGGGCAGGGCTGCAACTGCCTGGCCTCGCCCCGCGGGGCGCGGCGGCTGGCAATAGACGGCGACCACCTCGTGGCCGGCCGCGACCAGAGCCTGCAGGGCAGGTACCGCGAAATCCGGGCTACCCATGAAGACGAGGCGCATGGCGGATCGTCCTCAGCCGATCTTCCGCAGCCGCTTTTCCTTCACCATCTTGCGCAGGATCATGTTGCGCTTCAGCGCCGAAAGGTGATCGACGAACAAAATCCCGTCGAGATGGTCGATCTCGTGCTGAAGGCAGGTGGCGAGCAGCCCATCGGCCTCGATCGTCTGCGGATTGCCGTCGATATCCTCATAGGAGACGACGACCTTTCCGGCCGGGTCACCTCGGCGTATTGGCCGGGCAGCGAGAGGCAGCCTTCCTCGCGCGTCACCTCCTCGCGCGCTCACCTGCTCCACACGCGGATTGATCAGGGTGATCGGCGCCGGCCTCTCCTCCGGCTGCAGGTCGATGACGGCGAAGCGCAGATCGAGCTCCGACCTGCGGCGCGGCGAGGCCGATGCCGGGCGCGGCATACATCGTCGCCAACATACGCGGGCACGGCGGCGCCGAGGTTTCGCGGTCCCGTTCCGCTGACGCGGCCGGTCTTGGCCTTCAGACGGGGGTCGGGGGCAAGGACGAGCGGCAAGGGTTCGGCAGCTGGGGCGGTCATTGGCGGCATTTAGCCTGCAGCCCCCGCATGGATCAACGGAGTGCGTTGCATTCCGGTCTTGCAAGCTTGCGCGCAGGCACCCACTATATCCATTGGAACGGGTGCCGCTTGGGGCCCGTCAATGCTTCGCTCTACGAAGAGGAGGCTCCGCGCCATGACGACCCGTGTCTTTACTTCGCCGCTGTTTCTCGGCTTTGATCATCTGGAGCAGATGCTGGAACGGGCATCCAAAACCCAATCTGAGGGCTATCCGCCTTATAATATCGAGCAGACCGGACCGTCCGGTCTGCGGATCACCTTGGCGGTTGCTGGATTCAGCATGGAGGAGCTCCAGATCACCCAGGAGGACAATCAGTTGGTGATCCGGGGCCGCCAAGGCGAGGACAGCCAGAACCGCGTCTTCCTCTACCGGGGGATCGCATCCCGGCAATTCCAGCGCGCTTTCGTGCTGGCCGAGGGGATCGAGATCAAGGGGCCTGGTTGAACAACGGATTGCTTCACGTCGATCTGATCCGGCCGCAGCCGGAAACCCGGGTGCGGACAATCCCGATCGAGACGGTGGCCAAGCCGTCGGCGCCGGTGCCGGCCCGGGCGCGGCGGGACATCCGAGAAGTCGCCGAGGTGCGCAGCCGATGTCGGCCCGCAGATCGGCATCGCCCGCGATCGTGGGCGAGCAGTGAGCGTTGCGCGCGAACGGGACGGGCCAGTGAGCCGTCCTTCGAGAAAGGAATACGAGCATTATGCGCAGTCAGAACGGCGTCGATAACAACAGACCAGGGCGTCGTCAGGTCCTGGATATCCGCCACATCACCACGGCCCAGCTGGCCCAGCTCGGGGTTTCCCGCATTGCCTATATCAAGCCGGTCACGGTGGCGGCGAGGACGTCTTTGCCATCCATGCCGCCGACGGGACGCCCGATGGCGGTGGCGCCCAACCGCGAACTCGCCTGGGGCGCGATCCTTGAGCACGAGATGGTGCCGGCCCTGGTCAACTGATCGGACTGACAGCGCTCCATGAGCGGAGCGCGGCGGCGATTTTCGCTTCCGCGCGGACTCGCGGTCCATCGGGCATGTCTCGCTGATGGCGAAATCCTCTGCCCGCTACGTGTGCCAAAGCTGCGGCGCCGTCCATCCCAAATGGGGTGGGCGCTGCGAGAGCCTGCGGCGCCTGGAACACGATCGTCGAGGAAGGTGCCAGCCGGCGGCGCCAGGCGAAGCCAGGCGCCGCCTCCGGACGGCGGATCATGCTGGTCGGGCTGGAGGGCGAGGCAGCGCCTCCGCCGCGCCGGCAGCTCGGCCTGCCCGAGCTTGACCGCGTCCTGGGCGGCGGGCTGGTGCCGGCGTCGGCCATCCTGGTCGGCGGCGATCCCGGCATCGGCAAATCGACGCTCATGCTGCAGGCGGCGGCCAGCCTCGCCCGTTCGGGCGGCCGCGCCGTCTATATCTCCGGCGAAGAATTGGTCGATCAGCTGCGGATGCGGGCCCGTCGGCTCGGCCTCTCCGATGCCCCGGTCGAGCTTGCCGCCGCGACGGGCGTGCAGGATATCGCCGCTACCCTCGCCGGTGCGGGCCGCGGCGACGGGCGGCCGGTCGCGCTGCTGGTCATCGATTCGATCCAGACCATGGCGCATGAGGCGCTCGATTCCGCGCCTGGCACGGTGGCCCAGGTGCGGGCGTCTGCGCTCGAACTTATCCGTCTCGCCAAGCAGTCGAGGGATTCGCCCTGGTCCTCGTCGGGCATGTCACAAAGGATGGCGCCCTTGGCCGGCCCGCGGGTGATGGAGCACATGGTCGATGCGGTGCTCTATTTCGAAGGCGAGCGCGGCCACCAGTTCCGCATCCTGCGCGGCGTCAAGAACCGCTTCGGCGCGACGGACGAGATCGGCGTATTCGAGATGACGGAGCAGGGGTCTCGGCGAGGTCGCCAACCCGTCTGCGCTCTTCCTGGCCGAGCGCCGTGGCAATATCGCCGGCAGCGCCGTCTTTCGCCGGGCTGGAGGGCACGCGGCCCGGTCCTGATGGAAATCCAGGCGCTGCTCTCGCCCAATCCCGGCGGTTCGCCGCGCCGCTCGGTCGTCGGCTGGGATAGCGGTCGACTCGGCATGCTGCTCGCGGTGCTGGAAAGCCGCGGCGGCCTTCGCCTCGCGCAGCAGGATGTCTATCTCAACGTCGCAGGCGGGCTTGCGCATTACCGAGCCGGCGGCCGATCTGGCCGTTGCCGCCGCAATCGCCTCGGCCGCCGCGGGCCAGCCGACCGACCCCAGCCTCGCCTTTTTCGGCGAGATCGGTCTTGTCGGGCGAAGTGCGGCAGGTGGCTCAGGCGGAGGCGCGGCTCAAGGAAATGGCCAAGCTCGGCTTCACCTCGGCCGCCATGCCTCGCCGCCTGGGCGGAGGCAGCCCGCCGGCCGATCGCGGCGCCTGCCGGCCTCGGCTCTCGTCGAAATCGGCCATGTGAGCGATCTGCTTGGCCGCTTTCGGGATAAGCCGCCGAGCCTCATCTGCAACGCCGGATCCGACGGCGACTCGCGCTCGGAGCCCGCCTTGGAAGATTTCGGAATGACCTGGTTCGATCTCGCCATGCTGGCGGTGCTGGCGCTTTCGGCCTTGCTTGCCTTCTTCGCGGGTTCGTGCGGGAGGTGCTGGGCGTCGGCGCCTGGGTCGGCGCCATTGCGGTCGGCTTCTGGTTCTCGCCCTTCGTCGAACCCGAAATTCGAACATGGATCAAAGCCAAGGAATTCGCCGATCCGGCGGCGATCGCCACCGTCTTCGTCGTCGCGCTGATCGTCTTTTCGGTCATCAGCGGCTGGGTGGGCGCCTTGGTGCGCGGCTCGGCTCTCGGCGGGGTGGACCGCACGCTCGGCATCGTCTTCGGCCTTGCGCGCGGCGCCGCCTGCTGGTCTTCTGCTATGTCGCTTGCCGGACTGGTGACGACGCCGCAGGACTGGCCCCAGCCGATACGGGATGCGCGGCTGCTTCCCTACGTGTATGAGGGGGCGCAACAAGCGGTGGCTCTGTTACCGGACGGTTACCACCCCCATCTGATGGCTCCCGCCGGTAACCCAGCCGCCGAGCCTGAATGACTTGCTGCAGCCGAGCCCAAAGGGCTCGGCGCTTGTGCTGCCCGCTCAAGGGCAGACCGGGCAGACCCAGTAGCGACCGCATGACGATGCGGACGCGCGGCTTAGAGGAATTGAGTCGATGATGGATGTGCACGGATCGGATCGGGCCGAAGAAGCCGGCGACGACGACAAGCTGCATGAGGAATGCGGCGTCTTCGGCGTCTGGCACGCGGTGGACGCGGCCGCGGTCACGGCCCTCGGTCTGCATGCCCTACAGCATCGCGGCCAGGAAGCCACCGGCATCGTGAGCTATGACGGCGACCGCTTTCACGTCCAGAAGGGCCTCGGCCTCGTCGGCGACAATTTCAGCAATGCCAAGATCATCGCGCAGCCTGCCGGGTCCCCATGCCATCGGCCATAACCGCTATGCGACGACCGGCGAGACGGTGCTGCGCAACGTCCAGCCGCTCTATGCCGATTTCGAATTTGGCGGCTTTGCGGTCGGGCATAACGGCAACCTGACCAATGCCACTCGCCATCCGCCAGGCAACTGGTCCGCCGCGGCTGCCTGTTCCAGTCGACGATGGACTTCGGAAGTCTTCGTCCATCTCATCGCGATCAGCCTGTATTCGACCGTGGTTGACCGTCTCATCGATGCACTGAAGCAGGTGGTGGGTGCCTATTCCCTGGTTGCGCTGTCAGCCAGGAAGGGCTGATCGGTGTGCGCGATCCGCAGGGTGTGCGGCCGCTGATCCTTGGACGTCTTGCCGCATGCGGACGGCAATGATGGCTGGGTGCTGGCGAGCGAGACCTGTGCGCTGGAAATCGTCGGCGCTGAATTCGTCCGCGATATCGAGCCGGGCGAGATCGTCGTCATTAACGAGCAGGGCCTGTTCGCAGCCTGAAACCCTTCCATCGCACCACCTCGCGCTTCTGCATCTTCGAATACGTCTATTTCGCCCGGCCGGATTCGGTGATGGAAGGCAAGCCGGTCTATGCGGCGCGCAAGGAAATCGGCGCCATGTTGGCGCGCGAATCGGGTGTCGATGCCGATGTCATCGTCCCGGTCCCCGATTCCGGCGTCCCTGCCGCCATGGGGTATGCGACCGAAAGCGGCATTCCCTACGAGCTCGGCATCATCCGCAACCACTATGTCGGCCGCACCTTCATCGAACCCACGGACCAGATCCGCAATCTCGGCGTGCGGCTGAAGCATTCCGGCAACCGCGCCGTGCTTGCCGGCAAGCGCGTCGTGCTGGTGGATGACTCCATCGTCCGGGGCACGACCAGCCGAAAGATCGTTGAAATGGTGCGTGCGGCCGGCGCGACGGAGGTGCATATGCGCATTTCCTCGCCGCCCACGACCCATTCCTGCTTCTACGGGATCGATACGCCGGAACGCGGCAAGCTCCTTGCCGCGCGGTATGACGTGGCGGAAATGGCGGAGCTGATCGGGGCCGACAGCCTCGCCTTCATCTCGATCGACGGGCTCTACCAGGCGCTTGGCATCGCTAAGCGGAATCGCGGCCAACCCGCATTTCTGTGACGCCTGCTTCACAGGGGACTACCCGATCCCCCTGCATGATCTCGCCGACCCTCGGCTGACGCTCGTCACCCAGGTGGCGGGCTAACCCCCGGCGGGTTAGCTCCGGGCGGGTAGCCCGTCTCCGGCAGGCTGGGCCAGCCCCGGCCTGCCACGCAACGCAACTAATCCACTGAACGATCACGCCTGAGGTGCGCCTTAGCCGGCCGCGCTTGGCGCGGCTGCGTGGCCAGACGCCTTTCCTCTCCCCATAGCAGTGTGCAGGTAGGTTGGCCGGCTCGCATGGAGCCCGCTGCAGGCTTGGCTCGTCTAGGCAACTCCGAGGCAGGTTAACAGAGACCTTAACAGAACCACTAATTTTAGGACCATTTTCCTAAATTCTGCGAGGCTAGCCACCGGTTTTAGACGATCTGCCCTATTGACACGATGAAATCGGCCACTGGGTGTTGCACCTGCATAGAAGCTTGCATTACCCAATGCCGCAGCTGCGAAGGGATGATGATCGCAACACAGCGAATGTTGTGGATAACGGCATTCTAATTGTTGTGATATCATTACGGAGCATCTTGATGCTGCTGGTGGCTGATAAAGACTGTGGGCTTCATGATTTGACTGACTGGCGGACTGCGGGTAGGTCTTCTTGCTGCGTCGGCAACTATTTTGGGTTTGTTGGGCTCAGGCGTCAGAGCAGAGGCAGCAACCCACCATTCCCATCATATCGCCCGCATCCACTCGGGGCACCGTGAGGTAGCGTACCGCTACCACTATTATCACAGCCACCGCGCATACGTTCATTTTGCGACCTGGCACAGGTACGTAACCGGGGCGTGGTTGGAATGCGTCCCCTATGCGCGCCGTGTTTCAGGCATCGACCTTCGCGGCAATGCCGATACCTGGTGGAGCGAGGCCGATGGTCGTTACGAACGCGGACAAAACCCTGCGGTCGGCGCGGTGCTTAGCTTCCGCTCGAGCCCGCGTATGGTTTTCGGCCATGTCGCTGTCGTTACCGAGGCCGTCAACCAGCGCGAAATCTTGGTAACGCAAGCAAACTGGCCTACGCCTGGCCAGCGCTACAGCGACATTTCCAAGGCCATTTCCGTTATCGATGTATCCCCGGACAATGATTGGACGGCGGTGCGGGTCGAGTTGGGGCACTCGGGGCGGTACGGGTCCGTCTATGCCACCAACGGCTTCATTTACAGTCATTCCGAACCGGACAGCCTGATGGCTGATGCCTCTGCAACCAAGACGATGCCGGCATTGCAGGGAACCTTGTCTGGCTGGACCGAAACCGTCCAGCTTGCTTCCGCGCCGGGCGACGGTGGCATGGTCATCGCCGACTCAGGACCTGACCGCAATCTGAAATAGACCCGGTTGTCGCGCCCGCAGGCTTGAGTTCAAGTCTTCAGCGACGCGACGTGACCCGTGCTATCGCGCAAGGGCCACGACGACGCGGCTAGTTTTCAAGGGCTTCGCGCTGCATTTCAAGCTCGAGCCATCGTTCCTCCGCCGCCGCCAGATCCGCCTCGGCCTTGGCAAGCTTCTCCGTCGCCATTCCGAATTTCTTTGGATCCTTGCTGTAGAGTTCAGGATCGGAAATCACGGCCTGCAGCTTCGCGATGTCCGCCTGCATGGCAGCGATCTGTCCGGGCAGCTTTTCCAGCGCATGCACGTCTTTGAAGCTCATTTTCCTCGAAGCGGGCGCTGTGCTGGATTTCTCGGAACCCGTTGATCTTGCCGCAGAGGTTGTAGCGGTGCTGCGGGCCGGCAAATCGGCCCGTCGCTGCGTGATCATATCGGAATAGCCACCGGCATATTCGATCCAGCGTCCATCGCCCTCTGCCGCAAGTGTCGAGGTCACGACACGGTCGAGGAAATCGCGGTCGTGGCTGACGAGGAGGACAGTGCCCGCGTAATCGGCCAGCATCTCCTGCAACAGATCGAGCGTCTCGAAGTCGAGATCGTTGGTCGGTTCGTCGAGGATAAGGAGGTTGGATGGCCGGGCCAGCGCGCAGGCCAGAAGCAGGCGGCCGCGCTCGCCGCCCGACAGCGTGCCGACAGGGGTGCGCGCCTGTTCCGGCTTGAACATGAAATCCTTCATGTAGCCGATCACATGGCGCTTCTCGCTTCCCACCTGCACCATCTCGCCATGACCGTCGGTCAAGGTATCAGCGAGCGTCCGGGCCGGGTCCAGGGCGGCGCGCTGCTGGTCCAGCGTCACCATCTCCAGGTTGGTGCCGATGCGCACGCTGCCGGCATCCGGATCGATCTGCCCGGTCAGAAGCTTCAAAAGCGTCGTCTTGCCCGCGCCGTTCGGACCCACGACGCCCAGGCGGTCGCCGCGGATGACGCGCAAATCCAGGTCCCGCACGACCGGCCGGTCATAGGTTTTGGACAGGCCTTCCGCCACGAAGACGAGCTTGCCGGACCCTTCGGCCTCGCTCGCCGTCATCTTTGCGCCCGTCGCAATCGTCGTCCGGTCGCGGTAGCGCTGGCGAAGGGCGGCGAGCTCGCCGACGCGCCGCACGTTCCGCTTGCGCCGCGCGGTCACGCCATAGCGCATCCAGTCTTCCTCGCGCGTGATCTGCCGCGCAAGCTTGTGGTGCTCCGCTTCCTCCTGCGCCAGCAGGTCCTCGCGCCAGTCTTCGTAGGCTGCGAAGCCGCGGTCGATCCGCCGGGTCGTGCCGCGGTCCAGCCAGACAAGCGAGCGGGAGAGGTTGGTGAGCAACCGCCGGTCATGGCTGATGAGCACGAGCCCGGTGCGCAACCGGCCGAGTTCGGTTTCAAGCCATTCAATGGCAGGCAGGTCGAGGTGGTTGGTCGGCTCGTCCAGCAGAAGCAGGTCCGGTTCGGGGGCGAGTGCCCGGGCGAGCGCCGCGCGGCGCGCTTCCCCGCCGGAGAGATGAGCCGGCTTCTCTTCGCCGCTGAGGCCGAGCGCCTGCAGCAGGCTGACCGCCCGATACGGGTCGTCACCCGGCCCCATGCCCTCCTCGACATAAGCGAGCGTCGTGGCGAATCCCGACAGGTCCGGCTCCTGGGGCAGATAGCGGACGGTCGCACCCGGCTGGATAAACCGGCTGCCCTGGTCCACCGGCAGCAGCCCGGCTGCGATCTTGAGCAGCGTGGACTTGCCTGAGCCGTTGCGGCCGATCAGGCAGATGCGGTCACCCGCGCTGACAGCGAGCTCCGCCCCCTGCAGCAGCGGCACGGTGCCGAGATTAACGTGAATATCCTGGAGCGCGAGGAGAGGGGGTGCCATGGCGGGCTTGTTGCCGATCCACAGCCCCTTGCGCAAGCGGGGGCAGGGCCCGGCTGCCCCGGCGGGTCTTCGCCCCTGACCTAGGGGTGACGGTTGTTTAAGATGTGGCCGCGGTTGCTTGACAGCCCTACGCCTTTCCGCGACATGCGCTAAGCGTGTTCAGAGGTCAAAAATTTCCTATGGCTCAGGGTAAAACAGGCAGCTGGGGCGACAGCCTTAAAACCGTCATCTATGCCGCGCTGATCGCAATATTCATCAGAACCTTTCTCTATGAGCCATTCAACATTCCCTCTGGCAGCATGATTCCCACGTTGCTCGTTGGCGATTATCTTTTCGTCTCCAAGTTCAGCTACGGCTATTCCAACTATTCCTTCCCCCTGTCGCCGGGCCTCTTCCAGGGACGCATCTTCGGCAGCCTGCCCAAGCGTGGCGATGTCGCGGTATTCCGCCTGCCGCGTGACCCGAGCATTGACTATATCAAGCGTATCGTGGGTCTGCCCGGCGACAGCATCCAGATGAAGCAGGGGCATCTCTACATCAACGGTCAGGAACTGCCGCGCGATCCCGACGGTTCCTACACGACGGAAGCCGACAGTGACGGGCCGTCCATGGTGCTCAAGAAGTATATCGAGACCATGCCGGACGGGTTGAAGCACCCGATCCTGAAAGCCTCGGACGATGGCCCGCTCGACAATACCGATGTCTACCATGTGCCGCCGGGTTATGTCTTCGGCATGGGTGACAACCGGGATGACAGTCTCGACAGCCGGGTGCTCGATGCGGTTGGCTATATTCCCGTCGCCAATCTCGTGGGGAAGGCAGATATCATCTTCTTCTCGATCGACGCGCGCGACCCGTGGTGGGAAGTCTGGGAGTGGCCGCTGGAAATCCGTTGGAACCGCATCTTCCACGTAATTCATTGACCGATAAGAGTTCTTCAGCCGGTGTCCCGGCTGCCAAAGCGCTCGGGACTGAGCTGCTGGCGGCGCAGAGTTGCGCGGCGGTCGAGCGCCTCCTCGGGCATAGCTTCGCCAATCCACGCCTGCTGCAGGAAGCGCTGACGCACCGCTCCGCGGCGGGCGCGGGCCAGGGCTCCAACGAGCGGCTCGAATTCCTGGGCGATCGCGTGCTCGGCCTCTCAGTCGCGGTATGGCTGACGGAGCAATACCCCAACGAACAGGAAGGCGCCCTTGGCCGGCGTCTCGCTCACCTCGTCTCCCAGCCGGTTCTCGCGGACATCGCCGAGACGCTGGGCCTCCCGGCGCTTCTGTCGGTGGCACCTGGAGAGGCGCGTGCCGGTGTCCGCCGCCGCGCATCGGTGATTGCCGATGCGGTGGAAGCGCTGCTTGGGGCGGTATTTCTCGATGCCGGTCTCGAACCCGTGCAGCGTTTCGTGCGCCGGAATTTTGCCGCGGCGATGCTTGCGGAAGCCGAACCGCCCAAGGATGCCAAGACCGGCCTGCAGGAATGGGGGCAGGCGCGGGGCCTCGGCCTGCCCGCCTATGAGATCCTCTCGCGCGATGGCCCGTCCCACGCGCCGCACTTCGTCGTCAGCGTCAGCCTCGGGGATCGTGCGGCGCGCGGAGAGGCCGGTTCGCGCAGGGCTGCCGAGCAGGCGGCCGCCCAGGCATTGCTGGAGCAGCTTGGGCGCGCTACGGACAGGCAGGCCAAGCGAGGATCAAAAGACAAATGACCGATCAGCGGACTGGGCCGACGCGCTGCGGCTTCGTCGCCATCATCGGTGCGCCGAATGCAGGCAAGTCCACCCTTCTCAACCGGATTGCCGGCACGAAGCTCTCCATCGTCAGCCCCAAGGCACAGACGACGCGCTTTCGCATCATGGGCATCCTCATGCAGGGTGTGTCGCAGATCCTGCTCGTCGATACGCCGGGCATCTTCCAGCCCCGCCGCCGCCTCGACCGTGCCATGGTCAACGCCGCCTGGACCGGCATGAAGGACGCGGACCTCACGGTTCTGCTCGTCGATGCCAAGGCCGGGATTTCCGAGCTGACCGACGGCATCCTCAAGCGTCTGGAAGAGACGGGGCGTGAGGTTTGGCTGGTGCTGAACAAGGTCGATCTCGTCGATCCGCCGAAGCTTTTGCCGCTGATTGCCGAGATCACCCGGCGCGTGGCCGCCAAGGAAACCTTCATGGTCAGCGCCACGACCGGGGACGGTGTCGCCCAGCTGAGGGACGCGCTGGCCGCAGCCGTGCCGGAAGGTCCGCATCTTTATCCCGATGATGACCTTACGGACCTGCCGGACCGTCTGCTCGCCGCCGAGATCGTGCGCGAGCAGATTCTGCTGCAGACGCATCAGGAAGTGCCGCATGAAACGACCGTCGAGACCGAGAGCTTCAAGGAGCGCCCGGACGGATCGGTTCGGATCGACGCGACGATCACCGTGTCCCGCCCCGGCCACAAGGCGATCCTGATCGGTGCCGGCGGCGCCCGCATCAAGGAGATCGGCGCCCGCGCCCGCGTGGAACTCGCCAAGCTCTTTGACCGGAAAGTCCACCTCTTCCTTACGGTGCGGGAGCGGGCGGGATGGGATGAAAAGACGCAGCACTTGCGGGCGCTGGGCCTCGACGACTAAGGCCTGCCACCGAGCTTGAGAGAAGGCCGAGACTGATGAGCCGCATTGCCTATGTGAACGGTCGTTACCTGCCGCTGCCGGCGGCCCAGGTTCGGGTGGAAGACCGCGGTTTCCTCTTCGGTGACGGCGTCTATGAGGTCGTTCATGTCTACCGCGGCCGCTTCATCGACGAAGAGAAGCATCTGGACCGGCTCGCCCGCTCGCTGCGGGAATTGCGCCTTGCCTGGCCGGTCGGTCGCCGCGCGCTTGAGGCCATCCTGCGCGAGGTGGTGTCCCGCAACAGGCTTTCGGACAGCGGTCTCGTCTATATCCAGGTCACGCGCGGCGCGGCCAAGCGCGAGCATGTCTTTCCCAAGTCGGCTACGCGGCCGACGCTGGTCGTCATTGCGCGCGCGCTGCCGGCCTACCCGGCAGAGGTGGAGCGCTGGGCCACGAGCATCGTCACCGGGCCCGATCAGCGCTGGGCGCGCTGCGACATCAAAACCGTGAATCTTTTGCCGAATGTCCTCGCCAAGCAGGCGGCCAAGGAAGCCGGCGCTTTCGAAATGGCCCTGGTAGACGAGGGCGGCATGGTCACCGAGTGCGCATCCTCCAACATCTGGATTGTCGACGATTCGGGCAGGCTCCGCACCCGCGCGCTCGGCAACGAGATCCTGCCCGGCTGCACTCGCGCCGCGCTGTCCGAGCTTTTGGACGCTGAAGGGCTGAGCTTGTCTGAAACCGCCTTCAGCCTGGATGAATTGCGGCGGGCGCGGGAGGTCTTCATCACCAGTGCGACGAGCTTCGTCCGCCCGATCGTCCAGATTGATGGTGCGCCTGTGCAGGATGGCACGGTCGGGCCGGTTACCCGCCGCCTGTTTGCGGCGTTTGCCCTGCATGTGAGGGGTGGCTTGCCGAACGAGCTCTGAGGCGCGAAGGATAGGGGCAAGGCTCCATATCAGGGCCCCGCGGCCTCGATCCCGACTGTGGTGACGATCTGGCCGCGCAGGCCGGCTGCACGACAAGGACATCCGTCATGGGCAAGCTCCGCCGTTCCGTCATTCTCCGCAGTCGCCCGCAAGGCGCGCCGATGCTTGAGAATTTCGCGCTTGAGGAAGAGGCGATGCCCAAGCCGGGCGAGGGTGAGGTGCTCACCCGTACGCTGTGGCTTTCGCTCGATCCTTATATGCGCGGCCGGATGAGCGATGCGCCGTCCTATGCCGCCCCGGTCCAACTCGGCGCGCCGATGACGGGTGAGACGGTCGGCGAGGTCGTGGAATCGCGTGATCCGCGCTTCTCCCCGGGGGACATCGTGGTCGGCGCCTTCGGCTGGCAGTCGCATATCGTGTGGCCGGCTGATCGCCTGGTCACCATTCCGAAGGGCGACCATTATTCAGCCTATCTCGGCGTGCTCGGCATGCCGGGCGTGACCGCCTATTCCGGCATGAAGGATATCGGCCAGCCGAAGCCCGGTGAGACGGTGGTGATCTCGGCCGCCTCCGGCGCTGTCGGTGCCATTGCCGGCCAGATCGCGAAGCGCGCCGGTGCGCGCGTGGTGGGTGTCGTCGGCAACGCCGACAAGTGCCTCTACGTCCAGGAGACGCTCGGCTTCGATGACTGTATCGACCACCGGGCCGTCATGGATCTTGGTGCGGCACTCCGGGATGCCTGCCCAAATGGCATTGACGTCTATTTCGAGAATGTCGGCGGCTACCTTCAGGAAACGGTCTTTCCGCTCCTCAACAGCTTCGGTCGCGTTGTGATGTGCGGCATGGTCGCCGAGTACAATGACGCCAAGCCGCGGCCCGGCCCGAACCTGATGGCCGTCGTTCGCAAGCGTTTGCGTATTGAAGGGTATATCGTGACCGACAAGCCGGAACGCTTCGCCGAATGGCGTGCCCTTGCCGCGCCCTGGGTGGCCGACGGCAGCCTGCATTTCCGGGAAGATATCGTCGATGGGCTTGAGAACGCGCCGGAGGCCTTCATCGAACTTCTGCGCGGGCATAACTTCGGCAAGCTCGTCGTTCGCGTGGCTGAACCCACAAAAGGAGCCTGATGCCCATGGCCGAGCAACTGAGCCCGCAGGATGCCGCAAAGCAGGCCGCAGCTGACGCGGCAGCGGCGATGATACAGGATGGCATGCTCGTGGGGCTCGGGTCCGGCACGACGCTTCGGCGCTTCGTGCGGAGCCTCGGCGCGCGCTGCCACGCCGGCCTGAAGATCACAGGCGTCCCCACATCCGAGCTCACGCGCGCGCTTGCCCAGGAGGTCGGTGTTCCGGTCGCTGATCTCAACGATGTCGGCCAGCTCGACATCGTCTTCGATGGCGCGGACGAGATCGATCCCGAAGGGCAGATGATCAAGGGTGGCGGCGGCAATCTGCTCTGGGAAAAGATCGTGGCCACGGCAGGCAAAAGCTTCGTCGCCGTCGTCGACGGTTCGAAGACCAAGGAGCAGCTCGGCCGTTTCCCCCTGCCGGTCGAGGTTATCCGCTTCGGCTGGCGCGCGACCGAGCGCCTGATGCGGGAGCTTTTCATTGAAAGCGGGTATCTTGAGCCCGCGATTGCGCTCCGTGGTGGTATCGATTTACCGTTTGTTACCGATAGCGGGCATTACATTCTGGACTGCGCCCTGGAGCGGATTACCCATCCCGAGGCGCTTGAAGTCGCGCTGAATCGAATCCCCGGTGTGGTTGACAATGGGCTGTTCATCGACATTGCCCGTTCCGCCATTATCGGTCTGCCGGATGGTTCGGTGCAGACGATCGACTATACCTGACGGGGCTGCGGCCGACGCTTGATGACCCGCTGACCTCGCCCGGTTCTGTAAGGACGCAGGCAAGGAGGTGGAACGCGTGTCGGCCAGCTTCAATTTGGACCAGTTCGTCCGGGCCCAGGACCCGGTCATGCCGCGCGTGCTGCAGGAGCTAAGGGCGGGTCGGAAGCAGACCCATTGGATGTGGTTCATCTTCCCTCAGCTTCTTGGCCTCGGGACAAGCATGATGTCCCGGCAATATGGCATTCCGTCTCTCCTCGATGCGCGGGACTATTTGGCTCATCCGATACTCGGGAAGCGGCTCGTCGAATGCACGCGTCTCGTCAATCAACTCGACAGTCACTCGGCCCTGGCTGTCTTCGGCACGCCAGACGACGTGAAATTCCACTCGAGCATGACGCTGTTCGACCGTGTCCGTCCCGGAGCTTGTTTCCGGGAAGCCTTGGATGGCTTTTTTCACGGCAAGGGAGATTCAGGGACGTTGAAAATGCTCGCCTCTGGCCGCGGTAGCCCGCTTTAGGCGCGGCCGGCGCATGCGGGCCGTGACTTCTATTTCGATCTTCATGCGCGGATCGAGCAGACCGGCCACGATCATCATCGAGGCCGGGCGCGCGTCACCAAGGTACTGACGGAGCACCGGCCAGCAGGCCGGGAAATCCTCTGCCTGCGGCAGCACGTAATTCGCGCGGACAATATCGGCGAAAGACGCGCCCGCCTGTTCCAATGCCCAGCCGATATTGCGGAGCGCTTGGTCCGCCTGTTCCGCGACATTGTCCGAGATGGTCCCGGCCGCATAGTCGAAGCCGGTCGTGCCGGAGACGAACACCCAGTCGCCGTCCACCACGGCGCGCGAATAGCCGATTTCGGTCTCGAAATCGGATCCGGATGAGATGAGGCGGCGCATGGCGGCTCCTGCCCGGCATTGGCAGGGGCAAGAATGGCATTCGTGACAGGACGGCGCTACCGGCCTTCAGCTACCAGCGGATTTTCCGGCCAGTTGTGTTTCGGGTAGCGGCCGCGCATGTCCCGCCGCGCATCGGCCCAGGCGCCGCGCCAGAAACTGCCAATATCGGCGGTAATCGCGATTGGCCGTCCGGCCGGGGAGAGCAGGGCAAGGCGCAGCGGAATCCGCCCCTCCGCGAGCTTGGGCGTCTCGGCCAGGCCATAGAAATGCTGGGCGCGGGCGGAGGCCATCGGCACTGGCTCGCTGTAATCCACCGGGGCCCGTCCGCCAGGGAGTGCGAGATGCGTGGGCAGGTCGCGATCGAGGCGGGAGCGCAGCGACCAGTCGAGCCGGTCGAGCAGCAGGTGGCCAAGGTCAAGGCGTGCGAGGTCGCTCAGGCGTGTCAGCCCATGCAGATGCGGGCCGAACCAATCGGCGACTGTCCTCTGCAGGGCCTCGTCATCGCTGGCCGGCCAGGTGTCGGGTTCCAGCCCGTGCATAAGCGCGAGGCGCGCCTGGATGTTGCGCGCGGCCTCGGTCCAGGGCAGGCGGTTCGGGTCGCGTTGAACGGCCTCAAGCAGCGCAGCCGCGGCCTCCGCGGCATCGGGCGGCCCGGAGCGATCCTCCAGCACCAGGGCGCCGAGCCGGCGGCGCCTCCGGGCCAGGATGCTGCCGGTGACCGGGTCGAGGCTTGTTTCCACCGTCTCGGTGACACGCCGTGCGAGGCTCGCCGGCAGGGCCGCGGGGTCAAGCGGCGCGGCCATGCGGATGCGGGCTGACGTCTTCATCTCAAGGGCTGCGACGGCCAGCAGGGGCGCCCGGGAAAGCGGATCGACCAACGGCAGTTTGGCGCCACCGCCGCCCGAGAGGCGGAAGCTCCCGGGCTCGCCCCGCCCCTGCGCCAGGCGATCGGGAAAGGCCGCGGCGATCAGCGGCGCCGGGTCTCCAGCAGCCACCACATCGCCGCGCAATCCCAGCCGGCCGCGATACTGCCGGGCGGCTTGCCGGATGCGCTGCACGGCGCCGCGGTCCGCTTGGCCGCCTCCGTGCCCGGCGAGCGCGTCCAGCCGCAAGGTGACGTCGGCTGGGGCTTCCGGCCCGGCCCGCAGCGGGTCCCGCTCTTCCAGAAGTGCCGCGAGATCCGCGGCGAGTGCCTTCTGACCCAGGGTTTCGGCAGCCAGCATCATGGCGGCGAGGCGCGGATGCGCGCCGATGGCGCTCATTCTTTGGCCCAGCGGCGTGATCGCAGTCTCGTCCGTCATCGCCCCCAGATCGGTCAGCAGGGTCCGGGCAGCGGAAAGCGCCCCTTCCGGTGGCGCATCGGGGAAGGGAAGCTGGTCGGGCGGCGTGCCCCAGCTCGCGCAATCCAAGGCGAGGCCGGAGAGTTCGGCTTCCAGAATTTCCGGTCGGTCATAGGGGCGTAGCCCGCGATGCTGCGCGCTCGTCCAAAGCCGGATGGCAATGCCCGGCGCCTCGCGCCCGGCGCGGCCCGCGCGCTGGTCCGCTGCTGCCCGGCTGATGCGCTCGGCCGTCAGCCGGGTCAGGCCGCTATTGGTATCGAGCTTCGGCGCACGGCGGAACCCGCCGTCGATGACGATGCGCACGCCGGGGACGGTCAGCGAGGTTTCGGCGATGGACGTGGCAAGCACGACGCGCCGCTGATCGGCCGGGCGCAGTGCCAGATCCTGCGCGGCCGGGGGCAGATCGCCATGGAGCGGCAGCACCAGGGCATCCACGCCCTCCAGGGCCGCTTCCGTGCGCCGGATTTCCCCCATGCCGGGCAGGAAGGCGAGAATATCACCCGGAGCTTCCGCGAGGGCGCCACGAATGGCGCGGGCCATGGCGTCCGGCAAATCGCGCAGGTCGGTCACGTCCCGCGCGCTGTGGCGGATATCGATGGGAAAGAGCCGCCCCGCGCTCTCGATCACCGGCGCCCGCATCAATGCCGAAAGCCGTGCGCCGTCGAGCGTCGCGGACATGGCGAGCAACCTGAGATCGGGGCGGAGGAGGCGTTGCGCATCAAGGCAAAGAGCCAGCGCGAGGTCGGCCTCCAGCGAGCGCTCATGAATTTCATCGAGGATGACGGCTGAAACCCCGTCCAGACCGGGGTCGGCCAACAGGCGGCGGACCAGAAGGCCCGTGGTCACAACCTCGATGCGCGTGTCGGCAGAGACGGCACTGTCGATCCGGGTGCGGAAACCGATCGTCTGGCCTGCGCGTTCCCCGATCAGGCTTGCCATCCGCGCTGCGGCCGCCCGGGCGGCGAGGCGGCGCGGCTCCAGCATGATGATGCGCCCGCGGGCCCAACTGGCCCCGCGCAACAGGGCGAGCGGAACTGTCGTCGTCTTGCCTGCGCCCGGCGACGCCACCAAGACGGCATTGGACCCTTCGGTCAGGGCGGCAAGCAGGCCGGGCAGCGCTTCCGCGACGGGCAAATCGGCAAGAGCATCTTGAGGCACGCAGAAAGTCCTGTCTCGGTTGGCACGCTCCGCGCGCATCTCTATTCTATATATTCTGTGGAGCGGCGCCGCGTCGCCCGGTAAAAAGTCGCCATGACACATCGCGTTCGCAGGCTGAAGATCCTCCCGCGCAGTGCAGCAGCGGCAATGCTGGTCCTTTTAGCCGGCCTCGTCGTGATGGTCGGGCCCGTGGCGCGCGCCTGGGGGGCGCAAAGCCTGTTCGCCTCTACGCTCAGCAATCAGGTCAGTGTCGTTTCAGATGTCGATAGCGTGGCGCCGGGCGCACCGTTTCACATCGGCCTGCTCTTCAGCCTGGGCAGGCATTGGCATATTTATTGGACCAATCCCGGCGATGCGGGCGCGGCTCCCCAGATGGCGGTCACCCTGCCTCAAGGCGGCTCGGCTGGCGCCATAGAGTGGCCGATCCCCAAAGTCATCAATGAGGGTCCCGTCACAAGCTACGGCTACAGCCGCAAGCTGCAGCCTGTGCTGCTTCCGCTCACCATTACCCCGCCCAAGATCCTGGCCGGGGCGCGTTATGTGGTCCAGGTTGCCGCCACCTGGCTCGTCTGCAACGACATCTGCGTTCCGGGAAACGCGGAGTTCACGCTTACCCTCCCGGTCGAGCCCAAGGCCCGCCCCGCCGCTGAAGCATCCCTCTTCGCCGAGGCGGAGCGCGACATGCCTCAGGCCAGGAACTGGCAGGCATGGATCGAACCCGACGGCCGGCTGACGGTCGATGGCACGAATGCAAGCCGTGACCGCCTGTCCTCCGCCTATTTCTTTCCGGCCGATCAGGACAGCCTTAACCAGGACTACGACCAGCCCTTCAAAATACGCCGCGGCCGGCTGATTCTGACGCTCAAGCTGTCGAATGACTACAAGGCGGACAAGCCGCTTTCCGGCCTGCTCGTGCTCACGGCACCGGACGGAAGTGAGCAGGCGGCCGCGATCAGCGCGGCTCCGGGCATGCCGCCGGTCAGCGTTCCCCGTGCATCCGCCTGGATGATGCTGCTCGATACGCTGGCATCTGCCCAATATCTCGGCCTCATCGGCGGCGCTCTGCTTGGTGGGCTCATCCTCAATCTCATGCCATGCGTCTTCCCGGTCCTCGCAATGAAGGCAGCCCATCTGGCGCAGTTGGGCCATGGTCAGCGCCCCCGGGCGCAGCGGGACGGACTGGCCTATGGTGCTGGCGTGGTGGCGAGCTTCCTGGTGTTTGCCGCGATATTCTTCATCCTGCGGGAAGGCGGCAGCGTCGTCGGCTGGGGCTTTCAGTTCCAGTCTCCCCCCTTTGTCCTGGCCATCACCTGGCTCCTCTTCACGGTCGGATTGAGCTTTTCGGGACTGCTGACAATCGGTAGCCGCTGGATCGGCGCGGGGCAGGGGCTCGCGGCATCGGGCGGCACGCTCGGGAGCTTCTTCACCGGCGTGCTGGCGGCGGTCGTCGCAACCCCCTGCACGGCGCCGTTCATGGGCGCGGCCCTGGCGGCGGCCCTGGCGGGGCCGCTTCTGCCGGGCGTGCTGATCTTCCTCGCCCTCGGTATCGGCCTGGCTCTGCCCATGGTGGTGGTGAGCTGCATTCCAGCCATCGGCCGGCTTTTTCCGCCGCCGGGGCAATGGATGGTGGTCCTGCACCAGGCACTCGCCTTCCCGGTCTATGCCAGTGTCGTCTGGCTGGTTTGGGTCGCGAGCCGGGAGGGCGGGCCGTCCCTCCTGCTGTCCTCGGGGGCCGGTCTGCTGCTCATCGCCTTCGCGGCCTGGGCCTGGAGCCTCGGCGGCCGCGTGGCGCCGGTACTCGCCTGCGCTGCGGCCCTGGCCCTCGCACCGATCCTGTGGGAGGCGCGGCTGGCGCCAGCGCAACCCGGGCCCTTGGCCGCAACGGGTTCGGAAGCCTTCTCGGCGGCGAAGCTCGGCACGCTGCGCGCCGCTGGAAAGCCCGCTTTCGTCAACGTGACGGCCGCTTGGTGCGTGACTTGCCTTGTCAACAATCGTGTCGCACTGGATCTGGCTTCCGTGCAGGCGGGGTTCAAGCGCGCGGGCGTCACCTATTTCGTGGCGGACTGGACCAGAAGCAACCCGGAGATTACGGCCTATCTGAAGGAGCATGGGCGGAGTGGCGTGCCACTCTATATCTATTATCCTCCGGGCGACGGTCAGCCGGTCGTCCTTCCGCAGATCCTGACGCCCGGTCGTGTTCTATCCACAATCGGTGCCGGTGCCGGCTGATGCCTTGGGCGGAGCGCGGTCGCTCTGCCGCTCGATCAGGTGCAAGGGCCACAATTCACCGGACCCGTATTCGCCATGGTTGAGGCGGGCAAGCAGAACTTCGGCCAGCCTCCGCCCGAGCGCCGCGGTTTCCAGGCTGAAGCACGTCAGCGCGGGCACCAGGAATTGCGTCATCGGCGTATCATGCACGCCGCCGATGATGGCGATATCCCGGCCGCCGTGCAGGCCACTTTCGGCCAGGCGGCGGTAGATGCCAACGGCCATGTTGCTGTCGATGACAACGATTGCAGTAGCGCGCGGTTCCAGGCCGAGCACTTTGGTTGCAATCTCATAGCCGCCGGCGGGTGTGGCCGCACCTTGAACGATCAAGGTTTCATCGAATTCGATCCCCGCCGCCTCAAGCGCCGTCCGATAGCCGGCGACAAAGAAGGTCTTCTGCATGAGGTTGTCGGCGGGCACGCCGAGGGCGATGCGCCGGTGGCCGCCTCGAAGCAGGCGCTCCGTCGCGAGGCTCGCGGCTGCTTCGAAATCGAGGTCGATCCAGGGATGCGGCCCTCCTGACAGGCTGCGGCCGAGTGCCACGAAGGGGACACCGGTTCCCGCCAGATAGTCGAGCCGCGGATCTTCTGCGCGTGTCCAGGGCAGCACGAGGGCGTCGACCTGGCGCCGTTGCACAATGCGGCGGAGGCGCGCGAGCGCATCGCCGCCAGCGCTGGCGGAATTCGGTTGGTCGATCATCACAACAAGATCGTAGTCGTGCAGTGCCAGCACCTCTTGCATGCCGCCGAACAGCGCCAGAAAGAATGGTTCGCCATAGGCTTCGCGGCCCCAGGGAATTTCCCAGAGCAGGCCCACATTCCGGGTCGTGCCCTTGCGCAAATTGCGCCCGGACTGTTGCGGCACATAGCCGACCTCGCGCGCTGCATCGATGACGCGCTGGCGCGTTTCCGGATTGACGTCGGGCCGGCCATTCAAGGCGCGCGAGACGGTGCCGATCGATATGCCGAGCCTTGCCGCAAGGTCGCGTATGCCCTGTGCCGGAGCGGCTTCGCTGCGCCTGGGCGCGCCGGCCTCTGTCTTCCCCATGGTCTTCACCAATGAACCTTACTCTGTCTTGACTCGCTCTCGACACTCATTCTAACGTCGTAAACGTTTACGGACCACCCTATGCCGTCAGGCAGAAGAGGGGGCCAGACGGGGAGGGATAGCGATGACCTTGCGCGCGGTGCTGGTCGGCTGCGGCGCCATGAGCGCCGGCTGGATCAAGGCGGCTCTTCAAATTCCGGATCTCGCGATCGTCGGCTTTGCGGATATCGACCTCGCCCGGGCGGAGGCGGCGGCGGCCAGTTGGAGCGGGCCTGCGCGAGCCGCGCGCGATCCCCTGGCGCTGATCGATGCCGAGAGGCCTGATCTCGTCTTCGATGTGGCGGTGCCGGCCGCGCGGCATGCTTTGGTCTCGGCCGCGCTGAGCCGCGGCGCCCATGTGCTGACCGAAAAGCCGATGGCGGAAACGCTTGATCAGGCCAGGGATCTCGTCCAGCGCGCGGCTGCGGCAGGCCGTATTCACGCCGTCATACAAAACCGGCGCTATATTGCCGCAGTGCGGCGCATCCGCTGGCTGATCGGGACGGGCGCCATCGGCGCCATCACCAGTCTCCATTGCGATTTCTTTCTGGCGCCCCATTTCGGCGGCTTCAGGGAGGAGATGGACCATGTCCTTCTGCTTGACATGGCAATCCACACCTTCGACGCAGCCCGCTGCATGTCCGGCCTGAATGCGGAGGCCGTCTATTGCCGCGAATGGAATCCGCCCGGGTCGTGGTATGCGCGCGATTCCTCCGCCGCTGCCGTGTTCGAAATGGAACGGGGCGTCATTTTCACCTATCGCGGCAGTTGGGCCGCCAAGGGCCTCGGGACCTCCTGGGAAAGCGCCTGGCGCATCCAGGGCGAGCGTGGATGCATCGTCTGGGATGGGCATGACGATATCCGTGCCGTCCGCGTCGATGCGCCGCGCGAGCGGCTTTTCGATACCGACTATCCGCTCGATATCCCGCCCCTGGCGGCGGCCGATCGCATCGGCGGCCACCTGGGCGTCCTGCAGGACTTTGTGGCTGCCGTGAAATCCGGCGCGCCGCCGGAAACGGTCGGGGCAGACAATATCAGAAGCCTCGCCATGGTCATGGGTGCAATCCAAAGCGCCGAAACAGGCGAGCGCGTCACACTCCCGATTCAATAGGAGAGCATGCGATGACAGATTTTCGCATCGGCACCATGGTCAGGTGCAATGCGCCGAATGTCGGCGCCTATGTCCGGCAGATTCTGCAGCATGGCTTTGAGAGCCTGCAGCCCTTCTTCTGGCAGAGCCTGGGAGGCGCCGACCTGCCGCGCCTGGCCGCGGAGATCAGGGACGCGATCGGAGATCGTGATGTCACAATCTCGACGCTCGGCATGTTCGGCAATCCTCTGGAGAATGAGCCGCTGGACGAGGAAACGCTGGCCGGCTGGAGAACGCTGATCGACCATGCGCATCTCTTTGGCGCCACGACGATCGCAGGATTCACCGGGCGTTTGCGAGGCCGTCCGCTGCCCGACAGCCTGCCGCGCTTCAAGGCGGTCTGGGATGATCTGGCGCGCCGGGCTGCGGATCGTGGCTTGCGCATCGCCTTCGAGAATTGCGCCATGCACGGCAACTGGGCAACGGGCGACTGGAACATCGCCCATAATCCTGACGCCTGGGAGATGATGTTCAACGCTCTGCCGCACGAAAACCTCGGCCTTGAATGGGAGCCCTGCCATCAGCTGGTCTATTTGATCGACCCACTGCCGCAGATCCGCAAATGGGCGCCGCGCATCTTTCATGTCCATGGCAAGGACGCGACGGTGCGCTGGGACGTCATCCGTGAACACGGCATCTTCGGCAAGCATCCCTTCGTGTTCATGCGCACGCCGGGATTTGGCAACTCGAACTGGACGGACATCATTTCGGAACTTCGCCTCGCCGGCTATCGCGGCGCGATCGACATCGAAGGGTGGCACGATCCGGTCTACCGCGACGCTCTGGAGATGACAGGGCAGGTCGCAGCCCTCGACTACCTCAAGCGCTGCCGCGGTGGGAACTTCATCCCCAATCCGGTCTGATCCAGGCGCCGTGAAGAAGCGCCGGAGTGCAAGAAATCAACAACGGAGGACGCCATGTCCCGGCTGAAATCCCTGTGTGCAGGTCTCGTCTGCGCGGCCGCAGTTGCCACAGCGGGAGCCTCTGCCGCGCGCGCCGACCATGTCACCCTGAATGTCTGGACGATTGATTTCAACAATCAATACATGTTCGTCCTGGCCAAGCAGTTCGAGAAACTTCACCCGGACATCACGGTCAACGTCAAGCACGTCCAGTTTCCGGACATCAACAATGATCTGGCACGCGCGGCGATCACGGGGGATGTTCCTGACATCAGCTATATCGATAACCCCTATATCGATTTGTTCCGCTCACGTGGTTTTTTGCTCAACCTTGCTCCGATGCTGGCGAAGTCGAAGGTGATCGATATCAAGTCATTCTATCCGGGGCCGATGGCCGCGGTGAAATACGGCAGTGCCATCTACGGTGTGCCGCGCGGCGCCAATACGCTGGCGCTCTACTACAATGCCGATATGTTCAAGGCTGCAGGGCTCGACCCGAACAAGCCGCCGCAGACCTGGGACGAGCTCTACGCCGACGCGAAGAAACTCAACAATCCGGCGAAGCACGTCTATGGCATTGCCTTTTCAGCGGTCGCTTCCGAGGAAGGCACCTTCCAGTTTCTGCCATGGATCCAGATGGCGGGCGGGGATTACAACCGGCTCAATACGCCAGACGACGTGAAGGCACTGGAATTCTGGCAGAAGCTGATTGATGAGAAGCTGGCATCGCCTGACACGTTGGTGCGCAGCCAATACGATTCGACGGCGACCTTCAACTCCGGCAACGCAGCCATGGCGATTTCCGGTCCATGGGAATTGCCGCGCATGGCGACTGACGCCAAGTTCGACTATCGCGTGGCCCTGCTGCCGACGATGACAGCGGGCAGCCCGCGTGTCTCGGCACTGGGCGAGGGGGACAACGTCATCCTTGCCAAGTCCAAGCATCCCAAGGAAGCCTTCGAACTGCTGGAATATGCGGCCTCGCAGCTGCCGCGCGTCTGGAATGACTGGGGCTTCCTGCCCGTCAAGCCGGTGACCGTCGATCATCCCAAATGGGCGGCGGATTACGCGGTGTTCCTGCAGGCGTTGCAGACGGCGCGCGTGCGCGGCCCGAGCCCCCATTGGGCCGATATCTCCCAGGCCATTCAGACGGCGATCCAGTCTGCGCTGACGCACCAGGCAACCGCGCAGCAGGCGCTCGACACCGCACAGAACGCGGTGGAGGAAGCCGTAAGCGACTGATGCGGACTGACGCGGGAAGGGGCATCTTTATGCGGCGTGCTTGGGCCAGCCTGCGCGACGGCCGCGGCTTTGACGTGACACTGGTGAGCCTCGCGCTGGCCTATCTCACTGTCTTTGCCGCGCTGCCGATGCTCTACACAGTTGTCATGTCGTTTCAGAAGATCGACATGTTCACGCTCGGTTCCCTGATCCGACCCTTCGCGGGCCTGCACAATTATCACCATGTGCTGGGTATGTCTGTCGCGGGCCGCGTGGCAGGGAATACGGCCATCTTCGTTGTGCTTAGCGTCTCCTTCCAACTCGTCATCGGTTTCGCGCTGGCGCTCTTCTTTCGGCTGGATTTTCCGGGTGCCAGCACCCTGCGCGGCCTCTTCCTCGCAGGATGGGTGATGCCCGCGCTGGTGGTGGGCGCGATCTGGCGCTGGTTGCTTGCGGGTGATTTCGGTGTCGTGAACTATCTGCTGACCAGTCTAGGTCTTATCAAGGCCCATATCTTCTGGATCTCAGATCCGCATGTGGCGCTTTACTCGCTCGTCATCGCCAATATATGGCTTGGCATTCCCTTCAACATGCTGCTCCTGTCCGTGGGCCTCGCGGCCATCCCAGCCGATGTCTACGAGGCCGCGGCCATTGATGGTGCGGGTGCTTTTCAACGTTTTGTTTCCATCACCCTGCCGATGATGCGGGCGACGCTCGGCGCGGTCATTTCGCTCGGCGTCATCTTCACCCTGCAGCAATATGACCTGGTGGCGGCACTGACGCAGGGGGGGCCGTCCAATGCCTCCAACGTTGCGCAGTACCTGGTCGTGGCAGCTGTCCTTCCAGACTTATGACATCGCGGGCGGCAGCGTTGTCGCTGTGCTCATGATCCTCGTCGTTATATTGGTGGCTCTGATCTATGTCAGATCAACCCGTCTGGAGCAGAAGGCGTGATATCCGTGAAGCGCCTGTTGCTGCTCATCATCGGGCTGGTTATCACTGCGATCTATCTGTTCCCGCTTTATTGGATGTATGTCAGCGCCCTGAAGTCCGGCCGGGATCTTTTCAGCTATCCGCCGCACTTTTTTCCGCATCATATCGTCTGGAGCGTGGGGCGCGTCTTTGTGCAACACGAGATGGCGACCTATCTCTGGAACTCCTTCGTGATCGCGACGGGGGTCACCATCATCTGCGCCGTGCTCGGAACAGGCTGCGCAAGGGTTCTCGCACGCTATCGCAATGTCTGGGTCGATGCCGCGCTTTTCGCCATTCTGATGATGCAGGTGCTGCCCTCGTCATTGATGGTGACACCGCTGTTCGTCGGCTTCAGTGAAGTGGGGCTCCTCAACCTGCCGCGCCTCGCCGTTGTGCTGGCACAAACCGCGAAGGTCATGCCCTTCTACATCGTCATCGCCCGGGCAGGCCTCGGCCAGATCCCGGAGGAGTTGGAACATGCGGCGATGGTCGATGGCGCATCACGCCTCGGCGCCTTTCTGCGCGTCATCCTGCCGCTGGCCCGCAACGGCATCCTCGTCACCGGCATTCTGGTCTTTCTGCAGAGCTTCGGTGAATATGTCTATGCGCGGTCGATGATTTCGGAGGACGACCTGCAGACGGCAACCGTGGGTCTCGCCTCTTTCCTCGGGCCGAATACGAGTGACTGGAGCGGCATCATGACCTATTCGGCGATCTATGTGACGCCGATCCTGGGTCTTTTTGTTCTGCTGCAACGCCGGATCGTCAGCGGGCTCACGGCCGGCGCACTGAAATAGGCTTGCGGGCTGGGCTCAGCCCAGGGAATGCGGTGGCATGCGGCAGTCCGCCGGCGGTGTCGGCCCGGTATAGCGCGACCAGAAGCGCGTCGAACCCAGGATGGGCAAGAGGAAATAGCCGCGCAGCCGCACCTGGTCCTGGGACATCAGCCGCACCTTGGCGCCGTAGGCCTGGCCGCTTTGCGGGTTGATGATCCGGCCCATCCAGGCGCGCTTGCGTGGATGCAGATCCCGGATGAAAACAAAGCGACATTGCGGCCGGTGGTCCCAGGTCTCCGGCATAGGCTGCGAGGGATCATCCATCGGGAAGCCGACCAGCGCGCCGCAGAGCGTGGCGGCACCGCAGTGGTAGATTTGTACCACGCCTCCGTTCTTGCCCGTTATCCAGTAGCCGCTGGGGTCAGCAGGCGCGGCTGCCGCAGGCCGCGTGCCCAAAGCCAGCAACAATAAACCGAAACAGCTCATGATGATGGTGCGCATGGCACCAGCCTACCATTGCTTCCCCGGCAGACGTCTAGTGCATGGCCGTACAAGCTGGGTATCGCCCTGCGCCAGACTGGTTACGCAGGCGTCAGGCGACGGCCGGCTCGCTTTTGTGCAGCACATCCGCGACCGCCCGCTTGATCTGCGCAACGTCAAGCTTGGATACCCGCAAGCCGAGCTTGCTGCGGCGCCAGAGGATATCTTCGGCGCTATGGGCCCATTCCTGGGTCACGAGATAGCGCAGTTCGGCCTCCGTCAGGTCTGCCCCGTAGGCCGGGCCGAGATCGGCGGCGCTCTGGGCGTTTCCGAGCAGCGTCGTGACGCGGGTGCCATAGGCACGCAGCAGGCGGCGGAGCTGGCGGTCGGTGAGGAACGGGTAGCGCTCGCTCATGTGCTGGCGGAGAGCGTCAAACCCCTCCATCGGGAAATCGCCGCCCGGCAGCGGCTGGCGCGCCGTCCAACCGGCAGCCTCGCCTGTTGCTGCCGGCAGATGCGGTCCAAGCTGGGCAAGAGCGGCCTCGGCGAGCCTGCGATAGGTCGTGATCTTGCCGCCGTAGACAGACAGGACCGCTGGCAGGCCTTCCGGCGCATCGAGTTTCAGCACGTAATCCCGCGTCGCGGCCTGGGCCGCCGTCTCGCCTGCCTCGTCATAGAGCGGGCGCACGCCGGAATAGGTCCAGACGACCTGGTCGGGCGTCACCGGCCGCTTAAGGTATTCGCTGGCTGAGCGGCAGAGATAGGCAATCTCCGCCTCGCTCGCCCGTACCGCCGCCGGATCGCCGCTATAGTCCTGGTCGGTCGTGCCGATGAGCGTGAAATCCTGCTCATAGGGAATGACGAAAAAAATGCGCCGGTCATCATTCTGGAAGATGTAGCAGCCGGGATGGTCATAGAGCTTGGGCACCACGATGTGGCTGCCCTGGACCAGCCGCACCGGAGCGCGGGTATTATCCTGCAGGACATTGGCACTGACATCGCCGACCCAGGGGCCGGCGGCGTTGACGAGCGCGCGTGCCCGGATGGCATAGGTCTCGCCGCTCGCCTCCTCCTGCAGGGTGACATGCCATAATCCGTCGCGCCGCTCGGCCCTGGTGCAGCGGGTGCGCGGGCGGATGGTGGCGCCGCGCTCGGCCGCGGCCATGGCATTCAGCACAACGAGGCGAGAATCCTCGACCCAGCAATCGGAATATTCGAAGCCCCGGCGGTAGTCCGGCTTGAGCGGCGAGCCGGTCACGTCGCGCGCGAGATTGACCGAGCGCGTGGGCGGCAGCTTTTTTCGCCCGCCGATATGGTCATAGAGGAAAAGCCCAAGGCGCAGCAGCCAGCGCGGCCGCAGCTTCCTGTGGTATGGCAGGACGAAGCGCATTGGCCAGACGATATGCGGCGCGATGCCCCAAAGCACTTCGCGTTCCATCAGCGCCTCGCGCACAAGGCGGAACTCATAGTGTTCGAGATAGCGCAAGCCGCCGTGAATAAGCTTGGTCGACGCGCAGGACGTGCCCGAGGCGAGATCCCGGGCTTCCGCCAGGAACACCCGCCAACCGCGCCCCGCGGCATCCCGGGCAATGCCACAGCCGTTGATCCCCCCGCCGATAACGGCCAGGTCATAAAGTTCGGAAGGGTCAGTGGGGTTCACAATCCTGTCCTCACGTCGCGTTCGATCTCGCAAAACGCTCATAAAACCGAACTATTCGAAAGAACAAGTGAACATATCGCGCATGTGGCGCGCACCAATGCAACTGACGACAAGGCCGTGCTCCGAAGTCTCCTGTGGGAGCAGCCGCCGTGATGGGCGAAGGTTGCGCCCCGCCCGGCAACACGCCAGGCGATCCGGCTTGGTCAGGGCGCTACTTGCCGCGCTTGGTGGCGGCGCAGCGCGAACCGGACGCTTTCCGCCTGAATTTGAAAGATTGACGCGAAGACGGATCGCATGGTCGCGATCAAATACGGCGTGCCGATATAGGGACCGCCCTGCACCGGCTGCTCGATTAACCCATGATCCATGCCGAGGCGTATGACGCCGAGTGCGTGGGTGCGGGAAATTGCGAAGCACCGGGCGAGATCGGAGATGCGATAGCCGACGTGATGCGGCGCGCCGGTGAGCAGCAGGAAGAGGATCGTCAGGCCCGCGTCGCGCTCCACGATCGCCTCAAGTCCCGGCTGGCCGCCCGTCAGGCGAAACCCCGCGCGCCAGTAGGCAAGGTAGGTGCGGGCGATATCAGCAAGAAAATCTTCGCTATACAGGTGCGGTATCGTCTCGGCGGCGTTTGGTGTGATTAAGCAATGTGCAGAGAGTATGCCGTGCAGCCGCTCCTGATGCAGCCTGATCAAGGTATCGGTCGGCGCGAGTTTCCGCATACGCGAGTCCCGGGTGGGAACCACCTTCAGATATCCGCTGACACGCAGCAGCGAGGCAAGCGCTGTCATCCGATTGGGGCTGCATATCGAGTAGCGCTCGGCCTGCTCCCGCAGTTGCGAGACCGTGAAACCGGATCTTCCACCGTTGAGGTGCAAGTCAATCATGATGAAGGCGGCGACCACCCGTCCCCGGTCATTGGCGATGCGATTGAGAACCCAATTGCCGCGATAAAAGGAGACGTAACTACGCGCGGCCGCGATCATGGCCGCATCAAAGTTCGGATGCGCGATCAGTGCCGCGTCTGATTGATCGTGTTCAGCCCAGGTGGCGGCCTCGTGAGAAGCGGGCGCGGCGCAGGTCAGGCTTGAATAACTACTATCAGTCATGCGGGCTTGTATTTCGGATGCGATCGATACCGTGTGATTCCAGGTGGCTGGGCGGCCGATGCGATCGGGCGGGGACAAGGCATCAGCGCGACCGTTGTCACGCAAGAATGATGGAGCGCGCCATTGTGGAACTCATCCGTCGCTACGTCAAAAGGTTTCCCAATGTTTCCTAAATGCTAGCTCAAGTGCTGGCAATCGAATGCGGACAGGCTTCTGTAGGATGGTTTATGCCTCAGGCCTGTCGTGGCCGGGCCTCCGCCCTGTTTCGGGGCAAATGGGCCGTAAGCCGTATGATCAGGTCCCGGCTCCACCCTCATCGCGTAACGCGGCGAGGGGGCTCAACCTTGACACAGATGTGGGGGAAAGGAGCGGAGGGGTGGAGCGGGTAGCGGGAATCGAACCCGCGCATTCAGCTTGGGAAGCTGACGAGCTACCATTACACCATACCCGCGCAGCCGCTCGGCGAGTGTTCTCATAGCCGTCCTTGCCGGCTTTGAAAAGCGCCCCGTAGCGCCCTGGCGTTGACGGAACCGCAGAGCCGGTCCTATTCAGGGCATCAGGTGATGTCCGCCCCCTCGTGATTTGTCCGGCCGGATTGCGGCGAGGCTAAAGAAGCGCGCTAAAGAGGCCTGCTCGGGACTGCGTGCCCTTGGAGAGCGTCCACGGCCGGGTTTCTCGGAGAGAGGCCCACAGCCATGCCCAACCCGTCCAAACCGCTTCGCCCTGCCAGCCTTCTGGTTCATGGCGGCACCATGCGCAGCAATTTCGGCGAAACGAGCGAGGCTCTCTTCCTCTCCTCGGGCTTCGTCTATGACAGTGCCGAACAGGCCGAACAGACCTTCCTGGGCGAGGTCGAACATTTCCAATATTCGCGCTTCGGTAACCCGACCGTGCAGATGCTCGAAACGCGGCTGGCTTTGCTTGAGGGGGCCGAAGCCTGCCGGGCGACCGCAACCGGCATGGCGGCTGTCTCGGCAGCCCTTCTCTGCCATCTGAAAGCGGGGGATCGCGTCGTCGCCGCCCGGGCGCTCTTCGGCTCCTGCCACTGGATCGTCTCAACCCTGCTGCCGCGCTACGGAATTGCGACCGAATTCGTGGATGGCGGAGATCTGAGCGCCTGGAAGGCCGCGCTCGCAGCCCCGGCGCAACTCGTGCTGCTGGAGACGCCCTCCAACCCCATGCTTGAAATCGTCGACCTCAAGGCGGTCGCTGACCTCGCGCATGAAGCGGGCGCGATCGTCGTCGTCGACAATGTCTTCGCGACACCGCTCCTGCAAAAGCCGCTGGAACTTGGCGCCGATGTCGTCGTCTATTCCTGCACGAAGCATATCGACGGCCAGGGCCGCGTGCTGGGCGGAGCAGTGCTTGGCCGGCGGAAATGGGTCGAAGAGGTTCTGCAACCCTTCACGCGCAATACCGGTCCGGCCCTGTCGCCCTTCAACGCCTGGCTGCTTCTCAAAGGGCTCGAGACCCTGTCGCTGCGGGTCGACGCCGCCTGCCGCTCGGCAGAGCAGGTTGCGCGTTTCCTGGAGCAGCACCCGAGCGTCGCGCGCGTCTGGTACCCGACGCTGGAAAGCCATCCGCAGCGTGCGCTCGCCATGCAGCAGATGACGGCGGGCGGCACGCTCGTCACCTTCGATCTCGGCTCGAAGGAAGCGGCCTTCGCCACCCTCAACCGCCTTGGCCTAATCGCCATCTCCAACAATCTGGGCGATTCGAAGTCGCTCATCACACATCCTGCGACGACCACGCATATGCGTGTGGGCGAAGAGGAGCGCGCCAAGCTCGGCATCGGCCCGGGTGTGGTCCGGCTCTCCATTGGGCTTGAGGATCCTCTGGATCTCATTGATGATCTGACCCAGGCGCTGGGCGGCGGGGCTGCCTGCGCTGCCGCGGAATAATGGCGGTAGAGCCCCTCATCCGTCCGGCCGCTGCCTCCGATGAGGCGGCAGTCTGGGCGATCCTCGGCCCTGTTTTCGCGGCAGGAGAAACCTATGCGGTTCCTCGCGGCTGGTCAGCCGACGAGGGGCTCGCTTATTGGTTCGAGCCCGGTCACGCGGTTTTCGTGGCCGAGGTCGAGGGGGAGGTGCTGGGCACCTTCTTTATCCGGGCCAATCAGGAAGGCGGCGGCGCCCATGTCGCCAATGCCGCTTTCGCGACCGCCGGTCACGCGGCCGGCCGCGGAATCGCTCGCTCCATGGGCGGCTTCGCCCTCGCCGAAGCCAGGAGGCAAGGCTTCCGGGCGATGCAGTTCAACTTCGTGGTGAGCACGAATGAGGCAGCCGTTCATCTCTGGCAGAGCCTCGGCTTTGAGACGCTCTGCCGGCTGCCCGGCGCGTTTCATCACCCGCGCCTCGGCTTTGTGGACGCGCTGGTGATGTTCCAGCCCCTCTAATTCAGGACGGTTGCGCCGTCGGCGCCGGCTTGAGCCAGCCGCAGGCGACCGCATCCGCAAACACGACCTCGGCGGCAGCCCACAACGTGGGCGAGCCGTGCTCTATGCGGCGCGTCAGCTGCTTTTCAATGTCGATGTTGAAGTCGGGCCGGACGGACCATGTGCCGCCACCCACAACGTGATTGAGCAGAATGGGCTGCAGTCGGTCGCAGGCCTTCGCGAATTGTGCATCGGCGCTTTCCGCCGCTTCGAACTCCTCCCACAGCGCCCGAAAGGCCAGGCCCTGGTCAGGGGGCAGCATGCCGAAAAGAATGTCAGCCGCCGCCCGCTCGCGCTCGGCCTGGCCTGTATCGGTCAGCGTGAGATGCAGAGGGGTATCGCCGGCCTCGATCTCCACCAGGTCATGCAGGATCAGCATCTGCACCACCCGCCAGACATCGACGGGCGCCACCGCATAGTCAGACAGAACCATCGCGAACAGCGCCAGATGCCAGGAATGCTCTGCCGTGTTCTCCCGCCGCGAGCCATCGGCGATCCGGTTGAGGCGGATCACGCCCTTGAGACGGTCCGCCTCAAGCAGGAAACGAAGCTGATCGGAGAGACGGCCGCCGATCTGGTCAAGCCAGGCAGATGATTTCATGCAAGCCTTCCTTCACGTGGGATGCCGGGCGCGTCGCCCGGCACGAAAAGGGCGCGGCGGCTTCACGCCCTAGCGGTCGTCCGTTTCGAACTCCACATCACGATGGACATGGACGGACATGAGGAGGCCAAAGGCAATCATGGCCGTGATCATCACGGAACCGCCGTAGGAAATCAGGGGCAGGGGCACGCCGCCGACAGGAATTGCGCCCATCACCATCGCGATATTGACGAAGACATAGAGGAAGAGGTCGACACTGATGCCCAGCGCCACCAGCCTGCCGTATTGATGACGACATCGCAGCGCGATGAACATGCTGCCCAGCACGATCAGCAGCAGCAAAAACAGCACGCTCAGGCTGCCGACCAGGCCGAACTGCTCGGCGATCAGGTCAAAGATGAAGTCGGTTTGCTTCTCCGGGAGGAAGTCCAGATTCGTCTGGCTGCCGTTCAGCAGGCCACGGCCCCAGAGGCCGCCCGAGCCGAGCGCGATCTTGGACTGGAGAATATTATAGCCGGTTCCCAGCGGATCGCGTTCCGGATGCAGGAAGGTCAGAATGCGCTGGCGCTGATAGTCGTGCAGATGTTGATAGGCGATCGGCACGGCTGCCGTGAGGCCCGCAATGACGATGGCGAATTTCCACCAGCGAACCCCGGCTGCCAGCAGGACGGCCGCGCCGATGGTGCCCGTGATAAGGCCCGTGCCAAGGTTCGGCTCCTTCAGGATGAGCGCCACCGGCAGAAGAATCGCGAGCACCGGCACGATGAGGAAGGAGAGGCGGCCAACCTTTTCGTAGCTCGCCTTCTGGAACCAGCGGGAGAGCCCGAGGACGAGGCAGATTTTCATCAACTCGCTCGGCTGCAGCTGGAAGCCGCCAATGGCGATCCAGCGCTGCGCGCCTTTCCCGACATGGCCGAACTTGGCCACGACGAGAAGAAGCACGATGCCGAGGGCGTAAAGCCACCACGACCATCGGGCGATGACACGGATGTCGGTCATCGCGACCGCCGCCATGATCACGAGGCCGATGCAGAACCGGATAAGCTGTGTCTGGGCATAGGGCTCGGGCGAGCCGCCGGCGGCGGCGTAGAGCGCCACATAGCCGACCGCTGCCAGGCAGCAGATCAGAAGAACGAAAAACCAGTTCGTCTGCCAAACCTTGCCGGCGATTCCGAGCGAGCCTTCACGCCACAGGCGCCGTTCCATCATGGCGACGGTCTCATGAATTCTGCTGCGGCGGTGCCGGCGGGGGGCTGAGGGGCGTGTCACGCCCGGCCGGGTCAAGCGTCAGCGCATCCGTCATGATATCCCGGGCCAGGGGACCTGCGGCATCCGCGCCCGCGTTGCCGTGCTCCACGACCACCGCGACGGCATAGCGCGGCGCGTCAAAGGGGGCGAATCCCATGAAAAGAGCGTGGGGGCGCAAGGCCCAGGGCAGGCTCATGGAATTGAACCCGTGCTCACGCTCCGCGCGGCTTACGCGCACCACCTGCGCACTGCCCGTCTTCCCGGCCATCTGCACGCCCGGCACTGCCAGCTTGGCAATTCGTCCGGTGCCGTCGGGGGCATTCACGACCTCCCACATTCCTTGCCGGATGAGCGAGAAATAATGGTTGGAGAGGCTCATGTCCGGCCAGTCGCCCGATACTGATCCGGTTTGCAGAACGCCATTGCGATGGCGGGCCACATGCGGACCCACGGCGATGCCTGTCGCTACCCGGGAACACATGGTGGCGAGGGACAGCGGGGTTGCCAGAATATAGCCCTGGCCGATTCCGCTCACGACCGTATCGCCCAATGGCCAGCTTTTGTGCTGCCGCTCGCGCCATTCCCGTGTCGGCATGAAGCCCGGGGCAACGTTCGTGAGATCCATGCCGATATCGACGCCGATGCCGAAGCGGCGGGCATAGGAGGCGATCGCATCAATGCCGCTGCGGAGCGCGACCTGATAGAAGAAAACGTCGCAGCTGTTCTTGAGCGCCGTCTTCACATCCTGCATGCCGTGGCCCCATTTCCGCCAGCAGTAGAAACGGGCATTGCCGAGGTCGAAATGCCCTGGGCAGTTGAGAAGCTCCTCCGGGCCGAGGGCGCCAGAACTCAGCCCGGCCATGGCGACCACAGGCTTGAAGGTCGAGCCCGGAGGGTAAACCCCGGCGGCGGCCTTGTTCACGAGCGGCTTCCGAGGGTCGCTCATCCAGGCCTGCCACTGCGCGTTGCTGACGCCTGAATCGAACAGGCTCGGGTCGAAACTCGGCTGGCTGACCATGGCCAGCACTTCGCCATTGCGCGGGTCCATCACCACCGCGCTCGCGCTCAGCCCGGCGAGATGATTGGCGGTCGCCTGCTGCAGCGCCGTGTCGATGCTGAGGCCGATATCAAGGCCCGGAGTGCCTTCCTGCCGGTCCAGTTCGCGGATCACGCGTCCAAGGGCGTTGACCTCAAGCTGGTCTGCGCCGGCATGGCCACGAAGTTCGATATCGTTGAAGCCCTCCACGCCTGTCCGTCCCACCCGCATGCCCGGCATGGCGAGGGTCGGATCGGCCTTCAGATCGGCGTCGTGAGGCGGCGCGACATAGCCCACGACATGCGCGAGCAGATCGGACTGCGGGTAGGTGCGGGTCGAACCGACATCGATGAGGACCCCGGGCAGGTTGGGCGCATTCACTTCGAGCAGCGCCATCTGTTCCCAGGTCAGGAAGTCCTGCAGCATCACCGGCACATAGCGCTGGTGTGTATGCAATTCGCGGTTGATGCGGGCACGCTCGCTGTCGGAGAGTGGGACGAGCTTCGAAAACGCGTCGAGGACGGACGCCGTGTTGTTCGTCTGCTCCACCATCAGGAGCGCGCGCCAGTTCTGGCGATTGGTGGCAAGCGGGGCGCCGAAGCGATCAAAAATCCGGCCGCGCGAAGCCGGCAGAAGGCGGATGCTGACGGAATTGCCGCGCGCCATGGCGGTGTATTTTGCGCCATCCACCACCTGCATCTGGTAGAGCTTGGCTCCGAGCAGCCCGAAAACGGCTATCTCGCCGCCGGCGACGAAGAGCGCCCGGCGGGTGAAGATGCCGCTTCGCATGATTTCCTTCTTCATAGGTGCCTCATACCAGGGCGCGACCAGAGATGGGGGTATCTCTTTTGTAAGACAAATCAGACCCGCTCTGGCGCAGCAACCGTGCGATGGGCTTGCGTGAAGGCCATTGCAAGCAGCGGATACAGGCCAGCGGTGAGAAGAAACTGCGCCACAGGCGCGATCGGTGGATAGATCACCCAGTTCATCAGGCAGGCAAGCCCCCATTGTATGAGGGCCGCACCGGCCGCGACGGAGACGAAAATGAGCCAGACGAAGAGAAAGCCCTTCTGCGGCAGATAGCGCCGGTTTCGGACCACAAGGAACTGGGTCAGGAGGAGCACCAGCACGTTGCTCCCGATGGGGGCGTCACTCAGCAGGTCTGCCAACAGCCCACAGAGAAAGGTCACAGGCGGCGGCAGCGAGGAAGGCCTGAACAGGGACCAGAAAAAGACCGCGGCGAGGGTGAAGGCAGGCGAAAGCTGCGCCTGTCCCGGCAGACCGAACGGCGCCGAGAGCAGGATGATTCCAATGATCGTGGTCGCCGCGGGAAAACCCTGCCGGGCCGCGCGATCAAGCCGCTGGCCCCAATTTCGCCGCGGCCGGATCCCTGGCGTTCTGTCCACGTGTTACGGGGCCCGGGCAGGCATG
This sequence comes from uncultured Alphaproteobacteria bacterium, assembly GCA_963834475.1. GTDB lineage: Bacteria > Pseudomonadota > Alphaproteobacteria > Acetobacterales > Acetobacteraceae > Acidisoma. The sequence goes on along the minus strand of CAWIBZ010000005.1, from coordinate 421,589 downwards.
GCCTTGGCCGGTGGTGGTGGCGGCTGTGGCATGGGCTCACGCCCCGGCGGCGCCTCGGGTGCCTGGACCCCGGTATCGTCGTAGTCAAAGAGACGCACGATGGAGAGGTGATCAAGATCGGCCGCCGGGTAGACCTGGGGCACATGATCGGCATTGTAATGCACCGTTCCGAGCGGCAGGCCGGCCGGGAAGGCGCCGGCCGCGGCGCTCGTCATGACGCGTTCACCTTCCACCGGCGGCGATCCTTCCGTCCAATAGCGCAGCACGGGCAAGGCACTGTTGGTACCTTCCATGATGGCGTGGCCGCCGCTGCTTTGCAGCGTGACCGGCACCCGGCTGTTGATATCGGTAATCAACAAAACCCTGGCGCTGCGGTTTCCGACCTCGGTGACGCGCCCGACAACGCCGCGATCGTCCAGCACGATTTCGCCTTTGACGACATGGTGCGGCGGCGTCACCGCCAGAAGGACGGAGCGGGCATAGACGCCGCCACTGTCGGCCACGACCGGAGCGGTCGTGAAAGCGGGGGCGTCGGGCGGCATCCAGTTCAAAGCGGCCTTGAACGCATCATTTTGCGCTTCAAGCGCCAGGGCCGCTGCCTGCCAACGGCGGAGTTTCTCGTTTTCTGCGCGAAGCCGGGCGTTTTCGGCCTGGACGTCCCAAATGGTGACGATATCGGCGCCCACCGCCCGAACATCGGCGAGCGGGCGGGCCATGACGGCATAGATGGGAGACAAGAGGTCAGCCAGGCCCACGCGCACCTGAACAGCCAACACGGCATCCGCCTTGCCGATGAGCATGAGGCCGAAGGCCGCTGCGATCAAAACCGGCAGGGACAGTTTTTCCAGCGCCTGGCGGACAGGGATAGATAGCCTTATCACCGCGTCTGGCTCTCCAAGACCGAAAGCTATGCAAGATGGCGCCTATACGCGCCACCGCTCAGAGAATCGACTCAAACCTGCGGCCTTCGCGGCGGGTCTGACCCGATGCAAGCCGGGCTGACCGAGAAATCGCCCGGTCTGCCCGCCGTTCCTCAATACATCGAGGTCAGCACGTTCTGCAGGCGCTTCATCTCTTCGAGCGCCCGGCCAGTGCCCAGCGCCACGCATTGCAGCGGCTCCTCGGCCACCACCACGGGCAGGCCCGTCTCGTCCCGCAGCACCTGGTCCAGCCGGTGCAGCAGCGCGCCGCCGCCGGTCAGCACGATGCCCTTGTCGACGATATCGGCGGCAAGTTCAGGAGGCGTGTTTTCAAGCGCAACCTTCACCGCCTCCACGATGGCGCTGACCGGCTCGGTCAGGCTTTCCGCGATCTGGCGCTGGCTCACCATCACCTCGCGCGGCACGCCGTGCATGAGGTCGCGACCCTTCACCTCGCGCCAGGGGCCGTCGATGCCGGGGGCGTCTGTCATCGCCGCGCCGATATCCATCTTGATGCGCTCGGCGGTGCTCTCGCCGATCAGCAGGTTATGGTGGCGCCGGATATAGCTGATGATGGCCTCGTCCATCTTGTCGCCGCCGGTCCGCACGCTGCGGGCATAGACGATGCCGCCGAGCGAGATCACGGCCACTTCCGTCGTGCCGCCGCCGATATCGACGACCATGCTGCCCGAGGGCTCGGTCACCGGCAGGCCAGCGCCGATCGCGGCCGCCATCGGTTCCTCGATCAGCAGCACTTTGCGCGCGCCGGCGCTCTCGGCACTCTCCTGGATCGCACGGCGCTCGACGGCGGTGGAGCCGGAGGGCACGCAGACGATGATGAGCGGGCTCGCGAAGCCGCGGCGATGATGCACCTTGCGGATGAAGTGCTTGATCATCTCCTCGGCGATCTCGAAATCGGCGATGACGCCGTCCCGCATCGGACGGATGGCGGAGATATTGCCGGGGGTGCGGCCGAGCATGCTCTTGGCTTCCTCGCCGACCGCCAGAACCTGCTTCTTGCCGCGCACATCGGCGATGGCGACGACGGAGGGTTCGTTCAGCACGATCCCGCGCCCTTTGACATAGACGAGGGTATTCGCCGTGCCGAGGTCGATCGCCATGTCGGCCGACATCATTCCGAGAATGCGAGAAAACATAAAGATGAACCTTCCACGCCGCAGCAACGCGCGGGGCTTACCTGCGTGACCCGGCGTTCACAAGGGGGAGACAGTGCCTCGATCTTGCCTGGGCCGGATTTTAAGCGACCGCGCAGACTGGCGCCGGGCGAAGGGCGATCGGGTAGCTAGCGCGTGTGGCATGGCCGTGGTATCCCTGCCCGGCTCGGAGCGATCATGCTGGAAATCATGACTGTATCTGACGACTCCCTGCGGCTGGCCGAGGCCCTGATTTTCGCTTCCGCCGCGCCGGTGGCCATTCAGGTCGCTGAAGGCTCAGCTGCCGGAGGAAGAAGCCGTGGCGGATGTCATCTCGCCCTGAGGAGCGCTATGCCGGGCGAGGCGTGGAACTGGCGGAGGTCGCCGGCGGCCTGCAGTTCCGCACGGCGCCCGATTTGGCTCCCCGGCTCACGCGGGTCATCGAGGTGCCGCGCCGCCTGCCGCGCGTCGCGATGGAGACGCTCGCCATCATCGCCTATCGCCAGCCCGTGACGCGCGGGGAGATCGAGGAGGTGCGCGGCACGGCGCTCTCCCAGAACACGCTTGATGCGCTGCTGGAGGCTGAACTGATCGCCCCCCGTGGACGCAAGGAATCCCCCGGCCGGCCCACGCTATGGGGCACGACGCCGAACTTCCTGGCGAAATTCGGGCTAAACTCCCTGTCCGATCTGCCGCGGCGGGACGACCTCGATCAACGATGCTGCCATTCTCGGCGGCTCCCGCCAACCTCCCGCCCGATGGGGCGGTTCAAGTGGCGGCGGGCGATGCTGAGGAGGCGGGGACGGGCGATGATATCGCCTTGGGCGAGGCGGAAGGGGCGACCGCAGGGGCGACCCCGCCGGCCGATCACGTCACGGACGGTTGAGGTATGAGTTTCCCATCTGCTGACTTCCTGCTAGCAGTCGCGTGGAGGGCATTCGCTAGCCATGTTTGATTTTCTGTCTTGGGCTCATATCGCCGTCATTGCTGCCGCAGCGCTGATTTTCATCGGCCCCAAAGACATGCCGGTGGCGATCCGCTCGATCACGACCATGCTCAAGAAGGCGCGCCGGATGGCGGGCGAATTCCAGGGCCAGATGGACGAATCTGGTCAGGGAAGCGAATCTGCATGAGGTTCGTGACAGCATCAACGAACTCCGCGGCGGGCTCGATGTCCGCCAGCAGCTGGGCAGATCATCGACCCCGACAACACGATCCGCTCGGCTTTCCAAGACCCTCTGACGGGCAGCACCTCGCGCCGGGGTGACCGGGGCCTGGACCGCAGCGGCGGTCGAAACCGTCGCGGTTGGCGAATTTCCCGAATACCGGATCGACCGCCCGGAGGATCTGGAGCCCGCGGTTGCGGAGGTGGGGCCCCAGCGACCCGCCTTTCGTGCCGCCCATGCATCAGCTTGACGGAACAGCGCCCGGCCTTCATCCCACCGGGCATCCGCCGGTATAGCGGCACCACCTGAGAACGATCGAGGCAGCCGGCCGTGGCGCGCGACGAGAATGATGTCATCGACGACAAGCCGATGCCGCTCTTGGAGCATCTCGCAGAACTCCGCCGGCGGCTGCTGTGGTCAGCGGCCGGTTTCCTGATCGCCTTCCTGGTCTGCTATCATTTCTCGTTCCAGATCTATTCCTTCATCGCCCATCCGCTGGTGGAGGTGCATGAAGAGCCGCGGCGAGGAGCCGCGCCTGATCTACACCCAGCTCTACGAAGCCTTCTTCACCTACATCAAGGTTTCGGTCTATGCGGCGGTTTTCATCTCCTTTCCGATCATCTCGTCCCAGGTCTGGCTCTTCATCGCGCCCGGCCTCTATCGGAGCGAAAAAAGGGCGCTTGCTGCCCTTCATCATTGCGACGCCCGTGTTGTTCCTGGCAGGCGCCGCGCTTGCCTATTACTTCATCTTCCCAACGCCTTCCGCTTCTTCCTGAGCTTCCAGACGCCGATTACGCATCCGGCGGCCGGCGGCATGCAGATCGAGCTCATGGCGCGTGTTTCGGACTATCTCGGTCTGGTCATGAAGCTCGTCTTTGCCTTCGGCGTCGCTTTCGAGCTGCCGGTGGCGCTGACGCTGATGGGCAAGGTCGGTCTCCTGCGCAGCGAAGACCCTCAAGCGCTACCGCCGCTACGCCTATGTCGGCTGTTTCGTTATCGCCGCGGTGCTGACCCCGCCCGACGTGCTGACCCAGACCGGCCTCGCTGTGCCGCTGATCCTGCTCTACGAGATCTCGATCTTCTGCGTCCGGCTGGTGGAACCTAAGCTGGAAGAGGAATGAGCGCGGAGCCCGCGCCAAGCCCGAAGACTGAGAGCCTGAACCATGCATGACATCCGCGCCATCCGCGCCGAACCGCAAGCCTTCGATGCCGCCATGGCGCGGCGGGGCCTCGGGCCCCAGAGCGAGGCCATCCTGGCCCTGGACGCCCGCCGGCGAGAGGCCCTGTCCCTCCTGCAGGAGAGGCAGGCGAAGCGAAACGAACTGGCACGCGACATTGGCAAAGCCAAGCGCGAGGGCGTTGACACCGCGAGCCTGGAACAAAGCGCAATCGGCCTCAGGCAGGAGATGGAGCGGCTGGAGGCAGAGGCCGGCGAGGCAGATCGGCAGCCGATCGGCGGGGCTGGTGTCGTGGGAAGACCTGTTCGACGGCGACGGGGATCCCCGCGACTTCGATGACGTGGTCCGCCGCAAGGGGCTGACGCTCGAGCGGCTCCGTCAGGCGGGTATTGCTGAGGGTGTGGCCCGGCGGGCGGTCGGGCCGCAGTCGTGAGGGTGATCCCGCCGGGCCGTTGGCCCCAAACCGCCGACTGGCCGTCGGCACGGGCAGGCAGGTGTCAAGCCACGGACGGCGAGCGGGCACCGTCCTCACCCCGAATCGTGCGTCATTTGGACTCAGAAGGCGTACGGACGGCGCTTTCCACAGATTCAGGCCATCCCGTCGGCGGAGATGAGAAAGGGGTTGTTCCCCCGAGGAATCATGGACATCTAGCGCCTCGGAGCTTCCAGGACGCGGGAAGCCCGCGTGCGTCATTCGGAGCGGACAACGCACCGACGGGTAGCCGTGTTAAGGCGAGAAGTTTTCTTTGCGTTCTGACATTATGAACAGTAGCCCTTCTCGAGGGCGTTAGCTATCGTCCTATCGTCCTGGTAAAATAGATTTGCTTTTGCTGGCCGTCGTTATCAGATAGTCTAGATGAAAGGGGTTCCGGGGCGGGGGACTCTCTGCCGGTGAGAAGAGACCACTTCGAGCGTATCCACACAAGCATCGTTCCATTCACGGATTCGTCTCTCCCGAGAACCAATGAAAGAGCTAAGTGCAGACAAGTTTGGCCGAAAGCTAGAGGCCGAGTTTTTCGGTCCACTGATGGTATTCAGTACGTCAGCGGGAAGCTTCTTCCGGACTCTTGAGGATGCGCGCAGTGGTTCTTAGCCAATGAATTGAGTGTGCTTGGGCAGATCGGGAACTCTGTTGAAGTGTACGCAAGAACCAATAACGGCTGGGTTGTGATAGCTGTTGAGGTCAACTGTATCGGAGCCCTTCAAGGTCAGCCAGGCATTGAAGAGGTTCTCACACGTGAGGATGTACCCAAAAAACTAGGCCGTTCTCAAGTGCTACAGCTTGTGCTCGCCACCTTGTCCAATTCGCCAATCCATCCGCAGACCCAGGTTATATGGAACACCGAGACTGACTCGGATTTCCGCACGCTTCAGGCAGCCTTCGCGAGGGTGCCGCAAAAGGGAGCCACACCTCGCCCGTACCTTCTGTGGGTGTGATCAAGGTTGGGTTGTTTTAGATACACTACCTTATATGAAAGAACATGTGAGATCACTACTTGAGCAAGCAGATCTTCAGTGCATGAGCTGGTTTGACGCCAGAAATGTTCTGGAAACAAATGATGAATAGAACAATCTGCCTGTTGGACAACACACTGTTGACGGGGGCCTCGCGAGCTCTCAGACCTCGCGAGACCCCTAATGACCTCGATCTGATGGCATTGGTCGAATTGACTCAATCGCTACTTTGCTATGAAGAAATTCGGTTTGATGCGAGTAGTCGTCGTACTGAAAAGGAACAAAGCTCCTTTCGCGAGGCGACGCTCGATTGGGAAATTCTTCGGAACAGAGGCTCTGGAGGAACGTTTTTTCAAGAGATCCAATTATTCGATGAAGCGGGGGTAAATTACTACGACCTCATAGACTCTGCAGCACGCATCGCGCTCCAAGAGGCTGCAGACGGTAGGTTTACTAAGCCCTACAAGAATCTCTGTAAGAAGTTGGGTGTCCCTAACCTACTCCCTCCTTGGTACACATCCGACAAGGGGCCAGATGACGTCATTTTTTCGAATGCGGAGAAAGAGCTTCGCAAGCTCGACCGAAAAGTAGATCTGAGTCACCTTGATAAGGCAAAAGAGGCGCGGCCGCTCGCTCGATATGTTTTCCGCGGGTACGTGTACTTCATGTTAGCAACTTTAAATGAAATGACATATGTTCCATCTACACTAAGAGGCAAGCTACTCCGAGAAACGTTGCTCCTAAGTGATCCTTGCGTCGAACTAGAGGAGAGACAGAAGAGAGTCACCGAGAGGCTCGATCTACTTGAGCGAGCTGGCCTTTCCAAAGGTTTGCTTGCAGATATCGTTCAGATTCCGGGAGAGTTCAAGACCGGAGTGGGCTCGCCACTACTTTTTCCACTTGTGGTTAGAACAGCGCGAGAGAAGGGACTGAAAATTCCGGAAGCGATAGTTACTCTCCGGAGAAATAGTCACTTATCAGCGTTCAGAGGGAAACTGGCACACATAGTCACGCTTTTGACATCGGGTAACAGAGATGCTGAGAAAAAGGCGATGTCGGAAGCAATCACACTTGGCAAATATAAAGAACTCTACGACCTTGTTCAGGGCGATCGTATGGCGAACCTGAGCCTTCTTCCATTTATGTCATTCGTATCAACAGGCGGAAAATTGGTGAGTGACGTGGGCAAGCAAGTACCCGCGGTCGCGGCGAGTGCGTTCTCAATACCTTTGTCTGGTGTCCTGTTCACGCCTTTGTGGAAACGACCCCACATTGCAGCCCTTTGGGAAATGTTAGAAACAAGAAAGGACTTTTCGACTTGTCGGAAAGCACTGGACGAATATAAAATCAGTAACCCTGGCTCTCATCAATGAGATAAGTTCACATGATTATGATAGGTCGGGACTGGCCTGGACCGCCGCGGTCACTTCCGCGTACCAGATCTCTTCAAACTTCCGCCGCTGCCCGGCGGTCCATCGGTTGAGGTGGCGTCTCTCGCACCACGCCCAGGCCGATCGCGCAAACGCGTCGGCCCGAGGCGTCGGCGGGCAAGGCTCGGTCAACGGGTCGTAGATTGCAGCCGGCCGCGGGCGAACCGGTACGCCGCCGCGACCTGCTGCGGGCTCCAACCGACGATCTTCGACGGCAGTCCGTTCTTCCTGCCGTAGCTCAGGATCAGGCCCTTGGCGTCGGGGATCTGCTTGCTGCTCCAGCCCAGGAGCTGCCGACCGTCCGTCGGCGCGTCCTCGTCCGTCGGCCCGCCGGTCGGCGGCTCCCAGGCGTCGCCCCGGTCCGGCCGGGCCGACGGCCGGGCCGGGGCTTGCCCTTCCGGGTAGAACGGTTCCTCATAGTCCTCGGGGTCGCGGGCCGGGGCCGCTGCCGTCTGCCGAGGGCCTGCGCCCGAGGGCGGCGGGACTTCCAGGCCGGCCAGCAGCGCCATGACGCGCCGCAGGTCCTCGGGCCGGGCCAACCAAGCTTCGTGGATCTGAACGGTGACTTGCATCGGGGCATCTCCTGGTGAATGGCATCCCCCTCGGCGCCGGCCGGGACGACCGGCCGGGCCGAATCGGGGCGGGATGGGCCGAGATGGGATTACTTCCGACATTCCACGTAGCCGTCGAACCATGGGCCGTGGATCTTGGTCCGGCGCCTTGCGGCCGCGCTCGTGGCGGTCCTGCTCGAGGTCTCCGGGTCCTTGCAGTGGGCCTGCGCCTCCGCCAGGGTCAATCCGGTCTTGATCGTCCGACGGCGGGGACCGATCTGGTAGAACCGAACAATTTTATACATGATGCTTCCTCCTCCGCCGGTGCGGTACGGGCTGCGGCGTGCCGTCGGGACGGATGAAACCGTCCAGGAACGCCGATAGTTCGCGCGATCATCTCGGGCGTCCAGGACGAGGGCTTCCGCGGCCATCGCTGGACGTGCACCGTGTAATAGAGGTCGCCTTCCCGGCCGATCGACTGGGCACGCTCGACGACCTTCCGCCCTTCGCTGGCGCGGGCCTGATAGGTGACGCTCTCCGCCACGTCGTTCAGGAATTCGTTGATGCGGGCCTTCGATGCCTTGGTCCGGACCCCCTTGAGCGCCGCCTCCCTGCGGCGCTCGGTGCGTTCCTCGGGGCTGAGTCGGGGTTTCATCTCAGAGCCCTCCGTCTGCGGGGACGGGTGCCGACCGGATCGACGCCAGGATCTGCGCGATGAGCGGGTCTTCCGCTTCCTCCGCTTCGAGCTCGCCGGGCAAGATCGGGATCTCGATCGACTTGATCCCGTCCGGCCCGTACGGCCGCGCCTCGAAGAGCCGCGAGACCTCGGTGAGCCAACCGCATTCGTGCAGGTAGCGGATATAGCTCCACTTGTCCCCGGCCCAATGGCGGGCGACGGTGACCATGAAGCCCTTCTTGCCGGCCTGCCGGTAGTGCTCGATCCCGTGGCGCTTCCTGGTCGTGCGCCCGCCGATCCGACCCGCTTCGGCCTTGCTCATCTTCTTCCTTCGCTTGGACATGGTGGTGGATCCTCCTTTCGGGGCCCGGACCGCCCGGGACGGGCGGGACGGGCCGATGGGGATGGGGGCGGGCGGGTCAGTTGACGCAAGGGTTCCGATAGCGGAGGACCGATTCACGGCCTTCCTGGTAGCCGCGCTCGAAGTGCTGTTCGGCCACCGCCTCTTCGTTGGCGAAGACGCGATCGTCGTATTGCTCGGGCGTCTCCGCGCCGGTGAAGACGATGAGCTGCGCCACGCGCTCGAGCTGATCCGCCACGAAGGCGGCGTGCGAACCGCCGCGCTCCCTCAGCCGGATGGCTTCGGCCTTAACATGAATGAGTAATGACATGTTCATGCAACACCATCCCTGGCGCAGCCGTGGCACAGGTTGGGATTGCCGGACGTGTACGGGTCGAAGTTGATCCCGCACCCATCGCAGATCTCGTAGCCGCCGCGGCCGATGCGGGCGACGTGGGCGCCGACGGCCTGCCGAAACCCGGCGGCGAACGAGGCGTGATCACCGCCGGGCTGCCATCCTTCGGGCAGCGACGGGGCGGGGGCCGGCGGAGCGATTTCCGCCAGGTGCGGCGGGCTTCGACGGGCAGCGCTTTCGCTTCGGCGATCGCCAGGCGGGCATTCTTGGCGTGCAGCCTCTTGCCCTTGGCGGAGGCGGGCTTGGGCGCCGGGATCAAGCCGAGGGCCTGCAATGCCCCGAGGTGCTTGCACGTCCAGCCGGACCGTTCGTGGTCCGGGCACGTGCAATGGGCGGGCTTGCCCTTGGGCGCCGCGACCACGTAACGCGCCGAGGCGTGCGGATCGAGCTTGCGCAGCGACCAGGCCGCGAGCACATTCGTTTCGGGCGGGCAGGGCTGGAGCGCGATAATCGGTGCCGCCGATGCGGAGGGTGAGACGGCACAGGCCGTGACGGACGGGGGACGGGGCGGCGCCGACGGGGCGCGCAGCATCTGCTACAGTGGACATCGTTCGCGAGCTCCAGATATAGCTTGCGGACCCGGCCCCGTGGGTGTTGACAGCACCCGCGGGGCCATTGCATTTCCGGCCGGAACGACCCGGCCGGACTGACCGCCATTGTACCAAATTACACCATGGCGGCACAAGCCGAAAAACCGGAAAAACCGCTGTTTTCCCGCGAAAAACCGCTGTTAGTAGCTATTGAATTGTAATATGCAATAATGAACTGAGTGAAAAAGTGAAGCGGGGCGGGCCGGTTTCCCAGGATGGGAACCGGACCGCACCGCAACGGATGCGCGGGCCGACGGCCGGCGGGCGGGCAACGGCGGAACCCGCCGAGGCAGGATGCCGACCGACGCGGGCGGTGGGCACGCATTCCGACCCGCCAACGAGCGGGGCGGCGGGACGGGGCGAAGGGTGGGCCGCCAACGAGCGGCCGCGATGGGGCGGGAGCCCGCCTTCTTCCCCCCGGCTTTTTTCCCCCGGAACAGAGAAGAGATAAAGGGGGGTTTGGGGGGAAAAAGACCTTTCCCCCCAAGATCAACCACGAACAGCCGCGTACTCGCGGCATCCGTCTCGGTCTGGGTCGGCCGGCACGATGCCGGCCGCAACCCGGCAGGATGCCATCACACGGCCGGAGCGAAGCGACCACCGCTCGTATTGATGTGCAAGCCCGCCGACACCCCGCAAGCCGACAGCACATCAACCGATGAAGTCCGTCGGGTCTTTGCCGACCGCAGGTCCTCCCCAATGCATTGGAAATGATGGCGATGATGCGGTGGTCCGACACCATGGGCCTCGAGGATCCCGCAGCATGCAATGGCAATGGCAACGTCATCGCCCAGGTCGTCCTCGATCAACTCGGCGTCCCGGCGGGCAGACGGGCCGCGGCCGTCGGCGTCGTGGCGGTCGGCCAGGCGCACGGGCGGGCCGTCGCCGGCGATGTCCCGGGCATTGCTTTCAATGCCCAGGCGGTGACCATCACGGCGCAGATCGTCGCGGCGGAGGCCTCCGGGCGATGACCCGGCAGGCGACGTCGCGCGTCGCGTGGCCGGCAGGACGCCGGCCCTCCGATCGGCTGGCGGGCGGCCGCGGTCGGGACCGACCCCAACGACCTGGCGGGCGGCATGCCGGGCGGGCACGATGCCCGACCGGCCCCGGCCGTCCAGGGATGGCGGCCCTCCGGGGGCGGGCGGGGGCCGGACCCGGACGGGCGGCGGGGTGGTCAGCTCGTCTTAACCCCGTTGCGGCCATCAACGAACTTCTTCGGATCTTGAAGCTCGTCAGCCAACTCAGCCATTCGCCGGAGCACATCAGCCGCTTCGGTGTAGAACACCGAGTAACTATAAGATCGAAGCCCGGTGTTGGTTAGCCACAAGGGCACGCTGGCGTCGGGATCGCATTGCCCCGATTCGACGCAACTCGCCACATGCTTGACTTGATTCGCTATGGAATACAATCGGAACTCGCTCGTGCCGTCATTCGGGGAGAAAGCCCCAGTCCCGTTGCCCATCCACTTGAACAAGTCAAGCGCCATGTTAGCCTGGATCGCAAACATCTCCCAAAGAACGATCGCCTCGTAGTATCCCCGCACTCGCGGGTTATCCGGCTGGTTGCCCTGCAAGTACCGCAGTGTTGCTTCTCGCGCCTGATGGTATGCGATAAAAGCGTGGTGCGCTCGTCGGAGATACCCCAGCGTCACCTGACGTGCGCGATCTCCGAACGCCCCCCGGAAAACATTGTTCAAGAAATGATTCTGAAGCCAGTGGTTAGCTTCGGGGAACTCGCTGGTGATGTCGGGGATGTCGGCGTCGGTGAATTGGGTAATCTCGGGAGCAATAAACTTGTTTAGAAGATCATCTTTAAATGTCATATCCGACCCAGGGCCAGCGCACACTAACATACTAATGCATTGATCACTTCCATCAGGAACTTTTCGCTCCAACCGCAGCCGCGGCGCTTCATGATCAGGCTCATCCGCCGGTCCGGGTGCTGCTTGAGGATCGACAGCGTGAAGCGGTACAGCCAGGTGATGTTCGAGCCCAGCACCCGCTCCCTGATCCGCGAGTCGTCCTCGCGGAACGTCACGTCGAGGCTCCAATGGCACGCATTCTCCACCGACCAGTGGCCCCGCACCGCCCGGGCGAACAGCCCCACATCCACCGGCAGGCCGCCGAGGTAATAACGGATCTCGATACTCTCCTTCTCGCCCTCCTCTCGCCGCGACGTCACCACGCCGACCGACTTCAGGTCCTTCCACTGCGACTTCCCCGGCAGGTCCTCGGTCGCCGGCAGATGCAGGTAGGTCCGCTCCTCACGGCGGCCGTGCCCGCGATCGGTCGTCGTCAACTCCCGGGCCCCCTCGAGGTCCCCCTCCAACCGCTCGCCGATGTGCTCGATGACCGCCCGGTGCAGCGACTCGTGATTCCCCTTCATGCGCCAGCACGTAGTCGGCCTGGCCGCGGATGACCTCCTCGGCGATCGCCTTCTGGGTGCCCATCGCGTCGATCGTCACCACCCCGCCCCGCACATCGATCTTCCTCAGCAGTTCGGGGATCGCCGTGATCTCGTTGGACTTCTCGCGCAGACCTCCTGTCCCAGGGCCAGCCCATACTCGCCGGCCCAGGCGGTGACGACGTGCAGCGGGCCCAGATCCTCCTTGGCGTCGTGACTGCGGCGGGCCGCCTTGCCGTCGATGGCGACGATCGGGCGATCGACTCCCGTCTCGGCGATGGCCTCGTCGCGGAGGCGGGCGATCCAGCCGTTGAATGCGGCCTCGAAGGCCTCGGGCCTCAGCGCCATCAGGACGCGGCGGAAGACGTCCTTGCCCGGGTGCCGTTGGGCAGGTCGAGGATGCCGGTGAGGAGTTCCTCCTTGAACTTGGCCCAGCGGGCGATGGCCGTGGGGCCGGCGGCCGCCGGCGAGGACGGCCAGGACGGCGATGACCAGGATGCTGGGGAGGGGATGCTTGCGATTGATGTGAGAGCGGGGGTCCTCGAGGGTGGAGAAGGATTCCACGATCTCGTCCAGCTTGGTGCGAGTGCTCGCCATCGTTCACCTCCGGCCACCGGGTGCGGATCAATAGGTGGTCCACGGTATAACAGGTCAGTTGGCCGGGCACAACCCCGTACGAATCTCGCAATCGTCATAAAAGTACGCGCTGGCCCTGATATCCGACCTCGCGTGTTTCCGTCGCATTATTTAATAAAGCACAGCAGGCCATTCTACAGGACCTCATCCCTGTCCGAGTATATCAGCAGATCCCATATAGACGGCTTGGTTCGCCAATTCGATATTATTGCTCCGCCAAATCGCCCGCTGGCCCCGCCCGACCGGGCACCCCCTGCCCGGCCGACGGGCGGGCCGCAACTTCGCCGAGCTGGTTGGCGAGGTCAAGTCTGCTGTTCGGGGGGTAATGTCAGGGCCTGGAGAAGGGCGACGGGGTTCAGGATGGTGAGTTGGGGATATTGAGCGCGAAAGCCCTCATCCTCCATCAGGTCGAGCATGTCGTTGTCCCAAGTCGCCAGGTAATCGGCATTCGCGGCGATGGCGAGATTGAGATACGGTTCGTCGTTCGGGTCGCGGGGAAGGGAGTATGTGGCGGGCACTTCCTCGATCTTCTGGGCGATCCGGTCAATGCGGCGGAAAAAATCCTCGACACTTTCATCAGTGATGGCGGGATTCTTGGCCCTGATGCGGGGCCGACCCAGGACATCACGGACCTCGGCCAGGATTGGGTCGCTCACGGAGAGGGTCACGTGACCGGCCTCGACGAAATCGATGAAGAGCCGCGCCGCCGGACCTGCCGGTCGGGATGATGCCTGGAGGAACACCATGCAGTCAAGGACGACTCCCGGCCGTCCCGGCTGAGTCATGCCATCCCTTTCTGTTGATGCCGTTCCTGCCGGACTTCCTGGAGCTCCTGTCCGAACAGGTCATCGATCTCATCCTCCGTCATTCCGCTCCGTTGCCAGCCTTCCCAGATGGGAGTCAGGATTTCCTCGAAGGTCTTCTCCCCCTTCGACCTGGCTCCGTTCAGGTACGCGGTCACCACGTCGTTGACGTAGACTGAAGGGTCCTTGCCGTCCTGACGGGCAAGCTCTTCAAGGGTGCGTTCCTGATCCGGGGTGAGTGTGATGCTGATAGTCATGATGGCACCGCTCGATAAACTGGGCTGATGGGGGCGATGATGAATATTGTAATGGTTCACCATCAAGGTTGCCTGCGTGTCTCTAAAGGACCGCCGATTCAACCCGCCATGGCCTACGCCGCACCGGCCTCGGACGACTCACCCACCGGCTCGGCGCGGGCGATCCGATGGTCGGGGACCTGGCGCTCGAGGATGCCAGCGACGTATTCGCTGATGGTCCGGTCGCGGCGGTGGGCCTGGACGAGGATCCGCTCGAACAGGTCATCGGGCAGGTAAATGGTCCGGCCCCGGATCCGCTTGGCCGTGCGGGCGTCGACGGCCCGGGGTTTCTTCGGCGCCACTCCCCTGCCCCGGGACGTCGCGGACAGCTCGACGTCGTTCAGGTCGGTTGCGGCCACGGCCGGGACCTCGAGCCCGTCCGGGTCGATGGCGGCCGGCGAGCTGCTGTGATTATGCGGCGTCGATCGCTCCAGGACTCCCGACAGCTTTGGACCCGCTCCGCTTCTTCGCTCGGCCATGGGCGATGATCTCCTCAATGAACTGGGCGTAGGCGATCGCCCCGGCGGACTTCGGGGCGTAGTCCATGACGGTCGTGCCCCGCGAGTGGGCTTCCTCGATCTTGGACGACAGCGGCACGACGGCGTCGAACACCAGGGCGCCGAACCGCCTCCGCAGTTCGGCCTCGACGTCGCGGCTGACGTTGTTCCGGGTCGCCTTGGTCAGGAGCAGGCCGGCCAGGCGGAGAGCCTGGTTGCCGTAGGCTTCGCGGACCTCCGCGATGGTCTCCTGGAGCTGCACCAGGCCGAGCATCGCGTACACACCGGGGTCCAGCGGGACGATGACCTCGACGGCGTAGACCAGGACGTTGGCCAGGAGGGTCGTGAACTGCGGCCCGGTGTCGATCACGACGTAATCGTATTGCCCCTCGATCGGGGCGAGGACCGTGCGCAACCGGGTGTCGCGGCCCAGTTCCTGCGCAGCGCAACGTTGACGCCTCCCAGGGAGGCATCGGCCGGCAGCAGGTCGAGGCCGGGTGTCGCCGTCGGGCGGATCGCCTCCTCGACCGGGACCTGTCGCGTCAGGACCGCGGCCAGCGACGGCGGGTCGGCCCCCTGCCCTCCCGACAGCGTCCAGGACGCGTTGGCCTGCTGGTCGGCGTCGAACGAACAGCGTCCGGTGGCCGTGTCGGGCCAGCCCGACCGCCAAGGCCGTGGCGGTGCTGGTCTTGCCAGATCCGCCCTTCTCGCAAACGAGTGCGATCCGCCGCATGGAAAGCCCCTTTCCTTAAGGAGATCGGTCGAACCGTCCAGGGACTTGAACGGCCCGGGATCGGGATGGCCCAGGGCCAGGACAGCACGGGGGCTGAAAGTTTCAGGGCCAAGCCATCACGAGGGCTGGACCGGCCGGGGCCTGACCATCTCGGGGGCCAGACGGTTCAAAGGTAGGACGTCTCGCGATCAGGAGGGTATGAGGCCAGGAAGGTAGAAGTTCGAGCGACCCTGACGGCGGGACGTCTTCCCATCGGGGTATCCGGCGTTCTTGAAGGCTGAAGTCTTCGACTGCGCAACGCCTGGAGGGTCGGCCATCACGAGGGCTCGATTGTTGGGCCTCGAGACGTCGTGAGATCCAAATGGTTCGCGATCGGGATGGTCTGATCTTGAAGTTCCCAGACGTCTGGACGTTTTCTCATCGGACCCTCTGGCGATCCCGGTGGCTGAAGCTCCTGACCAGAAAACGCCGGGAAGGCTCGCCGTCGGAAAGGTCCGGCGGTTGGCGAGCGAGCCATCGGAGTGTCAGACCGTCGGAACGGCTGGCGATCGGGAATGCTCGGGATCGAGATGGCGGGGGGGCTGGAAGTCCTGAGGGCTGAACGGCTCACGATCAGGATCCCTGGAATTCCAGAAAGCGGGCCGCTGTGCCTTCAGGATGGCCGGCATTCCCGGTGGCGGAACTGCTGGGCGTTATCGATGTCGCCGTCGGTGAATGATCCTGTTTGGTCGTCGCGAACAGGGCAGGGGAGGGCCGCTGACCATCAAGGACGACTTCTGAAGGGAGATTTTCCTGGAAAAGCCCTGAGGAGGGATGGGTAAGGAGGATAATCCGGGGCGTTCCAACCTTTTATAGCAGAATTGCCATAGACACGGATTAGGATGGCTGTCTCCAATGGACAGGATGAAAGAAAAAACGCCGGAGATGTGGGTTGTCGGTATCCCTATCCCGGTCCGGGTCGTCGTGCTGGAATCCTGTTGCGTCAGCATCCCCGCGAAGTCGAGCGGGGAGGAGCCAAGGTTAGGCAACCTCACCATGGCGGTGAGGCGTTTCCCCTCCAGGTAAGGAGGATTCGGCATGGTCGGCGATCGGGCAGTGCTGGCCGAAATCGGTGAGTTTGGCCGGTCCGTTCTTGATCGGGACCGTGAAAAAGGCTTTGATCTGACATCTTGGCGCAAAGTGAGGCCCCGCCGTCTGGGGAGACGGACGGGGCTATTTCGGATTCGCGGGGTGGTGCCCGCGACCCGGCGCGCGCCGACGAAACCTTGTCATAGAAGGGCCCGTCATGAGTCACTCTACTTCGAATGTCCGGGCCGGTCAACGCGCCCCCGGTAAGGCGCTCGCCGAGGCCCTGAAACTCCTCAAGGTCGGCTTCTGGCCGGTGGCGATCGTGCCGGGCGAGAAGCGGCCGATCGGCAAGGACTGGGGCTCGAAGCGCTGGGATGAGGGACGCCTCCGATCGGCGTTCGAGCAACACCCCGAGGCCGGCGTGGGCATCTGCTTCGGTCCTGGAAGGGGACCGGGCGGCCATTGGCTCATCGACCTGGAGGGCGACGGTGCGCAAGCCGAGGGATCGCTGGCGAAGCTCTTCGCCGGCGAGATCCCGGACTCGCCGGCCTGGTCGTCCACCCGGGGCGACCACCGGCTCTTCGTCGTGGACGACGGCGAGGGGCTGCTCCAGAAGCTGGCCGAGGCCGGGGCCAAGGAGGGGGGCGGGACGCAGTCGGGGGTCTATCACCTCCCCGAGCTGCCCGACCTCGAGATCCGGGTCGGGGGCTTCAAGCCCGACGGCTCGGTCAAGCAGGTCCAGAGCGTGGTCCCGCCCACGCCCGGGACGGACGGCAAGCCCCGGACCTGGACGTGCACACCAAGGGGGGGAGTTGGCCCGATCCCGAAGGCGGTCTATGCCTTCCTCGAGCGATTGGCCGCAGGGCGCACGAAACCGAAATCGGAACCGAAGCCAGAGACGAAGCCTCGATCCCCGAAGACCAGGCCCGACGGCCGGAATGCCTATGCGGTCGCCGCGCTCAAGAAGGAGTGCGATGCCGTCGAGGCGGCGGCCGAGGGGACCCGGAACAACCGTCTGAATGCGGCGGCGTTCTCGCTCGGGCAACTGGTCGGCGCCCAGGCGCTCGATCGAATCGACGTCGAGCGGGCCTTGCTGGAGTCGTCGCGGAGGGCCGGGCTGGGGCAGGGGGAGTCGACCGCCACGATCCGCAGCGGGATCGACGCGGGCATGCTCCAGCCTCGCGACCTGAACGGGGTCGGCCACCCGGGGCCGCCGCCATCGAGGAACGGCGACGGGCATCGCGAGCCGGGGCCCGGCGACGGCCGGCCGGCGATCGAGATCACCACGGAGTGGCATCTCGTCGTCGAGGAGGGCATCAAGGCCCTGGCCCACGACCGGGAGATTTTCCGCAGGGGCGACGCCCTGGGGACCGTGGTCGAGGAGGAGACTCCCACGGCGAAGCTCTCCTCGGGCGTCGAGCTGCGGAACGCCCAGGGGAGCGCCCGATTCGTCGCCCTGTCCGATGCGAACGTCGGTTGCTTCCTCACCAAGAACGCCACGTTCTTCAAATGGGGGAAGGAGCGGAACGGGGAGAGCGCCTCCATCGATTGCTCGCCTCCGGATTGGCTGATCCGTGCGATCGCGTCGCGCGGCTACTGGCCGGGAATCCGCCTCCTCTTCGCCGTCACGAGTTGCCCGTATATCCGCCTGGATGGGTCCATCCCGCCCGGGGGCTACGACGAGGCCACCGGGACCTTGTATCGGCCCAACCTGACGCTCCACCACCTGCCCGATCGGCCGACCCGGGCGGATGCCCGCGAGGCGTCGGACCGGCTCAATTACCTGCTCCGGCAATTCCCGTTCGCCACCGGCTTCGACTGGTCCGTCTGGCTGGCGGGGCTCCTCACCGCGATCCAGAGGCCGAGGATCGCCGGCCCCGTCCCGGGGTTCGTGTTCAACGGCAACAAGGCCGGCATCGGCAAGGGCCTCTTGATCGACGCGATCGGCGTCCTGGCGTGGGGCCACTGCATCCCGACCCGGACCTATCCGACCGACCCGGTCGAGGCCGGCAAGGTCAAGCTCTCGCTCGCGTTGTCGGCGGTCTCGGCCGTGCATTTCGACAACCTGCCGGAGGGCGGCTTCTTCGGCAACTCGGAGCTCGACTCGGCCCTGACCTCGACGCAGGTCGGCGGCCGCATCCTCGGCCAGAGCCGGGAGAGCGGTCCGGTTCCGCTCCGACCGTGCTGGTTCCTGAGCGGGAACAACGTCAGCCCGTCGAAGGACGCCTATCGCCGCTGGCTCCCCTGCAACCTCCGGACGGACCTCGAGTCGCCCCACGAGCGGAACGACATCGAGGAGCAGGATCTCCTGGGGAGCATCCACGACCACCGCCCCGAGCTCCTGCGCAACGCCCTGGTCATCCTCAAGGCCCACGCGATCGCCGGCCACCCCAGGGAGGCCTGGCCCCGGATCGGCTCCTTCGAGGAGTGGGACGTGATCGTCCGGGGCGCCGTCTGGTATGCGACCGGCAACGATTGCCTGCATACCCAACGCCAGGCCGCGGCGGAGTCGCCGGAACGGCTCGACAAGCTGGCCCTCCTCGAAGGATGGGCCCAGCTCCCGGACGGGGCCGACCGGGGCCTCACGGTCCAGGATGCCGTGCTGCTGGTCGAGGGGGACCCTCGGTCTTACTCCATGCTGCACGCCGCACTCTTGCGGATGTCCAAGGACGGCAAGATGCCGACCATCAAGCAGATTGGCTACCGAATCCGGGCCATGAGCGGACAGAACATCGGCGGTCTGAAGTTCCAGAAGTACGGCGATCGCGACCACTCCACCTTGTGGACAGTTGTCAAGGTCTGACGGGAGATGCGGGAGATACGGGAGATATTTCCCACGCGTCCCCATGCGCATTACACAAATTTTATAACATCATCACGTAGTTAACCACATGTAAATTCTCCCGCGAGGCTTTAGGTTTATCTCCCGTATCTCCCGCATCTCCCGTTTTTAGTATCAAGATTGCAAGCATTTTATGGGGACGCGTTCGGGCTTTCTCCCTCATGGTTTGCACCCGAGGAGTCGTTGTAATGCCTACCGAGTTCACCATACGACAACGTCGCCGATTTCGGGCGACTGATAATTGCAAGGCCGCCGATCGCCAAACAGCTGTGCGTGCGATGGTCGAGTCTCTTGGCCGGGAGATACACTTGCCGCGCGGGGTGCCGTCGTCCCCCAATCAATCAGGATATGACCTGTGGCGAGCGTCCCGGGAGCGGCTCCTGCACCACCAGTTGGACATGCTGGCTGAAGAGGCGCGGGAAAGGAGCGTGAGTGACTCACCGTCCGTGTCGGTTGGGCGTAGAATGCCCTTTTAGCCCGAATGACGTCACGGGATGTGACCGTTTTAATGGCCTTCCTCGAATTCCATCAGTAGCCCACTATCCTTAGAATGACTGAAACGCCGGATTCGCATCGATAATTGCCAGAGAGCAGGTGCAAAAGCCAATGCCAGGACCGCCATAGCGACGGAGAATGCAGTCAGATTGGTCCGCTGGATTAGCGTGCCGCAGCTGATCGCCAAAGCCGCTGGCATAAGAATACGCTTGTGTTTTCGACCACATCGAACGCCCGGCCCCCGGAGCTGGGTTCGCGGCGCAGGGCTGGGCGATTGGATTACGTCCGATCCAAGGGCGATCTTCTTTGCATCAGCGGCACTCATGAATTGCTCCTTTGGCGATGTCGGTGCGGCACCGCGAGCGGCTTGTAGGCGTGTAATCCGTGGTGATGAAGGATGAGAAAGGGTTAGCGATGAGTTGAGGGATGAAACCAGGAGCGGTGGTGAGCGGGTCGAGAGGGCGAATCGATGCGATGGATCGGGAATTAATTGCTCTGCCTGCGAGGACGACTGGTCCAGCGGCGGTAGCGCCGCTCAGCGTCTCGGGCCTTTTCCGCCGGGCTCATGTAGTCGGTCAGGTGCGAGGGGAGGTGTTGACGACGCCAGCGTTGCTCCGCCGGCGATAGATCACCAAGCCGCTTGACGTAAGCTTTTATATGACGATAGACAGCCGATTTCGAGGTCTTCCGCAGGGCCTCCACGATCTCGGGCACCGAGAATTTCGAGCGAGATTTGATCAGCGCAATCGTCGCGATCTCCAAGGCGTCGGCTGCGGACATTGGGGGGAGCGTTGCGTGAGTCTCCGTCGTATCGGCGTTCATGTCGGCAGCCGGGAGAAATGCACCTAGATGGGCTGGGGACGGCGGAGCCGGACGCCATCGGCATACCGGTGAAACGTTCACTCGTTAATGCGGAACATCGCACACTGCTCGGCGACGGTGCAACCATAGTCGTCCAACGCGGAGATAGCCTCACGCCGTGCTTTGCCGATGCGGGAAAAGTCGAACGAGATGCTCACGAGGTGTCCTCTGAGGACGAGCTACGTCCCGTCGGAGCATGCGCAGATCGATAGCCGTCTAGAAAAGACGTCCCTATTATACTGCACGATTGAATCTACTCTAAGAGATGACGCACTGACGTGGGGGTGCGCTCTTAGGATGCCCGATCAGGACAAAGGGTGGGTTTTGGCGGGCTTGCCGCCAACAAGATAGAGAGTCAGTCTTCTCTCTATCTATAGAGCGTTAGTCTCACGGACCGTCAACGTAAATGACGTAAGTCACTTGTTTTCAAAGAGATATTTTCCCAATCATTTTCCCAGGCTCGCATTTGCGTCGGCAAATCCAATGTCTGGGCCCTCGCGATAGGCGGAGTCCTCGGATGGTTAAAATATTGGTTACCGCTTGGCTTACCGGAGCGAGCATTCCGGCAAAGCCGTCAAATTGTCATCCCAATTGCTGTCTGCATAGGTCTGGACGTACTTGCTGTCGAAGATGTCCACGACGCTGTTATAAGCCCGGTTGCTGACGACGAGCATGTAAAAAATGTTGATACTTTAGGCGATTCAATGCACGCATTGGTGTTTCCGCCGCAGGCGTAAATAATCCCCTTCTCGACGCATCGCATGCCTGCGTGCTTTGCCGCCCGCTAGGGGGAAATAATCCCCTTTGTTCCCGGTTATCTGATAATAGCATGCATGTAGACGTGCGATACCTCTCTCGCGAACCGGATAAAACTACCAACGTTCTCAAGTTCTATATGTCTCGCAGAGCTTTTGTTCCGCCCATCTCTTGCGATTAGCCCACATAGTCGTTATCCCTTAACGAGGATGCTTTCTCCGAGAGCCAGGCAGACAGGCAAAAATCAGACAAATTCATTGATTCTGATTTTTGCCTCTCCGCCTGGTCTTCTAAATCCCTTCGGCTGGTTGGGGTCAAGATGTCTCTGGTGGCTACTTGCAGTGTAAGCCCTTGCCGACATAGATGAAGCGGTGCCTTCCTCGGCGAGGTCGGTCACCCAGTGCCTGACAAGGAGAAGAACCTTCGATGTCGCGACGTTTCATCCAGGTCTTCATGGCGTCGTTGGGACTTGTCGTCGTCAAGCCCTACGCATTGGCTCAGTCGCCCTCGAAGCAATTGCCGGTGCCCGGGAAGACCCCGCCGGTCCCTGGGAAGTCCCTTCCGGTGCCCGGGAAGACTCCGCCTGTGCCGGGGAAGTCCCTGCCTGTGCCGGGGGAGTCCCTGCCACGACCGTTTGAGTCCGGACCGGGTGGGTCGCAGAAGCCAATCAAGACGATCCTCCCGGCGGTCCCCCCGCAGCTTCCAGAAGTGAAGCCGCTACCGGAAGACCTGAAGTAGAATCGCCTCGAGGGCTGGAACGTTGAAGTCAGCGGTTCGCACACGAAGACGCACTCAAGTCCTCGAACATTTGGAGAATCCCATGCGACGGACATTGATGGTCGCCGGTTTGATCCTGCTGCCGACGTTGGTCCAAGCTCAGCAACAGTCGTATCTGAGGGACGCGGAATACGACTACGGCAGAAAACAGATCATGGTCGCCGATACCAAGAATGCGTCCACGACGGCTAACTTAAATTTGTGGAAGGCCGTGGAGGACAACCAGAAGCGATGGGTTGACGTGAAGGACGAACGAGAGCTTTGGCTGGGTCGTAACCAGATTTACGAGAACGTTATCAGCCTTCGCAGCAAGGACAGTATTCAGAAAGCCTTGGACGAGCAGCGGACCAAGCTGGGCGTGGCGGACCCGAAAGTCGGCTTCGCCTACGACCCCAACGCCCCCAAGAACACCGGCTATCAGCGAATGGGTGAGTCTAATCCTTACGACAGTAAATCATATCTGCGTTATTATGATGAAAAGGGTCAATTGAAGATTTCAGAAGTCCGCGGGCTTAAGGCCGACTTGGAGCGGCAAAGTGCGGACATTGAGAAGCATCGGCAGCGACTGATTCAGTCTGGACAGGATGTCGAGGATAAATACAGCACGGCCATCGATGCTTACAGCAAGCGGACGCGGCCTGGCAAGATATGGACAAATCGGCCACTCGTCTCGCGGCGGCCCGAGATCGATACCAGCGGGAGCAAGCTGCTACCTCAACCGGAGGCGGTGCATCGGACAACACTAGCGGGGGTGGGGGTGGTACCGGAGGGGGGAAGTTGGCGGGTAGCAAGTGGGGGTATCAAGGTACAAACAACACGCTTCTGACCTTTGTCGATGGCCGCGACGTCATCTACCATAGCTCGCCATTCTCAAGCCGGGGCACATTCCAAGTTAATGGCAACCGGGTGACAGTCAATATTCCAGAGAACTCAGGACATTCCGCAGTCGAGAGATACGACCTCACGATCAACGGGGACACCATACAAGGATCACACACCACCAGTTTTCCCGGTACCTCCTTTCCGCCTTTAAATGAGGAAGTCAGTATGGTGCGATTGCCTTGAGAATCATCGCATTGTGCACCCCACCAATGTTCTCGGATAGAGACGATTCTGTGACCATTTGCCGATGACTGGCGATAACGATTGTCTCGTCGGGGACGCAAGAAGCGTCCCCGCTTTTGTTGATGTGCATGATCTCTAAACCTGAAAACAATTCATCGAAGGTTGTCTCCTCGTGTTTATGGTTTCTTCGGCACGTCGCTGGGAGCGTCCTCAGCCCGGTTCTTCGCCTCGTCGGCAGCACGCTTTTTGATGTCGCTCTGAACGTCTTTTTTGAAGTCGGCCTGGGCTTTCCTTGCCCGGCGTTGAAGCTCTTGCCGCGTGGTCGGCTCCCCGGCCAATGCAGCAAGAGCTTCGTTCTGTTCTTGGGCAAATCGCAGTTCTACACCAGCTCGCACCTTGTCGGACGTTTCGTCGCTGTCGAAATAGGCAAGTTTCCCATCTTCATCCTTCCGAAGCCGTTCTTTGTAAATGGCGGCGATGACATCCCGGTCGTTGAGGTCGGCGACGTCCTTGCCCTTCATCGCTCGCTCGACGACTTGAGCACCCCGGCCGGGGCCATGCTGCACGGCGACCGCCCAGAGAACTTCTCTCAGCGTATCGCTCCTGTCTTTCATGTTCAGGCTCAACCGCTTCTCCAATTGACTGAGCATGGGGTTCAAGTCGGTCTTTAGAATGAATTCATCTTCATTTTTTCGGAAAGATTCGGGGTCTTCCAGGCTCAGCCGTAGCCAGGTTTCCATGAACGGAAGTTTATTGACTTCCTTACCCTCGAAATCCTTGGGGTAATAGCGGTTAACGAACGCTTCGACGTTGCTCTCGGCCCCATCCTTGCCGGGGGCCGATATGAGTTGGAAAGTTCCGTAGGAGCGACGGCCAAGGTCGCCCTTGCCGCGAGATATGTCGGATGATCCTTTATCCTTCGATTCTCCCTGTGCCGCCAACCAACCCTTCTGTCTGGGAGGACGGCGGTGCGCCATGAAGTCATTTGTAACTGACATGCCACCAAGGTTAATGAACGGTCGGCTGTCGCGGGACGATCTAGACGAAGGGGAACTGTTGCCGTCGTCCGTTGGGACTGGCCGTTCACCCGGCGGGTAAGAACGGTTTCGGCCGCGATCCACAGAAGTCGATGGAGTTCCGGCCTTTGCCGAACCTCGTTGCGATTCCTGCGGGCGGGGGCTGGTTACGGTCTTCCCGGTCGCCGGATCGAATGCCTCGGCTTTGGCCGCGACGACCACTCGTGCTTCCATGAGCCGCTGAGCCGCCGTCTCGGCTGCCTGGGCCGTGCGGAACCGTTCGGTTCCGGCGGTCCATTCTTTCTCCTTGTGGTCCTTGCGGTAGACGATCCTAAACGCCACCGTCGTTTGGTTAGATACCTTCGGCTCGTCGCGTGCGAGCGTTGCACCTGCGGTCAAGAGCGTGTTGCAGAGCCCCAGGATGATGAATCGCCTCTGGTACATCGCCTGCCCCCCTCGCCCTGAGATTGTGATTTTCATCCATGCACGTGCCAGGCCGGTGTGTCCCGATCGGGGGCCATCCGGTCACGGGTGTCTCGTTGCACGACTGTCAATCATACCGGAGTAGAGTCCGGATAGGGAGCGTATCGGCTCCCCATCTTGCGGCAGTATCGAAACGCTCAAATCAAAATCCGTTCTACCTCATCGAGCGTAATTTGATCGCTGGTGCGGTCGTAAAGCTTCGTCGTCTTGGGGCTTTCGTGGTTGGCGATGTGTTGGGCGTTCTCGATGGTGCCGCCGTTCTCGAGGTAGGCAGTGATTCCAGTTGCCCGAAAGGTATGGCAGCAAATCGTTTCGGGCAGGCCAATGGCTTTTGCCCTGCCTTTTATCATGTCGAGGGCGTTCCGGCCGTCAGCGGTCGGGTGGTTATTTCCTGTGCCGGTCGATGGAGCGGAAGAGGGGGCCTTTCCGGTCGGCGGCGATGCCTGCCGCCTCGATGTAGGCGTCTAGGTACGTCGGCGTTGTGGTGGGCGGGCACCTCATGCCGCTTGCCGCCCTTCTCATGCAGGCGGAACCATGCCCGCCTGCCTTCGGTGTAGTAATCCTCTACCTTCATCGCCAGTGCGGCCCCGACGCGGGCGAAGCTGTAGACCATTACGGCAATCAAGGCCCGGTCGCGTAAGCCGATCAGGCTGGCCTGTCTCCTGCTCTTTCCTCTTGATTCTGTCATGCTGTCGATCAATTGCCGGGCTTCCTCGGCGGTCAGTACCGGCGTCTTGCCGCGTTTGACGCTGTATTTGGGGCCGCGAACCGAAGCGGCCGGGTTGAAGTCGATGATGCCGCCGCTGGTGAGCCAATCGAAGAGCATGCTGATAGCGGCAAGGTGCTGCTTGACCGTGGGGGCGGCTTTGGAGCGGGTAAGCTGCTCGATGTAGGCGGCGACGTGTACCGGCTCGATGCCGGGCAGGGTGAGGCTGTGTCCCTCGCACCATGCCAAGAAATCGCCTACGGCCTTGGCGTAGGCCCTCCGCGTGTTGCCGTTGCGGATGGTGGCGGTAAAGAACTCGATGAAGCGCCTGGCCGCGTGGTCGCCTGCTTGGGCGATGATCGCGGGCAGGAGCGGCCCGCCGTTGCCAGCCGAAACACTCCCCTTGGATGACTTCACGATCTCTGATTGCATGCACTCCCCCGCCTACTGAGTTGGTAGCCGATAACGCCCTTTATCAGATACCACTGACCGCCGCTCACTCCTCCCCGCCGGCCAGCCGGTCGACGGCGGCGGCCAGGTCGTCCTGGCCGGGCTCGACGTAGCGGCGGGTGGTCTCCAGGCTCTCGTGGCCGGCCAGGGCGGCGATCACCTCGAGCCGGGCGCCGGAGTCGGCCAGGTTCTTGCACCAGGTGTGCCGCAGGACGTGGGGGGATAGCTCCGCGAGCCGGGCGGCCCCGGCGTACTTCGCGAGGATGGCCTGGATGCCGCGCTCGGTCAGCGGCCCGCGCTGGCCCTGCAGGACCGCCTGGGCCTTGCCCGGCCCGCGGAGGGCGCGGAGCTCGGCCAGGGCGTTGCGGGCCTCGACGTTGAGCGGGATGGTCCGCTGCTTGCGGCCCTTGCCGCGGCGGACGGTGAGCTTGCCCGAGCGGTCGCGGATCTCCAGGTCGGCCCAGCGCAACGCGGCGAGCTCGGCGACCCGCAGCCCGGTGTGGAGCAAGAGCGCGACCAGGGCGATGTCGCGGGCCAGGCCGTTGCGCTCGACGGCGCGGATGAGGGCGCGCTGCTCCTTGCGGTCGAGCCAGCGGGGCGGCGGCTTGACCTGCTTGATGGATTTGGGCGCGACCATCTCCGGTGCCAGGCCCTCGGCGGCGGCCCAGCGGAGGAAGGAGCGCAGGGCGGCGAGCTTGCGGTTGACCGTGGCGGGCTCGAGCTTGAGGGCTCGCGGAGGTGGGCCTTCCACTCCCGGAGTTCGGAGGGGGCCAGCGCCCCGAGGTCGGGGCGCTCCTGATAGGTCTTCTGATACCAGTCGGTGAAGGCGAGGAGGTCCTCGCGGTAGTTCTTCTGGGTGTGGTCGGACTTCTCCTGGTTGACCAGGTGGCCGGCGAAGCGGGTGATGGCCTGCGTCCAGTCGGCGGGCCGGTCGGCGGCCGCCCGGTCGAGCTCGTCTTCCTGGTCATGAAAACCTCGCGTCTTTTTCCCCGCCCGGATTCTGCGACGAGTTTTTCGGGGCTTAGCGGCCCCGATAGGGCGGATTAGGCCCCTCCATGGGCCCCAACTGTGCGTAGAAGTTTGTATTCTACGACCAGCCGGCCGGAGATTCCCACGATCGCGGCATTCTAAGGATAGGGCGCGGGGGCTTTGGGGCGGGGGCGGCTCCGCGCCGATCCGACGATCCGCCCGCCCGACCGCCCGAGATGAGGCCCGACCGATGCGAACCCGCGATTTCGACGCCCGCCTGGCCGAGCGGGCCCTGCGCGAGGCCTGGCCGGTCCCCGAGGACCGGAAGGCCGAGCTGGTGGCGAAGCTGATCGACGTGTCCCTGGCCGCCGACACGCCGGCGCGGGAGCGGGTGTCGGCGATCAAGGCGCTGTTGATGGCGGGGCGTCTGAACATCGAGGTGATCCGGACGGCGCAGGCGTCCGACTACGCCGACGCGCTGGATCGGCTGGAGGCGCTGCGGGAGGCGGTGGCCGGTGGCGGACTGGGCGAAGATCCGGCGTGAGCTGACGCGGCTGGAGGCGCTGCGGGGCGCGTCCCGCGACCGGTCGGCCGAGTCGGCCCGTTTCGACTGGTACGGGGACTCCTGCCCGTGCGGGCTGGCCCCCGGCGACTGCCGGGAGCATCCCCGCGCGCGGCCGTCGCAGCGGCCTCCCGCCGGCGACTGGCGGACCTGGCTGGTGCTGGCGGGCCGGGGGTTCGGCAAGACGCGGTGCGCCGCCGAGTGGGTCCGCCACCGGGTCGAGGCCGGGGCGTCGCGTCGGATCGCGCTGGTGGGCGCCACGGCGGCCGACGTGCGGGACGTGATGGTCGAGGGCCCCAGCGGCATCCTCGCCGTCTGCCCGCCCTGGGACCGGCCGCGGTACGAGCCCAGCAAGCGGCGGCTGACCTGGCCCAACGGGGCGGTGGCGACCACGTTCACGGCCGACGAGCCCGACCGGCTCCGCGGGCCGCAATCGGATTGCGCCTGGCTGGACGAGCTGGCGGCGTTCCGCTACCCGGCGGCTTTGGACAACCTGCTCTTCGGCCTCCGCCTGGGCGAGGACCCGCGGCTCTGCATCACCACGACCCCCAAGCCCGTCCGCCTGGTGACCGACCTGGTGGCCGACCCGACGACGGCGCTGGCCCGGGGGACGACCTACGAGAACCGGGCGCACCTGGCGCCGTCGTTCTTCGAGCGGATCGTGGGCAAGTACGAGGGGACCCGGCTCGGTCAGCAGGAGCTGCTGGCGGAGCTCCTCGAAGTGAGCGACGGGGCGTGGTTCGCGTCGTTCGACGCGTCCCGCCACGTGAGCGAGGCGGCCGAGTACGAGCCGGGCTACCCGGTGCACCTGGCGATCGATTGCGGGGTCTCGCGCCACGTGGCGGCGGTCTGGTTCCAGGTGCGGCCGGTGCGGTACGTGCCCCCTCGCCCTGCCGGATCGCCTGGAGCCGGAGCACCTCGAGGGGAAGGGGTTCCGGAGGCCTCCGGGGATCCCCCTGCGGGCCGAGCACGGGCTGCGGTCGACGGTGACCGTGTTCGGCGACTTCCATTGCGAGGGCCTGTACTCCGAGGCGGCCGCGCGGGCGATCGTGGCGCACGGCGAGACGCTGCCCGGCTGCGGCGGGCGGCCCGACCTGGTGAGGCTCGACCCGGCGGCCTCGGCGCGGACCGGGATCGGGCCGACGGCGTACTCGGAGTTCGAGCGGGTCTTCGGCCCCATCCTGGCCCGGTGGCCGTCGCACCGGGTGACCGACGGCCTCGATCAGCTCGAGGTCCTGCTGGACCAGGGCTGCCTGCTGCTGCACCCGCGGTGCGCGGCGTTGAAGTCGGCGTTCCAGAACTACGCGCGGCGGCGGTCGCCGGGCGGCGAGTGGCAGGACGAGCCGCTGGACCCTCAGCACCCGCACGAGGACCTGATGGATGCGCTGCGGGGCGGGGTGAGGGATCGGTTCCCCGAGGGCCGGATCGAGCAGCCGGGCCGGCTGCGGACCGTCCCGGCCGGGAAGGTGTGAGAGATGGCCCCCGGACCGCGGCATACGGCCCGGGGGCGTCGGTCGGTGTGCGGCATGGGTGAGGTGGGCCGGGCGGCGTCGCCCGTCATCGAGATTATAAGGCGCGGGAGTCGACAGCGATGGCGGCGGAATCCTCGGACGGCCTGGGCGGGCGCCCCGGCGAGCGGTGGCGGAACATGACCGGCGACATCTGGTACCAGCTCGTGAGCTCGCTGCGCAAGCCCTGCGCCGCCTGCCTGCGGCGTCACGCGCGGATCTCGCCGCGGCCCTGGGGGCTCCCGTTCCACCCGCATTGCGAGTGCGAGCAGCTCGAGGTCCCGCCTGGTGCTCAGGCTCCGATCGAGTTCCGCAACGCGGGCGGCCTGGCCGAGGCGATGCCGGTCGGCGGCCAGGTCGAGCTCGTCGGGGCACTCAACTGGCTGATCCGGTGGCAGATCAGGTCCGTGCTCGAGGCGCTGCCGAATATCCTCGACGCCGACGTGCCCGATGGCCGTGACGAGAGTGCCAATGTCGTGCTGAAGACCTGGGGGCAGGCGCCGCGGTTCGATTTCGCGCCCCGCCAGCATTTCGAACTCGGCGAGGCGCTGGGTCTCATGGATTTTGCCGGTGCCGCCAAGCTCGCCGGCGCGCGCTTCACCGTGCTCCGTGGCGCGCTGGCGCGGCTTGAACGCGCCCTCGGCCAGTTCATGATCGACCTGCACACGAACGAGCACGGCTACGAGGAAATGACCGTGCCCTCCCTCGTCAATGATGCAACCGTCTATGGCACCGGCCAGCTGCCGAAATTCGCCGAAGACCTGTTCAGGACGACCGACGGCCGCTGGCTGATCCCGACCGCCGAAGTGCCCCTCACCAACATGGCGGGCGGGGAGATTACGCCCGTAGCGCGCTTGCCCTGGCGCATGACGGCGCTGACGGATTGTTTCCGCAGCGAGGCAGGCTCCGCCGGGCGGGATACGCGGGGCATGCTGCGCCAGCACCAGTTCCGCAAGGTGGAGATGGTCTCCATCGCCCATCCGGAGCAGAGCGCGGCCGAGCATGAGCGCATGACCCGCTGCGCCGAGACGGTGCTGGAGCGGCTCGGTCTACCCTATCGCCGCATGGTTCTGTGTGCCGGCGATACCGGCTTCGGCTCGGTGAAGACCTTCGACCTGGAAGTCTGGCTGCCCGGCCAGGATGCCTGGCGGGAAATCAGTTCCTGCTCGAATACGCGGGATTTTCAGGCGCGCCGCATGAACGCTCGCTTCCGGGCTGCCGACGGCAAGACGCTGGCCTTTGCCCATACCCTCAACGGTTCCGGCCTCGCCGTCGGCCGCACGCTGATTGCGGTCATGGAAAACTACCAGCAGGCGGATGGTTCGATCCGCCTGCCCGAAGTGCTCCGGCCCTATATGGGCGGGCTGGAGCTTATCGCCAAGGCTTGATGAGCGTGGGGAGGGGCGGCCGTCAGGCCGCCGTGACCAGCCCCGGCACGCGCTTGAGCGCGTTGATCACCTGTGTGCCGGTGATCAGGCGGGTGCATTCAAACTGCCGGTCCGTGCCTTTGTGGCGCGGGCAGTAGAGATAGTCCTTGTGGTCGAAGCGGTGGCGCACGTCGTTCCAGCAGCTGTTGCAGGTGTGCCAGTTGATGATGCGATAGGGCGTATCGAATTCATTCGTCGGATGCGTGAAGCCGCTGATCAGGACCGTCGGGCAGCCCACTGCCCAGGCCAGCCAGGACAGCCCTGAGGACAGGCCGATGAAGGCGCTGGCATGGCGCAGCCAGCGGGCGCGCTCGGTCAAGGGGCGGTCTCCGGTCTCGTCCTCCGCACCGTGGGGAATATGGGTCCAGACGATGCCCTGGCCGGTCACGGGCTTCTGGTCGATACAGATGACCCGCAGGCCCTGTTCCTTCAGGAAGGCGATCACCTCCCGCCAGCCGTGCGGATTGTTCCATTGCTTGCATTGCGTCGAGGCCTGCACGGCGATGCAGACATAAGGTTCGGGAATGGGGCGCGTCTCGTCGGGCAGCGTTATGGTCGGCGCTTCCTCGCCCGGGTCGATGCCCAGGATATAGCCTGCCGTGCGATGCAGGCCGACATGGCGGAAGTCGGTCGGTTGCCATTCGCATGCGGCATCATCGAAGAAGAGGCCAAGGCAGTACGTTGCGTAGGCCGTCTCAGACAGTTTCTGCTCAACGACCTCCTCATGCGTCACGAGACGCAGATTCGGATAGGCATCTTTGAAGAGCGGGATTATGAGTCCGGAGAGCGCGCAGGTCACGCGTGCGCCGGTGACTTCGGCAAAACGCGCGGCGTAGGGAAACCACCCCATCGTATCGCCCAGAGTGCCGACCGGAAAGTGGATCAGCACATCGCGGTCGCGCACATCCGATTCATGCGTAAAGACAGGCGTCGCTTCGCCGGCTTCGTCGACATCCCATACCTCGACCCCGAAGCGAATAAAGAAGCGCTTGGAGGACCGGACGTAGGCCCCCTTGTTATCACTCTGGAAAAGGATATTGCCGGTGTCGAGGTCGCGCAGGCGAACGCGCCAGTTTCCCTCGCTGCGCTGCGGCAGCACGACGCGGGCACCATGGTTGAAGTCATAACGGATGCCTTGCGGCCCGATCTGCGTCGGCTGGTCGGCGGGCGGCGGGAAGTTCGGCTTGGCCGCTGGCTGGGTCGAGGAACTGGCTTTCTCCTCCCCCTTCGGTCCTTCGGAAAATGACTGCTCCGCAGGGGGAGCAGTGTTGGGGAGGTCACCATCCATAACGGTATTCCGGCGAGCTGGTTGATAGGCTTCCGTTAGATGAGTTGCAGGCGCACAGCAACGGCAAAATGGCCCCAGCCAAGCCGATCAGATGACCATCGGGTCAAAGCGCCCCCTGTCGCTGGCGGCCTGAGCGGGTGGTTTGCGGTGTGTATGTAAGGCCTCGGATTTGATCCTGATCAAGGCTGGTGGCAGGCGCCGGGTGTAATGATGCCTCCGAAGCTGGATGACCACCGCGCATTCCGGCAGGGGGAGCCAAGCATGATCAAGGAGCGGCAGTTGCGGTCGGCCGTTCTCGTCGAGCGGAATGGAGGCGCGGGATTTGCCGCCGGACATATCCGTGTGATTGCAGATGCTGCCATCATGACATTGATTGATCATGAAATGAGCGATTGTCAATCGGAGCGCGCGCCGGAGCACCACTGTTCTGGATGCATTGATGGCAGGTTTGATTGCAGGCCACTGATGGATGTCGCGGAAGGGAAGGCTGCCCATGGCCGCTAATTCCGCTGACGTACAGCAACAGGTTTTCGACTTCCTGATCAGCCCCGCCACACATGGCGGCGTCGCGGTGCGCCGCATCGATACCCATTGCGCAGCCGTCTTTCTTGCGGGTGCGGACGTCTACAAGGTCAAACGCGCCGTCCGTTATCCGTACCTTGACTTTTCGACATTGGAGAAGCGGAAAGCGGCATGTTCCGCCGAGATCGCCGTAAATTGCAACAACGCGCCTGATCTCTACCTCGGCGTCGTCCCGATCGTGAGGTGCGGTGGCGGACTCGCCCTCGGTGGGGAAGGGAAAGTCATGGAATGGGCAGTCCACATGCGCCGTTTTGATGAAAACGCAACATTGGATCGGTTGGCAGAAAAAGGACCTCTGGGCGATACCCTGATCGATGCGTTGGCCGCGGCCGTCCTCGCCTCGCATCAGCGTGCTCCCTCGGCGGACGATCTCGAGGCTGTGGGCCAACTCGGCGCCGTCATCCAGGAAACCTCCGCGACACTCGGGAGCGTCCCAGGCGTGCTCGATCCGGTCGCTATTCAGGCGCTCGCTGTCGACATGCGACGGGGCTTCGAAGCGGTCCAGAACCTCCTGCTGCGCCGGGCGGCCGAGGGCATGGTCCGTCGCTGCCATGGCGATCTGCATCTCGGCAATATCGCGAAGATCGCCGGGCGGCCCGTTCTGTTCGACGCCATCGAGTTCGATGAGAAGATCGCGACCTGCGATATCCTGTACGACTTTGCCTTTCTCCTCATGGATCTTTGGGAGCGCGGGCTTAAGGCGGATGCCAATGCCCTGCTCAATCGCTATCTTGCGGGCACCGCACCCGGTGACCTTGTCGGCCAAGTGGCGGGGCTCGAGGCGCTGCCACTGTTCATGGCGCTGCGTGCGGCCATTCGCGCGAAAGTCCTGACGGCGCGGATCCTGGGCGGTGACCGGACCGGAACGGTGGCATCGCG
This sequence comes from uncultured Alphaproteobacteria bacterium, assembly GCA_963834475.1. Classification (GTDB taxonomy): domain Bacteria; phylum Pseudomonadota; class Alphaproteobacteria; order Acetobacterales; family Acetobacteraceae; genus Acidisoma. The sequence goes on along the minus strand of CAWIBZ010000005.1, from coordinate 388,612 downwards.
CGCCCGCGCCTATATCGAGATGGCGTTAAGCTTTCTGGAGCCGAGCCGCCCTCGGCTGATTGCACTCGGCGGCCTGTCCGGCTCAGGCAAAACGGTGCTCTCAACCGCGCTTGCGCCCTTGGTGGGACGCGCGCCGGGAGCGGTGCATCTGCGCAGCGACATCGAACGCAAGCATCTTCTCGGCAAGGAGGCGTTCGAACGCCTGGGCGGGGAGGCCTACCAGGACGATGTCTCGGCCAAGGTTTATGCGCGCCTCCTGCACCTGGCACAGACGGCGTTGCGGGCGGGCCAGTCGGTCATTCTGGACGCCACCCATCGCAGCCCCTTTGAGCGCCAGGGGGTCGAGGATCTGGCGCGTGCTCTGGGCGTGCCGTTCCAGGGGCTCTGGCTGGACGCACCCGGTGCGCTTCTCATGGCGCGCGTGGAGGCGCGCAAGCACGATGCGTCCGATGCGACCCGTGCTGTCGTCGCAGCACAGCTTTGTGCCGGAACCGGACCGATCCACTGGCCAAGGATTGATTCAAGTCAGGAATGGAACCATGTCCTGCGGCAGGGCATGGGCTTGGCCGGGCTTTCAGCTCAGTCGGGCAGAAGATGAGATCCTGGGAGGGGGAAATGCCACTTAAAGCGGCAGATGTCATGTCGCCGAACGTCATTACCGCAAAGCCGGAGGAATCCGTCGCCTTAATCGCCAAACGGCTGGTCGACCATGGCCTGAGTGCGTTGCCCGTTTGCGACGCCGACCGGCATGTGATCGGCATCGTCAGCGAGGGTGACCTGATGTGGCCCTTGCGCCAGTCCGCTTTGCGGACCCGGGAGCATTGGCTTGAGCTTCTGGCGGAGGGGGACAGTCTCTCAAATGAGTTCATCAGTTATCTCAAGCGCGGCAATCGCCATGTCCGCGATCTGATGACCGCCAAGGTCATTACCGTCGGCGAGGAGACGAGCCTCCCCGAAATCGCGGAACTCATGGTGAGCCATAAGATCAAGCAGATTCCTGTCGTGCGTGACGGCATCCCCGTCGGCGTCATCAGCCGGGCGGACATTCTTCGCGTGATTGCGCGTGAAGGCGATATAGAGGTCTGAAGCGCCGTGCCGCCGCGCTGCCACGGTGCAAGGTCAACGCAGCTTGGCCGCGCCGGCAAGGCAAGCCCGTCGCGTCAAACCGTGGCGGTGGAAATCCGGTCGCAGGGGGCTGCATAGCGTCGCCAGATTGCGCGCTTCATTTGCCGTCGGCTGTCGCGCGCAGCGAGATCAGCGGTTTGGGCAATTCTGTCTGCCTCCCTGGCCAGCCCCTGGTCCCTTATGACGTTGCGAAACCAGGTGGAAAAATGGCCCGCGTGCAGATGATAAAGCCAGGTGTCATCATCGACCATATCCGCGACCTCGATGAATTCAAAAAGATTGCGTGCCCGAAGATCATAGCGTCCTTGCGGTCCCCGGAAGTAGAAGCTGTGCCAGATACCCACGTCGCCTATGGCATACTTGCCAACGTGGCGGCGATGACGTTGGTGCGGCGCATGTGGCGTCACCGCCTTCGGGCTTTCGGCATGTTTGGGCTGCCACCGGAGAAGGTCGCCTTGCGCCAGGGCAGGCAGCGTGCCGGGCAAGGTCCGTTGCGTGATCTCCGCGAAACGTGCCAGGAAGCATTCCGGGTCAGGTCCAAAGGCGAGCACGGTATCAATCTGGCGCAGCACCGCAGTGTCCAGGTTTTCCGGATACATCGTTATGAAGATCGTATTCGGCGCGCTGCGCGGCAATTCCGGGCGCGCTTCCGTACAGCCGGGGGGCACCACTTCATGCGCCTCATCGATGATCAGCCAATGCGGGCGCCCGGTCTCGTCCCGTCGTCGCGCGGTCTCGTCCATCAACTGGGCAAACATGCGCCGCCGTTCGCTCAATGTCAGCGCCTGCGAGTTGATGACAAGATTGACATCGGCTTCCTGTTGCAACCGCAACGCATCATACACATTGGGCGGAGAAGTCGCACTTCCAACGCAAACGGCATGTTGCAGCTCGTAGTAGTCGCCTTCCGGGTCTATCACGCAGAAGCTGAGGCCCTGATCGACCATTTCTTCCGTGATCGTCGTGGCAAGCGTCGATTTGCCTGATCCGGAGGGACCCACCAGCAGGACATGTCCGGTATCCGGGGTCAGGCAGACAGGCGAGCCATTGGCATCCCGTCCGAAAGCAATGCCGTGTTTGGCAAGCGGGGCAAGCCGTTCATCCTTGCTTTGGATAAGGTTCATCAGTTCCACAACGCCCGTCCCGTGATCGCCGGACAGCGCAAGATCGACACTCTCCTTGATCGGAGCCAGGGCGTTGGACACCGCGGCGGAGCAGCCGCACAGCGCGAGGAAGGAATAGTCGTTTTCGGCGTCGCCGACGCCCACCACGTTCTTCGGCGCGAGGCCGAGCTCGGCCAGCACCGCCGTCAGGCCAGACGCCTTCGAAATGCCCGGCGGCAACACCATGACCGCCCCTTTGTTGAAAACGATCTGTAATTCCAGCCGCAAGTCGTGAATGGCCGCCAATATCGTCGCCTCGTGAGGCTCCCAGGTCGCCACGATGCCGCGGCCGACCGCCAGCGGGGCGACGCCAAGCGCCTTGAGGCGCGCGACAAAAGCCGAGGACGGGGGCGGGGCGAGGGCACGCTCGACGCGGGTCGTGGGATCGTGAAGCAAAGCCCCATTCTCAGCGACGATGTGATCGAAAACTGAGAGATCGGGCATGACCGCGCGAAGCTCATCCATTTGGCGGCCAGTCACCAGAATGACGCGCCGGCCCGTGGCCCGGAAGCGGCTGAGCCTCTCGACGGTCTCAGCCGAGACCAGGCCATCATGGGCCAGAGTGCCGTCATAGTCGGTGGCGATTGCAAGAAAGTACATCTCTTACCCGACCTCCACGGCCTCGCGGAGGTCCCGTTCAGCCTTGACGATCCGTTGCAGGCAGCTTTCCCGGTCCGCGACTGCGAGGGACCAGCTCGGCATCCATCGCCGCCGACGCGTAAATGGGCTGACAGGGCGCGATGCCTTCCACATGGGCGTCAAAGCACTCGGCAAGATCGCCGACGACGCTCAAAACCCCTTCGTTCGGTCGGCCCAGCGGCGGGCTGACAAGCAGGGAGGTGATCGACATGGCCGTTGTCCTCGCCCAGCGAGACTTGCAATTATCTTCCCCCCGCAATTAGGGGCATTGATAGGTGTCAAATGCGGCCGGCGGCGGCACGGGCGATACCGCCCCGGTGGTTCATTCCGCCCTATCCATCCTGTATCACCAAAAGCCGCGTGAGGCGTGGGAGAAGGGAGAGCGTTGCAGGTTGTAGCGAAGCGGCGGTCGCCGCACTTGTCCTGGGTCTTCCCCGGGTTGCGCGGTCTGAGGCCGGGTTCGCTGCCGCATGACTGCGCGGCGGGCTTGCTTCTGACCGCGATTGCCGTGCCGGAGCAGATTGCCACCGCGCGCCTCGCCGGCATGCCGGCCGAGGCAGGGCTTATCGCCTTTGTGGCAGCAAGCATCGGCTTCGTGTTTGTCGGTAGCAACCGCTTCCTCTCCGTCGGCGCCAATTCCACGATCGCCCCCATCTTCGCGGGCGGTCTTGCCACGCTCGCCGCTTCGGGAGGCGCCGATTATCAGGCCCTGGCCGCCGCTCTCGCCGTCATGGTTGGCACCATCCTGCTGCTGGCAGCGCTCTTCCGGGCGGGATGGATCGCGGATCTTTTGTCCATGCCGGTCACGACGGGGTTCCTGGCCGGCATCGCGGTTCATATCATGCTGAGCGAATTGCCGGGCCTTCTCGGCGTGCCGAGCGGCGGTCCCGCACTGTCCGCGGAAGCCCTATCGCTCATCCACAACGCCGCCGCGATCAACCCTTATGCCCTGGCGCTTGGTTTCAGCGCCTGTGCGGCGACAATCCTGACCGAACGGTTTGCACCGCGCTGGCCGGGCGCGCTTTTCGCGGTGCTGCTCGGCAGCGGCGCCGTCTATCTGTTTCACCTCCAGGGCGCGGGCCTGGTCATGATGGGTTCCCTGCCTGGCCTCGCGCTCCACGGCTTGGCGGTCCGCAATCTCTCGCCGGATAACCTGATGCGCCTGGTGCCCCTGGCATTGATCCTCGCAGTCATCTGCATGATGCAGACGGCGACCGTGGTGCGCAGCTTTACGCAGGATGAGGATCTTCTTGCCGAGGTTACCCCCAACTACGCCGGGGTCGGGCTGGGCTGCATCCTGTCGGGCCTTGCCGGTGCCTTTCCCGTCGACGCCAGCCCGCCGCGGACGGCTGCCGTTGTGGAAGGTGGCGGCCGCTCGCAAGCCACCTCCCTCATTTCGGCGGCGATCATAGTCCTGCTGCTCTGCGTCGGCGGCCCTCTCTTTCGTGTGGTGCCTCAGCCGGCGCTCGCCGGCATTCTGATTGCCATTGCCATCCGCCTCTTCCGGATGAACGAGATTCTGCGCATCGCCCGGCAGGGGGGAGCGGAAATCTACCTCGTGGCGCTCAGCGCCATCCTCGTCATCGTGCTGCCGATCGAAATCGGCATGCTCGCCAGCATTGCGCTGTCCCTCCTGCAAAGCATCTACGGGCTTGCGCGTCCCTTGTCGGTTGAGCTCACCCATGTGCCTGGCACCACTGTTTGGTGGCCGCCGACCCCGGGGGAGCGGCAGGAGCGCGTCCCGGGCGTCGTGGTGTTCGCCGTCGGTGCGCCGGTCAATTTCACCAACGCGCTCTTTATCTGCCGCGAGCTCGAGCGCATGATCGCCAAGGCGCCCGAACCGCCGCGGCTGGTTGTGCTGGAGGCGAGCGGAGTTGTGGAGATCGACTATACCGGCGCCCGCTTGCTGGTGGCGACAATCGCGAGCCTGCGCCGCCGCGGTATCGTGGTCGCGCTCGCGCGGCTCGCCGCGGACAAGGCACGCAATGCGGCCGAGCGCACGGGGCTGGTCGCCAGCATCGGAGAGGATCGGGTCTTCCACACGGTTGATGAGGCAGTGAAGCAGGGCGGGGCAGATCTCGCCTCAGGCTAGAGCCCGATGACTTTGGGTCTCAACCACCCAAAGTCTGAATCGGTCTCTCATCTCGCTCCAGGAGCGGATATCGATGCAGGCAAGGATGCGCCGGGCGACAGGGGCCATTTTGGGTTTTGCCGCGGTCCTGACGGGTGCGGCAGCCGCCACCCCGGCGGCGGCGGCCATGACAGAGACCGAGGTCTGGCGCGGTGCCTATCAATGCGCCCAGGGGATGACGGGGGTTACGCTGACATTGCTCCTGTTGCCGGGCGGCAAGGCGCAGGGATTGTTCGAATTCTATCCCTTGGACGCCAATCCGGGTGTGCCCAAGGGCTGCTTCGAAATGTCCGGCGTCATGGACAGTCGCAGGCACCTGACCCTGGCGCCCGGGCCTTGGCGGCGCCAGCCGCCGGGCTATGTGACGGTGGGGCTGACCGGGCAGGAGATCGACGCCTACCGCCTGGTCGGCACCGTCGAGGGGCCGGGTTGCGCAGGCTTCGCCCTCGTTCGCCAGACAACGCCGGACGCGCCCTCGGCCTGCGCCAGCCTGTCGTCCTGATATCGGCCAAGGTGCCGGTGTGGTGCCGCGCCGGCCGGTTACGCCCTCATAGGCCCGAACCGCGCCCTGCGCCCGCTCCCGCGAAGGGGACATGGCCTGGGGTCACGATCGAAGCGATGTCACGCACAATGGCGTTGGCGACACCGGGCGGCGGATCGGAAGCCTGGTCGGTGACGAAAACCACCAAGGTCACATTGCCGGCCGGGTAGCGGTAGGCGCCGGTGTTGTAGCCGGGCAGGCCGCCAGTATAGCCGAACCACCCCGCAGCGCAGCCGATGCCCAGCCCGAAGGACAGATTGGCCTGCCCGATCGGGATGCAATCCAGGCGCTCCTTCTGCGTCTCGGCGCCATTGGTCTTTCCCCCGACATAGAGTTCAACCCAGCGGCGCATGTCCCCCAGATCGGAAATCATATTGCCTGCGGCCCCCATCAACGAAACGGGGATCGTGTTGCTCACATCCGTCCACCCGCCACCCGCCCTGGCCCCATAGCCGCGCGCCCATGGCGAGGGCATGGCCATGGTGGTCGGGTAGGTTGTGTGATCAAGTTTGAAGGGCTGCAGCAGGCGTGTCTCTATCTCATGCTGAATGCTTTGCCCGGTCACTGATTCAATCACCAGGCCGAGAAGAAGGTAATTCGTATTGCTGTAATGATACCCTTGGCCGGGAGCGAAATAGGGCTTCTCGGCCACCGCCCAGCGGATGAGCTGGCGCGGCTCCCATTCGGAATCCGGGGATACGTCATCCTTGAGCTGGGGCACGTCATAGACTTCGACGAGCCCGCTGCGCATCTGGCAAAGCTCCCGGATCGTTATGTGATCGGCATTCGGGACCGTGACACCCAGATCGAATTTGCTGAGCGGGTCATCGAGGGAGAGCTTGCCCTCATCCACAAGCTGCAACAGAACGCTGATCACAAAAGTCTTTGTGTTGCTGCCGATGCGCACATAGTCGTCGGCGGTGAAGGGCCGGCCCGTCTGCAGGTCGCTCGCGCCAAATCCCTTGATGAACTGTTTGTTCTCTCCATCCCATAGGCCGACGAGGACACCAGGAACCGTGCCGCCGGCGCCATAGACCTGTCGCTCATGGGCAACGGCATCGATGATCTTGGCCTGAATGGCTGGCGAGGCAACAGAGATGCCGCCGGCATGGGCAAGAGGGGCGCCGCCGAGTGTGAGTGCCAGCGTCGCACACGCAAGTGCGCGCCCCTTGCGGCTTCGGAGGTTTCGGCTGGGGACGGGAGAGAGCGGCTTGCCGGCGCATGCGGTATCGAAATGAGTCATCTCGGATGCTCCCTTCGCTCAGGATCTATGGACACAGGCCACAGGCTTTCGCCAGCCAGCACATGATCTTGCGAAGTGTTAACAGTCCGTCGGGTTTGGCGCGACCCTGCGGTATCTGGCCGACGACAGCGCACACGAACCCGTCGGACCGCGGATGAGGCGGCTCCCGGCTCCCGGACAAATGGCCTAGCCGCCAATTGGGACTCAACCCAGATCGGCGAAGCGGCCGCTCACGCATTGAAATGATTGGGATGGCTGGGGGACCTGGATTCGAACCAAGGCTGCCCGGGTCAGAGCCGGGAGTTCTACCGCTAAACTATCCCCCAACGGGATGACGGCGAGTTACCATGCTCCCCCGCCGGGATCAACTGCCGGCTTATGCATGAAATTCATGTGAACCCCGCGTCGCGGTCGCTTGCCGGGTAGCTTCGCGGCCGCCTCGGACGGTTTGCCCCGTTCTTTTGAGCTTTTTGTGTACTATCAGCCGCGGGAGAGGAGCGCTATTGCAAGCTAATGAACGACGTCATTGGTGACCCCCAGCCCCCGCCGAGCGAAGGCCCCGCAGATCTTCTCGGTGCGGCCCGCCAGCTGTCCCGGGCCTCGGTGCTGGTTGTGGGGGACGCGATGCTTGACCGCTATTTCTACGGAGAGGCGACGCGCATCAGCCTGGAAGCCCCGGTCCCGGTCCTCTGCGTCCAGCGCGAGCTGTCGCTGCCCGGAGGCGCGGCGAACGTGGTGCGCAACATCACGGCACTCGGTGGCGCCGCCGCCTTCGTTGCGGTGGTCGGAGACGATATGGCCGGCTCCGACCTCACGACCTTGATCGGCCGGCAGAACGGCGTCGAGCCCTGGCTGCTTGTCCAGGGACGGCGGAGCACCACGGTCAAAACCCGCTTTCTGGCCCAGGGTCAGCACCTGCTTCGCGTCGACACCGAGAACCCTGTACCGCTGCATCCCAAGATTGCCGAGCGGCTGCTCCGCATCGCGACCGACGCCATGGCCGCGACCGGCGTCACCCTCCTCTCTGACTATAATAAGGGCGTGCTGGCCGGGGATATGCCGGGCAAGCTCATCGCCGCGGCGCGGGAGGCAGGCAGGCGCATCATCGTTGACCCGCGCGGCGAGAACTACGAGCGCTATCGCGGCGCCGACATCATCATGCCGAACCGCCGGGAACTCGCGACCGTCACGGGCCTGCCGGCGGAGAATGACGAACAGATCACCGGCGCTGCCCGCGTGCTCCTTAAGCGCTTCGCGATCGGGGCTGCCCTCATCACCCGCTCGGAGCACGGCATGAGCCTGGTGACCGAGGCTGAGGCTTGGCATTTTCCGGCCGAAGCCCTGGATGTCCATGATGTCGCGGGCGCCGGTGATACGGTTGCCGCCGTGCTTGCGGCGGGCGTGGGCGCGCGGCTGCCCCTGCCGGTCGCCGCCCGGCTTGCCAATGTCGCGGCAGGCATCGTTGTCGGCAAGGTCGGCACGGCTGTTGCGCGTTTTGCCGATATCGTGGCGCGTCTCTCGCCGGTAGACGGGCAACCGCACGAAGATTTTCAACACGGGACGCGACGATCGAGCAGGCGGAGCGCTGGCGCCGCCGTGGCTGGCGCATCGGCTTGACCCATGGCCGGTTCGACCGCCTGCATCAGGGGCACGTCCATCTTCTGGAACAGGCGCGCGGCGCCTGTGACCGCCTGATCGTGGCAATCGACGGCGATGAGCCGCCGCGCGCCCAGGGGTTCCCTTGGCCGTCCCATGCGCCGGGCCGCAGATCGGGCAGCGGCTTTGGCCGCTCTCCCGGCGGTCGACCTCGTCTGCGTGCTTGATGAGGAATCGCCGCTCGCCATGATCATGGCGCTGAAGCCGGATCTGCTCGTGAAGGGCTCGGACCATGCGGAGGCGGATATCGTCGGCGCCGACAAAATGCCAGGGCTGGGGCGGAACAGTTCTGCGTGCGGAACTGCTTCCGACTTCCGCGCGTGGCAATGGCAGGGTAGCTTCCAGCGGCGATGACTGACGCGCTAAGAGCTAGAAGGATTGCAGCGATGGACCGTGTTGACGCAGGCGGCCTCAAGGTCGCCAAGCCGCTCCATGATTTCATTCAGGACCAGGCGCTGCCCGGCACCGGGCTGGATCCGGCGGCGTTCTGGCGCGGTTTTTCTGCCATCGTGCACGACCTCGCTCCCCGCAACCGCGCCCTGCTCGCGCAGCGTGACGCGCTCCAGGCGCGTATCGACGCCTGGCACCGGCAGCACAAGCGCGCCCTCGATGCGGCCGCCTATCGCGGCTTCCTCACCGACATCGGCTATCTGCAGCCGGAGCCCGCGCGCCTTCACCATCACCACGGCCGATGTCGATCCCGAAATCGCAGACCCTGGCAGGGCCGCAGCTCGTGGTGCCGATCACCAATGCCCGCTACGCGCTGAATGCCGCCAATGCCCGCTGGGGCAGCCTCTATGATGCGCTCTACGGCACGGATGCGATCCCTGAGGCTGATGGGGCCGAGCGCGGACGCGGGCTGAACCCGGAGCGCGCCAAGCGCGTCGTCGCGCATGCAAAGGAATCGCTGGATCGCGTGGCGCCGCTCGCCGGCGGCTCCCATCCGGCGGCCCAGGGCTATACGGTCGAGGGCGGCGCAGCTGATCGGCACGGGCATCGGTCCCCTTCAGAAGGCCGCGGTTTTCGCGGGCTATCCGCGGTCCGGCAGAGGCGCCGGACCGCTATCCTTCTCCGCCATAACGGGCTGCATATCGAACTTGTGCTCGATCGCGCCCACCCCATCGGCAGCACTGATCCGGCTGGCGTCGCCGACATCATTCTCGAATCCGCCCTCAGCGTCATCATGGATTGCGAGGACAGCGTCGCCGCCGTCGATGCCGAGGACAAGGTCGCCGTCTACACGAATTGGCTTGGCCTCATGCAGGGCACGCTTACTGCGAGCTTCGAGAAGGGCGGCCGGACGCTGGACCGCCGGCTCGACGCCGACCGCAGCTACACGGCGCCCGACGGCGGCAGCCTCACGCTGCCGGGCCGCAGCCTGATGCTGATCCGCAATGTCGGCCATCACATGATCACCGACGTCGTGCTGGACGCGGGACGGGCAGGCGATCCCGGAAAACTTGCTCGACGGTGTCGTCACCTCGCTTGATCGCGCTGCACGACCTGCAAGTCGCCACGGGCCGATCCGCAACAGCCGCGCGGGCTCGGTCTATATCGTCAAACCGAAGATGCACGGGCCGGACGAGGTCGCCTTCGCCAATAGCTTCTTCGACCGCGTGGAGGATCTGCTGGGTCTCGCCCGCAATACGGTGAAGATGGGCATCATGGACGAAGAGCGGCGCACCAGTCGGCCAATCTCGCCGCCTGCATCCAGGCGGCGTCCGGCGCGCGTCGTTTTCATCAACACCGGCTTCCTCGATCGCACCGGCGACGAGATCCATACCTCCATGGAGGCCGGCGCCGATGGTGCGCAAGAACGCGATGAAGGCGACTGCCTGGATCAAGCGCGTACGAGGACCGCAACGTCGACATCGGCCTCGCCTGCCGGCCTGCGTGGCCGGGCGCAGATCGGCAAGGGCATGTGGGCGGCACCCGACCGGATGGCCGAGATGCTGGAGCAGAAGATCGGCCATCCCCAAGGCGGGCGCCAACACCGCCTGGGTGCCGTCACCCACCGCCGCGACGCTGCATGCGCTGCATTACCATGCGGTCGATGTGGCCGAGCGGCAGGAGGAGATCGCCAACGCGCGCGCCGGCCTCGCTCGATGCGCTGCTGACGATCCCGGCTGGCGCCGAGGGCCCAACTGGTCGCCGGAGGAAATCCGGCAGGAGATCGACAACAACTGCCAGGGCATCCTGGGCTACGTCGTGCGCTGGGTTGATCAGGGCATCGGCTGCTCCAAGGTGCCCGATATCCATGATGTCGGGCTGATGGAGGATCGCGCCACGCTGCGCATCAGCAGCCAGCATATCGCCAACTGGCTGCTGCACGGTGTCGTGACGAAGGTCGAGGTTGAAGCAGCCCTCCGTCGCATGGCGCGGTGGTCGACCAGCAGAATGCCGGCGATCCGCTCTACCGGCCCGATGGCGCCCGGGCTTCGACGGGCCGGCCTTCCAGGCGGCGTCGGACCTCGTCTTCAAAGGCCGCGACCAGCCCAACGGCTATACGGAGTTCGTTCTCCATGAATGGCGCCGGGTCGCGAAAGCGGGCTGAGGACAATCGGCGGGCGCGCGTCACTCCCGTGGAGCGCGTCCCCCGGACTAGATTCGCCGGGCGGCCGGTCCGGTGCTGGTGCTGCGCATATACCCTCTGAAGGATCGCCCATTGAAGATCGTCCGCGCCTGGCGACCCTGTTTCCTCTGGCCTGGCTGGGGCTGTGGTGGCGCTCGCAAGCCTGCCGGCGCAGGCCGCGCCGCCCGATAGCCTGACCCTCGGCATTCCGCTGGAGCCGCCGGGTCTCGACCCCACCGCGGGGGCGGCAGCGGCGATTCGCGAAGTCACCTATGCCAATATTTTCCAGGGGCTCACGCGCATCGACGAAAACGGCCAGGTCGAGCCCGATCTCGCCAGTTCCTGGACCGTCTCGCCTGACGGCCTGACCTACAGCTTCGCCCTGCAAAAGCGGCGTGACCTTCCACGACGGCACGCCCTTTGACTGCTCCATCGTCCAGTTCAGCTATGGCCGCGCCATGGCGGCAGACAGCATCAATGCGCAGAAGCAGCTTTTCGAGCCGATCGCCAAGGTTGCCTGCCCAAGCCCCTTGCAGGCGGTCATCACGCTCAAGCGTCCGACCTCGACCTTCCTCTATAACATGGCCTGGGGCGATGCGGTCATGGTGGCGCCGAAGATCGGCCGCCACCAACAAGACGCACCCCGTCGGCACCGGCCCTTTCATGTTCAGCCGATGGGTCCCGGGTGACCGCATCGAACTGGTGCGTAACCCGCATTACTGGGGCAAGGCACCCAGGCTTGAGAGCGTCACCTTCCGCATCATCTCCGATCCGGCAGCGGCAACAGCGGCGCTCCTGTCCGGCGCGCTCGACGCCTATCCGAATTTCCCGGCTCCCGAGACGGTCGTCGACGTTCCAGCACGATCCGCGGTTTACCGTGGATATCGGGACAACGGAGGGCAAGGTCATCCTGGCCCTCAACGAGGCGCGCAAGCCCTTTGACGACGTGCGGGTGCGCCGGGCGCTGGCCTATGCCATCGACCGTCAGCGCCATTGTCGACGCTGCCTATTCCGGCCTCGGCACCGCCATCGGCTCGCACTACACGCCGGGCGATCCGAACTATCGTCGATCTCTCCGGCACCTACCCTTACGATCCGGCGAAGGCGAAGGCAGCTGTTGCAGGAAGCCGGTGTCAAGCCGGGCTGGAGCTTCACCATCACCCTGCCGCCGCCGAGCTACGCGCAGCGCGGCGGCCAGCTCATCGCCGCCTATCTTTCGCAGGTCGGCATCAATGCGAAGCTGGAATCGGTCGAATGGGCGAAATGGCTCGCCCAGGTCTTCAGCCAGTCGGATTTCGATGCGACGGTGATCGCGCATGTCGAATCCCGCGACCTCGATATCTATGCCCGCCCGCACTACTACTTCAATTACCGGAGCGCAGCCTACAAGGCGCTCTATGCCCGGTATATCGCGGCGACCGACCCCGCGCAGCAGACTGACCTGGTCAAGAAGTTGCAGCGTCAACTGGCCGCGGATGAGCCGAACATCTTCCTCTTCGCCCTGCCCAAGATCGGCGTCTGGAACGCGAAGCTGCGCGGCATGTGGTCGAACGATCCCATGCCGGTTGACGATGTCACCGGCGTCTATTGGGCGCAGTGACGACTCGCTATCTGCTGCGGCGGCTGGCCACCGCTGGTGCGCCGCGCTGTTCTTCGCCTCGCTCGTCGTCTTCATCGTGCTGCAGATTCTGCCCGGTGATCCGGCGCTCGTCATTCTGGGGCCTGATGCGCAGCCCGACACGCTGGCAGGCGCTCCGGCACCAACTCGGCCTCGATCTGCCGGTCTGGCTGCGCTACCTGCATTGGGCGGGCGGCGTGCTGATCGGCGATTTCGGGCGCAGCACGGCCTATGACGCGCCGGTCGCGACCCTCATTCTGCAGCGCATCGCGGTCACCCTGCCGCTCGCGGTCATCGCCATGCTCCTGGCGAGCCTGCTCGCGCATTCCGCATCGGCGTCTGGGCCGCATCCCGTCGCGGCGCGTTCGACGGCGGCATCATGGCGGTGGCGCAGATCGGCGTTGCCATTCCCGATTTCTGGCTGGCGCTTCTGCTCATTCTCGTCTTCGCCGTGCATTTCGCCTGGTTTCCGGCCGGCGGCTTTCCCGGGTGGTGGCACGGGGCAGGGCCGTCCCTGCGCGCGCTCGTGCTGCCGACGCTCGCACTCGCCATTCCGCAAGCGGCCATTCTGGCCCGCGTCGCGCGCGGCGCCGTGCTTGATGTGGGCGTGCGGGACTATCTGCGCACCGCGCGGGCCAAGGGCCTCGGCGAAAGGGCTGTCCTCTGGCTGCATGCGGTGCCTAATGCGCTCATCCCGGTCACGACGCTGATCGGCCTGCAATTCTCCTTTCTGCTTGCGGGCACAATCATCATCGAAAACGTCTTCACCTTGCCAGGCCTCGGCGCGCTGCTGTTTCAGGCGATCGGCCAGCGTGACCTTGTCCTGGTCCAGGACCTTGTCCTGCTCTTTGCCGGCTTTGTCATCCTCATCAACTTCCTGGTCGATGTCCTGAACGTCGTTATCGATCCCCGGCTGGCGAAGGGGCAGGCGTGAAAAGCCCGCGCATTCTTCTGGGCGGCGGGATTTCTGGTCTCATCGTTCTGATGGCTCTCGTCGCCCTGGTCTGGACCCCCTATGGGCCGACGGCGATTGATATCCTGCATCGCCTCAGCCCGCCCTCGGTCACCCATCCTTTCGGCACCGATGCTTTCGGTCGCGATACGCTGTCGATGATCATGGCGGGGGCGGAGAATTCCATCATCGTCGCCGCTTGTGTCCGTGGCACTCGGTGCCGCCATCGGCATTCCTGCGGGCCTCCTTGCCGCAGCCCGCCGGGGTTGGACGGAAGAGCTGCTGATGCGCGGCGCGGATTTGACCTTCGCCTTTCCAGCACTTCTGACGGCGGTGATGATCACTGCGCTGCGTGGCCCGGGCGCCTATACCGTCATGATCGCCATCGGCATCTTCACGGCGCCTGTGCTCGCGCGCGTCACGCCGGCGGCGGCCGGTGTCATCTGGGTGCAGGATTTCGCGCGGGCCGCCCGCGCGCTGGGGCGGGGCAAATTCGCGGTCACCCGCGTCCATATCCTGCCGAATATCCTGGGCGTGCTGATCGTGCAGATCACGCTCCAGCTCTCCCTTGCCATCCTGGCGGAAGCCGGCCTCTCCTTCGTCGGCCTCGGCGCACAGCCGCCCGCACCAAGCTGGGGCCGGATGCTCAACGATGCGCAGACCTATATCTATACCGCTCCATTCTTGACGCTGTTTCCGGGTCTTGCGATTGCCCTGGCAGTCCTTGGCCTCAATATGCTGGGCGACGGGCTGCGCGACGCATTCGACCTGCAAAAGACGGAGACGCGGATGACCGCCCCCTGGACGGTGCGAACACTGTCAGCGGCGCTGGCGCGCGGTGAGATGACGGCGGAGGCCGTGGCCGAGCAGTCACTCGCCCGCATCGCCGCCGAGGACGGCATTCTCAACGCCGTCATCACGCCGAATCCGCGGGTGCTGGAGGATGCCCGCGCGATCGACCGCCGGCGCGCGGCGGGGGAGGCGGTCGGTCCGCTCGCCGGTATTCCCGTGCTGGTCAAGGATACGATGGATATGGCGGGCCTGCCGACGACGGGCGGCTGGGCCAAGCTCTCGGCACGGGCCGGCGGGATCGACCTCATCCCCCGCCGCGATTCGGCGGTCGTCGCGCGCATGCGCGCGGCGGGCGCGCTTGCTGCTCGGCAAGACCAATGTGCCGATGATGAGCGCCTGCGGCACCAATGCCAATGACAGCTGGGCCGGTCCGACTCTGAACGCCATCGCGCGGGATCGTGCGCCCGGCGGCAGCAGCACAGGCAGCGCGACCGGGGTTGCGGCGGGCTATGCCGTGATCGGCCTTGCCGAGGAGACCGGCGGCTCCATCCAGAACCCGGCGGCCGCCCAAGGGCTGGTCGGCATCAAGCCGAGCTTCGGCCTTGTGCCCAATTCGGGCGTCATGCCGCTCGCCGAACAGCACGCGGGATGTCGTCGGGCCCCTCGCCATGACGGTGCGCGGAGCGGCCATGGCGCTCGATGTTCTCGCGGGCTTTACCGCGGAGGACCCCAAGACCGTTGCCGGCATCGGCCAGCGGCCCTTGGGCGGCTATGCCGCCGCCATTCGCCCGGGCGCGCTTGCAGGGCAAGCGGCTCGGCCTCTATGGGCCTGGCTGGCGCCATGCCCCGCTCTCGCCGGCGACGCGAGGCGCTGTTCCGCACCGGCCTGCGAAGGGCTGCAGGCCCTCGGCGCGGAACTGGTCGAAGATCCTTTCGCGGGCTCCGGCTTTGCCGACCTCGCCCATTTCATCACGGCGCTGCCCTATGACGCGCGCGGCGAGGAATCCGTCGCCTATGACCTCGACCGCTATCTTTCGGCCTTCGGCCCCGAGAGTCCGATCCATTCGCTCGAAAGCCTGAAGCGGGTGACGGGCGTTGACCCGTTCGATCCCGCGGGGTCGCTCGGCTATCTCTGGGAACTTGAGGATTTCCCGCAGCTGCTGGCGAATTACCGCGATCCGCCGGCATCTGGGCCGCTTCCTCGCCATCCGGGAGCAGTATCTGCAGATCTTCGCGCAAGTGATGGCGGCGCACCGGCTCGATGCGATTGTCATGCCGCAGACACGGGCCGAGCCGCCGCTGCTCCATGCGCCGGAAGCGATCCTCGAAACCGCGGTGTCGGAGATCAACATCGCCGGCCTGCCGGGCATCACTGTCCCGGCCGGGCTCTATCCCTCCGGCGCCGGCTTTGGTCTCCTCTTCGTCGGGCCGCTCTGGAAGCGAAGGCGCGTCTTATCTCCTTCGCGGCCGAATACGAGGCGATTACCTGAAGAGGCTGCGCCAGTCCGGCAGTGCGCCAGGGTAGGGCAGGGCGGTCGCTTCATAGACGCCGCGCGCGATCGCCCGCGCCGTCACCATGGTCGCGGCATGGCAGAGGAGGGTGAGGTCCTGTGGCGTCACAGGCGTGCCCTTGCCGGTGCTGGCCGCAAACATCGTGTCGCCGTCGAAGGGAAGATGCGCGGCATGAACGGCGCGGGCCAGGCCGTCCTGGGCTGCGATCGCCAGGCGCTTGGCCTGTGCCTTGGTCAGCGGCGCATCCGTGACGACGAGGCCGATCGTGGTCGCCGGTTCGGCGGTTGCACCCTCTGCCTTCTCTGGCGTCAGCCCCTTGACGAGCGGCTGCAGCGCTCTCAGCGGGCAGGGGAAGCGGGTGGAAAGCCAAGGCCGCCGAACTCGCGGCCCTGCTCGAAGGGGGCTGCCCAGAAATGCGGGCCGCGGCCGACCAGCGGATTGCCGACCGAATTGGCGACCACGATCGCGCCACGCGGTAGCCTGTCCGTGTCACCGCGCTTGCGGAGCCGAGGCCGCCCTTGACAAGCGGCGTGGTCGCGCCCGTCCCGCCGCCCACGGTGCCGAGCGCGAAGGCGCCGCCGCTCGCGGCCTCGGCGGCGGCAAATCCCATATCCCGATAGGGCGAGAAACGCCCCCAGTTCTTGTTGCCGCCATTGCGCGAGATCGAAGATGATGGCCTGCGGCACGATCGGGATATGGATGCCCGCGAAGATCGTGCCGCGCTCCTGCTCCCGTAGCCAGGCCTGCACGCCGCCTGCCGCATCCAGCCCGAAGGCAGGACCCGCCGGAGAGCACGATGGCATCGATTTGGCCGATGGTCATCTCGGGCTCGAGCATCGTCGTGTCGCGGCTGCCCGGCGCACCGCCCAGCACGCTGACGGAGGCCATCGGCGGCTGCGTCGAAAATGATGGCGGTGACGCCGGAGCCGAGCACGAGGTCGGTCGCGTGGCCCACGGCGACGCCGGGCATGTCCGTCAGGAGATTGAGCATCACCGAACCGTGCTCAGGCAGGCCTGGGGGCGGCCGAGCAGCGCCAGATATTCCCACATCACCGTCGCCGCGGCGAGCGCCGTGATCTCGCTCACATCATGGGCGGGCAGCACTTCCACGACATCCATGCCGACGAAGGAGATGATCGGTGAAGCGGCGGATGATGGCCTGGGTTTGCCAGGAGGCAAGGCCGCCGATTTCCGGCGTCCCGGTGCCGGGAGCGAAGGCCGGGTCCAGGCAGTCGACGTCATAGGTGAGGTAGGTCGGCCGGTCGCGGCCCACAACCGCGATGGCGCGCTCTGCGACGGCAGCCACGCCCAGTTCGTGCACCTCCTGGGCGGAGAGGATGGTAACGCCCTGGTCGACCGTCCAATCCCAGACATCGCGCTGGATCGGGGAGCGGATGCCGATCTGGACCATCCGGCGCGGATCGACCAGCCCCTCGGTGATGGCGTGGTAGAAGACCGAGCCATGACCATAGACCTGGCCGAAATTGTCATTCCAGGTGTCGGCGTGCGCGTCGAAATGAATGAGGCTGAGCGGCTCGGCCCTCACGCTTCCTGAGGGCGCGCAGCAGCGGCAGCGTGATGCCATGCTCGCCGCCCATCGCCAGAAGATGCGGAATGTCGGTGCGCCTGCTTCTCGATCAGCCTGAGGCTCTGCTCGATGTCGCCCAGCGCGATTTCGAACTCGCCCATGTCGGCGATCGGCATGCTCGTCGACATCGGTCCAGAAATGCGGGTGCTCGCCGTCCACCAGCATGCGGCTGGCCTGGCGGATAGCGCCGGGGCCGGAGCGCGCGCCGGAGCGGTTGGTGACGCCGATGTCGAGCGGAATGCCGGCGACGGTGAAGCTCGGCCCGACCTTGGAGATGCTGCGTCCAAGGAAACCCGGACCGGTCGCGAAAGTCGGAACACCTGCCATTGTCTTTGCCCTGAGATAGACACGCCGCTGCACGGCGACCGCTGTCTGCATAGCCCAATGTGGCTGTGGTGGCGACCGGACCGTCGCTAGGAGCAGGCGAGTTTGCAACTCGCCTGCTGGCTTGCGCTTGGCAGCCGCGAGGCCTCTTGCCCCTCCTTGCTGCGACCGGGCGCTTCGAGATCCGCGGCCGTGGGTTCCGTCACCATAAGACGGGCATGAAGCTTGACGGCCTGCCGTTCCAGCCACTCGAGCACCCGCCGCGTTTCCGCGAGATCGGCTTCCGCGATCATGGCCGCGAGATCGATATCGGTCAGGGCGCTGGACGGCGCGATGGGCCGCACGGTGAAAGGGCTGCCCTCCAAGGGCGTCCCATCGGCCGCGCGGCGCACGACGAGTTCGTGAGAAAGCCGCGGGTCCAGGGTCCGCGGCAGTTCGACGTGAAAGGCGTGATGGCCCGTGCCGATCCCGGCGCGCCGCAGGTCGCCACGGAACTGATTGGCGACAACGATGGCAATCGTCTCGCCATGCTTGAGGATTTCCAGCACGACCGGAACATCCGGGTGCTCCGGCAACCAGGCCCAGCCAGAAATCTGCGTGTGGTCCACCCACTCAATTTTTCCATGCAGGGGGCCGTCCTGCGGCCGCTCCATGATGTCGGGTGGCGTGATCCCGGCGCGCAATGCGATGCGTGCGCGGATCCGGTCGAGCGAGGGGCCGGATTGCAGGATTGGGGCGCAGACCGCTCCGGGCTCGGTTCGCGCCACACCATCCGCCTCCGCCGCAGCGACTGTCGTGAACATGGCCCGATCGCCGCGATCAATGTAGCTTTCGGCGGGAAGGTTTTCCGCCAAAACAGCAGCATGTACGGTCAACTCGATGCTGTAGTAGGGGATCGGGTCCATCTCGTCACTGCGGGTGATCGTGCTGCCGTTGAGCAGAGCTTCCGCCGGGACCAGGATGCCCTCGATGAAAAGGTTGTGCAGGGGAGACATGAAAACGTCCCGCAACGGTGTTCCGTCATCAATCGCGTCAGCCTGAATTTTGATTGGAATGCTGTTCGGGTTAAGGCGAACAAACTGCCGACTGTAGATGCACTGTCCGATCCAGCGAATCGGCAAGGGGCCGTGCTGCAATGTCAACACCCGGTCGCCAAGACGGAGTTTTTCGACCCGGACCTTGCCGCGCGTCGTTGATATTCGTGTTCCGCCGCAAAAGCTCGCGCACATCTTGCGTCATCGCCCCCGCTGCTGAGAAATGTTCGTTGCGGAAACATGTTTCCTAAACGAAATCTTAATTTCATCGCAGTGACGGCAATAATATATTCCTAATTCGATACAAACTATCGAAATCTTTCGAAACTACTAGGTTTTGTTGGTGTTTTTGGCAAAAAAATGCGATTGATTTTCGTAAAATGCGAAAGAATCATCTCTTGTCGTGAGCCCTGGCAAAGCCTCAGGGTGAGCCGCGAAAAATCAGAAAAATTGGCGGCGCTCGTGGCGCGATGCGGGCATCGCGTGAACGGTTGCCGATTGCTCGGATAAAGCGCTCTGCCAGGCCCCTGTCGGCGGACCGCCGGGGGTACTGAATTCCTGCTGCGACCGATCAGCCCCTTCCGCGCCGGGGGGCATGCTCGCTACAGAGTGTCTATGCAGATACCGAGTGCTACCGGTGCCACCCCTTCCATGGCCCAGTGGTTTGCCATGAAGGCAGACCACCCTAACGCCCTGCTTTTTTTCAGGATGGGCGACTTCTACGAATTGTTCTTTGCCGACGCCCAGGCCGCCGCCGCGGCCCTGGATATCGCGCTCACCGCCAGGGGCGAGCATAACGGCGAACCCATCCCCATGTGCGGCGTGCCCGTCCATGCGCGCGACGCCTACCTTGCCCGGCTCATTCGCCGCGGCTTCCGCGTGGCCCTGGCCGAGCAGATGGAGGATCCCAAGAAGCGGGCGGGCAAGGGACCGTTGAAGCGGGAGGTCGTCCGCATCATCACGCCCGGAACGCTGACCGAAGATGCGCTTTTGGTGGCGGCGCAGCCAAACCTGCTCCTCACCCTGGTCGAAGGCGAGAAGCCGCGCGGCCGGGAAAAGGCAGCAAACCTCATCGGGGCCGCCTGGCTCGATATCTCGACCGGCCAGTTCGAAACGGCACAGGTCTCGTCCGCCGATCTCCCGTCTTTGCTTGGCCGCCTCGATCCGGCGGAGATTTTGGCGTCCGGCGCCTTGGCTCTGGGCGCCTGGGCCGAGCGGCGCAGTCTCGATGGGCCGCCGGCGTCACCGGCGCCCGAGGATGCCCGGGCGAGACTCGCCCAGGCGTTCAGCGTGGCCAGCCTCGACGCCTTCGGCAATTTCACGGACCTTGAGGCGGTGGCTGCCGCCGTTGCGCTCGATTACGTCCGCCTGACCCAGGCGGGGCGGCAACCGCATCTCTCGCCTCCGTCCCCGCAGGGGGAGCGCGGCGTCCTCGCCATGGATGCGGCGACGCGCGCGAGCCTCGATATCACCGAGAGCAGGTCCGGTGACCGCAGCCAGCATACCCTGCTGGCCGCCATCCGCCGGACGGTGACCCCGGGTGGCACGCGGCTTCTCGCCTCCTGGCTGCATGCGCCGCTCGCCGATCTCGCCGCGATCGCCGGGCGGCAGATTGGTTGGGACTTTCTGCTGTCGCATACCGCACTGGCGGATGAGTTGCGCCTTGGCCTGCGTGCGGCGCCTGATCTCGCCCGTGCGCTGGCGCGGGTGGCGCTTGGCCAGGCGGGGCCGCGCGATGTCGCGGCCGTCGGCCAGGGCCTTTGCGCGGCCGCCAGCCTTGCGGCGGCCTTGCCTGAGACCGGTCCGCCCGTCCTGGCGGAGGCCAAGGCGGCGCTCGGCGGCTTGCCTGAACTGGGGCGCCATTTGGCCGGAGCCTTTGTCGATCCCGTTCCGGTCCGGCTCGAGGATGGTCGTGCCGTCGCCCCCGGTTTCGATGCCGAACTCGATGCCGAGCGGTCATTGCGGGATGAGCAGCGGCAGATCCTGGCCCGCGTGCAGCTCGATTATGCCGAGCGCTACGGCGTGCCTAATCTGAAAATCAAGCATCACGCGCAGCTCGGCTATGTCATCGAAGTGCCCGCGGCGGCTTCCGAGAAGCTGCGCGCCTTTCCGGACCTTGTCCTGCGCCAGGGCCTGGCGTCCGGCGCGCGCTTCACGAGCGTTGAGCTGTCGGAGCTTGACCAGAAGATCGCCGCCGCCGCTGAGCGGGCGACGGCGCGGGAAAAACGGGTCTTCGATGGTCTCGTTCAAGCGATCATGGCCGAACGGGAGAGGGTCTCTTCCGCCGCTGGGGCGCTCGCCCTCCTTGACGTGCTGCAGGCAGCCGCGCGCCTTGCGGAGCAGCCGGGATGGTCAAGGCCCGTCATCACCGAGGGCGAGGAGTTCCACATCGAAGCAGGGCGCCATCCGGTTGTGGAGGCAGCGCTCGCCGGACGTGATCCCTTTGTGCCCAATGATTGCAATCTCTCCCCCGGCCAGCGCCTCATGCTGCTCACGGGGCCCAATATGGCTGGCAAATCGACCTTCCTGCGCCAGAATGCGCTGATTGTCATTCATTGCGCAGGCAGGCCTTCCCGTACCTGCCGCCACTGCGACGATCGGTCTGGTTGATCGCCTCTTTTCCCGCGTCGGCGCCTCGGACGACCTCGCCCGCGGCAGATCGACGTTCATGGTTGAAATGACGGAGACGGCGGCAATCCTGCATCAGGGTGGCCCGCGCAGTCTGGTCGTCGTTGATGAGATCGGCCGCGGCACGGCGACTCTGGACGGCCTTGCCATTGCCTGGGCGGTGCTCGAGGCGCTGCACAGCACGATCCGCTGCCGTGCGATCTTCGCCACGCACTTTCATGAATTGGCCCGGCTTTCCGGCATAATGCCTCAGCTGCAGCCCGCGACCATGCGGGTCAAGGATTGGAAAGGCGGTGTGATCTTCCTGCATGAGGTGACGGGCGGAACAGCCGGGCGCAGCTGGGGTGTGCATGTTGCATCCCTCGCAGGCGTCCCGGCGCCGGTCGTCAAAAGGGCGGCAGCCCTCCTCGCAACGCTGGAAAAAGCAGGTCCGCTCACCGAATCCGCCGAATTGCCCTTGTTTGCCGCGGCGCAACAGCGACATGATACTGACTCTGTCCCGGCCGCTGTGGGCGAGCCCGAGGACAGGCTGCGCCAGGCGCTGGCCGGCATCGACCCAGAGGCTCTCACGGCGCGTCAGGCGCTGGAGTGCCTGTTTCGTCTGAAGGATTTGGCTTCTGGCACTCAGCCGCGGATTTTCTAGCATCGTGACAATGTTGACGGACCACCAAGCTTCCAGTCCCACGCCTGACCAGATGCCCTTGCCGAAATCGCAGCGGCAGACGGCAGCATGCCGCGTGACGCGACGCTGGCTGCCTTTCGCCGCCACCTTGCGCGCACCCAGCATCAGCTCCAGCGGGCCTTCGAACGTGATGAACTGTCCGGCCTGACCGCGGCCGCTGCCTTGGCAGGGCATATGGACGAGCGTCGATCAAGGCGCTGATGGACTATACGGCAGCGGTCGCCCGGCCCAATGCTCCGGACAGCATGACGGTGGTCGCGACCGGCGGCTACGGCCGCGGCTACCTCGCGCCATTCACCGATATCGATCTGCTCTTCCTGACCGAGGCCGACCCTACCGAGGCGACGCTCGCGGCGGTCGAATTCATGCTCTATTTCCTCTGGGATCTTGGGCTCAAGGTTGGTCACGCCACGCGGTCGGTCGAGGAATGTCTGGCGGAGGCGCGCGGCGATGCGACCGTTCGCACAACCCTGCTCGATGCCCGGTTGCGTGATCGGCGACCCTGCTTTGTACACCGAGTTCCGCCGCCGCTTCCGCGCGCATTGCGTGGAATTCGGCGCCGGCGGATTTCATCCGCCTCAAGCAGGCGGAGCGCGCGGCCCGGCATCGCCGCTACGGCGAAAGCCCTTTCCTTGTCGAGCCGAATGTCAAGGAAGGCCGCGGCGCTTTGCGCGACCTCCATTACCTGCATTGGATCGCGACCTATGTCTTCGATCTGCGCGACATCGAGGACCTGCTGTCGAAGGATGGGCCCTTCGGCCCGATGCTGACACTGCGGGAGGCGCGGCATTTCAGCCGCGCGCTCGATTTTCTGTGGACCGTCCGCTTCCATCTCCACTATGTCGCGGGACGGCCGGAAGAACGCCTGACCTTCGACCTCCAGCCCATCGTCGGCGCCCGCATGGGCTATACGCGCCACGGCGTGCAGGACGGGGTCGAGCGCTTCATGCGCCACTATTTCCTGACGGCGCGCGATGTTGCCCGCCTGACCCATGTGCTGGAGCCGGAACTGGTGCGCGTGGCCCGCGGTGCTCCGGCGGCTGTCGGCGCCGACCGATCACGCCCTGCTGCAAGCCGGCCTCATCCTCGCCGATGGCCAGCTGATCTGCGCCGATCCCGACGCGGCGGCGAAGAAACCGGTCGTCATGCTCCGCCTGATGCAGTGTCGCGCGCGACCGGCACTCTGCGGATTCACCCGCTTGGCGCTGCGTGTCGATGATCCGCAACGAGCGCACGACCATCCAGCTGCGGCATGACCCGCCGCCATGGCGATCTTCCTTGATCTGCTCTGCGGCAAGGATGGCGAGACCGGCCGCTCCGATGGCGCGCGGTGGATGTCACTGATGAACGAGACCGGCATTCTGAGCCGCCTGGTGCCGGACTGGGCGCGCATCGTCGGCCAGATGCAGTTCGACACCTATCACGTCTTCACGGTCGACGAGCACACGATCGAAGCGCTGCGGGTCGTGGCCTCCCTGGAGCGGGGCGAGTTGATAGAAGCGGCGCCCGTCGCCTCCAGCATCGTCGATCACCTGCAGTCACGGCGAGCGCTCTATACTGCCGTCCTGCTGCATGACATCGCCAAGGGCCGCGGCGGCGACCATTCGGTGCTCGGCGCCGAGATTGCGCTGTCCCTCTGTCCGCATGCTCGGCCTCTCGGCCGAGGAGACCGAAATGGTCTCCTGGCTGGTGCTGCATCATCTCCTGCTGAGCCAGACCGCCTTTAAGCGTGATATCGACGACCCGAAGACGATCCTCGACCTTGTCGATACCGTGCAATCGCCGGAGCGGCTGAAATTGCTGCTGGTGCTGACGGTCGCCGATATGCGGGCGGTGTCGCCGAAAGTCTGGAACGGCTGGAAGGCAACGCTTGCTGCGCGAGCTTTATACGCGCGTCGCCGAGGTCCTTGCCGGCGGCCTGGCGACGACGGAGCGCGACGTGCGCGTCGCACGCGCCAAGGAAGCGGCGGCCGAACGCCTCAGCGATTGGACCGCCGAGGATATCGATGCCTTCCTGGACCTCGGCTACCCCGCCTATTGGCTGAGCTTTGATCCGGCGACGCATGAGCGCCACGGCCGCATGATCCGCGATGCGAGCCATACGCAGCGCTCCGCTCAGCGTGCAGCATGAGGTGCTGCATAGCCGGGCCGTGACGGAAGTCACGGTTTATGCGGCCGACCATGCCGGGCTGTTCAGCCGCATCGCGGGCGCGCTTGGCGATTGCCGGGCGCATCCATCGTCGATGCGCGCATCCACACGCTCACCAATGGCATGGCGCTCGACACCTTCTGGATTCAGGATGCGCAGCGGCGGCATTTTTGCCTCCCCGCAGCGTCTGGCCCGGCTTTCGGTGCTGATCGAGCAGTCGCTCTCGGGGCGGCTGCGGATGGACAAGCGAAATCCGCGGCCTGTCGGAGGCGCTGCTCGGCCAGCGCATGCGGGCGATCCATGTGCCGCCGCGTGTCGTTATCGATAATCACGCCTCCAATACCCATACCGTGGTCGAGGTGAATGGCCGGGATCGGCCCGGCCTGCTGCATGACGTGACGGCGGCGATTACCGATCAGAGCATGCAGATCGCCTCCGCCCATGTCAGCACCTACGGCGTGCGCGCGATCGACGTTTTCTATATCAAGGACGTCTTCGGCCTGAAGATCCAGAACGAACGCAAACTTGAAAATCTGCGCCGCGCCATTCTGGAGCCGCATTGGCCAGCGGCGACACCTCCACGACGCCGGAGCCGGATGCAGAACGCGGGCGGCCCAGGGTGGACGCCGCCTAACGCTGGGACGCGGCTGTTATCCCCCAGAGGCAAGTTTCGAAAACAACGACAAAGGAGCGAGCACGATTGGCGACGCATGCGCAGAGAGCGGTCACACTGGCTCTGGGACTGCCGTTGCGGAACGGGCGAAAGCCCGACCTGGGACGGTCAGGCCGGCATGCTCTATTTCTGCGACATCCCGGCGGCCGGTTGCATCGCTTTGACCCTGCCACGGGCGCCGCAGGTACTGGCAATTGCCCGAGGTGCTGGGCAGTTTCGCGCTCTGTCGCTCGGGTCGCATTCTCGTCTGCCAGAAGCAGAAACTCATGATGTTCGATGCTGGCGCGGGTGGGCTGGAGCCCTTCGCATCGATCGAGGAGCCGGAGAGCAATCGGCTGAATGACGGCAAGGTCGGGCCGGATGGCTGCTTCTGGGTCGGCACGATCAATGAGGGCGCGGATGGGCTCGCCCACGCGGCAAGCTCTATCGCGTCAGCCCCGGACGGGCGGGTCGAGACCAAGGTCGAGGGGCTGAAGAACTCCAACGGCCTTGCCTGGACCGCCGATGGCCGCATGATGTATCATTCGGATACGCGCGGGCCCTGGATCGATTGCTGGGATTTCGATGCCGGCAACCGGCGGCGATCAGCAATCGGCGCCGCTTTGCCGATGTGACGAATGAAGAAGGCCGCCCGGATGGCGGCGCACTGGACATCGACGGCTATTACTGGTCGGCCGGGTCCGGCATGGGGGTGATCAACCGCTTCGCGCCCGATGGCAGGCTGGTCGAGAAAATCGCGATGCCGGTGCCGAATGGGACGATGCCCTGTTTTGCCGGACAGCAGTCTGTTCATCACAACTGCGACTACCGAAGGAGGAGGAGAAACAGCAGCCAATTCCCAACCGCTGGCGGCCTTTTTGTGATGCCGGTTGATGTTCGCGGCGTGCCCGTCGGCCGTTTCGCCGATTAGCCGGCCGCCCGGCGGGTGACATTGCGGCGGCATTGTGCAAGACTGCCCTACAACGGACGTAACTGGATCTATATTGAGATCCATAGCAGCGCCAAGGGCAGGCATCGTAACCACAGGGTTACACTCCGCTCCTATACTGGCGTTGAAAGGAGTTGTGTCATGGCACTCTTCTCGCGTTTGCGTCTTTCCCGCGGTATCTCGGCTGCGGCTCTCATGGTCGGCCTCGCGGCGCCGTTCGCTGTTTCGGCCCCTGCCCATGCCCAAGGCTGGGGCGGTGGACAGCGGCGGCTATGGCGGTGGCTGGCACGGCGGCGGCTGGCTATGGCGGTGGTTGGCATGGGGTGGCTATGGCGGCTATTATGGCCCCGGGCCCGGGTGTCGCCGTTGCGGCGGCCTGCCGGCTTGCGGTCGGTGCAGCAGTCGGCAGTGCGCTCGTTGCGCCGCCGCCGGTGGTCTATGCCGCGCCGCCGCCGGTGGTCTATGCGCCGCCCCCGTGGTCTATGCGGCGCCTCCGCCGCCTCCCGTCGTCTACGCTGCTCCGCCTCCGGCCTATTACGTCCCGTAAGCGGTCGCGATCGGGCTGGCCCGGACTGGGCTGGCCCGGCGCATTCCCCCGCGGCCGGATCCGGCCAAACGAAAAAGGGCGCCTCGCGGCGCCCTTTTTAACTGTCAGTTCCGATCCTGATCAGCGCGAGTAGAACTCGACGACCAGATTCGGCTCCATCTGCACCGGGAAGGGCACGTCGGCGAGTTTCGGCGCGCGCAGGTAGCGGCCCTTCATCGCGCGATGGTCGACTTCCAGATACTCGGGGATATCGCGCTCGCCGCTCTGCGAGGCGTCCAGCACGACGGCAAGCTGCTTGGACTTGTCGCGCACCTCGATCACGTCGTCATTGGCGACGAGGTAGGAGGCAGATGTTGACGCGGCGGCCATTGACCAGCAGATGCCCGTGGGAGACGAACTGGCGCGCGGCAAAGGGCGTGACGGCAACTTCATGCGGTAGATGACCGTATCCAGCCGGCGCTCCAGCAACTCGATGAGGTTCTCGCTGGTGTCACCCTTACGGCGCACGGCTTCCTCATAATACTTGCGGAACTGCTTCTCGCTGATATTGCCGTAATAGCCCTTCAGCTTCTGCTTCGCCATCAGCTGAACGCCGAATCGCTCGGCTTCTTGCGGCGCTGGCCATGCTGGCCGGGGCCGTAATCGCGCTTGTCAGCGGGGACTTGGAGCGACCCCAAAGGTTCACGCCAAGGCGGCGGTTGATCTTATATTTGCTCTCGAGGCGCTTGGTCACGCGCTGCTCCTTCTCGTGTGGCGCCAGTAGTCCATCCCGGCCCCCGATGATCGATGATGCGATCGGAGACAGCGAAAGGGCGGTCGCGCCTGCCCTGATCGGCAGCCAGCTCCGCCCGATTTCCGCTTTAGGTGGCGGGGCGATCCACGGAAGGCCGCGGATCGTCCACATTCCCGGCAATGGCGGGCTTCTAGGGATCCGGCCCTGGCCTGTCAAACAGCGGCAGCCATGCGCGGCGCCGAAGACGACCTCAGCTCTTCTTCGCGGTTTACCCTTATTGGAGGTGGCGCCGCCCCGGGCTGCCGACCAGGCGGCCGGCGCTTCCAGGAAGCGGTGCACCTCCGCCATCGCGGATTCGGGGAAATAGGGGCGTTCGCGGCAGGCCTCCAGCACGTCCCACCAGGTGGCAGGGAATGCAGGGCGATATCGTTCTCGGCCAGCGTCTCCAGGCTGCCCTCGAAGACCGCGTAGAAGAAGACGACGAAGGCATGATGGCAGATCGCGCCGGCATCGCGCAGTGACTGGGCGAAGCGGATCTTGGATTGGCCGTCCGTCGTCAGATCCTCGACCAGCAGGGTCTGCTTGCCTTCGGGCACATCGCCCTCGATCAGCGCGTTGCGGCCGAAACCCTTGGGCTTCTTGCGCACATAGGACATCGGCAGGCCCATGCGGTCCGAAATCCAGGCGGCATAGGGAATGCCTGCGGTCTCGCCACCGGCAATCGCTTCGATCGTCTCATAGCCGATATGGCGCTGAATCTTTTCGACCGCGAGCTGGCAGATTTTGGTGCGCGCCTGCGGGAAATAGATGATCCGGCGGCAATCGATATAGACCGGGGATTTCCAGCCCGAGGTGAAGGTATAGGGCTCCTCCGGCCGGAAATTGATCGCCTTGATTTCGAGCAGAATGCGCGCGGTGGTCATCGCCGCATCGCGATCCCAGTCGCTCGCATGGCCGGCAAGTTTGCGGGATAAGGCCGTCATTCTGCGCTCCGATCCAAAAGAAGGCGCGACTTCTAGCGAATTGACCCGTGTCCTGCAAGGATATGCGCGCGAGACTCGCCTTGGCCGTTGTATCGCGGCGCGCGCCGTAATGACAGGCTCTTGGCCGGTCACCTTGAACCGCTACACTCATGCGTCATGGCCACCCGGTTACGGGCCGGTCCGGCGCGACGCGCTAGAACAGTCATAAGGAGCGGTTGCAGGATGGGGCGCGAGTTAAGCACCATCGCTCGCCGGTGTGAGCGTGCTGTTGTCACTGCCTATCGGGAGCTTATGGTCCATGGCAACGGGGACATGGAATCCTTCCGCGCCTGCACGACCCTCTATCGGATCCACCATCCCGAATCCTCGATCGACGAGGCGCGTCGACTGGTCGCGGAATGGATCGACCATCACGTCATTCGCGAGGATAACGGGCCGACCTACGGGCTGCGATTGCCCCGATTTTGATCTGTCTTTGATAGCCAGCGTCGCGCCGCCGATCTGCTCTCCGACTGGCGGGGTGCCTCCCGCGGCCGGAGCGCGTTGTGCTGGACGGCCGCTATGCGGACTCGAGCCGCTCGATCCTGCGGCCATGGTCCGTCGCTTTTCGAAAGCGCTCGGTTGCCCGGCGCCGAGGACCGTTTCCGCTATCTTTTCGAGAGCAGGCCCCGGTCGAGAGCGCCGTTCTGCGCCTTGGTCACCAAGGCCGCCTGTTCCGCCGGATCCCTTGTTCTTTGCCGTCATCGATGCGTGCGACCGGCCGCGCCGAAGGCCGGCAGGCGCTCATGCGCATCGATACGGTCCATGGCGTCATCGAAATCGGCAGCATTCACTGGGGGCCGGCCATCGCACGCAGCCGGGTCGCGACTGAGGCGCCTACCTCTTTGCCCGCTATGTCTTCGAGACGCTTGGCTATCGGCGCTTCGAGTGGAAATGCAACATCTGAACGAGCCCTCGAAGCGCGCGGCCGCGCGCTTCGGCTTCACCTATGAGGGGCTGTTCCGCCAGCACATGGTCGCCAAGGGCGCGAACCGCGACACGGCCTGGTTCTCCATCATCGATAGCGAATGGCCGCCGCTTGCCCAGGCTTTTGAGGCTTGGCTCGATCCCTCGAACTTCGATGCGGCAGGCGGGCAGAAGCGCCGGTTGCAGGATCTACGCGCCGCGCTTGCCACCTGACGCGGCACGGTCCGGTGACCTGACCTTGCCCTCTCCTGCCATCGAACTGCACGGCCACCGTGGTGCGCGGGGGCTCTGGCCGGAAAATACCCTCGCGGGCTTCCAGGGGGCTTTGTCGATCGGTGTCACCGCGATCGAGATGGATGTCGCGCTGACGCGCGACGGTGTCGTCATCCTCAGTCATGACCCGTTTCTCGACCCGCGCTGACCCGCGGGCCCGATGGCGCCTGGATCGAGCCGCCGGCTGCGCGCTCCGCGATCTCGCCTATGACGCGGCGGCAACCTACGACGTCGGCCGTATCCGCCCCGGCAGCGCGCAGGCAGCCGCCTTTCCTTATCAACAGGGGGCGGAC
The DNA here is from genome assembly GCA_963834475.1 of uncultured Alphaproteobacteria bacterium. Classification (GTDB taxonomy): domain Bacteria; phylum Pseudomonadota; class Alphaproteobacteria; order Acetobacterales; family Acetobacteraceae; genus Acidisoma. The sequence goes on along the minus strand of CAWIBZ010000005.1, from coordinate 358,867 downwards.
GGCTGGCGATGCCGCGGCTTGCCGAGGTCGCAGCGCTCGACCCGGCGGTCCGCCTAGCCGTCGAACTCAAGACCTTTCCCGACCATCCGGACTGGACCGTCCCGCCGGAGGACATGGCGGACGCGGTGCTTGCCGTGCTGGAACGGGCGGGGGCCTTGTCGCGGACGCGGATCATCTCCTTCGACTGGCGGGCGCTGCGCTATCTCGCCCGCCAGCGGCCTGGCCTCAGTCTCGGCTATCTGACCGATGCGGAAACGGTCGCATCGGCGCGGCTCTGGTGGGACGGTCCGTCACCGGAGGATTTCGGCGGTTCCGTGCCGCGCGCCGTGGCCGCGGAAGGGGGGCGCGTTTGGGGGCCGGATTGCGAGACGCTGACGCGAGGCCGAAGTCGCTGAGGCCCGCGCGCTGGGCCTCCTCGTCAATCCCTGGACGGTGAACGAGCCCGCCGACATGGCCCGGCTGATCGATTGGGGCGCGGGCGCGCTGACCACGGATTATCCGGACCGCGCGCAGGCGGTCATGGCGGCGAAGGGCCTGGCCCTCGCCTGACGTTCAGACCAGTCTCACCCCCAAACAAAAAAGGCGCCCGGATGATCCGGGCGCCTTTTTCGGTTCGGGTCTGGCCCTGCGTCAGCCGCGCTTCTCTGCGGCGACGTAGTCGCGACGGGGCGCGCCGGTATAGATCTGGCGCGGGCGGCCGATGCGGTTCGCCGGATCTTCCAGCATTTCCTGCCACTGGCTGATCCAGCCGGCGGTGCGCGCTACGGCGAAGAGCACCGTGAACATGCTGGTCGGGATGCCCATCGCCTTCAGGATGATGCCCGAATAGAAGTCGACGTTCGGGTAGAGCTTGCGCTCGACGAAATAGGGATCCGTGGTCGCGATCTTTTCCAGCTCCATGGCGAGGTCGAGCAGCGGCTCGTCCTTAATGCCGAGCTCGTCCAGAACCTCATGGCAGGTGCGCTGCATGATCTTCGCGCGCGGATCGTAGTTGCGATAGACGCGATGGCCGAAGCCCATCAGGCGGCTATGGCTCGACTTGTCCTTCACCTTGGCGATGAAGTCCGGGATGTTATCCTTGTGGCCGATCTCGCCGAGCATCTTGAGCACCGCCTCATTGGCGCCGCCATGCGCGGGGCCCCAGAGGGAGGCAACGCCCGCTGCGATGCAGGCGAAGGGATTGGCCCCGGTCGAACCGGCGAGCCGCACCGTGCTCGTGGAGGCGTTCTGCTCGTGATCGGCATGGAGGATGAAAATGCGGTCCATGGCGCGGGCGAGGACCGGGTTCACCTCATAGGGCTCGGCCGGGACGGCGTTCATCATGTAGAGGAAGTTCGCCGCGTAGCTCAGGTCGTTGCGCGGATACATGAAGGGCTGGCCGATCGAGTATTTGTAGGCCCAGGCCGCAATCGTCGGCACCTTGGCGATCAGGCGGAAGGCGCTGACGCGGCGATGCTCGGGGTTCGTGATGTCGAGGCTGTCGTGGTAGAAGGCCGACAGGGCGCCGATGACGCCGCACATCACGGCCATGGGGTGCGCATCGCGGCGGAAGCCCTGGAAGAAGCTGCGCAGCTGCTCATGCAGCATGGTGTGGTGCGTGATGCCCTTGTGGAACTCATCCGCCTGGGCCTTGCTCGGCAACTCGCCGTGCAGAAGCAGGTAGGCGACTTCGAGGAAGTTCGACTCTTCGGCGAGCTGCTCGATCGGGTAGCCGCGGTGCAGCAGAATGCCTTCGTCGCCGTCAATATAGGTAATCTTGCTGGCGCAAGCAGCCGTGCCGCCATAGCCTGGGTCGAAGGTGAAGATACCGAGATCGGCGTAAAGCTTGCGGATATCTGCGACTGCCGGCCCCATGGTGCCGTGTAGCAGCGGCAATGTTGCAGTCTGATTTGTGCCCTCGAGGGAGAGGGTCACCGCGTCCTTCGCTGTGTCGCTCATTCCGCCGCCCTTCATTCATTCGGTTGTGCGAGTGGCCGGCGCCGCGGTCGGCTTGGAAGCCACGCCGTAGGGCCGGGTTGAGAAGCCCTGACATAGGCCGACCGTGCGATCCTGGCAATCTTCGCTGTCGCAGCATTTCACCTAGTCATTAGCTGGGGGGAATGGATCTTTCCCTCAGAATGGGTAAGACTTACGCAGGTCGCGCCACGCGGCGATGATCGCCTCGCGGCTGTCCCGCGCGCGGCCAATGCCATAGCCATGAATGAGCCCGATGGCTTCGGCAGCCAGGACCTGGTCGCGGAGCGGCGCGCCCTCGCCCGGCCTGAGGCTGAGCGCCAGTTCGGTCGCCACCACGCCATCATTCAACAGCCCCATGACCTCCTGGATTGCCGCCAGCCGCTTGATCAGCCTGCGCATGCTTTTGCCCGGCAAGGCATCCTGGAACATCTCCGCCTGGTACCGGATCTTTTTGCACTTGATGCGCAGTTCATGCAGCTCAGCCACCGGCAGCGGTATCAGCTCACGGGTTGGACGCACGGTCTTTTTCCAGCGGCCGGCGATGGAGCGCGTCGCAAAAACGTCGATCTCGTTGCGGTCGCCATGGGCGGGAGCGGGCAGCGCCTCACCGTTTTCCTGCGAGTCAGGCGGTGCCGGCACCTCCGTCGTCGTGGCAATCCAGCCCTCGCCAAGGCAAAGGCCCACGAGTTGCCACGCAAGGGCGCGATAGATCGGCTGGCGCAGCCAGCCGATCAAGGTGGCATAGGCGGCTTCGCGCCGTGCCGTCGCGGCAGCGCGCAGCCAACCAGCGGCGGGGTCGGCATCCGGCAGGCTCCGCGCCAGCGATTCCACGGTGTCCGATAGAAACACGTCCCAGTCGCGCGCGGGCCCCAGAACCTCCTTGAGGCGCGCGAGCAGCGGCTTGAGCGCCTCTTCGCGGTCACGCAGGATGGGGCGGAAGGCGAGCATGAGCGCGCGCAGCCGGCGCAACGTCACCCGCGCCTGGTGGACGGGTTCAGGACCTGCCCGGCCCTCGATCTGGCCGAGGCGGGTTAGGAAGGTTGAGACGAATCCCGAGGCGAGGATCGCAAGCGCCTCTTCTGTCTGCATCTGCGCTGTCAGGGCAGGCGCGGGCGGCGCCTTGAACTTGGCACCTCCGAGCGCGAGGATTTCCTGCGGCAGGGTCGCGATGGCCGGCAGCACCGGCAGGTCCGCGGCGAGCCGCTCGGCCAGCGCCAGCGCGGCCGCGACCGGTCCGCTGATCTCAAGCCGCACGATGGTGCGGCGCTTCCCCTCTTCTCCGTGGCCGTCGATTGCGCTGACCTCACCGGTTGTGAGCGCGCAATTCAGCACGGCTCCGTCCTCGGTCAGCCGGAAGCGCAGGATCTCACCGTCCAAGCGGCCGAAGGGGCGGAGCGGGCCGGGGATGGTTTCGCCCAGGCGCTCTTCCAGGCCTGCCGGGTGCACCGATGTGCCGATGGACCCTGCCGCGGTTCCTGGCCGGCGCGGCCAGCCGAAGCCAAGCCGGTCCAAGTGCCAGCCCTCGGCCGTGTCGGAGAGCGCAAGATCGCGGCTGGCGAGAAGCAGATCAGCCGTATCGTGCCAGGTTTGCCTGACCGGCTTCGGGCGTGGGCGGCGCGCCCGGGGCTTTTTCAGGGCAGGGTGCTTGAGCAGCTCGGCCGTCGCGGCAGGGTCGCAGAGGAGAGCAACGACCATCGCGGGATTGGCGATGGAGGGGCGATCAGACATTACCGGGTGGCTTGCTGTACATCGTGGGGGGTCAGAAAGCGGATGAGGCGGGCGCCCTGAGGCAGGCTCCGCCATTGGCCGGCAATGGAAAATTCTGCGAGGGCGGCAGTCGGGAAACTGCGTGCAACACGCATGGCGCCAGGGTGGCCAAGGCTGATAGAATGGGCGCCAACAAGCGTCATCGCCAGGTCGTGGAGACCGGGATTGTGGGCAATGACCATGACGCTGCTGGCCTCCGCCGGAATGGCCGCGATCTGGTCCAGGATCTGGCGCGGGCTCGCGAGGTAGAGATCATTTGTAATGACAATACGCGGGTCGCCGGATAGCGGTTGCAGATGCTCGAGGGTCTCGCGCGTGCGCCGCGCGGAAGAAACAAGGACCAGCGCCGGGGTCAGGCCGAGGCTTTCGATGGTGTTGCGCATTGCGTCGGCGGCGTGGCGGCCTTCGGCATCCAGCGGCCGGTCATGGTCGCTAAGTCTGGGGTCGTCCCAGCTCGATTTGGCGTGTCGCAGAAGAAGGAGCTGGCGCATAACGGCAGTTTGCCACGAAAATTTGCCTATGTCGCGGTCTTCCGTTCGGCTTTGGCATCGTGCCTTGCCCGAGACTTTGCATGCTGCCCCTGGTCGAATGCGGGGGCGGCGCCACATCAGGGCGGGATGCGATGGTCCTCTGGACTCTGGAGTGAGGAGACATGCCTGATGAGGGCGAAGGCGTGCTGTGCGGTGTCGGCCGGGCCAGCCCGGGCAAGGAGCAATCATGAGGTGAGGACGTGAAGGCAATCTCCTCGCGGACAGCGCCAGCGCCGATCATCGGCCGCCGCGCGGCCCTTGGGCTTGGCGCGGCCGGTATCGTCGTGCTCGCAGGCGCTCGGGCGCGCGCTCAGACCATTCCGCCCACTGGCCAGCTGGCCTTCGACCTGGTGCGCAACGGTAGCCGGATCGGCCAGGAAACCGTGACTTTCCGGCAGTCCGGCAGCCAACTCACTGTTGACGTTGAGGTTTCAATCCACGTGACGATTGCGATGATCCCGGTCTATCGCCTTCATCACCAGGAAACCGAAACCTGGGATGACGGCCAGATTTTGAGCTTTGCCGCAACCACGCTCAAGAACGGCCGGACCTTCTATGCGCAGGGCTGGCGCGTCAACGACAAGTTCATGGCGCGCGGCTCGGCCCATCCTGATGCCTATGTGGCGCCCCCGGACGCTCTGCCAACGTCACAGTGGAACCATGTGATGCTTGATGGCCCAATGATCAACACGCAGGACGGGCGGCTCATGCACCCCGTGGTGACGGCCGCCGGAACGGCCGAAGTGACCTCGGCCGACGGCAGCAGGACCCCGGCCCGGCGCTTCATTGCCCGCGGCGATTTGCGTTTCGACACCTATTTCAGCGACAGTTGGGAGTGGGTGGGCTTCTCTTTCCGCGCGAAGGACCGCTCGCTGATATCCTATCTGAAACTCTGAGGTGTTGCCGTGGGTGAGCTGAGGATCGCGATCGAGCAGGTGACGCCGTTTCGGCAGAACTGCGCGATCATTTGGGATGACACGACGAAACACGGCGTTGTCGTCGATCCCGGTGGCGATGTGGATCGCCTGGGCGAGATGATTGCAAGCCTAGGGCTGCATATCGACCAGATTCTTCTGACGCACGGGCATATCGATCACGCGGGCGGCGCCGCGGGCCTGGCGGAAGCGCTTTCGAAGGCCGCGGGCGTTCCTGTCCCGGTCTGGGGGCCCGGCGAGGAGGATCGGTTTTTGCTCGACGGGCTCCGGGTGACAGGCGAAGGCTATGGCCTCCACGATGCGCGCCCGGTCACGCCCGATCGCTGGCTCCATGAGGGTGACCACGTCGCGATCGCCGGACATGAGTTTGAGGTTCTGCACTGTCCGGGGCACACGCCGGGGCACATCGTCTTCGTCAACCGCACGCTCGGCTTCGGCATTTTCGGGGACGTGCTGTTTCGCGGGTCCATAGGGCGCACCGATTTCCCCTACGGCAGTTCAGAGGATCTGCTTCGTTCGATCCGTGAGAAGCTGATGGTTCTGGACGACAAATTTGTCTTTATATGCGGCCACGGTAACCGCTCCACCATCGGCCATGAGCGTCAGAGCAATCCCTTTCTCGGGGCAGAGCCATGACGGCACAGGATGCAGCATCGCACTGGCGGGACCACGGTGTGCAGGTCATCCGCGGCGACCAGCTCGATACCAATACGGCGCAGACGCTAGGGATGGAGCGGGCTGCGGCCATCACGGCCGCCCGGAACGGCGCACAGAAGCTTTGGGCCGGCAGGGTGACGATCGCCGCGAACGCGAAGACGGGCGCCCATCATCACGGCGAGCTGGAAAGTGTCATTTTTGTCCTGCGCGGCCGTGCGCGCATGCGCTGGGGCGAGGCGCTGGAGTTCGTGGCGGAGGCTGGCCCTGGGGATTTCATCTACGTGCCGCCCTTCGTGCCGCATCAGGAAATCAATGCCGGCACCCACGAACCGCTTGAATGCGTGCTCGTCCGCAGCGGCGGGGAGGCGGTCGTCGTCAACCTCGATATCGCACCGGCCGAGAAGCCCGAGACGGTCGCCTGGATCGATCCCATCCATCGGCACGACGCCGATTGAGCGGAAATGCCGGGGCCGTCCGCTGCCTTGGCAACCTCTGGCTAAAATGACAGGATCGCACCCAGGGGTGTGGGCTTCGCTCTCTCCCATGTTTTCAATCAACTAGCTAACGTTGGGGGGACGGATGTCCGATACTCGGAACGCCAGCAAGGTGGTGCTCGCCGCCTACCTCGGCTGGACGCTCGACGCCTTCGACTTCTTCATCATGATTTTCGTCTTCGACGATGTTGCGAAGACATTCGGGGTCGGCCTGACCACAGCCAGCCTCGCGATTACGCTGACGCTTGCGATGCGTGCGGTGGGCGCGGTCATTTTCGGCCGGCTGGCCGACAGGTACGGCCGGCGGCCGGTGATGATCGCCAATATCCTCTGCTTTTCGGGACTTGAGCTTCTCTCCGGTCTGGCGCCGACCTTGCTTTCCTTCATGGTCCTGCGGGCACTTTTCGGCGTCGCCATGGGCGGCGAATGGGGCGTGGGCTCCTCGCTGACGATGGAAAGCATTCCGGCGCGGTGGCGCGGCTGGGTCTCCGGCCTGCTGCAGGCCGGCTACCCCAGCGGCTATCTCCTCGCGACCATTGCCTATGGCCTGCTCGGACCGGTCGTCGGCTGGCGCGGCCTCTTTATCATCGGCGCCCTGCCGGCACTGCTTGTCGTCTATATCCGCCGCAACGTGCCGGAGAGCCCGGATTGGCATGCAAGGCAGAAGACGCCGCGGGCGCCGATCGGCGAGATTTTGCGCCGTCACGCCGGTCTCACCATCTATGCTGTCATCCTGATGATGGCCTTCAATTTCTTCAGCCACGGCACCCAGGATATCTATCCCAAAGCCTTCCTGAAGGTGCAGCACGGCTTCAGCCATGGCACCATCACGGTCATCGCTATCGTCTACAATATCGGCGCCATACTGGGCGGCCTGACCTTCGGCTCCCTGTCGCAAAAAATCGGCAGGCGCCGCGCCATCGTCATCGCTGCGATTCTCGCTCTGCCCATCATTCCGCTCTGGGCCTTTTCGAACTCGCCCTGGGTGCTCGGTCTCGGCGCTTTCCTGATGCAGTTCATGGTGCAAGGCGCCTGGGGCGTGATCCCGGCCCATCTCAACGAGCTTTCGCCGCCTGATATCCGCGCGACCTTTCCGGGCGTCGTCTATCAGCTCGGCAACTTCCTCGCCTCCTACAACGCCACCCTGCAGACGGCGATCGGCGCCCGCTACAACCACAATTACAGCTACGCGCTGGCGGCCGTTGCCGGGGTAGTCGCTGTGATCATCGCGCTTCTCGTGGGCTTCGGCACCGAGCGGCGCGACATGAAGATGGGGCACGAGGCGCACGGCCCGACGCGGGCCTGAGTTCGCGGCTTAGCCTCGACCGCCGAGCGGGAGGGTGAGGGCCATGACGGTGCTCTTCGTCCCGCTTTCGGGCCTCAAGGCCAGGCTGCCGCCATGGGCTTCGATGAGTTCACGCGCGATGACCAGGCCAAGGCCACTGCTGCCGTAGCGGTAGGCGCCGGAAAAAACACTTAAGGGGTCAGCACTGCGCTGATCCCGGAAAGGTTGCCCGTCGTCGCGCAGAACCACGTGGACAGCGTCGGGCTGGCCTTCGGCGGTCACGGTCATATGCCTGGCCTGGGCTTGGGCGGCGGTCCGCATCAGATGGCCGAGCGCACGCTCCAGAAGGGTTGGGTCAGCTTGGACTTCCAGCGCAGCGGGCACGGCGTTTTCCACCACGAATCCGGGGTGGTGCGGCGCGAGCGTCTCCGCGGCCGCGGCCACCGTCTCGGCCAGGCGCAGCCGCCGGCGGTGGAGCACCGGCGGCCGCTCGGCCGCGAAATCGGAGGTGGCGGCGATCAGCGATGCGGACTGTTCCAGCGCCGCCACGATGAGCTTGCCCGCATGGCTGATCTTCGCATCCTCCGCGCTGCTCAGCCGGTCGGCCAGCATCAGCGCGGAGGTCAGCAAATTGCGCAGATCATGGTTGAGCTTGGCCTGCACGGCGCCGACCTCCGCGAGGCGCCGCAGGCGGAAACCATCCTCTCCAAGCGCCGCGGTCAGCCGCGCTACCTCTTGCCGAAGAGCCTGCAATTCGCGCGTTTGGTCGTCCATGATCGCAGTGTCCGCCATACCAGGGCTGGATGAATTCGGGGGGCAGTCCCGCGGGCAGTCCGCTCGGTGCCTCGTGGCTGGTCCGAACACGCCTGCGCGATCCGCTCCCTGACGCTAAGCCTTGCTCGCACAGGCTGTGGTCCAAGCCTGGGCGCGCGTCAATCGAGACGATCCTAGCTGTGCCGCCCCATACCGCCATGCGAAACGTTCTACCTGGGGCCAAAGCTTGCACATTGACGGGGGACGGGCGAGGCAACTATACCGCCCGTTCGAACGGGCCCGCTGCCGGAACGGCGGTGGCGCCCGCCTGTGTTGTTGAAAGACGAGCCGCAATTCGGCCGGGAGGCTCCCGCCCGAGGCCGGAAGACTGGAGAGTATCGTGAAGCGCACCTATCAGCCCTCTAAGATCGTCCGCAAGCGGCGGCATGGCTTCCGCGCCCGCATGGAGACCGTCGGCGGCCGCAAGGTGATCGCCAACCGGCGCGCCAAGGGCCGGAAGCGCCTGTCCGCCTGATTCCGCCTTCGGGTTCAGGTGCGTGTGCGGCGACAACTCGATCATGAGCCAGCCGCCACGCCTGAAACGTCGCGCGGAATTCCTGGCGGTTGCGGGGAAGGGCGCCAAAGCGCCCGATGCCCGGCTCGTCCTGCAGCTCATGCCCCGCGCGGATGATGCGCCGATTTCGCGTCGGTTTCACCGTGACCAAGAAGGTCGGCAACGCCGTCGTCCGCAACCGGACCAAGCGGCGTCTGCGTGAGGCTGTGCGCCTCGGCCTCGATCCGGAGCCCATCGCGGGCTTCGACATTGTCGTGATCGGCCGGGACAAAACGGCGGACCGCCCCTTCGCGGATCTTATCGATGATCTGCGCCGGGCCTTGCCCGAGCCCGGCGCATGCCGCCGCACCCGGCCGCGGCGGCTGCCCCAACGGCGCCAGCCCGTCCAGCCGGGTCCAGTATGAACGACATGCTGGCGACCCTGCTGCGTGGCCTTGCTGATCGGGCTGGTCCGCGTCTGGCAGCTCGTCTTCCGGCCGATTCTCGGCTCCAATTGCCGCTTCCACCCCGAGCTGCAGCGACTATGCATTGGAGGCCGTGCGGGAGTATGGGGCCGTCGCGGTGGCTGGCTATCGCGCTGTCCGCCGCATTCTGCGCTGCAACCCCTGGCATCCCGGCGGCGACGATCCGGTGCCGCCGCGTGAGGGTTGCGGCCACGATCACGACCACGATCATGATCACGGCTTGCCGCCGGGTGACGCCCGGCACTTCAACCTGGGACCCTGTCGGCTGATGGAACAGAAGCGTCTTTTCATCGCGATCGCGAGTCTCCCTCGCGATTCTGCTCGGCTTCGAGTTCCTGGTGCAGCCGCACCTGCCGCATCCGCCACGCGCCGCCGCCGGTGACGGTCAGCAATTACCACCCCCTCCAGCAGCGGCACGCCTGGCGCTCCTGCGAGCACGATGATCGGTCCGGCGGCATCAGCGCCCCCGCCACGGCATCGCCCTTCGCCAAGACGCCGACGTCGCCATCAAGGCGCCGAGCCTCGACGGCAGCATCAGCTTGCGCGGTGCGCTGCTCGATAACCTGGTGCTGACCGACTATCACGAGACGATCGACCCGAAGTCGCCCGCTGGTGCAGCTGCTGGAACCGACGAGCGACGCTCAGCCCTATTATATCCAATATGGCTGGACCGCGGCGCCCGCCGCCACCATCGGCGGTATGCCGGTTCGGCTGCCGGATTCGAACACGCTCTGGACCGCTTCGGAACCGACGCTCGATCCCGATCATCCGCTGACCCTGAGCTGGGCCAATGGCCAGGGCCTGACCTTCGCGATCAAATTCACCATCGACGACCACTATATGTTCAGGGTCGCCCAGCAGGTCACCAATGCGGGCAAGGAGGCGGTGTCGCTCTATCCCTGGTCGCGTATCCGCCGCGACTATATGCCGCCGACCTCGGGCTATCTACCTGCTCTACGAAGGCCCCGTCGGCGTCTTCCACGGCACGCTGCATGAGCTCGGCTACAAGAGCATCAAGAGCAACGGCGCCCATAATGACGGCATCGGCTATTCCGAAACGAGCGACGGCGGCTGGCTCGGCTTCACCGATAAATACTGGCTGACCGCGCTGATCCCTGACCAGCAGGACGATATGACCGGCAATGTCCGGGCCATCAGCGTCAACGGCACCGAGGGGTTCCAGACCGATTTCATCGCCAATCAGGCGCAGGTGGTCCCGCCGGGCGGTCACCGCCGCGATCTCCGGCCGCGTCTTCACCGGCGCCAAGGTGGTGCGGCTGCTCGACCGCTATGAGAGCGAATACGGCATCCCGAGCTTCGACAAGGCGGTCGATTTCGGCATCTTCTACTTCCTGACCAAGCCGATCTTTTTCGCCCTCGACTACCTCTATCACGTGCTGGGCAATTTCGGCCTGGCCATCATGGCCTTCACCTTCGCCGTGAAGCTGCTGTTCTTCCCGCTCGCCAACAAGTCCTACAAGTCCATGAGCAAGATGAAGCTCCTCGCGCCGAAGATGCAGGAGGTGCGGGAACGCTATCAAGGACGATCCGGCCAAGCAGCAGAGCGAGATCATGGCGCTCTACCGGGCGGAGAAGGTCAATCCGGCCTCGGGCTGCTTGCCGATGGTCATCCAGATCCCGGTCTTCTTCTGCCTCTACAAGGTCATCTTCGTGACCATCGAGATGCGGCACGCGCCCTTCTTCGGCTGGATTCACGATCTTTCGGCGACCGATCCCACCAATATCTTCACGCTCTTCGGCCTCATCCCCTGGGACCCGACGGCGATCGCGCCCTTCCTGCATCTCGGCGCCTGGCCGCTCATCATGGGCTGCACCATGGTATCTGCAGCAGAAGATGAACCCGCCGCCGCCCGACCCCGCCCAGGCGCGGCTGTTCCAGCTGATGCCGATCGTCTTCACCTTCATGCTGGCGCGCTTCCCGGCCGGGCTGGTGATCTATTGGAGCTGGAACAACCTGCTCTCGGTGGCGCAGCAGTGGTTCATCATGCGCCGCACCCGGCTTGATCGGCCGCGCATGCTGCGCACCGCCCGCAAGGGTGCGGGGGCCTGAACCCAGGATGGCCGACAATGGCACTAGATCCGGCGGTCGAGGGGCCGCACCTCGATCTGCGGAGCCCGCCGACCGAGGAGGAGCTGGAGGCGGCGCGGGTCTTCTTCGCGGCGCCCTGCCGCTTCTTCTATGCGGCACAGCGGCTGGATCAGCTGCCGCAGCCGCGGGGCATCGAAATCGCCTTTGCCGGCCGCTCCAATGTCGGCAAATCCTCCCTGATCAACGCACTCACCGGCCAGAACACCCTGGCGCGCGCCTCCAATACGCCCGGGCCGCACCCGCCAGCTCAACTTCTTCGACCTCGGCGGCCGCCTCACCCTCGTGGACATGCCGGGCTACGGCTATGCCCAGGCGGAGAAGAAGGTGAAGGAGGACTGGCAGGGCCTGATGTTCGACTACCTGCGCGGCCGCCCCAACCTCCGCCGCGTCGCGCTCCTCATGGACGCGCCGCGTCGAGGTCAAGGATTCCGATCGCGCGGTGATGGACCTGCTCGACAAGGCGGCTGTCACCTTCCAGATCGTCATGACCAAGGCGCGATGGGCTGAAACCGCCGGCCCTTGCCCGCAAGACGGCGGAACTGGCGGCACTCGCCCGCAAGCATGCGGCGGGCTTTCCGCGAGATTCTCGTCACCAGCGCGCGGACGGGCCTCGGCATTCCCGAAGCCCGCGCCGCCTTTGCGGCTCTGGCGCCAGCATCAGCCCAGGGCTAAAGGCTTCCGCCACGCCCCTGTCGCGGGCGCCTATCCAAGCAGAAAGGATGAGGGGATGAGCTTCGCTTCTGAACGCTATCGGCTTGCCGCCGAACAGGCTTCCACCGTCGCGCGCGCGCTCCCTTATCTTCGCCGATATGCGGGTGCCACCATCGTCGTGAAATATGGCGGCCACGCCATGGGGGACGACGCGCTGGCGGCAAGCTTCGGCCGCGATATCGCGGCCCTCAAGCAGGTCGGCATCAATCCCGTCATCGTGCATGGCGGCGGCCCCCAGATCAGCAACATGCTCAGCCGGCTCAAGATCCAGTCCACCTTCGTGGAAGGGCTGCGCGTCACGGATGCCGCGATGGTCGAGGTCGTGGAAATGGTCCTCGCCGGCTCGGTCAACAAGCATGTGACCTCGCTCCTGACCCAGGCTGGGGCGCTCGCCGTCGGCATTTGCGGCAAGGATGGCGGTCTCATCCGCGCCCGCAAGCTGGCCCGCATGGTGCGCGATCCCGACAGCCATATCGAGCGTGAGCTTGACCTCGGCTTCGTCGGCGAGCCAGCGCAGATCGATATCCGGGTCATCCATGCGCTCACCGGTGCTGGCCTCATTCCGGTCATCGCGCCCGTCGGCATCGGCGACGACGGCCAGACCTACAACATCAATGCGGATACCGCGGCCAGCGCCATCGCCGCCGCGCTCCACGCTCATCGCCTGCTGATGCTGACCGATGTGCCGGGCGTGCTCGACGAGAACAAGGAACTGCTCCCCGAACTGACCGTCGCACAGGTCGAAGCCGGCATTGCCAGCGGCATGATTTCGGGCGGCATGATTCCCAAGGTGGAGAACTGCATCGCGGCGGTTCGCGGCGGGGTCAAAGGCGCGACCATCCTGGATGGCCGTGTCGAACACGCTTGCCTGCTCGAACTCTTCACGGAGGGTGGTGTCGGCACCATGATTCTCGGGTAACACATCCGGGTCTATTGGTAGGGGACGAAACACCATGCGTCTGTTCCGGCGCGGCGCTTTGGCTTTGGGGCTGGCAGGCACGCTTCTGTTCGGCGCGGTCGCCGCGCGGGCCGAGCATTCGGCGGTGGATTTTCCCGGCATCGGTCCCGTGACCATCCGCACCATAAAGGCGGTCGGCGCCCTTCCAAGCATTGCGCTCGCAGCGCCCGATGGCACGGTGCTGCTGAACGCGACGGTGGGGGGCACGCGGTCCAACTATTTTCGTATGTCCGAGGACGCCCGGGGCACGCTCAACCCCACGGTGCATTATGCTGTCCTGCCTGGGCCGGACCCGACCTCTCGCGCCGTTCTCGCGGTTGCCGCGGCAACCGGCGGGTCCGACTGCGCCTATGAGGGCATCGTCTTCGGCTCGGAGCGCGGCAAGCTCAGCCTTTGGACGCCGCAGACGATCGATACGCTGGCAGAGGGTGGCATCTATGTCGGCGATCTCGGCGGCCGGCGCGGCTACGGCATGGCCGTCTGGACCTTCATCTGGGGCGACGAGCCCCATGTCGCCCCTCATCGCTACAAGGTCTCGCTCTATCATCTGAACCGGAGCCAGATGAAATTTTACCTGACCGAGACGCTGGTGACCCACGGCTATTACGCCGATGATACCGCAGCACTTCACGAATTGCGGCTGGATTTTCCGAACCTTACCAAGTCGATTCCCCACCTCTCCTGCTGACAGGGGCGAGCGCGCGAAACTTGGCGGGAAATGACAGCAAATTTATCTCGCCGCGAGCACGCAGATAGTGATGCTTTCCTAAGGATTGAGTAAAGGAACAGAGAATTATCGAGGCTTCCTTCATGCAACCTTCCCGTATTCTTCTCCTCGCCGGGGCCGCGACAGCAGGTGCGATCAGCCTCGCGGGCTTCGCCTATGCCGGTGACAGCGGGTTGAAGACGCTGAGCCTCCAGCTTCCTGGCGGCCAGGTCGAGCAGATCCAGTATTCCGGTCCGGTTTCCCCCCAGGTTGCGGTTCTGCCTGCCGGCAATCCCTTTGCCCCCCCGCATCAGGATCCTTTCGCCTCGCTTGAGCGCCTTTCGGCGATGATGAACAGCCAGGTGGCCGCCATGATGCAGGTGATGCAGCTCACGGCCGCAGCCCCTGTGTCTGGTCCGAATCCCCTGGTCGCGGCGGGCGTCGCCGCCATCCCGTCTGGCGGCAGCGATGCGAGCTTCACCTTCATCTCCCTGTCGGGCGGCACCTCAGGCGCCTGCATGCGGAGCGTCGCAATCACGAGCAGCGGCAATGGCGCGGCGCCGAGGATCGTCAGCCACAGTGCCGGCAATTGCGCTCCTTTGAGCGGCGGTGCACCGGTTGCTACTCCGCTGCCGGCACGTCCGCCCGCCACGGTGCCTGCGATTGACGAGACGCCCCAGCAGGTTGTGACCGCACCTCACCTCATGCGGGTCCGCGATATGCACCCGGTCGGCCTCCCGCGCGCCTCGCAGACCTGACGCCCGTTCGCGGGTCGCTCTTGCAGCGACTCGTGATTCGGCAACGCATTCCGCCGCCATCTTGCCGCCGGGGCAGGTCTGTTCCATTTTTCCGGGCGGCTTTTGGGGAATCGGCGCGCCTTGGGCTTGGCTATGCAACGCGAGCGGCGGACGAGGGAAGGCCGCCGCCGCGATCTGGTGGGGGCCGCGATCGCGGTCATCGCGCGCAATGGTCTCGGCGGCACGACGCTCGCCAAGGTTGCAGCCGAAGCGGGCTTGACCGCGGGAATCGTCAATCACCATTTCGACACGAAGGACGCGCTGCTGATTGAGACGCTGCGAACCCTGTCGGATGAATTCAGCCAAAGCCTGGATGCTGCCCTGGCTGCGTCCGGCGGTGACGCGGTTGCCGGGCTCAATGCCATCATCGACCACAGGTTCGATCCAGCGGTGTCAGGCGCCGCTCACGTCGCGGTCTGGCTTGCCTATCAGGCTGAGGCGCCCTGGCGCGCCGCCTATACGGAGATCTGCGGTGACCGGGACGCCGTCTATATGGAGGCGATCCGTAGTCGCCTGCGCAGACTAGGAGTAAGCGCCAGCGACGTAGATGTTGTGGCGCGCGCTTTCGCCGGGCTCCTCGATCGCTACTGGCAGGACATTCTTTTTGTCGACGCCCGTTTCGACCGTGCCGCGGCCCAGGCCGCCTGCCGGCGCCTTCTCGCCGCCATCCTCCCGGTGAAACCGTGAGGCGGTGGGGCAGCGGAACCGCTGCCCCCTTGGCGCAAAAGCGTTAAGCCGCCTGCGTGGCAGGCAGGATTTGCACCGGCACGGCCTTGTAGGACGGCGTGCCGCTCTGACGGTCGTGAGAAGCGAGCGCCACCAGCACATTCGCCTCCGGGTAATAGGCGCCGGCC
Organism: uncultured Alphaproteobacteria bacterium; assembly: GCA_963834475.1. Taxonomy (GTDB): domain Bacteria; phylum Pseudomonadota; class Alphaproteobacteria; order Acetobacterales; family Acetobacteraceae; genus Acidisoma. The sequence goes on along the minus strand of CAWIBZ010000005.1, from coordinate 343,316 downwards.
GATCCGCGGGGAATGCTGAATTCGACGATCGTGACACCGCGCAGAGCGGCTGAGGACTGGCCGGCGTCACCACCCCCCAGCACCGCCTCCACATCCACGCGGTCGCCCGCCTTGAGGCCACGCGCCGCGATATCGTCAGCATTCATGAACACCACGTCGCGGCGGCCGAAGACGCCGCGATACCGGTCATCCAGGCCGTAGACGGTGGTATTGTACTGGTCGTGGCTGCGCAGCGTGGTCAAGGTCAGCACCGCGGGGTCGGCCTTTCGCGGATCTTCGCTCACACCGGGCACCACAAGGAACTGAGCCTTGCCCGAAGCCGTCTTCCACTGCCGCTCGGTCGCGGGCAGCGGCAGGCGGAAGCCGCCGGGCTCCTTGATCCGTGCATTGTAATCCTTGAAGTCCGGAAGAACGGCCTCGATCGCATCACGGATGCGGCCGTAATCCGCCACCATGCCGTGCCAGTCGATACCGTAGCGGTCACCAAGCACCGCATGGGCCATGCCCGCGACGATCGCGGGTTCCGAGCGCACCTAGGGGGAGGGCGGCGGCAGCCGGCCGGTCGAGGCGTGGATCATGGACATGCTGTCCTCGACCGTCACCGATTGCGGGCCGCTCGCCTGCATGTCGAGTTCGGTGCGGCCGATGCAGGGCAGAAGAATCGTCTCGTCCGCCAGCAGCAGATGGGAGCGGTTGGGCTTGGTCGCGATATGCACGGCGAGGTCGAGCTTCCGCATGGCCGCGAAGGTCGCCTCCGGGTCCGGCATGGCAACCGCCAGATTGCCACCGAGCGCGATCATGACCTTCGACCGACCCTCGGCGATCGCCGCGATCGCTTCCACGGCGTTGTGGCCATGGGCCTCCGGCGGATCGAAGCCGAAAACGCGCTTGATGCCGGCGCGCAGCGGGGCGGGTGCCTTTTCGTCGATTCCCACCGTGCGGTCTCCCTGCACGTTGGAATGGCCGCGCAAGGGGCAGATGCCGGCGCCAGGGCGCCCGAAATTGCCGCGCAGCATGAGCAGGTTCGCGATCTGCTGCACGTTCTCGGTCCCGTGAACATGCTGGGTGACGCCCATGCCGTAGCAGACGATGACGGATTTGGCCGTTGCATAGACGCGGCCAGCCTCTTCCAGTGCGGCGCGGGTGAGGCCCGAGACATGCTCGATCGCGGCCCAGTCGGTCGCTTCCAGATCGGCGCGCAGTTCCTCGAATCCCACGGTGTGTTCGGCAATGAAGGCGCGGTCGAGCACGCCGCGGGCCCCCTGCCGCGAGATCCGCCGCGTCCAGCGCCAGCACCGCCTTCATGATGCCCTTCAGCACCGCCACATCTCCGCCTACCTTGAGCTGGTGATAGGCGCTGGCGATGGGGGTGGCGCGGAAGGTCGCCATCTCCACCGGGTCCTGCGGGGAGGCGAACCGCTCCAGCGCCCGTTCCTTGAGCGGATTGAAGACGACGATCGGCGCGCCGCGCTTCGAGACCTCGCGCAGCGTCGCCATCATGCGCGGATGGTTGGTGCCGGGATTATGGCCGATCGAGAAGATTGCGTCCGCATGGTCGAAGTCTTCGAGGGAGACGGTGCCCTTGCCGATGCCGATGGAGACCGGCAGGCCGACGCTCGTTGCCTCGTGGCACATGTTCGAGCAGTCGGGGAAGTTGTTCGTGCCATAGGCGCGCACGAAAAGCTGGAAGAGGAAGGCGGCCTCGTTGGAGGCGCGGCCGGAGGTGTAGAATTCCGCCATATTCGGATCGGGCAACGCGTTCAAATGCGCGGCGATCCGGGCGAAGGCCGCCTCCCAGCTGATTTCGACGAAACGAGTCCGTTGCCTTGTCATAGGTCATCGGATGCGTCAGGCGGCCGAGATTTTCGATCTCATGATCGCTCCAGGCCAGGAGCTCGTCGACCGTGTGCTGCGGCGAAAACCTCAGGTGTCGCGCGCTTCTTGGTCGCTTCCCAGGAGACCGCCTTGGCGCCGTTTTCGCAGAATTCGAAGGTCGAGGTGTGCTTCGGGTCCGGCCAGGCGCAGCCCGGGCAATCGAACCCGTCCGGCTGGTTGTTGTGCAGCAGCAGCTTGCCGCCGGAGACGGTGTCCATCTGCTCGCGCAGCGCTTTTGCAACGGCACGCAAGCGCACCCCAACCGCCCGCAGGGCCGCTGTAGGGCTGGATCCCCTCAGATGATCCTTTGACGACGATCTTGTTCACCGGAGGGGCTCCTTGTCTCTCGTAAGTCTGAGGTCAGGCCGCGAGTGCGGCGACCTCCTCCGGCGACAATCTGCACCAGGCCTCGTAATTGCGCAATAACTGTTGGTGATAGGCCCCGGCGTGAAGGTCAGGTCACCGATCTGGCGCACGGGCGTCACTTCTGCCGCCGTGCCGGCCAGGAAAACCTCGGACGCCTTTGTGACCTCTTCGGGCAGGATCGCACGTTCCACCACCTTGATCTGGTTGCGGCGGGCGATGCCCATGACCGTGCGGCGGGTGATGCCGTCCAGGAAGCAGTCGGGCGTCGGCGTATGCAGCTCGCCGTCCATCACAAAGAAGATATTGGCGCCCGTCGCTTCCGCCACCTGGCCGCGCCAGTCCAGCATCAGCGCGTCGTCGAAGCCTTCGTCCTCCGCTTTATGCTTGGACATGGTGCCGATCATGTAGAGGCCGGCCGCCTTCGATGCCGTCGGCGCGGTTTCGGGATGCGGGCGCTTCCACGCGGCATGGCCGAGGCGCACGCCCTTCATGCGGTCGGCACCGAACAGGTTCGGCCAGGCCCAGACGGCGATGGCAAGGTTGATCGAGGTCAGCTTGGCGGACACGGCCAGCTGCTCCGAGCCGCGCCAGGCGATGGGGCGGACATAGGCATCCGTCAGGCCATTGGCAGCCAGAACCTGACGGCAGGCCTCGTCGATCTGTTCGACCGTGAACAGGGAATTTCGTAGCCGAGCAGCTGCGGCGGAGCGCTTCAGGCGCTCGCTATGCTCGCGCAGCTTGAAAATATTGCCGCCATAGGCACGCTCGCCCTCGAATACGGCGCTGCCATAGTGCAGGCCGTGGCTGAGAACGTGCAGCTTGGCATCGCGCCAGGGGCGCAGATGCCCGTTCCACCAGATCATGCCGTCGCGGTCATCGAAAGGAACGAGCGCCATCGCGGCTATATTCCGAAATATTGTTGCGTAGAATGGCCTCAAGTTATGATCCCAATTCTTGTTAAGTCAATGAAGCTGTCGTAAAATGCAGGTATGTCAGCTATGCCCCCCAGTGCACCGACTCCGTCAAATGCGGGTGCGGGCCTGCTCTTTCTGCGAGAGGAGGAGCTCCGCCTTGCGCAGGACATGCTCTTCTTTGCCTATCGGGATTTCACCCACGCGGCTGATGAGGTGCTTGAGAAGCTGGAACTCGGGCGGGCCCATCATCGGGCGCTTCATTTCATCGCCCGCCAGCCGGGCATGAGCGTCTCCGATCTCCTTGGCATTCTCGGCATTACCAAGCAGAGCCTTTCGCGGGTGCTGACCACCCTGGTCGAGCAAGGCTACGTCACCCAGGCGCCCGGGCCGGGCCGACCGGCGCCAGCGCCTCCTGAGCCTTACGCCCAAAGGCGTCGCCCTCGAACGGCAGCTGTTCGAGCGGCAGCGGGATCTGCTGCTGCGGGCCTATCGTGAGGCCGGGCAGCACGGCGGTGGAGGGCTTTCGCCGCGTCCTGCGGGCTTTGACGGATGAGACCGCCCAGGCTCATTTTGCCGCCATGGAAGCGGCAGCGCGGGAGCTGCGCGCCCGATCGGCCTGAGGACCATCCATGAGCAGCATCCGCCATGAACCCGGCTGACGGAACTCTCAACGCCCATATCCTGGTCGTCGATGATGACGAGCGGCTGCGCCGCTTGCTGGTCCGCTACCTCACCGATCACGGTTTCCGGGTCACGGCCGCGGCCGATGCGGCGGAGGCGCGGGCCAGCCTGCGGTCCCTCCGGCCCTGATCTCATGGTCCTCGATGTCACCATGCCCGGCGAGACCGGGCTCGAGCTGGTCGATGGCCTCCGCCGGAACGGCGATCCGGAATTGCCGGTGCTGCTGCTGACTGCGCGCGGCGCTCCGGAAGACCGCATTGCCGGCTTCGAGGCCGGGGCCGACGACTATCTCGGCAAACCCTTCGACCCTTATGAACTGGTTCTCCGTGCCCGAGCGCTGCTGCGCCGCGCAGGCGGTGCCGGCCCGGCGCCGGCCGCCGAGGCCGGGCCGATTCGCCTGGGCGAGGCGGAGTTCGATGCGGCACGCGGTGAACTGCGCAATACGCAGGGGCCCGATCCGCCTGACCGGCGGCGAAATCGCACTGCTGACGGCGCTGGCCCGCAAACCCAACGAGATTTTGTCGCGTGAGGAAATCGCCGAGGCACTCGGCATGGAAGAGCCTGGCGAACGCGCCATTGACGTGCAGGTGACGCGGCTGCGCCGCAAGATCGAGCGCGACAGCCGCGAACCGCGCTTTCTGCACACCGTGCGCGGCCGCGGCTACGTGCTGAAGCCGGGGCTATGAGCGACAGGCAGGCGCAACCGGGGCCGGATTGACCGATGGCATCATTCGACCGGTTTTTTCGCAAATTCCTGCCGCGCGGCCTTTTCGCGCGCAGCCTCCTCATCATTCTGTTGCCGGTCCTGTTGCTCGAAGCCGTGGTGCTGCAGGTCTTCTACGGCAGCCATCTCAGCATCATCTCCCGCCGCCTCGCCTTCAGCATCGCCGGTGAAATCGCCTTTACCCTCGACCAATTCGACCGCAGTCCGGATCCTGCGCGGCAGTGGCACGTCATCCATCAGGCGCAGCAGCAGTTTCAGCTCATCCTGGTCTTCGAACCAGGCGCCACGCTGCAGCATCGCAAGACAGTCAATCTCCTCGGGCCGATGGATGACGATCTGACGGGCGCGCTGCAGCAGCATCTCGCCAATCCCTTCACCACGGATTGGCTCTCGAACAGGGAATTCGTCATTGTCAGCGTCCAGCAGCGGAACGGCGTGGCGGAGGTCCTTATCCCGCGAAAGCGCCTCCTGGCCGGGTCGCTGTTCCTGTTCGGTGCCTGGGTTCTGGGCACGTCCGTCCTTTTTATGGTCGTCGCCAGTCTCTTCCTGCGCATCCAGGTGCGCGGCATCCGCCGCCTTGCCCGCGCCGCAGAAAGCTTCGGCATGGGGCGGGACCGCGGGCCCATCCGGCCGGAAGGTGCGCGGGAAGTGCGCCGGGCGGCGATTGCCTTCAACCGCATGCAGGAGCGGATCATGCGCTTCCTGTCCCAGCGCACGGATATGCTGGCGGGTGTTTCGCATGACCTCCGCACGCCGCTCACCCGCCTGCGCCTGACGCTCGCCATGCTGCCGAAGACGCCCGAACTCGCGCCGGATATCGCCGACATGACGGCCGATCTGGAGGAAATGGAACGGATGATCAGCGGCTATCTCGCCTTCGCGCGCGGCGAGGGCGAGGAGAAAACGCAACTCACCGATCTTTCGGCCTTGCTGGAGGAAGTCGTCTTGGCCGCGCGCCGGGCCGGCGCGGGCATTACCCTCCATGGCGTGCCTGATCTCGTTCTCCCGCTGCGCCCCGATGCGATGCGCCGCGCCGTGACCAATCTCGTGGACAATGCGCGGCGGGTTGCGCCGCATGTCGCCGTCGGCGTGTCTTACCTATCCGCCAGGGTGGTGGAGGTGACGGTCGATGACGATGGCCCAGGCATCCCGCCGGAGCGGATGGAGACGGTCTTCCGCCCGTTCGAGAGCGCGGAGGCCAATGGCGGTCACGGCCTCGGCCTCACCATCGCGCGCGATATCGTGCGCGCGCATGGCGGCGATATTGTGCTGTCAAGAAGCCCGCTGGGTGGCCTGCGGGCTTCTATCCACCTGCCGGTGTGACAACGCTTTCCCTTACCACTCGGCCACGATCTTGCCGAAATGGGCCCCGCTTTCCTGGTGGCGGAAGGCCGCCGCCAGCTCGCCCAGCGCAAAGGAACGATCGATCGCCGGCTTGATGCCCGCCTGGGTGAGTGCTGCGACATAATCCATCTGCTGCCGCCGGCTGCCGACGATAAGCCCCTGCAGCCGGGCCTGCCGCGCCATCAGGAAGGCGGTCGGGATCTGGCCCTCAAGCCCCGTCAGCACGCCGATCAGGGAGATATGGCCGCCGACGCGTACCGCCTCGATGGATTTGGCGAGCGTCCCCGGACCGCCGACCTCGATCACATGATCGGCGCCTTCGCCCGCCGTCAGCGCGCGCACCTCTGCCGCCCAGTCCGGATGCACACGGTAATTGATCACCGCGTCGGCGCCAAGCGCCCGGGCGCGTTCCAGCTTCTCGTCGGAGGAGGAGGTCACGATGACCCGCGCCCCCATCATCTTGCCGATCTGAAGGGCCGCGATCGAGACGCCGCCGGTGCCCAGCGTCAGGATGGTGTCCCCCGCCTTCAGCGCGCCGTCACCCACCAGAGCGCGCCAGGCGGTAAGCCCGGCCGTGGTGATTGTTGCCGCCTCGGCATGCGTCCAGCCCTTGGGTGCCAGGGTAAAAGCGCTGGCAGGCCGCACCGCGTATTGCGCCGCGAAACCGTCTGTGCCGTCGCCGGGTGTGAACTGGAAATGACCGACATCGGCGCGGGGGGCGCCGTCCAGCCACTGGGGGAAGAAGGTCGAGACGACATGATCGCCGACCGCGAATTCCGTGACGCCCGCGCCCACGGCTTCCACCACGCCGGCGCCGTCGGACATCAGGATGCGATTCTCCTCCGTCGGAAAGGCGCCCTTTGCCACCAGAAGGTCGTGGAAGTTCAGCGAGGTCGCGTGCAGCGCGACGCGGATTTCGCCCGGACCCGGCTGGCCGGGATCGGGCAGGTCGGCGATCGCGATGCGGTCAAGCCCGCCGGGGCTGTGGAGAATGGCTGCTTTCATGGCGTCTCTGCCTTTCATGCCGCGCGACGCGGCTTTGGCTATGAAGTTACGGGTCTTTATCAACCCGCGATTGCTTCTTCCAGATTGGGGTCTCCGGGCGCCGTGGCCCAGGCGAGTTCCACCAGCGTCACGACACGCCGCCCGCTGCCATCGATCTGGCAAACGATCAGACCCTGCTCCTCCATATAGGTGAGCAGGCGCCGCGCACGGCTTAAGGAGCGCGTACCATAGGCGCGGGCGAGCGCCGGGTCGCCCGGGCAAGGGGCGCCGTCCCGCGCCGCACGCGCGATCATCATGAAGATGCCCTGCATATCCTCCGGCAAAATCGCCGCGCGGGCCGAGACATCCTGCCACACCTCGTCCTCCGCCATATCCGCACTGATGCCGGCGCGGGCATGGGTCAGCATGCGGCGGAAGGCCGTGAGATCGGGCGCGCCTGCGCCCAGGCCCTCGATCCGGCAGCGCACGAGGAAATCCTGATAGAGCACGCCAATCGCGCGGAAGCCGGCCTCGGGGTCGGCCAGGATGGCGCGCAGAATCCGGTCCAGCCGGGCGCGACGCTCGGCCAGTTCTTCAGCACTCGGCAGCACCGTCTCCACCTCCCGCGCGGGCTCTGCTGCGGCCGGTTTCGCGGCCATGAGCTGGCTGAGCAGATCAGGCGCGGGCGGCGGGGGCGGGCGGCGCTGAGGGCGCAGCGCGTCCGGCGGCGGCGCGGCCAGAATGACGGCCGCCGCATCCTCAAGGGTCGCATCAGGCAGCGGCATCAGCCGCGGTGTCGCGTTGCGCGGCTCGGTCTCTGTCGGCCCGATCCTGAGGCCCAGGGGTCGGCGCGAGAGGGCAGGGCCGAGCGCCATGAAATGCCCGCGCTCCAGGTCGCGGAAGGCTTCCGCCTGCCGCCGCTCCATGCCGAGCAGATCCGCCGCGCGGGCCATGTCGATATCAAGGAAGGTGCGCCCCATGAGGAAGTTGGAGGCTTCCGCCGCCACGTTCTTGGCGAGCTTGGCGAGGCGCTGGGTGGCGATGATGCCGGCAAGGCCCCGCTTGCGGCCACGGCACATGAGGTTGGTCATGGCGCCGAGCGAGAGCTTGCGCGCCTCGTCCGATACCTCGCCTGCCGCCGCGGGCGCGAAAAGCTGCGCCTCGTCCACCACGACGAGCATCGGATACCAGTGGTCGCGCGCGACCTCGAACAACCCGCCCAGGAAGGCGGCGGCGCGGCGCATCTGGTTCTCGGCGTCAATCCCTTCGAGGTTGAGAACGGTCGAGACGCGGTGCATGCGCGCGCGCTCCCCGGCCAGTTGCAGCCCCTGCTCGGTATGCGCCTCGGCGTCGATCACGAGATGCCCGAAGCGCTCGGCCAAGGTCACGAAATCGCCTTCGGGGTCGATCACCGCCTGCTGCACCCAGGGTGCGCTCTGTTCCATCAGGCGGCGCAGGAGATGGGATTTGCCGGAACCGGAATTGCCCTGCACCAGAAGGCGCGTCGCCAGCAGCTCCTCCAGGTCGAGCGTCGCCGGGGCGTTCGCCAGGGTCTGCCCCATCTCGATCGCAACCGTCATGACTCGTGCTCAAACCTCCTTGGCGGGCGCAGGGGTTATCAACCCATCCGCTGCCAGTCGAGCACTCCCTGGCCTGCAGCAAAGCCGGTTGCGAAGCTCGCCTGCAGCAGATAGCCGCCCGTCGGCGCATCCCAATCCAGCATTTCGCCCGCGACGAACACGCCGGGCAGGCGTGCGCAGCATCATCCGGTCATCGATTTCCCCCCAGGCGACACCGCCCGCGGAGGAGATGGCCCGCGCAAGCCCTTCCGTGCCGGTGACGGCCAGCGGCAGCGCCTTGATGAGCGCGGCGAGCGGCGCCGCATCGCGCGGCAGATCGCGCCGGACTTCGCGCAACAGGGCAATCGCGGCCGGGGCGAGGGAGAGGGTGCGTCGCAGCCCATTGGAAAGACTGTCGCGCGGCCGGATCTGCCGCAGCCGGTCGGCGATCTGGCCCTCGCTCATATCGGGCCGCAGGTCCAGGCTCATCGTGGCGGCCGCGCCCTCTGCCGTCGCTTCAGAGAGTGCGCTGGCGAAGGGATAGACGGCGCCCCCCTCCAGGCCATAGCTGCTGATGACGGCGTCGCCCCGGGACAGCTGATCGTGCCACCGCACCGCGATCGATTTGAGCGGGGTGCCCGCGAATTTCTCGCGGAAATCTCGCGTCCAGGCGATTTGAAGCCGGCATTGGCGGGGCGGAAGGGGGTCATGCGGATGCCCTTGTCGGCGAGCGCGCCGACCCAGCCGGCATTGCTGCCAAGCCTCGGCCAGGACGCGCCGCCCAGCGCCAGCACCACCGCGTCCGCCCTCACGGGCTCAACCCCCTCGAAGAGCAGCGCGCCGATCGGCCGCGAACCCGGCCCAACGGTGTCGCAACGCGAAACTCTACGCCGAGCGCGGCAAGCCGGCCGATCCAGGCGCGCAGCAGCGGGCTTGCCTTCATCGCCTTGGGAAACACCCGGCCGCTGCTGCCGATGAAAAGGGCTGCCCGAGCGCCTCGGCCCAGGCGCGCAGCCGGTCCGGCGGAAAGGCCTCGATGGCGCGGTCATCTGTGGCGCGGCGCGCGGCGCCGTAGCGCGTCAGGAAGCGCTCCAGCGCTTCGCATGTGCGTGAGGTTGAGGCCGCCGCGCCCGGCCATCAGCAGCTTCCGGCCCACCGAGGGCATGCGGTCGAAGACCGTCACAGGCCTGCCGGCCGTGGCCAGCACCTCGGCCGCCATCAGCCCGGCCGGGCCGGCCCCGATCACGGCAATCATCGCCTGTCCTTCCCGCGCGTTACGGAATATCGGTAGTGCGGCCGGTACGGCGCAACTGTCGAGTACGCGTGCGAAAAAGAATTTCATCCGTGCATAGACGACAGAGAGGCCGCGATGCGTAAACCCCTGGTCGGGACCGGCTGGAAAATGAACCACGGCCCGGCGGCCGCCATTGCCTATGCGGAGCGGCTGAGCGCACTGCTGGCCGGGCAGAGGACCGAGGGGTCTCGATATCTTCGTGCTCCCGCCTTTCGTCTCGCTTTCGGCCGCGGCCGGGGCCTTCGCCGGCTCTCCCGTCGCCATCGGCGGGCAGAACATGCACTGGGAGGAGTCCGGCTCCTGGACCGGCGAAATCTCGGCCCCGATGCTGCGCGAGGTCGGATGCCGCTATGCGGAACTTGCCCATTCCGAACGTCTCCAGCACTTCGGCGAGACCTATGAGCTGGTCCGCCTGAAGCTCGATGCCGCCATGGCGGCCGGCCTCACGCCGATCCTCTGCCTTGGCGAGAGTGCCGAGGACAAGCGCACCGGCCGTGCTGACGCGACGCTCCGCTGATCAGGTGACGACGGCGCTCGCCGGGCAGGCGGCTGAAACCATCCCCGGGGTCGTCCTTGCCTATGAGCCGCGCTGGGCGATCGGGCAGGCGGATGCCGCGCCGCCCGGCTATGTCGCGGAGCGCCATGCCGCGCTGCGTGCTCTGGTTCGGGATGTCTGGGGGCAGGCGACGGCCGAAGAGACGCGCATCATCTATGGCGGCTCCGTCTCTCCCGCCAATGGCGCGAAGCTGATTGCCCAGCCCAATGTCGATGGGCTGTTCATCGGCCGCGCCGCCTGGACGCCGGAAGGCTTCGCCGCCATGGTGCGGATCGTGGCGGATGCCAAGCTCGCCTGAGACGTGGCGGGCTTAACATCCGCCCGCCTGCGGGGAGTTTGCCGTTTTGTACGATATCGCGATCGTGGGTGCCGGGCCGGTCGGCCTCGCCTTTGCCCTTGGCCTTGCGGGCCAAGGTCTCTCCATCGCGGTCATCGAACGCCAGCCGGAGCGTCTGCTGGCCGAGCCGCCCTTCGACGGACGGGAGATCGCGCTGACCCACCATTCCCGGGCGGTGCTGGAGGCTTCGGGCGCCTGGGAGGCGATTCCGGCAAACGCCGTCTCCCCGCTCCGGCGTGCAGAGGTGCTGAACGGCCGTGCGCTGCACGGCCTTACCTTCAACCCGCCGGCGGAGGCGCGGGACCAGCCACTCGGCTTCCTCGTGCCCAACCATCTCATCCGCCGCGCGCTTTTCACCCGCTTCCAGGGCGCCGGGGGGATTCGGCTCATCGCCGGCACTGCGCTCGAAAAACTGACGACAGGGCGCGATCACGCGGTACTGCGCCTCGCCGGCGGCGAGACGATTACGGCCAAGCTGACCGTTGCTGCCGACACCCGGTTTTCGGAGTCGCGGAAAGGCCAGGGCATCGGCGCCGTGGTGCATGACTTCAAGCGCTCCATGCTGGTCTGCCGCATGGCGCATGAGGCACCGCATCACGAGACGGCGACCGAATGGTTCGATTACGGGCAGACGGTCGCCCTCCTGCCGGTCAATGGCCGGATATCCTCTGTCGTCATCACCCGCAGTGCCGCCGACATCGAGCGGCTGAAAACCGTGCCCGAGGCGGCGTTCGAGGCCGAGATGGAGAACCGGCTCGCGCGCCGGAAGCTGGGTGCGCTGCGGCTCGTCAGCACGCGCCACGCCTATCCGCTGGTCGCGACCTATGCCCATCGCTTTGCCGGCCATCGCTTTGCCGTCATCGGCGATGCCGCCGTCGGCATGCATCCCGTCACCGCCCATGGCTTCAATCTCGGTCTCGCCGGTGCGACGATCCTGGCGGAGGAATTGAAGCGCTCGGGTCTGGGCGAGGGGCTTTCCTCAGCACTGCGCCGCTACGAATCCCGGCACCGCCGCGCGACCTTCCCGCTTTTCGCGGGAACCAATGCCATCGCCGAACTCTACAGCCAGGAAAGCGCCCCGGCGCGCATCGTGCGCCACGCCATCATCGGCCTCGGCTCGGCCCTGCCGCCGGCGCGGCGTGCGATTGCGGCCATGCTGACAGACCGCCGCGAGGGCGGGGTCCAGGCCAGGATGGGCGGCTGAGGCCGCCCGCCCTCGCCTGGAGGTACCGGCCTTTCGCTTACTTGTCGAAGCCGAAGCCCTGCTGCTTCGCCACCGGCAGAACATCGGGAAAATAGACGCGCTGGTAATAGGTGCGCACGACGTCGGACCAGCCGGTGCCGTCGGTCCGGCCGATCGTCTGCCAGTGATCCTTCATGACCGCGTCAAAGCCGGCGACGCTGCTGTCGATCGTCGCGGGGTCATAGGTTTCGTGGTGGACGTAGCTCTCGAAGGCAAGGCGCGGCTTCACCGCGCCCTCTTCGGCCGGATAGCCGATTGCGAGGCCGACCAGCGGGAAGGTGAGCGGCGGCAGGCCGAGCAGCTTCACCATCGCGGCCGGGTCGCGGCGGATGCCGCCGATCGGCACGATGCCGAGTCCCAAGGACTGCGCGGCCGCGCCCAGCCTGCCGAGGGCGATACCGCAATCGACCGCGCCGACCCCGAAGGCTTCGAGGCTCTCATGGATGACCTGCGTACCCCCGGCCATCTGCACGCCGAGCCGAGTTTTGTGGAAATCGATCACGAGCGTGACGAAGACCGGAGCCTGGGCAATCCAGGCCTGTCCGCCGGCAATGGCCGCGATCTGGCTGCGGCGCTCCGCATCCTTGGTGACGACGAGGGTGACCTGCTGGCCGTTGATGGAGGTTGGGCCATGCCAGGCCGCTTCCAGGATGGCGGTCAGCACCGAATCCGGAATGGGCTTGTCCTGGTAGCTGCGAATGCTGCGATGCGCATGCATCTGCTGCAGGGTATCGTTCACCGTTAACTCCGTGAAACAAATGGATAAACGTTTGAATGACACCGCGACCATGCGTGCAGCTATCCTCATCGCTGCGGGTCACGCATGACGTAAGAGAGGATGAGCGGCGCCCTTGCGCCGCGTGGGTGATCAGCCGGCTTGCAGGGCGAGCGGCGTGGTATCGATTTTCGCCGCAAGCACGAAGTCGGCCCGCTGGAGCCCGCCGATCGCGTGGGTATGGAGCGATATCGTCGCATATCCCCAGCCGAAGGCGATGTCCGGGTGATGGCCGGCATGCTCCGCGACAGCGCCGACATGGACGATGAAGGCAAGCGTCGTCGCGAAATCCGGAAACTTGAAGCTGCGCGCAATCTCAGTGCCGGTGGCGTTCAGCCGCCATGCGGGCAATTCGCGCAGCAACTGGTCGATTTCAGCGCGCGGCAGCGGCGGCACCCCGCCACGGCAGGGTTCGCAACGCTCCTGGGCAAGGGCGGACATGGTTTTCTCTCCCTTGTGATCTGCTGCCCAAGGTGTGGGGCCGCTCGGGGCGACGCAAGAGGGAGGCTTCAAATTTCCCGGAACCTGCGCGTGACGGCAATCCCCCGCCCGCTTCGCGCCGCCCGGGGGCGATTGCATTTTCGATTTCCCGGTGCCCATGCGGTTGCCCCCCCCTGACATGTCGGCCGTCTCTCGCTAGGGTTGCGGGGTGAGTAACAGCCGCCACCATCGCCTCACTGTGAGGGAGGGGCGGCCGAGACTTGTCCCAAGCGAAGGAAGTCCCGCATGTCTGACCAAGCTCCCATCGGCGCCGCCGATATCGGCGTCCTTGGACTCGCCGTCATGGGCGCCAACCTTGCGCGCAACGCAGCCCGCAAAGGCTTCGGCGTTGCCCTGTTCAACCGCAACCATGAGCGGACCGACAAGCTGATGGCAGAGCACGGCTCCGAGGGCCGGTTCTACCCATCCAAGACCATCGAGGCCTTCGTCGCCTCCCTCGCCAAGCCGCGCGCCGTCATCATCATGGTCAAGGCCGGCAAGCCGGTCGATGACATGATCGAGGACCTGATCGGCCATCTCGAGCCGACGACATCATCATCGACGGCGGCAACTCCCTCTACACCGATACCGCCCGCCGCTTTAAGCGCTGCAAGGACGCCAATATCCGCTTCATCGGCATGGGTGTCTCGGGCGGCGAGGAGGGCGCGCTCGAAGGCCCCTCGATGATGCCGGGCGGCGAGCGCTCGGCCTATGAGCGCATCGCGCCGATGGTCACCAAGATGGCGGTCTCCGTCGATGGCACGCCCTGCTGCACCTATATCGGCCCCGACGGCGCCGGCCATTACGTGAAGATGGTCCATAACGGCATCGAATATGCCGATATGCAGCTCATCACCGAGGCCTATGACCTCATGAAGACGCTCTACGGCCTCGACGCCAAGGCCATGGGCGATATCTTCGCCGACTGGAAGCAGGGCGATCTCGACAGCTATCTGATCGAAATCACCGCCGCCGTGCTGCGCAAGGTCGATGGCACCGGCAAGCCGCTGGTCGACAGCATCGTCGATGAGGCCGAGCAGAAGGGCACCGGCCGCTGGACGGCGCAGAACGCGCTCGAACTCGGCGTGCCGGTGACGGCCATCACCGAGGCGGTCTTCGCCCGCGCGCTGTCCGGCCGGCGCGCCATGCGCGGCGAGGCGGAGAAGAAGCTGCCGCATCCGCCGGTCGCCACCCGCAAGCCGAGCGCGCCGAGGAGATCGACGCCATCCGCGACGCGCTCTACGCCTCGAAGATCGTCGCCTATGCCCAGGGCTTCGAGCAGATGGCGGTCGCCTCCGAGACCATTACGGCTGGGATCTGCATCTCGGCGAGATTGCCACGATCTGGCGCGGTGGCTGCATCATCCGTGCCCGCTTCCTCAACCGCATCAAGGAAGCCTATGACCGCAACCCGAAGCTCTCCAACCTGCTGCTGGACGACTACTTCCGCGACGCGGTGGTGAAGGCCGAGGACGGCCTGGCGCCGGGTCATCGTGCTGGCGGTCGAGAACGGCGTGGCGGTGCCGGCCTTCTCCTCGTCGCTCGCCTATTACGACGGTCTGCGCCGCGCCCGCGGGCCGGCCAACCTGCTGCAGGGCCTGCGCGACTATTTCGGCGCGCATACCTATCGCCGCCTGGACAAGGAAGGAAGCTTCCATACCCGCTGGAGCCAGGACGGCAGCGAGGTGGAGGCCTGAAGCTTGCTGGCGGCGCTCCGCAGGGTGGTGCGCCGCCACCCGCTTACGGAGCCGGCGCCCGCTCGGACCTCCGGCTCACCGCGCGCAAGGCGCGGCGCCTTGCCGCAGGAGATGCGGACGACGGCGCTGATCGTCGCCAGCGCGCTCTTCATGCAAAATCTGGATTCCACCGTCGTCACGACGGCGCTGCCGGCGATGGCGAAAGCCTTCGACGTCTCGCCGGTGACGATGAATATCGCCATCACCTCCTATCTCGTCAGCCTCGCCGCCTTCATTCCGGCCAGCGGCTGGGTCGCCGACCGCTTCGGCGCGCGCACCGTCTTCCGCGCGGCGATCATCGTCTTCACCCTCGCCTCCGTCCTGTGCGGCATCTCGCAGTCGCTCGCCATGCTGGTCGCCGCGCGCATCCTGCAGGGCATGGGCGGGGCGATGATGGTGCCGGTCGGACGGCTCTTGCTGCTGCGCCGCGTCGGCAAGAACGATCTGGTGGCCGCCATGTCCTGGCTCACCATGCCGGCGCTGCTGGGGCCGGTGATCGGGCCGCCGGTCGGCGGCTTCCTGGTGACGACGCTCTCCTGGCACTGGATCTTCGACATCAATATTCCGATCGGGATGATCGGGCGTTCTGCTGGTCACGCGCTTCATCCGCGAGGATGAGCCGGTTCGAGGCGGACGCAGTTCGATTTCGTCGGCCAGATCCTGGCCGGCATCGGCATGGCCGGCCTGATCATGGGCCTGTCCTCCTTCGGGCGCGGCGCGCTGCCGCCGTCAGCTGCGGTGGCGCTGACCGCGGTCGGCGCGCTGGCGGCTTTCGGCTATCTCGCCCATGCCCGGCGCCACGCGCATCCGCTGCTCGATGTCAGCCTGCTGCGCGTGCCGACCTTTGCCGTTTCGGTCTATGCGGGCTCGCTGTTTCGCATCGGCATCGGCGCCCTGCCGTTCCTGCTGCCGCTCATGCTGCAACTCGGCTTCGGCCTCACCGCGTTTCGGAGTGGTTTGATCACCTTCGTCAGTGCCGCGGGGGCGCTTGTCACCAAGCCGGTCGCCAGGCCCCTCCTGCGGCGCTTCGGGTTCCGCAGACTGCTCGCCGGCAATGCCTTTTTTGCCGCGGCCCTGGTGGCGCTTTGACGCGGCCTTCCGCCCGGGCTGGCCGCTCCCCTTGATCTATCGGTGCGCTCCTCATCGGCGGCGTGTTCCGCTCGGTGCAGTTCACCGCCTACAACACCATTGCCTACGCCGACATCACGCCCGAGCGCATGAGCGGGGCGACCAGCTTCTACAGCACGCTGCAGCAGCTATCGCTGACCATGGGTGTCACGATCGGCGCCGCCGCGCTCGCGATGGCAACTGTGATCGGCGGCAATCCGCATCCCCGGCTCCCTGATTTTTCCGTCGCTTTCCTGGTCGTGGCCGCCGCCATGGTGCCCGCCGGCCTGCTCGCACTGTCCCTGCCAGCCGGGGCGGGGGCCGAAATGTCCGGCCACCGCCCGGGGGAACGTTAGCCCGGTCTCGGCCCGTCAGGGCTGCGGGTGGGCTGCCAGGAAGGCGCGCAACTGGCTGATGGCAAGCCCGGTCAGGGTGAGCGTCTGCGAAAGATCCTGCCCTGAACCAGTGTTCTTTGCCGTGGCGTCCTCGGGCAGCGGGAATGCCTTCTGGCCGCCTGCCACAAGCCTCGTGCCGGGCATCGCCGCAAAGCAGGAAATCGTCACCCGCAGCCGGTGCTCGGGGTGAAAGCGGAGACAGCTGATCGGAATCGGTGTCGCCTTGGTGTCGCCGGGGCCTTCATCCACGGCAGCGGCGGTGGTGAAGAAGCCCCCGTGCGGCTCATAGGCAAAGCTTGCCGGGCTGTCGGTATGGCCCGAGACGTAGTCGCCGGCGGCCGCGGGCGTCGGGAAAATGCGGTAGAAAAGACGGGCGTCTCCCGCGATTTCCGCGGGGTCGGGCCTTGCGACGAAACCGGTGTAGGGCTGCGCTGTCTCGGCCCTGACCGACCGGATTTCCACCATCTGGCCCTGGAACGGCACCGGCAGCCCGGCGAGCGCGCGAATCTGGTCGGGCAGGGGCGCGGCCGGAATCGACGCGGCCGGCGGCGGCGCATTCGGCGTCTGGGGCAAGGCAGCGGTCTTGAGCAGGGCGGCAAAGGGAGACTGGTCTGCGCAGCGCTCTTTCAGTTCGATCGCGCTTCCGTTCGACCAGGCGACCGCCTGGTCGGAGAGGGCGAAAGCGAAAACACCGCTCTGGCCGCCTTCGGTGAGCGTGATGGTGTTGCCGTCGACGCTGAAGGTCAGTGGCGGCGTGCCCGCTGGGGCGGCCGGGTTCAGGACGGTGCCGTCCGCCCGGAAGATCGCGACATCGTCGGTACAGCTACTGTCGGAGCCCCAGGCGCCGACGAGCCCTGGCGGAACGGCCGCGGGCATTGGCGCGGGCACTGGCGCGGGCGCCGTGCCGGCTGGGGCGCTTGGCGGCGAGGGGGTGGGCATTGTGCCCGCGGCGGCCGCGGTTTGCGCCATGGCCGCTGCGGGCAGGGCGGCAGCCGCGAGCATCAGGCCGAAGGCGGGCAGGGTAGGATGGAAACGCAGCATCGTCTTTCCTGGAAGCAGGGGCGGGCAGAGGCTTAGCCCGATCCGTGAAAGCGCCCAAGTCTCACCGCCGTGAACGCCATGAACGCGGGGCGCCCAACTGGCCGTGCCTGGCCGTCTGCGCCTCTACCCCTTCGCATGAGCGTCCCGCCGTCCGGTTGCCCGCCTCACAAGGCAGGGCTAGAAGACAATCGTTCAGAATCAGAAATGGTGGCAGGTGTCAGATGTATGGCGACGTCAAACACAATCCGCCTGACGTGATCTCGACCATGGGCGCCGCCGCGGCCCGCCCGCCGGCCCGCGGGTGATCAGTCCTCTGCTTTTGGTCTTTCCCTCCGCAGCTGAAGCCCCTTCGGACACAAGCGGTTCTCCTCGTCCCCCGGCTTGCCGGCGGCCGCCCAGGGGCGATCCCTCGCCCAGCGTTGAACAACAGGTTTTCCGATGACTGCCGAGGTTATGCGCGCCAGCTCAGTGCGCCCCTTCGCCCGGGAAGTGGCGACCCTCATTCATCTCGCCCTGCCGCTCATCCTCGGCCAGCTTTTCGGCATCGGGACGGATGTCATCCTGTCCATCTTCGGCGGCCATATGGGCGCGACCGTCATGGCCTCGGTGGCGCTTGGCAGCAGCCTCTGGATCGTCGTCTTCATGGCCGTGGTCGGCATGATGATGTCGCGTCCAGCCGGCGATCTTCGGTCCTGCACGGCGCCGGGCGGGGCGACGAGGCCGGCCATGTGCTTGCCCAGGCGCTGCTTCTCGGCCTTGGCGTTGGCATCCTGGGCGGGCTTGCGGCTTGGCTTCGATCGGCCCGGCTTTCGCCGCCTCCGACCATGAACTGCCGCCCGCCGTGCTGCCCGGCGTCGCGGCCTTCCTGCATGGCGCGGCCTTTTCCCTCCCGGCGCTCGGCCTCTTCGCCGGCTGCCGCGGCCTGTCGGAAGGGCTGTCCATGACCCGGCCGACCATGGTCGTGCGGCGGCTTCGGCCTGGTCTGCCTGGTCCCGGTCGCCTGGTTTCTCATGGCATGGAATCGACCTTGCCGGTCCTGGGGCCGGTCGGCGGCTGGGGGCCGCTCGGCGCGGGGTTCGGCCATCGCCTTCATGCTGACGATGGAGGCTCTCGGCTACCTGCTCTGGATCAGCCTCTCCGGCCGCTATCCGATGGTTGCCTGGACCGGCCGCGCCTTTCGCCTCGATCCCGCCGTCATGCGCCGCCTGGGCAAGGTGGGCGCGCCGATCGCGGTCGCGATCGTCATGGAAGTCTGCATGTTCTCGGTCGCGACCCTGATGGTCGGGCGCTTTGGCGCGGTCGCGGTCGCCGGCCATCAGGTGGCGCTGATGACCTCGGCGGTGTTCTTCATGGTGCCGCTCGGCCTGTCGCTCGGGGTCACCGTGCGGGTAGGCCGCGCGCGCGGGGCAAGGGACGCGGCTGGCATGCGCCGGGCGGGGCTCGCGGGCTTCGTCGTCATGCTCGGCACGCAGAGCATCAGTGCTCTCTGCATGCTGCTTTGTCCCGCATGAGATCGCGGGGATTTTCACCGATGTGCCTGGCGTGGCGGCGCTCGGCGCTTCGCTGCTGACTGTGGCCGGCATCTTTCAGTTCCCGGATGGCACCCAGGTCGTCGCCATGGCCTCGCTGCGTGGGCTTGAGGATACCCGCGTGCCGATGCTGCTGGCGATGCTGGCCTACTGGCTGCTGCGGCATTCCCTTAGGCGCCGTTCTCGCCTTCGGCGCGCATCTCGGTGTCCGCGGGATCTGGATCGGCCTCATGGCCGGCCTGACGCTGGCGGCCGTCATGCTCACCACCCGGTTTTTCTGGGCGACGCGGCTCTAGCCGGTAACGGGCTTCCGCCGTCCGGCCATGACTCGGCGGGCGTCGGCAATCGCGGGCGATGCGCCGGAACCCGCCTGATGGTGCTGATAACCTGCTGCGCGGTAATCGCGCGCGATGCATTCGAACATGCGCGGCGTATCCTTATGCCGCGGACACCAAAGAAAATCCGCTCTGTCCTGATTGTTGAAATCGGTTGTGTCATCATTCCAACAGGAATTGCAGACATGCCAGTTGATGACGCGATAGGGTGTGGGGAACTCGTTGATCGGATGGGTGAAGCCGGAGATCATCACAACCGGCGCGCCTGCCGCCCAGGCGAGCCATGAGAGGCCCGATGACAGGCCGATGAAGGCCGTCGGCATGCCGCAGCCAGCGCGCCCGTTCCACCAGCGGGCGATCGCCCGGTCTCGTCCTCCGCGCCGGCGGGCATCGTGCTCGTGACGAAGCCGCGCGTCTCGGAGCGCTTCTGGTCGATGCAGATCACCCGCAGGCCGAGCGACTTCAGGAAAGCGATGGTCCGGTCCCAGCCTTCCGGATTGTTCCAGTATTTCGCCTGGCCGGTCGCCTGGGTCGCGATGCAGACATAAGGCTCGGCCATCGGCCGGCTTTCGTCCGGCAGGGCGAGCTGCGGCCGGAGCTCCCGGTCCTCGATGCCCAACAGATGCGCGGCATTGCCTTGCAGGCTGAGCCAGCGGCCTTCGCAGCGGTTCCAGTCGCCGGTTCACGTCCCCGAAGAACATCATCATTTTGTAGGTGGCATAGTAGGGCCGGTTATCGGCCATATCCGGGGTGATGAAGCGGATATCGGGATAGGCGCCCCGGAACAGCGGTATCAGGTGGTCCGACATGCAGCAGGTCAGGCGGCAGCCGTGGCGGGCGGCAAATTCCGCCGCATAGGGGAACCAGGCGAGGATGTCGCCCAAGGGTTCCGATATGGAAGCGGATGAGAACATTGCGGTCCCGCGCGTCATAGCGGTGGTCCAGCACCGTCTCCGCGCCGTCGAATACCTCGATACGGCCACGGAAGAACCATTTTTTGGAACTCGAGACCAAGCCGCCGGCCAGTGTGGTCTCAAAAAGTGTAACGTCGGTGTCGATATCGGAGAGGCGTACGCGCCAGGGCCGGTCCGGCCGGCGCGGCATCAGGACGCGGATGCCTTCGTTGAAATCATAGCGAATGCCTTGGGGGCCCTCGATCACGGGCAGTTCGGGCGGCGAATGAGGCGCGGCCATATGAGGCATTCCTGGCTGGAGCGGAGTCCGGTCCGATGGGTAAACCGGACCGGTTGACGATGGTCACGAAACAAAAACGGGGGCGGCCACAGATCTAGGGGGCAGATTGTCGCCGGCCCTTCCGGCGCCCCGCCGCCGGTGGCATGTCGGCCGGGGCGGCAACGCTCTGGCCTGTCATGTCCTCGATCAGCGCCGCATAGGCAGCGAGATAGCTCTCCCGGTCGAGGTGCCGTTCGGCATAGCTCCGGGCATTGTGCCTGAGGCGTTCGCCAAGCTGCGGTTCTTCCAGCAGACGCAGAATGCTGTCCGCCAGCCTGCCGGGCTCCAGAAATGGCGTCAGCAGCCCGTTCTCTTCATGGGTGATGAATTCACGCACCGGCGCCGTGTCGCTGCCAATGATGGCACAACCGATAGCCATGGCCTCGCGCAGTGACCAGGAGGCGACGAAGGGGTAGGTGAAGTAGACATGCGCGTCCGAACGGCGGAGCAGGGCAATATGCGTGTCGTACGGCACCTGCCCCAGGAAATGGACACGTGAGGGGTCAAGCTTCCCCTCCATCTCGCGCATCAGGAATTCCCGCCAGCTCGATCCGTCCTCGGGCAGGGCGCCGTAGCCGGGCAGGTCATTGCCCACGAAGCTCACATGCACATCCCCGCGTGCCGCCTGCAAAGCCGGTATGGCACGCAGAAGACTATGAAAGCCGCGATAGGGTTCGAGGTTGCGGGCGACAAAGGTGACGAGCCTGTCGCCCGGGCCAAGCTGAACCCCATTCGGCAAGGTGAAGCGCTGGCTGCGGCCCGGAGGGGCAGGGCTGCAGGCCGCGAGATCGACGCCTTCGGGCAGGAGCGCGATCTGCGTCTGTGCCCAGTCTGGATAGGTGCCGCGCTGCCAGCGCGTGGGTGATTGCCCGCGCCCGCCCGGCAAAGTGAGCGCCAGGAGATTGACCGCGTTTTTGATGCGCACCATCGGCCGGCGCGATTCCGGCAAGGGGAATTCGGGATCGAAATCCACATCCTGCCCCTGCAGGCTATAGAAGAATTCGAAATAGCCGAGCAGCGGCACGCCCGGAAACACATCCTGCATGTTCAGGAGTTCGCCCCAGCCGTGATGGCCGATGATGATGTCCGGCTGAAAGCCGAGCCCCTTGATCTGCCGCGCCGCGGTTGCGGCCGCTTCGGCCCGGCGCACCGCCAGCTCTAATTCCCGGGCATGCTCGTGAATGCGGGCATCCGAGGCGCGGGGCGAGACATAAGCAACCTTGCGCACCTGCGCCATGCGATTGGCGTTGGGCTCGGAGAGAAAGGCAACATCATGCTGCCGGTCGGTCAGATACCGGACGATGTGGAGATACTGGCCGGGAAAGTTCTGATGAACGAAGAGGAAGCGCAACGACGCCAGTCCTATGAAGTGTCTGTCCTACGCGGCTGCGCGCCCGGAAACCGGTTGTGGCCTCGCCGCTCTCCGTCCGCTTTACGCGACCGGAGAGCGCAAGGGCCATACATTATCAGCGGCTGCGCGGCTTGGCGGGTTTCGCGGCGGGTGCCGGCTTGGCCTTTGCCGGCGTCGCCCGGGCTTGCCGCCCTGCGGCCGCTGCCTTCGGCGTAAGGCTGATCCGGAAGGCCTCCAGCGGGGCAAGGGACGGTGCCTCGACGCTTTCGTCATCTTCCACCTCGTCGAGGCGCGTGCCGTCGAGGAAGGTTGCAGAGACCGAGAGCGTATAGCGTTTGGCGGCCGCGTCACTCAGCTTCACCTTGAAGCCAAGGATCGGCAGGGCCATGCCGCGGCTGCCGCAGAACTGCCCGGCCTCGTTCCAGGGGGAGAGCCAGCCGCGGCCGAGCACCGCCTGATAGGTCAGGTCCGCAGGCGTCAGGCCGTCAGGCGCCGTCAGGCTGAAGCCTTCCACGGCCATCTTGTTGCCGGGTTCGCCAACCCATTCGCCGAAGCGGTGGCCGACATCGCCGGTGCGCTCGATATGCGCGACGACATCATGCGATTCGCTCAGAATCATCACGGGCTTGCGGCCGGCTGCTGCCTCCGGCGCCGCAGGCGCCGAGGCGGCTTCCGCGGGCGCCTCGGAGAGGCGCAGGACGCGGAGCTTCGGCGCGCTGTCCGTGCTGCCCATGGGCTGGTAAATCGTGATCAGGATTTGAGCCGAGGCACGCTGCACCCGGATCAAGGCCGAACTCGCCGCCCCCTGAAAGCCACCCGTCGGGGCGAAAACTGCTGATGCTGACCGTAGGGTCGGCGGGATCAAGCGCCGAGACACGGACACCGGAGATCTGCCCCTCGCCAGGCTTCGGCGAACCGTTGATCAGACAGAAAACGCCGCTGTCGAGCGTCATAAGATGCGCGGATGCCCGCAGCTCCTGCACCCGGTTGTCAGCGCTGCGTGCTGCTTGTTGCTGTTCTGACTGGGACATCACCGCCTCTTTGTGCAAATCGACCGCCAGCGTCACGCGCGGCCGGCCAGGCCCGCGCGTATACATCAGATCGAAGTTGTGCCCCG
The DNA here is from genome assembly GCA_963834475.1 of uncultured Alphaproteobacteria bacterium. Classification (GTDB taxonomy): domain Bacteria; phylum Pseudomonadota; class Alphaproteobacteria; order Acetobacterales; family Acetobacteraceae; genus Acidisoma. The sequence goes on along the minus strand of CAWIBZ010000005.1, from coordinate 320,341 downwards.
CCGGCGGCGTCACCGCAATATGGAGCAGCCGCTAACCGGCCGATTGCGCCAAAGAAATCAGCGTGTTGTTGACATTGTCGGGCGGTAGGGCGAGCGGCAGCACCCAGCCGTTCCCGGTCTCGCGCACCCGGAGCGCCTGCGTCCCGATATCAAACACCGCAGTCTTGAGGCCTGCTCTCCACGCGTCGCTCAGCGCAAAGCACCAGGTTTCCGGCCAAATGGACGGGATGAAGCCGATATCGGCGGATTGCGCCGCGATCTCTTCGGCGGCCCTCTCGGGCGCAAAGCGATAGGTCACCTGCACATGGCCTGTATCCATCAGCCTCGGATCGTCATGGGTAAAACCGATGATGACGAATTCCAGGGGCAACCGGCGCCGCGCCGCGTCGCGTGCGCAGGCAAGAAGCAGGTCATAGCCTTTTTCCGTGCCGATCGCGCCAATGACACCGATGCGCCAGCGCCCGCCTCGTCTCGGAGCAGGAGCGCGGGTGCGCGGCGGCAGCGGGATTGCCGCTTCCTCCCACGGACGGATCGCACTTTCGAAACGCGGCAGGTAGCGGCGGAAGCGCTTTTCGACTTCGGCGGACGGGAAGATGACTGCGCGCGCGGCCGCGAATTCATCCGCGCTGCGGCGTCGCAGCTCCGGGACGGTCATGTCGTCGCGCAGCCGGCTGCCGAGATCTGCAATACAGGCGGCGCAATCCTCCGCATCGGGCTCTCCGCAATAGCGCGCGGTGGTGGTGACGAAGGTCACGCGCGGGCAGACCGCGGCGTAATCGTGAACATGGATATCGAGCGGAATGCCAAGGAGGCGGGGCAGGTCCAGAACGGCAGGGGCATGGCCAAGCCTGTGGTGCAGTTCGATATGCTGCGGTTTTTCATGTCGCAGGAAGCGAACACACTCCTTCATCTCCTCCGGCAGGCGGAACATGAGGTTTGGAAAATCATTGTGCCAGAAGCCGTCCCCGCCTGATGGCGGTTCCACGCGGCATGCCCCGTCTTCAGTCGGGCGCAAGACGATGGACGCCACCCCTGCGCCGGCCAAGGCAAGCGCGCGGGCACCGACCTGCCGTTCGACGCCGCCGCCTTCATCATGGGTGATGAGGATGACGGAGCGATGGTTCCGCCGCGCGGGGCGCAGCGCCTGCCAGCGCGCGATATCGAGCCGCCTGCGGCTGGTTGCCAGCGGATCCGCCTGGACGTGGGCGGCGATGAGCGCGCCGTAGCCGGGGTGCAGGCGTTCCAGTCTCTCCTGGTTGCGGCGCAGGAGATGGTGGCGGGCGGCCCGGAAGGACTGGCCGCCGATATGGCTCACGAAAACGCCGCTGGCGGCCATATGCCGCCAGCCGAGATGGCGGGCGCGCAGGCAGAAGTCGTTCTCCTCGCCATAGCCCTGGGCAAAGACATCTTCGCGAAACGGGCCGGTCTCCTCCAGGCAGGCGCGGCGGATATACATGCAGAAGCCGACGCTGGTCGGGATTTCCACCAGCTCGTCCCCGTTTGCCCGGGCGGCAAGGGCGTCGATGCGCTCCAGCAGGTCGTCGGCAGGCGGTGGCTGCACATCGGCCACATGCGGATAGCTCAGGATCGTCGCTTCGTTGGACAGCGGGGCCACGGTGCCGATATCGGGCGCCGCGTAAGCCGCCTCCCGCAGCCGCTCAAGCCAGCCTGCCGGCACCATCGCGTCACTGTTCAGCAGCACCACGTCCCGCGCGCCGGCTGCGGCCATACCTCGATTGGCACTGGCCGGAAAGCCGCGATTGTCCGGATTGCGGAGCAATCGGATGCGTCGTCTCCGGGCGAGCGCGTCCAACTCGGCGGAAAGCGCCGGTTCGGGGCTTGCGTCGTCCACCACGATGATCTCTGTGCCGCGCGGCACTGTGGCGAAGACGCGCGCCAGACAGTGCAGAGTGACCTCAAGCCCACGGAAAACCGGTATGACAACGGCCGTCCCTGGCCGCTTGATGCGGCCGCGTGGCGTGGGCCGCGCAGGCGGGGGCGTGGCCGCCCATATCGGCAAGAGCGGTGGCGGAGATCTTTTCGCGTCGCGGGCGGACGGGCTGCGCGCTCCTGACAGGACCAGGGCCGCTGAGGTGGCGGATCGCGTCCACTGGCCTGGGTCGATCGGGCTGCCGCTGAGCGCCCGGCCGAAACTGTCACGAACATGAAGGAGACCCGGATAGGCGCTGAGCCTCTCGGCCGGCACCCGGAAGGCGAGGGGCGAAGACAACGGGTCCTTGCCTTCGAACTCCGCGGGCTCTGCCGTCTCGACGAGAAGCGGGATCGGCTGCCCCGATGCCGTTTCGAGAAACAGGCGGACCGGCATGTCCGGATTGGCAGGCCGCCAGGCCCAGCCTGTGATCGCGCCATCATCGCTATCGACAAAGCCCTCAACCAGACGGTGACGGGTCAGATCGATCGGGCTGCCGAGCAGATCCTGCCCGGCGGCGATGACAGAGAGATGCTGCGCCTTCACCCAGGATGGCGGCAGGCGGTAGCGGCCGGTGCGATCCCGGCGCGCGGTGACAGGCCGGCCGTCGAGCAGGAGGGTCACGGGTTCGGGACTGGTGACTGTCACCTGGCCGTGCGCATTCGCGGCACACCACCCGGAGAGGCCGGCGCGTGCGGCTATGGCGGCTGCGAGGCGGGGAAATTCCTCGTCCTCCGGGGCCATGAATCTTGCCAGAAGGGACGAGGCGGCCTGCCTTTGCGCCTCGGCGTCCCCGGCCAAAGCGCGTGCGGAGAGCAGGCCGCGATGGGCCGGCAATGTATCCGAGCGCCGGACCAGATCGCGGAAAATCGTCAGGCAGCGCCAGTCACCCTGCCGCAGCAGCGTGATGCCGAGAAGGAAGCAGACCTGGGTATCCTGGGGGCCAAGCCGGTTCGCCCGCTCCAGCCAGAACCGCGCGCCGGCGAGGTCTCCGTCCGTCAGTGCTGACCGGCCGCTCTCCCATGCCTGCACGGCAAGCCGGAGGGTTTCCGGCCGCTCAGGTGCCTTGGCGCCCTTCAGAAGCCAGTGGGAGCTGGGATCGGGGGATTGCCGACCGTCCGGTGGCATCGGTTATTGATGGAGCAGCTGCGGACCCTGCGCTTTCGCCGACCGCTCGGAGAGCGTCATGCTCTCCGTCAGCTCGACGGGTTCCGGCCGGGTCTGTGCGGCCTGTTGGGCGTTGATTTTGGCAAGCTCTGCAGCGGCCTCGCTGACGCCGTTATCGAGCGCGCGCTGGAACCATATCTGCGCCTGCTCCGGATCAGCCGGGCTTGCCAGGCCGCGGCTGCAGATAGCGGCCGAGCATGAGCTGAGCCACGCGGGTGGCTGCGCTCTGCGGCCTGGCGGAACCAGTGCAGCGCGGCCTGCACGGTCCACCGGCACGTCGTGGCCGCCGCCATAAAGGGCGCCAAGGCCGAACATCGCGCCGCCATGGCCAAGATCAGCGGCCTTCTGGAACATGCGCGCCGCTTCGAAATGGTCGCGCTCGCCGCCGCGGCCGTTCACCATCATTTCCGCCAAGGCCACCTGGGCATCGGCCATGCCGGCATCGGCTGCTTTCGCGAACCAGGCGCGCGCCGCAACCGGATCCGCCTGCACGCCGGCCCCTTCAAGCAGCATGCGGCCATAATGATACTGGGCATTGACGATGCCATCGGCGGCGCGGTGCATCCAGAAGGCTGCGCGCTCCGGGTCGCGCTCGACGCCAAAGCCGCGGGCGAGGCAGACGCTGAAATTGAAGGCGGCGACGAGATCGCCGCTTTCGGCCGCCTGCTCGAACCAGGACCGCATGCGGTTCGGGTCGCCTTCCCGGACATAGCCCTGCAATACGAGATTGGCGAGATCGACCTGGGACGCCGTATTGCCGGCCGTCGCTGCCCGCTCGAACCAGACAGCCGCCTCGTCGGCGTTGCGCGGCACCCCGGCGCCGGTGAGATAGAGCATGCCGAGGGCACGGGCGGCCATGGCATGGCCACCTCCGCTGCCCGCTGGAACCAGACGGCGGCCTCCGCGAAATTCGGTGGCAATTCGCCGCCCTTGGCATAGAGGTCACCGACCATGGCGGCGGCCTCGATGTCCCCGGCCAGGGCCGCGCGGCGCAGCCAGGATTTGCCGGTCACCGGGTCCGGCTTGGAGCCGCGCCCTTCAAGCAGGGCGAGGCCGAGGCGGGCCATCGCGGAGCGCAGACCGGTGGCTGCCGCCTTCTGGTAAAGGGCAACAGCGTGGACCGTATCCTGCGGCAGACCAACCCCATGCTCCAGCAACACGCCATGCAGATATTGCGCCATGGGCAACTCGAGTTCGGCAGCGGCGGCGATCTGCGCGATGCCCGGCGCTTGCTGGGCTGCGTCCGTGCCTGCACGGCGCAGAATAGCGAGGCCAAGCCCGAGCTTCCCTTGCGCGCTGCCACCTTGAGCAGAACGGCCATACCAGCTTTCAGCCTGGTCGAGGTTGCGGATCGCTTCCGGCCCGGCCGTCAGGATATAGCCGAGAAGGGCCTGCGCCTCGGCCGAGCCGTCTTCGGCGGCTCGCCGGGCCCAGCCTTCGGCCGCGATGAAATCAGGCTGGGACGGCCCGGAATCGGAAAACAGCCCGCCGAGGCGGTCGGCAGGTGCGTTTTCGGCTGAACCGGTAATCAGGAGGGTTGCAAGCGCAGCCTGCGCATCGACATGGCCCTGCGTTGAGGCCAGTTCCAGCCAACGGCGACCTTCCGCCCAGCTTGGCGGAACGCCTTTGCCCTGGAGGTAACAAAGGCCGACGCGGTACTCCGCCGCGGGCAGCTTTGCCTGGGCGGCCTGGGCGACGAGCTTGAAGCCGCGATCAAGGTCGCCTGCGTCTATCGCGGCTTCGCCCCGCTTCAGAAGTCTTGAGGCATTCCCGAATTTCAGCCAGCCGAAAACCAAAGCCTTTATCCTCTTTTACCGGCTGCGGGAGGGTTCCATCCGGTCCGCACGAAACCGCTCCCGACAGGAAAGCAGGCCGCAAGCCCTTAATTGGGCTCGCGCATGCCGTTGGTAAAGGCGGGCAGAATCCGCTTCAGCATATATTCGGCGATCGTGCGCTTGCCGACCTTGACGTCCGCGTCCAGCGGCATACCCGGCGCAAGCTCGAAACCCTGCGGCGTATTATGCAGATCGTTCTGCACGATCCTGATGCGCGCCCGATAGAAAAGACCCTGGGGGGCCGCACCCGCAACGTCGCTCACTACCCCCGCCTGCACCTGCTCCGGATCGAAGGAGTCGGAGCTGACATATTCGACCACACCCTTCAGCGTCGCCGTATTGCACATAGGGCAGGCTGGTGAGCTTGAGGTCCACGGTATCGCCCGCATTCACATAGCCCGTATCGCGGCCGCTGAGGTCGACATCGGCTTCGAGCGGCGTATCAAGCGGCGTCAGGCTGATGAATTGCTGGCCGGACTGAGAGCACCGACCCCACGGATGCCTGCCCCAGATTGAGGACGATGGCATTCTCCGGCGCCTTGATCATGACCAGCTGATGCATACGCTGGTCCTTCGTCAGGCTCTGCTGTACCGGGGCGAGACTGTTCTGCGCCTGCTGCAGCTGCTGCGACAGGTTCGAAAACCACTGCTGGATATAGGTATCGCGCTGCGCCTGGGTGGAGGCGATATCGCCGATGGCCTTGTTGGCGCTTGCTTCGGCATCGGCCAGCTGGCCGGCCATGCTCAACCGGTTGTCGGCCGCCGCCGAGCGAATCGAGGCGGCTTCCGACCTGCATCTTCTGCAGCTGCTCGCGCATGGCTTCGACATTGTTCGCCAGCTGCAGCCGCTGCGCATATTGCTGCATGTCGGACTGCGACTGCGCCAGCTGCGCCTTGAGGCTCGCGATCTGCTGGTCGAAATTGGCGACGCCGGCCGTGTACTGGGCCTGCAACTGGTTATAGGTTTGCAGCTGCAGGGCCGTGTTCGCATTCGTGACTCGCTCGGCACATAGGGTTTGCCGGCGAGCTGCGCCTGGATGCGGTCGATCTGAGCCGTATAGCTGTCCACCTGCTCCTGGTCCGCCTTGCAGATCGGCGGCCGCGAAGGTCGGGTCGAGTTCCGCCAGCACCTGCCCCTTCTGCACCCGCTGCCCAGGCATGGACATAGATGGCGCGAACGATCGACGTATCCAGCGGCTGGATCAGCGTCGTCGGCTCGGTGGAGACGAGCTTGCCCTGGCCGCTGACGACCTTGTCGATCTTGATGACCGCTGACGCGGCCATGCAACCGATCACGGCCAGACCGATCCAGAGATGACAGCTGCGGGCCGACCGCGGAACGGGGGTCGCGATGAGGGCGCCGGTCGGAGACTGGAACTCGAGGACCGCCAGCGCGTCTCCCTGCGGATCAGTCGCCTTGCGCGAGGACAGGAGTTGGCGAGCCATGGCGCGTATTTCCCTGGTTTTCGGTCATGTGGCGATTCTGCTGCAGCCAAAGCAGGCGATAGACCGAGCAGCGTTCGAGAAGTTCAGGCATGTGTGCCGACGTCCAGCACGCGGCCCTGATCCATCACGATGATGGCAGTGCAATCGACGAGCGAGGCGAGGCGGTGGGAGACGATGACCATCGTCCGGCCGGCGCCGATGCGCTTGAGATTGGCATTCACCAGCGCCTCGCTCTCGGGGTCGAGGGCAGAGGTCGCTTCGTCGAGGATCATGAGCCTCGGATCGACGATGAGCGCGCGGGCGATGGCGAGACGCTGGCGCTGGCCGCCCGAGAGGTTCGGCGAGCCTTCCTGAATGAAGGTGTCGTAGCCCTGGCGGCATGCGTTCGATGAATTCCTCGGCGCCGGCCAGCCGTGCCGCGCGCACCACGTCTTCCATCGTCAGGCCGGGGCGGCCACTGATGATATTGTCACGGATCGTGCCGCGGAACAGGAAGTTCTCCTGCAGCACGACGCCGAAGTTGCGGCGCAGATGGCGCAGGTTGATCGAGCGCAGCTCCACGCCGTCGATCTTCAGGAAGCCCGTATAATCGCGGCTGATGCCCTGCAGCAGGCGCGTGATGGTCGACTTGCCGGAGCCGCTGCGGCCCACGAGGCCGAGCATCGTGCCGGGCGGCACGGAGAAGGCGACTTCGTTGAGCGCCGGGCGCTGCGAGCCCTGATAGGTGAAGGAGACGTTGTCGAATTCGATCGCGCCGGCAAAGGTCGGGCGCAGGCCGCGATCGATGCCGCGGATCTCGGGCGGGTTGTTCAGAACTGCCTGGGCTTCGCCCATCGTCGCGCGCACATCCTCGAAATCCTGCATCAACTTGGTGAAGCCGATGAGCGGCTGCGCCACGCGCATCGAGATCATCGTGAAGGCCATCAGCGAACCGATTTCGGCCTGCGTTCTTGGTGATGAGCGCGAGATAGGCGCCAAGCAGCATGACACCGAACTGGCATGTAGCGCTGAAGCGGGAGCGTCAGCGTTGCGGGCCAGAGGGCAAGGCGGCCGGCCTGAAGGCGGAGGTCACCGGCCTGGGCGACGAACTCATCCCACTGCTGGTAGCGGGCTGATTCCAGGGCGAGGGACTTCACGGTCTTGATGCCGTGCAGGCTTTCCACCAGCACCGAGAACTTCCGGGATTCCGCGGCCGATACGCGGCCGGTCAGGACCCGGATCGGCCGCAGGAAGCAGGCGATGACGAGCATGATCAGGCCCGCGGCCGCGACGATCGTCCAGGCCAGCGTCGCCTGCATGAAGAACATCAGCGGCAGCAGGATCAGAAGCATCGAGGCATCGATGAAGGTCGTGAGCAGCCGGCCGGTGATGAATTCGCGGATCTGATAGACCTTGCCGATGGCCTGGCCGATCACACCGGACTGCGTGCGCTCGAAATAGTCGAGCGGCAGGGAGAGCAGGCGTTTGAAAACAAAGAGCTGGATTTTCGCATCGATGCGGGTTGACGCGACCTGCAGCAGATTGCCGCGGGCGTGCTCCAGCACGGCGTCGAGCAGAACCGCCACGACCAGGATGATGGCGACCAGCAGCAGCGTGCTCATGCTGCCGTATTCGATGACGCGCTGAACCGCCGAATAGACGATCAGAATGGGGATAACGGTCAGGAAAGTAATAATAAGCGAGGCGAAGGCGACCGAGCGCAGAATGCTCCGCTCCTGCAGAACCAGCTTGCTCAGGAAGCTGAAGCTCAGCGGAACGTCCTGCTCGCCCTCGCCACGCTGCGGCCGGATGAGCACGATCTCGCCCTCCCAGACCTGGGAGAGGCGCAGCTCGTCCACCGGCACGGCAACGCCTGCGCCGGAAATCGTCGGTTCCTTGACGAAGATGACATTACGGGTGGCATCGGCTTCCACCATCAGGACGCCACCGCCATCCTTCATGAGGAGAAGCACGGGGCCCGAGGATTCCAGGCGCAGCAATTGCTGCCATTTCAGCCGGACGGCCTTGGCCCACATGCCCTGTTCGCGAATCCATTCCACGAGCACCGCGGGTGACGGCACCGGGCTCGCGGGGTCGAGGCGGAAGGTCGTCGGGTCGAGGTCGACCCCGTGATAGCGGGCGATCGCAAGGGCCCCGACCAGCCAGGTGTGCAGGCCAGGCTCACGGCTCAGCGAAGCTTCGTTAATCTGGCCGGAGCCCTCAGGCGGATGCGGATCTGCAGCGTCCATCTCTCTAAACCCTTCCACAGGTCGGTGTCTCCGAAAGGCACCGTGCCAGAGCCCAGGTGAATAAGATCAGCCACCTACCGCTCGTCATTGCGCAAAGCGCGCGGCTCTACCTGGCAGCCGCTGCCCTTAGCGTTGCCCTCCGTATAACCATTTCTCGGTCGGCAAGATAGCAGGAAGTGAGAGCATTCTGCTCAATCATCGCTACCGGAAAGTAAATTTGCTTAACCAATGAAGCAAAAAATCACCCGTAATATTTATGAAATCTCACTGATCAAGGGTCTTGCTTGTAGTGCCAACGCGTAGCCGAGGGCGCGTGTACCGGCGGCCAGTTGCGCGGCGGAACTGAATTCTGCCGGATTGATGACTGATACCCTTATGACTGGGCACAAAAATCATCGCGCTCGGGTACTGATCGGGCTACCAGCTGCGCGTCATGAAATGCCCCCGAGGGCATCCTGGTCCACCGCAAGCCCAGCGCAGACGCAGCCGTCTGCACAGTCGCCAGGACCGGCTCCGCAAATCCGAGCGGCGGCGCGCGAAAATCTTCTTCGATTGAGATGACAAGCGGCGCGGCGGCTTCGCTCACCACGCCGGCGATGGCGTCTCCGCGTTCGCGCCAGAACCGCGCCGTCCGGATGGCGCAGATCGATGGTGAATTGCACCCGCCCCGCGACGCTGTTGGAGGAGCCGGGCTCTACCGTCATGCTGCCCGATCGTGAAGCGCAGCACTGTCGGCGGGATCGGCCATCAGCGCTGTTCAGCGCGTTGATGGCGCGTACCGCCGCCTGCAGCGCATCCCGCCGAAGCGAGACGCGGCGTCGTGCCGGCATGGGCCGAGGCGCCCAAGACCGTCACCGTGAACCAGCGGCTGCCCTGGATGCCCGTGACGATGCCGATATCGAGCCCCTCGGCCTCCAGCCGCGGGCCCTGCTCGATATGCGCCTCTATGTAGGCATGGGCGGGTCCGCCGAGCAGCGCGGCGGGGCAGGTCGGCCTCGGCCGCCAGATGCTCGGCCAGGGCGTCGGCGAAGCGCACGCCCTCGGCGTCCCGGATATCGGCGAAGGCGGCGAGCGGCTTCGCGCCCGCCCAGGCCATGCTGCCCATGCAGCCCGGCGAGAACCGGCTGCCCTCCTCATTCGTCCAGGCGACGACCTCGATCGGCCGTTCGAGCTTGATGCCGCTGTCATGCAGCGCGCTCAGCACCTCGAGCCCCGCGACCACGCCATAGATGCCGTCGAACCGTCCGCCCTCCGGCTGGCTGTCCATATGGCTGCCGGTCAGCATCGGCGCGGCGCCAGGCGTCGCGCCCTTCGATCCGGAACCAGAGATTGGCCGCCTCGTCCACCGCTAATACTGGCGCCCGCCTCCTCCGCCCAGCCGATCATCAGCCGCCGGGCCTCGCGGTCGAGCGCGGTCAGTGCTTGGCGATTGACCCCGTCGCCCGCGATGGCGCCGATTTCCGGCCAGCCGCATGAGCCGGGCCCACTGCCGGGCCTCATCCACGGCCGCCGCCAATCGCCAGGCCTTGTTCCATCCCACTCCCCTTCATGCCGCAATCACTTGTATCTTAGCGGCCAAGCTGACCTTCGCCAGTCGCAACGCCGCCCGGCTTGCTAATCGGGCGGCTCTGGCGCAAAAGACGCGCACGAAAACACCGGCAATGGGCTGGGACGTGACCGAGCGCGCGGGGCCGCTTCCCCTGCCGCGCTTTTCTTGCATGGAGGCAAATCGTGACCAGCACCGCGCCGCTTGGCCTGATCCGCAACATCGGCATCACCGCGCATATCGATGCCGGCAAGACGACGACGACCGAGCGCATCCTTTATTACACCGGCGTCTCCCACAAGATCGGCGAGGTGCATGACGGCAACACCACGACCGACTACATGGACCAGGAGCGTGAGCGCGGCATCACCATCACCTCCGCCGCCGTGACCTGCGAGTGGAAGGACCACCGCATCAATATCATCGACACGCCGGGCCATATCGACTTCAACATCGAAGTCAATCGCTCGTTGCGCGTGCTCGACGGCGCCATCTTCATCATCGAGGGCGTCGCCGGCGTGCAGCCGCAGTCCGAGACCAACTGGCGCCTCGCGGACCGCTATAACGTGCCGCGCATCATCTTCATCAACAAGCTCGACCGCACCGGCGCCGACTTCTACCGCGCCTTCGACACGCTGAAGGAAAAGCTCGACATCGTCGCGCTGCCGCTGCAGCTGCCGATCGGCATCGAGGAAAACGTTCATCGGCGTCGTCGATCTGGTCGAGATGAAGGCGATCATCTGGGAAGGCGGCGAGCTTGGCGCGGACTTCCATGATGAGCCGATCCCGGCCGACCTCGCCGACAAGGCGGCCGAATATCGCGAGCAGCTGCTCGACACGGCGCTCTCCGTCGATACCGTCGCCATGGAAGAGTATTTCGAGAAGGGCGACGTCTCGGTCGAGACGCTGAAGCGCTGCATCAAGCAGGGCGCGATCTCCGGCGCCTTCCGCCCCGTCCTCTGCGGCACCGCCTTCAAGAACAAGGGCGTCCAGCCGCTGCTCGACGCCGTGCTCGACTATCTGCCCTCTCCGATCGACGTCCCGGGCATTAAGGTCGCGGCCGATGAAGACGAGGAGGACACCCCCGAGGACGCCGCCAAGCGCCGCGTCATCCCCGCCAATCCGGATGCGCCCTTCGCGGGCCTCGCCTTCAAGATCATCAACGACAAGTACGGCACCCTGACCTTCGTGCGCGTCTATTCGGGCACGCTGAAGTCCGGCGATACGGTGATCAACACCACCAAGGGCCATCGCGAGCGTATCGGCCGCATGTTCCAGATGCACGCCGACAAGCGCGAGGAAGTCAAGGAAGTGCATGCGGGTGACATCGCGGCCTTCGTCGGCCTGAAGGATACCGGCACCGGTGACACGCTGGCCGCCCAGGAAGATCCGGTGGTGCTCGAGCGTATGGCTTTCCCGGTCCCCGTGATCGACATCTCCGTCGAGCCGAAGACCAAGGAAGGCGTCGAGAAGATGACCCTCGGCCTGCAGAAGCTGGCCGGCGAGGATCCGTCGCTCCGCCTCAAGACCGATCAGGAAACCGGCCAGACCATCCTCTCCGGCATGGGCGAGCTTCACCTCGAAATCATCATCGACCGTCTGCGGCGCGAATACGGCGTGGACGCGAATATCGGCGCCCCGCAGGTGGCCTATCGCGAGACCATCTCGCGCGCCCACACGGAAACCTACACCCACAAGAAGCAGTCGGGCGGTTCCGGCCAGTTCGCCGAGGTGAAGGTCATCTTCGAGCCGACCGAGCGCAACGAGGGCATCCACTTCGAGAACAAGGTCGTCGGCGGCTCGGTTCCGCGGGAATACATCCCGGCCGTCGAAAAGGGCATCCGGGTGCAGGCCGAAACCGGCGTGCTCGCAGGCTTCCCGACCGTCGACTTCAAGTACTCGCTGGTTGACGGCAAGTACCATGACGTCAACTCCTCGGCGCTGGCCTTCGAAATCGCCGCCAAGGCCTGCTTCCGCGAAGGCATGAAGAAGGCCGGCCCGATCATCCTCGAGCCGATCATGGACGTGGAAATCACCACGCCCAACGATCACGTGGGTGACGTGGTCGGTGACCTCAACCGCCGCCGCGGCATGATCCAGAACCAGGAAAGCTCCGGCTCCACGGTCATCGTCCGCGCCCATGTGCCGCTGAAGGAGATGTTCGGCTACATCTCGCATCTGCGCAGCATGACGAAGGGCCGTGCGTCCTTCACCATGCAGTTCCACCACTACGATCCGGTGCCGCGTAACGTGGCTGACGAGATCATGGCGAAGAGCGCGTAAGCGCTCTTCGGCTCGCCCGATCAAAAAACCGGCGGAGAGCAATCTCCGCCGGTTTTTTATTGGTCGCTCAGGAAAGCAGTCGCGCAGCCTATGGTGTAAAGATCACCGTCAGGCTTCGCACGCCTTGCGCGCCGCGGATGAGCACACCCTCGATATCGGCCGTCGCCGACGGCCCCGTCATCAGGGAAACGTAGTTCGCCGATGTGAAGTCATCGCGCAGATAGGCGTCCGCGACTCCGGGGATGATGGCAGCCGGGTCGAGCAGCACGATCAGATGCTGCGCCAGATAGGCGATGGTGTTCACCCGCAACTCGCGGTCGCTGAGGAAGACGGACCCGGTCTCGGCGACGCCGAACCGTGCGCGCACGATGCCGATATCGACATCCTCCAGCCCGCCCGGAGATGACACGGCATCCGTGCGCGCAAACTCCGGCAGCTCGTCGGTGGAGCTGCGGATGAGCGCATCCGGGCCGCCGCGCGCGCGGATGAAGCCGGCCAGGTCGGTCTCGGGCGCCTGCACCCATTGCCCGCCCATGGCCGAGAGATTGGCCTTGAACGTGTCAAGCAGGTTGCCCTGGACACCCGGAAACCGCGGCAGATCGGGCAGCGGAAAGTCACCGGCCAGCTTGTGGGCTCGCACGCGGCCCAGGATATCGTCGCGCGCGCTCATCGTTTGGGCCTGTTCCGCGCCGCCCAGGCGGCGAAGCTTTCCTTCGGCGGCGCGGGTATTTCCCGGTCCCGTCCCCAGGCGTTGAAGCGGCTGTAGAGCAGGAAGCGGGGCAGGCTGCGCACCGCCATCCGCGCCGCTGCCGTTGCCCACCGATAGAGACGCGGCCGGGCGAGCACGAAGCCTCCGATCCGGAGCGACAGCGCTTTCTGTTGCGGGAGCAACCCCTTCTCGGCGATGATCCGCCGCCACTTGTAGAGCTGCTCGTGGATGTTGATCTTGACCGGGCATACATTGGTGCAGCTGCCGTTCAGCGTGGAGGCGAAGGGCAGCGTCGAATAACGCGCCGGGTCGTAGGTCGGGTTGATGATGGCGCCGATCGGGCCCGAATAGACGCCGCCATAGCTGAGGCCGCCCGAGCGGCGGTAGACCGGGCAGGTGTTCATGCAGGCGCCACACCGGATGCATTTGAGGCTCGGCCAGAAATCCGCCTCGCCCAGGCGCTTGGAGCGGCCGTTATCGACGAGCACGATGTGCATCTCAGCCCCATCCCGGGGACCCCGGAAATGCGACGTGTACTGCGTGATGGGGGAACCGAGCGCGCTGCGGGAGAGCAGGCGGATGAAGATACCGAGATCGGCCTGGCGCGGGATCAGCTTTTCAATTCCGGCCGAGACGATATGCACTTTCGGCAGATTGGCCGAAAGGTCGGCATTGCCTTCATTTGTGCAGACAACAACGGCGCCGGTCTCGGCCACGAGGAAATTGGCGCCGGTCATGCCGATATCGGCATCCAGCATCAGCGGCCGTGTCGTCAGGCGGGCGTGTTCGGCCAGCGCATTCGGATCGGCATTGTTCGGATCGCCGCCGATGGTGCGGGCGAAGACGCGGGCCACGTCCCGGCTCAGCTTGTGGACCGAGGGGACCACGATATGGCTCGGCGGTTCGTCGTCCAGCTGCTGGATGCGCTCGCCTAAGTCGGTCTCCGTCGTGGTAATGCCGTGGCGTGCGAGATAGGGCACCATCTCGCATTCTTCCGTCAGCATGGACTTGGATTTGGCGAGTGTCTTGGCCCGGTGCTCGCGCATGATGCGCAGAACGGTCGCGTTGTGTTCCTCCGCGTCGCGCGCCCAATGCACCTGCACGCCGCGCGAGGCCGCCTGCGCCTCGAACTGCTCCAGGTAATCGGCCAGCCGGCTCAGCGTATGTTCCTTGATCGCGGAGGCGAGGCTGCGCAGTTCCTGCCATTCGGGAATCATGTGCATCTGGCCGTCGCGGTTCTGGCGCAACTCCCACAGACGCTTGTCATGAAAGGTCAGATGCGGCTGATCCGCCACGAAGGCCGCCGCCGCCGCGGCATGGTTCACGGGTTTGTGCGTGTGTGTGCTAGCGCTCATGCCCGGGCTCCGTTCAGAATCTGGGCGATATGGATGAAGCGCAACGGCACCCCGGCGCGCTTCGCGCAGCCTTGCTGGTGCATGAGACAGGAGGTGTCGGCGGACACGATGTATTCGGCGCCCGCCGCCGCATGATCGCGCACCTTGTCGAGTCCCATGCGGCCCGAGACGGCATCCTCGGCCACCGAGAACGTGCCGCCAAACCCGCAGCATTCATCGGGCCGGGTGGGTGTCACGAATTCGATCCCGCGCACCTTGGAGAGCAGATCGAGCGGCTTGGAAAAGAATGGCTCGCCGAGTTCGCTCATGCTGGCATGCCGCAAGGACCGCAGCGTGCCGCAGCTGTTGTGCAGCCCGACCTTATGCGGGAACTCCGCCCAGGGAAATTCACGGACCTGCAACACGTCATGCACGTATTCGACGAGTTCGTAGGTATGTGCGCGCACATGCCGCACAGCGGCCGACTCTGGCACCGCATCCAGATGGTCGCGCAGATGATGCACGCAGCTGCCGGAGGGCATGACGACCGCCTCGAAATCCTTGAAGAGATCGACGAAATGCGCCTCCGTAGCGCGGGCCGCATCCTGGCATCCGCTATTCGCCATGGGTTGCCCGCAGCATGTTTGCCCCTGCGGATAGACGACCTCGACCCCCAGCCGCTCGAGCAATTCCAGCGAGGCGATGCCCACCTCCGGAAAAAAAGCGTCAACGAAGCAGGGAATGGCGAGGGCTACGGTCATCCGGTCAAACTACCCCGGTACTTTATCGCATTAGGCTACGCCCGGGCTGCGCACCCAGGCAACAACTTCTTGGCGTTGCTCGCCGAGCTTCTCGATGCCGAGCGTCATGACGTCACCGGGCTTGAGGAAGACGGGCTCGGGCTTCAGCCCCATGCCGACACCCGGCGGCGTGCCGGTGGTGATGATGTCGCCCGGCAGCAGGGTCATGAACTGGCTGACATAGGAAACGAGGGTCGCGGCACCGAAGATCATGGTCTTCGTATTGCCGGTCTGCATGCGCCGCCCGTTCACATCCAGCCACATGGACAGCGCCTGCACGTCGCCCACCTCATCCCTGGTCACGAGCCAGGGGCCGGTCGGGCCGAAGGTATCCGCGCCCTTGCCCTTGTCCCAGGTGCCGCCGCGCTCGATCTGCCATTCGCGCTCGGAGATGTCATTGATCACGCAATAGCCTGCGACATGGTCGAGGGCAGAAGCCTCGTCCACATACTGCGCCTTGCTGCCGATGATGATGCCAAGTTCCACTTCCCAGTCGCTCTTCACCGAGCCTTTCGGGATCACGACCGTGTCGTTCGGGCCTGAGAGCGCGGTGATTGCCTTGGTGAAGACAATCGGCTCCTTCGGGATCGGCATGTTGGATTCTGCCGCGTGGTCGGCATAGTTCAGGCCGATGGCGATGAACTTGCCTGCGCCCTTCACCGGCACGCCGTAGCGGGGGGAGCCTTCAACCAGCGGCAGGCGCGCGGGGTCGAGCGCCGCGAGCCTGGCCAGCGCCGCCGGGGCAAGCACATCCGGGGTGATGTCTGCGATATGGCCGGAAAGGTCGCGGATCTGCCCATTACCATCCAAAAGGCCAGGCTTTTCGGAGCCTGCAGGGCCAAAACGCAGCAGTTTCATGGAATTTTATCTCCCGATTGGCGGGCTTCGGCCCGGTCAATCCGATTATGGGACCTCAAAGTGGCCGCCGACAACCCGCCGGCGGCTGTTCGTCACACAATGCCGCCTGATCCGCCGCTTTTCGCCGGGCGAATGCGGGCGGCGGCGGCGCGATAGCCGCTGGCGCGATAGCTGGCCACCGGGTCGATGGCGGCGTCTTTGCGCAGCCGCGCCATCGCAACGATCGGCGCGACATCGGTCGTGAAGGCGCGCTTCAGTGTCTGGCTCGCCATCATCGGGTCATTTGCCTCCTGAAAGCCAGCCAGCGCTGTGCGGTCCACCAGCAGTGCCTGGGCATAGGCGCGCTGCACCTCCACGGCACTCGTCATCAGGCTTTCGATCGGGTCCGTCACGTTATGGGACTGATCAAGCATGTAGGAAGGCGTGAAACCCGGTGCGTGGCGGAAGGCCGCATCCACCAGCTCGTTGAAGACGAGGAAAAGGCGATAAGGCTCAATCGCCCCGGCATCCAGATCGTCATCGCCGTATTTCGAGTCATTGAAATGGAAGCCCGCGAGTTTCCGGGCGTGCACAAGACGCGCCACAATCATCTCGATATTCACGTTGGGCGCATGATGGCCGAGGTCTACAAGGCAAAGGCAGCGCTCACCCACGGCCTGGGCTGCAAGCAGCGATGAGCCCCAGTCCTGTATGACGGTCGCATAGAAGGCCGGCTCATACATCTTGTGCTCAAGGAACAGCCGGAAATCATCGGGCACTGCCGGCATAGATGGCCTTGACGCTGTCGATATAGCGCTCGAAGGCGCGGGACAGGTGCTGCGCGCCTGGGAAGTTTGAGCCGTCTCCGACCCAGACGGTCAGCGCGGGCGCGCCGATCCTGGCCGCGATCTCGGCGCAGCGGATGTTGTGCGCCACCGCCTGTGCGCGCACGGCCGCATCGGTATGGCTCAGGCTCCCGAACTTGTAGGAGAGAGGGTGCAGCGGGTTGCCGGGATGATCCTGGAAGGTGTTGGAATTGACGGCATCGAAGCCGAGGCCGAGCCTGCCCGCGAATTCCCTCAGCGCCGCGTAGTCTTCCACCTCGTCCCAGGGGAAATGAAGCGAGACAGTGGGCGTCGCGCCACCCAGCCGGTTGGCGACGGCGCAATCCTCAAGCTTGTCGAAGATGGTGCGGGGCTCGCCGCCGATCGGGAAGCGAGCGAAGCGCGTGCCGCCCGTGCCCACCGCCCAGCTTGGCGCGGCGACGGCGAAAGCCCCGACGGCGCGGGTGATGTCTTCGATATTGATACCACGACGGGCGAGGCTGCGGCCGAGCGCCTCATAGTCGTCTTCAAGTGCTGCGCGCAGCCCTGCGTTCTGGCGCGCGATGAAGTCCTGATCCAAAGCAGGCGAGGAGACCTGATCCATGATGCTCACCGCGAAAAGGCGTTGGCGTTGCCGGCATCGACATTGATGATATTGCCGGTTGATTTGGAGGAGATGTCCGAGGCGAAGAAGGCGATGCCCTCGGCGATATCCTCCGGATAGACGCTGCGCTTGAGCAAGCTGCGCTGGCGGTAGACCTCGTCCAGCTCCTCGAGCGAGGATTTGTTGTAGGAGGCCGTGCGCTGCACGCCCCATTCGCCTTTCCAGATGCGGCTGCCGCGCAGCACCGCGTCGGGGTTCACGACATTGGAGCGAATGCCCAACGGCGCGCCTTCCAGGGCGACGCAGCGCGAAAGATGCAGTTCCGAGGCCTTGGCCGTGCAATAGGCGGAAGCGCCGGGGGAGGCGACGAGCGCATTCTTGCTCGCGACCATGATGATCGAGCCGCCGATGCCCTGATCCTTCATCAGCCGGAAAGCTTCGCGCGAGGTGAGGAAATAACCGGTCGCCAGAATATCGATATTCTTCTGCCAGAGGGCGAGGGAGGTCTCCTCCAGGGGGGCTGCGGAGGCGATGCCGGCATTGCAGACGCAAACATCAAGCCCGCCGAAACGGCGCCGCGGTTTCCCGGAAGGCCGCGATCAGCGCTTCTTCCTTGGTGACATCCGCCCAGACCGTGCCCACATTGTCCGCGCCATAGGTCTGGGCCAGTTCCTGGCGGGACGTTTCCAGCACCTCGCGGTCGATATCGCAGAGCATGACACAGGCGCCGTCCTGCATCAGCCGGCGGGCGGTTGCCATGCCGATGCCGCCTGCGCCGCCGGTGATGAAGGCGATCTTGCCGGCCATGGCGCGTGGCTTTGGGCATGCGTTGCAGCTTCGCCTCTTCCAGCAGCCAGTATTCGATGTCGAAAGCCTCCTGCTCGGGCAGGCCGCGATAGGTGGAGAGGGTGGAGGCGCCGCGCATGACATTGATGGCATTGCGGTAGAACTCGCCAGCGATCCGCGCCGTTGCCTTGTCAGCCGCGAAGGTCAGCATGCCGATGCCGGGGATGAGATAGACGACGGCATTGGGATCGCGCATCTTCGGGCTGTCCGGGCGCTTGCAGCGCTCATAATAGGCGGCGTAACGCTGCGCGGTAGCTCTTCCAGCGCCGCCGGCAGGCCGGGCAGCAGATCGGCCACCGTCTGGCGCTGCCGGATCGAAGTCCAGCACCAGCGGCGCAATCTTGGTGCGCAGGAAATGGTCGGGGCAGGAGGTGCCGAGCGGCGCCAGCTTCGCCAGATCATGGCTGCCGACGAACTCCAGCACCTCGGGCTGAATCATCGAAATGGCCGAGCTTGAGCGGCCGCTTCCCGGCTGATCAGGCCGCGAATGACCGGCATGAGGCCGGCGGCGACGGCGCGGCGCTGCTCGGGCGCGGCCGGCGCGCGATGCGCTCGCCACCGAACATCACGCTTGCCCGCGGCTGCGCTCGGCGAGGAAGGAAATCGCCTTGTTGATGACGTCGATCGTCGTCTCGTAGCATTCCTTCTGGGTCTCGCCCCAGGTGAACAGCCCGTGCGCTTCCAGCACCAGCGCCCTTGGCCCGCGGATTCTCATCGGCGAATTTCTTGAGCCAGAGCCCAAGCTCGAAGCCGGGGCGGCGCCATGGCACCCAGCCCACGGTGTCGCCGAAAATCTCGCTGCGTCAGCGCTCGGCTGTCGGCCGAGGCGGCAATGGCGATGATCGCGTCGGGGTGGACGTGGTCGACATGCGGATGGTCGATGAACCCATGCAGCGCGGTATCGATGCTGGTCGCGCGCGGGTTCAGGTTGAAGGTGCAATGGTTGTAGAGCCCGACCATCTCGTCTTCCTGGTCGGTGCTCTTGTAGATGCCGCGCAGCGAATGGAGCTTGTCCATATAGAGCGTCGCGAAACCGTCGAGCTTGATGCTGCCGATATCGCCGCCCGAGCCCTTGACCCAGAGCACCTTGACGCTCTCGCCGGTCAGCGGGTCGCGCATGTCGAGCTTGGAGGAGGTGTTGCCGCCGCCGTAATTGGTGATCCGCTTGTCGGAGCCGAGCAGGTTGGAGCGGTAGACGAGCAGCGCCTCAGGGCTCAGCCCGTCGGCGGCCGCGTCATCCCAACGGTTTTCCAGCAGCGATACATGGTCGAGCGCGTCCATCCGCATCCTCCCGCGAGGCCCGTTTTTCCGCCAGGAGCCGGGTCGGCTTCAGGGCTGTGGCCCAGCCTGTCCTAGTCCGATCTTCGCTCACGATCAACCATCTTCGATAAAAAACCGTCAAGAATGCGAAAGAACATGCTTGACGGATGACGCGTTTCTGACGCTTTCTCGGGTGCAAGACAATAGGAAACCTCCAACCGTGCTCGAACGCGAGCGTCACCGCATCATCCGCAATCTGGTTGAGGACCGGTCCGTCGTCTCCGTCACGGAACTGGTGGAGCTGCTGGCCGCTTCCGAGGCCACGATCCGGCGCGATATCGCTGCCATGGCCGATCGCGGCGAGCTGCGGCGGGTGCGCGGCGGGGCGGAGGCGTTGCGGCCGCGCCATCAGGCGCATCTGGGAGCCGCGCATTTCGCGACCGAGGAGCGGGTCGCTTCGCCGAAAAGCGCGCCATCGCCCGCGCAGCGGCCGCGATGATGGAAGATGGCGATAGCATCGTCATCAATGGCGGCACGACGACCTACCGGCTGGTCGAATTCCTGGGCGACCTGAAGCTCGACATCCTGACGAACTCCTTTCCCGCTCGCCTCCGAGCTGATGCAGAACGGCCGGCATCGCATCACGATCCCCGGCGGTACCATCTATCCGCAGCAGAGCATCGTGCTCAGCCCCTTCGGCCAGGACACGACCAAGCATTTCTGGGGCCGCATCCTGTTCACCGGCTGCTACGGTCTCAACAGCTTCGGCATGATGGAGACCGATCCGCTCGTCGTGCAGGCGCGAGATGAAGCTGCTGGAATGCGCCGAGCGTCTGGTCATCATGGCTGACAGCCGCAAGCTGCGGCAGCGCTCGTCGATGGTTGTGGCGCCCCTCGCGCGGATTCGCGACCGTCATCACGGATAGCGGTGCGGCCCCGGAGGATCTCGAGATGCTGCGCGCGGCAGGGATCGAAACGGTCGTGGTCGACGCCGAGGAGGCCGCGGCCGATCCGGTTGGAAAAGGATTTTGCACGTCGCATAAGCGATCGACGTCAACAATGATCGCCTAAACGACGGCAAAAACGTCGGAACAAACAAGGGAGGAATGATCATGGACCGTAGAGGCTTTATCAAGACGACGGCGCGCAGCACTCGGGTGCTGCTGCCCTGCCGGCGGGCTTGGCGCTGCCGGCGCGCGCCGCCGATGAAATCCGCGTCGGCCTGGTGGCCAAATCGCTCGGCAACGGCTTCTTTGTGGCCGTTGACAAGGGCGCCGAGGAAGCCGCCAAGCAGATCGGCAATGTGAAGGTCATCTTCACGGGCCCGACCATCGACGACGGCCGAAGGCCAGATCGAAGTCATCCAGTCCCTGATCGACCAGCATGTCGATGCCATCGCGATCTCCGCCAATGATCCGGATGCGCTGGTGCCGATCTGCAAGCGTGCGCATCGCAGCGCGGCATCAAGGTGATTTCCTATGATTCGCGCCGTCGGGCAGGACGGCCGCATCGTGCATGTCGCGCCCGTCCTCCGACGAGCTGATCGGCGAGGCGCTGGACAAGCTCGCCGCTGCCGCCGCTGCCGGGCGGCAAGGGCAAGTTCGCGCATCGTCTCGGCGACGCCGACCTCGACCAACCAGAATGCCTGGATCGCGGTGATGAAGAAGCATCTGCCGCAATATCCGGGCCTCGATCTCGTCTCCATCGTCTATGGCAATGACCTCGCCGATGACAGCTATCGCGAGGCGACGGCGCTTCTGCAGAAGTATCCGGATCTCAAGGTCATCGTCTCGCCGAGCTCGGTCGGCATCGTGGCGAGCGCCAAGGCGGTGGAAGATGCGAAGAAGGTCGGCCAGGTCTATGTCACCGGTCTCGGCCTGCCGTCCGAATGCGCGGGCCATGTCGATGGCCGGGTCCATCAAGAGCTTCGCGATCTGGAACCCGATCGATCTCGGCTACACCACGCACCTATGTCGCGGTCGATCTGGTGAAGGGCATGAAGGGTCCGGGCAACAGCCTGCCGGCTGGCCGGATGGGCAAGATCGCCTTCAACGCTGAACGGCGTCGGCGCGATGGCGGTGCCCTTCACCTATGACAAGTCCAACGTCGAGCAGTTCGCGAAGGTCTTCTGAGCAGCCGCTTTCTCTGATGATGGAGGGTCACGCGCGGCGAAGCCGCTGCGCCTGCCGGCGATCAGGGCAGGCTGGCTCTCATGGGCGATCCGATACTCAGCCTTGTCGGGCGTGACAAAATCCTTCGCCGGCGTCCATGCGCTGGTGAAGGGTGAGCTCGACCTCTATCCCGGGCGAGGTGACGGCGCTGATCGGCGAAAACGGCGCCGGCAAATCGACCCTCGTGAAGATCCTCACGGGCGTGCATCACGCCGATGGCGGGGAGATCCGCTTCAACGGGCAAGCCGGTGCAGCATCGGCTCGGCCGATGGCGCCGGGCGGCTCGGCATCAGCGCCATTCATCCAGGAGGCCGTTGTCTTCGACGATCTTTCGGTCGCGGAGAACATCTTCGTGACCGACCGGCCGCGCAAGCACGGCATGGTCGATTGGGCGACCATGCGCGAGCGCGCGCGCGCGATCCTCGCGGAACTCGATCCGCGGATCGACCCGCGCATGCCGATGCGCCAGCTCAGCGTGGCGCAGAAGCACCTCGTGCAGATCGCGCGCGCGCTTTCCAATGAGGCGCGCATCGTCATCATGGATGAGCCGACGGCCGCGCTTTCGCATCGCGAGGTCGAGGAGCTTTTCGCCATCGTCCGCCGCCTGAAGGCGGAAGGCCGCGCCATCCTCTTCATCAGCCACAAGTTCGACGAGATTTTCGACATCGCCGATCGTTACGCGGTCTTCCGCGATGGCGCGGCCGTCGGCCATGGGCTGATCGGCGAGGCCGTCGCGTGACCAGCTGATCTGCCTGATGGTCGGCCGCTCCGTCGACCAGATCTTTCCGAAGATCGCGGTGCCGATCGGGGAGGAGCTGTTCCGGGTCGATGGCCTGTCGCGGGGCGAGGAATTCGCCGATATCAGCTTCACCCTCAGGCGCGGCGAAATCCTCGGCGTCTATGGGCTGTCGGCGCCGGCCGCAGCGAGGTCATGCAGGCGATCTTCGGCCTCACCCAGGCTGATGCGGGGAGACATCAGGCTGGACGGCCGCCCCTTGCACATCCGCTCGCCGGAGGAGGCGATCGGCGCCGGCATCGCCTATGTGCCGGAAGACCGGCAGATCCAGGGCGGCATCCTGCGCTTTCCGATCACGAGCAATATCGTGCTGCCCTCGCTCTCGCATCTCTCCCATCGCGGTTTCCTGCGCCGCTCGGAAGAGCGGGCGCTCGCGGAGGAGTATGTCACCGAATTGCAGATCAAGACCTCGGGCGTCAGCCAGCGGCTGGAGGAGCTTTCGGGCGGCAACCAGCAGAAGGTCGTCATCGCCAAATGGCTCGCGACCAACCCGCGCGTGCTGATCATGGACGAGCCGACCAAGGGCATCGACGTCGGCGCCAAGACCGCCGTCTATCGCCTGATGGGCGAGATGGTCGCCAAAGGCCTCGGCATCATCATGGTCTCCTCCGAACTGCCGGAAGTCATGGGCATGGCGGACCGCATTCTGGTCATGCGGCGCGGCCGGCTGCGCGCGAACTTCACCCGCGCGGAGGCGACGCCGGAAAGCATCGTGAAGGCCGCGACCGATGCCTAAGCTTTCCAGGACGCCGGCAGAGCCTTGCCGCATGAGGTGGGGCTGGGGTTGCTCACCGCTGCTGCTCCTCGCCCTCGTCACCATCGCCTTTCCGCGCTTCCTCGTCATCGACAACATCAAGTCGCTGTTCGATGACACGGCACTCCTGATCATGCTCGCGGTGGGGGAGATGTTCGTGCTGCTCACCCGCGGCGTTGATCTGTCGGTCGCTGCCAATGCGGCGCTCACCGGCATGGTGGTGGCCCTGTTCAACGCGCATTATCCGGGTGCCGGCATTCTGCCGGTCATCGTCATCGCGGTGGTCATGGGCGCGCGCTTTGGGCCTCTATCAACGGGCTGCTCGTCTGGCGGGTGCGCATCCCCTCGATCGTCGCCACGCTCGGCACGCTCTCGGTCTATCGCGGCGCGTCTATCTCGTGTCCGGTGGCGCCTGGGTGAACAGCGGCCAGATGTCGCCGCTGTTCCTCGGCTTCGTGCGCATGCCCATTCTCGGCATCAGCGTGTTGAGCTGGATCGGCATTCTCGTCGCCGTCCTCGCCTGGGCTTTCCTGCGCTACGCGGTCGCGGGGCGCAACCTCTATGCCGCCGGCAACAACCCGAATGCCGCCGCCTATGCGGGCATTGATGTCGGCCGCATGCAATGCCTCGCCTTCGTGCTCTCGGGCGCTATCGCGGGGCTCGCCGGCTATCTCTGGGTCGCGCGCTTCGCGGTCGCCTATACCGATGTCGCCTCGGGTTTCGAATTGCAGGTCATTGCCGCCTGCGTCATCGGCGGCGTCTCCATCACCGGCGGCGTTGGCGGTGTCGTGGGTGTTGTCCTCGGCGGCCTCTTCCTCGGCATCATCAAGAACGCGCTGCCGGTCGTCGGCATCTCGCCCTTCTTCCAGATGGCGGTGAGCGGCCTCGTCATCACCATCGCCGTCATTCTCAATGCCGGCACCTATCGCAAAAGCCACGGCCGCAAGATTCTTGAGCGGGCGGAGGCGGCGTCATGAGCACGCTCGTCCTCGTCCGTCGCAGGCCCGCGCAGAGCACGGCGCGCAAATCCTTCTCCTGGCGGCGGCTGCTGCGCTGGGAGGTGCTGCTCGGCCTCGTCGTCATCGCCGATTTCCTGCTCAACATCGCGCCTCTCGCCCTATTTCCTCGATCCCTGGACGCTGTCGGACGCGAGCTTCAATTTCACCGAGCGCGCGATCATGGCGCTGCCCATGGCGCTGCTCATCATCGCGGGCGAGATCGACATCTCCGTCGGCAGCACCATGGCGATGGCCTCCGTCTTCATGGGGCTGGTGGCGCAGGCGGGTTTCGGCACGCCGCTTCGTCTGCGTCACCGGGCTTGTCGTCGGGCTGTGCGCCGGCGGCGTCAATGGCGTGCTCGTCACGGTCTT
The DNA here is from genome assembly GCA_963834475.1 of uncultured Alphaproteobacteria bacterium. GTDB lineage: Bacteria > Pseudomonadota > Alphaproteobacteria > Acetobacterales > Acetobacteraceae > Acidisoma. Next base: position 295,601 of record CAWIBZ010000005.1, on the reverse strand, counting down.
CCGCGTGCCCTCGATCGTCGCCACCATCGGCACGCTCAGCCTCTTCCGCGGCGTCGCCTATGCCGTCCATCGGCGATGGCGTGCTGAAAGCCTATGGCCAGACTTCGCCTATTTCGGCCAGGGCTATGTCTGGGGGCCGGTGTCCTTCGAACTCGTGCTCTTCGCCGTCCTCGCCGTCATCTTCGCCATTGTCCTGCATACGACCGTCATCGGCCGGCGCATCTTCGCGATCGGCGCCAATCCGATCGCCGCACGGCTCTCCGGCATTCGTGTCGATGCCTACAAGTTCTGGATTTTCGTGCTCCTCGGCACGGTCTCGGGCCTGGCCTCCGTGCTGCTGACCTCGCGCCTCGGTTCGACGCGGCCCTCCATCGCCACGGGCTGGGAGTTGGAGGTCATCACCATGGTGATCCTGGGCGGCATTTCCATCGATGGCGGCCAGGGCTCCATTCTGGGCGTCGTGCTGTCGGCCTCGCTGATCGGTCTCGTGACCTTCGGGCTGTCGCTGCTCAACGTGCCCGGCATCGTGCTCGCCATCGTCACCGGCGGCCTGCTGATCGCGGTCGTCGCACTCTCCTCCCTCGTCGGCTATTCCGGCCGGCGCGCGGCAGCTATTGAGGACGGCAGCCCATGGCGCATGGAACAGATCGCCTTCCGCATGATGCTCAACCCGGGGCAGGCGGCCGAATATCAGCCGCCGGCACGATGAGATCTGGCCCGACCTTGTCGCTCTGCTGCGGCATGCCGGGATCAGCGACTATTCGATCTTCCTCGATCCGGAGACGAACGCGCTTTTCGCCGTTCTGCGCCGCGCGGCCGATCATCGCATGGAGCCCTCCCGGCAGAGGTGATGCAGCGCTGGTGGGCCTTCATGGGCGATATCATGGCGACGAATCCGGATGCCTCGCCGGTCGTGGTGCCGTCTCACCCCGTCTTTCCATCTGGATTGATGCGGTCATGTCCGGCCGTCGTCGCCGTCATCGACATCGGCAAGACCAATGCCAAGCTCATGCTGGTCGAGGAGACAGCGGGGCGACCGTCTGGTCGGTCGAGCGGCCGTCACCCGCCATCGAAAGCCTGCGGATTCGCGCCGCTGACAAGGCAGCTTGATGTCCAGGGCATCGAATCCTGGGCTGCTCGCGCAACTGAAAGCGGCACCCGAGAAGCATCGCATCCGCGCCATTGTGCCCGTGGCCCATGGCGCGGCCATGGTGCTGCTGGGCGCGAGGGCGAGGTGCTGCTCGCGCCCGATTACGAGGATCGCTGGCTTTGATGCCTTCCTGCGCGGGCTATCGGCGCATCCGCCCGGCTTTCGCGGAAACGCTGTCGCCCGCGCTGCCTGCCGGGCTCAACCTCGGCGCGCAGATTTTCTTGCGTGCAGCACGAGCCTGCCGGACATCTTCCGCGCACGCATCATATCCTGCCCTATCCGCAATACTGGTCCTGGCGCTTTTCGCGGCATTGCCGCGAGTGAAGTGACCTCTCTCGGCTGCCACAGCGATCTCTGGAACCCGGCGAAGGCAGGCCTTTTCCTCGCTCGTCGCGTCGCCAGGGCTGGGGCGCGCTGATGCCGCCCGTGCGTCCCGCGCGCGCGGCCCTCGGCCCGCTGCGCCAGGATATTGCGGAGGCCACCGGCCTGCCGGCCGATTGCGCCGTCATCTGCGGCATCCATGACTCCAACGCCTCCTACCTCTCGCATCGCGTCGCGCGCGGGCGGGGCGAGCGCTTCTCCGTCATCTCCAGCGGCACCTGGTGCATCATCCTCGCCCCTGGCGCTGATCTCGCCACCTGCGTGAGGCGGAGGACATGCTCGCCAATGTCGATGCGCTGGGCGTGCCGACGGCCACCGCGCGCTTCATGGGCGGGCGGGAATATGCGGCGATCGCGGGGGAGGCGGGCGCGTGCCGCCAGCCGGATCAGGCGGGCCTCGCGGCGGTGCTCGCAGGCGGGCGCCATGGCGCTGCCCAGCTTCGCGCTTGGCCGGTCCCTTCCAAGGGCAGGAGGGCAGGCTGATCGCGCGCGGATGGGCTTTCGCCCACAGGCGCGCGCGGCGCTCGCCACGCTCTATTGCGCGCTGATGGCCGATGTCATTCTCGATCACCTCGGCGCCAGCGGCAGCATCCTGGTGGATGGCCCGTTCGCCGCCAATCCGCTGTTCCCGGCTGTCCTGCAGAGCCTGCGTCCTGCGGACCGCGGTGGAGGCAGGCGGCACGCGCGGCGGCATCAGCGCGGCCGTTCTCTGGCTCGCGGGCTCAGCGCCGCCGGCCGAGCAGCCCGGCGCGCGCCCTGGCGCCCTCGCCGATCAGGCGAGCTCTGCATCGCCTATCGTGATCGCTGGCGGAGCATGCTAACCGGCTGGGATGGCCTCGCTTCCCATCTGGCACCCTGAAAGCCTCGCCGCCCGGCTGCCCTTCCTCCGTCGCCGCGCACTTCTTGCTGGCAGGCGGCCCGCGCCTTCTTCACCGCACGCGGCTATACGGAGGTCGAAACGCCCTATGCGGTGCCCGCGCCGGGCGAGGAGGTGCATCTCTGCAGCCTTCCGCACCGAGCGCATCGGCGTCGATGGCGCCGCACCCCGCTGTTCCTCCATACCAGCCCGGAATTCGCCATGAAGCGGCTGCTGGTGGCGGGCGCTGGGCCGATCTTTCAGCTCGCCCGGGTCTGGCGGAACGGGGAGGGAAGCCGCCGCCACGCGGCCGAATTCACCATGCTGGAATGGTATCGGCCCGGCGCCGGCATGGCCGATCTGATCGCGGAGACGACCGCCTTGCTGCGCGCCGTCCTGCCGCCGGTCGTCACGTCCCAGGGCATCACGACAAGCCTCGCCGCACCGGAGCAGATGACGCTGGCGGAGGCCTTCCGGGCCTACGCGGGCGGCGCCGATCTGCTGGAGCACCGCCGGCGATGCCGCGGCCCTCGCGGCTTCCGCCGGGGAGCGGCTGCGCGAGGGCGAGAACTGGGAGGATCTCTTCTTCCGTCTCCTGCTCGCGCCGCGTGGAGCCGCATCTGGGCCAGGCGCAGCCGACCTTCCTCACCCATTGGCCCGCGGCACAGGCGGCGCTTGCCCGGCGCGATCCGGCCGACCCCAGGGTTGCCGAGCGCTTCGAGCTTTTCGTCTGCGGCATGGAACTCGCCAATGCCTTCGTGGAACTCACCGATGCGGCGGAGCAGCGGGCGCGCTTCCTGGATGATCGCGCACGCCGCCGCGCGCTCTATGGCGATGAGGGCTGGGCGCTCGACGAGGATTTTCTTGCGGCGATCGAGCACGGCATGCCGCCCGCGGCCGGCATCGCCCTTGGCTTCGATCGCCTGGCCATGATCGCATCGGGCGCCGACCGCATCGAGCAGGTGCAATGGCTGCCGGAACAACCCCTCTAGCGTCGGTTGATCACCCGCGCTCCCCGAGGGCGAGCCGGAGACCGAAGCCGAGAAAGACGAGGCCGGTCAGCCGGTCCATGAGAGCGACCGTCCGAGGGCGGCGGAGTGCTGCCGTGAGGGGCGCCGCCGCGGTGATGAGCAGGGCGAACCAGCCGAAGCCAAGCGTCCCATGGATCGCGGCAAGTGCGACGATCATGGGTGCGACCGGCAGGTGCGGCGGCACGAATTGCGGCAGGAAACTCACGTAGAAAACCCCGACCTTGGGGTTGAGGATATTCGTGAGAAAGCCGCGCAGCACCGGGGTCATTGCCCTCTGCCCGGCTGTTGCCTGGGGGGTGAGCGCCAGTCCCTCCCGCCGGGGCGCGAGGAAGAGGCGCAATCCTAAGTAGAGCAGATAGGCCGCGCCGCAGAGGCGCAGCGCGTCATAGCCGAGGCGTGAGGCCGCGAGCAGCGCGCCCAGCCCGGCCGCGACGATGAGTCCCCAGGCGAGGCAGCCAAGAGCCACGCCAACTGCGGCGCGGAATGCCGCGGGCGGTCCGCCGGCGCTCAGGCTGCGCAGCACAAGCGCGGTATCGAGCCCCGGTGTGACGGTGAGCAGGCTGGCAGCGAGGGTGAAGGCTGCGAGATCGGTAACCAGCGTCATGCTGGCCTCAGGCCAGCACGGCCGGGCCGCCGTCGTCCTCATCCGCCTCGCCCGCTTGGGCAGAGGCCAGGTCGATATCGGCATAGATTTCGGCAAGCGGGATGTCGGCGCCGATTTCGGGCAGGGATAGCGTGCCGCCCTCGCCAATCACCCGTGAGACCCAATCCTCGCCCTGACGGGCGAAGACGATGGCAGCGGCTTCCGTCTGCCGCAGGATGACGTAGCGGCGGATGCTGCCACTCGCGCGGTATTCGGCATTCTTGGCAAACAGGTCGGTCTCCGCCGTGCCGCGGCTCAGCACCTCGAAGACGACGACCGGATCAGTGACGACCTGCGCATGGGGCGCGACGGGGGTGCAGACGACAAAGGCGTCCGGATAGCGGATACGGCCCACGACTTCGATCTTGAGGTCGACTGCCATACGGCACGGCACGGCTTGCCGCGCAACCGGGTTGTGAGGGCCGCCAGGATATTGGCCTGAATCGCCGCGTGGGCAGCCGTTCCGCCCGTCATGGCGATCGGCTGGAACCCGTCGAATTCGTGGCGCAGTTCCTGCCGGTTCTCCCAGGAGAGGAACTCCGCGACCGTATTGGCTTGCGCATGGCGATGTTCATCGCCTCATGCTAGCAGGTCGATTCGCTGTCCGGTAGGATAATCCCGCATGCGCCTCCGCCCCTTGCGCGGCGGCCAGGCTCGGCATGCTGGCGCTTCTCTTCCTCGCGGGCTGCCAGACGGGCCCGAGCCTCGCCCAGCGCCTGCAAGCCTATGTCGGCCAGCCGGAATCCGCGCTCATCCAAGGCCTCGGCGTGCCGAACCGCACCATCACCACCGGCGGCATCAAATTCCTCGCCTATGACTGGCAGAGCACCGCCGTCATTCCCGGGCCAGCCGGCCTTCCCCGGCTGGGGCTGGGGCGGCTTCGGCGGCTGGGGCGGCGGCTTCTACGCGCCGCCCGCCGTCGTCACGACCGGCTGCGAGGCGACCTTCCAGATGGGGCCCGGCGATGTCGTCGATCGCCTTCACCCTGCGCGGCAACGCCTGCGGATGACGGGCACCGGCGCGCTGCGCATCGTCACCGTCACCGGCGCGGGGTGCGCCCGCACATCCCGGCGCTGGCACGGCTGCGGATCGCCGTCTTCCGCGACTGGCCCTACCTCTATGACGGCCACCTGGCCTACGAGGAAACCTACCTCACCATCTATGCCGATAGCCCGCGCGCCGCGATCGTGCTCGCTCTCGATGGGGCGGAGGTGGTCGGCGCCTCCACCTGCCTGCCGCTCGCGGACGAGACGCGCGAATGTCCAGGCGCCGTTCCGCGCCGCCGGCATCGACATCGGACCGCGTCTTTTACTTTGGCGAATCGATCCTGCTCAAAGCCTATCGCGGCTCCGGCGCCGGCGTGCGTTTCTTCGCCGAGCGGGAGGCCCATGCCCGCGCCGCCTCCGACCTGCGACTTTGCCGCCTTCTGCGCCGTCGAGCGCCCGGCCGACCACTCCGGCGAAGCCCGCCGACGCCGTGCCGCTCGACGATTTCTGGCGCAAGCGCGGCTTCACGCCTTATCCCCAGACCTCAGCTGCGCGATGACATTGGAAGGAGGTCGGCGCGGCGGAGGAAACCCCGCACCGACTCGCCTTCTGGATGAAGAGCCTGACAGGAGCGCCTTTGCCATGACCCGCCTTCGCCTCGCCTTGGCGCAATACCCGATCGAAAGGCTCCGCAGCATCGAGGATTTCGAGGTCAAGCTCGATGACATCCTCCGCGCGGCGAAGGAGGAGGGCGCCGATCTTCTCGTCCTGCCTGAATATGCGGCGATGGAACTCGCCGCTGCCTTCACCGATGCCGGCGATGCGGTCGTCGGAGCGGGACGCGATCGTCGCAGCGCGCCGATCAAATCCTGGCGGTGATGCGGGAGGCAGCGCGCCGCCATCGCATTTGGCTGCTTGGCGGTTCGGTGCCGATGCTGCGCGCGGGCGCGGTGCGCAACCGCGCGCCGCTCATCTCGGCCGAAGGACGGTCGTCTTTCAGGAAAAGCGGGTGATGACCCGCTTCGAGACCGAAGTCCTGGGAGGTCTCGGCAGGGGAGGAGCCGCAGGTTTTCGACACGCCCTGGGGCCGGATCGGCATCGCCATCTGCTACGACGTGGAATTCCCCATGCTGGTGCGCGCGCAGGTCGAGGCCGGCGCCTGGCTGATCCTCGCGCCCTCCTGCACCGATACGCTCTGGGGCTTCAACCGCGTGCATCTCTCCGCCCGCGCGCGGGCGATCGAAAACCAGTGCTTCGTCGCCATCGCGCCGACCGTGGGCGAAGCGCCATGGTCGGCGACGCTCGACCGTCAATCGCGGCTATGCCGGCGTCTTCGGCCCTTGTGACCGCGGCTTCCCGGAAGATGGCGTCATCGCCGCGGCGCGATGGATGAGCCCGGCCTCGTCTTCGCTGAACTCGACCCGGCGCTCATCGAGGCGGTGCGCCAGGACGGTGGCGTGCGCAACCATCGGGATTGGCCGGCGCATCCGGCGGCCTGCCGGGTCGCCAGCTTCCGATGACGGCTGTCCCGGCGCGAGAGGACAAGGCACCGCTCATCTATGTCGTGGCCGGGGAGGCGAGCGGCGATGTGCTCGGCGCCCGGCTCATCCAGGCCATCCGCGCGCATCGGCCCGACGCACGGGTCGCCGGCATCGGCGGCGCGCGCATGGCCGAGCTGGGGCTCGTCAGCCTCTTTCCCATGCACGAGCTGGCGCTCATGGGCCTGGCCGAAGTGCTGCCCAAACTGCGCAAGCTCTATCGCCGCATGGGCGAGACGGTCGCGGATATCACGCGGCGCCAGCCGGATGTGGTGGTGACGATCGACAGCCCGGGCTTCACGCTGCGCCTGTTGAAGCGCATCGCGCCGCTTGGCCTGCCGCGCGTGCATTATGTGGCACCGCAAGTCTGGGCCTGGCGCGAACATCGCGTGCGCAAATATCCAGGGCTGTGGGACAAGCTCCTCTGCCTGCTGCCCTTCGAGCCCGCTTTCTTCGCCCGCCACGGCCTGGCCGCCGAGTTCGTCGGCCACCCGGTGCTCGAATCGGGCGCCGATACGGGGGATGCGGCGCGCTTTCGGGCGGCGCACGACCTCTCCGCCGAGGCCGTGCCGAGTCATCCTCATGCCCGGCAGCCGTGTCACGGAGATTTCGCGCCTCCTCCCGGTCTTTGAAGAGACCTTGCGCCTGCTCTCGGCCCGCTTTCCGCATCTCGTCCCGGTCATGCCGGTCGCCGCATCGGTCGCGCCCCGCGTGCTCGCCGCGGTCGGCAACTGGATGGAAAAGCCGATTCTGGTGACCGACGGTGGCGGACAAGCACGACGCCTTCGCCGCGGCGGCGGTGGCGCTCACCAAATCCGGCACCTCGACCCTGGAACTCGCGCTCGCCGGCGTGCCCATGGTCGTGACCTACAGCGTCAATCCCCTCACGGCGGCCATCGTCCGCCGCGTGGTGAAGGTGCCCTATGCCGCCATGGTCAACCTGCTCGCGGGCCGGGAGGTGGTGCCGGAACTCATCCAGGAGAAAAGCCGGCCTGACCGCTCGCGGCCGAGGTCGCGCGGCTTTTGCAGGACAGTGGCGCGGCGTCCGCGCAGCGTCAGGCTTTCGCGCGGGTGATGGAAAGCCTCACGCCGCCGCAAGGTCTCTCGTCGGAGGCCGCGGCCGAGGCCGTGCTCGCCTTGCTGGACGAGCGGCGGCCTAGTTCCGCCGCCTTGAGCAGGCCGGACGCGGCCACGAGCGCGTTGGAGCGATCCATCGCGTCCTTCACCGCAATCGCCGCTGCCAGCGCGCGCCGGCCGGCAAGGCCATCCACCAGCACCGGGGCACCATCGAGGATCGAGTGCATAAAAAGCCGCATGCTCAGCCGCGAGCGAGTCATGGTCTTCCCAGGCTGTTTCCTGGACCGAAAAATCGGGCATGCCAGGCACCGGAAAGCCACCCTGTCCCTTGCCGCGGATCGCCGTCACCTTGCCGACCGGCGAAGTCGACCGCCAGATAGCCGCTCTGCGCGAAAATCCGCATGCGGCGTTCGGTCTTCAGGGAAATGCGGCTCGCGGTGATGGTCGCGACGCAGCCGTTGGTGAAGCGCACCCGGGCATTGGCGATATCCTCATGCGCGCTGGCGACCGCAGCCCCCACCGCATCCACGCTGTCGATCGGCGCATCGACGAGCGAAAGCACGAGGTCGAGGTCATGGATCATGAGGTCGAGGATGACGGATACATCCGTGCCGCGCGGCTTGAAGGGGGCCACCCGCACCGCCTCGATATAAAGCGGCTTGCCCATGCGGGCGGCAACCGCGCCATGGGCGGCGGAAAAGCGTTCCAGATGGCCCACCTGCAGCACGACGTCGTGCTCGCGCGCGAGGGCGACGAGCGTGTCCGCTTCTTCCAGGGTCGAGGCGACGGGCTTTTCGATCAGCACGTGCCGGCCGGCCCGGATGGCGCGGGCAGCAATGTCGAAATGCGCTTCCGCCGGTGTCGCGACGATGATGGCATCCGAGGCGGCGATCAGTTCCTCAAGCGGCAAAGGCGGCGCGCCGACCTCCCAGCCGACAGCCCTCGCGCGCTCGGGGTCGCGATCATAGACGCCGGCAAGTTGTGCCCGCGGGGATGAGGCCGCCTTCAAGGCATGATAGCGGCCGAAATGGCCAACCCCGGCCACGCCAAGCTTCACGGTTTCCATGGGGTGCATCTATCCAATAAGCGGCAGCCGCGCAGGCGGCTGATGTGAAAAACGGCTGCACCGTTATTAGGTGACGCCTGTCCGTCAACCAAGCCCAGCTTCATGGCGAAATTCGGCCGCGCGCGGTAACGGCTCTTGCCATGGTGCGAGCGCACGGCCATACCTCCGCGCCTCGATATACACGAGAAGTGTCTAAGAACGGGGGCCTTCCGCCGCTATGCTCTACTTCAGCCGGCTCAAGGCCGCCGTTGTGATCGGGGCCTGCCTGATCGGCATCCTGCTCTGCCTGCCCAATTTCTGGACTGCGCCGAAGAACGGCATGTCCTGGCCGCAGATCCGCCTCGGCCTTGATCTCCGCGGCGGCAGCTTCCTGCTCATGCAGGTCGATATGGGTGCCGTTGCCAAGGAAAAGCTCGGCAGCACGGTGGACCAGGTGCGGCAGGATTTCCGCAAATGCCAACATCGGCTATACGCGCCTCGCCTCCGATGCGACGGCCAACGAGGTGCAGATCGACCTGCTCGACCCGACCCAGCGCCAGGCTGCGGTGGCAGCCCTCAGCGACCTGCTGACCCCGCCCAACGGACCCGGCAGCCTGCGCCGATTTCGAGGTCGAGCGGCGAGGGCACGAACCTGATCCTCACCCTCTCCCAGCCTGCCATGCAGGCCCGCGCCGCCGCCGCCGTCACCCAGTCGATCGAAATCGTCCGCCGCCGCATCGACAGCACCGGCATCGTCGATCCGCAGATCGCGCAGCAGGGCCAGGACCGCATCATGGTCCAGCTCCCCGGCATTTCCGACCCGCAGCGCATCAAGAAGCTGCTGGGCGAAACCGCGCATATGACCTTCCATCTCGTCGATGAAAGCGTGGACGCCAATGCCGGCGGGACACCGCCGCTCGGTGATGAGTTCCTGCCCATGCAGGGCAATCCCAGCCAGAAGCTCGCGATCCAGCAGGCGGTCATGGTCGATGGCGCCGATCTCACCAATGCCCAGGCCGGGCAGGATCCGCAGACCGGCGGCTGGGTCGTGAACATCACCTTCGACAGCCTCGGCTCCCGCCAGTTCGCCGAGGTGACGAGCGCCAATGTCGGCCATCCCTTTGCCATCGTGCTCGACAATCGAGGTCATCAGCGCGCCCGTGATCCGGGAAGCGATCACCGGCGGCCGGGCGCAGATCAGCGGCAGTTCCGATGCCCAGGGCGCGACCGATCTCGCGTTGCTGCTCCGTGCCGGTGCGCTGCCGGCGCCGCTCACGGTGATCGAGGAGCAGAGTGTCGGGCCCGAACTCGGGGCCGATTCCATCCGCGCCGGCGCCATCTCGCTCGCGGTCGGCTTCGTGCTCGTCATCTTCTTCATGGCGGCGTTCTATGGCCTCTTCGGCTGGTTCGCGAATATCGCGCTGATCGCCAACCTCATTATGATGATGGGCATCCTCTCGCTTCTCGGCGCCACGCTGACGCTTGCCCGGCATGGCGGGCATCCTGCTCACCCTCGGCATGGCGGTGGACGCCAATATCCTCATCAACGAGCGCGTGCGCGAAGAGGTGCGAAACGGGCGCAGCCCGCTTGCAGGCGCTGGAGGCCGGCTACAAGCGCGCGTACGGCACGATCATCGACAGTAACGTGACTGCGCTCCTTGCCCACGTCATGCTCTTCATCTTCGGTGCCGGCCCGGTGCGCGGCTTTGCCGTCACCATTACGGTCGGCATCGTCACGACCCTCTTCACGGCGACGGTCTTTGCCCGGCTGCTCACCTCGCGCTGGTATGTGAGCCGTCGCCCCACGGCGCTGCCGGTTTAAGGACGACCCCGATGCGCTTCTTCTACAGGCCGCTCTTCCGCCTGGTACCGGATGGCACCCGCATCAACTTCATGCACGGGCGCTTTGCCGGCCTCATCGTCTCGGCCGTGCTCTCCGCTCGCCTCCGTCGGTGCTGTTCTTCTATCCCGGCCTCAGCCTCGGCATCGACTTCAAGGGCGGCGTCGTCATGGAAGTGCGCACGCCGTCGGCGCCGAGCTTCCCGGCGCTGCGCGCCGCCCTCGCCGCGCATGACCTGCCGGATGCCGGGCTGCAAAGCCTGGGCGCCAAGAACGAGGTGATGATCCGCCTCGAATGCCGTGCCACCGCAGAGCAGACCGATGCGGCGGTCGCGCGCGTCCACGCGGCGCTCGATCAGGTGGCGCCGGGCAATAATGTCCTGAGCACCAGCGCGGTCGGCGCCTCGGTCTCGGCCCAGCTGTTCCGACCAGGGGCTGATGGCCCTCGGCCTCTCCCTGCTCATGATCCTGGTCTATATCTGGTTCCGCTTCGAATGGCAGTTCGCGGTCGGCGCCGTCGTGACGCTGCTGCTCGATATCACCAAGACGATCGGCTTCCTCGTCGTCACGCGGCTGCAGTTCGACCTCGTGATGGTGGCCGCGATCCTCACCATCCTCGGCTACTCCACCAACGACAAGGTGGTGGTCTATGACCGGATGCGCGAGAATCTGCGCAAGTACAAGTCCATGCCGCTGCGCGAGCTGATCGACATGTCGATCAACGAGACGCTGAACCGAACGCTCGGCACCTCCATGACGGTGTTCCTGGCCGCTCTGCCGCTCGCGATTTTCGGTGGCTCCTCGATTTCGAGCTTTCGCCATCGCGATGCTGTTCGGCATCGTCGTCGGCACGTCGTCCTCCATCTTTATCGCGGCACCCATCCTGCTGTTCCTGGGGGAAAAGCGGCTGCGGCGGGATACGCGGCCGGCAAAAGCAGAAGATCCGAAGAAAGTTCAGGCGCGGCTGCGCTGAGGCCATTATCGGCCATCGGGCGCCTGCGCTAAGCTTTCCGGCATGAGCGCAGGACCGGATTCTCATTCTGATACCAATCTGGGCGTGAAGACGGCCGAGCCATCTCAGGCGGGGCCACCGCAGGCGGCCCCGCGGCCGCCCGGGCCGCGTCAGGCCGATACCATGGTGCCGATGCCGCTCAACATGATGGTGGCGTTAGGCCTCAGCGCTCATGAGAATAACCGGCCGAAAGAGGCGGAATCGATCGCGTCCAACCTCCTGCGCGCCGCCCCGCAGGATGCCCGCGTGCTGCAACTGGCAGGGATCGTCGCCTTCAAGGGCAATCGTCATCCGCTCGGCGTGCGGCTGCTTGAGCAGGCCATCGCCCGCGACCCGAACAATCCGGTCTATTGGCGTAACATCAGCGAGATGTACCGCGTTGTTGCCAGGATGGATCATGCGCTTGCGGCCGTCCGCCGTTCCATCGCCCTGAAGCCCGATGACCCGATCGGCTATCAGAACCAGTCCGTCATCCTCCATGAGCGCGGCCAGGTCGAGGAAGCCCTGGCCAGCGCGCGCCAGGCCGTTGCCCTCAAGCACGACATGTCGGGCGCCCATTTCGCGATCGCCGAGTCGCAGCTGCTGCTCGGGGAATTTGCCGAGGGCTGGGAGGAATACGAGTGGCGCTTCCGTATCCCCGGCGTGGCGCCGCTGATGCCGCCCACGCTCAGGCAGGGCCGGCCCCAATGGGGCGGGGCTCCCTTGGGTGAAGGCCGCCCCTTGATGCTGATCGGCGATCAGGGTTTTGGCGACGTGCTGCAGTTCAGCCGCTACATCCCTTGGGCCGCTGCCAAAGGACAGCCGACATTCCTCGCCACCAGCAAGGAAATGGCGCCCGTGATGCGGCGCATGTTTCCCGACCTCGAGATCCGGACCCGCTGGGCCGAGTGCGTGAATTTCGCGGCCTATGCCGCGCTCTCCGGCCTGCCGCGGCTGCACGGTACCCGGATCGAGACCATTCCGCCGCTCGTGCCCTTGCCGCTCGATCCGCTGAAGGCGGAGCGGTGGGCGGCACGCCTGAGCGAAAGCGTGCCCGCCGGGCTCAAGCGTGTCGGCGTCGTCTGGGCCGGGCGGCCCACGCATAAGAATGACCGCAACCGCTCCATCGCCTTCGCGCGCCTGGCCGAGGCGCTTGGCCCCGTTCCGGGTATCGCGCTCATCAGCCTGCAAAAGGGCGACCGGTCGGCCGATATCGCAGGCTATGAGGGCAAGGCGCCGCTCTTCGATGCGGCGAAGGATATCGGGGACTACGAGGATACGGCGGCGCTTATCGCCACGCTCGATGTCGTCGTCACGGTCGATACCTCGGTCGCCCATCTCACCGGCTTGCTCGGCAAGCCCTGCTGGGTGCTGCTGCCCTTCACGCCGGATTGGCGCTGGCTGCGGGAGAGGGCGGATACGCCATGGTATCCTTCGCTCCGGCTGTTCCGCCAGCAGGCTCACGCCAGTTGGGACGCGCCGCTGGCCGGCGTGGCGGAGGGTCTATCGGCGCTATAGGCCGCGCGGGCAGGCGCCCTATCTTGCCTTCTCGGCCTTGTCGAGGATGGCGCTCGGGTCCTGGGTGAGGTCGCTCGCCAGAAAGGCCGGCGTCTCCGGAATGGCGATGCGAAAATCGTCCAGAGGCTCCAGCGCCACGTCGATGCCCGCGCCGGACGCGCCCAGGACATGGCCGCCGAAGCGATGGTCGTCGCTGATGAAATGCAGATGCCAGCCGGCGACGCCCACGGCTTTCACATAGGCCGGGGTCCAGAAGCCCAGCATGGTGCCGGTCACGTCATCGGTGTGAAACTCGCCCTGGTGTGCGGCGGCCTCGGCCAGGGTCTCCTGGGCGCCGACCTTGCAGGCCGCCCGGTTATGGACATGGCGGAAGCGGCCGCGCAGACGGGCCGCGTAGAACAGATTGTCGCTGGACCTCTGCGCGTCCAGCTGCGCGCACATCTCCGCCATCGTGGCGAAGGGCTGCATCGCGGTCACCCGCTCCGGGCTGAAATGCGTCACCATCGCGAAGGGGGCCAGTTGGGCATCATCGGCCAGACGCACGGAGCCGTCGCTGCGGACCTGATAGAAAGCGCCGTCCAGCGCGATCATTTCGCCATCGAGATCGACGTAGGTGCCGAGGCCGAAATTGCCGTGCGCGCGCAGTGTCGCGACCGAGACCGCGCCGTCGAGCACGCCTTGAACCAGCGCGCCCGAGGTCGAGACCTGGAACAGCGTTCCATGCTCGACCTGCAGACTATCGGCGAGGGCGCGGGAGACGACATGGGCGATCGTCTCGCCATTCTCGCGCGCGGCGCTCTGCAGCGCATCCCATAGGGATTGGGAGATGTCGCAGGTCAGGCGGGGCATGGTGCTGTCTGCCTTTCAGGCGATGACGTGGTCATGCATGGCCCGGCCCAGTTCGACATTGTGCGCATAGTCGACCGGAATATCGATCAGCACCGGGCCGGGAATGTCCATGGCACGGCGAAGCGTGGGCGCGAATTCATCAGGGTGGTTGATGCGGAAACCGGTCGCGCCGAAGGCCTCGGCATATTTCACCTTGTCGACCGGGCCGAAATGCACGCCCGAGGTGCGGCTGTATTTCATCTGCTCCTGGAAGGCGACCATGTCGTAGGTGCCGTCCGTCCAGATCATGTGGACGAAGTTGCACTTCAGCCGCACGGCGGTCTCCAACTCCTGCGCCGAGAACAGGAAGCCGCCGTCGCCCGACACGGACAGAATTTTGTCGTTCGGTCGCGCGAGGCAGGCGGCGATCGCCCAGGGCAAGGCCACGCCCAGCGTCTGCTGCCCGTTGGAGATCAGCAATTGCTCCGGCCGGAAGCTGTAGAGGTAGCGCGAATGCCAGATGTAGAAGCTGCCGATATCGAGTGCGAGCGTCACATCCTCGCTGATGAAGGGTTGCAGGTCGCTGATGATGCGCAGCGGGTGCATCGGCATGCCGCCAAGCGCGGCGCCCTTGGCCTTGATCTCCGTCAGTTCCCGCCGCACGGCGCCGAGCAGGGGATGAGCCAGCAGGTCCGCGCGCGGAACAAGCCTCTGCGTCAGCGCCGTCACGGTCGCGGCGATGTCCCCGAACAACTCGACCGTCGGCCGGTAGTCCCGGTCGATCGCGGCCAGGATGTGGTCGATATGGATGATCGTCCGCCGCTTGCCCTTGTTCCAGAGATAGGGGTCATATTCGATCGGGTTGTAGCCGATGGTGACCACCAGATCGGCTCCATCCAGCAATTGGTCCGAGGGCTGGTTGTGAAACAGCCCGACGCGGCCGGCAAAGCAACCCAGCAGATCCCGCGAGATGACGCCCGCACCCTGATAGGTGCAGACGGTCGGCAAGACATAGGCATGGAGCAGGGCGCGCAGCGCCGCCGCAGTCGCCGGGCGGCTGGCATCCATGCCGAGCAGCAGAACGGGGAGGGTCGCCGCCTGGATCAGCCGCGCCGCTTCGGCGATGGCGGTCTCCGGCGCGGCGCCGAGCGGCGGGACGGTGACGGGGGTCAGCACATCATCGGGCGCCGGGCCGTTCATCACGTCGAAGGGCAAGCTGATATAGGCGGCGCCGCGCCGCCCGCTTTCGGCCGCGCGGAAGGCGTTGGCCACCACCTCGCCGATCACCGCGGGTGATTCCACTTCCGCGGCGTAGCGCGTCACGGGGCGGAACAGGCTGACCGAATCGAGGCTCTGATGGGTCTCCTTGAGCAGTTCCGACCGCGGCACGCTGCCGGCAAAGCCGATCAGCGGCATGCCCTCGGAATTTGCGGTCGCGAAACCGGTGACGAGATTGGTGGCGCCGGGGCCGGAGGTCACGAGCGCAGACCCCGGCCTTGCCGGTCATCTTGCCGATGCCGGCGGCGATGAAGGCGGCATTCTGCTCGTGCCGGCAGACGACTGTTTCGATGCCGGAGCCGGTCAGGCAGTCAAAAACCCGGTCGACCTTCGCGCCGGGGATGCCGAAAACGTGCCGGACCCCCTGTGCCTTGAGGTTCGCGACAAGCACTTCGGCGCCACAAGGCTCCGTCATCGGTCCGCTCCGCTGCTGCTCCCCGCGATGCTATCAGACCTGCCCCGCGAATACAGCGTTGCGTTACGGCGGTGTCAGCCCCGCCCGATGAACGGCATCTGCGTCGCCATCACGGTGACGAACTGAACATTGGCTTCCGCCGGCATGCTCGCCATGAACAGGATCGTGCGGCCGACATCATCCACGTCCATGCGCGGCTCGACCGCCATGCGGCCGTCCGCCTGGGGCACGCCTGCCGCCATCACCTTGGTCATGGCCGTCGCCGCATTGCCGATATCGATCTGGCCGCAGGCGATGTTGTGGACGCGCCCGTCGAGCGAAATCGACTTCGTCAGCCCCGTCACCGCATGCTTGCTTGCGGTATAGGCGGCGGAGCCGGGCCGCGGCGTATGGGCCGAGATCGAGCCGTTATTGATGATGCGGCCGCCTTGCGGGGTCTGGTCGCGCATCATGCGGAAGGCGGCCTGCGCACAAAGGAACATGCCGTCCAGATTGACGGCCATCACCTGCCGCCAGCCTTCCCAGGAAAGGTCTCCGAAATTGATGGAGCGCGAGGAGATGCCGGCGTTGTTGAACAGCACGTCAAGCCGGCCCTGTTCGGTCTTGATGCGCTCGAACAGCGCCGCGACGCTCGCGGGCTCCGTCACATCCGCCTGAACCGGAATGGCCGTGCCACCGCTGCTGAGCAGCGCCGTCTCCTGCAGCGCCTCAAGCCGCCGCCCGGCGAGATAGACCGTATCGCCAGCACCGAGCAGGGCGAGGGCCGCAGCACGCCCAACACCGCTGCCGGCACCGGTTACCAGGGAAATGCGAGTTCATAGGGAAAGCTCCACAAGAACGGGGACGTGATCGGAGGCCTGGGTCCAGCCGCGCGCTTCTTTGAGAATGAGATGGCGCTTGAGCGCGCCTTTGAGGTCGTGGGTGACCCATACATGGTCAAGCCTGCGGCCACGGTCGGCTGCAAGCCAATCCTTCGCGCGATAGGACCACCACGTATAGAGCTTCTGGTCAGGCGGCACGAAATGCCGGAGCCCGTCATGAAGCAGGTCTCCTGCCATTCGGTCTGCAGGGCCGTTTCTTCAGGCGTGTGGGAGACGATCTTGAGAAGCTGCTTATGGCTCCAGACATCATGCTCCAAGGGTGCGATGTTAAGGTCGCCGACGAGGATGCGAGCGCTGGAGCTTTGGAGTGCCTGGCGAAATGGTCCCGCGCTTCGGCGACGAAGTCGAGCTTGTGGGCGAATTTCGGGTTGAGCGACACGTCCGGAATATCGCCGCCCGCCGGCACGTAGAAATTATGGACAAGGAGCGGGCCGCCCGGCAGCGTCGATCTCGGTTGCCAGATGCCGGCAATCCTCCCGTCCTACCCAGTCCTTGCGTGTCCTCATGCCGGCGGATGGGCCGCTTGGAGAAAGTCGCAACGCCGTTATAGCCCTTCATGCCGCGGAACAGGACGTGCTTGAAGCCGAGCACGTGGGCAGTTCCAGCGGGAAAAGCTCGTCCGGGCATTTGGTTTCCTGCAGGCAGATCACATCCGGGTCGAGCCTCTCCACGACATCCTTCAGGAGCATCTGGCGCAGGCGGACGGAGTTGATGTTCCAGGTGACGATGCGAAAGGGCTTAGGCATGGGGCGTTGGATAGCGCGGCCGGGGGACAAAAGAAAATCCCCGCCCAAGGGGCGGGGATTTGTTTGGCAGTCAGAATGTTACGCGGCGATCTTGACCCGAAGCGGAGGCAGGCCGGTGATCGAGCCCTTCCAGCACGTCGCCCGGCTTCACCGCGGCCACGCCTTCCGGCGTGCCGGTGAAGATGAGGTCGCCCGGCTCCAGCCGGACGGAGCTGGAAAGCGTCGCGATGACCTCGGCAATGCTCCAGATCATGTCCGCGAGGTCGCCCGCCTGCCGCTGCGTGCCATTGACCTTCAGCACGACAGAGCCCTCGGCGCCAAAGCCGGTGCCGAGGTCCTTGGCCGCAACCATCGCGCCGATCGGCGCGGAATGGTCGAAGCCCTTGCCCATGTCCCAGGGCTTGCCGGCCTTCTTGGCCTCGCCCTGGAGGTCGCGGCGCGTCATGTCGATGCCGGCGGCATAGCCCCAGATATGAGCGCCTGCGCCTCGGCGACGGGGATATTCGCCCCGCCCGTGCCAATGCGCGACCACGAGTTCGATCTCGTGGTGCAGATCCTGCGTCTGCGGCGGATAGGGCATGTCCGCGCCGCCCGTCAGGATGCGCATCCGCAGGCTTGGTGAAGAAGAAGGGCGGTTCGCGGTCCGGGTCGCGCGCCCATTTCGCGTGCATGGGCCGCATAGTTGCGGCCGACGCAGAAAATGCGGCGGACGGGGAAAAGCCCGCCGCCGCTGTACCGGCACGGCGGCCTGGGGCGGTTCGCGGAATCACATAACCGTCTCCATCAGCCGAGAGCCTCCACGCCGGGAAGAGTCTTGCCTTCGAGCCATTCGAGGAAGGCGCCGCCGGCCGAGGAGACATAGCGTCAACTCGTCAATGACGCCTGCCTGCCGCAGAGCGGACACGGTATCGCCGCCGCCGGCGACGCTGCGCAGCTGGCCTTCCTGCGGTGAGGTCGGCCACCGCCTTGCGCAACCTTCATGGTCGAGGCGTCGAAGGGCGGGGTCTCGAAGGCGCCGAGCGGACCGTTCCAGACCAGCGTCTTCATGCCGGCAAGCCGCTCGATGATCAGCTCGGCCGTCGCCGGGCCCACGTCGAGTGACATGCCGTCATGCTCGGCGTCCACCGGCAGAGTCTGCGTCGGCGCATGCGCCTTGAACTCCTGCGCGATGGTGCCGTCCACCGGCAGCACGATCTCGCAGGAGCCCGCCGCCGCCTGGGCCATGATCTGCGCGGGCGGTTTCGTGCAGGTCCTTCTCCTGCAGCGAACGCCCGACCGGCATGCCTTTGGCCGCCAGGAAGGTATTCGCCATGGCGCCGACGATGACGAGCACATCGACCTTGCTCAGCAGATTGCCGAGCAGGTCGAGCTTGGTCGAAACCTTGGAGCCGCCGACGATCGCCATCACCGGGCGCTCCGGCTTGGACGAGCGCGGCTTCCAACGCTTCCAGTTCCGCCTGCATCAGCCGGCCCGCATAGCTCGGCAGGTGATGGGCCACGCCCTCGGTGCTGCCATGGGCGCGGTGGGCGGCGGAGAAGGCGTCATTCACATAGATGTCGCCGAGCTTCGCCAGCGCGGCTTGGCGAAGTCCGGGTCGTTCTCCTCCTCGCCCTTGTGGAAGCGGGTGTTCTCCAGCAGCAGCACCTCGCCGTCCTGCAGCCGCGGCGACCGCGTCCTCGGCCACCGGGCCGATGCAGTCATCGGCGAAGGCCACCGGCTTGCGCAGCACCTCGGCAAGTCGCCTCCGCCAGCGGCTGCCAAGGACATCTCGGGGACGCGCTTTCCCTTCGGACGCTCGAAATGCGAGAGGATGACGACCCGGCCGCCCTTGTCGGCGATTTCCTGGATCGTCGGCCCGACCCGCTCGACGCGGGTCATGTCGCTGATATGGCCATCCCGCATCGGCACGTTGAGGTCGGCGCGCACGAGCACGCGCTTCCCCTGCACCTCCGCCTCGATCGAGCGTTTTGAAAGTCATGGCGCGTTCCCCTGGGCGTCAGTCTTTGTATTGCGGCGTCCGATTAGAGGGCGCCGAAGGCGGCCGCCGTGTCGCCCATGCGGTTCGAGAAGCCCCATTCGTTGTCGTACCAGGCGAGCACGCGGACCATCTCGCCATCAACCACCGCCGTCTGCGTCGCGTCGAAGGTGCTGGAGGCCGGGTTGTGGTTGAAGTCGGAGCTGACCAGCGGCTCGGTGTTGTAGGCGAGAATGCCCTTCAGCGCGTCCCTCGGACGCGGCCTTCATCGACGGCGTTGACTTCCTCCTTCGTCGCCTTCTTCGCGAGGTTCACGTCGAGCGAGACCAGGGAGACGTTGGGCGTCGGCACGCGGATGGCGGTGCCGTCCAGCTTGCCCTTCAGCTCCGGCAGCACGAGGCCGACGGCGCGGGCCGCGCCGGTCGAGGTCGGGATCGAGCGAGAGGGCGGCGGCACGGGCGCGGTGCAGATCCTTGTGCAGCGTATCCACCGTCTTCTGGTCGCCGGTGTAGCTGTGGATGGTCACCATGTAGCCGCGCACGATGCCGAAATTGTCGTGCAGCACCTTGGCGACCGGCGCGAGGCAGTTCGTCGTGCAGGAGGCGTTGGAGATGACGGTCATCTCGCGAGGTCAGCGTCTTGTCGTTGACGCCGATAGACGATTGTCGCGTCCACGTGGTCGGCGGGGGCGGAGATGATGACCTTGCGCGCGCCTGCCTGCAGGAGGGGCAGCGCCTTTTCCTTGCTGGTGAAGAGGCCGGTGCATTCCATCGCAACGTCCACGCCCTGCAGCGGCACCTTCGCGGGGTCGCGCTCGGCGGTCACCTTGATCGGACCATAGGTGCGGCCCTTATAGGTGATGATCGAGGCTGTCGCCGTCAACCATCACCTCGCCGGGGAAGCGGCCATGCACGCTGTCGTAGCGGAACATATGGGCGTTCGCTTCGACCGAGCCGAGGTCGTTGATCAGCACCGGGGTGAGATCCGATGCGTCCGCTTTCGATAAGGGCGCGCAGGAACGAGCCGCCCGATGCGGCCGAAGCCGTTGATCGCTACCGTCACAGCCATAGTCATGCTTCTCCTCACGTTGCTGCGTCCGGCACCGCCGGACATCAGAGCTTCTTCCTTCACCGCGATCACCAGCGCTTCCGCCGTGACCCCGCAATATTCACCCGGACGCGCGGCCGTCAGCCCGAGGCTTGCCGCTCCGATAAACTGTCCGCGTTCACCAAGCCAGCGGCCCCAGCCGAAATCAGACCCGGCTTCAACGCCGAAGCGCGGGGCATCGCCCAGCACATCGGCACGATAGGCTTCATTCTGGTTCGCGAAAAGCGACCAGCACGGCAGGGAAACGACCGCAACCGAAATTCCCGCCTCGGCCAGCAACCGCCGGGCCTCGAGGGCAATCGCGAGTTCCGCGCCACTCGCGATCAAAGTCGCGGCGCGCGCATCATACAAGCCCGCGGCGACATAGCCACCCCGCGCGCAGGCGTTTTCGGCCCGTTCCTGGCGCCAGCGCGGCATGGGCTGGGCGGAATGCAGCAGCACGCTCGGCCCGTCGTCGCGCTGCAGCGCCATTTCCCAGCATTCGGCCGTCTCGATCGCGCAGGCCGGCCGGAAAACCGTGAGATTGGGAATGGCGCGCAGGAGGCGAGGGGCAGGGCGGCGGCGGCGGCCGGATCGTCGTGATCCTCGGACAGGATATGGATGATGCGCCTGCCCTGCCGCGCCAGAGGACGGAGCGTCTGCGGCAGGGCGTCGATGTTGGTGGCGCGGTTTCCGCGATCATCGTCAAGCCGCCGTGGCTCGCGAGCCCGGCCAGCACGCCCGGAAGCGCGGTGGCCGCCGCGCCGATGGCGATATGGCGCCCGCTGAAGTCGGCAGCATCGACGGCATTGGCCCCTTCGATGGGCGCGACCGCGGTCTCCACCGGAAAGGAGGGCGAGGCACCGGTCAGATCCGGAATGGTGCTCGCCATGGCCGTGGCGCAGATGCGGCCCGGCGGCGAGCGGCGCGAGCGGTTCGGCGATCTCTGCCATGCTGGCACGCTGCCGCGGACGGTATCACGCCAGCCGTCCGGCAGCCGGCCGCCAGCACCCGCTCGAATTCGGCAGCCTGCGCATGCCGGGCCAGGCGCTTCAGCCAGCCGCGGCGGGGCGTCGTGCTGCGGTCGCCCGCGGCACGCCAAGCCTCCCGCACATCGTCGGGAATCGGCCTTTCCAGCAATTTCGGAGGGGTCGACGGACGCCGGCAGGCGATGATCAGGGGCTTGCGGGCCCGCAGCGCGATGCGAAAGCGCGGTGGCGACGGCCGCGGGATCCTGCGCCACCACGCGTTTCGTCGCCCATCCCCAACTCGGCGAAACGCTCGAGCATGTCGTTGACGGTGGCGGCTTGGCGCGGCCGGCGGGGGGCTCTTCGAGCAGGATGGTGAGCTTGGAGAGTTTCAGCTCACCGGCAAGGCTTGCCGCCTCGAAGCTCAGCCCGCCCGCCAGATCCGATGGGGTGGACCAGAGCCACACGCGGTGATCGACAAGGCTCTTGCCGAAGCGTGCCGCCATCATGCGCTCGGCCAATGCCTCGCCCACCGCGAAGGACAGAGCCTGGCCGGGGCTGGCGAACACGGGCTCGACACCTGGCAGGCCATAGGCGAGCAGGGCGTGATCGATACCGCACAATTCCAGGATCACACGCACGATCTGGGCCTGCTGGCGGCAGGAGACGATAACCCTGTCCCGGTCGGGCCAGGCCGGCGCCGCCGCATCGAAGCGCAGAACGCGGGTCCAGAGCGTGGTCGCGATCTCAACCATGGGACTGAGGGCGGTCTCGGCATTCACCCTGGGCTCCGGATGCGCCGCAGCCGCCTGACCGTTGTCGGCCGCGGCGCCGCTGCGGACGATCAGCACGGTGCGGACAGCCTCAGCCATGCGCTGCTGCCGCTCAGGCTGGCGGGCCTGGGCCAGCGGCGTCGGTTCCGCGCCATGCGGGATCTTGCGGGCGAAGATGTCCGCCAGACGGGTCACCAAACCTCCTCAAAGGTGTGTCGGTCGCGTCGCATCGGGTTTTACCGGGCAGGCACTGATGGGCAACCCCCGGCACCAGGCTCCGCAGAGATCGCGATGGTTTTCACGCGTCCCGTGCTTTGCCATTTCAGCCGAGGGCCAGGGCTAAATTCGAGGGATGCAGAGCGCCCCTGACGGGGGAGTTCGTGGAAGATTAAAACGGTGTAACACGTATCAGGGTGCGCTCTCTCCGGGCAGAGGGCCGGAGTTAGAGCGCGGCTCCCGAGACCAGCCGGGCGAGGCGTTCGAATTCCGCGACCGTCAGCGTTTCCGCGCGCCGCGTGGGCTCGATCTCCGCGCGACGCAGCAGCGCTTCGCCGCCAAGCGGTTTCAGGGAGGCCCGCAGCATCTTCCGCCGCTGGCCGAAGGCGGCCTGCGTCACCCGTTCCATGGCCGCGAAGAGCGCGGGCTCCGGCTGCTCCGGGTGGGGGGTGAGCCGCACCACGGCCGAAAGGACCTTCGGCGGGGGCGTGAACGCCTCCGGCGGGATGCGCTAGCGCGAGAACCGTGCGGCAGGTCCATTGCGCCAGCACGGACAGGCGGCCATAGGCATCGGTATCCGGGCGCCGCCACAATCCGCTGCGCCACCTCTTCCTGGAACATCAGCGTCAGCCGCTCGAAGGCGCGGATCTCCCGCAACCAGCCGACCAGGAGCGGCGTGCCGACATTATAGGGCAGGTTGGCGATGATCTGGCGTGGCGCAGGCACAAGCGCCGGCACGCGCACCTTCAGCGCGTCGGCGGCGATGACCTTGAGACGTCCGGGGTAGAAGCCTGCCAGCTCTTCAGCGCCTGCGACCCCGCGCGGGTCGATCTCGATCGCGGTCACGCTCGCTGCCGGTGTCGCAGCAGCGCGCGGGTCAGGCCGCCCGGCCCCGGCCCCACTTCGATGACGTGCCGGCCTGTCGAGGTCGCCCGGCGATGCTGGCGATCTTGGCGGTCAGGTTGAGGTCGAGCAGAAAATGCTGGCCGAGCGAATGCTTCGCCCGGAATTCATGCCGGGCGATGACCTCCTTGAGCGACGGCAGGGCCGCAAGGCATCCGCCCGCCGGCGGCCCCTCCGCGCTCATCCGCTGCTCGCTGCATGATCTGTGATCGAGCCCTGGCGATGCAGGTCGTCCAGCGTCTGCTGCGCGGCAAGGCCGACGCGGTCCTGGAACAGCTGCTCGGCGATCTGCTGGCGGTCGGCACGGCCGGCGGCCTGTCGTTCTCGGCTGCAGACCATGACCAGGGAGGCGCCGTTGTTCGGCGATCAGCGGCGGGCTCGCCTTGCCGACCGGCAGCCTCGTCAGCAGCGCCTGGAACTGCGGCGGCGTCACCTGGGCGAGATTGACCGGGCCGGGATCGGCGGGTTTGACATTGCCCGCCGCCTTGTTCGCCGCCTCGATATCGCAGCAACTATGGGCGGACGCCGGATGGCATGCAGCTTGACCATGTGTCCCGCTGCTGCGGTGTCGGGTTCTGGGGGTTCAGCGGCGAGCTGAACGGCCAGGAAGACCTGGCGCACATGCAGAACGACGTCGTCCGCGCCCGTGTCGCTCTCCCCGGCCTGCCTGCCGGCCGCGCAGCTGCACGATGACGATGCCGCCCGCGACCGGCACCGGGATTGCTGATCGCGCCGATCGGCATCTGGGTCACCAGCTGCGCCACCGCCGGGTCGAGCTGATCGGCGCCCGACCCAGCCGAGCGCGCCGCCCTGCAGGGCCGTCTCGCCCTGGCTGAACTGCGCGGCGATGATCGGGAAGGGCGCGCCGCCCGCAGTTCGGTGATCACCGTTTCGGCGAACCGCTCGGCCCCGGCGCTTGCGGCCGGGCTGTTGATGGGGATGAAGATTTCGCCGACGTTGAATTGCGGCTGCGCACCGTGCTTCTTCATCAGAGTGAGCTGGCGGTCGATATCGGCGGCGCGTCGGCCGGCCCATCTCGCTCACCACCTGCCGCAGCACCTGGTTCCAGCCGAGCTGTGTCCGCACCTGGGAGACCAGCGTGCCAGGCTCGACGCCGAGCGACCTGCAGCTTCTCCCGCAACGTGCCCGGCGGCCATGTTGTTGTTCTGCTCGATCTCGCCGATCGGCGGCCGCGACCTGCTTGTCGGTCACGACGATCTCGCGGCGCCGGATCTCCTGAATCTCCAGGCGCTCATTGATGAGCTGCTGCAGGATTTGCGGCTTCAGCCGGTCGAGCACATCGGGCGTCGCCGGCTGGCCGGTGGCCAGGGCGAAGAAGCGCGCGCGGTTATTCGACATCGTCATTGGTGATGACGTCCCCATTGACGACGGCGGCGATGGTCGCGGTCTGCGCTTCGGCCCGCGGGCACGGCAAGGCCCGCGCAGGCCAGCCATGCCGGCAAACCGCAGGCAGATGAGTTTCAGGCGGAAGGACATGGCCCGGTTCAAAGCTCCCGAAATCCGAGGCATGTTAGAGCGCGTTAAAGCCAATCGCGCCGATCGTCTTGAAGGTCACCGTCAACAAGAATGGTGGTCGAGCCGGTTTCGCCTTCGATCGTGGTGTTGCTGCGGATGAAGCTCAGGTTGATGCCGAGACAGTCGTTCTGCCAGCCGCCATTCGAGGCTGCTGCTGTCGAGCTGACCGGTTTGGATGTTCGCTGGAAGGCGCCGCTGAAGCTCCAGGCTCTGTAGACTGGTGGTGAGGCCGAAGGTCACTTCGTTGCGGGGGACGTAATATCTCGCCGGCGGCGGGCTGCCGTCATAGTAATAGTAGGGATCGACGGCGGAATATAGGTAGCCCGCCGTCACCCGCAGTTTCGGCGCGCCCGCGGAGACGAAGGTATCCGTGTACTTGTCCTGCAAGGTCGTGTGGTTCGAGCCGGGTGCGATAGGTGAAGGAGAGCCAGCTGGCGGCGTGTAGCTGAGCCGCGCGACGATGTCGGAGACATTGTCCGTGAGGCCGGAATCCGGAGGGAAGGTGTCGTCCGGATGAGCGCGGTATGATTGACCGATCAGCCTGTCGATGGTGCCGCCCGTTATTGAAGAACCACTCGCTCTTGAAGCCGACATTGGCGCGCATGCCGTTCTCGAGCCGGTCGATCCCCGGATATTTGTTGAAGCCGAAGAGGTTCGCGTCGGTGAACTGGAAGTCGTAGCTGTCCTCGTTCGGGATATTGGTCGTGTCGACATTGTTGCTGATGATCGGTGCGGCGATGAGCTGGACGATGGGCTGGAAGAGCTGCGAGCCCAGCGCGCCCGGAATCGTTCATGATCGGCCAGCGGTAGTTGAGGCGAACTGGGGCAGGGCGCGCAATTCGGAGGCGTCGATCGCGGGTGTCGTAGTTCGGGAACTCGTTGATGTTGTTCGCGTATAGGCCGCGGCATCGACGTGAAAGACGGCGCTCCAGAGTTCGCCGAGATTGTCTTGGAAGGGCAGCGTATAGGTGCCGCTGATCGCCGCGCGCTGGGTATTCGTGCCGGTCGTCCGCTGATGTTGAAGGCGTTGGCATTGACCGAGAGCGTGCCGCCGAGGCTGTCGGGCTGGCCGGTATAGGAATAGATCGCATAGGGCAGAACGAGCGGCAGCTGGCTATCCGTCACGCTGCCGACGAGACCCTGGTAGAAGCTCGATTCGACGCGGGCGTAGGAGCCGGCGCCGAAGCCCTCCAGGTAGAACTGGCTCTGCAGTTCGTTGGCGTTCGGCAGGATCGAATAGTCGTTCAGATAGGTGACCGAGGACGGCGCGCTGAATGTTGAAGCCGGCCCGCCAGGATGGGTCGAGGTCGAAGTGCCGTTGGCGAACAGCGCGCCCTGCATCTTGCCGCTGATCGAGGCCGGCGGAGGCGTCGATGTTGAGTTGGCCGAAATTGAAGGCCTGGCGGTATTTCACGTCGCCCGCGAGGCCGTCCTTGGTCGACAGGATCGGCGTGATGGTCGCGTCGGAGCGAGTTGTTGATCACCCAATAATAAGGAATCTCGGCGAAGGCGCCGAGGTGGTTGCTGTAGCCGGCGCTCGGAATGAGCAATCCGCTCATCCGCTTGGCCGTCGGGTCGGGGTGCGAGAAATACGGCAGCCACAGGATCGGCACGCCGTAGATCTCCATCGTCGCGTCTTTATACTCGATCAGGTGGTGCTCGATGTCCTGCGTCGCGGAGCGCGCGCTGATCTGCCACAGCGGATAGCTGTTAGGGTGCTTCGCGCAGACGTCGCAGGCCGTATAGACGGCGCGGCTGAGTTCGTTGAGCTTGCCTTCGGTGCGGCGCCCGCCATTGGCGGCGAGCTTGGCGTTCTGCGGCAGCGTCACGTTCATCATACTCATGATGCCGTTCGTCATGTCGTGGCTGAGTTCGGCGTAGTCGGAATAGACGATCTGGCCGTCCGGGCGAGACGAGCACGACATGGCCGACGGCATCGGCGACATTGGTATTGCGGTCGTAGAGCACGCGGTCGGCGAAGAGCACATGGCCCGGCCTGCCAGGCTTCGACATGGCCCGACAGCGTGACGATATTGGTTTTCTGGTTGTAGTCGATGCGGTCGGCGTTGAAGGTGACGGGCTGTTTGCTGCTGAAGGTCGCGCTGGAATGGGTTCCGGCGAGGCCGGTCTGCGCCTCGGCGTCATTCACCAGGGTGGGCATTCCGCTCACCCCGGCGACGGCGACGGCGACGGCGCAGAGCAAGGCGCGGCGCAGCCCTGGCCGGGGGCGCCAGTCGGGGTGGGGAGCGCTTCGGCTGTCGCTCGGCTCTTGGAAGTCTTGGACATCTGGCGGATCCTCAACCGTCTTCGAGATGCAGGAGCAGCGACAAGGCCAGCATGAGCCCGGCCGCCGCCGGCGCCCAGGCTGCCAATACCACGGGCAGCGCGCCCGGACTGCCCGAACTGTTGTGCGACCTGCGACAGCATGAAGAAGCGCGAAGCCGGCGGCGACGCCACCGCCGATCATCCGGCGCAATGCCGCCACGGCGGCTGGTCTGCATGGAAAACCCGGCGGCAACGAGCGCCATAGTGGCACAGAGCAGGGGCAAAGCGAGCAGCGCCTGGAAGCGCAGGCGATGCGCCACGGTCGAAAAGCCGGCCTTGGCGAGGATATGGATGAAGCCGGGCAGCTGCCAGAAGGAGAGCGCGTCCGGGGCGGCGAAGCTTTGCTGAATGCGATTGACGTTCAGTTCGGTCGGCAGCGACATGGCGCGGGGCGGCGTCGGTATCTGGCCAGGCACCAGAATCGCGCGCATTGGCCAGCAGCCAGTCACCGGGCAGCAGCCGGGCATTCTGGGCCTCGATGCGGTCGATCATCTTGTCGCTCGGACCGATGCGGAAGACGGTGATCGGCCCGGTCGTCAGCACATTGTCGCGCATCATCACCCCGGTCGCGTGGATGATGGCGACGCCGCCCTTGAGGCCGGTGTCGTCGCCCTGGCGGAGCCAGAGCTGGCCGCCATTGAGGGCGAGCGGGCCGCCACCGGCATCGAGGAAGTTCTGCTCCAGCAAGTCGGCCTTGGCGAAGAGCATGGCGGAGATCGGGCTGACGATCGACAATCGCCAGGATACCGATGGTGAAAGCGCAGATGATGGGCCCGAGCAGGAACTGCCAGGCGGAGAGGCCGGCGGCGCGGGCGACGACGAGTTCGGAGGAGCGGGCTGAGGCGCCAGAAGGCCCAGAGGCCGCCGAGCAGCACGGCGAAGGGCAGGATCGACAGGATGGCCCAGGGCATCGCGCAGCAGCGCCATCTCGACGATAAGCCCGAAGGTCGCGTCAGGGCGGGAGGCGGAGCGGCGCAGCAGTTCCAGGAAGTCGAAGAGCGAGACGAGGCCGGTCAGCGCGCGCGAGCACGGCGACCACCGAAATCGTGAACAGGCGGCTGATATAGATCGGCGAGAATGCGGGACAGGAACACAGGCTCAGCCTCCCGCTCTGGCTCGGTGTGGCGGCGACCGCGGTCGGCGCCCGATCCGGCACGCGGATGCGCTGGCGGCCGGAACAGCAGCCAGGCGGCGATCACGCCCGGCAGGATCGCGTGGATCCAGACCAGCGGCAGGAAAGCGCTGTTGCGCGCGGCCATATTGCCGACGCTGAGGCCGAGCGCCACCAGCGCCACGGTGATGCCGACGCCGATCAGCGGGCCGGGCGAAGCCGCCATGGCGGCGGAATGCGCCGGTCAGGACCGAGGCCAGCGCCACCAGCGCGTAGGATATCGACCGTCAGCGGGGCGGAGATGCCGGCGATAGGCCTCCTCCCGCCATTTCGG
This sequence comes from uncultured Alphaproteobacteria bacterium, assembly GCA_963834475.1. Taxonomy (GTDB): domain Bacteria; phylum Pseudomonadota; class Alphaproteobacteria; order Acetobacterales; family Acetobacteraceae; genus Acidisoma. The sequence continues at coordinate 267,171 of CAWIBZ010000005.1, read as the reverse complement.
AATGTCCTGCGCGCGGATCTCGTCCCGGCGGCGGGTGCAGCAATTCGTGCAGGGAGACCTCCGAATCGTCGCGGAAGCGGTCCTCGTCGCCGCTCGGCGCTGGCAGCGATGTTGATCACGTTTTCGCTGAAGGTCAGCAGATTGAGCCGCCCGGTCTTCTTGTCCACCTCCTGCCGCGCGCCGTTGAACAGGATCACCCGCGGCCCGAGCGGCCGGCGCGATACGCCCGCCCTGAGCGATGATGGTCGCGGCATCCGGCCGGGTCGCGCTCGTCATCCACCAGAATGCCGTGCAGCGTGCCGTCCGGGTCGCGCTTGCGGACATAGACGGTGAGGTTGTTGGAAATCTGGGTGAAAACGCCCTCCTGGAGAGGAAGGCGGCGATGCGGTTGCGGATTTCGAACTGATACTCGCGGAAGGCGGCGAAGCTTGCCGGCACGACCCAGATATTGAGCCAGAAGCAAAGTCGCGGCGACCGCGGTAGCCAGAAGGAGCGTCGGCCTGGCGAGGGCGAAAGGGAGATTGCCCTGCGGCGCGCATCACCGTCAGTTCGCGGTCGCCGGCCAGCCGCTGGTAGACGAACTGCACCACGACGAAGATCGTGATCGGCAGGATGACGGCGACGAAGCTCGGCACCAGCAGCACGGTCAGGCGCAGGAAGACGAAGGGCGACAGCCCGCGATTGACGATGAGTTCGACGAAGCGGAGCGACTGGGTCAGCCAGATCAGCGCCACCAGGGCCAGGGTCACGGCCACCAGCGCCGCAGTGATCTGGCGCAAAATATAGCGGTCCAGCCGCGTCAGCGGAGCGAGAGATCGGAGAAGGGCAGCGGCCATCAGCGGTGTTCATATCCTTGTTTCGGCACGGCAAAGCCGTCCGAAGCCGCGGCTTGTACCGGAGGCTTGGCGGATTTCACAAAAGCATCCTCTCGCGCCCGGCAACAGCTGCCATCGCGGCCGCTTCCCGGCTATAGGCATGAGATGACAAACAGGAAGCCGTCTTCGATGCGGTCGCCCTCGCGTCGCCTCAGCGACGCCGTCCTTCTTCCTTTGGCGCTCCTGCTTGTCGTCCTGGAACTGGGCTTGCAGGCGGGCTCGCGGCTTCTGCGCCGCTGGGGGCCCGTCCGCCGGCTGGAAACGCTCCTCGGCCACCTGCCGCCCTGGGCCATCCTGCCCCTGTTCCTGATCCCCGAGGCGATGAGCCATGTCGGCGGCTTCTATGCGGCCTATCTCCTGGCCCAGCGGCAATATCTGGCCGCCTCGATGGTCGCCGTCCTCGTCAAGGGCGTGGGCGTGATCATTGCGCTCTGGATCTACCAAGCCTGCCGTCCTGCTTTGATGACGATCCGCTGGTTTGCATGGGCGCATGGCAAGGTTGAGGCAGCGCGCGACTGGGCGATGCACCGTATCCGCCCCAGCCTGGCAAAGCTGCGCCAGGCCATCCGGCGTGTCAAAAGGGCGCTCTTCCTCGTCCCGGTGGAGCCAGGCGCCCGCCATAACGGTCGGCGACTGGCCGCCATTCGCGTGCGCCTGCTCAGCCGCTTCGGCCGTGGGGCGAGGTAGGGCGGCCGAGGACGATGCCGGGGTGCAGCATCACGTCCGCAACGCCGCTTGCGGTCCGGCGCCGGAAGCGGATCTCATCAATCGGTCAGCTTGCCGACCCACGCCATCGCGCTCAGGCTGCTCCGGAGGCTTCTCGGGTCACGGACGCTGACCCGGCGTTCCATCGCCGCCACCGCGGCCAGGCCGAGCAGCAGCACGATATCCGCGCGGATCGCCATCAGGGTTCCGGCGGCGCCGCCGATCACGGCGAAAACCACCATCACCACGCCCACCGCCCAGGCTAGATGCTTCGGTGTCACGCGTCCGAACCCGCGGAACGTGCTTACGGCCACGGCCATCCCGGCCGGCAAGGTATAAAGGTCGTACCCCCGCAGCCGGGGATAGAGTAGCAGGCACACCGCTATCCCCAGCGCCAGCCGGTCCGCCTCAAACTCCAGGCGCCAGCGCGCCAGCGCCAGCCCGGCCCCGATCATCAGCGCCGCGTAAATCGCATAAAGCGCCGCCAGCCCCGGTATCCAGGTGATCGACGACACCCCGGGCAGGCCCAGGAACCCGGCGCCGCGCGCCGCCTCCAGCCCGTAGAAGCTGATGAGATGCAACCACTGCGCGAACAGGGCCGGCTGCGTGATCCGGAAGTCAAGATCGTAGGCCGCGGGCACCGCCCCGGCCAGCGCCGCCAGTGCCAGCCGCTGCCACACCGGCCGATCAAGAAACAGCAACAACGCCGCGTAAACCGTGAAGGGCGGCTTCACCATCCCCGCCAGCATCACCACCCCCGCCAGCACCAGCGGCCAGGCGGCGAGGCGCCTGCGCGCCACCAGCAGGACGCCGTGGAGGATGATCGACAGGTTGCCCGAATGCAGCAAACTCGCCGACATACCGGCCAGGAACGGCGCCCGGGCCGCCAGATGCCGGTCTTCCGCCAGCAAGGCTCGCCCGACCATCACCACCACGACGCAGAATGCCGCCCCGTAAAGTGCGGCGAAGAAACTGGTTCCGAAATGCCGTTCGAATGCCGCGACCACATGCGCGACCACGGGCGTATAGACGAAACTGGTCGGCGAAGCCCCAGGGCAGACAAGGCCGCCGGAGTAGATCGGCTGCCCGGTATTCACCGCCACGCCCGAGCACGAAACCGCGTCAAAATCCTGGAACCAGGCCCATTTGGCAGGCTTCAGGAATTCCTTCACCGTCCCGATCAGAAACGGCAGCAGCATGAGCAGCGCCAGGCGCCGGGGCGTATACCAGGGCATGCGCCAATGTCTCCTACGCGATCCAGCAGGTGCCTTGGCAATGGGCCGAACGCGTCGTCCGCCGGCCAGACCATGACGTGCTGGGAGCAAGCACTTGGAGAGGCACGACGAGCGCTACGCGCCCGCCGCCATCCAATCCTCGATCAGGCGCCGGGCGATGCTGTCCGGCCCCGGCAGCCGAAAGCCATGCGCCTCCGGGTTGCGGCACATGGCGCGGCTGAACCACCGCGCATCGGCCAGTTCCGCGTCGTGGAATGTGATCTCCTCCGAAAGGCCTTCGCCGTAGAAGCCCAGCATGAGGGACTGCGGAAAGGGCCAGGGCTGGCTGGAGTGGTAGGCGACCTCGCCGACAGAGACGCCGGTCTCCTCGAACACTTCGCGCCGGACGGCTTCTTCCAGGCTTTCGCCGGGTTCCACGAAACCGGCGAGCGTCGAATACATGCCGTCCACAAAGCGTGTCGCGTGGCCGAGCAAGGCCCGGTCCTCCCGCACCACCAGCATGATCACCGCAGGGTCCGAGCGTGGGAAATGGTCTGTCTCGCAGCCGGTGCAATGCATCACATGGCCGGCGCTGCGCGGCACGCAGGGGCTGCCGCAGACGCCGCAGAAGCGGGTCCGGCTTTGCCAGTGCATAAGGCCCCGCGCATAGGCGAGGATGGCGGCCTCGCTCAGCCGGCACTCCGCCGGCCAGGCGGCGGATATCGGCGAAGGCACCGGCATCAGCCGGCAGGAGATGCCCGCGTATCCTCGTGGTGGTTGAGATCGAGCGCGAAGACCGGCCGATCCCCCCACAGCCCAAGGAAGATCCAGTGGCGGTCTTCAACCCCCCAGCCTTCGGTCTCATCGGGCGAAAAGAAACGAGCCGCCTCGCCATGGAAAAAGCTCTGGGCACGCCAGATCGGCGCCACAAGGGCCTGCGGTGCGGCGAGGGCCTCGGCGATGAACGCCGGGTCGTCACGCCTTTCTGCGACCCGGTCCAGCGGGCTGCCGGTGTAGACGTTCGGGCGGGTCGGGCGGATCGGGGAGAGGGGCGATATTTTGGGCACGAGCGTTCTTCGCATGGCACGGGCGACCGGGACAAGCCGTGATCGATGCTTGCGAGCCTCGGGCTAGACGCGTAGATAGCGACGCTAGGGGGGTCGGCGGCGGACGAGCGCCTTGCCAACCCGGTCAGGTCCGGAAGGAAGCAGCCGCAACGAGTTTCCGCTCGGGTCGGTGTCCGGCCCCCCGCTTTTCCCGCAATCCTGCGTCATCCTGATCGGCTGTGGCATCGCCTGACGGTGTCGCGCTTCCGCTCTTGCCTTGCCCGCTCCCCTATCGTGTAGAAGGGCGCGTGACAGAGATCAGATCCCTGCCCAGACGCGCCATTGCCGGACCCTCCCGCCGCCGGGGCCGGGCTTGTTCGGTGACGGGCCGTGCCCAGCCGCCGCGCGGCCGCCCGAGCCGGCCGGCGCCCTACCGCGTGCTGGCGCGCGCCTATCGCCCGAGCCGCTTCGAGGATCTCATCGGCCAGGACGCGATGGTGCGCATCCTGCGCCGCGCCTTCGCGACCGGCCGCATCGCCCATGCCTTCATGCTGACCGGCGTGCGCGGCACCGGCAAAACCACCACCGCCCGCATCATCGCCCGCTGCCTCAACTGCACCGGCCCCGACGGCCAGGGCGGCCCGACCGCCGACCCTTGCGGCGTCTGCCCCAATTGCCGCGCCATCATGGCCGACCGCCACCCGGACGTCGATCGAGATGGACGCCGCCAGCCGCACCGGCGTCGACGACGTGCGCGAGATCATCGAGGCGACGCGCTTCCGCCCGCTGGAGGCGCGGGTGAAGGTCTTCATCATCGATGAAGTCCACATGCTCTCCCGCAATGCCTTCAACGCGCTGCTGAAGACGCTCGAAGAGCCGCCGCCGCATGTGAAATTCGTCTTCGCCACGACCGAGCTGCGCAAGGTGCCGGTCACCGTTCTCTCGCGCTGCCAGAAATTCGATCTGCGCCGGGTGCTCGGCCGCCGAACTCGCCGCGCATTTCGGCCGCATCGCGGACCGCGGAAGGCGTTGCCGATCGCGCCGGAGGCGCTGGAACTCGATCGCCCGCGCCGCCGATGGCTCGGTGCGCGACGGGCTGTCCCTGCTCGACCAGGCCATCGTCATGGGGGCCGGGCAGGCGGGCCCGATCACGCGCCGAGGCGGTCGCGGACATGCTCGGCCTCGCCGACCAGGGGCTCGTCTTCGATCTCTTCGAGGCGCTGATGGCGGGCGATGCGGCCGCGGTGCTCGGCGATCGCTCGACCAGGCCCATGAGCGTGGCGCCGACGCCGGCCTTGTGCTTGCAGGATCTGCTCGCGCTCACCCATGTGCCTGAGCCGCCTCAAGGCGTCGCCCGCGCTTGCGCGACAGCCCCGATCTGCCGCAGCTCTATCGCGGCCGCGGCGGCCGCTCTGGCCGACAGGCTCACCATTCCCGTGCTCGGCCGCGCCTGGCAGATGCTGCTGAAGGGCGTCGCGGAGGTCGAGGCCGCGCCTGACCGCCGCGCGGCGGCCGAGATGGTGCTGATCCGCCTCTGCTATCTCGCCGATCAGCCGACGCCGGGCGATCTCGTCCGGCGCCTGTCGCCGGTGCGGCGGAGCCTGTCTCTGCCGCCGGCCGCCGGGTCCGTGCGGCGGCCCTGCCGCGCGATGCGCGGCCTGCAGGCGGTCAGCGCACGCCCGGCCGAGCCCGCAGCCGGCAAGCATGCACGCGCGCCAGCGGCGGGGCGGCAACGGCCATGCTGCGCGCGCTGCCCGATGGCGGCAGCCGCAGGCGTCGATGCCGCTCTGCCGCGCCGGAGGTGCTGGCGACGGCGGAAGCCGCCTCGCCCGTGATGGCCATGCCGGACAGCTTTCGCGACGTGATCTCGCTCGTGCGCGAGCGGCAGGAGGTGACGCTCTACGGCCATCTCCTTCATTCGGTGCATCTCGTCCGCTACGCGCCGCCGGTGATCGAAATCCGCCCGCGAGCCCGACGCGCCGCGTGATCTGGCCGCCAAGCTCGCGGCGCTGCTGCAGGAGGCCACCGGCCAGCGCTGGACCATTGCGATCTCGACCGCCGCAGGCGAGCCGACGATCGACGCAGCAGCGCCAGCGCGGCCGACGATCAGCGGGAGCAGGAGGCGGCGGAGCACCCGTTGGTGCAGGCCATCATGGCGGCCTTTCCGGGCGCGAAGCTGGAGCGGTGCGCGACCCGATGGCGGACGAATATCGCCTGCCGCCGCCGGCTCGCCGCGGATGCCGGCGGCGACGGACCCGCGGAGGCCGGATTTGCGCATGATGCGACCTGCCTGACGATGATGCCGGATTTCGCGCCTCCCGATGCGGAGCCGATGGACGACATGGATATGGAGAACGAGCTATGAAGAACATCGCTGGCCTGATGAAGCAGGCGTCGCAGATGCAGCAGAAGATGCAGGAGATGCAGGCGGCGCTGGAGACGGCCGAGGTCGAGGGCCAGGCCGGCGCCGGCATGGTGACCGTCGTGCTGAGCGGCAAGGGCGACATGAAGCGCGTCAAGATCGACCCCAAGCTCGCCGATCCGGCCGAGATGGAGATGCTGGAAGACCTGCGTCCTGGCCGCCCATGCCGATGCGCGGCGCAAGGTCGAGGCCATGGCGGCCGAGGAAATGCAGAAGGCGACCGGCGGCCTGCAGCTGCCGCCCGGCATGAAGCTGCCTTTCTGATGCCTGCCGGCCGACCCGGCATCACGACGGCGGCTGAACCATGGGCGGCCCAGAAGTCGAGCGGCTGATCGGGCTGCTGGCTAAGCTGCCGGGGCTCGGGCCGCGCAGCGCGCGCCGTGCCGCGCTCAAGCTGCTGCAGCAGCCGGAGGCGCGGATGCTGCCGCTCGCCCAGGCCCTGGTCGAGGCCGCGAGGCGGTCCGGCCCTGCCGGCATCTGCGGCAATCTCGACAGCCACGACCCCTGCGGCATCTGCGCCGATCCGGACCGGGACCACACGCTCATCTGCGTGGTCGAGGGCGTGGGCGACCTTTGGGCGATCGAGCGTGCCGGGTGCGCATCGCGGCCTCTACCATGTGCTCGGCGGCACGCTGTCGCCGCTCGGCGGTATCGGCCCCGAGGACCTGAACGTGACGCCCTCTCCTGAAGCGTCTCGACGACGGCGCAGGCGCAGGAGGTCATTCTTGCCCTGGGGGCGACGGTCGATGGCGCCGCGACCGCGCATTGGCTGGCGGACCGGCTCGCTAAAAGGGGGTTATCGTCAGCCGTGTCGCGCAAGGCGTGCCGATCGGGCGGCGCGCTGGAGGTTCTGGATGACGGCACCTTGTCGACCGCGCTCCGGGCCCGGCGGCCGGCCTGAGCCTCCCGGCTGGCCTCGCTGCGCCTGCGCAAAAGCGGTGCGGGACAGGCGGCAATCGTTGTTAATATGTGTTACAATCAAGCGCTTGTTCTTGCTGTCGACAGGCAGCCAACTGGACCCATCGCCTAGAGGGAGACGACAGATGATACGGCTGAACGACAATCCGAAGTTGCTGGCGCCGGCTGCGGCGGCTTGTGCTGCTGGCCGGTTGTGCCGCGCCGACGCCGACCGGGCCGACCATCACCGCCGTGCCGCCCGCGGGCAAAAGCCTGACCGCTGTTCCAGAATGAGGATTACTCCTGCCGCAATTATGCGCAGCAGACGGTCGCCTATCCGGCGGCGACGCAGAACAGCCAGGGCAATGGCGTCGCGACGGCCGCGATCGGCACTGGCATCGGCGCCGCCGCGGGTGCGCTTCTCGGCGCGGCCGCCGGCAATGCCGGGCATGGGTGCGGCGATCGGCGCCGGCGCCGGCCTGCTCGGCGGCAGTGCCGTCGGCGCCAGGCCAGACCCAGCGCAAGGAACAAGGCCTGCAGCAGATCTACAACAACGCCTATGCGCAGTGCATGACCTCCAGGGGCAACACCATCGTGCCGGGCTACAGCTATGCGGTGCCGGCCTACGGTTACGCAGCGCCGGCCTACGGCTACGCGCCGGGCTACTACGCACCGGTCTGGTAAGCCGCCGGCAAGTCACGTTCGTCGCATTATTGCGCGGGGGGAGTTTCCATCCGCGCAAACGCACCCCATGTGAACTGCAGCAGGGTCGTTGCGCGCCGTCCCGGCCGCGCGCCACAGTCAAACAGAAGGGGTGTGACGGATGAACAAAGATCATATCGAAGGCGCCTTCACCGAAGCGAAGGGCAACGTCAAGGAAGCCGTCGGCGGCCTGACGGGCGACGGCAAGACGCAGGCCGAGGGCAAGGTCGACGAGTTGACCGGCCAGGCCCAGCAGGCCTGGGGCGATGCGCGCGAGACTATCGAGGCTGCCGCGGCCGACGCGACCGAGACGCCGCGTCCGACGTCGGCGGCCGCGCGTCCGCGACCACTGCGCGACAACCGCCGAGACCGTGAAGGCCAAGGCCGGAGCCAGGTCGGCAGCAAGGTCTATGAGGCGGGCGCCACGGCCGGTCAACTACGTCGGCAGCACGGTGCAGGAGCAGCCGCTGCTCACCCTCTTCGGTGCCGCGGCGATCGGCTATCTCGTCGGCTATCTTGTGCATTCGCCGTCCAGCCCCTTCGCCCCTGAGCCGGAGCCGCGCTACCGCAAGGTCATCCGCCGCTGGAGCTGATCGCTTCGACGATTTCGCACTCGAGTCACCAGGGTCCGCTGCGCTCAGCCAAGGAAGGGCCGTCACTTCAGCGGTGATGTCAGCGATGGCGGCTCGGCCGGCAGGATGGTGGAGACCGCCTCGCTGAAGCGGGCCTCCTCGATCGGCGCCTTCTGCGTCAGGCCTGGCTCGGACAGGAGGCGCCAGGCGCCGCCGGTCAGGATCTCGCAGGGCTGGAAGCGGGTCTTGTAGGCCATCTTCCGGCTCTCCGCCGACCCAATAGCCGAGATAGACGTAGGGCAGGCCCATGCGCCCGCGCCTGCTCGATCAGCGTCAGAATGGCGAAAGTGCCGAGCGACTTGAAGGCGCTGTCGGGCTCGAAAAAGCTGTAGACCGCCGACAGCCCGTCGGCGAGCTTGTCGATCAGGCAGCAGCCCATCAGCCGCTGCGCCGGGTCGCGGAACTCCGTCATGAAGGTTTCGATCGGCGTATCCTCGACCATCGCGCGATAGTCGTAGAAGCTCATCGTCGCCATATCGCCTTCGCCGTGGCGCGCCTGCTGGTAGCGCTGGAACAGCTGATACTGCTCGACCGTCGCGGTCGCGGTGATTTCGCGGCTCGTGAGCGCGATATTGGCGCGCGCGATGCGGCGCAGGCCGCGATCCGGCTCGAACTGCCCGACGGGGATGCGAATCGGCACGCAGGCCCTGCAGCTCGGGCAGACCGGCGCATAGGCGATGTTGTGGCTGCGGCGGAAACCGGCGCGGGAGAGGCGGTCGTGCAAGCGCTTCGGCTTCCGGCCCGGTCAGCTCCGTCACCACCTTCCGCTCGGTGCGGCCCGGCAGGTAAGGGCAGGGCAGAGGCGCCGTTGTGTAGAAGAAATTCGGCCGGCGGATTGTCCTGTAATTCATCGCCGCTCACACCGTCCTCCGCCCAGGCTTCGGCCCATCGCCGCAACTTTGTCGCCGTCCGCGTCTCACCACGGCCGCCACGCCAGCGCGCCGGCCCGCACCACCACGAGTCCCGAAATCATGTCATGGATCGCGCGGCGACGGGGTGAAAAACAGAATGCCGAGCCAGATCACGCCGGCCGCCAGGGTCAGATACAGCAGCGCCGTGAAGGCGATCGCCTGCACCAGGGTCGGGCGCCCGAGATCGTCCGCGCGCCGGACCGAGAGGCCGACCGCCATCTGCCCCGGCGTCGCCATGGCAGGGCTCGCGATCCAGCCCGCTTCATAGATCAGCCCGATGATGAGCATGAGATGCGCGGGACCGTGCAGCAGCCCGAAGGTCATGACATGGATGACGGTGAAGGACGAGCCTGACACGCTCATCGTCAGCAGGCCGATCAGAAGCCGTCAATGAAGAAGGCGGCCGATGCCGGCGGCTCGGCACGCCCCAGGTCAGGCTGTCGTCGTCGATCGGAACGGCGTTCATCGTGTTCACGGTGCGGATTTTGGCATGATCCTGATCTGCCGGGAAACAACATTCGGCTCGGGGCCGAGTTGCACCATGCTGCCCGCACGCCAGCGTTGCAGGAAATCGAACGGCATGGGGGTCGAGGATGTCGCCCGACTGGCCCGGCGCAATGACGAAGACGGCTGCGGTCCAGATTCGACATGTCGTAGACGCCGCGCAATTCCGGCCCGTGCACGGCGGTGAATGCCGCTCTGCCGGGAAGCCAGCCGGGGGCCGCGACGTTCGATGGTGTCCTCGTCGCCGCCGCACCGCGATCTGTCCGCCGGCCCAGGAACCGATGAGGGGCAGCCGGCTGAGCAGGGGGTGGGCGAACAGCGCGTGATGGGCGCGCCCCCAGCGCCAGTTGTCAGGCGTGCGCGCCGTAGAAGCGGATGAGTTCGGCCTCGCCTGTCCAGCGCCTGCAGACAGCAGCGGACGGCAATCACCCTTGCACCACATCCGGACCGGGTCTGCGCCACCCGGCGACCCGGCCGCAGCGGAGGGCTGCAGCAGGGAGAAGATGAAGGAATCCGTCGAGCACGGGCGCGGTCGCGGGGTCGACACCATTCGCCTTCAGCACATCCTGGCCGAAATCTGGATCCACGCGTTGAAAATGAGCGGCTGCGGCAAGTTCCTCGCCATCCGCCCGTCCCAGCCGTGCAGCAGGGCGGCGGCCGGCGCCGCCGGATCGGTGCTGCGGCACGGCCAGGCGCGTTCAGCACCGGCAGCAGCCGCCGGGCATAATCGCTCACCTGACATCCATCTGCATCGCGGCGAAGCTCCGCGACACTCTGCCGGGGCTCTTCGGCCAGCAGGTCGCGGATGCGCGCCGCCCGCCAGTCGCCATAGGTGTCGCGCCCGAGCGTCGACCGGGAAGCCGGGTTTGACCGTCGGCTCATTGGCGTTCACGAGCACGCCTGAGGCGGGTTGACGCTATGGGGCAAGGCATTGCCCGACGGCCCAGCCGATCCAGTCGTGCTTGCCATCCGCGCCGTCCACCGGCCAGGCGCCGTCGCCCGCGCGGCGGATCGGCACGCGCCCCGTGGTGTAGAAGGCGATATTGCCGGCAGTATCGGCCGCCATCAGGTTCTGCACCGGGCTCGTGATCTTCGCTGGCGGCGAGCCCGACGTCGGAGACCCAGCGGGCCTGATTGAGCATGATCAGCCCATCCGCATCGGTATCATGCGGCGCGAGATTGCCCATCTCGACCGCGAGCACGGTATGGGGCGCGGGGCCGTCCCCGATCACCGGCCCGTGCCGCGTGCTCCGCACCGTCAGCACCACGTCGGGCTGGCCGCGCACATGGATGACCTCGCGCCGCTGGCCGAAGGGTTCAGCGGCCCGTTCGGCGTGTGATAATGTTGCCCGTCTGGCCGTCACATGCTCGATGAAGATGTCCTGCGTATCGGCGCCGGTCGTGGTGAAGGTCCAGGCGACATGGTCGTTATGGCCGATGAGGATGAAGGGCAGGCCGGGCACGGTCGCGCCCGCCAGCATCCCTTCCGGCGTATCGATGCGCGCCAGATACCAGAGGCCGGGGAAATCGAAGGCGAGGTGCGGATCCCCCGCCAGCAGCGGCTGCCCGGTCTCGCTGTGGGCGCCGGACACGGCCCATTCGTTGGAGGCCTGGGCCGGTTCGGTGAAGGGCTGCGGGAAATGCCGCACCCAGGTGAGCGCCTGCTGTGCGGTGCGTACCGCGCCGGGTGGGAATGGCGCCTCCGCGGCCTCGTCGGCGGCAGGGGTCGCCGGGGAAGCCCCAGGCCAGAGCTGGTCGATTTTCGCTTTGGGCAGCCGGGCGGACAGCGCCAGGCGCTCCAGCTCCGTCTCCCAGTTGCCGGAGAGCCAAAGGCCCATCGTCTTACCCCAGAGCAGGCTGTCGAGGACGGTCCAGGGTTGCGGCTTGCCGAGGAGAATATATTCGGGCGCGGCCAAGCGGCCGCGCCGCGTCAGCCAGGCGTTGACGCCATTGGCATAGGCCTGCAGCAGCGCGCGGGCCTGCGGCGAAAGGTCGGCGACATCGGCCTCGGCGCTTGCGGCGGATGCCGAGAATCCGCATTTCCCGGTCGTTCGGGAGCGCGGCCGGGCCGAACAGCGCGGCAAGATCGCCGCCCGCCGCCCGGCGCATGAGGTCCATCTGAAAGAACCGGTCGCGGGCATGGATATAGCCGAGCGCCGTCGCGGCATCGGTCGCGGATGCCGCGCGGATGAAGGGAATGTCGTTGCTGTCGAAGCTCACGCCGACAGGGTCGGAGACGCCGGCTATCGGAGCACGTCGATCCTGCGGCGGGCAGGATGCGCCAGATGATGGCGGCGATCGCTATGACGAGAACTCCGACAGCAATCCCGAACCAGGCCAGGTAACGCCGCCAGCGCGGGGGACGGAGCCTGAAACGGCCGGGCCGGGCGGCCGTTGCAGCCTCTGGCGCGATTGAGCTATGGGTTCGGTCCTCGCGATTGATAGCCTCTTCGTCTAGTGTCCCGATTGGAAACGTCATTATCCGCTGGATCGGCGGCGAACGACGTTTCGAATCGACCGGGACACTAGAATGTCATCCATCCTGGTGTCGTCATGGTACCGAAGTCCGCGCGGCCGGTGGCGTCCCGGCAGGCCAGCGTTCGGAGCCACCGCACTAGGGTGACGACTGCGGCTGAAGATGCAAGTGCAGTCTGAGCGAAACGGCGCCGAAGCGCCGCAATGCAGATCGAATGGGGAATGAGCGCATGGAGCCGAGCCAAAAGACAGTGCGTTATTTGCTGGCCGACGGGTTCCACGACATGGCCTACACCGCCTGGGGAGACCCGGCGAAGACGCCTGTCGTCTGCGTCCACGGGCTGACCCGCCAGGGCCGGGATTTCGACCGGCTGGCGCGGGTCCTGGCCGGCGGATTTCCATGTGATCTGCCCCGATCTCCCGGGCCGTGGCCGGTCGGACTGGCTGGCGGGTCCGGCGCTCTACCAGCCACAGACCTATGTCACGGCACTCGGCGCCCTGCTCGCGACCTTGCCACCCTCGGTCTATTGGGTCGGCACCTCCTTGGGCGGCATCTGCGGCATGGTTCTGGCGGCGCAGCCCAAGACGCCGCTCACGAGACTGGTCCTGAACGATATCGGCCCCCTCATCCCCAAGGCCGCCATCGCCCGCATCCAGGAGTATATGCAGCCGCCCCCGGTTTTAGCGAACCTGACCGAACTGGAAGCCCTGCTGCGCGTGATCCTCGCGCCCTTCGGTGTGCCGGATGATCAGGCCTGGGCGGAAATGGCGCTGCCATTCCTCCCGCCGCCTGGCGGACGGCGGGTAACGCTCCATCATGACCCTGCGATCGGAGAGGCGATGCTGCGCCGAGCCGAGCCGGCCGATGTGCAATCTGGGGGTTTCTGGGAGAAGATCGACGATTCCGACATTCGCCATTCGTGGCGCGTTGAGCGATCTTCTTCTGCCCGAGACGCTGGAGGCGATGGAGAAGTTCGGGCTCCGCGAGCCTCATTGTGCCGGGCGTCGGCCACGCGCCAGCGCTGATGGATGCGAAAACCATCTCCGCGATCGCACGCTTTCCTGGAGGAAACTGACCGCTCTCAGCAAAGTGCAACAGTTTCGCTAATCCTCCTCCATTGCATAGCCGGAGGTCAGCGCCATTGCAGCCATAATTTCACTTGCGCCGGGGGGGCGACGCCCGCATAACCCGCCGCCTTAGCCCCAGGGGGCATGCCATGAGGGCATGTCCCAACAGGCTGTCTACTGGTTGAGGGAGCATGCGGATGAACGCACTTGCCCGACTGGGGATGGTCTCGGATTTCCCGAGCGAGAACCAGACGTCTGCAACCGCCACGGAAACGGAGGTGCAGAAGGATTATTGGATCGAACGCGACGGGCAGCGGTTTGCTGGCACGCATCTGCTCGTCGATCTTTGGGGAGCGAGCAATCTTGCGGAGCCCGATCATATCGATCGCGCGCTACGCGAGGCGGCCATCGTTTCCGGTGCGACGATCCTGCATTCGCATTTTCACCATTTCTCGCCGAACGGTGGCGTGTCGGGCGTGCTGGTGCTGGCGGAGAGCCATATCTCCATCCACACTTGGCCCGAGAAGAATTTCGCCGCGATCGACATGTTCATGTGCGGCGACTGCAACCCGCATCTCGGCATTCCGGTGCTTGAGGCAGCCTTCTCGCCTTCGCGCATCGACCTTGACGAGCAGCGCCGCGGCATCCGCGGCGCGTAACGCGGCCGTTCTTTCTCTCCTGAAGTCCCAAGGCTCCGTCCGCGGCCCCACGCCGCGGGCGGAGCCTGCCTGGAGCCCGATGACTTTAGTCGGTTCGACCCAAAGTCCGAATCGGTCTCTTATGTCTTGAAGGAGAGCGAGATGGCTTCAGGTTTGATCCAACCTGAAATCATCTCGCTCTCGTTACCCGGAGCAAGCCATGGCGACCGACAGCTGGCTGAACGAATCGCTCTATCCCGGCTGGGGGCAGCGTTTCCGCGTGACGCGGGAACTTGCCCGGGTGCAGAGCGACTTCCAGGACATCGTGATCTTCGAGAGCGAGACCCATGGCCGCGTCATGGTGCTCGACGGCACCATCCAGATCACCGAAGGCGACGAGTTCGTCTATCAGGAAATGCTGGCGCATGTGCCGCTGCTCGCGCATGGCGCGGCGCGCCGCGTGCTCATCATCGGCGCCGGTGACGGTGGCGTGCTGCGCCGCGTGCTCGAACACAGCACGGTTGAGCGCGCAGTGATGGCTGAGATCGACGGCGAGGTCGTTCGTCTGGCGAAGGAGTTCCTGCCGGATATCGCAGGCGACGCCTGGACCAATCCGCGCGGCGAAGTCATCATTGGCGACGGCATCGACTATGTGCGGCGCGCGCCTGATGCGAGCTTTGACGTTATCATCGTCGATTCGACCGATCCCATCGGCGTCGGCGAGGCTCTGTTCACCGATGAGTTCTATGAGAACAGCGCCCGCATCCTGGCGGAAGGCGGCGCTGATCGTGAACCAGTGCGGCGTGCCCTTCATGCAGGCGGACGAACTGCGTGAGACGAGCCTGCGCCGCCGCCGTTCTTTCCTCATGTCGGCGCCTATGTCGCCGCCGTGCCGACCTATGTCGGCGGCTTCATGACGCTGGGCTGGGCGGCGAAGCAGCCCGGCATCGCGAGCGTCGATGTGTCAACCATTCGCGACGCGGGCCGAGCAACGCCGGCATCCTCGGCCATACGCGCTACTGGACGCCGGAGGTGCATCATGCGTCCTTCCAGCTTCCGCCCTATATCGCCGCAGCATCTGCCGTCCTGAGCCGAGGCTCTTTCCCCGGCGCGGAATCGGCGCCATTCTGGCGTTTCGCCCGTCCTGATGCGACACGTCATGAGAGCCGCCCGATGAATGCGACAACCTATCTTCTGGTGGCAGTCGGCGGGGCTATGGGCAGCGTCGCGCGTGCCTGGGTCGGCAGTGTCGCCGCCCGCATGTTCGGCCTCGGCTTTCCCTGGGGCACGATGATCATCAACGTCGTGGGCTCGGCGGCCATCGGCATCGTGGCCGCGACCGCGCTTGCTCCCAGCCGGTCGGTCTGGTCGCCGGAACTGCGCATCTTCCTGATGGTCGGATTCTGCGGCGGCTTCACGACCTTCTCGTCCTTCAGCCTGCAGACCTTCGAGCTGCTGCGCGACGGCCGGCCCGTGGCGGCCATCGCCAATATCACCCTCTCGGTCGGGCTCTGCCTGATCGCCTCTGCTGCCGGTTATCTCGCCAGCCAGTCGCTGATGTCGCGGTAAGCGGCGGGTCAGGGTTTCACCGGCACCCGCTGCTTTCAGCAAGGCCTCACCCCTGCCGGAGCAGGGCGCCGGCGAGATAGAGCGAACCGCAGACAAGCACGCGCGCGGGCCCCCCGGGTGCTGCCGCGGCGAGCTTGCGCAAGGCCTCCGCCACGGTGCCGCCCGGGCGCGCCACGCCGCCCGAGGCCGCGACCACACCCTCGACCGGGAGGGCGAGATGCTGCTCCGGCTCGGCCACGGCCCAGACCGTGTCGGCAAAGCGCAGCATCGGTTTGAGGAACTCCGCCGCGTCCTTGCCCTGCTTCATGCCGACGACCAGATGCAGCGGGCGGTCACGCCAGCCCGGCAGGTGCTGCGCCAGGGCGGCGCCGCCACCGGGATTATGCGCGCCGTCCAGCCACAGCTCCCACCCATCCGGCAGCAGCGACAGGAGCGGGCCGCCGAGCGCGCTGCATGCGGCCGGCCCATTCGGCATGGCCGATACCGGTCGCGAAGGCGTGGGTCAGGGATCACAGGCCGGATGGCGCGGAGCGATGCCACCGCGATGCCGGCATTGTCGTATTGATGCGGGCCGGCGAGTGACGGCCAGGGCAGGGAGAGACTGCCATCGGCATCCACGAAGTCCAGGCCATCGGTCGCCGGCACGATGCTCCAGTCCCGGCCGCGGGCGAGGAGCGGCGCGCCGTGCTCGGCCGCCTTGGCCGCGATGGCCTCCAGACACCTCCGGTGGCTGGGCGCCGGTCACGACCGGCACGCCCGGCTTGATGATGCCTGC
Source organism: uncultured Alphaproteobacteria bacterium (assembly GCA_963834475.1). Lineage (GTDB taxonomy): Bacteria > Pseudomonadota > Alphaproteobacteria > Acetobacterales > Acetobacteraceae > Acidisoma. The sequence goes on along the minus strand of CAWIBZ010000005.1, from coordinate 250,738 downwards.
CTTCTCCGCAGCAATCCCGGTCAGGCTGTCGCCCAGGAAATCCCGATGGTCGATGGAGATGGAGGTGATGGCGCAGGCCGCCGGCCTGGCCACGACATTCGTCGCGTCGCCCCGGCCGCCCAGGCCCACTTCAAGAATGCAGAGATCGGCCTCTTCCGCGGCGAAGAGCACGAAGGCGGCGGCGGTGATGACCTCGAAGACGGTGATCGGCCGCGCCGCCATTGACCCGCTCGATCACCTCCAGCGTGTCCGCAAGCCGGCGGTGGCGGACGAGGCCGTCGGTCAGCCGGATGCGCTCGTTGAAATCGATGAGATGCGGGCGAGGTATAGACCTGGGTCCGCAGCCCCGCCGCCTCCGCAATCGCGCGGGCGAAGGCGCAGGTGCTGCCCTTGCCATTGGTGCCCGCGACATGCAGCACGGGCGCCAGCCTCTCATGCGGATTGCCGAGCTTGTCCAGCAAGGAGCCAGGAGCCGGCCCATATCGAGGTCGATGGCTCTGGGATAAAGGCTGAGCAGCCGCTCCAGTATGCCGTCGACCCGCGGATCCTGGCTCCGTTCCCGCTCGCGAATGGCGAAGCCCGCCACGGCCCGTGCCCCCTCAGGCGGCGATGATGTCGGTGGCGGGCGGCTGGTCTCGCCACGGGGCGGCAGCAGCAGGCCGGTGACGCGGATCAGCGTCGCCGCGCATCTCGCCGCGGCGCACGATCATGTCGACGATGCCGTGGTCATAGAGGTATTCGGAGCGCTGGAAGCCGTCGGGCAGCTTCTCGCGCACCGTCTGCTCGATCACGCGGGCGCCGGCGAAGCCGATCATGGCGCCGGGCTCCGCGATCTGGATATCGCCGAGCATGGCGAAGCTCGCCGTCACACCGCCGGTCGTGGGGTCGGTCAGCACGACGATATAGGGCAGGCCGGCTTCCTTCACCATCTGCGTCGCAATCGTTGTGCGCGGCATCTGCATCAGGCTGATCGCCCCCTCCATCATGCGGGCGCCGCCCGAGGCGGTGTAGATGATGAACGGCGCCTTCTGCAGCACCGCGAGGCGCGCGGCGGCCACGATGCCTTCGCCGACGGCCGCGCCCATGGATCCGCCAAGGAAGGAGAATTCCATCGCGGCGACCACGGCCTTGCGGCCGCCGAGCTGGCCATGGCCCACGACGATCGCGTCGTCCAGCTTGGTCTTGTCGCGGGCGTCCTTGAGCTTGTCCGTGTATCGTTTCTGGTCGCGGAAGCGCAGCGGGTCCTGCGGCGCGCGCGGCGTCTCGATCAGCGTGAACTGGCCGTCGTCGAAGGTCCAGGCCAGGCGCTCGCGGGCGGAAGCCCGCATATGGTGGCCGCAATGCGGGCAGACCTTGAGGTTGGTCTCCAGGTCGCGCTGAAAGATCATCTGCTGGCAGGCCGGGCACTGGTGCCAGAGATTGTCCGGCACTTCCTTGCGGCCGAGCAGGGTGCGGATTTTGGGGCGAACGAATTCGGTGAGCCAGCTCATACACGCTCTCTCAACTAAGAAACGAAAGTTTTTGCTTCTTTTGCGCCCGGCGAGGGTGAAAAAAGGCGCTTCGTTCCTTTTTTGAAAAAAAGAACCAAAAAGCCTTCTTACGCTGCCGCGCAGCTTTGCCACGCCGCGCACGGCATCGGCCAGCCCGCGCACTTGGTCAGCACGCTGTCGGCCGAGCCGGGGCGCGCCTGGCCGTTCTCATCCAGTTTTCGGGCAAGCAGGTCAATGAGGGAAGAGGCGACGACGGCCGCGTCGGCAATGCGCGTCGCCTCCGCCGCCTGATCGGGCGTGCGGATGCCGAAACCGATGGCAATCGGCAGGTCGCTGAAGCGGCGGATGCGCGGAATGGCCTCCGAAAGATGCGCCGCCGAGGCGCTGCGGGTGCCGGTGATGCCGGTGATGCTCACGTAATAGATGAAGCCGGAACTGCCCTGCAGGACATAGGGCAGGCGGGCCTCGTCCGTCGTCGGCGCGACGAGGCTGATGATGTCGAGGCCGCTCGCGGCGCGCGAACGGCGCCAGCAGACTCCCCCTCCTCGGAGCGGCAGATCGACCGCGATCAGCCCGTCCACCCCCGCGGCGGCGGCATCCTGGCAGAAGGCCTCCGGCCCATAGGCGATGATCGGGTTGAGATAGCCCATCAGGATGATCGGCGTCTTATCGTCGCTCTCGCGGAAGCGCCGCACCATGGCGAGCGTGCCGCGCAGCGTGGCGCCCGCCTTGAGCGCGCGCTGTCCGGCGAGCTGGATGATCGGGCCATCGGCCATCGGATCGGTGAAGGGCATGCCGATTTCGATCAGGTCGGCGCCCGCCGCCGGCATGCCGTGCAGGATCGCGTGGCTGGTCGCCAGGTCGGGGTCGAAGGCTTCCAGGAAGGGAATGAGCGCGCCGCGCCCTTCCTGCTTCAGCGCCGCGAAGCGCGCCGCGATCCGGCTCACAGCGACACCCCCGTATGGGCGGCCACGGTGAAGATGTCCTTGTCGCCACGGCCGCTGAGGTTGACCAGGATGATCTGGTCGCGGCCCATGGTCGGGCGCGATCTTGGCGACATGCGCCAGCGCATGGGCGCTTTCCAGCGCGGGAATGATGCCCTTCGACGCGGCAGAGAAGCTGAAAGGCCTCCAGCGCCTCGTCATCGTTGATGGGCACGTATTCGACGCGGCCGGTCTCGAACAGCCAGGAATGCTCAGGCCCGACGCCCGGGTAGTCGAGCCCGGCGCTGATCGAATGCGCCTCCTGGATCTGGCCGTCCGCGTCCTGCAGCAGATAGGTCATGTTGCCGTGCAGCACGCCGGGCTTGCCGCGAGCCAGGCTCGCCGCGTCTTGTCCGTATCGATGCCATGGCCCGCCGGCCTCGACGCCGATCAGCCGCACCGGATCGTCGAGGAAGGGGTGGAACAGGCCGATGGCGTTCGATCCGCCGCCGACGCAGGCGATCGCCACGATCCGGCAGGCGGCCCTCGGCCTCCATCAGTCTGCGCCTTCGCCTCATTGCCGATGACGCATTGGAAGTTGCGCACCATCGCGGGATAGGGGTGCGGGCCGGCCGCGGTGCCGATGAGGTAATAGGTGTCCTCGACATTGGCGACCCAGTCGCGCAGCGCCTCGTTCATCGCGTCCTTCAGCGTCGCGGAGCCGGCTGTCACCGGGCGGACCTCGGCGCCGAGCAGCTTCATGCGGAAGACGTTGGGCTTCTGCCGCTCCACATCCGTGGCGCCCATATAGATCGTGCAGGGCAGGCCGAACAGCGCGCAGACGGTCGCCGTCGCCACGCCATGCTGGCCGGCGCCGGTCTCGGCGATGATGCGGGTCTTGCCCATGCGGCGGGCGAGCAGGATCTGGCCCATGCAGGAGTTGATCTTGTGCGCGCCGGTATGGTTGAGGTCCTCGCGCTTGAAATAGATCTTGGCGCCGCCGAAATGCGCGGTCAGGCGCTCGGCGAACCACAGCGCGCTCGGCCGGCCGACGTAGTTCTTCAGGTAGCCGTCGAGCTCGACCTGGAAGGCCGGGTCGTTCTTCGTCGCCTCATAGGCGCGCTCGACCTCCAGAATGAGCGGCATCAGCGTTTCGGCGACGAAGCGGCCGCCGAAGATGCCGAAATGGCCGCGGTCATCCGGGCCCTGGCGCAGGCTGTTCCGGCCCGCTCGGCCGGCTTCCTGTGGTGCAAATGCTTGTTCACGGGACCCCCTGATCGGTGCTCTCATACTCCGCGGGCCGTGCCGCCGGAAGGGCAGCGCCCGCATTTCGTGACGCCGTGATGAAATCCCTGATCGCGCCGCGTCCTTGACCCCGGGCGCGCTTTCGACGCCGGAGGAGACATCGACCGCCGTCGCGCCCGAGGCGCGGATTGCCTCTCGCGACATTCTCGGGCGTCAGCCCGCCCGCCAGAATCCAGGGCAGGGCAGGCTGCCAGCCGGCGAGGATCGACCAGTCGAGCGCCGTCGCATTGCCGCCCGGCCGGTTGGCGCCCGGCGGCGGTTTCGATTCGATCATCATGCCGTCCAGCCCCTGCGCCGGCCTCTTCGGCCGCCGAGCAGCTCAGCAGCGCGTGGAGACGCCGCGCGCCAGCCAGACGGGCCGGACCGAACGGTCGCGGATCGCGCGTGCCAGATCCGGCGTCGCCGTAGATCTGGAAGATATCAAGCGGCATCGTCTCCAGCACCGCGGCGATCTCGTCGAGGCTCGGTTTGACGAAAAGCCCCACCGCGGGCGGCCCGTTGGGCCGCGGGCGCACGGATGGCGGCGGCCTGGGCGGCGGTCACGAAGCGCGGGGAGGGCGGGAAGAAGACGAAGCCGACATAATCCGCCCCGGCTTCGACGGCGCCGTCGCATAGGCGGCCGGATCTGTTCATGCCGCAGATCTTGACCTTCATGCCTTGGTGCCGCGTTCGCGAGGTCGGCGGCGATGGCGGCGGCAGCAGCGGCAGGGTCGGCCGCCGCCGTGATCGGCCGCCCGATGACGAGCCAGTCGGCGCCGGCGGCCATCGCTTCGCGGGGCGTCAGGGTGCGCGCCTGGTCCCCGGCATCCGATCCGGCAGGCCGGATGCCGGGGACGACGAGCAGTGGCTCGGGGCCGATCTCGGCGCGCAGCAGGGCGACTTCCTGCGGGCTGCAGACGAGCCCGTCCGCCCCGGCGCCTTCAAGGCGAGGCGGGCCAGGCGCAGAACCTGGGCCGCAGGACTGTCCGCAACCCCGGTCTCGGCCAGGGCCTCCGCCGAAAGGCTGGTCAGAACCGTCACCGCCAGCAGCTTGGGGCGCGCTGCTGCCCGCGGCCTCGGCCGCATTCGCGCGCCGCGTCGATCATTGCCGAGCCGCCACCGGCATGGAGCGTCAGCATGGCGGCCCGAAGCGGCAACACGGCCGCACGCCGCCGGCGACGGTGTTCGGAATGTCGTGCAGCTTGAGGTCGAGGAAGACCGGGCTTGTCCGTCACCGCCCGCACGCCCGCCTGGCCATGGGCGAGATAGAAGGCGAGGCCGAGCTTGAGCAGCCCGACCTGCGGCGCCGAGTTGCGCGGCCCAGCGCTGGGCCGTCGCGAGGTCGGTGGTGTCGATCGCGGCGATGATCGGGATTCGGCAGCGTCTGGTCATGGTCTCAGCCTTCGGGCGGGGGCAAGGGGTCGGCGGGCACGGCCGCGGACAAGGCAGCGCCGGCCGGGCGCAGATCCGCGTTCGCCTGATGGCCGGGGGCTGTGCGCGCAGTTCAGCTGCGGCGAGCTGCGCCTGCAGGCGTGCGACCTGCGCTTCCGCCCGGCGCGCGCGGCCGACCAAGGCCGAGGTGGTCGAGCCAGACGACGGCGGCGCCGAGCAGGAAGGCGATGGCCATGGCGACCAGGATCGCGACCGACAGCGGCAGGGTCGCCGCATAGTCGGTCGGCCAGAAGCCCAGCGTCACAGCCTGGCGGTTCGACAGGCCAAAGACGATGAGGATGAGGACGAGGACCAGGGCAGGGATCAAACGCAGCATCGGGGGAGTGTACGCGATAAGCGCCGGTTGGGGAAAGCCGCGCTGGGGACGCTGCCCTGGCTTTAGGTGAGGGCGCGTGGATCAGGCGCGGCGGGCGATTCAGCGCCGGCTCGCCGCTCTATCCGCCCTTGCTCGCGCGGGCGGCCCCTGCCGGAGCGGCGCCCGTCGTCGCCGGGGCCGCTGGAATCGGCCCGTGATTGACGCGGTTGCGCAGTTCCTTGCCGGCCTTGAAGAAGGGCACGACCTTCTCGTCCACCGCCACCGCCTCGCCGGTGCGCGGGTTGCGGCCGGTGCGCGCCACGCGCTGCTTGACCGTGAATGCGCCAAAACCGCGCAATTCCACGCGCTCGCCGCGGGCGAGAGCAAGGCTGATCTGGTCGAAGATCGTGGCGACAATCGTCTCCACATCCTTGGCGGTGAGATGCGGATTTGCTTCGGCGAGTGCGGCGATCAGCTCCGACTTCGTCATGCGGCTGGCCTTCACCCTTTTCTGAACGATCGCTCATTCTCCCGCCGACGTGGCAAAGCCGAACGAATCCGGACTCGTCGCCCACGAGCGTGTCAGACAGTCGGAGGCTGCCAGAGTGCCACCGCGCCGTCAAGCGTAACTGTCTGGGAAAACAACAGATTAGCGAGGCCTTGAGGTGGAGGCCGAGAAGAGTCGCCGCGTCGCCGGGCCCGCACCTCGCGGCTCGGCAGGCTGCCGGGCACGCCGCGGGCGGAGGCGAGCCAGGCGCGCGCATCGGCTTCGCTGCCGATCTGGTCGATCAGGTGCAGCGGCAGGGCCTGCCGCCCGGTATAGGCGCGGCCATCGGCCAGCGCGCGGACGTCATCGACGCTCATGTGCCGCCCGTCGGCCACCATGCCGACGAACTGGTCGTAGAGATCCATGAGCAGCGCCTGCAGCGCCTGCTGGCCCTGCGTCCGTCATCGGCGCCGTGAAGCTCGGCTGGCCCTTCAGCGGACCGGAAACCAGGGTCTGGACATCGATCCCGAGCTTGCCGAGCAGGCCGCCAGAATTCCGGCGCCTCCATGATGACGCCGATCGAGCCGGTGATCGTCGAGTTGCGGGCGAAGATGCGCGCGGCAGGCACGGCGATCATGTAGCCGGCGGAGGCCGCCATGCCGCTCATGACGCGTGACCACCGGCTTCACCGCCGCCACGCTGGCGATCGCATCATGCAGCGCCTCGCCGCCCGCGACCGAGCCGCCGGGGCTGTCGATCATCACCATCAAGCGCCGCGACCCGCTTGTTCGGTCGCGAGGTTCGGCGACGGCTGCCGCCCGCCATCTCGTCATCGGTGATGATGCCGTTCACATGCAGCACGCCGACGTAGCGGCCCCGGCAAGGCGAGGCCCCCGCGGCCGAGCAGCGCCAGCGCGACCGCAAGCAGCGCCAGGATGGCGACCACGCGCCAGATCGATCAGCCGGCGCTTGAGGCGGCGGCGATCGATGAAGAGGTCGGTTTCCAGGCTCATGGGCTATCCTTCGCGGCGGTACGTCAACCAGCACATAAGAAAAAGCCGCGGGCAGCGCATGGGCACCACCCGCGGCCTTTATCTTACCCGAGCCCGCGGCCTGGGTCGTAGAGCTTAGACGTCGGACTGCTGGTTGCGGCGACGGATCGCGGCACCCAGGATGTCGCCCAGCGAGGCGCCCGAGTTGGCGCTGCCGTATTCCTGAACGGCCTGCTTGTCCTCGTCCATTTCCTTGCCGCGGATCGTCAGCGCCAGCTTGCGGGCGGCGCGATCGACCGAGATCACCTTCGCATCGACCTTCTCGCCGACGGCGAAGCGGTCGGGGCGCTGGTCGGCCTTGTCGCGGGCCAGTTCGGCGCGGCGGATGAAGCCGGTCAGCACGTCGTCGACCGGAGACTTCGACGCCATTGGCCTGAACCGCGGTGACGACGCAGGTCACGATGTCGCCCTTGTGGACGCGGTCGAACACGCCGGCCGCCGGATCATCACGCAGCTGCTTGATGCCGAGGCTGATGCGCTCCTTCTCGACATCGACGTCGAGAACCTTCGCCTTGATGACGTCGCCCTTGTTGAAGCGGGTGATGGCCTGCTCGCCCGCCTCGTCCCAGGACAGGTCGGACATATGGGCCATGCCGTCGATATCCGGCGCTGATGCCGATGAAGAGGCCGAATTCCGTGATGTTGCGGATTTCGCCTTCGATCTCGCTGCCGACCGGATGCTCCTCGAGGAACTGCTCCCAGGGGTTGCGCTGAACCTGCTTGAGGCCGAGCGAGATGCGGCGCTTGGAGGCATCCACATCGAGCACCAGCACGTCGACTTCCTGGCTGGTGGCGACGATCTTGCCCGGATGGACGTTCTTCTTCGTCCAGGACATTTCGGAGACGTGCACCAGACCTTCCACGCCCGGCTCCAGCTCCACGAAGGCGCCGTAATCGGTGATGTTGGTGACGCGGCCGGAGAACTTGGCGCCCGGCGGATACTTCGCGGCCACGCCTTCCCAGGGATCGACCTCAAGCTGCTTCATGCCGAGGCTGATGCGCTGGGTTTCCTGGTTGAAGCGGATGACCTGCACCTTCACGGGCTGGCCGATCTGCAGGGCTTCGGAGGGGTGGTTGATGCGGCGCCAGGCGATGTCGGTGACATGCAGCAGGCCGTCCACACCGCCGAGATCGACGAAGGCGCCGTAATCGGTGATGTTCTTCACCACGCCGTCGAGGATCATGCCTTCCTTCAGGCCCTGGATCAGCTCGCTGCGCTGTTCCGCACGGGTCTCTTCCAGCACCGCGCGGCGCGACACGACGATGTTGCCGCGGGCGCGGTCCATCTTGAGGATCTGGAAGGGCTGCGGCGTTCCCATCAGCGGCCCGACATCGCGCACCGGGCGGATATCGACCTGGCTGCCCGGCAGGAAGGCAACGGCGCCGCCGAGATCGACGGTGAAGCCACCCTTGACGCGGCTGTAGATGGTGCCGTTGACGCGCTGGTTCGCGGCATGGGCCTTTTCGAGATTCGTCCAGGACTCTTCGCGGCGGGCCTTCTCGCGGGACAGCACGATGGAGCCGTCACGGTCCTCGTAGCGCTCGACATAAAGCTCGACCACGTCGCCGATATTGACCTCGGGCTTCTGGCCCGGCGGGCCGAATTCCTTCAGGGGGACGCGGCCTTCGCTCTTCAGGCCGACATCGACGATGACGGCATCGTCGGTGACGCGAAGCACGCGGCCGGACACGACGGAGCCGTCAAAGCCGCTATCACGGCCGAGAGTCTCGTCGAGAAGGGACGCAAAATCCTCCTCCGCAGACTTATCATGTGGGCGGAGGTCGGAACTGGCTGACATGTGTCGGTTTCTGTCCTTGATCAGAGGCGTGCGGCGTAGCCGCACAGGGTCTGCGCGTCAGAGCCCGCGGGATGATCCCGGGCAGACACGGCTTGCCCGCAGGGCTTGCGGGCCGGTTGAAAGAACGAGCCGGGCATGCCTGCGGCACCCCGGTGCGAGGTCGAGAGATACGCCGAGTTCGGGCCGAGTCAAGCGAAAGGCGTGCCACGTCAAGCACATCGCCTCTGCTAAGACAGCGGGGCAGGATATTGCCCGATCAGAGCCCAAGCTTCCACCGGATAATGGCTTCCGCCCGTGCCAGCGCCTCATCGGCATTCAAGGTACTTGTGTCCAGAATGGTCGCATCCGCGGCCGGGCGCAAGGGCGCGGTTGCGCGGTTCTGGTCGGCTTCATCGCGGGCCGCCATTTCGGCCCGGATCGCCGCCAGTTCGGGCACCGCGCCGCCGCGCGCGCGCAGCTCCTGATGGCGCCGCTCGGCACGAACGTCGAGGCTCGCGGTGACGAAGAGCTTCACGCGCGCATCGGGCAGCACGACGGTGCCGATATCCCGCCCGTCCAGCACCGCGCCACCGCGCGCGAAGTGCCGCTGGAACTCGAGAAGCGCCGCGCGCACAGCCGGCACCGCGGCAACCTTGGAGGAGGCGGCATCCGCTTCCGGGCCGCGCAGGTCGTGGCGCGCCAGGTCCCGGGCCGTGAGCGCCAGCGCGGCGGCCGTCGCCGCCTCCGGGTCGCCAGGGTCGCCGCCCGCATCCAGGACGAGGCGGCCGGTTGCGCGATAGAGCAGCCCGGTGTCCAGATGCGGCAGGCCAAGCAGCGTGGAGAGGCGCCGCGCCAGCGTGCCCTTGCCGGAGGCCGCCGGGCCGTCGATCGCAACCGTCAGCGGCGGCTCGACCGGGTCATGCCACTCGCCGCTCATGCGGGCACAATCTCTGCGCCAAGGCCGCGCATAAGCTCGGCGAAGCCGGGGAAGCTCGTGTCGATGAAGGCCGCGTCATCCACCGTGACGGCGGCCGTCGTGCCCAGCCCCAGCACCAGGGCGGACATGGCGATGCGGTGGTCCATATGGGTTGCGACCAGGCCGCCGCCGGAGGGCGCCGCGCCGCCGCTGCCATGGACGATCAGATCGTCCCCCTCGATCTCGGCCTTGATGCCGTTGACGGTCAGCAAAGCGGCGGTCGCGGCGAGCCGGTCGCTCTCCTTGACCCGCAGTTCGGAGAGGCCGCGGAAACGGCTGGTGCCATGGGCGAAGGCCGCCGCGACGGCGAGGACGGGGAATTCGTCCACCATGCTCGGCACGCGGCTGCGCGGCACCTCCACGGCCTGGAGCGCGCCCGCGCGCACGGTGATGTCGCCCACCGGCTCGCCACCCTCCACCCGCTCATTGGCGATGGTGAGGTCGGCCTGCATTTCCTGCAGCGTCGTGAACAGCCCGGTGCGCAGCGGGTTGAGGCCGACATTCTCGATCGTGACGGCCGAGCCCGGCACGGTCAGCGCCGCGACGATGGGGAAGGCAGCCGAGGACGGGTCGCCCGGCACGACGATGTCGGCGGCGATCAGGCTGGGCTTGCCGGCCAGCCGCACGATGCGGCCATGCCCCTGCGTCTCGACGGAGACGCTCGCGCCGAAATGCCGCAGCATGTTCTCGGTATGGTCGCGCGTTGCCTCCGGCTCTTCCACCACCGTCTCGCCCTCGGCGTTGAGGCCGGCGAGGAGGATGGCCGATTTCACCTGGGCGGAGGCGACGGGCAGGCGGTAGGCCAGCGGGCTCGGATTGGCCGTGCCTTCGATGGCAAGCGGCAGGCGGCCGCCCGCCCGGCTCGCAAAGCGGGCGCCGATGCCGGACAGCGGATCGGTGACGCGCTTCATCGGCCGGCTGCGCAGGCTGCCATCACCGGTCAGCACGGCAAAAATCGGGTGGCTCGCGAGGATGCCGCAGATCAGCCGCGCGGCCGTCCCGGAATTGCCCATGTCGAGCACGTCCCCGGGCTCCTGCAGCTTGCCGCGGCCCTGCCCGCGGACCTGCCAGGATCCGGGGCCGTGCTGGACGACCTCGGCGCCGAGCGCCCGCATCGCCTCGGCCGTGCGCAGCACATCCTCGCCCTCCAGAAGCCCGGCGATGCGAGTCTCGCCCTCCGCCAGCGCGCCGAACATGAGCGCGCGGTGGCTGATGGATTTGTCGCCCGGCACGCGGATCCGGCCGGAAAGCGGGCCGCCGCCGGGCCGGCTCCGAAGGGGGTGCGCCGCCCCGTGGGCGGTCTTGGCATGAGGGTCCATCAGCTTCTCTTGACGCGGGTAAGGCACATGCGAGGAATCGGGGTTTGACAGCGGCCTTAGAGGATGGCAAGGGCGCCCCCTCTCCGAACACCGGCTACCCTGACGAGGCTCCCGATGGTCAAGCCTGAATTAGGCTCCAAGCGCACCTGCGTTTCCTGCGGGACACGCTTTTACGATCTGGGCAATGCGACGCCCTCATGCCCCAAATGTGGCACCGAACAGCCCCCTGAGCAGCCGCGCCTGAAGCGTGGCGGCACCTCGGTCGACGACCGCCGCCTGAAGAAGCCGGTGGTGGCCGCCCGTGAGGAGGAGGTCGACGTCGAGGCCGTGGAGGTCGAAGAAATCGTCGAAGACGACGACGATGTGCTCGACGAAGGGGCAGATCTCGACGACGACGACGACGCGATCGAAACCGAGATCGAGGTCGAGAAGGATACCGACGAACGCGATCAGTAATATCGCGGGCAGTCTTTCTCCTTTGCCGCCACCAAGGGGCTCCTGCCGGAGTCTCGGTCCCCGGTGATCTTCAACCGGGCAGCCCAGTCCTGGGCTGCCCGGTTGACCTATCTCTCCATCCGTAGAACTCTCTCGTTGCTTGGTCGAACAAGCCTTGGGGCGGAGCCAACGGAGAGGCTAGGACTATTGCGTGATGGACCAGTCGCAGGTGCGATACCGGTGGCCCCGGGGCTTGCACCATTTCGCGGAATCGCGGCAGGCACCGGCCTCGCCTGCGTCATTCTGATCGCCGCCTGCATCATTCTCCTGTTCGAAGGCCGGTCCGATCTGACCTACCGGTCGGATCAGATGGCGGCGAATATCCTGGTTCTGGCCGAACAGTCGGTCGAGATCGAAATCGGCCGCTACGACATCCGGATGCAGGATATCATCACGAGTTTGCAGCACGCCGGGGCTTCCGGGGGCGCGTCGCCGAGTCCGGACGACCTGTTCGGCGGGGTGGGCGAGCGCGGCAGCACGGGCGACATCATGATCGTCGACTCGTCCGGAAAGCTCCTGATCAGTTCGCGGCCTGATATCACAACTGCATACGCAGGGATTCTGCCCCAGGTCCTGGCCACGACAAGGTTTGATGCGCTCGGCCGCGGCATCAGCAGTGTTGTGAATGCGCGTCCGCACCTGCCCGAACTGGCCTTGGTGCGCCGTTTTTCGGTGGGCGGCGCGGCCGGCGGCAGGCGTGCCATCGTTGCAATGCTGCCGATGTCCTGGATTCAGGGCGTATTCAGCCAGATCGAGCTGGGGCGGCAGGGAGTGATCGGGCTGCTCGACAGCAACCACCTCCTTCTGGCGCGCAAGCCGCTTCTGGTGGATCGCATCTGCACGTCCGTCTGGCAAAGTCAGGATTTCCAGATCGCGCCACCGGGCGAGATCCTGCGCATGTACGAACGTTCGCGGATCGACGGCGTCTTCCGGAGGATCAGCGCCAGCCGTGTTGGCGATACACCCCTGTTCGTCTTCGTTGGCCTTGCGACGCAGGATACCTACCGCAGGTGGAGCGAGGTCGCCGTGGTCCTGTTCACCTCCATCACCTTCCTCGCGGCGGTCATCATTGCCTTGACGGCTGCTGTCCTGCGCCAGTTGCGGCGCAAGGCGCGGACCGATCAGCAGCTGATCGCGCTGAATGCGCAACTGGCGGAACTGGCCCGCACGGATCAGCTCACAGGGCTTCTCAACCGGCGCGGGTTTGACGAAAACCTGGCGCGCGAGTGGCGCCGGTGCCGGCGGGCGGGCAAGCCCCTCAGCCTGCTCATGCTGGATGCCGATTTTTTTAAGCATTATAACGATCATTTCGGGCATCAGGCGGGGGACGCCGTGCTGCAGCGGATCGCGGGTTGCATTGAGCAGACGATCCGCCGTCCCGGGCATATAGCGGCACGCTATGGCGGCGAGGAATTCGCGGTCGTGCTGCCCGATACGAATTTGCCCGACGCCGTCGATGTTGCCGAACGAATTCGTGGCCTGTCTTGCGGCCAGTGCGATTGAGCACGCCGGCGACCACGGCTTCGTGACCCTCAGTGTCGGCCTCGCCTGCGCCGAGGCTTCCGCGCCGGGCGGCGTGGCTGACGTGCTGGCCGCCGCGGACGCGGCCCTTTACGACAGCAAGAGTGCGGGGCGTAACCGGATCACGGTGCGGGCCTTCACCCCGGCGCCTGCCGCGGCGCCGGGGTAGCCGTCAAGCGTCCCTGCGAGACGCCGCGGCCGGGCCCGCGGTCGATACCGTTGCGCCTATCGCGTCCGGTGTCACGGCAACACGCCCCAGCCCGCCGGGCCGATCGGGGCAAAAGCCGCCGCGCCGTCATCACGGGCGGGCCGATGCGGCGCCCACGGTCTTTGCCATATCAACAATAAACCAGCCGCAACGGTCCGGATGGCGCCGGCGGCCTGTTTCCCGGTAGCCGAAGGACTGGTAGAGCGCGATATTCCGCTCCATCCGCGCATTCGTATAAAGCCGGATCTCGGCGAGACCGGCGGCGCGCACAAGCGATTCCGCATGGCGCAGAAGGCTGATGCCGTGGCCCTGCCCCTGAAAGGCGGGGGCCACCGCCACGCTGTAGATCAGCCCGTGATCGTCATGAAGCTCTATGACCAGAAGGCCCGTAAGGGCCACCGGATCGCGCTGCAGCAGCCATACCTGCCCCGACGCGATGCGCGGGGCGTAATCGGTCGTCACCGGCAAGGGCGGCGTGCCCAGCATATCCGTATAGGGCTGATAGGCGGCGCGCGTCAGGTTTACGATCCTGTCGAGGTCGTCCGGCGTCGCGAGCACGAAACGGGCGGTCATGGCGCGGCCATCCTTTCGCCGCCGTCCGGACCCCAGAAGATCACCCAGGTCATGAAATCATGGCTCATGCCCAGGAAGGCGTGCGGGTCACCCGCGGGAACAAAAAGCACGTCCCCGGCCGCTGCCTCCGTAATGGTCCCGTTATGCTCGAAATGGGCTTGTCCGCTCAGGATGACGTAAAGCTCGTCCTGTGCGTGCGGGATTTGGTGGTCGGTCCCGCGCGGCGCGAAGAGTTCGACGGACATCGAGCCGTGGCGCAGCGCCTCGACGAAAGGTTCGCCGTCGGGCCAGGTCGCGGTCGGGCGGCCGGGCAGGCGGGCCAGCAGGGTGGGCAGGGCGGCTCTCAAGGTTGCAGCCATTGCAGTCCTCCGCACGAGGAACGGCAAACCATAACCGACGGAAACTTGGACAGAAAGCCTGGCCTGCGGCATGCGGGGCGTGCGCTTGGCTCATCGCGCCGGGCCGCGGCTGGGGCATGGGCGCGCGCCCCGACCGCATGGGGGCGCGGCGCGCGGCAATGGTCAGCTAGGCTGCCCTACTTCGAGCCCTTCATCACGAAGAGACCCACCCAGCTCTGCACTTTTCCGTTGTAAATACGGAACTTGTAGCCGATTGGCCGGTGCGAGCCGTTGGAGAGGGTCGCGATGGCAAGGCAAGCAATCTCGTTGTCACTCTGCTTGTCCGTGGTAATGCCGGCCAGGTCAGTGACGGTGAAGGGCGCGTTGGATTTCTTGAGTGCAAAATCAATGCCGCTGCGTGCTTGCGGGCTGTCGCAGGCCGGCAGGCTGGGCTGGGCCCAGGCAGCGCTTGCACTCATCAGCATGAGGCCAGCTGCAGCACCGCACAAAGGCAAACCGAATTTCATTCCGTCTCTCCGTTCAGGAAGGGCGGAGGCAGTCTCCGCACGATAGCCAAATGGCGGGAGATCAAGCAAAAGGAACCGCCCTCGGTAGGTGACCAGGGCGGCCTCCCCGCTTAGAGCTTCTTGATGTTGGAAGCGGCCTGCTTGCCGCGTTCGGTAATGATGTCGTAGCTGACCTTGTCACCCTCGGTCAGGCTCTTGAGGCCAGCCGCCTGGACCGCCGTGATATGGAGGAACACGTCCTTGCCGCCTTCCTGGGGCGTGATGAAGCCGTAGCCCTTCTCCATGTTGAACCATTTAACAGTACCAGTCGCCATGACAGCTTACTCTCAGAGTTGCAGACACCAACAGATAACGCCGCTCCGGGCCGAGGGCTACCCCAGTTATCGATGTTGCGCAGAATAGACGCTCAATGAACGCGGACCTCCCCCGTCACAAATCTGGGCTTCCACTCCAGATCAGGCAGTGTATGAAACGGCACGCAAGAAAACCGACGACGGCAAGACTCCGGCGCTGAACGGTGGGGTCTTTGTTGGCGCTAGAGAGAAGAGAGTATGGCTGGCTTTAAGGCGAATAGTTTTAACGACCGCCGCGATGCGGCACTGAAGGCAAAACAGGCTCTGCTGGAAAAATTCAAGGCACGGCCCGCTGCGGACCATCCCCGTCTCGTTGCCATTGCAGAAGAGCGCAAGCGCGTTGCCGAAGCTCGCGCCATTCGCGATGCCGAGCGGGAGCGTCGCCGCCAGGAAGACTTGGCACGCCAGGCCGAGGAAGAATTGCGGCGCATGGCCGACGAAGAGGCGCGGATCCTGGCCGAGGAAGCAGCCGCCGAAGAGGCGCGTCTGGCCGAACTCGAGCTGAAGGCCAAGCAGAAAGCGGCCCGTGATGCCCGCTACGCGGCCCGCAAGCTTCGTCGCCGATAGAATGCGGCTGCGGTCAGCTGCAGCCGTTTCTTGAACGACTTTCTTAAGACTGCGCCATAGCCGCCTGATTTGCGTGGCTGTGGCTGTCTTGCTTTGGCGAGGCTCGTCCGGGCTGGCAACGATATGATACGATACCGAAATGAACCGGTATCCTGCGTTGTTCTGGCCTCTCGCCGCGCTTGCCCTGCTCGCCTCAGGGCTCGGCCTCGCCTGGTTTGCGCCGGGGGCGATGGCCGCCACCCTGGCTGGTCCGCCTGCCTTGGCGATTTTGCTCGTCGCGGCCGCCTTTCCGGCCGAGGCGACCGCCGTCTGGCTGGCGGCTTTGGCGACCTGCCCGGAGATGTGGCTCGGCGATCTCATCGGCCAGGCGCCGGCAATCATCGGTATCGACAAGGCTGCTGGGCTCGTCCTGCTCGGTTTCTGCCTGCTCCGCTATGGCGCGCGGTTTGACACCGTCAATCCCGGCCTCGCCTTTCTGGCCATGTTTGCCGCGGGCCATGTCCACGGCGTCTGGCCGGGGCTCAGTTGGGGCGACTCCCTGCGCAGCCTCATCGGCTCGATGGCGCCCTTCGCCTTTTCCTTCGCCACGCTTCCGCCGCGCTGGTGCCGGCTGGTCATTCGCACCGTCATCGCGGCGCCTTTCGTCATTCTTGGCTTCGGCGCCTGCCTGACCTTGGCCGGCCTGAGGCCTCTCTATTTCTTTGAAGACGGCGCGCTCCGCCTCGGCGCCTCGACCCACCCGGCCTTCCTCGCGGGCTTCACGATCATCAGCATTTACGCGCTGCTGGTGGAGCAGGTGCGGCGGCCGCGGATCGGCCTGCTCGCGCTCCTCGCACTCGATCTCCTCGTCCTGCTGGCGACCGGGGCGAGAGCGCCGCTGGGCCTGGCACTCCTCCTGATCCTTGCCGTCACGCTCTTGGTTCCGGCGCCCGCATGGCGCTGGCACAGCCGCGTGCCGGTGCTGCTTGCCGTCATGGCGGCGCCTGCGGCGGCCGTGCTCGCGGCACCCTTTCTAGGCTTCGTGCGCCTTTTCACCCTCGCCGAGCAGGGCGACATGGCCGTGCTCAGCAACCGGACGGTGATCTGGTCCGTCTATGAGGCGGCGTTCCTGCGTTCGCCCTGGTTCGGCTGGGGCACGGGGGCGGGCAAGATCGTCGTGCCGGTCGGCACATTGCTCTGGCGTTTGCTCGGCACCAATGCCGCGCATGACGAGTATCTGCGGATCGCGGTCGAGGGTGGCGCGGTTGGCCTCGCCCTCCTGATCCTTCTGTTCCTGCTCTGGCTCTGGCGTGGAACCAGGGGGCTGCCGAAGCCGGAGAGGGCGGTCATGCGCCTTGTCTTCCTCGCCTTCGCACTCCATTCGGCGACCGACAATACGCTGATCGCGACGACGGCGAGTCTCATGTTCGCCTGGGTCTCCGCGGTTTTCGCGCGCGGGGCGTAATGCTGCACTGCAGAAGGTTCCGGCTTTGGCCTTGCTGGGCTATAGGCGGGACGGGATCCTTGCCCATGCCTGCCACAGGAGGTGACGTCATGCCCCTTGCCCTGATCCATGCCGGCCCTTCCATGCTGGCCGCTTTCCTCGCCTCCCTGGTCGAGTTCGTCGAAGCCCTCACCGTCGTGCTTGCCGTCGGCGCCATGCGCGGCTGGCGGAGCGCGCTCGCCGGATCTGGCCTTGCGATGGTCGTTCTTTTTCTTCTCGTGCTGATCCTCGGGCCTTTGCTCACGCGCATTCCCCTGGGATTCATGCAGGTCGTGCTGGGCCTCCTGCTGCTCCTCTTCGGCATGCGCTGGCTGCGCAAGGCGGCATTGCGCAGTGCGGGCATCATTCCGCTGAATGACGAGGAGGCGCTTTATGCCAAAAGCCGGGCCGAATTTGGCGCTGGCGCGCGGGTTCCCGGCTGGGACGGGCTTGCCCTCTCCGCCGCTTTCAAGATCACCATGATCGAAGGAATCGAAGTCGTCTTCATCGTGGTGGCGGTGGGCGCTGCCGGTCCCGGCCTGCTTGGGCCGGCGGCTTACGGCGCGCTCGCGGCCTTCGTGCTCGTGGTGCTGCTGGGCATCCTGCTGCGCCGGCCGGTCTCCATGATCCCGGAGAACATCCTCAAATTCATCGTCGGCGTGCTGCTCTGCGGTTTCGGCACCTTCTGGGTGGGCGAAGGCGGGGGGCTGGCATGGCCCGGGGCCGATCTCTCGCTGCCCGTGCTCTGCCTCGGCTTCCTGCTCTCGGCACTCATCGCTGTGCGGATCACGGCCCAGCGCCGCGCGGCCAGGCTCGTGGAGGTGGCGCGATGAGCGGGCGGCTCGCTTCTGTCCTCACGCTCATCCGGGAAGAGGCTGTCGGCCTCTTCGTGGATGACGGCGCTTTCGCCGGCGCCATTCTGATCTGGCTGGTCATCGGCGTCGCCGTTCTGCCGCGCCTCTCCCTGCCGCTTTGGCTGCCCGGGCCGCTGCTCTTCCTCGGCTTCGCCGTGATTCTCGTCTGGGGCGCGATCCGCGGCAGCCGCAAGCGCGGGTTCTAACGTTTAGGCGGGCATCGTCGCCAGTTTCACCGCATGCAGCCAGCCGCGATATTTGGCGTCGCGGCTGGCCTCGTCCAGGCCTGGCTCGAAGCGCCGGTCCACCGCTCTCTTGGCCGCGAATACCGCCGGTTCCGGATAGACCCCGGCATCGAGCCCGGCGAGATAGCCCGCCCCCAGCGCCGTGCTTTCCCGGAAGGCCGGGCGCTCCACCGCCTCGCCCAGCATGTCGGCGAGGAACTGCATGGTCCAGTCGCTGGCGGACATGCCGCCATCCACCCGGAAGGCGAGGTTCTCGATCGGCTTGCCGTAATCGGCGAGCATGGCCTCCAGCAGGTCGCGCGTCTGGTAGCCGATGCTTTCCAGGACAGCGCGTGCGAATTCCCGCTTCGTGGTGCCGCGCGTGATGCCGGTGATGAGTGCGCGTGCATGCGGCTTCCAATGCGGCGCGCCGAGGCCGGTGAAGGCGGGCACGAGGTAGACGGCCTGGGCCGGGTCGGAGGCTTCCGCCAGCCGCCCGGTTTCGGCGGAGTTTTCCACGAGGCCGAGACCGTCGCGCAGCCACTGCACGCTCGCGCCCGCCGAGAAGATCGAGCCTTCCAGCGCATAAGTCCTCTCGCCGCCGCGCGCCCAGGCGATCGTGGTCAGCAGGCGGTGCTGCGAGGCTCTGGGCTCCTTGCCGATATTGAGCAGCACGAAGCCGCCGGTGCCATAGGTCGCCTTGACCGTGCCGGGGGTGAAGCAGCCCTGGCCGATCAGCGCTGCCTGCTGGTCTCCGGCCATGCCGCGAATGGCAATGGCGCCGCCGAAGTGGTCCGGGAGCGTGCTGCCGAAGAGGCCGGCGCAATCGCGTATCTCGGGCATTACGCTCCTTGGCACGCGAAACAGGCGCAGGAGATCGTCGTCCCAGGTCCCGCTTCTGATGTCGCAGAGCATCGTACGGGCGGCATTGGTCGCATCCGTTGCGTGCACCGCGCCCCCTGTCAGGCGCCAGAGCAGGAAACTGTCCACGGTACCAAAGGCGAGTCTCCCGGCCTCCGCCGCGGCCCGCGCACCCGGCACATGGTCGAGCAGCCAGGCGATCTTGGTCGCAGAGAAATAGGGGTCGAGGCGGAGACCCGTGCGTTCCGCCACCATCGCGCCATGGCCGCTCTCATCCAGCCGCTCGCAGAGTTCGGCCGTGCGCCGGTCCTGCCAGACGATCGCATTGGCAATCGGGCGGCCGGTATCGCGCTCCCAGATCAGCGCCGTCTCGCGCTGGTTGGCGATGCCTAAGGACGCGATATCCGCGGCCGAAAGGCCCGCTTCCGCAAGCGCGCTCCGCGCGGTGCCAAGTGTCGTCGCCCACAAGGTTTCCGGATTGTGCTCAACCCAGCCGGGATGCGGAAAAATCTGCGGGAATTCCTCCTGCGCGCTCGCCACCGGCCTCATGGCCGCGTCAAAAACGATCGCGCGGGTGGAGGTGGTGCCTTGATCGATCACCAGAATATGCGATGTCATGGTCGGCATCCCCTTTATACGGAAAGCGGCAGGTCGTGCGGGCCGGATTCAGTCCCGCTCATCCTCGATCTCGTCACCGGTCTCGATCACCTGGATATCAAGTCGCGCGAAAAGCTCCGCCATTTTCGCAGGGACCTTGTCCGTGACCAGGGTATGGATTTCGTCCAGCCGGGCGATGCGCACCGGCGCGCGGCGGTTGAACTTGGTCTGGTCGGTGACGAGCATGACCTGGCGCGCGTTTTCGATGATCGCCCGCGAAACCTGCACTTCGCGCACATCGTAGTCGAGCAGCGTGCCGTCCTCGTCGATCGCGGAGGTGCCGATGATGGCGAGATCGACCTTAAACTGCCGGATGACATCGGCCGCCATCTGCCCGACCACGCCGCCATCCTCGGGGCGGATCGTGCCGCCGGCAATCACCACATTGATCGCTTTGTTGCGGTACAGAAGTGTTGCGACATTGATGTTGTTGGTGATGACGAGCAGGCCGGTATGGCGAGCGAGCGCCTGCGCCACTTCCTCTGTCGTCGTGCCCAGGTTGATGAAGAGCGAGGAATGATCAGGGACAAGCCTTGCCGCGGCTTCGCCGATCCGCCGTTTATTTGAGTGAGCAACAAGCTTGCGCGCGTCATAGGCAAGGTTCTCGACGCCCGAGGCCACGACCGCGCCGCCATGGGTGCGGGCAATCAGCCGCGCTTCGCTGAGGTCGTTGAGATCGCGCCGGATCGTCTGGGGGGCCACGCCGAAGCGGGCGACAAGATCCTCGACCGAAACCCGGCCCGTTTCCCGGACAAGGGCCAGGATGTCCTGTTGGCGGCGCGAAGCCGGGCGCAGGCTGTCCATGCGGCCTCAGGAAAACAGTCCGCGGGTGGTATCGGGCGCGCAGGCCATCGTCGTTTTCTCCCCCGTCAGCCTCTGCGTCCGTGGCGCTGGCCTGTCAAGCGCGAAGGATCACGCCTCGCCGGCCGCGCCTAGCCGGCGGACAGCAGCAGCCGGCGTGCCGCTTTCTCCCGGCCGATGAGCGGCAGCAGGTCCTTCATGTCCGGCCCGCTTTCCTCAGCCGTCAGCGCCAGCCGCAGCGGGTGATAGAGCGGGCGGCCTTTGCGGCCCGTGGCGGCGGCGAGCTGCCGGGTCCAGGCGCCGGCCGTCGTCTTGTCCCAGGGCTCGGGCGGCAGCTGCTCCGCGGCGGCGCGCAGGAAATCGGCCTCGTCGGTCTGCTCGGGCGGCGAGATGTCATCGGCCACCACCGTCCACCAGGGGCGGGCTTCCGACAGCAGGTCGAGATTGCCGCGCACGGCAAGCCAGAATTCCTCCGTCGCACCCGGCGGCAGCCGGCTCTGCACATCGGCGAAGCTCAGGCGGTGCAGAAGATGACGGTTGATGCCGAGCAGCTGGCGCGGGTCGAAGACGGCGGCGGAATGGGACATGCGGCCAAGGTCGAAGGTCGCGGCCGCTTCCGCGCGCGTCAGCGCTGCCATGTCATCGGCCGAGCCGAGGCGCGCGAGATAGGCGATGATGGCGTCGGGTTCCAGCCCATCCTTGCGCAGGCTGCGGACGGAGAGGCTGTCGAACCGCTTGGAGAGCTTGCCGCCCTCCGCATCTGTCAGAAGCGGGAGATGGGCGAAGCGGATCTGCTCAACCTTGCCGCCGAGGGCGCGCATCAGGTCGATCTGGATGCCGGTATTGGTCACATGGTCTTCGCCACGGATGATGTGGGTGACACCGAATTCCAGATCGTCGACGACGGAGGTGAAGGTATAGAGGAAGGTGCCGTCGGCGCGGATGAGCACGGGGTCGGAGACGCTCGGCAGCTTCACCCGCCGTTCGCCGAAGACCAGATCCTGCCAGGCGACATCCCCATCGGAGAGCTTGAAGCGCCAATAGGGGCGCTTGCCGTTGGCTTCCGCCTGCGCCCGCTGTTCCGGCGTGAGCGACAGCATGGCGCGGTCATAAACGGGGGGCAGCCGGCGCCGCAGGCGCATGGTGCGCTTGGCGGCCAGTTCCTCCTCGCTTTCGAAGCAGGGGTACAGCAGCCCGGCCGCCTTCAGGCGCTCCGCTGCCGCCTCGTACTGGGCCATGCGCTCGGTCTGGCGCGCGAACTCGTCCCAATGGATGCCGAGCCAGCGCAGATCGTCCTGAATTGCCGTCTCATATTCGGGTTTGGAGCGCGCGGTATCGGTGTCGTCCAGGCGCAGCATGAGACGGCCACCATGGCGCCGGGCGAAAAGGTAGTTGGCGACGGCCGTGCGCAGGTTGCCAACATGCAGATAGCCTGTGGGGCTGGGGGCGAATCGGAGGCGAGGACTGTCAGCGTTCATGGGGTAAACCCATGCCCCAGCCGGTCTCTGGCGTCAAAGCTTGCCGCCGGAGACCGTTCCGGGCACCCCGGCGGGCGAGCCGCCGCACGTCTTATACGGCCGTTGCTAGGCGCCTGTCTGAAGCCGCCGGCGGCGCAATAGGAACTCGCGGCCGATCTTCACCCGCGCCTCGCCGTCATAGGCGATGATATCGGCGGTCGCGTAGGTCTCGTGCCAATGATCGGGGATGAAGCTGCCGGTGCCGACGACGTCGATGGGCGCATGGGCATCCGCCATGACCCGGCATTTGTCGACGCTGAAGCCGGAGGAGGCGACGATCCGCACACGGTCGAACCCGGCCTCGTCCAGCGCCTCGCGCATGCGCCAGATGGCCGCGGCGGAAACGCCCGGTGCCGACCAGATGGCGGAGTTCCGCGTCGCTGCGATAGCGGCGGATGGCGCCTGGGCTATGCCGCTCCAGAACGGCATAGCTCCCGGCAGGATCCAGGTTTTCCAGGAAGCGGCCGCCGTGGGTATCGAGGCGGACGGACAAGCGGCCGGCCGCTGCCAGTTCCGGAAAACGGCGGCAGACCGCAAGGGCGTCGGTCAGCTCCCGGCCGAAGTAATCGACAAGAACGGTCAGGCTGTCGCCTGGAAAGGTCTCGTGGAACATTTCGGCCGCGCGCACGGTCGAGCCGGCATAGCCGATCAAGGCATGCGGCATCGTGCCATAGCCATGCGGTGCGCCGAAGAAATGCGCCGTCGCATCATTGGCGTTGCCGATGAAGCCCTTGGCGCCTTCGCGTTGCGCCGCCCGGCTGCCGACCGCGGCGCCGTAGGCCATCATCGACTGCATTTCCGTCCCCGCGCAGTGCCGCGCTTCCATCGCCAGGAAGGTGACGTGGGGCAGGGCGATGCACATCTGGTAGGCATTGTGGGCGGCGACGCAGACGGCACCCAGCTTCTGCAGCAGCAGTGTCTCGAGATCGGTCAGGTGGACATAGCTGCCCGTGATGTAGAGCAGCGGCTCGCCGGCACCGACCCATTCGCCTTCCTCATGCAGGATGTCGAAGGTGAAGGCGGTGCCGCGCGCGACCGCCACCTCCTCCATCCAGTCCAGCATCAGCTTCGGCGCTGAAATCACCGGCCGCCGGAGAAAGACCGCATAGGTCACGGTCTTGTCGCCGAAGCGGCTGACGATCTCCTTGGTCTTGTTGAAATAGGCGTCCGTATAGGCGGCGATTGTCTCCGCCTGCACCAGATCCTGCGCCGAGAGCGTATCCATCCGCTGATCTGCTTCCTTGTCTTATTCTGCGGCGATTGCCGCGGAGGAAGGCTGGCGCCGGGCCTTCAGCTCCTCCGCGACCAGGAAGGCGAGTTCGAGGGACTGCTCGGCATTCAGCCGCGGGTCGCAGAAGGATTCGTAGCGCTCGCCCAAGATCGGCCTCGGTCAGCCGATGGGCGCCGCCCACGCATTCCGTCACATCCTGCCCGGTCATCTCCACATGGATGCCGCCCGGCCAGGTGCCTTCCGCCGCATGCGCCTCGAAGAAGCCGCGGACCTCGCCCAGGATGGCGTCGAACCGGCGGGTCTTGCGGCCGTGGCTGGTCGAGATGGTGTTGCCGTGCATCGGGTCGCAGAGCCACACCACTTCGGCCCCGGCCTCGCGCACCGCCCGCAGCAGGCGGGGGAACCTGGCCTCCAGCTTTTCCACGCCCATGCGGCTGATCAGCGTCAGCCGCCCGGGCTCGTTGGCCGGGTTCAGCCGGTCGATGAGGCGCAGCAGATCGTCGGGCTCGGTCGAGGGCCCGACCTTGAGGCCGATCGGATTGCGGATGCCGCGCATGAATTCGACATGGGCGCCGTCGAGCTGGCGCGTGCGGTCGCCGATCCAGAGGAAATGCGCCGAACAGCCATAGGTGTCGCCGGTCGTGGAGTCGACGCGGGCCAGCGCCTCCTCATAGGGCAGCAGCAGCGCCTCATGGCTCGTATAGAATTCCGTCTCCCGGATCTGGGGGGCGGTCTCCGCCGTCATGCCGCAGGCGCGTCATGAAGTTCAGCGTCTCGTCGATACGCGGCGGCGAGGTCCTGGTAGCGTGCGCCGAGCGGGCTGCGCTCGACGAAGCCGAGATTCCAGCGATGGACGCTGTGCAGATCGGCATAGCCGCCGGTCGCGAAGGCGCGCAGCAGATTGAGCGTGCCGGCAGACTGGAAGTAGCCGGTCTCCATGCGCACCGGATCGGGCAGGCGGGCCTCGGCCGTGAAGGCCGGGCCGTTGATGATGTCACCACGGTAGCTCGGCAGTGTCTCGTCGCCGATCGTTCTCGGTGTCGGCGCTGCGCGGCTTGGCGAACTGCCCCGCCATGCGACCCATCTTCACGACAGGCACGCTGCTGCCGAAGGTCAGCACAACCGCCATCTGCAGCAGCACCCGGAAGGTGTCGCGGATGATGTTGGCGGTGAAATCCTCGATAGCTTTCGGCGCAGTCGCCGCCCTGCAGCACGAAGGCGCGGCCGTCCGCGACCTCGGCGAGGGAGGCCTTGAGCCGCCGGGCCTCGCCCGCAAAGACCAGAGGCGGATATCGGCGCAGGCGGCTTTCGACGGCGGCCAGGCGCTCCGCATCCGGATAGGCCGGCATCTGCCGCACCGGCTTGTGCGCCAGCTCGCCGGCGCTCCACGCATCGCTGCTCCGGTTCTCGAGGGGACGGTTGGTTCCCGTCTGGCTCATTGGTCTCTTCCTCGTCTAGGCGGCACCGGGATCCCGTTGCTGTCGCGCCGCGCTCTGGTCTTGTGCCGTGCCCCAGGCTAATACGGGCACGGCACGGTCGGGGGTTATCGGCCGGATTGGGCGCGAAAAGCTACTCGGCCGCTTCTGCGACGCTCGCAACGCGGGTCCGCGTGCGCATCGTCACGAATTCCTCCGCCGCCGTCGGGTGGATGCCGATGGTGCGGTCAAAATCCTGCTTGGTCGCGCCCATGCGCACGGCGATGCCGAGGCCTTGCATGATTTCTGCCGCATCCTCGCCCAGCATATGGGCGCCCAGCACTTTCTGGCTTGCCTGGTCGACGACGAGCTTCATCAGCGTGCGCGCGGCCCGCCCGCTCGGTCAGCGTATGGCGCATGGGCGTGAAGCGGCTGATGTAGATATCCATCGGCCCGAGCAGCACGGCCTCCTCCTCGGTGAGCCCGACGGTCGCGAGCGGCGGGTCGGAGAAGACGGCGGTCGGCACATTCTCGTGGCTCGCCTCGCGCGGGACGGCCGCCGAACAGCGTATCGGCCAGCGCATGGCCCTCGGCGATCGCGACGGGCGTCAGGTTGAGCCGGTCCGTCACGTCGCCGATGGCGTAGATATGCGGCACATTGGTGCGGCTGCCATTATCGACGGCGATGGCGCCTTGGGCTCGTTCAGCGCGACACCCGACGGCCTCGAGGTTGAGGCCGTGCAGATTGGGCTTGCGGCCCGTCGTCAGCACGACGTAGTCGAGCCAGGATCTCCGCGGCCGTCCGAGAGATGGATGCGGCGCTGTTCCCGCCCGTCCTTGCCCTCGGCCAGGATATGCGTTGGGTGACGCCCGTGATGCAGATGGATGCCACCGCGCCGTCATCGCCTCGGCCAAGGCGGCCGCGCAGATCCTGGTCGAAGCCGCGCAGGGGCAGGGGCTGGCGATAGATGAGATGCACCTCCGAGCCGAGGCCGGCGAAGACGCCGGCGAATTCGATGGCGCTATAGCCGCTGCCGACAATGGCGAGCCGCTCCGGCCGCTCAGGCAGGTAGAAGAGGTCGTCCGTGATGCCGGCCAGTTCGGCGCCGGGAACGATCGCCTTGTAGGGTGTGCTGCCGGTGGCGATGACGATCTGCGCGGCGCGTCACCCGCTCACCGCCGACATCGAGCGTATGGGGGTCGATGAAGCGGCGCATGGGCCTCGAAGGTCCCGGGCGCCGGCACCCGCCAGCAGGTTGCGGTAGATCGCCCTGCAGCCGGTCGATCTCGCGGTCCTTGGCGGCGATGAAGCCGCGCCCAGTCATGCGCGCCCTTGGTGATGTCCCAGCCGAAGCCGCGCGCATCCTCGGCCCAGTTCGCCGTATTCGGCCGCCTGCACCATGAGCTTCTTGGGCACGCAGCCGACATTGACGCAGGTGCCGCCCCAGAAGCGCTCCTCGGCGACGCCCACGCGGGCGCCGTGGCCGGCCGCAATGCGGGCGCAGCGCGTGCCGCCCGAGCCGCCGCCGATGACGAAAAGGTCGAAGTCGTAAACCAAAGAACCACTCCCGCCTGCGTGAGATCCCCTTCACATAGGATGTGACGGCGAGCCGATCAAACAGGGCTGGTTTGAGCAGGGAGCGGGCAGGGGCGCTGGGCGTGGCGCGCGGGATCTGGCAGTGCACAATGGCCGGTCGTGAAAAATAAACGATCAGCAGCGACTAATTGACAGCTAATTCCATTAATTCTACCCTTTTGCTATGTTTAATCGGCGCCATCATTCATGACGACAGAGGCGGCAGATGCAGGCGGGCGCTGGTCCCGCCTTGCCCTGGGCGGGGTCTCGGTCATGGCAGCCGTCCTGATCTGGCAGGCCATGACCAGCTGGCGGCTCATTCCCCCCGGCCTCCTGGCAAGCCCGGCCCAGGTCTTCGCCGCTTTTGTCGATATCCTCCGGCATGGCTATCGCGGCACCAGCCTGGGCGAGGATATCGGCGCGACCCTGCTGCGCGCGGTCGCCGGCTTCGCCATCGGCATGGTCCTGGGCGTGCCGCTCGGCCTCTGGATGGGCATGAGCCGGCTCACCGCCGCCGCGGCGGATTGGCTGGTGCAAAGCCTCCGCCCGCTGCCGCCGCTGTCCTTCCTCGTCCTCCTCATGCTTTGGCTCGGGACGGGGGACGCCGCGAAAATCGCCCTGCTCGCGCTGACGGCCTTTCCGATCATCACGAGCGCCGCCTATGCCGCCGTCGCCTCCGTGCCGCAGCAGAAAATCCAGGCGGCGCAGTCCCTGGGGGCGAGCCGCGGCCAGATCTTCCGCCATGTCGTGCTGCCGGCAGCCATGCCGATGATCTCGACCGGGCTGCGCATCGCGCTCGCCGCCGCTTTTTCCACCGTGGTCGCCGCAGAGCTGATGGCCGGCAGCGACGGGCTCGGCTGGATGATCTTTTCCGCCAGCCAGTTTCTGCGCAATGACGTGATCCTGCTCGGCATCATCCTGCTCGGCCTGCTCGGGATGGGGCTCAACAGCCTCCTGCTCGCCCTCGACCGGTCCCTCATTCATTGGCGGGGGCGGGAATGAAGTCTTTTCTTCTCCGTCATCCATGGATCGTCACGGTGGCGAGCATCTGCCTGGTGCTCGGGGCCTGGGCGGGTGCGACCTATGGCGGCCTCGTGTCAGACCTGCTGCTGCCGACCCCGGATGAACTCTGGGATGGCGCCGCCGATCTCGTCGTCAACGGCTACAAAGGCTACAGCCTGGGCGCCCATATCGGCATCAGCCTCTGGCGCGTCGCCCTGGGTTTCGGCTTCGGCAGCATCGTCGGCACGCTGCTCGGGCTCGGCATGGGGGTTTCGCCCAAGCTTGACGCGCTGGCGGCGCCCTTCATCGAATTCCTGCGGCCCTTGCCGCAGCTTGCCTATCTCGTGCTGCTCATCATCTGGTTCGGCATTGGCGAGACGCCGAAGATCATGCTGCTTTTTCTGGCAGCCCTGCCGGTTTCCGCCGTCGCGGCGCGGGACGGCGTGCGCAATGTCTCGCCAGAGCGGGTGCGCGCGGCGCAATCCCTCGGCGCCTCGCAGTGGCAGATCTTCATCCATGTCGTCCTGCCTTCGGCCCTGGCGAGATCTTCATCGGCGCCCGGCTTTCCATTGGCATTGTTTATGCAACCCTCATCGCGGCTGAGATGATCGCCGGCGCGAACGGTATCGGCTGGCTCGTTCTCGACGCGGGTCGCTTCCTGCGCAGCGATTATGTGATTGCCGGGGTTCTCGTGATTGCGGTGATGGGCATTGGACTCGACCGCAGTCTGCTCTTGGCCCAGCGCAAAATCGTGCACTGGGCCGGCAAATGACGTCAAATCATCAAAGGGAAGGCTAAATCTATGAGTGAACCGAGAGCAATCGGGCGCAGGACGCTTCTGGCAGGGGCGACCGGCGTTAGGCGTGGCCGGCATCGGCGCGGTTCGCCGGCTCCCCGGCCATCGCGCGCCCGCGCAGCCGACGCCACAACCATCAATATCGGCTATTTCGTCGAAACCAAGCCGACCATGATCGCCAAGGCGAAAGGCTGGTTCGAGCAGGCGCCAGGCGCCAAGATCAACTGGATCGAAGTCGGCAGCGGCGCTCAGATCAATGCCGGCGTTGTCGGCGGCAGCATCGACATCGGCATCGGCATCGGCTCCTCCCCTACCGCGGCCGGCATCAGCCAGGGCATTCCGTACAAAGTGGTCGGCATGGTCGACAATATCGGCCCGGGCGAGGAGTTGACGGTCCGCGCCTCCGACAACATCAAGACGCCGGCTGATTTCAAGGGCAAGAAGATCGCGACCCCCTTCGGCTCGACGTCCCATTTCCGGTTGATCGGATTCCTCAAGACCAACAACCTCTCCCTGAGCGATGTGACCGTGCTGGACCTGCCGCCGGACCAGATCGTCGCCGCCTGGAAGCGTGGCGATATCGACGGCGCCTATGTCTGGAGTCCGGCCAAGGCGGAGTTGCTCGCCGATGGTGGCGTGCCCTACGAGACCTATAAGGAGCTCGACGCCAAGGGCTACGTCATCGCGGACCTCATCATTGCCCGTAACGCGCTTCGCCCACGCGCATCCCGAGGCCGTGACCGGCATTCTGCAGTGCCTACGGCAAGGCTGTGATCCTATTGGCAGACCAATCCGGACTGAGGCGGCTGCGATCGTCGGCCCAGGCAGCCGGCGTCAGCGCAGCGGTCGCGCGGCGAATCTCAAGGACTATGATTTCGTGCCGCTCAAGGATCAGCTGACCGCCCCGTGGCTCGGCACGCCCGGGGCTCCGGGGGCCTTTGCTGAAGAACTGCATGCACACTGCCGAGTTCCTGGTCGGGCAGAAGCAGCATTCGGCGCGCCCTGAAGCTTCCTGCCTATCAGAAGGGCATCGACACCAGCTATCTGGAAAAGGCCGTTGCCTGATCACCCCTTGCTGCAGTGCAGCCGGAGACGAAGCCGCTCCCGCCGATGGAGCGGCTTCCCCCTTGTTCGCTTCGACGAGGTCTCGGTCACCTATGGCGCGGGCACAGCGCACGCGACCCTCGCCCTGAGCCCGACCGACCTCGCCTTCGCGCGGGGGATTTCGTCTGCATTGTCGGGCCATCGGGGTGCGGCAAGACGACGCTCATGCAGACGCTGGCCGGTTTCCTGAAGCCGACCAGCGGGCACGGTCAGCGTCGGCGGCGTGGCGGTCGCCGGGCCGGGGCCCGATCGCGGCGTCGTCTTTCAGCATGCCGCTCTCTTTCCCTGGAAGACGGTGGCGAGCAATGCCGGCTTTGGCCCGGCCATGCGCGGCCTGCCGCGCGCGGACCGCGAAGCCCGGGTTGAATACTGGCTCAATCCGTGGGGCTTTGGGATTTCCGCAATCGCTATCCCTACCAGCTGTCAGGCGGCATGCAGCAGCGACTCGCCATTGCCCGCGCCCTGGCCAACGAGCCTGACATTCTCCTGATGGATGAGCCCTTCGGCGCGCTGGACGCGCTGACGCGCGAGAAAATGCAGGAAGAACTGCACGCCGTCTGGAAGCGGCGCGGCATGACGGTGCTCTTCATCACCCATAGTGTCGATGAGGCTGTCTATCTCGGCACCGAGATTGTGGTCATGTCGCAGCGGCCGGGCCGGATACTGTCACGTATCCCGTCACCCTTCGCCCGGCTGGCGGGAGAGCGGGATATCCGTCGGATCAAGGCAGGGGCTGACTTCGTCGCGTTGCGCGAGCAGGTTTTGTCCTTGATCTGGGGCGAAGGCGGCTGAGGCCGACCTCGCCCCGGGTCGGCTCGGTTCCGGTTCAATGAGACCTCAAGCGTTACGCCCGCGACCGCCTTGTTCGCGTCGACGAGCCATTGTCCCTGGCACGGCCTTCATCTCTCCGCTCATAAAAAAGTAATTAAAATTGCCCTGGCCCAAATGGCATTGT
This sequence comes from uncultured Alphaproteobacteria bacterium, assembly GCA_963834475.1. Taxonomy (GTDB): domain Bacteria; phylum Pseudomonadota; class Alphaproteobacteria; order Acetobacterales; family Acetobacteraceae; genus Acidisoma. The sequence continues at coordinate 220,645 of CAWIBZ010000005.1, read as the reverse complement.
CCGAAGCCGCGGACAATAGATCGGCGCGGAATCGAGATATTTGAACAGGTCCTATAAAAGTCATTGACGTTTCGAAGAGGATGCGGAACAAGCCTAGGAACTGATTGCGCCAATTCGCGACTCCTGAGAGTCGCGTTGACGAAGTTTCAAGATGGCATTGTGACAGCCGAGAGGTTTTGATGTCGAAAGCGTTTCTTGCTCAGGTTATCCAGGAATCTGCGGAAACCACCGGTGTTGCAGCGAACCGTGCGGCAACAGATGTCATGGAAGCGATCATTCACGAACTCAAGAAGAACGGCCGGTTCACTTTGCCGAGCTTCGGTACATTTGTTGTTCGCAAGACCAAGGCGCGCAAGGGGCTGAACCCGCGCACCGGCGAGGCGATCAAGGTCAAGGCAGGCAAGACCGTTCGCTTCAAGGCTTCCCCGTCGCTTAAAAAGGTCGTCTAGTCAGGCTTTCCCGCCTTCGGGTGAACGTCGATGACGGAACGGCCGGTCTTTGACCGATTGTGGACGGGCGGGCGCTTGGCCAGCATGGCCAAGGGCAAGGCCGGTCTTGGCGTCATCGAAAATGGCGTTGTCGGAGCGGTCGGCGGGCGCATCGCCTTTCTAGGTTGCGCCGCGGATCTGCCGGCTGGTGTCACGGCGGGCGAGATCATCCATCTTGACGGCCGGTGGGTCACGCCAGGCCTCATCGATTGCCACAGCCATATCGTCTATGCCGGCAACCGCGCCGCGGAGTGGGAGATGCGGCTCGCGGGCGCGACCTATGAGGAAATTGCGCGCGCGGGCGGCGGTATTCTGTCCTCGGTTCGCGCCGTGCGCGCGGCCTCGGACGATGCGCTGCTGGAGCAGGCACTCCCCCGGGTTGACCGGTTGATCGCGGACGGTGTCACAACCCTCGAATCGAAGTCGGGCTACGGGCTCGATCTCGCGCAGGAGATGAAGCTCCTGCGCGTGGGCCGGCAGCTGCCCATGCACCGCCGGCTCCGGGTGCGCACCAGCTTCCTTGGCGCCCATGCCCTGCCGCCCGAATCGGGTGGTGACCGGGACGCCTATCTCGACCTCATCTGCGCGACCATGCTGCCGGCGGTGGCCCAGGCCGGGCTTGCCGACGCGGTCGATGCGTTTTGTGAGAGCATCGCCTTTTCCCCGGCGCAGGTCGCCCGCGTCTTCGAGGCGGCGCTCCGCCTCGGCCTGCCGGTCAAGCTCCATGCGGACCAGTTGAGCAATGGCGGGGGCGCGGCCCTTGCGGCGCGCTACCGCGCCCTATCCGCCGATCACCTGGAATATACGGATGAAGCCGGGGCGGCGGCGATGGCGGCGGCCGGGACAGTCGCGGTGCTCCTGCCGGGCGCCTATTACGTCTTGAGGGAGCGTCAGGCCCCGCCGGTCGCGGCCTTCCGCAGGCATGGCGTGCCCATGGCGGTCTCGACCGACTGCAATCCCGGCACCGCGCCGCTCACCTCTCTCCTGCTGACGATGCATCTCGCCACCACGCTCTTTGGCCTCACCGTCGAGGAGGCGCTCTTGGGCACCACCCGGGAAGCGGCAAAGGCGCTCGGGCTCTTCGGCGAGATCGGCTCGCTCGAGGTCGGCAAGGCCTGCGATCTCGCCATCTGGTCGGTGGAAAGGCCAGCCGAGATCTTTCACACGATCGGCCTCAACCCGCTCTATAGCCGGGTCTTCGCCGGTCAGCCCGATTAGGCGGGATGGCGGGGGGGGCCGGCGCGGTGCCGCCGCCCGGTTGCGCCCAGCCGGGTGCGGTTCTCAGCCCGCGCACCTCCCGGCTCTGTTTTCCGACCGGGAATGTTTCGCGAGGCGGCGACGTACTGCTAAGACTGCCTCAGGGCCGCGGGAACAGCAGAAGAGCGGGCATGGAAGCAGAACACGAGATTGCCTGGATCGAGGCCGCGCGCGCGATCGTCCAGCCCCAGGATACGAGCCAGCCGGTGCTCGATCTGATCAACGGAGCCGGGCGCACGATCTGCCTCAAGATGTTCACATTCACGGCAGATGACATTGCCGAGGCGCTGATTGCCGCGCAGCAGCGTGGCGTGGTCGTCCGCGTCATGCTCAATCCGGCCCGCTCCTCCGGCAGCCGCGCGAATGATGATATGAAGGCGCGCTTGCAGGCGGGCGGCATCACGGTCATCTGGAGCAGCCCGGCCTTTGCCGTGACCCACGAAAAATCCATGGTCATCGATGACCGTATCGCGCTCATCGCGACCTTCAACTTCGGGGTGAAGTATTTCACGGCGACGCGAGATTACGGTATCGTAACGGAACATGCCGGCACGATCGCCGAAATGTCCGCCTGTTTCGAAGCGGACTGGTCGCGCAAGCGCTTCGTGCAGCAGGACAGCAGCTCGCTGATCTGGAGCAACCGGGGGTCTCGCGCGCTCATCTGCCGCTTCATCGACATGGCAATGCACACGCTCGATGTACAGCATCCGAAGTTTGTCGATGCTGTCGTGCTGGATCGCATCATCCAGGCGCATGATCGCGGCGTGCGTGTCCGCGTGCTGTGCGGCGGCAAGCACGGCATCAGCACCTGGGATGTGCTTGATACCTTCGCGTCGCTACGCTTGATGAAGCTTCACGGCGTGAAAATCCGCAAGCAGAAGGACCTGCGGCTTCATGCCAAGCTCCTCCTCGCCGATGACCAGCACGCCGTCGTCGGCTCGATGAATATCGACCGCAGCGCCTTCGACTTGCGGCGCGAACTCGGATGCTTCGTGAAGGCGCCGGCTGCCATCGAGGTTCTGGCGCAGACCTTTACCGACGACTGGCATGACGCGAAACGCTACGATCCGCCAGATCCGCTGACGGTCGATCTGGTGGACGAGGACGATCACGCGAATGACGACCCTGAACTCGTCCACGAATGAGGTCGCGCCAGGTGCCCCTGCCCGAAGATGTGAGTGCAGAGGTCTCCCCGGCGGAGGCCGCGGAGGCGCCCGCGGTCCAAGCCTCCGCCTGGGACATCGTGCGCACCTTCAACGAGATTTCGTTGTCGAGCTTCGGTGGCGGCCTCTCCGCCTGGTCGCGCGAAATGGTGGTCGCCCGCCGCAAATGGATGAATGACGCGGAATTCCTGAGCGCGATGACCATCTGCCGAATTCTGCCCGGTGCCAATCAGGTCAATCTCGCCGTCTTCGTCGGCACCAAGCTGAATGGGCTGCGCGGGGCCGCGGCGGCACTCGCCGGCCTGATCGCCATGCCGACCCTGCTGCTCGTCGGTATCGCGGCGCTCTATGCCGCCTTCCAGCATTCCCATGCCGTGCAGCATGTGCTGTCCGGCTTCGCCGCCGCCGCCGTCGCCATGACTCTTGCAAATGGTCTGGAAATCCGGCCGGACGACATTGACGTCGGCGGTTCCGGTTCTCCTCTTCGCCGTCACATTTGTGCTGAACGGCATTTTGCGCTGGCCCCTGTGGTGGACCCTGCTGGTCACCGCGCCCTTCGGCATCGCCTGGGCCTGGCGGCGCGCCCATAAAAAAGCGGCCGCGCAGGTGGCCAAGGCTGCACCATGAACCTCGCCCTTGCGCTCCAGCTCTGCTCTGTCTTCGGCATCACCTCGCTCATGGCCTTCGGCGGCGGCAATGCGGTCATCCCGCAATTCGAGCAGCAGACCGTCCAGGTCCATCACTGGCTGACCGCGCAGCAGTTCACGGACAGCTTTGCCATCGCACAGGCGGCGCCGGGGCCCAGCACGCTCATCGTCAGCCTGCTCGGCTATCGGGCCGGTGGCGTCTGGGGTGCCCTCATCGCGACCGCTGCCATGGTGGTGCCGACCGGGCTCATCGTCTACGGCATTGCCCGCGTCTGGGAGCGCGGGCATGGCGACAAGCCCTTCCGCCATGCGCTGCAGGACGGGTTGTCGCCGATCACCGTCGGGCTGATCCTTGCCGGCGGCCTCGTCGTCGCCCGCCATGCCGAGATCGCACTGGGTCCAGGTCGTCATGACGCTGGTCGCGACCGTCGTGCTCTGCGCGACCAGGATCAATCCGCTCATCGTCGCCCTGTCCTGCGGGATTGCGGGCTATCTCCTGGCCGCCTGACGCGCCTCAGCTCAGCTCTTCACCACCACATGGATATCGCCGTGGCGCGCCTGCACATTCAGCGCCACTTCTTCTCCCATGCGGCGGATCAGCACGGTCACGCGTGCCTCCCCGATGCTGATATTGTGCAGCACCATCTCATCGAGGAAGGCCGGCAGCTTCGGATTGCTGAAGATGACGGACCGGGCCGCGGGATCGATGCTCAGCCCGAGCGAGGCTTGCAGACAGCGCGGGCAGCGCGCCCGCCGCCCAGGCCTGCGGGGAGCAGGCGACGGGATAGAAGGTCGGCCCCTGCGCCGCGCCGGCGGGCGAAGCCGCAGAACAGTTCCGGCAGCCGCCGCATACTCGATATAGCAGTGCTGCGTCGAACTGGCCCTGGAAGATGCTGGGCCACCGCCTCCGTATGCCCGTAGCGGGCGAGGCCAAGCGCGATCAGCGCGTTGTCGTGCGGCCAGACTGAGCCGTTGTGATAGGCCATCGGGTTGTAGCGCGCCTCGGTGCTGGCGACTGTCCGCACGCCCCAGCCCGAGAAGAAATCATGGCCCATGAAGCCCTCCGCCATGCGCGCGGCGCGCTCGGGCGCGACGATTCCGGTCATCAGCAGATGCCCGGGGTTCGAGGTGCGGACCCGGCAGGGCTGCTTCTCGCCATCCAGGGCCAGGGCATAGGTGCCGATCTCCTCGCACCAGAACTTGTCTTCGAAGTCGGCGCGCAACGCCTCCGCCTGCTTGCTCCTGATCGGCCGCAGCCTGTTGATGGCCGAGCTTGCGGCCGATCTCGGCCATGGCGCGGCGCGCGGCATAGACGTAGCCCTGCACCTCGCAGAGTGCGATCGGTCCTTCGGCGAGGCGGCCGTCGGCATGGAAGATGCTGTCCGAACTGTCCTTCCAGCCCTGGTTCTGCAGGCCCGCGCCCGTGGCGCGATAATATTCGACGAAGCCGTCGCCGTCGCGGTCGCCGTAGCGCGTCGATCCAGCCCATCGCGGCCTCCAGATGCGGCCACAGCTGCTGCAGCGTATTGCCGTCCATGCGTGCGCTCGAAATAGGCGCCGGCGAGCATGACGAACAGCGGCGTGCTGTCCACGCTGCCGTAGTAGCGGCGGAACGGAATTTCGCCGAGTTCGGCCATCTCGCCGTTGCGCATTTCGTGCAGGATCTTGCCGGGCTCGGCATCGGCCTCGGGGTCGACGTGGCCGTCGCCTGGGTCGCTGCCAGGAATTTCAGCACGCCGCGCGCAATCGCCGGGTCCAGCCAGAGCGCCTGATAGGCGGTGATCAGCGCATCCCGCCCGAAGGCGGCGGTGAACCATGGGATTCCGGCATAGGGGTAAAGCCCGGTCGGCTTTTCCGTAATCAGCATGTAGAGATCGGCAATGGCGCGGCGGATCGCTTCATTGAAGAGTTCGTTGGAACTTTCCATCGCGGCGGCCGCGGCCCGCGTAGGTGCGTATCCATCGCCGCGTTTCCACCATGCTGGTGAGATAGTTGGCCCGCACGTCGCGCCTGGCAGGGGGCGCGTCGTCCTGGCCGGCGACTTCGACATAAATCAGCGTCTGCCTGCCCGGCTGAACGGTGATGTCGAAGGTCGCGCGGCTTGCCGTCGAGCGCGGTCGGCACCGGTGAGAAGCGCAGTCGGGTCGTGCGGCGCTTGTCGTCGAGCCCGAGATAGCCGAGCGTGACGCTCGCCTCATCCACCTCGGGCGGCAGGTGGCTGCCATGGTGCGCGCGCGACCGCCCCCGCACTTCGAAGAGGTCGGCAAAATCCGAATCGAAGGTGAATTCCAGCCGCACCAGCTGCGGCTCACGTGCAAAGCTGCGGATCTGCAGGCGCTCGAACAGGGTTGCGTTGATCATGAAACGCACCCGGCGGATATGGATCGTGCTGCGCTCGACCACGACGCGGCCGTCTTTGGAGAGGTCGGGGTTCGCGAGATCGCAGATCAGCGCCGAATTGTCGTCGCGGATCGTGGAACTCAGCAGCACCGGCCTGCCACCGCCGACCGTCAGGTTGAACAGCGAGAGGTGCCGCGTGTCGCGGTTGTAAAGCCCCTCCGTTCCACCGTCAAAGGGCAGGATATTGCCCGAGAGGTCGAACACCCCGAACATGTCGCCGCTTTTCAGCGAGCGGGACGGCTTCTCCTGCAGGGAGCGCGTGCCGCCCACGGCGGAGGGTGGCTCGGTCGTCTCGGCCGGGGGCGGGTTGGCATCTGCGCTCACGATCATCACTCCTTCAGGTCCGACGGACACCGGGACCGATGGCCATAGAGGACGATGTAGGCGGGCTAGCCGGCTTTCAAACCTGCGTTGAAAGCCGGCCGGTTCAGCGGTGACGAAAGACCGCCCTGGTCTTACTGCCCGGTGAAGGAGGAAACCTCGCGCCAGAGGTCGATGCCGCCTTCCTGAGCGTGCTGGTCGATCTCGGCCAGTTCGGCGGCCGAGAAGGCAAGGTTCTTGGTCGCGTCGAGCGCATTGTCGAGCTGCGCGCACGTTGCGGGCGCCGATCAGCGCGGTGGTCACGGCAGGGTTGCGCAGCACCCAGGCGATCGCCATCTGCGCGAGGCTCTGGCCGCGCTTCTCGGCGATGGCGTTGAGCGCGCGCACCCGGGCGATATTCTCGTCGGTGATGAGTTCCTTGGCGAAGTAGCGGCCTTCCGCGGCGCGCGTGCCTTCCTTGACGCCGCCAAGATACTTGTTGGTCAGCAGCCCCTGGGCGAGCGGCGAGAAGGCGATGCAGCCGGTGCCGATTTCCGTCAGGGTGTCGAGCAGCCCGTCTTCCACCCAGCGGTTGATCATGGAGTAGGAGGGCTGGTGAATGAACAGCGGCACGCCGCGCTCTTTCAGGAGTTCGGCCGCCTTCTTCGTCAGCTCCGGCCCGTAGGAGGAGATGCCGACATAGAGCGCCTTGCCCTGGCGGACGAGCTGCGCCAGCGCGTCCATCGTCTCTTCCAGCGGCGTCTCGAAGTCCGGCCGGTGCGAATAGAAGATGTCGACGTAGTCGAGGCCCATGCGCTTCAGGCTCTCATCGCAGCTCGCGATGAGGTATTTGCGGCTGCCGCCCATGCCGTAGGGGCCCGGCCACATATCCCAGCCGGCCTTCGACGAGATGATCAGCTCATTGCGATGGGCGGCGAAATCCTTCTTCAGCAGGACGCCGAAATTCTCTTCGGCGGAGCCGTAGGGCGGGCCGTAGTTGTTGGCGAGGTCGAAATGCGTGACGCCGCGGTCAAAGGCGCGGCGGAGGATGGCCCGGCCGTTTTCGAGCGCGTCCGTGCCCCCGAAATGGTGCCAGAGGCCAAGCGAGATCAAAGGCAGCTGAATGCCCGAGCGCCCGCAGCGACGGTAGGGGATCGCTTCATAGCGGGCAGGATCGGCGACGTAAGTCATGACATTTCCTTATGTGGCTGTCTTATGGGGACTGCGGCACCCTAACGCGCTCCGTGGCGCAGGGACAGGGGGCAGCATCAGCGCGGCAGCACGCGGCGCGGCGCGAAGGCCGCAATCACCAGAACGCCCACCGCGATCCAGGCGGCGAGCAGGAACACGCCGTGCAGCGCATGGGAAAGCCGCGCCGCGTCCGCGGCCAGCGCCTCCGGCGAAAGGCCTGCCCGCAGCCGAGGGTTGACGAGCGCGCGCATGATGTCCTGCCCATGCGTCTCGCCCATTCCGGCATTGAGCACGCCACCAAAGGCGGCAGCCCCCAGCGCCTGACCCATCAGCCGGCTGAAGTAGAAGAGGGCGGTGGCGCGGCCGCGTTCGGTGGCCGGCACGCCCGATTGCACGGCGACGGTGAAGACGATGCTGGTCAGCCCGAAGCCGGTGCCGATCGGAATGCCGATGAGTGCCAGCCACAGCAGGCTGTGCCCGCTGGCAATGGGCACAAGCCCCGCCATGCCGGCGAGCAGGATAAGCCCGCCCGCGATCGCCAGCGTCCGGTCCGAGACGCGCCCGATCGCACGGCCAAGCGTCATGGCGGTGACCGTCCAGGCGAAGAGAAGGGCGCCGACCACGATGCCGGCCTGCAAGGCGCCGTCTCCCATCACGCCCTGAACCAGCGGCGGCAGGAAGGCCGTCGTGCCCAGCAGCAGGCTGCCGGCAAGCAGCGCCGAGAGATTGGCCGTCATCAGGAGCCGCCGGAACATCAGGTGCAGCGGCAGAAGCGGGTGGCGGAGCTGCCGCTCCCGCAGCCCGAAGGCCGTAAGCGCCAGCGCCGCCACGGCCAGCATCGCGATGAGCGTCACCTTGCCCATGGTATCGAACTGCACCAGGGCGGCCATCATGAGGCCGAGGCCCAGGATGAGCAGGGTGCAGCCGGCAAGGTCGATCGGGGCAGCGCTCCGCCCCTGGCCGTTTTCCCGCAGAAAGCGCCAGACCATGAGCATGGTGATGCAGCCGATCGGCAGGTTGACCCAGAAGCAGAATTCCCAGCCGAGGGTATGGACGAAGAAGGCGCCCAGCATCGGCCCCGCAATGGCGGCGATGCCCCAGATGCCGGAGACATAGCCCATGAGGCGCGGGCGGTCCGCCGGCGCCGAGACATCGGCGATGATGGTGGTCGCCAAAGGTGTCAGGCCGCCGCCGCCGATCCCCTGGATGGCGCGGAAGATGATAAGCCAGACCATGCCATGGGCGCAGCCGCAGAGGAGCGAGCCGACCAGGAACAGCCCGGTGCTGGCGAGGTAGACCGGCTTGCGGCCGAAGCTGTCGGCCATGCGGCCATAAAGCGGCGTCATCACCGCCTGGGCGAGCAGATAGATGCCGAAGACCCAGGCAAAGAGGTGAAAGCCGCCGAGCTTGCCGACGATCACGGGCATCGCGGTGCTGATCACCGTGACCTCGACCGCCGCCATGAAGGTCGAGATCAGCATGGCGATGATGAGAAGCCGCGCATGGCGCGGCGGCGCGACCGAAGGCGCAGCCGCGTTGGCCGTGCGGATCGTTGTTCCGTCAGCCATTGTCAGATCTCCGGCGCCGTCCTTTGCCAGGATGACCAGGCAAGGTGCAGTCCGGCGCGTGTCGGCCGCGGTGCTCGCAGGGTCCGGCTCGTGGCGTTATGCATGGTCGTCTGGCCCCAGGAAGTTGCGGGTGGTCGCAGCCGCTTCGGCAAGCCCGGCCCGCTCCACCGCCACGCCGGGCGGAAAGGCGGAGAGCAGCCGGCTTGGCGTGCGGCGGTCAAGCAGCACGAACACCCCCCGGTCGTCCACCCGCCGGATGAGCCGGCCAAAGGCCTGCCGCAGCCTCAGCCGCGCGATACGGTCGTCGAATTCCTTCGGTGCCCCGCCCGAGAGATGAATGCGCCGCTCGCGATGCAGAATATCCGGCCGCGGCCAAGGCACCCGCTCGAACACGACCAGCCGCAGGGCGCGTCCCGGCACATCCACCCCGTCGCGCATCGCATCCGTGCCGAGCAGGCAGGAGTTTTCCTCGGCGCGGAAGATATCCACGAGCGTCGCATTGTTCATGGCGTCGATATGCTGGGCGTAGAGCGGCAGGCCGGCCTGCTCCAGCGCGGGGGCGATGCGCCGGTAGACCGAGCGCAGCCGCCCGATGGCGGTGAACAGCCCGAGCCCGCCGCCGTTGGAGGCCAGGAACAGCGTGCGGTAGGCCGCGGCCAGCGCCGCCGGGTCGCTGGTATCGACATCGTTGATGACGAAAGCGCGCGTGCGCTCGGCATAGTCGAAGGGGCAGGGCAGGCTCGCCCGGATGGCGGGCAGGGCGAGGTGACTGGCGCCGACCCGCGCCTCCGCCTCGCCCCAGGCCCGTTCCGCGTCATCCTCGCCGCCGTCGCGCAGCGTCGCGGAGGTGATGAGCAGGCCGTGGGCCGGGGCGGCGAGGGTGGAGGCGAAGGGCAGCGTCGGGTCCAGCCAATGCCGCAACAGCGCCACATCGCGCACATGGCCCTCCGCACGGTCCAGGCGCAGGAACTGCACATGGCCGCGGAAGGTGTCCGAGACCGGCGGCGGCTCGATGAGTTCCGCCAGCATCGCAATCCAGGCCTTCAGCGGCTCCAGCGCGCGGCGGGCGATGGTGCGGCCCATGCCCTCGATGCGGGCGCGCGTCGCCTGGTCCAGCTCGTCGGCTTCCTCGTCGAGCCTCGCCAGCAGGCGTTGGCGCAGATCGGTCAGCGGCTCGGCGATGCGCGCGAGCGCACGGCGCAGGCCGTCGGCCGCGGCCACCACCTCTTCCGCCGCCGGATAGAGGTCGCATTCGGCGGCGAAGCCGGCGCGGGCCTCGTCCTCGCTCGCCTTTGCCGGACAGGCGCGCCAGCACCTGGGCGCGGAGCGCGAGCAGGAAGGCTTTCGGAGGGGTTGGCCGCTCGCGGCTCGGCTGGCGTCTCCACGGGTGCGGGCGGCGGCAGGTCATCGGCGATGCGGCATGCCCCAGCCGGGTGCGGGCAGGGCGCGCGCCGCCATCAGCGCGGCGTCGAGCGGCGCGAGCAGGTCGGCCCGCTCGCCGACGAGATCGCCGATGCGGGCGGAAAGCCCCCGCCCGCGGGAGCGCATGCCCTCGGCGCCCAGCAGCCAGCGGCGCAGCTCCGCCGCTTCGCGGCCCGACAGCTCGGCCGAGAAGGCGGCGTCCGCGGCATCGAAAATGTGGTGGCCCTCGTCGAAGACATAGCGCGTCGGCACGTAATTGTCGTCGAGCCCGCCCCAGGCGGCCTGGGTCAGCACCAGGGCGTGATTGGCGACGACGAGATCGGCTTCGCGCGCGCGGCGGATGCCATGCTCGACGAAGCAGCGCTTCCAATGATTGCAGGCGGCGTAGAGGCATTCGCCGCGCCGGTCGGCGAGGCTGCCGAGCAGCGGCGCGCCGAAGATTTCGATGAACCAGCCGGGCAGGTCGCCGCCGAGGATATCGCCGTCGCTCGTCACCGCGGCCCAGCGCGCGATGAGGCCAAGCGGCATGGTAAGCGCCGGGCTCATGCCGACGAGCGCAGCCGGTGACCGCATCCTCCATGTTGAGCAGGCAGAGGTAGTTCTCGCGGCCCTTGCGCAGCACGACGCGGCGGTGGCGCTCGGCGGGGTCGGGGAAGAGCCGTTCCAGCTCCGCCTCCACCTGCCGCTGCAGATGGCGGGTGAAGGTCGAGATCCAGACCGGCGCATGGTTGCGCTCGGCCCAGAGGCTCGCGGGCGCCACATAGCCGAGCGTCTTGCCGGTGCCCGTGCCGGCTTCGGCCAGCACGACATTGCGGCGCGCCTTCCGCCGCGCGCGGGGCTGAAGGCGGCGGCGGCGGCCGAGGCGTAATCGGCCTGGCCCTGGCGCTGCTCGGCGCCGTCCCCGACCAGCCGCGCCAGCCGCTGCCGCGCCTCCGACCGGGAGACCGGCAGCGCAGGAGGGGGCGGCGGTGGCGCGCCTCTCCTCCCATTCCGGCAGGCGGCGCCAGACGCGGAAGGCGTTGCTGTCCTTGGCCGGCGGCGGCGGAGCGCCGCCAGGGCCAGCGCGCTCGGAACGATCGGCCCCCAGAGCCAGCCGGCGTCGCCCATCCGCGTCGGGCGAGCGCCGGCGGCGTCCGTTTTTCGGCAAGACGCGCCTCCTGCGCAAGCTGCCGCAGCAGTGCGACTGCCGATGCTCCGGGAGATGGCCGCGCGGCGCGTCCAGGCCTGGCCCGGGCAGCGGCGAGGCCCAGCGCCTCAGCCAGGCCGCGCGCTGTCGGCACCGCCGGTTGCGCGGGCCGCACGAAGGCGAACAGCTCCAGCAGGTCGTAGGCCGGCATCGGGGCGCAGCCCGAGCCGCCGCCAGCGTCGCGGGCGCATGGATGAGCAGCGGCGGCCCGGCGCGTCCAGAAGGCGGGCCGCCTCGCCGGCGGCGAGGTACAGCATCTCGCCATCCGGCCGTCAGCACGGCCGCGGCGCCGGTGCCGGCGACAAGCGCCGACCATTCCGGCAAGCGACACGGGACCCGGTCCGTGGGACACACTCATACCGCAACCTTCATTGACCGGATTACGCGCCTTTCCTAGTGAGTCAATGCCATGAACCAGTTTGCACGCACCGCACCCGCCCCGAAAATCTGGCCCTTCGAGGAAGCCGCCAAACTCGTCGCCCGCATGGAGAAAACGGGCAAGGCCGTGGCTCTGTTCGAAACCGGCTATGGCCCCTCCGGCCTGCCGCATATCGGCACCTTCGGGGAAGTGGCCCGCACCACCTGGGTGCGCCAGGCCTTTACCGCGCTGACGGGCCTGCCGTCCCGCCTCATCGCCTTTTCGGACGATATGGATGGCATGCGCAAGGTGCCCGACAATGTGCCGAACCGCGACATGCTGCGCGAATACCTCGGCAAGCCGCTGACCGACGTGCCCGATCCCTTCGGCACGCATGAGAGTTTCGGCGCACCATAACAATGCCCGGCTGCGCGCCTTCCTCGACGGCTTCGGCTTCGACTACGAATTCATCTCGGCGACCGACGCCTATCGCTCCGGCCGCTTCGACGAGGCGCTGCGCCAGGCGCTGCGCCATCATGACGAGATCGTCGCCGGTCGTGCTGCCGACGCTGGGGCCGGAGCGGCGGGCGACCTATTCGCCCATCCTGCCGATCCATCCCAAGACCGGCATCGTCATGCAGGTGCTGATCGAGAAGATCGATCCGGATGCCGGCACCGTCGCCTGGCGCGATCCCGAGGACGGCACCTGTTACGAGACGCCGGTCACCGGCGGCGGCGCCAAGATGCAGTGGAAGGCCGATTGGGCGATGCGCTGGGCGGCGCTCGGCGTCGATTACGAGATGGCCGGCAAGGACCATATCGAGGGCATCAAGCTCTCGGGCGCGATCTGCCGCATCCTCGGCGCGGAGCCGCCGGCCGGCTTCAACTACGAGCTGTTCCTGGACGACAAGGGCCAGAAGATTTCAGCAAGTCCAAGGGCAATGGCCTTTCGATCGACGAATGGCTGAAATATGCGCCGGCCGAGAGCCTCGGCGCTGTTCATGTTCAACCAGCCGCAGCGCGCCAAGCGGCTGTTCTTCGACGTCATCCCCCGCGCGGTGGATGACTACCTCGCCCATGTCGCCAAGGCGCAGCGGGAAGAGGCGGTGGATGAGAGCAACCCGGCCTGGTTCATCCATGGCGGGCGCGGTGCCGGCGCATGCCGGCAGCCCGATCGGCTTCGGCATGCTGCTCAACCTCGCGAGCGTCGCCAATGCCGATACGCCCGACATCCTCTGGGGCTTCATCCGCCGCTATTCGCCGGACCTGACGCCGGAGACCGCGCCCTTCCTGGCCAAGCTCGTGGGCTACGCCGTCGCCTATTACCAGGACTTCGTGCGGCCGAAGAAGGCGTTCCGCGATGCCGACGGAGATCGAGCGGGCGGCGCTGGCCGATCTCGCCGAGACCTCTGCGCGGCACGCTCGCCGCCGGCACGGCGGCCGAGGATATCCAGACGCTCGTCTATGAGGTCGGCAAGCGGCATCCCTTCGCGGAGCTGAAGGACTGGTTCGGTTGCCTCTATCAGGTGCTGCTCGGCCAGAGCGAAGGGCCGCGCTTCGGCGGCTTCGTCGCGCTCTACGGCGTCGCCGAGACGTCGCGCTGATCGAGGGCGCCCTGCGCGCTGAGGGTTCCGCACGCTGCGTGCGGTCGCCTGGGGAGCCTGATTGGCCGCGACTTTCTGTTCGGCATCCCCGGACTTGCCAACGGCCTGCGATAAACAACCTGTGCGCCCGGCCCCCAAGGTTGTTTTCGTTCAATGCCCTGGGGCATTCTTTCGGAGATTTGTAAAAGTCCTATTTCGGACCTATTGTCCAGATATCGGCGCAAGCATGATCAGCAAATGTGATATGCGGGCGAAATAGGTCAGTATTGCTGTTTGTCATGCTCGGTATTCTCCTTCGCGTAACCGCCACAAATCACGTTACAGAGAGACTTCATTCCGCGTGCGCGCCCGCGTTCGCCCTTCACGAGGAGGACCGTCCCCATGACCGAGCGCATGTTGAAGTTCGTGCATACGCCCCAGAAGATCCCGCAGAAGCGGGCGGTCGAACTGCGCCGCCAGGATTTCGACGAAATCTACAACCGCTTCGATCCCGCCCGCGCCAGCGAACAGGCCAGCCGCTGCAGCCAATGCGGCATTCCCTTCTGCTCGGTCCATTGCCCGCTCGGCAACCATATTCCGGACTGGCTGCGGCTGACGGCCGAGGGCCGGCTGGAGGAGGCCTATGAGGTCTCCTCCGCTGACCAACAGCTTCCCGGAGATCTGCGGCCGCATCTGCCCGCAGGACCGTCTCTGCGAGGGCAATTGCGTCATCGAGAAGGGCTTCGACAGCGTCACCATCGGCGCGGTCGAGCGCTACATCACCGACACCGCCTTCGAGAAGGGCTGGGTCAAGCCGGTGCAGCCGCTGCGTGAGCGGCCGGAATCCGTCGGCATCGATCGGCGCCGGGCCGGGTGGCCTCGCCGCCGCCGAGCGCCTGCGCCGCCAGGGCTATCAGGTCCATGTCTATGACCGCTACGACCGGCCCGGCGGGCTGATGATCTACGGCATCCCCGGCTTCAAGCTGGAGAAGGACATCGTCATCCGCCGCTGGCGCTATCTGGAGGAGTGCGGCGTGCAGTTCCACCTCAACGCGGCGATCGGCAATGGCGCGAGCGACACGCTGTCCTTCGCGGAGCTGCGCGAGCAGCCATGCCGCCGTCATCATCGCGACCGGCGTCTACAAGGCGCGCGACATCGGCGGCCCCGGCGCGGGCCTGCCCGGCATCGTGCCGGCGCTCGACTACCTGACCGCCTCCAACCGGCGCGGGCCTGGGTGAGAGCGTGCCCGATTTCGACTAGCGGCCTGCTCAACGCCGAAGGCAAGCGCGTCGTCGTCATCGGCGGCGGCGACACGGCGATGGATTGCGTGCGCACCGCCGTCCGCCAGGGGGCGACCTCGCGTGCAATGCCTCTATCGCCGCGACCGCGCCAATATGCCGGGCTCGCTGCGCGAGGTGAAGAATGCCGAGGAGGAGGGCGTCGAATTCGTCTGGCTCTCGGCGCCCGAGGCCTTCCTCGGCGACGACCATGTCAGCGGCGTGCGTGCGGTCCGGATGCATCTTGGCCTGCCCGATACCTCGGGCCGCCAGTCGGTCGAGCCGGTCGCCGGGCAGCCATTTCAACCTCGAGGCCGATCTCGTGATCAAGGCGCTGGGCTTCGACCCCGAGGACATGCCGCAGATGTTCGGCGAGAAGGGGCTGGAGGTCAGCCGCTGGGGCACGCTCAAGATCAACCACAGGACCTTCATGACCTCGATGCCCGGCGTCTTCGCGGCGGGCGACATCGTGCGCGGCGCCAGCCTCGTCGTCTGGGCGATCAAGGACGGGCATGACGTCGCGGCCCAGGTGCATGACTTTATCCGCCAGCCCGTGCCGGTTGCGGTCGCCGCCGAATGAGGGGATTTCCCTCCATCGCCGGGCCTGCCGCGGCCCTCGCCATGGCGGCAGGCGCCGTGCTCGCGGCCGCACCCGCGCGTGCCGACGATCAGCCGCCGCTCGGCGCGGATCAGCTGCAGCTCGCGACGCAGCTTGTGCAGGCGATCGGCATCCAGCAGGTCGCGGACGCTGCGGTCAGCGGGCTGACCATCGTGCTGGTGCAAAGCCTCGCCGCCAATTCGAAGCAGCCGCCGGAGAAGGTGGAGGCGATCGTGGACCAGGTTCTGGTTCCGGATCTCAAGGCCGCGGAGCCGCAATTTATCGCGACCGTGGCCAATCTCTACGGCC
Organism: uncultured Alphaproteobacteria bacterium; assembly: GCA_963834475.1. Lineage (GTDB taxonomy): Bacteria > Pseudomonadota > Alphaproteobacteria > Acetobacterales > Acetobacteraceae > Acidisoma. Next base: position 204,897 of record CAWIBZ010000005.1, on the reverse strand, counting down.
ATGCCTTTACGGTGCCGGAGATGCAGCAGATCCTGGCCTTCTACCAGACGCCTGCCGGGCAGAAGCTCGAAACGATGACGCCGGGCCTGACCCAGCAGATGGTCGCTGCCGGCCATGCCTGGATCGCCGAGATCGGCGAGCAGGCGCTGAAGGCGGAGGCCGGCAAGCTTGCCGCCCAGGGTTTGAAGATCGATTGAACGTGCATGCCGCCCCGCCTACCGGGCGGGACGCGATCCCCACGGGATTGCTGACGAGGAGAGTGCCATGACTGACCGGATCGAGACGGTGAGCCTGGAGAGCGGCATGCTGGAAACCGGCGCCGCATTCCTGAACGACTGGGCCCGCAATACCACGGCCCTGGCCGGTTCCTACGATGCCTCCCAGGAGCATGACGCCTGCGGTGTCGGCATGATCGTGGCGCTCGACGGCAAGCGGCGGCGCGACGTGGTGCAGGCCGGCATCGATGCGCTGAAGGCGGTCTGGCATCGCGGCGCGGTCGACGCCGACGGCAAGACCGGTGACGGCGCCGGCATCCATGTCGAAATTCCGCAGGATTTCTTCGCCGCCGCCGTGGAGCGGAGCGGCGCCGTGCTGCGTCCGGGCCCGATCGCGGTCGGCCAGGTCTTCATGCCCAAGACCGATCTCGGCGCGCAGGAGCGCTGCCGCGAAATCGTCGAGACCGAAATCCTCGCCCTCGGCTATGAGATCTATGGCTGGCGCCAGGTGCCGATCAATGTCGGCTGCATCGGCGAGAAGGCCAATGCGACGCGCCCCGAGATCGAGCAGATCATGCTCTGGAACGCCCGCGGCGTGTCCGAGGAGGAGTTCGAGCGCGATCTCTACGTCATCCGCCGGCGCATCGAGAAGCAGACTATCGCGGCGCAGATCCCCGATCTCTACTTCTGCTCGCTGTCCTGCCGCTCGATCATCTACAAGGGCATGTTCCTGGCCGAGAGCCTGACCGAATTCTATCCGGATCTCCTCGACCCGCGCTTCGTCTCGCGCTTCGCGATCTACCACCAGCGCTATTCGACCAACACCTTCCCCACCTGGAAGCTGGCGCAGCCTTTCCGTGCGCTCGCCCATAACGGCGAGATCAACACGGTCAATGGCAATGTGAACTGGATGAAGAGCCATGAGACGCGGCTCTCGTCCGAACTGCTCGATGCCTATATCGACGACATCAAGCCGGTGGTGCAGGCCGGCGGCTCCGACACCGCGTGCATGGACAATGTCTTCGAGCTCCTGATCCGGTCCGGCCGTGACGCGCCGATGGTCAAGGCGATGATGATCCCGCCCTCGATCGGCGGAACCGCCGCCATGCCCGAGGCCCATCGCAGCATGATCGAATACTGCAACGCGGTCATGGAACCCTGGGACGGTCCGGCCGCCGTGACGGCGACCGATGGCCGCTGGGTCATCGCCGGCCTCGACCGCAACGGGCTCCGCCCGCTGCGCTATACCGTGACGAGCCACGACATGCTCGTGGTCGGCTCCGAGACCGGCATGGTGAAGTTCGATGAATCCATGATCGTCGAGAAGGGCCGCGTCGGCCCCGGCGAGATGATCGCGGTCGATCTCGACGAGCCGCGCTTCTACGGCGACAGCACCATCATGGACCTGCTCGCCGCGCGCCATCCCTTACGGCGAATGGGCGAAGCGCATCGTCAACATCGACGATATGGTCAAGAGCGGATGCGGTCGAGCCGATCGCCCTCGGCGCGGAAGAGCTGCGCCGCCGCCAGCTTGCCGTCGGCATGACGCTGGAGGAGATGGAAACGATCCTCCAGCCGATGGTCGAGGATGCGAACGAGGCCACGGGCAGCATGGGTGATGACACACCCATGGCCGTGCTCTCCGACCGCTACCGTGGCCTGCACCACTACTTCCGGCAGAACTTCAGCCAGGTGACCAATCCGCCCATCGACAGCCTGCGCGAAACCCGCGTGATGTCGATCAAGACGCGCCTCGGCAACCTCGGCAATGTGCTGGAAGAGGGCGAACACCAGTTCGACATTCTCCAGCTCGACACGCCCATTCTCTCGACCGGCGAATTCACGGCCATGCGGGAGAAGCTCGGCGCCGCCGTCATTTCGATCGACGCCACCTTCCTGCTCGCCGAGGGCGAGTTGGGGCTCCGCCGCGGGCTTGACCGTATCCGCCAGGAGGCGGAGGAAGCCGTCCGCGCGGGGGCCGCCCACCTCATCATCAGTGATGAGGCGATGGGGCCGGAGCGTGTCGCGATCCCGATGATCCTGGCGACCGGCGCGGTGCATACCCATCTCGTGCGCACCAGCTTGCGCACCTTCACCAGCGTCAACGTGCGCACGGCGGAATGCCTCGACGTGCATTACGTCGCGGTCCTCGTCGGCGTCGGCGCGACCACGGTCAATCCCTATCTCGCCCAGGAATTGATCGCGGACCGTCAGCGCCGCGGCCTCTTCGGCGAGATGAGCGTCAAAGCCGCCATCGGGCGCTACAAGAAGGCGCTTGATAAGGGCCTGCTCAAGACCATGGCGAAGATGGGCATCGGCGTCCTCTCATCCTATCGCGGCGGCTACAATTTCGAGGCGATCGGGCTCTCCCGCGCGCTGGTCGGCGAATTCTTCCCCGGCATGCAGTCCCGCATTTCCGGCATCGGCCTCACCGGCATCGCGCGCAAGGTGATCGAGCTGCATGACGTGGCCTGGGCGGAAGGCGTGCTCACGCTTCCCGTCGGCGGCAATTACAAGATGCGCCGCGGCGGAGAGACCCATGCCTTCGACGGCGGCCTCATCCATACGCTGCAGACCGCCGTCGGCACCGACAGCTACACGATGTATCGCAAGTATTCGGAAGGCTGCCGCCGCCTGCCGCCCGTCTCGCCGCGCGATCTGCTCGACTTCCGCACCGATGGGCTGACGCCCATTCCGGTGGAAGACGTCGAAAGCATCACGGAGATCCGCAAGCGGCTGGTTTCTCCGGGCATCTCCCTCGGTGCCCTCGGGCCCGAGGCGCATGAGACGCTCTCCATCGCCATGAACCGCATCGGCGCCCGCTCCGACAGCGGCGAGGGCGGTGAAGACCCCGAGCGCGCGAAGCCGCGCCCGAACGGTGACAATGCGTCGTCCGCCATCAAGCAGATCGCGTCGGGCCGTTTCGGCGTCACCGCCGAATACCTCAACAATTGCCGCGAAATCGAAATCAAGGTGGCGCAGGGCGCCAAGCCCGGCGAGGGCGGCCAGCTCCCCGGCTTCAAGGTCACCGGCCTCATCGCGAAGCTGCGGCATTCGACGCCGGGTGTGACGCTCATCAGCCCGCCGCCGCATCACGATATCTATTCGATCGAGGATCTGGCGCAGCTCATCTACGACCTCAAGCAGATCAATCCGGTCGCCACCGTCTGCGTGAAGCTGGTGTCGCGCTCCGGCATCGGCACCATCGCGGCCGGTGTTGCCAAGGCAAAGGCGGATGCGATCCTGATCTCCGGCCATTCGGGCGGCACCGGCGCCAGCGCGCTCACCTCCGTCAAATATGCCGGCCTGCCGTGGGAAATGGGGCTGTCGGAAGCGCATCAGGTGCTGATGCTCAACCGCCTGCGCCACCGCGTGAAGCTGCGCACCGATGGCGGCATCAAGACGGGCCGCGACGTCGTCATGGCCGCGATGCTCGGCGCCGAGGAATTCGGCATCGGCACGGCAAGCCTTGTCGCCATGGGCTGCATCATGGTGCGGCAGTGCCACAGCAATACCTGCCCGGTCGGCGTCTGCACGCAGGATGAGAGCTTGCGCGCCAAGTTCGAGGGCACGCCGGAGAAGGTCATCAACCTCTTCTCCTTCATCGCCGAAGAGGTGCGTGAAATCCTGGCTCGCCTGGGCTTCCGCAGCCTGACCGACATCATCGGCCGCACCGACCTTCTGCAGCAGGTCAGCCGCGGCAGCACGCTGCTCGATGACCTCGACCTCAACCCGATCCTCGCCCAGGCCGATCCCGGCCCCTATCCGCGCTACTGCACGCTCGAAGGCCGCAACGAAGTGCCGGAGACGCTGGACGCGCAGATGATCGCGGACGCCGCACCCTTCTTCGAGCGGCGCGAGAAGATGCAGCTCCAGTACAACATCCGGAACACCCATCGCGCCATCGGCACGAAGTTCTCGGGTGCCATCGTGCGGAGCTTCGGCTCGTCGGGCCTGCCCGCAGGCCATGTCAGCGTGCGCCTGCGCGGCTCCGCCGGCCAATCGCTCGGCGCCTTCGCGGTCCAGGGCCTCAAGCTTGAGGTCATCGGCGACGCGAACGACTATGTCGGCAAGGGGCTGTCGGGCGGCACCATCGTCGTGCGCACCGCGCCTTCCTCCAAGATGCGCAGCAATGCCAATACCATCATCGGCAATACCTGCCTTTATGGTGCGACCTCCGGCCAGCTTTTCGCCTCCGGCCAGGCGGGCGAGCGCTTCGCGGTGCGCAACTCGGGCGCGACAGCCGTCGTGGAAGGCTGCGGGTCCAACGGCTGCGAATACATGACCGGCGGCACCGTCGTGATCCTCGGTGCGTTCGGGGATAATTTCGGCGCCGGCTTCACCGGCGGCGTCGCCTTCCTCTTTGACCCCGAGAGCACGCTGGAAAGCCGGATCAATCCCGAGACCCTCAGCTGGCAGCGTGTCTCCTCGGCCTATTGGGAGAGCCAGCTGCGCGGCCTGATCGAGCGTCATGTCGTGGAGACGAACAGCCGCTACGCCGCCATGCTGCTGCATAACTGGGAGCAGACGCTGCCCTCCTTCTGGCAGATCGTGCCGAAGGACTATGTGCAGTATCTGCCGCGCAGCCTGACGGACGAGCAGGAGCAGGCCCGCGCCTGAGGGGCGGGGCCTCCCCGGTTGAGCCCCGCATCATGACGGTGATTTCGAAGCCGCCGGCCAGAACGCCCCAGCCGGCGGCGCCCCAGCCGGGGGCCGAGGCTGAGCCGGGCGGGAACCACCGGCCCCTGATTGCCGATCCCACCCGCCTGATGCTGATGCTTTTCTTCATCGGCGGGCTCATTCTCTGCACCATCTGGGTGACGCAGCCGTTCCTGCCGGCCAGCATCTGGGCGGCCACCATCGTCGTCGCGGTCTGGCCGCTGCTGCTCCGCCTGCAGAAGCTCTTCGGTGGCAGCCGGGCGCTCGCGGTCACCTTGATGACCATCATCGTCGTCGTTCTCTTCGTCGTCCCCTTCTGGCTCGCGGTGACGACGATCCTGAACCACATCGACGCGCTGGTCGGCCTCGCCCATGCGGCGGTTGCTTTCCGCCTGCCGCCGCCCCCGCACTGGGTGGCGGACCTGCCCATCGTGGGCGACAAGCTCGTGGAGGTCTGGACCAAGTTCCAGGGCGAGGGGCTGAGCACGGTCCTGCCCTCCGCAACACCCTATATCGGTTCGGCGGCGCAGTGGATTCTGGCCTCCGTCGGCAGCTTCGGCCGGGTGCTGCTCCAGTTCATCCTGACCACGGTCATTGTGGCCATCATGAGCACGCATGGTGAGTCCGGTGCCGCCCTGGCAACGCAATTCGGCTATCGCCTGGGCGGGGTGAGGGGCGAGCAGATGGTTGTGCTGGCCGGCCGCGCCATCCGGGCGGTCGCCCTCGGCGTCATGTTCACCTCGCTCGCGGATGCCATCGTCGGCGGCCTCGGCCTCGTCATCACCGGGGTGCCGCTCGCAACCCTTCTCACCGCCGTCATGTTCATTTTCTGCGTGGCCCAGGTCGGCCCCGGCATCGTGCTCATCCCGGCCGATATCTGGCTCTTCGCCTCCGGCCAGTATGCGATGGGCGCCGTTCTTCTGTTGATCACCATCGCCGCAATCGCCATCGACAATCTCATGCGCCCCTTGCTGATCCGCAAGGAGGCCAATCTGCCGATGCTCCTGGTCCTGGTCGGCGTGCTCGGCGGGCTCGCGGCGTTCGGCCTCATCGGCCTCTTCATCGGCCCGGCCGTGCTCGCGGTCAGCTACACGCTGTTCCGCGCCTGGATCGCGGAGGAAACGCGGCCCGGCGCGCCGGCGCTGCCGCCCGATCCGATGGCGGTTGAAATCGAGCTGACCGACGTGCGGCCGGCTGAGGCGCAGCCGGATCCGCCGCCCGGCCCGAAGCCCTAATCGCCGGTTTTTTCGGTCTCCGCCTCGGCGCGCATCTCCTCGTCCAATCTGATCCGGCCGCTATTGTCCCAGGCGAGGTCGACGTCATCGGGACTGTTGCCCTGGCGCTCCGCCAGCATCAGCTTCTCAAGGGTCTTGGCACTCTGGCGGGAGGCGAGGACGAACCCTTCCTCATCGCCGAAGAGCGGCCGCAGCTTGTGGAAGAAGCGCTTGTCCTGCCGCCGGAAAATGGCCGCCGCGCGATGGGCCTGGTGCGGGTGAAGCCCGAGCCTCATCAGCGCCGTGCGCCCCAGCGCCAGCGCGCCCTCGAAACTTTCGCGCTCCACCTCGTCGGCCCCGCGGTCGAGCAGCTCGTAGGCCGCGCGGCGGTCCCAGGCCCGCGCGAGGATGACGAGGTCCGGGAAGGCCTGGCGCGCGGCCTCCACCAGCTCCAGCGCCTTCTCGCGGTCGTCGATGGCGACGACAAGCAGCTTGGCCTTGTCCGCCCCTGCCGCCTGCAACAGCTCGATGCGCGAGGCGTCGCCGTAATGCACGCGCTGGCCGAAGCGGCGCAGCAGGTCGATCTGCGTCGTGCTGATGTCGAGCACCGAGGTCCTGAAGCCATTGGCGCGGATCAGGCGGCCGGAAATCTGCCCGAAGCGGCCATAGCCCGCGACAATCACATCCGGGGTCGCGTCGAAACTCGGCGCCTCCGGCACCGGCCCGTCGGAGCGCTCCGGCATCGTCATCATCCGCTCATGGGCCAGGAAGGCGAGGGGGGTGAGGACCATGGACATGGCAACGACGGCGTTGAGCAGTGCGCCGATGTGATGCGGCAGCACATGGGCGCCGACCACGAAGCCCGTCAGCACGAAGGCGAATTCGCCGCCCTGGCAGAGCGAGACGCCGACCATGCGCGCATCCGCGGGAGGCATATGGAAGAGGCGCGCCAGCCGCGTCATGCCTTCGGCCTTGAGCGCCATCAGCCCGACCGTCAGGCCCAGCACCACGAAGGGGTGGCGGGCGACGAGGTTGAAGTCGAGGCTCGCACCGACGGTGATGAAAAACAGGCCGAGCAGAATGCCGCGGAAGGGCTCGATATCGGCCTCCAGCTCGCGCCGGAACTCGTTCTCCGCCAGCATGACACCGGCGAGGAAGGCACCGAGCGCAGGTGACACGCCAACGCCCTGCATGAGCACGGTCACGGCAATCACCAGCAGCAGGGTGGTCGCGGTGAAAATCTCCCGCAGCCGGGCGTCGGCGATGAAGCGGAAGATCGGGCCGGTGAGATAACGCCCGGCGGTGATGATGATGGTGACGGCGGCGAGCACCGCCACCGCATGCACCCAGCCGTGCAGGCCGTGGGTCTCAGCGCGGGCGCCATGGGTCGTGCCGAGCAGCGGCAGCAGCACGAGCAGCGGGATGACCGAAAGATCCTGGAACAGCAGCACGCCGAAGGCCGCCGTTCCCACCGGGCCGCGGCGCATTCCCTTCTCCTCCAGCGTCTGCAGGACGATGGCGGTGGACGACATGGCGAGCACCGCACCGGCGGCGATCGCCTGGGGCCAGGGCAGGCCAAGGATGATCGCGGCCAGTGCCAGGACCGCGCCGATGCCGAGCAGCTGGGCGAGGCCGAGGCCGAAGATCGCGGCCCGCATGGTCCAGAGCAGCGCCGGGCGCACTTCAAGGCCGATGAGGAACAGGAGGATGACGACGCCGAATTCGGCGAAGCCCATCACATCGGCCTGATTACCCACGAGATGCAGGGCATAGGGGCCGATCACCGCGCCCGCGATCAGGTAGCCGAGAACGGAGCCCAGCCCGACGCGCTTGGCGATCGGCACGGCGACCACGCTGGCGGCGAGATAGACGAGCGCCTGGAAGAGGACGGTATTGGTGTTCATCGGCCCACCGCCTCGATCAGGGCCGAGATGCGGGTGGCATAGGCAAGGGCCGCCGCCGCCCGGGCCTCGGCATCCAGCTGGATCGCATTATGCACGATGAAAGGCTCGGCCCAGGCAAGTCCGCAGAGATGGGCGGTCGCTTCCATCGGCCGCAGCAGTTCGGTGATCGTGAAGCGGTTCATCCCGGTGGGATGATAGGCATCGTGATCGCCGCCCGTGGTCGTGGCAACCATCAGGGTTTTGCCGCGCAGCTTCGTGCCGCCGCGGCCGAAGGCGAAGCCGTGCAACAGAACGGTGTCGCACCATTCCTTCAGCAAGGCGGGCGTCGCATACCAATACATGGGGTATTGCAGCACGATGAGCTGGTGGGAGACGAGCTTCTTCTGCTCGGCCTCGACGTCGATCAGGAAGTCCGGATAGGCCCGGTAGAGGTCGTGCACCGTCACGTCGGGCCGCGACCTGACGGCGTCCAGCAGCGCGGCATTGACGCGGGACCGTTGCAGGGCGGGATGCGACAGGATGACGAGGGCCGGGCGCGACGCGACGGCGGGGGCTGCCAGAAGCTCGGCGATATCGGGCCGCGGGCGCGGCGGCATGCCCGATCGTGCTCGCTTCAAGCGATTGAGGAAGCCAAGCGCCACCTGCCGCCGCCTTTCTGATTTTCTGCCTCAATACTGCATGATTCAGAAGCGCAGCTCACGTCCCTTTTCACAGGTAGATCAGGACCAGGAAGCCGCCGACGATGCCGGCGGCGAGGAGGCTGGTGACCAGCATCAGGCGCTTTTCGATGAAATCCCGGGCTGGTTCACCGAAGACGCGGATGATGGCGGAGACGAGGAAGAAACGGCCGCCGCGCGTCACCACGCTCGCCCCCATGAAGGTCGCGAAGTTGAACTTCGCGGCGCCGGCGGCGATCGTCACGATCTTGTAGGGGATGGGCGTCAGGCCCTTGACCAGAATCACATAGAGCCCGTAGCGGGCAAACTTGTCCTGAAACGCCTGGAAGGCGTGTTCCATGTGGTAGAAATGGATGATCGGCTGGGCCAGCTGGTCAAAGACCGCATAGCCGATCAGGTAGCCCAGCGCGCCGCCCGCCACGCTCGCAATCGTGCAGATCAGCGCATAGAGCCAGACCCGGTGGGGCCGGGCGAGGCCCATGGCGACCAGCAGGGGGTCGGGCGGAATCGGAAAAAAGCTGGCCTCGGCAAAGGCGACGGCGGCCAGCAGCCAGGCGGCATTGCGGTGCCCGGCCAGTCCCATTACGCGGTCATAGAGGCGCTTGAGCATCGAGAACCATTCCATTCATTCCGGCCTAGAGCAGTTCCCCGGTCAGATGGATTCGTCTGATCGGGTGAAGATGCTCGCTAAAGCAAGTCGCTGAAGCACCGTCCGCAAGCAATGTCAGCGTAAGCCCTTCATCTCGGCACTTGCCACGGAGGCGGCGGCGCTTCAATGGATCAGGGAGGATTACTTCGTCGCGAGGGATGCCTGTGAAGCTCGCCATGCCGCTGACGTATCTATTCCGTACCCTGGCCGTGCTTCTGGCCGGAGCGCTTTGCCTCTCCGCTTTGCCCATCCGGCCCGCCAGTGCCCAAGCCGCGCCGCCGCATGCCTGGCTGTTCGGCATGTGGGCCGGCGGCATCTATCCGGCACCGCCCGACATGACGCCGGCGGAATGCCGGGCGCGTGCGACCTTCGTGGTCAGCCAGGACGCCGTCATCCACAGCACGCTGACCCATCCTGACGCCATAGAGAATCTGATCGCGAGCGTCCGCGGCACGCCGGAGGGCACCATTTTTCTGCTGGCGCCGACCAATACCCAGCCGCAGACAATCGCGGGCCTGCCCGAAGATCTGGGCTTCGGCTGTCCCGACCCCAATGTTCTGCGTGTCGTGCGGGTGGGGCCGAACCGGATTGCTTTCCCCGATTGCAAGGGTTTCCCGAGCCCGCTTGTCCGCTGCCGGGGGGCGGGCTGAGAGACGGCCGGCCAGAAGAGGGGAGCGCCTGATGCCACAGCAGACATCGCGCTATGCCTCCGTGGTCATCATAACCGGCGGGTCGTCGGGGCTGGGCCGCTGCACGGCGGGTGTATTCGCCCGCCAGGGCTGGCGCGTCGGGCTGATCGCCCGCGGTGCCGCGGGTCTCCAGGCGGCGGCCGAGGATGTGCGCGCGGCCGGGGCGGAAGCGGCGGTCGCCGTCGCCGATGTCACGGACAGCGCGGCCCTTGCCCGGGCCGCGGCGGCCATCGAGGCCGAACTCGGGGGTTGCGATGTCTGGGTCAATGCTGCCGGCAACGGCGTCTACGGCCGCTTCACCGAGGTGCCGGAAGATGAGTTCCGCCAGGTCACCGATGTCACCTATCTCGGCACCGTCAACGGCGTGCGGGTTGCCTTGTCGCTCATGCGTCCGCGCAACCGCGGCACGATCGTCAATGTCTGTTCGGGCGTCGTCTTCCACGGCCTGCCCCTCATGACCTCCTATTCCGGAGCCAAGGCGGCCGTGCGTGCCTTCGCCCAGGCGCTCCGGGTGGAGCTTGCCTTCGAAAACAGCCGCGTGCGTGTCTCCACGGTGTTTCCGCCGGCCGTGAACACGCCCTTCTTTGCCCATGCCATCAGCCATATGGGCTGGCCGGCGCGGCCGGTTCCGCCCGTCTACCAGCCCGATGTCATCGCCCGCGGCATTTATCTCGCCGCCCGCACGGGGCGTGCGGAAATGACGATCAGCGGCACGGTCGCCTGCTTCGCCCTGCTCAGCCGCATCGCGCCCGTATGGACCGGGGCGGTCATCCGCCGTCTCGGCGTCGATGGCCAGCGCGCACGGGATGCCTCGGCCGCGGATCATGCCTCGCCGACCGTCTTCGCGCCCTCCGATCAAGACTCGGGCACCCACGGCAAGTTCGGCGCAAGGGCGCGGCGCTGGAGCCTGCAGATGACGCTCCGCCGTTTTTTCCCGACCGTGTTCTGATCGTCAGCCGAGCATCCGGTTCACCGCGGCCTCGACGCGAGAGACGAGGCGCTCGTCCAAAACCAGCCGGTTCGGCCGTGCCTCGGCCCGGCGCTTGAGATAAAGCCCGGTCCTGCCCTCAAGCTCGGGGGCGAGGCAGGCGTAAAGCGGGGTATCCGCCCCTTGCTCGGGCGTCAGCGCAAAGCGCCCGATCAGGCGCCAGCCCCATTCATCCAATCCGCCGTGGCGCACCAGGCTGGTGGTGACGAGGCCGGGATGCACGACATTGAGGGTCACGCCACGCGGCGCCAGCTGTGCCGCCCAGAGCCGGCTCATCATGAGCAGGCCGAGCTTGGAGCGCGCATAGGCGCGGCTCATGCCCCAGCCGCGGCTGAGTTCGAGATTGTCCGGGTCGATCCCCGCGCGGTCGGAGGTCGAGGAGCCGACCATGACGATGCGGGCCGCGCCTGCCGCTTCCAGCGCGGGGAGCAACGCGGCCGTCAGCGCGAGGGGGGAGAGCAGGTTGGTGGCCAGGGTTTTTTCGTGGCCCTCGGCCGTCACCTCGCGCCGCGGCATGATCAGCCCGGCGTTATTGACGAGCAGGCTGATGCGCGGATGCGCGCCCGCAATCGCCGCGCCCGCTGCCCGCGTCTCGGCGAGCGAGGAGAGATCGGCAAGCGTGACGTCGATCTCGGCGCCCTGCGCACCGGCGCTGATCCAGCTGCGCGCCGCCTCGGCGCGGCCGGCATCGCGGGCGATCAGGCTGAGCGAATAGCCGGCCTGAGCGAGGCCCCGCGCGATCCAGCGCCCGATGCCGCTGGTTGCCCCGGTGACGACGGCATGGCGCGTTGCGGCCTCCCGTTGCGTCTCCGGGGCGTTCAATGCCCTAGGCTCCCTCTGCGTCGAAGACCCAGGCGAGCACGCCCTTCTGCGCATGCAGGCGGTTTTCCGCCTCCTGGAAGACCACCGATTGCGGCCCGTCGATGACGGCGGCATCGACCTCCTCGCCGCGATGGGCGGGCAGGCAGTGCATGAAAATGGCGTCTCCCGCGGCCTCGGCCATCAGCCGCTCGGTCACGCGGTAGGGGGCCAGCATGTTATGGCGGCTTTCCCCGTCGGGGTCGGACATGCTGACCCAGGTATCGGTGACGACGCAGCGGGCGCCGCGCACGGCCTCCCGCGGGTCGCGCATGATCTCCACATGGGCGCCCTCGGCCTTGGCCCAGTCGAGAATCGTGGATGGCGGCTCCAGCTCCATCGGGCAGGCGAGGCGCAGCGTGAAGCCGAAGCGCGCGGCGGCCTCGATCCAGCTGCGGGCGACATTGTTGCCGTCGCCCACCCAGGCGATGGTCTGGCCGGCAATCGGCCCGCGCAGCTCCTCGAAGGTCAGGATATCGGCCATGATCTGGCAAGGGTGAGAGGCTTCGGTCAGGCCATTGATGACCGGCACGGTGGCGAATTGCGCCAGTTCATGCAGGTTCGAAGCCCGGTCCGTGCGCAGCATGATGGCATCGACATAGCGCGAGAGCACGCGGGCGGTGTCCGCAATGGTCTCGCCACGGCCAAGCTGCATGTCCTGCCCGAGCAGGATCACCGCATCGCCGCCCATCTCCCGGATCGCAACCTCGAAGCTAACGCGGGTGCGCGTGCTCGGCTTGCCGAAGATGAGCGCCACCGACTTGCCGGTCAGCGGGCGCGCGTGGCTACGGCGGCGCGCCTTGCAGACGTTTGCGGTCGCCAGGATGTCGCGGAGCGTCGCGGAATCCAGGTCCTTGATGTCCAGGAAATGACGGGGGCGCTTCGCACCCATGTCCGGTGTCCCATCGCTGAGATCGTTCAAATCGTCCGTGACGTCCTTCATTGCGCTGCAACCTTCGGCTCGGCCATGCTGGCCACGGCGCGCCGCAGCAGGCTGGCCGCCTCATGGCAATCGTCCGGTGTGATGACGAGGGGCGGGGCCATGCGGAGCACATTGTCTCCGGCCGCGACCGTCATCAGCCCCTGGGCCAGGCACGCGGCCTGCAGGCCCGTATTCGGCACGCCGAGTTTGAGACCGATCAAGAGCCCCTGTCCGCGCAGCTCCTGAATGACCTGCGGATAGTCGGCCGCGATCTTGGCGAGTTCGTGGCGCAGCAGCGCGGCGCGCTCGGCCACCTGGTCCAGGAACCCGGGGGCCAGAATCACATCCAGCACGGCGTTGCCGGCCGCGCAGGCCAGCGGATTGCCGCCGAAGGTGGTGCCATGGGTGCCGGGCTTCATGGTGCGGGCGACCGCCTCCGTCGCCACCACGGCGCCAATCGGGAAGCCGCCGCCCAGGCCCTTGGCCAGCGACATGACATCCGGCTCGATGCCCGACCACTCATAGGCGAAGAGCTTGCCCGTGCGGCCCATGCCGGTCTGGATCTCATCCATGCCCAGCAGCAGGCCGAATTCGTCGGCCGCGGCGCGCAGCCCGGGCAGGAAATCCCGGTCGGCGGAGCGGATGCCGCTTTCGCCCTGGATCGGCTCCACCATGATGCCCGCCGTCTCCGGCGTGATCGCGTCGCGCAGCGCGTTGAGATTGTTGAAGGGGACATGGTCGAAGCCATCGACCGCCGGGCCGAAGCCCTTGATGTAATTCGGGTTTCCGGTGGCCGAAATCATGGCGAGCGTCCGGCCGTGAAACGCCCCCTCGAAACAGAGGATGCGCCAGCGTTCGGGGTGGCCGTTCTCCGCGTGATATTTGCGGATCATCTTGACCATGCCCTCATTGGCTTCGGCGCCGGAATTGCAGAAGAAGACGCTGTCCCCGAAGCTGTGGTCCACAAGGCGCGCGGCCAGCGTCTCGGCCTGCGGCACCCGGTAGATGTTGGACACATGCATGACGCGCGCGGCCTGTTCCCCAATCGCGCGGGCCAGGTGCGGGTGGCCGTGGCCGAGGGAAGAGGTCGCGATGCCGCCGCCGAAATCCAGGAATCGTCGGCCGTCCGTCGAATACAGCCAAGCGCCTTCGCCCCGTTCAAAGGCAAGGTCGGCGCGGTTGTAGTTCGGCATAAGGGCAGAGATCATACTGGCCTTCCGGTCAAGGAAAGCAGTGATGTATGGGATCGATGGCGGGTTCCGTCAATGAATCAGGGTAAAGCATCACACAGATGACGCAGGCGAAATCCGCACCCCTTGATGAAACAGCCCTGAGAGAGGCGGCCTTGGCCTATGTCGCGCGCTACGGCGGCACAGGCGCGGCTGTCGCACGCGCGCTCGATCGCCGCATCCGCCGCTGGGCCGAGGGGCGGTTGTCGGCCGATGAGCCCGACCGCGACGCAATCGCGGCTGAGGTGGCTCGTTTGCGCGCGGCGGCCGATCAGGTGGTCGCCTCTCTCGCGGAAATCGGCGCGGTCAGTGACCGGGCCTTCGCGGACAGCCGCGCCCGCCGGCTGCGCCGCTCCGGGCGGTCCCGCCGCGCGGTGCTCGCCCATCTCGCCGCCCGGGGCGTGGATGCCGGACAGGCGGCCGCCAGCGCGCCGGAGGATGAGGCGGCCGAACTCGCCGCAGCCCTTGCCTTCGCGCGCCGCCGCCGTGTCGGGCCCTTTGCGGCGACGGCGGAGGAGATGCCGGCGGAGGCGATGGCGCGGGTGCTGGCCGCCTTCGGCCGCGCCGGCTTCACCGGCGTCATCGCCCGCCGCGCCCTCGCCTGCGAGCGCGCAGAGGCGGAGGCGATACTCCTCGCCCAGAGGCAGGCCACCCCCTGAATGGGCGATTGCGGGGCTCTGCCCTGGCGGGTTCTGATACGATCGCCAGATAGCTGGCTGGATCGTGCTGAGGACGTACCCCGCCGATGAGTTTCCGCCCTGTGACCGAGCCCCTGGACGCCGGCATCGCGCGCCAGCGTGGCGTCTTCGAAACCCTCGCCTTGCTCACGCCCCATGACCTGCCGGGGGAGCGGAAGATCCGCATCGGCGGCCCCGGCGATGGCGGCTACGTGCTGGTGGACCGGCTGCGGCCGGGCCAGGCCGTCATGAGCTTCGGCGTCGGCCCCTCCGTCTCCTTCGATCTCGATCTCGCCTCGCGCGGCCATAGCGTGCTGCTCTTCGACCATACGATCGGCGCCTTGCCGGGCGATCATCCACGCTTCACCTGGTTCGCCGAGGGGGTCGCCGCCGCGGCAGACCCCGTGCGCCGGCTCCACACCCTCGCCGACCACATGGCCAAGCTGCCCCCGGGCAGTGACGCGCCGATCCTGAAGATGGATGTCGAGGGCGTGGAGTGGGAGGTGCTGACCGAAACCGCGATCGCGCTGCTCCGCCGGTTCGAGCAGATCGTGCTGGAGCTGCATGGTCTGCCCCGGCTCGAGGATCAGCGCTTCCGCGGCATGGCCTGGCGGGTGCTGGCCTCGCTCTCCTCCGCCTTCACGCTTTGCCATGTCCACGCCAACAATTTCGGCGGCATCGCGACCGTCTGCGGCTTTCCCGTGCCCGAGACCCTGGAGGTCACCTATATCCGCAGCGATCTCGTGCGGGCGGTGCCGTCGATGACCTGCTACCCGACGCCGCTCGACACCGGGAACTGCCTGGACTGGCCTGACCTGCCGCTCTGGTTCTACCCCTTCATGCCCGCGGCGGTGAAGCCGAGCTTCCCCTGGTAGGTTCCCATGCACCGCGCGGCCTTCAGGCTTTCGGGCCAAACTATTGCGACGTCGATCCACAAGTTCCGTAGATTTTGATGACGCAACTATTGATGCCAACCCACGTGGAGGTTCTCCCATGCGTCACCCGCGCATTGAATGCGCGCATGACGAAAGAGCGCCACGGGGGTCAGCATGAGGCACGGTCTGCGCCGCAGGGCAGCAGACCACAGCTTCGGCCGCTTGTGACAAGGGCGTGTCAGTGGTCTATCGCCGGCATTGGCGAGCATGGAGAGGATGCTGATGAGGACAAGGATTTTCGGCTTTGCGGGTTGGAGCGGCGCTGGCAAGACGACGCTCATCCGTCAGGTCATCGCGCATCTGGTGGGGCAGGGCCTGCGCGTCTCAACCATCAAGCATGCGCATCACGATTTCGATATTGACCAGCCCGGCAAGGATTCCTGGGAACACCGGCAGGCGGGGGCGACCGAAGTTCTCATCGCATCCGATCGTCGCTGGGCCCTGATGCATGAGTTGCGCGGCGAGGCCGAGCCGCCGCTCGCGGAGCTGTTGGCCAGGCTCGGGCCGGCTGATCTCGTGCTGGTCGAAGGCTTCAAGCGCACGGCCTTCGCAAAGATCGAGGTATTCCGCGCGGAAAACGGCAAGCCGCCGCTGCACCCGGATGATGCCAGCATCGTCGCGATCGCGAGCGACACGGATTTTCCGGGAGTCGGCCTGCCCATCCTGGACTTGAATGACATCGCCGGCATCGCCGCTTTCGTCGAACGCCATGCCCGCGCCTTCTGACATCCCGTCTGATACCCATTCTGATACGGCGGCCCTCATCCTCGCCGGCGGGCGGGGGCTGCGCATGGGCGGCAGGCTGAAAGCGCTGCTGCCGCTCCGCGGCGCGCCTCTGCTCAGCCATCTCCTCCGGCGCCTTCGCCCGCAAATCGGGCTCATCGCGATCAGCGCCAATGACCCGGGCGTCGCGGTGGCGGCCGAGGGCCTGCCGCTGCTCACCGACGCCCATGACGACCGGCGCGGCCCGCTCGCCGGCATTCTCGCAGGCCTCGCCTGGGCAAGGCGCGAACACCCCGAGGTGCGCTGGCTTGCGAGCCTGCCGGTCGATTGTCCCTTCGCCCCGCCCGATCTCGTCGCCCGGCTGCGCGGCGCGGGCGATACCGCGACCGCCCGCGCCGTCATCGCGACGTCAGGCGGCCATGCCCATCCGACGGCGGCACTTTGGGATGTTTCGCTCCACGATGACCTCGCACGCGTCGTGCAGCAGGGGACGGCGCTTTCGGTCCGCCGTTTCTACGAGGGCGTGTCGCACCGCTTCGTGGATTTCCCGGCAGGCGCCATCGACCCCTTCTTCAACGTCAACACGCCTGAAGATTTAAGCCGGGCCGAGAATGCGGCCGTGATGGGTGAAGACCTCGAAACCGTCATCGCGCGCGATGCCGATCAGCGTCATGCCGATGGCATCGGCCTCCCGGATGGCGAGCAGGGTCGGGGCTGAAACGGCGGCCAGCACCTGCACGCCCATGATGGCGGCCTTCTGGATGAGTTCGATCGAGACGCGGCTCGTCATCACGAGCACGCCGGTCTCGGGCCGCTCGCCCATTTGCAGAAGCCCGCCCGCGAGCTTGTCCAGCGCATTGTGGCGGCCGACATCCTCGCGGATCGCCACCAGCCCCGCCTCCTTCCGCCAGAAGCCGGCGGCATGCACGGCACGCGTCTTCCGGGACAGCACCTGCGCGGGCGCGAGCGCGCCGACGGCGGCCATGATGTCAGCGGCCGAGAGGGTCAGATCCGAACCCACGGGCGGCAGCGGGCGGGTCGCCTCCGCCAGGCTCTCCAGGCCGCAAAGCCCGCACCCCATCGCGCCCGTCAGGTGGCGCCGGCGGTGATCCAGCGCCTCCATCCGCGCCGCATCGATCCAGAGCCTGATTTCCACCGCATCGCGCGGCGCCGGCACGATCTCGATGTCCTGGATCTCGGCGACAGTTTCGACGATTCGCTCATTGAGCGTGAAGCCGAGGGCGAAGTCCTGCAGGTCGCCGGGAGTCGCCATCATCACGGCATGGGAGAGGCGGTTGTAGCTGATCGCGACCGGCGTTTCCTCGGGTAACGCCCGGGATCCGCTCGAAAAGCCGGCGCCACGCCAGACCAGAGGTCGTTCCTCTGCAAAAGCGTGAGGCAAAGCATGGTCTTGGGGGATTTCGGCGCTGGCCCCGTCGGGCGGAATGCGATAATCGGCAGACATGAGACTACTATACCATCTCCCGCACTCGCCTTTCGCCCGCAAAGTGCGCCTTGTGTTGGCTGAGAAGCGTTTGCCCTTTGAGCTGCGCGTTGAAAAGACCTGGGAGCGCAGGCCAGAGTTTCTCGAAGTCAACCCGGCCGGGACCGTCCCCGTTCTCGCCGACGAAAACGGCCTTGTGATCGCCGAGTCCTCGGCCATCTGCGAATATCTGGACGAAGCCTATCCCGATCTGCCGCTGATCGGGCGCACGCTCGCTGAGCGGGCAGAGGTGCGCCGGCTGGTTGCCTGGTTCGATCTTAAATTCAACCATGACGTGACGCGTCACCTCATCGGCGAGAAGGTCATGAAGCGCATGGCGAGCCGCGGCCAGCCCGATACCGGGGCGCTGCGTGCGGGCTACGCCAATCTCAAGGGCCATCTCGAATATATCGGCTATCTGGCGGAAAGCCGGAAATGGCTCGCGGGCGCCAACCTCTCGCTCGCCGATTTCGCGGCCGCCGCCCATCTCTCGGCGCTCGATTTCGTGGGGGAGGTGGACTGGTCGGCCTCAGGTCCCGCCAAGGACTGGTACGCCCGCATCAAGTCGCGCCCCTGTTTCCGGCCGATCCTGGCGGACCGGATGGCCGGAATCATGCCGCCGCCGCATTACGCCGATCTCGATTTCTGAGGCGCGCCATGGGGGAACCGGGGCATCTTCTGGTCTTCGGCCTCGGTTATAGCGGAAGCGCCATCGCCGCCGCCGCGCTTGAGGCGGGCTACCGCGTCACCGGCACCACGCGCCGGGTGGATTGCACAGCCCCGCCGGGCGTGGCGCTCATTCCCTTCGATGCGGCGGAGCCGGCGATCGCGACCGCGACCCATATCGTGCCGACGGCCGCCCCCGGTGATGACGGCGATCCGGCGCTCGCCCGCTATGGCGCGGCGCTCGGCTCCGCCCCGGCGCTGCGCTGGATCGGCTTCCTGTCCTCGACCGGCGTTTATGGTGACCGCGGGGGCGCATGGGTGGATGAGCGGAGCGAGCCGCGCCCGACCTCCCGCCGGGCCGTCGCGCGCCGCGCCGCGGAGCAGGACTGGGCGCGGTTTGGCGCCGCGCGCGGCCTGCCCGTCGATCTCATTCGCCTCGCGGGCATCTACGGTCCCGGCCGCTCGGCCTTCGATGATCTGCGCGCCGGGCGCGCCCGCCGGATCGACAAGCCCGGCCACGCTTTCGGGCGCATCCACATCCAGGATATCGCCGGGGGAACGCTGGCCGCGATGCGCCAGTCCGGCGGCCTCTCGGGCCTCAGAGTGCTGAATTTCAATGACGATCTGCCGGCCGAACCCGCCCAGGTGATCATGGAGGCCGCGCGTCTCCTCGGGCTCGCGCCGCCGCCGCTCATTCCATTTGACGAGGCGATGGCGGGCATGACCGAATTGGGGCGCAGCTTCTGGGCGGAGAACCGCAAGGTGTCAGGACGCTGGACCCAATCCGTGCTCGGCCGCTCCTGGCGCTATCCGACCTATAAGCAGGGGCTCGCGGCCATCCTTGCAGGCGAGGCTGGGCAGGGCTGACCACTCACCCTGCCGCTCTGGTCAGGGCTGTGATGAAAGCGGGCCTGGGCGTTCCTAAATCTTCCGCAGTTGCGAATAGACTTGGGCTGGAACAGACGGAGGCTTTCGATGCGCGGACTAAAGGCGGTTCTACAGGGCAGGCACCTTTTGGCGGCAGCCCTTTTCGGATTGGGCATTGGCACGGCCTCACAGGCCTTCGCCCAGAGCGCCAACAATCCCGCGGCCACCATCAATGGCACGGTGCCGACATCGGAAGGGAATATCTGGGGTGGTGTCGCCCATCAGCCGACCGAGGCCGAGGTGCCCCAACCCCCGGTTCAGCGGCAGGAACAGCTCAACCAGCAACTGCAGAATCTCGATCAGCAACTGATGAACGAACCGTTGCCGAGCCTGCCGCAGGGTTCGCCGTCCGTTCCCGGCAACACGTCGCAGTAGGCTGTCATCACTGCCGCGTACCGTCCCCGGATGCGCGGAAAGCTGCTGACTTTATCGGGATGTTCCGGGGGCACCTGATCTCGGCAGGTGTGGGATCTCTCCCACCGTCCAGGAGCGCAGGTTTGCGCGATGCCGCCCGCATGGTGCTGTCAAACCAGTCACAATAGACTGCGCAACTGTCACCGCGGGATGCGGCCTCGCGCCGCACCGCGCTTTCGACCGACCTGATCAGTCAACTGGCGCGACGGTGCTTGTCTATGGGGGGTGGAGGTGGTGGGCGCACAAGGACTCGAACCTTGGACCCGCTGATTAAGAGTCAGCTGCTCTACCAACTGAGCTATGCGCCCTCCGTGGGAGGGGCGTATACCGGCCCCGGGCGATGCTGTGAAGCCCCTGATGACAAATTGAGGGCAGGAAATTCGCTGGGCAGGGGAGGTCTGCGCTGAGCGCAATCTGGGCCATGAGGCCGGCGGGGTGTGGCCGGCAAGGCGTGGGCCGGCAAGGCGTGGGCAGGCAAGGCGTGGCAGGCAAGGCGTGGGCAGGCACACTACTGCCCGCGGGGGGGAGGCGTGAGCCTCCGTCCTCGCGGCATTAGCAGTGCTGGGGTTCAGCTGGCGGCGCGGCGTCCGCTCGTTTCATGCACGGATGCAGCCTTGCTGCCACTGGCTTCCGCCATGATCGAGCGCAGTTCGCGCAGGAAGGCCGAGCCCTTGAGGGTCCGCTGCACCAGCACGCTGCGGCGGTCCGCCGGATCGACCTTGCGGCGCACGAGCTCGAATTCGGAGAGACGGTCGAGCGCGCGCGTGATGGCGGGCTTGGACACTTCGAGATCGGCGGCGAGGCCGCGGACGGTGTGGGCCTTCTCGGTCAGATAGCAGGTCAGGAACACGCCGAGCTGGCGGGCTGACAGATCGGGGCCATCGCGCCGGACGAGCGCCACGATGGTGTCACGAAGAACACCCACTTGTTGGTCGGTGGAAGCGGAGGTCGCCATTAGTCCAGATCCTTTCATATTAGTAACGCAAATCGTGCCAAAGCGCAGACGGGTTCGACTTTGAAACGGTTTTATATCCAAGCGCCGAACCGTATCGACACGACTCGCTTCGGATAGAAATGCTTTTACGCGAATATTCAGAAAGACAACTACTCAGTAAGGCTCAAATATACGCGATGAATGGTAACGAAACGTCACGGAAACAGATCATATAGATCGCTCCGGGTGATCATAGCGATTCCGCAACGCTTGAAACAGACCACGGGCAGCTTGCACTTCTCCCCCTTCGGGAGCGGCGGGACGCGATTTGTCGTTCCAGGCATAGAGGTCGACATGCAGCCATGCTTGCGCTGAAGTAACAAATCTTTGCAAAAAGAGCGCGGCGGTAATCGCGCCGGCAAAGCCATTGCTGGACACGTTGTTCATGTCCGCGATCGGGCTATCCAGCCAGCTCTCGTACCCCGCCCAAAGCGGCAGCGGCCAGACCGGATCATGCACCGCCATGCCTGCCGCGGTCACGGCATCCGACCAGGACTGGTCATTCGAGAAGAGGGCCGGCAGATCAGGGCCGAGGGCCGTGCGCGCGGCGCCCGTGAGGGTTGCCGCGTCGATCAGTACATCCGGCTGTTCCGCACCGGCCTCGTCGAGAAGATCGCAGAGCACGAGACGGCCTTCGGCATCCGTATTGCCGATTTCGACCGTCTTGCCGCTGCGCGTGCGGATGACGTCGAGCGGACGCATCGCCTCGCCTGACACGCTGTTCTCCACGCAGCCGACACGCAGCACGAGCCGCACGGGCAGGTCGGACGACATGATCATCGCGGCGAGCGCCATCATCGCGGCCGCACCGCCCATATCCTTTTTCATGCGTAACATACCGCTCGACGGCTTCAGATCGTAGCCGCCCGAGTCGAAGCAGACGCCTTTGCCGCAGAGCGAGATCAGCGGCGCCGTTGTGTCCGCCCGGCTGCCTGTCCAGCGCAGAATGGCGACGCGCGGGGCGCGCGCGGAGCCGCGGCCGACCGCCGCAATCGTCGGGTAGGTCTCGTCCAGCTGCGTGCCATGGATGATCTCAACCTCTGCCTCGAACCGTTTCGAGAGATCGGCAACGGCCTCCGCGAGTTCCGTCGGTCCCAGGAGATTGGCCGGGCGGTTGATGAGATCGCGGCCCATCCAGGCGGCCCAGGCCTGGCCCAGCGCTTTCTCCACGCCGGCGCCGCGCACGAGAAGCGCGGGTGCGGGCGTCGCCGCTTTCAGCTCCGAAAAGCGGTAGGCGCCCAGGCAGAAGCCGAGCGTCGCTAGCGACAGGTCGACCCCGGCAGAGGTGATCTGCCATCCCGTCCCCGTCGGCAGGCCGAAGGGCAGGGCGCCGAACGGCGCGTGGCTGCGGTCGGTGCCAAGGCCGAGCACGGCATCCATCAGGCCGTCACCGGCGGGCGGCAGAACGGCGACGGCACCGCTCTTCGCGGCATAGCCGGTGAAGGTGAGGAAATCCCGCTGCACGGCCGGAAGGCCGGCCAGGAAGCCCTCCAGGCCCTCCGTGGAGACGGCATGGAGGCGGTGAATGCTCAAGCCGCCTTCCGCCGCACTCTCAGGATCGATGAGGCAGTCCAGTTCGCGCATGTCAGGATGGACCGTGCATCAGCCGGGGCGCCGGCCGGAGGTGATCGCATTCACCACGCGGCGGATGAAGGCCGCTGGCTCCGCTGGCGATTCACCTTCCTGCACCCGGGCAAGATCCAGCAGCAGCCGCGCCTCCTCTTCCACCAATTCACCCTCCGCGGCTCGCGCCGCCAAACCTTCGATCCAAGGGTGGCGGGGATTGATTTCCATACTCGGCTTGCCGCCCCAGGCTGGTCGGCCGGCGCGGCGAAGAAGCTTCTGCATATGCAGATCGGCCCCTTCCGCCCCCGAAACCAGCATGACCGGGCTTTCGCTGAGGTGGGCCGCAGGTTGCACTTCTGCAATCTCGTCGGCGAGCGCTGCTTTCAGCCCGTCGATCAGGGGCTTCAGCCCCTCCGGGATCTCCGTTGCATCGCCAAGGTCGGCCAGGGACTGGCGCGCGTTGCGTAGCGGTTTTCCGTCGAATTCCCCCATGCGCTCAGGCCAGAAGGCGTCGATTGCGTCGGTCAGCAGCAGTACCTCGAAACCCCGGGCGCGGTAACCTTCCAGCACCGGGGCGTGGCGCAGCTGCTCGATGCTGTCGCCAGCCAGAAGATAAATCGCGGTCTGCTCTGCTTTCATGCGGCTCACGTAATCCGCGAGCGAGGTCCAGCCATCCTCCGTCGTCGAGCGGAAGCGGAGCAGGGGCGCGATATCGGCGCGCGCGCCGGCGTCTTCCCACAAGCCTTCCTTGAGGACGGTACCGAAGCTCTCCCAGAAGCGGAGATAGCCGTCGCGCACCGGCTCGGCCGCAGCCACGTCTTCGTCCTCGGCCGCAATCGGCCCGGTCTCGGCCTGCGCCTCCTCCTTCGCGCGTGCCTTGAGTTCGGTCAGCACGCGGTTCTGAACGGCCTTGCGGATGCGGGCCATGACCGGCGTGGTCTGCAGCATCTCGCGGGAGACATTGAGCGGCAGATCTTCCGTGTCGACCACGCCTTGCACGAAGCGCAGCCAGGGCGGCAGCAACTCGGCCTCGTCGGTGATGAACATGCGCCGGACATGCAGACGCACCTTGGAGCGCCGCTCGCCCTCCACCGGGTCGAAGGGCGGCTGCTCGGGAATGAAGAGCAGCGCGGCATAGTCGAGCGCGCCTTCCGCCCGCCAATGGATGGTGGTCCAGGGCTTGTCGAAGACATGGCCGAGGTGGCGGTAGAAGTCTTCGTATTCGGCCGCGGTCACATCCGATTTCGGCTTACGCCACAGGGCCGTGCCTTCATTGGCAGGCTCGGCGCGGCCGTCGCGCACCAGCTTGATGGGCACGCTGATATGGTCGGCCCATTTGCGGATGATGCCCTGCAGGCGGAACGGGTCGAGAAACTCCTCGGCATCCGCCTTGATATGCAGAATGACGTCGGTGCCGGCCTGGGCCCGGCTGGCGGGTGATACTTCAAACGCGCCGCGCCCGTCCGAGCGCCAGCTCCAGGCGAGGTCGCTGCCGCTGCGGCAGGAAACAACCTCGACCCGCTCGGCCACCATGAAGGCGGAATAGAAGCCGACGCCGAACTGGCCGATCAGGCTCGGCCGGTCCTCCGGCTTCGCATGCTGGACCGACTCGCTGAAGCTTCGGGTGCCGGAGCGGGCGATCGTGCCGAGATTGGCGATCAGCTCTTCCCGCGTCATGCCGAGGCCATCATCGCTGATGGTGATCTGGCGTGCCGCCTTGTCCGGTGTGATGACGACGGCGGCGTCCTCCGGCAGGGCGATCCCCGGCTCGGTCAGGGCCAGGAAACGGCGCCGGTCAATGGCGTCCGCGGCATTGGCGACAAGCTCGCGGAGGAAGATTTCGCGGTCAGAATAGAGAGCGTTGACGACGAGGTCGAGCAAACGCCCGACTTCGGCACTGAAGGCCCGCGTTTCTGAGCGGGCGTGGTCGCCTGTGGCTGCGCTGTGATCCTGTTCCATATCCATTGCCCCGTCGGTCAGGATGGGCCGGTGTCCCCAGAATAGGGTAGGCCGTTGCGGCTTCGTATGTGTCCGAACCCGTCGCAAATGCAATGGACAGAACCGCGGCAGAGGGCAGGCATTTGTGCATTCCCTCTTGCAATTGTGCGGCCGACCGCAGAGATTCGCATCATGCAGGGATTCGCCCCGCGCGTGAAAGCGGTCCTCGGGCCGACCAACACGGGCAAAACGCACCTCGCCTTGGAACGGATGTTGGCGCACGCGTCGGGCATCATCGGTTTCCCATTGCGACTCCTCGCCAGAGAAAATTATGACCGGATGGTTGCGCGCAAGGGGGCGCGCTACGTCGGGCTGATCACGGGTGAGGAGAAAATCATTCCACCAGAGGCACGTTGGTTTGCCTGCACGGTGGAAGCCATGCCGCTTGACCGGCACGTCGAATTCGTCGCCGTCGACGAGATCCAGCTCTGCGCCGATCCCGATCGCGGCCATATCTTTACCGATCGTCTGCTGCGCGCCCGCGGCATGGTGGAAACCATGTTCATGGGGGCGGAAACCATCCGCCCGCTCATCGAACGCCTGGTGCCCGAGGCGGTGGTCGAGACTCGTCCGCGCCTCTCCCGCCTGCACCATGCCGGGCCGGCCAAACTCACGCGCCTGCCGCCGCGCAGCGCCGTGGTCGCCTTCTCCGCCGCCGAGGTCTACGCGATTGCCGAGATGATCCGCAGGCGGCGCGGCGGCTGCGCCGTTGTCATGGGGCGGCTGTCGCCGCGCACCCGCAACGCGCAGGTCGCCCTCTACCAGGAAAAGGAAGTCGATTTCCTGGTGGCGACGGATGCCATCGGCATGGGCCTCAACATGGATGTCGATCATGTCGGCTTCGCCGGCATATCGAAATTCGACGGCCACAAGCTGCGCCGGCTGACGGCGCCGGAAGCGGCCCAGATTGCCGGCCGCGCCGGGCGCGGCATGCGGGACGGCACCTTCGGCAGCACCGCCGAATGCCCGCCGCTGCCGGACGAGATGGTGCGCGCCGTCGAAAACCATGATTTCGAGGCGATCAGCCAGATCTGCTGGCGCAACAGCGACCTCGACTTCGCCTCCGTCGATGCGCTGCTCGGCAGCCTCCTTGCCCCGCCGCCGCGCCGCGGCCTCGTGCGCGGCAACGATGCCTCCGATCTCGAAACGCTCACGGCACTCGCGCGGGATGCCGAGGTGCGGGCGAAGGCGGTCGGGCGGCGGCGCGTGCGCCTGCTCTGGGAAGCCTGCCAGATTCCCGATTTCCGCAAGATCGCGGATGACAGCCACGCCGCCCTCTGCGCCCGCATCTTCCGCCATGTCACCGACAGCGGCCATCTGCCGGTTGACTGGATCGGCGCCCAGATCGACCGCCTGGCCAAGACGGAAGGCGACATCGATACCTTGATGCAGCGCCTCTCGGGTGTGCGCGTCTGGTCCTATATCGTGGCGCGGGATGATTGGGTGCGCGACGCCGCGCATTGGCAGGGCCGCGCGCGGGCGGTCGAGGACATGATTTCCGACAGCCTGCACGAGAAGCTCATGCAGCGCTTCGTCGACCGCCGGGCGGCGCTGCTCATGCGCAGGCTTGAGGAGAAGGAAGGGCAGGACCTGCTCTCCGCCGTCACGGCGCGCGGCGAGGTGGTGGTGGAAGGCCATCCGGTCGGCCATGTCGCCGCCTTCACCTTCCTGCCCGATCCGCAGGCGGTGGGCGAGGAGCGGCGCATGGTGATGCGCGCCGCGCGCCGCGCGCTGGGCGAGGAGATGCCCCGCCGCGTCGGCCGTTTCGAGGCGGCGCCCGACAGCGAGATCACCCGCACCGATCAGCACCGGCTGGTCTGGCAGGGGCAGGATGTGGCGCGCCTCCGGCCCGGCCATTCGCTGCTCCGGCCGATGGTCGACGTCGTCGCCAGTGATTTCCTCGACGGTCCCCTGCGCGAGCGTGTGCGCCGCCGCTGCCAGGCTTTCGTCGATGCCGAGATCGCCGCGACCTTCGCGCCGCTGTTCGCGGCGCTCGAGGCCGGGCGCAATGTGCCGAAGAGCCGCGGTCTCCTGCATCGGCTGGGCGAGGGGCTCGGCCTTGCCCGCGCCGAGCCGGCGGATCGTGCCGCGCTGCCTGCCTCCGTCAGGCTCGCCGGCGGCGGCCTGGCCTGGTTCCTGCCTGCTCTCCTCAAGCCGCAGGCGATGGCGCTGCGCGCGGCGCTGCTGGCGCTTTCCATGGGGGTGCCGGTGCCGCCCTTGCCGTCGCCCAGCCTGACCGCGATTGCGGTCGACCAGCCCTGGCCGTCGGGCTTTGCCGAGGCTTTGGGCTGGGTCGATGCCGGGCCGGTCCTGCTTCGTCTGGATGTCGCGGAGACGCTGGCCCATGAGCTGCGGCGCGGCGCCCGAACGCTGGGCGGGCGCCTGCCCCTGCCGCGTGGCCTCGCCTCGCGCCTCTCCGTCAAGGCCGAGGCGCTGCCGGTCGTGCTGCGCCGCCTCGGCTTCCGTCTCATCCCGAGCCCGGGCCTCTCCGCCGGTGAATTCGGCCCGCCGGTGCCGCCCTTGCTCACCCCCTTGAGCCCCGGCCGCGCGCGCGCCAGGGCGGATACCGTGCCGAAGGCCCTGCCGGTCCGGCCGGACAGTCCCTTCGCGTCTCTCGCGCAGTTTCAGGCCATGAGGATCAAGATGGGCAAGGGCAGGGGATGAGCGGCAAGGCGGCCAAGGGTCCGGCGGTTGAGGACGGGCAGCTTTTCCAGCGCCTCGATATGTGGCTGTGGTGCGCCCGTGTTGCCAAGGCGCGGTCCGACTGCGCACG
Source organism: uncultured Alphaproteobacteria bacterium (assembly GCA_963834475.1). Lineage (GTDB taxonomy): Bacteria > Pseudomonadota > Alphaproteobacteria > Acetobacterales > Acetobacteraceae > Acidisoma. The sequence goes on along the minus strand of CAWIBZ010000005.1, from coordinate 177,737 downwards.
GCTGGTGGAGGAGGGCGTGCTCCGCCTCAACCGCCAGCCGACGTTCAAGGCCCATGCCAAGCTGCGCGTCGGCGATGTGCTGACCCTCGTCCTCCGCGGCGAGGTGCGGGTCTGGCGCGTGCTCGCGCTCGCATCGCGCCGCGGACCCGCGGCCGAGGCCCGCCTGCTCTACGAGGAATTGGGCGAGGCCGGCGGTACGCAAACCGAGACTGACCCAGGCGGGCCTTGCGCGAAAGACGGTGCGGCGGCATACGAAGGCCCGAACGAATCGCCGGACTTCGGCAATTCCCAGGGGGAGTTCCAATCGCCTGTCCGCCCGATCGAGCGGGACGAGCACGAGAGCTGATCCCGGGGGCTATGACCAGGAGCTTTGCATGACCTACGTGGTCACCGAAAACTGCATCCGCTGCAAATACATGGACTGCGTCGAAGTCTGTCCGGTCGATTGCTTCTACGTCGGCGAGAACATGCTGGTGATCAATCCGGACGAATGCATCGATTGCGGCGTCTGCGAGCCGGAATGCCCGGCCGAGGCTATTCTGCCGGACAGCGACGATCGCGCGACCCCCTGGTTCGAACGCAATCGCGCCTTCTCGCTGGTCTGGCCGAACATCACGCGCAAGGGCACGGCGCCTGCGGACGCGGATGAGTGGAAGGACAAGCCGGGCAAGGAAGCGCTCTTCTCGCCCGAACCGGGAACGCCGTGATGAGCAAGATCGCTGACCGTCTCGCCGCTTTGGGCATCGTCCTGCCGGAGCCTGCGGCGCCGGTGGCGAATTACCTGCCCTATACGGTCCATAATGGCATCGTGACGATTTCCGGCCAGCTGCCGCTTGCAGACGGCAAGCTTTTCGCGGTCGGCAGGCTCGGTGCCGAGATTGATGTCGAGACCGGCCGCGGCGCCGCGCGCCTCTGCTTCATCAACCTTATCGCCCAGCTCCGGGCCGCCTGCGGCGGCAATCTGGACCGGGTGACGCGGGTGCTCCGCCTCGGCGGCTTCATCGCCTCCACGCCTGACTTCACCGCCCAGGCGGCCGTCATGAACGGCGCCTCGGATCTCGCGGTCGAGGTCTTCGGTGATCTCGGGCGCCATGCCCGTTCCACCGTCGGCGTGGCCGCCCTCCCGCTCGGCGCCGCGGTCGAGATCGAGGGGCTTTTCGCCATCGCCTGAGGCAAGGCAGGGCGGTTTCCGGACCGCCCGTTTTCTGTGGTGATTTGCGCGCCCTCTCTCAGGCATAGTGACCCGAGGAGGTCGTGATGCCTGACGAGCCTGACAACCTGGTGCTTGAGCTTCTCCGCGCGATCCGCGGCGACATCGCAGAGTTGCGTGAATCCATGGCGGACCACGGGCGGCGGCTCACGCTGCTTGAGATCGCGGTCAGCAACCTCGCGGCCAGCGAAATGGGCCATTACGCCAATTTTTCCGTGCGCGCCGACCGGATCGAAATGCGGCTCGATCGCATCGACAAGCGCCTCGGTCTGATAGAAGCGTAGAGGGGGACCGGCGTCTATGGCAGAAGAACCTGACAACTTGGTGCTCGAAATGCTCCGGGCCATTCGTGTGGACATTTCCACGATGAAGGAGACGCTGGCCGATCACGGGCAAAGGTTAAGCCGGATTGAACTTGGCCTTGCAGGAGTGCGGCGTGATCCGGCGCATGATGCGGAGCGGGTTGCCCATGTCCAGTGGCGTCTGGACCAGGTCTTCGAACGGCTCGATCGCATCGACAAGCGCCTCGGCCTTATTGAAGCCTGACGCCGCTTCGGCATCGCATTTTTCGCGCCAGAGAACTATCTTCCTGCCATGCCGGACGGTGCCAGCCTCTCTCTCAGCCTCCACAGCTCCATCCATGAGATCGACGCGCGGGACTGGAACGCCTGCGCGGGGGGCGCGAACCCCTTCGTCTCTCATGAATTTCTCAGCGCCATCGAGGATAGCGGCTCGGCCGGCAGCCGCACCGGCTGGCTGCCGCAGCATGCCGTGCTGCGGGATGAGGCGGAGGTCATTCAGGGCATCGTCCCGCTCTATGCCAAATCGCATTCCTACGGCGAATATGTCTTCGATCACGGCTGGGCCAGCGCCTTCGAGCGGGCCGGTGGCAGCTACTATCCGAAGCTGCAGGCGGCGGTGCCCTTCAGCCCTGTTCCCGGGCCGCGCCTCCTGCGCCGGCCCGGTTCCGCCGTGCCGATGGCCGTGCTCGCCCAGGGGCTGGTGCAGGCCTGCGAGGAACTCGACCTCTCCTCCGTCCATGTCACCTTCTGCGACCGGGCGGAGTGGCAGGCACTGGGCGAGGTGGGCTGGCTGCAGCGCATCGGCACGCAGTTCCACTGGAGCAATGAGGGCTACGGAAGCTTTGACGATTTCCTCGGCGCCATGGCCTCGCGCAAGCGCAAGTCGATCCGGCGCGAGCGGCGCGACGCGCAGGGCGCCGGCCTCACCTTCCGCACGCTCCGCGGGCGGGAGATCACAAGGCCGCTCTGGGACGCCTTCTTCGGCTTCTACCAGTCAACCGTCGACCGCAAATGGGGCAGCGCCTATCTCACCCGCCGCTTCTTCCCCATGCTGTCGGACCGTCTCGGGGACCGTGTCGTCCTGATGCTCGCCTTCGACCGCGACAAGCCGGTGGCCGCAGCCCTCAACCTCGTCGGCGCCGATACGCTCTACGGCCGCAACTGGGGCTGCCGGGGTGACTGGCCCTTCCTTCATTTCGAACTCTGCTATTACCAGGCCATCGACTTCGCGATTGCCGAGGGCCTGGCGCCGGGTCGAGGCCGGTGCCCAGGGCGAGCACAAGATCCAGCGCGGCTACCTGCCGGTGCCGACCTACTCGGCCCATTGGATCACCCATCCCGGCCTGCGCCGGGCGATCTCTTCCTTCCTCGATGAGGAGCGGCCGGCCATCGTGCAGCACATGGACGAGTTGGCGGCACTGTCGCCCTTCAAGGCGGAGGACTGAGTCCTCACGCCCCGGGGGCGAGGTCCGGTATCAGCTGCCGGTGCCCGGCCTCGCTGCCGGCGAACCCCCCGGTTCAAGACCGCTTACAGAGCCGCGTAGATTTCCCAGAGATAATTGTCCGGGTCGCTGAAATAGCAGGAGCGCGCGCCCCAGGGGTAGTCGCGGGGCGGACGCTGAACGGGGATGTCGCGTGCCACCAGCATCTCGTACAGCGCGTCGACGGCATCCGGCGACGGAAGCTTCACCGAAAGGCAGGCCTTGTGGTCGTCGTGGGATGTGGCCGGGAGGCTTGGCGTCCGCGGCTCGTCCGGAACCTTGCTCGTCTGCCATACCACCAGGTTGACGCCCCGGCTGTTGAAGGCGGCAGAGCCATCCGTGCGGCGGACGACGGTGAAGCCGAGCTTGTCCCCATAGAAGGCAACCGACCGGTCCAGATTCTGCACGAGCAGGCAGACATCGCTGATCGTCTGGAGCTGACTGAAATCCATCTTAGCCTCCGCTTTGGAAAGGATCGGTCGGGGCCATCCTCTCTCCGTCTTATTGGGCGCTTACCCGCTTGAGCCGAAGGGCCTGCCGCTGGTGGTGCCAAGCGCCATGCCGCGGGCCAGCGCTGCCCTTCGCTTTGTTACGCATGCATGGCATAGGGCGAAGCCTGCGAAACTGTCCATCGACAATCAAGCGGTTCTGCTGAGCGCGATCAGCGGCTGTCAGAGGGGCGGGTGGCGGCAGAGCGTTCCTGCTGCCACGCCCCGGGTCCTGGCCCGCGGCGGCTCAGTTGAGGCCGGCGCAGAAGCGGATGATCCGCCGGCAGGCGTCTTCCAGAGACGCATCGTCTGTCGCGTAAGAGATGCGGACATAGGGGCTCATGCCGAAGGCCGCGCCATGCACCAGGGCGACGTGCTCTTCTTCCAGCAAGGCGAAGGCGAAATCGCGGTCGGTCGCGATGGCCCGTCCGCCCGCGCTGGTGCGGCCGATGCAGCCGGCGATGGAGGGGAAAACGTAGAAGGCGCCCTCCGGCACGGCGCAGGTGATCCCGGGCGCCTGGCGCAGCATCTGCACCACCCTGTCACGGCGGCGGTGATAGGCTGAGACCATCTCGCCCACCATGGCCTGCGGCGCGTCCAGCGCCGCCGCCGCCGCTGCCTGGCCCACGGTCGAAATGCCCGCGGTCGCATGGCCCTGCACAACCGTCATGGCGCGGATGAGCGTGGCGGGAGCGGCGGAAAAGCCGATGCGCCAGCCGGTCATGGCATAGGTCTTGGAGACGCCGGACATCACGACCGTGCGGTCCCTGAGTTCGGGCGCCGCCGCCGCGATGCTGATGGAGCCGACGCCGTCATAGCGCAGATGCTCGTAGATCTCGTCCGAGAAGATCCAGACATGCGGGTGCCGCGCGATGACAGCGGCCAATGCTGCCAGTTCCTCGGCGGAATAGGCCGCGCCCGTCGGGTTGTTGGGCGCATTGAGCACCACCCATTTCGTGCGCGGCGTGATCGCGGCATCCAGATCCTCGGGGCGCAGCCGGAAGCCGTTATTCTCGGGGCAGGAGACCGGCACCGCGACACCGCCGAGGAATTGCGCGGTCAAGGCGTAGGATGACCAGTAGGGCGAGGGGATGACGACCTCGTCGCCCTCATCGATGGTCGCGGCAAAGGCATTGAAGATCGCCTGCTTGCCGCCGTTCGAGACCATGATCTCATTCAGCGCGAAATCGAGCTTCTGGTCGCGCTGGAACTTGCGCTGAACGGCGACTTTCAGAACAGGCAGGCCATCCACCGGCGGATATTTCGTGAGCCCGTCCCGTGCCGCCCGCGCCGCCGCCTCGATCGCAACATCGGGCGTCGCGAAATCAGGCTCGCCGATGGCCAGCGAAATCACCGCATGGCCCGCTGCCCGCATCTCCCGCGCGCGCGCGGACATCTGCACCGCCGCCGCCGTTTCGGCGCGGCTGAGCCTTTGGGACAGAGCGGGCATCATCAGATCACCGGATTTGGTTCAGGCTTTATGTTTTAATTGACCCGTCATCCGCGGACTTGCTCCGCGGACGACGGGGCCGCCCATCACTGGCGGCTCTTACTTCAGGCCTTCGCAGAAGTGCTGGATGCGCTCGCAAGCCTTCTTAAGCGACTCTGTGTCTGTCGCGTAGGAGATGCGGAAATGGCCCGGGTACATGAAGGCGGCGCCATGCACGGCGGCGACGCCTTCTTCGTCCAGGAGCGCGGTCACGAAGGCTTCGTCATCGCGGATCACCACGCCGCTGCGGCTTGTCTTGCCGATGCAACCATGGACGGAGGGGAAGACGTAGAAGGCGCCTTCCGGCGTCAGGCAGTGAATGCCGGGCGCCTTGTTCAGCATCTCCACCACGAGATCGCGCCGCGTCTTGTAGACCGCAACCATCTCGGCCAGGAAATCCTGCGGGCCGTTCAGGGCTTCCACCGCCGCCGCCTGGCTGATCGAGGAGGTGTTGGAGGTCGATTGGCTCTGCAACTTGTCCATCGCCTTGATGAGGGCGGCAGGTCCGCCGCAGAAGCCGATGCGCCAGCCGGTCATGGCAAAGGCCTTGGAGCAGCCGTTCACGGTCAGCGTGCGCTCTTTCAGGCGCGGCTCCACCTGCGCGATGGTTGCAAACTCAAAGTTGTCATAGACGAGCTTTTCGTAGATGTCGTCAGCCATGATCCAGACATGCGGGTGGCGCAGAAGCACATCGGTGAGCGCGCGCAGTTCTGCGACGGAATAGGCGCCCCCCGTCGGGTTGCTCGGGCTGTTCAGCATCAGCCACTTCGTCTTCGGCGTGATGGCCGCTTCCAGGTCCTCCGCGCGAAGCTTGAAGCCGTTGTTCTGGCTGCAGGGGACGATCACGGGCTTGCCGTCGGCCAGCGCCACGATGTCCGGGTAGCTCACCCAGCAGGGGCTCGGGATGATGACCTCGTCGCCCGCATTCAGCGTCGCCACCATGGCGTTGAAGATGACCTGCTTGCCGCCGGTGGAGACCATCACCTCGTTCAGGGCATAGTCGAGGCCGCTGGTCGCGCTTGAACTTGGCAGCCACCGCCTGGCGCAGCGCCTGGGTGCCGGCGACGTCGGTGTATCTCGTCTCGCCCGCTTCGATGGCGCGGATGGCCGCGGCCTTGACATTCGCGGGCGTATCGAAGTCGGGCTCGCCGGCGGACAGGCTGATGATGTCCCGGCCGGCCGCCTTCAAGGCCCGCGCCTTGGATGAAATGGCGATCGTCTGGCTCGGGCTCACGCGGTCAAGTCGTTCGGCAGTCAGGCTCACGGCTCAATACACCTTTGTGAAAAATGGGCGGGCAGACCCTAGGCCGGGCCGCAATGGGCTGCAATCGCAGGGCACGCAGGTCAGAAGCCCACGCCCCTGCGCCCCCGCGCCAGCAAGCGTTGTCCGGGGTCGTGTGTTAACTCATTGAAAAGGCAGAAGTTGACAGCTGTCAACTCCTGCCCGACGGTCTCAGCGTTCCAGGCACATGGCGACACCCATGCCGCCACCGATGCAGAGCGTGGCGAGGCCCTTCTTCGCGTCGCGCTTCTGCATCTCGAACAGCAGCGTCGTCAGCACCCGCGCGCCGGAGGCGCCGATCGGGTGGCCGATCGCGATCGCCCCGCCGTTCACATTCACCTTCGCCGTATCCCAGCCCATCTCCTTGTTCACCGCGCAGGCCTGGGCGGCAAAGGCTTCGTTGGCTTCGATGAGGTCGAGGTCGGCGGCCTTCCAGCCCGCGCGCTCCAGCGCCTTGGTGGAAGACGGGATCGGGCCCGTGCCCATGACCTTCGGGTCGACGCCGGCCGTCGCAAAGGAGGCGATGCGGGCGAGGGGCGTGAGGCCACGCTTGGCGGCTTCGGCGGCCGACATGACGATCAGCGCCGCGGCGCCGTCATTGAGGCCGGACGCGTTGCCCGCCGTCACCGTGCCGTCCTTCGAGAAGGCCGGGCGCAGCTTCGCCATGGTCTCGACCGAGGAATCGTGGCGGATGTATTCGTCGTCCGAGACGATGACGTCGCCCTTGCGGCCTTTGATCGTGACCGCGACGATCTCGTCCTTGAAGCGGCCGGCCTTCTGCGCGGCGGAGGCCTTCTGCTGGGAGGCGGCCGCGAATGCGTCCTGCTGCTCGCGGGTGATCTGGAATTCGCGGGCGACGTTCTCGGCGGTCGTCCCCATGTGGTAGCCGTTGAAGGCATCCCAGAGCCCGTCCTTGATCATGGTGTCGACGAGGCCGAGGTCGCCCATCTTCGTGCCGGCGCGCAGATAGGCGCAATGCGGCGAGAGGGTCATGCTCTCCTGGCCACCGGCGACGACGATGTCGCTCTGTCCGGTCTGGATCTGCTGGGCAGCCAGGGCGACCGCACGCAGGCCGGAGCCGCAGACCTGGTTGATGCCGAAAGCGGTGCGCCCGTCCGGAATGCCGGCAAGGATGGCGGCCTGCCGGGCCGGGTTCTGGCCCTGGCCCGCGGTCAGCACCTGGCCGAGAATGACTTCATCGATGTCTTCGGCGGACAGCCCGGCGCGCTCCAGCGCGGCCTTGATGGCGACTTCGCCCAGCTGATGGGCGGGAACGGTGGCGAAGGCGCCGCTGAAGCTTCCAACGGGCGTGCGTGCGGCAGAGACGATGACGATGTCATCCATGGCGATGCTCCCTGGGACCCGTGTTGCGGCCCCTTTCTCTATGTCGTGCCGATAGTCCAACAATTCACAATCTAGGCTGGCCCGGGCGCTGGGCGCCATAGGCGAAACCCATGACAGTTGTGCGCCGCGCTAGAGGCCAAGGCACCAGTCGCGCAGCGGGCGCCACAACTCGCTTTCTGCCCGCCGCCCGGCTGCCATGCCGACGTGACCGGCGGCAGGCCGATGAACGGCGGCGCCGGGCAGGCAGGCTGCCAGGGCCAGGGCCGGATTCCGGCGGCACGATGCGGTCCCGGTTCGGGATCGCGACGAAGCTTGGCACGCTCACCGCCGCGGGCGGACCGGCGCGCCGGCGACCGCCCACCGCCCGGCGGCGGTCGCGTTCTCCCCGTACCATTCGCCAAGGCAGGCGCGGGCGACAGGCGCGGCGAGGGGTATGCCGTCATTCAGCCAGTCCTCCAGCGCCACGAAGAGTTCGTGCGGATGGGCCGGTTTGGTCGAGCCTGGCGAAGGCGCGGTATTTCACCGGCGTCTCGAAAGGCGTCGAGGCAGGCAAACAGCATCTGCAGCAGGTCGGTCGCCAGCAGGCCGGTGGCGGCCATGGCCGGTTCGAGCGCGGGCAGCAGGGCGGCCAGCCCCGCGCCCGGTCGGGGTCGGGGGCGTGGAAATCCCAGGGCGTGGCGAGAAGGGCGAGGCCGCGCACCAGCTCCGGCCGCCGCAGGCTGGCCGCCAGCGCCAGCAGCCCGCCCATGCAATAGCCGACGAGAATGACCGGGCGGCCGCACGGCGCCGATCGCGCGCTCCAGGCGGCCGGCGATGTAGTCGGTCAGGCGTGAAGCGGCGCTTCGAGCGGCCCGGGCTCGCCCCAGTCGAGCAGGAGCGGGCGGCAGCCCGGCGCCGGCCAGGATAGCGCATCAACGACTTGCCGCGGCATCAGGTCCAGCATATAGGCGCGGTTGACGAGGCTGGGCACGACAAGGGCGACCGGGGCCGGCGCTGCCCGGCGCATAGTCGAGCAGCCGGCTGCCGCCTTCCTGCCAGAGGCAGGGCGGCTCCTCCATCCGGCGGCTGATAGGGATGCCGGCGATAGGCGGCGATGCCGGCGAGGAAGCCACGGTCCTGGGTCCAGGCCTCGCTCAGCAGCGCCTGGGCGAAGCCGCTTTCAGCCTCCGGGGCCGCCTTGCGCGACGCGGCCGGCGATTTTCGCAACAGCTTCGCTGCGCCGAGGCTCGGCGTCCCCGGGGGCGCGACCATGCTCTGCCAGGTGGCGTTCCAGCTCGGCCACGCGCTGTTCAAGACGGCGGACCGCATCATCGCGAGCGAGAGGTGCAGCAGCAGCGGGCGTGGCCCCCGGCGCAGCATCGGCCCCGGCCGATGCAGCCGCGGCGGGATCGGTCGGGTTTTGGGCGGCGCTCATGGCCGTGGTGCGGCTCCGCCCGGCGCCAGCCCCCGCGACCGCAGGCCAAATCCGCTCTGCGGCCGGCATGGCGCCGCATCATTGCTTGCGCGGCCTCGGCCCAGAGGGCGATCATCGCAGCCCAGCTCGCCTGCGTCTCGGGGTCGGTCAGATAGGCGGTGATTTCGCTTTGCCATATGGCGATCCAATCCTCGGCCAAGGCCCGGAAATCGGCCTCTGAGCCGGCGCTGGGCAGCGTCATCGTGCAGCCCCAGCCGGGCCGCCGCAGTCATTCCGCGGCCGTTCGTCACTGTCATCCATGCCGTACTCATACCCCTGCAGCCGCAGACAAGTCCTGTCCTTCGCCGGAGTTCATGCCCTATGATTACGTCTGAACGAGCGGCTATCGCGGAGCATGGCTCTTCATGCTACCGTTCAATGACAAGCCGGATGTGGGGTGAATGATGTCGCAAGCTGAAACTGCCTGCCGGGCGGGGCCGAAAACTCCGCCAAGCCTCCTGTTGTGGTCAAGAAATATGCCAACAGGCGGCTCTACAACACCGAGAGTTCCAGCTACATCACGCTCGACAGCCTGGCGCAGATGGTGCGCGAGGGTCGGGATTTCATCGTCTATGACGCGAAATCGGGCGAGGACATCACGCGCGGCGTTCTCACCCAGATCATCGTTGAGGAGGAAAGCAAGGGCAGCGCGCTGTTGCCGACGGCCTTCCTGCGCCATCTCATCGGCTTCTACGGCGACAGCATGCAGGGCGTCGTGCCGCGCTACCTCGAGCAGTCGATGGCGAATTTCACCCACGCAGCAGCAGCAGGTCCGCCAGGCCATGCAGCAGACGGTGGGGACCCTTTTTCCCTTCGATATCGAGCAGATTGGCCGGCAGAACATGGCGATGATGGAGCGGGCGATGAGCCTGTTCAGCCCGTTCTATCGCGGGACCGAAGTGCCGGCCAAGCGGGCGACGGCGGCGACATGGGCCCGCACGGCCCCGACCTTGCGCATGAAGTCGCGGTGCTGCGCGGCGAACTCGCGCGGCTGCAGAAGGAATTGCGGGAGACGCGGGCGCAGCTGACCGAAGCGGCACCCAAGCCTGGGCTGGACAGTCTCAGCGCCGCCGACTGAAGGCCTGCCGCCAAAAACACAACACAAAGGGCGGCCGGGCATCCGGCCGCCCTTTGTGTTTGAGGCGCGCCGGGCGGGCCTCAGACGCCTGCCGTCCGGGCACGCAGATAGTCCGCGCGGCGGAGGAATGAGACCTCGGCCGGCGCGAGCGTCAGCGCCTTTTCCATGGCAATGAGCGCCCCCGCATCGTCTCCGGCGGCGAGCAGGACACTCGCCAGGTGATGATGGCTATGGGCGTCGCCGAGATTGGCGGCGACCGCGCGGCGGGCGAGGTCCAGCGCCGGATCGAGCCGGCCCCGGCGCAAGGCGATGTCGCTCAGGCGGCGCAGCGCCCCGACATCGGTGGGGGCGATCGTCACTGCGGTCTCCGCCGCCCGTTCCGCGGCCGGGAGATTGCCGTACGCAAGATGCAGCCCTGCCAGGTGGTTATGGGCGCCGGCGTCGCGCGGAGCGACTGCGATGGCCTTCTCGGACCAGGCGAGCGCCGCCCGGATGTCGTTCCGCCGGGTCGCGACATCGCTCAGGCGGTGGAGCGGACCCAGGGCCTGGGCGGGCGTCGCCGCCAGTTCGGACGCTTTGAGGAAGGCGGCCTCCGCCTCGTCCAGCCGGCCGGCCGCGAGATGCAGGCCGCCGAGCTGGAGGAAGCCGGCCGGGATCGTTCGGGAAATCACTGACGGTCCGCTCCGCCCAGGAGAGCGCGCCCTGCTTCGTCGCCGCGGCGGTTCAGCACATCGCTCAGTCGGCGGTGGAAGGCCGGGTTGGTGCCGGCGACCTCGGTCGCCAGCATCAGCGCCGCTTCGGCGGCGGCGGCATCCCCGCGCGCGAGTTCGAGCGAGGCAAGCTGGTTATAGCTGTGCGGATCCTGCGGGTCCGCGTCCAGCGCCTGGTCCAGCCAGGAACGCGCCGCCGCATCGTCACCCCGCCGCTGAGCGATATCGGCCAGGCGGCGGAGCAGGGGCGTATTGCCGGGCTCAAGCTCGGCCGCGCGCCGCAGGACCGCATAGGCCTCATCCAGCTTGCCGAGGCGCAGATGCAGGGTGGCGAGGTGGTTGTACCCGGCAAGCTCGCGCGGCCGGGCGCTGATCGCGCGTTCGGCGAGGGCGAAGGCTTCCTCCTCCTTGCCGAGACGCAGCTTGAGGTCGCTGAGGCGGGTGAGCAGGCCGGCATCCAGCGGCGCCAGTTCGACGGCGCGGGAGAGCGGCTGTTCCGCCGCCTCGTTCCGGCCTTGCCGCATCAGGAGCGTTGCCTGATGCGCGTGATTCTGGACGTCGGCGGGGTGCACGGCGATGGCCCGGGCCGCCCAGTCGAAGGCGGCCTCGGCCTCGCCGGCGTGCCAGGCGATGTCGCTGAGGCGCCGGCTATGGCCGGGCTGGCCGGGGGCGAGGTCGACGGCAAGCTGCGCCGCCGCGCGTGCGGCGGCGAGGTCGCCCCGCTGCTGATGGAACCAGGCGAGATGGGCGTGGTTTTCGGCGTCGCAGCGGATTGGCGGCGACGGCGCGCTCGGCCCAGCCCTGTGCCTCCTCGGCGCGGCCCTTCTGCTGCGCGAGGCTGCTCAGCCGCCGCATCATGCCGGTCGCGTCGCTCGGGCTTGACCGCCTGTGCGACGGCCGCCTCCAGCGCCGCGTAAGCCTCATCATGCTGGCCCTGCGCCAGATGCAGATTGGCGATATGGCTGTGACCCGAGAGATCCTGCGGGTGATCGGCAATCGCCTTCTTGGCCCAGGCGAATGCGCTCTCCCGGTCACCGCGGCGCATCAGGATATCGCTGAGCCGCCGCTTGTGGTGACCGCTCGCCGTGCTGAGGCTGGCGGCGCTCCGGAGCGCGGCCTCGGCTGCGGCGAGATCGCCGCCCATCAGCGCGAGATTGGCTTCGAGATCGTAATTGGCAGGATCCTCCGGCGCGACCTCCCGCGCCCGCTCGGCCCAGACCTGCGCGCCGCCGACATCGCCGCGCGCCATGCGGAATTCCGCCATGCGGCGGAGCGCCGCCGCGCTCCCGGGCGCCTGTTCGATCCCGGTCAGGATCGTCTTTTCCGCGCCGTCGAAATCGCCGTAGCGCTGCTGAAGGCCGGCGAGGACGTGATGGCCGTGGAGGTCATCCGGCCGAGCGAGGCCGCGCGCCGGGCGAGCGCCACCGCATCGTCGCCGCGGCCGAGATGGGCCATGATGTCTGCCAGCCGCCGCAGATAGCCCGGGTGGTCGGGCTTGTTTTCGACCGCGCGGACCAGGAGTTCCGCCGCATCCGCGTAGCGCCCCTGGCGCATGCGGAGAAGGCCGAGATGGGCGTAGTTCTCGGCGTCGCCCGGATCGGCGGCGAGCGCCTGCTCGGCCCATTGCAGGGACTGCGTCGACCTTGCCCGCATCCCAGCAGAGCTCGCTCATGCGCCGGAGAAGGCCGGCATGCTCCGGATTGAAGTCGAGCGCCCAGCCGAGCAGCCGTTCCGCCGTCGGGAAATCGCGCGCCCGGATCAGCTCCGCGGTCGCGCGCAGCGTCGCCTGCGGGTTGGTGGGATCGACGCTCGGGCCGCTATAGTCGTTCATCGCTCGCTCGGTTCCGTCTTCAGAATAGGGATGGCCGGGGATAAAGCCTGGAGTCTGCGCCGGTCAGGCGGCGACCGATTGCGGCATCGTCAGCGCCGGCAGCGCGGCGGCGAGCTGGTCCTGGTAGCGGCTGCGGGCCATGTCCATTGCCGCGCCCCAGTCATCGGCGACGAGGCTGAGGCTCTTCGGCGGACTGGCTGCGCGAGACCTCCTCCGGGCGCCAGCCCAGCGACCTTCTTGGACAGGCTGTAGACGACGGCGCGCGAAATGCGCTTGGTCAGCGCCCATTCGGCGGTTTCGGTGGCGATCCGGCGCGCCTCCTCCTCATGGGACCCGAGCGGTACCTCGGTTTCGGCCAGCAGGGCGGAGACCATCGCCGTCACGGCGGGATAGGCGAGGTTGACGAAAATCTGGTGCGACTGCGGATAGAACTTCGCGGCCCGGCCTTCGAGCGCGCGCTCCTTGATCTGCTCGGGCGTGCGCAGGCCGATGATTTCGGGCGGCCGCTCGAAGCTGGGCGGCTTGGGCTTCGGCGGCGGCGGCGGGGCCTGCGGCTTGTCGGACGTCGCGGCTGCGCTCTCGGCGGGCGTGGGCTTCGCCTCGCCGGGCGCGGGCTTCGGCCGCTCCGGCGCGCCTGGCGACCGGCGCCTGGGTGGTGGGCTGCACGCCGAGCGTGGCGAGCAGCGCCTTCAGTTCGTCGCTGATGTCATCGAGGTAATTGCGCCTGGCCGGGGCCGAAGCTGCGGATGATCTCGGCCAGCCAGGCCGGCATGTAGCTCCGCACCAGGGCGCTGAAATCGCTCAGATGCACCTGCCGCTGGTCGTTGCCGCGGAAGCGCAGGAACTGGCGGTAGGCCTCGGGCCAGACGAGATAGTCATGCGGCAGTTCGACGAAGATGGAGACGTATTTGGCGCCGAAGGGCACGCCGTAGTTCGGGCGCATCCTGCAGCCAGGTGTCACCCTGCGCGCAGATCGTAGATTTCGTCGCGGAAGACGATGGCGCCGCGCGCGGTGCTGGCGGCGATCGCGCCCTTGGCGGACTGCGTGCTCTCGCCCTCCGGCGGATCGTAAAAATAGTGGATCTTCACGCCGCTCGGGGTGATGCGGGTCTCGGTGCGGCCGAAGTCGCCGCGGCGGTCATCCAGCCCGACCATGGCGCGCGGCGCCGGCGCCGCCCCAGATCGCGGGCATGAGCGTGAGGCTCACGTCAGGCGGCAGGCGGAAGAAGCGGTTCTCCAGATAGGCGCCCATCCAGTCGGGCGTGACCTTGAGCGTGCGCGCCATAGGGGGCCGCGACTGTATCCTGGCTCGGCGCTGTTGCCGCCGAGGAGCACCTCGGTCCAGTCGAGCGAGAGGTCGTAGTCGCCTTCGGCGATGCAGGCCTCCGTCGCGTCGATGCACCTCCGCCTCGCTCGGGGCCGACGCGCAGTCGCCCATAGGTGCCGTCGCGATAGCCCATGACGACTTCGCTCACCCGGCCGGCCGCGCAGGACCGGTAGCGCAGCCCATGCCGGTTCGAGGGAAGCGAGGCGACCTTCGCCCCCATGCCGAAATTCTGGTCGAGGCTGTTCTGCTTGCGCAGCGAAGAGGCGAGGTCGGTGATCTGCAGCAGTTCCGCCGCCGTCAGGCCGGGACCGGTATTCCAGATGCGGAGCTTGCGCGCGCCTTCGATGCATGCGCGGGCCGATGACGACCTGGCGCTCGCCGGGCGCGGCGCGTGCTCGGCCGCCTCCAGCCCGTTCACCACGAGTTCGCGGATCATCATGGTCTTCGGGCAGCGCTCGATCATGCTGGAGACGAGGAAGGCCTCGTTGGCCACCTTGCAGCGGCGCGATCATGGAACTTTCGGACATGCTGGACTCCGGCTCTCTCGGCAGAAACTCCACCGAAGGACTCAGTGTCGGCGCTCATTCGACGCGTTCGCTGCGGTCCTTAGTTAAGTCTTTGACGCGTACCGAGAGTGCGCTGCTGCAACGCAGCAAGAAATTTCCGGCTCCCTGGCAATGATGCGACGGTCTCTAACCCCATGCGGCCTAAGCACGAGCTACGGAAAGGAATTCTATCATGCGGACAAGCGCCGCTCGCCCTGATCACCGGCGGCGGTCGCGGCATTGGCCGCGGCATCGCGGCGCGGCTGCGTGCGCGACGGCTGGCGGCGTCATCCTCGCCGACGCGGACCCGCCCGCAGGCGCCGGGCCTGCCGACACCGCTTCATCAAGGCGCCGATGTCGTCGGACGAGAGCGGCCGTCGGCCGCCCTCGTCGCCGACGTCGCGACCCAGCGCAGGGGCGGCTCGACGCTCTGATCTGCAATGCCGGCTTCATGATCCGCAAGCCGATCGGCGCGCTGAGCCTGGCCGAATGGCAATCGGTCATCGGCACCAATCTGACCAGCACCTTCCTGCTCGCCCGTGCGGCGGAGCCGCTGCTGCGGGCGACCCGCGGGTCGATCGTCACCATCGCCTCGACGCGCGCCCATCAGTCGGAGCCGCAATACCGAAAGCTATGCCGCCTCCAAGGGCGGGCTGCTGGCGCTGACCCATGCGCTTGCGATCAGCCTTGGGCCGGATATCCGCGCGAACTGCGTGAGCCCGGGCTGGATCGATACCCAAGGCAGCGAGCTTTCAGCGCAGAGGACCACGCCCAGCACCCGGCCGGCCGCGTCGGCCGGGTCGAGGATGTCGCGAGCCTCGTCGCCTGGCTGGTCGGGCCGGAGAGCGGCTTCGTCACCGGCGCGGAATTCGTCATCGACGGCGGCATGACCCGGAAGATGATCTACGCCGAGTGACGGTCGGCCGCGGGTCAGATCTTGACGATGGGCGCCTTCGAGAGATCGGGCCCGCACAGCGCCTTGACCGCGCGACGGCGTCCGGCGTGCCCAGTCAGCGCCGCCGATCAGCCGCGCGCGCGGGCTGGCCGCAGCGGTCGAAGATGACGGTCAGCGGGAATGCCGGCACCTGCCAGGCCTGCAGGATGGCGCCGCCGGGATCGAGCAGGATCGGCAGATTGCCGATGCCG
This sequence comes from uncultured Alphaproteobacteria bacterium, assembly GCA_963834475.1. Lineage (GTDB taxonomy): Bacteria > Pseudomonadota > Alphaproteobacteria > Acetobacterales > Acetobacteraceae > Acidisoma. The sequence goes on along the minus strand of CAWIBZ010000005.1, from coordinate 162,051 downwards.
TGGCTGTCATAGAAGGCTGCGCACGGTGGCGGCGCCGCCGGCATCGGAGGAGACAGGCAGGACAACGATGTCATCCCCGGCAACGAGCGGCGCCAGCCGGTCGAGCGTCGGCAGTTCGGCGACACAGGGTCCGCACCAGGTCGCCCAGAGGTTGAGTACCACGCCCTTGCCGCGGTAATCGGCGAGGGTCAGCGGCCTGGTTGTCGGGCGTGAAAAACCGGATCGCCGGCAGGGTCGCGCCGGGCGGCAGGCTGCATGTCGGCGACGCTCCCCATCTCCTGCGCGATTGCGCCGCCGTGCACCGCCAGGTTGCCGCCGAGAGCCCCGGCGGCTACCGTGGCCGCGCTCGCGATCAGCGCGTGGCGGCGCGAAACCTTCAAGCTCATTAGGATAGCTCCTTGAACGATAGCAGTCAGCCGCATCCGGCCCCGGCGTCCCGCCCGCGCGAGACAAGCCGCTCCGGCGCCAATGCGCAATGGGGCGGCCGCTTCGCCGCTGGCCCCGCCCAGATCATGAGCGACATCAACGCCTCCATCGCCTTCGATAAGAAGGCTGTGGCGGCAGGATATCCAGGGCTCGCTCGCCCATGCTGCCATGCTGGCCGAGATCGGCGTGCTCTACGGCGGAGGATGAACGCAGGCCATTGCCCGGGGCCTTCGGCGCGATCGGCGCGCGAGATCGAGGCCGGGGACTTCGCCTTCGATGTCGGCACTCGAAGACATCCATATGAATATCGAGGCGCGGCTGACCGAGCGCATCGGGGACGCCGGCCGCCGGCTGCACACGGCGCGCAGTCGCAACGACCAGGTCGCGACCGATTTCAAGCTCTGGGTGCGGGACGCGATCGACGGGCTGCAGGCCCAGATCACCGCCGTGATGCGCGCGCTGGTCGAGCGCGCCGCGGAGCATGCGGCCGACCCCATGCCGGGCTTCACCCATCTGCAGACCGCCCAGCCGGTGACGTTCGGCCATCACCTGCTCGCCTATGTCGAAATGCTGGCGCGCGACCGCGGCCGGCTGGCCGATTGCCGCCGGCGTCTGAACGAATGCCCGCTGGGCGCGGCGGCGCTCGCCGGCACCTCCTTCCCGATCGACCGGCATATGACCGCCGCGGCGCTCGGCTTCGACCGGCCGACGGCCAATTCCCTCGACTTCGGTTTCCGACCGCGATTTCGCGCTGGAATTCCTGTCGGCGGCGGCGATCGCTGCCACCCATCTCTCCCGCTTCGCGGAGGAGATCGTCATCTGGTGCAGCGCCCCCTTCCGCTTCATCCGCCTCTCTGACGCCTTCACGACCGGCAGTTCCATCATGCCGCAGAAGCGCAACCCGGACGCGGCCGAGCTGGTCCGCGCCAAGACCGGGCGCATCGTCGGCTCGCATGGTCGCGCTGCTCACCGTGATGAAGGGCCTGCCGCTCGCCTATTGCAAAGACATGCAGGAAGACAAGGAGCCGGTCTTCGAGGCGGCGGATGCGCTGGCGCTCAGCCTCGCCGCGACGGAGGGCATGGTGCGCGACCTGATGCCCGAACTCTCCCGCATGGCCGCCGCCGCGGCCCAGGGTTTTGCGACGGCGACCGATCTCGCGGACTGGCTGGTGCGGCGGCTGAAGCTGCCCTTCCGCCAGGCGCATCACGTCACCGGGCGGCTGGTCGCGCTTGCTGAATCGCGCGACATCGATCTCGCCGATCTCGATCTCGCCACCATGCAGTCGGTCGAGCCGGGCATTACCGAGGATATCTACAGCGTGCTGACGGTCGCGGCCTCGGTCGCCTCCCGCACGAGCCATGGCGGCACAGCGCCCGACAATGTCGCGGCCGAGGCGGCACGCTGGCAGGCCATTCTGGACCAGGAAGACGCCGCATGATCCGCCTTCTCATTCTTGCCGCTCTGCTGGCCCTTGCCGCCTGCGGCAAGGTGGGGCCGAACGCGCAGCCCGGACCCGCGTCCGCTATCATCTATCCGAAACTTCCCTACCCGGCGGAATAAAGAATGGCGGACTTCTCTGGCCCCCCGCACGGGGCCGCGGCCATGACCGAGCCCAGCATCGCGGCTCTGATCGCGGCGCGACCGCATCTGGCGATGGACCCGGCCCGCGGCCTCATGCTGGAAGGCGTTGCCCTGGCCGAGGTCGCGGCGAGCCTCGGCTCGCCGGCCTGGGTGTATGGCGCGGGCACCATTCGCGCGCGTCTTGCGGCCCTGCGCGCTGCGCTGGCGCGCGCGGGGCTGGCTGACACCGCCATTCACTATGCGGTGAAGGCGAATGACCACCTGGCCATTCTCGCCATCATGGCAGCCGAAGGGGCGGGGGCGGATGTGGTGAGCGGCGGCGAACTCACCCGCGCGCGCATCGCCGGCATCGCCGCCGCCGACATCGTCTATTCCGGGGTCGGCAAGTCCGCGCGCGACCTGAAACTGGCTGTCGAGGCGGGCATCGGCCAGATCAATGTCGAAAGCCGCGAGGAACTGGCCGTGCTCTCGGCCATCGCGGAGGCGGCAGGCCGGACCGTGGACCTGGTGTTGCGCGTCAACCCCGATGTCGATGCACAAACCCATGCCAAGATCACCACGGGCCTGGCCGAGAACAAATTCGGCATCGCCTGGGACGAGGTCGAAAGCGTCTATGCCTATGCGGAGAGCCTGCCGGGTCTCAATCCGGTGGGGCTTGCCATGCATATCGGCAGCCAGATCGTCGCGACCAAGCCCTTCGACCTCGCCTTTGCCCGCATGGCCGGGATGGTCGGGCGGTTGCGCGCAGCGGGGCACCGCGTCACCCGGCTCGATTGCGGCGGCGGCATCGGCATTTCCTATGAGACCGGTTCCGGGATCGCGCTCGACGACTACGCCGGGCTGATGGCGCGGCATCTCGGCGGGCTCGGCCTCTCCCTGATGATGGAGCCGGGGCGCTGGCTGGTGGGGCCGGCGGGCGTGCTGCTCTCCTCCGTCGTGCATTGCCAAGAAGACCGGCAACAGCCGTTTCATCGTCGTCGATGCGGCGATGAACGATCTCGTGCGGCCGGCCATGTACGACGCATGGCACGGCATCGTGCCGGTGGCGGCGGCCGACCTCGCCGAGCCCAGGATGCCGGTCGATATCGTGGGGCCGGTGTGCGAAACCGGAGACACCTTCGCGCGAGGCCGGCTGCTACCCGCCGCTCAGGCCCGACGCCCTGGTAGCCATTCTCGACGCAGGCGCCTACGGTGCGGTGATGAGTTCGACCTATAATGCGCGCCCGCTTGCGGCGGCTGCCCTCGTCGACGGCAGCGCGCTGGGCGGTCATTACGCCGCGGCAGGAGATGGAGGATCTCTGGTCGCGGGAGACAGTGCCGGCATGGCTGAGCAAGACGGCAGGCGAAACCGGCTGAAAGACGCAGCCCGGCTGCCGCGGCGGCTGCTCCGCTGGCTGGCGGGCGGCGCGCGCGGTTCTGATCTTCGAAGCGCTTTGGCCGGTCCTCTGGCTGCCGGCCGGCATCCTCGCGCTCTATCTCTGCGCGGCTCTGCTCGGCCTTCCGCAACGCCTGGGCGCGGGCCTCACCTCGCTCGTGCTGATCGCGGACGGGCTGGCCGCGCTCGTGGCGCTCGGGCTCGGCATTGCCCGCATCCGCTGGCCGGATGAGCGGGACGCGCAGCAGCGCCTGAACCGCGCCTCCGGCTTCCGCGCACGACCCGATCACCACCTTGCTGGATACGCCCGGCACAGATGAGCGCGACCGCGCAGGTGCTGTGGCACGCCCACCGGGCGCGGACGCTGGCGGAGACGCGGCGCGCTTCGGCTTGGCCTCCCCTGGCCATGGCGGGCGCGGCCGGGCGTGCTCGCCTTGCGCTCCGGCATCCTCGCCGCCCCGGTTCTCTGTGCCTGGATTGCAGGGCCGGCCGCGGATGCGCGCCTGTCGGCTGCCCTGACGGTCGATTTCGGCGCGCTCCTCGGCAGCCCGTCCGCCCCTCCCGCGGTCACGGCCTGGGTGACGCCGCCGAGCTATACCGGCCGGCCGCCGGTGCTGCTGCCCCTGCATGAGGTGGCGCTCACCGTCCCGAACGGCTCGCGCCTGACCGTCTCGGTCTCGGGCCTCAGCCGTGCGCCCACGCTCGCGGGGCTCCCGGCCCGCTTCCAGAGGCTGGATGCGCATAGTTTCCAGCTCGAAAGCACGCTGCGCCAGAGCGGCCTTTTCGTCCTGCGCGGCCGCGGGGAAGGCCTCGCGCGTTGGCAGATCATGGTGCAGCCCGACGGGCCGCCCAGCATCGCCTTCACCGGCCGGCCAGGGCCGGATGCGGACGGCTTCAGCCTGCGCGTGCCGTGGCGGGCCACGGATGACTATGGTATCGTTTCGGCGCAGTTGACGGGGCATCTTGTCGGCAACCCGGCGGCGCCCGCGCTCTCCCGGCCGCTCACCCTGCCGTCCGGGCCTCAGCCCACGGTCAGCGGCGTGCAGGTCACCGACCTCTCCGCGAACCCTTGGGCCGGCCTGCCGGTATCCTTGCAGCTCGCGGCCCGGAATGCCGCCGGACGCCAGGGGCTCTCGCCCGTGGAAACGGTGGTTCTGCCGGAGCGGCATTTCATGGATGCGGATGCGCGGCGGGTCATTGCCATCCGTAAATCCCTTGTGCAGATGCCGAGCCTGGCCGATGTCAGCCTGCGCGTTCCGATCATCAAGACCATGCTCGACGCGGCAGCGGCGGCCAGCCTCGACGGCAAGCCGGCCAATGCGACCTTGCCGCTCTTCGCGAGCAGCTGGCAGCTTCTCTATGACGGGAGCCCCGGCGCCGTGAGCGGCGTGGTGGACACGCTGTGGCAGGTGGCGCTGCATTTCGAACAGGGGGACGCGGCGGATACCGGCCAGTCCCTGATGCAGGCGGAGCAGGCACTGCAGAAGGCGCTGCAGGGGCAGGGGGCATCCTCCGCCGATCTCATGCGGCTGATGCAGCAGATGCAATCGGCCATCCTGCAGCATCTTTCGGCGCTGATGCAGATGGCCCAGCACCAGGGGGGCACGGTTCAGGCCGGGAGCGCCGGCAAGCCTTTTGACCTCGGGGCGCTTGCGCGGGCGCTGCAGGACATGGAGGCCGCCGCCAAGGCGGGAGACCTGGCCGGCATGCGGGCAGCCATGGCTGCCTTGCAGCAGAGCCTGCAGCAACTGGCTGAGGCGCGCATCGTCAAGCCCGATCCGAAGCAGGAAGCGGCGCGCGCGCAGGCGGAACGGGATCTCGCCCAGCTGCAGGCGATGATGAAGAGCGAGGCAGGTCTGCTAGACCGTGCGACGGGCCGGGCCGAAGGTGGCGTGGTCAACCCGGCCGCGCAGCAAAAGGATGCGGCGGCCGAGGCGGGGCTTGAGCGGGCGGCGACGGGGCTGCCAGGGCGGGCCGGTGCCATGCTGACCGGCGCGGCCCAGGCCATGGGCCAGGCGGTGCAGCAGCTGGGCCAGGGGCAGGATGGCCAGGCGGCCCGCGCAGAGGCCCAGGCGCTGCACGCGCTGCAGCAGGCGGCGAATGCCCTGGGACAGCAGCTCTCTGCCCCATCGGGCCAGGGCGGCGGCTTTGTCATTGGCAACGGCCCCGGATCCGACAATCCGGGCGGCCTGCCGCAGGACGGCTTTGTCCCCGGCGATGGCATGTCCGACCCGCTGGGCCGCCCGCTGAGCAATGGCCAGGGGGTGAGCTTCGGCGCCGACATCGCGCTCCCCGGCAGTGCGCAGCAGGCCGAGCTGCGCCAGATTTTGCAGGAGCTGCGGGCCAAGGCGGGCGACCGCAGCCTGTCGCCGGCGGAACTCGATTACATCGAACGGCTGCTGCAACCATTTTAATTGTTTCGTAATAAAAAAGGTCTTCCGCCGTCATGGCGTGTTGCGGAGTTGACGCTGTTGCGGGCTCGCGCTTGACGTTGTGTGATCGTTTCTCTACCGTAGGCGCCAAAATCGGCGGGGAAGCGGCGTTGTCTGGCAAGGCTCATCGTGCGTAGCGTTCGTCGCGCGTAGCATTCACCGAGCGTAGCATTCATCGAACATAGGCCGCAGCGGACAAGACCCCTTCAGAAAAGACTTTCCGGCAACGTCTCTTGGGGCGCGCGCAATGGCATCGACCGGCGTCAATCTCGATCTGACCCTCACCCAGGACTTCCTGAACGACGGGATTCTGGATGACGGATCCTCCCATACGATCAGCGCCGGCGGCACCACAACCGTCGCGGACGGCGAGGGGGTAAGTGTTTATGCCGTCCTTTTCGATAAGGACGGTTTTGTCTCAGAAACGACATTGGTGAGCGACGGCACGCTGAGCGGTTCCGCGACGGTCTCGGGCGACGGCACGATCATTTCCGACGGCTCGGTCATCAATGACGCCGATTTCAGCATTCCGCTTGTTGCGAATGGCGAGACGCTGGACGGCGGCAAGCTCTACATCATTACCCAGAGCGTTGATCAGGCCGATACGGCGAGCCTCTCGATTGCGGACAGCATCACCAACCAGGCCTTCATCAACGCGACCAATGCCGCAGCCTATGACTTCGGCTATGACAGCATCGAGACGACCCTGGACGGTCTGGCGACCGATGCCGCCAACCTGACCTCGGTCAATGGCTTCGCGCTGCCGATGGAGCTTTCGGCGGATGTCGGCGGGACGATCAGTTCCGTCGGCTACAATGTTCCCGGAACGAGCGTTGTCAGCGGCGTCGTCGGCAATGCCGGCACCAGCGCCAGCGAGGTCGAGAACGCTTACACGGCGGGCGGGCTGGACGGCCAGTTCAGCATGCTGACGTCGCCGACCGCCGTGAACCAGGCCGGGACGGCGCCCTCGACCACGGGGCCTTATCCGCAAGCGGAGTGGGCGTCCTACGTGACGGCGCTGGAGGGGATCGCGTCCCAGGTCACGATCACCGGTCTCTTCAACGGCGCGCCCGACGCCTCCGGGGTTTGGCACAATGCCGGCTATTATGCCTATACGCTGCAATGGGACGGCACGAATTTCTGGCTCGTGCCCACGGCCAGCAGCCAGATTCAGGGCGCCATCCTGCTGACCCCGGATGATATCGAGGAGAACATTTTCTCGCAGGTCGGCTCGGTCAGCATCTATAGCGGCGCGAGCACGAGCGACCCGCTGCTCGCAACCGTCGGCGTGGGCGACAATACGCAATGGGGCGCGGTTCTCGCCCAGTTCCTGACCGGCTTCACGGCCGGCTATTACGGCCAGGCCGGCCAATCCTTGAACCCGCAACTCACCGGCACGGTCAGCCTCGACCAGAACGATAACTGGAACCCGACCTACGCCTTCCATAATGACACGGACACGATTGCCAGCGCCGGAACCGGTTACAATTTCGATCCCTATGCGCAGGTCTTCTACGACGATTCGAATTCCTACGGATCGCCCTATACCGATGCGCTGATGAGCCAATATACGAGCGGCGGCCCGCTGCTTGACGTGGCCGACAGCAGCGGCACGGATGCGAGCACGCTCGACCTCACCATCTTCGGCCAGGGCGAAACGCCGAGCGGCTACACGACGCCGACGATCTACGACTATATCGCCCCGACTGGCACGGCGGGCTACGCGATCCCGGAAAGCAACGCGTCAGGCGCCAACCTGACCTTCGAATTCTACGCCCGGGCGGGTGTGAATGCAGGCATTTCGCTCAATCCGGATGCGACGATCTCCGTCAGCTTGCTTGTGTCGGATGCGGATAACACGCCGGTCTGGCAGACCGTCACAATTGCAGGCACCGGCACCTATGCCGCTGTCGGCGATCCGGATCTCTCGACCGTCACCGATCCTGGCCTCTGGAATTTATGGACGATCGAGAACGTTGGCGGGATCTGGAAACTCGCGGTCAATGTCACCGGCTCGGGTCAGTTGATCAGCCAACCCGAGGGGTCTCTCGGCCTCAATTTACCGACGGCTGATTCCGCCGCGTCCAACGTGTCCTGGTACCAGATCACCGTCAGTGACAGTAACGGCGGGGACGCCAAGACTTATAATCTCTACACGACCACCAACAGTTCGGGCGGCTTTCTGAACCCGGCTTATGACGGCCAGGCGGGTTCGCAAGCGATTGACGGTTTGGCCAGCGTCAGCGGGCAAGCTGCCGGGCCGCAATATGTCCCTTCGCTGACCTTGAACTTCTCGAATGGCGATACGGTGACGTACAACCCCAATCTGGTGGTTGAGAATACCGGCTCGAACTCAAACCTTGCGGCGAGCGATGGATTTCCCACCACGCTGCCGGCGCCACCCGTGGCTGTGATCGACCAGGGCGGCACGCTCTCGGCCCTGACTGGCTCGGTCATCACACCCGGTACCTATTCCAACACACCGACCATTGCCGGCACCGTGACCTCGACCGTCGGCGAGATGCAGTTCGGCTGGGCCGGTTATGACACCAATGACGTGACGGTCTCCGAAACGGTGTCTGTTACCGACGAAGGTACGCAAACCATCACCGGTTACGGCTGGACCGGTTCGGCGGTGGTGGACGAAAACCTTCCCGAGGGTGGCACGCTGCTCAGCACCGGCAGCATCAGCAACATCGGCGGCTATACCGACAAGACCAACCCCTGGGATGATGCCGTTGTCATCGTCCACAACTCGGTCAGCGGGGATACGACGATCACCGCGCAGGCCGACGTTGACGGGAACTGGCTGACCGAAGATGTCAAGTTCGGTGTCGGCGCCTATACGCTCACCATGTATGACGCCGTCGATACGAACGGCACGCTCACCCCTGTCACCGGGCAGAGCGACGACCTCATCCTCAATGTCGAGACGGCGGCCAATGGGATGGCCGACAATGAGGTGCAACTCGCCTGTTTCGCCGCCGGCACGCGGATTGCGACCCCTGGCGGGCTGGTTGCGGTGGAGGATCTCCTGGTCGGCGATACGGTCCTCACCGCCGACGGGCGATCCGAGACGATCCGCTGGATCGGCCATCGCACGGTCGATTGCGCGCGCCACCCCAACCCCATGGCGGTCTGGCCGGTGCGCATTGCGGCCGGCGCCTTCGGCCCGCAGATGCCGGTGCGCGACCTCTTCCTGTCGCCCGATCACGCGATTTATGCGGAGGGCGTGCTGGTGCCGGTGAAGCACCTCATCAATGGTGGCAATGTCGCGCAGGTCTGGGTGGCGAATGTCACCTATTTTCACGTCGAGGTGACAGGCCACGATGTGCTGCTGGCGGAAGGCCTTGCCGCCGAGAGCTATCTCGATACCGGGGATCGCCGTTCCTTTGCCAATGGGTCCAGGGTGGTCAGCCTCCATCCCGCCTGGGGCTCGGAGGCGCGGGATATCGCGCTGTTCATGGAGGCGGAGGGCTATGCGCCGCTCACCGTCACCGGGCCGCTCGTGGCAGCGCTCCGCGCCCGGCTTGCCGCCCGTCTGGCGGAGATCGATGCGGCCTGAGGCTTTGCCCGCACGCCCGCTTTGAGCAGACGACCCGTTGTTCCCCTCCGCCGAGGCTGGCAGTCTCCGGACCTGCTCTCAGCAAGAGGTGGAGATGTCGCTCCTATCTGAACTCGCGGCCATTCTGGGCGACGCGCATGTATTGACGGCGGAGGCGGACACCGCCCGCTATCTGAAGGACTGGAAGGGCTGGTGGAGCGGCCGCGCGCGGGCTGTGCTGCGCCCGGCGACTACGGCGGAGGTCGCGGCCGTCATGCGCCTCTGCCATGCCCATGGCCAGCCGGTGGTGCCCCAGGGCGGCAATACGGGCCTGGTGGAAGCCGGTATTCCGAGCAAGGACGGCGGCGAGATCGTGCTGAGCCTGGAGCGGCTCAACGCCATCCGTGCGATCGACCCGACGGGCTTCACAATGGTGGTCGAGGCCGGCTGCATCCTGCAGACCGTGGCCGAGGCGGCGCAGGCGGCCGATTGCTTCTTCCCGCTCTCCCTTGGCGCCCGCGGCAGCTGCCAGATCGGCGGCAATGTCTCCACCAATGCCGGCGGCCTCAACGTGCTGCGCTGGGGCATGATGCGCGATCTCGTGCTGGGGCTGGAAGTGGTGCTGCCCGACGGCCGTATCTGGGATGGGCTCAGCCTGCTGCGCAAGGACAATACCGGCTACGACCTCAAGCAGCTTTTCATCGGTGCCGAAGGCACGCTCGGCATCGTGACGGCGGCCTCCCTCAAGCTCTTTCCGCGCCCGACCGCGGTCGAGACGGCGATGCTCGCTTTGCCGTCCGCGGAGGCGGCGCTGACGCTTTTCGCGAAAGCGCGCCGTGATCTCTGCGACCTGTTGAGCGCCTATGAGCTGCTCACCGGGCGCGAGTCTCGACCTGACGTTCGAGATGTATCCGGAGAACCGCAATCCCCTGTCCGCGTTGGCGCCCTGCTATGTGCTGCTGGAGACCTCGGTCAGCGGCGGGCTCGATCTCCGCGGGCGGCTGGAGGGCTTCCTGGAATTGGCCATGGAGGTCGGGCTCGTGCGGATGGCGCGCTGGCCGAGAGCGAGGCGCAGCGCGCCGCCTTCTGGAAGATCCGCGAAGACCTCGTCGAGGCGCAATACCGCGCGGCGCCCGTGCATCTCCGCAACGATGTCTCCGTCCCGCAGGTCAGGCTCGCCGAATTCATTGCGGCGGCGGACGAGCAGATGGTCCGGGCCTTCCCCGATCTCCGCCCCATCGCCTATGGCCATGTCGGCGACGGCAATGTCCATTACAACGTGCTGCCCCGGAAGGACCTCGGCCATGAGGTGACCGCGGAGCGCTACGAGGAATGCGAGGTCATGCTGCTGGGCCTGGCCGCAGGGATGCAGGGGTCGATCAGCGCCGAGCACGGCATCGGCCGCACCAAGCGCCACGCCTTCCTGGAGATGACGAATCCGGTTGAACTCGCGCTGATGCGCGAGCTTAAGGCCATGTTCGACCCGAAGGGAATCCTGTCGCCCGGCCGGGTGCTTTAATCCGCGGCCGGTATCGCGACGGACGCCTGAAAGGGCCGGGTTTCAGGCAGCACGAAGAGGATGATGAGGAAGCCGAGGATTCCCGGCAGGGCGAGGGCAAGGAAGGCCGCATCAAGGCCGAGCTTGTTTGCGATCCAGCCGGCGACCGTGGTGCTGAAGGTGGCGCCGAGGCTGCCGGCGAGGCCGAAGGAGCCGATGGCGAGGTTGAGATAGCCCGTCTTCTGGGTGAGGTCCGCCGCGATGAGCGGGATCATGACGCCCATGATGGCGGCCCCGAGACCATCCAGGAGCTCGATGCCGATCAGGGGAACGGCGTTCGGCTCGGTCGCCAGCAGGAAGGCTCTGAGCGGCAGGGCGGCGAAGCCGAGCAGCAGGAGCGGGCGCCGGCCCCAGCGCTCGGCGGCCTTGCCCAGCCAGGGCGCAAAGAGCACCACCACGCATTGCAGCGCGATGATGGAGCCGGTGGCGGCGATATCCACCGTCTTGCCGTGATGCGCGAGCGCATTGAGGGCGAGCGGCAACATGGCGGCGTTGGCGAGGGTGAAGAGCGTCACGCAGACGGCAAAGGTATGCATGTGCAGCTCGAAAAAGGTCTGCCAGAGCGGCGCCTGCCGCCGCTTGCGATGCAGCATGGCGGGATGCGGCGCGGTTTCGCGCGGTGCGCAGGGCTCGGGATGGATGAGGAGCAGGCTGGCCACCGCCGGCACGGTCAGGGCGGCGGCGAAGAGGAAGACCGCCCGCACCGACAGGTGATAGGCGATCAGGCCGAGCAGGGCTGCGCAAAGCGCCGTGCCGAGCGAGGCATAGCGGGCATTGTTGCCGACCTGCATGCCGAAGGCGCCATGCCCGCCGAGATTGAGGGTGAGCGCCGCGACCGACGGCGCCAGAACAGCGACTGCGAAGCCGTGCAGCATCTCCACGCCAAGCACGGGGGCAATGCCGGGCCAGAGGGCCAGCAGCAGCGCGCCGAGACCGATGGTGCCGAGGCTCGCCGCGCAGACAAAACGCCTCTGCTGCACCTGATCCACCAGGAGGCCGCCGGGCAGCTGGCTCACCGTGCTGGCGATGGCGCCCACGCTGAGCGCCAGGCCCACCTGCTCCTGGTTCCAGCCCGATTGGGTGAGAAAGACCGGCAGGAAAGGGCCAAAGCCGGTTTGCGTGCCGGCGGCGAAGAAATTGAAAATCCGAAGCCCGATCCAGCTTGCACGAGGGGGTGGGAGATCACTCACGCGGGCGGCTCCAGAAGCGATTGCCATCAGTCCAGCCTACTCAGCCCTTTATCAGACCTTTACAGAAGGATGCCGGCCTTGTCTTGAAAAGGGGCGTGCAGCCGCATCCGCTGGAAGGAAGCAGTTCAGATGGCCGAACGGGACGGCAGGCCGGCAGGGTGGTGGGACTTTGCCCCCGTCTATGACGTGCGGGATTTCGGCGCGGCGGGCGATGGCCTGAGCCTCGACAGCCGCGCGATCAATGCCGCGATTGCGCGCGCGGCGGCGGCCGGCGGCGGCACGGTCCGCCTCCCGCCCGGCACCTATCGCGCCTTCTCCATCCGGCTTGCCAGCCGCATCCGCCTCCATCTCGAAGCGGGCAGCGTGCTTCTCGCCGCCGACCCGCCGCAAGAGCCGACCGCCACGGGCGGGTACGATCTGCCGGAAGAGAGCATCGCGGCGCGGTTTCCCTATCAGGATTTCGGCCACAGCCATTGGCGCAACAGCCTCATCTCCGGCCTCGGCCTCGCGGACGTCATCATCGACGGCCCTGGCCTCATCTGGGGCAGGGGCCTGGTCAACGGCGATTACGAGCCGGGCCATCTGCCCGCCATGCAGGCGGGCGTCGGCAACAAGGCAATCGCGCTTTTTGACTGCAGCCGGGTTGCGATCCGCGATGTGACTATTCTGGAGGCAGGCCATTTCGCCGTTCTCGCCACGGGTTGCGAGGATATGGTGATCGAGCGCGTCAGCATCGACACCAATCGTGACGGCATCAATCTCGATTGCTGCCGCAAGATCCGCATCGCGGGCTGCCGGATCAACGCGCCCAATGATGACGGCATTTGCCTCAAAAGCACCTATGCCCTGGGGCGGCTTGCCATGACGGAGGATGTCGAGATTGACGGCAATTGGGTGAGCGGGCGGTATCAGCTCGGGACCACGCTCGACGGCAGTTACCGGCCGATCGACGAGGGGCCGGAGAAGTCCGCCAATGTCACGCACCGCACCGGGCGCATCAAGTTCGGCACCGAATCCATTGGCGGTTTCCGCTGCGTGCGCATCACCAACAACCACCTCCAGGGCTGCCGGGGCCTGGCCCTGGAAACGGTCGATGGCGCCGTGCTGGAAGACGTGATCGTGCGTGGCCTGACCATGGCCGACCTGCGCAATGCGCCAATTTTCATCCGCCTTGGCGCGCGGATGCGCGCGCCCGCGGGCCAGAGACCCGGCCTTCTCCGCGGCATCACGATTGAGGATGTCGTGGCGCGGCAGACATTCTCCTCCATGCCGATCATCATCGCGGGCATTCCGGGCCAGCCGGTCGAGGACGTGGTCTTGCGGCATATCCACCTGGAGCTGCCGGGCGGGCAGGGGAGGCGCGTTGCCGCTCGCCGCCCGCCGGAGCTGATTGCCTCCTACCCCGACCCCGAGTGCTTCGGTGTCGATCTTCCGGCGGCTGGGTTGTTCGCGCGGCATGTCCGGGGGCTCACACTGCACCATTTTACGGTGCAGTGTGCGCGGCCCGATGCACGGCCGGTGGCCTGGTTGCAGGATGTGATGGGTGGTGAGATGAGCGTAGAGCGTGCGGCTCACCTTGCCCGGGCGCCGTCCGTCAGGGCTGAGGCCGCGGTTGGGATTCTGGTCCGGCAACGCGGCCGGCGACCGCAACGCCTGGTCAGGGCCCCGAGATTTTTACCCCGCTCGCCGGAGGACGCCCATGCTTGAAAGCGATGTGACCAAGCGGCTCAGCCGCTATGCGCAGGAGGGCTGGCACCGTGGCCAGCTCCTGGGCTTTTCCGGCATCGAAAGCGCCTACCCCGGCGATCATGAGGGGGCGATCATCCTGCGGACCATGACCGAGCCCGCCGGCATCGCGGTGGTGTTTCCAGGCACTGCGCACCTGACGCTCGCGGCGCCGCCCGCCAGCGCCGTCGTTGCCAATGATTTCATTGTCGCGGGCGGCGTGCTGACGGCTGTGCTTATCGACCCTTACCATCTCCTGATCGAAGGTGAGGTGAGTGTTGACCACGCAAGCCAGGCGCTGCGGGTGGAGGCTTGCCCTGGCCGCCTGTTGATCGGCACGGCGGCGCGCTTCGACCCGTCTCTGCTCACCGCGGATATCGGCGCGCATCTGGCGGCGCGGGCGGAATGGATTCTGCGCCAGCCGCTGCTGGCCCGCGCCCAGGGCGCGCAGGCGCCCATTCTGTTCCGTGCGCTCGCCATCATGAAAGGCCAGGTTTGCGGGCCGGAAGGCGCGCTCGCCCACCCCTGGACCACGCCCGACCGCTTTCCGCACAAGGACATGTGGCTGTGGGACAGCGCCTTCCATGCCATCGGCTGGCGTCACCTCGACCTGCCGCTGGCGCGCGCCATGATCGAGGCGGTGCTCGACGGTCAGCGGGCGGATGGCTTCGTGCCGCACCAGATGTCCCCCACGCGGCAGCCCTCGGGACATACGCAGCCGCCGCTGCTGGCACTCGGCGCGCAGCTTGTCGATGAAATCTCCCCCGACCCCGCCTGGATCGCGACGCTCTATCCGAGGATCGCGGCGGCGGTTGCGTGGGATCTCGACCATCGCGACCAGGATGGCGATGGGCTGCTCGAATGGTTCATCGAAGGCGATCCGCTGCAGCGCAGCGGCGAAAGCGGGATGGATAATTCGCCGCGCTTCGATTTCCATTATCCGACGGCGCTGGCAGTGACGGATTTCAACGCCTATGCCGCCCATGAATGCGAAATCCTCGGCGACTGGGCACAAAGCCTGGGACGCGCGGAAGAGGCCGTTCTGTGGCGCGGGCGGCATGAGGCGCTCTGCCGCCGCATCAACGAAAGCCTGTGGTCCGGGGAGCACGCCTTCTATTGCGACTATGATTCGGCGGCGGGCGCGCATTCGCCGGTACTCGCGAGCAGCGGATTTCTGCCGCTGCTCTGCGGCGCGGCTTCGGCCGATCAGGCCCGCGCCCTGCTGCGCCATCTCGAACGCGCGGACAGCTTCGGCACGGCCTTTCCGGTTCCCTCCATCGCGGCCTCGGAACCCGCCTTCTATGCCAAGGACATGTGGCGGGGACCCACCTGGATCAACATCAACTGGCTCGTCGCGCGCGGGCTGGAGCGCTATGCCCGTCACGGTGCCGCCTTCGCGGAGGCGGCTACGAAAATTGACCAAGCAACGATCGCGGAGATCGAGCGCTGGGCGCAGCGCTTCGGCACCTTCTTCGAATACTACGACGACCGGCGGGAGAGCGCGCCGCCGCAACTTCTGCGCAAGGGCCTGTGCGACCCGGACAACCCCTTCCGCCAGGTCATCCATGACTACGGGTGGACGACGACGCTCTATGTCGATCTGATCCGGCGGTATCCGGCGCTGGGGTAAGCTGGTCGCGGATCGGGCTGGGCAGGGCTTCTGAGCAGGACTGCCTCCGGCGCTGACGCAGGCTTCGCTCTCTGCTACAGGCTCGGGCCATGTCCTTCATTCTGGCCACCACCGCTATCCTCCCCGATCCCGGCGCGCCGAGCCGGCTGGACTTCTGAGGCTTCGCCATGCTGCGTGTCACGGAAATCAAACTCCCGCTCGACCATGACCCGGCGGCACTCCCCGCAGCCCTGGCCGCGCGGCTCGGTGTCTCGTCCGGCGAGGTGCTGACCCATGAGGTGGTGCGCCGCGGCTATGACGCGCGGCGGCGCGGGGCAGTCGAACTCGTCTATACGGTCGACGCCGCGGTCGCCGACGAGGCGGCGGTGCTGGGCCGCCGGACGGATGACCGCCACATCGGCCCGGCGCCCGACATGGGCTACCGCCTGGTGGCAAAGGCGCCGGAGGGGCTGGCCGAGCGGCCCATCGTGATCGGTGCCGGACCCTGCGGCCTGATGGCGGCGCTGACGCTCGCGCAGATGGGTTTCCGCCCGGTCATTCTGGAACGGGGCAAGGTCGTGCGGGAACGCACGAAGGATACCTGGGCGCTGTGGCGCCGCAGCCAGCTGACGCCGGAATCGAATGTGCAGTTCGGCGAGGGCGGCGCCGGCACCTTCTCGGACGGAAAGCTCTATTCCGGCATCAAGGACCCGCAGCATCTTGGGCGCCGGGTCCTGTCGGAATTCGTGGCGGCCGGGGCGCCGGAGGAAATCCTCTTCGTCAGCAAGCCGCATATCGGCACCTTCCGGCTGGTGACGGTGGTCGAAAGTCTGCGTCAGCAGATCGAGGCGCTGGGCGGCGAGTATCGTTTCCAGAGCCGCGTCGTCGGTCTCGACATCGAGGAAGGCGCGGATGGCCGCCGCCACGTGGCGGGCGTTGTCCTGGAAAACGGGGAGCGCCTGGCCTCGCGCCATGTTGTGCTGGCCGTCGGCCATAGTGCGCGCGACACCTTTCCGATGCTGGAGGCACAGGGCGTCGCGATGGTGGCGAAGCCCTTTTCGGTCGGCTTCCGGATCGAGCACCCGCAGGCGCTGATCGACCGTTGCCGCTTCGGCGAGAATGCGGGGCACCCGGTTCTGGGTGCGGCCGACTACAAGATCGTCCATCACGCGAAAAACGGCCGCTCTGTCTACAGCTTCTGCATGTGCCCGGGCGGGCAGGTGGTGGCGGCGACGTCTGAGCCCGGCCTCGTCGTGACCAACGGCATGAGCCAGTATTCGCGGGCCGAGCGGAACGCGAATGCGGGCATCGTGGTGGGCATCACGCCCGCCGATTATCCGGGCGGCCCGCTGGCCGGCATCGCCTTCCAGCGCCACTGGGAGCGGCAGGCCTTTCTCGCCGGCGGCGGAGATTACCGGGCGCCAGCGCAGCTTGTGGGGGATTTCCTGGCCGGGCGCCCGTCCACGGCGCTGGGCAAGGTCATCCCCTCCTACAAGCCGGGTGTCACGCCGACCGATCTCTCAGCCTGCCTGCCGGATTATGCGATTGCGGCCATTCGCGAGGCGATTCCGGCCTTCGACCGCCAGATCCGCGGCTTCGCGATGGAGGACGCCGTGTTGACGGGGGTGGAGACGCGCACCTCCTCGCCGCTCAGGATCACGCGCGGAGCCGATTTCCAGAGCGTGAACACACCCGGCCTCTATCCGGCGGGCGAGGGCGCGGGCTTTGCCGGGGGCATTCTGTCGGCAGGCGTTGACGGCATTCGGGTGGCGGAAGCGGTGGCGCTCAGCATGACCGCCCCGGCCGTCACGCGACCGGTTGCGTAATCAGCCGCCAGAGCCAGACAAGCAATCGCCACCAGGCCCAGAGAAGCGAGCGCCGGGAACTGTCAGACGGCTTTTGCTGGGCCATGGCTGTAGGCCGGCGCGCTCGAGCCCGTCGCATCACCCGCCCTGATGCGCCGGGGCCTTAGGGGAACCGGCCGTTGCCCGGATTCGGCGGCGGGGGCGGGGCGAGGCGCTGGCTCGCGCGTGTGGGCGGCATCGAGCAGCGGGCCGTAAGCCTCCGCCGCTTCCGGCGTTGGCGCCCGGGGTTCCAGGTAGCCGTTGCTATTGAAATGCGCCGTGGCGTCGGCGACCTTGCCGGCGCGGATGGCCGCCGCCACATCGGCATAGTTGGCCTCGTACCACGCGGTATCAACGGTAAACTCCCGCGGGCGGCGCCCCTCGAAATAGCCGAAGCGAATGAAATGGGAGATTTCGTCCGGCACCAGGCCATCGGCGATTGCCGCCGCAACATCCGCATAGGTCTCGCGATACCAGGCGGCATCGAAGGTGGAGCCGGTAAAGGCTGCCCTGATCAGCGCATGCAGCGCCTCCAGCGGAAGCGTGATGTCCGTTTCTGTCTGGTGAATGGTACCCGAGACGGGAGAGGACGCGTAGCGGCGGCACGTATTCCATGAAAGCGCAACTCCCATCTGACGTGATCGGGCTGGTCAAGCCTAGGCGCACAAGAGGAAAGATACGGTTAACACCACCGACCAGCGATCCTCCGTAGTCGTTATATTATCGATATAGCAACATGTGCGAAGGGAAAGCAAAACCCTATCTGCGCGTATCATCCTTCGTTTTGATCGTTCAGCGATAGGCCGGCTCGCCCAGAGATTATCAAAGGCGGTAGCCGGGCTGTTCGCGATCCATCTTCCGCCTGAAGGCCTGCCAGACCAGCCAGCCGTGGTTCTCCCCTCGCACGAACTGCGCCTTGGTGCGGCGCTGCGTCGCCTCGGACGGGATGGAGAGCGCGGCACCCGTGGACTGGGCTGCAACCTGAATGCGGCAGGCCTGCTCCAGGTAATACATCAAGTAAAAGGCTTCAGCGACGCTGCGCCCCGTCGTCAGCAGGCCGTGAGTGCGCAGGATCATGCAAGGCTTGTCGCCGAGGTCGCGCACCAGCCGCTCGCGCTCGCTCAGGTTGTCGTCATCGGCGACGCCTTCGTAGTCGTGCATGGCGATGTCGTCGATGAATTCCATATTGATCTGGTTGATCGGCAGCAGGCCGCCCTGCTGGGCCGCGACCGCCATGCCGGCGAGGGTATGGGTGTGCATGACGCAGGCGGCGTCATGCCGCT
Source organism: uncultured Alphaproteobacteria bacterium (assembly GCA_963834475.1). Taxonomy (GTDB): domain Bacteria; phylum Pseudomonadota; class Alphaproteobacteria; order Acetobacterales; family Acetobacteraceae; genus Acidisoma. Next base: position 143,483 of record CAWIBZ010000005.1, on the reverse strand, counting down.
TCATGTGGATGGCCGAATGGATGACGAAACCGGCCGGGTTGACAGGCCAGCTCGTGGCCTGGGCAGGCAGCCCGTCGGCATCGACCTTGACCAGCGAACTTGCCGTGATCTCGTCGAACATCAGCCCGTAGGGATTGACGAGGAAAAAATTGCCTGGTCCCGGCACGCGCACGGAAAGGTGGGTATAGACGGTATCGGTCATGCCGAGATGGGCGATGAGCCGATAGGCGCAGGCGAGATCCCGGCGAAGGGACTCCTCGGTCTCCTGATGGCCGGCCGCGGGCGGCTGGGGCAGTTCGAGGATGGGGCTGTCCATGGGCGCATCTCCTTTTTGCCCAGTCTAACACCCTATTGTTGTTCTCAGACAGGAATCACCGCGGCCCGAACGGCGAAACAAACAACGTGGCGCGCCTCGGCCGGCCGTGCCTCAGTCGGCGGCGAAGCGCTCAAGCCCGGCGAGCAGCGCCGCCCGCGTGCCGGGTTCCAGTGCCGAATGCCCGGCATCCGGCACGACGGTCAGATGGGCGGCCGGCCAAAGGGCCGCGAGTTCGAAGGCACTCACCGGAGGGCAGACCATATCGTAGCGGCCCTGCACGATTTCGGCCGGAATATGCTGGATGCGGTCCATGCGGCCGAGCAGCCCTTCGGGCGGCAGGAAGAGCTGATGGGCGAAGTAATGCGCCTCGATCCGGGCGAGGCCGAGGGCCGCGCGATCACGCGAGAAGGTTGACACCGTCTCGGGATGCGGCAGCAAGGTGCTGCACGAGCCTTCGTAGACGGACCACGCGCGGGCCGCCGGCCCATGGACGCGCGGATCGGGGTCATTGAGGCGGCGGCGATAGGCGGAAAGGATATCGCCGCGCTCGGCTTCCGGCAGAAAGCCTGCGAATTGTGCGTGAGCATCCGGAAAGACGCAGCGCGCGCCGCGCAGGAACCAATCAACCTCGCTGTTGCGGCCAAGGAAGATGCCGCGCAGCACGCAGGCGCTGACGCGCTCGGGATGCGCCTGGGCATAGGCGAGGGCGAGGGTCGAGCCCCAGGAGCCGCCGAAGAGCAGCCAGCGCTCGATGCCGAGATGGCGGCGCAGCGCTTCGATATCGGCGATCAGATGCTGCGTCGTGTTTTCGTCCAGGCCGCCGAGCGGGCGGGAGCGGCCGGCGCCGCGCTGGTCGAAGAGCACGACCCGCCAGATGCGGGGATCGAAGAAGCGGCGATGCACGGAGCCCGCCCCCGCGCCGGGGCCGCCATGGAGGAACAAGCGCGGCCTGCCCGCGGGGATTGCCGACCTGTTCCCAATAGAGCGAATGGCCGCCGCTCCGACAGTGAGATAGCCGGAGCCGTAGGGCGCGATCTCGGGAAAGAGTTCCCGCCGGGAGCCGACGTTTTCACGGGAGAAGGCGGGCGGGGCCATGAGCGTCGCCTCCTTACGCCGCGGTGGTCGCGAGCGCCCGGGTGAGCACGGCGCAGACGCGATCGAGCTGCGCTTCCGTCAGATCCGGATGGATCGGCAGCGCCATGATGCGGGTTGCGATGTCCTCAGACACCGGCAGCGCGCCACCCTCATGGTGGGCAGCATAGGCGGGTTGATGGTGCAGGGGCTTCGGGTAATAGACGGCAGTCGCGATCCCCGCGGCCTGGGCGGCGGCCTGGACATCCGCGCGCACCTCGCTATCGGGCAGCAGGATGGCATAGACGGCCCAGGCCGCGGTGCTGTCGGGCACGCGGGCGGGCGTTTGCAGCAGATTGCCGAGGCGCTGGTCATAGATAGCGCGCCACGCGCTCGCGCGCCGCGAGTCTCCTCATCGAAGACCGAAAGCTTGGCGAGCAGCACGGCGGCCTGCAGCGTATCCAGGCGCCCGTTGATGCCGATGCGCTGCACGTCGTAGCGCTGGCGGCCTTCGCCATGGGTGCGGAGGCTGCGGTAGAGCGCGGCGCGCTCGGCCGATTCGGTGAAGAGGGCGCCGCCGTCCCCGTAACCGCCCAAGGGCTTGGAGGGGAAGAAGCTGATGGCAGTCGCATCCGCCTGGGTGCCGAGCGGGCGGCCGTGCGAGGCTTGCGCCGAAGGCCTGGGCGCAGTCATCGATCGTCAGGAGATCATGGCGGCGGGCGATCTCGGCGATGCCGTCCCAATCGGCCGGCTGGCCGAAGAGATCGACGCCGATGACGGCGCGCGGGCGAAGCTTGCCACCCTTCCGCACGGCCGCGACTGCGGCGTTCAAGGTCGGCCAGATCCATCTGGAAGGTGCGCGGGTCGACATCGACGAAAACGGGGGTGGCGCGGAGCAGCAGCGGAACTTCGGCGGTTGCCGTGTAGGTGAAGGCCGGCAGGAAGACCGCATCCCCCGGGCCGATATCCTCCGCCATCATCGCGATCAGCAGAGCATCGGTGCCGGAGCTGACGGAGATGCAATGCGCGGCGCCGGCGCGGCGGGCGAGTTCCGCTTCCAGTTCCGCGACCTCGGGGCCGAGCACGAACTGGCAATGGGCGAGCACCGCATCCACGCGCCGCCGCATCTCATGCCCTATGCGGGCCTGCTGGGCCTTGAGATCGAGGAACGGCACCGGGCTTGCGCTGGGTGCGGCGGAGGCTTCAGGCTTCTGGATCACACTCATGCCGCGCTTTGTACGGGCTTGGCGCGTCTTTAGGAAGCTTCGACCTGCGCGCAGCTGGGCCGAGTGAAAGCGGTGACCATCACACCAGGGAGAGTCACATCAGGGCGCGCGCGGTGCGGGCCAGAAACTCCGCATTGATCTTCGCATTGTCGATGCCGGCAGCCTGCACCTCGACCTTTGCCCCGAGGCTGGCACCGGCGAGCGTGGCCCTCATGGCCCGGGCCCTGAGAACCTGACTGATCAGCCGGCCCATCGCTGCCCGTTCTTCGGGACATTCAAGTGCCTTTGCGGTTTCCGCATCGACCGAGATCAGCACATCGACGAGCCTGTCCATGATCGCCTCCTCGGCTCGATTATAGCGATCCGGCGGCGCGAATGCTCTAGATTTCGTTTCTCTCCAAGAGGCCCGCGATGGCGATGAGCTTCTCACGCACGTCATCGGGAATGGGGGTGGAGCGGCCGGTCGCCGTTTCCACCATCACCATGACTTCCCGGCCGGTGGCAACACAGCGCTCGCCCGCGAAGATGCCTTGAATGACCGTCACCGAACTGCGCCCGACCTTCACGACGGCGGAGCCGAGATCGAGCGTCGCCGGCCAGTGCACCTCCGCGCGATAGTCGATTTCGACACGGGCGAGCACGGTGTGCCTGCCATTGTGCAGGCCGATGGGCAGGCCGCAGGCCTGGGCGAGGGTGGTGCGCCCCGTCTCCAGGTAGGCCGCGTAGGAGACGTTGTTGACATGTCCCTGCGCGTCCGTGTCGGAGTAGCGCACATGCTCCTGTCCCCAGACGCGGTAGGTCTCCCGCCGCGTCGGGTCGTACTCCAGTTCCATATCAGGCAGGTTCATTGGCCCCCACAAGACCACTTGCGAATTCACGTGCGACGAAGGGACGGAGGTCGCCGACCTTCTCACCCACGCCGACGGCGTGGACCGGCAGGCCGAATTCCTCGGCCAGGGCGACGACGATGCCGCCGCGGGCGGAGCCGTCGAGCTTCGTCACGATCAGCCCATCGACCTTCACGAGGTCGCGGAAGACCTGCACCTGGTTGATGGCGTTCTGGCCGGTGGTGGCATCGAGCGTCAGCAGGGTCGAATGCGGCGCCGTCGGGTCGAGTTTGCGGATGACGCGGATGATCTTGGCAAGTTCATCCATGAGCGCGGATTTGTTGTGCAGCCGCCCGGCGGTATCGACGAGCAGCACGTCGATGCCCTCCCGCTTCGCGCGTTCCAGCGCGCCATAGGCGAGGCCGGCGGCATCCGTTTCGGGCTTGCCGGCGACGACGGGCGCGCCCGTGCGCTCCCCCCAGACCTGCAGCTGCTCGACCGCCGCGGCGCGGAAGGTGTCGCCCGCGACCAGCATCGGGCGCAGCCCCTGGTCCCGGTAGAATTGCGCGAACTTGCCGATGGTCGTGGTCTTGCCGGTGCCGTTGACGCCGACCATGAGCACGACATGCGGGGCGTGGTTGCGGTCTATCTCCAGCGGCTGGGCGACGGGCTCAAGGATTTTGGCGATCTCCTCGGCGAGCGCCGTCTTGATCTCCTCATCGGTCACTTCCTTGCCGAAGCGCGTGCGGCGGAAACTCGCGATGACCTTCGCGGCGGCGCGGGGGCCGAGATCGGCGGCGATGAGCAGCTCCTCCAGCTCTTCCAGTGCCGCATCATCGAGCTTCCGCTTGGTGAAGACGGCCGTGATGCTGCTGGACAGCTTTTGGGTGGAGCGGGACAGCCCCTCCTTCAGCCGGGAAAAGAAACCAGACAGCGCCATGTCAGAGACCCACGAAAATCGAGTGAGAGGAGGTCAGGCTGCGAGCAGCCCGTCGGCATCATAGCCGGTGACGGTCGCGGTCACGATCTGGCCCGGAACGGCCTGTGCGGCAAGGCGCACGGGGCGGAAATGCTCGGAATGGCCGCGCGTTTCGGTTTCGGCCAGCACGCGCACGGCCCGGCCGAGGTGCAGGGCGTCGAACCGCGCGGCGGCGTCCGCGCCGGCTGCCCGCAGGCGCGCCGCGCGTTCGCGCCGGACCGGCTTGGGCACGGAGGGCATGCGCGCCGCCGGCGTTCCCGCCCGCTCCGAATAGGGGAAGACGTGCAGCATGGTGAGGTCTGCTTCCTCCACCAGTGCCAGCGTCTCGGCGAAGGCCTCCTCCGTCTCGGTCGGGAAGCCCGCGATGAGATCGGCCCCGAAGGCGATGCCGGGCCGGAGATCGCGGGCGCGGCGGGTGACCGAAAGCACATCCGAGCGGAGATGCCGCCGCTTCATGCGCTTGAGGATGAGATCGGATCCGGCCTGGATGGAGAGATGGAGATGCGGCAGGAGCCGCGGCTCTTCCGCGATCAGCCGCCAGAGGTCGTCGTCGATTTCGCAGGGGTCGAGCGAGGAGAGCCGTAGCCGCGGGAGGTCGGGCAGCAAGGCGAGCAGCCGGCGGACCATCTGGCCGAGCGGCGGCTGGCCCGGCAGGTCATGCCCGTAGCTGGTGATATCGACGCCCGTCAGCACGATCTCCTGATAGCCGGAGGCGATCAGGCTGCGGCATTGGTCGAGGATGGCGCCGAGCGCCACGCTGCGGCTCGGGCCGCGGCCGAAGGGGATGATGCAGAAGGTGCAGCGATGGTCGCAGCCCTGCTGGACCTGGACGAAGGCGCGCGCTCTCCCGGCAAACTCCGTCACCAGATGGGCCGCCGTCTCCTTCGCGGCCATGATGTCCGAGACCGCCGAAGGGGCGCCCGGCTGCCAATGGGCGGCGTCCAGCTTCTCGGCATTGCCGAGCACGCGGGAGACACCGGGAAGCGTGCCCCAGGCGTCAGGCGCGATTTGCGCCGCGCAGCCGGTGACGACGATGCGTGCCTCAGGCCGCTCACGCGCGAGCTTGCGGATGGCCTGGCGGGCCTGGCGCTCGGCTTCCGCCGTGACGGCGCAGGTATTGACGATGATGGTGTCAGTGAGACCGGCTTCGCGGGCATGGCCACGCATGACCTCGCCCTCATAGGTGTTCAGCCGGCACCCGAAGCTCAGCACGTCGATCGTCATGCCGCGCTCTCTGTGCCGGCGTCGGGGAGGGCGATGGTGCCGGCGAAGCTGGTTTCGGCCGGGCCGGTCATGAGCACATGGCCGTCCGTCTCCCGCCATTCGATGAAGAGGCGGCCGCCATCAAGGAGCATCTCCGCCCGGCGGCCGGTGAGGCCCCGGCGGGCGGCGTTGACGAGGGCGGCGCACGCGCCGGACCCGCAGGCGAGCGTCAGCCCCGCGCCGCGTTCCCAGACGCGGAGGCGAATCCGCGACGGCGAGAGGATCTGCGCGAAACCGATATTGGCGCGGTCCGGAAACAGGGCGTCGGTCTCGAAGCGGGGGCCGAGGGTGGCGACAGGCGTGGCCGCGATGTCAGCCACGAAGAAGGTCGCATGGGGATTGCCCATCGAGCAGGCGGCGGGATCCGTGAGCCCGCCGTCTTCGAGCGGCAAACGCAACGTGTCGGCGGCCTGGGCGAGAGGCACCTCGTCCCAGGCGAGGCGCGGGGCGCCGAGATCGACCGTGACGGCGCCGTCGGCATGCAGAACCGCCGGCAGATTGCCCGAGATCGTGCGAATTGTTAATTGGTCACAGCCGAGTTCGCGGCCGACCAACTGTGCGACACAACGGGTTGCGTTGCCGCAGGCACCGGCCTCGCTGCCATCCGGATTATGGATGCGCATGAAGACATCCGCCCCGTCCCGCCCGGGTTCGAGCGTGATGAGCTGGTCGCAGCCGACGCCGAGGCGGCGGTCGGCGATGAGGCGCACCTGGGCGGAGGTGAGCTGCAGGGCGCGGATCCGGCCGTCGAGGATGACAAAATCGTTCCCCGCCCCATGCATCTTCATGAAAGGGATGTGCATGGTTCAGGTTATAAGTGCATGGCTTCGATGCCGGAAGAGTAATTGCCGGAGGCTCTGGGTTGTCCCCGATGGAGGATTGGATGCGCAGACTGCGTTTGCTGAAACCCGTGGCGGGTGCCGGATTGATGGGGCTTCTGGCATTTGGCGTCGGTTGGGGCAGCGCCTGGGCGAGCGATCCTGCCTCGCCGGTCGGCATCTGGCGGACCATCGACGACCGCACCAACAAGCCGGACGGCGTGGTGCAGATTTACGAGCAGAATGGCTTGCTGTTCGGCAAGATCATTGAGATCGCCGATCCGAAGTTCCGCACCGCGCTCTGCGAGCAGTGCGGCGGCGAAGCCCGCAACCAGCCGGTGATGGGGCTTGAGGTGCTACGCAATATGCGGCCTGACGGCGCGTCCTGGGATGGCGGCACGATCCTCAATCCGCAGGACGGGCGGGTCTATCACTGCCGGATCCATCTTGGCCCGGATGGGCGGACGCTCATCGTCCGCGGCTTTATCGGTGCGCCGATGTTTGGCCGCACCCAGACCTGGCAGCGCCTGCCGGGCTAGACTCTCCGCCGCCGGGCGCGCCGCCACTCCGCGCATTCCTGCCGCCGTGCGGCCTGCGCTTGCGAGCCGGCCCGAGCTTCGCTATACGCCGCGCCTCGTTCGTCTGTGTGCCGGGCCTGGAATGGGCATGCCCGGCCGCGACGCCTGTCCGGCACCGCAGATCGCGGACACTGCCGGCAGGGCCGATTTGAAGGAGATCGAAATGCCCAAGATGAAGACCAAGTCGTCGGTCAAGAAGCGGTTCAAGATCACCGCGACCGGCAAGGTGCTGGCGGGTCCGGGCGGCAAGCGCCACGGCCTGATCAACCGCCCCCAGAAGATGAAGCGCACCAACCGCGGCTCCCAGACGCTGACCGAGATGGACGGCAAGACGGTGAAGCAGTGGGCGCCCTACGGGCTGGCGTGAGAGAGGGGATCAGGTAAATGGCACGAGTTAAGCGCGGCGTTACCACCCACGCCCGGCACAAGAAGGTTCTTGCCCAGTCCAAGGGCTATTTCGGCCGTTCTTCGACGAACTACCGCATTGCCCTTGAGCGCCTGGAAAAGGCTCTCCGCTATGCCTATCGCGACCGCCGGAACAAGAAGCGCGAATTCCGCGCCCTCTGGATCCAGCGCATCAACGCGGCCGTGCGGGAGCAAGGCCTGACCTACAGCCAGTTCATCTTCGGCCTGAAGCAGGCGAATATCGAGCTGGACCGCAAGGTTCTGGCCGCGATCGCCTTCGACGACGCCGAGACCTTTGCCGGCATCGTCGCCCAGGTTAAGGCCGTCCTCGAAGCGGCGCCCACCGCGGCTGCCTGATCACGCCTGGCGCCTTGAACCGGGGCGCCGTGAACGGGTGACTTGAACGAGAGGGCTGCCGCGGCAAACGGCAGCCCTTTTCCTTTTCCGGAGCCTCTCTGATGTCCGACGATCTCCTGGCCCTGAAAGCGGAAGCCGAGGCGGCGATTGCCGCCGCGTCCGACCCGCGCGCGCTGGACGCGGTGCGCGTCGCCTTCATGGGCAAGCAGGGCCGCATCACCGGCCTCCTGCGCAGCCTGGGGCAGGTCGCACCCGAGGAGCGGAAGGCGCGGGGCGCCGCCGTCAACGCGCTGCGGGACGATCTGGAGACGGTACTCTCGGGCCGCCAGGCGGTGATCGATGAAGCAGCCCTCGCCGCGCGCCTTGCCGCCGAGCGGATGGACGTGACGCTGCCGCCCGCGCCCGATGCGCGCGGCACGATCCACCCCATCAGCCGGACCATGGAAGAGATGGCGGCGATCTTCGGTGCCATGGGCTTCACGGTCGCCGAAGGGCCGGAAGTGGAGGCCGACTGGTACAATTTCGGCGCACTCAATATTCCGCCCCATCACTCCGCGCGCAGCGACATGGATACGTTCTACCTGCCGGGCAGCCATGAGGGTTATCCGCTGGTTCTGCGCACGCATACGAGCTCGGTGCAGATCATCTCCATGCTGTCCGAGCCGCCGCCGCTGCGCCTGATCGTGCCCGGCCGCACCTACCGCGCCGACCATGACGCGACCCACAGCCCGATGTTCCATCAATGCGAGGGGCTGGTGATCGACCGTGGCATCACGCTGGCCCATCTCAAGGGCTGCCTCACGGACTTCCTGCGCAGTTTCTTCGGCATCGCGAACCTGCCGGTGCGCTTCCGCGCCAGCTACTTCCCCTTCACCGAGCCTTCGATGGAAGTCGATATCGGCTGGAACCGCCGCACCGGCGAACTCGGCGGCGGCGGGGACTGGCTGGAGATTCTCGGCAGCGGCATGGTTCACCCCAAGGTGCTCGCCAATTGCGGCATCGACCCGCGGGAGTGGCAGGGCTTTGCCTTCGGCATGGGGATCGAGCGCGTGACGATGCTCAAGCACGGCATTTCCGATCTCAGGCTCTTCTACGAAAGCGACATCCGCTGGCTGAAGCATTACGGCGCCTCGCCGTTCCAGCCCGCAACCCTGCATGAGGGGGTGTAACTCCGATGAAATTCACCCTGTCCTGGCTGCGCGAGCATCTCGACACCACCGCCTCGCTTGAGACCGTCACCGATACGCTGACGGGGATCGGCCTTGAGCTTGAAGGCGTCGACAATCCTGGTGCTGCGCTGGCGCCCTTCCGCGTCGCCCATATCGTCGAGGCTGTTCAGCACCCGAATGCGGACCGCCTGCGCGCCTGCATTGTGGATGCGGGCGAGGGGCCGGTCTCGGTCGTCTGTGGCGCGCCCAATGCGCGCACGGGGCTCAAGGTTGTCTTTGCACCCGTGGGCGCCACCATTCCGGCGTCCGGCATGGTGCTGAAGGCGGGCGAGATCCGGGGCGTCGCCTCCAACGGCATGCTCTGCTCGGCCCGCGAACTGGGTCTCGGCGACGATCATGACGGCATCATCGAACTGCCCGAAGACGCGCCGGTCGGCGCGCGCTTTGTCGACTACCAGGGCCTGGACGAGCCGGTGATCGAGATCGCGGTGACGCCCAATCGCGGCGATGCCCTGTCCGTGCGTGGCGTGGCGCGCGACCTCGCCGCGGCGGGCGTGGGCCAGCTCAAGACCTGGGTGCCTGACGCCGTGGCGGAGACTGGGCCGAGCGCGCTCACCTGGGCCACCGAAAAGCCGGACATCTGCCCCTGGGTGCTCGGCCGCACCGTGCGCGGGGTGAAGAACGGGCCGAGCCCGCTCTGGCTGCAGGACCGCCTGCGCGCCATCGGCCTCCGGCCCATCAGCGCGCTCGTCGATATCACCAATTTCTTCACCTTCGACCTGGGCCGCCCGCTGCATGTGTTTGACGTGGCAAAGGTGAAGGGTGGCACGCTGACGATGCGATCCGGCAACGGCGAGACCTTCCGTGCGCTGAACGGCAAGGATGTCACCGTCACCGCCGATGATTGCGTGATTGCGGATGCGGCCGGTGTCGTTTCGCTCGCCGGCATCGTCGGTGGCGAAGAGACGGGCTGCACGGAGGAGACGACCGAGGTCTTCATCGAATGCGCCTATTTCGACCCGGTCGCGATCGCGCTTTCCGGCCGCCGCCACCAGATTGCGAGCGATGCGCGGGCGCGCTTCGAGCGTGGGATCGACCCGGCGCTGATGCCGTCAGCCCTTGAGGCCGCAACCGCGATGGTGATCGAGCTTTGCGGTGGCGAGGCCTCGGCAAGCGTCTCGGCCGGTGCCGAGCCGGACTGGCGCCGTACGGCGACACTGCGTTTTGACCGTCTGCAGAATTTCGCTGGCGCCGATATTCCGCGCGACGAGGCGGAGACGATCCTGCGCCGTCTCGGCTTCGGCCTCGCCAGCAGCGACGAGGCGAGCATCACCGTTCATGTTCCCTCCTGGCGGAATGACGTGGCCGGGCGCGGCGGGCTGGAGCCCGCGCGGGCGCTTTCCCCCGAGGTTCTGGAAAAGGTCTCGGCAGGCGTCGCCGAGATCGAACCGGAGGTCGATCTCGTCGAAGAGGTGCTCCGCATTTGGGGCATCGACCGCGTCGAGCCCGTGTCACTGCCCGCGATCTCGGCCGTGCCCGGCGCCTCCTTCACGCCGCGCCAGGGGCGCGCGATGGTGGCCAAGCGCCTGCTGGCGAGCCGCGGCCTCTCTGAAGCCGTGACCTTCAGCTTTGCCGACCATAAGGTCGCGGAGCTGTTCGGCGAGGCGCCGGAAAGCCTGCGTCTGGTCAACCCCATCGCCTCCGATCTCGACCAGCTGCGGGCGACGCCGCTCATCACGCTTTCGCTCGCGGCGGCGCGCAATGCGGCGCGGGGCTTCGGCAACCACGGTCTCTTCGAGGTCGGGCCGGCCTTCCAGGACGGCGTGCGCGGCGGCCAGCAGGTGATGGCGGCTGGCCTGCGCCTGGGCGAGACCCCGCGGAGCTGGCTGCAGCCCGCCCGCGGCGTGACGGCGATGGACGCCAAGGGCGATGTCTGGGCGGCGCTGGCAGCGCTCGGCCTGCCGCTGGAGGCGCTGTCCGTCACCGCCGATGCGCCGGGCTATTACCATCCGGGCCGCTCGGGCGTGGTGCGCCAGGGGCCGAAGGTGGTGCTCGCCCGTTTCGGTGCGCTGCATCCCAAGGTGATCCGCGCGCTCGACCTGCCCGCGAATGCGGTGGCCTTCGAGATCTTCCTCGACGCTATCCCCGAGCCCAAGCGCCGCAAGAAGACCGCACCCGAGCTTTCAGCCTTCCAGCCGCTCCGGCGCGACTTTGCCTTCGTGGTGGCGAGCGAGGTGGCGGCGGAGGCCGTGCTGCGCGCGGCGCGTGGCGCGGTGCGCGACCTCATTACCGGCGTCACGCTGTTTGACGTCTATGAGGGCGAGAAGATGGAGCCGGGCCGCAAGTCGCTCGCGCTTGAAGTCGTGTTCCAGCCCTCGACACGCAGCCTCACGGATGCGGAGATCGAGGAAGCGTCAGCGAAGGTTGTGGCGGCGGTGACCAAGGCAACGGGCGCGACGCTCCGCTAGCCCGGTATCGCAGCACTGCGCGGCGCCGTGCCGCGCGGTGGTGTTCCTGTGATGGCTGATCAGAAGGGACGGCGGGCCGTGCGCGTGCTGGGCGGCCGGCGCGCATTCTGCCGCGCCCGCTCCGCCCGCGCGCGTGCGCCGAGCAGGCTATGGGCGCCGAACCAGCAGATGATGCCGAGGGCCGCCGGGATGCCGAAGAAGGCCACCACGCCGTACCAATTGCCGCCAAGCCAGCTCATGTCTGGTGCCTTTCCAAAACCGGCCTTGGCGGCCGGGGCGGGAGACAGAAAAGCGAGCCACATCACGTTTTGTGACGATTTTGCACCGGTTTGTGGTGGCGGTAAAGCAATCCTCCTCAGTGCCTGAGATGCACGGAACGGGGGCCTCCGGGTGCTTCAGTTCGCATCGCCCCATTGCAGGATGATGTAGCCGTTGATGGGAGCGTCTGATTCGCGGCAGCGCATGACCTGGCCGCCCGGACCTTGCGCCTCCCCGGGATAGGGCGAGCCCAGGGAATAAGGCTGGCCGTTATAGTAGCAGAACTGCCGTGGGTCAGGCGGCGCCTGCTGCATGAGGATGGGCGGGCCGCCTGGCTGGGCTGCCAGCGGCGGCGGGTAATTCTGCGCCAGGGCAGGCTGAGTGCCAGCCAAGATCATCCCAAGGCACAGGCAGGCGAGCTTTCCTGTCATGTGCATGCTCTCCCGTCAGATCGGTCACCGAACGGCGGTTGCGGTGTTTCAAGACAATCGGGGAGCGGGGAGCAAGTTTTCCTGCCCGCTGCGGCAAGCGCCGCGGTCTCAACACCATTCGGGAATGAACGGCAGGCGCAACCGATCGACTTCCCCGTAGTCGAAGCCGAAATGCTCGGCCAGCAGGCCGCGCAGCGCGGCACGGTCCGCGAGTTGAAAGGTCTCGGTCTGCGGGCCGCGGCGGATCGTCACGTCGCGATTTATCACGGTGACGCGGCCATGTTCGGTGAAGCGGCTCAGCATCAGGCGGTTGAGGAAGAGTGAGTCCGGGTGCGTTGCGGTAAAATGGTTGGCGATCTGGAAATCGACCGGGTGGTCGGTCTCGAGCGTTGAGACCCAGGCGTCGCTCGCTTTGCCGCCGGATTGGGTGCGCAGCACCCAATAATCGCCGTCGCGCGCCATCCAGTGCGTCGCCCCGGACGGACGGTCGTCACCCGGATCGACAAGCGGAACCGGCGCCAGCGCCGCGGCACCGCCAAACCCCGGATCAGCCACGAACACGCCCTCGGGCAGGTCGACGGTGAGGAACATGTGAAGTCGCCCGGCCTCATGACGCGGAACGAACAGCACGACGCGCGCCGAGTGGCGCGTGATGCGGAAGCCGAGATGTTCGAGAATATGGGCGAACAGGGTCGTATGCTCGAAGCAATATCCGCCGCGGCGCGCGCCGAGGAGCTTTTCCTGCAGGGCCGCGATGTCGAGCCGGATCGGCCGGCCGGCAAGCACGTCCAGATTTTCAAATGGGATAGCCTGCATATGGGCGGCGAGGAGGCCGCTCAGCGTCGCCAGGCTGGGCGCGGTCGCCCCGCCCCAGCCGGTCCGCTCGAAATAACGATCCAAGGCCCGACCTTCGGTCACGGCAGCCTCGTCAGAGATTCGTCAGATGACAGCCTCGGCGCCGGTGACGTTACCGGTGCCCGGGGTCCCCTGCAACGCCGGAATCAGTCGATGCCGGGATTGCGACCATGACCCGCGTTGCGACAGGCGGAGCACAAACGGAAGCCCCGCCTCCGAGGCCGGCGGCCGCTTTCTGATTGGCTTTCCACCCTAGGCGGCGCCGGGCCGCGCCTTTATTGTGCTGCCACCTTTTCCGAAGGACGTGCCTATGCCGAGATTGCTCAAGGTCGCGGTCCAGATGGACCCGATTCAGTCGGTGAATATCAACGCCAATTCAACTTTCGCGCTGATGCTGGAAGCGGAACGCCGCGGCCACCAGCTTTGGCATTACGAAGTGCGACACATGGCCCAGCGTGGCAAACGCATTTCGGCCCGCGCCAATCCGGTCTCGGTCCGCCGGGAGATGGGCAACCATTTCACCTTTGGGCCAGCGGAAGAACTCGATCTTTCGGCCATGGACGTGATCCTGATGCGCCAGGACCCGCCCTTCGACATGGCCTACATCACGGCCACCCATATGCTGGAGCATATCCACCCCAAGACCCTGGTGGTGAACGATCCGGCCTCTGTGCGCAACGCGCCCGAGAAGCTGCTGGTCACGCATTTCCCCGACCTCATGCCGCCGACCCTGATTACCTGGGACAGGCTTGCCATCAGCGCCTTCCGCGCGGAATTCCGCGACATCATCATCAAGCCGCTGTTCGGCAATGGCGGTATCGGCGTCTTCCGCGTGCGCGAGGATGACGAGAATTTCGGCTCGATCCTGGACAGCCATTTCGCGCGCACGACCGAGCCTCTGATGATCCAGCGCTACGAACCGGCGGTCCGCCAGGGGGACAAGCGCATCATTCTGGTCGATGGCGAGCCCATGGGCGCCGTGAACCGCGTGCCGGCGGCGGGTGACGCGCGGTCCAACATGCATGTCGGCGGCCGGCCGGAGAAGTCGGCATTGACGGCGCGCGAGCAGGAGATCTGTGCCAGCATCGGGCCCTATCTCAAGGAACAGGGGCTGATCTTTGTCGGCATCGACGTGATCGGCGATTATCTGACCGAAATCAACGTGACCTCGCCGACAGGCCTGCAGGAAATCACGCGTTTCGACGGGATCAGGATCGAAGAGACGATCTGGGACCGGATCGAAGCGAAAGTCTGACGCCCAGCGAACCATGGCCGGCCCCCACGCACGCCCTGCCCGTTTCGTCGAACTGGATGGCCCCTGGCCACAGGTGCCGCGACTTCCGGGCGAGGTCCGTGTCCTGCTCCGTGTCGTCAGCTGCCTGATCTGGACGGTTATCTGCGGCGTGCCGCAGGCATTGTTCATATGGCTGCCGGGCAAGCCCAAGGTCTGGCTGCCGCGCCTCTACTGGTCGGGGTGCTGCTGGTGCCTCGGGCTGCGGGTACGCGTGACCGGCGCGCCGGTGGTCCGCGGCGTGCCGGTGATCTTCATTGGCAACCATACCTCCTGGCTTGATATCCCGGTGCTTGGCTCCCGCCTGTCCGCCTGCTTCATCGCCAAGGGAGAGGTGGGCCAGTGGCCGATCATCTCCATCGTCTCCCGCCTGGGGCGGACCGTCTTCGTCAGCCGCAAGGTCGCGACCGCGGCGCGGGAGAACGCCGATATCCGCCGGCGCCTCAGCGACGGTGACAGCCTCGTGCTGTTTCCCGAAGGCACGACCTCGGACGGCACCCGCGTTCTGCCGTTCCGCTCCGCTTTCCTGGCCGTCGCCGAGAGCAATCTGCCGCATATGCTTCAGCCGGTGACGGTGGTGTACGACCAGCTGGACTTTCTGCCGGTGCGGCGCGAGGACCGGGCTCTCTTCGCCTGGTTCGGCGACATGGATCTGGCCAGTCATTTCCGCCGCATCGCCCGCCATCGCGGCTTGCGCGCGACGATCGTTCTGCACCCCCCGATCGATCCGAAAGAGGGGCTTGGCCGTAAGCAACTGGCCCAACTGACCTGGCGTCAGGTGGCGGTGACCGCGGCGGAGTTGCGCAGCAACAGGGATTGATCGGCGGACTTGAAAGCCGGGGCGGTTTTCGCTGTCTGCGCCTGGGGCCCCGCGCTGCACAAACCCCTTGTCTGGACACAAGTGTTGTGGTGCATGTGTTCCGATACAAGTTCTAGTGCAGTGCAGCATAAGTCAAAAATCACTTGTTGCTGCAATGCAGCAAATTGTTGCGATGCGACGAAAGTGAAGTCCAAGCAACGACTTAAGCATTATTTGCCATAACAACCCTGTTCTGCTGCATAGGTATATTGTCTGTGCGGCAGTTGGGGCGAGTGATGCGCAGGGCTAGAGGCTCCTTATATCTTACTGGGAGCGGAATCCGGATATGAGTGTATCAGCCCCACTGACCACCTCGGCTTCAGCCGGTGGGGGACGTAGCTTCTTTACTGGCGGCGTGGCCGCGCTTGCCGGACTTATGTTCGGCCTTGACATCGGTGTCATTTCCGGCGCCCTGAGTTTTATCGCGACAGAATTTCATGCGGGCGATCTGGCCCAGGAATGGATCGTCAGCAGCATGATGATCGGCGCCGCCGTTGGCGCACTGGTCGCGGGCGTGCTGTCCTACCAGCTCGGCCGCAAGCTCTCCCTCATCCTGGGGGCCATCCTCTTCGTTGCCGGCTCGCTCTTCTGCGCAGGCGCCTGGTCGGTCGGCTCGCTCATCGTCGCCCGTTTCGTCCTGGGTCTTGCCATCGGCATCGCGACCTTCACCGCGCCGCTCTACATCGCTGAGATCGCACCGCCGGAGAAGCGCGGTTCGATGATCTCGACCTATCAGCTGATGCTCACGAGCGGCATTCTCGCCGCCTTCGTGTCCGACACCCTGTTCTCCTATATCGGCGCCTGGCGCTGGATGCTGGGGATTGTCGCGGTGCCGGGCGCGCTCTTCCTGCTCGCCGTGCTCCGCCTGCCCAACAGCCCGCGCTGGCTCCTGATGCGCGGCCGGGGCCATGAGGCGCGCCAGGTGCTGATGCATCTGCGCGGCAACAGGCATCACGTCGACGCCGAATACAAGGAAATCGAGGAGCAGCTGCGCCGCCCGCAGGTCGGCTGGTCGCTCTTCCGCGAGAACAGCAACTTCCGCCGTTCGGTTTTCCTCGGCATCGCGCTGCAGGTCATCCAGCAGTTCACCGGCATGAACGTCGTCATGTACTACGCGCCGCGCATCTTCGCCGCGGCGGGCTTCCAGGGCCACATGCAGCTGTGGGGCACCGCGATCGTCGGTCTCGTGAACGTGCTCGCGACCTTCATTGCGGTTGCCTTCGTTGACCGCTGGGGCCGCCGCCCGGTGCTGCTCGCCGGCTTCATCATCATGTTCGTCGGCATGGGCGTCCTCGGCTATATCCTGAACATGGGCCATCTGACCGTGACCCTGCAGATCGCGGCCGTTGTCATGCTGCTGCTCTTCATCACCGGCTTCGCCATGTCCGCAGGCCCGCTGATCTGGATGCTGTGCTCGGAAGTTCAGCCGACCAAGGGGCGTGACTTCGGCATCGCCGCCTCCACGCTCACCAACTGGGTGGCCAACTTCATCGTCGGCCTCACCTTCCTCACGATGCTCACCCATTGGGGCTCGGGCATCACCTTCGGCTTCTACGCGGTTCTGAACGCGCTCTTCTTCTTCTTCACGATCTTCTTCGTGCCGGAGACCAAGGGTGTGACCCTCGAGCGCATCGAGGCCAACCTGATGGCGGGCAAGCCGCTGCGCCGCATCGGCGCCTGATCGCCGCGCTCCAGGCCCGCAGCGAACGGCAAGGGCTGGTCCGGGAAACCGGGCCAGCCCTTTTTTGTGTCAGCCTGCCGCCGCCATCATCTCCGCACTATTGCAATGCAGAGCCAGATGATCGGCAAGCGCATCCAGCGTCGCCTCGACATCCGCGGCGTGCCGCCGCGCGCTGACCTCGGCGCCGAAGCGCGCGAGCCAGGAAGCGCGTTGCCGGTCGTCACTGAAAAAGCCGTGAACGTAGCTGCCCGTGACCGTGCCGTCAGCCGAGACGGCGCCGTCCTGCCTGCCGTCTGACAGGATCACGACGGGCCGGGCGGTATCCGGTCCGCCCGTGACGCCCATATGCATCTCATAGCCCGAGAGCGGGATGCCGTCGGCCGCCGTTTCGCCCCGCACCAGGCGCAGCTGCTTCGGCCCGCGCATCACGGTGTCGATCGCCAGCAGCCCGAGGCCCGGCACGGTGGCGGGCGGACCCTCGCTACCGTCAGGGTCGGCGATGCTCCGGCCCAGCATCTGATAGCCGCCGCACAGACCCATGACATGGCCGCCGCGGCGGTGATGGGCGATAATGTCCGCCTCCCAGCCACAGGCGCGCAGCGCCGCGAGATCGCTGATGGTCGTCTTCGAGCCGGGCAGGATGACGAGGGCGGTACTGGGCGACAGCGGCGCGCCGTTCCGCAGCATCGTCAGCTCCACGCCGGGCTCGGCCGCGAGGGGGTCGAGGTCATCGAAATTGGCGATGCCGGGGAGCACAGGCACGGCGATGCGGAGCGTGCCGCCGCGGGCGCCGGTGGCGGCACGCGAGGCGAGGTCGGCGGCGTCCTCGGCCGGCAGGCGATGGGCGGCGGCGAAGAAGGGCACGAGGCCGATCGGCGCCCAGCCGGTGCGTTCGGCGATGAAGCGCATGCCGTCCTCGAACAGGGCCGGGTCGCCGCGCATGCGGTTGACGATGAAGCCGCGGATGAGGGCGCGGTCGTCAGGGTCGAGCACCGCGTGGGTGCCGACCAGGCTGCCGATGACGCCGCCGCGGTCGATGTCGCCGGCGATGACCACCGGCACCCGCGCCGCGCGGGCGAAGCCCATATTGGCGATGTCGTTCGCGCGGAGATTGACTTCGGAGGCGCTGCCCGCGCCTTCGACCAGAACGATGTCGGAGTCCGCGCGCAGCCGCTCGAAGCTTTCGAGCACGAAGGGCAGAAGCTGCGGCTTGAGGGCCTGATAGTCCCGCGCGCGCGCCTGGCCCCAGACGCGGCCCTGCACCACGATCTGCGCGCCGACCTCGCTCTGCGGTTTCAGCAGCACCGGGTTCATATGGACCGAAGGCGGCACGCCACAGGCCAGTGCCTGCAGCGCCTGGGCACGGCCGATCTCCCCGCCATCGGCGGTGACGGCCGCGTTGTTCGACATGTTCTGCGGCTTGAACGGGCGCACGCGCAAACCGTGGCGCGCGAACAGGCGGCAGAAGCCGGCGACGAGCAGGGATTTGCCCACGCTCGACCCCGTGCCCTGGATCATGAGCGCGCGGGTCATGGCGCGCGGCCGCTCAGGCGCCGAAGCGGCCGGTCTTGGGGAAGCCCACCGGCGGCTGCCGGCCGACTTGCGCGCGGGCGCCGAGCCATTCCTTGAGATTGGTCTCGGTGCGCGTGCGCTCACCGGATTTCCAGGAGAGGCCGTCCGCCAGCCTGAAAATGCGGACATCGGCGACGCCGCCATCCTTGTATTTCTGCAACTGCACGCCAAGGCCCCGCGCCATTTCAGGAATCTGGTCGAGCGGGAAGACGAGCAGCTTGCGGTTCTCGCCAATGATCGCGAGATGGTCGCCACCCTCGACCGGCACGGCAAGCACCAGTTCCTCGCCCGGCTTGACCGCCATGACCTGCTTGCCGGCCTTCCGCTCGGACAGCAGATCATCCGCGCCCACAATGAAGCCGCGGCCAGGGGTGGAGACGAGGAGAAAACGGGCTCCCGCCTGATGGGCGAAGACGGTCACGACCTCATCCTCATTGCCGAATTCGGCGAGGAGGCGGATGGGCTGGCCGTCGCCGCGGCCGCGCGGAATGTCATTGGCCTTGAGCGTATAGGCGCGGCCGTTGGTCGCGAGCAGGCAGAGCCGGTCCGTCGTCTCGCAGGGCAGAAGCAGGCGTAAGGAGTCCCCTTCCTTGAAGCGCAGCTCGGCGTCCGGCGCGACCGCGCCCTTCACCGCCCTGAGCCAGCCCTTCTGGGAGAGGATGACGGTGATCTGCTCGCGCTCGACCAGCGCCGTCTCGTCGATGGTCACAGCAGCGGGCGGGGTGCCGATCAGGCTGCGGCGGGCGCCTGAGTGGACCCTGGCCCCAGGTCGCGCGGATTGCCTCAAGCTCCGAGACGATCCGGTCCCAGCGGAGTTTCTCGCTGCCGAGGAGGGTGCGGAGATCCTTGCCTTCCTTGGTGAGGTTCTTGTGCTCTTTCCGGATCTCCATCTCCTCCAGGCGGCGCAAGGAGCGCAGCCGCATGTTGAGGATGGACTCGGCCTGCAGGTCGGTCAGATCGAAGGCCTTCATGAGTGACGGGCTTCGGCTCGTCCTCCTCCCGGATGATGCGGATGACCTCGTCGAGGTTGAGATAGACGGCGAGATAGCCGTCGAGAATTTCAAGCCGCCGCTCGATGGCAGTGAGGCGATGCTGCGAGCGGCGCACGAGCACTACATGCCGGTGGTCCAGCCAGGCGCGCAGCACGTCGCGCAGGGGCATGACGCGGGGCGTGCGCGTCCCATCCAGCACATTCATGTTGAGCGGAAAGCGGCTTTCCATGGCGGAGGTGCGGAAGAGGCTTTCCATGAGCATCGTCGGCTCGATCGTGCGGGTTTTCGGCTCCAGCACGATGCGGACGAGATCGGTGCTCTCGTCCCGGATATCGCCGAGCAGAGGCAGCTTCTTGTCTTCCATGAGCTGCGCGATCTGCTCGATCAGGCGGGATTTCTGCACCTGGTAGGGGATTTCGCTGACGACGACGGTCCAGGTGCCGTGCTTGCCCTGTTCCACCGACCAGCGCGCGCGGATGCGGAAGCCGCCGCGGCCGGTCTCATAGGCCTGCAGGATGGCAGCCTTTTCCTCGACAATTTCGCCGCCCGTCGGGAAATCCGGGCCGGGCATGAATTGCAGGAGTTCTTTGGTCGAGGCATCGGGCTTCTGCACGAGCAAAATGGCGGCGGCGCAGACTTCCGCCCGCGTTATGGGGCGGGATCGAGGTCGCCATGCCGACGGCGATGCCGGCGGCGCCATTGGCGAGGAGATTGGGGAAATTGCCGGGGAGAACGAGGGGTTCCTGCTCCTCGCCGTCATAGGTCGGACGGAAGTCGACCGCGTCCTGGTCGATGCCCTCGAGGAGCGCCTGGGCGATCCCGGTCAGCCGCGCTTCGGTGTAGCGCATGGCGGCGGCGTTATCGCCGTCGATATTGCCGAAATTGCCCTGGCCCTCGATGAGCGGGTAGCGGACGGAGAAGTCCTGCGCCAGGCGCACCATGGCCTCATAGATCGAGGCGTCGCCGTGGGGGTGGAACTTACCCATGACGTCGCCCACCACGCGGGCGCATTTCTTGAAGCCGGCGGTGGGGTCGAGGCGCAGCTGGTGCATGGCGTAGATCAGCCGGCGATGGACGGGCTTCAGCCCATCCCGCACATCCGGCAGGCTGCGGGACATGATGGTGGACAGGGCATAGGCGAGGTAGCGATCGCTGAGGGCGCCGGCGAGCGGCGTTTCCTGAATATGGCCGGCGATGTCGTCAGGCATGCAACTCTCCGGGCGGCGGGGGCAAAGACACCCCCGGGCGCGAACGATATAAGAACAAGCGGATCCTGTCAGCCTTTGGCGGCGCAGACCCTCGATCCTCAGTTGATAAAGATGCCGCCGCGCTTCGGGAAGCGGTCGATGGTGATGGCCGAAGGCGTCACGCTCCAGGAAATGCCCGGTCAGCCACAGCGCGTCCCGCCAGTCGGCCGGATCGTCGCCGGCCATGTTGGCGCCGGGGCGAAGAAAGGCGGGGAGCGGCAACAACCGGCCTGCCCAGGCGCCTGCCGCCTCCGCCGTGACTGCGCGGCCGGTGCGGGGCGAGACGAAGGCGAGGCCCTGGGTCGCGCCGGTGACGGCGCAGGCGGCGAGATCGAGCCCGTAGCCGAGATCGGCAAGCAGGGTGAGTTCGAAGCGGGCGAGATCGGCGGGCGAGGCGAGGTGGGTCGCGATTCTGCGGCAGCAGGGCGAGCATGGCGGAGAAGCTCGGGCCATGGGGTTCGCGCTCCGGCAGCGCGCCCGCCGCCACCGCGCAGGCGGCGCGCAGCAGATCGAGGGAGAGGGCGTCCTCCATGGCACCGGGTGCGATCGCCTGGATCATCTCGCCGGTGATATGGCCGAGCTGCTCCGGCAGCCGGCCGACCCAGCGCAGCGCCACGAGATTGCCGCTCTGCCACAGCGCCGCATGGCGGCGGGAGGCGCCGCCGCGGGCCAGGCCCTTATGCAGACCCTGCGCGGCGGTGAAACTCGTGATGATCAGATCGCGCGTCACCATAGGGGCGGGCGTCCAGGACAATGCCGGGCTCTTCCCACTCCATCAGCGCGTCAGCGTGGCAGATGTTCCTTGAGCCGCGGCATCAGCTCGACGAGGTTGCAGGGCCTGTGCCGGATATCGAGCTGGGCCGAGAGGATGCCCTCCCAGCCGTCTTTCACGGCGCCCGGTGCTGCCGGGCAAGGCGAAGAGGTAGGTGCCGTTCGCGACCCCGCCGACGGCGCGCGATTGCATGGTGGAGGAGCCGATCTTCTGGTAGCTCAGCATACGGAACAGTTCGCCGAAACCGACGATTTCCTTTTCCATGACGCGGGCAAAAGCCTCGGGCGTCACGTCCCGCCCGGTGATTCCGGTGCCGCCGGTGGAAATGACGACATCGACCTTCGGGTCGGCGATCCAGGCGCGGAGTTCGGCCTCGATCGCGGCCACGTCGTCGCGCACCAGCTTGCGGTCAACGAGATTGTGCTCGGCCAGCTCGATGCAGGCAACGAGCGCGTCACCCGAGCGGTCGTCCGCCAGGCTCCTGGTATCGGAGATGGTGAGGACAGCGATATTGACCGGAACGAAGGGGCGCGAGAGATCCATGGCCCTGATCCTAATGGATTGTCGCTGAACTTGCGAGAGCCGTCGCCTGCGCGTCCTTGCTGCCGAGATGCGGGAATTCACCGTCTGCCAGGGCATCGAGGCTGGGCACCGGCAGGTTCAATTGCGCGGCATAGGCCCATGAATACCGCAATACGTTGACAACAAAATTCCTGGTCTCATCGTTCGGAATCATTTCGATATAGAGCAGAGGATCATGATCCGCGATCCGTGCATTGCTCCAAGTATCTGATTCGGAAGGCCCGGCGTTATAGCTCGCAAGAATGCGAATGAGGTTGCCGTCGATCTCTGATTGAGAAGCCAAATAGTTGATGTAGCGCTGACCCATTTCGAGATTGTATTCAGGGTCGGTGAGCCCGGCAGACTGCAGCTTGAGGCGTGTGGCGCCCCATCTGTTCATGAAGGCGGCGGTCGCCGGCATGAGCTGCAGAAGGCCGCGTGCGCCGGCGCCCGAGACCGCCGTCGGATCGAAATTCGAATTCCACCCTGACCAGGGCATAAAGAAGGGAACGGTCGATATGCAGCCCGTGCGCAGGGAAAAGGGATAGCGGAGGAATCACCACGACGCCGCCAGCCGGACGCGAGGGGTCAAGCGCGGCGATCTGGCTCGCAAGCGTTGCCATCCCGGCCTGCCAGGCGACCCGCATAAGGGCGTGCCGGAGGCCCGGATCATCGGCGACGGTCGGGTAAAGATGGCGAAACTCCTCTTCCGCCAGATGGGGCTGTCCCACCTGGAGAAGGGCGAAGGCGCGGCTGCCGGCCGGTTTTGCGGCCACGGCTTCCAGATCGGCGAGGCCGAGCACCTGGCGTCCGAAGCCATCGGGCGGTTCGTCCTGGCCCAGCATGCGCTGGGCGAGGGTCGCGTAGAAGCCTGTGCCGCTGGTTGCGGCGCGCCGCATGGCGGTGAGGTAGCCGGCGCCGTTTCCGTTCCTGAGTGCGGCGCGCGCGGCCCAGAAGGACGCGGCGGCAACAAGGTTGGACGAGGCCTGCGGAGCCTTGGCCGCGGCGGAAAAGAGTCGAATGCGCCTGCATTGCCGTCACGCCAGGCGGCGAGGCCGGCGACATAGGAAGGCAGGCCGAGCTTGCCATGCGCTTCGTCAATCGCGGTTTTCGCGAGACTGGCCGCGAAACGGTTCTGGCCGCTCGCAAAAGCGAGTCGGGCAACCTCGGCGCGCAGTGTCGCGCCATAGGGCTGGCTGAATTCGGGCGCTGGCAATGGCCGTTACGGCATCTGGGAAGTGCCCGGACTGGGCGAGGTCGAGCACGCGGGTATCCAGGAGAGGCTCGCGATCCACGCCATTGTCGGCCGGTCCGGGGTCGAGATCGGCGCCGTTACTTGGGCTGGGGGGAGCCAGATAAGGGAGTGTCGGGAGCGGCGGCATCGGGCCGCCCTGGCTCTTCAGGCGGAGCTGGAGCACATGCGCGACGGCGGGCGCCTGCGGCTGGTCGCCATAGCGCGCGAGCCAATCTTCAAGAACAGGAACCGTCGGCTTGTCGTAAGGCCCGGTATAGCGGTCCGCAAGAAGCGCCCCGAGCAGAATGCGGTTGGAGAGCTGGGCGGTCGCCCGCTCCGCCTCCGCTAGTCTTCCCTGCGCCTGAAGGGCAAAAATCTGGCGTACCAGCGCGGCATCGCTGGGGTTCAGGGGTTGTGGAAACGCAAAACCATTACCGCTTTCCGGATCCGATCGCGGCACCGCATAGGCAGTCTGGTCGCTAAGCTTTGTCTCCGCGCCGGCCTTTTCCTGGGCGTTTGCATGCAGGCCTGGTGCGGCCGTTCCAGCAAGAAACGCGGCCCCAGCGATCAATGCTTTGGGGCTGAAAAGACGGGAGAACGAACTACCGATCCCTCGCATGAAGATTGGCTACAACATAACCGTCAGTATGCGCAAGCACACCGGCCTGAATCCGGGTTGTAATTAGCACGGACGGGGCAAAAAATGCTTCAAATGCAGGCGTTTTAGGCCACTGACTTTTTTGTGGGGCGCAGCTTTTCTTGCAGTTGCAGCAAGTCGAGCCAGGCGTCCTTCTTGGCGAGCGGGGTCCTGAGCAAATAGGCCGGGTGATAGGTCGGCAAAGCCGGAATGGGGCGGCCGAGGCCAGGCAGCGTCAGCATCTGCCAGCGGCCGCGCACCCGGCGGATGCCCTGGGTCTGGCCGGTGATGGCCCGCACGGCGGTTGCGCCGAGGAGCAGCACCACGTCGGGCGCCACCAGTTCGATATGGCGCAGCACGAAGGGCAGGCATGTCGCGATTTCGATTTCCGTCGGCGTGCGATTGCCCGGCGGTCGCCAGGGCAGGATATTGGTGATCAGGACGGCGCCGCGGTCGAGGCCGATCGACCCCAGCATGCGGTCGAGCAGCTGGCCGGAGGCCCCCACGAAAGGCAGGCCGGCACGATCTTCGTCGGCGCCCGGGGCCTCGCCCACCAGCATGATGCGCGCTTGCGGGTTGCCGTCCGCAAAAACGAGATTGGTGGCAGTCTGCTTGAGCGCGCAGCCCTCGAAGCTGGCGATGGCGGCCCGCAGTTCGTCGCGGGTCTGCGCGGCGGCGGCGGATGCCGCGGCCAGGGCCGCCGCCGGGCGGGGGAGGCCACGGCCGCCAGGGGCTGCCGGCGCTGCCAGGGCCGGGCCTTGGCCGGGCGCCGGCCGCGCGCCTGCCGCCCGGGCGCGCGGCGCGGAGGGCGGATCCTGAAGGTGCGGCCGCTCCCCGGCCGGGCGCGCGCTGCGTGCCGAAAGGGCGAAGCGGTCAAGCCCGTCAGGGCTCAGGGCTTCGTCCGCCCCCCAGTCGAGCTGCAAAGCAAGTAGGGCGAGCGCGGCCATCTCTGCCGGTGCGGCGCCATGATCGCCGTCAGTCATGTGTCGGGCGGTCCCCAGGCGAAATCAGTCCGGCACGACGCATGACCTCCCTTCCGCTGTCAAGCAAGGACGGATGATGGTCGCTGCGGCGGATAGCCTAGCCGCCGCGTCGCTGGTAGCATGGGCTCCCATGAGAAACGCTCCGATGCTTGGCCGCTCCGTACTCCTCGCCCTGACCGCCCTGACCGCCTGTGCGGCGACGACGCCGCCCGGTGCGAGCGCGGGCGACAACAGCGGGGCCTATGGCAATTTCCTGGTCGGCCAGTATGCCGCCAGCCGCTTCGATTTTCCGCGTGCGGCGGGGGCCATGCGGAGCGCCTTGACGGATGACCCGGCCGCGGCGCCGGTGCTGGCGAACGAGACCTTCCTGCTTGAACTCCTGGCCGGGAACGCCGCCACGGCCAGTGCCATGGCAACCAGCCTGCCGCACGATACGCTGGCTCAGCTGCTGCTTGCCGGTTCGGACGCAAAGGCCGGGCATTGGCAGGATGCCTTGCACCGCTATCAGGCATTGCCGACGCCGGATACACTGGCGGGAATCCTGAAGCCTCTGCTCGTCGCCTGGGCGCAGCAGGGGGCGGGCGACACGAAGGGCGCCCTCGCCACGCTGCAGACCGAGGGCAATCCCGGCGCGCGGACGATTTTCGCGCTGCATATCGCGCTCATTGCCGACCAGGCGAAGCTCGTCGCCATGGCGGCGCAGAATTACGGCATTGTCCAGGGCGGGCTGAATGTCACCAACCTGCGGCTGACGGAGCTGCTGGCGAGCTGGGACGCCCGCACCGGTGACATGACGAGTGCCAACCAGGCGCTGGACGCGCTTTCGCCCGACCTCGCGATGGCGATGACGCTGCCCGCCATCAGGAAGCAGCTCATGACGCCGCCCGTTACCGATGCGGTTCAGGGGCTGGCCGAGGTCTATATCAACCTCGCGGCCGCCCTTGAGGATGAGATCGCCAATGGCCCGGCGCGTGCTGGCCGCATGGCCGGTGAGCAGACGGTCATGACCCTGCTGCAGTTTGGCCTGCAGCTGCGCCCCGATTTGACGCCGGCGCGGCTTCTGCTCTCGGAAGTCGCGGACAAGGGCGACAATGCCGCGATCGCGATGGCGCCTTTGCAGGACATCAGCGAAAGCGACCCGCTCTATCCGCTGGCGGCGCTGCGGAAGGCGGTGCTGCTCGCCCGCCTTGGCCAGGACGATCAGGCCCAGGCGCTGCTGCAAAGGCTGGCACAGAACTATGCCTGGAGCCCCGAGCCGATTTTGGCGCGTGCCGATCTCCTGCGTCAGGCGCAGAAATTCACCGCCGCGATTCCCCTCTACAGCCAGGCGCTGCCCCTGCTGCCTGCGAACAGCCCGGCGACCTGGGTTCTCTATTACGACCGCGCGATGTGTTACGATCAGGCCGGTGACTGGCCGCATGCCGAGGCCGATTTGGAGCGGGCGCTGCAACTCTCTCCCGGCCAGCCCTACGTCCTGAATTATCTTGGCTATAGCTGGGCCGTGAAGAAGGAGAACATGACCAAGGCGCGGGCCATGATCGAGCAGGCGCTGCAGATCGTCCCGGATGACGGCGCGATCGTCGATAGCCTGGGCTATGTCATGCTGCAGCAGGGGGATGCGCAAGGCGCGGTGCGCACGCTGATCGAGGCGGTCAAGCTCATCCCCGAGGATCCCACGATCAACGCCCATCTGGGGGATGCCTATGCCGCGGCCGGCGAGCATTTGCAGGCGGTTTTCCAGTGGCGCCGCGCGCTTCAGCTTGATCCGCCGGCAGATCTCACCGCGCAGCTCCTGGCCAAGCTGCAGATGAAATCGCCGACCGAGCCATCCTCCAGCAACTGAGCCGGCCCGCCATGCTTACGCCAGCCGAGACCCTGGGCTTCGCCCCGGCGAAGGTGAACCTGACACTGCGCGTCACCGGGCGCCGGGACGATGGCTATCACCTGCTCGATAGCCTCGTCGTTTTCGCCGGCGTCGGAGACCGGCTTTCGGTCGTGCCCGGCGCCGGCCTGTCGCTGAGGCTCACCGGGCCCTTCGGCGGCGCGCTCGCGGCAGAGGCCGATAATCTCGTGCTGCGCGCGGCAAGGCTTCTGGCGGAGGCCGGGGGTGTTGCGCCCGACGCGGCCCTGACGCTGGAGAAGAACCTGCCCATCGCATCCGGAATCGGCGGCGGTTCGGCCGATGCGGCCGCGGCGCTGAGGCTGCTCTCGGCCTTCTGGAATCTGGAGATCAGTGCGGCAAGGCTGCAGCAGATCGCGCTGATGCTTGGCGCGGATGTGCCGGTCTGCCTGGGCCGCCAGGCGGTACGGATGGCCGGAATCGGGGAGGCGCTGTCCCCGGTGCCGGGCTTGCCGCCGCTCGGCCTCGTGCTCGCCAATCCCGGCCTGCCTTGCCCCACGGGCGCGATCTTCAAGGCGCGCGCCGCGGCGGGCGCGGGATTTTCCCCTGGCGATGCCGTGCCGGACAAGGGCTTCGGGACGGCGGCCGATCTCGCCCGCGCGTTGGCCGCCAGCGGCAATGACCTGGAGCAGCCGGCGATCGGCGTGACACCTGCCATCGGCGAGGTGCTGGCAGACCTGCGTGCGGCGCCGGAGTGCCTGCTGGCCCGCATGAGTGGTTCAGGCGCGACCTGTTTTGCGCTTTTCCCGACAGCCGGGGCCGCCGAGGCGGCGCTGCCCGCCTTGGTCCGCGAAGGCTGGTGGATCTGGGGGGGAGGGCTTTACGAGCCGCCCCTTCGCGCCTTATGAGCATGCGCGCCGGGTGACCGGCGCTCTCCGGGCGTGCGGCCCGGAGGCTTCGGGTTTTGGGGCGTAGCCAAGCGGTAAGGCAGCGGATTTTGATTCCGCCATGCGGAGGTTCGAATCCTCCCGCCCCAGCCAGCCGTTGCCGCCCGTTTCCACAAGCATAAATACAAAGCTTGGCCGGTCAGCGCATCACCTGCCGGAGCGTTGACGCGAGCGTGCCGGCCTGCATGTATGGCGGGAGTGCGGTGCGGAAGCTGCCGTCCGGCCCCATCACATAGAGCATGGCGCTATGGGCGATGCCATCCGGCTCCGTGAGCGCCTCGACATGATAGCGCCGCTCCATGGTGGCGAGCGCCGCCCTGCTGCCAGTCAGCCCGAGCAGCGCCGGCGAAAAAGCGGCGAGATAGCGGCGCAGCACCGCCGGGCTGTCATGGGCGGGATCGACGGTCACGAACAGCGGCTGGATGCGCGCGGCCGCGGCGCCGAGCTGCGCCAGGGCCGCGGCCATGGTGGCAAGGGTGGTCGGGCAGACATCCGGGCAATGCGTATAGCCGAAATAGAGGAGCATGAACCGGCCACGAAAGCTCTGATCATTGACCGCATGGCCGTTCATATCGGTCAGAGCGAAGGGGCCGCCGATGCGGCTGCCACCTGCTTCGCGACGGGCGGCGCCCTGCAGGCCGAGGAAGAGGCTGACCGCGAGGACAAGGACGAGCAGCAGGCTCCCGCCCAGTACAAGAATGGTCCGCATAGGGACGGGACGCGCCACATTCGCGGCCCGACGGCCCACAAGGGGGTTGACCGCGCGACCAAGCTTTCGCATGTTCTGGTTATGTTCTTGTTTGAACCGGAGCCGCATGAGGGTAGGGGCATGGCACGAATTAGGAAAGAAGACCACGCGCGGATTCTGCATCTCGTGGACGTCGAGCGGCGGCCCGTGCGCGAAATCGCCGCCGATTTCGGATGCACGTCTGCCGCGATCTACAGCCTGCTGGCGAAGCTGCGCCGCGAAGGCGACAAGACGGCGGCCGTGGCGGACGAGGCCGATCAGATGACCGCGAAAGAGAGCCTGCTGCCGCCCGAGCAGCCGGGGCTCAGCCTCGATGCCGAGGCCTTGATGGTCCAGCCTGGCACCGCCGTGCCGGCGGAGCGCGCGCTGCCTGTTGCCCAGCCCGATGCCGTGCGAGAGGATGCCGCGGGAGATGGGGCAAGCCTGCGCGCCGCGCCACAGATTATCGCCTTCGAGAACTCCTGCGGCCTGGGCGTCACCGCCTGATTGGCCGGGCGCCGGTGACACGGAGACGACGAGGAGGACAAGCGGCCGGGGGGCGGTCGGCGCCCGCCTCGCGCGGCCCGGGATGGGTCTGGTCATGCGCGCCGAGGATGGTGAGGAGACCATGACTCCCTTCAGCTCGATCGACGACCTGCTCTCGGCCATCAAGCCGATCCTGCGCGCGACGGCGCAGAGCGCCGACCCGGTCTGGTTCTCCATCCAGCCCGTGGATTTGTCGGCAATCGAGGTCGATGCGGCCTGAGCCCCGGCGCGCGGCGGGGACCGTGTGACCGATGGGCGGGACGCTTGATCAGCTGCGGGCTTCGGCCGTCCGCCGGGCGCTGCCTCCGCTCGTGACGCTTGGCGCGGCGGTGACTGGCTTAGGCTTCGTGCAGGCCGATCCCATCCGGGCGCCGGCGCGGGCGCAGGATCTTATCCTGCGGCAGCGTGTGGCGGGCTACCGGTCAGGGGATCTCGACCGCCGTTTTGCCCGGCTCGGCCTCGAAGAGGATTTTCTCTACGCCTACGGCTTCATGCCGGGGGAGACGCGGCAGCTGCTCCACCCGCGGCCTGACGCCGAGAACCCGGAGGCCGACTATGCGCCGCGCGGTCTCGCGGCCGAGGTCTGGGGCTTGGTGTGCGGACGGCATGAAACCCATCCGCGGGACCTTGAAGCGGCCTTCGGCCGCAATCGCGCGGTGAATGCCTGGGGCGGATTCTCCAAGGAAACGACCCAGGCGCTGCAGGAGCTGCATTACCATGGGCTGCTGCGTGTTGTGCGGCGGCAGGACGGCATCCGGATCTATGCCGTGGCCGGGCCGGTCGGCCCGCCCTTGCCGGCCGAGGAGCGGAAGCGCCGGCTCTTGATGCTGCTCCTGTCGATCTTCGCGCCGATCTCCCTCTCCAGCCTCAAGGCTGTGCTGAACCTTGTGCGCCGTGGCGCGCCCGCGCTCGACCCCATGGCGCCGGTGCTCGATCATCTCCTCACGGAAGGACTCGCCCGGACGGTGACGCTCGACCGCGAGTGCTATGTGATGCTGCAGGCTGGTCAGGCAGAGGAAAGCCGTTCGGCGCCGCGCGGCGTGCGCTTCCTCGCCCCCTTCGATCCGCTTGTCTGGGACCGTCGCCGATTCGCGCATTTCTGGGGTTGGACCTATCGATTCGAGGCCTATACGCCACCCGACAAGCGGCAGTTCGGTTATTATGCCCTGCCGCTCCTGTGGCAGGACGCGGTGATTGGCTGGGTCAATGCCGGCCTGGCGCGGGGCAGGCTGACCCTTGAGAGGGGCTTCATCGGCAGCACACCCCAGGGCCGGGATTTCGCACGCGCTTTTGACGCGGAAGCCGCGCGGCTGGAGCAATTTCTGAACGGCACATGAATTGCTCTGCCGGGCAGGATGTATAAAATCCGGCCGGTGTTGAGCGCAGGCTTGGTGGCGGTGTGCCGGATCGGCTATCTCCGGGCACGGGATGCCAAGCGTTTTGTGTGCCCGGGACCTGAGCGGTTGGGGCTGGTCCTCCACCCGTCGCGGGATCAAAAGACAGTGAAAGAGTTTTCTTGAGTGCGGAGCCAGGACAAGTGCCTTCCTATCCCGATTTTCCGTCCTTGACGCAAAAACCACCCGCTGTTGCTGCCGCACAGCAGATCCTTGCCGCCTACCTGTCGAAATCATAAGCTGTCGGCCGTTGCCTCGGCCGAACTGTCGGCGACCTTGATCAAGGTTTTGACGGCCTTGGCCGCGGGGCAGAGCCTGCCGCCGGCAAGCCGGGCGGCGGTCCCCCTGCAGCCGCGGACCGCGCAGGCGCGCAAGGGCGCCGATGTCGAGGATGAAATCGAAGACGCAGTCGACGAGGAATTCGAGGACGACGACGCCTTCGAGGAAGACGACGGGGCCGAATTCGAAGACGAGGGCGAGGCCGGGAGCGACGTGGCATTCGACGGGGAAGCCGAAGAGGAAGACGGTGAGATGGCTTTGGACGAGCAGGACGACTTAGAACCGGAGCAGCCGGCGGCGGACTCTCGGGCTGCTGCCGTCTCTGGCCGCCGCCGTGCGAAGGCCGCGGCACCAGCCAAGGTGCCCGCGGCGAAGGCTGCCTCAGCCAAGACGCCGTCAATTAAGGCTGCTTCGGCCAAGGCGCCCGCAGCAAAGGCTGCTTCGGCTAAGGCTGCTTCGACTAAGACTGTCTCAGCGAAGGCTGTCTCGGCGAAGGCTGCCTCGGCTAAGGCGCCGCCAGCAGAGGTGCCCGGGGCAGAGGCCGCTATGGCGAAAGAGACAGTGTCGCGGCGCCGTACCGCGGCAGCCAAAGCCGAGAAGCCGGTCAAGGCAGGGAAGGCAGCCAAAGCTGAGCAGGCCCTGGCGGACGCTGAGGCATCTCAGCCGGCGGCGCCTGAGCCCGCAGCGCCTGAGCCGGCCGCGCCCCAGCGCAAGTCGCGCAAGAAGGCGGCGGCCGCGACACAGGCCGCTTTCGATCTTGATACGGCGCCTGCGCCGGAAGCGGAGATGACAGGTGTGGCCGAGCTGATCGCCGCGCCCGGGCCGATCGCCGCACCCGCAACGGTTGTGGCAGAGCCTGAGGCGGAGGCGGCTGCCCCGGGGGAGGCAGCGCCCGAACCGGCTGCGCCGCAGCCGGCTGTGCCTCAGCCGGCCGCGCCCGCGCGGGCAGCCTCTCCGGTGACGCCGGCGTCTGCCGCATTCGAGGATGACGACTTCGACCCTTATCTCGGCGCGCCGCTGCAGAGGCCGGTGCTATCCTTGCCGGTGCAAGGGGCGGCCGATGGACAGCCCCCGGGCGCCAAGCGCAAGCGGCCGTCGCGGCCAGCCGCCAAGCGGCGTGCGGCGCGGCTCGCCGCTCTGGCCGCCGAACATGGGGCCGGCGGCGCGGGCGGACCCAACAACTCACTGGATGATGATTACGATCCGCTGATCTGAAGCGGGCATCGCGCCGCTTGGCGGCGCGATGCCCCGCGGGTCAAATGAACTGGCCGCGCAGGAAGCCGAGCGCCGGCAGGGGCCGCCAGGCCTTGGGCAATTCCGAGCGCTTCATGGGCACCACGGAATAGTTGGGCGGCGGCTGGCGGCTGGAGCGGAGGAAGGCGGCATAGGCCCGGACCTGGGCTTCCCGCCAGTCGCGGTCAGCGAGCGCCGCCTCGCGACTTGCAAAAATCTCGGCGATGCGCCGGGTGCGCCCTACCGATGCGATGACAGCCCAGAACCGGTCGTCGCGGATGCTTGAGAGGGTGATGACTCCATCCATAGGCTGGAGATTGGCGTGGCCGCGCGCCTTCCGCAAGGCGCCCCTTCCAGGCCGGCGATCAACCGAGGCGGATCAATTTTTCTCGAAGCAATGCGAAGAGGCGCGGTCCGTCGAGTTGGGTCATGACCCTGCAATTCGGCGTGCGCAGACCGCGATGGCGGGGCTTGACGGCCGCAACACTTTGGCCCCGCGTCAGCGGCGCCGCGGTTTCGACCTCCACCCAGGCATCGACACCCTCGAACAACGACGGGTCAATGAGATGGGCGATGACGCAGGGGTCATGCAGGCAGGGGTCGCCATGGCCATAGGCGCGCAGCATGGCGACCGCCGCCCGGCCGATGGTGCCTGACGCGGCCTCGGTGCCGGCCATCCACTCCGCGGTGATCAGCGCCTCTCCGGTCACATCGAGGCCGAACATGGTCAGCGGCACGCCGGCGGTCAGCACGACCTGGGCGGCGTGGGGATCGATCATGAAATTGAACTCGGCCGCGGGCGTGGAATTGCCCGGCCGGAAAGCGGCGCCGCCCATGAAGACGATGTCGCGTATCCTGGGCGCGATATCCGGCGCCTTGATGAGGGCGAGCGCGATATTCGTCATCGGCCCGACGGGGCAGAGCGTGATCTCGCCAGGACCCTCGCGGATGATGCGGATGATGGCATCGACCGCGTGTTCCGCCGGCACCTGATCATCACTGAGGGGAAGCCCGATATCGCCGAGCCCATCACTGCCGTGGACGGAGGCGCCGCGCTCGGTCGGCGCCATGATCGGCCGCGCGCAGCCGGCGAAGACCGGGATATCCGCGCGACGGGCAAGCGCGCGGATGCGGAGCGCATTGGCCGTGGTCTGGGCCAGGGGGACATTGCCGATGACGGTGGTGATGGCCTCGACCTTCACCGCCTCGGGGGCGGCGAAGGCGAGCAGGATGGCCAGGGCGTCATCCACGCCCGGGTCGCAATCCAGAATGATCCGGCGTGGTGCCATGGTGCGGTCAGCCGCCTATTGCAGATAGGCGTTGGTGTAGTAGGTGCCGGCCGGCAGGGCTTTGTCGATCTGCTTGGTATCGGCCAGAGCCTTGGCAATTCCGTCCCACTGGGCATCGGACTGGGTGAAGTAGCCGTCCTTGCCCTTGAGCCAGGGGATCGTCGCCTTCCAGCCGATGGTGGTGTAGTCCTTGTCACCGGCCCCCGGATAAAGCTTGAGGAGATCGGCGACCGCCGCATCCGGGTGTGCGCTGGCCCACGCCATGCCCTTCTCCGTCGCGGCGAGCCAGGCTTTCACGGTCGCGGCATGGGCCGCGCCATAGTCCTTCATGACCGTGAAATCCCAGACCGGGATATCAGGCACGCCGACCGCGGGGCCCACCAGCATGGCCGGCTCTTTTTTGGTCGAGGGAACAACATCGGCGAGGACGTAGTTGGTGGTGTTGGTCGCATAGTCGATCTTGCCGGTCAGCATCATCGGGACGTCGTCATCGGTGGCGATGATCTGCTCCACGTCGTTTTCCGTGACGCCGGCCTTCTTCAGCACATAAGGCATCATCGCCTTTGTCCAGCTGTCGGTATAGACGCCGATCTTCTTGCCCTTCAACGTTGAAAGGTCAATCGTCGTGCCCGGCGGCCCGAAGAGGCCCCAGTTGTTCGCCTGGGAATAAAAGGCGATCGAGACCAGCGGAATGCCCTGGGCGGCCGCGAAGGCGACGTCGGTCACCGGATCGAAGCCGATGTCGCCCTCGCCGGAGCCCAGCATGCGGACGGTTGTGGAATTGTTCGGCGGGAAGAGGACGGAAACATCAAGGCCTGCGTCCTTGTAGAAGCCCTCTGCCTGGGCAACCGCGGTCGGGATCAGCTCGAAGTCCGGGGTCACCCAGTCATAGACCAGGCGGACCTTGGTGAGGCCGGCGGCATCGGCCTTGGGCGCGAGACCAGGCAGGCCCAGCATCAGGGTGCCGGCCGCGGCGGTGGAGGCCAGGAGCCGCACGAGGAAACGGAAAGGCTTCATCTCAGACCTTCTGGGTTGTTGTTGTCGTTGAGGGAGACGGGGCCGGCACGCTGCCGCCGAAATAGGCGGGGGCGGTCATCCGGGTGCGCCAGGGCGTCGCGACATGCTCGACAAGGACGACGAAAATGAAGGAGCCGATACCGATGGCCGTCAGCAGCAGCATGGCGCCATAGACGCCGGCGGTGTTCATCTGCGCGTTCGCCGTGAGCAGATAGGTGCCAAGCCCGACGCGGGAGGAGGCGGTCCATTCGCCGATGACGGCACCCGTCACGGCATAGGAGGCGCCGATCTTGAGGCCGGAGAAAAGCGGGCCGATGCAGGCCGGAAGCCGCACGATGACAAAGGTGCGGAGCCGCGTGCCGCCCAGAAGCCGCGCGAGGTTCACCTGGTCCTGATCGACACTTGCCAGGCCGTCGAGCACGTTCACGACGACCGGGAAGAAGACGATCCAGGCGACGATGATGAGCTTCGGCGTCAGGCCGAAGCCGAAGATGATGACGAGGGGGGCGGCGATCGCCACGATCGGCACGGCCTGGGAGGTCACGAGCGCCGGGTAGAGCAGGCGGTGTACGATCGGGACCTGTGCCATGATGACGGCGAGCAAGACGCCGATGATCGCGCCCGCGACATAGCCGTAGAAGGTCTCGACCAGCGTCTGCCAGGTGAGCTGCCGCATCATCGGGATATTGTCGATGAGGACGCCGATGGCCTTTTCCGGCGGCGGAATGACATAGGCCGGCAGGCCGGTCACGAGGAGGACGAGCTTCCAGGCGACGAAGATGAGCCCGATTGCGACAAGCCAGAGGCCGGCATGGCGCGCATAGCCGCGCCAGGGCGAGGTCTCTTCTGTCATGCCGGCACCCTCAGCCCGCCCGGCACGCCGTGCAGCGTCGCCTCGCTGTAGAGCATTTCCATGATCTTGCGCTTTGTCTCCACAAAGACGTCCGAGGTCAGGCAGTCCATCGCGCGGGGGCGGGGGATCGCGACATCGAGAATCCAGCCGATGCGGCCCGGGCGCGGCAGCATGACGACGACGCGATCGGCCAGGAAGATCGCTTCATCGACATCATGGGTCACGAACATCACGGTGCGCTTGAGCTCGCGCCATATGTCGAGCAGCCATTGCTGCATGCCGATGCGGGTCTGGCTGTCGAGCGCGCCGAAAGGCTCGTCGAGCAGCATGAGTTCCCGCCCGGCGGCGATGGTGCGCATCAGCGCGACGCGCTGGCGCATGCCGCCCGACAGCGCGCGCGGATAGTGGCGCAGGAAGTCACCCAGGCCGTAATGGCGGGCGAGTTCGGCCGCGCGCTCGCGGTCGGTCCTGGTGGCGCCGCGCGTGAGCGAGGCGCCGAGGGTGATATTGCCGAGCACCGTCCGCCAGGGCAGCAACAGATCCTTCTGCAGCATGTAGCCGACCTGGCCGGGCTTGCCGATGATATCCTGCCCATCCAGCAGGATCTGGCCCTCGGTCGGTGTGAGAAGGCCGGAGACCGCGTTGAAGAGCGTGCTTTTTCCGCAGCCCGAGGCGCCGAGAATGCAGACGAATTCGCCATCCTTGATGTCGAGCGAGATATCGTTGAGGGCACGGAAGGACCCGAAACTGTGGTTCACCGTCCGGATCGAGAGCTTGATGCTTGCTTCAGCCGGCACCGGATGATCTCATGGCAAGATATTCCTGGACGCGCATGGGAACCTTTTCGGGAAACGAACGCCTGCACACGCTGCCTTGAGCGCGTGCCGCTGGCAAGCCCCTGCGCAGTCACCTGCAAGCAATTTCCGTGCCGTCCTTGTTCCGGGCGGCATGGGTCAAGCTGTTGATTTTGTTTAATATTCGAGAGCTTTGACGAGGAATTGAAGCGGCCGCCGCCCCTTGTTGCGCGTGCCGCGAAGGCGGTATGGTCAGGTCATGACACGCCCCCTGATCATCAATCCATCCATCCTTTCCGCCGATTTCGGCCAGTTTGCGGAAGAGACGCGGGCCATTGAGGCCGCAGGCGCAGACTGGCTGCATCTCGACGTCATGGACGGCATGTTCGTGCCCAATATCAGCTTCGGGCCCGGCGTGATCGCAGCGGTGCGCAAGGTGAGCCAGAGCCCGATCGACACGCACCTCATGATCGAGGCGCCGGACCGCTATCTGGAAGACTACGCCAAGGCCGGTTCGGACCGCATCACCGTCCATGCGGAAGCATGCCCGCACCTTAACCGTACATTGCAGGCGATCCGTGGTCTCGGCCTCAAGGCCGGTGTCGCGATCAACCCGGCAACCTCCGAGGAAGCCGTGCGCTACAGCCTCGATGCGGCCGATCTTGTGCTGGTCATGACGGTCAATCCGGGCTTTGGCGGCCAGGCCTTCCTGCCATTGGCGCTGGAGAAGATCCGCCGGCTGCGCGCGCTCATCGGCGACCGCCCGGTGGAGATCGAGATTGATGGCGGTGTCACGCCGGAAACGGCGGAACTGGCCGCCGAGGCCGGCGCCAATGTTTTCGTTGCCGGTTCCTCCGCCTTCAAGGGCGGCAGTAAATGCTATGCGGCGAATATCGCGGCGCTGCGCGCGGCCGCGGAGCGCGGCGCCGAAGCGGGCCATGGTGTGGCCCGCCGGTTGCGGCCCGTGCAGGGCTGAGACTGCGGGCGCAGCTCTCTTTTCTGGCCGCTTAAACCACTTTCAGTCCGAGCGCCTGCGCGACCCCGGCGCCGTAAGCCGGGTCGGCGCGCCGGCAATTGGCAATGTGCCGCTCCTTGATCTCCTGGCGCGCATCGCCCATGGCGCGGGCGGTGTTCTCAAACAAAGCCTGCTGTTGGGCGGGGGTCATCAGGCGGAACAGGTTGCCCGGCTGCTCCCAGTGGTCATCGTCAAGGCGGTGGTCATAGCGTGCCGCGTCACCGTCGAGCGGCAGCGGCGGCTCGGAGAAATCGGGCTGATCGTCCCAGAGGCCTTCGCTATTGGGATTGTAGCTGAGAGTGCCGCCGAGATTGCCGTCCACGCGCATCTGGCCGTCCCGGTGATAGCTCCGGTAGGGGCATTTCGGTGCATTGACCGGGATCTGGTAGAAGTTGGAGCCGAGGCGGTAATGAACGGCGTCGTTGTACGAGAATAGCCGCGCCTGAAGCATCCGGTCAGGAGAGTAGCCGATACCGGGAACGATATTGGACGGCCCGAAGGCCGCCTGCTCCACTTCCGCGAAGTAATTGTCCGGCCAGCGGTTCAGCTCCATGACGCCGACCTCGATCAGCGGGTATTCGGCTTTCGGCCAGACCTTGGTGAGATCGAAGGGGTTGTGGCGGTGAGTCCTTGCCTGCGCTTCCGTCATCACCTGGATGAAGAAGGTCCAGCGGGGGAAGTTTCCGGAGTCAATCGCCTGCAGCAGGTCGCGGCCATGGCTTTCGCGATCCTTGGCGATCAGCGCTTCCGCTTCCGCATCGGTCAGGTTTTCGATGCCTTGCTGCGTGCGGAAATGAAATTTGACCCAGACGCGCTCGTTCGCAGCATTGATCATCGAATAGGTGTGGCTGCCGAACCCGTGCATATGCCGCAAGGTTTTTGGAATGCCGCGGTCGGACATGACGACCGTGACCTGATGCAGCGCCTCCGGCAGGAGCGTCCAGAAATCCCAGTTGTTATTGGCGCTGCGCAGACCTGTACGGGGATCGCGCTTGATGGCGTGGTTAAGGTCGGGAAAGCGAAGCGGATCCCGGAAAAAGAACACGGGCGTATTGTTGCCGACGATGTCCCAGTTGCCTTGCTCCGTGTAGAGCTTGACGGCGAAGCCGCGAATGTCGCGCTCCGCATCGGCGGCGCCGCGCTCGCCGGCGACGGTCGAGATGCGGGAAAAGAGCGGAGTCTGTTTGCCGATCTCGGAAAAGATCTTGGCCTTGGTGAAGCGCGTGATGTCGTGCGTGACGGTGAAGGTGCCGTAGGCACCCCAGCCCTTGGCGTGCATCCGGCGCTCAGGAATCACTTCGCGGTCGAAATGCGCCAGCTTCTCGATCAGCCAGACGTCCTGCAGGAGCGTGGGGCCGCGCGGACCGGCGGTCAAAACATTGGTGTTGTCAGCGACAGGCGCACCATTGTCGCCGGTGAAGAGTTTGGTTGTCGTCATGCTGATCTCCCTGGGCTGAACGGAAGGCGGACGCGGTAAGCAGTTCCTAACCTGGCCAGGCGGAGGCACGAATTAAGCGGCAGGCGTTCCCGGGCTTGAAGAATGGTTTCTCGCCGGCGGGCACTTCGGTTTTGACGTGACCGAAGGTCGTCTGCGGTTTGTGGCGGATGCTATCTTACACGCTGGCAGTTGCGGCGTTTGCGTGTCAGTTCGATTCAGTAACAAATTGGAATTGAATAGTGAAACAGGAGCGGTCGTGAAACATCCCAGACCGATGCAGTCACTTCACCTGTCAGGTGACTGCGCAGGCAGTAACGGGAACAGGCCAGCGATGTTCATTATTTGTGTTCGTCAGGCAAGACGCCATTACCTACTCCTGCAACGCGAAGTAAGGTAATATTGATAACGCAACGGATTGTAACCGATAAATCCGAGGCGGTAAAGTCCAAAGACGTAAATCAGATCTGCATGGATGACTGGAGCGGCGGACGCTAGGACAGGATGCCGCCTTCGGCCGTGACGGGCGGCGGCACATCGGTCTCGCCGATTGCCTGCAGCAGGTCGATTTCCAGCGTGCGGGTAATCGCCTTCATCGGCACGTCATGTACGTCGTTGCTGAACGGGTCTTCGAGGTCGCTGGCCGATTTTGTCCAGGATCAGGAACATGAACCCGATCAGCGCCGAGCCGACGGGGGTTGCGAAGCCGAGCGCCTTCACGAGGCCGAGCGGCAGCAGGATGCAATAGGCGCGGCTGAAGAGTAGGGGGATCGCGCTGTACTGGCGGGGCAGTGGCGTATTCTTGATCCGCTCCAGCCCCCCTTGGGCGTCCACCACGGCCGCGAGCGTCCGGTCGAGAGTGGCAACCGCCATGCTGTCGAGCTTGCCGTCCCGGCGCGCGGCCGCGAGCGCCTGCCCGATCGCGACCTGGATGGCGATCGGCACATTGGCCGCTTGCGCGCAGGAAGCCGCGAGAGCGGGCGGCAGATAGCGCGTCCAGCGGTCTTCGCTGGGACGTTTCAGGAGATGGCTGCGCAGTGCCAGGGCATGGGCGATCTGGCAGCGGACGAGATGATGGGCGAGGGCGCTATCGTCGATTTGCGCCAGGACGCCGCGCGCGAAGTTGCGCGAGCTGTTGAGCACGGCACCCCAGAGGGTGCGCGCCTCCCACCACCGCCCGTAGGCGGCATTGTTGCGAATGCTGAGGATGAGGGCGATGGCACTGCCCAGGAGCGGCAGGGGCAGCAGCGGGATCGAGATCCAGTGCCAATGCAGCCACAGATAGGCGAGCGTGATGACAATGTCGTAGACGACCAGAACCCCAAGGGCCGCGGCATTCTCCCGCAGGAGCCAGCCGAGATGAATGCCCTTGGAGATGATCATCTCTTGGCCGCCCTGCTATCGGGTCAAAGCTATGGTGTCGCGCATGCCGGCTGATCAGCCGAAGGCGACGATATCGCCGGTCCGGACCGTCACCAGGATCTTGCCATCGGCCACGATCGGGGGCGCCGCCGCCGGGGCGGGCAGGTCGATCATGGTTGTCAGATGGCCGGTCACGGCATCGACGACGGCGAGCTGCTTGTTGTTGCTCGCCAGAAAAAGGCTGCCGCCGGCGAGGAGCGGACCCCACCAGTAAATCGGCTTGGTCAGCTTCTTCATGTTCTTGAAGGGCGGCATCTGATGCACCCACTTCACCTGGCCCGTTGCCGCGGATATGGCGGCGAGCTGCTGGTCGGTCGAGAGGGTGAACATCCAGTCACCGGCCAAGACGGGCGTCTGGTCGGTCGCGAAATCCCGCTCCCAGAGGCGCCGGCCGGTCGGCAGGTCGATCGAGAGCACGATGCCGCCAAGGCTGCCTGCATAGACGCGGCCTTGATCGATCACCGGCATGCCGACAATGGCCGAGAGCTGCGACAGGCCATTGCCGGTCGCGCCCAGATTATCGGACCACAGCACTTCACCGCTATCGATATTGAGCGCGACGAGATCCCCTGAACCGAAGCCCGCGATGACCATGGTGCCGCTGACGGCCGAGGCGGGCAGGCCGAGCACGCTGGTCATCGGATTGCGCGCCTGGTGGGTCCAGATGATGGAGCCGTTTTTCGCATCGATGCCGAGGATCGAGCTGTCGATCAGGCTGACGAAGATGCGGTCGCCGGAGATCGTGGGGGCGGTGCGCGCGGGCGAGCCCAGCGGCTTGCGCCAACGGATGACGCCACTCTTGGCGTCGAAGCAGATGATCTCGCCAAAGCCGGTGGCGGCATAGAGGCAACCGCCATCATAGCTGATGCCGCCGCCGATGTTGAAGGCGCGCGACCGCTTCGGCCGGGAGCCGTGGCCCCAGAGGTTATCGCCGGTCTGGATATTGAACGCCTTGACCTCGCCGGCCGCGCCCATGCTGAACACCATGCCGTCCGCGGCGACAGGCGGGCTCGGAATGCGCTGGCGGTAGGCAGTGCCTTCACCGATATCGGCAGACCAGAGCCGGGCCAGCTTGTTGCCGATGGCGCTCATGCCCGGATCATGCGCGGCATTGCCGCCCTGCTGCGGCCATTGCAGGCCCGGGACGGGCGCCGGCAGCGCCACAGCCTCGGTCAGCGTCGGATCGACATCGAGCGCGGAGGACGAACTCATCACGTCGATGCGCTTACCGGGCAGGGGCGGCGATTCATTGCCGCCGATGAAGCCGCAGGCAGTCAGCGCGAGCGGAAGGCCGAAGGCCGCGGCGCGGCCGAGCGCCTGACGGCGTGTGAGCATCGTGGGGTTGGCCTCGGTCGCGGCGATGGAATGGTCGGGGCTGGAGGACATGACGGTCATAGAACGGCCAATCTGCTCGAGGCTCACGGGAAGGACTGCGGCGGAATTATTGCGCGGGCGGGGGCGCGCCCAAGGATTCGGCCATGGCATTGGCCATGTTCCGCATGTCCTGGGGCGTCGAAATATCGTCCGCGACTTCTTGGAACGTCTTGATCGCCTGGTCGTCATGCCCCGTGCGGATGCTCAGCAGCGCCAGATATTGCAGCGCGATCGGGCGCCAGGGGCTGCCGTCAGCCGCCAGGGATTCGAGCCGCGCCTGGATAAGAGAGGGCTCGGCCGTGTCGATTTCATGCGAAGCCCAGCTCAGGGTCGCGACCTGGCGCAGCACCGGGTTGATCTGACCGTCATTGATCAGCCCGTCCCAGATCGGCTCGGCATCTTTGAGATGGCCGGAATCAGCGAGCAGGCTCGCTTCATTGAGCTTGGCCAGCGTCGCGTACCCGCCGGGCGAGGTTTGGGCGACGGCGCCGAACTGATCGGCCAGGTGCTGGCGGTCGGCCGCTGAGCCGCGCTGCCCGGCCTGTTCCATCACCGCGAGGAAGGCAGAGGCCGCCTTCGCATTCTGCTGGCCGCGGTGCCACGACCAGCCTTCCCAGCCGGCCACGCCGAGCACGATCACAACTGCCAAGGCAACGAAGGCGACGGCGTACCGGCGGGCAAAACGCGCAAGGCGCTCTGCCCGGAGATCTTCATCGACTTCGTCGAAAATATCGACCACGCTACGCCTCCAGCATCCCTCTAACGGTCTGCGTCGCCTTGAAATACTCGTTTCATGGGACCGCAAACGGGGGCGGACCATAGCCGCCACGCGAGGCGCGCGCAAACCTGTGAGCACGAGGAAAAGCCGTATGGCCGTGACTGCCTATGATTTCAGCCTGCGGACCTTGCAGGGCCAGCCTTTTCCCCTGGCCGATCTCCGTGGCCGCCCGCTCCTGATCGTCAATACCGCCTCCCAGTGCGGCTTCACGCCGCAATATGCCGCGCTGCAGGCGCTGCAGGCGACACGGGGCGGCGAGACGGATGGGCTGGTCATTATCGGCGTGCCGAGCAACGATTTCGGTCATCAGGAGCCAGGGGAGGCGGTCGCGATCGGCGCCTTCTGCCAGGCCAATTACGGCGTGACCTTTCCGATGATGGAAAAGTCGCCGGTCAAAGGGCGGGCAGCCCATCCGCTCTTCCGCTGGCTCGCCCAGGAGGCCGGCTTTCTGGGCCGGCCACGCTGGAATTTCTACAAATATCTGGTGGGCCGCGACGGCCGCCTCGCGGACTGGTTCCCGAGCATCACGGCGCCCAATTCGGCCCGGGTGATCCGGGCGATCGAGCGGGCGGTCGCGGCCTGACCTTCGTTCAGCCCGCGAAGCGCACGAGCTGGCCCTGCGGTTCGCCCAGCACCGCATCCTCGCGCATCACGGTCCGGCCGCGGATGATGGTGGCGACCGGCCAGCCCTGAACGGTGGTGCCCACGAAGGGCGACCAGCCGCAGGGGCTGGCGATCCAGCTTTGCTCGATGGTGCGGGACGCCTTCATGTCGACGATGGTGAAATCCGCGTCATAGCCGCGGGCGATGCGGCCCTTGCCGCGGATGCCATAGACGCGGGCGGGGCCGGCGCACATGAGATCGGCGAGCCGCATCAGCGAGAGCCGGCCGGCGGAGACATGGTCCAGCATCAGCGGCACGATGGTCTGCACGCCGGTGAGGCCCGGCGGCGCAGAGCGGCCAGGGCTTTTCCTTCGCCGCGCTTGGCATGCGGCGCGTGGTCGGAGCCGACGACATCGACCATGCCGTCGCGGACCGCGGCCCAGGCGGCGTCCATATGCCGCTTGTCGCGGATCGGCGGGTTCATCACCGCATAGGGTCCCAGCCGGTCATAGGCATCGGGCGCCCATTGGGTGAGATGGTTGAGCAGCACTTCGACGGTCGCGATGTCCCGGTAGTCCTGCAGGTAATCCAGTTCCTCGGCGGTCGAGACGTGCAGGATATGGGCGGGCCGGCCGGTCTTGCGGGCGAGCGCCATCAGCCGCCGGGTGCCGAGGAAGGCCGCCTCGACGTCCCGCCACTCCATATGGGCGCGAATAGGGCATGCCTTCATGGAACGAGGCCTTTCCGCTCGCGCAGGCGGTATTCATCCTCGCGAGTGATAGGCGATGCGGCGACGGCCGCTGCGCATCACCGCCTCCAGCGTCTCGTCATCCTCGATGAGCAGGTCGCCCGTGCTGCTGACCCGGCGAAAACTTTGACGGCGCAGACGCCGTCCTCCAGCTCCAGCGCCGCGAGGTCGGGAATATTCGTGCGCGCGGCGCCGACATAGAGGCCGAGATCGCACCAGGCGCGGGTCGCGCGAATCCTTCTTCGCCTGCGAGGCGCTCGGCGGTGGTGATGGAGGGATTGCCGTTCGGCATGTCGAAGACCGCGGCGAGGCCCGCCGAGGATGGCGGCGCGGGTGCCGGTGGGGATGCTCTCCACATCGGCCTGTTCCGCGTCGCGCAGATGGGTATGGGCGTCGATCAGGCCCGGCAGCACATGCAGGCCGGTGGCGTCGAACACCTCCGCCGCTTCGGCGCCGCATGCCCGGGGCGAGGGTCGCGATCCGGCCGCGGTTGACCGCCGATATCGGCCTGCTCCAGCCCCCAGGGCAGCACGACGGTGCCGCCGCGGATGATGAGATCGTAGAAAGGCGTCATGCGGCGACTTGCGTCCTTCGTCCCTGAGTAATGTCTCGGGCAGCGGCCTCGGCCGCAGCCTCCACCGTCAGCCCCGTCCATCGGCGCGCGCGCCGGCGGGGCCCGGTGCGACCACGACCGCGGTGCGCCGGCCGGCGGGCGCATATTCATCGACCGGGCGAGGGGCCGAAGAGCCCCAGCGTCGGCGCGCCTGCCGCCGCCGGCAAGATGCATGAGCCCGGAATCATTGCCGATGAACAGCGCGCAGCCGCGCGAGGCAGGCAGCCGCTTCCGGCAGGGTCAGCCGGCCGGCGAGGTCGATCGCCTCGGGCAGCGCCGCCAGCACCGGCCGCGCGAGTGCCGCTTCCATGTCGCCTGGGCCGGAGAAGATCACCGGCGCGGGCCTCGGCAGAGGCCCCTGGCGCAGGCGCTGGAAGAGGGCGACGAACCGCTCCGCCGGCCAGACCTTACCGGCCCAGTTCGCGGTGGGGCCAAGGCCGATATAGCGGCACCCCGGCCGGCAGCAGGGTCGCCGCGCGGGCGCGCTCCGCCTCCCCGGTCCAGGCAACCGGGCAGCGGCGGCGGGGCGAGGCCCATGCTGGCGGCGAACTGGCCGAGGCGCGAGCCAGGGCGGCGCCCGCCCTTCA
Source organism: uncultured Alphaproteobacteria bacterium (assembly GCA_963834475.1). Lineage (GTDB taxonomy): Bacteria > Pseudomonadota > Alphaproteobacteria > Acetobacterales > Acetobacteraceae > Acidisoma. The sequence continues at coordinate 99,139 of CAWIBZ010000005.1, read as the reverse complement.
GAATGCTGCCGCTGGCGGGCGAGGAGAAAGAGCGCTGTGCCCGAGCCGCGCAGGTCCACGACCAGGTCCCAGCGGGTCGTGACGGTCTGGCCCCAGAGCTTGAACCAATGCCCGTCCCATTTCTGCTTGGGCATCAGGATGAGACGTTCCAGGCGCGGCATGGCTTCGAAGACGCCCGCCGCGACCGGGCCGCAGGCGACGGTGAAGCGGGCCGAGTCGGGTAGCGTCGCAACAGGTGCTTCAGAATGCCGGTGCTGATGACGGCATCGCCGATCCGCGTTGCCGTGATGAAGAGGATGCGCGGCGCGGCAGGCGTTTCGGCAGTTGGCGAGGCATGCCTTTTCGATTGCAAGCCTAACTTAAACATTTGACACTTGTCGAACCTCTGATGACGCGGCGACTATTACCCTATGGACCACAGCATCTCCACGCTCTGCGCGCCCGGCGATGTCGCACCGATCGTTGAAAGGCGGTCCGGGGCGCCCATTTTTGGCGCCCTCGATCTGGGAACCAACAACTGTCGCCTCATGCTCGGGGTGCCGAGCAGCAGTGGCTTCCGCGTCATCGAAAGCTTCAGCCGTTCGGTGGGGCTTGGCGAAGGCCTGGCCGAAACCGGGCAATTGGCTGAGCCCGCGATGGACCGGGCAATGGACGCGCTGCGCTCCTGCGCGAGCCGCCTCTCCCGCTACCGCTTGAGCGGCCTGACCGCGGTCGCGACCGAAGCCTGCCGCCGCGCGGCCAATGGCGCCGACTTCCTGGCGCGCGTGCGCCAGCAGACCGGGATCGATATCCGGATCATTTCCGGGCCGCGAAGAGGCGGAGCTGACGCTGGAAAGCTGCTCGCCCGCTGCTGCGCGGCGCCGGCAGCCGCGCTCTGGTGTTCGATATCGGCGGCGGCTCCACGGAAATCGCCTGGGTGCGGCTGGAGCAGCGGCACGCCGACGCTGATCAGCTATATTTCGCTGCCCTTCGGCGTCATGACGCTGCGCGCCTGCACCGAACACTCCTGCTTCACCGAAGATGGCTTCAACACCATGGTCGAGACCGTGGAAGAGAAGCTGTGGGCGTTCGAGGATATCCACCGCATCGGCCGGGAGATCAACCGCGCCGGGGTGCGGCTTTTGGGCACCAGCGGCACCATCACGACGGTCGCAAGCGTCGCCCTGAAGCTGCCGCGCTATCGCCGCCCCCTGGTGGACGGCATCCTGCTGCCCGGTGAGGAGGCGGATGCCGCTGTCGAGACGCTGCGCGCCATGGGGCGGGCCGGGCTCGCCGCCCATCCCTGCATCGGTGAAGAGCGTGCCGATCTTGTGCTGCCGGGTTGCGCCATTTTCGCGGCCATTCGCTCCGTCTGGCCGACCCCGGAGGTAGGGGTCGCCGATCGCGGCTTGCGCGAAGGCATTCTTCTGCGGCAGATCCGTGCCGGGCGCCGCCGCGACGGCCGCCGTGTCTGCGGTGGCTGGGCTCCGCAGACGTCCATCGCCGCTTCGCCCGCCGGCTGACGAAGGCAGATCAAGCATGGCCCCAACTGGGCGCAAGGGCCCGAGCGACCCGGGCAAGGGCGCCGGACGCGGGCTGGCCGTCAAACTCAAGAAGAGCGCGGGGCGGACTGTCGCCTCCCAGCGCTGGCTGCAGCGGCAGTTGAACGACCCCTATGTGGCGGCGGCGCAGAAGCAGGGCTACCGGTCGCGCGCGGCCTTCAAGCTCATCGAGCTTGATGACCGCTTCACGATCATCAAGAAGGGCATGCGGGTGCTGGACCTGGGTGCGGCCCCCGGCGGCTGGACGCAGGTGGCGCTTGCAGCGCGGGGCGGCGGCTGTCGTCGGCATCGACCTGCTCGAAATCCCGCCCATCGCCGGCGCGCATCTTATCCAGGGCGATGCGACCGACCCCGCCAACCAGGACCGCATCATCGCGCTTTTGGGCGGCAAGCCCGACCTCTTTCTGTCGGACATGGCGCCGAATACCTCGGGCCATGCCTCGACCGACCATATCCGCATCGTGGCTTTGGCGGAGCTGGCACTCGACCTCGCCTTCACCATGCTGAAGCCGGGCGGCCATTTCGTGGCGAAGCTGTTCCAGGGCGGGGCGGACAAGCACCTGCTGGAGCCGATGAAGCAGCGCTTCGAGACGGTGAAGCACGCGAAGCCCCCGGCGAGCCGGAAGGAATCGAGCGAGCTTTACGTCATCGCCATGGGCTTCAAGGGCTAGGCTGGGCCGGACGGCCTTAGCCCGGCTGGGCCGCGCTCACGGCGCGGCCATCTCCGGTTCACCGGTCTTGGCGTTCAGGAACAGCGGCGGCGTTTTGCCGCCGGCCTGGAAATCGAACATATCCACGAACGAGCCGGACGCGGCATCGAAGGAACCGCCGCCCAGCCGCTCACCCTTCAGCCAGTTATCCTCGATGAAGCGGAGGACGGAGGCCTGGGTGATCAGGTTATGCGTGATCACGTTGGGTCTCGCCCAGGGGGAGATGACGAGGAAGGGCAGGCGCGTGCCGGGGCCGCAGCGGCCATTGACCGGCTTGCCGCCGATACCGGCGAGCGGCGTGCCCGTGCCGCAGCGGCCGGGACCGTCCAGCTGGTCGGCCTGGGCGTCGGCGGAAGGGTTGGCAGGCTTGGCAAAAGCATGGTCATACCAGCCGTCCGAATCGTCGTAGGCGACGAGGATCGCCGTATTCTTCCAGTCCGGCTGGTGCTGGATGAAGTTGATGAGATCAACCATGCCTTCCTGCTCGTCGAGCGGATCGGAGTAGCCGGCGTGGGCATCCTGATAGGCCGGCAGCTTGATGTAGGAGACGGCCGGGAAGTCCCCGGCCTTCACGGCCGCGTAAAAATCCGCGAGGTCATATTCGTGGTTTGCGGGGTCGGCCGCGCCGCTCCGGTCAAAGCTATAGCCGATATCGGCCAGGGCGGCGGGGTGGGCATGGCTCGGATTCGCGGTTGATGTGTAGGTACTGGAACCAGTCGTGATGCGGAATGTAGTCCACAACCTGTTGGTGGACGACCCCAGAAAACGTGCTGCGTGTGCAACCCGTGGTGCCGTTCGCATTGGTGAGGCCGAGGTTGAAGCCGCCCATGAAGCCGCCCCAGCTGATGCGGGCGGCGTTGAGCAGGTCACCGATGTTGCGGCCCTGCATCATGACCTGGTTCTTCGGATTGGAGCAGACATCGAAGGCCGGATCGACATCGTTGATCATGCCGATGCCGCCCGCGCCGTCATTGATGTAGTAGGAATGCTTTGCCGTCTTGAGATTGAAGGGCTTCTGCGTGGTCGCGACCAGCGTCACGCCGTTTGTCTGGCCCGCGGCGACTTCGAGTGCGCCGGGGCTGGAGGGGCCGTAGGTGTCCGTATAGGCATTGTCGCTCATCGCGAAATGCTGGGCGTAGGTCCAGAGGGCCGTGACCGTATTGCCGTCGTAATAGCCCATGACCTGGCCGCGCGTGCCGAAGGCGCCCGCGCCGCCGTGCGTGGCCGTGCCGGTATATTTCGGGAAGAGATCGGCGCGGCCCCCGTTATAGGCCTGCTGTTCGGCGGTATAGGCGTGGTTCTGGTCGGCTGTCGCGGCCTGGGTGCGGTCGAGGCGGAAGGGCTCCGCCGCGTCGGCGCCATTCGCCTTGTTGGTGAAGTTCGGATTGCCGGTGAGCAGATTGGCCGCTGCCAGGGTATTGGCCGTCGGCGTGCCGGGCGCGGCCTGGAAGGCCGGTTCGCCGGGCGGGTTTGCCGCCTTGGGGTAGGTCGCGAAATAATGGTCGAAGGAGACATTCTCGTCATAGAGGATGACGAGATGCTTGATGGGGGTCGCGGTCGGCAGGCTGTTCGCCGTGTCGGCCGGCGTTGCCGGCGCGGTTGCGCCCACACTGCCCGAGGCGACGGCAGGTGTCGTGGCGGCGCCGAGGCCGATCAGGAGAGCGGCGACGGCGGTCTGGGAGAGGAGAGATGGTCTCGGCATGACGACCCCTGCGGTCTGGCGAAAGTCATTTCCTAAGCGGGTCGTGCCGAACTGGGTATGAAAGAAATGTGACTGGCATCAAGCGGGTGGCCCGGGCGCGTTCGACCATTGGGCGAGGCGAAGGAGCGATTGGGCGGGGGGCCGGGTCTCATAACCCATATGCGCTCGACAGGATTGCCGGCAGGAAGGCCCCGTCGAAGGGGTGCCAGTGACCACATTCACTCCGGCCTGGACCTCCGGCTTCGACATGTTACCACACCTTGGACTTTCGGCAGTTGTCATCGAGCCATTTTCCGAGCTCGTAGCCTCCGACAGGTTGGGCCGCGCTGAACGAGTTGTTAGGCCCGAGCGACACCGTGCCGGTGGCTGAGGTTATCTGGATCTCACCTTTCGGAGACCAGGAACTGGTGGACTTATGATGCTTGAAATCGTTGCAGGTTGCCGCATGCGGATAGGGCAGTTCTGAAATCACCTGCGCCCAAGATGACGTCGAACTACAGAGGATACCCACGAAAACAATAAAGGCCAATTTCGTGAAATTCGGCATCATGTTCTTCCTCCCTCTTTTGATAAATTCAAGCGATGCGAAGTGATGCCAAGTACCGGCTTGAATTTCGAAAAAGATACAATCAATCGGGAATGGAGCTGTGCGAGGCTACATTCATCAGAACGCGTTTTGCAAGCAAAAACAATCATGGTTGTTGGAGCGGCGCGAGATTCGTGATCATTCCTGGATATTTCTGAATGAAAACTACCAGCGCCCGTGCAACCGGCATCCGTTCTGAAAGAAGCGGATGCTGCATTGATGGGCGGCAAATGCATCTATTTTCTGTTGGCAGGCACGATAGGTAGAATGAGCAACGATGGTCACGTGACGCAAGGCCCATAGGGCCGGGACTCGCCGGATTTACTTGAGAAGAGAGGGTCAGCTCAAGAATCTTCTTTGGGACTTCTGACCGTGGAGGGTTTTGTTTGCCACGGCATCGGTTGAATGGGCAATTCTATGTCTCGTCCACTTCCAGATTGGTCGCGGTATTCCGCCCGCCGGGAACGGCGATGATCGGCTCCGGCATGCGCCCCGCCTGCTCGCGGTGGAGGTGGTTCACGACGCGGAAGGCAAGGAAGATGGCAGCCACGCCGAAGACGACCGAGCCTGCGGCCTGGCCGACGGCAACCCCAAGCGGCCCGAACCGCGCCCCGATATGGACGAAGGGAATGGTGCCGAGGGTCGCGCGCCCCCAGTTGAGCAAGGTCGCGTAACCGGGTCGGCCGAGATTGTTGAAGGCGGAATTGCCCACGAACAGGGCGCCGAGGAAGATCGCCGCGCCCGCCAGCCAGGTGCAGTAGAGGTGCAGGAGAGCGGCCGCGACCCCCTGGGAGGAAAAGGCGATGGCGAGCAGATCCTGCACGGAGGCCAGAACGCCCCAGGCGACGAGCACCGACAGCACCATGAAGATGAGGCTCGCCCGCAAGGTCTCGCGCACGCGGTCCGTCCGCCCGGCGCCGAGGTTCTGCGCCATGATCGGCCCGACCGCGCCCGTCAGCGCGAAGAGGACGCCGAAGGCGACGGGCATGATGCGGTCGATCGCCGCCTGTCCGGCGACGGCGGTCACGCCGAAGTGCGCCATGGTGTGGGTGACGTAAGCGGAGCCGACCGGTGTCGCGAGGTTGGTGAGGATGGCGGGCCCCGCCACCCGGCCGACGCGCATGAGGTCGGCACGGGCGTGGGTGAAATCCGGCCGGCGCAACAGCCCCTGGCCCCGCAGGTAGGAGAGGCTGAGGGCGGCCATGAAGGCGCGGGAGAGCACGGTGCTGATGGCCGCCCCCTCCAGTCGCAGATGGAGGGCGAAGATGAAGATCGGGTCCATGAGGGCGACCGCGAGCGCCCCATAGAGCGTGACGTTCATCGCCCGCCGCGCCGCACCCGCCGAACGCAGCAGCGCGGCACTGCCCATGGCGAGGATCATGAAGGGCAGGGCCGGTGAGGTGATGAGGAGGTACATCGCGGCAAGCCGCTTCGTGTCACCCTCCGCGTGCAAAAGATCGAGCAGGGGGCCGCGCGCCGCCGCGGTGAGCAGACCGAGGGCCAGGGTGAGAAGGCCGAGCGCGATAAGGCTTGTGGTGGCAATCCGTGGCGCGTCACCGGGGCCGGCGCGGTTCGCCTGCCGGCCGATGGCGGTGGAGACAGCGGCGCCGATGCCGATGGTCAGCCCGATGCCGATGGAGATCTGAAAGAAGCCGATGGCCCCGGCAAAGCCGACAGCCGCGGCAATGGGCTTCTCCCCGAGGCGGGAGATGTAGAAGAAGTTGAGAAGATCGACCGCGAAGACGGAAACGATGCCGACGGCCCCCGTGAGCGCCATAACGGTGACATGCCGCATGATCGAACCGGCCAGGAAGCGGGCATGGGGTCTGCCTTGGCCCGACGGGGGAGGTGGCGCCATCTCGGGCCTCTTTTACGTCATCGGGCGCTCATCCCGCTCCAGAAGCAAGAGCGGGGTGCCCTGGGGCCGTCACGATCCTGTCCGCAGGCGGCGAGTCTTCCCTGCTAAAACCAGCCAGAATGGCCGGGTCAGCATCGCGAGGGTCGATTATGCAAAAGTCATCAGGCATGGGGCCGCTGGAATGGGCGCTGCTTCTGGTTCTGTCGGTGCTCTGGGGCGGATCGTTTCTGTTCATCAAGCTCGGCTTGCGCGAGCTGCCGCCGCTGACGCTCGTGTTTCTGCGCGTCGTGCTGGCATCGGCGGCACTGGCGGCCTTCCTCGCGCTCCGCGGCGTCCGCTTCCCGCGCGAGGCGGCGATCTGGCGCGCCTTCCTAGGGATGGGGCTGCTCAACAATGTCATCCCCTTCACGCTGCTCTTCTGGGGCCAGACCAGAATCGGCGGCGGCCTTGCCTCCATCCTCAATGCGACGACGCCGATCTTTTCCATCCTCGTCGCCCACTGGCTGACGGCGGATGAGAAGATCACACCACAGAAGCTGGGCGGCATCCTGCTCGGCTTTCTCGGCGTCATCGTGCTGCTCGGCGGCGGGCTCGTCGGCCGCCCCGGCCCTTCGCTGCCGGCCATGCTCGCCTGCCTCGCCGCCGCCTTCTCCTACGGGGTCGCGGGTGTCTTCGGCCGCCGTTTCCGGCGCATGGGCGTGCCGCCCGCCATGGGCGCCTTCGGCCAGACCTGCGCCAGCGCCTGCGTGATGCTGCCGGCCGCGCTGATCGTCGACCACCCATGGCAGCTGGCCCTGCCGGGCACGGTCACGCTCTCCGCGGTGCTCGGCCTCGCCCTGCTCTCCACTGCGCTCGCCTATATCCTGTTCTTCCGCATCCTCGAGGCGGGGGGTGCCGTGAACAGTTCCCTGGTGACGCTCCTGGTGCCGGTCAGCGCGGTTCTGATGAACTGGGGGGTGTTGGGCGAACGGCTGGTCGCCAGCCATTTCGCCGGCATGGCGCTGATCGCGGCAGGGTTGATCGTCATCGATGGCCGGATCTTCGCCCTGTTGCGGCGAGACGCCGCCGCGTGAGCAAGGCAGCTGCGCTCACCCTTTTCTTGCATGGACGGTCCCGGCAGAGTATGCGGCAGCGCCAAGGTTTCGCAAGGACAGGTGAGGCGGCCATGGCATCCAGTGATTTAACCCCCGACAATTCGCATCGAGCAGTCACTGGATATCCGGCGGCAGGTCGTGACGCGGCCGCCGGTCGAAGAGGCGCTTGGCCTTCGACGATGTCCTTCTTGTGCCCAATTATTCCCAGGTTCTGCCGAGCGACGGTCGACACCAAGACGCGGTTCACCCGCAATATCGCCCTCAATATCCCGCTGATCGCCGCGGCGATGGATACGGTGACCGAAAGCGGCATGGCCATTGCCATGGCGCAGCTCGGCGGCATGGGCGTCATCCATAAGAACCTGTCGATCGAGGAGCAGGCCGCCCAGGTTCGCCGCGTGAAGCGCTTCGAATCCGGCATGGTGGTCGATCCCGTGACCATCCATCCGGATGAGACGCTGGCCGATGCCCGCGCGCTGATGGCAGGCCAACCGCATCAGCGGCGTGCCCGTGGTCGAGCGCGGGCACGGGCAAGCTCGTCGGCATTCTCACCAACCGCGACGTGCGCTTCGCGACCGACCCGACGCAGCGCGTTTCCGAGCTGATGACGCATGACCGGCTGGTGACCGTCGTCGAGGGCGCCAAGCCGGAAGAGGCGCGCGGCCTGCTGCACAAGCACCGCATCGAGAAGCTGCTGGTGGTGGACGCGCAGTATCGCTGCGTCGGCCTGATCACGGTCAAGGACATGGACAAGGCGGAGGCCTATCCGCTGGCGAACAAGGACGACCTCGGCCGGCTGCGCGTCGCCGCCGCCACCGGCGTCGGCACCGGACGGCGAGGCGCGGGCGCGAGGCGCTGATCGCCGCCGGGGTGGATGTCATCGTCGTCGATACCGCGCATGGCCATTCCGCGGGCGTGCTGACCTCGGTCGAGACGATCAAGGCACGTCCAATGCGGTGGAGGTCGTGGCCGGCAATGTGGCGACGCCGGACGGCGCCGAGGCGCTGATCGATGCCGGCGCGGATGCGGTGAAGATCGGCATCGGGCCGGGCAGCATCTGCACGACGCGCGTTGTCGCGGGCGTCGGCGTGCCGCAATTCTCCGCCGTGCTGGAAACCTCGGCCGCCTGCCGGGCGCTCGGCGTGCCGGCGATCGCCGATGGCGGCATCCGCACCTCGGGCGATATGGTGAAGGCGATCGCCGCCGGGGCGAACGCGGTGATGGTCGGCAGCCTGCTCGCCGGCACGGACGAAGCGCCGGGCGAGGTGTTTCTCTACCAGGGCCGCAGCTACAAATCCTATCGCGGCATGGGCAGCATCGGCGCCATGGCGCGCGGCTCGGCCGACCGCTATTTCCAGCAGGACATCAAGGACCAGCTCAAGCTGGTGCCGGAGGGGATCGAAGGGCAGGTGGCCTACAAGGGCCCGGTCTCGGCCGTGGTGCATCAGCTGGTCGGCGGCTTGCGCGCCGGCATGGGCTATGCGGGCAGCCCGGATATCGCCGAGCTGCAGCGGAGCGCGCGGTTCCGCCGCATCACCGGTGCGGGCTTGCGCGAAAGCCATGTGCATGACGTGGCGATCACGCGCGAGGCGCCGAACTACCGGCGCGACTGATCAATCTGTCTGACGCGCTTAAAGGCGGTTCCCGATCACTTGACACCCAATGCCCGTCTTGCGGCCGCGATCGCTCTTGCTGGAAGCGATCGCGGCCGCGCCCCGCAAGCCCGCCGATGCGGTCGCCAACGACTTCTTCCGCAACCGCCGCTTCATCGGCGGCGGCGACCGGCGTGACGTTTCGGATCAGGTCTGGGCCGTGCTGCGCCATCAGCGCCGGCTCACCTGGTGGATCGAGCGCGCCCAGGGCGAGCCCAGCCCGCGCCTGCCGGTCGCGGCGCTGGCCGTGCTGGGCGGCCGGCCGTCCTATGGCGTGTGTGCAGCCATGTATTCCGGCGGCCGCTATGCGCCCGAGCCGCTGGACGCGGAGGAGGCGGAGATCGCTGCGCCGCCTCAACGACCATACCTTCGAGCACCCGGCGATGCCGGACGCCGTGCGGCTGGAAGTGCCGGACTGGATCATGCCGCTGCTGGTCGAGCCGCTTCGGTGCGCGATACGGAGCGCGAGGTGGCGGCGATGCTGGCCCCGGCGCCGCTCGACCTGCGCGTCAATCTGCTCAAGGGCGACCGGGAGGCGGCGATCGGCGCGCCCTGGCGGCCGAAGGGATCGAGGCCAAGCCCGACGGCGCTCAGCCCCTGGGGCTTGCGGATCGAGGGCCGCCGCCCGTGGTGACGGGCGAGGCCTTCCAGAGCGGGTCTCGTCGAGATCCAGGACGAGGGCAGCCAGGTCGTGGCGCTGCTGGCGGATGCCCGAGCCGGGCATGCGGGTGCTCGATTACTGCGCTGGCGCGGGCGGCAAGACGCTGGCGATGGCCATGACGATGGAGAATCAAGCGGCCATATCCTGGCGGCCGATACCTCGGCGCCGCGGCTGGAGGGGCGGTGCGGCGGCTGCGCCGGGCGGGCGTGCATAATGTCGAGCAGCATCTGCTGACGCCGGGCGACAAAAATGGGCGAAGCGGCGGCGCGAGACCTGCGACCGGGTGCTGGTGGACGCGCCCTGCACCGGCACCGGCACCTGGCGGCGCAACCCCGATGCGCGGCTGCGGCTCTCACCGAGGCCGATCTCACCGACCTTGTGGAAAAGCAGGCCGCGATCCTGCATGATGCCGCGCGCTTCCTGCGCAAGGGCGGGCGGTTGGTCTATGCGACCTGCTCGCTGCTGCGACCGGAGAATGAGGATCAGGTGGAGCGCTTTCTGGCCGAGCATGGCGGATTTCGCGTTGAGTAGCTGCCGGCCGCCCCGGCGTGGCGGCGCTCGGCCGAGGGCGGCATGGTGCGTCTGACCCCGGCGCCGCCACGGGACGGACGGGTTTTTCGCGGCCGTGCTCGAACGGACATGACGCTGATCCGGCCCGCCCGCCCTCGGACGGGGCCGCGATTGCTGCCGTGCATGTCGCCGCCTGGCGCAGCGCCTATGCCGGCCTGTTGCCCGACTGGACGCTGACCGATCTCTCCGCCCGTCGGCAGGAGGGCTATTACAGCCACGCTGATCCGCACCGGCGGCATTGTGCATGTCGCCGAGCCGCCGGCCGACGATGCCGGATGTGCCCGCCGTCATCGGCTTCGTGACGGCCAGCCGTTGCGCCGAGCGCCGACGATTGCCGACGGCGAGATCGAGACGCTCTATGTGCTGGATGATTGGCGCGAGCAGGGCGTCGGCCGCGGCGCTGATCCGGGCGGCGGCGGCCGGATCTGGCGCGGCCGGCTGCCGCAGCCTTTTCGTCTGGGTGCTGAGCCAGAATCCGAGCCGCTGGTTCTATGAGCGTCTGGGCGGTGTGCGCGCGGTGGAAGGGGCGTGCGCGGTGGGCGGCGAGTCCCAGCCGCAGACGGCCTTCGTCTGGGACCCGATCGAACGGCTGGTGGCGCCGGAAAGCTAGGAGGTTTGCACGCGAATCGGCTTGCCTCGAATCCGCGCCGCGCGTTCATATCGCGACATGGCACAGATCACCGCAGACCGTATCCTCATCCTCGATTTCGGCAGCCAGTTGACGCAGCTGATCGCCCGCCGCGTGCGCGAAAGTGGCGTCTATTCCGAAATCTGGCCCTTCAACGCCGACCCGCAGAAGATCGCCGATTTTGCGCCGCGCGGCATCATCCTGTCCGGCGGCCCGGCCTGCGGTCACCGAGGAGGCATCGCCCCGCGTGCCGGAGATCGTGTTCGAGACTCGGCGTGCCGGTGCTCGGCATCTGCTACGGCCAGCAGGCGATGTGTGCGCAGCTTGGCGGCATGGTGGAAGGTCATGACCATCGCGAATTCGGCCGCGCCTATGTCGAGGTGACGGAGAATTGCGCCCTGTTCGACGGCATCGGCGACAGCTGGAGCCCAGGTGCGCGCGAGCAGGTATGGATGAGCCATGGCGACCGCGTGACGAAGCTCCCGCCGGATTCCGCGCGGTGGGCACGAGCGAGGGCGCGCCCTTCGCGGTGATTGCCGATGACGAGCGGCGCTTCTACGGCGTTCAGTTCCATCTCGAAGTTGCCCATACGCCGCATGGCGCCGCGATCCTGAAAAACTTCACCCATGCCATTGCCGGCTGCCGGGGTGACTGGACCATGGCGTCCTTCCGGCAGACGCAGATCGAGGCGATCCGCCGCCAGGTGGGTCAGGGGCGGGTGATCTGCGGCCTTTCGGGCGGCGTCGATTCCGCGGTTGCGGCGGCACTCATCCATGAGGCGATCGGCGATCAGCTCACCTGCATTTTCGTCGACCATGGCCTGCTGCGGGAGAGCGAGGCGGAGCAGGTGGTGCACCCTGTTCCGTGACCGCTTCAACATCAAGCTCGTGCATCGCGACGCGTCCGACATGTTCCTCGGCGCGCTCGAAGGCGTCGACGACCCGGAAGTGAAGCGCAAGACGATCGGGAGGCTGTTCATCGATGTCTTCGAGGAAGAGGCGGCGAAGCTCGGCGGCGCGGATTTCCTGGCCCAGGGCACGCTTTACCCGGACGTGATCGAGAGCGTGAGTTTCACGGGCGGGCCTTCGGTGACGATCAAGTCCCACCATAATGTGGGCGGCCTGCCGGCGCGGATGCGCATGAAGCTGGTGGAGCCCCTGCGCGAGCTGTTCAAGGATGAGGTGCGGCTGCTGGGGCTCGAGCTCGGCCTGCCGCAGTCCATGGTGGGGCGCCATCCCTTCCCGGGGCCGGGGCTCGCCATCCGCATTCCGGGCGCGATCAGCCGCGAGAAGCTGGCACTGTTGCGCCGGGCGGATGCGATCTTCCTCGAAGAGCTGCGCCTGCATAATCTTTACGATCAGATCTGGCAGGCTTTCGCCGTGCTGCTGCCGGTGCGCAGCGTCGGCGTGATGGGCGACGGCCGCACCTACGACCTCGCCTGCGCGCTGCGCGCGGTGACGAGCACCGATGGCATGACGGCAGATGTCTACCCCTTCGACGTATCGTTCCTGACCCGTGTCGCGAGCCGCATTGTCAATGAGGTGCGGGGCATCAACCGCGTGACCTACGACATCACCAGCAAGCCGCCGGGCACGATCGAGTGGGAATGATCCCGCGTCCGGCACAGGCCGGCACCGACGCGCACTAAAGCACGGAAAAGCCCGCAGAAATGCGGGCTTTTTGTTGGTTGAGGCGGCCTCAGAGACGCCCGCGGAGGCCCCGCTTGGGAGCCACACAACCACTGGGATGTCGGGCGCTCCCGACGATCAGCTTTGCTTTATCCGCTTAAACGCTTCGAGGGCACGCTGCCTCGCCCCAGCGTGGTCGACGATCGGCGCCGGATAGGTTCGACCCAGACTGATCCCGGCGTCGGCGAGTTCTATCGGCCTTGCGTCCCATGGCGAATGCAGCAGCGAGTCGGGAAGTTTGCCGATTTCCGGCACCCAGCGGCGGACATAATCGCCATTCGGATCAAACTTCGCACCCTGCAGAGACGGGTTGAAGACGCGGAAATACGGTGCGGCGTCCGCGCCGCACCCGGCGACCCATTGCCAGTTCGCCGCGTTGCTCGCGAGGTCGGCGTCAACCAGCGTGTCCCAGAACCACTTTTCGCCGGCGCGCCAATGCAGCAGGAGATCCTTGATCAGGAATGACGCGACGATCATGCGAACACGGTTGTGCATCCAACCCGTGCTCCACAGCTCCCGCATGCCGGCGTCGACGATCGGATAACCGGTCAGCCCGCGCTGCCAGGACGAAAGGTCTTTGGCGTTCTCTGCCCAGGGGAACTGGGCGAACTCCGGGCGGAGCGGCGCCTCCGGCAGGGTCGGGAAATGGAACAGCAGGTGATAGGAGAACTCCCGCCAGGCGATTTCCGAGAGATAGGCCTCGACGCCCGCCGGCATTGGATTGCCGGTTCTGGCCAAGGACTGGGCCGTGATCGAACGCCAGATCTGACGCGGGACCGATTTCACCGAAGTGGAGATGCGGCGACAAGCGCGATGTGCCGGCCAGGCCGGGCGTGTTGCGCGTGTCCCGATAGTCGGACGCAGCGGCCGCGGCGAAGTGCGCGAGCCGCGCCTGCGCCCCGGCTTCACCGGGCGTCCACATCGCCTGCATCCCGCCGGCCCAGTCCGGCGCGGTGGGGCGCAACGCCCAGGATGAAAGCGGTTCACTCCTGGGGGCGGTCGCCGGTCCTGGAATTTGTTTCGGCGCGGCCATCGCTGGCTCGGAGACGCCCGTCGCTCTCAGGGCCTTCCAGAATGGCGTGAAGACCCGATAGGGCTCGCCCTTCTGCGTCGTCACCGTCCAGGGCTCCCGGATCAGGGCCGAATTGAAGCTGCGGGCCTCGATGCCCCGGTTCCTCAGCGCCGTCTTGAGGCGTTCGCCTCTCGCCGTCGCCCAGGGTTCGTAGCGGCGGTTCCAGTAGACGGCGTCGGCGCCGGTCTGATCGATCATCTGGTTGATGACAATCTCGGCTGGCCCTTGCCGCAGCACCAGCGCGTTGCCCCGCAGGCGCAGGCTGTCATCCAGAGCACGGAGCGATCCGTGAAGCCACCAGCGCGCCGCGCCGCCCGGAGCCCATTCACCTGCGTCGGGATCATCGAGAACGAAAACGGGGAGGATGGGGCCACCGCGGGCGATTGCAGCCGCCAGGGCGGGGTTATCCGCGAGCCGTAGATCGCGACTGAACCAAAGCAGGGTAAGCATGGGGGCAACTTCCGCGACGCGTCGAAGGCGAGGTACATTCCTCTAGGCGATGGTGTCAGGCTGACGCGGCGATGGAATTCGCCGCGCTGTTCCCTCTCCTAAATGGTGCTGTCCGCAAGCGGGACCAAAGTCTGGGCTGATTGCGGCGGATTGTCCTCGTCAAGCGGTCTCGACCGCTGCGTCGAAGGCATCCATGACGCGAGTGGAATAGACGAGAGCCGCGCCCGCATTGACGGCGATGGCGGTGCCCAGTGCCTCGGCGATTTCGCCCTTGCTGGCACCGAGTTTGCGGGCTGCCTCGGTATGGACCGTGATACAGCCGTCACACCGCAGGCTGACGGCCACGGCCAGGGCAATCAGCTCCCGGGTCTTGGCGTCGAGGTGGCCGGTTTTTTCACCGGCACCGGTGAGGGTGGCATAGCCCTTGACGACATCGGGGCTTAGTTTGGCGATGCCGCCGACGCCGGCGACGACCTGCTGACGATACGCGTTCCAATCCATCATATGCATGACAGCCTCCTTGGGTTTGACGATGAGGCAAACCTAGGTGCCTGGCCTGTTCGCGTTAATGCTGGCGCGGCGCAAAGACATGACCGCGCGGATCAAAAAGAGGGACTGCCGTGACATCGCCCGCGCCCGCCGATGCCCTTGCAGGCCTTGTGCCCTTGCTGCGCGTCCGCCCTGAGCTGGAGGATTTCTGCCGCTTCGGCGGGGATTGGCGGACCGCGCATGACGATGTGCAGCGCGGCAAGGCTTATTTTCATATCGTGACCCGCGGGCAATGCGTGCTGGAGCGGCCGCACCACGCGCGCCTCACGCTGACCGCCGGCGACGTGTTGCTGTTGCCGCATGGCGAGCGGCACGTGCTGTGCGCACCAATGGCGTCTCCCGCTGCGGCCGCGCCGGTCAGCGCCGCCTATACCAACGCCATTCGCATCAAGAGCAGCAGCGGCGTCACCGTCGATACCGAGCTGATCTGCGGGCGCCTTCATTTCGCGGCGGCGCCGGATAATCTGGTGATCGCGGCTTTGCCCGATGTCATCGTCCTGCGCGCGGCCCAGGACACACCGATCGTGCTTTTCAGCACCATCATGGGGGCGATCCGCGACGAGCTGGACGGTGCCCGGCCGGGTGCCGCGGCGATTGCCGCTGACCTCGCCAGTGCCTTGTTCGTGATGATGCTGCGCCGCCACCTTGAGGATCAGCCACCGCCGGAAGGGCTGCTGGCGCTTCTGGGCCAGCGCCTGACCGCGCAGGCGGTGCTTGCCATGCTGCGCGATCCGGCCCGCGACTGGTCGCTTGACGCGCTGGCAGAGGTCGCGGCGGCTTCGCGCGCCACGCTGGTGCGGGGCTTCCGCAAGGCAGCGGGTGTTTCCCCTCTGGCCTTTTTGACCGAGTTGCGCCTCAACCTGGGCCGCCAGCGGCTGATCTGCGGCCACGAGCCCATCGGCCGGATTGCCGACGATGTCGGCTACCAGTCCGAGGCGGCGTTCAGCAGGGCTTTTCTCCGCAGGTTCGGCGTGCGGCCGGGACGCTTGCGGGAGACGGCTTGTTCTGGCGCGGACCGATAAACCGATCCGCGCCAGAGCGAAGGGCCTCAGCCCTTCCGGGCTTCGCCGTCATAGAGCGTGACGACGCTCGTCATGTTGAGTTCGGCCAGGCCCTGGGCGATGGCTTTCTGGAAGACGCCATGGGCGGTCGCGATGGCCGGGACCTTCTCGGCGGCGCCTGCAACCTTCAGCGCATAGCGGAAGTCCTTTTCGATCAGGCCAACCGGGAACTGCGGCGCGAAGTTGGCCGAGAGCATGGAGCCCGTGAAGAAGGTCGCGACCGGTGCCCAGACCGGCGTGGTGGCGATCGCCTTCAGGCTGCGTGCCGGGTCCAGGCCCGCCGCCTGCAGCATGCCGATGATCTCGGCATAGGCGGTCACCTGGATGCCGAGAATGGCATTGGTCGCGAGCTTGGTGAGCGCGCCCGCGCCGAGCGGACCCACGAGGTTGATGGTCGAGCCCATGCTCTTCAGCAGAGGCTCGGCCTTGGCCGCGACCGCTTCGTCACCGCCCAGGAGAAAGACGAGCAGGGCATTCTCTGCCGCCGGGCGCGAGCCGGAGACCGGCGCTTCCAGGAGGCTCAGATTGCGGGCGGCGAACTCGCGGCCGAGGGCGCGCACCCAGTCGGGCGTCAGCGTCGAGCTTTCGAGGCCGACGGCACCCGCTGCCATGCCGGCGAGTGCGCCTGTCTGCGGGTTCAGCCAGACATCGCGCGATGCCTCATCGTCGCGCACCATGGCGATCACGAAATCGGCCCCCGTGGCGGCTTCCTTCGGCGTCTGCGCCTGGCGGGCGCCGGCCTGGACCAGCGGTTCAGCCGCGGCAGGCGTGCGGTTCCACACCGTCAGCGAAAAGCCGGCCTTGAGGAGATTGGCGGCCATGCGGGCGCCCATGGCGCCAAGGCCCAGGAATGCGACTGTCGTCATCGTCGTCTCCGGTCATGCAAGGAGGATGTCGCCACGAGGCATACGGAGCCCCGGGCGATCAGGCGGATCGCGGCTCGCGATCTGGCTGAGCCGCCCTTTTATACGCTGACCGGTTGATTGGAACCGCCGGTCAAGGATGGGCTGCCTCCCGTTGCGGTTCCGGGAGGGCTGTCGCGCTCTCGCGCGGTATCTCATCCTCTTGCCCTGCGGTGTCGTCAGGGATCTTGCTGTTTGCGGCTGCTTGCGGGCTTGCCTGCACGACGCGATTGCAGCGGCGCGGTGGGCAAGGGCCGCGAATTCGGTGATGGGCATGGGCCGCGCATACCAGTAGCCTTGCGCGTCGTCGCAGCCCAGGCGCCGGAGCAGCTCCGCCTGCTCCGGCCGTTCGACGCCTTCGGCGGTGACCGCGATCGAGAGGGCGCGGCTGAGCGCGATGACAGCGGCGGCGATCTTGGCGGAGCGATTGCCGATGGCGTCGAGTTCGTGAGTGAAGCCTGGCGCGATCTTGAGGCGGTTGACCGGCATGTCGCGCAGGCGGGCGAGGTTGGAATAGCCCGAGCCGAAGTCATCGACGGCGATTTCGACGGCGTGGGCCGCAAGTTCCGCGATGAACCGGTCTCCCTCTCCCGAGGCTTTCATCAGGGTGCTTTCGGTGATCTCGACCTCAAGGCGGAAGCCACGGCTTTGAACGGCTTTGGCAGTTTCGAGCACAGGCTGGATGAGCGCGTTGTCGAGCTGGCTGACGGATAGGTTGACCGCAATACGGAAGCCGGCCGGCAGGCCGGCGAGATGGGTGACCGTCTCCCGCGCCACTTGCTGAAGCGCCCATTCACCGAGGCTGATGATGAGGCCGCTCTGTTCTGCCACGGGTATGAAGGTGCTCGGGTCGATCGACCCGCTTGCGGGCGAGGTGCAGCGCATCAGCACTTCCGCGCCCACCATGTCACCCGAGTGAAGGCAGAACTGCGGTTGCCAGGCCAGCCAGAAATTGCCGTTTTCGTAGGCACGGCGCAGGATGTTCTGCAACTTGAGCTGGCGGGCGCTCTCGATGTCCATGCCGGGTTCATAGAAATGGAAGCGCTCGCGGCCACCCTCCTTGGAGCGGTACATCGCAAGATCCGCATTGCGCAGCAGGTGCTCGCCATCAACCCCGTCCCGCGGATAGCGGGCCACGCCGATGCTCGCGGTGATGAAGACCTCGTGCTCCCTGACGGTCACATGGCCGTTCAGGCAGGAAAAAAGGTGGTCGACGCGGGTCCTCAGCTCCGCCTCACTGCCGTAGCCCGATAGGATGGCAACAAACGCGTCACCGCCGAAACGGCAGACGGTGTCCTGCTGGCGACGGTTGGCCGCCAGGCGCTGGCCGACGTCTGCCAGAACCTGATCGCCCATGCAGTGGCCGAGCGCGTTGTTGATCTGTTTGAAATTGTCGAGGTCGATGAAGGCGACGGCAAAAGGTGATCCGTCCCGGCGGCTCGCCTGGATCAATTGGTCGAGCCGCGTATGAAGAAAGGCCCGGTTGGGTAGCGCGGTCAGTTGGTCGTAAAAGGTGAGGTGGTGCTCACGGGCGATGAGCGCCTCCAGCGCCGAGGCTTGGGAAAGGATGCCGCAGAACTGGTTGTGCCTGTCGTACACGCCCAGGCATTCGACCTGTTCCGTATTGAAAAGCAGAACGGCATCCTCAAGCGGAGCGTCGGCCTGCAGCGGCGGCAGTGGGCGTTTGGTCAACAAATCGGCGAAACTCCGCTCCGGGAAGAGTGCTGCTTCCCGCGCCGTGATGGCGCCTTGGAAGGATCCGCTTTCCGAGAACACGGCGAATGCCGCGACAGCCGTGATAGTCCGCCGGGCGGCTAAATCGCGCAAACACTCCCTCTCCCGAACGGAAATGGCGTTCCTGGAAAGAGCCTGTTGGACGCGCAGCGCCGGTCTCATCAGCTGTCCAAGCCGATTGTTCGTTCAACATAAAGCTCCATGCGCAGTGTTTCCACAGCGCCAATGTGCCGGAGGGGGAATTTTGCTGGTGGCACGAAAGCTCCGTCAAAAACGCCAGAGATTGGTCAATCTCGATCGTGCCCGCATTACGCGACAAGCATTGGATGCGCAATCCAGTGAGATTGCACAACGGGGTAATATTGATGCATTCCGCGAGCGGGCGGGAAGATAAGGGGAGCGTGGTTTCTGGAAGATCGTGGCCGTTGTTCGTCATCGGCGATGATGAAACAAGATTCTGGAGGATGGACGGGGGGAGGTGCCAATGTGGTTCGTTCCTGCTGCCTTCCGGTCGTGAACAGGTGATGCCGCAGCAGTAACAGATCCGTGATACCGCAACAGGGCAGGAATGAGCGGGAAGGCCCCCGGGCAGGGGCCGCGGCTGACGTCGCGGGAGGGAAGGCGGCCGTGCATCCCGGGCCTGTTCACAGGACGGCCAACTTTCTGTCCGGGACACTAGCGTCCCGTCACCTCCAGGGGTTAGTCTTGCCGTTCAGGCGCAGAAAGCGCACCGGCAAGAAAAGGATCGGAGACGCCATGGCTGACCACGCCCCCCCGGCCGCGCGGCCGGGCTTTCTCGAGGAAAGCGCGCTGGAACTCCATGCCACCGGGCGGCCGGGCAAGCTGGAAACGCGTATTTCCAAGCCGCTGACGACGGCGCGCGACCTCAGCCTCGCCTATTCGCCGGGTGTGGCGGCCCCCTGCCTCAAAATCGCGGAGGATCCGGACCGCGCCTATATCTATACGACGCGCGGCAATATGGTGGCTGTCATTTCCAACGGCACGGCCGTGCTCGGCCTCGGCAATATCGGTGCGCTCGCCTCCAAGCCGGTGATGGAGGGCAAGGTCGCCCTGTTCAAGCGTTTTGCCGATGTCGATGGCATCGATCTTGAGGTCTCCACGGAAGATGTGGACGAGTTCGTTGCCTGCGTGCGGCTGCTCGGCGCCTCCTTCGGCGGCATCAATCTGGAAGATATCAAGGCGCCGGAATGTTTCGTCATCGAGAGCCGCCTGCGCGAGCTGATGGATATTCCGGTCTTCCATGACGACCAGCATGGCACGGCGATCGTCGCTGCAGCCGCCATCATCAATGCCTGCCACCTGACGGAGCGCGATCTCGCCGATGTCAGGCTGGTGGTGAACGGCGCGGGTGCGGCCGGCATCGCCTGCATCGACCTGCTGCTGACACTCGGCCTCAAGCGCGAGAATATCCTCGCTTGCGATACCAAAGGCGTCCTTCATCGCGGCCGCACGGACCTCAACCAATGGAAGTCCGCCCACGCGGTCGATACCAGCTTGCGCAGCCTGGCCGAGGCGGTCGAGGGCGCGGATGTCTTCCTTGGCCTCTCCGCCAAAGGCGCGCTGAGCCAGGACATGGTGCGCAGCATGGCGCCCCGTCCGATCATCCTGGCGCTCGCCAATCCCGACCCCGAGATCACGCCGGAGGAGGCGCGCGCGGCCTCGAGGGACGCGATCATCGCGACCGGGCGCTCGGACTACCCGAACCAGGTCAATAACGTCCTCGGATTTCCCTATATCTTCCGGGGCGCCCTGGACGTGCGGGCGCGCACGATCAACGAGGCGATGAAGGCGGCCGCGGCCCATGCGCTCGCGGAACTCGCGCGTGAGGACGTGCCGGACGAGGTGCATCGCGCCGCTGCCCGGCAGCTCCGCTTCGGCCCCGAATACATCATTCCCAATGCCTTCGACCCCAGGCTCATCACCCGCCTGCCGCTGGCGGTGGCGCGGGCCGCGGTTGAGAGCGGGGTCGCCCGGCTGCCCTTGCCGGATGTCAAGCGCTACCGCCGCGAACTCGCCGCCCGGCTCGACACGGCGGTCAATATCCTCGATCTCATCACCGAGGCGGTGCGTGACGAGCCGAAGCGCATCGTCTTCGCCGAAGGCGAGAACGAGACGATGGTGCGCGCCGCCGCGCAGTATCACAAGGAAGGCTTCGGCACGCCGATTTTGATCGGCAACGAGGAGCGTGTGCGGGCGGCCTTCGCGCGGCTGGAACTGCCGCTGCATGACGGCATCGAAATCCGCAATGCCCGCCTGGCCGCGATGGATGACCACAAGAAGAACGAGCGCTATTCGGAGTTTCTCTACGCTCGCCTGCAGCGCCGGGGCTATCTGCTGCGGGACGTGCAGCGCATGGTCAATCAGGATCGCAATGTCTTCGCCGCCTGTGCGGTGGCGCTTGGCGACGCCGACGGCATGGTGACAGGCCTGACCCGCGCGCCGGCCCAGGCGCTGGAGGCGATCCGGCTCGCCATCGACCCGAGGCCTGGGCGCATTCTCTTCGGCCTTTCGATGGTCGTCTCACCGCATCAGACGATGCTGGTGGCGGACACGCTCATCAATATGAAACCGTCTGCGGCGGAACTGGCGACCATCGCGCGGGTCGCCGCCCATCACATGCGGGGGCTGGGGCACCAACCAAGGGTTGCCTTCTGTGCCTCCTCCACCTTCGGCCAGCCGATGGAAGGGGCCGGGATGCGGATGGCAGAGGCCGTGCAGATGCTGGAAGCGGAAGGCGTGGATTTCGAGTTCGATGGCGAGATGACGCCGGAAGTGGCGCTCGATGCGCGGGCGCGCACCCGCTATCCCTTCGCGCGTCTCAGCGACAATGCCAATGTGCTGGTGATGCCGGGTCTGGACGCCGCCCAGATTGCGACGCAGATGGTCGCCCGCCTGGGTGAGGCGCGGGTGATCGGCCCTGTCCTCTCGGGCTTCGAGCACGCCGTCCAGGTTGTGCCGATGGACGCCAAGGTCTCCGACCTCGTGATCTTTGCCTGCCTGGCGGCGGCCCACCGGATGGCATGATAGCCATGTGATCGGCCCCCGCTTGCGCGGGGGCTTCGGCCACGCGAGAAGGGCCACCTTCGCGGAGGTTTATTATGGCGAAACAGCTTCATTTGGGCGCCTTCATGCGCCCTGTCAGCATCCATACGGCCTGGTGGCGCTACCCAAGCGCCTATCCGGACGCCAATTTCAACCTGAAACACCTCGTCCAGTTCATCCAGACGCTGGAGCGCGGGCGCTTCGACGCCTTCTTCATGGCCGACCATCTGGCCGTGCTCAACATGTCCATGGATGCGCTCAAGCGCAGCGGGACCGTGACGTCCTTCGAGCCGATGACCCTGCTGTCGGCGCTCGCCATGGTCACGGAGCGGATCGGCCTGATCGCGACGGCCTCCACCACCTTCGACGAGCCCTACCATATCGCGCGGCGGTTCGCGTCTCTCGACCATATCAGCAATGGCCGGGCCGCCTGGAATATCGTGACGACAGCCAATCCCGATGCCGCGCTGAATTTCGGGCGGGATGAGATGATGGAACACGATGCGCGCTATGTGCGTGCGCGCGAGTTCTATGACGTGGTCACGGGGCTGTGGGACTCCTGGGCGGAGGACGCCTGGACCAGGGACAAGGAGAGCGGGATTTTCTTCGACCCCGCGAAGATGCATGTCCTGGGGCACAAGGGGCCGCATCTCTCGGTGCGGGGGCCGCTCAATGTTGCGCGGCCGGTGCAGGGCTGGCCGGTGATCGTGCAGGCCGGAGCGTCCGAAGCAGGCCGCCAGCTCGCGGCTGAGACAGCGGAAGTCATCTTCGCGTCGAGCCGGACGATCGAGGATGGCAAGCGCTTCTACGCCGATGTGAAGGGGCGGATGAAGGCAATCGGCCGTGACCCGGAGAGCCTGAAGATCCTGCCCGGCGCGCTGGTCATCGTCGGCCGCACGCATGAGGAAGCACAGGAGAAGAAGCGGCTTCTGGACAGCCTTGTGCATCCCGAAAGCGGTTTGCCGAACCTGTCCATGCGCCTTGGCGTCGATGCCTCTCAGTTCGATCTCGATGGGCCGCTGCCGGACATTCCGGAGACCAATGCGAGCCAGAGCACCCGGCAGGCGCTGGTGGATATGGCGCGGCGCGACAACCTGACCGTGCGGCAGCTGGCGCAGATCGCCGGCGGCTATAGTGGCTTGCAGATTGTGGGCACGGCCGCGGAGATCGCCGATCAGATGCAGGCCTGGGCTGACGGGGATGCCTGTGACGGCTTCAACGTCATGTTCTACTCGGTCCCCGAAGGGCTGGATGACTTCGTGGATCTGGTCGTCCCTGAACTGCAGCGGCGCGGTATTTTCCGCCGGGAGTATGAAGGGACGACCTTGCGCGACCACCTCGGCCTCAAGCGGCCTGAGAACAGGTTCTTTCCGGGCGCGAAATAGGGCAGGCATCCGATCCGGACGCATCGAGCGCCCGTGTGTGCGGCGTGACGCCAGGCACCGGGGCGAGGTGCTTCCGGATCTCCCCTGCGATTTCGATCGCGATCTGCAGCCTCGCCCGGCGGCGGCGGCGGCGGCGGGTCTTGTGTGTTCCCGTCAGGGCCCCGTCGTCGTCCGAGGTGAGCGCTGCTTCCATGTCATAGACGTGGCCGCGCGGCACGCCGCCGTTCGTCGCCCACAGCCGGTCGTAGGTTTCAGGCCCCGGGGTCTGGCGCGTATAGTTGAAGATCTGGCAGCGCGCGGTCACGCCGCAGAGCCTCTCGATGCCGAGGGGTTCGCTGATTGCCCGCAGGGCCAGAACCAGCATGTTCGAGGGATGAACGCCGCCATTGCCCTTGGTGGCGCTGCGTGTTTGCTCCTGTGCGCCTTGAGCCCCCTGAGAGCCGCCGACAAAGGCGATATCCGGATCACGGAGATCGAAGACGAAGCCTGGCGAAAAGACAAAGGATAACCGGTGCAGACGCGTGTCGTTGTAGATGTATTCAAGGGCGAGATCGCCCTCGAATTTGGATGCGTCCGCCAGGCGGAGAATGATCCGGTGGCTCTCCGCCTCGCTCTGCTGCGCCCATAGGCAAAGGCCGTCTCCCTGCAGACTCGGCAGAAAATCACTGCGGAATCGTGTTTCAAGCAGCCGCACGAGATGCATCTGCACGGCCAGCTTCTGCCGGCTGTTCAGCGCCGTGGACAAATAGGGGCCGAGAAACTTACGGTCGAAGACGTAGCTGTGGCGGTAAAGAATCCTGCCGGTCCGCGTGAAGTGAACGGCTGCGAGGAAAGACGCATAAGTCAGGCTGTGTTTCAGCAGCCAGCACAGGCGCTGCAACCGGCGGCGAAGGATGGTCCTGTCGCCGGCCTTGTTCCAACGAAGAAGCGGCCAGAACTCGGCCGCTTGTTCCTGCGGGCCGAACATACCTGCAGTCATGGTCGTAGTCCGCTCCCATTCTTGCCGGGTTCATCAGCCGCGCGGAGGCCCTCCGGCAGGGCATGATCCGAGAGACCGCGCACTATTACTTTATCGAAACAAAATGCACGGAGACCCAGGGCTCGCGACAAGGAATTTCCGGGATGCACGCCATGACCTCGGGGCAGGCGCCCCGGAAATTCGCCAGAGTCTCTCAAGCCTTCACCAATCCCGTTTGCTACGCTCAGACAAACCAACAGCGTGCATGCATGGGGTGACGCTCTTAGCTCTGACGGCGATATAGCGTAACGTTCCTGATCGTCAATATATCTTTATGTCTGCGCGCATCACATGCGCCAGAGGATCGCCTGTATTTGCAAGAGTCTTTGATTGTTTCAGCTTGATTAAATTGAGGCGCGCGCGCAAGCGTCCGCGGTAACGGCGCGATCAGCGCGGCGGGGGCTGCGGCCCCCGCCGCGCCATGTCACGGTGCCGGGCTGCCGTGAATCTGGAAGAGCCCGTCGATCTTCTCTTCCATCTCCGGCGTGATCTTCACCGCTTCGGAGGCAAGGGCGACACGGAGCTGCTCCATCGTCGTCGCCCCGATGATGTTGGAGGTGACGAAGGGCCGCGTTGTCACGAAGGCGAGCGCGAGCGTTGCGGGGTCAAGGCCAAAGTCGGCGGCGAGCGCCATATAGGCAGCGATCGCTTCTTCCACGCCCGGCTTCTCATAGCGCTGGCCGCGATTGAACAGCGTGGTGCGGGCACCGGCCGGACGGGCACCATTCTGATACTTGCCGGTGAGATAGCCCTGGCCGAGCGGCGAATAGGCGAGCAGGCCGATCTGTTCCCGCATGCTGATTTCGGCGAGGCCCGTCTCATAGGTGCGGTTGATGAGGTTGTAGGCGTTCTGGATCGAGGCCACGCGCGGCCCGTGCCCGGCCTCTGACGCCTGCAGGAAGCGCATCGTGCCCCAGGCCGTTTCATTGGACAGGCCGATGTGGCGGATTTTGCCGGCGGTCACCAGGTCCTGCAGCACGCCCAGCGTTTCCTCGACGGGCACCTCGTCCGACTGATCCTTCGGCTGGAAGGCATTGCCGCCGGCACCGAAGATCTGCACCTCCCGGTCAGGCCAGTGCAGCTGGTAGAGGTCGATGTAATCCGTCTGCAGGCGCTTGAGGGATTCCTCGACCGCGAAAGTGATCTGTTCGCGGTTGAGGCGCGCGGGCGCATCGCCCGGCCGGATGCAGCTCGTATTGCCGCGACCCGCCACTTTGGAGGCCAGAATGATGCGGTCGCGGGTGCCGCG
Organism: uncultured Alphaproteobacteria bacterium; assembly: GCA_963834475.1. Taxonomy (GTDB): domain Bacteria; phylum Pseudomonadota; class Alphaproteobacteria; order Acetobacterales; family Acetobacteraceae; genus Acidisoma. The sequence goes on along the minus strand of CAWIBZ010000005.1, from coordinate 73,966 downwards.
GGATTTGAACCAGGAGCCGATGATCCGTTCGGTCGAACCGGTCGTTTCCCGCTTGGGCGGGATGGAATAGAGTTCGGCCGTGTCAAAGAAGTTGATGCCGTAGTCGAGCGCGAGATCCATCTGCGCATGGCCTTCGGCTTCGGTATTCTGCTGGCCCCAGGTCATGGTGCCAAGGCAGATGGCCGACACGCGCAAGTCGGTGCGGCCCAGTAAGCGGTATTCCGCCACAGGTTTATCCTCGGGAATTTTGGAGACGACAAAGAACAGAAACCCGGCGCCATGCGGCGCCGGGTGCCCCGCTAGAATAGAGCCTTAGGCCGAAGCCTGGAAGCCTTCGGCGTGCAGATCCGCGGCGATGGCGGCGAGCGCCTTCTCCGTGCCTTCCATCACCTCGTCGATTTCGCTTTTGGTGATGATCAGGGGCGGGCTGAAGCCGAGGCCATCGCCCGGCAGGGGGCGGCCGATGATCCCGAAGCGCTCCAGGTGCTTGGCCGTGCGCGCAGCGACCCGGCGGGAGGCATCGAAATTGCGGTGCGCGGCGCGGTCCTCCACCAGTTCGATCGCGGCGATGAGGCCGGTGCCGCGGACCTCGCCCACCAGCGGGTGGTCCGCGAAGCGGCGGCGGAGTTCGGCCTGCATGTAGGGGCCGACTTCGCGCACGTGATCGAGGATGTTCATCTCGTCATAGATCTTGAGCGTCTCCACCGCGACGGCGGCCGCGACCGGATGGCCGGAATAGGTGTAGCCATGGCCGAAGGTGCCGAGCCTGTGGCTTTCCTCGGCGAGCGCCTCATAGACCTTTGCATTGACCATGACGGCGCTGATCGGGAGATAGGCGGCCGACAGCGCCTTGGCGCAGGTCAGGATATCGGGCTCCATCTCCATCGTCTGGCTGCCCCAGTACTGGCCGGTGCGGCAGAAACCGCAGATGACCTCATCGGCCACGAGCAGGATGTCATACTTCTTCAGGACGGCCTGGATCTTGGGGAAATAGCCGGCGGGGGGGAGGAGCACGCCGCCCGCGCCCATGATGGGCTCGGCAAAGAACGCGGCAATCGTCTCCGGCCCCTCGGCCAGGATGAGCGTCTCCAGCTCCGCGGCGCAGCGGGTGGCGAAGGCGTCCTCGGTCTCGCCCGGCGCCGCGCCGTGGTAGAAATGCGGGGTGATGGTATGCAGGAAGCCCGGCAGCGGCAGGTCGAAGGACTTGTGGTTATAGGGAAGGCCGGTCAGCGAGGCGGCGGCGAGCGTGACCCCGTGATAGCCCTTGATGCGGCCGATCAGCTTCTTCTTTTCATGCAGGCCGCGGGCATTGTTGTAGTACCAGATCATCTTGATTGCGGTGTCGTTCGCCTCCGACCCGGAATTGGCGAAGAAGACGCGGCTCATCGGCACAGGCGCGCGGGCGAGCAGCATTTCCGAAAGCTCGATCATCGGCTCGTGCGATTTGGACGCGAACGCGTGGTAGAAGGGCAGGGTCCGCATCTGCCGGGCTGCAGCCTCCACCAGCCGTTCGTTGGAAAAGCCGAGGGAAGCGCACCAGAGCCCGGCCACGGCGTCGATATAGGACTTGCCGGAATCATCGGCCACGCGCACGCCGCGGCCTTGGGCGATCACCACCGGGCCATTCTCGGCGTGCAGCTGCAGATCGGTGTAGGGGTGTAGGACGCTGGCGATGTCCCGCGCGGCAAGCGAATTGGGTCGAACAGCTGTGGTCATGGTCTGGCGGCTCCGCGAATCGTGCGGCGCATGATGGGCCGGCGCTTGAGCGGCGGGAAGAGCCGGGGCAGTATTTTCTGTCATGAACACAAAACGTCCTCTCCTGCGACCCAATCTCCTGCCGGATCGCGACATCGCGCCCCGGCTCTTTGCGGCTTTGCATGACATGAGCTTCGACGGGGTGGGCATTACCCGGGAAGCCTATGGCCCCAAGGAGACGGAGGCGCACGCCTTGGTGCGGCGGGAGGCGGAGGTCCTCGGCCTTGCCATCAGAACCGACCACGCCGGCAATATGTATCTGACGCTGAACGGAGCCGAGCCCGAGCTGCCGCAGATCGTCATCGGCAGTCATCTCGACAGCGTCCGGTCGGGCGGGAATTACGACGGTGCCGCCGGGGTGCTGGCGGGGCTATCGGTCCTTGCCGGGCTGGCGCGCGCGGGCTTCCAGCCGCGGCGGGATGTGACGGTCATGCTCATCCGCTCGGAAGAAGCGGGAAGCTGGTTTCCGGTGAGCTATGTCGGCAGCCGCGCGGCGCTTGGGCGCCTGCCGGCCGAGGCGCTGGACACGCCGCGCCTGGATGACGGACGGACCCTGGCCGAGCATATGGCGGACCAAGGCTTCGACCCGGATGCGGTCCGCGCCGGACAGGCAGCCCTCATCCCCGGCTCCGTGGCCGCCTTCATCGAGTTGCATATCGAGCAGGGGCCGCTTCTGGACGAGGCTGCGTTGCCGCTCGGCATCGTTACCGGCATCCCCGGCTCCCGCCGCTATCGCGCGGCCCGGGTCTTCGGGGAATACAACCATTCCGGGGCGACGCCACGGCGGCTCAGGAAGGATGCGGCCATCGCGGCGGCCGAACTCGCCTACCGGCTCGACGCCGAATGGGCGAGGCTGGAGGCGGAGGGCCACAGGCTTGTCTGCACCTTCTGCGTGCTGGCGACGGCGCCTGAAGCCGGCTTCACGCTCATTCCCGGCGAGGCGGGCTTTCAGCTTGATATGCGGAGCGAAAACCGCGCGAGCCTGGACCTGCTGCATGACGCGCTGATCCGCCTGGTCTCGGAGATCGAGCAGAGCCGCGGCGTGCGCTTTGACCTCGGGCCGGAGAGCGGCTCGGGCGCGAGCGCGATGGACCCCGTGATTCAGAAGGAGCTGGGCGAGGCGGCCGAGGCCGCCCAAGTGCCCTTCATGCGCATGCTCTCGGGCGGCGGCCATGACACGGCCGCCTTCGCCCAGGCCGGCATTCCGGCCTGCCTGCTCTTTGTCCGCAACCAGCACGGCAGCCACAATCCGCGTGAGGCCATGCGCATCGAGGATTTCGACCGCGCCTGCGACGTCATCAGCCGCTGGGTGCTGGCGCGGGCGGGATAGTCCCGCGCGCCGCCCCGGCAGGCCGCCCCCCGGCGCGGGGCGGCCTCTCCCAACAAAATTATCATCGTTACGGAATAAGCGGCGCTGTCGGCCGGTCTCGGGTCTATCATCACGGGGGCTGGGTCCATGACAGGCCAAGACGAGACTCCACTGGCATCACGCAGGAAGGTTCTGGAATGCGCGGGCTGGATCGGCGCGGGCATGCTCTGGATGGTCACGGGCGGCGTGCCGCGGACCATCGGCATGATCGGCACCGCCGAGGCCGAGACGGCTCCGGGCGGAGCCCCGGACGGATTTACCTTCCTGCAGATGAGCGACAGCCATATCGGCTTCAAGGCAGGGCCTTATCAGGACGTGGCGGGCACGTTGCATCAGGCGATTGCGGGTATCAGGACACTGCCCGTCGCGCCGCAATTCATGCTTCATACCGGCGATATCAGCCATTTCGCCAAGGAGGCTCAATTCGACCAGGCGGACCAGATCTGCGCGCTCTCCGGCCTGACAATTCATCACGTTCCGGGCGAGCATGACATGCTGGACCCCGGCAAGACGCTCTATCTCGCGCGCTACGGCAAGACCACCAAGGGCGACGGCTGGTACAGCTTCGATGATCACGGCGTGCACTTCATCGGGCTTTCCAACGTCGTTCACAACGGCCCGGATGGGCAGTGGCTGCTGGGCGCCGACCAGATTGCCTGGCTGGGCGATGATCTGCGGTCAGTCTCTTCATCAACACCGATTGTCGTTTTCGCGCACGTGCCGCTCTGGACCGTTTATGCCAAATGGGGATGGGGAACCGGGGATGCGGCGGCCGTGCTGCCGCTGTTCCGGCGCTTCGGCAGCGTCACCGTATTGAACGGGCATATCCATCAGATTGCGCAGAAGGTGGAGGGGCAGCTTGTCTATCACACCGCGCGGTCCACGGCCTTTCCGCAGCCAGCGCCTGGTCAGGCGCCGCATAGTGGGCCGATCATGAGCATTCCGGCCGGAGAGGTCGGCCGCTATCTCGGCATCACGACTGCCACCGTGCATGCCGCAGCGGGGCGCCTTGCCGTCACCGATACAACGCTCGCTTGAAGGGGGACGAAATGCTGAAGATAGGTCTTGCCGTCATCGGCGCATCTCTTCTGGCCATGTCGGCGGCGCAGGCCGCAACGGTCGATGTCACGATCAACAACTATACATACACGCCGGACAAGGTCGCCGTGCATCCCGGCGACGTCGTTCTGTTTTCGAACCAGGATTTGGTGCCGCACACCGTCACCGCATTGGACGGCAAAAGCTTCGATTCAGGCGCCATCAACCCGGGTGGCAGCTGGAGCGTGACTGTCAAAGCGCCGGGCACCTACAAATTTCGCTGTAATATTCATCCCGAGATGCTTGGCGAAATCGACGTCGAGTAGGTTCGATTCCGATGATGCCCGACGATCCCGAGCGATCGCAGTTTCGCGCCATGGCCTTGCCCTTGCTGACATATTTGCACCGGCTGGCCCTGGCGCTGACGGGCAATAAGCCGAGGGCAGAAGATCTCGTGCAGGAGACCTATGCGCGGGCCCTGAAATACTTCCCGTCCTATCATGGGGGAGACTTCAAGGCCTGGATGGCGGCGATCATGCGCAATCTCCATGCGTCCTCGGGCCATCAGCGGCCGCCGATGGAAGACGAGGAATATCTTGCGCAAGTGCCGGATGCGGCGCCCAACCCCGAACAGGCGGCCATGGCGAGCGATCGCGCGCGCCGGCTGCGGGCCCTTATCGCCGATCTGCCTGAAAGCTTGCGCGAGGTTTTGATTCTGCGCGAATTCGGCGATCTCTCCTATGCTCAGATCGCCGAGACCTTAGCCATTCCGACAGGCACCGTCATGTCGCGTCTGGCGCGTGCGCGCGAGGGACTGCGCAAAGCCTGGATTCATGATGGTCAACTGACATGAACTGCGAAGACTGGACATTGCACATCAACGCCTTTCTGGATGCGGACCTGTCTGCTCCGGAAGTCGCGTCATTGACTGCCCATCTTTCGACTTGCCCGGCCTGCGTGCAGATGCTGGGCGAGCTGGCGGCCGTGCGTGGCGCCATCGCCGCGCTTGATGTGGATGAGGTGCCGTCCGCCGCGCTGGTCGCGCGTGTTCATGCGATCGTGGACGGCCGCCCTGGCAAAGCGCGGGCCCTGCGGCCCCGTTGGCGGCCCCGTTGGCGTCCCCTTTGGCCCTGGGCCACGGGTCTCGCCGCATCAATGGCCCTGGCGGCAAGCGTGCTCTTGATGCTCCCCCCGGCAAAGAACGTTCAGCCGGATTTGATGAGCGTTCGCGATGCGGCTCTTCGGGTCAGCCTCGCCCAGGAGGCGGCGGCCAAGGTGCAGGCCGTGCCGGGCTTTATCCTGGTCAGCAGCCGGCAGGATCTGGTCGCGGGGCACGTGGCGCAAGTCGCGGTCTATCGCCGCGGCGATGCGGTCATCACGCTCTGCGCCTGGTCCGCGGGCCGGGAACCCGCTCATGGCGTCATCAACGCTCACTATCGTGGCATGGCCATCAGCTACTGGAACGACGGGCGTGAGGAATATTGGGCGGCGAGTGCGGCGCCCGGCAGCGATCTCGGCGCTTTCGTGCAAGCGATGCACGGCACCCGCGAAAGCTGAGGTATCGGCCGGTTCGACCCCAGCCATGCGCCGGAACGCAGATATTACGCGCAAGAAATGTATGAAATAAACCGACAGGAAACGCAGTATGTATGGACGGGAGAGACATGCGACCTCAGGTCAAATTGCAGTCTCGGCGAATAATCAATCCATAGGGGGCTCTCATGAAGCGGCTTCTTCCCTGGATTTTTCTGTGTGGCGTCTTGGTGCTATCGGCCTGTGCGTCGGGGGTGCCTGTCCCTGACAGCTTCCGGTTCGCCTCACCCGGCGACAATGCCCCGCTGACAGACTGACGACGCGCAGGCCCCGCCATGGAGGCCACGCCAGCCGTCCCAAGGGCTCGCTTTCGGCCGGCATCGCCCCTACATGAGGAGCGATGCAGGAGGATGCCATGACCATTGCGAGCGATGTCTGGTCCGATGCGCCCCACACCCCTCCGGAGGATGAGTTGGGCAATGCCTGCGCGGGGCTCGCGCCGGAAGACCTGGCACTCCTGCGTGATGCTGCCCTTATCCTGGCGACGGAGAAGGGGCTTGCCTTTCGCCTCGGCAGCTTCGTGGGCGACCAGACCGAGGGGCTGCTCAATGCTGCCGGCCGCTTCCTGCTGAACAACAGCGCCTTCAGCGCCCGCAAGATCGTGGAACTCAGCCTGGATCGGCTTTACGACGTGGCGACGCGAGGCATGGATACGATGGCATTGGCCGAGGAAATGGCCGCGACCTCCGCCGGCCGGCGCCACAAGCTCGTCAGCACCATCAGCGGCGCCGCGACCGGCTTCCTGGGCGCGCCGGGCATGGTTGTCGATATTCCGCTCACCACCGGGCTGATGCTGCGCTCCATCGCCGGGATCGCCCGGAGCTTCGGCGAAGATCCTTCCACCGAGGAAGGGCGCCGCGCCTGCCTCGAGGTGTTCGCCCTCAGCGAGCACCGTGACGGGCCGGAGGGCCAGGCGGGCTACTGGGCGGCCCGTGCGGCGCTCAGCCGGATGGCGATGGAAAGCTTCCTGCGCCGGGTCGCGAGCCTCCTGGGCGTTTCCTTCACGCAGAAATTCATCACCCGCATCGTGCCCGTGCTGGGTGCTGCGACCGGCGCTGCGCTCAACTACAGCTTCATGGATTACTATCAACAGATGGCACGGGTGCATTTCACGCTGAGGCAGGTGGAGCGGCGCTATGACCCTGCCCAGGTGCGCGCCTGCATGGACCGCCTGGTCGAGCAGGCGCGCGCCAAATCCCGCCGCCACCACCCACGCCCCGCGCCGCAGGCGCAGGACTTGACGCTGCCGCCCGTGCCGTCGGAGGTTGCCTAGGTCCTCCCGCCGTCCTCCCCTCCCGTTCTGGCCGGCCGATTGCGTGGAGGGCGCGGAACCCAGCTATCGGAAAGGACAGGCAATGGATCTCGGGCTCGCAGGCAAGACGGCGCTGGTCACGGGCGGCACCAAGGGCATTGGCCGCGCAATTGCCGAAACCCTGGCGGCGGAAGGCGTCCGGGTCTCGGTCTGCGCCCGCAATGCGGCGGAGGTCGAGGCCGTGGTGCGCGGCTTGGGCCAGGGGCATTTCGGCATGGCCGTCGATGTTTCCGACACCGCGGGCGTGCAGGCCTGGGTCGAGGCCTCGGCCCAGGCCTTGGGCGGCGTCGATATCGTGGTCGCGAATGTGAGCGCACTCGCCGTTTCGCGCGATGCCGCCGCCTGGAAGGCAGGTTTCGAGACCGACCTCATGGGCACGGTTGGGCTGGTCGATGCCGCCATGCCCTGGCTTGAGCGGTCCGGGGCCGGCTCCATCGTGGTGATCTCCAGCGTCTCGGGGCGCGAGATCGATTTCGCGGCCGGCCCCTATGGCGCCTTCAAGGCGGCGCTCATCCATTACGCCCAGGGGCTCGCCTATCAGCTCGCGCCGAAAAACATCCGCGCGAACAGCGTCTCGCCCGGCAATACCTATTTCGCCGGGGGCGTTTGGGAGCAGATCGAGACGACCATGCCCGCGCTTTTCAAGGAGGCGATGGCGCTGAACCCGATGGGCCGCATGGGCAAGCCGGAGGAAATAGCGAGGGCTGTCGTCTTCCTGGCCAGCCCCGCCGCGAGTTTCATCACCGGCACCAATCTGGTGGTGGACGGCGCATTGACCCGCGGCGTTCAGTTCTGAGACGTTTTTGTGCAGTCAGCACTGTCGCGGACGGGACGGGCGGATAGCCCGCCCCACCGTCCGCGGGCCCTGCTCACACCGTCTCAGGCGGCAGCAGCCTGACCGCCCATTGCAGATCGCGCCGCCGTCCGAAGGTGCGTGACAGCGGCCGCGGCTTGCCAGCGCACCGATGCCGTGCCGTAATGGGTGGCATTCACGGGCGCGGCAGGGCATGGGCCAGCAAATCTTCAGACTGAGTTTGTCTGGTCATGCATCGACGCTGGGTGACATCTCCGCGAAGCTCCCCGAATGGCTTGGGCAGCCCGGCAGCGGCTGCCACATCGAAGGGATTGCTGTCACCGCCGCGGGTGAGACGCAGAACCTTCGTCCACCGCCCCTCATTGAATACCAGTTGACCTATACGGACGCCTTGGAGACCCCCTGGACACCGATGCCGCAATTCTGTGGCAGCAGGGGACTCAGGCTCGCGGCCAAGGGTGTTCGTTTCCGCGCGGCTGCCCCGTTTGCCGACCTTTTCGACTGCATTTATGATGTTGCCTTCGTCGGTGGCGAGCGTGTCACGGAGGTTGTCGGGCCGGATCTGTGCTCTGTGGCGTCCGGTGCAGCGATAGAGGCCATCACGCTCCGGCTTCGCCCCAAGCAGCCGGCGGGATTAGGCGCCGCGCGGCGGCCGAGCGAGCCGGATGATGTGCCGCCCCCGCCTGGGGGCGAAAGCCCCTACAATGACCCGACAATCCGCCTGCGCCTGCTCTCCTCGGCTTTCGCCTCCGCGCCACCGCCACTGCGAAACCCGGAGCTGATCCCTCAAGGATCGCGCCATGCAATGGGCGTTTCCTGGGACCGGAAGGGATTCAAGGATCGGCCGGTCAGCCTGCGCGTGGCTGAAGAGGCCTACGTGGTGCATGAAGGCCTGGCGCTCGACCGGGACCTCATGCCCATTCCATGCACCCGCCGGCTCTATTTGAACGACGAAGTGGATTGGGCGCGCGACCGAATTCGCTTGCTCAAGGAACGCGGAGAGCTGAGGCGCGTCGGCGGTCTCAGCCTGCTCGCCAAGGCCCGGGCGAATTCCAACTACGGACATTACCTGGTCGAGATGTTGCCCAAGGCCTGGATCGGCCGCAATCTCTTCGGGCTGACAGGCCTGAAATACATCGTCCAGCAGAACGACATCATGATGGTCGTTGCCGAATCCATGACGGGTGTCGGCATCGATCCGAATGCGATCGTGTGGACGGACAACGACCCTGTGGTCTGCGACCGGCTTCTCTTGCTCGACGGGGTGACCTATCACGGCCAGTACCAGTCACCTCTTTGTGCAAGGGCCTTGGAAGATCTGTCATCACGCACCGAACCAGGGCCGGCCGATCGGATATTCGTCAGACGTCGTGCGCGCACCCGGCCCTTGCTGAACGAGGATCGTGTCGAGGCGGCGTTGCGGGCGCGTGGTTTTGCGGTGGTCGAACCGGGGCGTATGATGCTGAGAGAGCAGATCGCGCTGTTCAAGGGCGCGCGCATGGTCGTGGGAGCCCTGGGTGCGGCCCTGGCCAATATCGCTTTCTGTGAAGCGCGAACGAAAGTCGTCGCGCTCACGTCAGCGAGCTTCCCCGATACGTTCTTCTGGTTTTTGTCCCTGCATCGCGGGCTCGAGTACAGCGAGATCCGCTGTCCGGATGTCGCGGCGCCCGGCACCGAGGCGCCATGGAATGAGGGCTTCACCATCACCGATAGCGATCTGGCCTATCTCTCGACCCTTTAGGGGGGGAACGGCGCCGCGCGATCGCAAGGGGTTCCTGACCGCTACCCGGGGCCTGAGAGCGCGATGATGTCAGGTTGGATCAACCTGACATCATCGCGCTCTCGTCTTCAGGCAGCGGCAAGCACCCAAGTCATGCGGTGCCGAGGGTTCACACCGTCTCAGGCGGCAGCAGCCTGATCGTCCATTGCAGCGCGCGCTCGCTGTGCGGCGGCAGGTGCATCATGCCGGGCTTGTCTGTCAGGTCGCCGGTGAAGCCCTCCGGGCTGGCATAGCCGTGCCAGGGCTCGATGCAGAGGAAATCTGCCGCGCCGTCCGGTTTCGTCCAGACGCCAAGCTGTTCCAAACCTTCCCAGGACATCTCGATCACCGGCGTGCCGGGCGCGGAAAAGCGGACGGAGTGGCTTTGGAGCGCGGTGAAGACCAGGGCATCATGGGCAAAGAGGTCGGGCTTCAGCGCCAGCACCCGGTCAATCACCGGGGAAGGGTGAACGGCTTCCGTCAGCAGGCCGGCTCTGACGCCGTGGATGGGCGCCCGCTCATCGCGCGCGAAGCGCAGCTCATGGGCCTCCTTCGCCACGCCGGGTACGATCGGCCAGGCGAAGGCCGGATGGCCACCGACCGAAGCCGGCATGGTGACATCCCCGGTATTGGTCACGGTGTAGCGGAGCGTGAGGGCATTGCCACGCAGCTCGTAGGTCAGATCGAGCTGGAAGGCATAAGGGTAGAGGGAGCGGCTTTCGGCATCATCGGTGATCCGCAGCGTGCAGTGGGTCGCGCTGCGGGAGACCCAGGCAAAGCGGCGGTCGCGCGCGAAGCCATGCTGGGTCAGGTGGTAGGTCTGGCCCTCATGCGCGTAGGTGTCCCCCGAAATGCGCCCGACGATGGGGAAGAGAACGGGCGAATGGCGCGGCCAGGCAGGCCCGGCCTGCCAGAGGTATTCCCGCCCATCCGCCCCTTTGAAGGAGGCCAGCTCTGCCCCTTGCGCCAGGATCCTGGCTTCAACTTCGCCGCTGGACAGGATGTGGCTGCCGTCGTCCGTGCCGGTCATGGTCCGTTCTCCATTATCTTTGTCGCGGCAAAATAGAGGGGCAGGCCAAGGGCTGGAAGCCCGCGCGTGCGGTGTCGTCTTCAACCCTTTGCGCACGGATGACGCTTGATAGGGTCGGGTGCGATGTGCGAGATTTGCGGTGAACAGGAGTTTTCCCTTGTCTCGCCTTGACAGACAGTTGCTGTCCTTCACTGAACGCAGCCTTCTCTGCCGCGCAATGTCAGGCCCTCCGTAGGGGCCTTCTCGAGCCGACCGGCATTTCAAGAGGCGCGATCCATTTTTCTTCGTAGGGTCGCGCGCCGGAAGAGTGACGTTGCAGAGAGAGGATAAGATCATGATGGATCTGCGCGAGTGGTTTGCCGACCACCATGTGACGGAAGTGGAATGTCTTGTGCCCGATATTACGGGCATTCCACGCGGCAAGATTACGCCGGCACAGAAATTCCTGGATGGTGGCGCGCTGCGCCTGCCAGAGGCTATTTTCATCCAGTCCGTGACCGGTGAATATCCGCCGGACGAGGATGACAAGCTCACCGATCCGGCGATCATCGACATAACACTCCGCGCGGATGCGAGCACGGTGCGTCTCGTGCCCTGGGCGCGCGAACCGACGGCGCAGATCATTCATGACTGCCACTACAAGAACGGCGATCCTGTGCCGATGGCGCCACGCCAGGTATTGCAGCGCGTGCTCAAGCTCTATGAAAAGAAGGGCTGGGAGCCGGTGCTTGCCCCGGAACTCGAATTCTATCTCGTCGGCCGCAATACAGACCCGGATTATCCGCTGACGCCGCCCGTGGGCCGGTCCGGCCGGCAGGAGACGGGGCGCCAATCCTATTCCATTGATGCGGTCAACGAGTTCGACCCGCTGTTCGAGGAGATGTATGACTTCTGCGAAGCGCAGGACATGGACCTCGACACGCTGATTCATGAAGAGGGCGCGGGTCAGGTCGAAATCAACTTCCTGCATGGTGAGCCGCTTTCCCGCGCCGACCAGGTTTTTCTGTTCAAGCGCACCGTGCGGGAAGTGGCGCTAAGGCACGATATCTACGCGACTTTCATGGCGAAGCCGATGAGCCGTGAGCCCGGGAGCGCCATGCATGTGCATCAAAGTATCGTTGACCCTAAAACCAAAAGGAACCTGTTCGCGGGCGATGACGGCAAGGCCAGCAAGCTTTTCCGGAACTACCTGGGAGGGCTGCAGAAATATACGCCTGCGGTCATGCCCATTCTGGCGCCGAATGTGAATTCCTATCGCAGGCTCTCCCGATTCTCGGCCGCGCCGATCAATCTTGAATGGGGCTATGACAACCGCACCTGCGGCTTGCGCGTGCCCTTCGGCCCGCCTGCCGCCATGCGCGTGGAAAACCGTGTGCCGGGCGCGGACGCGAACCCCTATCTCGCCTTCGCGGCGACACTGGCCTGCGGCTATCTCGGCATGGTGGAGGAGCTGGAGCCGACCGCGCCCTATCAGGGCTCGGCCTATGCCCTGCCCTATGCCCTGCCGCGGGAACTCAGCCACGCGCTCGACATGATGGCAGCATGCGAGCCGCTGAAGGAGATGCTGGGCGAGAAGATGATCGAGGTCCTGGTGGCCGTGAAGAAGCTCGAATACGACACTTATCTCCAGGTCATCAGCTCCTGGGAACGTGAACATCTGCTGCTCAACGTATGAGCCTGGCCCCGGCGGATCGGGCGGAGGCACCGGCCCCGAGCTATTATGAGGCGACCCGCGCCGTCGATCTGCCGACAGTGCCGCTCGATTGCGACATCACCGTTGATGTCGCAATCGTCGGCGGCGGCATCACAGGGTGTTCGGCGGCGCTCGACTTGGCCGAGCATGGCCTGAACGTGGCCCTACTGGAGGCGCGGGACATCGGCTGGGGCGCGTCGGGCCGCAACGGCGGCCAGGTGCTTCCCGGCTACGCGATTGCCCAGAACAGGCTGAAGCGTCTCGTCGGGGCCGGGGACGCGCGGACGCTTTGGGACATGTCGCTGGAGGCGATGCGGCTTCTGGAAGAGCGCATCCAGAGTCACGCCATCCCGGCGGACTACACCCGAGGCTATTTCCAGGCCGCCATCAAGCCCCGGCAGGTGAGCGAGCTTGAGGAGGAGGCCGGCGAACTCACCAAACTCGGTGTGCCGGGCGTGCGGGTCGTTTGCGGCGCGGAGATGGCGGCGCATATCGCGAGCAACCGCTATCGCGCGATTTTGACGGAACCTTTCTCCGCCCATCTGCATCCGCTCAACTATACGCTGGGGCTTGGGCTCGCCGCGCAAGGGGCGGGTGCGCAGATCTTTTCCCGCACGCCGGTCACGGCGATCGAGGAGGGCGCGACGGCGCGGCTCCGCACGCCGCGCGGCACCGTATCGGCCCGCATCGTGCTCCTCGCCGGAGGCGCCTATCTCGGCCGCGTCTGGCCGCAGATGGCGGGCTACGTCATGCCGGCCGGCACTTATGTCCTGGCGACCGAACCGCGGGACGACGTGCCGGCCCTGCTGCCCCGCAACGAAGCGGTGGCGGACATCAATTTCGTGCTCGATTACTTTCGCCGGTCTGCCGATAACCGCCTGCTGTTCGGCGGGCGCGTTTCCTATTCCGCCGTGCCGCCGCTCAGGCTCGGGGCCACCCTGCTCGCGCGGGCGCGCCGCGTGTTTCCGCAACTGCGGGGTGCGCGGGCGGAGTTTGTCTGGGGCGGGCTGGTCGACATCACCCGCAACCGCGCACCCCATTTCGGCAGGCTCGCGCCGAATATCTTGATGGCCCAGGGCTTTTCCGGCCATGGCGTGGCCCTGGCCGGGCTAGCGGGGCGGGTTCTGGCCGAGGCCGCGCTTGGCCAAATGGGGCGTTTTGACGTGTTCGCCCGCATTCCCCATGCCCGTTTCCCCGGCGGACGCGCCTTCCGCGTGCCGGGGCTGCTGCTCGCGACGTCCTATTACCGGTTGCGGGATCTTCTCTGACGACCCCTACCGGGCTCGCTCTATGGGCGTAGTTGCGACAACAATCGCGTTGCATGCACAACCATCGGGCGGCCGCCTCGCCATCTTCGGCGCGGCGAGCCATGGGCGGCAGAGCCTATAGCGCGTGCTGTGGCGATCAGCCGCCGTATTGGCTGAGCGTCGCGCGCAGCGGATTGGCACCCGGGTTGTTCGCCATCATCTGCACCACGATCTGCGGCGAATTGTAGGGCTGGCCGTAATAGGCCTGGTCGGAGACGCTGTCCGGCGACAGCACGGAGCCTTCGATCGAGACGCCGGCATAGAGGCCGCGGGTGCGGGAGAAGCTGACGATATCGGCCCGCATATTCGTCGTCGTGGCGCCGCCGACGCCGGCGCCGACCGTCGCGAAGGCGAGGGAGGCATCGCCGCCGAGTTTGAAGTGGTTTCTCATCACGGCGCCGAGCGCGCGGTCATTCATGATCATGATCATGGCTTCCGCATCCTGAATGCCGATCTGCGCGCCGAAGCTGCCGCTGCCGATGGTGTAGAAGGCGGGGTCGGACCAGGAGCCGCCTGCGGCACGGGCCACAAGCACGCAGTTGCCGCCGGCGCCGCCGAAGAAGAAGCCGGCCTTGAAGATCTGCGGGCAGATAATCACCGCGCGGGCGCTGCGCAGGGTATCGACGACGCTGGAAGACTGCGTGCTGTTCAGGATTTCCTGTAGCGCGAGCGTGGAACGGTCGACGATATCCTGCTGGGCCGCCGGTCCGTCTCCGCTCATGGCGCAGCCGGAGACAAGAGGAGTTAGAGCGAGCAGACAAGCCGCGATGGCGGTGTTGCGAAGCTTCATGAAAGCACTCCTTCTCGATGGTCTCGTCTCAGGCCGCAGAAAATGCGGTGACGCTGCGAGCCACACGCTTTCGACAAATTCGTGGCCATTACAGGGCAGGCACCCCGGCCACGGTCTCATTGGCTGAGATGACGCGCCAAGCCTGCCCGCGTCGTTCGAGTCGAGTCGAGCGAAATATTGCCGACGCTGAAGCGCAGGGCGCCGTCTCCGCCAAGCCGCAGGACATGGGCCATGGCGGCGCGAATCGGGCCGCCATGGCAGACAATCACGAGATCCTCGCCGGCATGCGCGGCCGCGAGCCGCTCCAGCCCGAGGCCGACACGCGCGATCACATCTTCGAAACTCTCGCCGTCCTCCGGCCGCTCGGCATGGGAGGTCGGCCAGAAGTCATGCGCGGGCAGGGTGAGATGGGGGGCCAGCACGCGCGCCATCGAGCCCCTGCAGCCGGCCAAAGGACTGCTCGATGAGATCGGGCGCGACGGCGAGCGGCTGCTCAGGGTAGCCGGCCGCGAAGATCGCCTCTGCCGTTCGCCGCGTGCGGCTGAGCGGGGTGATGTGCCAGCGGGCCGGGCGGGGCAGGCGCCGGCCGAGGTCGGCGTAAGCCACCTCCTGGGCGGCCATGGTGCTCTCGCAGATCGGCACGTCCTCTGTGCCGTAGAGGGTCTTGCGGGCGTCCGCATCGACGAGGGCATGGCGAATCAGCCAGAAGCGGGTCGAGGTGGGTGGGCATCAGAACTCCGGGCGTCACTCGCCGATGGTGATCAGGGCGCCGCGCACGGCGGGCAGCGCGGAACTGGCTGGAGAAGAGCAGGCTGGCGAGGAACAGCCACACGGCATTGAGGCCGAAGGCAGCCAGCAGTTCCATGGAGGAAACATGACCTTTGAGTAGGATATCGCGCATGCCTTCGAAGACATGCGAGGCGGGGATGGCCTCGGCGATCGGGTTGCAGCCAGGCGGGCAAGGCGGAGACGGGGTAATAGACGGCGGCGAGCGGCGTCAGGCCGAAGAGCAGCGACCAGGCCAGGGCCTCGGCGCCCGCGCCGTGGCGCAGGATGAGCGAGACGATGGCCAGCGCCAAGGCCCAGCCCATGATCATGAGATTGGCGAAGAACAGTACCAGCACCGGGCCGAGCGTGAAGAGATTGAAGGCATAGAGCAGATAGGCGACGGCAATGGCCGGGCAGCACCCCGGCCATGACGCGCGCGATCGCGACGCCGATCAGCCCTGCCAGCAGCTCCCAGGGCCGGAGCGGGCTGATGAAGATATGGCCGAGATTGCGCGACCAGATTTCCTCCAGAAAGCTGACGGCAACGCCCATCTGGCTGCGGATGGTGATCTCCCACAGCAGCACGCCTCCCAGCATGGTGCTGCCGACCATCACCAGACCGTGGCCCGTCCCGTGCAGCAGGCCATGGGCCGAGAGTGCCTGGGCGGAGATGAAGCGCGCGGTGAAACCCCAGATGCACATTTGCAGAATCGGCCAGTAGGCGAGTTCCACAAGCCGCGGCCAGGAGCGGCGATAGAGGCACAGATGGCGGTACATCAGGCCCCAGATGCGGCGGAGGGATGCCTGCATCACACGGTCTCCGCTTGCCGCCTGGCCGCGACCACGGGCGATGTCGAGGAACACATCCTCCATCGATCCCGCGGCCATAGCGGGCGAGCAGCGCCTCGGGGCTGCCCTCATCGACGATGCGGCCCCGCCGCATCATCAGGACATGGTCGCAGAGCCGCTCGACCTCGGCCATGTTGTGCGAGGCGATGAGCATCGAGCAGCCCGAGCGCGTGCGGTAGCGCTCCAGCCAGCTTCGCACGAGATCGCCCGTATCGGGGTCGAGGCTTGCCGTCGGCTCGTCCAGGAGCAGCACTTCGGGCCGGTTGATGAGGGACTTGGCGAGCGCCACGCGGGTCTTCTGCCCGGCGGACAGCTCCCCTGCCGGACGATCGAGAAACTCATGCAGGGCCAGCTCCTCCGCCAGTTCGGCGATGCGGCCCTTCGTGTCCCGGACATTGTAGAGATGGGCGTAGACGCGTCAGGTTCTCGCGCACCGTAATGCGGCTCGGCAGCGCGATATAGGGAGAGGAAAAATTCATCCGCGCCAGTGCGGCGAAGCGGTCGCGGCGCCATGTCATGCCCCAGGATTTCAATTCTGCCAGCGGTTGGCACAAGGATCCCGAGCAGCATGGAGATGGTCGTGGTCTTGCCGGCGCCATTGCCGCCCAGGAGACCCACGGTTTGGCCAGGACGGATCGTAAAGGTGATATTGTCGACGGCAAGCGTTGTACCGTAACGCTTGCTGAGGAGCTGCACGCTGACCGTGTTCATAGCGCTTCCTCTGCCGCCGTGACGCCCGGCTGTCGAGCCCTTTGGGCTGGATTTGATGCAGATCACGGCCGAAACGTCTGTTTCGTTGATAGGATTTTTCTGCTTTTGAACCGCGATACTGGCTTTTTGTGACATGAAACTCGCATTCCAGCCTGCACCCGGCTGCGTGCCGCCAGATACGCGGATTTATGCGATCGGTGATGTCCACGGATGCGCAGCCGCCCATGCTGTTCTCTTGGACCAGATCGCCGGGGACTATGCCGCCCGGCCGGTGGCTGAGGCCGTTCTCATTCACTTAGGCGATCTGATCGATCGGGGTCCTGACAGTGCCGCCGTGCTCGATCGTTTGTCCCGCGGCTCGCCGATTGCAGGCGACATGGTCAACCTGCGCGGCAATCATGAGGAACTCTGCCTCCTGGCCCTGGAGGAGGGCGGAGACAGCGCGGGCCTCTGGTTGCGGAACGGGGGAGAAACCTGCCTTGCGGATTGGGGCGTGCCGATCAAGGCGTCCCCGCGGGAATGGGCGAGCTACGTGCCGGCCGCCCAGATGCGGGTGTTGCGGGAGGAGCGCGAATTCTACCGTTGCGGCGGTTATTTCTTTGCCCATGCGGGGGTGCTCCCAGGCGTTCCTCTTGCCGCCCAGGATCCGCATGACCTGCGCTGGATACGCGAGCCGTTTCTCTCCTGGTCCGATCCGTTCGAGGCTGTTGTCGTGCACGGCCATACGCCGAGCGATCAGCCGCAGGTCCGCGTCAATCGCATCGGCATCGATACCGGGGCGGTTTACGGCGGGCGCCTGACGGCCGTGGTGCTGGAAGAGAACCGCATGGCCTTCCTGCATGTGCCGGGGCCGCGGCAAGGGCGGTTTTAAGAGGCCGCCTGCTTCAGCACGGCCTCAAGATTGCGCCGATGGACCGCTTCATAGGGCGCGAAGCGGCGGATCGCGCCGGCTTCCACATCCGCCGCGATCCAGACCGAGAGCGGCAGGGCGGCGAGGGCCTGATCTGTCACCGCGTCCAGCAAACCGCGCAGGTATCGGCGCGTGGCCTCCACGAGGGCACGGCCATAGCCGCCGGCGGCGATGACGGCAAAGTCCCCGTGGTCGGGCAGGATGCGGCTGAAGGGGAGGGCTGCAAGACGATCGAGCCCGGCGAGATGCGCTGACAAGCGGCCGGGCTCGGCGACATAGGTGATGGGATCTTCCAGCGTGTCGCCGGCGAGAAGCAGGCCGGCATCGGGGAGCAGCAGCACGGTGCCGTCCTCGCTATGGATATCCATCTGGTGGAGTTCGACGGTCCGGCTGCCGAGGGTAAGCCGCAGGCTGGCCTCGAACAGCCGGTTCGGCATGACGAGCGGGCTGATCGGCGGATCTGCCTGCGCCATCGCCTCGCGATTCTGCTCCAGCCGCTGCGCGGTCAGGTGATTGGCGATGATGTCGCAATCCTCGAAGACTGCGTTGCCGGCGACATGATCATCGTGCCAGTGGCTGAGGGCGACACGAATGTGGCGGACGCCGCGCATTTCGAGCGCGCGCCGGATGCGCTCTGCGTGACCGAGCGAGATATGCGTGTCGAAGACCAGCGCCTCGTCACCATCGACGACGGCATAGGTGCAGATGCCAAGCGCGAAGGCGCCGTCGTCGAGCCAGTTGGGCGCGTCCGAATAGGCGCGCAGGCCGGGTATGCGCCCGTCATAGAAGCCGAGCACGCCAGGGCTCGGCTCCAGGACGCGCATCGTGCTGCCAAGCGGCATTGCCATCACCAGGCTTCCATGCGGTCGCGTGCCTCGATCATCAGCACGTCATGATTGCCCGCCCAGGCGCGTTCATTATAGCCCAGGATGCGTACACCCTCGATACGGCTTGCCAGGGCAATGACGGTCGAAGCCTTGCAAAGCGATACGCCGTAATCATCATCACCCGGATAACGTGCATAGCCCCAGCCGGTGGCCTCGTAGCCGGCCATGATCTGCTCCCATTCGGCGTCGCCGATCATCTTGCCGTATTTATGTTGAACCTCTTTGCTCCAGTTGCCGTGCAGCGTCGCGACGAGCACGCCGCGCGGCGAAAGCCGCTTGCAGAGAAAGCGCGTCCAGGTCTCGGCGCGGGCTTCATCGACATGGGTGAAGAGCGAGCCGATCCAGATGAGGTCATAGCCATCACCGAGCGCGACTTGCGAGAGATCCGGCTGGGAATGGACGGCGGTGCCGCGGAATTGACCGGCGCAGAAGTCGGCGCCGTCCGTATCGATATCGGCGAAGGTGATATCGGCGCGCGGAAAGGCGGCCCGCAGGTGGCGTGCTACGCGGCCATGGCCGCAGGGCAGGTCGAGAATGCGGGTGACTTCTCCGATATTGCTGACGGCAAGTGCGCGCAGGATGACACGGATGCCATCCACGCCGACGGTGAAATACCAGTCGGGGCCGGTATTGTACATGTGGTCACGCGGCGAGAGTGTTTTGTCGATCTCGACCTTGAGGTAGGCGTCCTCGATTGCGGCGACGCGCGCATATCGCATGATCTGTTCCCTCCTTCGATCCCCGGTCAGGGAAGCCGTGCCAGTTGCGCGGTCAGAAGATCGTAGAAGCCTGCGGCGTCGACGTCACGGATATAGAGCGCGTTCGGTGGGCGGCCGGTCACGCGCCAGTAATCGGCGACCGTCATGCCGACGGTGAGAGGGCTTGCCGTTTCAACCTCCACATTGATATGGCGACCCTGGAAGAGATCGGGCCGGAGGAGATAGGCGGTGACGCAGGGGTCATGGAGCGGCGCGCCGTCCGAGCCATATTTCTCGCGGTCGTATTTCTCGGAAAAGCCAAGCATGGCGGCCACAGCGGCGGCCGACTTCGTCGGCACGGCGCGGATGCGCGAAAGCCGCTCGGGCGTCGTCAGCACTTTATGTGTCACGTCAAGCGGCAGCATGACGATGGGTACGCCGGAGCCAAGCACGATCGCCGCCGCCTGGGGATCGACATAGACATTGAATTCAGCCGTCGGCGTGATGTTGCCGACCTCGAAATAGGCGCCGCCCATGAGAACGATTTCGCGGATGCGCGGCGCGATATCCGGCGCCTTGATCAGCGCCATGGCGATGTTGGTCATCGGTCCCAGCACGCAGAGCGTCATCTCGCCCGGCGGTTCCCGGCGCAGATAGTTGACGAGGAAATCGACGCCGTGCTCTGGCTGGAGCGGCATCGTGGGTTCCGGCAGGTCAGGCCCGTTCAGGCCGGTCGCGCCATGGACGTGTTCGGCCGTCACCAGCGGACGGGCCGCCATCGGCCCCGCGCAGCCGGCATAGACCGGCACATCCGGGCGGCCCGCGAGTTCGCAGATCTTGCGTGCGTTGCGGGCGGTGAGGCTGACGGGCACGTTGCCGGCGACCGCCACAATGGCTTCGACCTTAAGCGCCGCGGGTGAGGCGAGGGCGAGGAGGATCGCGACCGCATCATCCTGGCCGGGGTCGGTGTCGAAAATCACGCGTCTCGTCATGAGGCACCTTTCGCTCGAAAGAGAGGCTCGGCCGTCTCGCAGGTCAATGGCGCGGATGCGCCGATAGCGAGATGAGAACCCGATGACTTTTGGGTCGATTCGACTCAAAAGTCATCGGGCTCTGGGGCCAGTCCTAGGGATGAAGGAGCCCGGGGGGCAGGATTTGCCGCCTATGCACCCGCGCGGACATTGCTGGGGACGCGCGGGGGGTGCCGGGTCAGATGAGTTCGGGGGCGGCCGGCGGCCAGGCGAGCCGAAGCTGGCCCGGACGGTTGGCTGATTGACGGAGGCAGAGTTCGAGCTGGGCGGGGGAGAGCGGCCGGGCGAAGAAGAAGCCCTGAACGGAATCGCAGCCGCAATCGGCGGCCACGGCCAACTCGGCTGACGTCTCCACGCCTTCGGCTACGACCGGCAGTTTGAGCACATGGGCGAGTTGCACGATGGTGGCAAAAAGGCTGATCCCGTCGTCGCTCTCCAGGGCGCGGAGAAGAAAGGTCCGGTCCAGCTTGAGGGACGTCAGCGGCAGTTTCGGAAGCTGCGAGAGGGATGAGTAGCCAACGCCGAAGTCATCCATCGCAACCTTGAAGCCCGCGTCACGCGCTGCCTGCAAGGAACGTGAGGCCTGCTCGTCGGCGAAGGCGCCTTCGGTCACTTCCAGGCAGAAGGTCTGGGGATGCAATCCGTAGCGATCGACCAGTTCCCGGAGCGTGCCGGGAACGTCGGATCGGGCGAGTTCGAGCGGTGACACATTGAGGTTGATGATCGGCAGATCGGTCACGCCACTGTCGCGCCAGCGGGCGACCTGGGCCACGGCCAGCTCCCTGATCTTGGCGCCCAGGCCGCAGAACAGCCCGGCCGCTTCGGCGATGCTGACAAAGCGGGAGGGGGGCACCAGGCCCGCCTTGGGGTGCTGCCAGCGCGCCAGGGCCTCGACGGCGATGACCGTTTGATCCCTGAGGCTGATGATCGGCTGGTAGGCGAGGAACAGCTCGTCCTGGGCCAGAAAGGCGCGGTAGAGATCCTGTTCCAGGCTGATCCGCTCGACCCGCGCCTCGTGCAAAGCCTTGACGAAGGGAACGACCTGGTTTCCGCCCTGGTTCTTGGCGATCAGAACGGCCTCGTCGGCCGCGTCACGAAGATTGCCGATACCTTCGGTATTCCCATGGGCCAGGCCGACACTCGCGGTCAGGTAGAACTGGCGGCCGTCGGGGAGGGGGAAGGGCGTTGCCATCGCGTCCACCAGCCGCTGGGCCAGGGTTTGCGCGGCCGTGCGCTCGATGGGGTGGCAAAAGACAGCAAATTCATCGCCGCCTGTGCGTCCCACGGCGTGGGGGGTGGCGATGACCTGCAAACGGTGCGCGATCTGCGCCAGAATGCCGTCCGCGGCCTTACTACCGAGGACGTGATTGGCAGCGCGGAAGCGGTCGATGTCGATGAGCAGCATCGCCGCCGCCTTCGTTAGAACGGCGCGGCCCGTTATCAGACGGTCGAAGGCGGTGCGTGTCCGAAGTCCTGTGAGAAGGTCGGTGCCGAGCGCGTAGGGAATGGGGCTTCGCAGCTTTGGCACGGGCTCGCCCGGGAGGTAGGGGGGGGGCCTCGTTCCGCTCAGATAGGCGGCGACCGTCAGGCTCAGCCCGGAGGCCGCAAAGATGGCGGCAACCGGGCCATGGAATGGCGACAGGCCAACAGCGGCACAGGCGAGCGGCAGAAGAAAGAGGAGAACCGCGAGGCCCAGGAACAGCCGCCCCATGGCGGCGCGGCATAAAATCAGCCCCTGCCCGATAGCGAGCGCGAGCATCCCCGCCCACATCGTTGCCTCGCTGGCATCGCCCGGCAGCGTGGCGACGAACGCGACCTGGGCCAGGGGAATGAGGATTGCCAAGGCGGTGACGGCGGCGGCGCAGAATGCGAGGCCCCGCCGCGGGAAAGACGAGTCGGCGTGGAACGCCACGGCCACCGCGCACAGGAGCAGCACGGCCACTGCAAAGGGGGTATTGAGCGAGAGCAGCGAGCCGAATGCCGCATGCGGCAAGCCCGGCGCCCTGCCCCCGGACGGCGCGCCACCGTGGTACAGAATAGCTGACAAGGCATGGCTTCGCGCGGCGAGCGCCGCAGTGAGGATCACGCTGAGGCCGACAGCGCAAGCTTGCGCCCACGCGCTTGCCTGCTGCCCGTCTGGCTGGGCGGCCGGACCCGAAGCATTTGACCGCATCAATTGAGATATCATTGTTCTTGATGCCATAATGCCGCCTAACGAACTGTCATTGCAGCTAATACCGGGCGACTAAGACACTACGCCAAGCTGCTATCCCGAAGCCTGAACGAGTGGGACTATTGCGGAGCGGGGCCGGCTTCGTCACGCCCTATTTAAGGCTTGGTACCCGGGGGGGATCGTTTCTTACTCACCATTATGTGATGTTGCATTGAGCGCCTTTTATAGAGTGTGCGAAATTGCCCGGCGGCGACGGCCGGATACTTAGAGATGGCCCTGCTTGCGGAGGCTGATACAGTCGCCGTTGCCAATAATCAAATGATCATGGAGCGCGATGGCGAGCGGTTCGGCCGCTGCCCGCACGGCCAGTGTGATCTCGATATCCTGCCGAGAGGGCGCGGGATTGCCGCTCGGGTGGTTATGGACCAGGATCAGCGCAGTGGCACTCAACTCCAGGGCGCGGCGCACCACTTCCCGCGGATAGACCGAGGTAAGATTGACCGTGCCGCGGCTCTGCGGCTCATCGGCAATCAGCCGGTTGCGCGTGTCGAGGTAGAGCACGCGGAAATGCTCGACTTTCTCCCGGGACAGAACCGCCGTGAGATAGTCGATCACCCGGTTCCAGCTGCCCAGGATGGGCTGGCCCATGATCTCGGCTTTGACAAGCCGGACAGCCGCCGCCTGGACGGTTTTGAGAGCCGCGATGCCGGCCTCGCCCAGGCCGTCGATGTCCCGCAACTCCTGCGGGGAGGCGGAGATGGCGGCGGAAAAGCTGCGAAAGCGCGCGAGCAGCGCGCGCGCGATTGGCTTCGTGTCGCGCCGTGGCAAGGCGAGGAAGAGAAGCATTTCAAGGAGTTCATGGTCCGCCAGCGCGTCCGGCCCGGTACGCAGCAGGCGGTCCCGCATGCGTGAGCGGTGACCTTCCGCGCCAATCGCGGAACCGGGCGCAGGCTGCGCCAAGGCCGGGCTCGCTGCTTCGGCGAAAAGCGGCGGTGACGACGGCTGGGAAGGGGCCTTTGCCATGGCCCCTTTTTGCACGCCCTGCGCGGAGAGGAAATATGTTTCGATATCGAATTAAAATAATAGCCCCGCCGGGCGGCCTGGGTCAGCGGCGGAGAAGCTTCGCCGCCGCGGGCGCGAAGTAGGTGAGCACGCCGTTGCAGCCCGCACGCTTGAACGCCATCAGGCTTTCCATCATTGCGCGCTCCTCATCGATCCAGCCGTTGCGGGCGGCGGCCATGATCATCGCGTATTCGCCGGAGACCTGATAGGCGAAGGTCGGCATCTCGAAACGCTCGCGCACCCGGCGGATGATGTCGAGATAGGGCATGCCGGGCTTGACCATGACCATGTCCGCGCCCTCGGCGATATCCATCGCGACCTCGCGCAGCGCCTCATCGGAATTGGCCGGGTCCATCTGGTAGGTTTTCTTGTCGCCCTTGAGGCTGCCGAGATTGCCGAGGGCATCGCGGAAGGGGCCGTAGAAGGCGCTCGCATACTTCGCCGCATAGCTCATGATGCGGGTGTGGATGAGGCCGGCCTGGTCCAGCCCGTCGCGGATGGCCGCGATCCGCCCATCCATCATGTCGGAGGGGGCGATGACGTCGATCCCCGCCTGGGCCTGGGCAAGCGCCTGGCGCGCGAGCACCGCGACCGATTCGTCATTGGCGACATAGCCATCGCGTATCACGCCATCGTGACCGTGATCGGTATAGGGGTCGAGGGCCACGTCACCGATGAGGCCGACATCGGGAAATTCCCGCTTCAGGATGCGCGCGGCCGAGCAGATGAGGTTGTCCGGATTGGTCGCTTCCGTGCCTTCGGCGTCCTTGCGGTCGGAGGGCGTGACGGGAAAGAGCGCGATCGCCGGAATGCCGAGTTTCGCCGCGGGTTCCACATGGGCGGCCAGCCCCTCCAGCGTGACGCGCACGACGCCGGGCATGGAGGCGACCTCGGTCGGCCCGCCCGCGCCGTCGCGCAGGAAGATCGGCCAGATCAGGTCATCGACGGAGAGCTGGTTTTCTGCCACCAGCCGCCGCGTCCAGGCGTCGTGTCGGTTGCGGCGCAGACGGGTTTGGGGGAAGCGGCTGTCGGTCATGAGCAAGAACCCTCCTCAAAGCTGACCACACCATAGAACTGCCGCATCCACCATGACAGGCAACCCAGCCTTGGGGAGGGGGCGGTTCACCCTGGCGTCACGGCCATGTTACAAGGCTCGTCCGGTTGATTCGCCTTGTAGTCCCGGCCGGAACCGCCCAACCAGGAACGTTGCACATGAACGAGCAGTCGCCCGCCGCCAGCCTCGCCCAATTCTTCTCGGCCTCTTTGGAAGAAGTCGACCCCGAAATCGCAGCCGCGATTAAACAGGAACTCGGTCGGCAGCAGGATGGTATCGAGTTGATCGCGAGCGAGAACATCGTCTCCCGCGCCGTGCTTGAAGCCCAGGGCAGCGTTCTGACCAATAAATATGCCGAAGGATATCCGGGGCGCCGCTATTACGGTGGGTGCTATGCCGTTGATATTGCTGAAGAGCTGGCGATCAGCCGGGCGAAGCAGCTGTTCGGCTGCGAGTTTGCCAATGTCCAGCCCCATTCCGGCGCCCAGGCCAATACCGCCGTCATGTTCGCCCTGCTTCAGCCCGGGGACACCTTCCTGGGCATGAGCCTCGCCGCCGGCGGCCATCTCACCCACGGCGCCGCGCCCAGCCTGTCCGGCAAGTGGTTCAACGCCCTGCAATACGGCGTGCGGCGCGAGGACGGGCTGCTGGATTACGAGGAACTGGAAGAAAAGGCCCGCGCCCATAAGCCGAAGCTCATCATCGCCGGCGGCTCCGCCTATCCGCGCGTGATCGACTTCGCCCGCATACGCCGCGTGGCGGACGAGGTCGGGGCATTTTTCATGGTCGACATGGCGCATTTCGCGGGCCTGGTGGCAGCGGGCGCCCACCCCAGCCCGTTTCCCCATGCGCATATCGCGACCACGACGACACATAAGACGCTGCGCGGCCCGCGCGGCGGCCTGATCCTGACGAATGACCCGGACCTCGCCAAGAAGATCAATTCCGCGATCTTCCCGGGGATCCAGGGCGGCCCGCTGATGCATGTCATTGCGGCCAAGGCGGTTGCCTTCGGCGAGGCGCTGCGTCCGGAATACCGCACCTATGCGCGCCAGGTTGCCGAGAATGCGAAGGTTCTGGCGGCAACGCTCGTGGAACGCGGCTTCGACATCGTGACCGGCGGCACCGACACCCATCTCATGCTTGTCGACCTGCGGCCGAAGCGCGTGACCGGAAAGCAGGCCGAAGCGAGCCTTGAGCGGGCGCATATGACGGCGAACAAGAACGCGATCCCCTTCGACCCCGAGAAGCCGGCTGTCACCTCCGGCATCCGCCTCGGCACGCCCGCCGGCACCGCGCGTGGCTTCGGGACGGAGGAATTCCGGCAGATCGGCGAGATGATCGACGAGGTGCTGACAGGCCTGTCCGGCAGCAACGCGGAGGGCGGTAACGCCCTGATCGAGAAGGAGGTCGGCAAGCGTGTTCAGGCACTCTGCGCCCGCTTCCCGATCTACCCGAACTGAGAGACCGCACCTGAATGCGCTGCCCCTTTTGTGGTCATGACGATGCGCAGGTGAAAGATAGCCGCCCCAGTGAAGACGGGGCGGCTATCCGCAGGCGTCGTTTTTGCAACGCCTGCGGCCAGCGCTTCACGACCATCGAGCGGGTTCAGCTTCGTGAACTGGTTGTGATCAAGTCTGATCAGCGGCGCGTGCCCTTCGACCGTGATAAGCTGGCACGCTCCATCCGCATCGCGCTGCGCAAGCGACCGGTGCAGGAGGAGCGAATCGAGCGCATCGTCAACAGCATTGTCCGCAAGCTCGAATCGAGCGGGGACAGCGACGTGCCCAGCAAGCAGATCGGCGAGCTGGTGATGGAGACTTTGAAGGAAGTGGACGACGTCGCCTATGTCCGCTTCGCCAGCGTTTATCGCGACTTCCGCGAGGCCCGGGATTTCGAGCAATTCCTGGACCAGCTTGGAGAACGCGTAGAGCCTGAGCCCAAATAGGGCGCGTGTGAGAGGCAGGAATGTTCACAGGGATTATTTCCGGCATCGGCCGGGTAGCCGAGGTGCAACCCATCGGCGCGGGTGCCGATATGCGGCTGCAGATCGCCGTGCCGCAGGATAAGGCGGAATGGGCTGGGCTTCCCGGTGTCGTTCTCGGTGCCTCGATCTCCTGTTCGGGATGCTGCCTGACGGTGGTGGACATGGACGCCCGCTCTTTCGCGGTCGAGGTTTCGGCCGAAACACTCTCGAAGACGACGCTCGGGCGCTGGACGCCGGGCCGGCGCATCAACCTCGAACGCGCGCTCAAACTGGGCGATGAGCTGGGCGGACATATCGTCTCGGGCCATGTCGACGGTCTCGGCGAAGTCCTCTCCGCGACGCCTGAGAACGGCTCCACACGCTGGGCTTTCCGCGTGCCGCCGGCGCTTGCGCGCTTCGTCGCGCCCAAGGGCAGCATTGCCGTCGACGGCGTGTCCTTGACCGTGAACGAGGTCAAGGGCGATGTCTTTGGCGTAAACATTATCCCGCATACGGCTGAAGAAACGACCTTCGGGACGCTCACTGCCGGCGATGCCGTCAATCTGGAGATCGACATGCTGGCCCGCTATGTGGCGCGACTGACGGAGCGTGACCTATGACGATGATGAAGAGCCAGTCCCTCCACGACTATGTTTCGCCGACCGCCGAGATCATCGAGGAGGCGCGTGCCGGGCGGATCTTCATTCTCGTGGACGATGAAGACCGCGAGAACGAGGGTGATCTCGTGATTCCGGCGCAGTTCGCGACGACCGATGTCATCAATTTCATGGCCCGCCATGCACGCGGCCTGATCTGCCTCGCCATGACCCAGGCCCGGGTGCATCAGCTCGGCCTCTCGCTCATGAGCGCACATAACCGCTCCCGCCATGCCTCGGCCTTCACCGTCTCGATCGAGGCGCGGCACGGCATATCGACCGGAATCTCGGCGGCCGACCGTGCGCGTACCGTGGCTGTCGCCATCAATTCGGAGAACCCGCGCGAGGAAATCGCGACACCGGGCCATATCTTCCCGCTTGCCGCCCGGGACGGCGGCTCGCTCGTGCGCGCCGGCCACACGGAGGCGGCTGTCGATATCGCGCGGCTCGCCGGGCTCAATCCCTCAGGCGTCATCTGCGAGGTGATGAACGAGGACGGGACCATGGCGCGGATGCCGGAACTCGTCGCCTTCGCCCAGCGCCACAACATCAAGCTCGGCACCATCGCCGACCTTATCCAGTATCGCCGGCGGACGGAGAAGCTCGTCACCCGCTCTTTCGAGACCTGGATCGACGATCTGGAAGGTGGTGCCTGGGCCGTGAAGGTCTTCGAGGACCGGCTGACCCAGAGCGAGCATCTGGCTCTTGTGAAGGGTGACCTGGCCGCGCCGGGCCCTTGCCTCGTGCGCGTGCATAGCGTGGATGCGGTGACGGACCTGCTGGGGCCGGGCCGCCGGGCGCTGGCCGCCTCCAGCCGCATCATCGCGGAGGCAGGGCGCGGGGTGATCGTTCTTCTGCGGGACAATCAGCCGGGGGCCCTGGCCCGGAAGCTGGGCCTCAGCGTCGCCGACCGTGCCGAGGATCATGCGCTCCGCCACTACGGCATCGGTGCGCAGATCCTGATCGATCTTGGTATTAAGGATATGATTTTGTTGACTAATCATCCGCGCAGCCTGATTGCGCTGGAAGGCTTCGGACTCAATATCATCGACCAGCAGCCTTTCGGCGAGCACGACGATGGCGCGACCGGGGGAACGAACTGATGAGCACGGCTGATGCTGTTCTGGGCGATATCCCCGAACTCGACGGTGCGCCGCCCTCCGTCCTGATCATTACCGCGCCCTATTACAAAAAGGTCGCGGACGGGATGGTCGAGGGCGCCCGTGCCGTGCTGGAGCGCGTCGGGGCGCAGTACGAAACGGTTGAGGTCGCCGGTGCCTTCGAACTGCCGCAGGCGCTGCGCATCGCCGCCGGGACTGACCTGCCCTTCGATGGCTTCGTGGTCATCGGCTGCGTGGTGAAGGGCGAGACGGACCATTACGATTTCATCTGCCGCTCGTCCATGGACGGCATCATGAAGGTGGCGCTTGAGCACAAGCTCTGCGTCGGCACCGCCCTGCTCACGGTCGACACCATCGAGCAGGCGGAAGCCCGCTCGGGCGCCGAGCACAACAAGGGCGCGGAAGCCGCGATCGCCATGCTGAAGCAGGTGGCCCTTGTTCATCGCCTGGGGCAGTTGTGATGTCGGACAGAAGCTCAGGATCCAAGGGCAGCGCCGGCCGCGGTAAGTCACAGGCGCGGCCGCGGACCGGGGCGCGCGTCGCGGCCGTGCAGGCTCTGTTCCAGAGCGAACAGGCGGAAGACAATGCCGAGACGGTGATCGACCAGTTTACCCGCCACCGCCTGGGCAACCTGCCGGGCAGCGGCGGCTTCGACGACGGTCGCGTGCCGGATGCGCATGCGCCGCTTTTCGCGAGCATCGTCCGCGCGGCCGTCCAGGGGCAGGACCGGATCGACGCGATGATCGCGGCGAGCCTGCCGGCGGACTGGCCGTTCGACCGGCTGGACCCTGTGCTGCGGGCACTGCTGCGCGCGGCGGTGGCGGAGCTTTCCATGCCGGACGGTCCGCCGGTGCGCGTCGTCATCAACGAATATCTGGACGTGGCACACGGCTTTTTCGCGGGTGACGAGCCGCGCCTCGTGAACGGCGCGCTCGACACCCTGGCCCGCAAGGCCCGCCCTGCCGAATTCCTGGCCGAAGACCCTTTGGCTCAGCCGGCTCCTTAAGGATCGTAAGCCTGTGGCTCAGCCGGAAGACGGGCTGCCGCCCGAATTCGACCTCATTGGCAGGCATTTCCGCGCGCTTGCGGGGCCTGCCGGGCTCAATCTGGAAGACGATGCCGCCGTGCTTACGCCGCCGCCGGGCAGGGAACTGGTGCTGGCGGCGGATACCATGGTCGCGGGCGTGCATTACCTGCCCGACGACCCGGCGGATGGCGTGGCGCAGAAGCTGCTGCGGGTAAACCTCTCCGATCTCGCCGCGATGGGCGCCGCGCCGCTCGGCTATCTGCTGACGGTCTCGGCACCTGCCGGCACCCCTGATTCGTGGTTCGCCGGCTTCGCCGCGGGGCTGGCGCGGGATCAGGCGGACTTTGGTGTCACGCTGCTGGGCGGCGATACCACGAGCACGCCCGGACCCATCACCCTGTCGCTCACGATCATCGGCCATGTGGCGCCGGGCCAGGCGGTCCGCCGCCGGGGCGCGAAGCCCGGCGACGAGGTCTGGGTGACGGGCACGATCGGCGATGGCGCGCTGGGCCTTGCCGTTTCGCTCGGCAAGCTCGCCGACTCGAGCGGCCATCTCCGCCGCCGCTACTGCGTGCCCGAGCCGCGCCTGGGCCTGCCGCTCGCCGGGCTCGCCTCGGCTGCGATCGACGTCTCGGACGGGTTGTTGCAGGACCTCGGCCACCTGTGCCGCCTGGGCCGGTGCGGGGCCGAGATCGAGGCGGCGGCCGTTCCGCTGTCCGCGCCAGCACGGGCGGCGGGGCCGGAATGGTTCCCCAGCTGTCTCGGTGGCGGCGACGACTATGAACTGCTGCTCGCGGTGCCGCCGGGGCAGGGAGAGGCCCTTGCCGAGGCTTGCCGGGCGCTTTCGGTGCCCGTGACCCGGATCGGCCGCTTTGTGGAGGGGCAGGCGCGGGTGCGCGTGCTCGACGCGGCCGGGCAGCCGATGGCGATTGCACGCCACGGCTGGAGCCATTTTTAAGGTCGTCGACCCCCGGCGTGCCGGGGCTGGCGCGCGGTCAGAAGCTCGGCCCGCCGCCGCTCATGCCGCCGCCGCCCTCGCCCGAGCCGCCCGTGTCAGCGCCGCCCTGGAAGCGGCCGATATTGCCGAAGAGCTGCTGCAGGATGGAGGCCGAGGCGCCCGGCGTCGGCGTCGTGCCCGGCGCCATCGTCACATTCTTGGAATCGCCCTTGTTGTAGACCTTCACCTTCTGCAGCACGCCGTTCGGAGTCGAAGTTCAGCACGACCACGCGCTGCTCCAGCACGCCGGGCAGGCGGCCGACGCGGGGGCGGGTGATCTGGCTGATATAGATCCAGGCTGTTGTCGTTGAAGGTCTCGTGCGCGGTTGGCGAGCCGAGCAGGGCGGTGACATCGGCGGTTGTGGTCGTGCCGGGCATCGAGCTGCTTGATCGCATCGCTGTCCACCGGATCGCCGCGGGTCGTGCTTTGCGCCTGGAAGAAGCTGCAGCCTGCAAGCGGCAGACCCATGACCAGAACGGCAATGGCGGCGGCGCGGCGAAAGCCGGTCTGGCGTTGCGGCGAAGCAGTTTCGGACACTCGGCTCATTCCTTCGTCTCTTATCCGCGCGGAACCGAGCTGAGGGCCTGGCCGCGGGCGGCGACCGTGCTGCGGC
This sequence comes from uncultured Alphaproteobacteria bacterium, assembly GCA_963834475.1. GTDB lineage: Bacteria > Pseudomonadota > Alphaproteobacteria > Acetobacterales > Acetobacteraceae > Acidisoma. The sequence goes on along the minus strand of CAWIBZ010000005.1, from coordinate 42,982 downwards.
AGCTGCGCTGCGCGGATGGATAAGTCGCATCGCAAGCGGGGTGGGTGTCATGCCCCCGATCCGCTGTCAACTCGTCGCGTAAGGGATTATCGTGAGAGTAGTTCTTGCTAATGCCCTGATGAAGACCCGCGAATTATGGCACCTGAATTTTCCCGCCCTGTGCCGACGGCGCAGATCGGTCATGAATGAAATCCATCGCTCGGATCGAGGCGACCCCGGAGGAATGCGCGCGCTGGCGCCGAGCGCCTCGGCCTGCCGGGGCTGATCGCGCTCAGCGCGCAGCTTCCGCATCACCCGCCAGGCAGGGGGCGACGACATATCTCGCCCAAGGCGAGACTCCATGCGCGCGCGGTACGCACACTGCGTCGTGTCGCTCGACGATTTCACCGAGACCCACGGATCTCGCCTTCACGATCCAATTCGTGACCGAGGAATCCGAGCGAGGACGACGCTCTGGAAGCCCTCACGACTATGAGGACGGGCCCGGACGAGGTCGCTGTACGAGAATGGCACGCTCGATCTGGGCGAGGCGGCGGTGCAGGAATATGCGCTGTCGCTCGCGCCCTATCCGCGCAAGCCCGGCGCCACGTTCGAGGAGCGCGCTCGAGGAGAGGGCAATGCTTTCTGCTGCATTGAAGAAGCTTACGCGTCCGGGCTGAGGTTCGGGCGGCGACTCGTGCCGGACGGCATGGCAGCCGGGGCAGGCACATGAAAGGGTTGTGAGAGGCGTGCGTGGCCGGCGCTTGCCGAGGGGGGGCTCTCTGGTAAGTGCCGCGCCTCACGCCAACATGATTCAGTCTGACCCGTCGTCCCGGGGACGGCAGTCCTGTAACGCGAAAGGGGTTCCGGCGATGGCCGTTCCCAAGAGAAAGACGTCGCCGTCCCGCCGTGGAATGCGCCGCAGCCACCACGCGCTTCAGAGCGACGAGCTTTGCCGAGTGCGGCAACTGCGGCGAGCTGAAGCGCCCGCACCATGTCTGCAGCCATTGCGGCCATTATGACGGCCGTGAGGTCGTGGGCGCCGGCAAGGCGCTCAAGGGCGCGGTCCGGGCCTAACCCGGCCAGCACCGGCATCGTGTCACCCCCGGCAAGGCATGACGGAAGCGGCGAGGCGCGGACGCCATTTGCCTTGGCTGTCGATGCGATGGGTGGGGACGATGCCCCGGCCATGGTGGTCGCCGGCCTGGCGCTGGCGGCCGAGCGCCATCCCGGCGGCCGCTTCCTGCTCGTCGGCGACGAAGCGAAGCTGACGCCGCTTCTGGCGGCGCATCCGCGCGCCCGCGCCGCCTGCACCATCCGCCATGCGAGCGAGACCATCACCGGGGATATGAAGCCCACGGTGGCTTTGCGCCTGCGCGACTCCTCGATGCGCCTCGCGGTCGACGCGGTGGCGAGCGGGCGAGGCGAGCGGCCTCGTCTCCGCCGGCAATACCGGCGCGCTGCTGGCGCTTGCCAAGATCGTCATCAAGACGCTCGCCGGCATCGACCGGCCCGGCCATGGCGGCGACCGTGCCCTCCGCGCGCGGCGACGTGGTCATGCTCGATCTCGGCGCCAATGTCGTCTGCGACAGCCGCAACCTGGTCGAATTCGCGGTCATGGGCGAGATGTTCGCCCGCACCGTGCTTGGCATCCCCGAACCCACGATCGGCCTGCTCAATGTCGGCTCCGAGGAGCTGAAGGGCGACGACCGCCTGCGCCGCGCCGCCGATGTCCTGCGCGCCAGCCATATCGGCAGCCGTTTCCAGGGCTTCGTCGAAGGCCATGACATTGCCGCCGGTACGACCGACGTGATCGTGACCGACGGCTTCACCGGCAATGTCGCGCTGAAGACCGGCGAGGGCGCGCTCAAGCTGATGGGCGGGTTGCTGCGTCAGGTCTTCACCAGCAGCCTTTCCGCCAAGATCGCCTATTTTCTGGCCCGCACCGGGCTCGACCGGCTGCGCGAATGGCTCGACCCCCGGCGCTACAACGGCGCCGTGCTGGTCGGGCTCAACGGCGTGGTGGTGAAATCCCATGGCGGCACGGATGCGCTCGGCTTCGCCCATGCCGTGGATGTCGCGATGAACATGGTGACCCACGGCTTTACCGCCGGCATCGCCGAGGGGCTGCGCCAAGCTCGCGGAGCGGGAAACGCTTGCCGCCTCTGGCGGCCATGCGCGAGGCGGCTGTTGCCGACCGCGGGCGATGAGCTGCGGCCACGGCTCGCCCCTGGCCGCGGCACAGTAAGGTAAGCTACCGTGGCATGCGCGTCTACCCATCCGTTCTCGGCCGGCGCGGGCGGCTACCTGCCCGGCCGCGTCGTCACCAATGACGAGATGGCCGCGACGCGTCGACACCTCCGACGCCTGGATCAGCGAGCGGACGGGCATTCACCAGCGCTACCGCGTCGGGCCCGAGGAGACCACGACCTCCATGGCCGCCGCCGCCGCCCGCCGCGCCTTGCGAGACGCCGGGGCCGCGGCGGACGATGTCGATCTCATCATCGTCGGCACCAGCACGCCCGGATCAGGCTTTCCCCTCGGTCGCCGTGCGCGTGCAGGCGCTGCTGGGCATCGAGCGCGGCTTCGGCTTCGACGTCTCGGCCGCCTGCGCCGGTTTCGTCTATGCCCTGTCGCGTCGCCGACGAGATGATCCGCGCCGGCCGGGCGCGTGGCGCGCTGGTGATCGGCTCGGAAGTCTTCTCCCGCATCCTCGACTATACGCGACCGCGGCACCTGCGTGCTGTTCGGGGATGGTGCCGGAGCCGTCTTCCTGCGCGCGGCGGACGGCGAGGGCGGCGAGCGACGGCATTCTCTCGACCCACCTGCATGCCCAGGGCAGCCTGGGCGATATCCTCTACGTCGACGGCGCGCTCGGTGTCGCCGACAGCGCCGGCCAGCCGCTGCCGGGCAAGCTGCGCATGAACGGGCGGGAGGTCTTCCGCCACGCCGTGCAGCGCCTGTCGGAAAGTGTCGACGAGGCCTTGGCCGCCAACGGGCTCGGCCGCGCGCGACGTCGATTGGCTGGTGCCGCATCAGGCCAATATCCGCATCATCGACGGCATGGGCCGCAAGCTCGGCCTGCCGCCGGAGCGGGTGGTGATCACGGTCGACCGTCATGCCAATACCTCGGCCGCCTCGATCCCGCTGGCTTTGGCCGAAGCGATGGGCGATGGCCGCATTCAGCCGTGGCCAGCTCGTGCTGATGGAAGCGCTGGGCGGCGGCCTGGTCTGGGGTTCGGCGCTCGTCCGGATGTGAGCCGGCCGGGCGGGCGCAGCACGGCCGCTGCTCTTTCGCCACAGATAAAACATCTGCGCGCCAATGCTTTGATGGTGAAGGATTCGTTGACTCGGCGGCTGGCAATGCTACCGTTGCGCCATGAGTACAGTCACGCGCGCACAGTTGGCCGAGACGATCTACGCACAGGTTGGGCTGTCGCGTAATGAGTCCGCTGATCTTCTGGAAGCGGTGCTGGAGCGGATCTCCTCTGCGCTCGAGGCTGGAGAATCTGTTAAAATCAGTGGGTTCGGGACCTTTTCTGTGAGGCAGAAGGGCCGCCGCATCGGCCGCAACCCGAAGACCGGCGTCGAGGTTCCGATCCTGCCGCGCCGTGTTCTGGTCTTCCGGCCGAGCCAGGTTCTCAAAGGCACCGTGAACGGTGAAGTCGTCGATGATGACGGTGAAGATTCATGAGCGTGATGCCGCTGCCGCGCGAGGATGAGGATCAGGCCGCCCGCGCCAAGCCGAAAAAGGCGCCGACAGCGTTTCGAACAATCAGCGAGGTAGCGGACGATCTTCATATTCCGCAGCATGTTCTGCGCTTCTGGGAGACCAAGTTCACCCAGGTGAAGCCGCTGAAGCGCGGCGGCGGCCGGCGCTACTACCGGCCGGACGACATCACGCTGCTGCGGCGGATCTCCCACCTCCTCTATACCCAGGGCTATACGATCAAAGGCGTGCAGCGTCTGCTGCGCGAAGGCGGCGGCCGGCTGCCGACGATATCCCGCCGCCCTGCTCGACGATCAGGACGCGGAGGCCGGACCGCGAGGCCGAGGCCTTCATCCTGCACGAGCCGGAGCCAGCCGGCCGGCGAACCGCCCAATTGCCGGCCGAACCGGCGGGCGCCACCCGCCTGCCGCTTGCGCTTCATTCCGCGCTCGGCTCCGCCCTAGCCGCCCTCGCCCGAGCGCCGCGGGCCTCGCCGCCGGAGCAGGAGGCGGCGCGGCTGCGCACGCGTCATGATCGACGATTCTTGGCCGCCTGGAGGAGTTGCGCGCACTCCTGCGCGGCTAGACGCCCGGCGGCTCAGTCCGCGAATATTCCATAGCGGCAGGCGGCCTCCGTGTCGGGCGTGGTACGGCTCAGGCCGCCGCGATGCAGGGCGTCGACCTCGGACGCGCGCGGCATGCCGGCGCCGGCCCCGGCGCGCGTGACCTTCAGCCCGGCGACCGCGCAGGCGAAGCGACAGCGCCTGCTCCAGGCTGCGGCCCTCGGACAGAGCGACGGCGATGCCAGCGTTGAAACTGTCGCCGGCGCCCGTGGTGTCGACCACCGGTCCGGCCCTCACCGCCGGCACCATCGGCTGTCGGCCGTCCCGGCGCAGCAGCGCGCCCGCCGCCCCCATGGTGATGACGACGGCGCCCGCCCCGCGCCCGATCAGCACATCGGCGGCGCGCTCCGCCTCCTCCGGCGTCGTCACCGGCAGGCCGGAGAGCATGGCGGCCTCGGTCTCGTTCGGCGTCAGGATATCCGACCAGCCGCAGCAGGTCCTCGGTGAGCGGGAAGGCAGGGGCCGGGTTGAGGATGGTCGTCACGCCGCGCTCGCCGCGCCTCGGCCAGCGCATGGCGACACCAGGGGCAGCGGCACCTCCAGCTGGGTCAGGAAGACGGCGGCATCGGCCGATGGCCTCGCCCGCCTGATCGATCTCCGCCGTGCTCAGCGTCGCGGCCGCGCCCGGCACGACGATGATGGCGTTCTCGCCCGCCGTGTCGTCGATGATGATGGCGGCGGCCCCCGTCGGCAGGTCGGCGCTTTCGCCACAGGAAAGCGGTGCCGACGCCCTCCGTCGCATAGATGCCGCGCGCCATGGCGCCGAATTCGTCCCGCCCGATCTTGGCGAGGAACTGCACTGGCGCGCCGAGCCGCGCGGCGGCGATGGCCTGGTTCGAGCCCTTGCCGCCGGGCCCGATGCGGAAGCCGCTGCCGATCACGCGTCTCGGTCCAGGCCGGCAGTTTCGGGCGTCAGGAAGGTGAGGTCGGCGGCGAAGATGCCCATGACGACGATCATCGCGGGTCGCCTCAGCCGAGCGCCTGGGCGGCTTTCAGCACCGTCGGCCGCATGGCCGGGCACGGAAACCTTCCGCCAGACCCGCGCGACCTTGCCGTCTTTGCCGATGAGGAAGGTCGAGCGCTCGATCCCCATGTATTTCCGGCCATACATGGATTTCTCGACCCAGGCGCCATAGCGCTCCGTCACGTCGGCTCCGCTCGATCGGAGGCGAGCGGGAAGGTCAGGTTGTATTTCTCGGCGAATTTCTCGATCGGCTTCATCGGGTCCTTCGAGACGCCGATCACATCGAGGCCGAGATGGCCGAGCTGCGGCAGCGCCTCCTGGAAGGCGCAGGCTTCCTTGGTGCAGCCGGGCGTATCCGCCTTGGGATAGAAGTAAAGCAGCAGCGGCTTGCCGGCATAGTCGGCCAGACGGACGGTGCGGCCGCCCGAGGCGGGCATCGCGAAATCGGGGGCCGGATCGCCTTCGTTCACGCTCATGTCACGGTGCTCCTCATGGATGCGGGGTCTTGTGGGGGCTCTTCGCGGCGGGCCTCCGGCGGGCCGGGCTCGCCGATATGCCGGATGAAGGCGGCGCGAACCAGAGCAGCGGTCCGCGCCATGGTGCGCGCGCAGCCCAGCCATCGTCGTCTCCCCGGTGGCCGCGAGCAAGATGCGGGCGGAGGCCTCAGGCAGGTCGGCCGCCAAGGTGAGCCCGACGGTCAGCCGCAGCATGCTCTGGATCGTCCGCCACAGATGGTCGGCCGCGATCAGCGCCTCGCCCGTCCGCGTGGTCCAGAAAACCGGCCGCCATCAGATTGCTCAAGGCGAAGCGCGTCGTGGTGCTGCGGAGTTCGCGGCCGGTCGGCGCCGTGGATGAGCTGCAGGACCTGCGTGATGAACTCGACCTCCATGCCGCCGCCCGGCACCAGCTTCACGTCCCAGGGACCATGCGGCGGCAGGTCGCGCTGCACGCGGCGGCGCATCTCGAGCGCATCCTGCCCGCAGATGCATCCGGCGGGCTGGCGCGGTCGCAGCGCCGTCCGCAAGGCATCCTCGACCACCGGCTGGAAGGCCTCGAGCGCCGGCGACGACGCGGGCGCGGGTGAGCGCCATCTGCTCCCAGGTCCAGGCCTGTTCGGCATGGTAGAGGCGAAAGGCGCCGAGACTGACCGCCACCGGCCCCTGATTGCCCGACGGCCTGCAGCCGCATATCGACCCGATACATCGGCCCCTCGACGCCCTGGGCCGTCAGCGCGCCGGTGAAGGCGGTGACCAGTCGGCGCGAACCACTGGCTGGGCGCCAAGCGGCTTCGGCCCCTGGCTGGCCTCCGCATCCTCCGGCCGGTCATAGATCAGCATGAGGTCGAGGTCGGAGCCCGGCATCATCTCCCGGCCGCCGCCCTTGCCGAGCAGCAGGACGGCGAAGGCGGCGCCGCGCAGCCAGCCGTAGCGTTCGGTCTGCTGCGCGACGACCGCGTCGAGGATGGTGGACAGCGCGGCATCGGCGAGGGCGCTGCGGGCGAGGCCGGCGGCATCCACGTCCATGCGGCCTTCCAGCGTTGCCACGCCGATGCGGAAATGCTCCTCGCTGACGAAATGGCGGGTCAGGGCGATCGTGTCTTCCAGGCTCGTCGCATCGACGAGCTGGCCGCGCAGCACGCGCGCGGGTCGGCCCGCGCCTCCTCCGAGCCGAGCAGCCCCTCCAGCGAGCCCGGATGGTTGGCGAGATGATCGGCGAGACCGGGCGCCGCACCGAGCAGGACGGCGATCCGGTCGATCAGCGCCGGGTTGCGGCTGAAAAGCGAGAGCAGCTGGATGCCGGCGGGCAGGCGGGAAATGAAATGGTCGAAGCGGGCGAAGGTCTGGTCGGGCTGCGGCTGGGCCGCGATGGCGCCGCAGGATCGCGGGCACCAGAGGTTCGAGCAGCGCGCGCGCCCGTTCCGAGCGCAGCGCGCGGGGCCGGCCCGCACATCCAGCGGCGGATGGTCGTCGACGACGCGCGTGCGGATCGCGTGAAGCCGAGATCGGTGAGCCGCGCGAGTGGTCGCCTCGGGCGGCGGGGCGCCGGCATGCGCCGACCTCCAGGCTGTCGGCATCGTCCTCCATCTCGAAAAAGGAATCGTAGAGCGCCTGCACGGCCAGGAGATGGCCGAGCAATCGTCTCGGCGAAGGGCGCGGCCGACGGAAAGCCCATGAAGGTTGCGAGCGCCGCGAAAGCCCTCGCGCGCTCGCCGGCAGGCTGTGGGTCTGGCGGTCCGCGACCATCTGCAGCCGGTGCTCGACCTGACGCAGGAAGCGATAGGCGCGGGTGAGCGTGGCGGCGGTGTCGCTCGCCATATGGCGAAGCCGGGTCAAGCAGCCGGAGCGCCGGCAAGGTGGCGCCGACGCGCAGCACGGGCTCCCGCCCGCCCCAGACAAGCTGCTGCGACTGCGCCAGGAACTCGATCTCGCGGATGCCGCCGCGGCCGATCTTGAGGTCGTGCGACGAGCAGCCGCTGCGACGGGGTCGGCCCGTCCGGGAATCGGGCCGCCGCGATGGGCGTCCATGCGGCGCTTCATCGCGTGGATATCGGCGATGGCGGCGAAATCGAGATGACGGCGCCAGACGAAGGGCCGCAGCGATTCGAGAAAGGCTGGCGCCGAGCGCGATATCGCCGGCGACCGGCCGCGCCTTGATGATAGGCGGCGCGCTCCCAATTGCGCCCGACGGTCTCGTAATAGGTGAGCGCCGTCGGCACGGAAATCGCGAGCGGCATGGCGGAAGGGTCGGGGCGCAGCCGCAGATCGACGCGAAAGACGTAGCCGCCGCGCTCCCGCGAGCTTCCATGAGCTTGACCAGATCCCTGGCTAGGCGCGTGTAGATTGCGCCTATAGTCTCGTCCGGAAAGGCAATGGCTGCCGGATCGATAGAAGACGATGAGGTCGATATCGCTCGAATAGTTCAGCTCCCGGCCGCCGAGCTTGCCGAGCGCCAAAATGATCAGGCCGCTGCCCGCCACGGGATCGCTGTCCGGGCTCGGGCAGGCGATGCTGCCGCGCGCATGGGCCTGCAGCAGCAGATGGCGGAGGCCGAGCTGCAGCGTTTCCTCGGCGAGGCGCGACAGCGCGCCGGTGACGCGCGAGAGCGGCCAGGCGCCGCCGATATCGCCGAGGGCCACCGCCAGCGCCACCTGCCGCTTCGCCTCGCGCATGGCCGCGCCGATGGCCGCGGCCGAGGCGGCTGGGCGGACATTTGTGCCGAGCCTCGCGAAGGCATGATCGACGGCGGCGTCGGGCCGTCGCGCGCGACACGCCAGCAGCGTCTCCGGTTCGCGCAAGACGCGAGTTCGGACGAGATACTCGCTGTTGCCGCCGATCGCGCGCAGCATGGCGAGCGGCACATCCAGCGCGGGCGGCGACGGCCGTAAAGCGTTCCATGAAACGGTCGGCGGCGGCGGCATCGGCCGGGGCCGGCCAATGGGAGGATCTCGGCGTCGCTCATGCCGGGCCGGAGGCTGGGCATGAGCGCGCCGGTGGTCAAGGGCGCGGCACCGCCGCGATCGCGCTACGCCATCGCGCCGCCTGCGCCGCCGCGCCGAGGCGGCGCCATCGCGGGCGCTGGTGGCGCTGGCCGCTTCACGCCGCTGATCCTTCTTGTCGAAGGGGTGTCTGCTGCCGTTCGTCATCGCCGGCGCGGTGCTTGCCTGGCGGGCGGCGCAGGGACCGGTGGACCTGTCCTGGCTGCTGCCCCGCCTGGCCGGGTCATTGCTGTCGCCGCCCCGGAGCTCGACGTGTCGATCGGCCATCTCGCCATCGCCTGGGCCGGGTTCCGGCAAGGGCCAGACCAGCCGGTGCAGGTGACGGGCGACGCCATCAGCGTTGCGGACCGGGCGAACGACCGCAGCCTTGGCCTGGACCATGCCGGTGTCGATCTGTCCATGGCCTGGGCGCTGCGGGGTGTTTTCGCCCCGCGCGTCATCACGCTTGACGGCATGACGGTCACGCTCCGGCGTGAGCCGCGGGCTCCGCCGGCTGGGGAAACCGCAGGCGAGACGACGCCGCAGGCCAATCCGCGCCAGACGCTGCGTGACATCATCGCCGTGCTGCGCGAGCCCGCGCAAAGCGACACGAGCTTCCTGCCGGTGACCGTCGCGCAGCTGTCGGAACTCAGGCGCGTGACACTCACCCGCGGCAGCGTGACCTTTCAACCGGCGGCGGACTCCGAGGGCCAGCCCGGGCTGGCCGGCAAGGCGCTGCAAGTCGGCGAGATCAGCGCCACGGTCCTGCGCGGCGCGAGCGGCGGCCTGACCGGCCAGATCTCGGCCGTGCTTGCCTCCCGCGCCGGACCGCTGCCGCCAGAGACGGCAGGCGCCCGGCCGAGCCTGCAGGTGAGCCTCGCCGTAAGCCCGGAGGGCGAGGCGCATGTGGACGCAAGCGCCAAGCTCGATGATCCGGCCGGCATGATGGCGGCCATCGAGGTGCCGGCGGCGCATTCCCGTGCCCGCGCTGCCGCTGCAGGTCGTGGCCAGCCTCGACGCCTCGGCGGAGGCGCGGGTGACGGCGTTCAAGCTCTCGCTCGCCGGCGGGCCGGGCAAAGTCCTCGTGGGCGGCGCGGCCGTGCCTCTGGCCTCGCTGGCCTTCGGCCTGAGCGGCGACGAGACGCAGGCGACTGTCGATCCGGCGTCCAAAATCGCGTTTGCGCCCGTCAGCAACCAGCCGGCTCCGACCATCACGGTGAGCGGCCAGGGAACGCGAAGCCAGACGGATATGCAGCTGTCGCTGGGTCTCGGCCTCGACCATGTCGCGACGGGCGATCTGCGCGGCCTATTGGCCACCGGGCTTCGGCAAGGGCGCCCGCCGCTGGATCACGGCCCAGGTGAAGGACGGCGGCGTGCATGACGGCCAATTCCAGTTCGTGCTGCAAGGCAAGCCGGACTTCTCTGATCTCAGCCTCGCCTCCCTCTCAGGTTCCTTGCCGGCCGAGGGGCTTACGGTCAGTTGGTTGCCGCCGATGCCCCCGCTCACCCAGGTCAACGGCACGGTCCTGTTCCAGGGCGCGGACGCCGTCCTCATCAATGTCGCGACTGCGGCGCAGGGGGCTCTCTCGGTTTCCCAGAGCAGCATGCTGATCACCGGCCTTTCCGCTGACGATCAGGTCGGGACGATCAATCTGAACCTTACCGGGCCGGTGGCGGCCGCCGTTTCCCTGCTCAGCCATCCGCGGCTGAATCTCCTGCGAACCGTGCCCGTGCCGCTGAATGTCACGGGCGGGACGATGCAGGGCAATGTGCAACTGACCCTACCCTTGCTCGCGAAAGTCACGATGAGCCAGGTCACCATGCAGACGCATGACGTGATCCAGAACCTCGCGCTTTCGAAACTGCTGCTTGGGCGCAACCTCGCCCAGGGCAATGCTGACCATCGATGCCAGCATGCAGAACCTGCACCTCGCGGGCCAAGCGACGATGGCGGGCATTCCGGCGACGATGACGCTTGATACCGATTTCACGAAAGGGCCGCCCTCAGGGGTGGTGGCGAAGCTTCAGGTGGCGGCGCGTGCGGACCAGACGGCAGCTTGCGGCTGCCGGCATTCCGACGGGTGGCGTCCTGAACGGTGCTGCCAATCTGGCCGTCTCGCTCGCAGCCCAGCGTGGCGGGCGGACGGATATCAGCGCGACGGTCACCCTGCCCGAGCGCAACCTTTCCGTGAGCCAGATCGCCTGGTCCGGCGGGGCCGGCACCGCAACGGCAACCGCCCATGTGGCGCTTGCAGGGCAGCCGTATCGTCGCGCTCGACAATCTCAACCTGACCGGCCCCGGCATCACGCTGAAGGTGCGCAGCGGTTTCGCCGACAACCGCCTGGCCAGGGTCACGGTGGATGCGTTGCAGCTCGGGCGCACCGATCTGCACGGCAGCTTCATGCTGCCGGCGGGCAGCGGTGACCCTTACGTGATCGACATTGCCGGCCGGGCGCTCGATCTCTCAGCCGTCTTCGGCCATGACCGCAAGGCCGAGCCCAGCGTGGAGCCCGCCAATCAGGCGCTTTCGACCATTTCTTCGCGCCAGGAATTCGCGCCGCACCCGCCTTGGCGCGCGACGGTCAATATAGACCGCATCATGTTCGGAACCATGCCGTCGGGCGCCATGCGCGAACTCGACGGCGTGCGGGCTTCCGTGGTCAACAACGGCGTCGTGGTGAGAGCGCGCGATCGTTGCGCTGACGGTCGCGCCCTCCCGCGCAGCGACCCGGCTCACGATCGTGCCGGAGACCCGGCGCCACGCGGTACGGTGACGCTGACCAGCGAGCGATTTCGGCGGGCTTCTGAAGGCGACCAATGCCTACGACGCCGTCAGGGGCGGGGCGCTCGCGATCTCGGCGACCTATCACGATCGCCCTGCCCAACCATCCGCTGAGCGGCACGGCGGAGATGGACAAGTTCTCGCTCGGCGATGCGCCGACAGTCGCCAAGATGCTGCAGGCGATGACGCTTTATGGCGTGGTCGACCTGCATGCACGGGCCAGGGCTGTTCTTCAGCAAGATGGTGGCGCCGTTTCGCCTTGCCGACCGGCGGCTCGAACTCGATCAGGCGCGCGCCTACAGCGCCTCGCTCGGCCTGACGGCGCATGGCTCGGTCGATCTGCCTAGCAACGCCTTCGATATCCAGCGGCACGATCGTGCCGGCCTATTTCTTCAATTCGCTGCTCGGCCATATTCCGCTGATCGGCAAACTCTTCAGCCCGGAGAAGGGCGGCGGCGTTTTCGCTGCCAAATACCAGGTCACGGGACCGATCGATAATCCGGAGGTGCATGTGAATGCGATGTCGATGATCGCCCCGGGCTTCCTGCGCAATCTTTTCAAGCAGGAATGGCCCGGACGGCGGCAATCCGCAGCAGTAAAGCCGTGCCGCCGTCACCGCGCACGGGACGAGCTGCAACGTTGCCGCGCGCGGCGGGGCGGGCCATCATAGCGCGCTCACGACATCCGACAGACAGCGAGGTCCGGCGCGATGCCCGCCTTTCCCAATCTCACCGTCGTCGATCACCCCCTGGTGCAGCACAAGCTCACCCTGATGCGCCGGCGGGAGAAGTCGACCAAGGAATTCCGGCTGTTGCTGCAGCGAGACCAGCCTGCTGCTGGGCTATGAGGTCATGCGCGACCTGCCGCTGCAGATGGTGCCGATCGAGACGCCGCTGGAGCCCATGATGGCGCCGCTGCTGGCCGGCAAGAAGCTCTGCTTCGTCTCCGTGCTGCGCGCCGGGCGACGGCCTGCTGGACGGTCTGCTCGACCTCGTGCCCTCGGCCCGTGTCGGCCATATCGGCCTCTATCGCGACCCGGTCACCAAGCGGCCGGTGGAATATTTCACCAAGCTGCCGGAGGATATTCGAGGACCGGCTGGTGATCGCCGTCGATCCGATGCTCGCGACCGGGCAATTCGGCGGTAGCGGCGGTCGATGTCATCAAGCGGGCGGGCGCCACCCAGATCCGCTTCGTCTCGCTGCTCAGCGCGCCGGAGGGCGTGCAGGTCATGCTGGAGCAGCATCCGGACGTGCCGGTCTTCACCGGCGGCGCTGGACCGCGAGCTGGACGAGCACGCCTATATCCGCCCTGGCCTGGGCGACGCCGGCGACCGGCTGTTCGGCACGAAATGACGGCTTTGAACAAAAGACTTCCGAGACAAGGGCGTTTGTGCCGCGGCAGGCCCTTGCCATCCTGCGGGCGGCAGTTTTACGCCGTGGCGACAACGACACTCCGGAAGGAAGAGCCATGTCCGCCATTGCCGATATCGTCGCCCGCCAAATTCTCGACAGCCGCGGCAACCCCACGGTGGAGGTCGATGTCATTCTGGAAACCGGCGCCATGGGCCGCGCGGCCGTACCCTCCGGCGCCTCCACCGGCGCGCATGAGGCGGTCGAACTGCGCGACGGCGACAAGTCCGCGTTTCGGCGGCAAGGGCGTGACTCCAGGCGGTCGCCAATATCGAAGGCGAGATCTTCGAGGCGCTGGGCGGCCTGGATGCCAGCGAGCAGGTGAAGATCGACAATCTGCTGATCGATCTGGACGGCACGCCGAACAAGCGCCGCCTCGGCGCCAATGCCATGCTCGCGGTGTCGCTCGCCGTCGCCAAGGCCTCGGCCATCGATTACGACCTGCCGCTGTATCGCTACCTCGGCGGCGTCGATGCGCGCACGCTGCCGGTGCCGATGATGAACATCATCAATGGCGGCCAGCATGCCGACAACCCGATCGACATCCAGGAATTCATGATCGTGCCGGTCGGCGCCGCCAGCATCGCCGACGCGGTGCGGATCGGATCGGAGATCTTCCACACGCTGAAGAAGGCGCTGCACGACGCCGGCCACAACACCAATGTCGGCGACGAGGGCGGCTTCGCGCCCAATATCGGCTCGGCCGAGGCGGCGCTCGATTTCATCACCTCCGCCTGCGAGAAGGCCGGCTATCGCCCGGGCGAGGACGTCATGTTCGCGCTCGATGCCGCCGCCACGGAATTCTACGTCGGACGGCGTCTACAAGATGGAAGGCGAGGGCAAGACCTTCGATTCCGCCGGCATGGTCGGCTATCTGGAGGCGCTGGTCGCCAAATATCCGATCTTCTCGATCGAGGACGGCCTCGCCGAGGATGACTGGGCGGGCTGGAAGCTGCTGACCGAGACGCTCGGCTCGCAAGGTTCAGCTCGTCGGCGACGATCTTTTCGTGACCAACCCGGAGCGGCTGCGCCGCGGCATCGCCGAGAAGACCGGCAACTCCATCCTGGTCAAGGTCAACCAGATCGGCACGCTGACCGAGACGCTGGAGGCGGTGGAAATCGCGCATCGCGCGCGGCTTCACCAGCATCATCAGCCACCGCTCGGGCGAGACCGAGGATACGACGATCGCCGATCTCGCGGTCGCGACCAATGCCGGCCAGATCAAGACCGGCAGCCTCGCGCGGACCGACCGCGTGGCGAAATACAACCAGCTGATCCGGATCGAGGCGGCGCTGGGCTCCACCGCCCGCTACGCGGGCCGCACCATCCTGCGCGGCTGACGCAACGGAGGCTGGCGCAAGCCGGCCTCCGCCTTGGAGCGTCAAAACCCCGGGCGAGCGATCGCCCGGGGTTTTTTATGCTCACAGGTTTGGTTATGCGCTCACCGCTTCGATCATCGCCTGCGTCATCCGCTGGAGCTTGAGCGCTGCCTTGCACCAGTCCTCCGCCTCAGACACCCGATTGAAGGCGGTGGACAGCGAGACCGCTGCCGCGGAAGACACCTGCGGCAGGGCATCCCACGCGACCGGCCAGGCGACAGGCGCCCCGGGCCGGGCGCGGGGCGAGAAGGGCGCGATGGCGGTCGCCCCGCGCTCGTTGCGGAAATGGTCGATGAAGATCTGTCCGTTCCGCTTGGCCTTCTACATTGTCGCCAGGTAAAGGTCTGGCTTTTCCGCGGACACCTTTCGCGTGAGATCGCCCGCGAAGGATTTGATGACAGGCCAATCATAACTCGGGCTTGATCGGCACGATGACATGAATGCCTTTGCCGCCACTGAGCATGGCAAGGCTCGAGAGCCCCAACGCCCCCAGCACGTCGCGCATCACGAAGGCGCAGTCCCGGACCTTGGCAAAGGGCAATCCTTCGTCAGGGTCGAGGTCGAAGACGATACGGTCCGGCGTCTCGATCGCATCGAGCGGGCTTCCCCAGATGTGAAATTCGATCGTTCCCATCTGCGCCGCGGCGACAAGGGCGCGCGGTTCGGTGAAATAGAGATACGCCTCCGACCCATGCGTGGTCTTCACGGTCTCATGCTTCCAGCTTTCATCCATGCCGCGGCTCGGATGACGCTGGAAGAAGCCCTCCTTCTCGATACCGTCCGGGTGGCGGACCAGGCTGACGGGACGACCGGCCGCAAAGGGCATCATGTGCGGCGCCATCCGGGCGAGGTAACGTGCCAGATCCGCCTTGGTGACACCGCAATCGGGAAACAGCACCTTGTCGGGATGCGTGAGCTGGATGCCAAAGAGGTCGGCCCCGCTATCGGGCCTGGACGCCTCCGCGCCTTCTTGGGGTTCTTCCTTCACGACTGCCTCCGCCGGCTTGTCTTCACGCAAACCTTGGTAATGTCCTTGGCGGATCAGATTATCCCGTGTCCAGCCGTTGAAGGCGATGTTGACCACGAGTTCGGGCTTCACCCATGTCGTATCTTTGATGATCGCGCGCGGAATATCGATCGCCGGCGGCCGGGCGATCTCGAGTTTCGTGAAGCGTGCGGCGAGATCGTCGAGGGTGTCTTGCGAAAAGCCGGAGCCGACGCGGCCGGCATAGCGCATGCGTCCGCCCATCCTGCACGCCCAGGATCAGTGATGAAAAGGCACGCGCCTTTCTCGATCTGCGATAGCCGAGCACGACGAATTCCTGGGCGTGACCGACCTTGATCTTGAGCCATGACTCAGTCCGCCCCGAGCGATAAGGCCGGTCGGCGCGCTTCGCTATAATGCCTTCCAGCGCCTTGTCCCGCGCCATGGCGAGCATGGCATCGCCGTTGCCTTCGACATGGTCGCTGTAGACAAGGACGCCGTCCTTCCGCGCCGGGGCCAGGATTTCCGCGAGGCGCCGCTTGCGGGCGCTCAGCGGCTTCTGTCGCCAGTCCGTCCCCCCTTCATGCAAAAGGTCGAAGGCCACGTAGATGAGCTGCCCTTGGCCGGTTTGCAGGCTGTGCTGAAGCGCGGCGAAGCTGGTACGGCCGTCCTCATCCATCGTGACGACTTCGCCATCCATCAAAACGCCATCGAGATCGAGCGATTTCACCGCTGCGATGATGCGCGGAAAGCGGTTCGTCCAGTCGAGACCGGAACGGGTATAGGCGCGCACATCGTCGCCGCTCGCGGCAAGCTCGGTGCGGTAGCCATCGAACTTCACTTCGAAGAGCCAGTCCGCATCATTCGGCGGTGCCTCGACAAGTGTTGCGAGTTGCGGCTCCACGAAAGCGGGGCGGCGGTGTGCCTGCGTGCCGCGCGCATGGTCAGGGCGCTTTTCGCGGGCCTCGCCGCCACGCCAGATGCCGCCTTCGGCGCCGATCTCCTCCAGGTTCCGGCCGGTGGCGACGCTATCCGGCTGCGCCTCGATAAGGTCATGATCGCTTGATGCCTCCTCATCGCGCTCCTTGATGAGCAGCCAATTCTCGCGCTTGCCGCTGGCTTTGCGCATCAGGACCAGCGCCCAGCGGCCCTGCATCTTCTGGCCATGGAGCGTGAAGGCGAGTTTTCCCTTCTCGAGCCCCTCATGCGGATCGCCGATCGGCTCCCACCGGCCGCTGTCCCAGAGCATGACGGTTCCTGCGCCGTAATTGCCTTTCGGGATGATTCCTTCGAATGAACCATAGTCGAGGGGATGGTCTTCGGTGCGCACTGCAAGCCGCTTGTCCGCCGGGTCAAGGCTCGGTCCCTTGGTGACAGCCCAGCTCAGCAGCACGCCATCCAGCTCCAGCCGGAAATCGTAATGCAGGCGCGTCGCGTCATGTTTTTGCACGACGAACATGCCGATGCCGGGCTCTTTCGATTTCGCATGGGCGCTGCGTGCGACCGTGCCGCGCGGCTCCGGGGTCTCATCGAAACGGCGCCTGGCGTGATAGGCCTCAAGCGACGGCTTCTGCCGTGCGCGGGGCGCGGATGATGCGGCGCGGCCCATCAGCTTGCCTTTCGCCGCGCTGGGGCGCGGGCAGCTGCCCTGCCTGTGGGCGCGGCCGTGGGTGTCCCGCGCGGCCGTTTGGGTGCTGCGCTCTCGGCGGCGGCGGGAGCCGCATTGTCCGCATTCTCCGCGTCGCCCTGCTTCTGCGCCAGGCTCCGCTTGAGTGCGGCGACAAGATCGATCACCTTGCCGCCGGCAGATTCGTCCTTTTCCTCGTCAACAGTGATCGGCTGCCCGGTGCGGGCTTTGCTTGCGATCAGGTCGCGCAGGCTCTCGGTGTAGCGATCACGGAAAGCGTCGATGCTGAACGCCGCGCATTTGCGCTTGATGAGTTCCTGCGCGAGGTCGAGCAATTCGGGATCTGCCTTCTCGGCGCCGATATCGGCAAAGAGAGGTGCGGATGCGCGCACCTCATCCGCGAAGCGCAGCGTTTCCAGCATCAGCCCGTCTCCGCAGGGTTTGAGCGCCCCGATGTATTCCCGCCCACGCATGACGAATTGCCCAAGCCCCATCTTGCCGCTCTTGCGCAAGGCATCACGCAAGATGCCGTAGCCCTCCTGGGCCAGGTCGCCGTCGGGCAGCACGTAATAGGGGTGGTCGAAATAGATGGGGTCGATTTCGCAATGATCGACGAACTGCACGAGGTCGATGGTGCGGCGGGCCTCGATCTTTACGGAATCGAGTTCCTCGTCCGTCAGCAGAACGTAATGGCCCTTCGAGACCTCATACCCCTTCATGATCCGGCCGGTATCAACGGCGCCGATGCCGGGGGCGACCTTCTCATACCGGATGCGCTTGCCGGATTTCTGGTCGATCTGGTGGAAGGAGAGGCGCCCGCCCGGTTTGATGGCCGAGAAAAGCCGGACCTGGACGGTGACGAGGGCAAGCTTGAGCGAGCCGGACCATACCGGGCGCCCGGCCCCGGCGGGCGGCTCGGCGTGGGTCTTGCGGCGACGTGGCGCGATTTTGGCCATGGCTCATCCCCAAGATCTGAGACTATGGACATAGGATGTTTCGGGGGCCGCTCAAGCGGCGCCGGACAGGTTCGGCATCCAGGTCGGGCGCCTCCCTCCGCGCCGCGTTCGATCAGGCTCTTGCCTGAAGGGGCGGAAAGCTTTTAGCCCTCGCGCCGGCCGGTCACGGGATCGGCGCTCGAAAAGAAGGCTTCCCTGCTGTTGCTATCGTCCATTCCGTCCGAGGCCCCCGCGGCCGCCATCACCTTGTTGCCCGGATGATCGGCTGCCATGACCTTCAGTCACGAATTTCTTGCGAGTTTGCAGTCGGCACTCGCCGCGAAGCTGAGCGACTGGGCCTTTTCCCCTGCCGCGCGCCTGACCCTGCTCAATATTTCGGAAAACGCCACCTATCTGGCCGAGGAGGGAGGACGGCAGCTCATTCTGCGCGTGCATCGTCCCGGCTACCATGAGCCGCAGGAGGTCCTGGGCGAACTCGCCTGGATCGCCGCACTCAGGGCCGAGGGCGTGGTGGATACCCCAGCCCCCGTGCCGGGGGCCGATGGCCGGCTGCTGCATGGGCTGATGCATGACGGGACGGAGCGCATGGTCGCGGCCTTCGATTTCGTGCCCGGCCGTTCGCCCGAGCCGCATGAGGATCTGGTTGATTGGTTCCGCGAACTCGGTGCGGTCACGGCGCGGCTGCATGCTCACGCTCGGCGCTGGGCAAGGCCGGCCGGTTTTACGCGCAAAAGCTGGACGGTGGAGACCATTCTCGGCCGCCTGGGCCATTGGGGGGACTGGCGCCAGGGGCTCGGCCTCGATAGGGCAAGCCGTGGGCTGCTTGAGCGGGCGCAGGGCAAGATTGCGGAGAGGCTTGGCCGCTACGGCATGGGGCCTGGGCGCTTCGGCCTCATTCATGGCGATCTCCGGCTCGCCAATCTGCTGATCGACGGCAAGCGCCTGAGTGTGATCGATTTCGATGATTGCGGCTTCGGCTGGTTCATGTACGACTTCGCCGCGGCGGTGAGCTTCTTCGAGGATCAGCCGGTGGTGCCGAGACTTGCCGAAAGCTGGGTCGAGGGCTACCGGCGCGTGGCGCCGCTCTCTGCCGAGGATGAGGCGATCCTGCCGGCGCTCATCCTCATGCGCCGCATACTGCTGGTCGCCTGGGTTGCGAGCCATGCCGAGGCGCCGACGGCCCAGGAGATGGGCGCGGCCTATACCGAGGGCGCGCTCATGCTTGCCGAGCGCTTCTTGTCGGCCAGGTGAGGAGAGGAACGGGAGATGGACAAGGGCGGATCGCCTGCCGGCCGGGCCTGGACGCGGGTGGTTCGCGCTTGAACCTCTCGGACCGCATCCGCGCCGATCTCGAAGCGCGCATCCTCTCGGGCGAGTGGAAGCCGGGCCACCCTATCCCGGCCGAGCATGCCCTGATGGCCGAATATGGCTGCGCGCGCATGACGGTGAACAAGGCGATTGCCGCCATGGCGGCGGCAGGTCTCGTGACCCGGCGGCGGCGCGCCGGCACGGTGGTGGCCTCTCCGGCCGCCGAGCGCGCTGTCATGGAGATTGCCGATCTCGCCGAGGAAGCGGCACGCCTCGGCCTCTCCTACCGCCATAGCATCCTATTCCGCGGGATCCGGGAAACGACGGAGGGGCCGATGCTCTCCGTCACCACGCTGCATGAGCGGGGCGGGGAGCCCCTGGCGCTGGAGGAGCGGCGGATTTCGCTGGCGGCGGTTCCGGAGGCGGTTGAGGAAGGCTTCGCGGAGGTGCCGCCCGGCACCTGGCTGCTGCAGCACGTTGCCTGGAGCGAGGCTGAGCATGTCATAGGCGCACGCGCGGCGGATGCGGCGCTCGCCCGCCACCTTGGCATTGCCCGCGGCGCGCCTTGCCTGACGCTGGACCGCAGGACATGGCGGGGCGGCGAACTCATTACCGAAGTAAGGCTGACCTACCCCGCCTCCCGTCACAGCTTCACCAGCCGCTTCGCGCACGGGGAGGCGCCCCAGGCGGGCCGCTGAAAAGCCTCGACAGGCCGGCGCAAGGTTGCCTATATGTCTATACATTATAGATCGAGGGCAGGCGAATGACTCTGGTGTTAAAACCTGGATCGGTGCCGCTTTCGGATTGGCGCCGCATCTACCGAACCGGAACGGCGGGGCTCGCGCTGGCGCCGAACGCCGCAGAGGCCATCGCCGCGAGCGCTGAGGCGGTGCAAAAGATCCTGGCCCGTGGCGAGCCGATCTACGGCATCAATACGGGCTTCGGGCGGCTCGCCAGCATTCGCATCGAAACGGCCGATCTCGAAAGGCTGCAGCGGAATATCGTGCTCTCCCACGCGGCCGGTGTCGGTGAGCCGATGCCCGTCGCCGTCGCCCGGCTGATGATGGCGCTGAAACTCGCGAGCCTGGCCCAGGGCGCTTCCGGCATCCGGCTCGGGACCGCGGCCCTGCTCGAAGCCATGCTGGCGCGTGACCTCGTGCCCGTCGTGCCCGCCCAGGGCTCGGTCGGCGCTTCGGGGGATCTGGCGCCGCTCGCCCATATGACGGCGGCGATGATCGGTGTCGGGGACATCATCTACCAGGGCCAGCGCATGCCGGCGGAAGCGGCACTCGCGAAGGCGGAGCTTGCACCGATCGTGCTGGGGCCGAAGGAGGGGCTGGCGCTCCTCAACGGCACACAATTCTCCACGGCCTTCGCGCTCTCCGGCCTGTTCGAGGCCGAGCGTCTGTTCCAGTCCGCGCTCGTCACCGGTGCCTTGTCAACGGACGCCGCCCGCGGCTCCGACACGCCCTTCGACCCGCGCATCCATCTGTTGCGCCGCCACCAAGGGCAGATCGATGTCGCGGACGCGCTGCGCGGCTTGATGGCGGGAAGCGAGATCCGCGCCTCCCATCTCGAAGGCGATGAGCGCGTGCAGGACCCTTATTGCCTGCGCTGCCAGCCCCAGGTGATGGGGGCTGCGCTCGACGTGCTGCGCCAGGCGGCGCAAACGCTCGGCACCGAGGCCAATGGCGTTTCCGACAATCCGCTGGTCTTCGCCGAGCATGGCGAGGTGCTGTCGGGCGGCAATTTCCACGCCGAACCCGTGGCCTTCGCGGCTGACATGATCGCGCTGACGCTGTGCGAAATCGGCTCCATCGCCGAGCGCCGCATTGCCATGCTGATCGACCCCGCGCTCTCGGGCCTGCCGGCCTTCCTGACGCCGCGGCCGGGGCTCAATTCGGGATTCATGCTGCCCCAGGTGACGGCCGCCGCGCTCGTTTCCGAGAACAAGCAGATGGCCCATCCCGCGAGCGTGGACAGCATCCCGACCTCGGCCAATCAGGAAGACCACGTCTCCATGGCCGCGCACGGCGCCCGGCGGCTCATGGGCATGGCCGCCAATCTCGGCCATATCCTGGGCGTCGAGCTTCTGGCAGCCGCCCAAGGCTGTGACTTCCACGCCCCCATGGCGTCGAGCCCCGCCTTGGAGGCCGTGCGCGCCGGCCTGCGCGCCCGCGTGCCGATGCTGGAGGAAGACCGCCATTTCGCGCCGGACATGGAGGAGGCGACCAGCCTCATCCGCACCGGCGCCGTCATTTCCGCTGCTGGCTTCCCGCTTCCCTCGCTGGAGATCGCCGCATGACCCGTCTCGACAATGCCCGCCGCATCGCGGCCCCCCATGGCACGGAGCTTTCCGCCAAATCCTGGCTGACGGAAGCGCCGTTGCGGATGCTCATGAACAATCTGGACGCGGCGGTGGCCGAGCGGCCGGAGGAGCTTGTGGTCTATGGCGGCATCGGCCGCGCCGCGCGTGACTGGGAGAGTTTCGACCGCATCGTCGCGAGCCTGCGCAAGCTGGAAGAGGACCAGACGCTGCTGGTCCAGAGCGGCAAGCCTGTCGGCGTTTTCCAGACGCATAAGGATGCGCCGCGCGTCCTCATTGCCAACTCAAACCTGGTTCCCGCCTGGGCGAACTGGCAGCATTTCCACGAACTCGACCGGCGGGGGCTGATGATGTACGGCCAGATGACGGCCGGCTCCTGGATCTATATCGGCACGCAGGGCATCGTTCAGGGCACCTACGAGACCTTCGCCGAAGTGGCCCGCAAGCACTATAACGGCGACGCTTCCGGGCGCTGGATTCTCACGGCGGGCCTCGGCGGCATGGGGGGCGCGCAGCCGCTTGCCGCTGTCATGGCGGGGTTCTCCTGCCTTGCCATCGAATGCCAGGCGAGCCGCATCGATATGCGGCTCCGCACCCGTTATCTCGACCGTCAGGCGCAATCGCTCGATGAGGCGCTGGCGATCATGGAGCAGTCCACGAGAGACAAAAAGCCCGTCTCCGTCGGACTGCTCGGCAACGCCGCCGAAATCCTGCCGGAGCTTGTCCGCCGCGGCGTCCGCCCCGATGCGGTGACGGACCAGACCTCGGCCCATGATCCGCTCAACGGCTATCTGCCCGCGGGCTGGACTGTCGCGGAATGGGAGGAAAAGCGGGAGCGTGACCCGGACGCCGTGACGAAGGCCGCGCGCGCCAGTATGGCCGCCCATGTCCGGGCCATGCTCGATTTCTGGAAGCGCGGCGTGCCCGTGCTCGATTACGGCAACAACATCCGGCAGGTGGCCAAGGATGAAGGCGTGGACAACGCCTTCGACTTCCCAGGCTTCGTGCCCGCCTATATCCGCCCGCTCTTCTGCCGGGGCATCGGCCCCTTCCGCTGGGCGGCGCTCTCGGGCGACCCGGACGACATCTACAAAACCGACGAGAAGGTGAAGGCGCTGCTGCCCGACGATGCGCATCTCCACAACTGGCTCGACATGGCGCGGCAACGCATAGCCTTCCAGGGCCTGCCGGCGCGCATCTGCTGGGTGGGCCTGGGCGACCGGCACCGGCTCGGCCTCGCCTTCAATGAGATGGTGGCCCGCGGCGAGTTGAAAGCGCCGATCGTCATCGGGCGCGACCATCTGGATTCGGGTTCGGTCGCGAGCCCGAATCGCGAGACGGAAGCGATGAAGGACGGGACGGACGCGGTCTCCGACTGGCCGCTGCTCAATGCCCTTCTGAACACGGCGTCCGGCGCCACCTGGGTCTCTCTGCATCATGGCGGCGG
The DNA here is from genome assembly GCA_963834475.1 of uncultured Alphaproteobacteria bacterium. GTDB lineage: Bacteria > Pseudomonadota > Alphaproteobacteria > Acetobacterales > Acetobacteraceae > Acidisoma. Next base: position 20,011 of record CAWIBZ010000005.1, on the reverse strand, counting down.
CGTCGGCATGGGCTATTCCCAGCATGCCGGCATGGTGATTGTGGCGGATGGCACGGAGGATGCAGCGCGGCGCCTCGGCCGCGTGCTCTGGAATGACCCGGCAACCGGCGTCATGCGGCATGCGGATGCGGGTTATGAGAGTGCGATTGCGTGCGCGCGGGAGAAGGGACTGGATCTGCCGGGCATTCTTGGGTGAGGTAGCAAGAAAGCGGTTCTTTCTTGAAAGAAAGAACCAAAGAACGCTCATTCCTAGAGGTTGCGATCCACCTGCCGCGCTACTGCGGCATTTGCCTCGCGGATGGCGCGCGCCTCATCGCCGGTGCGTTCCAGGGCTTCATTGGCAACCTTCGCCCAAAGCTCCTGCAACCCGGGCGTTGCCGCCTTGTGCGTGTGGCGCTCGGCGTCATCCATGGTCCAAGGCATGGGATGTGGCCTCCTTTGTTGCTGCGGGCGTTGCCCATCCCCGCCGGGTTGCGGCGACGCCGGATGACCGTACCTTGCCAAGCCTGGCCACGCCACTCACAAGCGCAGCATGGAATCGTGAGGTCACGTCTATGCCCCTCATCACAAAACTGCCCGGCTGCGCCGAAGCGCCCTGGGAGCCTATCCCGCCTGAAAAGATCGTCTCCGGCGCGCCGCAGACGCGCACGGTCGTGCTGTACCGAGAACCCCGCCGACCATCTTTATGCGGGGGAGTGGGAGGCCAGCATCGGCGCCTGGCGCATCGCCTATGGCGAATGGGAGTATGTCCGTGTGCTCTCGGGCCGCTGTGCCGTGACCGGGGATGACGGCAGCCGTATCGAGGCGGGGCCGGGCGAGAGCTTTGTCATCGAGCCGGGCTTCACCGGCACCTGGGAGGTCGTGGAGCCCATGCACAAGCTCTGGGTCGTCCGCGAGCCCTGACCGGACGTCTTCCGGCCGTACAGCGGAACGCCGCCCGCACTCTGCGGGCGGCGCGCAGTATCAGACCCGGAACGGGTCTCCGGCCTTACTTCTTCAGGAACTGATCGACATTGTCCTTCGTCACGACGTCGAGGCCGACATACTGGATCGGCTCGACGGTCTTGCCTTCCTTCAGGTCGAGCAGAATATCCATCGCCTTGGCGCCCATGGCATAGGGCTGCTGGCCGACGAGGGCGGCAACCTCGCCGCGCTTCAGCAGATCAAGCTCGGCCGGCAGCGTGTCGGCGCTCACGATGGTCAGCTTGCCGCTGTCAATCGCCGCCTTGTTCTTGGTGTAGAAGGCATCAAAGGCGTTTTCGGTGAAGAGCGGCCAGCCGCCCACCGCGACAACCGAGGAGAGATTGGGATTGCCGGTGACGAGGTCGGTCATCTGCTGAATGCCGAGGGCGCTGTCATCGTTACAGAAAGTCGGCGAACCGCTGATTTCCTTCCAGCCGGCCTTGTTCAGCACGTCGCGCACGCCCTCAACGCGCTGGTTGAGGTTTTCCGCCGCGGGGCCGCCCGAGATCATGGCATAGGTGCCGGGGGTCGGATGCGCCTTGATAAGCTGGTTGGCGAGTTCCTGGCCGAGCGCCAGGTTATTGGTGCCGACATAGGCCTGGCGCGCGGATTGCGGCGCATCGGCGTCGAAGGTGATGATCGGAATGCCTGCCGCCCGGCCATGGGCGATGACCCGCTGCACGGAGCCGGCATCGGCGACCGAGATCGCAATGCCGTCAATCCCGCGGGTGATAAGGTCCTGGATCGTCTGCACTTCCGCCGCCGGGTCCTGATTGACCGGACCCGTATAGGTGCATTTGACATTGCCGAGCTTGGCCGCTTCGGCCATGCAGCCGTCGCGTGACAGGTCAAAATAAGGGTTGTTGAGGGACTTCGGCACGATGGCGAAGTCATAGGTCTTGTCCGCCGCGCGGGCGGCATGGGTGGTGGCGAAGCCCGAAACGGCCAGGGCGGCGCAGAGTGCCGTGGAATATGCCCAGCTCTTCATCTTGGTATCCTCCGTTGTTTTTATTGTGGGGAGAGTCAGTGGCCGAGGCGCCGGCCGCGCAGCCGGTCCACGAACACGGCGGCAATGATGATGGCACCGACGAAAGTGCCCTGCCAGTAGGTATTGACATGGGCCAGCACGAGGCCGTTGCGGATGACTTCGATCAGGGCGGAGCCGACGATGGCGCCCAGCGGGCCGCCGACGCCGCCCAGCAGATTGGCGCCGCCGATGACCGAGGCGGCGATGATGCGGAGTTCATAGCCGTCTCCCAGATTGGCGGGGACCGAGCCGAGCCAGCCTGCGATGAGAATGCCCGCGAAAGCGGCGGTGAGGCCGGAAATGACATAGACGCCAGCCTTGATGCGGCTGACCGGCACGCCGGTCATGCCCGCCGCATGTTCGTTGCCGCCGATCGCGAAAACATAGCGCCCGCGCGAGGTATGATGCAGCATGACGGACATCAGAAGTCCGAGGACAACGAGATAGATCAGTGGCACCGGCAGCCCAAGGACGGTGCCATCGGTCAGCCGGAAAAAGACATCGCTGTCGGCGCCGGCAACCGGCACGCCCTGGCCGCCCGTAATGGCGTAGCAGAGGCCGCGCACGATGCTCAGCATGCCAAGCGTCGTGACAAACGGCGTGAGGCCCACGCGCGCGATGAGCAGCCCGTTGCAGAGGCCGATCAAGCCGCCCACGAGCAGGCCGCCAATGATGGAAATCGCCATCACCGCACCGGGGATATGGGCGAGGCCGGTGGCCCCCAAGGCCTCGAACAGGAGGGCGGTGACGATTGCGGACAGGCCCATGGTGGAGCCGACCGAGAGATCGATCCCTGCCGTGATGATGACGAGCGTCGAGCCGAGCGAAACGACGCCGATATAGGAAAAGTCCGTCAGGACATTGGAGAGATTGCCGAAGGTCAGGAAGGACGGCGCGATCGCGGAAATGATGATGACAAGCAGCAGCAAGGCGAGGCTGACATAGGCTGTCTGCGTCGCGAGAAATCCGCGGGAATGCCAGGGGACGCGGGTGACATTGGCGAAGTCACTCATGGCAGCTGTCACCTTCTGAAAGGCGTGGCGGGAGGAGAGACGGGTGGTGCGTCATGCCATCTCCACCGCGCCGGTGATGAGGCCGGTCACTTCCTGGGGTGATGTCGCGGCTATGGCTTTGTTGGCGACGATGCGCCCGCGCCGCATGACGACGACACGATCGCAGATTTCGAACACATCGGGCATGCGGTGGCTGATCAGCAGGACGGCGATCCCCGAATCCCTCAGCCGTCCGATCAGGGCGAGAACTTCGGCAATCTGGCGCACGCTGATCGCGGCCGTTGGCTCGTCCATGAGAATGAGCTTGGCTTCGGCGAGGCGCGTCCGCGCGATGGCGACCGCCTGGCGCTGGCCGCCGGACATGCGGCGGACAAGTTCATTCGGCCGTGTTTCGCTCTTGAGTTCGCGAAAGAGGTCCACGGCGCGTCGTTCCATGGCGCCGTGATCGAGAAACTGGAAGGGACCGATGCGGCGATGCAATTCGCGGCCGAGAAAGATATTGGCGGAGGCGGAAAGATTGTCGGCGAGCGCCAGATCCTGATGCACGACCTCGATGCCGGCATTGCGGGCATCAACAGGCGCGTGGAAATGAACGACGTTGTTATTGAACCGTATCGTGCCTTCGCTCGGCGGAAAGACGCCCGCGATGATTTTGACCAGCGTTGATTTTCCGGCGCCGTTATCGCCCATGAGCCCGACGATTTCGCCGGCCGCGACGGTAAAGTTGACGTGGCTCAGCGCCTGGACGGCGCCATAGGATTTGCCGATATCCGTGAGGTCCAGGAGACTCATGGCAAGGAACGGCCGCCAGATCGCTTGCGCAGACTACCATGCATCGGGCGCCTCCCATTTTTCTGATTATTAGTTTGGCTGTAATCCAAGCGGGCTGCAGCCTTCAATATAGCCCGCTCAAGCGCACTTCACGTTTTCGTGAGGTCGCGTGCGTGGAGCCGCCTCCCTTGGGGGTCTCGGCCTGCCGGACCCTCGCTATCCGGCGTCGCGCGCGCTGCTATTTCAGCTGGCTGTCCTTGTTGGCCCGCCGGTTGATGGTGCTGAAGGCCGGCCTCTGGTCACGCTCTGTCTGGCAGTCGATGCAGAAGCGCACGCCGGGAAGCGCCCGGCGGCGCGCATCCGGGATCTCTTCCCCACACTCCACGCAGAACGGCTCGCTTTCGCCCTTCGGCATATTGGCGCGGGCGCGCGCCACGGCGTCCGTGATCGTGTCGTCGATCTGGTCCTGCACCGCTCCGTCCGGAGCCCAGCCGGTCGCCATTCGGGCCTCCTGCCGCTCTGCCTTCCATCTGTAACGAAGCACTATATGGTAGGCGGGAGGGTCCGTCCAAGCGGCACGGGGCAGAGCGGAGGGGTGATGCATTAACTTCCCTTAACCCCCTGCAAAAGCGCAGTTTTGACCGGTCGCCCCCGTGCGTGCGGCCGACGAAATCTTCTAGGTAGGCTTGGCTATCCTGAGGAGAGTTCCGATCATGCCCAGCCTGTTCGCCCCTGCCGCCTTACTGCCGTCTGGTTGGGCCGAGAATGTTCGGATCGACATCCTTGAAGACGGCACCATCCGTGCGGTGACGCCGGGGGTGGAGGTCCGCGGCGACCGGATCGAGAGGCTGGCCGGGCCGGTCGTGCCGGGCATGCCAAATCTCCACTCCCATGTCTTTCAGCGCGCCATGGCGGGCCTTGCCGAAAAGCGCCGGGATCCGGCCGACAGTTTCTGGACCTGGCGCGACGTCATGTATCGCCTGGCCCAGGGCATAGGTCCGGAAGACCAGTCGGTCATCGCCGCCTACGTCTTCATCGAAATGCTGAAGTCCGGCTACACCGCGGTGGGCGAGTTCCACTACCTGCACAACAATCCGGATGGCACTGCCTATGCCGATCCGGCGGAGATGTCCGCGCGGCTGATCCATGCCGCGGCGGATACCGGCATCGGCCTCACCCTGCTGCCCGCGCTTTATATGCGCGCAGGCTTTGATGATGCGCCGCTGGAGCCCGCGCAGCAGCGCTTCGCCGCCGATGAGGAGCGGATACTGGCCATTCTGGAATCCCTGCGCTGCCATGGGCGCGATTCGACCTGCCTGCGCGTTGGTATCGCCCCGCATTCGCTGCGGGCGGTGCCGGTTGATGTGGTGCGCCATATCGCGGGTGCCCTGCCGGAAGAGACGACGATCCATATCCATGTGGCGGAACAGATGCGGGAGGTGGAGGACTGCCTCGCGGCCACCGGCGCGCGGCCGGTGGAACTGCTGATGGCCGAGGCGCCCGTCAATCCCAGCTGGTGCCTGATCCACGCGACCCATGTGCAGGAAGACGAACTGGCCGATATCGCGGCGAGCGGCGCCGTTGCCGGCCTCTGTCCCATCACGGAAGCCAATCTGGGCGATGGCGTCTTCCCGCTGCCCGAGTTTCTGAGCGCAGGCGGCCGGTTCGGCATAGGCTCGGACAGTAATGTCGCGCTCAATCCCTGGGAGGAATTGCGGCTGCTCGAATATGGCCAGCGGCTCACCCACGGCCGGCGCTGCATGTCTCTTGCCGAGGATGCGGCAGGATCTGTGGGCGGCGCTCTGTTCCGGGCTTCTGTTGCAGGGGGCGCCGCCGCGCTCGGCCAGCCGGTGGGCGCGATTGCCGAAGGCTTCCGCGCCGATCTTGTCGTGCTGGACCGTGCCCGGCTGGCCCAGCCGGGGGCGAAGGGGGACGATATCCTGGACAGCGCCATCTTCACCGGTGCCGGCTTGCCCGTTCGCGATGTCATGGTCGCCGGCATCTGGCGCGTACGCGAAGGGCGGCACCGCTGGGAGGAGGAGGCGCGTGCCGCCTTCACCGCGACGCTCGGGCGTCTCACGGCATGAGCGGTTGGCGGATCGTGCCGGCGGCGCAGTTTCGCGCGAGCCGCTGGCGTAACGGTGGCGGCATCACCTGGGAAATCGCCCACGGGCGTTTCGCCGACGGGCCGGAGGCTGAGTGGCACTGGCGGTTCAGCCTGGCCGAGATCACGGCACCTGGCCCGTTCTCCGCCTATCCGGGCATTGACCGCTGTCTGACCGTCGTCTCGGGCGCTGGGATCGAGCTTAGGATTGATCAGGCGCCTCCTCGACGGCTCGGCCCCGGAGAGGATATCGAGTTCCCGGGTGAGGCGGCGGTCGGTTGTGAGCTTCTGGCCGGTCCGACCAGGGACCTGAATGTGATGGTGGACCGGAGGGTGGCGCGTATCGCGCCAGGCCGCGGGGCCGAAGGAATTGAGGCTGGGGCGGGGCTGATCCTCCTCTACGCCGAGGAGGAGGTTTGCGTGACGACCGTTTGGGGTGAAGTAAGGGTGACGGCTGGAGACGCCTTGATCGGCAGCCTGACCGGGCAGGCCGCCATTGCGGGCGGCCGGGCGATCTGGTCGCGGGTTGAGCGGCGCGCGGCGTGATGGGCTTGTTCCGGATCATGGCGGCTGCCGGTGTCGTCACCATCGGCCTCATGGGGTGCGCCTTCAGTCACACGACCAGCCATCATTATGTGGCGCATCAGGCAACCAGCCCTGTTCATCATGATACGGGGCACCATTCGCTCGGCGGGTATCGCGAATCAGGCCATGCGCCGGCCCAGAGATCCGGCCATTCGGGCAGGTCGTCTCACAGCGGGACGATGACGCACCCAGCTGCGGCCTGGCGCGGCCACAGCTATCATGCCTCGTCGCATTCCTGGCAGCGTCACCATTCCAGCTCCAGGATCTATCGTAAGCCGGCGCCGCCCCCGCTGGTTCCGGGCAAGACGGCAGACGGGCGCTATGTGCTGCCGGGTGGTATGGAATCCGTCTGTGCGGGTGGCACGCCGCCGCCCTGCGAGTGAGCCAGCGCGCCGCCTTCTTTTTCAGCCAAGGAGAACAGGACATGCAGATCAAACGCAGCGGGTCCAGCCCCTCTGTCGCTGCCGCGAGCACGTATTTTACGGGGACTGTGCGGCTCGACGCGCCCTTCGCCGGCGATGGCGAGCTTGCCGGCGTAACGGTCACCTTCGAACCCGGTGCCCGCACCTATTGGCATACCCATCCGCGCGGCCAGACTGCGCTGGTGTTGAGCGGCCTTGGCCGCGCGCAGCGCGAGGGCGGTCCGGTTGAGGAAATCCGTCCGGGCGATATCGTCTTCTTCGAACCCGGCGAGAAACATTGGCATGGCGCCGCGCCGGATGTGGCCATGACCCATATCGTCATCATGCAGACTGAAAACGGCAAGCAGGTCGATTGGCTGGAAGCGGTCAGCGACGAAGACTACCGGGCCTGACAACCGCCGGCCGATCGGCCGGCCCTATGTGACATTGCGTGCGAAGGCGCCATGATCCGTCAAGCGGAATGGCGCCTTCGGGGCGTTGACGTACGCGGCACGTTGACGTTCGATCACGCCCCTCGAAGGGAGAATCCTGATGACTCAGAATATTGCGGGCAAGGTGGTGATCATCACCGGCGCGTCGAGCGGTCTCGGCGAAGCGGCGGCGCGGCAGTTGGTCGCGGATGGTGCGCGCCTTGTGCTGGCCGCGCGCCGGATCGACCGGCTGAAGGCCTTGGCCGAGGAGTTGAAGCTTGGGCAGGACGCCGCGGTCGAGACTGACGTGACCGATGCGGAGCAGGTCAAAGCGATGGTCGATGCGGCGGTCGCGCGACATGGCCGGGTCGATGTCATTGTCAACAATGCGGGCCTCATGCCGCACTCTCCGCTGGAGCGCGGGAAGATCGAGGACTGGCACCGCATGATCGACGTCAATATCAAGGGTGTGCTGCATGGCATTGCCGCCGTGCTGCCGCATATGATCCGGCAGAAGAGTGGCCATATCATCAATGTCTCCTCGGTCGCCGGGCATAAGGTGCGGCAGGGCAGCGCGGTCTATGCCGCCACCAAGGCGGCGGTGCGCATGCTCTCCGAAGGGCTGCGGATGGAGATGAAGCCGCATAATATTCGCACGACGATCATTTCGCCCGGTGCGGTGGAATCCGAACTGCCGCAAAGCGTGACGGAGCCGGATTTCGCCAAGAACGTGGCGGAATTCTACGAGAAGTTCGCGATTCCGGCGGATAGCTTCGCGCGGGTCGTGGCTTTCGCCATCGCCCAGCCGGAAGAGGTGGATATCAACGAAATCCTGTTCCGCCCGACGCTGCAGGACTTCTGACGGCCTCCCGTTAAGTATCTGATTTCGCCCGAGTTGACAGCTGTCAACTCGGGCGCCTTGGCGCGGCCCGCGTCTTGGCCGGGCCGGACGGCTTTCATAGGGTAGGGGGGTATGCTATCCTCTACCCATGACCCATACCATTCGTGAAAAGAAGAAGCTGCTGGCGCGCGTGCGCCGCCTGGGCGGCCAGGTGGCGGCAATCGAGCGGGCGCTGGACAGCGATGCCGGCTGCGACGAGGTGATGCATCTCATCGCCGCGGCCCGCGGTGCCATGGCCGGGCTGATGGCCGAGGTGGTCGAGGACCATATCCATCATCACCTCGTCGATGCCGCGGCCCATCCGGATGCATTGAATCACGAAGCGGCGGAGCAACTGCTCGATGTCGTCCGCACCTATCTCAAGTGAGGGTTCGAGCATGGCGACGGTGATGTCGGCGCAGGGCCATAGCCACCATTTCCTGGGTGAAAGCCACGCCGAGAGCGAGCGCAGAACCTGGATGGTCATCATCCTCTGCGGGCTGATGATGCTGGCCGAAATCGTGGGCGGCCTGCTCTTCGGCTCCATCGCCCTTGTGGCGGACGGGCTGCATATGAGCACCCATGCGGGGGCGCTGCTGCTGGCAGCCCTCGCCTATTCCTACGCGCGCAAGCACGCGGACGATCCGCGCTTCACCTTCGGCACGGGCAAGCTGGGTGATCTCGCGGGCTTCACCAGCGCCATCGTGCTCGCGATGATTGCGATCCTGATCGGCTATGAGGCTGTGCGGCGCTTCTTCGCGCCCGTGCCCATCCATTTCGGGGAGGCGATCCCCATCGCCTGCCTCGGCCTCGCCGTGAATGTCGCGAGCGCCTGGCTGCTCAGCAGCGGCGGCCATGAGCACCACCATCATCACCACGGTCATGAGCATGAGCATGAGCATGAGCATGATGACCCGCATGACCACGAGGATGAGGAGAACCACGATCACCATCATCATGCGCACGGCGCTGCGCATCGGGACAATAACCTGCGCGCCGCCGTGGTCCATGTGATGGCGGATGCCGCAGTTTCGGTGCTGGTGATCGGTGGCCTTCTGCTGGCGCGCGTCTTCGGCTGGCTGTGGATGGATCCGTTGGCGGGCCTCGTCGGCGCCTGTGTGATTGCGAGCTGGTCCTATGGCCTGATCCGGGACACGGGCCGCATTCTGCTCGACATGGTGCCGGACCGGCGCCTCGCGCTGCAGCTTCGGCAGAAGATCGAGGCGGAGGGTGACCGGTTGACTGATCTCCATCTCTGGCGCCTCGGCCCAGGGCACCTGGGCGCCATTCTCGCCATCAGCACCGAACGGGGACGGGACGCCGCCTATTACCGCGCGAGGCTGGCCGCGGTTCCGCACCTCTCCCACGTCACGATCGAGGTGAGCCGCGGGTAAGTGTCAAGCACGGATCGAGGTGAACGCGCGACAAGGATGGCCGCGCGAGTCGCCCGCGGTTCATCCCTGTCTCCTTGTCAACGAATTCCTGCCTGGGGAACGATGAGACATACTCAGGGTATGGCACTCAGCCCGGCATAGGCCCTGACGAGCTTTGCGGTCGGTGCGGGCGCCGCCGTTCTCAAACGTCGAGATCGGCGTCCGTCACGCTGCGGGCACGGTCCTGGATGAACTGGAAGCGCAGTTCCGGCCGCCGGCCCATCAGGCTTTCGACCATCGTATTGGTCTCGGCCCGGGTCTCGGGCGCGGCGACGACCTTCAACAGCGTGCGCTTCTTCGGGTCCATCGTCGTCTCCTTCAAGGTCTGCGGCGGCATTTCGCCCAGGCCCTTGAAGCGGCTGACCTCGATTTTCGCGCCCTGCTTGAAGGCTGACTTGCTGAGCTTCGCCATTTCGGCGTCGTTCATCGCATAGACCGATTTTGCCCCTTGCGTGAGGCGGTAGAGCGGCGGCTGGGCGAGGTAGACATGGCCCTGGCGCACCAGCTCGGGCAGTTCGCGGTAGAAGAAGGTCATGAGCAGGCTTGCGATATGCGCGCCGTCCACATCGGCATCGGTCATGATGATGATGCGGCCGTAGCGCAGGCGCTTGATGTCGAACCGGTCACCCACGCCGGTGCCGATGGCCTCGATGAGATCCTTGAGTTCCTGATTCTGGCGGAGCTTGTCGGCGGAGGCGGAGGCGACGTTCAGAATCTTGCCGCGCAGCGGCAGCACGGCCTGGGTCTCGCGGTTGCGCGCCTGCTTGGCCGAGCCGCCGGCGCTGTCGCCCTCGACCAGGAAGATTTCCGTCTCGGCGGCATTCTCGCGCGTGCAGTCGGTGAGCTTGCCGGGAAGGCGCAGCCGCTTGGTGGCCGATTTGCGCGGCGTGTCCTTCTCCTCGCGCCGGCGGATGCGCTCTTCCGCCCGCTCGATGGCGAAGGAGAGAAGGTTGTCCGCCGAGGTTGGGTCGCCCGCCAGGAAATGGTCGAAGCGGTCGCGCAGCGCCGCCTCCACCAGCCGCGCGGCATCCCCCGTTGTAAGCTTCTCCTTCGTCTGACCCTGGAATTGCGGTTCGCGGACGAAGACGGAGAGCTTGGCCGCCATGGGCGTCAGCACGTCTTCAGCCGTGAGCTGGCCGGCGCGCTTATTGCCGCGATGCTCGCCCCAGGCGCGCAGGCCCTTGAGCAGCGCCGCACGCAGCCCGGCCTCATGCGTGCCGCCGAGCGGCGTCGGCACGGTATTGCAGTAGCTGTGGAGGAATCCGCCGCCGCCCTCCAGCCAGACGGCGGCCCATTCCACCCGGCCGGCGCCGTTCGGGAAATCGGCCTCGCCCGCCCAGGCGGTCGGCAAAACCCGGCCGGTCTCTCCGATATCCTCCTCAAGGCTGTCCCGGAGGCCGCCCGGGAAATGCAGCACGGCTTCGGCCGGCACATCGCCCTGGCCAGAGAGCAGGGCAGGGTCGCAACTCCAGCGGATTTCGACACCGCGGAAGAGATAGGCCTTCGAGCGGCAAAGCCGGTAGAGACGCGCCGGGCTGAACTGCAGGCTCTGCCCGAAGATCGTGGGATCGGGGCGGAAACGCACGGAGGTGCCGCGCCGGTTCTGCACCGGGCCGGCGTCGATCAGCTTTGTCGTCGGCTTGCCCAGGGCGTAAGCCTGCTTCCAAAGCCGCCGCTCCCGCGCGACCTCGACCTCGAACAGGTCGGAGAGGGCGTTGACCACGGAGCTGCCGACACCATGCAGACCGCCCGAGGTTGCATAGGCCTTGCCGGCGAACTTGCCGCCCGAATGCAGCGTGGTGAGGATGACCTCCAGCGCGCTCTTGTTCTTGAACTTCGGATGCGGATCGACCGGGATGCCGCGGCCGTTATCCCGGATCGTCAGGATGTTACCGGCGCTGAGCGACAGTTCGATGAAGCTGGCATGGCCGGCCACCGCCTCGTCCATCGAATTGTCGAGGATTTCGGCCGCGAGGTGGTGAAGGGCGCCTTCATCCGTACCGCCGATATACATGCCGGGGCGGCGCCGAACCGGCTCCAGCCCCTCCAGAACCTCGATGTCTTTCGCGGAATAGGCCGCCTCGGCTGCGCCTGTGCCGAAGAGATCGTTCATGTCTTGTTCCTGTGTGTCGCGGGCACGATAAGCGCCCCCGGCGGAAGAGGGCAAGACGCCAGAGCCGGCCTCCGGACGTCAACCCAGGTTGCGACTGCCATCCTGGCTCGCAAGTCCGGCGGCGGAGCGCCGCTTGCCATAGAAGGCCCGCCTCCTGCATCACTAGCTGGCCCGATCAAGAGGGAGGAGAGAGTATGAGCCTGAGAGGCAAGGTGGCGCTGGTCACCGGTTCCACAAGCGGCATCGGCTTAGGGATTGCCCGCGCACTGGCGGGGCAGGGCGCCGATATCGCTATCAACGGCTTCGGCAAGCCCGAGGATATCGAGCGCGAGCGCGCCGCGCTCGAGGCGGATTTCAAGGTGAAGGCCGTCTACGCTGGCGCTGATCTCAGCGCAGGCGCCGGTGTGCGGCAGATGGTCGCGGAGGCGGAGGCGGCCTTCGGCCATGTCGATATCCTGGTCAATAATGCCGGTATCCAGTTCGTTGCCGATATCGTCGACTTCCCGGACGAGAAATGGGATGCGATCATCGCCATCAATCTTTCCTCCGCTTTCCACGGCATCAAGGCGGTGGCGCCGGGCATGAAGGCGCGCGGCTGGGGGCGCATCATCAACATCGCCTCGGCCCATGGCCTCGTCGCGAGCGGCCAGAAATCGGCCTATGTCGCGGCCAAGCACGGCATTGTGGGGCTGACCAAGGTTGCGGCTGTCGAACTCGCCAATACCGGCGTCACCTGCAACGCGATCTGCCCGGGCTGGGTGCTGACCCCCCTGGTGGAAAAGCAGCTGCA
>CAWIBZ010000005.1:0-2500 GCA_963834475.1 uncultured Alphaproteobacteria bacterium | reverse complement strand
ACGCCTGTTGAAAAAGTCGGGGATGAGCTGTGGCTAGGGGTGAAAGGCCAATCAAACTCGGAAATAGCTGGTTCTCCGCGAAATCTATTGAGGTAGATCGTCGGGTGTTTACCCTGGGGGGTAGAGCACTGGATGGGCTAGGGGGCCCCAAAGGCTTACCAAACCTAACCAAACTCCGAATACCCAGAAGTATAGCCCGGCAGACAGTCCATGGGTGCTAAGGTCCGTGGACGAGAGGGAAACAGCCCAGACCGCCAGCTAAGGTCCCCAAGTTGTGGCTAAGTGGGAAAGGATGTGGGAATTCCAAAACAACCAGGAGGTTGGCTTAGAAGCAGCCATCCTTTAAAGAAAGCGTAATAGCTCACTGGTCTAATAGAAATCCTGCGCCGAAAATGTAACGGGGCTCAAGCCACACACCGAAGCTGCGGGTGTAGAGCAATCTACGCGGTAGCGGAGCGTTCCGTAGGCCTGCGAAGGGAGAGGGGTGACCCCTCCTGGAGGTATCGGAAGTGCGAATGCTGACATGAGTAGCGACAAACAGTGCGAGAAACACTGTCGCCGAAAGTCCAAGGGTTCCTGCGCAAGGTTAATCCACGCAGGGTTAGCCGGCCCCTAAGGCGAGGGCGAAAGCCGTAGTCGATGGGAATCAGGTGAATATTCCTGAGCCTGCTGGAAGTGACGAATGCAAGATGTTGTCAGGGCTTATTGGATTGTCCTGGCTTTTTGAGCATTCCGGGAAATAGCTCCAGCATATAGACCGTACCCGAAACCGACACAGGTGGACTGGTAGAGCATACCAAGGCGCTTGAGAGAACCATATCGAAGGAACTAGGCAAATTGCTCGCGTAACTTCGGGATAAGCGAGACCCGTTTGTGGGCAACCATGGGCGGGTGGCACAGAGCAGGGGGTAGCGACTGTTTAGTAAAAACACAGGGCTCTGCGAAATCGAGAGATGACGTATAGGGTCTGACGCCTGCCCGGTGCCGGAAGGTTAAGAGGAGGTGTGCAAGCACTGAATTGAAGCCCCGGTAAACGGCGGCCGTAACTATAACGGTCCTAAGGTAGCGAAATTCCTTGTCGGGTAAGTTCCGACCTGCACGAATGGCGTAACGACTTCCCCACTGTCTCCGGTATGGGCTCAGCGAAATTGAATTCCCCGTGAAGATGCGGGGTACCCGCGGTCAGACGGAAAGACCCTATGAACCTTTACTGCAGCTTTGCAGTGGCATCAGGGGAGCACTGTGTAGGATAGGTGGGAGGCTTTGAAGCCGGGGCGCTAGCTTCGGTGGAGCCATCCTTGAAATACCACCCTGGGCGCTTCTGATGTCTAACCGAGACCAGTTATCCTGGTCCGGGACCCTGCATGGTGGGCAGTTTGACTGGGGCGGTCGCCTCCCAAAGTGTAACGGAGGCGCGCGATGGTGGGCTCAGGCCGGTCGGACATCGGCTGCTGAGTGCAATGGCATAAGCCCGCCTGACTGTGAGAGCGACAGCTCGATCAGAGACGAAAGTCGGCCATAGTGATCCGGTGGTCCCGCGTGGAAGGGCCATCGCTCAACGGATAAAAGGTACTCTAGGGATAACAGGCTGATCTCCCCCAAGAGTCCACATCGACGGGGAGGTTTGGCACCTCGATGTCGGCTCATCACATCCTGGGGCTGGAGCAGGTCCCAAGGGTTCGGCTGTTCGCCGATTAAAGTGGTACGTGAGCTGGGTTTAGAACGTCGTGAGACAGTTCGGTCCCTATCTGCCGTGGGTGAAGGAGACTTGAGAGGATTTGTCCCTAGTACGAGAGGACCGGGATGAACAGACCTCTGGTGTACCGGTTGTCGCGCCAGCGGCACAGCCGGGTAGCTAAGTATGGACGGGATAACCGCTGAAAGCATCTAAGCGGGAAACCCACCTCAAAACGAGGTCTCCCTGAGGGTCGTGGTAGACCACCACGTCGATAGGCCGGGTGTGAAAGCGCGGTAACCCGTTCAGCTAACCGGTCCTAATCACCCGATAGGCTCATCACTCACCACCTCGCACAGCAATCATCCAACCATCCTCTGAATTTTTGGCCCACCGCCGCCGATCCAACCCGCAGGCCAAAAATTGAAATGCAAACAACGCACATCCCTCTCTCTCACTGACCTTCATCGGCCCCTGCGCCGATGAAGAGCTCGCGCCAAACCCCGTTCACACACCCACAAAGGGTGGGTTGGACGACCTGGTGGCCATAGCGGGGAGCCTGCACCCGATCCCATCCCGAACTCGGCCGTTAAAACCCCCAGCGCCCATGGTACTGCGTCTTAAGGCGCGGGAGAGTAGGTCGCCGCCAGGTCTTCCAACCCACCCTTTGCTCCTTCTCACTCACCCACGCGGGGTGGAGCAGCCCGGTAGCTCGTCAGGCTCATAACCTGAAGGTCACAGGTTCAAATCCTGTCCCCGCAACCAAACTTTCCAACGAAATATCAATAGATACAAGCCGCCTCGGTCCCCACGATCGCAGGCGGC
>CAWIBZ010000004.1:0-12183 GCA_963834475.1 uncultured Alphaproteobacteria bacterium | reverse complement strand
GGCTACACCAAGGCCCAGGGCGAAAACTGAGGCCAAACCAGGGGCCGCGGTGACGCGGCCCCTGGCGCGTCAGGCGTGACGGCGTGGCCGCGCGCTCCATGCGCACGCGGCCGGAGGTCGGTCGTTTCCGTCCAGACTCCGGCGCGTCACCGCGCGGGCCATCCAGATGCCGACCATGCGATGGCGCCCGTCCACCAGGGCGCGCACCTGGCGCAACTCGTAAGAGGTGCCTTCATAGGCGATGAGCCGCGGCTGGGCCGGGCCGGTCAACCGGGCGACGATAACCCACGACCTCCGCCCCTCGCTGGCGGACGACGGAGGCGTAGCGGGCGCTCCAGCCGCCGATATGGACGCGCGAACAGCCCGGCCAGGCGGGCCGGGCGCAGGGTCCGCCCGATGCGCGGGTCACCGGCGATCTGGCCGAGAAGAACCGGATCGCGCAGCGAGCCGTAGAGGAAGATCAGCAAGGGTCCGGCACTCCACGCTTCGAGATGCGGCAACCTGTCAGTGGCCGGAAGCGGCCGCTTCGAAATCCGGCGCTTCGATGCCGGAGGCTTCGAGCTGGGCCACGAGATCGGCCTTCAGCCGCTCCAGCCCCTCGGCCGTCTTGGCCTCGGCACGGGCGACAAGCACGGATTGGGTGTTGGAGGCGCGCAGCAGCCACCAGCCGTCCTCCGTCTTCACGCGCACGCCGTCGGTTTCGGAGACGGAGGCGCCGGCCTCCTTCAGCCGCGCCGCGACCTCGGTGATGACCGCGAATTTGCGCATGTCGTCGCAGTCGAAGCGCAGTTCCGGCGTGTTGATGACCGGCGGCAGGGCATCGTGCATCTCGGCGAGGCTGAGCGGCGAACGCGCCGCGATGCCGAGCAGGCGGACGGCGGCGTAGAGCGCGTCATCGAAGCCGTACCACTTGTCGGCAAAGAAGACGTGGCCGGACATCTCGGCCGCCAGCGGCGAGCCGGTTTCGGCCATTTTCGCCTTGATCAGGCTGTGGCCGGTCTTCCACATCAGCGGCTTGCCGCCGGCCGCTGCGATCTCGTCGAACAGCACCTGGCTCGCCTTGACGTCGGAGATGATGATCGCAGCCGGGACGCTCGCGCAGCACGTCGCGCGCCAGAACCACCAGCAGCTGATCGCCGAAGAGGATGTTGCCCTTGCCGTCGACCGCGCCGATGCGGTCGGCGTCGCCGTCGAAGGCGATGCCGAGATCGGCGCCCGAGCCCTTGACGGCCGCGATCAGCGCTTCGAGGTTCTTCGGCACCGTCGGGTCGGGGTGATGGTTCGGGAAGTGGCCGTCGATATCGCCGAACAGGATCTGTGTGCTGGCCCGGCAGATGGCGTCACCAGCTTCTGCAGGACCTCGCCCGCGGCGCCATTGCCGTTATCCCAGACGACCTTGAGCCTTCTGTCGCCGCCGTCCCAGTCCTTCACGACGCGGGCGACATAATCGTCGCGCAGATCGACCAGCTCGTCATGGCCCTGGCTCTCGTCCACCACATCGCCGGCGGCGGCGAGGCGGCCCAGCTCCAGGATGTCCTTGCCGAAGAAGGGCTTCTTGCCGATCATCATCTTGAAGCCGTTATATTCGGGCGGATTGTGGCTGCCCGTGACCATCACCGCGCCATCGGTGCCGCGGGTGAAGGCCGCGAAATAGAGCAGCGGCGTCGGGCCGCGGCCGACGCGCAGCACGTTGATGCCGGAGGCCTTCAGCCCCTCGACCAGCGCCTTTTCCAGCTCGCGGCGAATGGGTGCGGCCGTCATAGCCGACGGCGACGATGGAGCCGCCCTGTGCGCGCGATCATGCTGCCGAAGGTGCGGCCGATCGCAAAGCCATCCGCCTCGGTCAGGGTTTTTCCGACGACGCCGCGGATATCGTATTCGCGGAGCGAGGTCGGGTTGAAGCTGTGCGAGAATGCCATCGGACGTCCTTACAGACTGGTCGGCAGGTGTATTTCTTGAGGAAAGCCCGCACTTCGGCGGCCAGATCGGGGCGCGCCAGGCTGAAGGCGATCTGCGCCTCCAGGAAGCCGACCTTGTCGCCGCAGTCGAAACGCTCGCCCTCGAAACGGAGGCCGTGGAAGGGGGAATGGCCGATCATCTTGGCCATCGCATCCGTCAGCTGCACCTCGTTGCCGGCGCCGCGTTCCATCCGGGCGAGATGCGTCGATCACCTCCGGCATCAGGACGTAGCGGCCGATGATGGAGAGGTTGGAGGGCGCAACCTCTGGCTTCGGCTTTTCGACCAGGCCGGTCACTTCCACCAGCCGGCCGTCTTCCTCTGCCGGTCTTGAGGATGCCGTATCGGTTGGTCTGGTCGCGCGGCACCTCGACGACGGCGACGACGCTGCCTTCGGTCTCCTTATAGGCCTGGGCGAGCTGCGCCATGCAGGGGGTCTTGGAGAGCACGAGATCGTCCGGCAGCAGGATCGCGAAGGGATCGTCGCCGATGAAGGTGCGGGCGCACCAGATGGCGTGGCCGAGGCCAAGCGGCTCCTGCTGGCGGACAGTGCTGATCGAGCCGGGCTGCAGCCGGTCCGCGTCGAGCTGGGCCAGCGCCTCGGTCTTGCCGCGCTCGCGCAGCGTCGCCTCGAGTTCGTAGGAGACGTCGAAATGGTCGATCAGTGCGGTCTTGCCGCGGCCGGTCACCATGCAGAACTGCTCGATGCCGGCGGCGCGGGCTTCATCGACGGCGTATTGGATCAGCGGCCGGTCGACGACCGTCAGCATTTCCTTCGGCATGGCCTTGGTCGCGGGCAGGAACCGCGTACCCAGACCGGCGACGGGAAGTACCGCTTTGCGTCAACGGTTTGACGGACATCACTTACCTCTGATCAATGAGAGTTTCAGTCGTACCAAATTAGGACCGGACACGAAGAAGGAAAGCAACCACCGAGCACCCGCGAACCGGATTACTTTTCCTGGATGATCAATCCGACCTTTCGAGCCTAGCGGTAGACAGCCGAAAACCAAGTGTTCACCGGCGTGAATTTGCCTCCGCCGCGGCGATCGGCGCTGATGTTGATGATGGCGCGCGCCGTGGCCGTCGGCACCAGGATATGGATCGGCTTGGCGAGGCCGAGCAGCAGCGGCCCGACCTGCAGCCCATCGCCCGCCGCCTTGATCAGGTTGAAGGCGATATTGGCGGCATCGAGCGTTGGCATCACAAGCAGATTGGCCGTGCCGGTCAGCGTGCTGTCCTGGATGGCCCGCGCCCGGGTCGCTTCCGCCAGCGCCGCATCGGCCTGCATTTCACCGTCCACCTCGAGATCGGGCAGCCGCTCGCGGATGAGCGGCGAGCGCGCGGCGCATCTTGCGCGCGGATTCCGAATTGCTGGAGCCGAAGGAGGAATGCGAGAGCAGCGCCACCTTGGGCGTCGAGGCCGAAGGATGCGACGGCCTCGGCGGCGAGCTCCGTCATCTCCGCCACCTGCTCGGAGGTCGGATCGACGTTCATATGGGTATCGCAGAAGAAGAGCGCGCCCTCCTGCAGGATGACGGCGGTCATCGCATAGATGCGCGAGGCGCCTGGGCGGCGCGGAATGATGGGCAGGGCATATTGCAGATGCCGCCACCAATCGCCGTAGCCGCCGCAAAGGGCGGCATCGGCCAGCCCTTCCGCGACCATCAGGGAGGCGCAGACCGTGGACTGCGCTGCGCACGCAGGATCTCGGCGCGCATCGGGCCGCACGCCACGGCGGCCGGCGAGCTTCTTGTACTTGGTCGAGCAGGCGGCGCGAAATATTCGGTATCGCGTCGCCGGATCGAGCATCGTGACCGCTCTGTTGAGGTCGAGGCGCAGGCCCATCTCGCGCACCTTGCGCTCGATCACCTCCGCGAGCCGAGCAGGATGGGGCGGGCGATGGCTGTCATCGACCACCGTCTGCACGGCGCGCAGCACGCGCTCATCCTCGCCCGCGCCATAGACGATGCTGCGCAGATGCTGCTGTGCCGCGGCGAAGACCGGACGCATGAGCTGGCCGGAGCGGTAGGTGAAGCGCTCCAGCTCCCGCTGGTACTGGGCGAAATCCGTGATCGGGGAGCGCGCGACGCCGCTCGCATGCGCGGCGCGGGCGACGGCCGGCGCAATTTCCAGGATCAGGCGGGGATCGAAGGGCTTGGGGATGATATAGTCGGCGCCGAAGATCGGAGCGGCGCCGCCATAGGCGGTCACCACCGTCTCGCTCGCCTCCATGCGGGCGAGGCCGGCCAGGGCCTCCACCGCCGCCTGCTTCATCTCCTCATTGATGGTGGTCGCGCCGCAGTCGAGCGCGCCGCGGAAGATGAAGGGGAAGCAGAGGACGTTGTTGACCTGGTTCGGGTAATCGCGAGCGGCCGGTCGCGATGATCGCGTCGGGCCGGTCCTGCCGCACGAGTTCGGGCAGGATTTCCGGCTCGGGATTGGCGAGCGCCATGATGACGGGCCGGTCAGCCAGCTTGCCCAGCCATTCGCGCTTGAGCACGCGCGGCGCCGAGAGGCCGAGGAAGAGATCGGCGCCGTCCAGCACCTCTTCCAGCGTGCGGGCCTCGGTTTCCTGCGCATAGCGGGCGAGGTTCGGGCCCATGTCGTTGCGGCCGCGATGAACGACGCCCTCGATATCGGTGAGGAAGACGTTCTCGACCTTGAGGCCCATGGTGACGAGCAGATCGATGCAGGCGAGCGCCGCGGCGCCCGCGCCCGAGGTCACGAGCTTGATCTCGGTCAAGCGACTTGCCCTGCAGTGTCAGCCCGTTCATGACGGCGGCGGCGACGGTGATGGCGGTGCCGTGCTGATCGTCATGGAAGACCGGAATATTCATCCGCGACGCGCAGTTCGGCCTCGATCGCGAAGCATTCCGGCGCCTTGATGTCTTCGAGATTGATGGCGCCGAAGGTCGGCTCCAGCGCCGCCACGACATCGCAGAAGCGGTCCGGGTCGGCGGCGTCGACCTCGATGTCGAAGACATCGATGCCGGCGAATTTCTTGAAAAGGACGGCCTTGCCCTCCATCACCGGCTTGGAGGCGAGGGCGCCGATATTGCCGAGGCCCAGCACGGCCGTGCCGTTGGAGATGACGCCGACGAGATTGCCGCGGGCCGTATAGAGCTTGGCGTCGTCAGGTTCGGCGACGATCGCCTGGCAGGCGGCGGCGACGCCCGGAGAATAGGCGAGCGCCAGATCGCGCTGGGTCGCCATGCGCTTGGTCGGCTCGATCGCGAGCTTTCCAGGGCGGGGATAGCGGTGATAGTCCAGCGCCGCTTTGCGGAGATTGTCGTCCACGGTCTGTCCCCCTTCTTACGCCAGTCGTGGCGCAAGTCTCAGGGGGCTATAAGACCAACAGGGCGGCCGCGATGCAACGGCGCGTACCGGCGGGCCGAAGCCCGAGATTACAGCCATGAATTTTTGAGGAGAAATACTATGGTGCGGTCGAGAAGACTCGAACTTCCACGGGGTTGCCCCCACAAGCACCTCAAGCTTGCGCGTCTACCATTCCGCCACGACCGCATCGTGGGCGCCGGGCGTATAACCAATGATTGAGACCGGCAGCAATCGCCGATTTGCCATCCGATGCACGCGCAGATGTGACATCAGCTCCGCGAGATACGCGTGTGCGGTGAGATTTGTCGGAGGGGCTGACGCCTTATCCGGCGGCCATCGCCGCGATGGAAGCGTCCGTGCGCGCCATCCGCGACGGGCCGCGAGGCCGAGCGCGTCTGGTTCGTCGAGCATCCGCCCCTCTATACCGCCGGCAGTTCGGCGAGGCCCGAGGATCTGGAGGAGCCGGACGCGTTTCCCGACCTTTGCCGCCGGGCGCGGCGGGCAATGGACCTATCATGGCCCGGGCCAGCGGGTTGGCTATGTCATGCTCGACCTCGACCGGCCGCATGGCAGCGTGCCGGCGCGCGACCTGCGCGCCTATGTGCACGGGCTGGAGGAATGGCTGATCCGAACGCTCGACCGCTTCAACATCCGGGGCGAGCGCCGCGCGGGGCGGGTCGGCATCTGGGTCGCGGACCGGGCGGCCGGCACGGAGGCCAAGATCGCGGCCATCGGCGTACGGGTCACGCGCTGGGTCAGCTGGCACGGCATCGCGCATCAACCTCGATCCGCAACTCGACCACTTCGCGGGCATTGTTCCTTGCGGCATCCGCGAGTATGGGGTGACAAGCCTCCATGCGCTCGGGATAATCGTGACCATGGCCGAGCTGGATGCCGCGCTGGCGGCCAGTTGGGCCGAGGTTTTCGGCGCGCCCTTGAGCAGGGGCTGACCAGACGCCTGGGCGGGAGATCTTGCCGGGCGGCACGCTATGGTTGGGTATGACTGGAAGAAGACGGGCGACAGGGCGACCCAGGCAACGGGTCTCTCGGCCGTCGCATTGATGGGAACCTGGGATGGCCTCGGCGGCCGAGCAACTAGCGGCAAATCTGAATTTCGGCACCTTCGCCAAGGCGACCGAACTCAAGAAGCGGATTTGGTTCACGCTGGGGGCGTTGATCGTCTTCCGGCTCGGCACCTATATCCCGGTCCCCGGCGTCGACCCGGCCGTGATGAGCCAGCTCATGACCCGCACCGGCGGCGGCATCCTCGGCATGTTCGACATGTTCTCGGGCGGCGCGCTCGGCCGCATGACCGTCTTCGCGCTGAACATCATGCCCTATATCAGCGCGAGCATCATCATTCAGCTCATGGCTTCCGCCATCCCCTCGCTCGAGGCGATGAAGAAGGAAGGCGAGACCGGCCGGCGCCGCCTGAACCAGTACACCCGCTACCTGACGGCGATCATCGCCATCTTCCAGAGCTACGGCATCGCGGTCGGGCTTGAGAGCATGCGCGGCAGCCTCGGCCCGGCGGTCATCGATCCCGGCATGTTCTTCCGCTTCACCTGCGTCGTCAGCCTCGTCGGCGGCACCATGTTCCTGATGTGGCTCGGCGAGCAGATCACCGCCCGCGGCGTCGGCAATGGCTCCTCGCTGATCATCTTCGCGGGCATCGTCGCCAACCTGCCGAGCGCGCTTGTGCATCTGCTGGAACTCGGCAAGACCGGCGCGCTGTCGCCGATCTTCGTGATCGCCTTCATCATCGGCGCCATCGTCATCATCGGCTTTGTCGTGTTCATGGAGCGCGCCCAGCGCCGGATCATCATCCAGTATCCGAAGCGACAGGTCGGCCAGCGAGTCTATGGCGGCGAATCGCAGCCACATGCCGCTGAAGATCAATACCTCGGGCGTGATTCCGCCGATCTTCGCGAGCTCCATCCTGCTTATCCCGGCGACCGTCATCGGCTTCTCCCATGCCGCCGGCACCGGCCCGGCCTGGATGCAATGGCTTGCCGGCTCGCTCGCCCATGGCCAGCCGGTCTACATGCTGCTCTATGCCGCGATGATCATCTTCTTCTCCTATTTCTATACGGCGGTGGTGTTTAACCCCGAGGAGACGGCGACCAACCTCAAGAAGCAGGGCGGCTTCATCCCCGGCATCCGGCCCGGCGCCAATACGGCGGCCTATTTCGACCGCATCCTGACGCGCCTCACGACGGTCGGCGCCCTCTATCTGGTCGTCGTCTGCCTGGTGCCCGAATTCCTCATCGGCCATTACAGCCTGCCGTTCTATTTCGGCGGCACCAGCCTGCTGATTATCGTCTCGGTCACTATGGACACGGTGACGCAAATCCAGTCCCATCTCATCGCGCATCAATATGAAGGCCTGATCAAGCGGGGCCGCGGGCGAGGGAGGGGACGGTGATGAATATCATTCTGCTGGGCCCGCCGGGGGCCGGTAAGGGCACGCAGGCCAAGGCACTGCAGCTGCGCCATGGCATCGCCCAGATTTCGACGGGCGACATGCTGCGCGCCGAGGTTGCGGCCGGCAACCGAGGTCGGGCTGGCGCGCCAAGGAGATCATGGATCGCGGCGAACTGGTGCCGGACGACGTCATCGTCGCCATGCTCGGCAAGCCGCATCCAGCAAGTCCGACTGCGCCCATGGCTTCATCCTGGACGGTTTTCCCCGCACCGTGCCCCAGGCGGAAGCGCTGGATGTGATGCTGGAGAAGCGCGGCACGCCGATCGACGTCGTGATCGAGCTTCGGGTGAATGACGCGGTGCTGATCGAGCGCATCGCCGGGCGCTTCTCCTGCGCCAAATGTGGCGCGAGCTACCACGATACCTTCAAGCAGCCGAAGCTGGCCGGGACCTGCGATGTCTGCGGCAGCCACGACTTCATCCGCCGCCCCGACGACAAGCGGGAGGTGGTGAGCGCGCCCGGCTGGAGGCCTATAACCGGCAGACCGCGCCGCTCCTGCCCTACTATCAGGCGCAGGATCGCCTGCGGGTGGTTGACGGGCTGGCCGATATCGAGCGCGGTCGCAGCCAGCATCGAGGCCGCGCTGGAGACCCTGCCGAAGCGCCGACTCTCCCATGCGCTCACGCGAAGTTGATCTACGGCGGTTGACTCTCAGTTAGGGGCGGCGCTATTCCGCACCTCCACCGATCGAGGGCAGGGGTCCTGGTCGGTTATTTTTCTCGGCCATATCCGGGACGACCAGCTGAACGCCCGAGCGTTCGGCGCTTGAGGAGTGTGAAGCGTGGCGCGTATTGCCGGGGTGAACATCCCGACCAACAAGCGGGTGGTCATCAGTCTGCGTTATATCTATGGCATCGGTCCCACCAACGCAGTGGACATCTGCGACACAGCTCGGGATCGCCGCATGATCGGCGGGTGAACCAGCTGTCCGACGACGAGGTTCTCCGCATCCGTGAGCTCATCGACCGGGATTTCCGGGTCGAGGGCGATCTGCGGCGTGAAGTGTCGATGAACATCAAGCGTCTGATGGATCTCGGCTGCTATCGCGGTCTGCGTCATCGCCGTGGCTTGCCGGTTCGTGGCCAGCGCACGCACACCAACGCCCGCACCCGCAAGGGCAAGGCGGTGGCGATTGCCGGCAAGAAGAAGGTGACCCGCTAAGGGCAGTTCCGCCCTTCGCTCCGCCTTGCGTTGAAGCTCTATCCGACGCCGATAGCCGCCCGGCCCCGCCGCGGCGGCTGCGTCATCAGTGACAGGATTGATCTATGGCGAAGCCCGCCGCCTCGACTCGCCCTCGCAAGAAAGAGCGCAAGAACATCAGCTCCGGCGTGGCGCATGTTGCCGCGACCTTCAACAACACCGTGGTCACCATCACCGACGCCCAGGGCAACACCATTGCCTGGTCTTCGGCCGGTGCCCAGGGTTTCAAGGGTAGCCGCAAGTCGACCCCCTATGCGGCGCAGGTCGCGGCGGAAGACGCCGGCCGCAAGGCCCGCGAGCATGGCATGGAGACCCTCGAGATCGAGGTGAGCGGCCCCGGCTCCGGCCGCGAGAGCGCGCTCCGCGCCCTGCAGACCGTCGGCTTCTCGGTCAGCTCCATCCGGGACACGACGGCTGTTCCGCATAATGGTTGCCGGCCGCGCAAGCGCCGCCGCGTCTGACGGAACTGGCAAGCCGTCCTGTCGCCGGAGAAGCCGAGCCCTTCCGCCCGATCTGGGAAGGGCCGGCGCCCGGCTTGTTCTTTTAAGAGGCGAACGTGGTATTGCAGAGAAACTGGGAATCGCTGATCAAACCCGAGAAGCTCGAAGTCGAGCCGGGTAACGATCCCTCCTGCGTCGCCACCGTTGTGGCGGAGCCGCTGGAGCGCGGCTTCGGCATGACGCTCGGCAACGCGATCCGCCGCGTCCTGCTGTCTTCCCTGCAGGGTGCCGCCGTGACGGCCGTGCAGATCGATGGCGTATCTGCATGAATTCAGCACCATCCCCGGCGTCCGCGAGGACGTGACCGACATCGTGCTGAACGTGAAGCAGCTCGCGCTCCGCATGCATGGCGAAGGCCCGAAGCGCATGATGCTCTCGGCCACCGGCCCGGGCGAAGTGCGTGCCGAGCAGATCCAGGCCGGCCACGACATCGAGATCATGAACCCTGACCTCGTCCTCTGCACGCTCGACGAAGGCGTGAAGCTCGGCATGGAGTTCACGGTCAATATCGGCAAGGGCTATGTCCCGGCCTCCGCCAACCGCCCCGAAGATGCGCCGATCGGCCTGATCCCGGTCGATTCGATCTACTCCCCGGTGAAGCGCGTCTCCTACAAGGTCGAGCCGACCCGCGTGGGCCAGGTGACCGACTACGACAAGCTTCTGCTGACGGTCGAGACCAATGGCGCCGTGACGCCCGAGGATGCGGTGGCGCTCGCCGCCCGCATCCTGCAGGACCAGCTCCAGCTGTTCATCAATTTCGACGAGCCGCAGCAGCTTCGCCTGGAAGAGCAGCAGGACGACCTGCCGTTCAACCGCAACCTGCTCCGCAAGGTCGACGAGCTGGAGCTGTCGGTCCGCAGCGCCAACTGCCTGAAGAACGACAATATCGTCTATATCGGCGACCTCGTTCAGAAGAGCGAGCAGGAGATGCTGCGCACGCCGAACTTCGGCCGCAAGTCCTTGAACGAAATCAAGGAAGTGCTGACCGCCATGGGTCTCTCGCTGGGCATGAACGTCCAGGGCTGGCCGCCTGAGAATATCGAAGACCTCGCCCGCCGGCTCGAAGAGCCGTTCTGACGCATCGGCTTCTGCTAAACCGCGTTTGATGATCAGCACGCACAGGTCAAAGGACTGAAACCATGCGTCACGGCGTTTCCGGGCGGAAGCTCGGCGTTACCTCCACCCACCGCGCTCGCCATGTTCCGCAACATGGCCGTCGCCCTGATCAAGCACGAGCAGATCACCACGACCCTGCCCAAGGCGAAGGAGCTGCGGCCCGTTGCCGAGAAGCTCATCACGCTCGGCAAGCGCGGTGGCCTTCATGCGCGTCGCCAGGCCTATGCCCAGCTGCGTGACGACACCATCGTGGCCAAGCTCTTCGAGGCGCTGGCCGACCGCTACAAGGCGCGCGCCGGCGGCTATACCCGCGTGCTGAAGGCCGGCATCCGCTATGGCGATGCCGCCGCCATGGCGATCATCGAGTTCGTCGATCGCGACCCCTCCGCCAAGGGCCAGGACAGCGGCCCGAAGCCGGAAGTCGAATGACCGAGGCCGGGTTCCCGACCGCCGAGGATTAAGGAAGGTTTTTGCCTCTTTTTTTAAAAAGAAGCGCTTCCTATTGCTAAAGGGCGGGCCTCTCGGTCCGCCCTTCGCGTTTCGAGCCTGATGATTGAGGTCTACCGCGCGTGGCGCGTCCCCCTGCCCCTTCGGGCGATCTCTTCGGCAGCGATCCGGCAGCCGCCGGCGCCTCAACCGGCGCCCGGCACAGCGCCAAGAAGCCACGGCCGCTCGCCGACCGCCTGCGCCCGGCGACGCTCGCCGACGTCACCGGCCAGGATCATCTCCTGGGGCCCGACGGCACGCTGACGCGCATGCTCGCGCGCGGCTCGCTTGCCTCGCTCATCCTCTGGGGGCCGCCGGGTGTCGGCAAGACGACCATCGCGCGGCTGATCGCCGATCAGGCGGGCCTGTTGTTCTCGCAGATCTCCGCTGTCTTCTCCGGCGTTGGCGATCTGAAACGGGTTTTCGAGGAAGCCGCGCGCCATGCGCGAACCGGCCAGGCAACGTTGCTTTTCGTTGACGAAATCCATCGCTTCAACCGCGCGCAGCAGGATGCCTTTCTGCCGGTGGTCGAGGAAGGCATCGTCACGCTCATCGGGGCCACGACGGAAAATCCGTCCTTCGCCCTGAATGGCGCCCTGCTCTCCCGCTGCCAGGTTCTGGTGCTCAAACGGCTGGACGATGCGGCGCTGGAGCAGCTGCTGGCCCGCGCCGAGACGCGAGATCGGCCGCCTGCCTGCCGCTCGACGCCGAGGCGCGGGCCAGCTCTGCGCGCCATGTCGGACGGTGACGGCCGCTACCTGCTCAATATGGCCGAGCAGCTCTTCTCCCTGCCCGAGGACACGGCAGCCCTGACGCCGCGGCGCTCGCCGACCTGCTGTCGAAGCGCGCCGCGCTCTACGACAAGGACCGCGAAGAGCACTACAACCTCATCTCGGCGCTGCATAAGTCGCTGCGCGGCTCGGACCCCGATGCCGCCCTCTACTGGTTTTCGCGCATGCTGCCTGGCGGAGAGGACCCGCGCTATATCGCGCGCCGCCTACTCCGCTTCGCGGCCGAGGATATCGGCATGGCCGACCCGCAGGCGCTGCTCCTCACCGAGACGGCGTGGGAGACTTATGAGCGCCTGGGCAGCCCGGAAGG
>CAWIBZ010000003.1:0-134904 GCA_963834475.1 uncultured Alphaproteobacteria bacterium | reverse complement strand
CGAGACCGGTGCGGCTCTCGGCAATGGCCTGGTGCACGCGCGGCCGCATGGCCTGAACATCGGCGATGCTGTAGGCTGAGGCAGGTCGTGGATCGAAAACACGATAGCGGCTGGCTGCATTCTCTCCGGTTGACAGGTCCATAAACCGGTTGATGTCATAGGGCGTTGCGCGGTCGGCCAGGTAGTTGTGCAGGAAAGCGCGCAGCCATGTGCTGCCGGATTTAGGGTAGGAGGCGATCCAGGCGATCTGTCCCATGGCGGCAAGGTCGGTGTGAACAGGTTGTCGGGGGTGTCAGCTGCGGCGGCTGATCTCGTCGAAGATATCGACGATTTCCTGCGCAATGCGGCCGAGTTCGAAATCCCACCAGCGTTCCAGCGCGACATCGGGGCGGTTGTTGGGGGCCAGCTCCTCCTTGATGACCGTGAAGCGCTCCCAAAGATCCGGCCAGGGCATCTCCTCTTCGCGCAGCGTGATGAGCGTGGGCACAAAGGCCTCGCGCAGCCGCACTTTCAACGCGCCGGTGCCGCAGGCAAGAGTGCTGGTTGCGGTATAGAATTTGTCGCGGGTCGCGCTTGTCATCCTCGTCAGCCCCTCGGCCCTTGCTCCCAGGCCACGTGGGCGGGCATGGGCTAGAACAGCAGGTTAAGCGGTTTGTCAGCGCCCGCGCCAGGGGGGCAGGCGCATGGGTCGGGGCCTCTGGCCCTCCACAGTTGCCGGTACCCGCTTCAGAGAGCGGATGAAGCAGCGTCTGCAGGGGTTTGAAATTCTTCGGCCACCCGAAAAGGGCCTCTGTCCCTGCTTTGGCGGGCTTTTCAGGTCACTGATGTTCACGTTATGTTCTGGTTCAGCGGGGTGTGCTGACCGGATCATGGTATTGGAAAAACAACAGCTTAGTGATTTGCGGGCGCAGATCGCCGCCTTGGAACGGCTGGGCGCCCCCAAGGCCCGTGGCGAGACCTTGCCCTTTGGCCTGGGCGCGCTGGACCGGCACCTGCCCGGGGGCGGTCTGCGCCTCGCGGGGCTGCATGAAATGGCCGATCAAGGCCTCGGCCAAGCTTATGCCAGTGCCGCCGGGCTGATGGCGGCTGGCATTCTCGCCCGGCTCGAAGGTCCGGTCCTCTGGGTTAGCGAGGGGCGCGATCTCTATGCCCCGGCACTGGCCGGGGTCGGGCTGCTGCCCGACCGCGTGGTGCATGTCACGGCGCGGAAGGCGGTCGCGACAGTGATGGAAGAGGGGCTGCGTCATGGCCGCTGTGCCGGCATTGTGGGCGAACTGCGCTCCCTGGAGCCGACGCCTGCGCGCCGCCTGCAGCTGGCGGCCGAAGCGGCGGGCATTCCAGCCTTTGCCCTCTGCCGCAATCTGCGCCCGGCAGGGCAGGGGCGATCGGCGCCGCTGGCGGCACTGACGCGCTGGCGCATCACGCGCCTGCCCTCCGGCCCCGCCGTGCCGGAGGCGCCGGAAGTGCCGGGTCTCGCGTCCGCGCTCTGGCGGCTTGACCTCATCCGCTGCCGCGGGGCGGAGGCTGCATCCTGGATTGTGGAGGCATGCGATGCGACGGGTCATCTCCGTCTGCCTGCCGCTTTGGCCGACAGATCGTTGGCGCCGGCGGCAGAACAGCGCCGCCGCGCAGCCGGCTAGGGACCCGGCGGAAGCGGCCTGCCCGCCGCCGGATGCAGCACGGGATCGCAGTTGCCCCGTCATCACCCGCCTGCATGACGGCCGCCGCTATGTGGTGGGCGCGGCCGATGCGGCGGCGCGGCGCCTGGGCGTGGTCCCCGGCCAGCCCCTGGCCCAAGCCCAGGCCATGTATCGTGATCTCACCGTCATCGATGCCGATCCGGCAGGCGATGCTGACGCCTTGCGCAGGCTCGCCGCCTGGTGCCAGCGCTATGCGCCGCTGACAGCGGCAGATCCGCCGGACGCCATCCGTATCGACAGTACCGGGCGCCGATCATCTCTGGGGTGGAGAGGCGGCGATGCTCGCGGATATTGAGCGCCGTCTTGAGGCGGCAGGGCTCACTGTGCGGCTCGCGGTCGCCGATACGCCGGGCGCCGCCTGGGCGCTCTCCCATTACGGGGCGGAGCCGCGCATCCTCTGCCCGCCGGGGGGCGCGGCCATGGCGCTGGGGCCGCTGCCCCTGGCGAGCCTGCGCCTGCCGGCCGAAACCATCGCTGTGCTCGACCGCATGGGCTTCGCCCGGCTGGGGGAGCTGATGGCAGCCCCCCGCGCGCCGCTGACCCGCCGCTTTGGCGCCGTGCTGCTGCGCCAGCTCGACCATGCGCTCGGGGTCAGCTTCGAACCGCTGGAGCCCCAGGCCGCCCATGCGCTGGTCCGCGAGCGCCTGACCTTCCTCGATCCGCTGATGACGGCGGAAGCCTTCGCCACCGTCATCGACCGGCTCAGCCATCAGGTGGCGGCCGCGTTGGACCGGCGCGGGGAAGGCGCCCGCCGGCTCGATCTTGTCTGCGAGCGGGTGGATGGCAGTCAGCAGCTCATCGCGCTGGGCACCGCGCGGCCGGTGCGGGCGCCAGCCGAGCTGGCCCGCTTGCTCCGGGAGAAGATCGCAACCATCGACCCCGGCCATGGGGTAGAGGCGATGACGCTCTGGGTCGCCCGGGCCGAGGCGGCGGCACCCGCACAGATGGAGGCCTGGTCGCCGGAGACGGGGGCAGCACCGAACCTCGGCGCATTGGCGCCGCTGATCGACCGCCTGGTCGCGCGTTTCGGCGAGGGCCAGGTCTATCGGCTGAGCCCGGTTGAAAGCGATGTGCCGGAGCGGGCGGTGCGCCGCATCGCCCCCCTGGCCCCGCACAGCGGCAGGCACTGGCCGGGCCATCTGCCGCGGCCGCTCCGCCTGCTCGCCCCGCCGCAGCCGGTGCAGGCGATCGCCCTCCTGCCGGATCAGCCGCCCGTGGCCTTCACCTGGCGGCGCCTGCGCCACCGCATCCGCCGCGCCGACGGGCCGGAACGGGTTTTCGGCGAATGGTGGAAGCGGGACGGGGAACGCCGGCTCGCGCGCGACTACTGGGCGGTGGAGGACGAGGCGGGGGACCGCTTCTGGCTCTATCGCTGCGGTGACGGCGAAGACCCCGAGACCGGCAATCTCGCCTGGTTCCTGCACGGGATTTTTTGAGGGCAGTGCTTTCGCGTCGCTACCCGCCGACGGCCACCAGCACGCGGCCCCGCCGCTCGCGGCCACGGAGCACGAGGCCGAGCGTAATGCCGCGCGTGCCAAGGAAGATGAGAAAGGCGAGCCACAGCCCGGCATTGCCGAAGGCAGGCATCAGCACGGCCCAGCCGGCGAGAAAGATCGCGACCGCGACGAGCATCATGTTGCGCATGTCGCGTGACCAGGTGGCGCCGATGAAAACTCCATCAAGCTGGAAGGCGGGCGCGGCCACAACGGGCACCAGGGCAGCCCAGACGAGGCTCGCCGCCGCCGCGCTCCTCACCGCGGGCACCGCGGTCAGGAGCGCGATAAAGCCCCAGCCGAAGGCAAGATAGAGCAGCGTGATGACCGCGCCTGAGACCAGGCTCCAGCCGAGCGTGAGGCGTACCGCGCGGGCGAAGCCCGCGGCGTTGCGCGCGCCGATCATGCTGCCCGCCATCTGCTCGGCCGCCGCCGCGAAACCATCCAGGCAATTGGAGGCGAGGGCAAAAAACTGCATGTGAATGGCATTGGCCGCGAGCGCGACCGCGCCGAGCGCCGCGCCCTGGCGGGTGAAGAAGGCGAAGGAGAAGAGGAGCGCCAGCGTGCGGATCAGCGTATCCCGGTTGAGCACGCCCATGTCCCGCCAGCCCCTGCCGTCCCTGAGCGCCGCGACAGACCCACGGAGGAGCGGGCCGGTCGTGACGCGCAGCCAGATCAGCCCCCCGGCAAAGGCCGCAGCCTCCCCCGCGACGGCCGCCCAGGCCGCGCCCGTGACGCCCCAGTGCAGGCCGAGGACGGTCCAGAGGCAGAGCAGGATATTCGTGCCATTGAGGATGATCTGCAGCACGAGCCCGGCGACCGCCTGTCCGCGGCCCAGCAGGGCGCCGAGAATGGCGTAATTGCCGAGCGCGACCGGGGCCGACAGCGCCCGGATCAGCACATAAGCGGCGGCGGCCTGCCGCACGGCGCCATGGGCGCCGAGCAGCGGCAGGCCGATCCGCGCTTCCAACCCGCGCAGGCCCAGGAGGATGAGGCCAAGGACCAGGGCGAGCGCCAGGGCGCGCTGCAGAACGGCTTGCGCCTGCGGCGCCCGTCCGGCGCCGAGCGCAATGGCGCTGAGCCCCAGCGTCGTACTGCGCAGGAAGTTGAGGCTGACCAGCAGCACGTCGAAGAGGACGGCGGCGATGGCGATGCCGGCGGAGAGATCGGCCTGGCCGAGCCGCCCGATCGCCGCCGTCGAGACGGCGCCGACAAGGGCCGTGCTCAGATAGGCGAACATCATGGGCACCGCGATCTTGAGCACCGCGCGATGGCTGATGGGCGGGAGGCGGGGGGCAGGGGCCGTCGTGATCATGACGGACTGAGGCATCAGAACGCGGCCCCGCGCAAGCGGGGGACGTCTGTGACGGAAACCGGGCGGTCAGCCAAATGCCGATTTAAGCATGCCGTTCTGCTTTTCGGGAATTTGACCCTGGGTGACATGTTTGTAATATTAATTCAAGTATTGTCATGATTGTGGAATATTTCCGATCGAATATTGATCATTTTTCTCAAATCAGCGCTTTGGCTATCCGGCGCCCGAAAATATTTGGGGTTTTTGTTGGCGCCTATCTTCCTCCAAAAATCCCGGCATTGGGCACCGGCCTTTTCCCCGTACACCCGTCACGCTTTGGAAGCGCGGCCGGTGGGTGGCTGCTGCCGACCATGATTGAAACAGCACGCGCCGCCTAAAATCAAAGAAGGAATATTCTCCTTGGACTATCTCTCGCCTCATGAATTGACTGCCGCAATGGCAGACAGCGGTGCCAAGAAGGCGCAGCTCAGCGCGACAGACATGCTGATCCGCGGCGCCCTGTCCGGGGCGATCCTCGGCTTTGCCGCATCCCTCGCCGATACCGTGACGGTCGCCACCGGCAATGCGGTGGTGGGTGACGTGCTCTTCCCGGTCGGGTTCATCATGATCGTGCTCCTGAACCTGGAAGTTGTAACCGGCGCCTTCGCGATTGTGCCGGTCGCTGGCTTCGCCGGTAAAACGACCGCGGGCCGCGTGCTGCGCAACTGGGTTTTTGTCTATATCGGCAACCTTATCGGTGCGCTTGCCTATGCCGTGCTCTTCGCAGCCGTGAACACCAAGTTCTTCACCGCCGCGCCGGATCCGGTAGGCGCCAAGGTGATCGCGGTCGCCGTCGCGAAGACCACGCCCTATATTCATGCGGGCGTGGCCGGCTGGTTCACCGCCTTCACGAAGGCCGTTCTCTGCAACTGGATGGTGTGCCTGGGTTCCGCGATGGGTCTGGTGTCGCGCTCCGTGGTCAGCAAGTGCATCGCCGTCTGGATGCCGATCATGGCCTTCTTCGCCCAGGGCTTCGAGCACTGCGTGGTGAACATGTTCGCGGTCCCCGCCGGCATCCTGCTTGGCGGACCGATAACCTGGGGCGACTGGATCTTCGGCAACCAGATTCCCGTCACCCTCGGCAACATCGTGGGCGGCCTGGTACTGACCGGCGGCGCGCTCTATGTGACCTATAAGCCGAGCACCCAGCCGGCTGCGGCTCTCGTTCCTGCCGAGTAACGCCCCGCACGCTTCCTGGGGCTGATGCGCGTGCGTGGCGTCCGTATGCCCGGCCTTACGGCCGCCACGTCAGGGCGCGGCAGTCTCAGGCGCCCGGAAATTCTGGGCCAGCCGGGGCATGGTCAGCCCCTGCACGATGATGGTGAAGACGACCACCGCGTAGCAGACCGGCAGCAGATGCGCCCGCGGCGCCGTCTCCGGCAGGCTGAGGGCGAGCGCCACGGAAATGCCGCCGCGCAAGCCTCCCCAGGTCAGCACGGCGAGCGCGTGCCGGCCCATGACCTCATTCAGCCGCAGAAGATAGGCGGGGATGATGATGCTCACGGCCCGCGCGACAAGTGCCAGCACAATCGCGATGCTGCCGGCCAGGAGATCAAGCCCTGTGAGCGGCACGGAGACGACTTCGAGCCCGATGAGCAGGAAAAGCAGCGTATTGAGCAGTTCGTCGATCATCGACCAGAAGGTCATGACATGGTGATGCGTCACCTCGCTCATGGCGCTCTGGCCAGCCTCGCTGCCCATGGCAAGACCCGCGACGACGACCGCGATCGGCCCTGAGAGGCCGATCGCATTGGCGAGGCTGTAGGTGCCGGTGGCGAGCGCGAGCGAGAGGATCAGCTCGAGATTGTAGTCCTCGACACGGCGCATCAGACGAAGCGCGATGAAGCCGGTGACGAAGCCCAGAATTCCCGCGCCGAAGGCCTCGACGATGAAGGAGGCGATGACGCCGGCGATGGTCTGGGCATGGCCGCTGGAGGTCGCAACACCCAGCAGCACCGTGAAGACGACGACGCCGACGCCGTCATTGAACAGCGCTTCGCCCGCAAAGATGGCCCGGAAACCGTCCGGCAGGCCGAGCCGCTTGAGGAGCCCCACGACGGACACCGGGTCGGTCGGCGCGAGGATGGCCGCGACCACGAGGCACCAGATCAGCGGCAGGGCGACGCCAAGCGCGCCGAAGACGAGCCAGAGGCCGGTGCCGAAGACGGCAACCGCGATGAGCACACCGAAGGTGGCCAGGGCCAGCACGGTCCATTTCCGGCGCAGCAGCTCGCCGATATCGACATGCATGCTGCCGGCGAAGAGCAGGAAGGCGAGCGCCCCGTTCATCAGGGTGGACGGCAGGTTGACCGTGTGCAGCAATTCCAGCGCCCAGGCGCGGAAGCTCCATGGCGCGATGAGGGGATCGAGCGCGATCGCCAGCACCGATACGCCAAGTGCCACGATCAGCACGCCCGTTGAGGCGTGGACGCGCAGAAGCCGGTAATTGACGATTCCGAAAATTGCCGAAAGCGTCAGTAGAATTGCGATAAAGGTGAGGCCGTTCATCGCCCCTGCAACGCCTCGGCGGAGCCCAGTTCAGGGTCGCATTGCACGATCGGGGGCAGAGTTGGGACAGGGAGGGGTACGGCCATGGCCAAGCCAGTCCTAAACAAAGAGGACGGTCTTGGCCATGGCCTGCGGGGCCGGCCGGGGGTGTCTTAGAGACCGACGGCCTTCATGCCCTCGGCGGGGTAACGGTCGCCGAGGAAGGCGGAGGGCGGCAGGATGCGGTCGATCTCCGCGAGTTCCTCTGCGGTGAGGTGGATCGCCGCAGCGCCCAGGTTCTCCTCTAGGAATGTTCTCCGCTTTGTGCCGGGAATAGGAATAATGTCCTCTCCCTGCGCCAGCACCCAGGCGAGGGCGAGCTGGCCGGGGGTGACCCCGCGGGCCTTGGCAAAGCCCTGAATCTTCTGGGCCAGATCGACGTTCTTCTGGAAGTTCTCGCCCTGGAAGCGCGGCATGTTGCGCCGCCAGTCATCGGCCTCCAGATCCTCGGGGCTCTTGATCTGCCCGGTCAGGAAGCCGCGGCCAAGCGGGCTATAGGGCACGAAGGTAATGCCCAGTTCCCGCGTGACCTTCAGGATTTCGGCCTCCGGCTCCCGGCTCCAGAGCGAATATTCGGTCTGCAGCGCCGTGATGGGATGGACCTTATGGGCGCGGCGGATCGTCTCCGGCCCCGCCTCGGACAGGCCCAGCCAGCGCACCTTGCCCTCGCGAACCAGCTCGGCCATGGCGCCGACCGTCTCCTCGATCGGCACGCGCGGATCAACGCGGTGCTGGTAGTAGAGATCGATGACCTCGAGGCCGAGACGCTTCAGGCTCGCCTCGCAGGCGGCTTTGACGTGTGCGGGGTCGCCGCGCACCGGGCCGCGCCTGCCTTCGGCATCCCAGGTATTGCCGAATTTGGTCGCGATCACGAGGCGGTCGCGCACGGGGCGCAGCGTCCGGCCGACCAGCTTCTCGTTCTCGCCGAGACCATAGGTATCGGCGCTGTCGAAGAAGGTGACGCCGAGTTCCACCGCGCGCTCAAGCGTCGCGATCGATTCCGCCTCGTCCCGGCCGCTGTAATAGGCAGACATGCCCATGCAGCCGAGGCCGATCTCGCTCACCAGGGGGCCGTTGGCCCCCAGTTTTCTCTGCTTCATTCTTGCCGTCTTCCCGCTTGTCTCAAAAGACCGGATGATCGCCCGGGAAATCCGCCCCGCGCGTGACCTCTTCCCAGGCGTCGAAATCGGCCCGCAGCTTGTCGAGCTTCTGGCGCGCGATGTCGATGGCCGGGTTGCCGAGCAGCAGGCGCAGCGGCGGGTTGGGCGCCTTCACAACGTCGATGATCGCCTGGGCGGCCCGCACCGGATCGCCCTGCTGGCGGCCGTTGCGCGCCTCGGTCTGCCGGCGGCGCTCGCCAGCGGTCTGGTCGTAATCGGCGATGACCGTCTTGGACATATTGATGGAACGGCCGGCGAAATCCGTGCGGAAGGGGCCGGGCTCCACGAGCAGCACCTTGATCCCCAAAGGCGCGGCCTCCTGCGACAGCGCCTCCGACAGCGCTTCCACCGCATGCTTGGTCGCGGTGTAGTAGCCGGTGCCGGGGAAGGCGACGAGGCCGCCGATGGAGGAGAGGTTGACGACGAAGCCCGAGCGGCGCGCACGCATGCCCGGCAGCACGGCCTTGGTCATGTCGACGAGGCCGAAGACATTGGTGTCGAACATGGTCCGCACCGCGGCGTCCTCGCCCTCTTCGATCGCGCCGAAATAGCCGTAGCCGGCGTTGTTCACGAGGACATCGATGCGGCCGAATTTCTCTTCCGCCTGGGCGACCGCATGCTGGATGGCGTCACGGTCCGTGACATCGAGGGCGAGGGCCAGCGCCTCGGTCTCATGGCCTTCGACGAGGCCGGCGATCTTGCTGAGGTCGCGCGCGGTCGCGACCACGCGGTAGCCCTGGCGCAGCAGGAGGATGACGAGATCACGGCCGAAGCCGGTGGAGCAGCCGGTGATGAACCAGACAGGCTTTTCGGTAGTCATGGGCAGAGTTCCTTTGCCGGGTCTACGGGTTCAGCGATCGACCATCGCCATCATGCGCTCGCCGTAGCGCGGGCCTGAGACCTTGCCGGGGGCGAGCGCTTCATCAAGCTTCGCCATTTCGGTGGCATCGAGCCGGATCGCCGCGGCGGCGACGTTCGCTTCCAGATTGGCGACATGGCGGGTGCCCGGAATAGGAACAAAATCCTCACGGCGGTGCAGCACCCAGGCCAGCGCGATCTGGGCCGCAGTCGCGCCGCGAGCCTCGGCGATCAGGCGAACGGCCTCCGCCGCCTGCATATTGGCGTCGAAATTCGCGCCCTGGTAGCGCGGATCGTTGCGGCGGAAATCGGTCTCCGGATAGTCCTCCGCGCGCTTGACCTGGCCGGTCAGGAAGCCCCGCCCGAGGGGCGAGAAGGGCACGAGGCCGATGCCGAGTTCCCCGAGCGCCGGGATGACATCCGCTTCCAGATTGCGTTCCCAGAGCGAGTATTCGCTCTGCACGGCCGAGACGGGCTGCACCGCATGGGCGCGGCGGATGGTCGCGACACCGGCTTCCGAGAGGCCGAAAAAGCGCACCTTGCCGGCGCGGATGAGGTCGGCCACCGTGCCGGCGACATCCTCGATGGGCACCGAACGGTCCACCCGGTGCTGATAGAGCAGGTCGATATAGTCGGTGCGCAGGCGCTTGAGCGATGCCTCAACGACCTCGCGGATGTGCTCGGGCCGGCTGTTCGTCCCCACATTCTTGCCGTCTTCGATACGGAAGCCGAACTTCGTGGCGATCGTCACCTCATGCCGGCGGCCTTCGAGTGCGCGGCCCAGCAGATCCTCATTGGTGAAAGGGCCATAGACTTCGGCCGTATCGAGAAAGGTGCAGCCGATTTCGATGGCGCGGTGAAGCGTCTTGAAAGACTCGGATTCCACCGCGGGTTCGTAGGATTGACTCATGCCCATGCAGCCGAGGCCGATGGCGGAGACGGTCAAACCCTGGTTGCCCAGTTTGCGTTTTTGCAAGCTCATGACACTTTCCTTAAAGCATCTCCAGCGGCGCACGGCGCCGTGGAGGCGGGAAGGCCCGGTCGATGTCGGCCAGGTCTTCCGGCGTGAGATGAAGAGCGACGGCCCGGAGGTTTTCCTCAACCCGGGCGAGCGTCGCCGTTTTCGGAATCGTGACAACACCGTCCAGGCGGATGCCCCAGGCCAGGATGACCTGTGCGGGCGTTGCCTGATGCCGGCGCGCGATCGCGGCGATCGCGGGATCTTTCAAGACAGCGCCGCCTTGACCAAGCGGCGTATAGGCCATGATGGGGATGGAGTGGGACTGACAGAAAGGCAGGAGATCATACTCTATCCCCCGCGATTGGGGATTATAGAGCACTTGGTTGGCCGCGCATTCTCTACGATCGGGAATATCATCAAGATCGTCAACGTCGAAATTCGACACCCCCCAGGCACGGATCTTGCCGTCGCGCTTCAGCTGTTCGAAGGCCTCGACGGTCTCGGCCACGGGCACGCGCCCGCGCCAATGCAGGAGGTAGAGGTCGAGCGTTTCGATGCCGAGCCGCGCGAGGCTGGCCTCGCAGGCGCGGATCGTGCCTTGGCGGCTGGCATTGCTCGGCGCCACCTTGCTGACGACGAAGGCCTGGTCGCGGCGGCCGCGAATGGCCTCGCCGACGATGCGCTCCGAACGGCCGTCGGCATAGATCTCGGCGGTATCGATGAGCGAGATACCGAGTTCGAGCGCTTTTTGCACGACACGGATCTCGGCGGCCTTGTGCGATCCCGCCTCTCCCATGCGCCAGGTGCCCAGGCCCAGAACAGGCAGCTTGCGGCCATCGGGCAGGTTGACTGATCTCATCGCGCTTCTTCCTCCGCAATCCGCAAAAGACGCAGAAAATTGCCGCCCCAGAGGGCGGCGATGGCCTGCGCATCATAGCCGCGCCGCATCAACTCCGCCGTCACGTTGACACTCTCGCCGGCATCGTGAAAACCGGCCACGCCGCCGCCGCCGTCGAAATCGGTACCGATGCCGACATGCGCGATGCCGATGCGCTGCACCGCATAGTCGATGTGATCGACATAGTCGGCGAGCGTCACCTCCGTCTCCTTCAGCCCGCGCTTGAGAAAGAAGGAGACGAGGGTGATCTGCACCAGGCCCCCGGTTTCGCCCAGCCGGTCAAGCTGCTCGTCATCAAGGTTGCGCGGATGGTCACATAGGGTGCGCACGGAGGAATGGGTGGCGATCACCGGCGTCGTGGAGAGCGTGCATGCCTCCATCATGGCGCTCTTCGCGACATGAGAGACATCGACCATCATGCCGAGCCGGTTCATGCGCGCGATCACGGCGCGGCCGAATTCGGAGAGGCCGCCATGAAGTTCGGCACCGTCGCCCAGATCCTTGCGCGGGACCGCGGAGTCCGCGATCTGGTTGTGGCCGTTGTGTGTCAGGGTCATGTAGCGCGCGCCAAGGCGGCGGAATGCGTCGAGCCGGTCGAGGTCGAGGCCGACCGCATAGCCGTTCTCGACCGCCGGGATAATGGCGGGTACCCCGTCGGCGCGGGCTGACTCGATGTCAGCGACGGTGGTCGCGATGCGGCCGGCAAGGGCCAGGCTATTGCTCCCGGCCTCACCCATTTCCCTGATCGCGCCCAACATCGCGACCGCCCGCTCATAGGCGGCCGTGAACCCCGCCTCGTCATTCTTGCCCTGAGGAACATAGGCGGCGAAGCAGCCGGCGCCCAGCCCGCCGCGCCGCATCTTCGGCAGATCCACCCGCCGCGGCCCATCCTCGAAGGGGCTGGGGCCGGGGGGCCAGGGAATGTCAATATGGCTGTCTATGGTCAGCAGGGCATCATGCAGCTGCCGGGCGGTCTGGATCGGAGCGTTCATCAGCGGAGGCTTCGCCGAGACGCGCGCCACGTCAAGCCCGGTGAGGCGTGGAAAGCCGCGCCGGCGCTACTTCTTGATGACCGGCGTGCCCGGCACCGCCTGCCCCGGCTTGCCTCGGCTGACCTGGGCTTTCACCTCCGCCACCAGTTCCGCGCATTTGTGGGGATCGCCGACGCCGAAATCGACCGTCGGCAGGATGGCGAGCGGCGCCGCGAGGAAGCCCAAAGCGGCGGCGATGCCGCCCCGCGCCGCCAGGGGGCCGGGTGCCACCCCGACCGAAGGCTTGCCGAGCGTGCCGGTGATGGTGATCGGCGTCGGCAGATTGCCGATGCTGAATTGCTTGGAGCGCGTTTCGATCTGGAAATCGATGGCCTCGCTGCGCAGATTGGCGTGGCCCGAACCGCCGATCAGCGCCTCGCCGGTATCGACCAGCAAGGCCCGCGTGGTCACAAGGCCATGGTTGAGCGCGAAATCGCTGATCATGCAATCGACCGGGGTCTGGCTCGGCATGCCGATCGCGGAGAGCAGCGCCTTGCCGAATTCGAGGCCGGACAGATCGATGAGCAGCGCGCTGAGATTGCCTCCGGCCATGTAAAGGGCGAGGCCACCATTGCCGTCTCCGAGCAGCGTCGAGACGGAATTGCCGGTGCCGTCGATGGTTGCGCGTCCGCCGATGGCCCCCGCGCCCCTGAAGGCATGGGTCGCAGCCATGATGCGCGAGACGTCGACATTGTCGAAACGAACATCAGCCTTGAGTGCAAGCTGCTTCCCGGGAGCCGGCGCCACGTGGACATTGCCGCGCACCTCGCCGCGGCCGACCGTGAAGATGATCGGGTGCAGGTCGATCGTGCCATCCACGAGATCCATGGTCAGGATCAGGCTATCCATCGGAATGTAGCGGCCCTCGATATGCTGGCCTTTATAGGTCAGGTGGATATTGGCGGCGCTCAGCTTCGGCAGGTTGAAGCGCGTCGTTGGCAGGAGCTTCGCGGTGGACGCTTCCGATCTGGCGGCCGTGTGTCCGGGCGATGTGCCGAGGAAGCCGCCGAGATCCGCGAGGTCGACATTGCGGGAGGCAATTTGCATCGTCACGTCTGGCTTCTTGCCCAGCGGCTGCTCGGCGATCGTGCCTTCGAGATCGCTATGGCCCATGGCCCCACGGAAATTGTCGAAGCGAATCCGTTGTGTTTTCCTGTCGTAATCAAGCTTGCCGCTGATCCTGTAGGCGGGCGTGTCGGGGATCGGGATGCCGGTCAGGTAATAGAGATCGGCGAGGTTGGCGCCCGAGAGCGCGAGGTCGAGATCGGTGCCGGCGAAGGCCAGCGGGTCCTGAACGGTGCCGGTGAGCGAGATACGGGTCTGCCCGTGGGTGATGCGGAGGTCGATGGGAAAGGGCCTGGTCTTGTCCGTGACCGTCAGAAGCGCGCCCGCGACCAGTGACGCGGTGATGGGCTGGCCGGCATAGGTGCCGGTGGCATCGGCCGCGATTTCGCTGCTCTGGCCAAGGCCCGCGATCACGCCCTCCGCCGGCTTAGTCTCGATGCGGGCGGTCAAATCCGTGCGAAGTGCGGGAATGTCGGCCTGGAGCCTGCCGGCCTCGATCGTCAGATCGCCGATCCTGGGTGAGGGGGCGGGCTGCTGGCCCGGCCTCGGCGGCGGCGCGGTTTTGAGACCCAGCGTATAGTTGTTGCGCCCGTCCGCCAGCGCCCGCAGCGTGATCTGTGGTCC
The DNA here is from genome assembly GCA_963834475.1 of uncultured Alphaproteobacteria bacterium. Classification (GTDB taxonomy): domain Bacteria; phylum Pseudomonadota; class Alphaproteobacteria; order Acetobacterales; family Acetobacteraceae; genus Acidisoma. Next base: position 121,213 of record CAWIBZ010000003.1, on the reverse strand, counting down.
GTTCACGTCGATCAGCGGCACCGAGATGATGCGGTGACGGATATAGGCCATGATGTCGATATCGACGCCGAGCTGCGCGATGTGCGCCAGCGGCGGTGTATCGGCCGGGAAGTCCTTCGGGTTCGAGACAATCACATCATCCGCCAGGATGCGCGTCGTGCGGCCGAGCCTGACATGCAGGTGCGCGATCCTGACCGGGCGGCCGAGCTGGGCGGACGCCTGGCTGTCCACCAAGGGGATGAACCAGTCCCAGTTCCAGGCGAGCATCAACACGACGACGACAGCAACCGGGAGCCCGGCGAAAAGGCCGAGTTTGATAGCCCGGGCCCGGGTTATGCGCGCAACTCCCATCGCAGGGACATGGGAGGCATGTCACGAAATGTCATCAGGTCTTCTGCTGACCTCGCGCACGGGTTATCACTCCGGCGCCGGGCACACCGGCATGGACCGCAAGGGAAGACCAGCCGATGATCAAGTTCTACTACAATCTTGCGCCGAACCCGATGAAGGTCGCGCTGTTCCTAGAAGAATCGGGGCTGCCCTATGAGTTGATCCCGGTCGATACCCGGAAGGGCGAGCAGCACAGCGCGAGCTTCGCGGCGCTCAACCCGAATCACAAGCTTCCGGTCATCGAGGATGACGGGGTCGTGGTCTTCGACAGCAATGCCATCCTCCTCTACCTGGCGGAAAAGACAGGGCAATTCCTGCCTGGACCCAGCCGGGCGGAACGGGCGCAGCTGCTCTCCTGGCTCATGTTCGTCGCGACCGGTGTCGGGCCTTATTCCGGCCAGTCCGTCCATTTCCGTCATTTCGCGCCTGAGCCGAAGGACTATGCGGTCGAGCGCTATCTCTTCGAGGCCCGCCGCCACTACGGCATTATCAATGACCGCCTGGCCGAGCGTTCCTTCATGCTGGGCGAGACCTACACGATCGTGGACATGGCTCTCTGGGGCTGGGCGCGCATGGTGCCCTTCGTCATTGCCGACGATGCCTGGGACCAGCTCCCGCACCTCAAGCGATTCCTGGACCGCATGGCCGAGCGGCCTGCCGTGGAGCGGGCGCTTTCGCTGAAGGACCGCCACAGCTTCAAGACCGAGAACGACGAGGAAGCCCGGCGCGCTCTGTTCCCCCATATCAAGACCGCCGTCTGAGAGACCGGAGGGGCCGATGCAAAACGGAAACAGCCGGGATTTTCAGAAGCCCGGCCGTTCGGTCGCGGTCGGCCTGAACGGCATGGCGGCAACCTCCCACCCGGCGGCCACGCTCGCGGCCGTCGATGTCCTGCGGGCGGGGGGCAATGCGATGGATGCGGCCATAGCGGCCGCCGCCGTCCAGGCCGTCGTCGAACCCGCCATGACCGGAATCGGGGGCGATTGCTTCGTTCTCTATGCGCCGAAGGGCGGCAGCCAGATTTACGCCTTCAACGGTGCCGGCCGTTCCCCTGCCGGCACTTCGGCAGCGGCCCTGCGGGCGCAGGGCCTCACCGCGGTTCCGGCGAAATCGCCCCACGCCGTGACCGTGCCAGGCGCGGTCGATGCCTGGTGCCGGCTTGCCGCTGACCATGGCACCTGGCCCATCGCACGTCTTCTTGAACCCGCCATCGCCTGTGCCGAGGAGGGGATTGCCGTCTCCCCGCGTGTCGCCTTCGACGCGGAGCGCGCGAAGGAGATGCTCGCCAGCCGGCCGGCAATGAAAGCGGCGTATTTCATTGGCGGGCAGGTGCCCCAGCCAGGGGACCGCATCAAGCTTCCCGCCCTCGGCCGCACGCTGCGCGCCATCGCGGACCGTGGAGCGGCTGCCTTCTACGAAGGGCCCGTTGCGGCCGAACTCGTGTCCGTCCTCAGGGCCGAGGGCGGCGTCCATACGGACGCCGATTTCGCGGCCCGCGCCGGGCGTTACGTGACGCCGGTTGCCAGCGCCTTCCGGCAATACCGGGTGCATGAATGCCCGCCGCCGGGCCAGGGCATCATCGCACTGCTCATCCTGAACATTCTCTCGCATTTCCCCGGCAAGGGCGATCCGCTCGACCCCGCCCGCCTGCATGTCGAAATCGAGGCCGCGCGCCTTGCCTATGCCGTCCGCGGCGCGCTTCTGGCCGAGGGCTCGCCGGCGACAGGCAAGCGGCTGCTGTCGGCGGAATTCGCGGCCGAACTCGCCGCGCGCATCAACCCGGAGCAGGCGATGACGGGGCTCCCCTCCTTCGCGGGGCCGGAGCACCGGGACACGGTCTTTCTCACGGTCGTCGACCGCGACCGCAATGTGGTGAGCTTCATCAATTCGGTCTTCGAACCCTTCGGCAGCGGCATCCTGGCACCCGAAAGCGGGGTGCTGTTGCATAACCGCGGCGCCTCCTTCGTCTTGGAGGAGGGGCATCCGAACAGCCTCGGGCCAAACCGCCAGCCCATGCACACCATCATCCCCGGGCTGATGACGGAGGGGGATCGCGTGCGCTTGTCCTTCGGCGTCATGGGCGGCCATTTCCAGGCCATGGGACAGGCGCATCTCGTCTCCAAGGTCGTGGATTACGGCATGAACCTGCAGGCGGCCATGGAGCTGCCCCGCCTCTTCCCCGTGCCGGGGCGGGATCATGTCGAAGCCGAAGGTCAGTTGCCGGAGGCCAGCCGGCAGGGGCTCGCCGCTCTTGGCCATAAGGTTGTGGCGACCGAGGATCCGATCGGCGGCGCCCAGGCGATCTGGCTGGACTGGGAGCGTGGCGCGCTCCTGGGCGGGTCCGAACCGCGCAAGGATGGCATGGCCCTCGGCTACTGAGCCGCGCCCGGCCGGCCACGGCAGGCTGGCCGGCCGCGCCTCGCCAAGCACCCTTGGCCAAGTGTCCCTCGCATGCTCGTCATGCAGCGGGCGATTGACAGAGGCCTACGGCCCGTGATCGGGGATCAAGCTATGCGTGCTGTCATTCCCACGGTTTTGTTCGCACTCCTCGCTCTGATCGGTTCGGCGAGGTTTGCCGTGCCCGCGCAAGCGCAGAGTTCCGGGGGGACGGCGGCCGCTGTCCCCGCGGCGCCGCAGGCCGATCTGAGCCCGGCCGAGGCTCAGCATCTGCTCTCGGTGCTGCAGGATCCCCGCGCCCGCGATCAGCTCATCGCGACGCTGAAGGATCTGGAGACGGTCCTGCCGGCGAGCAGCGCGGCCGCCGCGCACGCGGCCGCGACACATGGCGCGGCACCCGCTGCCGGGGCGCCGGCCGCCGGGGCACCCGGAACCACGCCGTCCAAAGCGACCACGCCCGCGAAATCGGCGGTGGCGCTTCGGCCTAACAGCCTGGGCGCGGATCTGATCACCCAGGCGGAACTCCGCGCTGTCCCAGGCCAATACGTCCGTCACCTCCGCCGTATCGAGCATCACCCAATACCGCGCCATAAGAAGCTGGGTCCTCGCGGTCGGGGACGACCCGGCCATTCTCTTCACCATTTTGTCGGCGGTCTGGCGCCTCGCCGCGGTTCTGGGGGTGGCTTTCCTGTGCGAATACGCCGTCTGGCGTTTTTCCTCCCGCCTCTACAGGCGCCTGGGCAATGGCGCCGGCCCTGCCGGCGCTGGGAAGCGGGTCGAAGCTGCCTCCGCCTCAGGGCCGCAAGCCCAGGCAGCCGACGACGGAAAATCGCCGGTCTCCGAGGAAGGCGCGGAAGGAACGGAATCCGAAAGCGCGGATGGCCTGCCCCTTGGCGCGAGGGCCGAGGAGAGAGCGCGGGAAGAGAGCGGGGAGACGTCCGGCGTGGAAACGCCCGGCGCGGACACGCATGCGGCGCACCGTCCTGCCTTCGCCCGGTTGCGGCCGTTCCAGGGCGGCTGGCCGCTCCTCAGCCGGCTGCCCTTCATTCTGGGCGCCATGATCGTGGACGCACTGCCCCCGCTTGCGTTCTTTGCAGCGGCGACTCTCGTTCTGGCCTCGCCGGTCATCAATGACATCCTCATGAGCCTGATGATCGCCGCGGTCGTGAATGCCTATGTGATGTGCCGCCTGCTGCTGGTCCTGGCGCGGAGCACGTTCTGCGCGCCAAGCGCCAAGCTCCGGTTGCTGCACCTGTCCGATGGCGCCGCGGCTTTCCTTGCGGTCTGGTGCCGGCGCATCGCCCTCGTCTTTGTCGTGGGCTTCGCCATCATCCAGATCGGCGGGCTGTCGGGCATGAGCTTCGCGGTCCAGCACGGGCTCGGCCGCATGTTCGGCCTGGCCATCCACATCATGGTTATCGTGATGATCCTGAAGCGGCGGCGCCAGGTTGAGGGCTGGCTGCGGGGCGCGGCGGGGGAGAAGCGCAGTTTCTGGCACAATATGAAGGCCCGTCTCGCCGGTGTATGGCACTGGCAGGCCATTCTCATCGTTGCCCTGAGCTGGATACTCTTCGCAACCGAGGTGACGAACCGTGTCCAGCATCCGACGCGGCTGATCCTGGGCACCCTTGCGATCCTGGTCCTCTTCCGGGTGCTGCATATCGTGCTGCTCGGCGCGCTCGAGAAAGCCTTCGCCAGCAACGGCACGATCGCCGACCCGCGACGCCATCTCATTGCCCAGAGGATAGCGCGCTACCAGCTGCCGCTCCGGCTGTTCATCAACGCGTTCATGATTCTGTCCCTGGCCATCTTCCTGATGCAGTTCTGGGGCCTGAACCTCCTGTCCTGGCTCGCCGTCGGCGGTCTCGGGGGCCGGCTGGTCAGTTCGCTCGGGACCATCGGCACCACCCTGATCGTCGGCATCGTGATCTGGGAGACGCTGAATTTCGTCATGCAGATCTACATGGACGAACTTGCTCAGCAGGGCGCCTATGTCCGTGCCGCGCGGTTGAAGACCGTCGTGCCCATCCTCCGCAATACTGTGCTGATTGCGCTGCTCGCCATCTTCGTGCTGACGGTCCTGAGCGAAATCGGCGTCAATATCGGCCCGCTCCTGGCGGGTGCCAGCATCATCGGTGTCGCGGTCGGCTTCGGCTCCCAGAAACTGGTGCAGGACTTCATCAACGGCATATTCCTGCTGCTCGAAAATACCATGCAGGTGGGCGATTGGGTGACGGCGGGCGGCCTCTCCGGCACGGTCGAAAACCTGTCGATCCGAACGCTCCGCCTGCGCGCGAGCGATGGCTCGGTCCATATCATTCCCTTCAGCTCGGTGACGACGGTGACGAACACCAATCGCGGGCTCGGCAATGCCGCGGTCTCCGTCTCCGTCTCCTATGATGAGGATACGGACCAGGTCGCTGAGTTGCTCAAGCAAATCGTGCTCGACATGCGGCAGGAAGACGCCTTCCGTGACGGTATGCTGAGCGACTTGCAATATTGGGGCGTCGATAAGATTGATGGCACGGTCGCGACGCTTGCCGGCCAGGTTGTCTGCACCGACAAAGCACGCTGGGCCGTGCAGCGCGAACTCAACCGCCGGATCAAGATCGCATTCCAGGAGCGCGGGCTGCGCATCATGCCGACGGCGAATGTGCTGGCTTTTCAGCATCCGCTGGATGTGCGCGTAGAGGTGCCCGGGGCGGCGGAGGCTGCTGCGGCGCGCCTTGCGGCGCCGGAGGCACGCCAGTTGCCGGGTAAGGAGAGCTGATCGTCATGGGTTTGTTGTTCTGGCGGTCGCGCCCGATCCCGGTCGTGGAATTGCGCGGCATCATCGCGGTGCGGCATGGCGCGCTGAATATCCAGGGAGCCGGCCCCCTGCTGGAACGCGGCTTCGCCCTCGCCCGTGCCGGCCGGCACAAGCGCCTCATCCTGGCCGTGGAAAGCCCCGGCGGCTCGCCCGTGCAATCGGACCTCATCGGCCAGTTCATCCGCAGGCGTGCTGAGGAGACCGGGGTCAAGGTCACGGCCGTCATCGGTGACGTCGGCGCCTCCGGCGGCTACTGGATCGCCTGCGCGGCGGACGAGATCCGCGCCAATCCGATGAGCATCGTGGGCTCGATCGGCGTCATCGGCGGCGGCTTTGGCGTGCCGCGGCTGCTGGAGAGGCTCGACATTGACCGGCGGCTCTATACCGCTGGGCGGAACAAGGCGCGCAACGATCCGTTCAGCCCGGAAAAGCCGGAGGATGTTGCTTTCACCCAGGCGCTGCTCACCGATCTGCACGGCCATTTCAAGGATTGGGTGCGCGCGCGCCGTGGCGCCCGCCTGATCTGGCCGGACGAGGCGTTGTTCGACGGCAGCTACATGATCGGCTCCCGCGCCAAGGAAGCGGGCCTGGTCGATCTGCTCGGTGATGTCGATGGGCTGGTCAGGGAAATCGGCGGCACCAAGGCGCGCGCTGCCTGGCTGCGGCCGAAGCGGCGTGGCGGCCTCCTGCGGCTGCTCGGTCGCGGCGCCGGGACGGCCGCCATCGAAATGGCTGAACTCTGGCAGGACCGGCTTGAATTCCGCAAGCCCTGACGACCAGGGCTCTTCCGGCACGGGACGTGGGGCCCGCCATCTTGGTCCGGCAGCGTCATGACGCGGGCCACACCGTCATGCTAACCTCTGCCAAGCCTGGATGGCGGGGAGAGGGAGACGGTCGATGATGCGCATGGATACGCTACGCAAGGCCTGGAACGAACTGCCGCTGGTGACGATGGACGAGATGCTGCAGGGCCGCCTGCCGATCATCATCGCGCCGCATCCGGATGACGAAAGCCTCGGCTGCGGCGGGTTGATCGCCCAGCTTTGCGCCGCCGGCACACCGCCGCATGTCGTCATCCTCACCGATGGCTGCCACTCCCACCCGAAGTCGCAGACCCATCCGCCCGAGCGGCTTCGCCATATGCGGGAAGAGGAGGCGCGGGAAGCGCTCCACATCCTCGGCCTGCCGCATGGTTACACCTGGTTCCTCGGCCATCTCCATAACGAGATGCCGAGCGTCGGACCCGCCTTCCAGTTCGCCGCCCGCCGCATGGCCGGGATTTGCGAAAGCCACGGCTGCAACCTCGTCATCTCCACCTGGCGGCATGACTCGAATGCCGATCATGTCGCCGCCGCCGCTCTCGCCGAGCATGTCGCGGTGCGGGAGGAGCTTCCGCTGCTCAGCTACCCGATCAACGGCTGGGCCATGCCGGATGACACCGAGGTGGATGAGCCCCACCCTTACGGCTATCGTCTGGATATCAGCGGCGAGATCGATCTGAAGCTGCGGGCGATCATGACCCATGCGACGCAGTTCGGGGGCGTCATCCAGGACTGCCACGGGGTGAAAGCCGCGATGATGGACAAGCTCATGGCCGTCGTGCGCCGGCCTGTGGAAACCTTCCTTGCGTCCTGACGGCGCCGCGCCACGGCTGAACCAGGCTGCCCGATCCTGATGAACCGCCACCTCGAAGCCTTTCTCGAAATGATGGCGGCGGAAAAGGGGGCAGCGCGCAATACGCTCGCCGCCTATCGCGCGGATCTCGAAGACCTGGGCGGGTTTCTTGCCAGCCGCGGGCTGGAGTTCCTGAGTGCGGACAGCGCAGCGCTCAGGGCCTATCTCGCCTCCGTTGCCGAGCAGGGGCTTTCCGAGCGCACCCAGGCGCGCAGGCTGGCGAGCCTGCGCGGCTTCATGAGGTTTCTCCTCCGGGAAGGGATCCGGCAGGACGATCCGGCGCGGCTGCTCTTCTCGCCCAGGCTGCCGGCCGTGCTGCCAAAAAACCTGACGGAGGCGGAGGTTGACCAGCTCCTGGTTACTGCGGCCGCGGAAGGTGCGAAAAGCCCCCGTGGCCTCATGCTGCAGGCGGGACTTGAAATCCTTTATGCGAGCGGCCTGCGCATCTCCGAGCTGCTATCGCTGCCGGCGGTGGCGCTGATCGCGGATGCCGAGATGCTCATGGTGCGCGGCAAGGGCGGCAAGGAGCGCGTCGTGCCGCTCTCGGCGGCAGCCCGTGATGCCGCACGCGCCTACCTGGACGCCCAGGGCGCGCTGGGCCGGCGCAAAAGCAAATGGCTGTTTCCGGGCCGCGATGGCCGTCAGCCGCTCACGCGGCAGGCCTTTTTCCTGGCGCTCAAGGAGCTTGTCCTCAAGGCGGGGCTGGACCCGGCCCGCGTCTCGCCCCATGTGCTGCGTCATTCCTTCGCCTCCCATCTCCTCGGGCGGGGCGCCGATCTCCGCAGCCTGCAGATGCTGCTGGGCCATGCCGATATCGCGACGACGCAGGTCTACACGCATCTTCTGGTCGAACGGCTGCAGACGCTTGTCGAGACCCACCACCCGCTGGCGGTCGCTCGCCAGAAGCCGGTCAGCCGCGACTGAGCGGTCGCGGGGCTGGACGCCTGCTCCCTTTGGCGCGGATCACAGGCAGGCGAGGACGCGCAACGCTTGTGGCCCCAGGTCAGCCATTGGTGAACTTGCTGTGCGTCGACAGGCCCGCGCCGCGCCGCCGCGACTGCGGCCCCGACACGCGGTTGCGGCCCATGCTTTTGGATCTGTAGAGCGCCTCGTCGGCCTCCGCGAAAAGCGCCTCGGGGTCGCGGTGCGGCGGCATTGTCGCGATGCCGATGCTGACGGTCACGGTGACCTGCTGGCCGGCGACCGCGAAAAGCATGTGCTCCACTGCACTGCGCAGGCGCTCCGCGACGCGCATGGCTTCCTGGAGGTCTGTCTCCTCCAGCAGGACGGCGAATTCCTCCCCGCCGAGGCGCGCGACGAGATCGCAGGACCGGATCTCCTCCGCCAGACTGGCAGCGACGCAGCGCAGGCAATCGTCGCCGACGGCATGGCCATAGAGGTCGTTGAAACGCTTGAAATAGTCGATATCGATCAGCACCAGGGCCCCGAAGCAAAAGGGGCGCTTGGTGAACCGTTGCAGCGCATCGTCCATGCGGCGGCGGTTGGCGATGCCCGTTAACGCATCCGTGAAGGAGAGATCGGTCAGAACCGCATTGGCTGCCTGTGCCCGCTCGTAATTCAGGCGCTGCGTGAGTTCCAGCAAGTACGAGCGGCGGATTGCCCTTTCCAGCGAATACAGGCCGAAGAGGGATGGCGCCGACAGCAGGAACAGAAGCGCGAAAAGCAGCGTGCGGCCATCAAGCGAAGGCTGTGCGCAGGTCAGCACGACAATGACGAAGACGGTGCTGGATGAGACGCAAAGCGCGACCGCGTACGGAAAGTAAAGCCGCGCGAAGATGAGCGCGAAGTTCAGCGGAAGAATGCCGAAAATAAGATCATGGACCGAAAGCGGCTGCGCCTCCGCGGCGACGGCCAGAATCGCCGAGAGCGTGCAGGTCAGACAGATCAGAAAAACCGCGCCTTCTCGCAGCTCGAAGCGGACATCCGCGCGAAGGAACCGGAAACCCGCCAGGGTGACAAGCTCCACCGCGGCGAGCTGCCACAGCGTGACCGCCCAATTGGGGTGTTTGAGCAAAAAGGCGTTGATGACGAGATTGAGGGCGATATAGAGCCCGACCCCGTTGCGCGCGATCGCCCGCAGGTCGGCGCTACGGGAAATCGCATTGTCAAATCGAAATTTTTCTTCGAGAGGACGATGGAAATGGAGACGGAAACCGGTTCGTTTCAATTCATGTTCGATGATGGCCTGCAGCGCTGCGGGGTCCAAGCCTTCCACATCCTGCGCAGTCTGCTTCATCAAGATTGGGTCCTTGGCGCCTGATGATTCTGGCGGGTGATAAGGCCACCTAACAACAGCTGTTAGCGCAATCGCATGAAGGATTGCTGGAGGCAAGGCCGCGACATGGTTGCGATGTCGTTCTGACCAAAAATCGACGATGGCTAAAAAATCGTTATGTCTAGATGTCTAGCCGCGTCGGGGCTGGCGGCAGGTGGCTGGGGGACACCCGGCAGGGCAGGGCGAGCGCCACCGTCCGCGAGCGGCCTTCGTTCACGCGGCACTGCGCCAGCTCTGCTTTGCAAGCAATTTCATGCGTTTGGATCGCATCGTCCGGACGCAATCGGAACGGCTATGACTCGACGGTCCCGATTCGAAGCCTCGTCATCCCGTGCTTCCGCGCTCTGCGCACGGCCGGGTCGAGCAGAATAAAGGTTGGTGATAAATTTTTAGTGTGGATTGTGGTTCCCAGGTCCGCGCCGTGCCCGGCTTCCAATGGCGGCGGACTTCGGAACCACCATGCCAGTGTCAGAGAAGGACGAGATCGTCCCGGTGGACGAGTTCATCCCGCCCGCGCCAGCCGAGAATTGCCTCGATCTCTTCCGAACGGTGGCCCGCGATGCGCCGCGCGTCCTCGGCCGAATAGGCGGAGAGGCCGCGGCCGATCTCCTCGCCGCCGGGGCCCAGCACGCGCACGGCGTCTCCCCGCGCGAAGTCGCCTGCAATGGCCCGCACGCCGGCCGGCAGCAGCGAGCTGCCGCCTCTCAGCGCCCGGGCTGCCCCGGCGTCAATCGTCAGCGCGCCGAGCGGCGAAAGGCTGCCGCCGATCCACCGCTTGCGCGCCGAGCGCCCGTCCTGGGAGGGCAGGAACCAGGTGCAGCGGGCACCGTCGACCAGCGCCCGCAGGGGATGCGGGCGGTGGCCGAGCGCAATCGCCATGGCACAGCCGGCGCTGGTCGCGATTCGCGCGGCGACGAGTTTCGTGCGCATGCCGCCCGAGGAATAGCCGGGCGGCGGCTCGCCCCCCATGGCGTCGATCTCGGCGGTCATGAGCGGCACGACGGGAATGTGCTGTGCCTCCGGGTCGCGCCTGGGATCGGCGGTATAGAGCCCGTCGATATCGGAGAGCAGGATGAGCTGGTCGGCCTGGACCATCTCGGCCACGCGCGCGGCGAGGCGGTCATTGTCGCCGAAGCGGATCTCGGCAGTCGCGACCGTGTCATTTTCGTTGATGACCGGCACGCAGCCGAGCGAGAGCAGGGTCGTGAGCGTCGCCCGCGCGTTGAGATAGCGGCGGCGGTCCTCGGTATCGTCCATTGTGAGCAGCAGCTGGGCGGCGGTGAGGCTCTGCGCGGACAGCGCCTCCGTCCAGGCCTGGGCAAGGCGGATCTGCCCGACCGCCGCCGCCGCCTGCTTCTCTTCCAGGCGCAGGCGCGGCTGGGTGAGGCTGAGGGTCCGGCGGGCGAGGGCGATCGCACCGGAGGAGACCACGATCACCTCCGTGCCCTGGGCGCGCAGGGTGGCGATATCCTCGGCGACTTCGTTCAGCCAAAGCTGGCGTGGCGCTGCCGCGTTGCCGTCAACCACAAGCGCGGAACCGAGCTTGATGACGAGGCGGCGGGCGGCCTGGAGCGTCGGAAGGAACGTGAGCGCGCCGGCCGTCTCCGCGCTCATGCCAGCGCGGCCTTCTTCGCAGCGGCCTTCTGCGCCTCCATGCGCGCGGCGCGGCCTTCATGCACGATCGTCATCAGGCTCCGCAGGATCTGCGGCACGCCTTCGCCGGAGACGCCGGAGGCAACGAACACCGGGGCGCCGGAGGCTTTCGCGAGCGCCGCGCGGCGGGCGGACAGCTCCCGCGGGGTCATCGCATCGGCCTTGTTGAGCACCAGGATTTCCCGCTTGTCGGCGAGACCCGCGCCATAGGCGTCAAGCTCGCCGCGCACCGTCCTCCAGGCATCCACCACGTTGCCGGCGGCGCCATCGACCAGGTGCAGCAGGGCGGCGCAGCGCTCGACATGGCCGAGGAAGCGGTCGCCGAGGCCCACGCCCTCGTGCGCCCCTTCGATCAGGCCCGGAATATCGGCGAGGACGAATTCCTCATACTCCGTGGGCCTGACGACGCCGAGCTGCGGCACGAGCGTTGTGAAAGGGTAGTCGGCGATCTTCGGCCGGGCGGCCGAGACAACCGACAGGAAGGTCGATTTGCCGGCATTGGGCAGGCCGACAAGGCCGATATCGGCGATGAGCTTCAGGCGCAGCCAGATCCAGCGCTCCTCGCCCGGCCAGCCCTTGTCGGCGCGGCGCGGCGCGCGGTTGGTGCTGCTCTTGAAATGGGCGTTGCCGTGGCCGCCGTCGCCGCCGCGGCAGAGCACGACGCGGGCCTCCGGGTGGTCGAGGTCGGCAAGCAGCGTCTCGCGGTCATCGGCGAGAATTTCGGTGCCGACAGGCACGCGGATCGTGATGGCCTCGGCATCGCGGCCGGTCCGGTCGTTGCCCGCGCCGTTTCCGCCCTTGGGCGCCTTGAAGTGCTGGGTGTAGCGGAAGTCGATCAGGGTATTGAGGTCGGCGGAGGCCTCGAAAATGATGTCGCCACCGCGGCCGCCATTGCCGCCGTCGGGTCCCCCGAACTCGATGTATTTTTCCCGGCGGAAGGCGACCACGCCGTCGCCGCCGTCGCCGGAGCGGACATAGATCTTGGCCTGGTCAAGGAACTTCATCGGGGCACCGGAAAGAAAGAAGGGGCCGGCAGAGCCGGCCCCTCAAAGGTCGCATGACGCAGCGTCCCATGGGGGCCGCTGCAAAATAAGGGGCGCGGCTTTACTCGGCGGCGAGCGGCAGCGGCGTCACCGATACATGAACCCGGTCCGCCTTCTTCTGGAAGGTGACGCGGCCATCGACGAGGGCGAAGATCGTGTGATCCTTGCCGAGGCCGACATTCTGGCCGGGCTTCACCTTGGTGCCGCGCTGGCGAATGATGATGTTGCCGGCGATCACGCTCTCGCCGCCGAACTTCTTCACGCCGAGGCGGCGGCCTGCGGTATCGCGGCCGTTGCGGGACGAACCGCCTGCTTTTTTATGTGCCATCTCTCTGTCTCCTGCTCGGGCGCCGGGTTCAGGCTGCGTTGATTTCGGCGATGCGCAGCACGGTCACATGCTGGCGATGGCCATTCTTGCGGCGGCTGTTCTGCCGGCGGCGCTTCTTGAAGATGATGATCTTGTCCAGGCGATCCTGGGCAACGACGGTCGCGGTCACGGTCGCGCCAGCCACCAGCGGGGCGCCGACCTTGGCCGCAATGCCTTCGCCACCCACCGCGAGAACCTCTTCGAAGGTCACCGTCGCGCCGGCTTCGGCCTCGAGCTTCTCAATCTTCACAATGGCGTTCGGCTGAACGCGGTACTGCTTTCCGCCAGTGCGGATAACTGCAAACATAGTCTCTATCACTTTCATGCTGCACCCTCGTTGGGGCGGCTTCTTTTTATGAGGCCGGCATAACGGGCGCCCACATCGGAGCGGCCCGCTTTCCTCTCGGAAAGCCAGCAGGCTGGCATCTATCGGCCGTCTGCGCCTGTGTCAATCTGATTGCGGGCTGCCCGCCCTGCGGCCGGGGCTTACCTGTCATCCCCGGCTTCATGCCGGGGACCCGCCCGCAGACCCAAACGGGCCGCGGGCAGGGCCTCGCCGCTCCTCAACCTTCGGTCTTCAGCACCTTCAGGCCGCCATAGGCCTGAACGACGGGCATGATCTCGATGGTGTTGACGTTGAAATGCTCGGGCAGAGCCACGACCCAGCGCACCGTCTCGGCCACATCCTCCGCCGTCAGCGGCGTCGTATTGGCATAGACATTGGCCGCCTTCTTGTCGTCCCCGCCGAAGCGGACGCTGGAGAATTCCGTGCCGCCCACGAGTTCCGGCTCGATATTCGTGACCCGGACCTTGGTGCCGAGCAGATCGGCGCGCAGGTTGAGCGAGAACTGGCGGACGAAAGCCTTGGTCGCGCCATAGACGTTGCCGCCGAAATAAGGCCAGGTGCCGGCGACTGAGCCCATGTTGACGACATGGCCGCGGTTCCGCGCCACCATGCCGGGCAGCACGGCGCGGGTCACATAGGTGAGGCCCTTCACATTGGTGTCGATCATCCGGTCCCAGTTCTCGAGATCGGCGTCCTGCGCGGGCTCCAGCCCGAGGGCCAGACCCGCATTGTTCACCAGCACGTCGATCTCCGCCCATCCGGCGGGGAGGGAGGCAATCGCCTTTTCCACGGCATCGCGGTCCCTCACGTCGAAGACGAGGGGCAGAACCTTGTCCTCTCCGAGTTCGCGGGCCAGTTCCTCCAGCCGGTCGGTGCGGCGGCCGGTCGCGATGACCTTATGGCCGAGCGGCACCAGCACCCGCGCGATGGCGGCGCCAAAGCCGGCCGTGGCGCCCGTGATAAGAACGATCATCCTGCTCTCCTTGATCCTGCCTGTCCCGCTCGCGGGTTCTGCCACTTCGCATGGCATGGCCAAAGGTGAAAGCCGGCAGCACATGCGCCTCATGCAGCCCAGGCGCCGCGCCCCTGGTCCTGGGCAAGGGCCAGGGGCATAACCAGGACGCTTTTCATCTCGGGGGACGGGCAATGGCTGTGGGGCGGGAACTGCTGACGCCAACCGAGATGGCCGTGGTCGATCGCGCCGCTCCCGCTTTGGGCGTTCCTGGCCTCACGCTCATGGAGAATGCGGGCAGGGCGGTGGCGCGGGCCATCCGCCGGCGTGTCGCGCCTTGCCGCGTCCTTGTGCTCTGCGGTCCCGGCAACAATGGCGGGGACGGTTACGTCGTGGCCCGCCACCTGGCCGAGGAAGGCTGGCCCGTGACGGTCGCAGCCCTTGCCCCGCCCAGGGCGGGCACGGATGCGGCCGAAATGGCGGCCCTCTGGCGCGGCCCGCGGGCATCGTTTTCCGCAGAAGCGGCGGCGAGGGCGGATCTCGTTGTCGACGCCGTCTTCGGCGCCGGTCTCAGCCGCGAGATTGATCTCTTTGTTTTTGCTGTATTATCGGCCGCCAGACGGATCATTGCCGTCGATGTGCCGAGCGGGGTCGATGGCGCGACCGGGGAGAAGCGCGGCGCGGTCACGCCGGCGGAGCTGACGGTCACCTTCTTTCGCCTCAAGCCGGGCCATCTCCTGCTGCCGGGGCGGGATCTGTGCGGCGAGATCGTGCTTGCCGATATCGGTATGCCCGCGCGTGCGATGCTCAAAGATCAGGTGAAGACCTTCGTCAACAGCCCTGATCTTTGGGAACTTCCGCGGACCAGCCTGGGTGATCACAAATATAGTCGGGGCATGCTTTCGGTGCTGGCCGGCACGGAGATGGCAGGGGCCGCGCGCATGGCGGCGCTTGCCGCGCGGCGGGCGGGTGCAGGGCTGCTGACGATGGTCGTCAAAGGCAATGGGGATGTGTTGCGGGCGACCGAGCCGGGTCTCATCGTTACCGAGCGGCCGCTGGCAGAATTGCTGGAAGATCAACGCCGTAAGACATGGCTTTGCGGTCCGGGCCTCGGCGTCGAGCGGGCCCAGAAGGCCTTGCCGAAACTGATCGCGGCAGGGCGGCAGATCGTAGCGGACGCGGACGCGCTCGGCGCCTGCGCGGGCAAACCAGAAAAACTCAAGGGCGTGTCCGTCATCACGCCGCATGGCGGTGAATTTGCGAAACTTTTTGGCCCTGTGGGTACCGACAAGCTGAGTGCCGCCCGCGCTGCCGCTGCGCGCATCGAGGCGGTCGTCGTGCTCAAGGGCGCAGATACGGTGATCGCCTCACCGGATGGCCGGGCGGCAATCAATCATAATGCGCCGCCCAGTCTGGCGACGGCCGGGTCGGGCGATGTGCTGGCGGGGATCATCGCCGGCCTGCTGACGCAGGGCATGGCGCCGTGGGAAGGGGCCGCGGCCGGCGTCTGGCTGCATGGCGAGGCGGCCCGGCTGGCGGGCCGGGGCGGCGCCGGCGCCGGACTGATCGCGGAAGATCTGGCCGACGGCCTGGTCGCGGCACTCGCGCAATTCCAGAACGGCGGAGCAACGCTTTTCAGGTAAGCTTTGTGGTCGCTGCGCTTGTGGGGGATGCGCTTCTCCTGTAAAGCGCGCCCCCTACGGCTGCGGCCTGCGGGCGTGGTGAAATTGGCAGACACGCCAGATTTAGGTTCTGGTGGCGCAAGCCGTGGGGGTTCAAGTCCCTCCGCCCGCACCAGTTTCCTTGGGTCGCCGGCCCGCGGTCTCTCTTCGCCCGCCTATCGGATTAACCCTTACGCCTTTTCGTTCGACCGGAGCGCCGACTTTCAATGCAGATCAACCAAACCCAGTCCGATGGCCTGAAGCAGGCTTTCACCGTCACGCTGCCCTTCGCTGACCTCGACCAGAAGCGGCAGGCGCGGCTGGTTGAACTGGGCCGCACCATCCGCCTCCCCGGCTTCCGCCCTGGCAAGGTGCCGATGAGCCTGCTGCAGAAGCGCTACGGCTCCGCTGTCATGGCCGAAGTGACCGAGGAATTGGTCAATGAGGCGACTCGCCAGCTGCTCTCCGAGCGCGGCATCCGCCCGGCGATGCAGCCGAAGGTCGACCTCGTGTCGGTCGGCGACGACAAGGACCTGGAATTTACGCTCGAACTCGAAGTCCTGCCCGAGATCGCCATCCCGAACCTTGGTGACATCGCCCTGACCCGCCTCAAGGCGGAGCCGACCGACGAGGCCGTGACCCAGGGGCTCGACAATCTGCTCAAGAGCCGCCGCAAGGAGGTTGAGGTCACCGAGGACCGTCCTGCCGCTGAGGGCGATGCGGTGGTCGTCGATTTCATCGGCCGCATCGACGGCACGGCCTTCGACGGCGGCACCGCGAGCGACGTGTCGGTCGAGCTTGGCGGCAGCGGCTTCATCCCCGGCTTTGCCGAGCAGCTTGACGGCATCAAGGCGGGCGAAATCCGCACCATCAAGGTGACCTTCCCCGCCGATTACGGCGCAGCCGAACTCGCCGGCAAGGAAGCCGAGTTCGAAATTACCGCCAAGGCCCTGAAGCAGTTCGAGGCCGCGGAGGCGAATGACGCGCTGGCGACCGAACTCGGCTTCGAGGATCTGGAAGACCTCAAGAAGTTCATCCGGGACCGCCTGCAGCGCGAACTCGATTCGGAAGCCCGCCAGAACCTGAAGCGTCAGCTCCTCGATGCCCTCGCCGAACGCGTCAGCTTCGACGTGCCGCCCACGCTCTCCGCCAGCGAATTCAAGCAGATCTGGGATCGCCTGGAGGAGGAGCGCAAGGCCGGCCGCGTCGATGAGGCGGACAAGGACAAGGACGAGGAGACGCTGAAGGGCGAGTATCAGGCCATTGCCGACCGCCGCGTCCGCCTCGGCCTGCTGCTGGCCGAGATCGGTCAAAAGAATGGCATCAGCGTCTCGAACGAAGAGCTGAATCGCGCAATCTTCCAGCATTCGATGATGTATGGGGCGCGCCAGAAGGAAGCGCTGGATATGTTCCGCAAGAACCCCCAGGCCGCTGAATTCCTGCGCGGCCCGATCTTCGAGGAGAAGGTCGTGGATTATGTCCTCGAGCTCGCGAAGGTCGAGGACAAGAGCGTGACCCAGGAGGAGCTGGCCGCCGCCGCGGCGGCGGACGAGTAACGCGCCCTCTTTTATTTTCCTGGCAGCGGCCTCACATTGCGTTGAGGCCG
This sequence comes from uncultured Alphaproteobacteria bacterium, assembly GCA_963834475.1. Taxonomy (GTDB): domain Bacteria; phylum Pseudomonadota; class Alphaproteobacteria; order Acetobacterales; family Acetobacteraceae; genus Acidisoma. Next base: position 104,019 of record CAWIBZ010000003.1, on the reverse strand, counting down.
CTGCTCTACTCAGGTTCAGACCCGTCGCCGTCTAAGGGGCGGGTGGGTGCCGGAGCCGGCTCAAGACTGAGACCTCTGGCGGCTGGGGCAGGCTCGTGCGGCAATGTCCCGATCGCATTGTGACGCTGCGGGGCCGAAGCCCGAGCGGGGAAAGGACTAAGCATGCAAGACCGGGATCCGTTCACCGTCTTCAATAACACCCTGGTTCCGATCGTCGTCGAGCAGACGTCGCGTGGCGAGCGGTCCTATGACATCTATTCGCGCCTGCTGAAGGAGCGGATCATCTTCATGACCGGCCAGGTCTTCGACGAGATGAGCTCGCTGATCTGCGCCCAGCTGCTCTTCCTGGAGAGCGAGAATCCGACCAAGGATATCTACTTCTACATCAACAGCCCGGGCGGCGTGGTCACCTCCGGTCTCGCGATCTACGACACCATGCAATATATCCGCTGCCCCGTGAGCACGGTCTGCATCGGTCAGGCTGCCTCCATGGGCAGCCTCCTGCTCACCGCGGGTGCAGCCGGCAAGCGCTTCGCCCTGCCGAATGCGCGCATTATGGTCCATCAGCCCTCCGGCGGCGCCCAGGGCCAGGCCACGGATATCGAAATCCAGGCCCGCGAAATCCTGCGCATCCGCCAGCGCCTGAACGAGATTTATGTGACGCATACCGGCCAGTCGCTCGACACGATTGAGCGCAAGCTGGAGCGGGACACTTTCATGTCCGCCGAGGAGGCGCGCGAATTTGGTCTTATCGACGCGGTGGTGACCAACCGCCCAGCCGGCAGCGAAGAGTCGAAGGCGAGCTGAACCAGGATCAGGCCATGACGGCGGGTGAAGCACCCGGCGGCGGTTGGCCTGAAACTTGAATGGCCAGTCTATCGAATACGAGTACGGCGAGGCGCATGGGCGCAGGCCTCCCCTGATTTGCGCTCAGGCGATAGGACTATTGTTGTGACGGCGGGCCCGAATGACGGGGCAATTGGGCCAGCACCTTGTTTCTTAATGCTTCCGGGGCGTAGTCTGATAGATTGACGCCTGGGCGACCCGGGAGAGGAGCCTGCCATGAGCAAGACCAGCGATTCGAAGAACACCCTGTACTGCTCGTTCTGCGGCAAGTCCCAGCACGAAGTGCGCAAGTTGATTGCAGGGCCAACCGTATTCATCTGCGACGAGTGCGTCGAACTCTGCATGGATATCATCCGTGAGGAGAACAAGACGCATCTTGTGAAGTCGCGGGATGGCGTGCCCACGCCGCGCGAAATCTGCAAGGTCCTGGACGACTACGTCATTGGACAGGTCCATGCGAAGAAGGTGCTGAGCGTCGCGGTCCACAACCATTACAAGCGCCTGGCGCATGGCCAGAAGCACAATGATGTGGAAATCGCGAAGTCCAACATCCTGCTCATCGGCCCCACGGGGTCGGGCAAGACGCTGCTTGCGCAAACGCTGGCGCGCATGCTGGACGTGCCCTTCACGATGGCGGATGCAACGACGCTGACCGAAGCCGGCTATGTCGGCGAGGATGTCGAGAACATCATCCTGAAACTTCTGCAGGCCGCAGACTACAATGTGGAGCGGGCGCAGCGCGGCATCGTCTATATCGACGAGGTCGACAAGATCAGCCGCAAGTCCGACAACCCGTCCATCACCCGTGATGTGAGCGGCGAGGGCGTGCAGCAGGCCCTCCTCAAGATCATGGAAGGCACGGTTGCCTCCGTGCCGCCGCAGGGCGGGCGCAAGCATCCGCAGCAGGAATTCCTGCAGGTGGATACGACGAACATCCTGTTCATCTGCGGCGGCGCCTTTGCCGGCCTCGACAAGATCATCTCCGCGCGCGGCAAGGGGTCGGGCATCGGCTTCGGTGCGACGGTCAAGGACCCGGACGAGCGCCAGACCGGCGAGCTGCTGCGTGAGGTGGAGCCGGAAGACCTGCTGCGCTTCGGCCTCATCCCCGAATTCATCGGCCGCCTGCCCGTGCTAGCGACCCTTGAAGATCTCGACGAGGGCGCCCTCATCGAGATTCTGACCAAGCCCAAGAACGCGCTCGTCAAGCAGTATGCGCGGCTGTTCGAGATGGAGGGCGTCAAGCTCAACTTCACGGACGAGGCGCTGAAATCGGTGGCCGGGCGCGCCATCAAACGCAAGACCGGTGCGCGCGGGCTCCGTTCGATCATGGAGCAGATCCTGCTTGGCACGATGTACGAACTCCCCGGCCTGAACAATGTCGAGGAAGTCGTCATCAACGGCGAGGTGGCCGAAAGCCGTGCTGAACCCTTGTTCACCTATGGCAAGGAACGGGCGGAAGAGAGTGCATGAGACCGGGTGCCGCACAAGGGCCCGAAGAGAGAAAGACTGTCCTTGAAAGGAGGTCACCGTGAGTGAAAATGAGACGAGGGAAGAGCCGGGGGTTGTGATGGGCCGCATGCCCATCCTGCCGCTCCGCGACATCGTGGTCTTCCCGCACATGATCGTGCCGCTGTTCGTGGGCCGGGAGAAATCCGTCCGCGCCCTGGAAGCGGTCGCTAAGGAAGGCAAGCAGATCCTCCTCGTGGCCCAGAAGAACGCGGCCCAGGATGATCCGGCGGCGGACGACATCTACAAGGTCGGCACTGTCTCCACGATCCTGCAGCTGCTCAAGCTGCCGGACGGGACGGTGAAGGTGCTGGTCGAAGGCACCAGCCGCGCCACCGTGACGCGCTTTACCGAGGTCGAGAACTTCTTCGAGGCCGAGGTCGAGCCGCTGGTCGAGGAGATGGGCGACGCGAAGGAGCTGGAAGCGCTCGGCCGCACCGTCGTCGGCCAGTTCGAGCAGTACATCAAGCTCAACAAGAAGATCGCCCAGGAGGTCCTGGTTTCGCTCAACCAGATCGAAGACCCGGGCAAGCTTGCTGATACGGTCGCGAGCCATCTGACGCTCAAGATCGCCGAGAAGCAGGAACTGCTGGAGGTGCCCAGTGTGGGCGACCGGCTGGAGCGGCTCTTCTCCCATATGGAGAATGAGATCGGCGTCCTGCAGGTGGAGAAGCGTATCCGCAACCGCGTCAAGCGGCAGATGGAAAAGACGCAGCGCGAATACTACCTGAACGAGCAGCTCAAGGCGATCCAGAAGGAACTCGGCGAGGGCGAGGACGGCAAGGACGAGACGGCGGAGATCGAAGAGAAGATCCGCACGACCAAGCTGTCCAAGGAAGCGCGCGAGAAGGCGCTGGCCGAGCTTAAGAAGCTCCGCACCATGAGCCCGATGAGCGCGGAAGCGACCGTCGTGCGCAACTACCTGGATTGGGTTCTGTCCATTCCCTGGAAGAAGCGCAGCAAGATCAAGACTGACCTCGTGGCGGCCGAGAAGGTGCTCAATGACGAGCACTATGCCATGGAGAAGATCAAGGAACGGATCCTGGAATACCTGGCCGTGCAGGTGCGCAGCCAGAAAGTGAAGGGTCCGATTCTCTGCCTCGTGGGGCCGCCGGGTGTCGGCAAGACCTCACTCGCCAAGTCGATCGCCCATGCCACCGGCCGGAATTTCGTGCGCATGTCCTTGGGCGGCGTGCGGGATGAGGCTGAAGTGCGTGGCCACAGGCGGACCTATATCGGCTCCATGCCGGGCAAGGTCATCCAGGGCATGAAGAAGGCGAAGACCTCCAACCCGCTGTTCCTGCTCGACGAGATCGACAAGCTGGGCGCGGATTGGCGGGGTGATCCGTCCTCCGCGCTGCTCGAAGTGCTGGACCCGGAGCAGAACGGGACCTTCGCCGACCATTACCTGGAGGTCGATTACGACCTGTCGGACGTGATGTTCATCACGACCGCCAACAGCCTGCGCATGCCCCAGCCGCTGCTCGACCGCATGGAGATCATTCGCATCCCCGGCTATACCGAGGACGAGAAGATCGAAATCACCAAGCGCCACCTCATTGCGAAGGCGGGCCAGGCCCATAGCCTGAAGAACGAGGAATGGTCGGTCTCTGACGACGCGATTCGCGATCTCATCCGCTACTACACGCGGGAAGCGGGCGTCCGTAATCTGGAGCGCGAAATTTCCAACCTCGCCCGCAAGGCGGTGAAGGATATCGTCACCGGCAAGGTCAAGCGGGTCGAGTTCACGGCCGAGAATCTCGAAACCTATGCCGGTGTGAAGAAGTTCCACTATGGCGAGGCCGAATCCGAAGACATGGTGGGTGTCGTCACGGGCCTCGCCTGGACGGAAGTCGGCGGCGAGATCCTGACGATCGAAAGCGTGCTTCTGCCCGGCAAGGGCGGCGTCAAGCAGACAGGCAAGCTCGGCGACGTCATGCAGGAGAGTGTCGCGGCGGCGATCAGCTATGTGCGCAGCCGGTCCATCACCTTCGGCATCAAGCCGACGCTGTTCGAGAAGCGGGACATCCATGTCCATGTGCCGGAAGGGGCGACTCCGAAGGATGGTCCGTCGGCCGGCATCGCTATGGCGACCTCCATCGTCAGCGTGCTCACCGGCATCGCGGTGCGCCGGGATGTGGCCATGACGGGCGAGATCACGCTCCGCGGCCGGGTGCTGCCGATCGGCGGCCTCAAGGAAAAGCTTCTTGCCGCTTTGCGTGCCGGGATCACGACAGTCTTCATTCCGAAGGAGAATGAGAAGGATCTGGCGGAAATTCCCGAAAACGTGAAGAAGGGAATCAAGATCGTTCCGGTCTCGCACGTAGACGATGTGATCAGCCAGGCATTGGTTCGCAAACCTGAGCCTATTGAATGGGCCGAGCCCGAAGAGGAGCCGATACCCGCGAAATCCGGCGCGGGGGACAAGGCGCCGCTTCTTCCCCACTAATTGGCCTGATTTCTGCGAAATCGGCATCGAAAAAGGCGGCGGGTGACTATCCGCCGCCTTTTTCCTGCCCTATGCCATCTCTAGGCATGAAACATGGCTGTTTGCCTGGGGTTGCAAGCCCGACGCGCGTCTGGTGGTGCCGCATGGCGCTGCCCATGGCTGGTAGCCCGCTCACGACCCGGAGGCATCGCTTTCTGGCGTTCCTGCGCCGCAGGATTTGGTTTTTTGAGAACAGGGAGTTCTGGCATGAACAAAAATGATCTGATCGCGGCAGTCGCTGAGGCAACCGATCTGTCCCGCGCCAAGGCTGGCGAGGTGGTGGATGCGGTCTTTGCGAAGATCACGGAGGGATTGAAGTCTTCTGAAGTGCGCCTCGTCGGTTTTGGCAATTTTGTCACGGCGCAGCGCAAGGCCGGCACGGGCCGCAATCCGCGCACCGGCGAGGAAATCGCCATCCCGGCGTCTGTGTCCGTGCGCTTCAAGCCCGGCAAGGCGCTGAAAGACGCGCTGAACTAAGCACCTCCTGCAAGCCGGCCCGCTTTCTTGTCAGGGCCGGTTTAATCGGGCCGTGGCAGGATGATGCCCGGCCCGCCCAGCCTTCACCCTCCCGCCGGTCTCAACACGCGCGAGGAGGGAAGGGCGGCAGCGGTGAGGAGACGCCTGTTGGCTCTTGTATCCCGCGTCGCTCAGGGCTACCGAGATCTCCCATTCCTGGAATGAGGCTTCCAGCCAGGCCAAGGGCCCGGTATCAGCAGCCTCAAGCGGTCGGGCGGTTAGCTCAGCGGTAGAGCGTCTCGTTTACACCGAGAGGGCCGGCGGTTCGAATCCGTCACCGCCCACCATCCTCCTGGAGCGAGAGTCAGACTTTGGGTCGATCGACCCAAAGCCATCGCGCTCTGGCGTGGTCCAGCCCCGCCCAAAATGAATGGTCTTCCCCGCGCGCCCCGCCGGTTGCCCCCCCCTTCGTCATTGCCGCGCTCGTTGCATTGATCTACCCGCGGAGTCGGCATTCCATCGGCCTCCGCGGGCCGATCCGGAGCACGAAACCGCGCCGCGCCGGCCGCGCTTCCCTTCGTGGCCCCGCGCCTGGCGCGGAGATCTACCCACAGGCGCGGGGAATTCACCGGCTTCCGTGGCTCCATCCGCGGCACGAAGCCGTGAACCGCTGCAGATGACGATGGAACCTGCGTCGCCCGCGCTGACGCGCGGCATCGCCGAATCACCGAATTTACGACAGATTGATGTCAACGGCCAAAGGCAGGATGGCGGCCATCTCTGAAAGGGTGTCAGACTGCGCATTTTCGCGGTCTTGCGCGCTTGACGGTGGGCGGCCCCCGGGTTACTTCCCCTCCCGTCGCTGCGGGTGTAGCTCAGTTGGTTAGAGCGCCGGCCTGTCACGCCGGAGGTCGCGGGTTCGAGCCCCGTCACTCGCGCCAGCGGCGACAAATCTCCTTTCAATCAGATCTGTTTCTGTGACAATAGCCTCCCAGAAGAGGGCGGCTTTTATTGTCTATCGTCGCGTGCTGTGCGGCCAATACATGCCTTTCATGACAGCTAATTAAGGGGGGTGGCGCCCGGCTGGCGGAGGTATTACGGTCCGCTCGCTTTCGCGCTAATGCTCAGCCGAAGCGTTTAGACCACCTGCCTGTTCGACCAAGGAGACGAAGGTGCACCCTCTGCTGTCGCAGTATTGGCCCATTCTGATCTTTGGAGCGATCGCAGCCGGAATCGCGGGCGCCATGATGGCCGGCGCCCTGCTTGCCGCCCGCCAGAAACCCTATGCAGAAAAGCTCTCGGCCTATGAGTGCGGCTTCGAGCCTTTCGATGACGCCCGCCGCCGCTTCGACGTGCGTTTCTATCTTGTTTGCCTTCTTTTCATCATCTTCGACCTCGAAGTGGCCTTCCTGTTCCCCTGGGCGGTCAGCCTGTCGCATATCGGGGTCATGGGCTTCCTGACCATGCTCGCTTTCCTGGCGGAGCTGGGGGTCGGCTACATCTACGCATGGCGCAAAGGCGCCCTGGATTGGGAGTGACAGCGATGAGCGGTGCATATGCCGGCGAGACCGGGACCGAGCTCGTCTGGAACGGACGCGAACTGCCGCCAGGGCCGGATCAGGATGCGGTGATGAAGGCGATTACCGGTGAAATCGCCGGCAAGGGCTTCATCGTCGGCAATCTCGACAAGATCGTGAACTGGGCGCGCACGGGCAGCCTCTGGCCCATGACCTTCGGCCTGGCCTGTTGCGCCGTTGAAATGATTCACGCCTATATGCCGCGCTACGATCTCGACCGCATGGGCGTCATCCCGCGCGCCAGCCCCCGCCAGAGCGACGTCATGATCGTCGCCGGCACGCTGACCAACAAGATGGCCCCCGCCTTGCGCAAGCTCTACGACCAGATGGCGGAGCCGCGTTGGGTCATTTCCATGGGCAGCTGCGCCAATGGCGGCGGCTATTACCATTACTCTTATTCGGTGGTGCGCGGCTGCGACCGAATCGTGCCGGTGGATGTCTACGTTCCCGGCTGTCCGCCCACGGCCGAAGCCCTCGTCTACGGGATCATGCAGTTGCAGAAGAAAATCCGCCGCACGGGGACGATCCTCCGTGGCTGATATCGCAGAAACCGCTCCGGCCGGAGAGCAGGTTCCGGCCCCACTGAATCCGGCGGAAGCGCTTGCGGCCGCCGCCGCCGGCCTTCCTGGTGTCATCTCCACCGCCATCGAGGTCGGGGAGGTCGTGATCCGCACCGGCCGCGACTCGCTGCTCGAAATCATGCAGGTCCTGAAAGACGACCCGCGCTTCTCTTTCGAGCAGTGCATGGATGTCTGCGGTGTTGACTGGCCGGCCCAGGCGGAGCGGTTCGAGGTTGTCTACAACCTTCTCTCCGTCTCCCTGAACCAGCGCGTGCGGGTCATCACCACGACCGACGGTGTGGCACCCGTTCCCTCCGTCTCCCAGCTCTGGGCGGTTGCCACCTGGTGGGAGCGCGAAGCCTGGGATCTCTTCGGCATTCCCTTCTCGGGCCAGTCCGATTTGCGGCGAATCCTGACGGATTACGGATTCGTCGGCCATCCGATGCGGAAGGACTTTCCGCTCACCGGCTATGTCGAAGTCCGTTACGACGAAGAGCGCAAGCAGGTTGTCTACGAGCCGGTCAAGCTCGTGCAGGATTTCCGCCGTTTCGACTTCATCTCGCCCTGGGAAGCCATGACCACGCTGCCCGGTGACGAGAAAGCGCATCGGGAGGGCTGAGGCGATGAGCGAGACCACGATTTCCGAGCGCCCGGTCGTCAATCCGGCGACTCGCATTGTCGAGATCGACAGCCACGCGCTGAATTTCGGTCCCCAGCATCCGGCCGCCCATGGCGTGCTGCGCCTCATCCTGGAAATGGATGGCGAGGTGGTGGACCGCGCGGACCCGCATGTCGGCCTGCTCCATCGCGGCACCGAGAAGCTGATGGAATACCGGACCTATGTGCAGAACGTCCCGTATTTCGACCGGCTCGATTACGTGAGCCCGATGGCGCAGGAACATTGCTATGTGATGGCCATCGAAAAGCTGCTCGGCATCGAGGTGCCTGAGCGCGCCGAATGGATCCGCACGCTTTTCGCGGAAATCACCCGCATCCTCAATCACCTGCTCAACGTGACCTCCTTCGCCCTCGATGTGGGTGCAACGACGCCGAGTCTCTGGGGTTATGAGGTGCGTGAGCAACTCATGGAATTCCATGAGGCGGCCTCCGGCGCCCGCATGCATGCCAATTACTATCGTCCGGGCGGGGTGAACCGCGATCTCCCGGCAGGGCTCGAGGAGAAGATCGCCGCCTGGTGTGATACCTTCCCGACCTTCGTGGACGATATGGAAGGCCTGCTCACCGGCAACCGCATCTGGAAGCAGCGCACCGTCGATATCGGCATTGTCTCGGCGGAAGAGGCGCTGAACTGGGGTTTCAGTGGCCCCAACCTGCGCGCCTCGGGCGTGCCGTGGGATCTCCGCCGCGCGCAGCCTTATGCGAAATACAACGAGGTCAACTTCGACGTGCCGGTCGCCCGCAACGGTGACTGCTACGACCGCTACCTCGTCCGCGTTCAGGAAATGCGGGAAAGCCTGAAGATCATCCGCCAGTGCCTGGCCAAGATGAAGCCGGGTCCGGTGCGCGTGCAGGACAATAAGTTCACGCCGCCGAAGCGGGGCGAGATGAAGCGCTCCATGGAGGCGCTGATCCACCACTTCAAGCTCTTTACCGAAGGCTTCCATGTGCCTGCGGGTGCGACCTATACGGCGATTGAAGCGCCCAAGGGCGAATTCGCCGTCTATCTCGTGGCCGACGGCACCAACAAGCCCTACCGCTGCAAGATCCGGCCCACGGGCTTTGCCCATCTCCAGGCCATGGACAAGATGGCAAAGGGCCACATGCTGGCCGATGCGGTCTCCATCATCGGGTCCATCGACCTCGTCTTCGGCGAAATCGACAGGTAATCATGACCGAATCCCACGCGCACGAGGCTGCGGAGCCCAAGAGCTTCGCCTTTGACGCTGAAAGCCTCGCCGAGATCGAGAAGATCCTGACGCGCTACCCGCCTGACCGGCGCGCGAGCGCTGTCATCTTTCTGCTTTATGAGGTGCAGAAGCAGATGGCCCGCCAGACCGGCAGCGGCTGGGTGCCGCGCGTCGCCATGGATGTCGTGGCCGAGCACCTCGGCATGGCGCCGATCCGCGTCTACGAGGTGGCGACCTTCTACACCATGTTCAACCTCAAGCCGGTGGGCCGCTATCACCTGCAGGTCTGCACGACCACACCCTGCTGGCTGCGCGGGTCCGATGATGTCGTGGCCGCCTGCAAGAAAGCCGCCGGCATCGAGCATTTCGGCGAGGTCAGCGCCGACGGCCTCTTCAGCATGAGCGAGGTCGAATGCCTCGGCGCCTGCGTCAATGCGCCGATGATGCAGATCAACAACGAAAACTATTACGAGGATCTCGACGGACCGCGCACGGAAGCCCTGATCGCGGCACTGCGCCGGGGCGAGCCGCCGCCGGCCGGCCCGACCATCAACCGCCGTGGCTCCCAGGCCGAGGGCGGGGGCACGACGCTGAAGAATCCGGACGAGTTCTGGTCCCCCGAGAAATACGCGGTGGTGAAGCGCGAGCGGGCGGAGGCAGCGGCACGCGCGGCTGCCGAAGCGGCCGCGGCAGAAGCCGCGGCGGCCGCCAATCCGCCGGCCGATCCGGCCGCGAAGCCAGGAGCGTAAGTCATGGCGCTTGAAGACAAGGACCGCATCTTCACCAATCTGCATGGCGAGCGGGACTGGGGCCTCGCGGGTGCCCGGGTGCGCGGCGATTGGGACGGCACGGCCGAGATCCTCGCCCTCGGCCGCGGTGCGATCGTCGATGAAATCAAGGCCTCGGGCCTGCGCGGGCGTGGAGGCGCGGGTTTCCCCTCCGGCCTCAAATGGTCGTTCATGCCGAAGGATCGCGGCGACAAGCCGGCCTATCTCATCGTGAACTGCGACGAAAGCGAGCCCGGCACCTGCAAGGATCGCGAGATCCTGCGCAACGACCCGCATAAGCTGGTGGAGGGTTGCCTCGTCGCCGGTTTTGCCATGGGTGCTACGGCCGCCTACTGCTACCTTCGCGGCGAATATCATTTCGAATACATGCGCCTGCAGGCGGCGGTGGAGCAGGCCTATGCGGCCGGTCTCCTCGGCAAGAACGCTGCAGGCTCCGGCTATGATTTCGACGTCTTCGTCCATCGCGGCGCCGGCGCCTATATCTGCGGCGAAGAGACGGCGATGATCGAAAGCCTCGAAGGCAAGAAAGGCATGCCGCGCTCCAAGCCGCCGTTCCCGGCGGCCATGGGCCTCTACGGCCTGCCGAGCACGGTGACGAACTGCGAGACCGTGGCGGTTGCGCCCACCATCATGCGCCGCGGCGCCAAGTGGTTCGCAAGCTTCGGGCGTGACAAGAACCAGGGCACCAAGCTCTACTGCCATTTCCGGCCATGTGAACCGGCCCTGCACGGTTGAAGAATCGATGAGCATCAGCCTGCGCGAGCTCATCGAGAAACATGCCGGCGGCGTGCGCGGCGGCTGGGACAACCTGCTCGCCATCATCCCGGGCGGCGTCTCGGTGCCGATGATCACGAAGGAAATGGCCGAGAAGGCGCTGATGGACTTCGACAGCCTGCGCGAAATGCGCTCTGGCCTGGGCACCGGCGCTGTCATCGTGATGGACAAATCAACCGATCTCATCAAGGCGATTGCCCGTATTTCGGCTTTCTACAAGCATGAAAGCTGCGGCCAGTGCACGCCCTGCCGCGAAGGCACGGGCTGGATGATGCGGCTCATGAACCGCATGGTCGAGGGCCGCGCCGAAATCGAAGAGATCGATCTGCTCGAACAAGTCACACGCCAGGTCGAAGGCCATACGATCTGCGCGCTCGGCGATGCGGCGGCCTGGCCCATTCAGGGCCTCATCCGCCACTTCCGCCCTGTCATGGAGGAGCGCATCGCCGCCTATAAGGCTGCGCGCGGCCTCTCTCCCGGCGGGCACTCAACCCATGGCGATTGCGGCGGAGTAGCGCGCATGCCCAAACTGACCATTGACGGGATCGAGGTCGAGGTCCCCGCGGGATATTCCGTGCTGCAGGCGGCGGAAGCCGTCGGCCGCGAAATCCCCCGCTTCTGTTACCATGACCGCCTTTCGGTCGCCGCCAATTGCCGCATGTGCCTGGTTGAAGTCGAGAAGGCACCGAAGCCGGTGGCTTCCTGCGCCTTTCCGGTGGCCGACGGCATGGTGGTGAAGACCGACAGCCCCCTGGTGCGCCGCGCGCGCCGCGGGGTCATGGAATTCCTGCTCATCAACCATCCGCTTGATTGCCCGATCTGCGACCAGGGCGGCGAATGCGACCTGCAGGACCAGGCCATGGCCTACGGGCGGGACCATTCCCGCTATACCGAGCCGAAGCGCGCGCAGCGCGACAAGGATTTCGGGCCGCTCGTCCGCACCGTGATGACACGCTGCATTCAATGCACGCGCTGCGTGCGTTTCGCGACGGAAGTCGCGGGCGTGCCGGAATTGGGCGGCGTCTCGCGCGGCGAAAACCTCGAAATCACCACCTATGTGCAGAAGGCGCTGTCCTCCGAGCTTTCGGGCAATCTCGTCGATATCTGCCCCGTGGGTGCGCTCACCTCGAAGCCCTACACCTTCACCGCGCGGCCGTGGGAGCTGAAGAAGACCGACAGCGTCGACGTGCTCGATGCCGTGGGCTCGGCCATCCGCGTCGACACCCGTGGTCCGCAGGTCCTGCGCATCCTGCCGCGCCTCAGCGAGGATGTGAACGAGGAGTGGCTGGCCGATAAATCCCGTCACAGCGTCGATGGCCTGACGCGCCGGCGGCTCGATCGTCCCTGGCTTCGCGTCGGTGGCAAGTTGCAGGCCGCCACCTGGGAAGAGGCTTTCCTCGCCATCGCCGCGCGGCTCAAGGGCGTGGCGGGTGACCGGATCGGCGCGCTCGCCGGTGACCTGGCGGACGCCGAGAGCATGATCGCGCTGAAGGATCTCCTGGCCGCGCTTGGCTCGGGCAATGTCGATTGCAGGCAGGGCGGGGCGGCTTTCGATACCTCGCGCCGCGACTATTACCTCTTCAATACGACGATTGCCGGGATCGAAGAGGCGGATGCCGTCCTCCTCATCGGTACCAATCCGCGCCATGAGGCGCCGATCCTCAATGCCCGCATCCGCAAGCGCTGGCGCCAGAACCGTCTGCCTGTCGGCGTGATCGGCGAGGCAGTGGATCTCACCTATCCGTCCGAGATCCTGGGCGCGGGGGCGGAGACGCTGCGCGCGCTGCTCGACGGATCCCATCCCTTCGCCGCGGTCCTGGCCAAGGCATCCAGGCCCATGATCGTGGTGGGCGAGGGGGCTTTGCAGGGTCCGGCTGGGGCTGCCGTGCTGTCCTCCGCCTGGACGCTCGCCGAAAAGGTCGGCGCCTTTGCCGAATCCTGGCACGGCTTCAATGTGCTGCATCGCGCGGCGGCCCGTGTCGGCGGTCTCGATCTCGGCTTCGTCCCGAAGGCCGGTGCCAAGGGCTGGGCCGAAATGGCGTCGGGCGGCGTCGATGTGCTCTGGCTGCTCGGCGCGGACGAGTTCAATGCGGCGGCCATCGCGCCGGAAACCTTCGTCATCTACCAGGGCCACCATGGCGACCGTGGCGCGGCGCGGGCGGATGTCATCCTGCCGGGTGCTGCCTATACCGAAAAGAGCGGCACTTATGTGAACACCGAAGGCCGCGTGCAGCGCACGCGCCAGGCGACCTTCCCGCTCGGCGAGGCCAAGGAAGACTGGCGCATCATCCGCGCCTTCAGCGCGGTCGTCGGCCATACGCTGCCCTATGACACGCTCGACGTGGTGCGGGCCCGCCTCGCCGCCGCCAATCCGGTCTTCGGCACGGTCGATCAGCTGACGCGCATGGCGACGACCGACACGACGGCGCCGGCCGATCATGGCCAGAGCCTGGGCACCGCGCCCTTCGCCCGCGCCATCGCCGACTATTATCAGACGGATCCGATCAGCCGCGCGAGCCCGACCATGCACGCGTGTACCGAAACCTTCGCGCCCCAGCTCCAGGCGGCGGAGTAAGAGGGGGTCATGGGCTTCTTTTCAACAATTCTGGGCCAGATCATCCTCGCGGCCCTTGAGACCCTCGCGGTGCTGGTGCCGCTGCTCATGATCGTCGCCTATGCGACCTATGGCGAACGCCGGGTCATGGCGGCGATGCAGCTGCGCAAGGGGCCGAACGTCGTCGGCCCCTTCGGCCTCTGGCAGCCTTTCGCCGACGCCCTCAAGATGGTGATGAAGGAAACCATCGTGCCGACGGGCGCGAACCGGGTTCTCTTCCTCATCGCACCCCTGATCACCTTCGGCCTCGCCATGGTGGCCTGGGCCGTGGTGCCGACGGGGAATGGCCTCGCGGTCGCCAATATCAATGTCGGCATCCTCTATCTCTTCGCCATCAGCTCGCTCGGCGTCTACGGCATCATCATCGCCGGCTGGTCGTCCAACTCGAAATACGCCTTCCTCGGCGCGCTGCGCTCGGCGGCGCAGATGGTCTCCTATGAAGTCTCCATCGGCTTCATCATGGTCTCCGTCCTGCTCTGCGTCGGCAGCCTGAACCTGAATGACATCGTGAAGGCGCAGAACGGTCTCTGGTTCTGCATTCCGCTCTTCCCGATGTTCATCGTCTTCTTCATCTCCGGGCTGGCCGAATGTAACCGCGTGCCCTTCGACTTGCCGGAAGGCGAAAGCGAAATCGTCGCGGGCTTCATGGTGGAATACTCCTCCATGAGCTACGCCATGTTCTTCCTTGGCGAATACGCGAACATGACGCTGATGAGCGCCATGACCGCCATCCTCTTCCTCGGCGGCTGGATGTCCCCGCTGCCGTTCCTTGCCTTCATTCCCGGGCCGATCTGGCTGATCCTCAAGATCTGCCTGGTCATGTTCGTCTTCATCTGGGTGCGCGCGACCTTCCCCCGCTTCCGCTATGACCAGCTCATGCGGCTCGGCTGGAAAGTGTTTCTGCCGCTCTCGCTTGGCTGGATGGTGCTGACGGCGGCCGCCCTCGAAATCTTCGGGTGGCTGCCCCATGGCTGAGATGAGCGCACGCACGTCAGTGCATGATCGTGACGGATTTGACTTCGACAGGCCGGGCCTGAGCCGAATTTCAGGGGAAAATGAATAATGGGTGTCCTTGACCGCGCGGCGCGCAGCCTGCTGCTGACGGAACTCGTCAGCGGCATGGCGATCACGCTCCGCTACATGTTCAAGCCCAAGGTGACGATCAACTATCCCTTCGAGAAGTCTCCGCTCTCCCCGCGCTTCCGCGGCGAGCACGCGTTGCGCCGCTATCCGAACGGGGAAGAGCGCTGCATCGCCTGCAAGCTCTGCGAGGCGATCTGCCCGGCCCAGGCCATCACCATCGAGGCCGAACCGCGTGACGACGGCTCCCGCCGTACCACGCGCTACGACATCGACATGGTGAAGTGCATCTATTGCGGCCTCTGCGAGGAAGCCTGCCCGGTCGATGCCATTGTCGAGGGTCCGAATTTCGAATACGCGACCGAAACGCGCGAGGAGCTGCTCTACAACAAGGAGAAGCTGCTTTCGAACGGCGACCGTTGGGAGCCCGAGATCGCGCGGCGCCTCGAACTCGATGCCCCGTATCGGTAAGCCAGCGCCATGATCTTCGCACAGATTTTCTTCTATGTTTTCGCCATCGTCCTCATCGCCTCCGCGGTGATGGTGGTGACCGCCCGCAACCCGGTTCATTCGGTGTTGTATCTCATCCTTTGCTTCTTCAACGCGGCGGGGCTCTTCCTGATCGCGGGGGCGGAGTTCCTCGCCTTCATCCTGCTCATCGTCTATGTGGGCGCGGTCGCGGTTCTCTTCCTCTTCGTCGTCATGATGCTCGACATCAATTTCTCGGAACTGCGCGCGGGCGTGCAGCGCTATGCGCCGATGGGCGCGGTGGTCGGCGCCATCCTGTTCCTGGAACTCGTGCTCATCCTCGGCGGCTGGAGGTTCGCGCCCGCGGCCTCGGGCCTCAGGCTCTCGCCCATGCCGGCCGGGCTGACCAATACGGATGCCCTCGGCCGCATCCTCTATACCCACTATGCCTTCCTCTTCGAGACGGCGTCCCTGGTCCTCATGGTCGCCATGATCGGCGCCATCGTGCTGACGCATCGCGAACGCCAGCGCTCGAAGACGCAGAGCATCGCGCGCCAGAACGCGCGGCAGCCGGCCGATACGCTCGCGCTGATGGACATCCCGGTGGGGGTTGGGGTGAAGGCGCTTGGCATCCTGCGGCCGGACCCGGCCCTGGCGCCGCCCGAAGAGCGCGTTACCCTGGCCGACACCGATGCCGTCGCCGTCACGCATAAGCCGGGAGCACATTGATATGCCCGTGGGTATCGGCCCCTATCTGGTGGTCTCCGTCATCCTGCTCGTGGTGGGCATCTTCGGGATCTTCATGAACCGCAAGAACGTCATCACCATCCTGATGTCGATCGAACTCATCCTCCTCTCGGTGAACCTGAATTTCGTGGCTTTTTCGGGCCAGCTTCATGACCTCACCGGGCAGGTTTTCACGATGTTCGTGCTGACCGTTGCCGCCGCCGAGGCGGCCATCGGCCTGGCCATCGTCGTCACCTACTTCCGCAACCGCGGCTCCATCGCGGTTGAAGACGTCAATCTGATGAAGGGCTGAGACGTGATCTTCGCAATTGCCGTCTTTGCGCCGCTTGTAGGCTCGCTGGTTGCGGGTCTCTTCGGTCCCTGGCTGAAAGACCAGGGTGCGCATTTCGTGAGCATCCTCTGCATGCTCATCGCCGCGGTCTGCGGCGTCATCTCGGGCGTGGGATTGCTCTCCGGCGCGGATGCGCCGACGATCGTGTCCGTTGCCCCCTGGCTGCATGTGGGCGCCTTCCAGGTGGACTGGACGCTGCGCTACGACAGCCTCGCAGCCGTCATGGTGGTGATGGTGACGGTAGTCTCCACCCTCATCCACATCTATTCGGTGGGCTACATGCACGGGGACCGCTCCGTGCCGCGCTTCTTCTCCTACCTCTCGCTCTTCACCTTCGCGATGCTGATGCTGGTGACGTCGAACGACCTCCTCCAGCTCTTCTTCGGCTGGGAAGGCGTCGGCCTCGTCTCCTATCTGCTCATCGGCTTCTGGTATGAGAAGCCCTCGGCGAATGACGCGGCCGTCAAGGCCTTCATCATGAACCGCGTGGGCGATCTCGGCTTCGCCATCGGCGTTGCCCTGATCTTCTTCCTCTTCGGCTCGGTGCGCTTCGCTGACATCTTCGGCGCCGCCGCGGCGCACAGCCACGCCGTCTATCATCTCTTCGGCACCAACCTGAACGCGCTCGATGTGATCGGCATCCTGCTCTTCATCGGCGCCATGGGTAAGTCGGCCCAGCTCGGCCTCCATCCCTGGCTGGCGGACGCGATGGAAGGCCCGACGCCGGTCTCCGCCCTCATCCATGCCGCGACCATGGTGACCGCGGGCGTCTTCCTCATGGTGCGCATGTCGCCGCTCCTGGAATACGCGCCCGTGGCGCTCGCGGTCGTCGGCATCATCGGCGGCACCACGGCGCTGTTTGCCGCGACGATCGGCTGCACCCAGACCGACATCAAGCGCGTCATCGCCTATTCCACCTGCTCGCAGCTCGGCTACATGTTCGTGGGCGTTTCAGTCGGGGCCTATCAGGCGTCGATGTTCCACCTCATCACCCATGCCTGCTTCAAGGCGCTGCTCTTCCTGACAGCGGGTTCGGTGATCCACGCCATGTCGGGCGAGCAGGATATCCGCAAAATGGGCGGGCTCGCCCGCCGTATTCCCTATACCTATGCCATGATGTGGATCGGCAGCCTGGCGCTCGCCGGTGTCCCGCCGCTCTCCGGCTTCTTTTCGAAGGACGCCATCGTGAACGCGGCCTGGGGCGGGCACGGCAGCGGCTGGGCCTGGTTCTGCGTCGAAGCGGCCGCCTTCCTCACCGCCTTCTATTCCTGGCGCATGATCTTCCTGACCTTCCACGGCAAGTCCCGCGCGGACGCGCATGTGCTGGAGCATGTCCATGAAAGCCCGCTCGTGATGACGGGGCCGCTGTTCCTGCTCGCCCTCGGCGCCATCTTCGTCGGTGGCGTCTTCGCGCACAACTTCATCGGCAGCGGCCAGCAGGCCTTCTGGCAGGGCGCGATCGACGTCATCAACCATCCGCGCGTGCTGCTCAACCTCGACCACGTGCCCTTCGGCGTCGAGATCCTGCCGACCGTCCTCGGTCTCCTCGGCATCCTCACGGCCTATGTGATGTATATCCTGCGGCCCGAACTGCCGGAGATGCTGGCAACGCGCTTCGCGCCGATCTACCGGCTGCTGCTCAACAAATACTATTTCGATGAGATCTATGACGTCATTTTCGTGCGGCCCTACCGCGCGCTTGCCCGCCTGATCTGGCATGTGGGTGACGAGGGGATCATCGACGGTATTCCGCGTGGCGGCGCCTTGATCGCGCGCGGCTCGGCGGGCGGCGTCTCCCGCCTGCAGAGCGGCTCGCTCGCCCAATACGCCTTCGTCATGCTGATCGGGCTTGTCGTCCTGATCTCCGTCTTCCTGATCTTCCGGTGAGCCCGATGAACCAAGCCGGTTTCCCGCTGCTCTCACTGCTCACCTTCCTGCCGCTTGCGGGTGTGGTCGTCATCCTTGCCTTGCGCGGGGATGACGAGGCCACTGCCCGTGCCGCGCGCTGGACGGCGCTTTGGACCAGCCTTGTCGTCTTTGCCCTCAGCCTTCTGCTCTGGTTCGATTTCGACAAGAGCGTCGCGGGCTTCCAGTTCCAGGAAATCCTGCCCTGGCTGCCGCAATACGGGGTCGAATACCGCATGGGCGTGGACGGTATCAGCATCATGTTCGTGCTGATCTCGACAGCGCTGACCCCGATTGCCATCCTCTCGGCCTGGAACCAGGGCGGCGGACGCGCGCGGGAATACATGATCGCCTTCCTGGCGCTCGAGACGACGATGATCGGGCTTTTCTCTGCCCTCGACTTCCTCCTCTTCTTCGTCTTCTTCGAAGCCGTCCTCATCCCGATGTTCGTCATCATCGGCGTCTGGGGCGGGGAGAAGCGCCGCTACGCCGCGATCAAGTTCTTCCTCTTCATGTTCGCGGGCTCCATGCTCATGCTGCTGGGGCTGATCGCGCTCTGGTTCCATGACGGCACGACGAGCATTCCGGACATGCTGCGCATGCCGCTGCCGCCGCACCTGCAGTTCTGGCTCTTCCTTGCCTTCTTCGCGGCTTTCGCGGTGAAGATTCCGATCTGGCCGCTTCATACCTGGCTGATCGATGCGCATAACGAGGCACCGATCGCAGGCTCCGTGCTGCTCGCCGGCGTGCTCGCCAATATGGGCGGCTACGGCTTCCTCCGCTTCTCGGTGGCGCTGCTGCCGCAAGCCTCCCAGGAATTCGCGCCGTTCATGTTCACGATCGCGGTCGTGGCCATCATCTACACCTCGATCGCGGCACTCGTGCAGCGCGACCTCCTCAAGTTCTGCGCCTATTCCTCGATCGGCCACATGGCGATCGCGGTTGTCGGCATCTTCACCTTCTCGGTGCAGGGGATCGAGGGCTCGCTCTTCCGCATGCTCTCCCACGGCTTCATCACCGCCGCCCTGTTCATCTGCGTCGGCGTGCTGATGGATCGCACCAGGAGCCAGAGCATGGACGGCTTCGGCGGGCTTGCCCGCAACATGCCCTTCTACGCGCTGCTCTTCATGATCTTCGTCATGGGCACGGTGGGCCTGCCGGGCACGGCCGGGTTCATCGGTGAAATCCTCGTCATCGTGGCGGCGCTGAAGGTCAATTTCTGGCTCTCGGTGCTGACCGGCACGACGCTGGTGCTGAGCGCGATCTACACCCTGGTCATGTATCGCAAGGTCGTCTTCGGCGATCTGGTGCGGCCGCAGCTGAAGATCCTGCAGGATATCGGGCCGCGTGAAATCGTCATGCTCGTGCCGCTCGTCATCCTCACCCTCTGGATGGGCATCTACCCCTCCAGCTTCTCCACCTTCTTCGATGCGACGGCGACGGCCATGGCGCAGGCGCACAGCCTGGCTCTGGCGGGCGGCGTCCATACGCATCTCGCCTCCGCAGGCGGCGCTGTTCTGGCCGGAGGGGCCAACTGATGAACTGGCTGATCGCTCTTCCCGAACTCGCGCTTTCGCTCTGCGGGCTTGCCATTCTGCTCGCGGGTGCCTTTGCGCCCGCCCGCCACGCCTTCCAGCTCAGCAGCATGCTATCGCTCGGCGCGCTGCTGGGCACGGGTGCCCTGGTGCTGATCGCGCCCACCGGTATCGGCTATAACGGCCTTTTCGCGGCGGATGCCTTCAGCCGCTTCAGCCAGCTGCTCATCCTGGCAGCAGCCGGCCTCGCCATCATTCTCTCGCTTGATTTCAACGAGCGGGAAGAGGGGCTTGGCCGCTTCGAGTTCCCCATCCTCGTGCTCTTCGCGGCGGTGGGCATGATGGTGATGGTGGGTGCCACCAACCTCATCACCCTTTATCTCGGCCTCGAACTGCAGTCGCTCGCGCTCTATGTCATCGCGGCCTTCGCGCGGGATTCGCTGCGCTCCTCGGAAGCGGGCCTCAAGTATTTCGTCCTGGGCTCGCTTGCCTCCGGCATCCTGCTCTACGGCATCACGCTGACCTACGGCTTCTCCGGCAGCACCGATTTCGGCCATATCGCCCAGGCCCTGGTCGGCGGCACGCCCTCGGCCGGGCTCGTCATCGGCATGGTCTTCGTGCTCTCGGGCCTCGTCTTCAAGATGGCGGCCGTGCCCTTCCATATGTGGTCGCCCGACGTCTATGAGGGCGCACCGACATCGGTGACGGCGCTCCTGGGCTCGGCGCCGAAAGTGGCCGCGCTCGCGCTCCTGCTCCGGGTCATGATCGGCCCCTTCGGCCATCTCATCAGCCAGTGGCAGCTCCTCATCGAGATCGTCGCCATTGCCTCGCTCATCCTTGGCGCTCTGGCCCCGCTCGTGCAGAGCAATATCAAGCGCCTGATGGCCTATTCCGCGATCGGCCATATCGGCTATGCGCTGATGGGCCTGGCCGCTGGCAGCCGCTCCGGCACCAGCGCCACGCTGGTCTATCTCGCGACCTATATCTTCATGACCCTCGGCGCCTTCGGCGTCATCATCGCCATGCGCCGCCAGGGCCGCATGGTGGAGAAGGTGACCGATGTCGCCGGTCTCGGCCGCAACCATCCGGGCCTCGCGCTTGCCATGAGCATTTTCATGCTGAGCATGGCCGGCGTGCCGCCGCTCTCGGGCTTCTTCGGCAAGCTCTACGTCTTCCTGGCCGCGATCCAGAGCGGTCTCTGGACGCTTGCCGTCATCGGCGTCATCACCAGCGTCATCGGCGCCTACTATTATCTGCGCATCATCAAGATCATGTATTTCGATGCCCCGGAGGCGAGCTTTGACCGTCCGGCGCCGTCGCTCTCCTTCGTCGTCGCGGTGACCGGCGTGGTGACGCTGCTCTTCATCCTGGTGGCGGGTCCGGTGACCGGTGCGGCTCAGGCCGCCGCCCTGGCTCTGTTGGGTTGACGATCGGCGAGGGCACGCCGCTTCACCTGCCTGGAGGATATCGGCTCGAACAGGTCCGGCTGATTTCCTCCACCTCCGATGCTTGCCTCTCCCGCGCGCGCGATGGCGCGCCGGACGGGCTGGCCATCCTTGCGGACGAACAGACAGCGGCGCGCGGCAGCCGCGGGCGCAGCTGGAGCGCGCCGCGCGGCAATCTGTTTCTCTCGGTTCTGCTTCGCCCGAAGAACAGGACAGAGGCGGGCGGGGCGGGGCAGTGGGCCTTGCTCGCGGGCGTTGCTTTCATCGAGGCGCTGGCAGCCTTCGATGGCGAGCCGGAGCGGCTCAGCCTGAAATGGCCGAATGACGTGCTGCGGGATGGCGCCAAACTCGCCGGCATTCTGGTGGATGCCGCGATGAGCGCGGGCGGCTCCGGCCTCGACTGGCTGGTCATCGGGCTCGGCGCCAATCTGGCCGTCGCACCCGAGGTTCCCGGGCGCCGGACGGCCAGGCTCGTGCCGCCGGCCGGCCGGCCACCTTCGCCGCTGGAGGTCACAATGGTTTTCCTCGACCGCCTCCGGCATTGGCGGCATGTCTTGGAGGACGAGGGATTCCTGGCCGTCAGGACGAGCTGGCTGGCGCGGGCGCATCCGCTCGGCACGGCTGTCAGGATCATGGATGTGCGCGGCACGCGTGAAGGGCGCTTCGCCGGCATTTCCGCTACGGGCGAATTGCTTCTAGCAATGGGTGAAACCGTTCACGCCATTTCTACGGGCGACGTGCTTCTCGGGCAGGAGGAATAGGAAGCGCCATGCTTCTCGTCATCGATGCTGGCAATACGAATATCGTCATGGCGGTGCATGACGGCACGTCCTGGCGCGGCACTTGGCGCATCTCCACCGATGCGCAGCGCACCTCGGACGAATATGCGGTCTGGCTCATGACCTTGCTGGGTCACAGCGGCATCGACCCCCGTGCGGTCAGCCGGGCCGTCATCGGCATCGTGGTCCCCGCCGCCCTCTACCATCTGCGGCGCCTCTGCCGCGAATGGTTCGAGGTCGAGCCGCTGATCGCCTCCGCGGAACTCGATTGGGGTTTCGAGATCTCCGTCGACTCCCCCACGGAAGTGGGCGCGGACCGTCTGCTCAATACGCTCGCTGCACACCAGATCTACGGCGGCCCGCTGGTCGTTGTGGATTTCGGAACCGCCACCAATTTTGATGTGGTGGATGAGCATGGAAATTTTGTCGGCGGCATCATATCGCCGGGGGTCAATCTCTCGATCGAGGCTTTGCACAAGGCCGCGGCGCGGCTTCCGCGCATCGCCATCGGCCGGCCTCAGGCCGTGATTGGCCGCTCGACCGTCCCCGCCATGCGGTCAGGCATATTCTGGGGATATGTCGGCATGGTCGAAGGGCTTGTGACGCGCATTCGCGGCGAATTTGGCGTGCCGATCAAGGTGATCGCGACAGGCGGTCTCGCGCCCCTCTTCGCCGAAGGCACCACGATATTTGAATCGATCGACCCGGATCTCACGCTGGAAGGGATGCGCCTGTTGGCGCTGCGCAATCCCGCCCCCAGCCTCTCGAAGGATTGGAAGCGCCATGCCACAGGAGATTGACCAAGGATAAGGGTCATATGACCAGTTTTGAAGACGATCTCGCCTTCCTCCCTCTCGGGGGATCGGGCGAGATCGGCATGAATTTAAACCTCTACCGCTGCCGCGGGCAGTGGCTGGCCGTTGATTGCGGCCTCGGTTTTGGCGGGCCTGAGCATCCGGAGGTGGATGTGATGGTGCCCGATCCGAGCTTTATTGCCGAGCGGCGGGACAAGCTGCTCGCGCTCGTGATTACCCACGCTCATGAGGATCATCTCGGCGCCGTGGCCTGGCTGTGGCGCCAGCTGAAGTGCCCGGTCTACGCAACGCCCTTCGCCGCCGCCGTGCTGCGGCGGAAGCTGACGGAGGCGGGACTCTTAGGGGAAGTGCCGCTGCATGTCGTGCAGTCGGGCGCAAAGCTGACGCTCGGCCCCTTCGCAATCGAGTTTGTCGCCATGGCGCATTCCGTGCCGGAAGCCCAGGCGCTGGCCATCCACACCCCCTATGGGCTCATCCTGCATAGCGGTGACTGGAAGCTCGACCCTGACCCGGTGGTGGGCGCGCTGACGGATGAGGCGACGCTGAAGCGCCTGGGCGACCAGGGCGTGCTTGCCATGATCGGCGATTCCACCAATGCGACCGTCGAGGGGCATTCCGGATCGGAGGCCGAGGTGCGGCGCGCATTGCCGGGGCTGATCCGGCATTTGAGCGGCCGTGTGGCCATTACCTGCTTCGCGAGCAACGTCGCCCGGCTGGAAAGCATCGCGCTCGCCGCCCAGGCGGTCGGGCGGCAGGTGGCCGTCGCGGGACGGTCCTTGCGCAATATCGAGGCGGCGGCCCGCGAATGCGGCTACCTCTCCTCTGTGCCGCCTTTCCTCAGCGAGGATCAGGCGGCGGATGTGCCGGATGAAAACCTGCTGCTCATCCTCTCGGGGTCGCAGGGTGAGGCGCGGAGTGCGATGTCCCGCGTCGCCTCAGACACCCATCCGCGGATCGCCCTCGGCGAGGGGGATACCGTCATCTTCTCCAGCCGCGTCATTCCCGGCAATGAGCGCGCTATCACCCTGGTGCAGGACAATCTCGCCCGCCGCGGCGTACACCTGATGACCGATGAGGATCATATGGTCCATGTCTCCGGCCATCCGGCGCGCGATGAGCTGCGGCGCATCTATGCGCTGGTCCGGCCCCAATATGCGGTGCCGGTGCATGGCGAATGGCGGCACCTCACCGCCCATGCCAGCCTCGCCCGCGAGGCCGGGTCCAAGCCCTTGATGCTGGAGGACGGCGACATCCTGCAGCTGGCGCCGGGTGTGCCGCAGATCGTGGACAGCGCGCCCGTCGGCCGTCTGGCGGTGGACGGTAACCGCCTGGTGCCGATGACCGGCGGCGTGCTCGCGGCGCGCCGGCGCATGCTGTTCAACGGCGTGGTGATCGGCAGTGTCGTCGTCGACGAGCAGGGGCGTATTCGCGGCAACGCGCAGGTGAGCGCGCCCGGATTGTTCGACAATGACGACCCCGAGCGTGCGCGCATGGAAGCGGAGTTCACGGCCGCCTTGTCTGACCTGCCGGCGCCGCTGCGGCGCGATGACTTCGCCTTGGCGGAATCGGCACGCGCCTCCCTCCGCCGGGCCGTGGGCAAAAGGGTGCAGAAGCGGCCGCTCGTCGATGTGCATCTTCTGCGAATCGCGGGCTAGAGCCCGATGACTTTGGGTCGGTCCGGCCCAAAGTCTAACTCGATCTCTCATCATCCATTGGACGAGAGCGAGATGCGTTTGGATTGGCTCGGTGGACCCAATCCAAACGCATGAAATTGCTTACAAAATCGAGGCTGGCACGGGGCTCCGCGAACCGGGTCGGTTCGCGGAGTCGCAAAATCCTGAGGCAGGCGGGGCGGGATCGCTGCAAACCGCTCCGTGCAGAGCCGATGCCCAGGCACAGAGGGGCTCAATTATGACAGTCCCCCTTGCGGCCCAGGCCGGCAGCGGTTAGGAAAGCGTCATCGGAACCGTGGGCGCATAGCTCAGCGGGAGAGCACCACCTTGACACGGTGGGGGTCACAGGTTCAATCCCTGTTGCGCCCACCACGGTTCTGATCCCAATCTCCCCCAAAGCCTGCCAAGCGTGGCTGATCCTTTTGAATGAGGGTTGCCGCCTATGGTTTTTCAGCGCCCTAACTGATACGATATCGAAATTAGTAGCGTCCTCGCGACTTCCCTTGTCATAATCTAAAAATGGCAACCGGTGGTTGCAATTTTTATTGACTGATACACGCCCAGGTAGCACTATCGGCTTACAACTAGGGGATGTAGACCGATGCGTGTGCTCCTTGTCGATAATGACGTTCAGGCTGCTGCAACCATTCAGCGTGCTTTGAAGTCGAGCGGCGCTGTATTGGAATATGTCGAAACCGGCGAAGAGGCTTATCAACTCGCCAAGCGTTACGATTATGACGCGCTGATCATGGACCTGATGCTGCCCGACACCGATGGCTATGAGGTGATCCGCCGGCTGCGCTGGAGTTCGATCGCGATCCCGATCCTGGTGCTCTCCAGCCTCACCCGGCCCCAGGCCAAGGTGAAAGCCTTTTCGCTCGGCGCGGATGACTTCCTGGCGCGGCCCTTCGACGAATCGGAACTCGGCGCGCGGATTCAGGCGCTGGTGCGGCGCTCGAAAGGGCTCAGCCACTCCAGGATTACGCTCGGCCCCATCGAACTCGACATGGAATCCAATGTCGTCACCGTGAACGGCGAGACGGTGCATCTGACAGAGAAGGAATACCGCATCCTGGAACTTCTGTTCCTGCGCAGCGGCAGCATCGTGGCCAAGGAGTCCTTCCTCAATCATCTCTACGGCGGGAATGACGAGCCGGACATCAAGATCATCGATGTCTTTGTCTGCAAACTTCGGCGCAAGCTGGCTCAGGCAGGGGGAGGGGATGTCATCACCACCGTTTGGGGCCGCGGCTATATCGTGCGCGATGCCACGGCCATGACGCAGCAGGTGGTCCGGCCCATGGCGCAGACCGGGCTCTCGCAATCCGTATCGGCAGCCTGACTCGCAGAAAGGGGTGCATTGCGTTCCCATGCTCTGGCGTCAGCACGCAATGCGCTCTAGTTTGCCGCGGGCCTTAATGGACAGGTGGCCGAGCGGTTTAAGGCAGCGGTCTTGAAAACCGCCGTGCGTGCAAGCGTACCGTGGGTTCGAATCCCACCCTGTCCGCCAGATACCCCCAGAGCACCGCCGCAACGCTTGCAAAACCCTTGAAAATATTGACTATTGAGCGGATGACGCGCCGCAACAAATAGCACCTGACTCGACCAGACCGCATCATCCTGGGGGTATTATTGGGGGTATCGGTCTGGCGGTTGGGGGTATCGAGGGAAACGCATGCTGACGGACGCCGCGATCCGCCGCGAGAAGCCCGGGGAGAAGGACCGCAAGGTATCAGACTCTGGGCGGGCTCTATCTCCTCATCCGCCCCAACGGATCGCGCCTGTGGCGCCTGAAATACCGGTTCGACAAGGTCGAGAAGCTGATGAGCTTCGGTGCCTATCCGGAGATGTCTCTCGCAGATGCGCGCGCCAGGCGGGACGTGGCGAGGGCGGACCTGGCGGCCGGCCGCGATCCGATGGTGGCGGCCGAACAGCGGCAGCAGGCGGCCCAGGCGGAGCGCGCGACGCGTGGGCACCGCAGCTTCGAGGCGATCGCCCGTGAGTGGCACGCCGCCAACGTGAAGCGCTGGACGAAGATCCATGGCGATGAGGTGATCAAGTCGCTGGAGGCGCATGTCTTCGACTTCGTGCCGCCGACATCCCCCGACCCGGAGCCGCTCGGTGCCCGCCTGCCGGACGAGATCGACGCATCGGATGTACTGGCGGTGTGCCGGGCGATTGAGGCTATTCCGGCAATCGAAAAGGCTCGCCGGGTGCGACAGCGGATGGGGGCGGTCTTCGTCCATGCCATCAGCACCCAGCGCGCCAAGAACGACCCATCGATCGTCATCCGCTCGGCGCTTGCCCCCCTGGTGAAGGGACGGCAGCCCGCGGTCACCAATCTGGAGCAGGTGAGGCAGGTTCTGCGGGACGTCGAGGCCAGGCCCGGTCACGTCGTGACGCGCCTGGCGATGCGCCTGATGGCGCTCACAGCGGTTCGCGGGGGACGCTCCGCACGACCCCATGGTCCGAGCTTGAGGAACTCCTCGAGGGGGATGTCTGGGTCATCCCGGCCGAGCGCATGAAGATGCACCAGGATCACCTAGTGCCTCTATCGCGTCAAGCACGAGAGGTCATCTCAGTGCTTCGGCAGATCACTGGCGAATGTCGCTATGCGTTCCCGAATAGCCGCAGCGGCCAAAAGCCCATGTCGGAAAACGCCTTGGGCTACATGCTCAACCGTGCCGGCTATCACGGCCGCCATGTGCCCCATGGCTGGCGCTCTGCCTTTTCAACGGTCATGAACCGCCATCACCGAGATGACCGCGGCATCATCGACCTCATGCTCGCGCATACGCCTCCGAACGAGACGGAGGGAGCGTACAACCGCGAGCTCTATCTCGACCGGCGGCGCGAACTCGCCCAGATCTGGGCTGATCTGCTCCTGGAAGGCTTCAGCCCACCAGCCGAGCTTCTCGACCTCAGGAAAAAATCGGGGGCGCCTGAGCAGGCTGACGTTGACGGGTAAGGGCATCGGGTCCGTCACGCCCGACAGCCAGCGGTCGAATTGATCGAGCATCAGGCGCATAGGCATCCGGTCATGATTCGCTTCCACGTCGGTTGTGATTGCTCAGCCCTGCCGCTGCAGACGATTGAGAAGATCCCGGAAGAAGCCTTTGTCGCCTGCAGATGAAGCCACAGGAGAACTCGTCGGCTGTGGCTGATTTTCTCTCTGTTTAGCCAAAATGCTTTCAAGGCTCGGTGCAACTTCGGATGCGGTAGCGATCCGTGTCTCGAGAGCCGCGACCTCTTCCGCGTTTCCTGCATTTTGCTCTAGCGCGCGAAGCCGCTTCAAGAAGCGAAGGTCATGTCCAGACACTGCCAAGCCTCCGCGGGCAACATCGCGTGCGGCCTCAACATTCTTTGTCAGAAGGAAAAGGTCAAACAGCTTGTAACGTGCCTCCATGACTTTAAAAACACCATCTATACTCAGCTCTAGCCACCGCTGCGCTTCTCCGAAGTCCTTTCGTGCTATTGCCTTGTCAGACATTGCGATGCAGAAAGTTCTGCATCCCCGGATGATAGTCTTATCGTGCCCGTCGACGGTGGAGAACGGTTTATCATAATAGGCTTCTATGTCGGTGAGGCTATCGAGGTTGTCCATCAGGCAAAACGCGATGCTGCGCTCTGACAACGCGTCCGGCTTCAGACCAATAAGGGGCCTCCGCGCTACAAAAATGATAACTTCGCCGGTTGTGGCTCGGTATTCACGAGAGAAGTTCTCCATTCTGTCTAGCAAGTCCGAGATGCTTATAAATTTAAGCATGTCTGTATCTATGGCCCTTATAGAAAACAGAATATCCCGCTTTGATACTTCGACCACAGGTTGCTCAACTCGCCGCTTATGTTCGACTTTCCACGACCTTCTAATGAAATGCCTCTCGACTATTTCGCCAATTTTAGCGGTCTCGATGTTGTTTACAAAGTCAACCATGCGCCATTCTGCCCATTCAGCCACGTTGAAGCCCTAGCGGCTCATTTTGTCAGGTGTTTGCCCCAGGCGAAAGGCTTGCAATCACAAGCGCCGACGTGCCGTCCGCGAGCTTTCAGTCGATTGGCGATCCCGCGCGGCTTGGAGAACTCGCGGAGGCGGCATGCACCGGCGTGATAATCGTCGGATCCTCATCGCCCACGCCGGTCCGGTTGAGCCGCGGGGTCACCGGCCGTTCCGGTAGCCCGCTCTCGGCCGCCGGTTGCAGCTCGTCGGCCCCGGAGGCGCATGATGGCACCGCATAGTTCGGCCTGGCCACGGCGGTCAAATAATGGCCGGCCGGCGGAGGGACGATCAGGACCAGCGCCCCGAGGCGATCGAAAAGGCTTGATGCTGCATCGCGGCAGAGTACAGTATTTGTTCCATCATTCGATGAGCCCCATTCGATTCCATCTCGGTGGCGTCCTCGGTCAGCCTAATCGCGGCCTTGTTCCATTACTCAGAGGATCGATTTCTCATCGCATCGAGGCTTTGCCGTGATTCCGCATAAAGGGTTGGAAAACATGGATGTCGTGAAATGTTACAAAAATCAGATTGACTGATGCTAAATAGTAATGTTTTTTAATTGTAAAAGAGTGATCGTATAATCATCGGGGGATACGATGGCCGGAGTTATCCTTTTCCAAGACGATTTCCCATCGACTGGTCCACTCGACACTCGATGGGATTTCAACCACTGGGAAGCCAAAAACAATCCATCGTACCTCGGCTTGACGCAGATGCGCCAAAGCCTTCCACGTGCAGAGAATGCGATGGCTCGCATCCGGTTGGATACTTGGAATGATGGAAAGTCCTTCCTTGGATCAGAGGCGATTACTCGTGAGGCGTTCTCTCTACCGGGCGGTGGCGGAGGTATTGCCTTCGAATGCAAGTTCAAATTTGAAGGGACCCAGGGTGGCATGATTGCAGGGTTCTTTGCATACCAAGCATTTCCTCCGGGCGCGGATCGGGATATTCATGACGAGATCGATTTTGAAATCCTCACGACAAACCTGAAAAAGATATCGACTAATGTCTTTGCGCATGAAACTTTGCAAAAGACAGCGCACCCCATGTCCTTTCGCTGTAGAGCCGAACACCTTCTCAGATTTTCATACCTACCGGATGGAATGGTTTCCGGACCACGTCAGTTGGTTCGTTCAGGGCCAGCTTATTCGAACCGAAAATGACCACGTTCCGACCAAGCCGATGCAGCTCCACTTGAACTTGTGGGGCGTGCCCACAAACTGGGGGCCTTCTCCCGGCGACCCAGATGGTCCGCCCGTCGGTGATCCCACTTTCACGCCCGCGCTCCACCAAAACGACAGCCGTGCCCACTACTTCGACGTAGCTGCGGTGAAAGTGGAACGGCTGCCGCCCAGGTAATTCTGCGGACCATAAGAGTTACAGAGGTGCGTCAGGAGGAAGGAAAAATCCGGCGGTGATCTGCCGTCGACCGCCGTGAACAGGTGCGGGATCATCGCGATCACGTTCCCAATGCCATTCCCGGCAGATCTGGCACCGGGATGTGGCGCGATCGACGGCCGAGCGTGACGAGGAAACAGATCGCTTGGTGCGGCTCGAGGCTGAGCGCCATCAGCATATCGCCATTGCCGAAGCGGCTACACCGTGCCATGCCACGTCGGTAAATGGGTCCAACCGCCCGGCGCCCGGAAGGTCGAAGGGATGGCAGCCTTGGTGCGGATCGCCCAGGAAATCGCGGACCTCTAGGGCAAGGTGGCCGCACGGGTGGGGGACATATAAACCGCCGCATCGTGTGGCGCCCTCACAGGTTAGTGCTTCCCGCGAATGTGCGTGGCGCCCGCGCCTTCTGCGCGCGCAGATTATCAGAGCGCCCTCGGCGAGGCCCTCTTTTGGACGGAGGGCTCGGCCACCTCCGTCGAGTAGCGCATCGCGTGACGGGTCTTTCCCTATGGCGTTCTTCAGGACCTGGGCTCTGTGCAGACCAGCGCCCAGGTCTCGGGCTAGGCCCGTGTCGGCGCCACCAGCTCGATCGCCCAATCCGGCCGCGGTCCTCCCTGGAAGGACCTGTGAGGCGAGGCACAGAGATACGCGGGCGCCGCCGGCACCCGGCAGCGGTCGCATCGGAGACGATTCACCAGATAGAGCACGCGGGTCTCTGGTCGGCCGAATGAGCGCGCCGGGCCAATGGTGACCTTGTCGCATTGGCTGCAGCGCACCCCCAGCGCATGAGGACGAGCTCGCGCTCGCCGTCCTCGTCCAACCGGACCGCGTCCACCCAGGTCGTCGGCGCAATATTGTAGCGTGGCCGCAGGTTCTGAGGTGCCCCGAAGACGCTCAGGAAGACATGGACCTCGGCCCACGTGTAATGCTGGGTGAAGCGATCGCACATCTTCTCTATCCGCAGTGGCCCTCGCTTTGGTCATAGCCGAATTCGCGGGCGGCTTCTTTGAAGCGATCAAGCCGTGGCAGCTTTGGCTCGCGCTTCTGCGAGGACATTCGTTGGAATCTGCAAAGGCTCCAAGCTTACTTCACTCAATGTCAGTGTGCGGTCCTTTACCACCAAGGGCAGTCGCCAACATGTGCCGGCTTTGGCCGTGGAGAACGTGTTGGCAATCGTCGGCCAGTAGTGTGGAAGCACAGTAGCTTGAGTATGCAATTTCAGAGCTACCCAGTTTTCAGAGGGGAATACTGTTGTGAGTCCATTGTCAATAAATGCTTACGGCTTCGTGAGGCTTGTAGGCTATCTTGCAGTCTCCTGATAATACGAACTTACCTCCATATCTTCTATAAGTGTCCGCCCATGTTATGTCTTTGGTTGGGCCTGAGACGATGCTTTCCAGATGCATGAAATCGTAGCCATGATGCCCGTACAAAGCTGTTAGAACCGGGACCAATCTCGGCGATAAACAATGATCTAAAGCGACTTTTATGCGGCTCAATGGACGGTCAGCTTGGCTTCAGAGGCCAAACTCTGCTCAAATTCAATCGCCGCCAACACCTGCTCGATCGGTGTAGAAAACCAGTCGCCGATTTCGTTCGGATCATCTCCAGCTTTCCACGCGTCGTATATGACACCAGTCGGAACATGGGACGGTGTCACGGGATGGCCGTACGCTATGGTAGGCTGAATGAATATGGTCGGAAACTGTTCCTGGCGCGGATACCAGCAGCTTGCTAGCGCTGTAGACGGATCAAAAACGACCCCCTTAGCTAACCGTGTCTGTATGAAATCATATATCTCATACTGTCTGTTATAGAGATTCAGCAGGCGGCGATCGTCTTCTGCTTCGCCCGCTTCCCGCAATATCTCTTCAACGAATACGTTTTTTCTGTTTTCCGTTGTTCTGAACACTACCTTGCTAGAAGCAAGAGGTTTTGCCTCGCGAAATATGGCGCGAGCGGTGTCGAGCGCTGCTCGGAGCGTTCGGACTTTGACGCCTTCCTGACGGAAGAATTCTACGAACCTGACTTCCATCAGGTCGAGAAAACTCAGCTCCTCCTTCCCGCCGATGGGGGGAAAGTCCCTGTGCAGTAAAGGTCCAATTTGGCGGCTAGGGTATCCTCGTAGCCATCCGGTAATCCGGGGGGCGCTTCCCACCTCAATCAAGCGTGCCGCATCGCGAACCGTGTAGAAGCCTGCTGCGAGCGGATTTCTTGGTTGACCAACTAGGGCACGCATGACGAGTCCTGATAGGTGATGGGCGGGGCGATATGGATCGACTCGAACCCGATGCCACCCATCCGCTCTATGCGCTCGGTGTTGCCATAATAGAAGCACACCGGTCCGTCCGTCCCCGCGATGCTCTCAAGCTTCGCATAGGCAGCGGCCTCGTTCTGAATGCAAGGGGCGCTCAGGATGCTTGCCATAGGTCAGTGCATATCCGATCCGAGTTGGTTTGGAAACCACCATATCGCAAATTAAAAGCCCGGCCCCGAATGGGTCGGCTGTCATCGTCGAATTCTACCCCTGCCGGGGAAGGCCTTGCCAACGGCTGGGTAAAGAAGCAGAGATTGCGTGCTCATCCGGTGAGGCCCTTATGCTTCAAGGGCTCGGCCAATCCCGCCGGGTGAGGTCGATGCAGCAAAGTGATCGACGGACCTGGGCTCCCGCCTCTCGCCTTAGCCCAGGTCACGGGGCCGAGGGTCTAAGCCGCCATCCTCAGCGGCTGCATCGACGCCTCGACCTCATCCAGGGTCATGTTGAACGGGGTCTTTCCGGTCGCCTTGGCCCAGGTCGGGCTGACGACGGCCCAGGCCTCGTCCATGTAGGCATCCTTGGCGCGAAGCGTTTCCGCGAAGCGCATGGCCCAGGACTCCATGTCGAAGTCGTTCGGATCGTAGGCCATGATGTCCGTGCAATGGCCACCGTTCCCGGGGCCTTCCAGATCCCAGATATCGCCCTCGTTGCTTGTGTCATAGGCGTCGGGGATGGTTTGCCCGACATAGGCGCCTCCGCACTCAGCAACGACTTGCCGGATGTCAGCGTTGACGCGATGGTCGACCTGGAAGAAGCCGACGATCTTGCGGCGCGTGCCGTCCGGCCAGGGGATGCCCTTGGTCAGCCAGTATTTCAGGCCGTTGAGCAGGACGATACCCTGATCGGTAGACGGGTCATTGGGGTTCCAGCCGCTGATCTCGCTGTAGGCCTGCAGCGCACAGGGCAGTAGCTGGTCACCGGGGACGAAGCTGCTTTTGACCTGGTAGTCCCAGGCCTGCTCGAGGCGATACATGCCAGCGACCCCGCAGTCCCCGACCACCGGCGCGGTCGGGTTTGATGGGTCATAGGCATTCCCGAGGGTGCCGAGCTTGGCACGGTCGATGCCCTTGAACCAATCGATCGACTGCGGGATCTGCACCCCGCGGACGCGGCCGCGGGCACTGTGCAGCTGGGACCAATGCAGGACGGCCGGGTCGAAACCCGGCGCCTGCTTGCCGCGCTTCCGCAGCGGTTGCGCGACCGTCATCCGAGCACCTCACCGTCGAAGGTGAAGACGAACGGCCGCGGGCGCAGCAGCCGCGCGACCAAGCGCGCGAGGGAGACGAACGGCCACGCGAGCCAGAGAAGAAGGCGACGCACGGGGCTGGTCTCGCGGGCAAGGACGACCGGGCCAACCGAGCGGATGAAGCGCACCCCGCGGCGGAGCGGAACGGAGGAGACCGCCCCGGAAACCGTCGTGGCGCCGCCCGGGCTGCTGCCGCCACCGAGGAACTGCACGATCGCAGCATCCACGTTCGCCGGCAGGCGCGCGGCCACGCGCTGGAACAGGAGCTGCAGGACGGCGTCGGGAACAGCCGTGCCGCCCAGCTTGGCGAAAGCCTGGGCGTAGACGGTGCGCAGCTCGGCAATGCCGGCGGCTACCAGCTGGGCGGCGTTCATGTTCGGATTGGCCTTCAGCTCGGCCTCGATCTGGGCGACCACGTTGATCGCGCCGCCGACGATCGCCTGCCAGGCGGCATGCTTGGCCATGAAGCCGGTGTGGGAAAGGAGCGTCAGCCCGAAGCCGACGTTCGGAAGAACGAGGATCGCAAGCGCGATCCACTGCTGGAGATTCACAGGGGGTTCCTCTCGGATTTTGGGGAGGGAGAAGGCGGATGCGGCCCAGCCGGATGCAGGGCCGCGGTGCGGGCTGGTTAGTGGATGGCGGCGATGCGGGCCCGCGCGTCGTTGATGAGGGACTGGGTCCGCGACGGCGCGGCGCCAGGAGCGGCGGAGGCGGGAGAATTGGCGGCCAGGTAGTCGATCAGGAAGGTGGCCACGGCCGTCTCGACCTGAGCCTGCGTCACCGTTCCGGAGCTCGAGTTGATGATATCGCCGAGGAGCGTCTGAGCTTCCTTGGCGTCGGAGACCACCGTTGCATTGGTGCTGTCGGCAGCAAGCTGACCAATGGCGGTGTTGAGCGACTTGAGGCCCGCCAGCGTCGTGCTGTCACCAGCCGAGATCGAGGCGTTTTGCTCCGAGGAAACGGCCTCGTAGCCGTTGATGACATCGGTCACGATGAGGCCGGTGCTCGTGGAAATCGAGCCATTGCCCTCTGCTGCAGTCAACAGCGCTTGTGCATCGGTAGCGATGGAAGCGGTCGGGATAGCGCACGCGCCAAGGGACAGCGCGCCGGCGAACGCCAGCGTGGCGAAAAAGCGTTTCATGATGGTTTCCTGTTTTGGGAGGGATCAGCCAGCCAGGCGCGCGGCCTGGGCAGCGATAGAGATGCCCGGCTCGAAGGGACGCCAGGGCGCGGCGTCGGCAGGCTCAATCGCCCGGGGGGCGCGATGAGCGAGACGGATGGCCTGGGTGGCCGGCCGTGCCCCGGCGGCAAGTGCGATGCCGGCGGCTACGCGTCGGCCGGTGCGAGCCAGCCAGCCGGCACCGAAAGTCGAGAAATTGTAGAGGGTCCGATAGTAGGCGGTCTGGGCTTCCCCGAGGCCGAGGATGAGCACGATCGGCCGGATCGATGGCTGCGCGGCAATCGCGCCCAGCGTTATCGGCCCGACGCTGCCATCGGCCGTGACCCCGAGATGGATCTGCAGCGTCTCCGCATCCTCAGGGGAGAGCGCTTGAGCGATCGGCGCCAGCGGACAGGCACCAGTTGCCGCCAAGGTCTCGTCGCCGATATCGCCGTCCTGCTCAACGCCGACGAGCCACTGCAGGCGCTTCGCCGCGCTCCCGATACCGGTGTTCCATCCGAAATCGAAGCACGACAGATCAAGCCCAGCAAGCATCCGGGGATCCGGACACTGCAGCGGGTTCCAATAGCCGGTCTGCGCCATGCCGTCGTAGACGGTCTGCGGCAGGGCCTGCATCCAGGCTGCGGTGACCGTGAAGTCGGGGTCGGTCGCAGCCATGTAGGCGATGGTGGCGGGCGCGCCGCAGCCCATGTTGCTGCCGATGAGCGTGCCCTGGCCGGTGATGCCACTCGACCAGTTTCCGCTGTCAACGGGGTCGCCCGTGTAGCCGCCTTCTTCAGCCTTCGTGAAGGCGGTCGTCGTCGGATAACTTGAGGCGACCATCAGCGTGCGCCCCCCATCCCATCGGCAAGTCGCATGCTATGCGGCGCCACTGATGCGGGCGCGACTGATATCTGAGGCGTCGATCCTGACCCCGGGTAGGGACCAAGTTGCGACAGGCCCGCCCCCGCCAGCACGGCGAGCGCAAGCTTCCATGCGCGGACACGCATGCCGGCGATGATGCTCATCAATGGTGACCTTTGAGATAAGTGATGACCCAACCGACGCCGTAGCCCAGCAGGCCGGCGATCCCGTATTGCGCAATGCTGGCGAGCATCGCGAGGAAGACCTCGTGGCGCTTGATCTTGCGCGCGCGGCGATCCTCGTCCTCCGCCCTGGCGGATTCCTCGAGCGCTTTGCGCTCAGCATCCCTGGCGTCTAGGAGATCCCGGATATCGTCTGTACGCTCAGCGAGCTCGTTCAGCACAACGAAATTGCGCCGGGTGACGATCAGGCCTTGGGAGTCCAGTGCATATATGCCGATGCGCTCAAATTGCTCCTGGACAACCTCGTGCATGATTGCGCGCAGCTCGGGCGTATCGATCCCGTCAGGCATGGGGCCTCCGGTGCAAGATAGGTGAAGGGAGGCGACCAGAGCCGAGCGGTCGCACGGACGTCAGGGGATGGTGAGGCGTGCATGAGAATGACGAAGCGTTCTCAGTCGGGTGATTCGGTCTGCATTGAGGGAATTCTGCGAGATGAGGCGAGGAACCTGATGCGCTCTCAGGATGAGTGAACGACATAGGGCATCAATCAGGACTCCCGTCAGCGGCCAGTCACATCACGCCGAGAAGCAGACCCGAGCGCGAGTTCATCCACAAAATCCGTTTGGGCATTTTTGAAGGGTTCCGCAAAGGCGTGGACCAGGGAAAACGAAAAAACCACGAAGTTCCCCTGCCAAGAGCCAGTCTCAGGAATTGACTCTGATCTATCTGCGGCTTCACTGTCCCGCGCCGACGATCTGGTGGCTCCGATTAGTGGTCCCGGCCGAAACGTGAAGGGACTTCAGGTGAACCGCGACGCAGTGAACAAAGCCATCGCCCGATTTGAACGAGCAGAGAAGGCACTCGCCAGGATCCGGACTCCCACTTCTGCGAAAGATTTTGCAGAAGCTTGGTCAGACTTCCTG
The DNA here is from genome assembly GCA_963834475.1 of uncultured Alphaproteobacteria bacterium. Lineage (GTDB taxonomy): Bacteria > Pseudomonadota > Alphaproteobacteria > Acetobacterales > Acetobacteraceae > Acidisoma. The sequence goes on along the minus strand of CAWIBZ010000003.1, from coordinate 67,678 downwards.
ATCTCCTCCCACTCAATATTCAATTATCTTGAAATCGGCGCCCGGGGAAACCGCGCTAGCGAGAGTTGGTTTTCTCGGAAGAAGGGCGAGCGTCGGAGGGATGAGCTACTTCAGTATCTGCATCAAGCTCGCAACTCAGAGGAGCATGGCATATCAGATGTTTTTGTGGAAACTGTCATAGGCAACATGGCCTTTAATCCGGATGGAAAAGTGATCCTTCACAGGGCAATCTTCGTTTCTGAAGGACGCGTCATGTTGGATCAGGCGTGGCCAGAAGGAAACTCGGAGCCGGTGAACATACCGGTCGTGCGCGCAAAGTTAGTTCAAGTCGAGGATAAGAGATTTGGCACCAAGTTTGATCCTCCTATCATTCATCTCGGTCAACCAATCACCGATGGCCGACCCAGCGTCATCGCTCGGATGTGCCTCGATTATCAGCACGTCATGCTAAAGGAAGCTATTGATTTGGCAGCTTAGAAGAAAGACTTTCATACATGGCTCGGAAAATGCCTTCGACTATTTGATCTAGGCTTTCTCCAAAGCAACGCTCCCGCAGCTCTGCCACTCCGGCGCTAATCATATCCTCGGTCATTTTGATTTCAGCAGGGAACATACAGGATCGGGCTTCGGATTGCTCCATGTGGTGATTTCCTTCTGCGGTGAATTTTAGTTTTAGGCCCCCCACTTGCTCGTGCCGTAGGCAACCAGTGCTGTGGCATTCGCTTGCGTGTAAGGCGTGGTCCACATTTCCAACCCGAGGAGGTTGCCTCCAAAAAAGATGTTGCTTGCAGTGTTGCCCACACGGTCCGCGCCCATCCAGCCGTCGTCCCAGGTCTGCACCCAAACCTTCGTTGAAGGGGCAGCGGATTGCTCCTCCTGGGCGCCCACTGTCATGTCAAAGTTGGTGCCGTCATATCCCAGAACGACAGACACCGTGGTATTGACGGCAACCGCGGCCGGCGCAGAAACCTGCGCAGAGGCGCCGTTGCTGTCGTCACCAAGCCGCGCCGTAATGACCCCGCCACCAGCAACGTAGAGCCGCACCCTGTAAGGCTGCGTGACCCCGGCGACGTTGGACAGGATTTGAAAGATTTCAAAATAGGAGCCGGCTGCGGGGAGGGTGGTCAGGGTAAAGAAGGCAGCGATTGTAAAGCCGGCGCCGCTCGTCGCCGTAGCAGCCGCCTGGAGCGCTGGCCCGATTGGCATGTTGGTGCCCAATCGCAGGTAAGTCGGGTTGGTGGCTGAAAACTGCAATGCAGGCAAGGCGTTCTTTATGTCCGAGACAAAGACGGGGGCCGCGGCAACGGGTGTAAGGAGGCCGTTATAGATCCAGCTATTGCCGCTGCCGCTATTGTCGCCGACGCTTTCGATGCCCTGCCCGATAGTCGCCTGAATGGAGAGCGCGGTGTCCGTAAACAGATAGCCAAACCCGTTGTCCGGCTCCAGAGATAGGATGTGATTGGCAATGGTCGGCAGCGCTACCGGGCTGGCCGCCGTCACAGCAAATGGCGCAGACGTCTCCCCGACCTGCGCGGTATCGGTGTGGTTACGCACGTAAATGTTCCAAACTCCCGCCGGCAGCCCACCTGATATCACGGCCGAATAAGTGCCGGCGCCTGCCGTGGTGCCGGGCGTGATTACGGCATCGCTCAGCCCAACCCAGGTCTCACCATCGGTTGCGTAATCAAGAATGCCGCTCATGAGTTTAGCTCCCCTACATATGAGCCACTAACGTTTATGGCCGTTCCGCTGGTCGTAGCGGATATCGCATTGACGGTTATGGTGGGCGTTGGCGGCTGCCCGCCGAAGTAAGAGCCTGTTATCGTTATGGCCGTGCCTGCCGTCGTCGCGGCCGGTGTCGCTACCGTCATAGCCGGGACCGTTCCGGCAACAGGCATGACAGCAGCCGGGTCCACCAGCTGCCTTCCTGTGGTGATGCCGTCCGCATTTACGTAATTGTCATATATGCCATCGGACGTGATCGTATGCGCCGTGTCATAGGTGCCGGGGCGGTAGATCACATTCAATGCCACGCCAACGCCGGGGTCGTTGGCCAGGGTGAGCGTGATCTCAGTCTCCGTTGCAGAAATTGCCGACACGGTTAGAGGGCGCGCGAAGGCTGTATCCGTCGCCAAGAAAACCTTGAACTGGTCTGTCGGGGTGCCGACGAGAACGATCGCCGTTCCCTGTCTCTGCTGGACAGGAATGACAATCGTGGTGGGCGCCGTGGACGGCCGCGTCAGCGTTCCGCTGATGTAAGGTCCATATGATCCGACCGGCAGCAGTCCCAAAAGCTTGGCGCAGGCTCGATAACAGTTCTGCGCGCTAATGACCTCACCCGCCTGACTTGGGTGGACAAAGTCACCAGACTGGGTCGCGTTGAGGTCATCAACGTATTCCATTGACGCGTTCTGGTCGGCAACCTGTTTCAACGCCGCGCGAATGGCCATGACGCTTGCCGGGGTTGCGGGGGCGTAAACTCCAAGTGCTGGAATCGTCTGCAAGACGGTGCGCGCAGTTACGCTATTGTAAAGCTCGATCGCATTTCTGACGACACTATCATTGTTTCTGTATAGCACTGACGGCATAAGGGTCTTGGCGTCGGCGTGCCCTTGCTCACGCATCTCAATAGCCCAACCGGTGATGCCCAGCTTGATGATGTTAAGCAGCACCGCAAGGTGGCGTTCGTTCGCCTGCACGGTGGAATTTGGCAGCCACTCGAGGACCGAGCTAGATCCGACCGAATACCCCACGAAGCCGATATTGTAACCAGCCGCCGCGATCATGAGGTTTAGGAATTCGCCGAGAAACGCGGAGCTGTAGACGCTGCCGTCGGCGGGGGGCGCCCAGGTCGGCGGGTTGTTGACGTCCGTCGCCCCATCCTGAGCGTAAGCGCAGAACACCGAGCCGTATGGGCTGGGCGTGATCCCAAGCGCCGCCATCGTTGTGGTGTCGCTGGTGATAAAATTGTTATTGACCTTGGTCACCGCCAAGGACTGACCCCAACTGAGAACATTGTCGCCAACGCCGAAGGGAACGGTGGACGTGACGACGCTCTGCGCGTAGCCATTGGCCCGGAACTGCAGGAAGTTCCAGCCGAGACGGCAGGAGACAATCGGATTGATGGTCTGCGTTCCGGGCCGCACGCTGCCGGCATAGGGCTGCCAGGCCTCGATCACCGCACCAGTGGTCGCGTCGACGACCTGGTATTCGAGATAGGCGACGGCGGCCGAGAGCGTGATCTGAACGGGGACCGGCCCCGCGCCGAGGCCGAAGGCGCCCCCCTGCCGGGTCGTCTTCTGGATGATCGGCTTTCCCGAAAACGGGCCGGAGACGGTAACGGTGCCGGCATAGGAGCCGACCTGGAGAGCGGCTGCGCTCACGGCATCCAGGATGGTTGCGATTGCGGTTACCTGCGTCTGGCCAGGGATTGCATCCGGATCGGGCGCCCCCCCATAGACAGTCTGATACAGCACATTCGGATTGAGTTTGACCGTCGTCATGCGCGCAGCACCATCGGCACGAGGGCGAAGGCCATCGCACCCCTCAAGAGGGACAGGGTCGTTTGGAAGAGTGACGGCGTCTGAGCGCTACGAACTCGACAGCGCCGTCAGCCTGTAGAAAAAGTTGTAGTCGAAGATGACGGGGTCGCCGCCCAGGCTCGTGAGCGTGATCACCGGCCCGGCCGAGTTGGCGCCGAGCGTGGGCGGCGTGTTCTCTGCGACCGCTTCGAGCGTTCCCTCGGCGTCGAACAGGCTGGGCATGGTATCGCCGACTGTCACGCAGACTGTGCCGTTCGGCACGCGCTTCACGACCAAGGCAACATTCCAGGTCGCGGTGTCGCCGGTGACCGTGTCATAGGCGCCGATCTGTCCCTGAAGCGAGACCTTCCCGCCCGCGCTCGGGATCGCGGGCATATTGGGAATCGCGATCGGAGTGGCGTTGTAGGTGGTCTCCTCCCCCTCCATCACGCCCGTCGTGATGGCTGCCGTGAGCTGTGCCAGGGTTGCCAGTTTGGTCGTCGCCGCGCCGCCGCTATTGCCCGGGATCAGCACGGGATAACTGGCAGTCTGCACCTCAGCGTCGGTTGCGGCCGGCTGATTGATCATTTCCGAATAGGTCTGCGCGCCGCTCATGACGAAGCTCCAGTCGGGAAGGGGATGCCGCCGAGCAGCACGATGTCTTGGTTGTTTGTGACGTAGGTCGGATTGGGTGTCGGCACGGCAGCAAGTGCCGCGACTTGCACGCTGATGTCCTGAGCGACGCGCGTGCCCTGGCTGAAGGTCAGATGGGCCCGAACCGAGTAGGGAACGCCCGGCGTGCCGCGGCAGAGCCTGAAACCGGCCTGAGTGCCGTTACAGGCGATGGTGGTAGCGGGCACGGTCAGCGCCCCGTCGCCGCCCACGATAGAGCAGCCGACTTGCACGATAGTGCCGCGCAAGTCTTCGCAGAGGCCGGTCGCGTCGATCCAATACCAATCGCTGTCGAGGGGGTGCTTCGGCGGCCAGCGTAGACAGACCGCGGATCTCAACCCCCGCGGCGCCGACAGATTGGTGCCGGCATAGATCCGCACGACGCGGACCTGAGAGGGCAAAGGTTGGGTCATGGGAGCTCCGAGACGCAGGAATCAAAAAGCCGCCCAAAGGCGGCAAGGGTTAGATGACGTCCTAAAAGTGGGTCATCCAAAAGAGGCAATCAACTCACGGCAGTCGGAATGTTTTGGTGTCAGAAACAATGGCAGGAAATCCGTGAGCACGCCGGCTCCAGCACTACCGTTGGTCAAGGTTATCGAAGCGAAGGTGTCTGATCTAACCAAGTCGATGCTACTGCTGGTCGAGGCGGCGTCGGGTCAACAGTTCTGGCTCACGCTGCCGACAAGCCAAGCACCAGCACTGGCTCACGCGGCAGGGCTCGGCTTCGCTGCAGATCACAGCGAGCGGGTCCGCAATCACGCGATGGTTGCTTTCAACGCCTCTTGGTTCGAACTATTGCGCATCCCGGAGGAGCCTGGGGCGCTTGCCTTGTCTCTGACTTTTGGCGACGGCGCGATCCTGACGTTCCGGCTACCCAGCCCGATGCCACAAACAATGCTGGAGACGCTTCAGGCGGCCACGCCAAGGGAAAGTCCGAGCATGGTCGGTTCATCGCGGCCTGAAGGTGATCTCGGCCACCATTACAAGCAGTAGGTATCCGCCGCCGAGTGCAGTCGCGGCGCGGGGATCAAAAGCCGCCCGAAGGTGGCTGGGTGCAGGGGGCCGGATGGCCTGGCGATGCCGGCCGCGGTCAGGCGGGGCCGCCCCTAATCGGAGGCTGAGAGTCCGGCCGCGGCGGAGGCAGGGAGCCCGGCGTTGTTCAGCACCCAGATCAGATCGGCCTGGGTGGGGATGACCGTTGGCTTATTGCCCAGAGACTGTGCCTGCCACGCCACATAAGCCGCGTTGGTGGTCGGCACGAATGCCCCGCTGGCCGATGAATAAACCTCGCCTGCCGGGCCGGTGCCGACAGCCCAGTACCAGTTACTCGCGATATAAAGATTCACAGGTGACCCCTTAGACGTATTGACCGCCGCTTGCGGTGGTGCCTGCAACACTGCCGGGCAGGTAGCTGGATGCCGCGCCTTCGGTGTTGATAACGGCATTTGCGCTTAAAATATACTTCGTGCCGGTTGCGCTACCCGTAAACGTATTGCCCCAAATGCCGATCTGAGCGCCGGTGCTACAAAACGCGAACGCCACCGAAAAAGCCGGCGTCCCCGATAGTATGATTGGCGCATCAACGACGGTGACATATCCCCCGTCCTGGCAACTGATATGGGTTTGGGCGCCCCCTGTGATGGTATATCCTTGCCCGGTGGTGCTCGCGAGCCCTTGCGTCGCTATGCTTCCCGACGCCTGTGTATATATGTGTGAACCCTGACTGCTGCCAAAGACAATATCGGACCCGATTGTGATTCGCCCTCCGACCGCCGCCGACAGACATTGGCCGCTGGGCTTGTAATCGCCGCCAGTCCCGGTGGCCGTCAGTGTCATTCCGCTAACAGTTATTTGTGCGCCGTACTGGGCACCGACAGCATTGGAATTCGTCGCGCCGAACACCCCGCCCGCGCCAACGAGCGTCGTTACGGCATGGCCGGCCCCCGTCAAATTGATCACGCATGGCGTCTTGATGCCATTGAAGGTGTACCCGGCAAATGAACCCGCTCCGATGCTCAGGGTCACGGTGAGCCCGAGCAGGTTGTATTTAGCGAGAGCAGCCACGGCCCCGGCGATGGTCAAAAATGGTTCCGCGCTGGTGCCGGGATTACTGTCACTGCCCGTCGTCGCAATATAGAGCGTGAGCTGTCCTCCCGGAACGATAATGCCCGCGAGCGCCTGGATTGCCTGATAGAGCTGCGTCTGCGAGGTCTTGCTGAGCGTGATATCGGCCCCAGTGACGACGTTGCAGATTTCCATCATGACCGCGTTCATGATGTCCTGATCGACGACCGTCGCGGCGATGCCGCCGGCCGGATTGCCGCTGGTGAAAAACCCGCCTGGATTGGGTCCGACCGCCGCCGGCGTCGGCATCGTGGTTGCCGCCGTCGAATTATCAACCTGATACATGCGCGCGCCTAATCTGCGTAATTGAAGAGGACTGTCGTGTGCGCCGGGGCGAGACGCTGCAGCTCGCACTGCAGAACCGTGCTGCCCCAGGTTGCGAGCGGCTCGCCGACGGAGCCGGTGCCCACCGCAAAATCATCAACGCTGAATTCCGGGGCGTTGACCTGCCAGGCGAAGGCCCAGGCATTGTTGCAAAGCGGCTGACCGACCGCGCTGATGCCGGCGCGGAAGGGCGCGAACTGGGTGATGGTGACGGTGTAGCCCAGCGTCGCGGCAAAATTGACGAAGTAGTCGACCGACTGGCCGCCGCCGGCGATGAGGCGTGCGACGACCTGCGCCTGCTCCTGGGCGAGCAGGGGGACTCGCCAGCGCAGGGATCGGGCAGGCCGAGCGTCGCTTGCCACGCGGGTAGGAGATAATCGGTCGTCGCCGGGAAGGCGTCGACGAGCAGCCCGGCGGCACTCGCGGCGTTGCCGACATAGAGCTGCACCAGCGCCGCGAAGACCTGGGTCTGTACCGCGTCGGCGTTGCGCGGCCAGACCGGTCCGGTCGGCATCAGCCGCTGGAAGCCGGCCAGCAGGTCCGCCTGCGAAAAGACGGGGGCGGTGCCGCTCACGGCTCAGCTCGCGAAACTGATGGTGCCGAGCACCGGCAGCTGCCCGGCCGCCACGGTGATCGGCGCCGCGGGCGTGACCACGTCGAAATTGCTCAGACCGGTGATCGCCTGCAAGGCGCCGTACCAGTCGTTCGGCTGGATCGACGGCCAGGCCGCGCCACTCTCCGGATTGACCGTGCCGCCGACATTGCCGAGCTGGACGAACATCTCCTGCAGCGCGGTCGTCATCAGCGCCTGGTTGGCCGCGGTATTGGCCGCACCCAGGCCGGTGATCGAGAAATTCTGGGCGGCGGCCTCCGGCGCGCAGACATAGACGAGCGCGGTGACCGGCTGCTCGGAGAGGATCGCATTCGCGACTGTGAGCTGGTCACCGGTCGCGGCCGCGGCGCGTGGCTCATTGGCCGCGACGCCATTCGTGCCCTGCGGGAAGCCGCCAGCCGCCGCCTCGGCCGTATCGAGCATGACATAGACGACGACGGTGCCGGCGCCCATGCCGTTCGGGTTCACCCAGGCCCGGGTCACCCCCGGCACGGCGAGCGCCCATTCGACATAGTCCTGGCGGTCGCCGCCCTGCGGCGGCGCGGCATAGGCCGCCAGCATCTCGGTGCGCAGGCTGTCGTCGGTCTGCACGTCCGTGCCGGGGACCGTCTGGGTCGAGGCGGTCGAGGCGCCGATGATGCCGCCGATCGGGTTCGAGAGGCTGAATTGCGTCCCGGCGTCAAAATTGCCGGCGCTGCCGGCGACCGTCGCGACGACCGTCACGGTGACTGATGTGCCGGAGACACTGGCGCCAGCCGTCGTGGTAAGGCCGGTGCCGTCGCTGCGGGTCAGCGCGGTGCCGGCCGGGATGGGGGTGCCATTGGTGCCCGGGAAGGTCACCGTGCCTTGTGTCGGCGTCGCGGCCTGGCGATAGACGCCCTTGAGATTGGCCCAGCCGTCGAGGAATTCCTCGGTCGCGGTCCAGGGCACCGCCTGCTGCGCGATCCAGTCGAGATAGCCGTAATGCTCGTAGCTCATCCCTGCGGTCGCATTGGCGAGAACGCGCAGCACCGCCTTCTGCAGCAGCGCGATCAGCACGACACCGTTCTGGTCGGTGATTTGCGCAGCATTGATGTCCTGAAGCACCTGGGCGCGCAGGGTGGTGAGCGTCGGACGTGGATAAGGCAACGGTCAGGCTCCTTGCCAGGCCCAGTCGAAATTGAAGGTTTGCGGCGGCGATTGCGGCGCCGTGACGGTGACCTGGATGCCGATCGCGGCTGCGCTGGCCCAGGAGCAGATCACCGAGACGGAGGCGACGGCGCCGGCTGTGACCAGCCATTGCAGAGCCTCGAGGCAGATATCGGTCGCCTCATTGAGCAGTGCCGTCGAGCCGCTGGTGACCGAGCGGTTGAGCTGCCAGAGGCGGCTGCCGATCGGGCTGTCCTCATAGGTGTCGCCCCACCAGCCGCGGCGGCCCTGCGGCGATCCCGCCGGCGCCACGTAATCCGGCTGGGCGACGCGGTCAGTGAAGAGGCTGAGCAAGACGGCCGTGCGCAATCCGCCGGGATCGGCCGCCAGGTCGCCAGCCGTGCAGGTCCAATCCCCGCGATAGCGCGCGGGGTCCCAGGTGATGCCGATATCCATCTCTGGTCAGTCCATCAGTTGCGAGGGAGCGGCCGTCGGCTGTTCGGTGTCCCCAGCACTATCGTCCGGCTGGGTGTGGGTATGCTCGTTGTAGATCGTGCGCATCCCGGCCATCGTGTGTGTATTGGTGCCGTAATTGTCGATGATGTCGCCGCTGCAGCGCAGTTCCGGCGTATCGCAATAGACGTATTGCGAGGCATTCACGATCAGGGTCGTGGCGCCGTTAACCGTGACGGCGGAATTATTGGCGTTGACGATGATCCCGCCGTCTTCGGTCAGGTAGATCTGCTTGCCGAAGTCGTCATAGACCATGGTCTCGCCGGGCTTCTTACCGGTCGGACGCGAGGGCTGATGGTTGGTGCCGGTGATGACACCGTTTGAGCGATCGCCCGCGAAAAAATGCGCGACCACGTCGGAGCCGATCGGCGGTACGCTGGAGAAGCCGAATTGCTGCAGGACCGGCAGCGTCATGGTCTCGAGATAGCCGATTTTGATCTGGGCCATCAGCGCTGTGCCAGCATCGTTGACAGCCTGCACAGCACCCCCGGCGAGCGCGTTCCAGAGGCGCGTCATCACGCTCGGCATGGTCAGCCTCCGGTCGGGAGTGCAGCGGCGCCGCCGCCCACGGGTGGCGGCCCGTTGGTCGGGTCCCAGAAAAACGGCGTCAGGATCGTCGGCTCCGGCAGGAACGCTTCTTTCGGCATGAGCAGGAGCTCGGCATGGGTGCCCTGGTCATCGCGGACGTAGCTGACCTCGCCGATGATCCAGGGCTTTGGCGGCGTCAGTTTGAGCGCCGGCAGGTTGATCGAGGCATAGGCGTTCGGTGCCCAGAGCGTGCCCGCACTGTCGCGCCAGGAGTCGCAGACCAGGCGCACTGCCTGGGACCGGCCGAGCCGGCGGGCCATCTCCCATTGGATGCGCAGCTGAGCGAACTGCTGGCTGATGGCAAATTGCTCACTGACCACGATCAGCTCGCGGAAGCGTGGCACGCCTTTGTCATAGGCAGGGGCATAGGTGACACCGCCAATGCCCTGCTGGCCGAACATATTGCTCGACATCAGCGCCGGCAGGTACTCCTGGAAGCGCTGGTCCATCGAGTAGCTGACATCGGCCGCCTCGACGTTCAGGCCCTGCTGAAAGCCGTTCGCCATCGTTGACGTTCCGACATTGGCGAGGATCAAATTGCCGTCCGTGCCGTCATAGGCGAGCACGCCGGCATAGCGCGCGACGCGCTCGATGATCTCATAGGGCGTTTCCGTGAGGATCGCCGAAAAGGTGAGCGGGCCGCCGCCTATCGCCGCGACCGGGACATTGGTGCCGGTGAGCGAGGAGACGGTGATGCCGTAGGGGCTTGCAAGCTCCTGCGCGAGCAGCTGCAGCGAGGTCGTCGTCATCGACATGCCGTTGAGCGCCGCGGGAGAGATCGAGCAGTCGACCAAATCTTCGCATTTGCTGCGGCCCATGATGCGGACCCGATGGCTGCGCGAGGAGAAGGACGGATTGTAGCGGTCGATATAGCCGGTCAGCACCGTGTCCGAGCCGATCAGCACGGTGCAGGGATCACCGGGATTGACCACAACGGCCGCCGCTTGGCCCGGATAGCGCTCCGTCAGCGTGATATCGAAATCGGCCGGAACGCGATCGAGGCTGCGGGTGACGCGCACCGCCTCCCAGCCGGTCAGGGCCTGGCCGGCGGCGATCAGCGTCAGCTTGTTGCTGGGCGGCTTCGCATTCTGGCCGCCGGTGATCATGGACGGTTGGTTGGTCATGCTTTTCCCAGAAGGCCGCGGACAGCGCGCTCCGTCGGATCAGCCCCTCAGCTGCTCAGCGCCTGGAAGCTCGTCGGCATGAAGAGCGGCGCGATCGGGTCGGCGCGGGCGATGAGGTCATCGCTGCGCGTCGCATCGCCGTAGAGCTCATAGGCCAGCGTCAGCGAGGGCATCGGCACCGGGGTGGTAACGGTCATCAGCGTGGGCAGCTGGGCGCCGCGCGTCAGCAGATCGTCGGAGACCGCGGCGCGCAGCGCGCGCAGGGCGAGATAGCTGTCCGTGTCGCCGGCATCGGCCGCCGAGATGGACTCAGCATCCAGGAGCGCGGTCACACCCTGCAGCTGCGTCATCGCGTCGTCGTAGCTGGTCGGCTGATAGCCGGCCACCGCGGTCGCCAGCGCCGCGCAGGCGGTGCGTCGCACCAGCGCGGCGAACCTTGTCTCGATGGTCGTGATCGCGGCGCCGATCGGCGCCGTGTTGCTGGTGACGGCCGGCGCATAACCGGCGAGCACGGAGAGCAGCCGGAGCTGATCGGCTGGACTCTGAATGCAGTCCTGGAAGGCCGCGATGGCCGTTTGCATGGTCGCCGGCAGGTCCAGCGGGGCGGCGATGGCCCCTGCCAAGACGGCGGTCATCGCGCTCACCACGGCCGCCCGGTTGGCGGTGAGGAGATCGAGCTGAGACTCGACCGTCGCCGAGGCGGGCAGGGGCGTCGTCACCCCGGCATTGGCATAGCGGCCGTAATTGCCGACCAGGCCGGCGACGGCGCCGAAGGCAATGCCGGCATCGTTGACCAGGCCGAGACTCTGGCCGAGGCTGCCGAAGACGCTGCCGATGATCTCGGCGGGCAGGGCAATGGCCTCGCTGCCGAGGGCGACAATCGCCTGGGCGGTGCCGAGCACCTGGCTGACGATGCCGATCACCGGGCCGATCGCGCCCTGCACCGCGGCGTAGCCGAGCGCGACCGCCGCGGTGACGTTCGAGACCCAGTCCGCGGCAGTCGCCAGAAGCGACGTTGAGGCGGCGCTCAGCACCAGGGACTGGGTCGAGATGACCGTGGTCGGATAGAGCGGCTGATCCTGCCCGCTCTGGATGAAGGAAAACTCGATCTCGACGACGCGGCCGAGATCGGCGCGCTCGCCGGCGCTGAACTCGATCAGGCTGGCCGACATGCTGCCGAGCGAGGGATGGACCAGCAACCCAGTGCCGGCGGTCTCCGCCGCGGCCGCCATGGCGTCGCGCTGCTGGAAGACGTCGTCGCCGATCAGGAAGGCCGAAAACGACACCATCCTTGTGCCGCGGCCGAGATCTTCGACCCAGACCTCGTCACGAAACGGGTATTCATGCACCGCGACGCGGCGGCCGCGGCGGATGAGGCTGGAGCGCACGGCAAAGGGGAGGCCACGCCAGGATGCGGTCTGCAGTGTCGCGGCCCAGGGGCCGAGGCCGGAGGCCGGGATGAGGTAACCGCCGCCGCCACCGAAGAGGTTCGACACCTCATTGCCGATCTGGCCGATGCTGCGGCCGATCGAGGCCGCTTGCCCGACCAGGGAGCCGACTTGGCCGATCGCGCCCTGGACGGCGCCCACACTCCCCGCGACGCGGGCAATCGCTCCACTCATGCCTGCATCCCCTGGCCGACCGCGCTGCTCTGGATCTTGACCGGACCGGCATTGGCAAACAGATCGCCGTCGCTGGTGGCGCTCGTTTGGGTACCGGGCGGCGCTCCCTTGATATTGACGCTGACCGTCGCCGAGCCTTTGACCGTGGTCTCGCTGGCGGCAGCACCCGTGCCGGCGCCCCCGGCGACGGTTTGCGCGGGGCCGGAGGGCGCGTGCGAAGCGGGAAGCGACAAGGATGGCCCCTGGTCTGGCGCTTCGGGGATACCGACCGCGGTGGATGCACCGTGCCCGTGCGGGCCAGGAGGCGACGCGGGTACAGCGGGGATGCCAGCCGAAGGCGATGCTTGGGATGCGGCAGACTGTCCGAGTGCAAGCTGCACTCCGGCACTGATGTCTTTGGCTGACAAGCCCTGCCCATTTTCAACGACGGCCATTGCTCCGACCACGGCCGCCGCAGTCTTTGGGTTGGTCACGTCCAGAGGCGCCCCTGGATCGATGCCAGTCATTTTAGCGACCCGTGCGATATATCCGGAGGTGTCGTTCGTCCCAGGGGGCGCCCAGGCCGTGATCTGCTGCGCGAGAGTTGTGTCGCCCTTCCGTTGATTGAGGATGAGCTGATGCAGGTCGGCGCCGATGCCGGCTGCCATAGACTTGTAAACGCCAAACGTTCCATCCGAACCCTCAACGCCAGGCTGGCCAGGCACGTAGGTGAGATTCAATGGATTGTCGTTGCGGATGCCACGGGGCGCGCTGGCTGGCCCGGGCGGGGTAACGATCGGGTTTTTAGGAAGGCCCGCCGCCGTGCCGGATGGCGGGTTTGGGTTCGTTCCAGGCGCCCAGTTCAGGCCGGGGAACTGATCGTGCAGGCTCTGCGTATCGCGGAAGGTCGGTCGCGAATTTGGATCCAGCCATTGGCCCAGCAAATCAAAATACATCGGCAGCGAGCCGACAAAGAGGCCCTTGTTGAGGCCACTCGAGCTCCGGCGGGGGATTCCGGACGAGGGCGCATTGGCTGCCGAGGCCGCATCCTCTGCCGCAGCCGCTACCTCCGTCTTCGCCTGCGTCGCTGCTTGCTCAATCGTCTGAGCCAAGTCCCCGAGCAGGGCCTTTCGGATGACTTTGAGGAAGGGACCTTTCAAATAGAGCCCGAGGCCACCGAAGGCCAGGATCATGGCCGGGATCGCGTCCGCGATCGTTTCCTTATTCGTCTTGATGAAGTTGGCGAGGCCCTGCTCGGCATTGCCGAGGGCGGGCAGGTATTTCTCGCCCATGACATTGGAGAGGCCGCCGATCGCGTCCATCAGCTCACCCTGCTGATGGGTGAACCGGTTGGAGATCTTCACGTCGGCGGCGCTGGTCGTGCCGTAGCTCTTGGCCTCCTGGGTCAGTTGCGCGATCCCTGCCGAGCCCTGCCGGAGGAATGGCAGCAGGTCGGCGGCCGCGCCGCCGAGCAGGATGGTCGCGAGCTGCGCCTGGATCGCCGGGTTTTTGATCCCCGCCAGCTTGTCGGCGATTTCGGGTAGCACCGATGTCGATGAGCGAAGCTGCCCGTTCGCGTCACGCAGCGCGATGTGCAGGTAATTGAAGGCGGCGATCGCCTCGGGCGCGTGGCCGGTCGCGGCAGCGGTCAGGTTGTCGTTCAGCGCCGTCATGCCGGCGGTGACCGACTGGGTCGAGATACCGACGAGCCTTGCCGCGCCCTGGAGTGCGCTGAGCTGACCAACGCCGACGCCGGCACGCTGTGCGGAATAGCCCAGTTGTGTCGTGAGATCGCCCCATCCGGCGGTCAGCCGGGCGAGACCGGCAACACTGGCCGCGCCGGTGATGACCTCGAGCGGGCCCATGATGCGGCCGATATTCTCGAAGGCCTGGAGGCTCTCGCGGGCGAGGCCGCGCATGCCCTTGGCGAGCTTCTCGGTGCCGCCGCCTTGCACCATGGTCTGGATGCCGCGGGCGGCGCGGCCCGAGCTCGTCTCAAGAGACTGGATGCGCTTATTGGCCGCCGGGATGCGGTCGAGCGCCTGGTCGTCGAAGCCGATTTTGACGGAGATATTGGAGTTAGCGGCGCCGGACATTCTGTCGTTCCCTCGCCACCATCTCGTTCGCCTGCACCACCCACCAGGCGAGCTGGGACGCGGTCATGTCGTCCGTGGCCGCCGGATGCCAGTGATAGAAGCGGGTGAGCTGCGCGATCAGTTCGCGGTAGTTTCGAGGCCAGCGTCGAAAAAAGGGCTGATGAAGGCCCAGGCCTGATTGTACTTCCGCATCGGCAGCTTCTCGATCACCGGCAGCGGCACATCGGCGCATTTGGCGATGAGATGGATCTGGCGATTGCGGATCGTCCAGGGATTGACGCTGTTCTTGACCTGCTGCTCAGCGAGCAGCACGTCGCCGGCGCGCGGCTCGCGCAACACGAGCTGCGGATATTCCCGCTGATCGAAAACGACCGGCGGGTTCAGTGCGATCGTGATCTGATCCGGCAAGTCCTTCGTCTCGGTCGTATCCGACATCAGGCGATATCCTCAATGACGGAGGGCCCTTCAAAGGTGATCTTGAAGGAGGCCTCCTGGGTGTTCACGGCAATTTCGCCGACCTGCCACATCGGCGTCGCATAGACGGTCTTGCCGTTGGCGAGCTGGGCGATGATGGTGGCGCTGGTGAGGCTATTCAGGCTGGCGATGGTCGTGCCGCCCTGGTCGCGCAGGTTCGCGGAAACCGAGCCCTGCTGCGGCATTTCCGAATAACCCTCGACGGCGCTCTGGCCTTTCTGCGTCTCGCGCAGCACGGTCGTCGGGGAATACTCAAGATCCCCGACCACGTTCCAGGTGGCGCCATTGATCGTGAGGGCGACGACGCCGGCGAGCCTCATATTCGAGCCGCTCATGAGAATCTCCATCTGGGGGAGGCGGCGCCATCACGGCGCTGCAGAGGCCGCCGCGCCCAGGCGGCGGTCAGGGCGAAGCGAAGCGGGCCGGGGCCCGCCTCGGTCAGGGCTGGGTGAAGCGGATATCCATCGCCACGTTGATCAGCTGGTTGCCGAGCATGATCGGCAGCATCGCCGCCACCAGCCCATTACCGGCATTCTGGGCGACCGCCTGCGCCGCGAAAGCGGTGGCGTTCTGCACCAGGCCGGTCGTGCACTGCTGCTGATAGAGGGCGATGATCGAGTAGAGGATCGTCTGGCTGGTCACCATCGCGGAGCCGGCCGGGATCTTGGTGCCGTCCGCGACCAGGATGCATTGGTTGAACTGCGACTGGATCATCGACCGCACGGCGCGGATATAGGCCATCAACTGGTAGGGAACGTTCAGGCTGAGGAAGGCATCGTTCGGCACGCCGGCGCTGCTCTGCTGGAAGGTCGTGATCGCGCGGCTGACCAGCACCTGGCCGGATTGTGTCGCCACATAGGTCGACAGACCGTCGAACAGGAGTGTGTCCTGCTCCTCGAAACTGTCGAGGTTCGCGACCGCCGGGGCCATGACATTGAGCGCGACACCGCCGGCGAGGCCACCGACCGGCACGGCCGGATTGGCGCGGAGGCTGACGGCCGCCGCCGCGCAGTAGTCGACCGACCAGTGCCAGTCCGGGTTCGGGCTGCCGTAGGCGCCGATCGCGGTGAGGAACTGGTCGTTCTGCGTCCTGCCCCAGGTCGTGCGGGTGGCGAAGGTGCCGTTATAGGCGGTGAAGGCGACGCCGAAGAGCTCGCTCGACCAGTTCCAGCGGCCCGCCGATTCGCCGAGGAAGGAGCTGATCGCGCCGAGCGAGGTCGCATCGTGGTAGGGGCACCAGATGAAATCGTAGGAGGTCGCCGGCAGGTTCGCGAGCGCGGTGGCGACCGTCGGATCGGTCTCTCCACCGGCGAAAGCGGTGATCGTCGCAGTGATACCGGGGACGTTGGTCGTGCCGGGTTGGCCCTGGCCGGCACCGACGCCGAGGAAGGAGAGCAGGACGACGGACTCGTTGCCGATGGTGCCTTTGTTGAGCTGGGTGAGGGTGACGGTACCCGAAGTCACGGTCGCGGTCATCGACAGCGGATTGCCGTCCGGCGTCGTAAAGGCGTTGATCGCCGCTGCCATAGCGGTGGCGACCGCCGCTGCGGTCTCGCTGAGATTGACGGGAACCTGGATGAAATTGCCGTCGATATAGAGCGGGATCGTTCCTGCGGCCGTCGCCGTGCCGGAGAGCGCGATGGTCGCGGTCGCCGCGATCGCGCCGGAGGCGTCTGCGAGCGGCAGGCAATAGACCGTGCCGAAGGGGTCGAGGTTGCGATAGCGCTCGACCGCGATCGCAAGCTGCGAGCCGGCGCCGTAGCTCGTCTGCGCCTCGCCGATTCCGGCCGAGATCACCGCCTGGCCCGGCACCGCCGTGCCCGCGGAGGTCATCTGACCGATGAGCAACGTCAGCTGATTATACTGGCCGGTATTCGCCTGGCTGGCGTCGACCACGGCGAAGACGCCGGGGACGCGATTCTGGGCGTTATAGCCGGGGATATTGATGGAAGTGCCGGACATATCAGCGCTCCTCCTTCTGCACCACGGCCGGCGTCGGGGCTGGGGCATCGGCGAGGACGACGTCACCGTCGCGCAGGCGGCGCAGCCAGAAGCCCGTATTGGGAACCTCGGCGCCGTCGGCCGGCAGCAGCGCCTTGGTGCGCGGCACGCGCACCTTCACGGTCAAGCCGGTGCGCCGGCTCGTCCCTGGCTTGACGAACATATCTGTGCTCCTGAACTAGGACGTCTGCGGGAAGGAGACCTTCGCCTGCGCCAATGGGGCGCCGCCGGGTCCGTTGGTGATGGTCATGTCGACGCCCACGAGCGGCACGCCGACCGGTCCATAGACCTGGTAGACCTCGCATTCGAAGGCGAGGCCGACGTCGCCGATGATATTGCGGCTGTCCGTGTTGATGGCGGAGGTGGTTTCAATCGTCGTGAACTGCTGCACGGCGTTGGAGAAATCATTGTTGCAGAGCAGCGCTTCCTCGATCTGACCGGAGAGCAGATCGATATCGGCTTGCGCCTCTTCTTCTGACGCGCGCCAGACGCGGCCGACAGCGACGAGCCTGATGTAGGCATTGAACTGGTCGATGCCGCGGCCGATCGCGACTTTTCGCTCGACCGGTGTCTGCACGATGATCGCCGGGAAGAGGTCGGCCTTGGTCGGCCAGGATCGTGGTGAATAGACCCGATCGAAGGCCATGGTCCGGGCGTCGATCAGGGCCTTGATCGCCCGGGCCTCGAGCGCTTTGCGGGAAATCCCGTCGATCAGGGGCATGTCATCACACCGCGTTGAGCAGGAGCTTTGCGCCGCCGTGGCCGTCCTCGCGGACTTCCTTGACGATGAAGCGCTCGCCGCGGAAGCGGCCGCTCTCGATCGTCAGCAGGTCGCCTTGCTCGGGCGGCGTGCGGAATTGCGCGAGCCGGATTCCGAGCACCGGCATCTCGGCACTGATCGCGCCTGGCGAAGCCATCGACCAGCTTTCGCTATCGGGCCCACCTCGGCCGAGCGGGGTGAGCTCGAGATACTGCTGGTCGAAGACGCCGGTGACCGGGAAGGGGCGGCCGAGGCTCGGCTCATAGCGCACGCGCTCGCCGAAGATCGCGACCGTCGGCCTGATCACCACCTGGTCCCAGTCGATCGCCATGGCTCAGGTCGGGCGCACGACGCCGTCGACCGGCCCGCGGAACTGCGGGCCCGAGCCGGGCTCGAGCTGCACGACACGGGTGTCGTGCAGGAAGCCGGCGGCGAGGAGGCGGGCATGTTCCTCCACCGGGAGCCGCACCTGCGTTCCCGGCCCGTGCGTCTGGCCGTTGATCACCAGAGAGCGGCGCGCGGCGATCGACGCCGTTACCAGCTCCTGCTTCGCCTCACCGGGCCGGGCGGCGGGTTTCTGATCGCTCATCAGTTCTGGCTCCCGGCGCACACCGTAATCGCCATCGCCGCGTTGACGCGCGACGGGATCACGATCGGGCTCGACTGCATCAGGATGAAGCGCTGCGCCGGATCGTTCTCGACCCAGGTCTTCGGCGCGAAGGCCAGCGCCTCGTAATTGAAGGCGGGGTCCAGGATCTGGCCGAAGGCGCGGGTGCCCATCATTTCCTGGCCGGACAGCACGATGGTTCCATCCGGAATCATCGGCTGTTCGATGTTGTTCTCGTCGACGTACCAGTCGTTGTAGAGCCAGAGGTCGTACTGACCCCAGCGGCCCTTGTAGACGGCGCCCTGCTGGATCTGCGCGCCCGGGTTGATGGAGTTCGGGAAGTCGCCCAGCTTCGGATAGTAGACCGCGCCCTGCACGCCCTCGGCGGTCGAGGAACTTCTGCCAGGGGGTCGTGGTGAAGATGATGTCCGTGACCTGCGCGCCGGACTCCTTCAGGATCTGCGTGCTGCCATTCTCGATCGTCTGCGACGGGGACCGGATCACGGCCGTCGGCGTTGAAGTTGGCCGAGACGCCCCACTGGTCATTGCCGGTGAGCGCAACCGTCAGGCTGGAGTCGCGGCCGAAATCGATCAGCGCGGTCGGGAAGCCTTCGCCGACGACCGTCACGGTGCCGGTCGTGCAGCGCCTGGCGGCCATCCATTCGAGGCGGCGGGTCAGCATGTCGATCTGATCCGTCATCTCGAATTCGAGGTTCGCCATCTCGCGCTCGGCGCCGGTCAGCTCGCCGCCGATGCGCTCGCCGATCATGCGGCGGACCGGCTTGCGCAGATCCGGCGCGCGCTTGTCCTTGATGTAGGCGGGCTTGAAGATGTTGGTCTGGATGCGGCGCTGCTCGACCAGCTTGCCCTCGACCAGCGGCGAGACGAACGGCGCCATCCGGCGCTTGCCGACGTCGACGTCGATCGAGACGAACTCGGAATCGCTCAGGACGATGTTCGGGAAGAACTTGTCGAGCAGGAAGGACTGCGCCCGCTTCAGGTTGGGGACCACCTGAATGAGCGTGTTGGTGTCATAGACGAACGGATCACCGGCCATGTGAGGAGGCTCCATCTCAGGGACGCGCTGCCGTCACGGCAGTGCAGGACGCCCTTGCCTAAGGGGCGGATGAGGCTCGCCCGTCAGGCGAAATTCTGAACGGTCGGCTGCGTCGACAGCGCGCTGTCGTTCGGCGGATCCGCGGCGACCACCGAGCCCTTGAGGAAGATCGCGTATTGCCGCAGCGCGGTCGTCAGCAGTTCCGGGGTCCAGGACGCGTCATAGTTGATCGCGTTCACGTTGAACTCGCCCGCGACATAGGCGCCGGTGGTGACCGGTCCATTGGTAGCATCGGCAAAGTCCGCGAGGATCGCGCACGGGGTTCTGGCTGCCGTCGCTCGCCGTTTTGACCGACACGATGAAGTTGCCGATCGAATCGACCACGTTCAGGGTGAAGCTATCGCCCGCGACGAAGGCGGTCCCGCCGGCGGTGATGGTGAAGGCGATGCCACCGGAGTTGTAGGCCGTGCCGACCGTCGCGTTGGGCAGCGCGGTCGAGCCGCCGGTCGTCTGTCCGCCCGGGGTCTGCTCTTCCGGCGACTGGACCGTGAAGGTGGTCGCGCTGGTCGCGGTCAGCAGATAACCGTAGGTCGTGGCGCCGATGGTGATATCGAGTTGCGCCGTGGACCCGGCGCTGATCGAGCCGATGGTGCCGGTGCCGGTATTGGTGCCGGCAGTCGCGGTCACGCTGTAGCTGGTCTGCTGGCCGAGCACGGTGCCGCGCGGCAGCTGGGAACCGGCCGCGAGCACGATCGGCTGGGTGACGAGATTCTTTGCCCCGGCAATCAGTTGATCCGGAATGTAGGTCTCAGCCGTGATCATCGGCTGCTGAGGGTTGTCGCCGACAGTGTTGACGATAAGAACCATCGAATGGTGCTCCTGTGGTGTGGATCAGGCTTCGCCGCGGGCGCGCTTGCCCGCCGCGATGATTTGCTGCGCAACGCTCTGTGCGCCGGAGGCCGGACGACCGGCATCGCCAGCACCGACCGAGGGCACCTTCACGGCCGCCATGCGCTCGTCGAGCGTCGGGCGGCGTGGCGAAGACGCGACAGCCAGGCCGCCCGCGCGGAGGACGCTGATCGCCTCGCTGCGCGGCAGGGAGGTGCCGAAGGCGAGCTGCGCGGCCAGCGCCGGGTTCTTGCCGGCGGCGGCGTCCTTGAAGATCGCGGAGCAGCGGGCGCGTTCGCGCAGACGAGCCGCGCGGGCGCTTTTCTTGCGCATGTCGGCGCCATCGGAGCCGTCGTCGCCTTCCTCGTCGTCATCGCCGGACTCGCCGTCGTCGCCTTCGTCGTCATCGGCCTCGGCGCGCTTGCCCTTGGCCTTCTTCGACTTCTTGGCGTCGCCGCTCTCCTCCTCGTCGCGTTCCTCGCGCTCGTCGGTCTCTTCATCCTTCTCCGGGCTTTCGGCGCGCTTGGACTTCTTGCCGTCCTTCGGGCCATCGCCCTCATCGTCGCCGTCGCCCTTCTCGTCGTCCAGATCGTCGTCGGCGCAGGTGGGATCTTTGTCCTTGTCGGCGGCTTTGGCGGCTTTCGGCGCGCGGCCGAGCAGGTGGGCGAACGAGGATGCGCCCGCCATCAGGGTCTGTCGCATGTGATATTACTCCTTGAGGGTCAGGCGAGGCTGTTGAGCAGCTCGCGGAAGGCGGCGTCGGGAGCCATAACGGCATCAGCGAGGCCCGATCGCACCCCCGCAGCACCTAGAAATGTTCCAGCCTCCATCGCGCGGATCTTGCTCGCGGCGATGTCGCGATTGCGGGCGACGGTCTCAACGAACAATCTCGCCCATGCTGTCGATGTCGGCCTGGAACCGCGCCAGCGCTTCGTCGCTGAGCGGCTTTTCGGCCGCGCCATCAGTCTTGCGTGCGCCGTATTGGATGAATGTTACGGCTACGCCCGCCCCCGTCCAGCGCCTTGCGACAGTCGACGTGCGCAGCGCACGACGCCGATCGATCCTGTGCCGCCGGTGCGCGGGACGGTGATGTGGTCGCTGCGCTGGCGATGGCATAGGCCGCCGAGTAGGCAATCTCGTTGAGGATTGCCCAGATCGGCTTTTCGCCACGGGCATGGTAGATCTCGTCCACAAGATCGAAACAGCCCGGCGCACCTCGCCGCCCGGACTGTCGATGTCCAGCACGATCGCCTTGACGGCCGGATCGTAAAGCGCAGTCAGAAATTCTGCCGGATGCCATCGTAACCCGTCATCCCGCTGAAGGGCCGCAGATAGCCGTTCTTCTGCACTAACGTTCCGCAGACCTGGATTACCGCCACGCCTTCGACGATATCATATCCCTTATCGCCGCGGTCGGATCGCGGTGCTGAAAGCACTTCGCCGTCATCGTCGAATGCCACTGGCGTGAGCGCGACGGCTCACCATTGGCCCGGAACATGTGAGCGATGCCCAGCCGGTCAGCCAAGGCGGCGATGATGACCTCGGCTTTCGCCGGCGCGATCGCGACCGGGACGTTGAACATGCGCTGAGCGAGGTGAGGGAGGCGGTTCATCATTTTACCCTCCCGATCCAATCTTCCCGCCGTCCGGCTGGGATACGACGCCCTGATAGATTTCTGGCAATTCGAGCCCGCGCTCCTTGAAGCGCGCGATCTCGACGGCTCTCTGGTCTACGATTTCTTCCCAGTCAGCGCCCTGCTCAGCCGCCTCGTTCTCCAGCGTGGACAATCCACCCTGCATGGCGAGCGTTGATGCGCGGATTTCGTCGAGGGGATTGGTCCAACCGCGGCCTGGCTTCAGCCAGCGGCACTTCGAATAGGCCGACGCGGAAATCCATGAAGGCCGGCGCGCCCGCCGGAAGCGGCACATCTTCGACGTCCATCACCTCTTCCAGGAATGCCGCACGGATCGGGTTGGCGAAGCCAACTTCGAACCCCTTGGCCCGCCGGTTGAAAGTTTTCAAAACTCTCGTTCGTGGCGCCGCGAAAGCTTGAATAGTTGGTCCGCGAGAAGTCGCCGCTCAGCTGTTCATAGGTCACGCCGATGCCGCCCGCGACGTGGCGGAGGATGGCGACCTCAAACGGCTCGAAATTCGTCGTCGGCCTGGCGGCATTGACCGTGCCGATCTCTTCGCCCGGGAACAGATGCGTCATCTGCACGTCGCCGATCAGCGAGCGGCGATCCCGCCACCAATCCCGGCGCATGTCCTGATACTCGCCGAGCGGCACGTCTTCGGCGCCGTCGCCGGCTGCCATTGCCTCATCGACCATCTCCTTGATCGTAGGGGCTGCGGACATAGGCCGAGAAGATCGCGTTGATGACCGCCGCGTCGAGCTCGGTGCTGTCGTAGCGGCTGAGCATCTTCAGGCGCTGCAGAATCGGCGTAGAACGCCGATGCCGCCATGGTGCTGCGCCGCGCGGTCGTGATCGTAGTCGTGGACCACGATCGGCCGGCCCCAGTCCGTGGCGCGCGGGAGGAAATCCCATTGGACGCTTTTCGCCGCGCTGAACCAGTCGCCCTGGTGCGCTCGCCGGATCCAATAGCCCTGCGGCACGCCGAAATCGTCGACCAGGACGCCACCGCGGTTCGCGTTGTCATCGAACTTCAACTGCGGGTTGCTGAGCCGGTCCGGATCAATCACCTGGACGCAGGTGGCATAGCGCGCCCGACCTGGACCAAGGATCTCCGGCCGGTAAAGCATGACCGCCAGCGCATCGCCGTCAATCAGCTTGTGCCGCATCGCGACCCACATGAGCTGCGGAACGGTCAGGCACTGCATGGCATCGGCGTGGTGGCCGATATCGTCCGACCAGGTGCGCCAGCAGGCGTCAATCGCATGGCCGAATTCATCGGCCCAAACGGCGTCAAAGGCCTTGTTTCCGGTGTGGTATGACAGCGCCCGATAGTCAGGCTTGCTGATCGGCCGGAACTCCGCACCGATGACGTTATCCAGGATCCGCGTGATGCCGCCGCGTGCCCAGCCATCGTTGCGCTCGACGTCGCGGGCGCGCGAGACGATGCGGTCACGAAAAAACTGACTAGTCTCGCCATCTGGCGACCACAGATATGGCGTCCATGCAGCCATCTGCGGATTGTAAAGGTCCGCCGCGTCATATGGCGCGTGCCCGCGACCGTGCAATGCTCGAGCGCGAGGCGGCCCGCCAGCGATGCCACGTTGCCGCACTGGCTGTAGTGGCTGGCCGTCAGGCCCGAGGATTTTGACCATCAGCGAAACCAGAACCGCTGCGGGCGCCGCGCATGGCGGACGATGCCAAGTTGGGCTTGCAGTTCCTTGATCATGGCGACGAGGTTCGGGAGCGTCGCGGCCGTGTAGGTGACCGATTTGGCCCCATCACCCTGACTATAGGATGCGGTAACAACCTTCGCCCCGCTGGATAGTTCAACGTATGCCTGCTGCGCGCTGCGCAACGCCGCTTCCAATTGCGGCCGAGGCATGCCCGCGAAGATCGACGTTCGCGGGTTGAAGCGCATAGGGAAGTCTCCATCAGAGGGACGTGGCGCCTCACGGCGCTGAACGCGCTCAGGCCCCGGCTAAGCGGCCGGAGAAACTGCGGCGTTGTCTGGTCGGGGGCGCCATCTGAACCGTTGGACCCCGAGGGGCAGGCGTCTGGGGCACCCCGGCGGGCGGGGCCGGCGTGTAGACCGGGCCCTGGATCATGGCCGCGGGCGCTTGCGGCGGTGGTTCGGCGCGGGCGGCGACGTATGGCTTGGTGACTGCCTCGGCTCGCTGGTTCAGTCTCAAGCCGAAATGCAGGAGTCCACAGAGGGCAGCGTACGAATAAACGGCGAGATCCAGCGCCTCGTTCGCTCTTCCCGGTGTCAGTTCCCACACGCGGTAACGCTGGCCGTTGATCGTTTTCACCACCAGCCGTTCGGATATGAGCTGGGCAAAAAAATTGATATCCCGATCGGTCGGATAATGCATGTAGCCGGGGCTTGGTTCCCCCAGCTCCGGTTGCTTTTGGGCAAGCCGAGACCGGATGAGGTCTTTAGCTGCATTCACGCCGATGATGACCGGACGGAATGCCTGTTTGTTTCGCGCGCTCGGTTTCTTGGTCGGCCACACGGGAGATCGGGCGCCGCCTTGCGCAGATTCGCCCTTCACTGCCCATATGCGGCGGCCGAGCCGCGCCTTGCAGAACTCATAGACCTTCTGCGTGTGATGGCCGCCGGAATCAATGCAGGCCGATGCGATTTCAAACTCTCTACCGTCAGCGCGACGCCATTTGCGTTTCAGGTAGGCGTCAACTTGCTGCCAGAGCTCCGGGCTGTCGGGATCACCTTCGATGACCTCGTGAGCGATGCTCCACCGTTCCTCGTTCGCGCCCCAGCCCGCGATCTCAATCTCGACGCGATCGTCCTGCACGTCGCCCGCCGCCGTCAGCACCGCGACGCCGGTAGGCACCTCTCCAGCCCATACCTCAGTGCGCGCGGCTAAGATGCGCTCGCTCAGCGCCTTATCGCCGCGGTCTTCGTAAGGCTCGCCGAGCACCAGGTTGATGAACGTCTGACGCCGCAGCGGATCGTCTTTTACCTCGAGCCACTCGGCCGCCAGGTTCGCCCACGACGCATTTACATGGAGGCTGTAGCCAGCCCAGATGTGGAAGCCGGCATGGCCGTTGAATGGCTTCGATGCGCGCCACTCGCCGGCCGCGATCATCTCGGGCTTATCGGCCTCCTCGATGATGCAGCCGTTGGCACGACAAACATAGACCGCGGTCTCGGGAAGATGGCGCCCCTGTTCATCCTTGCGCCATTTGATGCCGTGAGGTGAATCCCTGCCGCCCCATTCCAGATACTGCATTTCGCCGCAATGGGGGCAGGGCACAAAATATCGGCGCTGGTCGCTCTGTTCCCAGCTCTTCTCGATCCGGCTCAAGCCCTTCACCGTGGGGGTGCTGCCGAGCACAATCTTGCGGTTCCAAAAAGTCTCAGTGCGCTTGATGCCAAGGGCGATCTGGTCGCCCTCCGACCCAGCACCGCCGGACGGATAGCCGTCCACCTCATCGAAGAGAGCAACGCGGACGGTGATGCGCCGGAAGCCGCCCGGGCTATTGGCACCGACCAGGGTCAGGCTGGACCCATTCAGCAGCGTCTTCTTAAGGATGGTTTGACTGCCATCCTTGGCCTTCGGGTCGCCCGCGATCTGCGCCAGTACCGGCACATCGCGCAACATCGGTGCGATCTCGGTCTTGCTGTAGTCCTCGGCGTCCTCGACGCGGGGTTGAACGACCAGAATCGGCGATGGATCCTGATGAAGGAAGTACCCGATCGTGTGATCAAGCACCTTCGTGTAGCCGACACGCGCTCCCTTCATCACCGTGACCGATGTTACGGCCGGATCGGTGATCGCATCCATCATGCCCACCTGATAGGCGTAGGCTCGAAATCGGCCAGTCTGGGCGCTCGTCTCTGGCGAAAGGACCGCATAGCGATCCGCCCACTGGCTCAAGGTCAGTTTCGGCGGCGGCTTCAGGTTCTGATGCCGCGCATCGTTCAGACCAGCTAGGAGCGCTTGGTAACCCCGCTCGTAGCGCCGCGTCTCAGCCGGCGGCGCTGGCTCCGTCACGGGTCAATTCCTCTAGCGCCTCGACGATGATGGTCTGCAATGCGTCCTGTATCTCCGCGGCCGTCTTGAGGCGATGAATGCGAGGGGCCTGCTCGGCCGGGATCGCTAGAAGGCGCGTTCGTACCTTGGCGTATTCCTGGCCGACCGCGCGAGAGACCTCGGCAACGGAAACGACCTGACCGGACTTTTGATCGTATTCGAGCTGACGTAGGAGCGCGAGGTAGTTCTCCTTGACGCGCTCGGCCTCCGGCAGGCTGTAGGGCACTCCGTTCTGCGCGATGATGCGTTCGGCTGCCTGCGCGGCGCTCTCGGACTCAGATTGGGATAGTGCGGACAACTTCGGTGGTGCGGACACCTGGGTGCGGACATCCGCCACACTGTCCGCACCCGCTGCGGGCCGCCGATTGGACTTCCGCCAGCTCGTGCCGACAAGCGCCGGATCAAGCGTTCCGTCAGACAGAGTCTTGAGTTTTCCGGTTTCCAGCGCTCGGCGAACAAGCTTGTCATTGCAGCCATCGCGACGCGCGAACTCGCGAATGGAGATGCCAAGTGCGGACAACTTTTACGGCCCTATGTCTAGGGATACATCGCGGTGCGCAATGCCCGCGTTACGGGGGACCTCCCGGGAGGACCCAAAATCGCATGACTGATTGTGGGCGCCCGCGCCCTTTGCATGGGTCAGTCCTGACGCGTCAGGGTTCGAGGACATGCGCGCCTTCCGTCGGAGGGGCCATTACCCACCGCGAACGTGACCACTCTCACGGGACGGTGACCGCGCCCGCAATCATGCGGACACGAAAGGCTGTTAACTCGGCCTCTAACTAAACCAAGGAGCCCGACATGAGTGAGTTTCAAGCTTCGTCGCTGGCGCATTTCGACGATACCGGAGAGCCGGTCGACACCGTGGCGAAAGACAACAAGCTGACCGACGTCTTGGACACCGCCGACGAGGCGTTCGAGCACGTCAACCGGCCAAGTCGACCAGCGGGAGCAATGCCCAAGTGACTTCATCACTGCGGCACCCAGGGATGAGACTGACCAGCTTCGTTCGATCCCGATGGCAGCTGATATTTGCCGCTGTCGTCGGTTCTGACCTGGTTCTGCGATGGTGGTTGAGCCGCTGGTGACGCTTGCCGGGGCCACGTCCCGGTCTGCAACGGCCCAGCCACCTCCTGTGGCGGTGACTCATCTCGCCGTGGCGAGCGCCTTGGCCAGCGCCCGGGCGAATGCTGGCCCAACGTTCGCCGCGACCAGCGCGCCGGCGCGGGATCTGAAATCGAGGCGCTGTTTCACCGGCAGCGCATCACCGAACCGGATCAGAAGCTTGAGCGCGCCATGCTCCTGGCTGAAGATCGTCCCTTGCTCGCGTCTCCGGCGGCGGGCGTTGCCTTGGCGAGTCACGTCCAGACGCTGCCAGAAACCGTTGATCGTTTTGCCGTCTTTGGTGGTGACCGGCCCGACGAAAACGTCTTTGCGCGCATTGAGCTGCGCCGTTAGGCGGCGAGGAAGCTGACCATATGAGTTGGTTTGCGCATCCACCGGCTTAAGTAGAGTGCTGCCCTTCCCGGGCAGAACATGCAGACCGCCCTCTTCATAGGGCAGCAGGTATTTCGCCACCTCGGGCCGAATGAAGACGGCAGCCTGCGGATTCCTCTTCGTGGCGGGCCGGGTGAAGACCGAGTTCGTTGTAAAGGGCCGCGGATGCTTAAAGACTTGCGGGACCGCGGCGCGCTCAGCTTCGCGAACCTGGCGCGCCAAGTCATTCGCGGCGCTCGCAACCGCAAACGGCAGTTGCTTAGCAACCGACGCCAGCAGATTCGTCGCTGCTTTGGTGCTGACGGTGACATTGATTGCGGCCACGCAGAACTAAACCGCTCGGTTGATTTTAGGAAGTGTCCCTCGCAGGGCCGCCGGGCACAATTCGAGAGCCTGATGAAAGTCATACACAATCCTGCACATGCGTCAACAATATCCGCGTGGCCATCGATGTGTGCTTAGTTGCAGGCGTGTATCGGTTTAACGGAATGCGTCGCGAAATCGCCCGTTGGGTCGGGGACTTTGGCTTGCATAGGACGGACACTGGGACTCGGCGACGGGAGAAGCTAGCCGCACCGCAGCTTCGCTAAATGCCTCTGCTTAACAGTGCGACACACCGAGGTCATGTCGGGAACCGGAGATACCAAGCCGACGGAAAAGCAGATTACAATTTACTCTCCAGTTGGAGAAAGGGCGCAATGTCTCCCGGAACAACTCGCCCCGCGAGGCTTTGGCAGCCCTCTTCGACCAAACGAATGAAATCACGGGCGTCGGAAAAGTAGTTCCTGAAGGCAATACGGACATCAGTTCCGGAGGCCGCTCTGACGAGGACGATATCATTCCCGGGATTAGCTTTCTCCAAATCGAATAGAACTCTGAGTGCTTCGGAGGCATCTCGAAAGGAGCGAACTTCAAGCTCGTCTTTACCGGTAAACATCAATATAACGTTCTTCTTCGCGTTTACTTCTTCGTCAGCGGCGTTGAGTCCGCGTAGCAATTTCATAATTCCAATTTCTCGGTCCAAATCCAAAAATGATTTAACAGTTGTTTCGTCTGATAGAAGAGGAAAGCACGACGTCTTATTTTCGAAAGCGCGGGACAGAATTTCGCTTGCAAGTGCCATTGCAAGCTCAAATCTTTTGTCGCCCTGCTGAAATTTGGGCTGATGCGCCGTAATCAGACCGATGACTTCTACGGCCGTCGCCCAAGCATGCTGCACATAGGTTCTGTACCTGCAGCTCGATAAACAGTCCTTTGTAGGGGCGACCCTTTTCACTATTGGCATCGTATTCGTAGACATCATGGATGCCCCGATAGCCTGTCGCTTTTGGCCTTTCGATATAGTCATATTTTTCAACGCCGTTGCGACGCCGATGCTTAAATTTTGCATTGTGAAATTGACTGCGAAAATCATGGAGAGATTTGATGTCAGGGAAAATCAATCTGCAGCCAGCTATGTCGTCCATCCGCGCCAGCTCCATCTTTGGAAAACGACGAAGCTTGTCAAAGATAGTCAGTTTACGCTTGTGTCGTTGCGCTACGACGACATCCTGCCCTTTGGCACGCGCACGAAGCATCGCCTGGAAGGTATTAGGTACCGGCTGGTGCGCAGCCCGCCAAACATCAATGGCGACTAGATCGTCTAGGGAGCTCTTCCCCTCTCTGACTGCTTGGCCGGCTCTGGTAACCCGAGCTCGGGATCCGCCCGGATAATATGCCGTCGAATTTGACACCCAATCTTCCCCTTCGAGCGTTTCTCCAGCCCGCCCGAGAGCCCAAAGAAGCGCGTGCGACTGAGTTTTATCAGCTTTCAAATGCCTCGCCATTCGAATGAACATGGCTCTCTCTATATTGCAATATAAAAACGGTTTGAATGGGACAATTTTCGATCGACTCGTCGTCTTTGGCCGATCGCAGGGGACTTCGCGCGGTTTCGGCTCCTATCGTCCCATTCGCGCGTTTGTCGATCCGTTAATCTCTAGAAAATATCCCCTCAAAGAAGGCAACGCGAATCCGCTGCGCACGGGGATCCGGCGGATTGTAGAAATCCGCCAGGCGATCCAGGCCGGAAATAAGCATCCCCAGTCCCACACGCGGATCCATTTCCGGCGACTGCGATCGCGACCACGACGCGACGGTTTCGGCTCGGCAGAGGATTGCCGCGACAATTCCGCTGGCCCCGCCCATCCACGCGAGCGCACCCTCAAGCTCGGTTCGCATCGTGCATTGCGAAAGGATGGCTGATTGCTTTGCCTCCGAAACGCCATTACCGGACGCTTCGCCAGACGTCTTGCTCAGGTAATCGCTCGCGCCGAGCCCGACGCCGCCGCCAACCTCCTCGCACGCAGCCAGGAAGCGCTGGCACGCGTGGACATGTCGATCCTTGATGAACTTCGGCATTTTCTTCTGCAGATGGGCGATCGCATTCGCGCGCCGGTAGGTCGCACCATCCCGCTCGATGACTGCTGGCCGCAACACGACACCATCTCCATCGACAATCGCATGCCGACGCACCCCGGGCGCAACCCGCTCAGCCTCAGCTTCCTCCTTCTGGGCCCGCAGATTCTCTCGCTCCAGTTTGTCGCGCTTGTTCTGGGCGCGGCGCAGACGCTCCTGATAAGCGCGCTTCTGCTTGCGGGTGAGCGGACCTGGCGGCGGCTCTGGCAGCGGCGGCAAATCCAGCGGCGCCGGAGCACCGCTGCGCAGAACAGTGGCTACACGCTCCCGTTCCGCATCAGCGGCTGCGTCGATGCGAGCGAAAGACATGGTGACATCATCAGAAAGGCCTGGGACTTTGGCGAGCATGGGGACACCTTCAGCGGGGAGAGACGCGGGGACGGGGAGGAAGCCAGGACCGATCCGGCTCGGTGTGATGCCGGCGATGCTTGAGTTGGATGCCGCGCGGCAGATAGCGCTCGTCGCCACTGCGGATGTAGCCGGTCAGTTGGCGGGCCCAGGTCAGCAACTCGGCATCGGACGGTCCGGGCGCATGATCGTGGTTGACTTCAAGGAGACTGCGCTGGCTCATCACCAGAGTTCCTCGGCCATCAGCATCTCACCGGATCCGAGGCGCGCCTTCCGCTGTCCGATTTCGTCGGCGATGCGAGCGCCCTCGCGCGGGCCGACGAAGCGGCCACCGTTGGTGAGATAGCCTTCCTCGGCGCCGTGAATCTCCGCAAAGAAATGCCCCAGCCTCCGGGCCTCCTGACGTGCGTGGTAATGGCGAAGCGGCGGCTCGACGCTAACGATAGAGCCAGCCGGCAGGCGCAGGGCGGCGCAGGCGATGCGTTCGGTCATGCGATCCTTTTTCCTCCATTATGCACGCGCGAAAAAATGGTGAGGGCCCGGTCCACAAACGGCCTGCGACCGCGGTTTTTGACCCCCATGGGGGTGGGAGCGGTCACCGGCGGGCTCCTGGGTCGGCGGGCAGCCCGGCAGCGTGGTCGCGAAGGCAATCACGGCCGCGCTCGATCGCACGGAACAACGCGCCCTTCGACTTGCCTGATGCTGCCTTGACGATGTCCCGGAGCGCGGTGCGCAGCGCGCTGACCTCTCGCTCTACCTGTTCCGCCACCTCCAGCTGCGCAGCTCTGCACATGCGGGCGCGGGCAAGCCTCTGATCAAGATCACGCACCGTTGTCTCAGCTGAGGAGCGCGCCGAATAGGAACGCGCCGGATCAGACGCAGCGGCGGCGAACATGTCCCGCTGTTGCTGCAAGGATAGCTCAAGCGCGGATGGTGCCCTGAACTGCTCAGCGTTCATCCGCATGTTCCTTCCCCATTTTGGCTCGCAGACCTGCCGCCCGGATCGCGGCCGGCCCATTTCCCTGCGCCGCCATGGCCTCGCAAGTGACGAGAAGATCAGCGTCGGATAGGTGGCCCGGATCGAGCTTGATGGGGCGCTCCGGTGGCCGGGTCGCCTTGACCTCCGCAATGTTCCTCCGAAAGATCGCCATTGCCGCGGCTACGCGTTCGCGGGCGTCGGCGGGCGCAGCGTCAACGATGGCAGCTGGCGCCGGTAGCGCGGGCCATTCGTCCCGGCCGAGCCGCTGGTCCGCGGTGCGCTTCCTCTCCCACCACCAGGCAGCGAGAGGCTTCCGGATCTCGTCGTAGCTCGGAATTGCCATGCGCCGCGGGGAGGTGATGACGTGCTCGAGGCTTTCGTCCGTGAAGGCATGCTCTGGCAGATCGGAAAACCGGGCGAGCATTGGCATCAGCGCCTCTTCCGCCCGGCCGGGATTGGCCGGGTAGGCCAGCTTGGCGAGCATCGAAAACCATTCAAACCTCGACTGGCAGCTCATTGCAGGCCCTCGATGATTGGTCCCACCCCGTCACCGCGTCTGGCGCGCGCCTCCCTGGCGAGGCGCGTCATCGGGCCCTCCGGCGGCATCGGTCCCCCAGGCGGCATCCCTCGGAGCCCACCTCGGCCGCGATCGGCCTCCTCGCGGCACCAGTTGCGCCAGGTCGCGGTCCAGTCGCATTTCACGCCGGCCTGACCGGGCTTCGAGTGCCAGTAATCCCGGAACCGCGCCGCCACGCGCTCTGCGTCGAGCCCGAGCTGCAGTGCGAAGTCAGCTTCGATCTCGGATGGCTCCCAGTCTGCCGGCAATCGGGTTCCTCGGGCCGTCGGCGCCCTCGCGCGCGCGTCCCCCGACCGAAGGGAGGGGGAATCTCTTTTCTCTCCCTTCCTCTCCTCTCCATCCTCCATCTGCCCCGACTTTCGGTGATCTGTCGGTGAATCATCGGTGAGCGGTCGCTGATCGCGCTCCGATTGATCGGTGATAGCTTCGTGTTCACCCTCCGATTGATCGGTGATGGCTCTATGTTCGACCTCCGATTGGTCGGTGTCGCCTCGGGGAGCCTCCGCTGAAGGATCTCCGCCGTGTTGGTGATCGGTCGCCGAGTGATCATCGCTCTGTGGCGATTGTTCACCTACCGCTCCCTGAGATGTAGGCGATCCTTCCCGGACTGTCGGTGTTGCATCATCGCCTTCGCGCTGCGGATCGCCGCCATATCGGGGAGCCTTCTTCGCGCTGCCGGTGTGTGTCGTCGATTCCAGGCCGATAAACGCCGCGATGTCAGCGGTGATTGGATGAACGGCGTTGGGCCGCTCCGGTCGCTGGAATTTCCGAAAGTTCCGCACAGCGCCGAGATCGGCTTTGCCGACTGTGAACCGACCGATCAGGCCGCCGTCGAGCAGCTCGGCGAGGAGGGCCGCGATATCGACGCTGTCCGCCGGCATCAGGCGCATCTTGAGCTGCAACGGCTTCCACGCGAAAAGTCCCTGGTCGTCGCATTCGGTCCAGATCCCGATCGCGAGGAGGCGGGCAAACGGCGACAGAGCGACGAATGCCTCATCGGTCCATAGCCCCGGATGGACGCTCCTGATTCGAGCCATAGCCGGCCCTCCCGTATTTGTGGCGCACCGGCCGGCGTCCGGGCGCGAATTCAAAGCAACGACTGACAGACAGTCGCTCGGGCTTGTTCAGTCGAGTTCGACGATGCGCACGACGGTCTTCGCCGCGCCGCGCGCGCAGCGGACGGACGAGGCTTCGAGGCGCAGACAATCCTGAGAATCATTGGCGATGATCCCGAGACCATTCGGTGAGCGGGCCGAGAACGGCTGCAGAACGTCTAGCAACGGCTTGAGACCGCCGATGAGCCCATCCCGGTCAGGACTGCCCGCCGAGTGGCGCTCGATCACCACGCGGGCCTTGGCGAACGGGTGGGCCGGCCGGCGGCCGATCGTAAGGGCTGCGACCTCCAGCGCCAGAGCAGCGCGGTGCCGCGCGTAAGCCTGGTGATGCATGTGGCGGATCTCGTTGAGGGTCTTGGTCGCTGCCCCCAGCGCGAAGGAGATTTCCCCACTCATCGCCCAGCGTCCTCGACGATGACTTCCATGCGCCTGAGCCCGGCGGCCTGCAGGATCGAATTGCTGGGCCGCTTGCGGGCATTGAGGACCGCACTCACCATTTGCTCGGAGCAGCCCGCCCGCTCAGCGAAAGCCCGCTGTCCGCCCGCCGTGCGGCATGCCTGCGATATGCGGCCGTAGACGGCAGCAAGGTCCAATCCCTCGGCCATGCTACATCCCCAGCGCGCGTCTGTAGACATCGAGCAGCGTCTCTTGCTCCTCAACATCCGCGGGCTCTTGCTTCCGGATGCGGATGAGTTGGCGCAGCACCTTCACATCGAATCCTGCGGATTTGGCCTCGGCGAAGATATCCCTGATGTCGCTGGAGAGCGCCTTGCGCTCCTCCTCCAGCCGCTCGATCCGTTCGATGATGCTGCGCAAGCGGTCGGCGGCGATATTGCCCTGGGCGGCAGCATCGGATGTCTCGCCGCTGTTGTGTCCGACTGTGCTCATCTTAAAGCCCTCGTCGCATCGTCATCGAAAAGAGCCGGCGACGGAGATTGCTCGCCGCCGCCGGCCAAGTTTCGGGAGGAAACGTCCAAGAGCGGCCGAAAGCCGGGCCGCGCGGCATCGCCGGTCAGGGCGATCTCGGTTGCTGACTGCCAGGCGTCCCGCAGCAAGGGGACGACATTGACCTGGTGCCAGGAAGAGGAAAGGAGGCCACGAGCAGCGAGAAACTGCTGGAAGGACCGGTGCGCAGGGGGCATCAGTGCAGCCCTCCGGATGCCTGATACTCGTCTGCCACAGCGATGAAGATGCGTTCGGCATAGTCGAGCGTTTGATCTTCGGTAAGCCCACCCGCGGCGCCGATGAGGCCGGCTTCGTGACCGTATTCGCGGGCCGCGGCACGGTTGACCCCGCAGTGCTTGCGGACGATGCGGCGGCCGGCCTCTATCATCTGGCCGAAGACAGCCGTGCAGTCGTCTGGTGACGTGGCGGTCATGACGGTCATGCAGTCGCTCCGGCGAACATGTCCGGGGTTTTGGCCCGCGGCGGCACAGCCACGAAGAAGTCCGCCTGACGCACCGCGTCTTCGATGCGTCGGCAGGCCATGGCGAAATACTTCGGATCGCTCTCGACGCCGATGAAGCGCCGGCCGAGGCGCACGCAGGCGACGCCAGTGCTGCCGCTGCCCATGAAGGGATCGAGGACGCAATCGTCCGGCTCAGTGAAAAGCTGGACGATCTCGCTCATGAGCGACACCGGCTTTTCGGTCGGGTGACCGCCGTGGCGGCTCGGCGGTTGGCAGAGGTGTGTGAACACGTTCCGTCGGCCGCCGCCGTTCCACCTGCTGTGCCCGCGGCCGCACCATGCCGTGACGAACATCTCGGCGCCCATGGCCGGGCACTGGCCGTTGAACTGCGGCGCGCCATCCGGCTTCACCCACACGCAGGCCCGCTTGTAGCGCGCCCCAGCGCCCTCAAGTGCATCCCTCCAAGGGGCGACACCCTCAGGCGTGCAGAAGGCGATCAGCCAGCCCTGGGACAGCCCTACGGCCAGCTTCGCTGCACGGTTGCGGATGCGCCGGACGGGCGCGAAGTCAAGCGGCTTGGGCGAGGCGTGGCCATCGGTGCGGATGCGCCGCGCCTTGGCTTTCGCCCGGTGCATATGGTCCTCGTAGGCGGGATCCATGATGACATGGTCGATGCCGCTCAGCTGCTTCATCTCGCGCAGGCAATCGCCGAGGATCAGCGTGGCCGGGCCTATCCGACGGATCTCGCTCATGGGTGTGGCCCGAAATCGTCTTGCGACAAGATGCGGCCGAGGCGCTCGCGCACCTCCTGCTCGATCACCGCGGGCGAGATCCCGAGCTTGGCTTTGAGCGCGCGGATCTTCGCTGTCACATGGTCGATCTTGTTTTCCAGCCTGTCATGCTGGCGGACGAGCTGGCCAAGCTGAGCCCAGCGGAGCGAGGCGACGAGCCGTTTCATAGAGGCTGAGCTCTCCGAGCCTGAGTGCGGGCTTCCAACTCGTCTGCCCGGGCGCGGAGATCCCCAGCGCGTTGAGCGCTCCAGCGATCGTACCAGTCGCAAACGCGGGTATATTCGTCGGCCCAGAGGCGCGGGATTTCTCGACGCATGAGCTTGGCGACGCGGCTGGGCTTCATGTCGACGCGACGGGCGATGTCAGCGATGACACGAGCGCGTCCCTCGCCAAGCCGCGCCTCTACGGCGGCTGCAAAGAAAGTGCCGACCTCTTCCGCTTCAGAGGTTGTGCAGGACATGGCCTCTTTCCAAATCTGTGACGACTCTTTCCGAATCTGTGACGAAATTTTCCGCATTTGTACACCGGCTCCGTGCATGGTTTGCCCATGCAAGGGGCCAGGAGCGGCGCATGACACGAAAGGAGAAAGAGCAGCTGCCGAACCTGGCGCCTGAATGGCGGATATCGATACTGACGAGGCTATGGGTAACGACCTTGGGAATCATCAAGCCGCGAGCTGGCGAGCGGCGGCGAGATGAGGTGTCGCGCGATGCTGGGGGGCGTCGCGCGGCGCAGATCCGGATATCGGCCGAGCAACCCAATGCGGAGGAGGTCACGGGAACGACCCTCCGAGATCGAAGCGCTGGCGCAGACGGATACGATCGTGGGTCATCGCGGCGGCAGCATCCGAGGGCGCCGCAGCTCGGGCCGCTTGAGCTTATAGGTCAACGCGAGCTCGTGCACGCGCGCCATCTCGGCCTGAGGGCGCCCGGCGGCCTTTCGCGCACGGTTCAACTTGTCGAGGATCGAAATGGCTGCCAGCCCTACCAAGTAGGCGGGCGCGACAACATCGTAATCATCCCGATCCTTCTCAGCGATCTCTGCCCCATCCTCTTGCTGGAGGGTCTTTATCTTCTGCTCATGAAGCTCCTGGCGCTCTGCATGGGCAAAGATCAGCGCAACGGACTTAACCGAGCGGTTAAGTTGCGCGCCGATCTCTTCGTGAGAGCATCCAGCCTCCTTGAGGATGAGCGCGTGATAGCGCTCATCAAAGGTAATGGGGCCGACCACAAGCCCAGCGTCATTGACCTGCCGGATGCCCATCAGTCGCATCCCCGGCCGATCTCGCCCTTGTTTCGTGGCGAGGTGAATTCTTTCCAGTGACGCCAGCCCTGAGGACAGGCGAAGCCCCACTCGCGCACGCGCGGGCCGGTGATGAAGAGCGTCCAGCACGTCTCGCCGGCCTTCAGCTCGATCCGGTGAAGCGCAGCGGGACGACGAAACACGACGCTGCCCCGGCCGCGGTCAAAGCTGCCCTCAGGGGTATGCTCGAGGTACCGGCCTTTCAGCAGGATCGAGACGTTCCACCAGGGATGGTCGTGCATCGCCCGATCATCATCGC
Source organism: uncultured Alphaproteobacteria bacterium (assembly GCA_963834475.1). Classification (GTDB taxonomy): domain Bacteria; phylum Pseudomonadota; class Alphaproteobacteria; order Acetobacterales; family Acetobacteraceae; genus Acidisoma. Next base: position 31,165 of record CAWIBZ010000003.1, on the reverse strand, counting down.
TGTGCCGGAAATGATGCAGGTAGATGTTGAACCACCGGTTGCGCGGGATCACCCACCAACGGCGCAGATAGGGGTCATCCGGGTTTCCGATGATGAAATCCGGCTTGCGATCAAGCTTGAGCGCCCGTTTGAAGGCCCGGGTGAGGATGCAGTCGATCATGATCATTCTGTCCCCAGGATCTGCTCGGGCGACGGCGGGACATATTCGCGGCGGTCATCGTTGACGGGGTCGCACCGCACGACCGGACAGAAATGGATGCCGTGTGTCTGCCGCGGCGCCCCGCAATGGCTGCAGACGATCCGCACGCGCTGGCGCGGGGGTGAGAGCGCGATGGCCGACACCGTCATGCTGCACCTATCGGCCAAGGCTTGCGCGGACACATGGGCGCCTCGCAAGTCAAGTTCGCGCCTGGCGGGCAGATGCACCCCAGCGGCGCGGGAGCGACCGGCGTCCGGAAATGGCACGGACCCGGATGCAGAAAGCCGCAGGTCGGGCAGGGGAAGCTGGGGACGGGCGTTGAATCGCTCACAGCTCACCAACCAGACGGAGAGCGTCTTGGATGTTGATGATATGCCGCTCAGTGACACCCATGACCGCCGCGATTTGCTTTGGCTTGGTGCCAACGCGCACGGCGGACAGGACGATCCGCGCTTGGGCCTGCCGCTTTTCTTGGGGCACGGTGTCGCGGGCGCTGCTCGGCACTTCGCTCACGCGGCACCATCCGTGCCGGTCGGATCGTTGCCAGTCCGACCGGCCTCTCCTAGCGTCGATGAGCTACCACCCTCATCAACAGGAGATCCGTTATGGACGCCGACTTGAACGCTTACCGCGCCACCAAGCTCCTTGCCGACGCCACACTTGCCGCCGGCCGCATCCAAGCTGCCGCGACCATCACCGCTCAGATCCTCGCCTTGCGAGGGACGATCCCCGAGGACAGCCGCGAGCATATCGCGTATGCAATGGGCGTCTTCGAATCGGTCGAGGCCGAACTGAAGAAGCGCTGACGCGACCTCAGCCGAGCCAGTCCGGAGGAATGCCTCTTCTGCGGCGATCCTCCGGGCGAAGGTCGGCCAGCCAGGGAAGTCCGTGCGATAGCGATCCAGGGCAAGCGAAAGCGCGGCCATGCGAAGCGCCGCATTTTCCATCGACGGGCGCGAAGGAGCTTCCTGGCTGTCCGCACCGAAGAAGACGTATTGCTCGAAAAGCGAAGCAAGATGGAACCTATGTGGTTCCGTCAGAAGATACTCTTCGTCGGACTTCGTGTACTGCCTCAGCTCAGAACTCAGCTTTCTGAAGTGGTGGCGGCGCTCCGCCGCAGGGAGAAGGGATTCCGACGCAGGAGTGGAGATCTCACTATTGGATTTGGACATGCAATTTCTCCGAAGGGTTTCGGTCCCAGGAGCGCCCTTCGGGTCGACCGAGGACTCTGTGAATGGAGTGAGGTTCATGGTGCGTCCTTCTCGACCACCTGCAGCCCCAACATCTCGGCGATCTGCTCGACGAACCTGCGTGACGCCTTCGGCCCCATCGTCTCGACGACAGCCAACGCGAGGCCGCCATTCGGGCGCTTCGAAACCCGGATGCCGGATTTCAGGGGGATTTCGATGGTGGAGGGAGGCGTCATGCCGCGCTCCTCTCGGACGCCGGGTACGGCGGCTCGGGGTAAAGATCCGGTCGCAAAACGTGCCGACTGATCCCCGTAATCCGCTCAACATCGAGCGCGTGTTCAGCTGGAACGCGCTTCCACTGGGAAACCGTCCCGCGGCTCTTGAACCCGAGCTCCCTCGTAATCTTTGCGCTGAGGCCCTTAGTAGACCGAATGATCTCGATGGCGTCCATAGCCACAACGCTTAGCGGCGCTAAGCAAAAAACACAAGCGATATTGCTCAGTGCGCCTAAGGTGCCATTAGGTCAGTTTGTCCTAATGGATATTGGCGATCTCATTCGGCAAAAGCGGAAAGCGCTAGGATTTTCCCAGGCGCAGCTTGCGGAACTCATTAAGGTCAACAAGAGCGCTGTCGCGCAATGGGAACTGAATGCTACCCGGCCGACCGAGGAGAATATGGGTGTCCTCAAGAGGGTCTTGGGGATAGAGGTTGGGCCGCAGCCGGCCCCCGGCTCGCCATATCGCGGTAAGCTCGTGGAGGATCCTGACCTCCTCGCTTGGCTCGATTTCCTCGAGGGAATTCCCAGTTCCGAGAGAAAGGTTTTGGCTAAGCACATCATGGGCAACCTCGTCCTTCCCGACAAGGCGCAGAAGGGGTAGGCGAACGGGACGCTGAGTAGCCACAGTCTACCTATTTAGTTTGGGTAGGGTGCGTGAATGCGGGCCGGTCGGCCCTTCTGCGATACCGTCAGGCTCGACTGGTCAGTGAGGGTTGTCGGCCATCGCTACGCATTGGTGGCTGCCTCGGAGCATGTTGCCCGGAGAGGTTGTTACGCATAGACGCCTCAGCTTTAGTTTCGTTGCCCTCACACTTTAGCGAGCTTCGCTACGCTTGGGTTAATAGGGATAAAAAATCTCTTTTTTATTTTTGGGAACCTCGCAGGGGTCATTCCCTCATCTCGGCCTTCGATATGAAGAAGTGCTCCAGGCTGCGTGAGATGCGTGGGACCGCCCGCGAGACGCCCCGGACGAGCCGCGTCGTGGGCGCGACCAGCGTCACCCTGCCGTCCGTCTCGAGCTTCCTGGTGACGAGCAGGTGCAGGTCGACGAGGGCGCGGATCTCGCTTCGGACGGCAAATGAGCTCGCCAAGCGCTCGCAGTGGTGCACGTAGTGCCCGACTGCGGACACCCGGCCGTAGCCAAACTGGATCAGGACCGCTCGCGCGATTTCTTCCCGGAGTGGATTCTGCTGAACCGTCTCGCCGAGGAGCGGACCCAGCGCGCGATCGCGAGCGGCAATATAGCGCCGGATCAGTATCAGGTCCCGGTGGACGGCAGGGCTCAGGGAGTTGAACGCGGCTTCGGCATCGAGTGGACGACCAGGCATCGGGCGCTTATGCGTGCCGAGGGAATGGGTCTCAACCTAGGAGGCTGATGGGCTCCTATGCCGCAATGCAAAAAATGGGTCCTCTGAACGCTTTGATGGACATTCTCTCCGCTCGGGGGTAACGTTCGTTCACAAAATAATGAGTGGCCGGGACCAAATGGCGTCAAGCTTTCCCGGCAATCTGGAGAACCAATTTGGAGGCGGCTAATGGCTCGGCGGAAGCAGCAGCCAAGGATGGCATCCTGCGCGCAGCTCTCGATCTGTCCTCCGGGCGCACGACGCTCTACGAGACGCCCAAACGACTACCGCTGGTTTTCCGCCTTTGCATGCAATTTGCTGGGGGCTTAGTAGCTTTTGGTGTGTTGGCAGCTGTTACTTTTCTGGCGAATGTCCTAATCCGATGGCTCCGCGTGCACGGACTGCCAGGGGCCATATCCGAGCTGTTTGAGGGGCTCGATTGGTGTGCCCTGGGATGTGAGGCCCTATGCTTCCTTGCCTTCTTGTTCGCGGAAACCAAAAGCTTCATTTTGGCTGTAGTCTTTAACTCGGGAGGCCATTTATGACCACTAAAGCGCTTGATTCCGCTGCCCGGGAGAGCATTCTTGGCGAGGTCACGGCGGAATTCAGGACCGGTGTAGCCGCTTACATCGCGCCGGCTGTTGCCGCCGTGAAGGCGGTAAAGACGATAGTGACACCGCGGGAGCCGGCGAGCGAGGGTCTGCATTCACGCCATCGATCGTCCGTGCACCGATCGAAGACCAAATAAGTCGATGCGCGTCTGACAAGATCGCGCGCACATACGGGCAGGCGCCCAAGAGCAGTCCGAATAAACCAACCCCGCCCCAGCGGGGTTTTTGTTTGGCTGGGCGAATGGGTCAGGGCGCCGCGGTGCCGCGAGCCCGAATTATGCTGGCTTGATCCTAGTTGAGGGAGTTGGGGCGCTCGAAGAGATAGATTTGACCGTTGTGGGATATCCACTGGTAATCGAATTTGACACTGCCCAGGGAGGTAAAGGCATCTGCGATGCAGAGGTCTCGGCCACTTTGGGTTTTGACAGTGGTGATCTTATCGATGCTGATCACCTTCAGGCTCTCCTGTGTCCCGAGGGGGCTGCTTTCGATCGCGGACTTCAGCGTGTCGTCGGTGTCGTCAGCGTTACAGCTCGGCAGACTGGCGGTGTTGTCCGTCGGTTGAATATCGGCCGGCGCGTCGGTCGCATCGGAGATAGGGGGCGTGCTTTGAGCGCCCTGGTCTGCATTGTCGCTGGCGGATGGAGTTGAGGGAAGCGGCGTTGCCCAAAGATGCCATGGTCCTGAGGCATATACTCCTATGTATAGATCTCCGCTTTCGGGAATATAGGAAGAGCCCACCCCGCCGCTCTGCCCCGCCTCCGCCTTATCTAGGGACTGGTTGGATCCCTCGGCGGTGATGGAAAACGCGGCATAGCTGCTTGCCGTCCACGACAGCTTCCAGGGCCCATTCATATGAAATGGACCGGTTTTGTTGGCACCCGATCCCGACCACTCCCTAGACGGCTTGCTTGGCGGCGGCTTGAATCCGGTCGCCTGGTCGTAGCAGGACAGCCGGGCGACATCTGACGGGATCTTTAGGCAATCGGCGATTCTCTGCCGCCGATGCGACGCTGACGAAGCTCGAATAGGCGCCCGCCCCAACGAATGTTGCCACAATAAGCGGCCGCCGCATCGCATCCTCCCATTTTTGTGAGGACAAATTGCCATCGACGCTAAGCGTTGCCACTAAGCAAAATTCTTAGCATCACTAAACTTTTGGCTTGAATGCTTAGTGATGCTGAGCGAATATCCTCCCGCACCAAGGGAGGGCTGGATGGCCGACCTCATTACGCACCACTTCGAAAGCAAGCCGATCCGAGTGATTGCGGACGAGGCTTGTGATCCGTGGTTTGTTGCCGCCGACGTTTGTCGCGTCCTCGAGCTTGCCGACGTAACCTCCTCGCTTCGGGTTCTCGATGAAGATGAAAAGGGTCCGCTTACTGTGCGGACCCTTGGCGGAGATCAGCTCGTCAACTGCATCTCCGAGCCCGGCCTGTACAAGCTGATGGCCCGCAGCCGGAAGCCGGAGGCCCGGCGGTTTGACCGGTGGGTGCGGCACGAGGTTCTGCCCGAGATCCGGCGCACCGGCTCCTACGCGGCGCCAGCGACGGCGATGACCCGCGAACAGATCATGGCGCAAGCGCTGCTGTTTGCGGACGAGACAATGAAGCGCCAGGCGGAGCAGATTGCCGAGCTCGCGCCGAAGGCGGAGGCGCTCGATCGCCTGTCCGCGGCCGAGGGCAGCCTCTGCATCACGGACGCCGCCAAGGCCCTCCACGTCCGGCCCAAGGACCTCTTCACCTTCCTGCAGCGGAACGCCTGGATCTACCGGCGCGCCGGCTGCGGGAGCTTCCTCGGCTACTCATCCAAGACCATCTCCGGCTTCCTCGAGCACCGCGTCACGCCCATCGGCCACGTCAACGGCGCTGATCGGGTGAGGGAGCAAGTGCTCGTCACGCCGAAGGGCCTGACGCGCCTCGCTGCGTTGATCAAGCCGCTCGCTGTCGCCGCTTAACCGTTCGGTTAACCCCCAGCGCGGCGGAACGCCGCGGAGACAACATATGGACCTGGTTGCGCATCTTCACCGCCAGCGAGCTTTCTCCGAACGCACCTTTGGGCCCGGTCCGCGGACGCTCGGTGTTCTCGACCATATCCGCAAGGAGCTGGTGGAGATCGAGAAGGCGCCCACCGACATCAGCGAATGGATCGACGTCGTGTTGCTCGCTCTCGATGGCGCGTGGCGCGCTGGCCATTCCCCGGAGGAGATCGCCGCGGCGCTCGAGGCCAAGCAGACGCGGAACGAGAATCGCAAATGGCCTGACTGGCGCACCAAAGATCCGAACAAGGGCATCGAGCACGACCGCTCTGCTGAAACTCAACCGGCCGGTTAACTCTCGCGCTTGCCGGCGCACCCAGCGCAGCGCCGGCCTTCGTGAGCGTTAGCTTCACAGGAAATCAAAGATGTCCAAGTCAAAAAACGAGAGGCCCCCCCAAGGGGAGTTTTCGTCATGAGGCTGCACGTAATCCTGACCGGCGCCGTTCTATTCGGCACCGGCGCAATCCTTGGCCTGGCAGTCGTCAACGCAACAGAGGGCCAGGCGAACGCCGACTTGGCGGCCGCGGCCTATGACTGCTTGTTCGATCCCGCTCCGGCCGTCGTTGGTCTGCCCATCGCGGCAGCGACCGCGTGGGCACCGGTCGATACCGCGGACAGGCCTCTGACGCCTCCGATGAGCCGCCTGGATGGCGCGCCCAACGAGGTGCAGCGATGAGCAAGATCGCCCGTCCATTTGACGATGAGGAAGATCGTCGCCTCATGCAGATGATTTTGCAGGGGAAGCGCACACCGGAGATTTGCGTTGCCCTTGATCGCCACAAGCAGGTGATCCGCGACCGCGTCTTGATGCGGTGGCAGCGGCCGGACCTCTGGGACGCCCTCACCGGCAAGAGCGCGATCTCCAAGAGCGACGCGCCGGAGGCTGGGCTTGCCCGCTCCGCGCTGGATCAGGACAGCCTTCGGGCCGGCCATGCTCTGACCTGGGACATCATCACCCGCGGCACGACGCTCCATGGCGTGCCATTCGACGGAGGGCTCCGCCAATGACTGAGACCTTGACCGTGGCGCTTCCGAATGGCCTCCGGGCCGGCGGCACACCATCCGTGCTGCTTGACTATACCGCGGCCGTAGACGGCGAACTCGAGCGGCGGAAAGGCGCCGGAACGCCTGGCGCGCTTTGGCCGGAAGAGCTTCTCCCGGCCTACGTCGCCGGCCTCTCTCCCCGGCGGGCCGCCGCTCGCATCCTCGCGCTCAGGCGCGCGATCAACGCTGAAGATGCCTCCAGCGCACGGCGCAGCCTGTTCTGGTGGGTTCGATGGTGGTGGGCCGAGGGTCGGTTCCAGCGCACCCTGCGCATGACGGGGAGGGCCTGAGCATGGACGCCATCACCGACGCCACTGCCGTCGCGGCCGCTCCCGAAAGCGCATCTGCTGCGGAATCTCCGACCATGCCCGACTTCGAGGCGATTTCCACCGGCTCGCCTCTTTTATGCGGCCTCGCTCTTTACGGCCTCCCTGACATGGCGACCCGATCTCAGCGGGGTGCGGGTCGAACCGCACCGCGACGGCGTCTTGATGGTTGCGACGGACGGGCATTGTCTCTTCGCGGTCTACGATCAGCACGCGTACGTCAATCGCGCCGAGACGATCACTCTTTGGCCGACCCTGTTGCGGCCCCTCGCGAAGAGGAAGAGCCCCGAGACGCTTGTGGTCGCCGGCTGCAAAGCATCTCTTGCCTCGGTCCAGTGGCAGCCACGCGATGCGGACGCCACAGACCTGCTCCTGTCCCTTGCGCGCAAGCCGGCCGGTTTCGTTGTTGCCCATCAGTGGGAGGGTGTTCTGTCGAACTGCGCGTACCCAGACTGGCGCAAAATCCTGGCCCCTCTGGGGGAGGGAGTTCGGCAGCGCAGCCTCGTTTAATCCGAGGTACCTTGAGCGCTTCCAGAAGGCATTCTCTGAAGTCTATCGCGACGGCTTAACTCTCTGCTTACGAACCCTTCCAATGGTCCAAGGGGACGACGGTCCTCACTACGTTCTGGTCGATCGACGCGATCAGCCTGCCTTCGGCGTCATCATGCCGATGCGCAGTAGTGTCGATGCCTATACCCTTCCAGGCTGGTGGAAAGAGCCCGCTGCCCCCAGCGCGGCTGAAGCCGCCCATGTCTGAGATGATGCTCGCCGGTCTCTTTGACCAGCTACCGGCCGCCGTCCTCGCGCGCCCAGCGGCACGGGTTTCCACTTCCAAGCGTGATCGACGGTCGCATCAGGTTCGCAAGCACATCCGTCAGTGGGAGCTGGATGACGCAATCACCGTGGTGCTGTTTGCCGGCCTGGGCGGGGCTTGCCAGGGGCTGGAGGAGGCCGGCTGCCCGGTGGCCGTGGCAAACAACCACGATGACGTGGCTCTGGCCGCTCACGCCGCGCTGCATCCGCATACGCGGCACGTCCGCGGCGATAGTCTTCGACGTCGACCCACTCGTCGCCACCGGTGGCCGTCGGGTGAAGATCCTCTGGGCCTCACCGGATTGCCGGGACCATAGCGTCGCCAAGGGCGCCGCTCCGCGCTCCCCACGCGTTCGCTCGCTGCCCTGGCAGGTCTGCCGATGGATGGGCAAGATGGCTCCGCTCGTCGTCATGATCGAGAATGCCCGCGAGATCCGTGGATGGGGCCCGTTGATCGCCAAGCGCGATCCGCGCACGGGCCGGGTCCTGAAGCTGGACGGTTCGGTCGCGGCCAAAGGCGAGCGCGTGCCACGGCTCGATCAGCAGCTCGTCCGCGACCCCCAGCGGGCCGGGCGCAGCTTCAGCCGGTGGGTCAGCCACATCCGTTGCCTTGGCTACGCCTATGAAGACCGCGACCTCTGCTATGCGGACTATAGCGTGCCGACGAGCCGCCGGCGGTTCCACGCGGTGGCGCGACGCGATGGCCGACCGATCGATTGGCCGGTGCGCACCCACGCCCCAGCGCACCTGGCGGCCTCGCTCGGGTTGCTGCCCTGGGTGCCGGCCGCGCAGATCATCGACTGGTCGCTGCCGATCCCCAGCATCTTCGAACGCGCAAAGCCGCTCGCACAGGCGACCGAGCGCCGGATCGCAGTGGGCCTGCGGCGCTTCGTGCTGGAGAGCGCAACGCCATTCCTGATGCCCATCACCCACAGCGACGCGCCACGGGCCCACGACCTGGACGAGCCTCTCCGGACGATCACCACGGCACACCGCGGCGAGATCGCCCTGGTAGCGCCGAGCCTCATCCAAACCGGATACGGTGAGCGAGCCGGGCAGGGGCCGCGTGCGCTCGATCTGCAGGCGCCGATCGGCACGATGGTGGCCGGCGGGGCGAAGCATGCACTCGTCGCGGCATGGCTCGCCCAGCACAATACGGGCATGGTCGGGCACCGGCCGGAGGAGCCACTCTCCACTTTGACGACGGCCGGGTGCCAGCAGCAGTTGGCCTGCGCCTACCTGGCCAAGCTGCGCGGTACGTCCACGGCCGCCAGCGTTGACGAGCCGCTGCCGACTCTCTCGGCCGGCGGCCAACACTTCGCCGCCGTGGCTGCTTTCCTCACCAAATACTACGGCACCGCCGAGGGGCAGGGCGCCGGTGAGCCGCTGCATGCCCTGACCTCCAAGGCGCGCTTCGGCATCGTGACGGTCGACCTGCAGGGCGAGACCTATGCCGTGGCGGACATCGGCATGCGCATGCTCCAGCCGCACGAGATGGCCGCAGCGCATGAGTTGCAGCTGCCGAAGCAGATCGCCGTCAACGGCGCCATGCGGCCACTCACCAAGACCGAGGCGACGCGCCTCATCGGCAACAGCGTTCCCAAGCGGATGGCGCGGCTGCTGGCCGAGGCCAATGCCGCCCATACGCTGCACGCCCCGGCGCAGGCGAGGGCGGCAGCATGAAAGCGCTCAGCCTCCGCGCGCCCTGGTGGTGGACCGTCCTCTACGGCGGGCAGGACATCCACAATTGCTCCTGGCAGACCGACCACCGCGGGCCAGTCCTCATCCATGCCTCGCGGTGGTGGTCGGCCCACCAGGTCTCTCAGGCGATTCACCTGCGGGTGCCCGGCATCGCGTACCAGAACAACTGCCCGCCGCCGCTCGTGATGCTGCAGGCCCGGTGTGGACAGATCGTGGGCGTCGTCGAACTCGTCGATGTGGTCACGGCCAGCAAGAGTCCGTGGTTCAACGGGCCGATCGGCTTGGTGCTTCGCGATCCGCGGCCCGTCGATCCTTATCCTGCGCGGGGCGCCCTTGAGCTGTTCGATGCCCCAGCGCCGGCAGGCTTTTCACTAATACAGCGCGGCCACTCCCCAACGACATCTGAGGCGAGAAGCGAATGAGCAACAATGATAACTTGTCCACCCTGATCAGCGCGGCTGTGACCGCGAAAATGACCCCCGATTTCATTGAAAAGGAGGTCAACACCCGTGTTGACAAGCTGATCGTCGAAAGCATCGATCGCGCGCTTCGCACCTATAGCGACACCGGCAAGAAGATCGAGAAGGCCGTGGAAGATGCTTTGCGCGTGGATCGGCTTGACTTGCCATCCTACGGATCGACCGTCATGGCGATCTTAAGGGGGCAGATTGAGGCTCGGGTATCAGAGGTTGTCTCTGGCCGTCTGTCTGCGGACATGGAAGAGCTTCTTAGCCTTGCTCCCAAGGAGATGAAACTCTCGGCCATTGCCGACGATATGCGCGAACGTCATGAAAATGACGGGAAGTGGGGACAGGTGATCACCGTCCTCGTCGAGAGCACGGAGTACAAATCCGTTTGGTTATACCTCGATGAAGACGAGGCTTATGAGCATCGCGACAAGTACAAATGCAAGCATCGTCTTCTTCTGAGTGACGATGGGACGATTGCATCCGCCACGGTCGACGGGCGATCGATGAACGACACAAAGCACATCGGACGGTCATATGGGCTCGCGCAGAAGATTCGCGCCTGGGTCGCCTGCGGGACCCGGATCGAGCTTGACGAAGACAATGTCATCACTTCGGTGGGGGACTAAGAAACATGACCTCACCCACGATCTCCGGTTGTGCTGACCGCCGCGAAGAGGATTACGACGCCGGTCGACGCGAAGGGCGCTGCGCGTACATCCGCGGCGATCTCGTTGAGGACTGCCCATATAGATGGGACGAGGCGGCAGAGCACGGGAAGGGACAGCTCGATGGTCATAGGCACTGACGCGGAGCGCGCGTTACGGTCACGAAATGGGCCGATGAGTGAAATGGGATCGCCAATGCCAGTTGCCTGCGCCGAGGGTCCGTTTCGCTCCACCACGGCGGCCAAGCTCGACGCGGGCATGGGCGAATGGGGGTTTGGCGAGGCCATGATCGACCTGGTGAAGGACGTGCTCAAGTCCGGCCGCAAATGGCCCTGTCATAAGACGACAGGTGACGACGGCGAGACGACCGTGACCACACGCGAATGCTGGGGCTCGCCGCGATATCGCCGCGCCGTGCCAATAATTCTGGCCAGAGAACACATGGCCCAGGACCAAGCGAGGAGGGCCAATGACTAACGCAATCCCCACTGAGGGTTCTCCGGCAGAGCCGCCGGTCCCGCGCGTCCTTCGCCGTGAGGAGGTGCTTCGCCGGGTGCCCGTGAGCATCGACACGATCACGCGGATGGTGAAGGCGGGCAGCTTTCCCGCGCCCATCCAACTTGGGCCGCAGGCTGTGGGCTGGCTAGAGCACGAGGTTAGCCAATGGATTTCAGCCGCCCACCGGCTGTGGCTGCGCTACCGCCCGGAAAAAAGGGTTCCCAGCGGTAGGGTGGTGGCTATAGTGAACTGGCGGATGTCGACCCATCCCGGTCATCTGGCGACGCAATAGACGATCCGAAAAGCGCACTGTCAGGAATTTCGTGTAGAGCAGCGGTTTGAACATCAGGCGGCCATGGCCCGGGTGAAGCGCTCGCCGAAGAGAACGGCGAACTGCGCCTTGGCCATGATCCATTCACGCGGGCCCATCTCCCACTGCTTTTCCGATCGGTTCAAGACCAGATAGAGAAGCTTCATTGCGGCCTCATCATTGGGAAAGTGCCCGCGGGTGCGCACGGCGCGGCGAAGCTTGGAATTCAGCGCCTCTATCGCGTTCGTGGTGTAGAGAATGCGCCGGACCTGATCGGGGAAAGCGTAAAAGGGAATGACCTCGCTCCAGGCGCGCCGCCAGCTTTGTGCGATCGCCGGATAGCGGCGTCCCCAGAGCCCGTCTTCGAAGGCCGAGAGAGCGGCCTCTCCGGCGGCGGCATCGACGGCGCGGTAGATATCCTTCAAGGCGGCGGCGACAGCCTTGCGATCCTTGTGGGAGACGAAGTCCAGGCTGTGGCGCAGCAGGTGGACAATGCAGCTCTGAACCGTCGTTTCAGGGAAGACAGCGCGAATGGCATCCGGAAACCCCTTCAACCCGTCGACCACGGCCAGCAGGATATCCTCGACACCGCGGTTGCGCGGTTCATTCATGACCCGAAGCCAGAATTTGGCGCCTTCGCTCTGTTCCAGCCAAAGACTTAGAATTTCCTTGGCGCCATCCGCCCGGACGCCGAGCGCAATATGCACCGCCTTGTTGCGCACGGTGCCTTCGACCCGCAGCTTGATCCGCAGGGCATCGAAGAAAACCAGCGGATAGAAGGGTTCCAGGGGCCGCGCCTGCCAGGTGGCAATCTCGTCCAGCACGACATCGGTCACGGCGCTGACGCGGTCTGGCGAGACATCGATGCCATAGAGCTCGCGCAGGTGGCTTACGATCTCCCGCGCGCTCATGCCATGCGCATACATCGACACGCTCTTGTCGTCGAAGCCCGGGAACCGGCGCTGATATTTGGCGATAAGCTGCGGATCGAAGCTCGCCTGCCGGTCTCTCGGGATATCCAGGTCCAGCCGCCCGGTCTCGGTCGTCACGGTTTTGCGGCCATAGCCGTTCCGGCTGTTACCGCTGTCGTCCGCTGCCAGATGGTGATCCATCTCGGCATTCAACGCCCGTTCGGCCAGAGCCTTCTTCAGGGCGTCAAGCAAACCATTGGTATCAAACGCTGATTTGGCCTCAGCTCCTCCCAGAAGCTGATCCAGCAGCTCGTCCAGGATATGCGGGGCTTTCCGTCGGGGCATCTGGGGGCCTCCTTTGTCGCCATCTTACCGACCCACACGAAATTCCTGACAGTCCCTCCGAAAAGCAGACATTCATCAAGTCTCCGCTCTGGCGGCTTCCGCCAATGCTGGTCGCCAGACTACTAATCGGGTAATCGCGAAAGCCAACATTCAATGCGACCCCCAGCTGGCCGGGTCGCGCGCCAAGCCGGCCTCCGACCGATTGAGCGGCAGGTCTGAGGAGGACGCTTTTAAACACACTCCGCAGGATCAGCCCGTCTCTAGCACCACCCAAACGCTGACTTGCGCCAGCGTCCCAATGCGGGATGTTTTACGCGATCATCACACGGCTTGGAAATTAGAGCTTCCAGACGACTGCGATCATGAGATACTGTAAAAGTAACGCTACGTTTGACAAGGCGCGCAGATGGCAAACCACGCTTAGAATTGCGCGACCCACCACGCCGATCAGCGGCGGGAGGGGTTTAGCATCGAGGAGGTTGAGCGAGTGCGAGTTTGGATGCACTAGCAACGACGCGACCGATCAAGAAAAAAGAAGGGCGTCTCAATGGATTACGATCAGGAGGTCAACAGCAGTACTCTGCGCGAAATTAAGCGGAGTTTGCAAATCCCAAGATGAAAGATGCCATTTACCAATTTATTTTTGCAACAATAGCACCAGCAACGTTATATTTTCTTGGGTGGGCATACCTGTATTTTTACCTTGGCTGGTTTAATATCGATATATCCGAGGTAGACCCCAATATCACTACGGTGCTCACTTACGGATATTCCCCGATATATGCGCTCCGGTGGTGGACGTTAGTGCCGATACTTGGGCTGGCGATTGCAGGGTGGATCGCGAAAAAGAAATCCTCTACCTTTGAGACTCTACTAACACGCCTAAGATGCAACTACACCCGGGTTAAGCGTCGAACCCCGAGCGAAGTTGCGCTGCTATTAGGTGTCATATTCATCCTCTTCATTTTTCCATGGGCGTTGCTTCCGCTGGCAAATCGGGCCGCAACCAGCGCTGCCGAACGAGAATGGCAACGTGCTCCCACTGTAAAGGCAGTTCTGGAACAAGACCGCGAATTCTGCTCCGGACGATGCCGCGCCGGAGATTTTGATACAATATGGTGAGTGCAGCCATCGCCCTGAGCAACTAAGGCTCATTTTCGCAAATTCAAATCGCTACTTCCTTCTATGTGTCAGTAAAGATTATGATAACTTAGGAACGATATACGAGATCGAACGAGGAAAGGGGCTGGAATTTGTCAGGTCCATACAGAGAACCATTGAGGGGAGGGCACCACAATGAAGCCAAAGAGCTTCTTCCGCCCATTGGTCGGAAGTTTGACTTTTGTGGCTCTTCTATTCACAGCAGATCTAGATTCGAAAGCTGATGGAATTGGATGGAATTGAATAGCCTACTGCACTTCGACGTCCTGCGAAGCGCCGAGTGCTTTCAAAGTATATGATTCCGAAGGTGTAACTGTAATTGGCTACATCTTTGGAGAGCCTCCTCGGGATCCAAACGCACAAGTCCAGTTCCTAGCGTGTAATGAAACAACTATCAAAATGCTTAAATATAACCTACTCCAACCGGCGGAAGGCCCGTGTCCGGAGCCTACCGCCCCCCGGGGGAATTGGATCAACGTCAGCACGCGTATCGAATGGCAGAAGAGAAACGAATGGCTGATCCCCAACGGAGCGCCAAAGAACACCCTTCCGTTGGGCGTCCGGTCTAATGGGATAAAGATAGAAATGCTTCCGGTAGCGCTCCAGGCATTCGTTAACTCGAAGCCAAACTACACGACCGTTGCGCAGTCGGTTTCGGCGGGTGGCGTAGGATTCACACTAGTGTTCGGTGAGGTGTGGGCGTACTGAGATGGGTCAGGCTCCCCGCGGCGCCTGAAGATCTTCTCGACATGAATCACTCGACGCGCAGGCTCGCCGATGGCGGCTTTTCCCTCAGCTGGGCCGAAGCCAGATCCTCCATTTTCGGTCCAGCCCGACCGCGCCTGAATTCCGCTTCCCCTGTGGGGGGCGCCCCCAAGCGGAGGGGCCGCTTTCCGCCACTGCGGCCTCTGATGGGGCTTTTGCCCAAGGATGCCACATCAATACCCCCAGCGTTTGGGGGTATTATTGGGGGTATTCTGATAGACACCCAGAAAGTGTGATTGGCAATTTCAATACTTTACGCGTTCTGCTCGCCAGTCACCCTGTCCGCCAAAGCAGCGCCATTAACATTTAGGTTAATAAGGCAAAGCCGTTAAACGCGACGCAATGCGGTGCGCCCACCAGTTCATCCGGTTGATGTCATGCCGGTGCGAGTTCAATCAATCGGTGCCAATGGCTGACACGCTCTGCCGGGCGTGCGGAGATCGCGCCGCCTGCGGCGGCGTGCGCCAGGTTAAACCGGATCGTTAAACCGGATCGCTCTGCGGCCTGATGCCGTCGGGTAGGCTCGTGGCCTGCCGGGGGCGGGGGCCCGCCCAGGTCCAGCGGCTCCAGACGGGGCGCACAGCGGTTGCCCAGCCGCGCCGGGCAAGCCGGCGCCCGCTGGCCTGCCACAATTCCCGAATGGTGACGCCGGCAAGCAGCGCGATCGCCGCTTGCAGTGCCGGGAAGCGGTCGTGCCACACCAAGTGGGTGCCGGAATGGAACAACATATGCGACAGATAAATGAACAGCGAGGCCCCGGACAGGGTGAAGACCAGACTGGCCAAAGGCCGTGGGAGGGTGACGCGCCGCCAAAAGGTGAGCAGCAGCGCCCCGCCGGCGATGGAGATCCCGTTAATCAGCCCGTAGAGACCGGCATCAATCCCGGCATAGGCCAAGGCGGCGGCGAGCAACCCGTAGGTCCCGGCGGCGGGAACGGTGGCGAACAAAGCACCGAGCATGAAGGTGGCGAAATTGCCGAGCGGGGAGACCTGTGCCAGGGACAGGTCCGGCGTACCATGGCGAAGAAAATCCGGATCGGTCAGCCAGGGCAGGCCAAACTTCGCGGCGCAGCCGAGGATGAACAACCCCAGGCAGAAGGGAAACACGTTTGCCGGGGTGCGAAATTTCGCCGGCAGAACGATTACACAGACAAAAAGCAACAGCAGCATCTGCAGCAGCGCGTCGACATACCAGAAGATACCGTCAAGCGGCCTGGTCATGAGATGCGCACGGTCGAGCAGGTCGCTGCTCAACAGCACCATGGGCAGCGGCGGGATCTGCCCTTTGGCAAGGTCGACGGCGCAGGTGAGCGCGGTAAACGCCGCGGTCGGGATGAGAATATGTTTCGCCGAGGCCAGGATACGCGTGGCGGACCGCTGGTGGAACAGGTCCTTCATCTGCATGGCGCCAAACAGGAAACCGGAGACGACGAATAACGCGCCGGTAAAGCCATTCCCTAATTGGCTCAGGTCGAAGTGATAAGCGACGATCATCGTAATCGCCACCGCGCGCAGCAGCATGAAACTGTCGATGCTGCTGAACCAACGGTGCTGCCGCACCGAACTGGCCGCGAGCTGGGCAAGGCTCATAGCCGTCCAGTCTTGCGGCACCGCGCCGGTCACCGTCTCGGTGGCGAGATAGGCTTCGACATAGGACAGGCTGTCACCGCCGAGCGCGACGAAGGAATCATCGACCGTGACTTTGGTGCCGAACATGCCCGCCCAGCTCGCGACGAGGCTGGCTTCGGTATCGCTCATCGGCCGCGTCGGCCTGTCCGCCGGCGGCGCGTCCGCCATGTCGCGCTCCGCTTGCGCCAGCAACGCGTTGCGGTCCACCTTGCCGTTGGGCAACAGCGGCAGTTGCGTCTCGAACACCCAGATGCGCTCGGGCAGCATATAACCCGGCAACTGCGCGGCGAGACAGGCCCGCACTGCTTCGCCGCCTTCGCCTTCGCCCGGCGCCGTCGGCACGGCGATGAAGGCGGCGATGGCCGGCTTGGTGTCCCGGTGCAGCGGCAGCGCGATCGCGTCGCGCACACCGGGGCAGGCGAGCAGCGCGCTGGTCACCTCGGCGAGCTCGACGCGAAAGCCGCGGATCTTGATCTGATCGTCGGCGCGGCCGAGCAGCAGCACATTGCCGTCCGGCAGGTAGCGGCCGCGATCCCCGGTATAATAGGTTTTGGCGCCGCCATCCTTCGCCGGCGCCGCGAGCTGGCCCTCCTGCACATAGCCGAGGCTGAGATAGTCCGACGTGATCGCAATTTCGCCGGTTTCGCCGGGGCCGACTGGCCGCCTCTTTTCGTCGACGAGCGTGACCTCGAACCCATCGGTCCCCTGGCCGATCGGCACCGTCGGCCAGGCGGCCTGGCCGTCGTCGCGGTAAAACGCAGCGGCTTGCGGTGTCTCGCTGCAGCCGTAGAAATTGGTGTGATGCGCGGCCGGCGCGAAGCGGGAGACCTCGGCCAGAAGCTTCGGCAGCAATTTGTCGCCGCCCCAGAACATGTGCCGGAGCTTCGGCAAAACTGACGCGCATGGTCCGCCAGCGGCGAGCAGCTGGCCCATCGCGGGGGTCAGATGGGTCACCGTTGCCTCGGTCCTGTCGAACCAGGCGCGCAGGGCGCCGGGCTCGGTGATCGTCGCCTGGCGGGGAATGAGCAGCGTGGCGCCGATGGAAAGCGGGGTGAAGATGTCGCGCAGCAGCGGGTCGTGCGACAGGCCGGAGAGCAGGGTGAAGCGGTCTGCGGCGGTGAACGCGAAGGTCGCGCGATGCCAGGCGACGAAATGGCGCAACGGCCTATGGCTGCAGGCCACCGCTTTCGGCTTGCCAGTGCTGCCGGACGTGAAAATGAAATAGGCTGGGGCGCCCGGGTCGGCTTGATCGAAAGCAAAGCCCGGTGCCGCGTCCGGCCAGCCCCCGGCAAGGGCCGGGGCGGCGATCCCGGCCGCCTGGCCGAGCGCCCGCGCCTGCGCCTGCAGCACGGCCGACCCGGCCGCGATCACGGCATCGGGCCGCGCGACGTCCAGCAGGGTCTGCAGGCGGCCCGGCGGATAGGCACTATCCAAAATCATGAACACCGCGCCGAGACGCAGCGCCCCGAGCAGCGTCCAGATCAGCTCAGGCCGGCGTTCGGCCAGGATGGCGAGGCGTTGCCCGGGGCGCAGCCCGCCGGCGTGGAGCTGGCAGGCGATGGCGCGCGCCTTGGCCTCGACCTCTCCATAGCTATAGCCTTTGCCTTCATACAGCAGCGCCACGGCTTGCGGGGTGGCCGCCGCCTGGCGAAGAAACTCTTGGTGCAGGAGACCGGCTTCGGGTCCGGCAGGAACAGGGGACGTCTCCCCGGATGACGATTTAGCCTTTGACGGGCCAGGATCAGGCACGGGGACGTTTCCTCAATGGTATTGCTTAACAATGCGAAAACGAAACAACAGGAAGGCCATGCCACGCAAACGGCCAGAAGCCAGCACAGGCGAAACGGCCGGGTCCTGGGTACTGTCACGCTAACGGGCCAGAGGCGGTGAACGACGCCAGGATGGTCGGATGAAGACGGCGCCCAATCCGCACTATCGTCACCGCTTCCCCGCTGGCCAAGTCACCCAAACGATTAGGATCGGTCATGCAATGGACGTATTTGAGGTCTCCACGCCGAATCCTGGCTATCCGCGCCATTACGCCTTCGCGCTGATGATGCCACCGACAGGGTCAGCGAAACAGGAACAGGCTGCGCAAGCGGCGTCTGGAATCCATCGCCCCGCTCGGCGATGATCCCATGGCCAGCCGGCCGCCCTTGGCCAGCTGACCGGGCACCCGAGCCTGCCCAGGAGCGAAGCGCCTCCCTGGCCCGGTTCTATGGGCCGGGACGCCGCGCGGCCGACGACCATGCCACGGTTCAAACCCTGATCTGCACCGCATAGTCTTCGAGCGGCAGAGATTTCTTGATCAGTTTTTCCCGCAGCATGAAGTCGCGATAGGTGGTGTAGCACCTGGCGTCCAGATACGCCGGCTGCAGCGCGCCCAGGACTCTCGCCCGCGGCGGGTTTGCGAGGCCGGAGGTGCCGGAGGGCCGACATGGCGCAGCACCCTGCCGATGATTGCCTCCTCAAGACCAGGAACCGCATAGCCGACCTTCTTGCCCTGGAGATCAGCGCGCTTCTCGATGCCGCTGCTCTTCAGCGCGGTCAGGGTCCTCAGCCGCTTGTTGATCAGCGTGCCGGTGCGGCGCACGGGCAGGCGCGTCATGGCGTCATCTCCGGTCATCGCCATTATGTCCCCGTATCGTGAAGCACAGGACCGCGCCCTGCGGCGCCCTGGCCTCGGCCCATAGATGTCCGCCATGCGCTTCGACGATCGAGCGGCAGATCGACAGGCCCATGCCCAGGCCGGTGGCCTTGGTGGTGTAGAACGGGTCGAAGATATGCTCGATGGCGCCAGGGGCGAAGCCGGGTCCCGAATCACGCACGCTGACCCGCACGCCCTCCGCGCCGTCCGCCGCGCTGGTGACCACCAGGTCGCGGCTGCCTTCGGTCATTTGGCTCATCGCTTCGATGGCGTTGACGATGAGGTTGAGAACCACCTGCTGCAGTTGCACCCGGTCGCCATGGATACCGGGCAATCCCTCCGCCAGCTGCATCCGCAGCGTGACGCCTTGCTTCGCGACTTCGCTATGGGTGAGAGCGATGATCTCCAGGATTGCATCGTTGATTGCCAGGCCCTCGATGCGCGGGGGCGCCTTTTTGATGAGAGCGTGAATCCGGTGGACGATGCCGCCCGCGCGAAGGCCGTCCTGGATGATGCAATCGAGTGAGCGGCCGATCTCCTGCAAGTCCGGCGGTTCGACTTGCAGCCAGCGCCGGGCGGCCTGGGCATTGGTGACGGTCGCTGTGATCGGCTGGTTGATTTCATGGGCGATGGACGCAGTCAATTGCCCCATCGTTGCCACACGGTTCACATGCGCCAGTTCCATCCGCATTTCCCGGTTCCGCCGCTCGCTCTCGCGGGCTTCGGCTTCCGCCCGCTTGCGCTCGGTCAGATCGAGCACGAAGGCGACACCCTCGTTGCCACCCTTCTCAAACGTCGCCACGCCGATCAGCACGGGCACGCGGCTGCCGTCCTTGCGGAAATACTCCTTCTCGAAGGGATCCAGGCGACCGGTCATCCTGTGCTCCGGAACCAGGCGCTGGATGTCGCGCTCCAGCCATTCGGGTGGCGTCATCTCCGTCCAGCGGATGCGCCCGGCGACAAGATCCTCGCGGTCGTAGCCGACTATGCGCAGGAACGCGTCGTTCGCCTCGACGATGTGCCCCTCGAAATCCCAGAAAAAGATGCCGACGATGTTGGCGTCGACCAGGCGGCGGATCCTCGCTTCACGTTCGGCAAGATCGCGGTACAGGCGGGTGTTCTCCAGCGCGATCGCCGCCTGCGAGGCGAGCAGCTTCAGCACCGCGATCCGGGCCGGCGCGAAGATGCGCGGAGCCAGGCTGTTCTCCAGGTAGAGCACGCCGATCAGCTTGGCCTGGGTGAGCAACGGCAGGCAGAGAACGGAACGGGCTTGCTGCTCGCGCATATAGGGATCCGCGGCAAACGGGTTCTCGGCCGACGCATCGTCGAGGATCACGCTCTCCCGGGTCCGCAGCACATAATGCAGCACCCGCTCGGGCAGCGCGGATGCGCCCAGCGCGGACGGGCGTGACGCTCACGCGGATCGCATCACCATTGGTCCCGGCTTCGGCGGCGACCACATGCTCCGTGCCGCGCGGCAGGATGAGCAGGCCGCGCTCCGCCCCCGCCTGTTCGAGCGCGGTGCGCATGAGCGTGTCGAGCAGCTTTTCCAGCACGATTTCGCCTGACAGGACCTGCGACACCTTCATCACGGTGCCAAGATCGAGATGCTCGACCGGCGCCCCGATTGTCCCGGGCGGAGCCGCTGCGCGGTCCTCCGGCCTCAGTTGCGGATGGAGCTGATCGAGTTGCCGGACCTTGCCATCGGCGCCCCAGCGCAAATAGCCGTAGCGGGCATCCTGCAAATAGGCATGGGCAATCCTGTCGAAGCCACGGGCAAGGTAGAAGCGCCCGGCGAGTTCGCAGGCAAGTGCCTCGTTATGAATGAAGCCATTGGCGCGGGCCGAGCGGATCGCCTGTTCGTAGAGGTGCTCGGCATCGAGCGCGCGGCCCTCCAGGCGCGCGATCTCGGCGCCGACCAGGGCCGCGCGGTTTTCGAAATTCTCCGGGCAGTTCGTCGCCCAGAGCTGGAGGTCCTGGTAGAGCGCAGCCAAGGCATCGGCATGCGCCCGCTGCTCGGGCGACGGCTGCCCGCCCCATGCCGCCTCGCCGCAGGCGGCATGGGCCAGCGCGCTGTAGAACTGATACTCCGCCCGTTCGAAGTAGGATGGCGATGTCCACAAAAGACGTTGCGCCCGCAACGATGCGGCGATGGCCGATGCATAGTCTCCGGCAAAGAAGCGAGCCTGCAGCTTGCGAACCCAGTACCAGCACTCGACGAACGCCAGGTCCGGATTTTCCGAAAAGCGGCTTTCGATCCGGCGCTCGTCAAACTGCTCGCTGTCGAAGGAGCCGAATGTGGGTGTCAGGCCGCGCAGCGTCCGGATCAGTCCGATCTGGGTGGCGATGCAGTCGATGACGAAGCCGAACCGCGCCTTCTGGGCGAAGGCGAGGCCATGCTCGGCTTCGCGCTGCACCTCGGCAAGCGGATCGCCCGCGGCGAGAGCGTTGGTGGTCAATTCGTTGCCGCAATAGGCGGCGTAGATGAGGTCGCCGATCCTGTTGGCCGCCTCGAAGGCGCGGTGCAGCAGCGCGCGCCCCGCCCGGACGTGCCTGGTCCAGGGCAGGACGACGTTGCCGAATTCCATATAGACCCTGGCCTGGAACCGTGTCAGCCCGCGTCCCTCGACCAGGTCGTAGCCGAGCCGGCCGAAGCGGTAGGCCTCCCGGTAGTCGCCGAAGCGGGGGCCCGCGACGATGCCAAGAAAGGCATAAGCGGCGCAGGACGCGTCGCAGTTGCCGTGCTCAAGGCTGAGATTGACGGCGCGGCAGGTCACCAGGAGATGCAGGTTCGCATCGGTGTACAACGCCGGCACGATGATCTTGGTCAGGACGTCCATCGTCGCGAGGGATGCGGGGTCGCTCATCAATGGCAGCTCGATCAGCGCCTCGATCGTGCGGTCGCCGAGTTGCGACCAGATCCGCGCGTATTCGGCGCGCGCTTCCGCGTTCGTCGGATGCGCCTGCCAGTCGATGCCCAGGTGCCGGAGGTAGTCGAGACCGACGGCAATCGCGCGGCTGCCCCGGTCGAGGGTCGTGTAGAGATCGACGCGCAGGCACGCGACCGTCGCGCGCTCCACCGTGTCGGCGGCGCGGGTCGATAACACCGCCAGGCGCTGCTCGGCCTGGGTCAGCGCGCCGGTGAGAAACTCGCATTCGGCCCGCTCCAGCTCCAGGGCGAAGATGAGTTCGTGCCGCCGCTCCCAGCAATCCTTCGTCAACAGCGCCGCACCGGCGGCGAGACAGGTGAGCGCCTCGGCATAAGCGGTCGAGAGCTTCGCGCGCCTGCCGGCGATCAGGTTGAGTTCGGCGAGCTGTTCGCGCTCGTCGCCTGCCGTGATCAGCGCGGCACCGCGGTTGAGCTGATTGACGATCTCGAAGATCGCCTCGTCGCGCCTCTCCGCCGGCGTGTGCGCCGCGAGCAGCCGGCCGATCCGCAGATGCGCCGCTTCGCGCGATGGCTGCGGGATCAGCGAATAGGCGGCTTCCTGAATCCGGTCGTGGGCGAAGGTGTAGACGCCGTCGAGATGCAGGAGCAGCTCCTGGCGAACGGCCTCCCACAGATCCGCATGGACCGCCTGCTCCGTCGTCCCCCGGACCAGGGCAAGCGTCGCGGCTTCGGCGGCATTGCCGAGACAGGCGAGGAGCTGCAGCGCCGCCTGGGTTTCCCTGGGCAGCCGGGTCAATTTCCCGACCATGAGTTCCACCACATTGTCGGTGTAACCCATGGCGTCAATGCGACCCGGATCCCAGCGCCAGCGCGCCGCGCCATGGTCGAAGGCAAGCAAGCCCTCGTCGTCGAGCGCGTGCAGGAACTGAATGGCGAAGAACGGATTGCCGCCGGTCTTGTCATGCACCAGCTGCGCCAGCGGCGCAGCCGCCTCCGGCCCGCAGTGCAGCGCATCCGCGATCAACTGCCGCACATCCGCAGGCGCCAGCGGCGCCAGGCTGATCTCCCGCAGGGGGACTTGCGCCTGCCGGATCGTCTTGAGCTTGCGCGCCAGCCTATGGCCGGCGGTGACCTCGTTGTCGCGATAGGCGCCGATCAGCAGCAGATGGCGCACCTCCGGCTGGGTCAGCAGATCCTCGAGGAGATCGAGCGTTGCCGGGTCGATCCATTGCAGATCGTCAAGAAAAAGGGTCAACGCATGGTCGGGCCGGGCGAAGACGCCGAGAAACCGCCGGAACACCAGCTGGAAGCGGCTTTGTGCCTGCCGCGGCGGCAGCTCCGGAACAGGCGGCGGCTCGCCGGCGATCAGCCGCAGTTCGGGAACCAGATCGACCATCAGCTTGGCGTTCGGCCCGAGCGCGGCGCACAACTCGTCGCGCCAGTCGGCCAAGGCTGCCTCGCTCAACCCCAACAGGGGGCGGATCAAGCCCTGAAAGGCCTGAGCCAGGGTCGCATAGGGGATATCACGCTTGTACTGATCGAACTTGCCCGCGGCGAAAAGCCCGCGCTGCGGTACCAGCGCCTTGTGCAACTCATTGACGACGGCGGACTTGCCGATGCCGGAATAGCCCGAGACCAGCACCAGCTCCGGACGGCCGCTCTCGACGACGCGGTCGAAGGTCTCGACGAGGGTCTCAACCTCCTGCGCCCTGCCGTACAGCCTTTCAGGGATCAGCAGCCGGTCCGGGATATCGTGTTCCCCGAGCGCGAAGCCATCGATCCGGCCCACCGCCTGCCACTCCGCCAGGCAGCGCCGCAGATCGCCCTCAACCCCGGCGGCGGTCTGGTACCGCTCCTCCGCGGTCTTGGCGAGCAGCTTCATGATGATTTGCGACACGGGGGCAGGGATGGTGTCCCGCCGCTGGCTGGGGGGCAGCGGAGTTCTGGCGATGTGGCAATGGACCCACCCCATCGGATCGGAGGCAGTGAACGGCAGCGAGCCCGTCACCATCTGGTAGAGCGTGACACCGAGGGCATAGAGGTCGCTGCGGGAGTCGATCGAGCGGTTCATCCGCCCGGTCTGTTCGGGTGCCATATAGGCAAGGGTGCCAGCGATGAATTCGGGCGGGGCGGGCGCCTGGCGCTCGCGCGGCAGGCGCGAGGCGAGGCCGAACCCGGTGAGCCTTACCTGTCCGTCTGGGCAGTTGACCAGGATATGGACAGGCTTGAGGTCCTTGTGCACCAGGCCGCGCGCGTGGAGCTGGCCGAGTGCCGCGGCGATGCCGATGGCCAAGGGCAGGAAGCTCTCCACCGCCATGGGGGCGTCGAGCAGCCGCTCGAGGGGTTCGCCGCCCGGATCCTCGAGCACGAGCATGCTGCGCCCGCGATCGCGCTCAAGCGCCACGGGCCGCACCGCCCAAGCCCGGTCCAACGCCTCCTTCAGGCCGTATTCGTGGGCCAGGCCGGAGAGGCAATGCGGGCTCGGATGATCCGCGGCCGGCACCACGGCCAGCATGGCCCGCCGCGCGCCGTCATCCCTCTCGCGCCAGACCCTGCAGAACAGGCGTTCGCCGTCCGCCCATAAGACCCGCAGGCAGTCATCCGCATCTGCTCCGACGCGAGAGAATGGGTCCAATTGCCGAACTCCGCCGGCAAGCTAGAGGTCGTCTTCAGGCTGACGAACCGCTGCCTGTGCACTGACTGGCCATAAGTTCTTAAGTGTGCAGTCTGCCACAGCCATGCCCGCGTGACGATGTCTTTTCCAAGCCATCGCCATGTAACAGCAGCAACAACTACCTGAAATGTCCGCTCACAGGCATGGCCTTGTGCAGCCGGTCCCGGGCCGCGGCACTCAGCCTGCGGATGCCGAAGGATCGCGCCGCTTCGGTGGGGTGGTCACCCGCCGCGCAAGCGCGGAGCGCCGCTGTCAGCTCAACCAAAGCGATCTCCTCGATGGCACGGATGTCTTCCGAGGTTGCGGGATAGCGCGCCCGGTCCCACGCCTGGGCAGCCGCCGCATCCGGCCAGACAAACACCGATCCGCTCTGCTCCGTCTCCAGGTGCGCGGCGGCGCGGACCAGCGTCAGCACACGGTCCCGGATGCGCCCACCGGACCGCTTGAAGCCATGCGCCCGGGCAATACGCTCGACCAGCAGATCATCGCGGATCGGCGCTTCGGCAGCAATGACCCGGTCGATCATCTCCCGCAGCGTGGTTGTGTAGGCCGGCTCATGGAACCGCTCCGCGTCGATACGGTCGGTCATGTCGGCAAAGCGCGCCCTTGCATAGTCGCCGCCAAGGGCTGATGGCTTGTCCTC
The DNA here is from genome assembly GCA_963834475.1 of uncultured Alphaproteobacteria bacterium. Taxonomy (GTDB): domain Bacteria; phylum Pseudomonadota; class Alphaproteobacteria; order Acetobacterales; family Acetobacteraceae; genus Acidisoma. The sequence goes on along the minus strand of CAWIBZ010000003.1, from coordinate 6,013 downwards.
TTCCTCGGCGGGTGGGCGCGGCTCATCGGCTCCGTCCGGATCGAAACTGGCGGCGAGGGAGGGCGCTGCCGCCCCGGCCACCGCCTGCTTCGCGGCCTGCCGCGCAGCCCAGGCTTCCCGTGACGTCTCCAGGAGACGGCGAAGGGCCGCATCCAGGCGATCAAGGGCACCCGCCGCATCCACCCACCAATCCGTCGACCAGACCCGAACAAGCTGCCAGCCCAGGTCTCGCAGGATCGCTTCCCGCACCTTGTCGCGGTCACGGGCCGTGGCGGCGCTGTGATAGGACGCGCCATCGCATTCGACGCCCGCCAGATAGTCTCCCGGCCGATCGGGGTGGACGATGCCGAGGTCGATCCGGAACCGTGACACCCCGATCTGTGACACCGTCGTCCAGCCGCGCTCGCGCAGGCCGCGGGCAACAGCCTGCTCGAAAGGCGAATCGAAGCCGCCAACGGACCCGGCGACCGCTTCGCCCAGCGCCCGCGGCCCCCGCTCCGCGAAATCGAGGAAGTGCTTGAGGTCGCGCACCGCCTCCGCGCTTGTCCTGTTCAGGTCGATCAGGTGATTGGGGAAAGAGGCGAAGACGACCATCTCTCGCCTGGCGCGGGTGACGGCGACATTGAGCCGCCGCCAGCCGCCCTGGCGGTTGAGCGGACCGAAATTCATGGCCATGACCGGCGCATCCGGCGTCTCCGGCCCATAGCCGATACCGAGCAGCACGAGGTCGCGCTCGTCGCCCTGCACGGTCTCCAGGTTTTTCACCACCACCGGCTCGGCGGCGTCCTCCGCAAAGAAAGGGTCGAGTTCGGGGCGGCCGCGGCGCGCACGGTCGAGCAGGTCCTCGATCAGCGTCTGCTGCTCGGCGTTGAACGTGATCACCGCGATGCTGAGCGGTCGCCCGGCCTCGTCCACGAAGGCAGGGTCGGAGAGACGTGCCAGCACCTCGTCCACGATCGCGCGGGCCTCGGCCTGGTTGGTGCGCGCCTTGCCGCGCGACCAGGCGCCGGCGACCTGACGCAGGGAAACCGCTCTGTCCTGTGTCACGGGCGCCGGGAAGGTGATCAGGTCGCCGTCATAGTAACGATGATTGGAAAAGGCGATCAGGCTTTCATTCCGGCTGCGATAATGCCAGGTGAGCCGCCGTTGCGGCAGCCGGGCGCCGAGGCATTCCTCCAGAATGCTTTCCTGGTCGCTCTCGATTTCGCTGTCGTCAGCCTCCGCGCTGCCGCCGCGCTCGAAGAAGCTGGTGGGGGGCATCTGCTTGGGATCACCGGCCACCACCACCTGCCGGCCGCGTGCGATGGCGCCCACCGCGTCCCACGGCGTGATCTGCGAGGCTTCGTCAAAAATAACGAGATCGAAAAGATCCGCGTCGGGCGGCAGGTATTGTGCGACCGACAGAGGAACTCATCAAAAGGCAAGGTGCGAGCGTGCCGAGCGCCGGTCCCATCTCGGCCACCAGCTGGCGGAGAGGCTTGTGGCGCTTCTGCAACTTCAGCTGATGGGCCAGCACGCCATAACCCGGCAGCTGCCCCGGCGCATCCTGGGGCGGAATGGCGCCCGAAAGCTTGGCGCGGATATAGGCCCGTGTGAGTTCCGCGAATTGCTCGTCAAGCGCGCGGAAGCGCGCGATGGCGTCGGTCTGCTCGGCGAGCGTGAAATCGCGCACGACAGGCTCCGCGTCGATCGCGCATTCGGTCCACCACTGCGCATAGGCAAGCTCGAAGGCAGCCGCGGCACCGCCAGACGGAACAGCACCGGCTTCCATGGCCTTGACCAAAGCGCCGAGCCCGATTTCCTCAGCCGCCTGCCTGGCCCGGCGCCAGGCCGTCCAGCCATTGAGCTGTGGCACAAGGGCCTTGATACCCTCGGCCACACGCCCCGCTTCCGCCGCGAAGTCGGGCGCGTCGAGCGGGGCAGGGGTCCCCGCGACCCTTTCGAACGCGGCGAGTGCCGCGTCAAAGCCGCTCTGCGCCTCCAGGAAAGCATGGGCTGCACGGCCGACCGCGCCATCGCGACCGAGCAGGTCGCTCCCCTCCGTCACCAGCCGCTTCACGCTGCCGCGGAGGGTGAGCAGCCGGTCCGGCGTGTCGGCGGCCAGGGCGATCGCCGCACGAAGGGCCTCCGCCGTCGCGAGCAGCGTGTCGAGGCGCGCCGTGTCCGTCTCGACCCCGGCCCAGCTCGGCAGACCCGGACGCCAAGGGCGCGAGCGCCTCCAGGCGTGCCAACAGGCCCTGCAGCACGCGCAGCCGCGGCAGGTCCGCATCCGGATCGGCATTGCCCGATGGATCAAACTGCCGCAGCACGACCTTCTTGCGGAAGGACGACAAGGGCCAGACGGCCGCCTTGGCCGCCGCCCATTCCGCGGCCAGGGCATCGAGCGGCAAGGCCCGCACCCGCTCCACGCCGAGCGGCACGGTCAGCGCGGCGGCCTCCCGACGGTAATCCTGGATGAGCGCCAGGGCAGCGCGCAGCTGCTCGATCGCCTGCCCTGCGCTGGGCGTGAATGCGAAGCCGAGATCCTGCCCCGCGGCCTTGGTCAGGGCGCGGCACAGCTCACCTGTTGTAGCCAGTCCGCGCCGGTCCCGCCCGGGTTCCAGCCCGAGCGCCTCGGCCAGGCGGGTCTGCTCCGCCGCCAGCCGCTCGGCGGCGGCCCTCAAGGTTGCAGCCTGGGCGATCAGCTCGGCCTGCCAGGCACTCGACCATTCGGTCCTGCCCACGGCGCTCAAGGCCGGTTCCGCGAGATCCGCGGGGCGCAGCACGTCCAGCCGGCGCGCGGCCTCGCCCATCGCGGAGAGGCCGGCCTCGTCGTGGACCGTGCCCGCCGGCCAATCCAACCGCACCGCGCCCCCCGCCGCACGGTCCCGCAGGATGCGGCCGATCGCCCCGTGGATCGTCAACCCGTTGGGATGGCGCCGGTGCAGCGCCGCGACCAGTTCATTGAGGCGGTCGCGCGCGCGCTTGAGGTCCGCCGCCCGCCGCTCCCATTCCGCGGCGGGCGATGCCTCGGACGCACGCCACGCCTTGTCCAGCTGGTTCAGAACCTCCTGTTTCGAGGCCTTGTTGCTGTGCAGCTCCAGGCAGAAGGGGCCGAGCCCGTTGGCGACGAGGCGGCGATGCACCACGTCCAGCGCCGCGCGCTTTTCCGCGACGAACAAAACCCGCCGCCCCAGCGCCAGGTTATGGGCGATCATATTGGCGATGGTCTGAGACTTGCCGGTCCCCGGCGGCCCGTCGAGCACGAAGTCGCAGCCGCGCGCCGAGCCGACCACGGCCGCAAGCTGGGACGAATCAGCCGGAAGCGGCGTGAAGAGGTCGGCGGGCGTCACCTCGGCGTCCAGGTTTTCCGGCCGCGGCGGATGGCCAGCGCTGGGATAGGGTTCCCGCGGGCTTTCCAGCAGGTGGCGGACAACCGGATGGCCTTTCAATGCCTCCGTCCGGTCAACGAGATCCTTCCACATCAGATATTTGGCAAAGGAAAAGGTGCCGAGAAGAACGTCGGTGACGACCTCGAACCCTTCCATGTCGCGCACCGCGCGCCGCACCAGGGTCCAGACCCGCGACACATCGATGCCCGAAGCGTCAGCGGGCAGGGGGCCCGCAAGGTCCGGGATATCGAGTTCGAAATCCTGCCGCAGCATCTGGAGCAGCGTCAGATTGAAGCGCGGCTCGTCTTCATGGATTGACAGCGTGATGCCCGAACGCACGCTCCGCCGTTCCAGCTTGACCGGCAGCAGAATCAGGGGGGCGCGGTATTGGCGGGTATCGGTCTGGGATTTTCGCCACAGGAGGAACCCCACGGCGAGAAACAGCGTGTTGGCACCGCCCTCCGCCATGTCGAGCTGGGCCTTGCGATAGAGGTCGATGAGCTGGGCATCGAGCTTCTCGGGCTCGCCGGGTGAGAGGAGTTCGCCACGATCGAGGGCTGCCCGGGCGTAGGTCTCTTCAAGCATGACACCGGTACGCTCGGCGTGAAGCCCCGTGTCCCGCCCTGCCACGCCCGCGAACTCCGGCTCGCCGACAATGCGGAAGCTCCGGCCTTCGGCCAGTTCATCCTCCAGCCGGGCCGGATCAGGGCAGATCAGCCGGACGGCGCTTGCCCCCGGCTTGATGTTGAGCAGCCGGTTGCGGGTCGTCAGGTCAAGCAGCTTCCTCTGCCAACGGACCAGCCGGCCTTCGGCGGTCGTCGGCGAGGCCATGTCATCGGCGATCCAAAATGGCGGCACAGCCGCCATCTTGGATTTACTAAAATCTTTAATATCTCCGGCACGACTTGACCGATTTCTACCAAATTTTGCAGGTCGTCGCATTGAGGCTATAGATATGTTCCCGATGAGTTTTAACCTTTGAACTAGATCCAAAATGGCGGCACAGCCGCCATCTTGGATTTACTAAAATCTTTAATATCTCCGGCACGACTTGACCGATTTCTACCAAATTTTGCAGGTCGTCGCATTGAGGCTATAGATATGTTCCCGATGAGTTTTAACCTTTGAACTAGATCCAAAATGGCGGCACAGCCGCCATCTTGGATTTACTAAAATCTTTAATATCTCCGGCACGACTTGACCGATTTCTACCAAATTTTGCAGGTCGTCGCACTGAGGCTATAGATATGTTGCTGTTGAGTTTTAACCTTTGAACTAGGTCCAAAATGGCGGCACAGCCGCCATCTTGGATTTACTAAAATCTTTAATATCTCCGGAACGCCTTGACCGATTTCTACCAAATTTTGCAGGTCGTCGGGTTAAGGCTATAGTTTACATCATTCGTGTAAAGCGGTGTGACCAGATGCACTTTCACAATCGGTGTGACCACATGTACATCCGGTCACACAAAGTTCGCAATTTGCAATGACTTCGATAGGTGGCATTGTAGTCTTGTTGGCATTGTAAACACTTTATAAGGAACTCTTATACATACAAGAACTGTTATATTCAGTTATACACCCAAGAAGCAGTTGCTAACAAGCTAGCAACAGTGTATAGACTTAGTAGGCCAATCGCGTACCAAATTTTCCCATTATTATCCCATCATTATTATCCCTTGACTATAAGTCCTTCTAACTTTCTTTCTGACCATTTTAAAGTCTTAAACAGTTGTGAACTACACATTAGTAGCAAATTTGCAATTGATCACTCCAATTTTATATGCACGGGATACTGTCCCAATGGGCCCCATAAAAATTGTCCCAATGTACCCCAAATGATACTTTGCCACTTCAGCTCAGATTTCTCAGGGACCATCACAGCCATAGATATAGCATTTGTGTCAATATGTGGCCAAATATATACACTATGAAACTGCAATAATAGATAGACTGTGCCATATCACATGTAGGTGCAGGAAAGTTCGACGTCCAGATCGTCAAATTTACTTTTGGCATTAAAAAACAGTTTTTGTATTACCATTTTTTTCCTGATGTTGCTTTCACTCACAACTAATATACAAACATGCGGCCGGAAGTACTGCATCAAGTAATCGAACAATGATTAATCCAGGATCAATGGTTCATAAGTTATTCACGATGTCCCATTGGTCCCCTTGTCCCAATGGTCCGCAGTCTCCCCTACAGCTTACGCATAAGTGTTTCCATCTTTTTCATTTGCAACGGGAACAACGGATGGATGCAGTTTGTATGCAACAGACGTGTTGGTCGTCAGCTGAATCATCTCGTCCCTCTCATACTCGCTGTGTCCGCCGTTACCACGTCTGCCTACCCGTCGTCCGCAGCATGTCACCCTCACCCCCGCCGCGACCAGCTCGCGCCTAAACAACGAGCTCGTCAGCAGATATATAAAAAAGTTGATGGCGAAATGTGACATGCCGAGTTCCTGTATGAGAATGCGCGCGTTCCAGTAGGAAAAATAGTTCTGCCAAGTCCCGTCGACGTATAGTTCGTCGTCCGTCAGACATTCGTTGCCAGATGGGAAGCTGAAAACAACCGCGAAGCAGACGGTCACTGGGAGCGTTGTGAAGATGTGGTAGAGCGACACTGCGAGCAGGGTGA
>CAWIBZ010000002.1:7500-126055 GCA_963834475.1 uncultured Alphaproteobacteria bacterium | reverse complement strand
CTTGTCCCTTATCCGTACCCACCGGTTCCGGCTCGTCCTCGGGCCGGTCCGCTTCCGGCTCCAACTCCAGCTCCAGCTCCATCTCGTCCACAAAGGCAGGGATTTCCTCCGGCTCTGCTGCCGGATAGGGTGTCTGGGTCCGGGCGGCGTCGTCCGCCACGGCAAGGGCGGCGGGCGCTGGCTTCGGCGTCACGTGCAGGGCCCTCCGCTTCGTGCGCGCGATGCCGTAGGTCGGCTCAAGCACGAGTTCGAAGAGCAGCAATGAGCGCCCCGTCACTTCATAGACATGGTCGAAGGCGAAGAGCGGCTCGCTATCCTTGTCTCGTCCGCCAGATTGGTGTCGACCAGCAGCCGCCATTCGCGACCGCCGATGACCTCGGGCAGGATGAATTCGACGACGTCGTGATGGGCGTTGAGGATCATGCAGCAGCGTCGCGTCGTTGCCGCGCTGCACGATGCCGGTGGCCTGGGCGCGCCCGTCCAGCAGCACGCCCATGCAGCGGGCATGGGCTTCGGCCCATTGGCCATCCGCCATCTCCGTCGCGTCAGGCGCGAGCCAGGTGACGTCCTTGAGGCCGAGCGTCTCGTCCCATTAGCCGTTGAGGAAGCGACCGCGGGTGAGCAGCGGAAACCGACGGCGCAGCGCCGAGACGCGCGCGCGTAATAGCGCGTCATGCGCCTCGCCCCGCGGCCCCATGTTCCAGTCGATCCAGCTGATTTCATTGTCCTGGCAATAGGCGTTGTTGTTGCCCTGCTGCGTGCGGCCGCATCTCGTCCCCGGCCAGCATCATCGGCGTTCCCTTGGAGAGCAAGCAGCGTCGCCAGCATGTTGCGCGATCTGGCGCTCCCGCAGCCGCGTTGATCTCGGGGTCGTCGGTCGGCCCCTCGACGCCGCAGTTCCAGCTCAGATTGTGGGAATGGCCATCCTGGTTGTCTTCGCCATTCGCCTCGTTGTGCCTGTCATTGTAGCTGACGAGATCGTGCGAGCGTGAAACCGTCATGCGAGGTGATGAAATTGATCGAGGCCCAGGGCTTGCGGCCGCGGTGGCCGAAGATATCGGCCGAGCCGGTGAGGCGGGAGGCGAGGTCGCCCATCTGCCCGTCATCGCCCTTCCAGATAGCCGCGCACGGTGTCGCGGAACTTGTCGTTCCATTCGGCCCAGCCCGGCGGGAAGCCGCCGACCTGATAGCCGCCCGGCCCGCAATCCCAGGGTTCGGCGATGAGCTTGACGGCGTCGAGGATCGGGTCCTGCTCGACCGCCTTGAGGAAGCCGGACTGCTCATCGAAGCCATGCGGCTCGCGCGCCAGGATGGTGCCGAGGTCGAAGCGGAAACCGTCGACATGCATCTCCGTCACCCAGTAGCGCAGGCTGTCGGTGACCAGGCGGATGACGCGAGGGTGGCTGAGGTTGAAGGTGTTTCCGGTGCCGGTATCGTTGATATAGTAGCGTTTCTGATCCGGCAGCAGGCGATAGTAGCTTGCATTGTCGATGCCCTTGAAGGAGAGCGTGGGGCCGCAGCTCGTTGCCTTCGGCGGTGTGGTTGTAGACGACGTCGAGAATGATCTCGAGTCCCGGAATCGTGCAGCCGGGCGACCATCTCCTTGAATTCGGAATAAGCGGTCTCGGCTACCTGCGCATAGCGCCGGGCGGGTGCGAAGAAGCTCAGGGTATTGTAACCCCAATAATTGGTGAGGCCGCTGGTCGCGAGATAGGCGTCGTCCACGAAGCGATGGATCGGCAGGATTTCCGACCGTCGTCACGCCGAGGCGGCGGAAATGCCGCAGCATCGGCGGGGAGGCGAGGCCGCGGAAGGTGCCGCGCGTCTCGGGCGGCAGACTTCGGGGTGCAGTTCGGTCAGGCCGCGCACATGGGCCTCGTAAATCACGGTGCGTTCCCAGGGGACGGCGGGCGGATTGTCCCGGCCCCAGGTGAAGGCCGGGTCGATCACCCGGCAGCGCGGCATGAAGGGGGCGCTGTCCCGCGTGTCATAGGAGAGGTCGGCATCGGCGTGGCCGATCGTATAGCCGAAGAGGGCGTGATCCCAGGTCAGTTCGCCGACCACGGCCTTGGCATAAGGGTCCAGCACCAGCTTGTTCGGGTTGAAGCGGTGCCCTGCGTCGGCTCATAGGGCCCATGCACGCGATAAGCGTAGAAGGTGCCGGGGCGAAGATCCGGGATGAAACCGTGAAAGATTTCGTTGGTGTATTCGGGCAGCGGGATACGTTCCAGCTCCTGCTCGCCCTGGTCGTCGAAAAGGCAGAGTTCGACCTTGGTCGCGTGGGCGGAGAAGAGGGCGAAATTGACGCCGAGCCCGGTCCAGGTGGCGCCGAGCGGGTAGGGCAGGCCTTCGCGAATTGCTGCCGCCGAAGAGTGCCATGCCGGACTCCTTGTCTCCGCCGCTGAAACCAGGAGATAGGGATGGCGCGGCCAGCCGCAACCGCAGCCAGCCGGGCTAGTCCTCTGGTTCAGGTGGCCGGGCGATGCGGCAAGCGGGGCAGGCGCAGGCTGTGCTCGCCTTGGGCGGACGCACCCTTGATGGGAAAGTGGTGCGTCTTTCCGCGGGCGTCCTTGAAGCTGATGAAGACCCAGGGCAGGTCGGGAATGGCGCTGTCGGGGACGCCCGAGACCAGGAAATAGGCGTCCTGCACGCCGTCCCAGGCCTGCACGAGTTCCACCCAGCGGCAGGACAGGGTGAGGCTTTGATCGCTGCCGGCACCTTCATGGGTCATGAGGGTGAATTCCTTGGCGGCCCAGCCGGAATCATTATCCATCGACCTGCTTCTCCCTGCTGCGGTCGGGAGGATAGGCATAGGCGGGCCGCCTGCAAATGGGGCCACGCCGAGGCAGGTGCGTGTCTGAGCCTGTGTTCGAGAAAAACGCGCGGGAGTCCCTGACTCCGCGATGGTTTGGGGCGGCCACGCAGCTCTCCCGGCTTGACAGGGCCCAAGGCTCGCGCCTTGTTGCCCGCCCGCGGACTCGTCGATCACCAGGATCTTAATCATGCATACCTACCGCACCCACCATTGCGGCGCCTTGCGCACCACCGATGCCGGTTCGACCGTCCGGCTCTCCGGCTGGGTCCATAGCAAGCGGGACCATGGTGGCCTGCTCTTCATCGACCTGCGCGACCATTTCGGCCTCACGCAATGCGTTTTCCCGGCGGGCTCCGATTCCTTCACCGCCGCCGATGCGCTGCGGGTCGAAAGCGTCATCACCGTGACGGGTGAGGTCGTCCTGCGCGAGCCGTCGACGGTCAATCCCCGCCTGCCCACGGGCGGCATCGAAATCCGCGTCAAGGACCTCGCGGTGCAGTCGGCGGCCGACGTGCTGCCCATTCAGGTCGCCGGCGAGCAGCATTATCCGGACGATCTGCGGCTGAAATACCGCTTCATCGACCTCCGGCGCGACCGCGTCCATCGCAACATCATGCTGCGCGCCCAGGTTATTGCCTCGCTCCGGCGGCGCATGACGGAGCAGGGCTTTGTCGAGTTCCAGACGCCGATCCTGACCGCCTCGTCGCCGGAAGGGGCGCGGGACTTCCTGGTTCCTGCACGCAACCATCCGGGCAAGTTCTACGCGCTCCCCCAGGCGCCGCAGCAGTTCAAGCAGCTCGCCATGGTCGCGGGCTTCGACCGCTATTTCCAGATCGCCCCCTGCTTCCGCGATGAGGCGGCGCGCGCCGACCGCTCCCCGGGCGAGTTCTATCAGCTCGATTTCGAGATGAGCTTCGTGACGCAGGAAGACGTGTTCAACACGATCGAGCCGGTGATGGCGGGCGTCTTCCGCGAATTCGGCCAGGGCCGCACGGTGACCGAAGGGGCCTTCCCCCGCATTCCCTATGCCGAGGCGATGTTGATTTACGGCTCTGACAAGCCCGACCTCCGCAATCCGCTTAAAATCACCGACGTGACCGAGCACTTTGCAGGCTCTGGCTTTGGTCTCTTCGCCAAGATCGCGGCGTCAGGCGGCATCGTGCGCGCCATTCCGGCGCCGGGGGCAGGCGGCAATCCGCGTTCCTTTTTCGACAAGCTCAATGAATGGGCGCGTTCCGAAGGGGCGGGCGGCCTTGGCTACATCACCTTTGACGCCGAGGGGCCGAAGGGTCCGATCGCCCGGAACCTCGAAGCAGAGCGGGCCGCGGCGATCGCGGCTGCCTGCGGCCTTCAAGCAGGCGACGCCGTCTTTTTCGCGGCCGGCACGCCCGATACGACGCCGAAATTCGCGGGCGCGGTGCGCACCAAGCTCGGCACCGAACTCGGGCTGATCGAGGAGAACGCCTTCCGCTTCTGCTGGATCACCGATTTTCCGATGTACGAGCTGAACGAGGAGACGGGGCAGATCGACTTCAGCCACAATCCCTTCTCCATGCCGCAGGGTGGGCTGGAAGCGCTCAATAGCCAGGACCCGCTGACCATCAAGGCCTATCAGTACGACATCGTCTGCAACGGCATCGAATTGTCGTCGGGCGCCATCCGCAACCATCGGCCGGACATCATGCTGCGGGCCTTCGAGATTGCGGGCTATGGCGCGGAGGAGGTGGAAGCCCGCTTCGGCGGCATGCTGCAGGCCTTCCGCTATGGGGCGCCGCCGCATGGCGGGTCGGCCCCCGGCGTTGACCGCATGGTCATGCTCCTTGCCGACGAGCCCAATATTCGTGAGGTCATTCTCTTCCCGCTCAGCCAGGGCGGCGAGGATCTGATGATGGGGGCTCCGGCGCCGGTGCCGCATGAGCGGCTCAGAGAGCTGTCGCTCCAGATCGCGCTGCCGCCGAAAGTCGTCAAATCCTGAGGGCAGGGCGCCCGATCGAGAACGGTTAAGCAAACCCAGGCTCGATGAGCCTGGGTTTTTGTTTGAGCCTTAGTTTTTATTATGGGTTGTCGTTTATTTTGTGCTGACTTCATTGCTGGCGGTTCTGCGTTCGAGTGGCATCGACTCCAGGGACGGCGTCGCACATCAAATTCGGAGGCTTCCATTTCGGGGCTTGGCATCATTGTCGGCATGCTGTCCGAAGCGCGGATTGCAGAGCGGGCGGGTTGTGGTGTGGGGATTGGCGGCGGCCTGCCGCCGGGCGCCCGTGCCATCGCGCAACGCCTGGTTCGGGACGGTGCGACAGCCTTGGTCAGCTTCGGTTTGGCTGGGGGGCTGGACCCTGTGCTACCGGCGGGCACTCTGGTTGTACCGCGAGCCATTCTGCATCAGGGCGCTGAATACCCTTGCGACCCCGCTCTCGTGCAGAGGGTGAGCGGCGAAGCCGAGGTCGTGGCCTGGCTGCTCGCAGGAGATAAAGTGATCGAGACCGCCGCCGATAAGGCCGCTCTGTGGCGCCACACGGGCGCGGCCGTGGTCGATCTGGAGAGCGGGGTGGTTGCCGAAGTTGCGGCAGCCCATGGCCTGCCCTTCGTGGCGCTCCGCGCCATCTGCGACCCGGCCTCCCGCGACCTGCCCCCTGCCGCCGTGCATGCCCTGGATGAGAGCGGCCGGGTGGCGCCTATGGAAATGGCGAGCCAGCTGGCTCGCCATCCATCACAAATCTTTGGGCTCATCGCTTTGGGCCGCGATGCGGCCCGGGCGCGGCGAGCCTTAATCCGCGGTGCCGAAAGCCTCAGAGGCCTTGCTGCGGGTGACGCGCACTTTGGGTGACTTCTCCTCAAGCTCGCGCATCTTGTCTTCCACGTGGCGGCTGAAGACGCTGTAATCGGCCGGCCGCTGATTATCGAGCGGGATTTCCGCCGCCATCGCGCCCTCGGTCTTGGGGCCACGCAGGGCAACCGCCGCCATCTTGATGGGATGGCGGATCGCCTCCATCACGGCCGTCGCCTCATAGCCGGAATGGACCATGCAATCAGCGCATTTCTCGTAATTGCCGGTGCCGTACTTGTCCCAGTCCGTCGTCGCCATAAGCTCCGTGAAGCTCTTGGCATAGCCCTCGCCCAGCAGGTAGCAGGGCCGCTGCCAGCCGAAGACGTTGCGTGTCGGCTTGCCCCAGGGCGTGCAATGGAAGCTCTGGTTGCCAGCCAGGAAGTCGAGGAAAAGTGCCGACTGGTTGAACTTCCACTTGCGGCCCTTGCCGTAGCGGAAGATGCCGCGGAACAGCTCCTTGGTCTTCTGCCGGTTGAGGAAGTGCTCCCGGTCCGGGCGCCCGCTCATAGGCATAGCCCGGCGAGATCATGACGCCGTCGATGCCGAGATCCATCGCATCGTCGATGAACTTGCCCACGCGCTCGGCCTTGGCGCCGTCGAAGAGGGTGGTGTTGATGCAGAGCCGGAAACCGCGCTTCTTCGCGTCCTGAATGGCGCGGGTCGCGATATCGTAGGTGCCTTCCTGGCTCACCGCATGGTCATGCATTTCCTTGTCGCCGTCGAGATGGATATCCCAGGCGAAGTTCTTGTGCGGCTTGTAGAGGTCGATCTTCTTCTCGAGCAGCAGCGCGTTCGTGCAGAGATAGATGAACTTGCCGCGCTTCAGCAGACCCTCGACGATCTGCGGCATTTCCTTATGCAGCAGCGGCTCGCCGCCGGCGATGGCCACAACCGGCGCACCGCATTCATCGGCCGCCTCCATGCACTCGTCGAAAGACAGGCGCTGATTGAGGATCGGCGCCGGATAGTCGATCTTGCCGCATCCGTTGCAGGCCAGGTTGCAGCGGAACAGCGGCTCCAGCATCAGCACCAGAGGGTAACGCTTGCGCCCGGCAAGGTGCTGCTTGACGACATAGGCGCCAACGCGGACGGCTTGATTGAGTGGAACACCCATAAGTGGTCAGCCCCTATTGGTTAAGCAACATCCGCCACTTCGGGCGGCAGGCGGAAACGCACGTCTTCCGGCACGCCATCCAGAAGGCCGATGTCGACCTCGCCGAACCGGCGCAGGCCATCGAGAACGTTCTGTACCAGGATTTCGGGAGCGGAGGCACCGGCGGTCACGCCCACCCGTTCGACGCCATCGAACCATTCGGGCTGCAGGCCCTTCTCGTCGTCGATCAGATAGGAGCGGCAGCCGAGTTCCTCGCCCAATTCACGGAGGCGGTTGGAGTTCGAGCTGTTGCGCGAACCCACCACCAAGAGGACATCCACCTGTTCTGCCAGATCCCGCACCGCCTGTTGCCGGTTCTGCGTCGCATAGCAGATGTCGCGCACGTCAGGCCCCATGATGGTGGGGAAGCGGGCCTGCAGGGCCTGGATGATGCCGCGGGTGTCGTCCACGGAGAGGGTCGTCTGCGTCACATAGGCGAGCTTGTCGGCATCCGGGACCTCAAGCGTCTCCACGTCCTCGACGGTTTGGACGAGGTGCACCTTGGCCGGGATTTGTCCGATCGTGCCCTCGACCTCGGCGTGCCCGGCATGGCCGATGAGCACGATTTCCCGGCCCTGCGCCGCATAACGGCGGCCTTCGGCATGGACCTTGGCGACGAGCGGGCAGGTCGCGTCGATCACGGGGAGGCCCAGATTCACGGCCTCGTCCTGTACCTTCTTAGCAACACCATGGGCGCTGAACACCGTGATCGCGCCCTCTGGCACCTCATCGAGTTCATCGACGAAGACGGCACCGCGCTGGCGCAAGTCCTCTACGACATGGCGGTTATGAACAATCTCATGCCGCACATAGATCGGCGGACCATATTTTTTGAGGGCGCGCTCGACAATGTCGATCGCACGCACGACGCCGGCACAGAAGCCGCGCGGCTGGGCGAGGAGGACACGCATGATGTCTGGTCTTCTCCAATTCCTTGGCCAAGCGTCCTTTTTACAGGGGGACGACCAACCTAAGTCACGATGGCTCGGATAAGCCTGTCGTACCACGGGATAAGCAATTGCCGAAAGCGGAGCAAGGTTTTGCTGCCTTGCACGGCTGCGTTTCACGGAGCTGTGGAAAGCGAAGGGCAAGCACGCGGGACAGAGGCTTGTTTTCGTGATGCGCTCGTTTAAAAGCGCGCATCCCGAAGGGCCGGGCGTCGTAAATCTGACACGGTTGACGGGTGACGGCTCTGCAACGCCCTCCAGATCATCGCGATTGATCGACTTTAAGGACAGCGCGGCATGAGTTCAAAAGAATGATGGAGGGCGGCCTCGGGGGCCGCAAGATGGCATGATAACAGCGTCCAGACGCCTTTTAATAGCGGCCGCCTTCGCGGCGGTGCTTACGCCCGTCATCGGCCGGGCTCAGGCCAACTCGCCCACGGCGCCCGTCAGCGTCCTCAACACCAGCCTTATTTCGATCATGAAAGCGGGTGACCAAACGCCGTTCGTGCAGCGCTACCAGACGCTGGCGCCGGTCGTGGATCAGGTTTTCGACCTCCAGCGGATCCTGCGCGTGTCCGTCGGCTCCTACTGGGCAGGCCTGCCGGCGGCGCAGCAGCAGAAGCTGCTTCAGGTTTTTCGCAGTTTCATCATCGCGACCTATGTCGCGAACTTCCACACCTATGATGGTGATACGTCGTCGGTTTCCCCCCAGACCAGGGCGGTGGGCAGCCAGCAGGTCGTCTCCAGCACGCTCGTCCGGCCGTCTTCGGACAATCTCCGCATCGACTATGTCATGGGGCAGACTTCAACGGGCTGGAAAATCCAGGATATCCTGCTAGACGGAACAATCAGCCGTGTGGCGGTCCAGCGTTCCGACTTCGCTTCCCTTCTCTCCGATGGCAATGCCAGCCAGTTGATTGCCAGCCTTGAGCAGAAGGTTTCGACGCTATCCTCCGGCGCCATCAGTTCATAGTGCTGGGACAGGAGCCTGCCTGCCTTGAACCTCTTCGCTGACGCGACCGCCCTTTTTGCTGTGGCCGGCCTCGTTCAGGCCACAGGAGCGTGGCAGGCGCTGAAACGCTTCAACCGGCTGCCGCGGCCCAAGCCCGGCGCCCGCCCACCCGTGACGATCCTGAAGCCGCTGAAGGGGGACGAGCCGCTTTTGGAAGCCGCTCTGGCGTCCTTCTGCAACCAGAGCTACCCCGATTATCAGATCGTCTTCGGCGTGCAGGATCATGACGATCCGGCAAGGGCCGTGGTTGAGCGGCTGGCGCGCCTTTTCCCGGCCCTCGACATATCGCTGATCGTCGACGAGACGCAGCACGAGGGCAACCGCAAGATCGCCAACCTCATGAACATGTGGCGGGCGGCCAAGCATGACATCATCGTCCTCGCCGATTCGGACGTGCACGTGACCCCGCATTTCCTGGAGCGTGTCGTGCCCGCCCTGGACGAGCCGGGTGTGGGGCTGCTCACGGCGCTTTATGTCGGTGTCCCCGGCGCCCGCAGCTTCGTCGGCTATTTCGGCTCCGCCCAGATCAACCATCTTTTCCTGCCGGGCGTCCTCGTCGGCCGCATGCTTGGCCGGCAGGATTGTCTCGGCGCGGCCGTGGCGCTCCGGCGCGAGACGCTGGAGCGAATCGGCGGCCTGCCGGCGCTTCTCCCTCATCTCGCGGATGACGCCGCGCTCGGCCGGTCCGTGCGCAGGCTCGGCCAACGCGTGGCGCTCATGCCCAGCCTGGTCGTGACCACGGTGGCGGAAGAAACAGTCGGCGCGCTTTTCGACCATGAGCTGCGTTGGGCGCGCACCATCCGTGCCCTCGAACCCGTGACCTATGCGACCACGGTTCTGCAATTTTCGGTGTTCTGGGCGCTCGTCACAATTCCGGCCGCGGGCTTTGCCTGGTGGTCTGCCGGATTCGCCGGGCTCGTCTGGATCGCGCGGGGCATGGTGCTGCGGGCGACCACGCGCGAACTCGGCCGCGGCGGGTGCTCCGCCTGGCTCATTCCCATTCGCGAAATCTTTTCACTGGCCGTACTGATCGCGAGCTATCTAGGCAATCGCGTCATCTGGCGGGGCAACAGCATGGCGGTCGTCGCCGATCGGAGAGACCTCAAGGCTCGCTCTGGCAAGCTCAGCTTCGGCAAGCTACGCTTCGGCAAGACAGGCCGGCTTACTCGGGGTATCAATCAGCTATGATGAAGACATTGTTCCTGCAGCCGCCCTCCTTCGATGGTTTCGACGGCGGGGCCGGGTCACGCTACCAGGCACGGCGCGAAATCAAATCCTTCTGGTATCCCACCTGGCTTGCCCAGCCGGCAGCCCTCGTGCCCGGCAGCCGCCTCATCGACGCGCCGCCCGCGCGCATGGGGATGGAACCCATTCTGCAGGATGTGAAGGGGCGGGACCTCGTCATCATCCATACCTCGACCCCGTCATTCCAGAATGACATCAAGGTCGCGGCCCAGCTCAAGGCAGCCAACCCGTCCGTCAAGATCGGCTTTGTCGGTGCCAAGGTCGCTGTCCAGCCGGCCGAAAGCCTTGCCGCGTCCGACGCGGTCGATTTCGTTGCCCGTAACGAATTCGACTTCACGATCAAGGAAATCGCCGAAGGCCGGGACTGGAAGGACGTCGACGGCATCTCCTACCGGGACGCGAGCGGCGTGATCCAGCACAACAAGGACCGCGCGATCCTGGAGGATATGGATCAGCTGCCCTTCGTCACCGATGTCTATAAGCGCGATCTCAGGATCGAGGATTATTTCATCGGCTACCTGATGCACCCCTATATCTCGATCTATACGGGGCGCGGCTGCAAGTCCCGCTGCACCTTCTGTCTCTGGCCGCAGACGGTGGGCGGCCATCGCTACCGCGTGCGCAGCCCCGAGCATGTGGCTGAGGAAATCCGCCAGGCCAAGGCTGCTTTCCCGCAGGTGCGGGAGTTCTTCTTCGATGACGATACCTTCACCGATAACCTGCCCCGCGCTGAGGCGATCGCCCGTGAGCTTGGCAAGCTCGGTGTCACCTGGTCCTGCAATGCCAAGGCCAATGTTCCGCGCGAGACGCTGAAAGTGCTGCGCGACAATGGGCTGCGCCTGCTTCTCGTCGGCTATGAGAGCGGCAACCAGCAGATCCTTCACAACATCAAGAAGGGCATGCGGGTCGAGGTGGCGGAGAAGTTCACGAAGGACTGCCACGAACTCGGCATCAAGATCCATGGCACCTTCATCCTGGGCCTGCCCGGCGAGACCAAGGAGACGATCGAGGAGACGATCAAGTTCGCGACGCGCATCAATCCGCACACCATCCAGGTCTCGCTCGCCGCGCCCTATCCGGGCACCGCGCTCTATAAGCAGGCGCTGGAGAACGGCTGGCTGGATGCGAAACATGCCGAGCTGATCGACGAGAGCGGCATCCAGATCGCGCCGCTGAGCTACGACCATCTCAGCCACACCGAAATCTTCGATAACGTCGAGACCTTCTACAAGCGCTTCTACTTCCGCGCGCCGAAGATCGCCTCGATCGTGGGGGAGATGCTGACCAGCCGGCAGATGATGGGCCGCCGCCTGCGTGAAGGGGTGGAGTTCTTCCAGTTCCTGCGCGAGCGGAACAAGATCGCCGCCTGAGCTGGGGCGGCTGAACCGGTGGATCCGCGCAACGCCTGCGCGGATGACGGGTGTCTCGGTATGATGACCCATGGCGTCATCCGCGCGCCTGTCCCGCGGATCTACCCCGTCCAGCCCGCACGCCGGTTTTCATGACCCTGCCGAGCCAAGCCGCCCGCCGCGCCATCATCTCGGCCGATGATTTCGGACTCTCCATCGCCGTCAACGACGGCATCGAGCGTGCGCATCGCGAGGGGCTGCTCTCCACCGCCAGCCTGATGGTCGCGGGCGATGCGGCGATGGATGCCGTCCGCCGGGCGCGGCAGATGCCGGGCCTGAAGGTCGGGCTGCATGTGGTGGCGATCGAAGGTCCAGCCGTCCTGCCACCGGACCAGATCGCGGCCCTCCTGGACGGGCAGGGGCTTATCCCGTCGGACCAGCTGGGCCTTGGCCTCCGCTATGCCTTCAACCGGCGCGTCCGCGCCCAGCTGAAGCGGGAAATCGGCGCCCAGTTCCGCGCCTTCATGGCGACGGGTCTGCCGCTCGACCATGCCAATGCGCATAAGCATATGCACCTCCACCCCTATGTCGGGCAGGTGATGATCGAGGCAGGGCAGAGCCATGGGCTGCGCAGCTTGCGCATTCCGGCCGAACCCGCGCATGTCATGACAGCGCTGGGCACGCCCCAGGGGTTGGGTGCCCGCGCCTTGCTTGCCTGGACGCAGCGTCTCCGTGCCCAGGCAGGCCGCGCGGGTCTCGTCACCAATGACCACGTTTTCGGCATCGCCTGGAGCGGGCATATGACGGAGGCGCGCGTGCTCTCCCTCATCCCCCGCCTGCCGCCGGGCCTCTCCGAAATCTATTTCCACCCCGCCGCAAGGCGCGACCCGGTGATTGACCGCACGATGCCTGACTACGAGCATGAGGCGGAGCTCGCAGCCCTTCTCAGCCCCCTGCTGCCGGGCGCCTTCGCTGCAGCAGATGTGCGCTGCACGACTTGGGCGGGGGACTGACCTCTTGCCGCGTTGACAGGAACACCAGGGGGCTTAATGGTCCCGGCTTCTTGGATGGAGACTGCACTGATATGACGCGCGTGAGTCCGGCCGCTCCCGAACTGGCCAAGCTGATCGACGCCCTTTGGGACCGCCGCACCGAGATTTCGTCCAAGACCGTTGGCGCGGACCGTGACGCCGTGGACGCCGCGCTTGCCCTTCTGGAATTGGGTGCGGCCCGCGTGGCCGAGCCAACGGACGGCGGCTGGCAGGTCAATCAGTGGCTCAAGAAGGCCGTGCTCCTCTCCTTCCGCCTGCAGGATTCGGTGCCCATGCCGGGGGCCGGCGGCGCGTCGGTCTATGACAAGGTGCCGATGAAGTTCGAGGGGTGGGGCGATAATCGCTTTGCCGAGGCCGGTTTCCGTGCCGTGCCGGGCGCGGTCGTCCGCCGCTCGGCCTTCATCGCCCGCAACGTCGTGCTCATGCCCTCCTTCGTGAATGTCGGCGCCTATGTCGGCGAAGGCACCATGATCGATACCTGGGCGACGGTCGGTTCCTGCGCCCAGGTCGGGCGCAACTGCCACATCAGCGGCGGCGTCGGCCTCGGCGGCGTCCTCGAACCGCTCCAGGCGAATCCGGTTGTCATCGAGGATGATTGCTTCATCGGCGCGCGCTCCGAAGTCGCCGAGGGCTTCATCGTCGAGCGCGGTTCGGTGATCTCGATGGGGGTTTTCCTTGGTGCCTCCACCAAAGTGATCGACCGTGCGACCGGCGAAATCTTCCAGGGCCGCGTGCCTGCCTATTCCGTGGTCGTGCCGGGCACGCTGCCGGGCCGCCCGCTGCCGGACGGCACGCCTGGCCCCTCGCTTGCCTGCGCGGTCATCGTCAAGCGGGTCGATCAGCGCACGCGCGAAAAGACCTCCGTCAATGAGCTGCTCCGGACGTGAGTCTCGCTGAGGGCCTGAGCGATCCGCTTCCGCTCGCGCAAGCCTTGCTGCAACGCGCGAGCGTGACCCCGGCTGATGCAGGGGCGCAGGATGTGCTGGCGGAGGCCCTGGGCGCGCTCGGCTTCACGATCCATCGCCTACGCTTTGGCGAGATCGAAAATCTCTATGCCCGCCTCGGGACCGAAGGGCCGCATTTCTGCTTCGCGGGCCATACCGATGTCGTGCCGCCCGGCGATGGCTGGCGGCATGATCCCTTCGGCGGGGTGGTGGAAGACGGTATTCTCTACGGCCGCGGCGCCTGCGACATGAAAGCGGCCATCGCCGCTTTCGTGGCCGGCGTCGCCCAGGTAAAGGCCGCCGGCCAGTTGCGCGGCTCCGTCTCGCTCCTCATCACCGGTGATGAGGAGGGCCCCGCGCGGGACGGCACCGTCCGCGTTGTGGACTGGATGCGCGAGCAGGGCGAAATCCCGGATTTTTGCCTGGTGGGCGAGCCCACGAATCCTGAAGCGCTCGGCGATATCATCAAAATCGGCCGGCGCGGCAGCCTGAGCGCCGCGATCACCGTGCGCGGCGTCCAGGGCCATGTCGCTTATCCGCATCTTGCGGACAATCCGGTCCACAAGATGCTCGCCCTGCTGCACTCCCTCGTCACCCATCGGCTGGATGAGGGCAATCGCTGGTTCCAGCCCTCCTCGCTGCAGGTCACCAGCGTCGACGTCGGCAATCCGGCGACAAATGTCATCCCGGCCACGGCCACCGCCCGGCTCAACATCCGCTACAACGACGCGCATAGCGCTGACGGCCTGGAAAGCTGGATCCGGGCCGAAGCCGAGGACCATGCCCCAGGGGCCGAGATTGCCTTCCATCGCACCGGCGACAGCTTCCTGACCGATCCGGGCGGGGAGGTGGCAAAGCTTGTCGAGGCGCTTGCCGGCGTCTTCGGGCGGCGCGCGCGGCTCGATACCGGCGGGGGGACATCGGATGCGCGCTTCATCACGCATCTTTGCCCCGTCGCTGAATTCGGTCTTGTCGGCCGGACCATGCATAAGGTGGATGAGCGGACCCCGGTTGCGGATCTGCGCGCGCTGGCCGGGGCTTATGCGGCGGTGCTGGAGCGTTTTTCGGCATGATGGGGCAGGGCATGAATGCGAAGCCGGGCCGCGCCAATATCCTCCGGGGTGTTTTGCTGATCTGTCGTGGCCGGGCGGAAGGCCTGGCCGAGATCGGTGCTGGGCCGGACGCCTTCTTGTCCAGCCTGGCGCCGATGATCGCCTTTCCTCTGGTCGGCTGCCTCCTCATGGCCACCCAGGGGCGGGTCCTGGATGCCGTGACCGATTTCCTGGCCTCCGTGATCGCTATCCTGGCGCCGCCGGTCTTTTCCTTTTCCCTGTCCCGGCGCTGGGGGCGGGAAGCGGGCTGGTTCCGTTTCGCCACCGCTTTCAACTGGTGCCAATGGGTTCTGCCCGTGCTGGGCGTGGCACTCGTCGTCCTCGCCGGCATTCTGGTGCAGCTCGGCATTCCGCTGCGCCCCGTGGTGATCGGCGTCTGCTGCCTGCTGCTGCTCTATGCCTTCTGGTTGCACTGGTTTCTGGCCCGTCATGCGCTGGGCCTGCCAGTCGGGCGGGCCGTGGCACTGGTCGTGATCGTCAACGTGCTTACGATTGCGCTCGTCGCAGGGCCGCAGTTCATTGCCGTGACCAGCGGCGCGCCGCTTTTCGGGCCGCCGACATGAGCGGCCAGGTGCGGGAGGCGGTCAGGCTCTGGGGGCTGGAGATCGCGACCTCCGCCCGCGGTATCGCCCGGTTGACCTTCGGTCAGGCGGACGGCGCCCGTGCCTTCACGAATGACATCGGGGCAACGCGGCGCAGCTTCATCACCGCGCTCTTCGCCTTTCCGATCTTTCTGCTCTTTCGCTACATGAACTGGCTCACGGGTACCGGCCCGCTGGAAGGTCCCCATGCGCTTGTGCTTGACCTGCTGAGCTATCCGATTTCCTGGGCCGGTTTCGCGCTGCTCGCCCTGCCGCTGCTCCGCATGCTGGGTCTCGCGGGGCAATGGCCGCGCTTCATCGCTGCCTGGAACTGGAGCAACCTGGCGCAGTATTGCCTGCTCCTGGTGACGTCCCTGCCGGTGCTGGCCCATGCACCCTCGATCGTGTCGGAGACGGCAGCACTCGTGGGTTACGGCTGGGCGCTGTGGCTGGAGTGGTGGACGGCGCGGCTTGTCCTGAAAGTCTCGCCGAGCGGCGCTGCGCTGCTGGTGCTTGTCGATGTCGCCTTCAGCGCGCTCGTGTCTCTGATCGCCGTTTATCCGCTGCCAAGCTTGTCGCTCGGCTGAGGCGCAGCCGGCTGAGCCCTCGGGACAAAGAAAAAGGGGCCGGTTTTGCCGGCCCCGCGGGTGCTTAAACCCAGTCGTCGTTGCCGCTGCTGCTGTCGTCCCAGCCGCCGCTATTGTCATCCTGCCAGCCGGAATTGTCCTGTCCGCCCTGGTCAGGCTCCGTCTGCCAGCCGCTATTATCGGCGCCGCCGCCCCAGCCGGAATTATCCGGCGCGCTCTGGTCGGGCAGGGTCTGCCAGCCGCTGTTGTCGGCGCCGCCCCAGCCGCTCTGGTCGACGCCGCCGCCCAGCGATTCCGCACCGAAATTGCCGCTGGCGATCGAGTTCGGCCGAGCGGTTGGAGAAGAGGCCTTCGATCGCATTGAAGGCGAGCATGCCGCCTGCGACGCCGGCGGCGGTTGTCAGCGCGGAGCCCAGAAAGCCGCTGCCGCCACGCTGCGGCAAGCCTTGCTGGCCATAGCCGTAGCCCTGGTTGTAGCCCGGCGGCGGTGCACCGAAGCCCTGCTGCTGCTGCGCATAACCCGGCTGCTGGGGATAGCCTGGCTGCTGGGGATAGCCCTGGTTGCCATAAGGCTGCGCATAGGGCGGCTGCTGATAGCCGCCCTGCTGCGGCTGGCTGGCACCGCCGAAGATCCGGTTGAAGAAACCACCCTGGCTCGGCTGCGGAGCCGCGGGCTGTGCGGTCGCCTGGACCTGCTGGCGGAGCGTCGCGTTTTCCTGCTGCAGTGCCTGGATCTGCTGGGCGGCGCCCTGCAGCGCATGCTCCTGCCCGAAGGCGAACTGCGTCATGCGATAGCGGGCTTCAGGAAATTGCTGGAAAAGCGTCGCCAGATGGCTGTCTGCCTCGAAATCGACCGGCGGCAGGTTGCCCTGAGTTGTGGTCGGCACTGATCCAGCCGCCGGCGCACCGGCTACCCTCTGCACGAAGCGGGAAATGATATCGCGTTCCTCGGGGGTCATAGGATGTTCCTATCCAGAAGATGTTTAGCCAAGATCTGGCCCTGGTGGCCGGTCTTGTCTATCGCGTGTTCATCATCTTACCGAAAAGAGAGGCGGGGGTCAGCACTCCCTCACGCCGTCCAGGAAGACTATGCGCGCGGCAGTCCCAGGCGCGGCCACTCAATGGCGGGGCAGCGGTCCATGATGACTGTCAGCCCCGCCGCGCGGGCCTCAGCCGCGGCTTCGTGGTTGATCACGCCGAGCTGCATCCAGATGACGCGGGCGCCCAGGCGAATCGCGTCCTTCACCACCGGCCCGACCTTGTCGGAGGCGCGGAAAATATCCACGATCTCGAGCGGCGCCGCCTCGTCCAGCTGGCCGAGCACGGTTTGTCCGTGAATGGTCTGGCCCGCGATCCCGGGGTTCACCGGTGTTACAGCGAATCCGTGGCGCAGCAGAAAGCCGGTCACGCCGTAGGACGGCCGCTCCGGTTTCAGGGATGCGCCGACGACAGCCACGCGTTTATATCGGGTCAGGACGTCACGGATTGCCGAGTCCGTCATGGTGGGGGAAGAGGCGCTGGTCAAACTGTCGCTCATATGACCCTTCTTTCATGGTTTTGCCGATCCTAGTGGCGGCATCTGTTGCGAAGGCGTGACATCGCGTTCTTCATAGCACTTGCCCGGCAGAAACTATTTAGTCAGACTGCGGGGACCGGAATTTGCTGATCGGGGCAGAGTTCGGCGGCCAAGTTTAGGGGAGGTCCGGCGGGCTGGTATTCGCGCCAGTCATGATCGGCCAGGAAAATACCGGTGGCGCGGGCAGGGGCGATCATTTCCCTGCTCGTGCCCGGTCTCCCGTTTCACAAATTGCCAGATCCAGACTGGGAACTTTCCCTGTCCGGCGAGACGCGGCAGGCTTGCTCATGCGGCGCGCTGCAAAATGTGGTATTCTGTTACCACAAGGTAAAACCCTTGACCTGAAATAGGGATGCAGCCATAAGCCGCGCACTCTAAAAGGAACCGAGTTAGGATGAAGACAACCCTCTCGCTGAAGCCCGCTGAGGCTCGCAAGAACTGGGTGCTCATCGACGCGGAAGGTCTGGTTCTCGGCCGTCTTGCGGTCGTAGTTGCCAATCGCCTGCGTGGTAAGCACAAGCCGCAGTTCACCCCGCATGTCGACTGCGGTGACAATGTGATCATCGTGAACGCTCGCAAGGTGCGCGTCACCGGCAAGAAGGCTGAGCAGTCCGTCTTCTACTACCACACGGGCTATCCGGGCGGCATCAAGGGCCGGACCGTCGGCCAACGGCTGGCCTCCAACCACCCCGAGCGGGTGATCGAGAAGGCGGTCGAGCGCATGATCACGCGCGGCCCCCTGCAGCGCCAGCAGATGCGTCACCTCTATATCTATGCGGATGATGCTCACCCGCATGATGGCCAGCAGCCGACCAAGCTCGATGTCGGTGCCCTCAACGCCAAGAATCGGAGGGCCTGATCATGTCAGAGACCCAGACCCGCACGCTCGCCGACCTCGCCCACGCCCCCGTCGCGACCAGCGCCGAAGTTGCCGCTCCCATCCGTGAACCGAAGCGCGACGAGTTCGGCCGTTCCTACGCCACCGGCCGCCGCAAGGACGCGGTCGCCCGCGTGTGGATCAAGCCCGGCAAGGGCGAGATTTCCATCAACGGCAAGAAGGCGGCCCAGTATTTCGCCCGCCCCGTGCTGCGTATGCTGATCACCCAGCCCTTCCTGGTCGCCGACCGCTACAACCAGTTCGACGTCATCTGCACGGTGAAGGGCGGTGGTCTCTCCGGCCAGGCCGGTGCGGTGCGCCACGGTATCAGCCGTGCGCTGACCAACTACGAGCCGGAACTGCGCGGCATCCTCAAGGTCGCCGGCTTCTTGACGCGCGACAGCCGTGTTGTTGAACGTAAGAAGTACGGCAAGCGCCAAGGCCCGCCGCAGCTTCCAGTTCAGCAAGCGTTGATTTTTCCGTCGGCACCAGCCTTCCTGGACGCCGATGGGCATCCAGGAGGGTAAGGTGCCGACAATCTTCATCGACGGCGAGGCAGGAACAACGGGGCTTGGCATCCGCCAGCGCCTGGAACACCTCGGGGCCGTCACCCTCCTCAGCATTCCCGATGCCGACCGCAAGAATCCTGCCGAGCGCCAGAAGCGGATGCAGGAGGCGGATCTCGTCATCCTCTGCCTGCCCGATGCCGCTTCGCGCGAGGCGGTGGAACTGGCGGCAGCGCTCGGGCCCGACGCACCGCGTATCCTGGACGCGAGCACGGCCTATCGCACCGATCCCGATTGGGTGTTCGGCTTCCCGGAACTGACGGGCGGCCAGGCCGCGCGCATCCGCGCGGCGTCCCGCGTCTCCAACCCCGGCTGCTATTCGACCGGTGCCATCGCGCTGCTGCGCCCGTTGATTGAGGCGGGGCTCATTGCGCCGCATACGCCGCTGACCATCAATGCCGTGAGCGGCTATTCGGGCGGCGGCCGTACCATGATCGAGGCGCATGAGGCCGAAGGCGGCCCGGCCTTCGAACTCTATGCCCTCAGCCTTGCCCACAAGCATGTGCCCGAAATCGAAATCCAGTCGGGCCTGACCCGGCGCGCCGGTCTTCGTCCCCTCCGTCGGGCACTTCCGCCAGGGCATGCTGGTCTCCGTCCCGCTGCATCTCGACACACTGCCGCGCTGCCCGACGGCGGCCGAACTCGCCGCAGTGCTGGCCGCGCATTACGAAGGCGCGGCCGAGATCGCGGTCTCGGCCGAGCCGGTGGAGCGGCTCCAGCCTGAGGCGCTGAACGACACCAACCGGCTCACGCTCCATGTCTTCACCAACGAGAAGCGGCGCCACGCGCTGCTGGTCGCCCGGCTCGACAATCTCGGCAAAGGCGCGTCAGGCGCCGCGGTTCAGAATGTCAAGCTGATGCTCGGCCTGGACGGCTGAGCCTCATGACACCGACCATTCTGAGCTTCGAGGGGCGCGCGCCGCGTATCGATGCCACCGCCTGGGTCGCGCCGACGGCCGCCATCATCGGGGATGTCGAGATCGGCCCGGGCTCCAGCATCTGGTACCATTGCGTGCTGCGCGGCGACACCAACTTGATCCGCATCGGTGCGCGCACCAATATTCAGGATGGCTCCATCCTGCATGTGAACCGGGAAACCTTTCCCTGCATTCTCGGCGACGATGTGACGGTGGGGCATGGCGCTATCGTCCATGCCTGCACGGTGGAAAATGGTGGCTTTATCGGCATGGGCGCGAGGGTCCTCGACGGTGCGGTGGTGGCGGAAGGCGCGATGCTTGCCGCGGGTGCCCTGCTTACGCCGGCCAAGCGCATGGGACGCAATGAGCTTTGGGCCGGGAGCCCGGCCCGCTTCGTGCGCGTGCTGGGAGAGGAGGAGCGGGCACGCTTCGCCGCGATCGGTGCCCATTATGTGGAGCTGGCCGGGCGCCACAGCCGGGGCACATAATCCCTGCATCCGCGGCATTCCTGTATCGGCGGCTGCCCTGCATCCGGACAGCAGAGCCGGGCGTAAGCTGGACAAAACCGAAAGGCTCGCCCCATGAACAAATCAGTCCTCGTCGCCGGATTTGCCATAACCATGCTGCTCGGCGCCTGCGCGCCGGATCTGCTGCGTCAGCCCTCCACCGCCACTCTCGACCCCTCGGCCCTCCAGACCAACGGTGATGTCGACGTGCGCGCGCTGAACGTCACGGCCTACGGCTTCTCCCATTATCGGCAGCTTCAGGCCGACCCGGCGGTCGCGGCCGAAACCGTCGCCGCCCTCGACTATCTCGGCGGCCAGCTGAACACCTCGCCGCGCTGGGTGATCATGCCGGCGCTGTACCGGCTGGAGATGCTGAAATCCCGCGACACGGTGCGCGGGCTCTTAGGGATCAGCCCTGAGGTGCCGTCCCAGGAGGTCGTGAACACCATGGTGGCACTCGCTGCGGCTTACCGCGCGGGCAACCAGGCGCAGGTGCAGCAACTCTTCGCGTCCCCCATCTTCTCGGTGCCCCCGGCTGAGGCAGCCGAGCGTCTGGCGAACATTCCTTACCTGCCAGCCGTCAACAATGCCACTGGCCATGCGGCGGCCTTCGCCTTCGGCTTCTCCGTCACCTGAGCGGGCGGCCTGCGGTCGTCAGCGGGGCAGATAATGCCGCCACAGCCTTTGCCCCCCATGCGCGCTCCGCTATAGAGCGCGCATGGACCTTAAAGCGCATATTCGATCGATCCCCGATTTCCCGAAGCCGGGGATTCTTTTCTACGACATCTCCACGCTTCTGCGGCATGCGGAGGCGTGGCAGGTTGCGATGACCCGCATGGCGGACATCGATTCGGGAATATAAGCCTGATTACCTGGCGGGGCTCGAAAGCCGCGGCTTCCTGTTCGCCGCCCCCCTCGCACTCAAGCTCGGCTGCGGCTTCGTCATGCTGCGCAAGCCGGGCAAGCTGCCTGGCGAGATCGTCGGTCTCGACTACACGCTCGAATACCGGTCTGACCGGATCGAAATGCAGGCCGATGCCGTGCCGCCCGGCGCCCGTGTCGTGATCGTCGATGACCTCCTCGCCACCGGCGGAACGCTTTCGGCAGGCATCCGTCTGCTGCGCCAGCAAGGAGCCGAGGTTCCCGCGGCGGTGACGCTCATCGAACTGACCTTCCTCTCCGGGCGGAAGCTGCTCGACGTCCCTGTCACCTCTCTTTTGCAATACGATAGCTGAGGATCGTTCTGGATCGGCCCATGTCGCGTTCCGGTTTATCACGTCGCGGCTTGCTGGGCCTGTCCGGCTCTGTCCCTCGCCTGCTGGCGCGCCGCGGGGATAGGGCGTGCCGCTGCTGCACCTCTCTTCCCGGACGGCGTGACGATCCTCAGCAGCGGCCCGGACTATGGCTATATCGCGGGGTGGGCGAAGCTGCTCATCCCGCATCTGCTGGACGGGCTTGCCCGCTGGACGTGACCCCGAGTTTCACTGCGATGGGCGGACCCGGACGGCGTCACTGTCGGCAATGCCTTCGGCGCCCGCATCGACCCGGACGGCAGCACCCTGATGTTCGTCGCCAGGCGCGGCGATGCTCGCCTGGCTCGAAGGCGATAGCCGGGTCAAATACGATCCCGGCCAGTGGATCCGATCCTGATCGGTGCCACCCCAGCCGTTCTCGTCGGCCCGGCCCGGCGTTTCGCTGATCCCCGGGCAGCACCGGCCTCTGCGCCTGGGCGCGACCAACCCGCTCGGGCCGGAACTCGCGGCACTCCTGGCGCTCGATCTGATCGGGGTGCCCGCCGTGCCGGTCTATGGCATGGGGGATACGCAAAGCCTGATCGACAGCCTGGAACGGCAGTCGATCGACCTCGCTTTTCTGACCGGTCCGAAAATCGCAGACGCCTTGGCCCTTGCGGCAGCAGCCGGGGCCAGGCCGCTCTTTTCAACCGGTGCTGAGAGTTGCGCAGGTCCGGCGGCCCGTGATCCGCAGATACCGGATGTCCCGAGTTTCGCGGAGGCGGCGACCGCGCAAGGCATCAACCTGCCCGGCATGACCGGGTTTTGCCGCCTACAGTGCTGCCGCCGCTGCGGCGGCAGTCTGCTTCATGGCGGTCCTGCCGGATCTGGTGCGGGCGGAAACAGTCTCGGTCTGGCGCCGCGGCGCCGAGACTCACCACGGACAGCCTGTCGATCGCGGCCGTGGCCGTGCCGCAGGGGCTGCGTTTCCTGACAGGCGCCTGTGCCAGAAGCTATTTCGCGCAGATAACCGGCTCGTCCGCGATGCTTGCCGGCCTGCGCGCAACGGTGCAGCAGCGTTACGGCTGGCACGCCTCCTGAGCCATGCGGCCTGCGCCTCAGGCGGTCTGCGCGTCGGTCGCCTTGGCCTTTTTGCGGCCCTTTCGGGCGCGCGGTGTCGGCTCCGCATCGCTTTGATCCTTCAGCTGGCCGGGAAATTCTCCAAGATTCTCCTGGATGTCCGCCTCGTCGATGATGCGGCGTGCGGGGGGCTTGCCCGCTTGCGACCTGGGGGTTCGGCAATTGGCCGGTCACGCCCGCTTCCTCCATGAGGACGAGTTCCGCTGCCCGTTCCCAGAATTCGGCGGCGCGACCGTGCGGGCGCCCTTCGCTCTCCCATAAATGATAGGCGCGCGTCCGGATGCGTTCCTCGCGCTTCGGGTCAAACTTCAGCGGATTTGTCATCTCTCGTCTCCGTCCCCGGGCGGGCCGGTCCCGACCGGGACCGCCCGTGCTTGTTCTTGACTGGTGGTCTGCCCTACCGTTCGAGGTGGACCAAGCACGCCACCGGCATCCATTGTAGCGGAAGGCGGCGAGTCTCGATTTGACTTATGACAATGCAGCTTTGCCATAATTCGAATCATTGTCCGCTATACGGTAGAATCACTTTCAAGACGAACCTCGGTAGCCCATTGTCGCCAGAATGAAACCCCTGATCGGAATCTCCTGCTGCCAGAAGGCTTTCGGCCGCTTTGCGATGCTGAACCATGCGGTATCTGACACCTATGTGCGGGCCGTGGGCGAGCTCGTCGGTGGCGTGCCCGTGCTCATTCCCGCCAATGGCAGCAGGGCGGACATCGACCGGCTTTCCGGACCGGCTGGACGGCATCATCCTCACCGGCAGCCCGTCCAATGTCGAGCCGGCGCTTTATGGCGGCGAGCCGCATCCGCCGGAGACACCGGAGGACCGCTGCCGCGACGCGGTGACCATCCCGCTGATCCGCGCTCGCCATCGCATCAGGGCCTGCCGCTGCTCGGCATCTGCCGTGGCTTTCAGGAAATGAATGTGGCGCTCGGCGGCAGCCTGCACCAGCGGCTTGCAGGACCTGCCCGGCCGGATCGACCATTCGACGCCGATGCAGCACCTGGCGCCGTCCGGCATGCCAAGGCCCATAGCTCTGCGCGTCGTGCCGGGCAGCTGGCTGCACCGAGTCGCGCAGAGCGCGGGATATCGCGGTCAATTCCCTGCATAATCAGGGTGTCGACCGTCTGGCGCCCGGCCTCGTCGCCGAGGGTTTCGCGCCTGACGGCACGATCGAGGCCTTCCGCGTCGCGCAGGCGCCGGGTTTCGCGATCGGCGTGCAGTGGCATCCCGGAATACGACATGGACACGGATCCGGTCTCCCGCCGTATCCTCTCTCCTTCCGGCGATGCGGTCGCGGCCCACCGCGGTCGCGGTCACGCCACAGGCTCTCCAGCTCGCGCCGACTGAGCGGGCCCCGCCCGCGTCAGATCGTGCTGAGCGGCGTCCCGAACAGCGACGCGATCTCCTGTGCATGGCCTTCCCGGCTCACCAGCAGCACACCATCGCCGGCCTGACGACCGTCTCCGGCGGCGGGCGGCTGATCGAGCTGGTCTTCGGCCGCTCGATTCGCCACGATGAAAAAGCTGCCGTCGCCGGGCTTCTCGATTCCGCGATGGTCAAGCCCGGCGCAGCGGCTTTCCGCCGACACCGGATGGGTCGCCACATTCAGGCCCAGGTCGCAGCAGCTGGTTCTGGAAGGCGCGCATGCGTCCGGTTCCTTGCAGACAACGCTCGCGTCTGCGGGAACAGGATCATCTGGGCGATGCGCTCGGCGCCGATATGGGTCGGCATGACGACGCGATTGGCGCCCGCCTGAAGGAGCTTGCGCTCGGTGGAGGCCACCTCGCCGCGCGCGATGATCTCAAGCGAGGTGTTCAGGCTGCGGGCGCTGAGGGTGATGAAGACATTCGCGGCATCGTCCGGCAGCACGGTCGCGACGACCCGGGCGCGGGCAATCGCCGGCGTGCTGCAGGGTGTGCTCATCCGTCGCGTCGGCCTGGATGCAGAGATAGCCGAGGTCGCGCGCCTCGGCGAAGCGGCGGTCGCTGCGCTCCAGGATGACGAAGGGCGCCTGCCCGGCGGCGAGCTCCTGCGCCAGCATGGACGCCGATTCGGCCGAAACCGCAGATGATGACGTGGCCCGTCAGGGCGTTCGATCTCGTTCTTCATGCGCCTCGTGCCGAAAAGCTGCTGGAACTGGGTGATGGTGATGAACTGAATCAGCGCGCCGGTGAGGAAGATCATGCCCGTGCAGCCGAGAATGATCAGCATCATCGTATTGGCGCGCAGGAAGGGCGTGTGGATCACGCGCACCTCGTCATAGCCCACGGTATAGATGGTCAAACCACCATGTAGACCGCGTCGCCGAGGCTCCACCCGGCCGCCACATAGCCGCAGGTCGCAAGGATGCAGATCGAGAAGAACGAAAATGCCGCCGAAGACGAGGTTGCGGAGCGGCGAGGCCGCCAGCTGCGCGCTCCAGCGCTGCAGCCGCGACCGTCGTCCTGGGCGCATGGGTTGAGGGTAGCGGTCCGCTCATCGCGTTGCTGTGGCTGATTCCGATCTGTGATGGAACGATTTCGTTGTGCCGTTACGCGGCCGCGCGGTCCAGGGGTTTACGCCCTTGCGGTTGATGATGTTTTGCGCTTGCCTTGGCCTGGAAGATGCCGCCTAGCTTCGGACAGGAACAGACAGGTTCGTACAGGTGGTGGCAAAATACCAACGGTTGCGGAGCGTCTGACGCGCGGCATACAGACCGGCGCCTTCCAGCCGGGCGAGACGCCTGCCCGGCGAGATCGACCTCGCGCGCAGCTTCGATGTCAGCCGCAGCACCATCCGGCAGGCGCTTGTCGAGCCTCCAGCATGCCGGGCTGATCGAGACCTGGAGCGGCGCCGGCTCCTTCGTCTGCTACAACGGCGCGCGGCTGGATGACGGCTTGGCTGGTCCCGCGCGCTGGCGCGCCATGGCGTGCAGGCGGAGGCGCGCATTCTGCGTTTCGAGCGGATCGAGGACGTCCGCACTCGCCGAGATCGCTCGATCTGCCCGTCACCGACCTTCCTGGCGCTCGACCGTGTGCGCAGCACGGCTGAGGGCAAGCCGATTTCGCTGGAGCGCAGCCGGCTGCCCTGGCGCCCCGATTTCGCGGCGTGCTGCGAGAAGTGGGCTTGTCGAGGGCTCGCTGCGGCGGACGCTGGAGAGCGCTGGACATCAGGCCGCTCGGCGGCAGCGAGGCGGTCGATCTCGTTCGTCTGACGGCCGGAGGACTGCGCATGAGCTGCAGCAGCCGGAGGGCGAGCCGTTTCCTCGGCACCACCCGCATCGTGCATGACATAGCGGGGTCGGTGTGGAGCATGTGCGCAGCCTGCTGCACCCGGCGCATTTCACGCTGCAGCTGAGCTTCGGCGAGCCCCAGAATGAGCCGAAAACATGACGAGGATCGCGCCTACGGGGCCTTGCTGGGCCTCGCCATCGGCGACGCGCTGGGCATGCCGACGCAATACCAGCCGCGCGGCCGCTGATCGCCGAGCGCTACGGCATTCTCGACTGGTTCCAGCCGGGCCCGCCGGACAATTTCATCAGCCGGGGCATGGCGGCGGGGCGGGTGACGGACGATACCGATCAGGCTGTCCTCCTGGGCGAGATGCTGGTGGCAGGGCGGCGGCCGGATCGATCCCGAAAGCTTTCGCCAAGGCCTGCTCGCCTGGGAGGCAGCGCATGATCGCGGTCGGCATCGGCACGATCTGCTCGGCCCCTCGACGCGCCATGCCCTGACGCTGGTCGCCGCAGGCACCTCGACCGAACTCACCGGGCGCAGCGGCTCGACCAATGGCGCGGCGATGCGGGTGGCGCCGGTCGGTATCGCCTTCGCCGCCGCGCCGCTCGACAGGCTGGTCGATGCGGTGTTTCAGACCGGCCACGTCACCCATAACACGACGATCGCGATTGCCGGCGCTTCCGCCGTGGCGGCGGCGGTCAGCGCCGGTGTTGGCGGGCGCAGACCTGGCGGAGGCCTTGGCGCTCGCCATCGAAGCGGCGAAACTGGGCGCCCGACGCGGCTTCTATTTCGCCGGCGGCGAGGTCGCGGCGCGGACGGAATGGGCGCTCGATCTGGTGCGCGGCAAGCCCGAGGAGCGAAGCGCTCGATCTCATCTATCGGCTGGTCGGCACCGGCGTCGCGACCAATGAGGCGGTGCCGGCGGCGCTCGCCATCTGCACCGTGGCGCCAGAGGACCCCTGGCGGGTCTGCTGTCTGGCGGCGAGCCTTGGCGGCGATTGCGATACGGTGGCGGCGATCGCAGGCGCCATCATGGGCGCCTGCCACGGCGCCGGCGGCTTCCCCGAGAAGGCCGTTGCGGCATTGCAAGGCGGCCAATCCCGGACTTCGGCTCCAGCCCTGGCGCGCGATCCTGCTCGCGCTGCGGGCCGGGGCGGATCGCTGATGGGGCGCGGCCCGAGCCCGCGGCTCTTTTCCGTCGGCAGCATCCTCGCCGATATCCGGCTCGAAGTGCCGCACCTGCCCGCGCGTGGCGGCGACGTGATCGGCTCCGGCCGCGACCGTCAGCGCCGGGGGCGGCTTCAACATCCTCAGCTGCCGCGGCGCGCCAGGGCCTGGCCGCGCATCTTTGCCGGCCGGCATGGCACCGGCCCTTATGGCGACTGCATCCGCGCGAATTGCGCGCGCGAGGGGATCGCCGACGCTGCTGCGCCCGCGCCCGGAGGGAGACAGCGGCTTCTGCCTGGTCATGGTCGAGCCCGACGGGGAACGCACCTTCGTCTCCAGCCCCGGCGTCGAGGCCGCAGCTGGGCGGGCGGCGGCTTGGCGGATCTGCCGCTGCGGTCCGGCGACACGGTCTTCGTCTCCGGCTATGACCTCGCCTATCCCGGAGCTTGGCGCGGCCATTGCCGGCCTGGATGGCCGGGCTGCCGCGCGGCATCCGCTTCGTCGTCGATCCCGGTCCGCTGGCCGCCGATATCCCGGCGGCCGTCCTGCCAGCGCGGTCATGCCGCGGGCCTCGGTCTGGACGATGAACCGCCGCGAGGCGGGCTTCTCACCGGCGCTGCCGATCTGGCCGACGTGCGCGGCCGCATGCGGCCTGGCCTCGCCGCCGGACGCGCTGCTCATCCTGCGCGACGGTGCCGCCGGCGCCTGGGTTTCGACCGTGCGGACGAGGCGGCGCCCAGGCTTGTTCCCGCGCCCGCCGTCGACGCATGGTCGATTCGACAGGCGCGGGCGATACCCATAGCGGCGTGCTGATCGCGGCCTTGCCGCAGGGCTTGGACCCGCTGGCCGCCGTTCGCCGCGCCAATGCGGCGGCCGCGATGTCCGTGACACGCGCCGGGGCCGGCGACGGCGCCCGACGGCGTAGGAGCTTGACCGCTTTCTCGCGGCGCCCGAGCGGCCCGCAGCCGCGGCGAAGCGTTTGCACGGGCTGACTGACGAACCGACAATCACCCAGACGAGAGGAATCTTGACGATGTCGATTATCCCGCCGCTCCGTGCTGGCAGCCGGCGCCCTGATGGCGCTGCCCGCCATCGCCCGTGCCCAAACCGCGGCCTTCAAGGGCCAGACGCTGACCGTCGCCTCCTGGCAGAATTACGGCGCGGACGACCCGGCAACCTTGAAGATGTTCGAGGATATGACCGGCGCGACCGTCAAGAACGTCTATTTCACCTCCGAGGACGATCTGCTGGAGATGCTGCGCGAGGGCGGCATCGGCAAGATCGACGTGGCGCTGCCGAACCTCGAATATGTGCAGCCCGGCGCGCAGCAATCGCTGCTGCATCCGATCGACACCGCCAAGGTCACCACCTGGGGCGCGCTGGAGCCGCGCTTCAGCGGCGATCCCTCCATCCGCCTCAACGGCGATGTCTATGCCGTGCCCTGGGTGCAGGGCGCGACCTCGCTCGCGGTCAATCCGCCGATGTCCATCCCACGCCGACGAGCTGGGCCGTGCTCTGGGATCCGGCGAACAAGGGCAAGGTCGGCTTCTTCGATGATCCCGACAACGGCGGTGATGACGGCCGCGCTTTATCTCGGCGAAGACCCGCAGAACCCGGACCTGGGCAAAATCCGCAAGGCGCTGCTCGACCTCAAGAACAACGTGAAGCTTTTCTGGTCCTCGGGCGACGACTGGAACAAGGCCTATACGACCGGCGAGATCACCATGGGCAATCTGTGGTCGGGCCTCGCCGGCACGCTCAAGACCAACGGCCACGCGCTCGACTTCATCTTCCCTGATGACGGCACCGTGGTCTGGGGCGATACCTGGGCGATCGTGAAGAACACGCCGCATCTCGACCTCGCCTATGCCTGGATCAACTTCCTGACCAGCCCGGCCTATTTCACGCAGTGGATCACGAAGCCCGGCCCGAACCAGGAACTGGCGGTGCCGGTGAATACGGCGGCGGTCAAGGCGTTGCCGCAGGCCGCGGCCGACAAGCTGATGGCCGGCCCGCTGCTAACTACAAGGGCAAGGTCGCGCTTGCAGACCGGCATCTCGCCCGCCGCGCTGAAGAAATGGACGCAGCTTTGGGAAGACGTGAAGGCATCCTGATGCCACGCGTGACGCGGCTGCGCGGGCCTGCCTGGCGCAGCTCGCTCTGCGCATGACCGACCGCCACGCGCTCTTATCTGCTTGCCCGTCGGCGGCGCTCGTGCTGGCGCTGATGGTGGTCATCCCGCTCGCCGTGCTCGTCTGGTTCAGCTTCGCGCCGGACGGGGCAGGGGCGCCGCTCTCGCTCGACAGCTATCGGCGCATGGTGGAGAGCCCGCTCTATGCCGGCTCGCCTTGAAGACGCTCTGGACGGCGGGGCTCGCCGCCGTGATCACGGCGGCCATCGCCTGGTGCCCGGCCTGGGCGCTGTCGCGCCTGCCGGGGCGCACGCGCAACCTGATCCTGCTCGCGATCATCATTCCCTACCTGACCTCCTACCTGCTGCTGATCTACAGCATCTTCGTGGTGCTCGGCCCCGGCAGCCCGATCATGGCGCTGCTCCGCCTCGCTGGGCCTTGCCGCACCCGGCGCCTCCATCCTCTATACGCCAGGCGGCAACCGTCGTGATGCTGGTCTACGAGAACCTGCCGCTGATGATCTTCGTGCTGTTCTCCGGCATGCAGCGGGTCGACAGCAGCCTGCTGGCGGCGGCGGGCTCGCTCGGCGCCGGGCGCTGGCGGCGCATGCGCTACATCGTCTTCCCGATGGCCTCGCCGGCGCTCGTCACCGGCCTCATCATGGTTTTCGTGCCGATGGGCGGCGCCTTCGTGGAATTCGCAGATCCTCGGCGGTCCGCACGGGCTGCTGCTGGGCAATGTCATCGCCGACCAGATGACGCGCGCCGATGATCCGTCCTTCGGCTCGGCCCTGTCGACTCCTGCTGCTGCTCGGCACGCTGGTGCTGACGGGGCTTGTCGCCGCCATCCGGCCGCGCTGCAGTGGCTCGTGGCTGAAAGGAGCGCGCCATGCGATGGCCTCGTATGCGGCCGGCTGCGCGACGCGGAGGCGCTCTCGCCCTTCATGATGGCGATGCTGGGCCTCAGCCTCGCCATCCTCTTCGTGCCGCTCGTCATCATCATCCTGCTGTCCTTCAACACCTCGCCCTATGGCACGCTGCCCTTCGAGGGCACGCTGAAATGGTACGTGGCGCTGTTCACGAATTCCGGCCTGCTCGGCCCGACATGGCTGTCGCTGCAGCTCTCCTGCGCTCGTCGCCGTCAGCGCCGCGCGTGCTCGGCACCATGGCCGCGGTCTGGCTCGACCGCCGCGCGTCGCGCGTCTGGCGGCACGCGTGTTCCGCGTCGCGCTGCTGAGCGCCATCACCGTGCCCTGGCTCATCCTCGGCCTCGCGATGCTGCTGGTGATGAACGCGATCGGCATCGGCCGCAGCCTCTTCTCGATCTATCTCGGGCTGCTGGCGACGACGCTGCCCTATGTCGTCTTCATCGTCGCCGCCCGGCTGCATACGCTGGACCCCGACCTCGACCACGCCGCGCGGTCGCTCGGCGCCGAGCCCGATCACGAGCTTCCTGCGGATCAGCGCGCCGCTCATCCTCCCCTCCATCCTCAGCGGGACGCTCATCTCCTTCATGGTGTCCTTCAACAATTTCCTCATCCAGTATTTCCTGGCGCCCTTCGGCGTGCAGACGCTGCCGCTGAAGATCTACACGCTCATCCGCGTCGGCTACCTGCCCGACCTCAACGCGCTGGCGACGCTCATCGTCGGCGTCACCTGCGTCGTCATCGCCGTGCTGCACCGGCTGGGCCTGCGCAATGCCGGGCTGCCGGGCGGGAGCACGCTATGAGCGCGTGGACCACGGCCTGCTGCATCGCCGGCGGTGCGCAAGAGCTTCGGCGCGGTTCAGGTGCTGAAGGATGTCAGCCTTGCACGTGCCGCAGCGGCGAGTTCCACACGCTCCTCGGGCCATCGGGTTCGGGCAAGACGACGCTGCTCAAGATCGTCGCGGGCTTCACCCCGGCCGATGCGCGGCACGGTGACGCTCGCCGGCGCGGACGATCACCGACACGCCGCCCGAGCACCGCAACATCGGCGTCGTCTTCCAGAACTACGCGCTGTTTCCGCATATGACGGTGGCCGAGAACATCGCCTTCGGCCTGCAAGATGCGCGGCGTCGCCGAAGCCCGAGCGCGGCCGAGCGGGTGGACGGCGGTGCTGCGCCTTGTGCGCATGACGGGGTTTGACCATCGCCAGCCCGGCGGCGCTCTCCGGCGGCCAGCAGCAGCGCGTGGCGCTGGCGCGCGCGCTCGTCATCAAGCCGCAGCTGCTGCTTGCTCGACGAGCCGCTCTCCGCGCTCGACCGCAAGGTGCGGCAGGAGGTGCGGGAGGAGTTGAAGCGCATCCAGGCCGAGACCGGGCGTGACGACGGTGATGGTGACGCATGACCAGGAGGAGGCGCTGTTCCTCGCCGATCGGGTGCTGGTTCTGGAGGCGGGCGCGGTGCGCCAGCAGGGCGCGCCGGCCGAGATCTATCGCAATCCGGCCGATGCATTTCGTCGCCGGGTTTCCTGGGCGCCATCAACCTCCTGCGCGGTGACGGTCGAGGGCGGCTGCGTTGCGAATCGGCGACGCAGCGTTTGCGCCGCCGGCCGGGATCTGGCGCTGCGGCGCTGGCAGCGCAGCGCGGTGGGCGCCGCTGCATCTTGCGGTGCGGCCGGAGCAGATGAAGGTCGAGCCGGGCTATGGCGAGCGGCCGCGGCATGCGCTCGGCGGGCCGCCTGATCGCGACCGAATTCGGCGGCCCGGTGGTGACGCTGCGCGTCGATGTCGAAGGGCAGCCGGTGTCCGTCCTCGCGCTTGTCGCCGGATATTCTGGCGATCGGGCCCCTGGACGCCCGGGCATGCCGGTCTGGCTCCGCATCCGCGAGGCGCGGCTCTTGCCGCGTGGGGGCGGCATGACCGTCGGCGTCGCGCGGCAGTGGAACAGCTGGGACGCGCGGGACCCGCTCGCGATCGTCCATCTGCCGACCGGGCTCTCCCTGCGCTTCTCCGCCTTCAGCAGCGCCGATGGGCGCTACCGGCTGCTGGGGCAGGGGCCAGACGTCGCGCTCCTGGAACACACCTCCGACGGCGCTTTCATCCGCGCCCGCGTGGCGCATGCGCGGCAGCGGACTGGAGCTGACCTACACCAAGCCCGACCCGCACCGGGTCTGGCCCGGCTGCGGATGTTCGCAGCTCGGCGAATGGGGCCTGCGCTTCTGGATGGCGCTGGAGGTCGGCTTCCTGCCCTCGAGCGGCGGGCCCGCGCCCTGGCGGCCGGATGAGCCCTGGGTCGCGGTCGAGAATGCCGAGCCGATGCCGCCCGACGCAGCCGCCCCGCCTGCTCGCGCGGCACCGCTCGCTCTGGGCCTCCGTCCAATCCGCTGAGCCTGCCGTCTATCGGCGGCGCCTATGCGCGCGATCGAGACTTTCGCAGGATGATCTCAATACGCCGCGGCTATTACGCGCCGCCACGGGAGCGAGCCCGCCGCCCGCTGGGGCGTGCTGCGCTTCAACGCGCAGATGCATCCTGAAGATCCGTGGTCGCGGTCGCCCTCGGCACGGATCGCGCCATGGCGGAGGCGGGGCCGAGGCGGCGCTCGCTGCAGTGGCCGCCGGCGTCGCACCGCGCGGAGACGCGCCGGCGCGCGGCCGCGGTGCGCGACATCCTCGCCTGGAATACGCTCTGGGACAGCGCCAATCACCGCGTGACGACGGTGCTCACCCGCAACTGGCTGAGCGGCAAATTCTCCGGCTGGGGCGTCTGGCTGAACGACATGCTCTTCCACGCCCTGCTCGCCGGTCTGGTCGGAGATTTCCCGACCGCGCGGGCCAATCTCGAAGCGGCGCTCGAATACCAGTCGCCCGAGGGCAATCTCGCCTGCCTGCGCACGGCCTATGAGGAATGGATCGACCGCTCGCAATCGCCGATCGGCGCCTATGTGCTGTGGCGGCTTGTATGAGATGACCGGGGACCGCTCCCTGCTCGCCGAGCATTTCCCGACGCTGCTGCGCGCGCATCGCTGGTGGTGGGACGCAGCGGGACGGCAACGGCGACGGGCTGATCGAATACGGCAGTTCCGCCACCGGCACCGGCGCCTTCGTCCATACCAAGCAGGGCGCGATGGACGAATCCTTCATGGACAACGCACCGATCTTCGACGCGCGCGGGCTTCGACCCCGCGGCCCATACGCTGACCATGGCCGAGCCGGGGCTGAACAGCCTGGTCTCGCTCGATGCGCAATGTCTCGCGCGGATCGCCTCGACGTGTTGGGGGAGGCGGCGACGGCGGCGGAGCTTCGCGCGAGCGGCCGCGCAGCTGAATGCGCGGATCGCCGATCGCGCTCTGGGATGCCGAGCGGCAGGTTTTCGCCGGCCGCCACTGGTCCGGCGCCTTCGAGCCGTCGCTCTCCGTCACCTGTTTCTATCCGCTTGCTGTGCGGCGCGGCGCGAGCCAGACGCAGGCCGAGGCGCTGATCAGCTCGCTATCTCCGCGATCCGCGCAAATTCGGCGGCGCGCGCGTGCTGCCATCCTCCGCGCATGACGATCCGGCGAGCGCGGACAATGTCTATTGGCGCGGGCGGATCTGGCCGCCGCATCTGTTTCTCGTCTGGGAAGGGCTTGCGCCGCCACGGGCGGCCTGATCTGGCGCGCCGAGGTGGCGGACCGCGCCTGGGCGATGTTCGAGGCGGGCTGGCGCGGAGGCGCGCATCTGCCGGGAGAATTTCCACCGCAATGATGCGACGGGGCGATGAAAGCCCGGACGCCGACCGCTTCTATAGCTGGGGCGCGCTGATCCCGGCGATGTCGGATGTTGAGGACGGCGAGGCGGCCGGCTTTCCTCCGCTCTCTGGACCTCGGAGGAGGAACGCGCCCATGCCCGTGCCTGACGATGAATGGCTGCTCGTCATCGACATGCAGCGCGCCTTCGCCGATCCGCCGAGCCCCTGGGCCTCGCCCGACTTCTACAAGGCGCTGCCGCAGGTCGAGCGGCTGGTCGCGGCCTATCGCGGGCGCGTCGTGCTCACGCGCTACGTGCCGCCCGAGCCGCTGACCGGCGCCTGGATCGGCTATTACGAGACCTTCCCCTCGCTGCTCCTGCCCGGCGACGATCCGGCCTGGGACCTGAAGCTTGCAGGTCGGCGAGGGGGCCTGCGTCGAGACGCGCGCCACCTTCAGCAAATGGGACGCGGCGGATGGCGGCGCTGATCGGGCCCGGCAGCGCCGTCGCCGTCTGCGGCGTCGCGACCGAATGCTGCGTCCTCGGCACGGTGCTCGGGCGCCGTCGATGACGGCCGCTCGGTGCGTGTGATCACCGATGCCTGCGCCGGCGGGATGCCCCAGGCGCATGATCAGACGCTCGGCATCCTCGCCGGCTTCGCGCCCCTTCTGGTCACCTCGTCCGACCGACGTCCTGGAGGCATGCCTCCCTCGTCGGCCGCGCGGTCACCCGCGACGTATAAATCATCCAGCCGACGCCGAACTGATCCGTCACCATGCCGAAGGCCGGCGAGAAGAAGGTTCTGCCGCAGCGGCATGCGGATCTGCCCGGTCCCGGCCAAGGCGCATTGTAAACCCGCTCCGCCTCCGCCTCGCTCGGCACCACCATCGTCAGTGACATGCCGGTGAAAGCCGGGCTGCCGCCGCAGCGCCCGTCCGAAGCCAGCACCGTCGTCTCGCCGATCTGCATGGCTGCATGCATGATCTTGTCACCGGCGCCGGGTGGAAACATGGTCTGCTCCGGGTCGTCCGGGTTCTCACGGAACCGCATCACCATGCCGATTTCGGCGCCGAGCGCCTCCTGGTAAAATTCCAGTGCTTCCTCGCACCGGCCTTCGAAGAAAAGATAGGTCTGGACCTGCATACCCTTCTCCCCCGTGTCCGCTGCGTCGCTGCAATACGCCGAGGACTGTAGTTTGCAAGAGGCTACGAGATCTGATCACTGCAGGATCAATGCCCGCTTTTCACGCGCGCGGTCGAGGCTGGAACCCCGCGGAGGCCTGCCGCCAGCGCCGACCGGCCGGTGGTAACCTCCGAAGCGCAACCGTTGGTCCAGCGCCATTGTATCGCGTCAGTATCACCATGATCCATTGACAGCGGCCACACGAAAAAGACACCTACCGTAATTTGTCCTGCGTCGTTGACAGTCCGTCATGATAGCACAGGCGCCGCGATGGCGAGCGGCCGGGCGCGTAAGGTACAGACGGCAAGGGCAGGCGCCCAATGACGCCGAACACGGGGCTCTACATGACGAGGTAAGCCTTGACCGACCCGGTCCGGGCGGGGTTTCACACAGCGTTTTCCAAGTTTCAAAATTGTTTGAAATGGCAAGAGATACACGATGAAAGACTTGATCAGGCGGGTAGCGCGGCCAAAACCGTTGCTTTTCCTGCCCCTGCTGCTCCTGTCGGGTGCAATTGGGCAGTGATGGACCCGCAGGGGCCGGTCGGCCAGGCGGAAAAGACCCTGATCATCACGGCCATCTGCCTCATGCTGCTCGTCGTGGTGCCGGTCATCATTCTGACGCTTGGTCTTTGCCTGGCACTTCCGCGCCAGCAACACGAAGGCCGTCTACCGGCCGAACTTCTCACCATTCGCTGCCGATCGAGATCGTCGTCTGGGTGATTCCTTGCCTGATCATTCTCGGCGCTGGGTCATCCTACCTGGAACACGACCCACGCGCTCGATCCCTACAAGCCGCTGACCGCCGAGAACAATGTGAAGCCGATCGAGGTCGATGTCATCGCGCTCGACTGGAAATGGCTGTTCATCTACCCGCGAGCTGCATATCGCCTCGGTGAACGAGATGGCGATGCCGGTCGGCACGCCGGTCAACTTCCGCATCACCTCGGCCACCGTGATGAACGCCTTCTTCATCCCGCAGCTCGGCACGCAGATTTATGCGATGGGCGGTATGCAGACCCAGCTGCATCTGGTGGCCGATCATCCGGGCACCTATCAGGGGCTTTCGGCGAACTTCAGTGGCGATGGCTTCTCCGGAATGCGCTTCAACGCCATCGCGACGGATCAGGCCGGTTTCGATGCCTGGGTGCAGAAGGTCCGCCAGTCCGGCCAGACGCTGGACAAGCAGAGCTACGCGCAACTGGCCAAACCCACGGAGAACGTTCGGCCGACGTATTATGGCTCAGTGGATGGCGATATTTTTGATGATCAGATCGCCGCGTTCATGGGCACTTCCATGCCGGCGATGGATATGAAGACCAAGCTGACACCGCCTCCGCAAAGGCCGCGGGAACAGCATGAGCGGCACGAGCGGGATGTGAGGGCTCAGCGAGATGAAGGTGCAGTGACATGCTCGGAAGATTAACCTGGTCGGCGATCCCGCTCGACAACCCCATCGAGATGGGCGCGGTCGGCTTCATGGGCATCGTCGTGCTCATCGTGCTGGGCTTCGTCGCCCGCTACAACCTCTGGGTCTATCTCTGGAAAGAGTGGATCACGACGATCGACCACAAGAAGATCGGCATCATGTATATCCTGATGGCGATCGTGATGCTGCTGCGCGGCTTCGTCGATGCCATCATGATGCGCACGCAGCTCGCCTTCTCCCATGGGGCGAGCCACGGCTACCTGCCGCCGGAACATTACGACCAGATCTTCTCGGCGCACGGCGTCATCATGATCTTCTTCGTGGCGATGCCCTTCGTCATCGGGTTCATGAACGTGGCCGTGCCGCTGCAGATCGGTGCCCGCGACGTGGCCTTCCCCTTCCTGAACTCGATCAGCTTCTGGCTGACCTTCGTCGGCATGGCGCTGGTCAACCTGTCGCTCGCCATCGGCGAGTTCGGCCAGGCCGGCTGGCTGGCCTATCCGCCGCTCTCCGAGCTGCGGTACAGCCCCGGCAGCGGCATCGACTACTGGATCTGGGCGCTGCAGATTTCGGGTATCGGCACGCTGCTGACCGGCGTGAACTTCTTCGTCACCATCATCAAGATGCGCGCGCCGGGCATGACCTTGATGCGGATGCCGGTCTTCTGCTGGACCATCCTCTGCACCGCCATCCTCATCATGGCCGCCTTCCCGGTGCTGACGGCGACGATCGGCATGCTGACGCTCGACCGCTACTTGGGCTTCCACTTCTTCACCAATGACGGTGGCGGCAACCAGATGATGTATGTGAACCTCATCTGGGCCTGGGGCCATCCGGAGGTCTACATTCTGATCCTGCCGGTCTTCGGCGTCTTCTCCGAAGTGACGTCTCGACCTACTCCGGCAAGCGGCTCTTCGCCTACACCTCGATGGTCTAGGCGACGGTCGCGATCACCTTCCTCTCCTTCGTCGTCTGGCTGCACCACTTCTTCACCATGGGGTCGGGCGCGGACGTGAATGCCTTCTTCGGCATCTCGACGATGATCATCGCCATCCCGACCGGCGTGAAGATCTTCAACTGGCTCTTCACCATGTATGGCGGCCGCGTGCGCTATGAGCCCGCCATGCTCTGGACCATCGGCTTCATGGTCACCTTCACCATCGGCGGCATGACCGGCGTCATGATGGCCGTGCCGGGCATCGACTTCGTCGTCCACAACAGCCTCTTCCTGATCGCGCATTTCCATAACGTGATCATCGGCGGCGTGGTCTTCGGCTGCTTTGCCGGCCTCAACTACTGGTTCCCCAAGATGTTCGGCTTCCGGCTGGAGTTGAAGTGGGGCACGCGCGCCTTCTGGTTCTGGCTCGTGGGCTTCTACTTCGCCTTCGTGCCGCTCTACGTGCTGGGCTTCATGGGCGCCACGCGCCGCAT
Organism: uncultured Alphaproteobacteria bacterium; assembly: GCA_963834475.1. GTDB lineage: Bacteria > Pseudomonadota > Alphaproteobacteria > Acetobacterales > Acetobacteraceae > Acidisoma. Next base: position 88,416 of record CAWIBZ010000002.1, on the reverse strand, counting down.
GGAGCACTACGACAACCCGGCCTGGGTGCCCTATATGTGGGTCGCCCTCTTCGGCGCCATCCTCATCATGATCGGCATCTTCTGCGTGATCATGCAGATCGTGGTCTCCATTCGCGACCGCAGCCAGCTTCAGGACGTCACCGGCGATCCCTGGGGCGGCCGCACGCTGGAATGGGCCGTGTCCTCGCCGCCGCCCTTCTACAACTTCGCCACCACGCCGGTGGTCGATGATGCCGAGCCGTTCTGGGATGCGCAAGCAGCAACGGCACGATCGAACGCCAGGCGCGCGACCATTACGAAGACATCCACATGCCGAAGAACACGGGGGCCGGCGTCTTCATCGCCATCTTCGCCGGTGTCTTCGGCTTCGCGATGATCTGGTACATCTGGTGGCTCGCCATCCTGAGCGCGGTCGGCATCGTGCTGACGCTGATCATCCGCACCTGCAATGACGACATCGACTATTACGTGCCCGGCGAAGAGGTGAAGCGCATCGAAAAGGCGCAGTTCCTCAGGGTCGCCGCGCTCCAGACGGAGAAGCAGCATGCCGACTGATGCCGTCGCCGCCGTCGGCGGCCACGACCACCACCACGACCACGCCCAGGAGCAGATGGCCAACAAGGTCTTCGGCTTCTGGCTCTACCTGATGACCGACTGCGTGCTCTTCGCCACCGCCTTCGCGGGTGTTGCGGTCAACCGGCATTCCTATGCCGGCGGGCCGACGGGGCGGGACATCTTCGAGCTGAACGGTGTCATTTACGAAACCGCCTGCCTTCTCATCAGCTCCGTGACCTATGGCTTTGCCATGCTGGCGGCGCTATCGCCGGAACAAGTCCCAGGTGCTGATGTGGCTTGCCATCACCTTCCTCTTCGGCCTCGGCTTTATCGGGCTCGAAGTGAAGGAATTCGCCCACCTCGTGGCCGACGGGAACGGGCCGGAACGCAGCGCCTTCCTGTCCTCCTTCTTCCTGCTGGTGGCGACCCATGGCTGCCACGTGACCGCGGGCCTGCTCTGGATGGCGACACTCATGTTCCAGATGGGCGTGATGGGTAAGGACCTGAACACCACCTACATGAGTCGCCTGACCTGCCTCAGCCTCTTCTGGCACTTTCCTGGACATCGTCTGGATCTGCGTCTTCACGGTCGTCTATCTGATGGGGGTCATCGATATGGACCACAGCCTTCCCGGGCCATGGCCACGGCCCGACACTCCTGCCGGCGCTTCGCCATGGCAGCTTCGGCACCTATGCGGTCGGCTTCGTTCTCTCCGTCATCCTCACGGCGGCAGCCTTCTGGGTGGTCATGGCGCATGTCATGTCGCCCGGCGGCGACGGTGACCGCCATTGCCATCCTGGCTGCGGTTCAGGTCATGGTGCATCTCGTCTGCTTCCTGCACCTGAACTTCTCCTCCGAACAGCGCTGGAACGTGACCGCCTTCGCCTTCGCGGTGCTCGTGGTCGGCATCGTCATCATCGGGTCGCTGTGGATCATCCACAACATGACCGAGCGGATGATGCCGCAGATGCAACATATGCCGAGCCTGCAGCAGCAGCCGTAAGGCTCTGCCAGCCTTACGCCTGGCCTACAGAAAAAGGGGGAGCGGGCAACCGTTCCCCCTTTTTTATGGCGGCAGCGCTCGCGGCGCCGTCGCCATGGGTGCGGCTCTTGGCAGCGCAACCTTGCCGGGTATCCCTCAGGCGCAGGCCATCATCCCGGATGGGCTAGTCACCGCTGCGAAGTCTCTGCGCTATAGGGAGGCCGCCTTCCTTACTCTTGCCTAAGAAAGACCGCCCCATGAGCGAGACCTTGCCCGTATCCAGGAATACAGGGCAGGACGCTTTGCGCCAGATCCTGGGGACAGTGGTTTTCACCTTCGTCGCCTATCTGACCATCGGCCTTCCCCTCGCGGCCTTGCCGCCCTTCGTGCACAGCACGCTCGGCTTCAGCTCGGTCCTGGCCGGGCTGTCCGTCAGCGTGCAGTACCTGGCGACCTTCATCACGCGGGCACCGGTCGGCCGCATGACAGATACCGTCGGGCCGAAGCAGATCGTGCTGGTCGGTCTCCTGTTCTGCGCGGCGTCAGGCCTGTTCACCACCCTCGGGGCGCTGGTGGCCCACCAGCATGTCCTGAGCCTCGTTCTCATCCTGTGCGGCCGGCTCTGCCTCGGCGCCGGGGAAAGCGGGGTTGGGACCGCGGCCATTGCCTGGGCAATCGGCCGCACGGCGCCCACCCATAGCGCCAAAATCATCTCCTGGAACGGCGTCGCGACCTATGGCGCGATCGCCCTCGGTGCTCCGCTCGGCATCGCCATCCAGCACCTTGTCGCCTTCTGGATGATCGGCGCGGTCATGTTCCTGCTGCCCCTGATCGCTCTTCCCTTTGCCGCCCGCGGCCCGGTCACGATACGCGCGCGCGGCGCCCAGCTTGCCATGACGAGCGTGTTCTGGCGGGTTCTGCCCCACGGAGCAGCCCTTGCCCTCGGCTCGCTCGGCTTCGGCACCATCGCCTCCTTCGTCACGCTGTTCTTCGCCAGCCGCCACTGGCCGGATGCCGCGCTGGCGGTCACGGCCTTCGGCAGCTGCTTCATCCTGTCGCGCTTTCTTTTCGTCAGCAAAATCGCGCGCGAAGGGGCGCTTCGCATCTCCTTCTTCTTCTTCCTGCTCGAAGCGCTCGGCCTCTTTATCCTCACTACGGCCGGCTCGCCCATCCTGGCGACGCTCGGCACGGCGATGACCGGTTTCGGCTTTGCCCTGATCTTCCCGGCGCTCGGCCTGGAGGCGTTCAACCGCGTGCCCTCCAACAGCCGTGGCGCGGCGCTGGGCATTTTTTCGGTCTTCTTCGACGTGGCGCTCGGCCTCACCGGGCCGCTTGCCGGCCTGCTGGTCGATATCTCAGGCTACCGGTCTATCTTCCTGGTCGCAGGCCTCGCCGCGATCATCGCCGCGGTGATCACGCTCTGCCTTGGCGCGCGGCTCTCCCGCCCGCGGGGTGAGGTGGCCTGAAGGCTCATCGTCCACGCGCCGGACGGTCCGGTGCCCGCGCTCCGCATCCGTGATCGCGAAGGCCGTATTGACGAGCGCGACATGGGTGAAGGCCTGCGGGAAATTGCCAAGCTGCCGCTTCAGCTCCGGTGCATATTCCTCTGCGATCAGGCCGAGGTCGTTGGCGAGGCCGAGTCAGCCGGCGGAACATCGCCCGCGCCTCCTCCATCCTGCCCTGAAAGGCGATAGTTGTCCGCCAGCCAGAAGCTGCAGGCGAGAAACATGCCTTCGCCCGGCGGCAGCCCGTCCCGGCTTTCCTCCGTGTCGTAGCGGCGCACGAGGCCATCGACGACGAGGCGACGTTCGATCGCCGCCACCGTCCCGACCATGCGCGGGTCCTGCGCCTCCAGAAAATGGGTGTGCGGGATCAGCAGCAGGCTGGCATCCAGCGTGTCACCCCCCAGCACCTGCGTGAAGCTGCCGAGCGTCTCGTTGAATCCATGGTCAGGATCGTGTCGCGGAGTGCGGCGCGCTCCGCGCGCCAGTGGTCCAGCGGCGCATCAAAGCCGTGCTCCTCGGCATCCCGGATCGAGCGGTTAAGGGCGACCCAGCTCATGACCTTGGAAAAGGTGAAGGGCTGGCGGCCGCTCCGCACTTCCCAGATGCCGTCGTCATCCTCGCGCCAGATGGCAGAGATGTGGTCGGTAAGCGCGCGCTGCAGCCCCCAGCCGTCCGGCGTGTCGGAGAGGCCGAGGCGCCGGCCGGCAGAGAGGACGGACATCACCTCGCCATAGACATCGAGCTGAAGCTGGCCGGAGGCCGCATTGCCGATGCGGACGGGGGTGGAATTCTCATAGCCCGGCAGCCAGGGCACCTCCCATTCCTCAAGCCGGCGTTCACCCGCGATGCCGTACATGATCTGGATCTCGTCCGGCATTCCGGCGGCGGCGCGCATCAGCCAGTCCCGCCAGTTCCTGCGCCTCCCCATGGTAGCCGGCGCGAAGCAGGGAGGTGAGCGTAAGGCTCGCATCCCGCAGCCAGCAATAGCGGTAGTCCCAGTTGCGGCGGCCGCCAAGCTGTTCCGGCAGAGAGGTCGTGGGGGCAGCCACGATGCCGCCCGTCGGCCCATAGGTGAGCGCCTTGAGCGTGATGAGCGAGCGGCGCACCTCTTCCGTCCACTCGCCGGCATAGGTCGAGATCTGGGACCAGTCCTCCCAGAAGGACAAGGTCTTTGCCAGCAGAGCATCCGCATCCGGCTTTTTCGGGGCTCGCAGATGGGAGGGGTTGTGGACGAGGGTGAAGCACTGGCGCTCGCCCGCGCTCACGGTGAAGCGGGCCATGGTTGCAAAGTGCTCGCTGGTGAGCGGGAGCGAGGAGAAGAGCGTGATGCGGTCCGGCCCGCAGATGGCCTGCACCCCGCTCTGCTCGTGAAGCGCGATGACCCAGGGAATGGCGCTGCCGTAATCAAAACGGAGCGTCAGATCGAGGCTCATCTCCACCGCGCCGGCCAACCCCTCGACCACGCGGATGATGGCGCTGTGCGTGGTGCCGATGGGCATGAAATCCGTGACCTTGGCCCGGCCCGTCGCGGTCTCGATGATGGTGTCGATGATCACGCTGCCGTCCCGGTAGCTGCGGGTGATGCGGGCGCCGGGTTCTGCCGCGCCGAGCCGCCAGCGGCCATTCTCCTCGGTACCGAGCAGCGCGCTGAGGCAGGCGGGACTATCGAAGCGCGGCAGGCACAACCAGTCGATCGACCCCTCCCGGCTGACGAGCGCGGCTGTCCGGCAGTCTCCGATCATCCCGTAATCCTCGATCAGTGCCGGGCGGTAGCATGCGGGCCGGGGGTCGGGCATGGGCGGAGTTCTCCTGTCATGACAAGGGGGCATCCTCACGGGCGGCCCCGGTCTCTTCGTTCCAACCGGTCAGATCTTGGCATAGCCGGGCGGAAGAAAACCCGCGATCGTGGGCGGCAGCCAGACGCCGGCGCGGGGACGGGGATCGAGACTGTCGCAGGTCGCACCGGCCTGCCTTGACCGCGCTGCGGCAAACCCCTCTTTTTGTCGGATCGCATTCCTGAGGAGGCTAGAATGAGCGGCGTGCCAAACTCCAAGCCTATCCGCCTCGTTGTCACCGATGTCGACGGCACCCTGGTCCGGCATGACAAGAGCCTTCATCCGGAGACGATCAGGGCTGCACATGAACTGAAGGCCGCGGGCATCACCCTGTGCATCGTCTCCTCCCGCCCGCCGCGGGGGGTCGAGATGTATCTGGAGCCGCTTGGCATCACCGCGCCCCACGCCGGCTTCAACGGCGGCCAGATCGTGGCCGCCGACAACCGGACGATTCTCGATCAGCTGGTCATCCCCAAGGACGCTGCCCATGCGGCGGTGGAGCGCATGACCGAGGCGGGGCTGGATGTCTGGGTCTATGCCGGCTCCGACTGGTATGTGCGGAGTGCCGAGGGGCCCTATGTCGCGCATGAGGCCGAGGTGACGCGCAACACCTTCACGGTGGTCGATGACTTCGGCCCCTATCTCGGCAGCACCAACAAGATCATGTCCTCTTCCAAGGATTTCGACCGCGTCGGCCGGGTCGAGGTCGAGTTGCAGGCCGCCTTGGATGGCTGCGCCTCCGTCAATCGCTCGTCCAGCTATTATTGCGATGTCACCCATGTGGACGCGAACAAGGGGCATGCAGCGCTGGCTCTGGCCCGCATCGCGGGTGTGGCGCCAGATGAAATGGCCTGCCTCGGGGATATGAATGTCGATATACCGATGCTGCAGGTCGCCGGCCTGTCCATTGCTATGGGCAACGCGGCGGCAAGTGTGAAGGCTGCCGCCATGGTGGTGACCGGCACCAACGATGAGTCCGGCTGGGCTGATGCCATCCGGAGATACGTGCTAAGATAAAGGAGTTTCACGATGCGCGCAGTTGGCTACAAAGCGCCTCTGACGATCGACCAGCCCGAATCCCTGCAGGATATCGATCTGCCGCGGCCTGTGCCGACAGGCCGGGATCTGCTGGTGGAGATCCGCGCAATATCGGTCAACCCCGTCGATACCAAGGTGCGGCGGCGCGCCGGCGCCGCCGATGGCGGCTGGCGCGTGCTCGGCTGGGATGCGGCGGGCGTCGTGGTGGAGACGGGACCCGAGGTCACGCTGTTCAAGCGCGGGGACGCCGTCTTCTATGCGGGCGCTCTGGAGCGGCAGGGGACGAATGCAGAGTTCCATCTCGTGGATGAGCGCCTCGTCGGCCGCAAGCCGGAGAGCCTGAGCTGGCCCGAGGCGGCAGCGCTGCCGCTCACCGCGCTCACCGCCTGGGAAGGATTGTTTGACCGGCTGGATGTCCGCGGCCGGCAGGTCCCGGGCGGCGGCCACAGCGTTCTCATCATCGGCGGGGCCGGGGGTGTTGCCTCCATCGCCGTTCAGCTCGCGAAGCGGCTCACCGACCTGACCGTGATCGCGACCGCGGGCCGGCCTGAGACGCGGCATTGGGTGCGGGAACTCGGCGCGGATCATGTGGTGGACCATACGAAGCCGCTGGCCGCGGAAGTGGCGGCGCTCGGCATCGGCGCGCCCAGCTTCGTTTACTGCACAACGATGACGGACAAGCATCTGAACGAGATCGCCGAACTCATGGCGCCCCAGGGCCGTTTCCTGCTCATCGACGATCCGGGGCCGATCGACATCAGCGTCCTCAAGCGCAAGAGCATCTCGACGCATTGGGAGCTGATGTACACCCGCTCGATGTTCCAGACCCCCGACATGGCGGAACAGGGTGTTGTGCTCAACGAAGTGTCCCGCCTCGTGGAAGAGAGCAAGCTGACGACGACGCTCGGCCAGCATTACGGCCGCATCAATGCCGAAAATCTCAAGCGTGCGCACCGCATGCTGGAGAGCGGCAAGGCTGTCGGCAAGATCGTGCTCGAAGGCTTCTGACGCGACCGCAGGCCCGGTCAGGCTCGGTGGCCTGGCCGGGGGGCTGGCTGCGGTCAGCCAAGCATCGTCACCGTGCCATCGACGAGGCTGTAGTAGGCCGCGACCACCTTCACCTTGCCCTGTCTGCTCGCCGCGGCGATGACCGGCGAGCGCGTGCGCAGGAGATCGGCCTGAACCAGGGCGTTTGCCTTCACCACGGCATTCAGGTCGGGTCCGGCTTTCTCAATCGCGGCGTGCAACGGCGGGAACAATTGGCCGATATCGCCAGGCACCGATTTCCCGGCGATTGCGGCGGCCACCGCGCCGCAGTCCTGATGCCCGAGCACCATCACCAGCGGCGTGCCGAGCACCGCCACGCCGTACTCGATGCTGCCGACGATTTCGGGCGTGCAGATGTTGCCGGCGACACGGCAGGTGAATATCTGGCCGACTGTCTCATCGAATACCAGTTCCACCGGCACGCGGGAATCGGCGCAGCCCAGCACGGCTGCGAAGGGTTGCTGCCCTTGGGCGGTCGCCTTGCGCATGGCCGCGAAGTCTCCCGGGTTTGGGCGCCCCTGGACATAGCGCGTGTTGCCCTCCATCAACTGCGCGAGAGCGGCGTCCGGCGAACTGGCCGTTTGCGCCAGGGCAGGCCGGCCAAGAGTGGCGGCGAGCAGCGCGCCACCGGCCGCCGTCAGCACCGCGCGCCGCCCGGGCCCGGGCCCGGGCCCGGCCCGGCAGCGGCCGCACAGGCACAGGTGGCGGCCGGCCGTGTTTGCGATCGTCGGATTGATGGCCATCGCTGCTCTCCCAGGATCGCCAGGGGCACGGACAGGCAGGAGCGGGCTTGTGCGAGCGTTATCGCAACCCAAGTCGCCGCAGATGCGCATTCACGATAAAACGCGCGAGTTTTTGGTGGGTCCACCCCTCACTTCGGGCAGTACCGCCGCCTAAGGCCTTGGTACGGCAGGCTAGCCTTTGCCCGCCGCGCCTTGCCGATGAGGCTATGCGGCGCGGCGCGGCCTGCCCGGCAAGGCGCTGCTGGGCGTCAGCCCTTGGCGCGATTGCGCAGGCTGCGGGGGTAGCCGCCTTCGCCCTTGGCAAAGCGCGGCTTGCGGGCAAAGTCCGGGCGCTCACCGGCAGGGCGCTCGCCCGGATGCCGCTCGCCCGCATGCCGCTCAGCGCCGGAACGCTCGCCGCCAAAACGGTCGCCGTCGCGGCGCGGAGGCCGTCCGCGCCCGAAATCGCCGCGCGGCCGCGTGCTCTCCTGTGTGGGCGGTCCGTCCGCCTGCTCGATGCGGATTTCATTGTCGCCCGCCTCGCGCAAGGCAGAGGTGAATCCGTCCGCGGCTTCGGCGTTGATCTGGAAGCGTGTCTCATGGTCGCTGATTCGGATCGCGCCGACCTCGCGCTTGCTGACCCCGCCGAGGCGGCAGATCAGCGGCAGCAGCCATTTCGGATCGGCCTTCTTGCTGCGGCCGACGCTGGTGCGGAACCACACCATGGGCTCGCCTTCGTTCTCATAGAAAGCCGGGCGCGGACGCTCGCTCCGCTCTCCGCGCTCACCCCGGTCCGCGCGTTCACCCTCGCGCTCGAGGCGGGGGCGGCGCTCACGCTCGCGGTCACGCTCGCGGAAGCCCGCCCGTGGCTCTTCGAAGCCAGGGCGCGCGCCCTCGATCTCAGCCGGGGTGGGCAGGGATTGACGACGGAGCCGGATGAAGGCGGCGGCCATCGCTTCGGCGCCATAGCGCTCGGCCATCTGGTAGGCGAGGGCGGCATCGTCCTCCGCGGTCTGCTCGGCAATCATCGCGTCGTTGAGGATGCGCTGGCGGTCCTGCTCGCGGATTTCCTGGGCGGAGGGGGCCGTGCTCCAGCGCGCCTGCAGGTTCGCGGCGCTGAGCAGGATCTCCGCCTTGCGGCGGCGGCTATGCGGCACAATCAGAACGCAGATCCCCTTGCGGCCGGCGCGGCCTGTCCGGCCGGAGCGATGCAGCAGGGTTTCCTTATTCGTCGGCAGGTCGGCGTGGATGACGAGGCCAAGCTCCGGCAGGTCGATCCCGCGCGCCGCGACATCGGTCGCCACGCAGACGCGCGCCCGCCCGTCTCGCACCGCCTGCAGCGCATTGTTGCGCTCCTGTTGGGAGAGGTCGCCCGACAGCGCCACGGCGTTGAAGCCGCGGGCGTTCAGCGCATCGGCCATGGACCGCACCCCGTCGCGCCGCGCGCAGAAGATGATGGCGGGGCTGTCGATCAGGCGCAGCGTGTTCACCGTCGCCGCCTCGACCTGGGACGGGTCGATCTTCATCGCCCGGTATTCGATATCGGCATGGGGCTGCGAGCGGTCCACCGTGTCGATACGAAGCGCGTCTTTCTGGTAGCGGCGCGCCAGCATGGCGATGTCGCGCGCGATGGTGGCCGAGAAGAGCAGGGTGCGCCGCTCGGCCGGAGTTGCATCCAGGATGAATTCCAGTTCGTCGCGGAAGCCGAGGTCGAGCATTTCGTCCGCCTCGTCCAGCACCGCCACACGCAGTTGTGAGGGGTCGAGCTGGCGGCGTTCCAGATGGTCCTTCAGCCGGCCCGGCGTGCCGACCACGATATGGGCGCCACGGGCCAGCGCCCGGGCTTCCGACCGGGCATCCATGCCACCGACGCAGGAGACGATGCGGGCGCGAGCTTCCCCATAGAGCCAAGTGAATTCGGCATGCACCTGCTGGGCGAGTTCCCGCGTCGGCGCGATGATCAGGGCGAGCGGGGCGCCTGCGGGCGGCAGATGCCCGGCGCCCGCGAAGAGTGTATCAGCGAATGCGAGACCATAGGCGACCGTCTTACCAGAGCCGGTCTGGGCAGAGACGAGCAGGTCCCGGCCGGGTTCGGCCGCCAGGATTTCAGCCTGGACAGGGGTCGGTTCGGCATAGCCGCGCGCCTCGAGGGCCTGCGCCAGAGCGGCGTGGGGGGTCAGAAATGGCATATCGGGTTCGGGGGTCCACTCGCAAAAGAAGCGCCACATAGACCAAAGCGTCGATGCTTCGCGACAGTTCCCTGGACAGGGGAGGCGTGCGTCAGGCACTGCCGTCGCCATGCCATGAGTTCAGGAGGGGTTGGCGCTTCCGGGTCAAAAGGATTACGAGAATGACCATGTTAATTATCAGGCTCCGTTTGCCCGGGGGGATCGCGTGATATCCGCCTCGTCCGCCTCCGATCTTGCCCCCCCTGTACCCGCAGGCGCCGATGTCGTGCGCCTGTCCTTCGAGGAGGCGCTTGCCGAGCTCGAAAAGATCGTGCGTGGCCTGGAGAGCGGGCAGCAGAAGCTGGAAGAAGCCATTGCCGCCTTCGAGCGTGGCAGTGCGCTCCGCCGCCATTGCGAAGCGAAGCTGGCCGAGGCCGAAACGCGAATCCAGGCAATTGTTGAGCGGGCGGATGGCACCCTCGCCACCCGTCCCGTCGAATGAACGATTTTGAATAAAGTGGAACGCTGATGCAGGTAGTTGCCAGCGAGCAAGCCGTGAAGCTCGCCGAGGTCATGAAGAAGCGGGCGCAGGAGGTCGAGCACGCGCTCGACGTCCTGCTGCCCCTGCCCGAAGGGCCGGAGAGGCGCCTTGTTGAGGCGATGCGCTATGCCGCGCTCGGTGGCGGCAAGCGCCTGCGTGGCTTCCTGATCATGGAAGTGGCCAGTCTCTTTTCGGTCGCGCCCGCCTGCGCTGCCCGGGCTGCGGCCTCGGTTGAGATGCTGCATGCCTATTCGCTGGTGCATGACGATCTGCCCGCCATGGATGACGACGATCTGCGCCGCGGCCAGCCCTCCTGCCATAAGGCCTTCGACGAGGCGACGGCGATTCTCGCCGGTGACGCGCTGCTCACCCGGGCCTTCGAAGTCCTGGTCGATGTCGATACCCATTCGGACCCCCTGGCCCGCTGTGAATTGGTCGCGGCCCTCGGCGCCGCTTCCGGTGCGCGCGGCATGGTGGCCGGCCAGATGATCGACATGCTGTCCGAAGGCGAGGAACTGTCGGGCGCGGAAGTCACGCGCCTGCAGGCGCTGAAGACCGGGCGCCTCATCCAGTACAGCGCCGAGGCGGGGGCTATCCTGGGCCGGGCGCCGGCGCAGCAGAGGCACCTGATCGCGGCTTTCGGGCGCGATCTCGGTGCCGCTTTCCAGATTGCCGATGATATCCTTGATACCGAAGGTACCGCGGAAGAAATCGGCAAGACCGCGGGCAAGGATGCCGCGGCCGGCAAGGCCACCATGGTGTCGATCATGGGGCTGGAGCAGGCGCGTGCCCATGCCATGATGCTGGCCGAGCAGGCGGCCGGCTTCCTCTCAAGCTTCGGGGAGAAGGCCGTTCACCTCGTGGCGCTGACTGAATTCGTGGTTTCGAGACGGAGCTGATCGCCCATGCCCCCGCACACACCCCTACTCGACCGCGTCACCTATCCGGCCGATCTTCGTAACTTCTCGGCCGAGCAGCTGGCGCAGGTCTCGGAGGAGCTGCGGGCGGAGGTGGTTGATACCGTTTCCGTTACCGGTGGCCATCTCGGTGCGGCACTCGGTGTCATTGAACTCACAGTCGCCATTCACGCTGTCTTCGACACGCCGCGCGACCGGCTGATCTGGGACGTCGGCCATCAGGCCTATCCGCACAAGATCCTCACCGGTCGGCGCGACCGCATTCGCACGCTGCGCCAGCCGGGCGGCCTGTCCGGCTTCACCCGGCGTTCGGAAAGCGAATACGACCCCTTCGGCGCGGCCCATTCCTCCACCTCCATCTCGGCCGGCCTCGGCATGGCCGTCGCCCGCGATCTCAAGGGCGAGGATCCGGACCAGCAGATCATCTGCGTCATCGGTGACGGCTCGATGAGCGCCGGCATGGCCTATGAGGCGATGAACAATGCCGGGTCGATGAAGAGCCGCCTCGTCGTCATCCTCAACGACAATGACATGTCGATCGCCCCGCCCGTGGGCGCCATGAGCGCCTATCTCTCGCGCCTCATCTCCTCGCGCTCCTTCCTCAACCTGCGCGACCTCGCCGCCAAGATGGCGAAGCGCTTCCCGCGCTCCATCGAGCGCACGGCCAAGCGCGCCGAGGAGTATGCCCGCGGCATCCTCACGGGGGGCACGCTCTTCGAGGAGCTGGGCTTCTACTATGTCGGGCCGATCGACGGGCATAACATGGACCATCTCCTCCCCGTGCTGCGCAATCTGCGTGACCATGAGGAGGGCGGGCCGGTTCTGCTTCATGTCGTGACGCAGAAGGGCAAGGGCTATGCCCCGGCGGAGGCCGCGGCCGACAAATATCATGGCGTGACCCGCTTCAACGTGATCACCGGCGAGCTTGCCAAGGCGCCGCCCGGACCGCCGAGCTACACCAAGGTTTTCGCCAAGGGTCTGATGGCAGAAGCCGAGCGCGATCAGCGCATCGTCGCGGTCACGGCGGCCATGCCGTCGGGCACCGGCCTCGATGCCTTCGCCAAGAAGTTCCCAACCCGCACTTTTGACGTCGGCATTGCCGAGCAGCACGCCGTGACCTTCGCTGCCGGCATGGCGACCGAAGGCATGAAGCCCTTTGTCGCCATCTATTCCACCTTCCTGCAGCGCGGCTACGACCAGGTGGTGCATGACGTGGCGATCCAAAGCCTGCCCGTGCGCTTTGCCATGGACCGCGCCGGCATGGTGGGCGCTGACGGCCATACCCATGCCGGTGTCTATGACCTCTGCTTCATGGGCTGCCTGCCGGGCATGGTCGTGATGGCGCCGTCCGACGAGGTCGAGTTGATGCACGCGGTTGCCACCGTGGCCGCCATCAATGACCGGCCGAGCGCCTTCCGCTATCCGCGTGGCGAGGGTTTCGGCCTCGACCTGCCGGATCGTGGCTCGGTGCTTGAGCTCGGACGTGGCCGCGTCATGCGCGAAGGCAGCAAGATCGCCATCCTTGCGCTCGGGCCACGCCTCTATGAGGCGCTCAAGGCGGCGGACGAACTCGCAGCAAGGGGGCTCAGCACCACGGTCGCCGATGCGCGCTTCATGAAGCCGCTGGACCAGGATCTCATCCGCCGGCTGGCGCGCAATCACGAGGTCATCGTCACCATCGAGGATAATGTCTCTGGCGGCTTCGGCTCGGCCGTGCTGCACTATATGGCAGTGTCCGGCTTGCTCGATGGTGGGGTGAAAGTGCGTCCGATGGTGATTCCTGACCGGCTGATTGATCACAACACGCCGGCTGGCCAGTCGATCGAAGCCGGGCTCACGGCCAAGGATATCGTGGCGACCGCCCTTGCCGCGCTGGGCGTGGCTGGCGGCGCCGGTCACGCTGACGCGGCGGTGCGTGCTTGATGGCTGCAACTGGGACCCCCAAGGACAAGACCCGCCTTTTTCGCAACGCGCTCGGCGCCTTCGCGACCGGCGTGACGATCGTCACCGCCCGTGGACCGGATGGTTCGGACGTCGGCGTGACCGCGAACAGCTTCAACTCCGTCTCGCTCGATCCGCCGATGATCCTCTGGAGCATCAGCAAAACGTCCACCAGCATCGCCGCCTTCATGGCGGCGGAGCGGTTCGCCGTGCATGTCCTGACGATGGATCAGGAGAGCCTCTCCGGCCGTTTCGCGAAAACCGGCACCGATAAATTCGCAGGCGTCGAGATCGAGCGTGGCCATGGTGACGTGCCGCTCTTACGCGGCTGCGCGGCACGCTTCCAGTGCCGGACGGCCTACCGGCATGAGGGCGGCGACCACATCATCATTGTCGGCGAGGTCGATGATTTCGACCATGACGATCACGCGCCGCTCGCTTTCCATAGCGGCCGCTACGGTGTCTTTGTCCACAATGAGCCGCCGCCCGGCCAGGCGCCGGCCGGTCCGCCACTGATTTCGGAGCTGCTGGTTCGCGCCGAGGACGGGGTTATCCGTCAGGTCGAGGCGGAGATGAGCGACGCCGAGATCACCCTGCCCGAGTTCGAGATCCTGCGCAGCGTCTCGGACGCGGCACTCAGCCTCGAAGAGCTTGAGGAGTGGGCCGGGCCCGGCCAGGACACCTCGATCCTTTTTCTGGTCGAAGATTTGGCCGAGCGCGGGTTGCTGCTGGCGCCCGAGGGCGGCGTCATTACGCTGACGGACGCCGGCAAGGCGGCCCTCTTGGAGGTCACTGCTGAGATCGGCCGTATCGAAGACGAGGCGATCGGCGCTCTCTCCACGCAGGAGGCGGCGCTGTTCCGGCGCTTCCTCACCAAGATCGCGGACAGTCTCGAAGAGTCTTCCGAGGGCTGATCCTCACCCATCTCCGCGCTACAACAACCGTCGTCCCCGCGCTTGTCGCGGGGATCGACCCGTTGGACCGAACGTTCTGGCGGCGCCTGGCCGGTCGATCCGCGGCATGAAGCCGCGGATGACGACGGGTAGGCCGCTTCGTCCCCTCAGTTCGCCGAAAGATGCAGGTTCAACGCCGCCTGGGCGGCGTGCAGGTCCTGCCCCTCGAAGGTCGCAACCGGCACCGGCGCGATGGGCGAGGCCGTGAGTGTCAGGTTTTTCGGATTCGCAAGGAAATTCGCGATCTGCTCGCCGGCATCGGCCTGCCCCGGCACCAGGGACGCGGCGAAGAAGGCGGCGGCGGCGCGCGCGCCATCCGTGATCTCGGCGGGCGTCTTGCCGGACTGGCGGGCGAGGTCCGCAATCACGCGCTGCACCAGCGTATCATCCGTGTAGGTCACCGCGAAGGAGCCGATACCGATCTGCCCGAGCACGCTCGCGACGTCGTCATCCTTGGAGATGTCGCGGGGCAGGTTGGTGAAGTCACCGCGCAGGCTGAGACTGCCGAGTCCTGCCGCGGAGATCGTTGCCTGATCAATGGTCGTGTTGCCCGTATCCGGGTCGTAGGACGCGGTTTCGTTAAGTGACAGCGCAACCGGATCGATGCCGAGCGGTCGCAGAAGCGCTGCCAGCTCAGGCGTCGTATTGGCGGGCAGGCTGAGGCCGGAAAGATCGAAGGCCGTCTTGATCGGCTTGCCGTAGGTCACCTGGTTTGTGAGACTCTTCACCCTGACCACACCGCCCCCCGCCAGGGGGACGCTCACATCCGACAGTGCGAGGCTGGGAAGCCTGAGGCCGCCATCCTGGGCGATCGTGATGAGATCCGCGGTCGTCGCATCGGGTGGCGCCTGCAGCAGCGCCGTCGCGTTGAGCCCGCCCATCTCGACATGGCCGATGCTCGTGACGGTCTTGCCATGGTGGCCGATCGTCAGATCGCTGAAGGTGAAGCGGCCGATTGCGCCGTCCTGGTAGCCGCTCACGCCAAGATGGCCGAACGAGACCGATGCCTGATCAGCGCTGTCGGTGGTGCTGATGTTGACGATCGTTGCATTTCCGATCGCAATTGCGGCTGCCGCATCGCGGACGAAGGCCGGCGTTGCAATCGCCTGATCCGTCGGTGCCATCGCAAAGGGACGCGCGGCCAGGCTGTCGATGGTCAGGCGGTCGAGGTGGCTGTCCCCCTCCTTGTCCTTGCTCGTGACGCCGGCAAGGTCAAGGTGACCGACCAACTGACGCGGTGCGCTCCAGCGCGCTGCCCCCGGCGTGTAGCGCGCAACATTGAAGACGCGGTCCAGCCCGTCGAGGTCGAGATTGGTCGCAGTCGCGCTCTCCACCCGGTTGCCATTTCCATCCGCATAGTGGCTGAGGCTCGCCTCGCGCACCTCTCCTGTCTGGTAGCCGCCGAGAGAAAGGGCCGCGATGCTCGCGCCCTGGTCGCTGGTGATCATCGTCGCCTGGGCGGCACCGACGGCCACCAGCGTGCCCGCTTCCGGCGCTGTCAGCCAGGCGGGCGTGCTGGCCGGCACCGGCACGCCGGGGGCCAGAAGGGCGACGTTCCGGGCCTCGATATCGCCGAACTTCACATGGCGCCCGTTCGGCCAGACCTCGAGATCGGCAAGGGACAGGCTCTCGGCGTGGAACGGCGTGGCTGTCGCTCCGTCGCCGGAGAGGTGATGCAGCACCATGCGGCGAACGACGATCAGCGGGCTGGTGTTCCGGGTCACGGAAAGGCCGTTCAACCGCAGCGTCTGCGTGAACAGATTGTAGCTCAGCTTGTCGTAATGGCCGGTCTCGCCTGCGGGCAGGTTCGCAAGTGTGTCATCCACGCGCTGCTCTGCCTGATGCGCGGCCCATAGCTGGGCGCCCCCGGCTGCGGCAGCAATCAGGACAATGAGGGAGGGAATAGCAATGCGTGCTTTCTTGAACGGCATCAGCCCGGCCTTTCCTCGTTCAGGGCCCCTCTTCTCGGCTGGCCGTGGCATGGGCGCAAGGGGTTTGCGGTCCGTGGCCCGGCGCTAGCCGGGCGCCCGCAGCGCGCCCTGCAGGAAGGGCACCAGCATCGCCTGCAGCCCCAGCGCCATGATCTGCACGCCGATCGCGAGCAGCAGCAGGGCGACCAGCCGCTTCACCACGCGGGAGCCGGACGGGCCGAGCACACGGCCCATGACATCGGCGTAGCGGAAGAGGATGGCGGTCATCGCCGCGACCAGCAGGGCGGCGAGCGAAACGCCGATGAGATAGGGAATGTCGAGTCCCGGAGACGCCGCACCGAGGGTGATCGAGACCGAAATCGCCCCAGGGCCCACCACCAGCGGCATGGTGACGGGAAAGAAGGCGAAATCGGCGGCGGCGGGCCTGGTTGCCCCGGTTGCCTTTGCATCCTCGGCAGGCTGCTCCTCATCGAACAGCATGTGCCAGCCACTGGCGGCGACCACGAGGCCGCCGCCCAGTTTCAGCGCCGGCAGCGTGACGCCGAAGAAGCTGAGCACGGGCGACCCGGCCCAAAGGGCCACGAGCATAAGCATCGCCGCATAGAGGCCGACGCGGGTCGCGATGGCGATGCGTTCGGCGCGGCTGCGGTCCGCCGCCATCTGGCTGAAGATGACGGCATTGCCGATCGGGTCGGTGATGGAAAAGAGCGCCGGAAAGCCGATCAGCAATCCCTGCGGCAAGGTCGAGAAGGTGCTGAGCGCAGAGAGAAGGTGCATCCGCCGCCTCCTCAGGTCCTGGCCGCGGCTATGACGGGCAGAGCCAGGGTCTCCGCGCCCGAGGCCATGATCTGGACGCCGATGCAGAGGAGAAGCAGGGCGCCCAGCCGGGTGATCGCGCGTGTTCCGGTCGTGCCGAAGATCGGCGCGACACGGTCCGCGAAGCGCATCATGATCCAGACGACCAGCGCCATGGCGAAAGCGGCGGCGCTGAGTGCCAGCAGATAGGGCAGGGTGCCGTTGCCCGTCGGGCGGTTCGCGCTCAGGCTGATGCAGACGGAAATCGTGCCGGGTCCCACGGTGAAGGGAATGCTGACGGGAAAGAAAGCGATGTCGTCCACCGTGCGGGCAGCCGTCTGCCCGGCTTGGCGCGCCTCGGCATGCTTCCGCGCTTCCCTCTCTTCGGGCGCGTTCAAAATCCGCCACGACCCGACGGCAATGACCAATCCACCGGCAACCTTCAGCGCGCCGAGGGAGATGCCGAAGAAGTTCAGCACATAAGAACTCACCCAGAGCGCGAACAGCATCAGCGCGAGCGAATAAAGCCCGACGCGGCCAGCCAGCCGCAGCCGCTCCCGATGCGTCCGGTCGGCCGTGATCTGGGCGAAGATCATTGCATTGACGATCGGGTTGACAATCGCGAAGAGTGCCGAAAAGGCGAGCAGCACGGTATCGAAGAAGCTCGCGGCGGCTGCCGGCAGCATGGTGGAGAGCATCCGGTCTCCCGCTCCGTCTGGGTCTGGCTCCTCAATGCCAGACTGCATCGGGAGGTCAAGCTAAGGCCGCTTGCCGTTCGTGCGTCAGAAAGCCTGGCCGGCCGCGCCTGGCTGGCCGATCTTGAGAAAGGAAGGCCGCTTATGCTGACGGGTTTTGCACATTGGCTCTGCCTTCTGCCGACGACCTTGGCCGCTCTGATCGGCCTCTTTGGCGCGGCGGCTCTCTCGCTCGGCGGCCTCCTGCTCGCCCACAGGCTCATTCCGCACCGGCTGCGCAGCCAGCATAACGATCTGGCGGGTTTCCTGCTCGCCATCGTTGGCGTCATCTATGCCGTGCTGCTCGCCTTCATCGCGGTCGCCGTCTGGCAGAGCTACGCGACCGTCGATGACCTCGTGCAGACCGAAGCCAATCTGGTCGATGACCTGTACCGGAACACGATCAGCCTGCCCCCCGATCTCGGCGTCGAATTGCGGCAGGATCTTTTCGATTACACGGAAAACGTTGTGAAAAAGGAATGGCCTCAGATGGAGAGGTCAATGCCGGCGCATCTCAAAGGCTGGCGCATTCTGGACCAGTTCCATCTTACCCTGGTCGGTTACAAGCCCTCCGACGGGGCGGGGCTTGCCGCGCAAAGCGCCATGCTGGCAACCTTGCAGAAGCTTTATGACGTGCGGCGCGGCCGCTTCCACGCGGCACAGTCCGATCTTCCGGCTGTCGTCTGGTGGAATCTCATCATCGGCGCCCTCATCCTGCTCGGCTTCAGCTGTCTCTTCGGCGCGGCGCGCCTGGCCATGCATGCCACCATGGTGGGGCTGCTCGGCGCCTCCATCGGCCTTGTGCTCATCGTCATCGTGCTGCTCGATAACCCCTTCCTGGGGTCGAGCCACGTCTCGGTCGAGCCCTTCCAGGCGCTGACCATGGCGGTTGAGACGATGGATTATCCGAAGCCGCAGCAGTAACGCGCCTCAGGGCGGTGCTGTGGCCGGGGGCGCCTGCCCCAGCTCGTCGCGGCCGAGATGGCAGCGGATGGCGTGGTCGCCTTCCCGCTGGATGAGGTCGGGCTCGGTCGTCTCGCAGATCGCGCCGATCTTGCGGGGGCAGCGGGTATGGAACACGCAACCCGATGGTATCCGCATGGCACTCGGGATTTCGCCTTTGAGGCGCAGCTGCCCGCTTGCCGCCTCTGCGGCGGACGCCGCCATCAGGCTTTCCGTGTAAGGGTGATGCGGCCCGTTGACGACCGCTTCAGCCGGGCCGATTTCCATCAGCCGGCCGAGATAGAGCACGGCGATGCGATCCGAAATATAGCGCACGACCCTGAGATCATGTGAGACGAAGAGATAGCTGACACCCTGCTCGGCCTGCAGATCCGCAAGCAGGTTCAAAATCGCCGCCTGCACCGACACATCGAGTGCCGAGGTCGGCTCGTCGCAGACGACGATGCGCGGGTCGCCGGCGAAGGCGCGGGCAATCGCCACGCGCTGCTTGAGGCCGCCGGAAAGCTGCCTCGGCCGCATGGGCAGATAGCGTTCGGCCAGGCGGATATGGCTCATGAGCGCGCGGAGCCGCTCGGCCAGTGCCGCGCCGCGATAGCGCCCAAGCTTTCGCATCGGCCGCGTGATGATGCGGTGGATGGTCTGGCTGCGGTTGAGCGCGGCATCCGGATTCTGAAACACGATCTGAAGCGCCCCGAGCTCGGCCGGCTGCCGGCGGGTCGCAACATGGGCGAGGCGTTCGCCGTTGAGTTCGACCTCGCCATTCGTGTCCGGCGCGGTGAGCCCCATGATGAGTTTGGCGAGCGTTGTCTTGCCGCTGCCGGATTCACCGACGAGGCCCAGGGTTTCGCCCGGCCAAAGCTCGATCGAGACATCGCGCAAGGCATAGATCGGGGCGAGCGCCCGGCCATAGGTCTTGCTGATGTTCACAGCGCGGATGACGGGGCCGGAGGAGGCCGAGCGCCGCCGCTCGGCGGGCGGCGCGGGCGGTGTGGTGCGCGGCAGGGCGGGCGCCTGTTCGTGAAAATGGCAGCGGCTGACGCGGCCTTCCGAGACCGGGATGAGCGGCGGCTCGTGCGTGTGGCAGATATCCTGCGCGAGGCCGCAGCGCGGGGCGAAGACGCAGCCCTTGAGGCCCGCGAGGCTCGTCGGCAGGAAGCCGGGGATCGTGTCCAGCCGGGTCTGGTGCTTGGAGAGCCCGGGCCGCGGCAGGCAGCGGAGCAGGCCCACGGTATAGGGGTGGCGGGGTGCGGCGAAGACCTCCCGCGTCGGCCCTTCCTCCACCAGGGTACCGGCATAAAGCACGCCGACCCGGGCGCACATACGGCGGATGACGGCGAGGTTATGGCCGATGAACAGCACCGAACTGCCCATCTCCGCCCGCAGGCTCTCGATGAGGTCGAGCACTTCGGCTTCCACCGTCGCGTCCAGCGCCGTTGTCGGCTCATCGAGAATGAGCAGCGTCGGGTCGATCGCCAGCGCCATGGCGATCACCACGCGCTGCAGCATGCCGCCCGAAAGCTCGTGCGGGTAGCGGCTCATGACACGCCCGGCGTCGACAATACGGACGCGCTGCAGGATGGCCTCCACACGGTCCATCCGTTCGGCGGTCGCGACGCCCGCGACCTCGAAGACTTCCGCGACCTGCGCGCCGATGCGGATCGAGGGGTTCAGCGCGCGGCCGGGGTCCTGATAGACCATGGCGAGGCTGCGCGCGCGGAAATGCCGCAGCGCTTCGCCTTTCATGGCAAGCGCATCCTGGCCCGCGATCTGGATGGAGCCCTGGCGGATGCGGCCATTGGAGGGCAGGTAGCGCGTGACGGCGAGCGCGACCGTTGACTTGCCACAGCCCGACTCGCCGACAAGGCCGAAGGTTTCGCCTTCGCCGATCGTGAAGGAGAGGTCACGGATGACCTGCCTGTCCCGCCCACGCACGCGATAGGCGATGTCGAGGTCGCGCACCTCAAGGGCGGCGGCTGCGGAGGTCTGTTCCGGGCTGAGTGCGTCAGGCATCGACCACCGATTGCACACCGTCTGCGGTGAGGTTGACGCCGACGACAAGGCTGCCGATCGCCAGCGCGTAGAACAGCACCGTCCACCAGAAGCCGCCGCCGATGAGGCCGTAATTCTGCGAAATCGAAAGCCCCCAGTCGGGCGAGGGCGGCTGAATGCCGAGGCCGAGAAAGCTCAAAGAGGCGACCGTGAAAATCGCATAGCCAAGCCTGACGGTCGTCTCGACCAATATCGGCGCCATGACATTGGGCAGGATTTCGACGAAGAGGATATAGGCAGGCTTTTCCCCGCGCAGATGCGCGGCCGCGACATAGTCGAGATCGCGCTCGCCGAGCACGGCCGCGCGCACCGTCCGCCCGACGATGAGGCCGAAGGAGAGGCCGATGACAATGATCACGGTCGCATTCGAGGCGCCGAGCGCCGTGATGACGAGCATGGCGAGGATGAGCAGCGGCAGCGCCAGAAACGCATCGACGAGGCGGCTGACGACATCATCGGTCAGCCCGCGCGCATATCCCGTGACAAGGCCGAGAATGGTGCCGACGAGCGTGCCGAGCAGGGTCGCGAGGGGTGCGACGATCAGAATATCGCGCGACCCCACGATGACGCGGGAAAAGACGTCGCGGCCATACTGGTCCGTGCCGAACCAGTGATCGACGCTCGGCGGTGTCAGCGTATTGAGGAGGTCGGTGTCATCCGCGCCGTAGGGGACGATGACCGGGCCGATGATCGCCATGACCACCCAGAACAGCAGGATGGCCATGCCGACGAGAAACGGGGCCGAGTGCCGCAACATGCGCAGCCGCTCGCGCGACAGGCGCGCCTTTGTCTCAGGCGCCGCCTCGGCCTCCGCGGGTCTCGTCGTCGCAACCTCTGCGCTCATCGCCGGCCTCCGAAGGAGATGCGGGGATTGAGCGCGGAATAGAGCAGATCGGCGACAAGATTGACCACGACATAGACCGTGCCGATGACCAGGATGCCGGCCGCCAGCATGGGAAAGTCCTTCGCCTTGGCGGCTGAAAAAATCAGGCTGCCGATGCCGTGGTAGTTGAACAGCGTTTCCACCACGACAAGACCGCCGATGAGATAGCCGCATTGGGTGGCGATCACGGTAATCGTCGGCAGCAGCGCATTGCGCATGACATGCCGCCAGACCACCTGGCGGTAGGACAGGCCCTTCAGCACGGCTGTGCGCGTGTAATCGGAGGTCAGCGCCTCGACCATGCCGGCGCGCGCCATGCGCGCGATATAGCCGAAGAGGATCAGGAACAGGGGCAGCGCCGGCATGAAGAGATAATAGACCTGCGTGAGCAGCCCTGCGCTTGCCGGCGCCGTACCGGTCAAGGGAAAGACATGCAGCCAGATGCTGAAGACCATGATGAGCACGATGCCGGAGACGAATTCCGGCACAACGGTCGCGGACAGTCCCGCAATGACGATGGTGCGGTCGATCCAGCTGTTCACCTTCAGCGCGGCGACAACGCCGCCTAGGATCCCGAGCGGCACGACGAGCATGAAAGCGATTGCGGCGAGCTTCACCGAATTCGCCAAGGCATGTCCGATGAAGGGCGCGACCGGCGCACGATAGGTGTAGGAGATGCCCATATCGCCGTGCATCATGCCCGTGACCCATTTCCAATACTGCGCGACGAGGGGCCGGTCGACGCCGAGCTGGTGGTTCAGCGCGGCGACAGCCCGGGCATCGGCGAAGGGGCCGAGGATGGCGCGGCCCACATCGCCGGGCAGGATCTGGCAGCCGGCAAAGACGATGATGCTGAGCAGTACAAGCGTGACGACCGCCAGCAGAAGCCGATAACCGATTGCGGAATAGAGGCCCATGCCGGCGGTCGCTCCTCCTTGCTGTCAGCTCCGGGTGATGCTGACTGTCTGCAGGAAGGGACGGTCACCCACCGGCAGCACGCCGGACACGTCCTTCGAGGTCGCATAAAGGTAGTTGTAGAAATAGCTGAAAATCACCGGTGTTTCGTCAAGCAGCAGGCTCTCGATCTTACCGGAGACGGCTTTCTGGGACGTAAGGTCCAGTGCCTTCACATAATCTGCCACCAGCGCGTCATAGGTCGGGTTCTTGAAGCGGGCGGCGTTCCAGGTGCCGGTGCTGGTCAGCGGCGCGTTGAGGAAGACATTCGGCACGCCGCGATTGCCGTAGTCGGTGATGCCGAGCGGCACGTCCAGCCAGTCCGACTGGCCGGGAACAGCCTTGCCGTAATAGGCATCCTGGCTTTCGATATGCAGATTGATGTGGATGCCGATCTTCTTCGCAAAGCTCTGGATGAGCACGGCATAATCCGGAATTTCCAGGAACTGCTCGGTCGTCAGCGTGACGGAGAAGCCATGGCCGACGCCGGCCTGTTCCAGCAGGTCGCGCGCTTTCTTCAAATCCTGTTCACGCTGCGGCACCGAAGTGTCGGTGGAGGGGAAAGACGGGCAGAAGGGGCTGTCATTGCCGATATCGGCATAGCCCTGGAACAGGCCGTGCACGAGCGCGCGGCGGTTGAGCGAAAGGGCAAGAGCCTGGCGCACGCGCTTGTCCTGGAAGGGGCCGGCGTCGCATTGCATATGCACCTGCTCATGCGCGCTCGAGCGGCATTTGATGACCTTGAACTGCGGGTCATGCAGAATGGCGCGGCCGGCCGATACCGGCATCTGCGCCAGCATATCCACCTGCCCGCCCTGAAGGGCCAGCACCTGCGGCTGCATATCCGTGTAGAAGGTGAATTCCACACGGTCGACATAGGCCTTGGGACCCCAGTAATCCTCGTTGCGCACGTAGGAGCAGCCGACTTTCGGGATGTATTTCTCCAGCCGGAAGGGGCCGGTGCCGACAAAGCTCTGCTCGAAGCCGCCCTGATAATTCGCGGGCAGCATGACGAGGTTGTAGTTGTCGGAAGAGAGCGTGTAGGGGAAATTGCCGTTCGGCGCATCGAGATGGAATTCGACCGTATAGTCATCGATCTTCCGCGCCGCGCCGGGCGAAAGCACGCCCTTGAAAGCCGAGAGCGCGTTCGAGGCGTTCTTCGGGTTGACCAGTCTCTCAACGCTCGCCACCACGGCGTCCGCGTTCAGCGGCTCGCCGTTCGAGAATTTGACACCCTCCCGGATCCTGAAGGTCCAGACAGAGCCGTCCTGGTTGGGGGACCAGCTGGTCGCCAAGACCGGGCGCAGGGTGAAATCCGGGTTCAGTGCGCAGAGATATTCCGCCGTTTGCATCATCACCATCAACCCGCCGTCATCGGCGATGGTCACGGGGTCGATGGCGCCGGCCGGCACGGTCATGGCCAGCCGCAGCGTGCCGCCCACGGTGCCGGCGGCGCGCGCCGTGCGGGGGGCGCCCATGCCCATCGCGCCCGCCAGCGTGCCGAGCAGCGGAAGCGAGAGGCCCAGTCTTGTGCCATGCACAAGAAAGCTGCGCCGGTCGACGCGGCCGGCCAGGGCATTGTCCATGAGATCGTTCTCGGCCTCGGACAGATTCCGGCGGATTTCAGAAATCAGCGTATCGCGCTTGGACATTGCACCCTCGTGGTTGAGCCGCGGCCGGTTTAATGGACAGGTAGTCGCAACACGTCGCAGGCAAACAAATCGCGCTGGGCGCCTATGCGCCTCTGGTATGCGATCACGGCGGGAAAATCGACCGTTGTCAATTCGTGTCGTTCGTGCTCCAGGCAGAATAATCGCGGCGCAAGACAATGAGGGGCGGTTCGCGCCCCTGAACGAGGCCAAGACGAGCAAGGATGATGCCATGATGTTCGTGCCGGTCCATGCGGCAGAAGGGGTTATAAGCAGGTGGCATGGCACGGCGCTTGCACACTTTCTGGGCAAATGCCTGGACAATAGCGTCAAGGCGGGGCTCCTGGGATCGCAATGAATGGATGACCCGGCATGGCGGTGATTGACCGCAGATGGCTGCCTTTGAATGCACTCAGAGCCTTCGAGGCGGTCGGCCGCCAGCTGAGCTTCACCGGCGGCGCGCAGCTTCTGCACGTCTCGCAAAGCGCGCTGAGCCGGCATGTCGCCTCGCTTGAGGATCTGCTCGGACGGCCGCTGCTGGAGCGCCGCCCCTCCGGCCTCGCCCTCACGCCCGCCGGGGCCGCGCTGCTGCCCGTCGTGCGCAAATCCTTCGACCGGATCGAAGAGGTCATGAACGATATCCTGCGCGAGGAGGCCGGGCGGCAGCGGCGCCTGCGGGTGCACATGCCGCCGTCCTTCCTGCATCAGGTGGCGCTGCCGATCCTGGGCGACTTCCGGCGGGAATTTCCAGATATCCTGATTGACGTGTCGAGCAGCCTTGGCACCGGCCTGCCGCCGGCGGAAGTGGATGTCGCGGTCGTCTATGATCGTCCCCAGGCGGGAGACACGGTGCGTGATCTGCTCTGGACCGTGCGCGTCAGCCCCGTCTGCGCGCCGGTGGTCGCGGCGAGCGCCGCAGGCCTTAGCCTGCCCGCTTTTCTGGCCGGGCAGGAACTTCTGCACGTCAAGCTGCCGGGCGCGCCCATCGGCACGCATTGGACAAATTTCGCCCGCGTTCAGGGTTTCTCGCTCAATACCACCCGCGGCATGGCCTTCGATACGGTGACCCTTGCGGCGCAATATGCGATGACCGGCCAGGGGGTGGTACTGGCCGATATTGACATGTTCGCCGCCGACATTGCCGCCGGCCGCCTCGTCGCCCCCTTCGATGCCGTCGCCGAAGATGGTTACGGCTATTATCTCGCCTTCCACTCGGAGGATCTCGGCGACCCCGCCATCAGTCTGTTCCGCTCCTGGATGATCGCAAAGCTCGGCCGCGCCTCACGAAAGACACCATGAAAAACTGCCATAACATCGAAGACCTCCGCCGCATGGCAAGGAGGCGTCTGCCGAAGATCTTCTTTGATTATATTGACGGCGGCGCGAATGGAGAGGTGACGCGCGTCGCCAACGAAGAGGATTTCACGCGCTGGCGGGTACGCCAGCATATCTTGCGTGACGTCTCTGTCCGCGATCTCTCCACAAGTTTTCTGGGCAAGACGCATGCCTTGCCGCTGATGCTGGGGCCGGTCGGTTTCTTAGGCATGTTCGGGCGGCGTGGCGAAGTGGCGGCGGCCCGTGCGGCTGGTGCGCGCGGCATTCCAAGCTGCGTCTCCGCCTTTTCGATCCGGCCGATTGACGAGGTCGCGCGCGACAATCCCGAGACCACGCTTTACAGCCAGCTTTACGTCCTCAAAGACCGCTCGCTCACTGAGCGGATGATCGCGCGGGCCGAGGAATCGGGCGCGGAGGCTTTGTTCCTCACCGTCGATACGGCGGTCACACCCATGCGTGAGCGCGATGCGCGCAACGGCTTCCGCGATCTCACGCACCCGACCTTCGCCCAGTGGTGCAACATGCTCTCCCGCCCGTCCTGGTGCTGGGGCGTGGTCCGCGACGGCATGCCCGAAGTGGGCCACGCCCGCGCTGCCGGTTTCGGCCGGGGCGTCATGGCCCAGGCCGGCAATCTCTCGCGCGAGATGGATTCGGCGCTGAACTGGGCTGATGTCGATTGGCTGCGCCGTCGCTGGCCGCGGCGGCTCGTCATCAAGGGCGTTCTGGAACCCGG
Source organism: uncultured Alphaproteobacteria bacterium (assembly GCA_963834475.1). Taxonomy (GTDB): domain Bacteria; phylum Pseudomonadota; class Alphaproteobacteria; order Acetobacterales; family Acetobacteraceae; genus Acidisoma. The sequence continues at coordinate 62,185 of CAWIBZ010000002.1, read as the reverse complement.
TGACGCGCGGCGCGCGGCCGAGGCCGGGGCAGACGGCATCGTCGTCTCCAACCATGGCGGGCGGCAACTCGACGGCACCTCGTCGAGCATCATGGCGCTACCGGCGATCGCCGAGGCGGTGGGCAGCCGCCTGGATGTGCTGATCGATGGCGGCTTTCGCCGCGGCTGGCATATCGCGCTCGCCATTGCCTTGGGCGCCTCCGGCGTCGCGCTCGGCCGGCCCTATGCCTGGGGCCTGGCGGCGGGCGGGGAGGCTGGCGTCACGCGCGCGATCGAGCTTCTGGCGGCTGAACTGGATGCGACGCTTGCGCTCATGGGCATGCGCAGCGTGGCCGAACTGAAGGCCGCGGGCCGCGCCATGGCGCACTTCAACTGACGATCCGGCGGCAATAAAAAACCCGGTGACGCGGAGCGGCGCCACCCGGTTTTGCGAGGTCTTGAGACGGGCCGCCTTCAGTCGGCGGCCAGCGCCATCTGCTTGCGGGCCATGGTGGCGCGAACATAGCCCTCGAGATCCTGACCGATGCGGTCCGCGTAATTCGCCATCACATGATCCGCGCCTTCGTAGACGCGGTAGTCGATGGAGACGCCCTTCTGCGTGTTCAGCTTGTCGACGAGCTTCCGCACGCCTGATTCCGCCACCATCTCATCGGCATCGCCATGGATCATGAGGCCACCGGTGGGGCAGGGGGCGAGGAAGCCGAAATCGTAATGAGTGGCGGGCGGGGCCACGCTGATCCAGCCGGAGATTTCCGGGCGGCGCATCAGCAGCTGCATGCCCACGAAGGCGCCGAAGGAATAGCCCGCGATCCAGAGGCCGCCGGAGTTCGGGTTGACCGACTGCATCCAGTCGAGCGCACCCGCGGCATCGCTGATTTCGCCGATCCCGCCGTCATAGCGGCCCTGGCTGCGGCCAACGCCACGGAAATTGAAGCGCATCACCGAAAATCCGAGGCGCTGGAAGGCCTGGAACATCACATAGGTGATACGGTTGTTCATCGTGCCCCCATGCAACGGATGAGGGTGCAGCACGAGGGCGAGCGGCGCCCCCGTCTCCTTGCTGTGGTGGTAGCGGCCTTCCAAACGACCATCAGGGCCGGCGAACATCACTTCAGGCATGGCGCTCAAAACCTATCTCGATAGCGATTGGGCCCACCGGTTGCACCGGCCGGCCTGACAAGTCAGTCCCTCGATAACGCCCACCGCGTCAGACTGCATCCACTTTCCTCCACGGCAGCCTCACGTTCCAGGGGCGGAACCCCTGGCTCACCGCGCCATGGTGATGGCCCAGCGATCTCCGGAGAGGCGGACATGCAATGGCCCGGCCCTGAACGGCACGCACCACGATCACCGCCTCGGGCAATCAAGCGGGAAAGCGGAGGGAGGCATCAAGGGATAGCAGCTGCCCCGGCAAAGCCTTTCTTGTGTCGAGGACGGGCATGATAATAGGACGCTAGCCGGCCGAATTCATATGGAAATGTCGCATGGCCTTCATGTTTCTGCGCGAAAGCATTGCGGCTTACCGGGAGCGCGATCCCGCCGCCCGGTCTTCGCTTGAGGTTCTTTTTTGTTATCCTGGGCTTCACGCCGTGCTTTGGCATCGGCTCGCTCAGCATCTCTGGCATGCCCGGCTCACATCGCTTGCGCGCTTCACGGCGCATATCGGGCGTTGGCTGACCGGAATCGAAATCCACCCCGCGGCGAAGCTTGGCCGCCGCCTTGTCATTGATCATGGCATGGGCCTCGTCATCGGGGAGACTGCGGAAGTGGGGGACGACGTCACGCTCTATCACCAGGTCACGCTCGGCGGCACCAGCCTGGCCCACGGCAAGCGGCACCCGACCATCGGCAACAACGTCATCATCGGTGCCGGTGCCAAAGTCCTCGGCGCCATCACGGTCGGGGACAGCGCGCGCATCGGCGCCAATGCCCTGGTCATCAAGCCGGTCCCGGCCGGCATGACGATGGTGGCCGCCGCCGCCCAGCCGCTTGACCGTCAGCGCGCGAAACCCTGCTTCGACGCCTATGGCACGCCTTGCGCCGAAATGACGGTCGATCCGCTGCTCAGGGATCTCGAAGGCCTGCGTGCAGAACTTGCCGAGCTGGAAGCCCGCGTCGCGCGTCTCTCCCAGAGCCGGCAGAGCGTGGTGGCGGGGGATTGATGACAGGCCGCTTCTATCTCGATGCCAATGCGACCGAGCCGCTCCGGCCGGAGGCGCGGACAGCCGTGATTGCCGCCCTCGATACGCTCGGCAATCCCTCCTCCATCCATGGTGATGGCCGCGCCGCGCGGAAGCTCCTGGAAGACGCGCGGGAGGCACTCGCGCGGCGTTTCGGCGGGTCCCCGCGCCATCTGATCTTCACCTCCGGCGGCACGGAGGCGGATGCCCTCGCCATTCACGGCCTCGCCCGTGGCGGAGCGGTGCTGCGGGGGGCCACCGAACATGCGGCCGTCATCGCGGCGGCGGGCGAGGGCGCCGGCATTCTGCCTGTGGACTGCGAAGGCCGCATCCGGCTTGACGTCCTGGAAGCGGCGCTGGCCAGCGAAAAGCCGGCCCTCGTCTCGGTCATGCTCGCCAATAACGAAACCGGGGTGGTGCAGCCGGTGGCCGGGATCGCGGCTCTTTGCCGCGCCGCGGGCGTGGCCTTTCATGTCGATGCCGTGCAAGGCGCGGGGCGCCTGCCGCTCGACTTCGCCAGCCTGGGCGCTGACGCAATCAGCCTGTCCGGCCACAAGCTGGGCGGTCCGCCGGGCGCGGGCGCGCTTTTGCTGACCGCAGATGCGGCCGGGCGCCTGCTGCCGCTGACCCTGGGCGGCGGGCAGGAGCGGGGGCGCCGCGGCGGCACCCATGCCCTGCCGAATATCGCCGGTTTCGCGGCGGCCGCTCTTGCCTCCAGGCCGGAAGACGCCGCCCGCCTCGCGCCGCTGCGCGATGCGATGGAGCAGGCGGCGGTCGCCGCTGGTGCGGTGGTGCTCGGCGGCGCTGCCGCGCGGCTGCCCAATACCACCTGCCTCGCGTTCCCCGGTGTGCGGGCGGAAGCGCAGGTCATCGCGCTCGATCTCGCGGGCATCTCCGTCTCGGCGGGCTCGGCCTGCTCGTCCGGCAAGGTCGCCCGCAGCCATGTGCTGGAGGCGATGGGCGCGGGCGATCTCGCCGGCCAGGCGATTCGCGTCTCGCTGCCCTGGAACGCGACGGAGGAGTGGCTTGCCGCCTTCATCGCGGCCTACCAGGCGATGGCAGCCCGCATGGGCCGGCCCGCCGACGCTGGCCGCGCCGCATGATCTATCTCGATAATCACGCCACCACCCCCTGCGATCCCAGGGTTGTGGAGGCCATGCTGCCCTGGTTTGCCGAGCGCTTCGGCAATGCCGGCAGTGTCGAGCATGCCATGGGCAGGGAGGCCGCCCTCGCGGTCGATGCGGCGCGGGCGGAGGTCGCGGCGCTGATCGGCGCTACCGCGTCCGAGATCATCTTCACCTCGGGCGCGACCGAATCGAACAATCTCGCCATCCTTGGCGCGGCCCGCTTTGCCAAAAGCACGGGAGATGAGCGGCGGCGGATCATCACCCTCGCGACCGAACACCACGCGGTGCTGGACCCGGTTACTGGGCTCGCAGCCGAAGGCTTCGAACCCGTGGTGCTGCCCGTGCAGCCGAACGGCCTCCTGGATCCGGCAAGGCTCGCCGAGGCGCTCGCCGTCCCGACCCTCCTCGTCTCCATCATGGCGGTGAACAACGAAATCGGCGTGGTCCATGATCTGGCCGGCCTCGGCCGCACGGTGAAGGCAGCGGGCAGCGCCTTTCATGTCGATGCAGCCCAGGCAGCCGGGCGCGTCGGCCTCGATGTCGCCCGCATTCCAGCCGATCTCATCTCTCTCTCCGGCCATAAGATGTATGGGCCGAAGGGCATCGGCGCGCTCTATATCCGCCGCAGGCCGCGCATGCGCATCAGCCCGCTCCTTGCCGGTGGCGGGCAGGAGCGGGGGCTGCGCTCCGGCACGCTCCCGGTGCCGCTGGTGGTGGCACTCGGCGAGGCCGCGCGCCTCGCCCGGGTCGAGGGCGAGGCCGAGAGCGGGCGCATCCGCGCCCAGGCGGACCGGCTGCTCGGCCTCCTGATGAGCGGCATCCCGGGACTTGCGCTCAACGGCGATGCCACGGCGCGGGTCGCCGGCAACCTCAACCTGACCTTGCCGCGCCGGACGGCGGCCGGGATTTTGGCCGAGCTGCCTGACCTCTGCCTCTCCTCCAGCTCCGCTTGCACCAGCGCGGCCGATGGCTCGGTCGGCGCGAGCCATGTGCTGACGGCCCTCGGCCTGACGTCCGATCAGGCAAGGCGCAGCTTGCGCATCGGGTTGGGACGATTTACCTCCGACCGCGATGTTGACCAGGCGGCAGCGATGCTCATTGCGGCTGCTCTTGCCGAGCCAAAGGATTAGAGACGCTGATGCCGAAGATGACCTTCATCGAGCGCGATGGCACGCACCGTGAGGTTGATGCGCCGGTCGGGCTTTCCGTGCTGGAGGTCGCCCATAAGCATGGCATCGACCTCGAAGGTGCCTGCGAGGGTTCGCTCGCCTGCTCCACCTGCCATGTCATCGTCGACCGCGCGTGGTTCGACAGGCTGAACGAGCCGAGCGAGGATGAAGAGGATATGCTCGACCTCGCCTTCGGGCTGGAAGAGACCTCGCGCCTCGGCTGCCAGATCGTCATGAGCGACAGCCTCGACGGCCTCGTGGTCAAGCTGCCGGCCGGCACGCGCAACGCCCAGGGGTAGGCGCTCAGCTCGGCATCACGCTGTCGCGTCGCCCTCGCCGAACAGGTCAGCGTGAAGGCGCTCGGTCGCGTCATCGGCCGGAAACATGCACTCGACACGGAGTTCCTGTGCCGCGACCGTGAGCGCCAGAACTTCAAGGCTCTGCGCCCGCGAAAAGCCGGCCTTCAGGAAGGCGCCGACGGTATCCTCGCCGATATGCCCGCGTGTCTCTATGAGTGTTCGCGCCAAGCCTGAAAGGGCGGCGGGCGCCAACTACCGCGGAGGTCGTTGGCGGCCCTCAAGGCGCTTATCCGCCCTTCACCCGAAAGCCCCGACCTCATGGCAGATCGCCGTGCTGATCTCCCGCACAAGGGAGAAGTAGCGGCTGATCGGCGTGAAGATCTCATCATGCTCCCGCCGATAGCCGAGGACGTTGGGCGAGGTCCCGGGCTCGCCGAAATCGGTACCCGCGGTCTCATCCGGCGCTTTCGGGAAAATGCGCGCGAGCGCCTGCAGCGCCGCCGGCACATCGAGCCTGAGCAAGCGCTGCTGCAGCCCCGTGCGCATCACGCCGAGCCGCGGCGCGAAATCGGGGATCATCGCGGTCAGGATCCAGATGCGGTGGATGGCTGCGAGCCGCACTGCATGCAGCAGCAGCTCCCGCTCGCCCATTTCGGGCGCATCCGGCCAGGCGGTGCGCAGCGCCAGATGATCGGCCTGGATGCGGCGGAACATGGCGAGCACATGGGACCAGATGCCGAGCTGCTCGAGCCCGCTCGCGACCGCCATCAGCGCCTCCCGCCGCCCGGGGATGACGGCATGGCCCGCCCGATCCAGCCAGATGCCGGGGTCGAGCGTCTCCACCACCGCGCGCAGTACATCAAGATGCGAATGTCTGAGCGCGTGGGAGGCGAAATCCATGGCGCGGCGAAAGCGCGGGCTGGTGCGGCGCAGCTCCGACACCCCGTCCGGGTTGCGGCTGGCGGCGAGCCCCAGCCCCTGCAGCGTATTCGCGCACCAGCCGAGCTGCTGAAGAATCGCATTATTCGGAATGGCACGGAGTTCGCGCGGATGGCTGATGATGGCCGGGCCACTTGCGCTGTCGCTTTGCCGTGCCGAGGGGCGGGAGCCGGTTTGTTCGATCAAGGCGGGGCCGAAGGTACCCAGCATGGCGGCATAGCCGGGGTCGCGGACCAGCTCTTCCATGCTGCCCCGGATGGTGGCGAAGAAATCAGCCGCGAAATCCGGATCCTGATAGATCGGGTCCTCGCCCTCATCCATCGGGCTGAGGGCGAATTGTGCAATATTGAGGAGGGTCGCCTGCGCCAGCAGCGGCGTGCCGAACAGCAGGTAGCCGTCTCCGCCCTGGAAGGCGCTTTCCTCGCGAAAGGCGATGCCCGCCGCCTGGAAGGCGCGGCGGCCGACGGCGGGTGACAGATAGGCGAGGCGGTCGGTCAGCGACCCGGGATGCGCGCCGCGGCCGATGCTTTCGCCGTGCGTGTCAAACAGCACGATCTCGACATCGGTCAGCCCATGCTTGACCATGGCGTCGCAGATCTTCAGCCGCAGCCTCTCGATGAGGTAGGTCGCCGCGCTCTGGCCGACGTAGCGGCCGGAATCGGAATAGCCGAACTGGACCGCGAGCCTGCCGGTGCGCCGCAGATAGGCGCGGTAATGCGGGCTGCGCAGCGCCTCCTCGATGATGCGGTTACCCTGGCTGAGCGCCTCCGCCGTCTCGAAGAGGGGGCTGATCTCGATCTTGTCCTCGATGCCATAGAGGCGCGCGAAATAGAGCGCGGTGAGCAGCGTATAGCCGGTTTCGGTCTCGGCGATGAGGAAGCGCACCGGGCTGGCGCCGTCGATATGCTTGATCATCTGCGCGACCGTCATCATCTGCCGGGCGGCCGAGGCCTGTTCGGCCATGAGCGTGCCGAAGTTGATCGGTTCCGGGCGGGCCCCGTCGAGCGCCGCGTTGATGGCGCTGAGCAGCACGCGGCGGCGGGAGGGATCGGCCGGCGGATCGGCGAGGCCGAGGCGCTGGCGCACCGCATTATGCAACTGGGCCGAATTCAGCCGCACATGGGTATGGGCGAGGCCGAGATTGTGGGAGATGAGGCCGGCGCGGGCGATCAGCAGCGCGCGCTGCTCCGCCTCATCCGCCACCGCGAGTGCCGCGGGGAAGAGGGCAAGCAGGGGCTCGGGCGTGACCAGTGCCTCATCCCGCAGGGACATGATCGTCCTGGCGAATGCGCCGACCGCCGCGACGTCCGTGCCAGTGGGGGCGGCGGCGATTTCTTCCTCAACCGCGACGATGGCGGCCTGCACCTTGTGAAGAATGGCCGTGGCGCTCGGCAGGGGTATCAGCTGCGCTTCCAGCCGCTGCAGTTGATAGAGCTTCATGCGCAGCCGGAGCCTCAGCGTATCCCACCAGCCGATATCGGTCCGCCCGTCGGTGTCATAGCCGACCCAGCTGGCCAGGGTGACGGGGCGCGGTGCAAGGTCAAGCCAGCGGTGCGGCCAGATCTCCTTTGCAGCGTCCAGGATGGCGCCGGTGAGCATGTCGATCGCATCCCGCCCGCGGGCGATGGCGGCACGTGCCTGGTCGAACTCATCTTCCAGCGTGACCGGGGTCGGACGGTGGGAGGTGAAGCAGGCGCTGCCCGCCTCGCCCGAGGCGCTGCGCGCCAGCCCATCGGCGACGGCCAAGGGCAGCGAAAACGTCGGGTGGGCCGTGAAAACGGCGGAGAAGCGGGTGCGCTCCACCGCTTCGCGGAGTTTGGCGAAAGGGATAGCGCTGTCGTTGGGGTCGGGCCGCACCAGCTGGGCGGCGAGCGCGCGCATGGCCGCGGCCGGATCGGGATGTTCGGACAGGCCGACATAATCGGCGATGCGCCCGGCGCGCTGCTGATAGGCTTCGTCCCGCAGCCAGCAGACAAGCCCTTGGAGATCGGCGTCCGTGAGCAGCTTCTGGTCGATCCGGCGCGAAATCGCGAGCGCCGTCGCCAGGACCGGATTGCTGAATGGATCCTCGGCGGCGCGCACCAGGGCCTGTCGCACGACCCCGAGCAGGTCGGCGGCGAGGCCTGCGATCTGCGCAGGCTGTTCGAAGGAAGCGGGGAGGTCGCCCGGAGGCGGGGGTTGGTCTGCCATAGGGTATTATTGTGCACTGCAAACGATGGCGGCAATCGTTACATGGAGCGCGACAGGCTTTATCCCCGCTTTTTTGCGCTTCGCCGGGGGCCGCGCGGATCGGCCATGCGGTGTAAACCCGTCTCGGCTTGGTATGGGGCCTTGCCCCGGCCGGGAGCGACCGCTATAGAGCCGCACCACGCCATCCGGCGCGCAAGGCCTGTCCCGTTCGTCTAGAGGCCTAGGACACCGCCCTTTCACGGCGGTAACAGGGGTTCGAATCCCCTACGGGACGCCAATCTTTTCAATTGCTTAGTCCTGGTCGGGTTAGCAACTGCGCGCTATACGACTGTCATATGACTTATCAGATCGGACGCCCGGAGCGGCGGGACCGCTTGGCCGGCCGCGCTGGGCCGCATGCGCTGGGCTTGCGCGTGCCCGGGCTTGCCGTGACAAAGGAGCAGAGACTTGGACGGTGGAAACCAACCATCCGGCCGCTGGGTGCGGCTGGCCGAGGCGGCAACCTTCGCCATGGCCATTCATGCGGATCAGCGCCGCAAGGGCAGCGAGACACCCTACATTTCGCATCTCCTGGGCGTGGCCAGCCTGGTGCTGGAATTCGGCGGTGACGAGGCGCAGGCCATCGCCGGCCTGTTGCATGACGCGATCGAGGACCAGGGCGCCGAACAGGGGCCGGTGATCGAAGCCCGGTTCGGGGCGCGCGTGGCGGCGATCGTGCGCGGCTGCACCGATGCCGATACCCTCCCCAAGCCGCCGTGGCGGGCGCGCAAGGAGGCCTATATCGCGCATCTGGAAATCGCCGGGCCGGATATCTGGCTCGTCTCTTGCGCCGACAAGCTCCACAACGCCCGCGCCATTCGCACGGATCTGCGGACCCATGGCCTGGCCGTGTTCGAGCGGTTCAACGCCGGGCGCGACGGCACGCTCTGGTATTACGGCATGCTTGCAGCAAGCTTCCGCCGCCTGCTGCCAGGGCCCCTATCGGCCGAGTTGGCGGCGACCGTGGCGGAACTCGGCCAGGCGGCCGCGGCCTTGGACAGTTCAGGCTGAGCCTTCGGGCTCGCCCGCTTCGACCCACTCGTCCCGGGCGGGCGGGTGTTGCTCCAAGAATCTCCGATTGGCTTCGACAGCCTCGGTCAAGGTTTTGAATTTCCGCAATTCCGGGTCCTCGTAAAAGCCAAACGCCGTGCTGCCATAAACATCAATCGCATGCCCGTTACGGCCGAGCTGGTAGCAGGGGCAGATTTCCGCGCAGCATTCGGACAAGGCACCGCATGCATCGATGTCTCTGTTGCCCTCGAGTTCTTCGATCAGATCATAAGGAAGTCGGAAGGGGCGGATGGCGTCTTCCGTCGGTTCGGTCTCAGTTTAGTTTGCTTTGGTCCAGCTGCTGGTGAGCAAAGCATAGCCTGGCCTGAACCGTCTTTGCCTGTTCGTTTGACTACGCACCATACGGCCAAAAGAGATGCGTATCATGCGTGTGACGACACCAACTTCATCCGCGACCTTGCTCGGCAGCGTCCGCCGCGCTGCGGTGGTCATCTGGCTGTTATGAGTAGTCACCGCGGGGCGGCACGGAAACCTCATCCACAGTCCGGCGGACGATCAGCACATGGTCGCGCATCGCTGCCGCCGCGGCAGCGCTGTCTCCCTCGATAATCGCGTTCACAACCAGCGCGTGCTCAGCCTGCGAGCTGGCGATGCGACGCAGAACTTCGAACTGCACCTTGCGGAACGGCCCCAGGCGCCGGCGAACGCCAAAGGTCAAGTCTTCCAAGAATGCATTCCCGGTGCCCCGATAGATCGCGTTGTGGAAGCGCTCGTTATGATCACGGAAAGCGTGGAAGTCGTCGCGCGCCACCAGGGCGTCGCCCTCCTCGTGCAATTCCGCCAGCGCGGCCTTGCCTGCCTGGTCGAGCGCTGTCGCGCAAAGGCTGGCGCAGAGCGCCTCCAACTCCGCCATCACAAGGAAGGCATCGTCCAGTTCGGTCTTGCTCAGATTGGCGACGGTCGTGCCCTTGTGCGGGCGCGACGTCGCCAGCCCGATCGTCTCCAGCTGCCGCAGCGCCTCACGAACGGGGGTACGGGAAACACCGAATTCCGCCGCAAGCGTTGTTTCGTCGAGCGTCTCGCCCGGCAGCCAAAACCCATGGACGATTCGATCCGCAAGTGACTCGCGAATCATGTCTGCGGTAGTGCGTTTCGCCAAGACCTGTCTCTCTGCACACCTATGCTTTGCTTATGCCGCCTTTTGCCCGGCCGCGATATAGCGTCGCCAGCCGCGGAAGGCGGTGATGTCTCGCGCCCCGTCGAGGGCTGCCGGCTCGCATAGAAAGCCCGCGACTTGCGTGCCATCAGCCAGCTCGATCCGGCCGACGCAGAGTGGCTGCGGCACCTGGTCCACGAATCTGGCGAAGCCCTCCGGCGGCAGTGCCCAGATTTCCAGCTCAATCTTGCCGCCGGCAGAGCCGGGCCCGCGCACCAGGCCAGGCTTCGGCGGCACGGTGTTCGCCAAAGCGTAGAGCCGGTAGCAGGCGGCGGTTTCAGTCTCACGCACCAGCTGGCCGCCCTGGGCGGCCAGCTCATGGTTCAGCGGCATGCCGGAGAGATGCGCCCCGACCACGGCGATGTTGAGCCGGCCCGTGGCGGCGGCCGAAGCAGCCGGCGGGTGATAGCCGCGCTCGCGCCCGGCGCCGCAGCCAGACGCCACTTGCAGGGCCTGAGCGAAGGGAGCGAGTGCCTCATCAGTGTCCTGCGGAGCCACCAGCTGAACTCCGAAGGCCAGGCCGGCTTGCGTGAAGCCCGCGGGCACGGCGATCGCGGCGCAGCCGAAGAAATTGGCGAAATTCGTATAAAGGCCGAAGCGCGCGTTCAACGCCACCGGATCAGCGCGCATCGCCGCCACGGTCTGGATATCCGGCGAGGTCGGCAAAAGCAGCGCATCCACTTTCGCCCATTCGGCCTCCGCCTGGCGGCGGAAGGTCTCCAGCCGGTAGTGCCCGGCGAAACTGTCCGCCGCCGTCATCGGCCGCGCAGCTTCGATGATACCGCGCACTACCGGGTCCATGTCCTGGGCGTGCGCATCGATGAACGGCGTCACGGCGAGTAGCCGTTCCGCCACCCATGGGCCACCGTAGAGCAGGGCTGCGGCCTCGCGGAACGGGCGGTAATCGATGGTCACGATCTCTGCGCCGAGCTCGGCGGCGCGCGTCACGGCGGTTTTGTACAGGGCCTCGTACGAGGTGTTGCCGAAAAAGTTGAGCTCGTCCTCGCTCGGCACACCGAGGCGGAGGCGCGTCGGCAGCGCCGCCGTGCCGAAGCGCCGGGAGAACGGATCCGCCGGGTCGAATCCCTCCATCACCCTGCGCACCTCCAGCCCGTCGGCGACACAGGCGGCGAAAACCGTCACCACGTCGATGGAGCGGCAGGCCGGCACCACACCGCTGGTAGGCACCCGCCCAGGCGAGGGTTTGAGGCCGACGATATTGTTGAACGCCGCGGGCACACGGCCGGAGCCGGCCGTATCCGTGCCGAGGGCGAAGGCGGCCAGCCCTGCCGCCACTGCCACGCCGGAACCGGAGGAGGAACCGCCGGAAACATAATCCGCGTCGAATACGCAGCGCGGCGCGCCGTAGGGCGAGCGTGTGCCGTTCAGGCCGGTGGCGAACTGGTCGAGATTGGCCTTGCCGATGACGATGGCGCCAGCCGCCTTCAGCCTTGCCACCGCGGGCGCGTCAGCTGGGGGGGCGTAGGCGAAGGCCGGACAGCCTGCGGTCGTCTCGAGCCCGGCGACGTCGATATTGTCCTTGACGGCGAAGGGGATGCCCCAGAGTGGTGCCGAGTTCGGCGCCGGGAACCGCGCAAGCAACTCATGTGCCGCCAGGCGTACCGCCGCTTCCGGCGTGCGCGAGATGAACACCGCCGGGTCCGCCGCCGCCATGCGCGCGAGTACAACCTCGACGAGTTCAAGCGGAGAGAGGCCTGCCGCATAGGCGGCCCTCAGCCGCGCGAAATCCAGGATCGGGGGAAGGTCAGTCATCGGAACTCTTGCTCACTCGGCTTCAAGAATACGCACGGGCTCGGCCCAGCTGATCAGCACCACGCAGCCCTCATCGGACCAGACGCGGTGTCGCGTTCCCGGCGGGTTCACCACCAGATCGCCAGCACGGTAGGTCCCTGCCTCGTCGCTCTGGCTGCCGGAGAGAACGACAATCGTCTCCAGCCCCGGATGCTCATGGAGCGGTACCCGGGCACCCGGTTCGTAGCGGAGGAGCGCCAGCGCCGCCGGCTTTTCGGGCTGAGGTTGCCGCAAATGACAGATGGTGACGCCTGGGCGGAACGGCTCGAAGGACATTGTCTCGAAGCCGCCCTGCAGCAGGCTGCGGAAATATTGCGTGGTCATCGCTCAAGTTCTTTCAGAATTGCATCGACCGTCGCCGTCCAGCCGACGATCGCGCCCTGGGCACGCACCATCTCAAGGGTCGCCTGCTTGAAGGCGGGGAAATAGCTTTCGGTGGCGTCCTCGGCGAGAAGGCATGCGAAGCCGCGGTCATTGGCTTCGCGCATGGTCGTCTGCACGCATACCTCGGTGGTGACACCCGCAAGGACGAGGTGGGTGATTTCCCGTTCCGCCAGAAGCGCGCCCAGGCCAGTATCATAGAAGGCGCCTTTGCCCGGCTTGTCGATCACCGGCTCGTCAGGCTGTGGCGCCAGCTCTGGGATGATCTCCACCCCGGGTTCGCCGCGCACCAGGATGCGCCCCATGGCACCCTGGTCGCCGATCCTGAACCCCGGCTGGCCGCGATCGCGTTTTGCCGGCGGGCAGTCAGAGAGGTCCGGCAGATGGCATTCGCGCGTATGGACCACGAGCAGGCCCGCCGCGCGCCAGCCGACGAGGAGCCTGGAGGCCGGCGGCACCGCGGCGCGCAGCCGCGCCACGTCGTTACCCAGGCTGGCGCCGAAACCGCCCGGTTCAAGAAAATCCCTTTGCATGTCGATCATGACGAGCGCGGCGCGGCGCGGGTCCAGCGCAAAGCCGTAAGGGGATGCGTTGATATGCGTCATCAGCCACGCCCCGCCATATGGCCGCCGATCTCCATCACGTCCGCAGCCGTGCCGCCCGGCGTCTCGAACACGATCTTCCCTTCGAACATGACCAGGATCCGGTCCGCCAGCGCCACCACCTCGTCCAGATCCTCCGAGATCAGCAGCAGGGCGCTGCCGCGGTTGCGGGCGGCCATCAGCTGAGCGCGGATATCCGCCACCGCACCGAAATCCAGCCCGAAACAGGGGTTGGCGACAACCAGCAGGTTGGTCTCCCCTTCCAGCTCGCGGGCCAGCACGGCGCGCTGCACGTTGCCGCCGGAGAGGGTGGCAATCGGCGCGCTCGGCCCTTGCGTCTTCACGGCATAGGCGGCGATCAGCCGTTCCGACTGCTGCCTGATCCGCCCGCGGTTGAGCAGGCGGATCACTCTGCCGTCCGGCGCATGGTCGAAACTTCGGAAGGCCAGGTTTTCGGCGACACTCATCCGCCCCACGCAGGCGTTACGCAGCGGCTCTTCCGGCAGGCAGCGCACGCGCCGTGTCCGCGCTTCCTCGCGCCGCGCATGATAGGGCGCGCCGTCGACCAGGATTTCCCCTGCCTGCGGCTCCGTCTGGCCGGAGAGCACTTCCATCAGCGTTGTCTGGCCATTGCCCGAGATGCCGGCGATCCCGACGATCTCGCCGGCCCGCACGGTGAGGCCCTGCACGTCGATCGCGCCCCGCCCGAAGCCGGCTCGCACATTCACCGCCAGCACCGTGCGCGCCGCATCGGCCACCGGCCGGCGTTCCGGTGCGCTGGCAAGCTCCCGCTTGCCGATCATCATCCGTGCCATCTCGGCGGTGGAGAGCTCCGCCACAGTGCCGTTCCCGGCATAATGGCCGCGCCGCAGCACCGTCACCCGGTCACAGAAGGCCGTCACCTCGGCGAATTTATGGGTGATCAGCAGCACCGCCATGCCGGTCGCGCGCGCCCGCGCCCGCAGGAAGCCGAGTACCTCCTGTGCCTCTTCCGGCGTCAGCACGGAGGTCGGCTCGTCCAGGATCAGCACACGGCTTTGCAGATAGAGTTCCTTGAGGATCTCCGTTTTCTGCCGCTCCCCGGCGGAGAGGCGGTGAACCGGCACATCGAGCGGCACCTTCAGAGGCATCGTTTCGAGGAAGGCGGAGAGGGCGGCGCGCTCGGCGGTCCAGTTGACGATCGCCGGTACCTCCGCTCGTGCCATCACCAGATTCTCCAGCACCGTCATCGCCGGCACCAGGGTGAAATGCTGGTAGACCATGCCAAGGCCGATCCGCCGCGCATCGCGCGGGCTGGCGATTTCCTGCTCCCGCCCGGCCAGGATCACCGCGCCGCTATCGGGTGCGTAATAGCCGAGGATGCATTTCACCAGAGTTGATTTGCCGGCACCATTCTCGCCCAGCAGCGCATGGACCTCGCCGGGCATCAGCCGGATCGACACGTCGGAGAGCGCGGTGAAGGCGCCGAAGCGCTTGGTCAGGCCGACGGCCTCCAGCAGGGGCCTGGCCGGCATAGCCTGCGCTGGGTTCACGCCAGCACCGCCAACAGGGCCTCGGAGGAGGCCACGGCCCCGAACACGCCACCCTGCATCGTCACCATCTTGAGCGCCGCCTCGTGGTTGCCCTTGTCGGTCGCCGCGCAGCAATCCTCCAGGATGACGCATTCGAAGCCGCGGTCATTGGCCTCGCGCATGGTGGTGTGCACGCAGACATCCGTAGTGATGCCGGTGAGCACTACGTTGCGGATGTGCCGTTGGTTCAGAATGAGTTCCAGGTCGGTGGCACAGAATGAGCCTTTGCCTGGCTTATCAATGACGACCTCGCCGGGTAGCGGCGCCAATTCCGGGATGATCTCCCAACCCGGCTCGCCGCGCACCAGGATGCGACCGCAGGGGCCAGGGTCGCCGATCCCGGCGCCGATCTGGCGCGAGCGCCAGCGCTTGTTCTCCGGCAGGTCCGCGAGGTCCGGTCTGTGCCCCTCGCGCGTATGAATGATGTGGTAGCCCTTCGCCCGCATGGCCGCCAGCACGGCTTTGATCGGCTCGATCGGGGCGCGTGTGAGCCCGATATCGTAGCCCATCTTATCGACATAGCCGCCCACCCCGCAGAAATCGGTCTGCATGTCGATGATGATGAGGGCGGTGTTGTCCGGACGCAGGTCGCCGTCATAGGGCCAGAGATAGGGGTGCGAGGCGATGGTCAATGGCGGGACTTGCTGTTTCATGTCCATGGTCTTCACTCCGTGGCGTGCAGGTCAGGCGGAGATATTGCGGAGCCGCATTTATTTGGTGATGGAGAGTTCGTGGGGGGCGCCCTCCAGCGCGCCGTGCCGCGAGGATGTGGCGACGAGGATGACCAGCGTCAGCACATAAGGTGCGGCGTAGAACAGATAGTAGCCGGACCCGACGCCGACCGATTGGAGCGCCGGCCCGATCGCGCCGGCCCCGCCGAAAATCAAGGCCGCGCCGAGGCAGGCCAGAGGTTTCCAGCGGGCGAAAATGACCAGCGCCACTGCGATCAGCCCCTGCCCGGAGGAGATGCCCTCGTTCCAGGAACCGGGGTAGAACAGCGACAGATAGGCCCCGCCGATGCCCGCCATGATTCCGCCGAAGGTGGTCGCGGCTATGCGGACCCGCAGGATCCCGTAGCCCATGGCCCGCGCCGCGTCCGCGCTGTCGCCGACCATGCGCAATACCAGGCCGATTTTAGTCTGACGGAATGTCCAGGTCAGGGCCACGGCGATGATGATACCGAGCGGCAGCAGGGGACAGATTTCGAGCGCCTGGCGCAACTGCGGCACATGGCTCCACCAGCCGAAATTGATCGCTGGCAGCATCGGCGCCGCCGGCTGGATGAAAGGTTTGCCGAAGAAGAAGGCAAGCCCCGTGCCCAGCAGCATCATCGCAATTCCCACCGCGATGTCATTGACCCCGCGCAGCGAGCAAAGCAGCCCATGCAGCAGCCCGAACATTGCCCCGGCGGTGCCTGCAATCAGGATGCCAAACCAGGGCGAGCCGGTGAGGTAGGAGCCCGCATAGCCGGACATGGCCCCGAACGCGAGCGTTCCTTCAAGGCCCAGATTGATTCGCCCGCTCTTCTCCGTCACGCATTCGCCCAGGCTGACAAAGAGAAACGGGGTTGAGACTTGCAGCGCCCCGCCGAGGATGGCCACGGGAACGGCCCACAGCCCGATGCCCGTGCTCATGGCCGCCCCCTCCGTACTCTTCGGCCGGGGCAGGAGACGTCCGCTCAGGGTCTCGAGAACCAGCATCATGATGAAGAGCATTCCTTCCAGCACCACGATGGTTGCATCAGGCAGGTTCAGCCGTTGCTGCACAAAGCCTCCGGAGGCCTCGATACCGCCGATCAGTATCGACACAGGAATGATCGCCAGCGGGTTCTGTCTTGCGAGAAAGGCGATGAGAATACCCGTGTAGCCATAGCCCGCGATGAGAGCGCTGTTAGCGCTGCCCTGTACGGCGGAAACCTCGATCATTCCGGCGAGCCCGGCTGCTGCACCGCCGGCTGCGGTGAACCAAAGCAGCAGCTTGCCGACCGGCAAGCCCTGCACCGCCGCCGCCCGCGCGTTTCCTCCGGCGATTCGCGCGGCAAAGCCGAAGGTCGTGCGGCTGACGACGAAGGCCGCCGCCAGGCAGGCGACGCAGCCGATCGCGAAGCCCCAATGCACGGCCAGGCCGGGTATATTGCCGATCTGCAGGTCAGAGGAGAGGGCGGCGGTGGAGGGCTTGTCGAGGCTTGCCGGGTCGCGCAGCGGCCCCTCGACCAGAAAGTTGAACAAAGCGATGCCGAGATAGGAGAGCAGCAGGCTGGAGATCGTTTCGTTGACGCCGCGATAGTGGCGCAGCGCGCCCGCGAGGCCGATCCATAGTGCCCCGGCGAAGACGCCGGAAAGCGCCATCACCAGGATTCCAGCCATCCCTGTTCCGGGGAGTATGTACCCACCCAGGCTGCGGCAAGCCCTCCCAGCACGAAGGCGCCCTCGCCGCCGATGATGATGAGGCCAAGCTGCGCAGGCAGCGCGACGCAGAGCGCGGTGAACAGCAGCGGGGCACTGCGCTGCAAGCTGTTCTGGATGGAAAAGGGTGTGCCAAAGCTGCCGCGCCAAACCAGCTCATACAGCTCAAGCGGTGACTTTCCCAGGCAGGCGACAAACACCCCGAACAGCACCAGACTGGTCAGAATGGCCAGAACCGGTAGCAACACAGCCTCGACCCGTAGGCGAGTTGCTTCATCAAGTCCTGAACTCAGCGTTGCCGGCGCTGACGCCTGCTCGACTGATGCCGCCATCACGAGATGGTACCAATGACGCCTTCGACGAGATAATTCATCGTTTCCAGCTGGATCGCCCGTTCGCCATAGGCCGTGCCTGCGGGCACCACGACGTTGCCCTTATTGTCCTTGAGCGGGCCTTTGATGATGCTGAACTGGCTATTCACCATTTGAGCCTTGACAACATCTGCCTGCTGGCGCGCGGCCGTACCGACCATCGCGCCATAAGGGCTGGTTTTGACATAGCCTTCTGCCAGACCGCCGCGCACGAAATTGGGCAGCGGCTTACCGGCTTGCATCTCCTGTACAAACGGGCGGTAGATTTCGATCCAGTTCCATTCCGCGCCGGTCAGGTAATAAGCCGGCGCGAGCGCGGCCTGACTGGTATGATAGCCGCAGACATAGATTTTGCGCGCCGCCGCGGTCTGCACAGTCACTTTCGGGCTATCCACGTGGCAGGTGAGCACGTCGATGCCCTGGCTCGCCAATGCGTTGACGGCCTCTGCTTCCTTGACGGGCATTGACCAGTCCCCAGTGAAGATCACATGCGTCGTGATGGTGGGATCCACTGTCCGGGCGCCGAGGGTAAAGGCATTGATGTTCATCAGCACCTGAGGAATCGGCTTGGCGGCGACGAAGCCTAGCTTTTTCGATTTGGTCTGGTGACCGGCGATGATGCCCGAGAGATACTGCGCCTCGCCGATATAGCCGAAATAAGAGCCGGCATTTTTGGGGTCCTTGTCGGTCCACAGCCCACCGCAATGGCGGAATTGCACACGGGGATTGGCCTTCGCGGCCTTCAGTACAAAAGGTGTGAAATAGCCGAAGGAGGTGGGAAAGAGCAGCTGCGCGCCATCGAGTTGAATCATTGAATTCATGGTTTCCGTGGCCGCTTCCGTTTCCGGCACGTTCTCCTGCTCGACGACTGAAACGCCCGGCATGTTCTTGACTTCGGCGGCAGCCATGGCGTGCGACTGATTGTAGCCAAAATCATCCTTTGGCCCGACGTAGATGAAGCCGACGGTCAGCTCGGCTGCACGGGCCGGCAGAATGCGGGAAACGGCCGGCAAGACGGCCGTTGCAGCTGCGCCACGCAAAAGATGGCGGCGGGAAAGGCGCGACAAGGACATCGAAATCTCCCAGGTGGATGCACCTTGTATTGTATGCAATCGCTGTGCCATGGGTTATCTAATTGATTTAATTATATTATTGGCGATGAATACTTCTGCAGTCGGCCTTTATGATTATTTTTTACCCACGTTTGAGGGTGGCCTTTGGGTCCGATTGGCCAATTGATTAATTTATGGGCAATTTCTACCCGGCCCTTGGCTCAACCCATTCCCGCACGAGATGATGGGCTTTGCCTGGGAATGGTCCCTCGAATGCGAGGTCGGCGCCAGGACTGGGGGCAAGGATAAAAGGACCTGGCGCGCAGGCATTTCAACGTCCTCGGTCGATGCGTTGGTGCGACCGGTGGGCATGTCGGGCATCTCGGAGAGTCGAGTGTCCAGAGCGAGATGACTTCAGGTTGGATCAACCTGAAATCTGAATCTCGCTCTATTTCAATAGATGAGAGCCGGGGCTGGCAACGACCAGACGGTGCAGGGGTCGGCGTCTCTCGCGATCAGGCCGTTCCCTGGTCAAACCTGCGAGAAAATCGCCATCAGCAGGATGTAGAACAAGCCGATCAGGCCGGCCCCGGCCACGCTGGTCCGGCCGCGCGGCCCCGGCCCAGGATTGAGCCACCAGGTGAACTGCCTGCTCAGTAAGGGTACGGTGTAGCTGAGGATCCACACGCTGACGACATTGCCGAGGAAGAGCGCCAGCCAGAACGGCAGGCCAAGTGCGCGCGCCAGCAACGGCGTGCCCACAGCGAGCCCGAACAGGAAGACCACCGGGTAAAGGAGGAGCAGCACCAGCATGTTCATCTTCCAGGCCGGCGCCTTCTGCGCATCGGCCGGGAACCATTGGCTGAAGCCTGAGCGCACGATCCGCGCATCGACCTGCTCCGTCAGGCCGTCGGCCTCCACGAGCAGGCGATGCCGTTCGGGCGAATTCATCCAGGCATCCAGCGTCCCCTCGCTTTCGAAGCGCAGGATCGCGACATAATTGTCCTGCACGCCGGGGATGGGCGGCTCAAAGCGATAGCCCTGAAATCCCGGAAAGCGCGCCTGCGCGGCGGCGATGCGCTGCTCCCAGGCACGATACTCCGCCTCGCGCCCCGGCTTCACGCGCGTCGATATGACGGCGGAAACGGGCGAAGGCAAGGCGCCGGTTGCGGCATCCTGCACGAGATGCACGTCGTCGAGGCCGGAGAGAACCGGCTGCACCTCTGCGAGCAGCGCACGGCGCTGGTCCGAACGCAGCCAGGCGATCGCCTCATCCCGCCCGGTGAAGCGCTGCAGGATCACCCAATCCACCTGTGTCGGCGGATTAGGCGGCAGCACCGATTGCTCAATGAAGCCCGGCTGCCCTGAAACCGCTGCGCTGATGGTGGCCTGGAATCTCGCGAAAGCGTCTGTCCCGCCTTCCTTCACGCGCGTCTGCGTGACGATCGTGACGGCGCCTCGAGGTCTCGAATAGGTCATGGCGCGGCGAGATCGGCGTAGATGCGGTCGGGCGTGAACGGCAGATGCGCAAAGCGCTTGCCGGTTGCCTTGGCAAGCGCGTTGGCGATCGCCGGTGCAACTGGGTTGATCGCACATTCGCCCTGCGATTTCGCGCCGAGCGGGCCGATCTTGTCATAGGTGTCGGCGAAATAGACTTCGCTCGGCGTCACGTCAGCGAAGGCCGGAATGCGGTAGTTGCGGAGACTGGGGTTCACCACCCGGCCATGCGCGTCATGCACCATGTTCTCGGTCAGTGCCCAGCCGAAGGCCATGCCGATCGCCCCGTCGATCTGGCCGCGGCACTGCATCGGGTTGATGAGCCTTCCGATATCGGCGCCGTGGGCCGACTGCAGGATACGGATCTCGCCCGTGACGCGATGCACCGCAAGCCGCACGCCCTGGACGTTGAAGGCGACGGTACGCGGCGAGAGATAGGCTTTGCGGAACACGACGAAGCGGTGGCCGGCCTTCGCGCCCGCGTCGTAAAGCTCCGCAAGCGGCACGCGGCGGTTGCCGCAAATCACGGCGTCACCGTCGAGCCTGCAGGCATGGCGGTCGGCGCGGCTGCGCCGGGAGGCGAAATCAAGGATGTTCTCGCGCAGCGCCTCCGCCGCATTGGCGACGGCCTTGCCTGCGACTACGGTTCCGGTGCTTGCGAAGGTGCCGGTGTCGTAGGGCGCGCGGTCCGTATCCGCGTTGATGATGTCGATCTGCCCGGCCGCGCAGGTCAGCAGTTCTGCGGCGATCTGTCGGTGCGAGGTGACGGAGCCGTTGCCCATCTCTGTCGAGCCGACGGCGAGATGGTAGCGGCCGTCGGCGGTCAGCATCATCTCCGCGCCTGAGCGATGCTCAGTCGGCGGCCCGCATTCCAGCATGGCGAGCGCGATCCCGCTGCCCTCGAGCCAGTCATTCCCGTCCGGCTTGGCAAGGCCCCGCCCGCTGGCGAGGGCTTCCTCCACGCGATCCAGGCACTGGTCGAGGCCGTAGCTGCCGAAATCGATCTCGGAGGTTTCATGCCAGACGGACTGCATCCAGTCCCCGGGCCTGATCATGTTCGTCCGCCGGATCGCGAAGGGGTCGAGGCCGAGCCTGTCCGCGAGTTCGTCCATCGCGGATTCGACGGCAAAGGTGGTCTGCGACGCGCCATAGCCACGGAAACCGCCACCCGGCACGACGTTGGTATAGACGGCGAAACCGTCCGCCTTCTTGTTGGGCGCACGATAGACGATGAGGGGGCTTGCCAGCGCGGCCGCGAGGGTCTCTCCGCCATGGCCGCCATAGGCGCCCGTGTTGGAGACAACGCGCACCTGAATGGCGGTAAGCTGGCCATCCTGTTTCGCGCCGAGCTTCACATGCGTCGTCATCTGGTGCCGGGTCGTGGCCGCCGTGAACTGCTCCTCGCGCGTATACTCCCAGGCCACCGGGCGGCCGAGGGCGAGTGTGGCGAGCACGCAGAGATCTTCCGTCACCATCTCCTGCTTGCCACCGAAGCCGCCGCCCACGCGCTCGGTAAAGACGTGCACGTCCGAGGCGGGCAGGGCGAAGATGTGGCAGAGCTTCTGCTTGATGATGAAGGGTGCCTGCGAACTTGTGCGCACATGCAGCCGCCCCGTCTCGTCCTGCCAGGCGATCGTGCCGCAGGTTTCGAGATGCACATGCTGCACGCGCGAGGTGGAGTAGGTGCGCTCATGCACGACATCCGCCTCGGCGAAGCCTGCCTCGACGGAGCCGACCTCGCCCCGGATCTCGGCATAGATGTTGCTGTTCTGGTTCAGCCCCTTCGCGTGCAGGATCGGCGCGCCCGGCTTCATCGCCTCCTCCGGGTCGAAGACAGGCCGGAGAAGCTCGTACTCCACATCGATCAGGCGGCAGGCGTTCTCTGCGATGCCCTCGCTCTCGGCAACGACGGCGGCGACGCGCTGGCCGACCATGCGCACAACGTTGTCAAGAACATAGGTGTCATCGGGATCGACCAGATGATCCTCATGGGTCGCCGTGCTGAACAGGCGGCGCGGCACATCCTCCCAGGTATAGACCGCGACGACGCCCTGGAGCGCTTTGGCGCGCGTGCTGTCGATCCTGGTGATCCGCGCATGGGCATGCGGCGAGCGCAGCACCTTGATGTGCAGGAGGTTCACGAGCAGTGGATCGTCCGGCGCGAGATCCATGGTGTAACGCGCCTGCCCGGTGACGATTGCCTCGCCGAACGGGTTGCGCAGGCTTGCCCCGCAGGCGCGGCCGGCCTGGTCCGCCTCGGCCTCCGCCTTGCCGGCGATCGCATCCGCAATGGCGCGATAGCCCGTACAGCGGCACAGATTGCCCTTGAGCGCATGGGGCAGATCGGCGCGCTGCGCCTCGCTCAGCGCGGCTGCGGTCATGATCATGCCGGCCGTGCAGAAGCCGCACTGATAGGACTGCGCATCGAGGAAGCGCTGCTGCATGTCGTGCAGTTCGCCATCCTGCGCGAGGCCCTGGATGGTGGTGACGTGCCTGCCCGCGGCGCGGAACGCCGGCATCAGGCAGGAATGCACCGGCTCGCCGTCAAACCAGACGGTGCAGGCACCGCAATCGCCTCCGTCGCAGCCCTTCTTGACGCCGAGCGCACCCTGCTCGCGCAGCCAGGTGCGCAGGCACTGGCCAGGATGGGGCGTGGCGGTGACAGGGCGGCCATCGACGATGCAGGGCTCTGCGACAGATGTGTCATCCATGATCAGGCGCTTTCCAGTTCCGCGCGGATCTCGGCTGCGAAATGATGGGTGACATGGCGCTTGTAGGGGGCGGAGCCATGCACGTCCTCGAACCAGCGCTCCCCTGGGATGGCGGAGACCGCAGCGTCCAGCGTGGCGGCATCCGGGAGCGATGGGAAACGGAGCTGAACGGGCCGGTCCGTCGCCGCGGTGATGGTGAGCCGGAATTCGCCGCCCGGCGCATGCGTGCCGATGATGAGGGCTGCCGAGCGGCCGAGCTTCGTCAGCGATTGCTGCCGCATGGCGAAGCGCTTGCGCAGCGCTGACGCGGGCAGGCGGATGCTACGCAGCAATTCCCCGGGCCGCAGCACATTGGCATGGTTGCCGGTGACGAAATCGACGACAGCTATGTCACGCGGCTGCCCGCCGCGGGGCCAGAGCGTGCACACGCCCTCAAGCGCCGCGGTCAGCGAAATCATCGGCCCCGCCGGCAGCGACATGCAGAGATTGCCGCCAATCGTCGCCGCGTTCCAGATCTTGAAGGAAGCGAGGAAGGAATCGCAGCAGGCGCGGAACAGCGGCACGGCCTGCCATGATGGGTCCGGTGACTGGAAATGCGCGATCTCCGCAATCCGGCAGGTCGCCGCGATCGTGATACCCTCGGCCGACACCTGGGTCGGCGTCCAGCCGAGCCCCAGGAGGTCGATCAGGGTGTCGGTATCCGGCTGCGGCTCGGAGAAAAGCCATGTACCGCCCGCGAGCCAGGCATCGCCGGCCCGCCAGGTCTCAATCTCATCCGCAGCAGAGGGGCGGCGAATGGTTGTGATTGTGTTAACGTCCATCAGTGCAGACCCGCGAGAGCAGGTGCAGCAAATCCGGCCAGGACCAGCCAATGTTGCGGAGTTAATACGTAACTCACCCGATCCTCCCCATTTAGGTCAGCAAGGCGCAGTTGCGTATCGCTCGATTTGAAATCGCATCCTATCTGATAGACAATACATACGGAAGCGTCTAGCTTCATTTCGGGGGCGCGATGGTTGCCCTCTCCTTTGGAAGGAACGGCCCCTTGCCCACGCTTCTGGCACGCAATGCCGAGGTTCTCGTCACCATGGACGGTGACCGCCGCGAGCTGAAGGGCGCCGGGCTCTACGCGGAGGATGGCATCATCCGGCAAGTCGGGCCGGACGCGGAGCTGCCGCGGACGGCGGACACGGTCCTCGATTGCGGCGGCCAGATCCTGCTGCCGGGCTTCGTCAACACGCATCACCACCTGAACCAGACGCTGACGCGCAATCTGCCGACGGCGCAAAACAACAACCTCTTCCCCTGGCTGCAGGCGCTCTACCGCGTCTGGGCGCGGACAGACGAGACAGCCTCGCGCGCCAGCACGCTGATCGGGCTCGCCGAACTCGCGCTCTCCGGCTGCACCACCGTCTTCGACCACACCTATGTCTTCAAGAACGGCAACAATCTCGACTGCCAGATCGAGGCGGCGAGGGACCTTGGCATTCGCTTCCATGCCTCCCGCGGCTCGATGTCGCTCGGGCAGTCGAAGGGCGGGCTGCCGCCGGACGATTGTGTGGAGGAGGAGGATTTCATCCTCAAGGACAGCGAGCGCGTCATCAAAACCTATCATGACCCGAAGCCGGGAGCGATGACGCAAATCGCGCTGGCACCCTGCTCACCCTTCTCCGTCACGACATCGCTGCTCAAGGATTCCGCGGCGCTCGCCCGGCAGCACAAGGTGCGGCTCCACACCCATCTCTGCGAAACGCTCGACGAGGAGCGCTACACGCTGCAGAAGTTCGGCCTCCGCCCGGTCGACTGGATGGAGACGCTGGGTTGGCTCGGGGAGGACGTGTGGTTCGCGCATGCGATTTACGTGGATGACGACGAAATCCAGAAGTTCGCGGCGACCGGCTGCGGCGCCGCACATTGCCCCTGCTCCAACATGCGGCTCGGGTCGGGCATCGCCCCGATCAAGAAATACATGAAGGCGGGGGTGAAGGTCGGATTGGGCGTGGATGGCTCGGCGAGCAACGACTCATCGAACATCCTGCTTGAGGCCCGCCAGGCCATGCTCCTCGCGCGGCTGCGCCTTGGCCTGCTGCCGCCGGAGGGGCCCCGCAAATACATGTTCCTCTCCCAATCCCATGCCGTCCGCGCCGATGAATGGATGACCGCGCGCGAGGTGCTTGAACTTGCGACGCTGGGTGGCGCGCGGGTGCTGGGCCGCTCCGATATCGGCTCGCTCGAACCCGGCAAATGTGCTGATTTCTTCTGCCTCGACCTGCACACGCTGGGCTATGCAGGCGCGCTGCACGACCCGGTCGCTGCGGTCCTCTTCTGTGCCCCTCAGCAGGCGCGGACCACCGTCGTCCAGGGGCGGATCATCGTCCGCGACGGGCAGATCACGACAATGGAGATGGCCCCGGTGATCGCGACCCATAATCGCTGCGCCGCGGCACTCGCCAACGACATCTAGGACCTTGCCGGCACGCGGGTCAGGAAATGGCCCGTGATCCCGCGAAGTTGTTGCCGTATCGAAAATGAAATGCGGGGGCGTCTCGCGGTCTGACCCGGCCGCTTGATGGCGACTGCCCCCGTTTCATGCGAGAGAGGGGCATGGATACGTCCGCCCTTGCTGCCGCGCCTGCGTCACTCCCGGCCGCCCCCGCCCAGCGTGCCTTCGGCCGCCTGCGCGTCGCCTTCGGCCTACGCGACGAACGGACTGTGCTCGCCGTCCTGCGGCAGGAGGGGTGCCTGAAGGCTCGCCATCCCAGGCCCGAGCCGGGCGGCGTCCCCGAAACCGTGCTGCTCAATACCTCGGGCGGGATCACCGGCGGAGATGACCTGGCGCTTAGCGTGGAGGCGCGCCCAGGCTCCCGCTTCGTCGTGACCACCCAGGCCGCCGAGCGCTTCTACCGGGCGAGCGCCGCCTCGCCGGCCGCCACCATCCGGTCCGACGTCACGGTGGGCGACGGCGCCCTTCTGGAATGGCTGCCGCAGGAGACGATCCTATTCGACCGCTGCCGGGTTGATCGCAGCCTCACCGTGAGCCTCGCGCCCGGCGCCCGTTTCCTGGGCGTCGAAAGCCTGATCTTCGGGCGGCAGGCGATGGGCGAGACGGTGCAGGAGATCACCCTCATGGACCGGATCATCATCCGCCAGGGCGGCCGGCTCCGCCTGCATGATGCGACACGCCTCAACGGCTCGGTCGCGATGCTCATGGGCCGTGCCAGCACCTTTGCCGATGCGCGCGCCATGGCAACCGTCGTCGCGGTCTCGCCCGAGGCGGAAAGTTTCGTCGATGCGCTGCGCGCTGCGCTTGGCGCGGGACGGCTGCCGGATCATAGTCTCGAAGCCGGGGTCTCGGCCTGGAATGGCCTTGTTCTTGCTCGGCTGCTGGCCGCCGACAGTGCGACCTTGCGCCGGGCGGTGGTCGCGGCGCTCGGCGTTCTGCGTGGCGGCGCCGCCCTGCCGCGTGTCTGGCAAGTGTAAGGGGAGGGAGTTTCAGGTGAACCTGACGCCGCAGAGAAAAGGACAAGCTGCTCATCGCCATGGCAGCGGTCGTCGCCCGCCGCCGGCTGGAGCGCGGCGTGAAGCTCAACCACCCCGAAGCCGTCGCCCTGATCACCGACTTCGTCGTCGAAGGCGCGCGTGATGGCCGCACGGTCGCCGACCTGATGGAAGAGGGCGCGCATGTGCTGACGCGGGACCAGGTCATGGAGGGCATCCCCGAGATGATCCATGAGGTGCAGGTGGAGGCGACCTTCCCGGACGGCACCAAGCTCGTCACCGTCCACGAATCCGATCCGCTGAAGAGGCGCACCCATGATCCCCGGAGAGATCATGCCTGCCGCCGGCGATATCGAGATCAATGCCGGCGCGCCCGAACTCAAGCTGACCGTCGCCAATACCGGCGACCGTCCGGTGCAGGTCGGCAGCCATTATCATTTCGCCGAAACGCAATCCTGGCCTTGTGTTCGACCGTGCAGCGGCGCGTGGCTACCGGCTGGACATTCGCCGCCGGCACCGCCGTGCGCTTCGAGCCCGGGCAGACGCGCGAGGTGACGCTTATCCCGCTCCGGGGCGCGCGCATCATCTACGGCTTCCGGGGCGACATCTCCGGCACGTTGGAAGGCTGAGCTCATGGCCCGCATGTCCCGCCACGCATATGCCCATATGTTCGGCCCGACGGTCGGGTGACCGCGTCCGGCTGGCCGATACCGAGCTTTTCGTCGAGGTCGAGCGCGATTTCACCACCTATGGCGAGGAGGTGAAGTTCGGCGGCGGCAAGGTCATTCGCGACGGCATGGGCCAGTAGCCAGGTGACGAACGCGGCCGGTGCGGCCGATACCGTCATCACCAATGCCCTGATCATCGACCACTGGGGCATCGTGAAGGCCGATGTCGCCCTCAAGGACGGGCGCATCGCGGGTATCGGCAAGGCCGGCAATCCGGATACGCAACCGAAGGTCGATATCATCATCGGGCCGGGTACCGAGATCATTGCCGGCGAAGGCCGGATCCTGACGGCCGGCGGCTTCGACTCCCATGTCCATTTCATCTGCCCGCAGCAGGTGGAGGAGGCGCTGGCCTCGGGCCTGACCACCATGCTGGGCGGCGGCACGGGCCCTGCGGCCGGGACCGCGGCCACCACCTGCACGCCCGGCCCCTTCCACCTCGCCCGCATGCTGCAGGCGGCGGAGGGGCTGCCGATGAACCTCGCCTTCGCCGGCAAGGGCAATGCGTCGCGGCCCGAGGCGCTGGAGGAGATGATCCGCGCCGGCGCCTGCGCGCTCAAGCTGCACGAGGATTGGGGCACGACGCCGGCCGCAATCGACAATTGCCTGACGGTTGCCGACAAGTTTGACGTTCAGGTCATGATCCATACGGATACGCTGAACGAGAGCGGCTTCGTCGAGGACTCAATTGCAGCGATCGCGGGTCGCACCATCCATGCCTATCATACGGAAGGCGCGGGCGGCGGGCATGCGCCGGACATCATCCGCGTCGCGGGCCTGCCCAATGTCATCCCGTCATCCACCAATCCGACGCGGCCCTATACGCGCAACACGCTGGATGAGCATCTGGACATGCTGATGGTGTGTCATCACCTTGACCCCGAAATCCCCGAGGACATCGCCTTCGCTGAAAGCCGCATCCGGCGGGAGACGATTGCCGCCGAGGATATCCTGCATGATCTCGGCGCCTTCTCGATCATCAGTTCCGACAGCCAGGCGATGGGCCGCGTGGGCGAGGTGATCACCCGCACCTGGCAGACGGCGCATAAGATGAAGGTGCAGCGGGGGGCGCTTGCCGGGGATGGCGCGGCCGACAATACCGCGTGAAACGCTACATCGCGAAATACACCATCAACCCGGCGATCGCGCAGGGCATCAGTGCGCATATCGGCTCGATCGAAGTCGGCAAGCTTGCCGATCTCGTGCTGTGGACGCCGGCCTTCTTCGGCGTGAAGCCGGATATGGTGCTGAAATCCGGCACCATCGCGATGGCGATGATGGGCGACCCCAATGCCTCGATCCCGACGCCGCAGCCGATCCATGCCCGGCCGATGTTCGGCGGCTTCGGGCGCTCGCTGACACTCTCCTCGGTGCTCTTCGTCTCGGGCGCGGCGATGGAGGCCGATCTCGGACGCAACTCGGCCTCACGCGCGAACTGGTGGCGGTCAGCAATACGCGTGGCGGCATCGGCAAGGCTCGCATGGTGCATAACGACGCCACGCCCGTAATCGAGGTTGACCCGGAAACCTACGAGGTGCGGGCGGACGGCGTTCTGCTCACCTGCGAACCGGCAACCGTGCTGCCGATGGCGCAGCGGTATTTTCTGTTCTGACAGCGTCCGGGAATGAACGTTTTTTGGTTCTTTTTTTCAAAAAAGAACAGAAAGCGCTTCTTGTTTCAACATGAAGCGAAAACCTCTGGTCAAGAATAGGCTGATGATGCGCGCGACCGAGTATCTGCCGGCAGGAACATGGAAGCCCGACGAGGCCGTAGATGCCGTGCTGCTGGACCATGACCACCGGCACCGCCGCCGTTTCCTGCTGAAAACGGTCTCTGGCAAGGAGTGCCTGCTCGACCTTGCCCAGGCCGTGGCGCTCCGCCATGGCGATGCGCTGCGGCTGGACGATGGCCGCATCATCGCGGTGCAGGCCATGGCGGAACGGGTGCTGGACATTCACGCCCATGATGAGGATGCGCTCATCCGCATTGCCTGGCACCTGGGCAATCGGCATTTGCCGGTACAGTTCCTGCCCGGGGAAATCCGCATCCGCTACGATCACGTCATCGCAGAAATGGTGGACCTGCTCGGCGGCCATGCAGAGGAGAAGGAGGCGCCCTTCGACCCTGAATCCGGCGCCTACGCACCGGGCACCGGCGGTCATCATCATCACCACTCACCACCATGATGATGATGATGATCGAGGAGCACCACCATCATGGGCCAGGGGCCGGCCACCGCCATGGTTGACCCGGATCTGACGGAAGCGGCGTTCCTGCGCCTGTTGACCTGGCTTTCACCGGCCTTTCCCACCGGGGGCTTCGCCTATAGCCACGGCATCGAATGGGCGGTGGAAACGGGCGATGCCCGCTGACAGCCGGCAATCGTCGCCTGGATCGTCGATATCCTGGAGGAGGGCAGCGGCCGGAATGACGCCATTCTGCTGCGCCAGGCCCACCGCGCCGTGAGCCGCGATGACACGGCAATGCTGGCGGAGGTCGTCGAACTCGCCGCGGCCCTCCCAGGTTGCCGGGAGCGGTTTTTGGAAGCGACCGGGCAGGGCAATGCCTTTCTGGCCGCTGCCGCTGCCTGGCCCTGCCCGTTGCTGGAAACGCTTGCGGGCCAAGACGTCGCCTATCCGGTGGCGGTCGGGGCCGTCGCCGGCGCCCATGGCATCGGGGAGGAGCGCGCCACGCTCGGCTTCCTGCATGCTTTCGCCGCCACTCTGGTCTCCGCCGCCGTGCGCCTCATTCCGCTGGGCCAGCAGAAGGGCCTGCGCATTCTCGCGGCGCTGGAGCCTGTGCTGGTCGCGGTGGCGGACGGTAGCCGTGCGCTGGGCCTGGATGACATCGGCAGCAGCGCCGTTCGTGCCGATCTCGCCGCCATGCACCACGAAACCCAATATACGAGGTTGTTCCGCATCATGACGTCTTCACCCCACGGCCCGCTTCGTGTCGGTATCGGCGGCCCTGTCGGCACCGGCAAGACCGCACTGATGGATGCGCTCTGCAAGCATCTGCGTGACAGCTACGATATCGCGGCCATCACCAATGACATCTATACCAAGGAAGATGCCGAATTCCTGACGCGCGCCGGCTCGCTCACGCCGGACCGCATCCTGGGGATCGAGACCGGTGGCTGCCCGCATACGGCCATCCGCGAGGACGCGAGCATCAACCTGGCCGGTGTTGCCGATCTCAACAGGCGCTTCCCCGGCCTCGACGTCATCCTCATCGAGAGCGGCGGCGATAATCTGGCCGCGACCTTCAGCCCGGAACTGGCCGACATCACCATCTACGTGATCGATGTTTCTGCGGGCGACAAGATCCCGCGCAAGGGCGGCCCCGGCATTACACGCAGCGACCTTCTTGTCATCAACAAGATCGACCTCGCCCCTTACGTGGGCGCGAGCCTTGATGTCATGGATCGTGACGCGCGCAAGATGCGTGGCGAGCGGCCCTTCGTCTTCACGAATATTCGCGCGGGCCAAGGTGTCGCGGATATCGCCGCCTTCATCGAGCGGCACGGCGGGCTTTCCAGAACGCCCTGACATGACGGAAACGGCTGCGGCGGCAGGGCAGGGGGCAACCCCGGTAGAGCGCGAGCGGCGCCCTGCTGTCGGATGGCGCTGCCGTTCATTTGTTCGGATTATGAACTAAGTGCACTCATTACTGGAAGACGAGACAAAAGCGGACCACCTGTCCCCCGGGTGATCCGACACCGCTGCGTTGGCCAGGATCAGGAGCTTGTGCGGACAGCCCGAAGACGCCAGGGGGGCGCGCCGCCGCCGGCCATAGGCAGGCTGGCTGAAAGAGGTTGCCGGCGCCACTAGCGCCCTGCGGCGTGGCCCAAGCCAGTCCCCGGGGGTGCCCGCTCATCGCCCAGGGATTGGAAACGCGTTTTCCTCTTGCTTCACCCATTGTTGTTGCGCTAGCATTACTATACTACGCACGGCCAACATCGACATGCATAGCGCTCGGAGGTGGCGGTGACTATCGTTGGAAGCTGGGATCTGATGCATTGGCGTCGCCTCGGCAGCAACGACGAGGTGATTTATCCGCTAGGGCAGTCTGCGCGAGGGCTTCTGGTCTATACCGGAAGCCATCATGTTATCGTGCAGATGGTAGCGGATGGTAGAAGCACCTTTTCCGTCACGGATCCGCTGGGCGGAACGGTAGAAGAACGAGCTGCTGCATATTCAGGCTTCCTAGGCTATTTCGGCACCTATGATGTGGACGATCGTGATGTCACGCATCATATCGAAGGCTGCTCCTATCCCAACTGGAGCAACACGGTCGCGGTGCGGCCTTATGAACTGCATCATGATCAGCTGATTTTGCGAACCTCGCCTTCTGTCAGCGAAGGTGTCACCTGGGTCAACGAAATGGCCTGGCGGCGCGCCCCATCAGATTGAGCTGAAGGCTTTATGGCCAAGGGATGGATCATCGCTTGATTCAAACCGTCCGAACTAGTCTGGAAATGTTGTCATAGGTTGACGCCGCTTTTGAATGGAAGGGGCGGGGACGGGCGCGCGTAACAAGAAAGAGTTGGAGCGACGGTCGGCGCCACCTGCCGGCTCCACCAGACCCGAAAGATGCCCGGAGGGTGTTGTGACGGGAAACCGGGCTCGGCCGCAGGCAGCCACCGGACAGAGGGAGCGCGATGTCTAAATTCATACGTGCGGCGGCGGGGGTTTCCGGGAACCGGCAGCCTCAGGCGGCCTTTGCGCAGACCGATCTGGACTTACTCGGATCATATCTGTTGTTGATGATGCTACGTAACATCACCACGGATGGCTATGTGATCGAGGATCCGGCTTCGCCCGGCCAGTTCTCGAAAGCGGGTTGTGTCATCGCCGCGCCATCCTTTCCGGAGGCGACGCCGGGAATTGACCAGGATTACGTGTTCAATTGGGTGCGTGACGCCGCCATTACCGCGCTTGAGCTGGCGGAAGCGCAACTGCCGAGTGACGGCGGCGCGGTGGAGATGTTGGTCGATTACGTCAATTTTGCGTCCCTGTGCTTCGCCAATGCGCAGCCGACCAAGGGCCATGCGGTGTTCCGCATCGGCGGGGCGCCGCGCGCCTGGACTGAGCAAAATGACGGTCCGGCACTGCAGACGGTGGCACTGCTGCGCTGCTTTTCTCAACTTGATAGCGTCACGCAGGAAACCGCTAGAAACCTTATCAATAATAACGTCGCCTATCTGCTCGGCGTGTACCAGCAGCCCACCTTCAATCTGTGGGAAGAGCACAGCGGCTACTCCTTTTTTGCGCGCGCTGCCCAGCTGCGCTGCTTCCAGGAGATTGCGGTCAATACGGTCGGTGCCGCGGTGCCGGGCGGGATCCAGGCTGCCATTGCCTGGCTGCAGACGGCGCTCGCGGGGCATTGGAACGGTGCCTGGTACATCTCGGTCATCGCGCCGGGGAGCAATCCGCCGTCTTCGGTCGTTCCGGGCTACGACCCCAATATCGATATCGTTTCGGCAAGCGTGTATGGCGCAATTCCGTGCACCGATACCAAATTGCTGGCCACCGCGGCGAGGCTGCGCAGCCAGTGGGCGGATGACACCTCTTCCTTTGCCTATCCGATCAATCATGACGATGCGGAGAAGGGCCTGGGGCCTTTGCTCGGCCGCTATCCGGGTGATGTTTACGACGGTGACGAAAGCGGCCCGCAATCAGTCGGGCATCCATGGGCCTTGTGCACCGCCAATCTCGCCGAGCTCTATTACCGGCTGGCCAAGGCGATCGTGCAGAACAACGCGCTGCCCTTTGACGATTTTTCGCAGCCGTTTTTCGCCCAGCTCTCGATCACGCGAAGCAGTGCCGTGAGCGATGCGGCGCAGGCGTTGCGCGCAGCCGGCGATGCCATGCTACGTGCCGTGATCTATCACAGCGACCACTACGAACTCAGCGAACAGTTCGACAGGGCAACGGGGTTTGAAAAAAGCGTCTCGAACCTGACCTGGAGCTACGCCTCCTTCCTGTCGGCGCTGCGCGCCCGTGCGTGAGGACAGGAACGATGTCGCGGCTTGAACGCTTCCTAGCCCTGTCGGCCCTGCTCACCGGCAGTGACGCGGTCATCCTGATCGGCACTGGCGTGGCAGAGGAGGTGCTGGCTGCGCTGGATGATGGGGTGGGCGTGGCGCTGACCGACCAACTGCTGGCCAGCTTCGCTGGCCTGCCCGCGGGCTCGGCCGCTGAGGCTGCGGCCGAGACGGTGATTCTGGCTGATCCGCGCCTGGGGCCGATTGCGCGCAACGTGATGTTGCTGTGGCTCACCGGCTGTTGGTACCCCTTGCCCCAGCCGTGGCGGGACAATTTCGGCGCTCGCGCAAAAGACAGCTACCGGGTCATTTCCGCCCAGACCTATCAGGCCGGGCTGCAATGGCGCTTTGCCCAGGCCCACCCGCCGGGCGCGCTGCAACAGGGGTACGGCGCCTGGGCCCTGGCTCCGGGAGAGGTCGAACCATGAGCACGGGTCGCTATGACGTGGTTATCGTCGGCGGCGGGGTTGCAGGTTCGCTGATCGCCAAGCGCCTGTCGCAAGCGGGGCTCAAGCTGCTGCTGCTCGAGGGCGGCCCAGCGACCACCCGTCGCTTCGCCGATTATAGCGCGCATCTTGAGCATTTCTACACGGCCAGCAGCAAGGGGGCCGAAGCGCCATGGCCACCGGCGGTGGGTGCGCCTCAACCGGATGGCGGCGATATCGGCACCGGCAAGGGCTATTTCGTGCAGCGCGGCCCACAGCAATACGGCAGCACCTACACCCGCACGCTCGGCGGTTCGACATTGCACTGGCTTGGCGTGTCCTTGCGCATGCTGCCCGAAGATTTCAAGCTCAACAGCGGCCACGGGGTCGGGCGCGACTGGCCGATCGGTTACGACACCTTGTCCCACTATTATGACGAGGCCGAGCATGAACTGGGCGTGTCGGCCGATGTTGACGAGCAGTGCTATCACGGCCTGACCTTCACCCCGGGCTATGACTATCCGATGCGGCGCATCCCGCCGAGCTATTCCGACCGGGCATTGGCCGAAGCGGTGAACGGGTTGCCCGTGACGCTCGGTGAGACGCGCGCCACGGTTCGGGTGCGCAGCTATCCGGCGGCGCGCAATTCGATTCCGCGCGGAGACTACCGGCCGCGCGGTGCGGTCGATCTTGGTGCAAACGGCCGGCCGTATTTCCTGTCGCTGGGAGAGCGCTGCGAGGGCAACACCGCCTGCACGCCAATCTGCCCCGTGCAGGCGAAATACAATGCCGGCAAATCGCTGGCCGAGGCGAACTGCGATCATCTCGAATTGCGTGACCGGGCGGTGGCAAGCCAGGTGCTGATCGACCCCGCGACCGGGTTGGTGCAAGGGGTGCGGTACCAGCGCTACGACACAGCACAGTCGACGGCGTTCCGTGAGGAAACCGCGGTCGGGCGGATCTACGTGCTGGCGGCGCATGCGGTGGAAAACGCCCGTCTTCTGCTCGCCTCCGGCCTGCCCGGCCGCAGCGGCATGGTCGGCAGGCATTTGATGGATCATCCGGCACTTTATGTCTGGGGCCTGTCGCCAGCGCAGATTGGGGCTTTCCGTGGGCCGCAATCCTCCTCGGGGATTGAGGATTTCCGCGCCGGCGCCTTCCGCTCCCGCCATGCGGCTTTCCGCTTCGACATTGGAAACGATGGTTGGCGTGCCACCACCGGCGCACCTGACAGCCTGGTCGAGCAGGCGGTTCGGAGCCAAGGGCTGAGCGGGCAGAAGCTGCGCCGCCTGCTTGAGGATCAGTTGCGGCGGCAGGTGCGCTTTTCGCTGGCGGTCGAGCAGCCCGCAGACCCGGACAACCGGATCAGCATCGATCCTGCCTATCGTGATGCCTTCGGTAATCCCCGGCCGGTGATCGACTACCAGATTCACGACTACACGCGCGCCGGCATGGCAGCGGCCCTTGCCACGGCGCAGCAGATTTTTGCCCGCGCCGGCATTGTCGATTGCACCGGCGAGAACGCGCTTCCCTTCCCGTCGGTGAATTACCAGGGCCGTGACTTCCCCTATCATGGCATGGGACATTTTGCCGGCACCCATATCATGGGTACCGACGCGGGCAATTCGGTTGTCAGTTCCTATCAGCGCAGCTGGGACCACCCGAATCTCTATCTGGCCGGCGCGGGCAGCTTTCCCAGCATGGGCACGTCAAACCCGACCTTGACCCTGGCGGCGCTTGCCTTGCGCACCGCCGACCATCTGCTTGCCGAATTTTCCCAGACCGCTCCAGCGGTTGGTTAGCGCGGAGAAAAAGCGTGCGGTTATCTTTGGAAAATGCGCGCCGAACCGACCTGTCGGCGCTTGAAATGGACCAGACTTATGACGCGGTGATCATCGGTTCCGGCGTATCGGGGGCGATCATCGCACTGGAACTATGCCAGGCCGGAAAGCGGGTTCTGATCGTCGAGGCTGCGCCCGAAACGGGCAAGGGCTTCGATGGCTACCAGTCGCTGCTCACCCATTTCTACGGCCAGGTCAGCAAAGACAACCAGTCTCCCTTTCCGACCAATCCCAACGCGCCGATGCCGCGCGGCAGCGAATTGCGCAAGCTGGCGCCGGGTGAGACCAACAGCCAAAGCTACATTGTGCAGTCCGGCCCGTATGTCACCGATACCGTCTATACGCGCGTCTTCGGTGGCACCACAGTGCATTGGGAAGCCAAGACTCCGCGCATGCTGCAGGAGGATTTCCAGACCCGCACGCTGTATGGTCATGGCTTGGACTGGCCGCTGAGCTACGCAGAGATCGAGCCAGATTATCAGAAGGCCGAGCGTGAGTTCGGGGTCGCCGGTGAACTCACCGATTACGGCTCTCTCAACGTGCCCTTTGCGCCCGGGTATGTGCTGCCGATGCACGGCCTGCCGCTGTCTTATCTCGACCAGCAGGTCGCCCAAGGTGTCAATGGCGCGCGGGAGGAATTATGGGGGGAGGGGTTCGAGCTGACGGTGCGCCCCTATCCGCAGGCGCGCAACGCGATTCCCAATCCGGCCTATGACGGCGGGCGCGGCTATCAGCCGGTGGGCGCCGTGGCGTCGCATCAGATTGATCAAGGAGAGCGTTGCCAGGGCAATACCAATTGCGTGCCGCTTTGCCCGGTCCAGGCGAAATACCATGCGGGCAAAACGCTGGCGAAAGTCTTTGCGACCGGAAATGCCGATTTGCTTACGCAAGCGGTTGCATCGAAAATTCTGATCGACCGGGCAACCGGTGCCGTAACCGGGGTCGAGGTCAAGGTCTACCATAGTCCCAATTCCCCGGAACATCATACCATAACCGTTCACGGCAAGATTTACGTGGCGGCGGCGAATGCGATCGAGAATCCGCGCCTGCTGCTGGCTTCCGGCCTGCCGAGCCGCAGCGGTCTGGTCGGACGCAATTTGATGGATCACGCCTATTTGCTGAACTGGGCGCTGCTGCCGGAGATTGCCGGGACGATGCGCGGCACAAGTTGCACCGGCGGTATCGTCGATTTGCGGGGCGGCAATTTCCGCAAGCATCAGGCGGCTTTTGCGGTCGATATCCACAATGACGGCTGGGGCTGGGCCACGGGCTCGCCGCTCACCGATCTGGTCGAACTGGTTGAAAATTCTAACCTGTTCGGCGCGGATCTTCGCCAGGGGCTGGTCAATCGGCTTTCGCGGCAACTTCTCTTTGCCTTCATGATCGAAGTCATGCCGCAGGAAAGCAACCGGGTAACCGTCGACTCCGCCTACAAGGATGCGCTTGGCAATATGCGGCCGGTGGTGTCCTTCACGGTGCCGGACTATACGCTGAGCGCGGTCGCCTATGCACGGCAGTTGGCGCGTCGGCTTTTCACGCGGCTCGGAGCTGAAGATCATACTGCCTACAGTTCCGACGATTACGGGCTGGTGAGCTATGCAGGTGACAACTACGCCATCCGTGGCGGCAATCATCTGGCCGGGACGCATGTGATGGGCAGCGATCCGACGGAATCGGTGGTCGATAAGAACCAGCGCAGCTGGGACCATGCCAATCTCTATATCGCCGGGGGAGGCAGCATGCCCACGATTGGAACATCCAACATCACCTTGACCCTCGCCGCCTTCTCCTACCGCAGTGCGCGGGCCATTTTGCGCCAACTCGCCTGATCAAAGCCGGTTTATACGACAAGGACTGGTCCGATGAGCTATCAGATTGACGTCTCCGAACTGCACGACTTTCTGTTCAACGCGATGCAGCTGGAACACGCGACGATACCGCCTTATCTCACGGCACTCTATTCGCTGCAGCCCGGCACCAACCCGGATGCCACGCAGATCCTGCGGGCGATTGCGGTGGAGGAGATGCTGCATCTGACCCTTGCGGCCAATGTCATGAACGCCGTGGGTGGTAAGGTTGATCTGACGGTTGCTGGGTTTCTGCCGCGCTACCCGCTTTATTTGCCCGATGGCGAATCAGACTTTACCGTCAGCCGTCGTGCTTTTTCAGCGGATACGCTGAAAACCTTCCTTCAGATCGAACGCCCGTCGGTTGCCGTCAATGCCGCGCCGCGCATGCTACGGGATGCGCGTGCGGGAAATGCTTCCGCCTTGGGTCGTCATCCGCGTAGGCCGGAGCTGAAGTTCTACAGCATCGGCGATTTTTACAAATACATTCAGGACCTGATCCAGAAGCTGGAGGCAGAGGCCGCGGCAGAAGGCACAACAATATTCACGGGAAACCGGGAATGGCAGGTCACGCCTGAATATTACTATTCCGGCGGCGGCGAGATCACGGCGGTCCACAGTCTTGAGACTGCGTTGAAGGCGCTCGAACTGATCATCGAGCAAGGCGAGGGGATGGCGCACGGCATCTTCGACAGCGACGGGGAGATTTCGCACTACTACCGCTTCGAACAGCTGTCTCTCGGTCATTTCTATATTCCGGGTGATCAGCCTGGCAAACCGAGCGGCGCCACATGCAAGCCGGACTTCGAGGCGGTCTATCCGGTGAAAACCGATCTGATCCTTGCGGATCTGCCTGCGGGCAGCGGCCTGCTGCAGACAGCGACAGAGTTCAACATGGCCTATAAGCGCTTCCTCCAGTCCCTGACAGAGGTGTTCAACGGGAGGCCGGATCTGCTGCTGCAAGCGGTGCCACAGATGTTTAGCTTCCGCAACATGATGAACACCCTGATCCGCAACCCGCTGCCGGGAAGCCATTTCCACGCCGGCCCGACCTTCGAAATTTGAGGGCAGCATGTCGCTCAGCATTTTCCTGGAACTTTCCGAATTTATCACAGGTTTCGACCAGGTGCGTCTCCTGGGCACGGGCCTGGCCGAGCTCAATCTCGGCGTCATGACCGAGGTGGTCGGCGAAGAGATCGCCTCCGCGTTATTGCAGCACTTCGCAAACCTGCCCGACAGGTCCGCGAGGACGTTACGACGGGCCCTGTTTGACGATGCCAAATTCGGCCCGATCACCCGGTCACTGCTGAAACTATGGTACAGTGGCGTGTGGTACCGGCTGCCCGCCGACTGGCACCACGCTTTCGGCCCGCGACCGAATGACGGAACCTTTGTGCCTTCGCCGCAATCCTATGTCGAAGGGCTGCTGTGGCCGGCGGTGGGCGCGCATCCCGCGGGCGCCAAGGCTCCGGGTTATGGGTCCTGGCAGTACCCGCCGCAGATTCCCTCGCCCTGATCCTGCAAGCGCAAGGAGCAAGACCATGAGCCTGAAATATGCGGCACTCGGCCCCGCAAATGTCTGGCTGGGTGTGACCTGCACCCTGTGGTGGAACGATGATTTTCCACTCATCGACATCGGTATTCCCTACCAGCAGGCGCTCAGCGAAATGGCGCTTGCAGGGTTCTCGGGCTGCAGCATAGGCCATAAATATCCGACCGATCCGGCCTTGCTGCGCAATGCTCTGGAGCAGCGCGGTCTGCGCATCTCAGAGCCCTGGGTCAGCACTTTTTTCACCATCCGTGACATGCGGGAAAAGACGATCGAGAACGCGCGTCAGCAGCTCGATTTTATGGATGCGGTCGAAGCCGGTTCCGACGATCCGCGCCACGCCGATCTGGTGGTGGCCGAACTTGGGGGCGCGGTGCATCCGCTACCGGTCGCCTTGTTTGCGAATGCGCCGACGTTCACCGAGACGCAATGGGCCGACTTGATCGACGGTTTGCACACGATCGGCGCCCTGGCACGCGATCGCGGCCGGAAGCTGTGCTATCATCCGCATCTGGGGACCGGTGTGATGCACGAACCCGCCATTCGCCATCTGTTCGATCACACCGACCCAAATCTGGTGCATCTGCTGCTGGATACTGCGCATCTGGCGGCGGCCTATGTCGATCCTTTCACGATTGCCCGCGACTATGCAAAGCGAATCAGGCATTTGCATATCAAAGACATGCGTGAGCCAGTGCGCACGCAATTCCATGAGCAAGGGCTTTCATTTCAGCAGGCGGTCGAGGCGGGAATTTTCACGGTCCCGGGTGATCCGGAAGGACTGCTGACACCGCGTTTCCCGGAGCTCTTCCGGACCCTGCAGGATGTTGGCTTTTCAGGTTGGCTGGTCGTGGAGGCTGAACAGGATCCGGCCAAAGCCCCGCCGTTGACATACGCCAAGATGGCGCGCGAATTCCTCGGGCAGCAGTTGGGTTGGTGACATGACATCGTCAGGCGCCAATCCTATCTACTTCAGTTTTTTCATGTTCACGGCCAACCTGGAGCCCGGAAATCCGGAGGCAGTGGCAAAATGGGTAAGGCATATCAGGTCTCTGCGCGAAATGGGCTACAGCGGCTTCGACCTGCCCATAGCTCCGCCGTCGGGCGGTGATCCTGCCGCCGATGTAGAGTCCTATCGGCAATTGAAGGCGAGTTTCAACAAGGAAGGCCTTCGGGACGTCGGCTTTACAACCAATGTCGGCACGACCCGAACCTTCGATCCGACCTCGCCGTACGTCGAGCAGAGAAAGCGCGCTCTCGATTATCTGAAATCTCGGGTGGAGATTACCCAGCTCCTCGGCGGCGAGTCGATCATGGCGGGGCCGGTGATCTTTCCCTACGCGCAATTTCCCACGAGCGATTCCGGGCAGCCGCTGTGGTCGGATGCGCTGCAGGATTGGGCTGCGCCGCGATATCGCAATGCCGCTCCGATACTGGAAGAGTTAGGGGCGTTTGCGGCCGAGCGCGGGGTGAAGGTGGCGATCGAGCCGGTTGACCACTGGGAGACCCCAGTGCCGAATACCGTGTCTGACGTGCTGGCTGCGCTGAAGCACGTGTCATCCTCGCAGATTGGGCTGACCATCGATAGTGCGCATGTTCAGCTCGGCAGCACGGGACCCAATGTGTTCCACGCCAATCTGGATGACTGCGTCAGGCAGAAGCGGCTGCACTACGTGCATGTCTCGCCGCCGGACCGGGGCCAGTTCGTTGACAGCTGGCTGCCATGGGACATTTTTCTGCCGCCGATTCTCAACGAGTATCACGGGCCGCTGCTGCTCGAAACCTTCAACGCAGTTGATCCTTTCGCCGGCTTTCTGCGGCTGAGCCGCCGCAAATTCTGGATCCCCGGAGAAGATGCCGAGACGCCGGGCTGGCCCAGTGCCTATCGGGTCGCGGAGGACGCCATCGCGCTCCTGCGCGCCAAGATCAGTCATTTCGGTTCCGCGAGCGGAGAAGCACAATCATGAGCACCAATGGTCCTGCGCCGAGTACTATGCATGCGTTCCGCGCGGTGGCTCCGCGCGCAAGCATGGCCGACCATCTGGGAGCGCTGGGGGAGTTGACGGGATACTGGCAGGGCACCGGGTTCAGCTTGATCGCCCGGCCCGACTTCAAAGCTGACAACGGCATATTCCTGGAACTGAACCTTCTCCAGGAGGCGATTGAATTTACGACCATCGGGTCGCCAGTGTTCAACCGTGGCAGCCAGCAAGGGGACATTGCGATCTATGGTGTCACCTATCTGCATCGGGTGACAGACCTTGTAACCGGCGGGGCGCTGCACATCGAACCGGGGATGTGGCTGAATATTCCCGCCACTTCGGCTCCCAAAGACGGTGCGTCAATCGCGCGGTTGGCAACAATCCCGCATGGCAATGCGGTTTGTACCGTGGGCTTTATCCAGCAGGCCGTTTTCGACCGCATTCCGGATATCCCGGCGGCCAATACCGTTCCCTTCTTGATCGGCGACGAAGCGCCGCCGCCCGGGACGCCCAATCCGTTCAAGGAATACAATCTTTCGGCCCAGAACCCGCATCGCACGGCGTCTCTGCCGCCGGAGATTACCCAGGCCATCGTCACCGATCCCAATCAGATGCTGCGGGATACGCTGGCGCGGCAGGTCAACCAGGAAGGCAAGAGGCTGAACTGGATCACCCGCCTGATCACAAGCACGCCGAATAATCAGTCGATCGGCAATATCCCGTTCATCACGACCAACGCGAATACGCTGCAGCTGGAATCGGTGTTTGCGATCGAATCGGTGACGGATGCAGCGGGAAGCGAATTCCTGCAGCTGCAATATTCGCAGACCGCGCTGCTGGATTTCGGTGGCCGCCGTTGGCCGCATGTGACGGTCGGTACCTTGGTGAAAGCCTTCTAGGCTGAGCGGGTTCCGGAGAATGGCACCGTGGGCATGGCTGGAGGGTGTCGGCCTGTGGCGCCCTCCTTTGGGCGTGCGTCTTTGCTTGTCCAATCCTGAAACTGGAGCACTTCCTGGCGCAGACTTTGTGTCTGCCCAGAGGTCGTCGCTCGGCAGATCGTCGATGATCGTAGGCCGGATATACCAACCGCCCGGATGATCGGGATTCTGGCCCGCCTCGATGCCGAGCATGACGCCATCGGGCGGCATGCCGACGAGCACGACGGTGCCCGACCGCGATGACGGCATTCTTATCGGAAGCGTCGGTCAAAGGACGGCGAGCATGC
Organism: uncultured Alphaproteobacteria bacterium; assembly: GCA_963834475.1. Classification (GTDB taxonomy): domain Bacteria; phylum Pseudomonadota; class Alphaproteobacteria; order Acetobacterales; family Acetobacteraceae; genus Acidisoma. The sequence goes on along the minus strand of CAWIBZ010000002.1, from coordinate 20,472 downwards.
CGCCGTCGACATAGATGATCTGGCCGTTGACATAGGCGGAGGCGCCTGAGGCCAGAAAGACCGCAGCGCCGATGAGATCATCCGGCACGCCCCAGCGCCCCGACGGCGTGCGCGACCTGACCCAGGCATCGAATGCGGGGTCCTCGACGAGCGCCTTGTTCATATCTGTCAGGATATAGCCCGGGCCGATGGCATTGACCTGAATGTTGTGCTGCGCCCATTCGGCTGCCATCGAGCGGGTCAGCAGTTTGATGCCACCCTTCGCGGCCGTATAAGGTGCCACCGTGGCACGCGCGACCTCGCTTGTCAGCGAGCCGATATTGATGATCTTGCCACCGGCCTGGCGGCCGATCATGCGCCGCGCCGCCTCACGCCCGACGATGAACGCGCTGGTAAGATTCGTCTCCAGAACGCGTCGCCAGTCCGCGGCTGCAAGATCAAGCATGGGCTTGCGGAATTGGATGCCCGCGTTGTTCACCAGGATATCGATCGCCACCTGGTCCGCGTCGAAGCCCGCGAAGGCGGCGATAACCGCCGCCTCGTCCGTCACGTCGAAGGCGCTGACGGAGACGCGATGGCCTGCCCCGCGAAGCGCCCCAGCCGCCTCGGCGAGCTTTGGCTGGTCACGCCCGTTCAACACGACACTGGCACCGGCCTCCGCCAGGCCGCGTGCCATGGCCAAGCCGAGCCCGCCCGATGAGCCGGTGACGAGCGCCGTCTTGCCCGTGATGTCGAACAGAGCGGGCAAGCTCAGGCCTCCGTGCGGCGGACGGTGAGATCGGAGCGTTCATAGACCGCGGGCAGAAGGTCAGTGCCGAGGCCCGGGCCTTCCATGGGGAAGACATAGCCGTTCTCGATCCTCGGCACTTCCGTGACCAGCTCCTTGTACCAACCGGAATAGAAGGCGCGGACCGATTCCTGGATCAGCGTGTTGGGCTGGCTGAGCGACATATGCACAGCCGCGGCGAAACCCACGGGACCGATGCAGTCGTGCGGCGCGAAGGGCTTGTGGTGCGCTTCGGCGAGAGACGCGATTTTGCGGCCCTCGGTCAGCCCGCTTGTCCAGCAAAGATCCACCATCACGACGCCGATGGCGTCGCGATCCAGCATCTCCTTATAGGCCCAGCGCGATCCCAGGGTCTCGCTGGCGCAAACGGGCACATGCGTCGACCGGGCATATTCGGCGAGCGCCTGGCTGGAGTTCATGCGGATCGGATCCTCGAACCAGGTCGGCTCGTAAGGCTCCAAGGCGCGCGCGATGCGCTTGGCCGTCGTCAGGTTCCACAGCGAGTGGAATTCCACCATGATATCCATGCGGTCACCGACCCGCTTGCGGATCAACTCGAAGGGCTTGAGTGCCGTCTTCAGCTGCTCATTCGAAATATGAACGCCGCGCGTTTCGCGCGCCGCCGGATCGAAGGGCCATATCTTCATCGCGGTGATGCCGTTCTCGAGCAGATTCTCGGCAAGTGCGCCGGCATCGGTCATGAAGGCCTGCAGATCCTCGTAGGGACCTTCATTCCCCATGTTCCATGTATTGACGGGGCGGATGTCGAGGTTGCGGACGTATTGGTAGCCGGCACAGGTGTTGTAGATGCGGAGCTGGTCATGGCAAAGGCCGCCAAGCAGTTGATGCACCGGCTGGTTCGTCGCTTTGCCCCACAGGTCCCAGAGCGCGATATCGATCGCAGATGCGGCTCTGTATTCCGCGCCGGTGCTGGACTGCGCCATCGGCAGGTCCACAAGCTCCTTGTGGATCGATTCGATCCGAAGGGGATCGCGGCCGAGCAGCCGGGCCGCGAGCGTGTCGTGGATATGCGAGGCGACGGCCCCCGCGCCATAGAACGTCTCGCCGAGGCCAATGATCCCCGCATCGGTATGGACGCGGACCCAGAGCACATTCTCGAACTCGCGCGCGCTCAGCGTCTCAATCTTCGTGATTTTCATCGGGGCCTCTCCTTAGTCTGTCGTCGGCCGAACGTGGTGGTTGCTGTCGGATAGATACCGGGAGCCTTGTCAGGTCACCCCGGCGTTGATCAGGGCCTTCACGGCAATATCAAAATGATCGGCCATCGCTTTCTCCGCCTCCTGCGGCCGCCTGTCCCGGATTGCTGCCGCGATCACGGCGTGGCCCGAGACGGTCGCCCGCCGCGCGTCGTCGTCGGGCTGGCTCGCCCAGCCGATCGGAAACGTCTCGCGCGTGATGAAACGAAACGACCCGATGAGCAGAGCGAACAACGGATTGCGGCTGGCGCGTGCAATAAGCTCGTGGAAGGATATGTCCAGCTCCATCAGGTACTCGGGCTGGCCGAAGGATCGCACCATGTCTTCTGCGATCGCACAAATCTCGACCGCTTCCCGATCCGTGCGGCGAAGGGCTGCAAGCACAACCGTGCGCAGTTCCATGGAACGGCGCGCATCGAGAATTCTGCTGAATACTGATCTGCTTGGTGTGGACCGCGTGATCGATGAGGAGGCTGATGACCGATTCATCAGCCGTGCCCACGCGCGCGCGGCGGCCGTTGCTCACTTCGATGAGTTTGAGCGCCGCAAGGCCGCGGAAGGCTTCGCGGACCACGGCGCGCGATACGCCGGTGCGCGCCGCGAATTCCGCCTCGCTCGGCAGTTGCGATCCCGCTGAGAGGCCCTGGCCCCGAATATGCAGGCTGACCTCAGACATGACGCGATCGACGAGGCTGCCGGACAATGAGCTGGCTTCCTCACCTTCCGACATGTTCCGATCTTCGCTGGCGTCCACCGTCGTTACCTATCTGATAGCTATCACTATAAACCTCAAAAAAAAGACTTCAACCTATTTGTAAGTAGCCGGCGGCTGTGCTACAGGCTGGCCATAATCAATCGCCGTCAAAAGCGGCAGGCGTCTGCAGGGCCATGAGACGCGGCCGGCAGGGCTGTGGGAGGCTTTCGTTGATTGGAGCACAGGCGTCGCGCTTGCTCCGCGGATCGCCAATCTGGACCGCGGTCGTTTTACTCTACATCGTGGCGTCGATCGTCTCGCCGGCGATGTTGAAGCCCCAACAGATGCTCAACATCCTTCAGGTCGCGGCCTTTCTGGGGCTGGTGGCGACAGGGCAGACGATGGCACTGCTGACCGGCGGCATCGACCTGTCTGTGGCTGGCGTCGTGACGATGACCAATATCGTCTCCACCAGCCTTATGCTCGGGCAGGATCGTAACATCGCGCTGGCCGTCGTTTGCTGCCTCATCATCGGCGCTGTGGTAGGCGTGATCAATGGATTTTTGATTGCTGTGATGAGGGTTGCGCCCATCATCGCGACGCTGGCCATGAACTCGATCCTCTTCGGCGCGGCCCTCGTCTATACCGGTGGCGCGCCGCGCGGCGCGGCGGCACCCGCCTTCAATGTCATTGGCCAGGGACGGTGGTTCGGTCTGCCGGCAAGCGCGATCTGCTGGCTCGTGGTCGCCATCGGGGCCGCCTATATGATGAGGCGCACCACACTCGGCCGCTGGGTTTACGCCGTCGGCGCCAACGAAACGGCGGCGAGACTCATGGGCGTCCCGACACGCGCCGTGCTGATCTCGGCCTATGCGCTGAGTTCGGTCATGGCTGTGCTCGGCGGCCTTCTCGTCACGGCCTATATCGGCAATCCGAGCCTTGGGATCGGCGACCAGTTCCTGCTGGCATCCGTGGTCGCGGTCGTCGTTGGCGGCACCGCCCTCACGGGCGGGATGGGCAGCGTCGCCGGCACCATCGCCGGCGCCTTGTTTGTCACGGAACTGACGAGCTTCACCAACATCGCCCAGGCTTCGACCGGCACGCAATACGTCATTCAAGGCGTGCTGATTGCAGCCAGTGTCATCGCTTACCGCAAGATCGGCCGCCAAGCCGTCGCATAGACGCTAAAAATCAACGGGGGGAAGACAATGAAACATCTTGGAGTGATCAACCGTCGCGAGGCGTTGCGCTGGGGTCTTGGCGTCGCTGGCCTGGCCGCCACCGGCGGCATCGGCCTGCCGGCCTTCGCCGACGTCATCAGCAATGCCAAGATTGACGGCTCGGCGGAGATGGCCAAGTCGACCCAGAAGCCGGGCAAGCTGCGCATCGGTTTCTCCAATGGCTTCTCCGGCAATACGTGGCGCACGGAGTGCCTTGTCTCGATGCAGGCCGAGGCCCGCGCCCATGCTGACCGCTATGAGCTCATCGTTGTCGACGGGCAAGGCGATATCAGCAAGCAGGTCAATGACATCGACGATCTCATCGTGCAGAACGTCGACGCGCTGCTGTGCATTCCGAATTCCGGCACCGCGGTGGTTCCGGCGCTGCGCAAGGCGACCCGGGCGGGGATCGTCACCGTTCCGTTCAACCTGCCCGTGGACGGCGAGCATTGGACGGCCTTTGTCGGCACCGACCCGCAAAAGAAGGGAGCAACAACGGGCAAGCGCCTGAACGACATGCTCGGGGGCAAGGGCAAGATCGTGGCGCTTGGCGGGCTGCCGGGCAATTCCTACACGGCCGAGTGCTGGAAGGGCGCGCAAGCTCAGTTCGCACCCGGCATCCAGGTGCTGGCGTTCAAGGACGCGTTCTGGGAGGAAGACCGGGCCAAGGTCGTCATGGCGGATCTGCTTGCCGCCTATCCGGAGATCGACGGTATCTGGTGTGATGGCGCGCAGGATGCGGCCGGCGCGCTGAAGGCGATGATGGCCGCCAATCGCCCGCTGGTTCCGGTCACCGGGGATGACTACAACGGTCTTCTCAAGCTCTACGCGGCAGAGAAGGCCAACTACCCCAAGTTCCAGATTGCCTGCGTGTCCGAACCTTCATGGGAGGGCGTGGTCGCGTTGCGCACCGCCGTCAATCTGCTATCGGGCCAGGATATGCCGAAGCGGCAGACGATCGAACCCATGGTTATCGACGACAGCAACTACCAGAACTTCATCAAACCCAATCTGCCTGATGGTGTCTTTGTCGATACCATGCTGACCGACGATCAACTGAAGAAGCTCTTCGGCTGATGATGTTGCAAGGCAGCAGCCAGGGCCGCCTGCCCGCACGGTGGGCGGCCGGGCTGCGCCCAGATGCAGGGCCAGACCCCATGTTGCAAGTGACCGCCGAAGATACCGAGGTCTATGCCCTTGAGCTGAGAGGTGTCGAAAAGAGCTTTCCAGGTGTGCGGGCCCTGAAAGGGGCGTCCTTCGCCTGCCGCCCTGGGGAAGTTCATGTCCTGATGGGCGAGAACGGCGCCGGCAAATCGACGCTGATGCGCATTATCGCCGGTGTCTGGAAGCCCGAATCCGGGCAGATCCTGGTGCGCGGACAACAGGTGCAGATCGCCGGGCCCAAACACGCGCAGGATCTTGGCATTGCCATGGTCTATCAGGATACGCGCCTGGTCCCTGACCTCGACGTATCGCAAAATATCTGGTTCGGGCGCGAGCCCGGCGGCACGGTGCTGATTGACAGGTCAGAAATGGATCGCGGCGCGCGCGCGATCTTCGATCGCCTCGGCGTGCGGATCGGACTCGACACGCCGGTTCGCGATCTCAGCGTCGCCCAGCGCCAGCTCGTCGAAATTGCACGCGCCTTGACGACAAACCCTTCGGTGCTGATCCTCGACGAACCGACCTCCGCTCTGGATGCTGCGGAAATCGCGCATCTCTTCACGATTATCGGCCAGCTCAAGCAGGCCGGCACGGCTGTCATCTTCATTTCTCATCGTCTGCCGGAAGTCTTTGCAATCGCTGATCGCATCACGGTGCTGAAGGACGGCGAGGTGGTCGGAACCGTCAACCGGGCGGATGTCGGTCACGAGCAGCTGGTCGCGATGATGGTCGGGCGCGAGATGGCTTTGGCTTACCCGGGGCGCGCCAGGGTGCCGCCGCGCGACTGCCTTGCCGTTGACCATCTGACCAGCCCGGGACGATTTGAGGATGTCTCCTTCCACGCCAGGGCCGGTGAAATCCTCGGCCTCGGCGGAATCCAGGGTAATGGCCAGGCGGAGGTTGTGCGCGCCTTGTTCGGCCTCGCCCGCTGGGCCGGACGTGCGACCTTGGGCGGCCACAGGTTCCACGCGCGGTCGCCGGCGCAGGCCATCCGGTCGGGTCTCGTCTACGTCCCGGGCGAGCGGCATCGCGAGGGCCTTTTTCTGCCGCACTCGATCCGGGAAAACATCTCAGTTCCGCATCTCTTCGGCTGGGCAGGACTTGGCCTTGTGCCGAAGGCGCGCGAGCGGCAGGCGACGCGCCGGGCGATCGAAGCCTTCGCGATCAAGGCGCCGTCAGGCGAGCAGAGCGTCCGCACGCTCTCCGGCGGCAACCAGCAGAAGGTCGTGCTGGGCCGCTGGACGACCGGTCGACCGCGCGTCTTCATCTTCGAAGACCCGACGCGCGGCGTCGATGTTGCAACCAAGCTTGAGATTTACCGCCGCATCCGCGCCTTGGCCGATGACGGCGCGGCAGTCATCCTGGTCTCCTCCGATCTTCTGGAGCTGATCGGTCTCAGCGACCGCATCCTGGTCTTCTCCCGCGGCCGCATCGTGCGCGAGATTGCAGGCGCTGAGGCCACGGAAGAGGCGATCGTCGGCAGCGCCACGGACGCTGGCGCCACAGCCAGCCTGGCAGCCACGGAAGCCCCTGCTTCCGCAGCATCGGCGGCTTCCACGGTGCCGCGTCATCCCATTCTGGCGCGCTATGGCGGCCCACTTCTGCTGGCGGTGCTGGTCCTCGCCTTGTGCTTCGGCACGGCAAGCGTCTCGGGCTTCTTCTTCTCCACCCGCAATATCGCGAACATCGCCGGGCAGGTGGCGCCGCTGGCCCTGGTGGCGCTCGGCCAGTTCTGCGTCATCCTGCTTGGCGGCATCGACCTCTCGGTCGGGCCGCTCATCAGCCTGGTCACCGCGATCAGCTCATTCCTGGCCGTCGACGAGGGAGGATTGCCGACGGCCTACGCCAGTCGCTGCCAGCCTTGGGGCCGGTCTGGTCACGGGCCTCGTCAATGCCGGCCTGATCGTGCGTTTCAAAATCCCGGATCTGATCGCAACCCTCTCGACCTACTCGGTGGTTTTCGGCATGGCCCTCATCGTCCGGCCCGAGCCCGGGCGGCCTGGTGAGCGACACGTTTCTCAACATCTTCACGAGCACGATCGGGCCGGTCCCTGTCGCCGCACTGGTGGTTGTCGTCCTCTTCATCCTTGCCGAGTTTCTGCTGCTGCGCGGGCGGCTTGGTCAGCGGCTCTACGGCGTAGGCTCCAGCAGCGAGGCGAGCCACATCGTGGGCATCAACACGGCCTGGGTGCGCGGTGGCGCCTATGTCTTCTGCGCGCTTTGCGCCGCGGCAGCCGGCCTGTTGATCGCCGGCCGGATCGGCAGCGGCGACCCGCAAGCCGGCAGTTCCTTCACGCTCGCCTCCGTGACGGCGGTTGTTGTCGGCGGGGTCAGCGTCTTCGGCGGCCGAGGCACGGCGGTCGGCGTGCTGGCGGGCGCGATCGCGGTCGGCGTGATGGAGAACGCGCTCAATCTCATGCAGGTCTCAGCCTACTACCAATACATCTGGACGGGCGGCCTGACGCTGATTGCGGTGGCCGGCTACTCGCTGCGCATGGGAAAGGGACGCCGCGCCATGACCCATGCGCTGGATAACGAACCACCGGCCGCCGATTGCGTCGTCGATTGCAAGAACATCCTGGGCGAGGTTCCGGTCTGGGATATGGCCGAGCAAGCGCTGTATTGGGTCGATATCGAGGGATGTCTTCTCCAGAGGCTGATACCGGCGAGCGGTGCAGTGCGACGCTGGCAATTGCCCGAGCGTGTCTGTGCTTTCGCTCTGCGCGAAAGCGGGGGGCTGATCCTGGCCCTCGCATCCGGTTTTGCCTTCTTCGATCTCGATACGCGGCAATTGACGCGGCTCGCGTCACCGGAGGCGCATCTTCCGGGTAACCGGATGAACGAAGGGAAATGCGATAGCCGAGGCCGGTTCTGGGCCGGCACGATGGATGACAGTCTCGCCGCGCGGTCCGGTGCGCTCTATCGCTTCGATGCCGATCTCAGCTGCCATCGCATGGAGAGCGGCATCGGCATCTCCAACAGCATTGCCTGGAGCCCGGACGACAAGCGTCTTCTACTTTGCGGACACATTGCGGCGCACGATCTTCGCCTATGACTTCGACGTCGATAGCGGGCGCATCGGCAACCGTCGCCTGTTTGCCGACTGCGCCGGGCAACCGGGTGCGCCGGATGGCTCTGCCGTCGATGCCGAGGGGTTTCTCTGGAACGCGCAATGGGATGGCTGGCGGCTCGTCCGTTATGCGCCCGACGGGCGGGTCGACCGCATGCTTCCGCTGCCCGTTCAGAAGCCGACAAGCTGCGCGTTCGGCGGCCCGGATCTGACGACGCTGTATGTGACATCGGCGATCTGGGATCTCTCGCCGGAGGCGCGCGCAGCCCAACCCCATGCCGGCGGCCTGCTGGCACTCGATCTCGGGGTCCGCGGTCTGCCCTGCACGCGATTCGCCGGCTGATCGTCCTGACAAGGGAAATCGTCGCCCATGAAAATCACAGCCATCAGCACCCGCATCGTCAATGCCGAAATGCGGAACTGGGTCTTCATCAAGGTTGAAACCGACGATCCTGGCCTGTTCGGCTGGGGCGAAGCGACGCTCGAATGGAAGACGCGTTCGGTCGTCGGTGCGGTCGAGGATCTGACGCCCCTGCTGTTCGGCCGCGATCCGCGCGATATCGAGCAAGTGGTCCGGGTGCTGAAGAAGCACAGTTTCTGGCGTCTCGGCGTCATCGGCATGAGCGCCATTTCCGGCATCGAGATGGCGCTCTGGGACATCATGGGCAAGCACCTCGGCGTGCCGGTCTGGCGGCTGCTCGGCGGCCAGGTCCGCGACAAGGTCCGCGTCTATACGCATCTGGGGCTAGGGCGACATGCGGGCGGTCTACGAGACGCTGGAGGCCGCGCCGCTGGTGGAGCGCGCACATGAGGTCGTGGAGAAGGGCTATCGCGCCTTCAAGGCCGTGTTCATTCCCTATACCCATTACCATGCGCCGCTCTCGCGAGGTGGACAAGGTGGCGCGCATGATGGAGGCATTGCGCGGTGCGGTCGGCCCCGATATCGAGGTGATGGTCGATTTCCACGGCCGGCCGGCCAGCGCCTCGGCGGCCTCGCCTATATCCAGGCGCTGGAGCCCGGGCGGCCGATGTTCGTGGAGGAGCCCGTGCCGCCGGGCGAGACCGGGGCGCTGCAGGCCATTGCGAGCCGGACCGGCGTGCCGCTCGCGACGGGCGAGCGGCTGATCGACCGCGCCGAATTTCATGACCTGCTTGGCCGTGCGGGCGGTCGAGCATCATCCAGCCGGATATCTGTCATTGTGGCGGGCTTCTCGAGGCGAAGAAGATCGCCGCCATGGCGGAGGCTGTCTCGGTTGGCGTCGCGCCGCACAATCCGCTTGGGCCGATTGCGGGCGTCGCCGCGCTGCATTTTGCGGTGTCGACGCCCAATCATGTCATCCAGGAGGAAATGGTTGGCGCGGTCCCCTGGTATTTCGATGTGGTGCAGGGGCCGATCCGCATGGTCGATGGTTTCTGGCAAGTGCCGGATGCGCCCGGGCCTCGGCATCGAGGTCAATGAAGCGGAATGTGCGCGAAGCATCCGTTCCAGCCGGAGGTGATCCATACGCGCAACGCCATTCTAGATGACGGCACGATTGTGGACTGGTGAGCGATCATTAGTCGGCGGGGGGCAGCGCCGCTCGCGACCCTTCGCCGATGGAGGCAAGGCCAGGTTAGCCGATTGCTCCGTCCGGACTCGCGAGACATACGCTGGCAAAATACTGTCCTCGGCGAGTCCGGGAACGAGGGGAGCATGCGCCATATGGCAACTGCGACCTGAGCAAGCGGTGATGGACCGCGCCGTCAAGCATCTTGTCACCAATTACAGTCCCGAGCGGCCAACGCGTCGGCTGGCTGATGATCGCCTCGATCCTGGTCGAAGCCTGGGATCTCTATTCGATCGCCTTCGTGCTGATCTTCCTCAAGCAAGTCTTTCATCCGTCAGCCGCTGTGCTGGGTCTGGCCGCGGCCGGCACGCAGGGCGGCGCGATCATCGGTGCGCTGGTCGGCGGATGGCTCTCGGACAGGATCGGCCGGCGCGCGATGTTTCTGTCGACGATGATCATGTTCGTCGTCCTCGCCCTCGCCCAGGCCTTCGTGCCCAACATGCTCTGGCTGGTGGTGATTCGCCTCCTTCTCGGCATTCCGCTCGGCAGCGACATCTCCAACGGCTACACCTACATCATGGAGTTCCATGCCGAAGGGCGAGCGCGAGGTGATGGGCAATCGCTGGCAGTTCATGTTCGCGGTCGGGGAGGTCATGACACTGGCGGTCATCGCGGTCTTCATCGTGCTGCAGCTGCCGCATGACCTCATCTGGCGCGTGACGCTTGGCCTCGGCGCCTTGCCGGCGGCGATCATTTTCATTCTGCGCCATGATCTGCCCGAAACCGCGATCTGGCTGATCCGTCGCGGCCGCTTCCGCGAGGCCAAGCAGGTCGCAGCGCAGATGTACGACGATCAGCTTGATTTGCTGCCAGACCAGGACATCGTCATCGACGAAGCCTCGGCCGACCGCCTTTCTCGCCGATATCCGGCGCGACCCGATCCGCTGGCGCGCAACGCTGTTCGGCTGGATCGGATGCTTTGCGCAGAGCAGTGAATTCTCGACCTTCGCCTTCTACATTCCGACGCTGTTCGTGATGGTCGGCGTCTCGGGCATTCTCGGAACCAATCTGGTCACGCTTGCCTCTATATCATCGCGGCGATATCTGGCTGGGTCGGCCCATTGATCACGCCGAAGATCGGGCATCGCGGCCTGAGCATCGCGGGTTTCAGCATCGTCTTCGTATCGTTGCTTGTGGCTGCTTTCGCGCTCTACACCGATCACGTCATTCTGCTGCCCTTTGCGGCAGCCGCCATGCTTTGGGGCCACTACTGGGACGCCGAGAACGTCATGACCATCCCAACGATGGTCGCACGACCCCTGTATCGTGGAACGGCGGCGGGGTTCGCCTATATCTTCGTAAAGGCTGCCCGTCTTCCTTGCAATCTTCCTGTTTCCGATCCTGTTCGGCGCGATCGGAAAGGCGAATGCGACGTTGTTCACGGCGATTTTCCCGCTGATCGGCATGCTCGCTGCGATCTTCATTCTGCCGGAGGTGTACGGCTACGATCAGGATTGACCGCGCTCTCAGGGAGACCGAGGCCCGGCAGGTCACAAGGATCTTCGTGAAACCCGCGAAGATCCTTGACGTTTTATGCTGCGGCGCGGTTGGCCTGATCAGGCAATGCTCCACCCGCCGTCGACGGTGAGGCTGGTGCCGGTCACGAAACTCGCGGCGTCGGAGACGAGGTAGGCGGCGGCGTCGCCGATTTCATCCGGCGTACCCAGCCGGCCCATTGGTGCCCGCCCCATCAGCGCCTTACGTGCCGGCTGGCTGTCGACGTCCCGGGTCATCTCCGTCCCGACGAAGCCGATGAGGATGGCGTTGGAACGGATCGAATGGGGCGCCCACTCGACGGCCAGGGTGCGCATGAGGCCAAGCAGGCCGCTCTTGGCAGCTGCATAGGCGACGACGTTCGGCAGGCCGAGGCGCTCGCTGGTCAGCGAGCCGACGAAGAGCAGGTTGCCGCCCCGCCCGGAGGCAATCATGCGCTTGCCCGCGGCCTGCGCCAGCAGAAAGGCCGCTCTCAGGTGCAGGCCGTGAATCTGGTCCCATTGTTCGGCTGGGAACTCGATGGCAGGGCACCTGAATTGATTGCCGGCCGCGTGGACCAGCGTGTCGGCACCGCCAAATTGCGTCTCGACATGGTCGATGAGCGCGTCGGCGTTGTCGCCGTTGCCAATATCCCATATCAGCGGATCGGCATCGAAGCCTTGTCCGCGGATCGTCTCCAAGGTGCGCTGCAGGGCATCTTCGCGTCGGCCGACGAGCACGGGGCGAATCCCCTTGCGTGCCAGGGCGGTCGCGATGCCTGCGCCGATGCCCGAGCCGGCCCCCGTCACGATCGCCCGTCGGGCCGTGACTTGCTCGCCAGATGTTTGGTCTGTACCGGGAGCCTGCAGCTGGTGGTTTCCTGTCGTTGGCAACTCGGGGTTGCCGAGGGCGCGGTCATTCATGTCATTGTCCTCTGATTGCTGCAGTGCGGTATACGCTGGAGGTGGGTCGCTATGGAGCGCACCGCGAACAGGCGGAATTGATCCGAACCACAGCGGCATTGCAAGCTGTTGAAGCGCAAGCCATCATTGCCCCTGACGGGCCGTGAACGGCGCCAAGGGTATTGAGGCATCGTCAACTTGTCATCGACGCCTCAGTGAATCAGACCAGGGCCGATTTCGGCAACGGGCTGCCAGACGGTTTTGGGGGGTTCCGGTCGTCGGCCTCTCCTGCTTTGATGTCTACAGTGGGCGGAGCCCACCCTTGACGTCAAATCCTATCGGGGCAAGGAGAAGTCCAATCGTGTCAGCAACCACGACGCTGCAAACGCGCATGGACGAGGCGGTTCACCATCTCGTTCGCAACTACAACCCGCAGGGCAGTCGGATCGGCTGGCTGATGCTGGCTTCGATCTTTGTCGAAGCCTGGGACCTATACGCTATCGCCTTCGTTCTGATCTTCATCAGGGCGCAGTACCATCCAAGTGCCCTGCTTCTCGGCCTCGCAGCGGCCGGCACGCAAGGCGGCGCTTTGGTCGGCGCTCTCGTCGGCGGTTGGCTTTCAGACCGCATCGGCCGACGCATCATGTTCCTCTGCACCATGGTACTCTTCATCGTGCTTGCCGTCGCGCAGGCCTTCGTGACGAGTGTCGCGTTGCTTGCCGTCCTCCGCTTTTTCCTCGGTATTCCACTTGGGAGCGATATTTCCAATGGATACACCTACATCATGGAATCTCTGCCCAAGGGCGAACGCGAGGTCGTGGGCAATCGTTGGCAGTTC
>CAWIBZ010000002.1:0-2500 GCA_963834475.1 uncultured Alphaproteobacteria bacterium | reverse complement strand
GCCTGTTGAAAAAGTCGGGGATGAGCTGTGGCTAGGGGTGAAAGGCCAATCAAACTCGGAAATAGCTGGTTCTCCGCGAAATCTATTGAGGTAGATCGTCGGGTGTTTACCCTGGGGGGTAGAGCACTGGATGGGCTAGGGGGCCCCAAAGGCTTACCAAACCTAACCAAACTCCGAATACCCAGAAGTATAGCCCGGCAGACAGTCCATGGGTGCTAAGGTCCGTGGACGAGAGGGAAACAGCCCAGACCGCCAGCTAAGGTCCCCAAGTTGTGGCTAAGTGGGAAAGGATGTGGGAATTCCAAAACAACCAGGAGGTTGGCTTAGAAGCAGCCATCCTTTAAAGAAAGCGTAATAGCTCACTGGTCTAATAGAAATCCTGCGCCGAAAATGTAACGGGGCTCAAGCCACACACCGAAGCTGCGGGTGTAGAGCAATCTACGCGGTAGCGGAGCGTTCCGTAGGCCTGCGAAGGGAGAGGGGTGACCCCTCCTGGAGGTATCGGAAGTGCGAATGCTGACATGAGTAGCGACAAACAGTGCGAGAAACACTGTCGCCGAAAGTCCAAGGGTTCCTGCGCAAGGTTAATCCACGCAGGGTTAGCCGGCCCCTAAGGCGAGGGCGAAAGCCGTAGTCGATGGGAATCAGGTGAATATTCCTGAGCCTGCTGGAAGTGACGAATGCAAGATGTTGTCAGGGCTTATTGGATTGTCCTGGCTTTTTGAGCATTCCGGGAAATAGCTCCAGCATATAGACCGTACCCGAAACCGACACAGGTGGACTGGTAGAGCATACCAAGGCGCTTGAGAGAACCATATCGAAGGAACTAGGCAAATTGCTCGCGTAACTTCGGGATAAGCGAGACCCGTTTGTGGGCAACCATGGGCGGGTGGCACAGAGCAGGGGGTAGCGACTGTTTAGTAAAAACACAGGGCTCTGCGAAATCGAGAGATGACGTATAGGGTCTGACGCCTGCCCGGTGCCGGAAGGTTAAGAGGAGGTGTGCAAGCACTGAATTGAAGCCCCGGTAAACGGCGGCCGTAACTATAACGGTCCTAAGGTAGCGAAATTCCTTGTCGGGTAAGTTCCGACCTGCACGAATGGCGTAACGACTTCCCCACTGTCTCCGGTATGGGCTCAGCGAAATTGAATTCCCCGTGAAGATGCGGGGTACCCGCGGTCAGACGGAAAGACCCTATGAACCTTTACTGCAGCTTTGCAGTGGCATCAGGGGAGCACTGTGTAGGATAGGTGGGAGGCTTTGAAGCCGGGGCGCTAGCTTCGGTGGAGCCATCCTTGAAATACCACCCTGGGCGCTTCTGATGTCTAACCGAGACCAGTTATCCTGGTCCGGGACCCTGCATGGTGGGCAGTTTGACTGGGGCGGTCGCCTCCCAAAGTGTAACGGAGGCGCGCGATGGTGGGCTCAGGCCGGTCGGACATCGGCTGCTGAGTGCAATGGCATAAGCCCGCCTGACTGTGAGAGCGACAGCTCGATCAGAGACGAAAGTCGGCCATAGTGATCCGGTGGTCCCGCGTGGAAGGGCCATCGCTCAACGGATAAAAGGTACTCTAGGGATAACAGGCTGATCTCCCCCAAGAGTCCACATCGACGGGGAGGTTTGGCACCTCGATGTCGGCTCATCACATCCTGGGGCTGGAGCAGGTCCCAAGGGTTCGGCTGTTCGCCGATTAAAGTGGTACGTGAGCTGGGTTTAGAACGTCGTGAGACAGTTCGGTCCCTATCTGCCGTGGGTGAAGGAGACTTGAGAGGATTTGTCCCTAGTACGAGAGGACCGGGATGAACAGACCTCTGGTGTACCGGTTGTCGCGCCAGCGGCACAGCCGGGTAGCTAAGTCTGGACGGGATAACCGCTGAAAGCATCTAAGCGGGAAACCCACCTCAAAACGAGGTCTCCCCGAGGGTCGTGGTAGACCACCACGTCGATAGGCCGGATGTGAAAGCGCGGTAACGCGTGCAGCTAACCGGTCCTAATCACCCAATAGGCTCATCACTCACCACCTCGCACAGCAATCATCCAACCATCCTCTGAATTTTTGGCCCGCCGCCGCCGATCCAACCCGGCAGGCCAAAAATTAGAAAAGCAAGCACGCACATCCCTCTCTCTCACTGACCTTCATCGGCGCCTGCGCCGATGAAAGCGCGCCAAACCCCGTTCGCACACCCCAAAGGGTGGGTTGGACGACCTGGTGGCCATAGCGGGGAGCCTAAACCCGATCCCATCCCGAACTCGGCCGTTAAATTCCCCAGCGCCCATGGTACTGCGTCTTAAGACGCGGGAGAGTAGGTCGCCGCCAGGCCTTCCAACCCACCCTTTGCTCCTTCTCACTCACCCCCGCGGGGTGGAGCAGCCCGGTAGCTCGTCAGGCTCATAACCTGAAGGTCACAGGTTCAAATCCTGTCCCCGCAACCAAACTTTCCAACGAAATATCAGATACATAAAAACCGCCTCGGTCCCCACGATCGCAGGCGGCTTTG
>CAWIBZ010000001.1:0-138147 GCA_963834475.1 uncultured Alphaproteobacteria bacterium | reverse complement strand
GACTAAGGGTTACACCCTTTCACCCGATCTAACGATCAACCCTAAGGGTTACACCCTTTCACCCGATCTAACGATCAACCCTAAGGGTTACACCCTTTCACCCGATCTAACGATCAACCCTAAGGGTTACACCCTTTCACCCGATCTAACGATCAACCCTAAGGGTTACACCCTTTCACCCGATCTAACGATCAACCCTAAGGGTTACACCCTTTCACCCGATCTAACGATCAACCCTAAGGGTTACACCCTTTCACCCGATCTAACGATCAACCCTAAGGGTTACACCCTTTCACCCGATCTAACGATCAACCCTAAGGGTTACACCCTTTCACCCGATCTAACGATCAACCCTAAGGGTTACACCCTTTTACCCGATCTAACGATCAACCCTAAGGGTTACACCCTTTTACCCGATCTAACGATCAACCCTAAGGGTTACACCCTTTCACTCGATCTAACGATCAACCCTAAGGGTTACACCCTTAGGGTTAGGGTTAGGGTTAGGGTTAGGGTTAGGGTTAGGGTTAGGGTTAGGGTTAGGGTTAGGGTTAGGGTTAGGGTTAGGGTTAGGGTTAGGGTTAGCCTGCCCCGCTGGTCGACCCCTTCGGCCGCGGCATCGACTATCTCCGCGTCTCGGTCACCGACCGCTGCGACCTCCGCTGCGTCTATTGCATGAGGAGCACAGACCTTCCTGCCGAGGGACGAGCTGCTTAGCTTGGATGAGCTGGAGCGGCTCTGCACCGCCTTCATCCGCCTTGGCGCGCGCCGGCTGCGCATCACCGGCGGCGAACCGCTTATCCGCCGCGATGTCATCGCCTGATCGCCTCCTCGGCCGGGCTATCGGGCCCTGAGGCCTGGACGAACTGACCCTGACGACCAATGGCACCCGGCTGGCCGGCTATGCCGAGCCCTGGCCCCTCGGGCGTGCGCCGCCTCAATGTGACCCTCGATACCCTCGATCCGACCGGTTCCGCACGATCACCCGCGGCGGCGGCTGGCCAGGCACTGGACGGCCTCATGGCGGCTAAAGCAGCCGGGCTGAAGGTCAAGATCAATACCGTTGCGCTGAGGCATGACGAGGGCGACTCGACGGCCTCATCGCATGGTGCGGCGGACGGGCCTCGATATCTCCCTGATCGAGACCATGCCGATGGGCGAGATCGGGGAAAACCGTATCGACCAGTACCTTCCGCTATCGATCGTCCGCGCAGGATCGACGGCGCTGGTCACTGGTGGAATTGGAGCCGCTGCGCCGACCGCATGCCCCGGCCCCGCGCGGTATGTGCGGATCGCCGAAACAGGCCGGCGCATCGGCCTGATCACCCCGCTGACCGAAATTTCTGCGACAGCTGCAACCGTGTGCGAGTGACCTGCACCGGCACACTCTTCATGTGCCTCGGCCAGGAGGATCAGGCCGATCTGCGCACGCCGCTGCGCGCAGGGGCCACGGATGAGGAGATGGAGCAGCTGATCCGCCAGGCGATCGCGCGGAAGCCGCGGCGCACGACTTGACGATTGCCCCGACGCCCCCAGACAGCAGATCGCCGCCACATGAGCGTGACGGGCGGCTGAATTTCTTGTTTAATCGCGCGATTCAGACCTACGGCTATTCGGCCTTCGGTCATCGCGCTTCAGAGCCATCTGGCTCTAGGTCAGGCTGGTCAAGGCGCCCCTGCCCAGGACAGAGGCCCTTTTAACCCAGGAAGGTGGTTCAGGCGCTCTTGCGGGCAGCGGCGCGCTCAACGCGGCGCTTCAGAACCTTCGCCTCGTCGGAAAGCTTCGCCGCCGGCGTGTTCAGCAGGAAATTATCGATCCCGCCCTTGTGCTCGATCGTGCGCAGGCCGCGTGGGGTGACGCGGAGCGTGATCGGTGCCCCCAGGATATCGGACATCACCGACGCATCCTGAATGTTGGGCAGGAAGCGACGGCGGGTCTTGTTGTTGGCGTGGCTGACGTTATTGCCAGACAGAACGCCCTTACCGGTGATCTCGCAGCGACGGGACATTGGAACCTCGAACACATCAAGCGGGTTCTGCCGCGCATAATCTGGGGCGCAGCGACCCGACGGAGGCGGGCTTATGGCGAAATGAGCGCCCAGCGTCAAGCATGTGACACGCGGGCCGGCCGCCCACGCAGAGGGGGTCAGGCATGCCCGGTCGCGACAGGCTGAGCCATCTGGTCCATCTCACCCGATTCGACGCTCGCCCGCGCCTGCTCCAGCACCGCCAGCACGACCTCGCGCGGCAGGTTCTTGGACAGCATGCCGAGCGCGCCGCCGAGCAGCGCCGAGGCGATCGAGATCGGGTCGATGTCCTCTTTCGTCATGTATTCGATGGCCTGGTCGACCACGGCGCCCGCGTGGCGGAGGCTGGAAGACGCCTGCGCCAGTTTTTCGAGATCGGGTGCATTCGGCTCGCTCATGGCGCGACTTCCTTTACTGTTCAGAGGCCGGTATGGGCTGGCTCGCCCACGGCTTCGGCCATAATCGGCTCTTCCGAGGCCGCACGCTCGGCTGCGGCCCCCTCTTCCTGCTCGGCCTGCGCCGCCCACATCCGGGCGTAGATGCAGCCCCGCGCAAGCAGGCTCCAATGGCTGCCGCGCTCGGCGATCTGCCCGCGCTCCAGCACAATGATTTCATCCGCATCAACCACGGTCGAAAGCCGGTGCGCGATGGTGAGCGTCGTGCGGTCGCGCGCGATGACGCGAAGCGCGGCCTGGATGTCCTGCTCGGTCTTGGTATCCAGCGCGCTCGTCGCCTCGTCGAAAATGAGGATCGCCGGGTTCTTCAGCAGCGTGCGGGCGATGGCCACGCGCTGCTTCTCCCCGCCCGAGAGTTTCAGCCCACGCTCACCGACCTTGGTCTCGTACCCCTGGGGCAGCGCCATGATGAAGTCATGCAGCTGTGCGAGGCGCGCGGCTTCTTCCACCTCCGCCTCAGTCGCGCCGGGGCGGCCATAGGCGATGTTGTAGCGGATGGTATCGTTGAACAGCACGGTATCCTGCGGCACCACGCCGATGGCGGCCCGCACGCTGTTCTGCGTCAGGTCGCGCAGGTCCTGCCCGTCAATGCGGATCGCGCCGCTGGTGACGTCATAGAAGCGGAAGAGCAGCCGCGTGAGGGTGGATTTGCCCGCCCCGGTCGGCCCGACAACGGCCAGGTTGCCGCCCGCCGGGATGGCAAAGCTGACGCCTTTCAGGATTTCGCGGGAGGGGTTGTAGCCGAAGCGCACGTTCTCGAAGGCAAGCGATGCGCTGCGCCCCTGCGGCACCAGGGGCCTGGCCTCCGGCCTGTCCTCGACCTCGGCGCCGACGCGCATGAGGCGGAAAAGATGCTCGGTATCGACGAGGCCCTGCTTCACCTCCCGGTAGACGAAGCCGAGGAAGTTCAGCGGCGTGTAGAGCTGCATGAGGTAGGTGTTGGCGAGCACGAAGCGGCCGACCGTCATATGGCCGGAGGCCACGCCCTGCGCCGACAGCAGCATGATGGCGGCAAGGCCGAGTGCGATGATGAAGGCCTGCCCGACATTGAGCAGGTTGAGCGTGACCTGGGAGCGCACGGAGGCGCGCTCGAAGCGTTCCAGCGCCTGGTCGAAGCGCCGAATTTCATGCGCTTCATTGCCGAAATATTTGACGGTCTCGTAGTTCAGCAGGCTGTCCACCGCCTTGCTCTGCGCCTCGGCATCCGAATCGTTCATCAGCCGCCGGTAGCGAACGCGGAAATTGGTGAAGAGCAGGGTGAAGGCGACGTAGAGGCCGACGGCGACGAGCGTGGTCAGCGCATAGCGCCAGTCGAAGAGGCGCCACATGATGATGGTGACGAGCAGAAGCTCGAACAGCGTCGGAATGATGTTGAAGACGGCAAAGCGCAGCACCTGCTCGATGCCGTTCATGCCGCGGTCGATCGCGCGGGAGAGGCCGCCGGTATGGCGGTCGAGATGGAAGCGGAGCGACAGCCTGTGCAGGTGCTCGAAGGTCTGCAGCGCAATGCGGCGCACCGCGCGCTGCTGCACGGCGGCGAAGACGGCATCCCTGAGTTCGCCGAAGGCGCTGGACGCGATGCGCAGCACGCAATAGGCGATGATCAGGGCCAGCGGCACGGTAATGGCCGCGCTCATCGCGCCGCCGCCCAGGGCGTGGGCGCCTTTCGGCGCCAGGCGGTCAACCACCCGGCTGTAGATGACCGGGATGTAGACCGTGGCGACTTTCGCCAGGATCAGAAAGACGATGGCGGCTGATACCCGCAGGCGGGCTATGGTGTCCCCGGCCGGCCAGAGGTAGGGAAGCAGGGTACGGGCGGTTTGCGCGGCGCTTGCTGTCTCAGGAGCGGCAGCGGCGTCTTGACCCAGGGGATTTGACGTTGGAGCTGATGCCATGGCGCTGGATGTGGCATGCTCCCCCACGCTTGCAAAGGCTTCTTGCGCATGGCTGACAGCGTGACCGAAATGTTCATTCGGCACATCCATTCGTCCCGGACAGCGACGCTGCCAGGTGGCCGTTTGCCCTTCCGTATCGGACCTCATGGGGTCGGATGGCTGAAGCCTGCTTTCGCCGAAGCCGTGGCGAAAGCAGCTGATCTCACGCCCGACGCGGATGGCGGCCTCACCTTAGCGCTGGCGCGCAGGGGCGATCTGCCCGCTCTCGCTCAAACGCTCGGACAGGCTGGCTGGTACCGCCTGCGGGGCGAGTTGTTTGACGTGCGCGATGCGGCGGAAGGCGCCGCCATCACCACGCTCGACCGTGGCGCCGTGCCCTCCTTCGGCATCCTTTCGCACGGCGTCCACTGCAACGGCCTCGTGGAACGGGCGGACGGGCTTTACCTGTGGGTCGCCCGGCGCGCCGCGGACAAGCTGCTCGACCCGGGCAAGCTGGACCATATCGCGGCCGGTGGCGTCTCGGCCGGCATGGGGCCGGACGAGACACTCATCAAGGAAGCCGGGGAGGAAGCGGCCGTGCCGGCGGCGCTTGCCGCCCAGGCCACAAGGGTCGGCCGCATCCGCTACGACATGGAGCGCGCCGAGGGTTTGCGGCGTGACCTGCTCTATTGCTATGACCTTGTTCTGCCAGAGGATTTTACCCCGAGCCCGAGCGACGGCGAGGTCGAGGCCTTCGAGCTCTGGCCGGTCGCGCGGGCCATGGAAGCGGTGCGGGACGGCGAGCACTTCAAGTTCAACGTCAATCTCGTCCTGATCGATCTTTTCTTGCGGCGGAACCTGATCGTACCCGAGCAGGCCGCCCAGGCACTGCGACAGGAACTCAGCCGCATCACCTGATTCCCATCCAAAAAATTTGTAAATTCAATCCTTTAACCGGTAACACTGGGACACAATCATTGACTGGCGGTTACCATAAAGGAGTGCTTCTCTTCGCCCCGCACTAAGAACGGCCAGTCATGGCCGGCTTTTTGACTGAATACGTGGGGATCGAAGGCATGGACGGATTGCCGGGATACTATACCGAGACGGCAATCCCTGCTGCATCCCGGACGATCCGCAATGCAATCGATTGTTGCGGCGTCGGCCTGCACAGTGGACGCGAGGCTAGGCTGGCGCTGCTGCCCGCCCCGGCCGGGACCGGCATTGTTTTCCGCCGCACCGACGTCGGCATCGATATTCCGGCGCGCTTTGACTTCGTGCGCGACACACGGCTTTGCACCAAGCTGACCTCGGCGGAGCGGGCGGATGTCTCGGTCGGTACGATCGAACACATCACCGCCGCACTCGCGGCGCTTTCGATCGACAACCTCATTGTCGAGGTTGATGGGCCGGAAGTGCCGATCCTGGACGGCTCAGCCGCCCCGTTCCTCTTCCTGCTTGATTGCGCCGGCGTGACCGAGCTGACCGCCGAGCGCGAGATGATCGAGATCCTGCGCCCCGTATCCGTTACTGAGAACGGCGCGACCGCGTCCTTCGAGCCGCTGCCGCCGGGCGGGAGCTGGCTCGGGCTGGACCTGTCTGTCTCGATCGATTTCACGGCAGGCGCCATCGGCTGCCAGTCCCTGGACCTGCGCCTGACCGAGACGAATTTCCGCACGGAGATCGCCCGGGCACGAACCTTCACGCTCGTGCAGGAGATCGAACAGCTGCGCGCGGCGGGCCTCGCCCTCGGCGGCAGCCTGGACAATGCCGTGGTCGTGGACGGCGACGATGTGCTGAACCCGGCCGGGCTTCGCGTATCCCACGAATTCGTCCGCCATAAGATGCTGGATGCGGTGGGCGATCTGTCGCTGGCCGGCGCGGCGCTCATCGGCCGCTTCACGGGCGAACGCTCCGGCCACCGGACCAATAATCTCCTGCTGCGCGCCCTGTTCGCGGACCCCACCGCCTTCCGCCGCGTGACCGCCGGCAGCCTCGTGAGCCTCAGCTACGGCAATGTGCTGCAGATGCCGCGCGGCTTCGCCGCCGCGGCCTGATTCGCACCCGAAGATTCCTTAATCCAGCCGACATCCGAAACGTCTTCTCAAGCGGGCCCGGCGATGCCACATCCAGGGCCATGAACCGTCGCACCCTTCTCGGCCTTCTGCCCGCCCTTGCCCTGCCGCTCGCCGGCCTGCCGCTGGCCGCGGCCCATGCGCAGCTTGCCGCCTCTCCCCCGTCCACACCGCAGGACCAGGCGGACATCGCGCGCATCGAAGCCGCTCTCAATGGCATAAAATCCATGCAGGCGCGCTTCCTGCAGGTCGACAACAACGGCAATTCGATCGGCGGCAATGTCTGGATGATGCGCCCGGGACGGATGCGGTTCGAATATGATCCGCCGGACCGCATGCTCCTCGTCGCGGGGCACGGGCTGCTGGTCTATTACGATCCGGCCGTGGATCAGACGACGAATATCTTCCTGTCGAGCACGCCGCTCGGCCTCCTGCTGCAGAACAACCTGAAACTCTCCGGCAGCGTCACGGTGACGGGCATTGCCCGCGCCACGGGGCAGATCCAGGTCACGCTGGTGCGCACCAACCGGCCGCATGCCGGCGCCATCACGCTCATCTTTGCGACCGATCCGCTGACGCTCCGGAGCTGGATCATCCGCGACGCCCAAGGGCGGCAGACCCAGATCAGCCTCTATGACGTGAAATACGGCGGCACCTATCCCGACCGCATGTTCACCTTCGTCGGTCCCCAGTTCGAGCATTGAGGGCGGACACCAAGGCCGAACGCTGGGCGCCGCACGCGCCCCTCTGTTCGGCTTAGTCTGAACCTCTGCTGCCGTAGAGCTTGGCGGGCGAGATTTCAGGCTCGCTGATCGTGACGAGCCCCTCCGGCCGCACCGCGCGGTAGAAACAGGAGCGCCGGCCGGTATGGCAGGCGACGCCCTCCTGTTCCACGAGCAGGAGCAGCGTGTCGCCGTCGCAATCGACGCGAAGGTCAACAAGCCGCTGCGTCTGGCCGGAGCTTTCGCCCTTGCGCCACAGCTTGTCGCGGCTGCGGCTGTAGTAGCAGACGCGCCGCGTCGCGAGGGTTTCGGCCAGCGACTCGCGGTTCATCCAGGCCATCATCAGCACGTCGCCGGTATCGTGCGCCTGGGCGATGGCGGCGACCAGTCCGTCCGCATTGAAGGTCACGGCGTCGAGCACCGGACCGATCGGGAGATCCTCCGTGTCAGGCATCGCGCGCCTCCCGCAGATGGGCGAAGCCCCGTTCAAGATCGGCCTTGATGTCCGCGAGATCTTCCAGCCCGATGTGAAGCCGCATGATCTCGCCGCCGAAGCGGCCGGTGCCGGCGGTGCGCTGAATGGTGCCGGTCGTCGGCAGGATCAGGCTTTCATAGCCGCCCCAGGACGAGCCTATGCCGAACAGCCTCATGCCATCGATCATGGCGGAAACGGCGTCGAAGCCGAATTCGGGCTTGAGGACGACACCGAAGAGGCTGGAGGCGCCCGTGAAATCCCGCTTCCAGAGTTCATGGCCGGGCGAGCCCGGGAGCGCCGGATGCAGCACGCGCAGCACTTCCGGCCGCCCTTCCAGCCAGCGGGCGATATGCAGCCCCTGCTCCATCTGGTGCTGCAGCCTGACGCCGAGCGTGCGGATGCCGCGCAGCGCCAGCCAGCAATCATCGGGGCTCGCGAACTGTCCGAGCGTCATCGCGCCATCGCGGAGCCGGTGCCAGTGATCCTCGTCGGCGACCGTCACCGCGCCGAGGATCAGGTCGGAGTGACCCCCGATATATTTGGTCGCCGCCTGGATCGAGACATCGACGCCGTGGCGGAAGGGCTGAAAGAAGTGGATGCCCCAGGTATTGTCCATCATCACGACGGCGCCGCGCGCATGCGCGACAGCGGCCAGCGCCGGCACGTCCTGCACCTCGAAGGTATGGCTGCCAGGGCTTTCCAGCAGGAGCACGCCGGTTTCGGGGCGAAAGAGCTTTGCCAGCCCGTCTGGCGCAATCATGGGATCGTAATAGGTCGTCGCGATGCCCAGGCCCGCGAGCATGCTGTCGCAAAAGCGGCGGGTCGGCCCATAGGCATTGTCAGGCACGAGGAGATGCTGGCCGGTCCTGAGATAGGCGAGTAGCGGCGTCGTGATCGCGGCGAGGCCGGAGGAGACGATCTGGCAGCGCGTGCCGCCTTCGATTTCGGCAATCGCATCCTCGAGCGCGAATGTCGTCGGCGTGCCGTGCGTGCCGTAGACCAGCGCCTGCTCGTGGCGGCGGCTGCCCTCGGTCTTGCGCTGGGCAAGATCGGCATAAAGCACCGTCGAGCCGCGGACCAGCGGCTGGTTGACGAAGCCATGCACCCGGGCACCGGGCCGGCCGGCCTGCGTCAGGCGGGTCGCGAAGCGCGCCCTCTCGTCGGCCTCTGAAGTGGTCATGCGATCATCCGGCATTGGCGGTTTCCACGGGTGTATCGGGGCGGCCGCCCCATTCGGTCCAAGAGCCATCATAAAGCGCGCCCATGGGCAAGCCCGCGACGGCCAGCCCCAGCGTGAGCACGGCGGCGGTGACCCCGGTGCCACAGCTGGTGACAACCGGGCGGCTGCCATCGGCGCCTTCCGCCAAAAAACGGGTACGCAATAGCGCCGCGGGCAGCATGGTGCCGTCAGCCGCGAGAAGCTCGCCAAAGGGGATGTTATGGGCGCCGGGCATATGCCCGCCACGGATGCCGGCGCGCGGCTCCGGCGCGGTGCCATCGAAGCGGCCTTTGGCGCGCGCATCCAGAATGATTGCCGATCCATCCCCCACGAAGCGCCGCATATCGGCCAGATCGGCCACCATGCCGGGCTGGAAGGCCGGCTCGAACCGGGCGGGAGCGGGTGCGGCGGGCGGGCCTGCCTCAAGCGGGCGGCCCTCCGCCTTCCATTTCGGCAAGCCGCCGTCGAGAACCAGAGCGCGGTCATGGCCGAAGACGCGCATCATCCACCAGCCGCGCGCCGCCGAGAACAGGCCAAGCTGGTCGTAGAAGACGACGGTTGTGGTGTTGGAGATGCCCAGCGCACCGGCCTCAGCGGCGAAAACCTCTGGCGCGGGCAGCATATGCGGCAGGTCGGAGGCCGTGTCCTTGATCGCATCGATATCGAAGAAGCGGGCACCGGGAATCCGCCCTGCGGCAAAGAGCGCCGCAGCACTGCGCGCATCATTCGGGAGATAGAAGGAACAATCGCAAACGACCACATCCGGATCCCCCAGATGCGCGGCAAGCCAATCCGTGCTGACAAGTAATGTCATGGTCCGCGTCCCCTTCCGTGCCAAGGGCAGTTTCTACCGCCGGGCTGCAGCGGACAAGGGGCTGCACCCCGTTGATGTCACGACGAGGACAACGCCGCCTGCCCCATCTCTGCATTATGCTGTAACAGGGCTATGCTTGCTTCCCCTCGGCCAAAAGGATTGCGCGCCCTGTGACTGAACGACTGCTGATCTGGGTGCTGCTCGGGACGCTTATCGCCGGCTGCCTTGCCGTGTTGGAGCCCTTCATTGCGGCCATCGCCTGGGCGGCTATCCTGACCTTCACGACCTGGCCCATCTATCTCTGGGCGCGCCGGCGCCTGCACCTCTCCCGTGGGCTGGCGGCCCTCGGCATGATCTTTCTGGCGGCGCTCCTCATCCTGCTGCCGCTGGCGCTGATCGCGCAAAGCGGCATCCAGAACGCCGCCAATATCCGGCGCATGATCAACGAGGTGCTGATCTTCGGCCTGCCGGCGGCGCCTGCCTGGGTGGCCAGCCTGCCGATCTTCGGCCCAACGGTCAGCGACGTGTGGAACCATTGGTCGGCGGATCTGGAAAGCCTGCTTGCCGCCCTGCACCCCTATCTCGGCACCGCCGCCAAGGAAGGGTTTCATCTGCTCATGACCGTCACCGGCGGCGTCGTGCGCATGGGGCTCGCCCTCTTCATCTCCTTCTTTTTCTTCATCTATGGCGAGTTGCTCGCCCGCCACATCGGCCGCATCCTCTTCCGCCTCATCGGGCCGCAGGCCGAGCGGCTGCTGCAGATCGTGGGCGCCACGGTGCGCGGCGCGGTCTACGGGATTCTGGGGACGGCGCTGGTCCAGGGGCTGATGCTGAGCCTCGGCCTCTGGGTGAGCGGCGTGCCCAATGCCGTGCCGCTTGCGCTCGCCGGCACATTCTTCTCGCTCGTGCCCGGCGGCGGCGCGGTCATCTGGGTACCGGCGGCGATCTGGTTGCTGAGTTCCGGCGATGTTGTCGCGGGCCTCGGCCTCGCCGTCTGGTGCGGCATCGGCATATCGATCGCTGACAGCTTCGTGCGCCCCTGGTTCATCGCCCGCGGCGCCCATCTGCCCTTCATCCTCGTGCTCCTCGGCGTGCTGGGCGGCGCACTGGCCTTCGGCATCCTGGGCGTGTTTCTGGGACCGGTGCTGCTCGGCGTCGGCTTCATCCTGGCGGAGGAATTCTCGCGCGGCACGCCACGCGCCACAGCGGAGGAGATCACCGCAGCGCAGGGGCCGGAGACGAAGCGGACGGCGGAGACCATCGCGGCACGCCGCCGCAGCCGGGAAGTGTGAGAGCGTAAAAGGGCATGGTCGCCGCCCGGGCGGGTGGATGCCCGCGACAAGCGCGGGCATGACCTCCGTTAGAGCAAACGATCAGCCGATCAGTAGGTCACGACAGTCCGGATCGACTCGCCACGCTTCATCAGATCGAAACCCTCATTGATCTGCTCGAAGGGCAGGACATGGGTGATGAGGTCGTCGATGTTGATCTTGCCGTCCATGTACCAGTCGACGATGCGGGGCACGTCGGTGCGGCCCCGTGCGCCGCCGAAGGCGGTGCCGAGCCACTGGCGGCCGGTGACGAGCTGGAAAGGCCGCGTGCTGATCTCGGCACCTGCCGGCGCCACGCCGATGATGACGGATTTGCCCCAGCCGCGATGGGCGCATTCCAGCGCCTGGCGCATGACCTTCACATTGCCGATGCACTCGAAGCTGTAATCGGCGCCGCCCTTGGTGAGATTGACGAGGTAGGGAACGAGATCGCCCTCGACTTCGGCCGGGTTGACGTAATGGGTCATGCCGAATTTCTCGGCCATGGGCACCCGGCCGGGGTTGAGGTCGACGCCCACGATCATGTCCGCACCCGCAAGGCGCGCACCCTGCACGACATTGAGGCCGATGCCGCCCAGGCCGAAGACCACGACCTTGGAGCCCGGCTCAACCTTGGCGGTGTTGATGACAGCGCCGATGCCCGTCGTCACGCCGCAGCCGATGTAGCAGACCTTCTCAAAGGGCGCGTCCTCCCGGATCTTGGCCAGCGCGATCTCGGGCAGGACCGTGAAGTTCGAGAAGGTCGAGGTGCCCATGTAGTGATAGATCGGCGCGCCCTCGCAGGAGAAGCGGGAGGTGCCGTCCGGCATCAGCCCCTGGCCCTGCGTCGAGCGGATGGCAACGCAGAGATTGGTCTTGCGGCTGAGGCAGTATTCGCACTGGCGGCATTCCGGCGTGTAGAGCGGAATGACATGATCGCCCTTCTTCAGGCTGGTCACGCCCGGTCCGACATCGACCACCACGCCCGCACCTTCATGGCCGAGGATCGACGGGAAGATGCCTTCCGGGTCGGCGCCGGAGAGGGTGAATTCATCGGTGTGGCAGATACCGGTCGCCTTGATCTCGACCAGAACTTCACCGGCGCGGGGGCCTTCCAGATCGACCGTCTCGATGCTGAGGGGCTGGGCCTTGGCGCGGGCAACGGCAGCGCGGGTTTTCATGGGTTCACTTCCTAAACAAGAAGGCCGATAGGCGGGTCGCCCGCAGCGCGGGCAGGCGGACCCTTCTTTTGGCCCATTGCCACGCATTTGACCATCAGACTTGGAAGGGCCTGGGCTGGCAGCGCCTCCGCCGGGCAGAGGAAACCGTCACCGATGGCGGATGCCGGAATATCGGCGACCGTCGCGGCGTAGACATCCACCCGCAACTCGAAATGCGTGAAGACATGGCGAACGGTCCCGAGGATTACCCAACGCGCCTCCGCCATCGGCGCGAGCGCCAAAGCCTCCGGCCTCGGCCATTCGGCCGCCCGCCACTGCGTTCCGGGAATTTCCGTCATGCCGCCGAGGAGTCCCTTGGCAGGCCGACGCCGCAGCAGCAGGTGGCCGTGCCGGTCCATCAGGTGAAAATGCGCGCCGTGCCGCCGCGGACGCTCTGCCTTCGGTGCCTTGCGCGGCAGAGAGGCCGCGATGCCGCGCCGGCAAGCCTCGCAATCCGTCTGCCAGGGGCAGATCGGGCAGGCGGGCGTATTGGGCGAGCAGAGGGTCGCGCCGAGATCGAACAGCGCCTGGGCCGTATCGGATGGCGCGGCCCGCGCCGCATCCTGCTCCATCAGGGCCGCGGCCTTCGTTCTGATCAGCGGCTTCGCCTGCGGCAGCGGTGTCTCGATTGCATGGAAGCGGCTCAGCACCCGCTCGACATTGCCGTCCACCGGCACCATGGGCAGGCCGAAGGCAATGGCGCCGACGGCCGCGGCCGTATAGTCGCCAATACCCGGAAGCGCCTTGAGACCGTCGAGATCGGAGGGAAACGCCCCGCCCAGCGCCACCACCCGGCGCGCGCAGGCCAGCAGGTTGCGGGCGCGGGCGTAGTAGCCCAGGCCCGCCCATGCAGCCATGACAGCCTCATCCCGCGCTTCCGCGAGATTCCCTACGGTCGGGAAAAGGCTTAGAAAACGTTCATAAAAGGGGATGACGGCAGTGACCGTCGTCTGCTGTAGCATGATCTCGGAGAGCCAGACCCGATAGGGATCAGCGGTCTCGCCGGGTTCCGCCCGCCACGGCAGGACGCGGCGATGGCGCGCGTACCAATCGAGCAGGCGCGCAACGGAAGGTGAAGGGGCCATGGCGGCTGAGGAGCGGGATCGCGACACGCCACCGAAGATGACGCCAGCGGAGGCCGGTCGCAAGGCGCCGGCGCCGGAGGAAATGCCCCGCAGCTATGTCATGCGCCCGATCGGCGGACTGATCGCCCGCGTGACGCGCGCGGGCTTCCGGCGCCGCGCCCCGGCGGGAGCCCAGCTCATGATGGATTGGATGGAGATCATGGGGCCTACCCTCGGCAGCCGCACGCAACCCCAAAAGCTCTCCGCCGGCACCCTCACCATCGCTTGTCAGGGGCCGGTCGCCATGGAGCTGCAGCATCTGGCGCCGCAGCTCATCGCCCGGCTGAACAGCCATGTCGGCAGTAGCGGGGACAATGCGCTGATCAAAAGGTTGCGATTCGTGCAGCAGGCCGGGCCCGGCTCCATCCTGTCACCCCCCGCGCGCCGGCCCGCTCAGCCGGCGCGGTCTGCGCCGTCCGCGCCGACACCAGAGCTTCCCGGCATTGAGCCCGGCCCCCTCCGCGACGCCCTGGTGCGACTCGGACAAGCCATCAGCCGCCATCGCGGTTAGGCTCAGTGACGCATTCCTGTCATCAGCCAAGACAGAATTATCGACACCTAGTTGGCTGATCTGCTAATCACCACAAGATATTGAAGGTAGCCGTCATGATCTCTCGCCGCTTTCTGGTCACAACCGGTGCTGCCGCCGTCGGCGCTTTGACCCTGCCGCGCCTCGGCCACGCCGCGGACGCCCCGGCGGCCAGCACCCCGGCGACCGAAGGCCCCCGCTTCATCGGGTCCCCCACCGCGCCGGTGACCGTGGAAGAATTCTTCTCCCTCACCTGCACCCATTGCGCCCATTTTTCGATGACGACGATGCCCGAGGTGATGGAGAAGCTTGTGAAGCCCGGCAAGCTCCGCATCGTGTACCATGACTTTCCGCTTGACGCCGTCGCCCTAGAAGCGGCGATGATCGCTCGCTACCTGCCCACCAGCCAGTACTACCCCTTCATCACCGCTCTCTTCGCAAGCCAGGATACCTGGGCCTTCGCGCCCGGCGTGAACTACACCGACGAGCTTTGGAAAATGGCCGCTCTCGCCGGCATGGGTCGCGATACCTTCAATCGCGCCGTGGCCGACAACGCGCTCAAAACCTGGATCCAAACCCAGCAGGTGGCGGACGAGAAGATGTACAATATCGAGGCGACTCCCTCCTTCCGCATCAAGGGCCAGATTCAGGCGGGCGATATGCCGTATAGCGACTTCACCGCGGCTATCGGTATCTCGGGATAAACCCCCGGTGCCGGCCCGCCTCGCCCGTCTACGCATTGCGGGTTTCAAAAGCTTTGCCGACGCCACCAGCCTTGAGATCCTGCCGGGCCTGACCGGCATCATCGGCCCGAACGGCTGCGGCAAATCCAATATCGTCGACGCCTTGCGATGGGCGATGGGCGAGGCCAATGCCCGGACACTGCGCGGCGGAGAGATGGACGACATCATCTTCGCCGGCACGACCGCCCGGCCCTCCCGCAACATGGCGGAAGTGACCGTCACGCTGGAGGATGCGGCCGGCATCATCCCGCCGCCGATGCATGAGCAGGCGGAACTCGAAATCACCCGCAAAATCGAGCGCGGCTCGGGCAGCGGCTACCGCATCAACGGGCGCGAAATGCGTGCCCGCGATGTGCAGACGCTGTTTGCCGATATGGCAAGCGGCGCGCGCAGCTGCGCCATGGTCGGCCAGGGACGCGTCGCCGCCATCGTGAATGCGAAGCCGGAAGAGCGGCGGCAGATCCTTGAAGAGGCGGCGGGGATTGCCGGGCTTTCCGCCCGCCGGCACGAGGCGGAGCTGAAACTCCGGGCGGCGGAGGCCAATCTGCAGCGCGCCGAGGATATGCGCGGGCAGGTTGAAATCCAGCTGCAAGGTCTGCAGCGGCAGGCACGCCAGGCCGCACGCTATCGCAATATCTCCGGCCTTATCCGCGCAGCGGAGGCCGAATTTCTCGCCATCCAGCATCTCCGCGTGGAGCGCGCCCGCGAGGCCGCGCGCCAAGCCCTCGAAGACGCGAAGCGGCGCGCCGAAGAAGCGATCGCGGCCAACCGCGCCGCCGAACTGGCCCATGGCCAGGGCAGCGACATCCTGCCGCCCTTGCGCGCTGCCGAAGCCGAGGCGCGCACCGCGCTGGAACGCCAGCGCGTGGCGAGCGAACAGCTGGCGGCGGAGGAAGCCCGGGCCCGCGCCGCCATCGCCGCCGCGACCCAGCGGCTGGAACAGGCAGTGCGTGATCTAGGCCGCGCCGAAGGCATGATGCGCGATGCGGCCGAGGCGGAAGCGCGCCTGACCGCCGAGGATGCGAGCCTGCGCGCCGCCGAAAGCGAGGCCGCGGCAAAACTCAATGACGCCGAAGCCGCCATGACGCGGGCCGCCGAAGCTGCGCGGGCCGCCGAGGCCGCGGCCCAGGCCGCGACCGAGCGGAACGCGACACTGACCGCGACCGCGCAGGCGATGGCCGGCCGGCTCTCCCAGGCCGAGCAGCGGACCCGCCGCGTGAGCGAACAGGTGGCACGCCTGTCTCTGGAGCGGGACCGGCTGGCCCAGGACCTGGTGGCACCCGAGAAGCTTGCCGAAGCCAAACAGGCGGCCGACGCTGCGGAGGCCGCCCGCCGCGAGGCGGCCGCACGGCTGGAAACGGCCGAGAAGGCGCGCGGCACCGCGACGGCCGCGCTGGCCCAGGCCCGCGAGCGCAACAATGCGGCGGAAGCCGTCGCCACAAGGCTGCGCGCGGAAATCCGCGCCCTCAACGAAGTCCTGAGCGTGGGCGGCCCGCAGGGCGGCCCCCAGCTTGTCGATGAGCTGAGCGTGCCGGCCGGCCTCGAAGCGGCACTCGGCGCGGCTTTCGGCGAGGAGCTGAGTGCGTCTGCCGGCCGCGAGGCGGCGCGCTGGTGGCGGGAGCTGCCGCCCTTGGCCGAAGGCCTGCCCTTGCCCGCGGGCTGCAAGCCGCTTGGCGAGGTGGTGCAAGGACCGCCCGCGCTTGCCCGCGCGCTGGGCGCTATCCTGCTCGCCCCGGCGGAGGCCGCGCCTGCTTTGCAAGCCGAGCTTCGCCCCGGCCAGATCATCGTGTCCGAGCAAGGCGGCGTCTGGCGCTGGGACGGCTATACCATCAAGGCCGGCACGCCGACGGCAGCGACCGTCCGGCTGACGCAGCGCAATCGCCTGCGCAAGCTCCGCGAGGAGGGTGCGGTGGCCGACGCGGCCGCGGCCGCGGCCCGTGCGGGCCAGGAAGCGGCGCAGGTCGCGGACCGTACGGCGGTCGCCGAGGAACAGGCCGCGCGCCAGGCCCGGCGTGAGGCGGACCAATCGGCCGAGCGGCTGCGCAATGTGGCAGCGGCTCTTGCCACCCGCGCCGCCGCAGCCGAAGCGCGGCTCGCCGGCGTCGTCTCCCAGCTCGATGCGGCCCAGCCTGAAAAGGCAGAGGCTGAGGCGGCGCTTGCCGCAATCCGCGAAGAGGCGACCGCCCTTCCCGATCTCTCCGCCATGCGCGCCGAGGTGGAAGCCGCCCGCAGCACGCTTCAGCTCGCGCGGCGGGAAGAGAGCGACAGCCGCGCCCGGCATGACGGGCTGACACGCGACCGCGCCAATCGTGCGACCCGGCGCCAGGCGCTTGCCCAGGAACGGCAGGGCTGGAGCGAGCGGGCGGAAGCGGCGAAGCACCATATCGCCGATCTCGACCAGCGGCGGCAGGAAGCGGCCCAGGACCATGCCGCCATCGCCGCCGAGCCCGAGAGGCTGGCCGCCGCCCGCGCCGCGCAGGCGGCGGCAACGGCCGAGGCCGAGACCACCCATCAATCGGCGGCCGGCCGGCTCAAGAAGGCCGAGGAAGAGGCGCGTGCCGCCGAAAAGGCATCCCGCGCCGCCGAGACCGCCCAGGCCCTTGCCCGTGAAAACCTCGTCCGTGCCGAAGGCGCGCTGGAACAGGCCAATCATGCCTGGGGCACGGTCGCGGAACGCATTCTGGAGCGCCTCGGCGCCAATCCGGAGTTTCCGGACATCACCGTCGAGCCGACGCAGGAGAACGAAGACAAGGGCCGCCGCCGCTTCGAGCGCCTGACCAAGGAACGGGACGACATGGGCCCGGTCAATCTGCGCGCCGAAATCGAGTCCGAGGAGATCAAGCGCCAGCTCGACCTTATCGACCGCGAGAAGGGTGATCTGCTGGCGGCCATCGCCAAGCTGCGCGGCTCGGTCGGGCACCTCAACCGCGAGGGGCGGGAGCGTCTTTCCACCGCCTTCGCGGAAATCGACAAGAACTTCCAGGCCTTCTACGCGCGCATGTTCGGCGGCGGCCGGGCGCATCTGGCACTCGTCGGCTCGGACGATCCGCTCGAAGCCGGGCTTGAAATCTATGCCCAGCCGCCGGGCAAGAAGCTTTCGACCCTGTCGTTGCTGTCGGGTGGCGAGCAGGCGCTGACCGCGCTTTCCCTCATCTTCGCGGTTTTCCGCAGCAATCCGGCGCCCTTGGCGGTGCTGGACGAGGTGGACGCGCCGCTCGACGACGCGAATGTGGAGCGGCTCTGCACGTTGCTGAATGAGGTCGTGCGCGAAACCGGCACCCGTTTCCTGGTGGTGACCCACCATCACCACACCATGGCCCGCATGGACCGGCTCTACGGTGTCACGATGATGGAGCGTGGCGTCTCCCGCCTGCTTTCGGTCGACCTCAACCGCGCGGTTGCCATGACGGAGCCATCCCAGGCACGGATGGCCGCGGAATGAGGCACGTTGCCGGACGTTGATCGAACCTGCGCCCGTGCTATCACTGCCCGCCGCGTGGGCAAGGCTTTTGGAACGGGCGAATGACGGACGTAGCTGAGACAGACGACAAGCCGACCGAGAGCGCGGCGCGGGCCGGCGTAGCGCCTGCTGGCACGACGCCTGCTGACACGGTGCCTGCCTCGTCCGAGGCACCGGCTGAGCCGCCACTTGATCCGCTGCTTGGTGAAAAGCTCATCGCCGCGGATCTTGCGGTGCCAGGCGAGACGGCTGCCCCCGCCGAGCCCGCCGTGCCGAAAATTTTTCCCTACGATCTGGAAAGCCCGGAACTCGCCCGCGCCTTCCTGAATGCGCGCACGCCGTCAGCCTGGACAGACCGCGAGATCGACGAGGAGACCTACCGGCACCTCTATGATCTCGTGAAGCTCGGGCCCACCTCGGCGAACAGCTCGCCGGCGCGTTTCGTCTTCCTGCGCAGCCGCGAAGCCAGGGAAAAGCTGCGTTCGGCACTCACGCCGGGCAATGCGGACGGGGTGATGAAGGCGCCGGTAACGGTCATCGTCGCCTACGACCCATCCTTTTACGATCTCCTGCCCCGCCTCTATCCGCAGGCCGATGCCCGGCAATGGTTCGCCTGGAACGACGAGTTCTCCCAGGAGACGGCCATGCGGAACAGCAGCCTGCAGGGCGGCTACCTCATCATGGCCGCCCGGCTCCTCGGTCTCGACTGCTGGCCCATGTCGGGCTTCGACAATCACCGGGTCGATACGCTCTTTCTCACGGCGCGCGGCTGGCGATCGAATTTCCTCATCAGCCTCGGCTATGCCGAGCCGGCAGAGACGCCTCGGAATCCGCGGCTCATGTTCGAAGAAGCCTGCGAAGTGCTTTGATGCCATGGTCCTGGGACCATGCGCTCACCAAACCAAGGAGGGCTTAGAGGTTGGCCGCGCCCGTTGCCTATGCTAGCCCCCGTCCCATGAGCCTCCCCCTGATCGCCGTTCTGAACGGACCCAACCTGAACATGCTCGGCCTCCGCCAGCCGGAAGTCTATGGCTCGGCGACGCTGGACGATGTCGAGCAGCTGTGCGCCGAAACGGCCGAAGGGCTGGGACTGGCCATCGATTTCCGCCAGACGAACATCGAGGGCGAGCTGATTTCCTGGGTGCAGGAATGCCGGGGCCGCGCCAGCGGCATCATCATCAACCCGGCCGGGCTCAGCCACACCTCCATCTCTCTCATGGATGCGCTGCTGGCGGCCGAACTCCCGGTTGTGGAAGTTCACATTTCTAATATCCACCGCCGAGAGCAGTTTCGGCATCACTCTTACGTTTCAAAGATCGCAACGGGTGTGCTGTGCGGATTCGGAACACATGGCTACGCCCTGGGTTTGATCGCGATGGCACGGATTCTGGAGGGGGCCCTATGAACCGGCTGTCGTTTGACCCAGAGGATATTCGCGAACTCGCGGCCATTCTGGACGAGACCGGCCTGAGCGAGATCGAGATCTCGGAAAAGGACCGCCGCATTCGTATTGCCCGGGCGCCCGCACCGGTCAGCTATGCCATGCCGCAGCAGATCCTCGGCCAAACCGCGGCCCCGGCCGCCGCGCCGGCGGCGGCCGCGCCAGCGCCCGCCGCTTCACCGGCTGCCATCGACGCCAACCATCCCGGCGCGGTCACAAGCCCGATGGTCGGTGTCGCCTACCTCGCGCCCGACCCGGAGAGCGCGAATTTCGTCTCCGCCGGCCAGCGCGTGGAAGCCGGCCAGACCCTGCTGTTGATCGAAGCCATGAAGACCTTCAATCAGATCAAGGCGCCGCGCGCCGGCACCGTCTCCCGCGTTGTCATCAGCGACAGATCGCCGGTGGAATTTGGCGAAGTCCTGGTCGTCCTGGACTGATCCTCACATGTTCAAAAAAATCCTCATCGCGAACCGCGGCGAAATCGCGCTGCGGGTGCAGCGCGCCTGCCGCGAAATGGGCATCGCCTCGGTGGCGGTCCATTCGACCGCGGATGCCGACGCCATGCATGTCCGGCTCGCGGATGAGAGCGTGTGCATCGGGCCGCCGGCTGCACGCGACAGCTACCTGAACATCCCGGCGATCCTTTCGGCCGCGGCCATTACCGGCGCGGACGCGATCCACCCCGGCTACGGCTTCCTCAGCGAGAACGCGAATTTCGCCGAGATCGTCGAGGCGCACGGCATCGCCTTCATCGGCCCCTCGCCGCAGCACATCACCATGATGGGCGACAAGATCGCCGCCAAGGACGCGATGAGGCGCCTCGGCGTGCCGCTGGTGCCGGGCTCCGATGGCGCGCTCGCGACACTTGGCGAAGCGGCCGAGGTGGCCGAGCGCATCCGCTACCCCGTGCTCATCAAGGCGGCGGCGGGCGGCGGCGGGCGCGGCATGAAGGTGGCCCAGAGCGCGGATGAACTGGCCGAAGCCTGGCAGGTGGCGCGGACCGAGGCCAAGGCGGCCTTCGGTAATGACGCTGTCTACATGGAAAAATATCTCGACCGGCCGCGCCATATCGAGATGCAGATCCTGGCCGACGCCCACGGCAATGTCGTGCATTTCGGCGAACGTGACTGCTCGCTCCAGCGCCGCCATCAGAAGCTGCTGGAAGAGGCCGGATCGCCTGCGCTCACCCCCGCCCAGCGCAGCGCGCTGGGGGAAACGGTGACGCGGGCGCTCAGCGAGCTTGGCTACCGCAATGCCGGCACGCTGGAATTCCTCTATCAGGACGGCCAGTTCGCCTTCATCGAAATGAACACGCGCCTGCAGGTCGAGCATCCGGTGACGGAAATGGTCTGCAATGTCGATCTCGTGCGCGAGCAGATCCGCATCGCCGCCGGCGAGCCCCTGGGCTACGACCAGTCCGCCGTCACATTCTCGGGCCATGCCATCGAAGTGCGCGTGACGGCCGAGGATCCGGATACCTTCATTCCCAATCCGGGCCTGATCAGCACCTATCACCCGCCGGGCGGCCTCGGCGTGCGCGTGGATAGCGCCCTTTACGGCGGCTACCGGGTTCCGCCCTACTACGACTCGATGATCGCGAAGCTCATCGTCCATGCGCCCGACCGCGCCCAGGCCATTGCGCGCATGCGCCGCGCCATCGACGAATTCGCCGTCATCGGCGTAAAGACGACGCTGCCGCTGCATCGCCGCATTCTGGACGATCCGACCTTCCAGGCCGGCGACTACACCATCCACTGGCTGGAAAAGTTCGTCGCCGGTCAGGCATGAGGTGGGCGCCATGGCGAGCCGGTCTGATCGCTCTCGGTCTTTCCTTCTTAACCGCCATGGCGCCTGCTGACGCCGCGCCTGGCTGGCCGGATACCGCGGCCAACCGGGCCGAAGCGGGCAGCCGGCTTGACCGCCTGCAAGCGGCGCTGCTCCATGAGCCAAGTGCCACGCTGGTGCTGGAACGCTGGTGCGCGACCTATCATATCGCGCCGCAGGCCCGGATCGTGGCGCTGCGCGTGCAAGGAGAGCCGAGGCCCGCACCGGCGAGCGTCCGCCAAAATCTTGACCTCAAGCCAGGAGAGGCGCTGGCCTATCGCCGGGTCCAGCTTTTCTGCGGCAGCCACATCCTGTCCGACGCAGACAATTGGTATGTGCCCGACCGGCTGACGCCGGCCATGAACACGCTTCTGGAGCAGACCGACACGCCGTTCGGCCTCGCCGTGAAAAGCCTGCATTTCCAGCGCCGCACCATCAGCAGCGACAGGTTATGGAACCCGGCCGGGGCTCCTCACACCAGCATCCTTGCGATTCCGGAGCATGTGCTGCGCAATGTCGGCCTGCTGACGGTCCCCGCGGGGCTGCCCATCTCCCAGGTGATCGAAAGCTATACCGGCACGGTTCTGGGCCCGGCACCATGATCATGGGCGTTGATCATACGCCCTGATCATCGGACCATTTGCATTCCTGGCGGCTCAGCCTAGGAATAGTGGCTGGCGCAGGCCGCCGGAACCGCACAATATCATACCAACCTGCCGTCCTGCCCGGAGCGTGCCCAGAAAAAGAACGAGCAGCCCCAAGCTGGGCTGGAGGATCGGAACCATGCTGAATACGCTTTCCTCAACCATGCATCTCAATGCGCTCGACAACGTCGTCATCGCGCGCATGGAGATCCCGCAAGGCACTGAATTGCCGGATCGCGGGCTCACGGCCGGACAGCGCATTCCGCGCGGCCACAAGATGGCGCTCCGCGCCATTCCCAAGGGCGAGCCGATCCTCCGCTATGGCCAGGTCATCGGCTTCGCCAGGACGGATATCGCGGCCGGCGACCACGTTCATGTCCAGAACTGCGAGATTCACGAATTCGCCCGCGACCATGCCTTCGGCGTCGACGCGAAGCCTACGGATTACATCCAGCCGCAGGCGACCTTCGAGGGCATCATCCGCCCCGACGGGCGGGTCGCAACCCGCAACTACATCGGCATCCTGACCTCGGTGAACTGCTCGGCCGGCACCGCCCGCTATATCGCGGAGGCGTTCCGCCGCAACCCCTTCACGGGTGACGAGGGCCTGCTCGCGGGTTACCCCAATGTCGATGGCGTCGTGGCGCTGACGCACAAGACCGGCTGCGGCATGGCGATTGCGGGCGAGGGCATGGACACGCTCCGCCGCACCATCGCGGGCTACGCAAGCCATGTGAATTTCGCCGCCGTCCTGATCGTCGGCCTTGGCTGCGAGACGAACCAGATCGGCCCGATCATGCAGAGCCGCGGCATAGAGCGCGGCACCAGGCTCGCCACCATGGTCATCCAGGAGAGCGGCGGGGCGCGCAAGACGGTTGAGGCCGGCATCGAAAAGGTCAAGGAACTGCTGCCCGAGGCCAATGCCGTAACCCGCGTGACGGTTCCCGTCTCCAACCTCATCGTCGCCCTGCAATGCGGCGGGTCGGACAGTTTCTCGGGCCTCACCGCCAATCCGGCGCTGGGCCACGCCTCCGACCTCATCGTGCGCCATGGCGGCACGGTCATCCTGACCGAAACCACCGAAATCTATGGCGCAGAGCACCTGCTGACACGCCGTGCGGTGAGCCCCGAAGTCGGCCAGAAGCTGCTCGACCGTCTCGCCTGGTGGGAGGACTATACCCGCCGCAACGGCGGCGAGATCGACAACAACCCCTCCCCCGGCAACAAGGCCGGCGGGCTCACCAATATCGTCGAGAAGTCTCTCGGCGCCGTCGCCAAGGCCGGCACCAGCAATCTCGTCGATGTCGTGGGCTATGCCGAGCCGGTGACGGAAAAGGGCCTGGTCGTCATGGATGGCCCGGGTTTCGACCCGGTTTCGGCCACCGGCCAGGTGGCCGGCGGCGCCAACCTGCTCTGTTTCACCACAGGCCGCGGCTCGGTCTTCGGCTGCAAGCCGACACCCTCCATGAAGCTCGCGACCAATACCCCGCTCTACGAGCGCCAGCCCGACGACATGGACATCAACTGCGGCACCATCGCCGACGGGACGGAGACAGTGGAGGAATGCGGCCAGCGCATCTTCGAGACCATCCTGCGCGTCGCCTCCGGCGCACGCACCAAGAGCGAGCAGATCGGCTTCGGGGATGACGAATTCGCCCCCTGGCAGCTCGGTGCTACCGTCTGAGGTCAGGCGAGCCTTGCGCCGCGGCCATTGCTGCGGCGCAGGCGGCGGATCATGGTCGGGGGATGTCAGAGACGACGACCGAAGAGATCTACCACGCGACGATCATGGAGCGGGCGCGGCGGCCGCGGCATCATCAGCTTCTGGCCGCGCCGGCAGTCGTGGCGGAGGAGCGCAACCGGCTCTGTGGTGACCGCATCGTGCTGCACCTCGGCAGGGATGCGGAGGGGCGGATCAGCGCCGTCGGCTACCAGGCCCGTGCCTGCGCCATCTGCATGGCGGCGGCCGACCTGATGGCCGAAGTCATTCCCGGCATGACGGAGGGAGAGGCGCGGCAGGCCGCGGCCTCCTTCGAGCACTCCTTGCAGAATGGCGGGCGCATCGAAGCCGGTGACCGCCTTGCCCCGCTCGCCGTCTTCGAGCCGCTGCAGGCTGTCCCCTCCCGCATCCGCTGCGCCCTTCTCCCCTTCAAGGCGCTCGAAAAAGCGCTGGACGGCCGCTAAGCCTCGCGTCTCCATGCGGTGAGACTCTGCGGCGTGTCGAAATCCGCGAGCACGCCCGGATCATCGACATCGACCGCGATGAGGGCGGGGGGCTCTGGCAGCAGGCTTCGCGCGCCGCGGTCCCCGCTTAGCTGCCTCATGGCCGCGATGAAGCGGCGATCCCAGAGAACCGGATTACCGCCCTGGCCCTGATGGCGCGGGACAACGACGGCCCCTGCGCGGAAGGCCGTAAGCATCGCTGCGATCGTGGCATGGGCGACAAGCGGCATATCCCCGAGCGCGACAAGCACGGCCTCCGCCGTCTCCGGCACCGCCGCCAGCCCGGCTCTCAGGCTTTGTGAAAGTCCGGCCGCATGGTCCGGTGCCTGCACGAGGGTGACCCCCCGCAGGTCGAGCGCCCCGGCCACGGCCTCGCTGTCATGGCCGAGCACAAGGATGAGCGGATCGAACGGGAAAGCGCGCAGCCGGTCCAAGCTATGGGCGACCATAGGGCGCCCGTCCGGCCCGGCGATCAGAAGCTTGTTCTCAGCCCCCATGCGGCGGGAGGCACCTGCCGCGAGCAGGATGGCCGCGGCCGCCATCGCTATCCCCTGTCGGCCAGGCGCCCAGCGCGCAGGA
This sequence comes from uncultured Alphaproteobacteria bacterium, assembly GCA_963834475.1. Classification (GTDB taxonomy): domain Bacteria; phylum Pseudomonadota; class Alphaproteobacteria; order Acetobacterales; family Acetobacteraceae; genus Acidisoma. Next base: position 113,390 of record CAWIBZ010000001.1, on the reverse strand, counting down.
CGGCGACGATTTCGGAGAGAATGGAAAGCGCGATTTCGGGTGCCGTGATGGCGCCAATGGCAAGTCCCACCGGGCCGCGGATCCGCGCCAGGGTGGTCTCGTCATGCCCGAGCCCCGCGAGCCGGCCGAGCCGCGCGGCGTGGGATTTCCGCGAACCCAGCGCACCGATGTAGAAGGCTTCCGACTTCAGGGCGCAGTCGAGCGCCACGTCATCGATCTTCGGGTCATGGGTCAGAACGATGATCGCGCTACGGCGATCGGGATCTAGCGTGGCGAACGCCGTATCCGGCCAGTCTTCGACCAGGTGCGTGTGCGGGAAGCGCTCCTCGGTTGCCAGCGCCGGCCTTGGATCAATGACGATAGGATCGAGCCCCAGCGGACGGGCGAGCTGCACCAGCGCCTGAGCGATATGAACGGCCCCGACGACAAACAGCCTGAGCGGCGGGTTATAGGGCCGCAGGAACCAGCGCTCCCCCTCAAGCTCCACCACCTCGCTCCGGTCGGTGCGCATCAGCGTCAGGGCAGCCTGGTTCAGCGCATCCGGCTGCGCGGGGGCGGGCAGCAGACATTGCAGCCCGTCCGGCAGCCGCGTGGCCAGCACGATCGCGCGCTTCTCATCCTGGGCCTGTGCAAGGCCGCTGCGGATCTCGGGTGTCATGCCAGCGTCTCGACGAAGATCTGCACCCGGCCGCCGCAAGCGAGCCCAACCTCCCAGGCGCGTTCCTGCGAGACCCCGAATTCGAGAAGGACGGGTTCACCGGAGACCATGACGGCGCTTGCGGCATCCACGACCGCGGCTTCGACGCAGCCGCCGCTGACCGAGCCCGCGTAATGCCCGCCAGCGCCAATCGCCATCTGGCTGCCAGCCGGCGCCGGGGAACTGCCCCAGGTTTCGGTGACGGTGGCAAGCGCGACCCGCTCGCCTTTCGCGCGCCATTGCAGGGCAAGGCTTAGGATATCAGACATGTTCCGCTCCATGGTCAGATCGCGAAAACGATGGGCGCATGGGCCGGGCGCTTGAGCCCCTGCGCCTGGGCACGCTGGATGAGCGCTTCCAGGGTGATGCTCTTGAGATGCGTCTGCACATGCTGTTCCAGCTCGGTCCAGAGCGGTTCCACGGCCGCGGACTGCAATTCGCCGGCCGCTTCGGATTCGGGGGCTTCCGCGCCGTCGCCGGTCACCGCCTCGACAACCTCGGCGAGCGTGATCTGGCGCGCGCTCTTGCCGAGGCGATAGCCACCCTTGGGACCGCGGGTACTGTCCAGCAGGCCTGCGCGGGCCAGGCCCTGAAGTACCGGCTCGATGCCGCGCCGGGCCATCGACAGACGGTCGGCGATATCGCCTGCACTTTCCAGCCGCTGCCGACCGGCATACCAGCCTATATCCAGCATGACCGCGACAGCGGTATAGGCACGTTCACGACGCATGAGCATGGGCTTTTCCCCCATCCGATTCGCGACCCGGACAAATTCACTTCTACCAAGGGGTATATATGCCGATGAAGGCAACCAAAGTAGAGGCTTCATCACGGCGAACCGCAGATTCCTCCATAAAGCCCGTCTCGGCACCTATTCCCGTGCAGCATCACCCCATGGCAGAGCCGCGCGGCCGGATCTTCGGCAGTATTCTGGATGCGATCGGGGGAACGCCGCTGGTCCGGCTCGGCCGCTTCATCGAGCACGAGCGGCTGGGCGCGGACGTCCTGCTCAAGCTCGAATTTCTCAACCCGCTCGGCTCGGTGAAGGATCGTATCGGCCTCGCCATGGTCGAGGCCGCCGAGCAGGCGGGGCTGCTTCTCCCCGGGCAAGGGCATATCGTGGAACCCACCTCCGGCAATACCGGCATCGCCCTCGCCTTCGTCGCTGCGGCCAAGGGCTACAAGCTGACGGTCGTCATGCCGGATTCCGCGTCGCTCGAACGACAGAAGATGCTGCGCCTGATGGGGGCCACGGTCGAACTCACGGCTGCGCGCCAGGGCATGGCAGGCGCGATCGCCCGGGCGGACGAGATCGTCGCGGCGTCGCGCGATGCCTGGATGGCCCGGCAGTTCGACAATCCGGCCAATCCCGCCATCCATGCGGCGACAACGGCCGAGGAGCTCTGGGCCGACTGCGGCGGAGAGATCGACATCCTCGTCGCGGGCGCGGGAACGGGTGGCACGATCACCGGCATCGCACGGACGCTCAAGCCCCGCCGCCCCGGCTTCCAGGCCGTTGCCGTGGAACCTGCGGAAAGCGCGGTCCTTTCGGGGGATGATCCGGGACCGCATGAAATCCAGGGAATAGGCCCCGGCTTCTGTCCGGCCATTCTCGATATGAGCCTGATCGACCGTATCATGCCCATCGCCGAACGGGAGGCGATGAAGACTGCCCGTCTCTGCGCCCGCCTGGAAGGCATTCCGATCGGCATTTCCTCGGGCGCGACACTCGCAGCCGCGCTCCAACTGGCACGCGAACCCGTCAACCGGGGCAAGCGGATTGTCGCGATTGCGGCCTCGTCTGCGGAACGGTATCTGTCCACAAATCTGTTCACCGGCCTGTAGACGACGATCGATCCAGCTTGGCGTTGTTCGGTATAACGATAATTTGACGGAATTGCATGCCTGAATGCTGCACTGCGCAATGGCTTTGCCTTGCGCCTGCGCTTATGTTCGTCCTCAGCACAAATGCTGAGGAGCTTTCCCATGGCTACCGTCGTGCGTCTCCAGGAACGCACCTACCCGACCCTTTCCAGCGCCATCGGCGGAGCCTTGGGCAGCCTGCGCATGCACTTCGCGGCCTATCGGGCCGGTGTCCGTGAACGCCGGCGCATCGCGCGCGAACTTTCCTACTACTCCGACGCGGAACTCGGGGAACTCGGCTTCAGCCGGGCCGACATTCCCGCCGTCGCCGCCGGCACCTTCCGCCGCTAATCACCGCTTCCCTTGCCGTGCCGACCCTTCGCGGTCGACGCCGGCGAGCGCTGACTGTCCCGCCGCCGACAGCAAAAAGGCCCGAGGCTCCTTGCCTTTCGGGCCAATTTTGTTTCCCAAAAATTCAGACGAGACCGGCAAAATCGCGCGCCAGCCGCAATGCGGCGGCGGTCGCGCGTCCGTACGAGAACCGGAGCCGGACCGTGTTTTTTGCCCTGCGGCCGCCTTGCGCTTCACTTTAGCTTGGCTAAAGTAGGCTCGTATGCCTGATCTCAAACAGCTTTTTCGCGCCAGCGGCAAAAAACAGCGGGACATCGCCGAAGCTGTCGGCCGCAGCGAAGGCGCTGTCAGCCAATGGGTGAAAGGCGAGCGTGTCATCCCCGCCGACCTCGTGCTGACAATCGAGGCCTTCACCGGGATACCCCGCAGCACGCTGCGGCCTGACCTTTGGGAGAATTCGATGCCGGATTCCGTCACCCGCAGCCTCGACGCGGATTTCTCCCTGACGCATCTCCAACGTCTGGAAGCCGAGAGCATCCACGTCATGCGGGAAGTCGCCGCCGAGGCGGCGAAGCCGGTCATGCTCTATTCCGTGGGCAAGGACAGCGCGGTGATGCTGCACCTCGCGATGAAGGCTTTCGCGCCGGGCATGCCACCCTTTCCCCTGCTCCACGTCAATACGACCTGGAAGTTCCGGGAGATGATCGCCTTCCGCGACCGGCGCGCGGCCGAACTCGGCCTCGACCTCATCGAATGGATCAATGAGGACGGGCTGGCCCGCGGCATCAACCCCTTCGACCACGGCCGCCTATACCGATATCATGAAGACCGAGGCGCTGAAGGCGGCGCTCGACCATTACGGCTTCGATGTCGCCTTCGGCGGCGCCCGGCGCGACGAGGAAAAGAGCCGCGCCAAGGAGCGCATCTTCTCCTTCCGCTCAGCCGGCCACCGCTGGGATCCCAAGCACCAGCGCCCGGAGCTCTGGAACCTCTATAACGCGCGCAAGAACAAGGGCGAAACGCATCCGCGTCTTCCCGCTCTCCAACTGGACCGAGCTCGATATCTGGCAATACATCGCACGCGAGAACATCCCGATCGTGCCGCTCTACTTCGCCGCCAGGCGGCCGGTCGTGCGAGTACAACGGCATGCTGATCATGGTCGATGACGAGCGCATGCGCATCCCGCCCGGCGAGATGCCAGAATGAGAAGATGATCCGCTTCCGCACGCTCGGCTGCTACCCGCTGACGGGCGCGGTGGAAAGCAGCGCGGCGACGCTGCCCGATGTCATCCAGGAAATGCTGCTGACCACGACCAGCGAGCGCCAGGGCCGCGCCATCGACCATGACCAGGCCGCCAGCATGGAAAAGAAGAAGCAGGAGGGGTATTTCTGATGGCCCATGTCAGCGACCTCATCGCCCCGACATCGACGCCTACCTGAAGCAGCACGAACAGAAAGGCCTGCTGCGCTTCATCACCTGCGGCTCGGTCGACGATGGCAAGTCGACCCTGATCGGGCGGCTGCTCTACGACAGCAAGATGATCTTCGACGATCAGCTGGCCGCGCTGCAGCGCGATTCCGAACGGGTCGGCACGCAGGGCAAGGCGCTCGACTTCGCGCTGCTGGTGGACGGCCTGGCCGCCGAGCGCGAGCAGGGCATCACCATCGACGTCGCCTACCGCTTCTTCTCGACCGACAAGCGCAAGTTCATCGTCGCCGATACTCCGGGCCATGAGCAGTACACGCGCAACATGATCACCGGCGCGTCCACTGCCGATCTCGCCATCCTCCTGATCGATGCCCGCCGTGGCGTGCTGACGCAGACGCGGCGCCATTCCTATCTCGCTTCGCCTCATCGGCATCCGCACCGTGGTTCTCGCCATCAACAAGATGGACCTCGTGAATTACAGCCAGGAGGTCTACGAGCGCATCGTGGGAGACTATGTCTCCTTCGCGCGCGGGCTCGACATCCAGCATATCGAGCCGATCCCGCTCTCTGCCCTCGCCGGTGACAACGTCACCGAGAAAAGCGGCAACATGCCCTGGTACGCCGGCCCCGATCTCATGTCCTATCTGGAGACGGTGAAGATCGCGACGCGGGCGGCGGACGCGCCCTTCCGCATGCCGGTGCAATGGGTCAACCGGCCCGAATTCCGATTTCCGCGGCTTTTCCGGCTTCATCGCCGCAGGCACGGTCTTCCCCGGAGACACGGTCAAGTGTCTTGCCGTCCGGCCGCCAGAGTCGCGTCGCCCGCATCATCCTGGACGGCGACGCTGCCCTTCGCGACGGCCGGCCAGTCCGTGACGCTGACCCTTAGTGATGAGATCGACTGCAGCCGGGGCGATGTCATTGTCGCCGCGGACAATCCGGCCGAAGTTTCGGATCAGTTCGAGACGACCATCGTCTGGATGAACGATACGCCCATGCTGCCCGGCCGCACCTATCTGCTGAAGCTCGGCACCAAGACGGTTCCGGCCTCCATCTCGGCGCTCAAGCACAAGATCAACGTCAATACGCTGGAAGAGGTCGCCGCCCGGCAACTGACCCTGAACGAAATCGGGCTCTGCAACATCAGCCTGAGCGAAGCGATCGCCTTCGACCCCTATAGCGAAAGCCGCGACCTGGGCGGCTTCATTCTCATCGACCGCTTCACCAATGAAACGGTCGCCGCCGGCATGATTCATTTCGCGCTGCGCCGCGCCAACAACATCCACTGGCAGGCGCTCGACGTGACGCGCGAGAAGCGCGCCGCGCAGAAGGGCCAGCAGGCTTGCGTGCTCTGGTTCACCGGCCTCTCCGGCTCCGGCAAATCGACCATCGCCAATCTGGTCGAAAAGCGCCTCTTCGGCCTGGGCAAGCACAGCACCATGCTGGACGGCGACAATGTCCGCCATGGCCTCAATCGCGACCTCGGCTTCACCGCGGCCGACCGGGTCGAGAATATCCGCCGTGTCGCCGAAGTGACGAAGCTCATGGCCGATGCCGGGCTGATCGTGCTCACCTCCTTCATCTCGCCCTTCCGCTCCGAGCGGCAGATGGCGCGCGACCTCCTGCCCCAGGGCGAGTTCCTGGAGATCTTCATCGACACGCCGCTCGATGTTGCCGAAGCCCGCGACCCCAAGGGCCTCTACAAGAAGGCGAGGCGCGGAGAGATCAAGAACTTCACCGGCATCTCCAGCCCCTATGAAGCGCCGGAAGATCCGGAGATCAGGATCGACACGACACAGATGACATCGGATGAGGCGGCCGATCTCATCATCCGCATGCTCGAAGAACGCGGACTGCTGAGGAGTGCGGCATGATGCAGGGTAACGCCGCCTCGCAGCTGAACCTCCCCGGTCTTCTTGCCGCGGTCCGGCCCATCGCGGAGGCGGCGGGGGCCGCGACACTCCGCTTTTACGGAAAAGCCGACGCCCATCTCAAAGCCGACGGCAGCCCGGTGACGGCAGCCGATCAGGCGGCGGAAGACATCATCCTGCCGGCGCTGGCGCGTCTCACCCCTTCGATTCCCGTCATTTCGGAAGAGGCCTCGGCCAAGGGCCTGTCGCCGGCGGTGACCGGCGCCACCTTCTGGCTGGTCGACCCATTGGACGGAACGAAGGAATTCCTCAGCGGCAACGGTGAATTCACCGTCAATATCGCGCTGATCCAGGATGGCGAGCCGGTCCTGGGCGTGGTCGTCGCCCCCGCGCTCGGCGAGACCTATGCGGGCTGCCGGGAGGGTGGCGCCATGCTGTGCGACACCCGCGGCGAGCGGCCGATCACCATCCGGCCCGTGCCGGCCGAAGGCGAGACCGTTGTCGGCTCACGCTCCCATGGCGATGCCGGCACCATGGATGCGTTTCTGAAGCCCCGCCGCGTCGCAGCCTTCCGCCCCGCCGGCAGTTCCCTGAAACTCTGCCTCATCGCGCGGGGCGAGGCAGATCTCTATCCCCGCTTCGGCACGACGATGGAATGGGACATCGCCGCCGGCCACGCCGTGCTTGCCGCCGCGGGCGGCCGCGTGATCACGCTCGACGGCGCCCCCTTCCGCTACGGCAAGCCCGAGTACCGCAATCCCCATTTCATCGCCTCGGGCGACGTCGCCTGAAGCGGCCGTGACGCTCGCCGGCCTCCGTCGCGGGGACCTCGCCGGCGCGCGGGTGCTGCGGCTGAACGAGGGCCTGACCGAATTTCCCGACGAGATTTTCGGTCTCGCCGATACGCTGGAAGTGCTCGATCTCTCCGGCAATCAGCTCACCACCCTGCCGCAGGATCTCGGGCGGCTTCATCGCCTCCGCGTCTTCTTCGGCTCCGGCAATCGCTTCCCCGTCCTGCCCGAGGCTCTCGGGACCTGCCCGAACCTCCGCCAGATCGGCTGCCGCAACGCCGGCATTGCCGAGGTTCCGGCCGCGTCCCTGCCGCCGGCGCTCCGCTGGCTGACACTGACCGACAATGCCATCGCCGCACTGCCCAGCGCGCTTGGCGCACGCCCGGATCTGCAGAAGCTCCTGCTCTCCGGCAACCAGTTGAGCGACCTGCCCGAAAGCCTCGCCGGGGCCACCAAGCTCGAAATGATCCGCATCTCGGCCAACCGCTTCGAGACCTGGCCCGGCTGGATCAGCGAAAGCGCAAGCCTTGCCTGGCCGGCGATTGGCGGCAATCCCTTCTCCCCACGGCCCGCGCCGGACCGCCATCGGGCGATTGCCTGGTCATCGCTCACGCCACAGGCAGGACTCGGACAAGGCGCTTCGGGCATCGTCTATCGCATGGCCTGGCAGGAGGAAGCCGACGCGGCACCGAGGCGGGTTGCCGCCAAACTCTTCAAGGGCACGATTACCAGCGACGGCGCGACGCAGGACGAAATGGCCGCCATGCTGGCAATCGGCCACCACCCCAACCTCACCGCGCCGCTTGGCCGGGTGGCGGACCATCCGGAAGGGGTGGAAGGCCTTGTCATGCCGCTGCTCCCCGAAGGATGGAAGGCCTTGGCCGGGCCGCCGAGCCTGGAAAGCTGCACCCGCGATGCCTACGATCCGGCGCTGCGGCTGCCCTGGCCGGCGGCGCTGCGGCTCGCCCAAGGGGCGGCCGAGGCGCTCGGGCATCTGCACGCGCGCGGGCTTATCCACGGCGACCTCTATGCCCACAACCTGCTCTGGGACGGAGCGGCCGGCCAGTCCGTGCTGAGCGACTTCGGCGCCGCAGCCTTCTGCCCGCGGCAGGCAGATCCGCTCGCCCTGCAAGGTGTGGAAATGCGCGCCTTCGGCATTCTCGCCTCCGAAATCGCAGCCCTCTGCGATGAAGCGAGCCGCCCGCTCGCCGATCTCGCGTCGCTGTGCATGCAGCCGGAGATTGGCGCCCGGCCGACGATGGCCGCGGTCTCGGCCGAACTCGCGCGCCTATAGGCGGGACGTCGCGCGGCGGCGGAGCCGGGGCTTGGGCACAGGTGCCGTCGCATCCAACAGCGCGTGCATGGCGGCGATCGTTTCGGGCGAGAGCGTGTGGATCGACTGCGCCAGCCGATTGGCCAAGGCCGTCTGTTCCGGCAGCAGCCCGGCGGTATTCACGGTCACGCGCGGATGGGACAGCTTGGCGAGCTGCGCCAGATCTTCCGCATCATCCCAGATGAGGCCGAAGAACTCGCAGACCTGATGGACCAGCCCGACGCTCGGCCGGCCGCGGCGCCCATGCTCCAGGGCCGAGAGATAGGCGGGCGAGACCTGGAGCTGCGCCGCAAGCTGCGCGAGCGTCACCTGCCGCGCGGCGCGAAGCGCCCGCAGCCGGGCACCGAAGGGCGTCACCGGATACGCCGCAACAGCAGCACGACGGCGCCGACATTGGCGCGATGCGGGTGCAGCTGCGGCCAGGATGGCGCCGCGCATATGCGGCAGGTTGAGCCAATGCGGAAATTCGCGACGCAGCACGCCCCCCTCCCCAGCCCCCGGCCCGTCACGATTTCGACGCAGCGGATGCCATCCGCCCGCGCCGACGCTATGAAGCGCTCGAAAGCCGCAAAAGGCCGCCTGGGCGGTGCGGCCATGCAGATCGAGCACCCGTTCGGGGCGCATCCGGCCGCGGCGGAGCCGATCCCAGGACGCGCCATCGAGCCCGGCCGCGGCCTTGCCGACCTCGATTTGCGGCGAGCTTGCGGCTTGGCCGGCTGCGCGGCTGAGCAGCGCCGCGGCTGCCCCGGCGGCCGTCTCGACCGCCGTCTGCGGGCTCGCGGCGGCGCCGATCGCCGCGAGGGCCATGGCCGCGGCAGGCCGCAGGGGCTTCGCGCCCATGGCCTGGGCGAAGCTGCAGCCACTCCGCCCGCTCGCTGTCAGAGAGACGGCGCGCGCGGCATCGACCGGTCCCGCCGGGCGATGGCCGAAAATCGCCGTGCCGATCCGCACATGCGTGGCGCCGCAGGCAATGGCGGCGGCGAAATCCCCTGACATGCCCATGGACAAGCTGCGCGAGGCCGTGGCGCGCGCGCGCAATCCCGCAGCCAGCGGAAATGCGGCGCGGGGTCGCCTTCCGCGGGCGGGATGCACATCAAGTCCCAGGAGACGCCTGCCGAAGCGCCGCTGCATGGCCGCGATGAAGCGGTCCGCCTCTGCCCGTCGCGACGCCGCCCTTTTGCGGCTCATCCCCGACATTCACCTGGACAAGAAGTCCCGGCATGCGGCCCTCGCGCTCGGCGGCATCGGCGATCGCATCGGCGAGGCGCGGGCCGGTCCAGGGTCTCGATGACATCGGCGATGCGCACGGCATCGCGCGCCTTGTTGGTCTGCAGGCGCCGATGATGTGGAGGCGGAAATTCGTGCCGTGGCGCGCAGACGGTCAGCGAATTTCGCCGCCGCTTCCTGCACGCGGTTTTCGCCGAAGACCTGCTGGCCGGCCGCATGGCGTCGAGGACCGCCTCCTGCGGGTGAAATTTCGAGACCGCGACCAGGGACATGGCCGCGGGATCGCGGCCGGCGGCATGCGGCGGCGGCAGCGAGCGTCGGCACGGACCTGCCGCAAGCCTCTCGGCGATGGCGGAGGGGACGGCGCCGGCTATCGGATCATCGGGGTCATGACGCGGAGAATCCGCCGAACGCCTCCAGGGGGTCAAGCGCTCCGCCGCAGCGTGACTATTCCGCTGTCTTGCAACCTTCACACTCCACCCGAAGACTCTGTGGTACCGAGCCCACATGCCGATGTGACAAATTTGTCGCCGATGCACGATTAGTCACATTCGCTCTATAAGAGCTGGTTCGTCGTGGGCTGATGACAGTTTTACGATGAAATCTTGATCAATTCAGCCGCGGCGGCTGAGTTGATCTGGTTTCGATCGTGTTTCGGTCAGCGGACTTGCGCTGGCTATCCCGCGGCCGTTTCTCGGATGCGGTTTTTCAACCGGAGGATACCTTTTCGATGCGACAGTTTCTTCTGGCCGGCGCAGCCACGCTGACGGCCGCCCTGGGCCTCGCGGGCGCCGCTCAGGCCCAGGTCTCTAACCCCGACTTCGCCAAGACGATCTCGCCCGGCTCCGTCGTCGTTCGTCTTGATGGTCGCGTGGCCCAATGGGCTGGCGTCAGCGGCTTCACCGGCCAGAGCTACAACGGCACGAAGTATTCCGGCGGCGGCCTTGGCCGGCTATCTCCGCCTCTATCCGGGCTTTGACGGCGTCGCCTCCAACGGCCTGCAATACGGCGCCCAGGCGGAAATCCGCGAAAATACCGAAACCAGCGCAACCGCCGGCGCCAGCACTGAAACGCTCTATGTTCTGCGTGACTTCGGCTACCTCGGCCTGCCGCAGCTCGGCCTCGTCCGCTTCGGCCAGCAGGAAGGCGCGCTTTACCTGAACGACGCCGGCCGCTTCGAAAGCGGCAAGGAAGCCTTCGACGACGGCGGCTGGAACGGCGATATCCAGAACTTCTTCGTCAACTCCTCCGCGCGCCCGATCTATCCCTGGACCTGGAGCAACAGCACCCGCACCACGGATAAGTTCGACTACATCTCGCCCGACCTTCAGCGGCCTGAGCTTCGGCTTCAGCTTCGAGCCGAACCAGACCGGCTGAAAACTACGCTCCGGCGATCACCTCGACCACGACCAGCGACCGACCTGCGCCGCAATACCCTCGAAATCGGCGCCACGTACAAGGCCACTCTCGGCCCCGTGGGCGTGAACCGTCGACGGCGGCTACATGACCGCGGCTCCGGTCGCCTACACACGCCCCCAACGGCACGGCCAGCCCTACCAGAGCCTGAGCGTCGGCAGCTTCGGCGGCACGCTGACCTATGCGGGCTTCACCGTCGGCGGCAACACCAAGTTCGGCAACATGAACGGCCAGTTCGAGCCGAACTACAAGGGCGGCGCGATGCGGTCGGCTGGCTCGCCGGCGGCCTCTACACCATCGGCCAGATGACCGTTGGCGCCAGCTACTTCGTCTATGACAGCCAGGGTGACTGGTCGAGCCCGACCACCGAAGGGACGCGCCGTGAAACCGGTGCCGCGGCCGGTGCAACCTATATCGCTGGTACCCGGGCGTGAAGCTCTTCGCGTCCTACCTTTACGGCACGCGCCACCAGGACGGCTTCAACTTCCTGTCAATGCCGCGGGCAGCGCCGGCAACAACACGAGGCGCAGGTTTTCGCGCTCGGCACCTGGATCTACTGGTAACACCTTACTTTACAAACCCCAGGATCTAGTGGGCGGCCGGCAGCAATGCCGGCCGCCTTTTTATTTAACGAAGCAGGAGAATCTTTCTCAGTCGCAACAGAATGGCAACAGCACGCACCCTGTTTTGTGGCTTTTTAACCACAGTGTTTCGTAAATGTCATCTCCTTATTGGAACACTGTTGCCACTTTGACGTCACCAACGACCATTATTCCCTGGCGCTACTTCCAAGCCGCATTCGCCGCGAGGCGCGATGTCACGGACCTGGGTAGGGGCGAATTTTTTGAAGGCCGGTCATCCGGCGTTAACCAGGAGGAACTAATGCGTAAGCTCCTACTCGCGACTGTCGCTACGATGGGTGCATCGTTGGGTCTGGTCGCGGTCGGCCCAGGCTCAGACGGCCTCCCCCGGCTCTGTGACGGTCCGCCTGAATGGCCGCGTCAACTGGTATGCTGGCGTTGAAGGTTCATCGCTCGACAGCAATGCGAGCACCGGCGAAAAGACCGTCCACCGACAGCTTCCTCGGCTATCTGCGCCTCTATCCGGGCTTTGATGGCGTAGCCGCCAACGGCCTGCATTATGGTGCGGCTGCCGAAATCCGCGACCAACGGCGCCGCCAGCCCGGGCACAAGCCCCAACACTGAGACGCTGTACGTCTTCCAGGCCTATGGTTATCTCGGCCTGCCCCAGCTCGGTCAGATCAGCTTCGGCCAGGAAAACGGCCCGACCGTTCTGTTCGAGACCGGCACCTTTGAAGGCTTCAACGACGGCGGCTGGTGGGGTGACCTTCCGGCGATCGTTCCGGGCAACGCCCAGATCGGCCTATCCCTTCGTCGATTCGAATTTCAACCAGACCAGTTCCAAGATCGTCTACCTGTCGCCGACCTTTGCTGGCTTCCAGTTCGCTGCCGCCTTCACGCCGAACCAGACGGTTGAGAACTACAGCCCGGCGATCACCTCCACCCCGACGACTGTGTTTCAGGCCAATGGCGGCCAGCCGAAGAACCTGATCGATATCGGCGGCCAGTACACCCAGACCTTCGGCCCGGTCGGCGTCCAGATCGGCGCGGACTACCAGTATGCCAGCCAGGTTGCGTACACCGGCAGCGAAGCGGCCGTTAACAACCTCTCCTACAAGGACCTGAACATCGTCTCCGGTGGCGCGACGGCGACGATCGCCGGCCTGACCTTCGGCGGCAACGCCGTCTACGGCGCCTTCAACGGCGGCGCCGGCGCTGGCTCCTTCGAGCTTGAGCCGGATGGCGGTAGCGCTGCGGTCGCCTTCCTCCTTGGCATGCAGTACCACGACCGGCCCGCTCGTGGTCGGCGGCAGCGTCTTCCGCTTCAACACGACGGGTGCTCTTCCCGGCGGCGTCGATGCCGGATCCGGCGCGACCATCACCTCTCAGGGCCTGACGACCGGCCAGCAGGTCAATAACGGCCTCGCCCTCGGCGCCACCTATACTCTGGTTCCGGGCGTCAATCTCTTCGCTCGACTACGACTACGGCTGGCGTTACCAGGGCGGCTACGACTTCGCGACCGGCGATGCCGGCGTGAACGACAACCGCGTCCAGGCCCAGCTCTTCGGCGTCGGCACCCAGATCCAGTGGTAATCTGGCTGATCTGACGGCCCCGGCGGGGTTTGGCAGCAGTCTGAGGCGGCGGAATTCGTTCCGCCGCCTTTTTCTTTGTGGCGCCGGGAGGCTTCGATGCTTGGCAGGCAGGGCCATGCGGATTAGAGACTAAGCCCCGCGCATGAATGCGGCTCTTTTCTCCGGGCAGGCTCAATGGAATTGACGATTCGGACTTCTGCTTTCCTCAGCCGTGGCATGACCGCTGCTGCCTTCCTCGGCGCGCTTGCTTTGGCGGGCTGCGGCAATGGACCGACCACACCGGCTGATCCCATGGTTCTGAATGGCGATCAGGTGTCCGGCGCCGGTTACAAGGACACGGGCGGCGGCCTGCTCGGGGCCGATGGTCTTGCCTTCGGCATCAATAAAAACCCGCATGCCACCGGCAGCAGCAGCAATGACCGGCATCGGGGTGAACGCCTATCTCTGGCGCGGCGCGCTCGATACGCTCTCCTTCATGCCGCTCGCCTCTGCCGACCCCTTCGGTGGCGTCATCATTACCGACTGGTACCAGCCACCGGGTGACAGCGGCGAACGGTACAAGGCGACCGCCTATATCCTCGGGCAGGATCTCAGCGCCGACGGTGTGCGCGTGACGGTCTTCAAACAAGTCTTCGCAGAACGGCCAATGGGTTGACGCTGAAGTCTCCGCCGGCACCAATGAGGAAATCGAGGACAAGGTTCTCGCCCGCGCCCGCCAGCTGCGTGTTCAGTCCGCGACCAATTAAGCCCGGTCTGGCCGCCCCTCCCGCCCGCTGCCCGGCGGCGGCGGCCGGCCCGACCGTTCTGTCGCCCCAGGTTTCTCCGCTGAGGCCATTCTGCGGGAATGCCGATAGACACTCCCGATGAATGACGTAACCGCGCCCGAACAGCAACACGCCTCGCTACGATTTCCGGACCCAGGAGCCGCTTTGGCAGACAGGCCTGGGACAAGCGCGGCTGCTTTGCCGTCGAGGATGTGCCGCAGGACGGGCGGCCCAAATATTACGTGCTGGAGATGTTCCCCTATCCCTCGGGGAAGATCCATATGGGCCATGTCCGCAACTACACCCTGGGCGATGTCGTCGCCCGCTACCGGCGGGCCCGCGGCTTCAACGTGCTGCACCCGATGGGCTGGGACGCCTTCGGCCTGCCGGCGGAAAACGCGGCGCGCGAACGCCAGACCCATCCCGCGACCTGGACCTGGGCGAATATCCGCACCATGCGCGCCGAGTTGCAGCGCATGGGCCTCTCCATCGACTGGTCGCGCGAATTCGCGACCTGCCAGCCGGAATATTACGGCAAGCAGCAGAAACTCTTCCTGCGCTTCCTCGAGCCGGCCTCGTGGAACGCAAGGAAAGCTGGGTCAACTGGGACCCGGTGGACGGCACGGTGCTCGCCAACGAGCAGGTGATCGACGGGCGGGGCTGGCGCTCCGGCGCGCTCATCGAGAAGAAGAAGCTGTCGCAGTGGTTCTTCACCATCACCCAATTCGCGCCGGAGCTGCTTGCGGCGCTGGATGGGCTCGACCGCTGGCCCGAGCGCGTGCGGCTCATGCAGGCGAACTGGATCGGCCGCAGCGAAGGCGCCCGCATCCGCTTCCCGCTGACCGCGCCCGCCGGCGATATCGCTGACGTCGAGGTCTATACGACCCGCCCCGACACGCTCTTCGGCATGTCCTTCCTGGCACTCGCGCCGGAGCATCCGCTGGCGCTGGCTCTCGCGCGAAAAGCAACCCGGAGGCTGCCGCCTTCATCGCCGAATGCCGCCGCCTCGGCACCACGGCCGCGGCCATCGAGACGACGGAGAAGCGCGGCTTTGCCACCGGCCTCTCGGTGCGCCACCCCTTCCTGCCGAATCGTCGAGATCCCGGTCTGGATCGCGAATTTCGTGCTCATGGAATACGGCACCGGCGCCATCTTCGGCTGCCCGGCGCACGACCAGCGCGACTGGGATTTCGCGACCGCCTATGGCCTGCCGATTCTCCCGGTGGTCAAGCCCGCGCAGGGCGCGCTGCCGGAGGACGAGGCCTATACCGGCCCCGGCACGCTGATGAATTCCGGCTTCCTCGACGGGCTCGAGGTCGATGACGGCCAAGCGCGCGCCATCGACCGCCTGGCCGAGACTGGGCTGGGGCCAGGGCGAGACCAACTGGCGCCTGCGCGACTGGGGCGTCAGCCGCCAGCGCTATTGGGGCTGCCCGATTCCCTATCATTCATTGCGCATGCCTGCGGCACGGTCCCGGTGCCGGCCGCGCAGCTGCCGGTCGTGCTGCCGGAAGATGTGACCTTCGACCGGCCGGGCAATCCGCTCGACCATCATCCGACCTGGAAGCATGTCGCACTGTCCGCGCTGCGGCGGCCGCCGCCCAGCGCGAGACCGATACCTTCGACACCTTCGTCGACAGCTCCTGGTATTTCGCCCGCTTCTGCGCGCCCCAGTGCCGAGGCTCCGGTTTCACGTGAAGCAACCGACTACTGGATGCCGGTCGACCAGTATATCGGCGGCATCGAGCACGCGATCCTGCACCTGCTCTATGCGCGCTTCTTCACGCGCGCCATGCAGGCGACCGGGCAGATCGGCGCGGCCGAGCCCTTCGCCGGCCTCTTCACCCAGGGCATGGTGACGCATGAGAGCTACCGCGGCGCCGATGGCCGCTGGCTCTACCCGACCGAGATCGAGCGCAGGCCGGATGGCACGGCGGTTGTCACCGGCACCGACGAGCCGTGACCATCGGCCGCATCGAGGCGATGTCCAAGTCGAAGCGCAATACGATCGACCCGGGCGCGATCATCGACCGCTACGGCGCCGATACGGCGCGCTGGTTCATCCTCTCCGACAATCCGCCCGATCGCGACATGGAATGGACGGAATCGGGTGTCGCCGGCGCCTATCGCTTCACCCAGCGCCTCTACCGGCTGGCCGAAGCGATCGCGGCACTCGGCCCTGCGGCGACGCTCGGCGCGAGTGGTCCGCAGGCGGCGCGCAAGCTGCGCCGCACCACCCACCGCACCATCGCGGCCGTGACCGAGGCGCTGGAAGGCTTCAGCTTCAACGTGGCCGTTGCGCGCCTCTATGAACTGGCCGGCGCGATGACGGATGCGGAGAAGGATGCCGCCGCTGCCGCCGAGGACGCATCGCTCAGCGCCGCCCGCATCGAGGCGCTCGACATGATCATCGCGCCTCGCCGCGCCGATGATGCCGCATCTGGCCGAAGCGATGAACGCCCTGCTCCATCCGGGCCAGGCCGCAGTCTGGTCGCCGATGAACCCTGGCCGGACTTCGATGAAAGCCTGACGGCGGCCGAAACCGTGACGATTGCGGTTCAGGTCATGGGCAAGCTGCGCGGCACGGTTGAATTCCCGCCCGGCAGCCCGGCGGACGCGGTGATCGCCGCCGCCGAAGCCGAGCCCAATGTCGCGCGCCTTCTCGACGGAAAGCGCGTCGTCAAGCGGGTTCATGTGCCCGACCGTATCGTCAACTTCGTCATCGCAGGTTGAGACAGCATGACCCGCGCTCTCCCGCCGCGGTCTTTTGCATCTGGGGGGCGCGCTCTTGGGGCTCGGCGCGGCAGGCGGCCTTGCCGGCTGCTCACTGCATCCGCTTTATGCGCCCGATGCCTTGGCAGCGGCCACACGGCAGGCCCATCCGTGCAGGCCCAGCTGCGGCTACGTGCAGGTGCCGCTCCTGGCCGACCGCACCGGGCAGGAGCTGCGCCAGGCGCTGCAAGCGCGCCTCGAGGCGGGCGAGGTGCCGGATGTCACCCGCTACAATCTCTCCGTCTCCCTCAACATCGCGCAGGTCGGCCTCGGCATCCAGTATGACAGCACGATCACCTATGTCCGCTTCATCGCGACGGCGCCCTGGTCGCTGACCTCCCAGGACGACCCCGACCACAAGGTTCTCGTCCAGCAATACCGCCGCGGCTGCCGACAGCCTGAACGCCTTCGACAACCAGCCTTTCGGCCAGGAGCTGGAGACCAACGTCGTCAACGAGCGTCTGACCAATGCCGTCGCCGACCAGATCGTCACCCGCCTCGCCCATTACTTCACCGTCAGGGGCGAAAGCTTGCGCAGGCCAAACCCGCAGGCTGACGTGGCGGCCGCCCGCGCCAGGGGGGCAAAGCCGTGAAGCTCGACGCGCGCGACTTCGCCGCGCTGACCCGGGACGCGTCCCGTTTCCGCGCCATCCTCATTTACGGACCCGATGCCGGTCTGGTCCGCGAGCGCGGCGAAGCGCTGGCCCGTGCCGCGGCCGGCGCGCTGGACGACCCCTTCCGCTTCACCGAACTGACCAGGCCCGATCCCGGCACGCTCGCGCTCGAAGCCAGCGCCCTCTCCTTCTCGCGGCGGCCGCCGCGTGGTCCGGGTGCGGGAAGCGGCCGATACGCTCGCGGCCACGCTGCCAGCGGCCTGCCAGGCGACCGGAGGGCGTCGCTCATCATTCTCGAAGCCGGCGAATTGCACGCCGCGGTCGAAGCTGCGCGCCTGGGCGGAGAAGGAGGCGCGGGCCGGCGCCCTGGCCTGTTACGCGGAGGAAGGCGCGGCGCTGAAGGCCACGCTGCGCGGCCTGTTCGAGGCGGAAAAGGTCGACGATCGCTCCCGAGGCGCTGGATTGGCTGGCCCAGCATGCCGGTTCCGACCGCGGCATGATCCGTTCAGAGGTCGAAAAGCTCGCCCTTTTGCGGGGGAAGGCGGCACGGTGGATCTCGACACCGTGCGCCTGATCGCGGGCGACCAGGCCGATCTTTCGGTGGAGGACGCGCTCTTCGCCGCGCGCGCGGCGCGGTGGCGGAGGCAGACCGTGCACTGCGGTCGCAGCTCTCGCGAGGGCGCCTCCGCCGTCGGGCTTGTGCGCGCGGCCCATGTGCATATGGACAAGCTTGCCCGCGTCGCCGCCGCGCGGGAGGCCGGGCTCAGCGCCCAGGATGCCGTCAAGGCGCTGCGCCCGCCGGTGTTTTTCCGCCGCGAGCGGGCGATGATCGAAGCGGCGGATATCTGGCGGATGCCAGCCCTATCCGCCGTGCAACTGGCGCTGCGCGAGGCCGAGATGCAATGCAAACGGACAGGCATGCCGGCGGAGGCAATCGCCCATGCCGCCATTATTGCCATTGCCCGCCGCGCCGCCCGGCTCAAGGGGCGATAAAGCCCCTCACGCCTCGAAGGGGGCGACCGAGACCCGGTCGCCGACGAGATAGGCGTCCGCCACCAGCTGCAGGGGCCGCACGTCGACGAAGGACTGCCGCTTGGCCAGCAGCTCGGCGAACATCGCGTAGATACGCGGATATTCCTGCGCGGCCTCGGCAACCAGAGGCTTTCCATCCACCGCGAGCGCGGCACCGCCTTCGGTGAGTTCAATGACCGTGCCGTCCGTCGTCTCGGCGGTGATGGTCCAGCTCTGCGGGCCTTCCTGCCGCCAGTCGAACACGGCGGAGAGGTCCGCGCCTGCGATCGGGTCCGGCGTTGCGAAGGCGATTTCGGCGCCGATCGGCGTCTGGCGGTTCGCGGGCACCTCAAGCCGCGCCGCCGCGACGAACAGCGGCTCAGGCGCGATTTCGGTAACGATGGACAGCGCATTGATGCCGGGGTCGAAGACGCCGAAGCCGCCCGCCTGCCAGATCCAGGCTTGGCCGGGGTGCCAGCGGCGCACATCCTCCCGCCAATCGACGCGAAGCCGCTTCAGGCGCTTGCCGGCGAGCAGACGCTTCGCCTCGGCGACCGCCGGATTGAAGCGGGAATGCCAGGTCGTGAAGAAGACGCGGCCCTGCCGTTCGGCCAAAGCCGCGAGTTCAGCGATCTCGCCCAATGTCGCGGCCGGCGGCTTTTCAATGAGCACGTCGCGGCCGGCGAGCAGCGCCGCGCGGGCCGTCTCGAACCGGCCCGCCGGGGGCGTGCACAGGGCCACCGCCGTCACATCCGGCATCGCCGCATACAGCGTCTCACCGGTCCTGAAGCTCGGCAGAGCCTGCACGGTCGCGCCACGACCGCTGACGATGGCCGCGAGGTCGAACCGCCCATCCCCCATGATCGACGGCACATGCTGATCGATGGCGATCTTGCCCAAGCCTATGATGGCAATGCGATGCTTCACCTTGGCGTCTCCCTGACGGGCCGCTCGGCCCGGGCTTGTTCAGAATAGTCCGGTAATTCGTCCCTCGTCGTCCAGCCCGATCCGCTCGGCGGCAGGCACGCGCGGCAGGCCGGGCATGGTCAGGACGGCACCGGCGAGCACGACGACGAAGCCGGCGCCGGCCGCGAGCCGCACTTCCCGCACCGGCAGCTGGTGGCCGTTCGGCGCGCCGAGACGCTTCGGGTCGGCGCTGAAACTGTATTGGGTCTTGGCGATGCAGACCGGCAGGTGGCCGAAGCCTTCCTCCTCGATCGCGGCCAGGCGCTTCGCCGCCGCGGGCGCGAGTTCGATGCCGTCAGCGCCGTAGATCTCCCGGGCAACGGTCTCGATTTTCGCGGCGAGGCCGCGTTCATCCGGATAGATCGGCGCGAAGCGCGCCTCGCCGTCGGCGATGAGCGCATTGACGGCGCGCGCCAGCTCGTGCGCGCCGGCCGAGCCGTCGGCCCAATGCGTGCAGCGGACGAGTGTCGCCCCCTCAGGCGCCAGCAGCTCGGTCAAGGCCTGCACTTCCGCTTCCGTGTCGCTTGCGAAATGGTTGAGTGCGACCACGACAGGCAGGCCGAATTTCCGCATATTCCCGATATGGCGGAGGAGATTGGCCGCCCCCTTCACCACGGCCGCGACATCGCGCGTACCAAGCGCCTCCTTCGCCACGCCGCCGTGCATCTTGAGCGCGCGAATCGTTGCCACTACAACGCTGCAGGCGGGTTTGAGCCCGGCCTGGCGGCACTTGATATTGAGAAACTTTTCGCCGCCGAGATCGGCGCCGAAGCCCGCTTCCGTCACCACGACGTCGGCGAGGTGCAGGCCAAGCTTCGTCGCGATCACCGAATTGCAGCCATGGGCGATATTGGCGAAGGGGCCGCCATGGACGAGAGCCGGCGAGCCTTCGAGCGTCTGGACAAGATTGGGGGCGAGCGCATCGCGCAGAAGTGCGGCCATGGCGCCATCCGCCTTGAGGTCGCGCGCCGTGACCGGCGTGCCGTCCGACCGCTCGGCGACGACGATACGGCCAAGCCGGTCCTGAAGGTCGGCCAGGTCACGCGCCAGGCAGAAAATCGCCATGACTTCGGACGCGACGGTAATGTCGAAGCCGTTTTCGCGCGGAGCCCCGTTGGACAGGCCGCCGAGCCCATCCACGATCGAGCGGAGCGCGCGGTCATTCATGTCCAGCGCGCGGCGCCAGCGGATGCGGCGCGGGTCGATTTCCAGCGGATTGTCCCAGAAGAGCGAATTGTCGAGCATCGCGGCCAGCAGGTTATGGGCCGCGGTGATGGCGTGGAAATCACCCGTGAAATGCAGGTTGATCTGGTCCATCGGCGCCACCTGCGCGCGGCCACCGCCCGTCGCCCCGCCCTTGATCCCGAAGCAGGGGCCGAGGCTCGGCTCACGCAGGCAGATCATCGTCCGGGTGCCGAGCGCGTTCAGCGCATCGCCGAGACCGATGGTCGTCGTGGTCTTGCCTTCCCCGGCAGGCGTCGGGCTGATGCCGCTGACCAGGACGAGCGCACCCTCCGGCCGCCGCGCCGCCTCCGCCACGAAATCGAGCGAAACCTTGGCCTTGAAGCGGCCATAGGGTTCCAGCGCCGTCTCGGGGACACCGGCGCGCGCGGCAATCTCCGTGATGGGGCGCAGGACCGCGGCCCGGGCAATGGCTTCGTCGTGACCCATGGTCATGGTCGCTCTATCTCTCTCTCGTGGGGCACGATCACCTCAGGGGCGAAGGCCGAGTTCGTCCAACGTCTCGCCGATAGCCTCGACCGCGCGTTCTATATCGACACGGGTGATCGCGCCGATAGCGCCAATGCGCATGCTGGGCTGCTCAGTATTCTTGAAATTGCTGATGAGCACGCCGCGCCGCTTCAGCGCTTCGACGAAGTGCTTCAGATCCCAGTCCCCCCGGCTCGGCGCCGCCACATTCATGACGACCGGGCCTTGCACCGCGCGCGGCAGAACGGGGCGGAGGCCGAGACGCTCCATCCCGTCATACAGCGCCGCCATATTGTCCTGGTAGCGGCGCAGGCGCGCAGGCGGGCCGCCTTCCTCCTCCAGCCGGTCGAGCGCCTTGTGCAGGGCGACCATCGCCTGGATCGGCGGCGTGAAGCGGATCGCGCCATGGCCGTGCTCGACACCGTTCTGGTAGACATCGGCGAGATCGAGCGTCCAGCTGTCGGCCTGCCCCCGCGCTGCGGCAAGCCGCGCATTGGGCGCCACCGCCATGCCGAAGCCCGGCAACCCTTCCAGGCATTTATTGGCGGTGAAAATCAGCGCATCGATCTCGGGATGCTCCACGATCGAAACCGGCAGCGCGCCGAAGGCCGAGACCGCATCCAGGATCATGCGGCGGCCATGGCGGCGCACGACCGCGCCCACGGCCTCCGGGTCATGGACAATGCCGGTGCTGGTCTCGTTATAGACGAGGCCCACATGGGTGATCGCCGGATCGGCGGCGAGCGCCCGATCGACGGCGGCGGGGTCGATCGGGGCGTCGAGGGAGACCGGCAATTCGACGACACGGCGGCCGGCCGCGCGCGCGAGCCGCATCATGCGCTGGGCATATTGTCCGCAGCCAGGAATCAGGATGCCGCCGTCATGGCCCCGGTCACTCGCCGGCGGCAGGAAGGTGCGAATGGCGGCCTCGATGATGAAGTGCCCGGACCCCGGCAGGGCCAGCGCCGTATGGGTGCCCTCGATACCGCCGGCCAGCGCGCGCAGCCGGGTCTGAAGCGAGCCCATCTCCTCCCGCAGCGCCGTGTCCCACGGCGCGATATCACGGTTGGCGGCGGCACGGACATCCGCGTGGGTCATCACCGGCCCCGGAATGAGCAGCAGCATCGGGCAGATTCTTTCATGCTCTCGTCATCACCGCTTGGCATGGCAAGCGGTTCAAATCCAGCCCCGGATGCCATTCGCAGGCGCGCGAATTTGCTGGTAAGGAGGAAAGCATGACGATGCCATTTACTCTCCCCGCTTGGTTGCCTTGGTGGGTGCCGATCCTCGTCCTGGTTCCGGCCATCCTCTACGGGCTGCTTTTCCTGGTGATGCCCTTCAGCGTCATCGGACTGAAAGGCCGGCTCGACGGAATCGAGGCGAGGCTGGACGAGGTGCAGCACGAAATCCGCACGCTCTCCCTCCGACTCGGCGAGCCCACGCTTCTCTACCGGCCGGACGAGGATGCCTATGACAGCAGCCCTCTGCCGATGCGCGCCCCGCCGCCGCCAGCGGCCCCGAGCCGCCCGCCCGTGCCGCCCGCCGCCGACCCCTACCGCTATGATGACGAGCCGGAGCCACGCTCCGCCCAGGCGCGGCGCCCGGCCCGGGCCGAGCGCGAGGTGCCCAGGCCGCCCCGCTACGAACCCCGTTTCGATCGCTGAGCCCCTCGCCTCAGCCAGGAACACGCCCATGCGCATCAGTGCGATCCAGATGAACCCCGGCGCCGACAAGGCGCAGAACATCATCCAGGCAAGAGACCTGATCCAGGGCGCGCTGGCCGACGGGCGCCCCCGGATCATCGCCTTGCCGGAAATGTGGACCTGCCTCGGCGGTGACCGGGCCACGAAATTCGCCGAGGCCGAAATACTGCCGCCCGAGGGCTCAAACGAGACCGGTGGCGTCGCCTATGAATTTCTCCGCGAAGTCGCGCGCGCCAACAGCATGTACGTCCATGGCGGTTCCATCGCCGAGCGCACGGGCGACCTGCTGTACAACACGACGGTGGTCTTCGATCCCGAGGGGGCAGAGATCGCCCGCTACCGCAAGATCCATTTGTTCGACATCGTCACCCCTGACGGTCTCGGCTACCGGGAAAGTGCCACCTTCAGGAGCGGTGACGAGATCGTCACCTTCCAAGCCCACGGCGTCACATGCGGGCTGACGATCTGCTATGATCTCCGCTTTCCGGAACTCTTCCTGAAACTGCGGCAGGCCGGTGCCGAGATCATCTTCGTGCCGTCGGCCTTTACGCTGCAGACGGGGCGCGACCATTGGGAGGTGCTGCTGCGTGCCCGGGCCATCGAATGCCAAAGCTGGATCGTCGCTCCCGCCTGCTGGGGCCGCCATATTGACGGCAATGGCGAGCCGCGCGTGACCTACGGCCATTCCCTCATTGCCGACCCCTGGGGTCTTGTCGTCTCCCGCGCGTCTGACGGGCCGGGCTGGGCAACTGCCCGCACGGACCAGACCATGATGGCGCGCGTACGCCGGGATATGCCCGTCCTGCAGCACCGGAAACTTGCGTGAGCGTGACGCAAACACTCAATCGGTCAGCCAACCCCTTGGCACTCGATCAGGTCCTGGGCGGCGCCAGCTTGTCCCGTATCGCCTTCGTCGCCTCCTCGTCGCCCCAGGCTCAGGAGCGCTTGGAGCAGCTGGCATCCCTCTACGGCAATGTCCCGGTCCTGGAAGCGCAGGTCGTGGTCGCGCTCGGCGGTGACGGTTTCATGCTGGAAACGCTGCATAGCGTGCTCGGCCGCGCGATCCCGGTCTATGGCATGAATTGCGGCTCCGTCGGTTTCCTCATGAACAGCTACGTCGAGGAGGCCCTGCCGGAGCGCCTGGCCCTGGCGCAGGGCGCCATCCTGCATCCCTTGCGGATGCACGCGGTGACGCAGACCGGCGCGGTGGAAGAGGCGCTCGCGCTCAACGAGGTCAGCCTGCTCCGCCAGCTGCGGCAGACGGCGAAGATCCGCATATCGGTCGATGGCCGGGTGCGCATGCCGGAGCTGGCCTGTGACGGCATCCTGATTTCAACGCCCGCCGGCTCGACCGCCTACAACCTCTCGGCCCATGGCCCGATCGTGCCGCTCTCGGCCAATCTCCTGCCGCTGACGCCGATCAGCGCTTTCCGCCCGCGCCGCTGGCACGGCGCATTGCTGCCGAGTTCAGCCGATGTGCTGTTCGAAATCCTGGAGGTCGATAAGCGGCCCGTTGCCGCCGTCGCCGATTCCTTCGAGGTCCGCCACGTCGTCTCAGTCGCGGTCACGGAAGAGCGCGCGATGTCGGTGACTGTGCTCTTCGACCCCGAGCAGGGCCTCTCCGAACGCATCCTGACGGAACAATTCACTGCATGAACGATATCTCCGATATGCGCGGCCTGGCTGCCGAGCAGGCACTGCGCGCCCTGATCGAAACCATGGCCCGCCTGCGCGACCCTGTGGGCGGCTGCGCCTGGGACCTGAAGCAGGATTTCGCCTCGCTCGCGCCTTACGCGGTGGAAGAAGCCTATGAGGTCGCCGAGGCCGCGGAGGCCGGGGACCTGACCGCCCTGCGCGAGGAACTGGGCGATCTCCTGTTGCAGGTCGTCTTCCATAGCCAGATCGCGCGCGAGCAGGGGCTGTTCTCCTTCGCGGAGGTCGCGGCCGGCATCAACGACAAGCTCGTCCGCCGCCATCCGCATATTTTCGCCGATGCCGCGGAGCGGGACGCGGCGGCGCAGACCGCTGCCTGGGAAGCGCAGAAGGCGGAAGAGCGCGCGGCCAAGGCCAAGCAAAGCGTGAGCGCGTTGGACGGTGTCGCGGCTACGCTGCCGGCCCTGACGCGGGCGCAGAAGCTCTCGGCGCGCGCCGCACGCGTCGGCTTCGACTGGCCGAAGATCGAGGACCTCTTCGACAAGCTGGATGAGGAGGTCGCCGAGCTGAAGGCCGAAATCCCGGCGGGCGGGATGGAGCGCATCGCCGATGAAATGGGCGACCTCCTTTTCGTCATGGCCAATCTCTGCCGCAAGCTCAGCCTGGACAGCGAAACCGTGCTGAGGGCCGCTAACGCAAAATTTACGCGCCGCTTCCAGGCGGTCGAAGCACGGCTGGCGGCGGAAGGCCGCGCGCCTGCGCAGGCAAAGCTTGAGGAAATGGAGGCACTCTGGGTCGCCGTAAAGGCGACCGAGACAGGCGCCTGAGGCGCGCGCTCATGGTAAAGGGCGACATGACCGAAACGCCCGACTCGCAGCCCTATCCGACCTCGCGCCCGGCCAGGCGCCGCGTGCGGCGCTACCTTCTGGCCGGTGTCGCCGTCGTCATCATTGTGCCGATCGTGGCGGTGGCGGCTGCACTCCTGACCTTCAATCCGAATGCCTACAAGGACCAGATGGCCGCGGCCGCGACGCGGGCGCTCGGCCGGCAGGTGACGATTGCGGGGCCGGTCGCGGTCAAGCTCTCGCTCATTCCGACGCTCTCGGCGGGCGATGTCCGCATCGCCAATATCCCGGGCGGGGCCGCGCCGCTGATGGCGCGCGTGCGTTCGATCGAAACGCGCATCGCGCTGCTGCCGCTGCTGCACCACCAGATCGACATTGAAGCGCTGGTGCTGCGCCACCCGACGATCCTGCTGGAAAAAACCATGGACGGGCGGGCGAACTGGCTGTTTCAGCCGCAGGCCAAGCCTGCCGCAGCGCCGCCCCCTGCCGCCGGCGTAAGCACGGGCCAAGGCTCCTGGCAGGTCACGGTGCGGTCGCTCGACATCAGCGACGGCACCCTGGACTGGCGGGACGAGGCCGCGGGCCGGGCCGTGAAGGTGCAGCTGCCCCATGCGCGCATCACCGCCGAAGCGGTGGCGGGCGAGGCGCCCGAAGCGGCTCCGCTCGATATCGCCGCCAATCTGCTGTGGCAGAACCAGGCGATAACGGTGGCCGGCAAGACCGGCCCCCTCACCCACCTTACCGATCCCGCCGATCAATCAAGCTGGCCCGTGCAGCTGACCGTGGGGGCTGCGGGCGCCACCCTCACGGTGCAGGGCGGCATCACCGATCCGCGCCAGGGCCGCGGCTACGATCTCACCCTGCAGGCAGAGATCCCGGCCCTTGAAGCGATGGCGCCGTTCCTGCCGGCCGGGCTCCTCCCCGCGCGGATGAGCCTGCCGCCGCTGCATGGCGTGGCGGTCGGCGCGAAGATCCAGGACGCTGGCCAGGGCGAGCCACGCTTCAGCAATCTCAGCTTGCAGGCCCAGAATTCCGATCTCGCCAGCCTCGCGCCTGGGTTGAAACTGGATAGCCTTTCGCTGGTGACCCCCGCCCCGGACCAGCCCATCTCGGTGAATATCCTGGGCGAGCGCCGGGGCCTTGCCTTCACCCTCTCGGGCTCGGTCGGCCCCTTGCCCATCCCAAGCCGGCAGACTGCAGTCGGGCAGTCCCCCGGCGCGCAGCCGGCCTCGCCCCTTCCCGTCGATCTCATGCTGACGGCAGCGCAGAGCACCTTCCATGCCCAGGGGACGATCGCGCAACCGTGGTCGCTCAAGGGCGTCAACCTCGCGCTCTCCGCGCAGGTTGCGAACCTCGCCTATCTCTCCCCGCTTGCCGGCACGTCCCTGCCGGGCTTCACGACCCTGAACGGCACTGGCACGCTGATCGACGAAACCGGCGGCCTTGCTCAGGGCTTCACCATCTCAGGCCTCGATCTCACCGCCCCGCAAGGCGACCTCGAGGGCGCCGTCGGGTTCGCCTTCGCGCCGCGTCCCTATTTCGGCGCCAATCTCCGCTCCGCCCGGCTCGATCTCGACTCCGTCCTCAATGCCACCGCTCAGCCGCAGGCGGCTGTGCCGGCGACACCGCCCGGGCCGCCCGCGCAGCCGGCGCAGCCCGCCGCGAAAGTCTCTGGCAGCCCGAGGCTCATCCCGGATCTTGCCCTGCCCCTGACAGTCTTGAAGAGCTTTGACGCGCGGGCCAACCTCGCCTTCGCCAGCCTGCGGCTGGGCGGCGCGGAATACCGGGCGCTGGTCGCCCATGCGGAGCTGCAGGACGGTGTCTTCTCGCTCGACCCGTCCTCCGTCGTCGTGCCTGGCGGCCAGGTGCTCGCGGCCGGGCGGATCACCGCCACCGGTGCGACACCGCATGAAACCTTTTCGATGCAGGCGCAGAACCTTGCCATCGCGCCGCTTCTCAAGGCGCTGCAGATCCCGGTCGCAGCCGACGGCCTCGTCCAGGTCTTCGCCAATCTCACAGCGGATGGCGCCACGACCCGGCAGATGGCGGCGAGCGTCAACGGCGCCTTCGGCCTCGCCGGTGTTGACGGGGTGATTGATGGCCATGCGCTGGCAAGCCTCATCGGCCCGGCCATCCATTCGGCCGGCGCCGTGCCGGCGGAGCTGCTCAATGCCGCGGGGCAGGTGCCGATGCGCTGCCTCGCGATCAGGCTCGATGCACAGAACGGCGATGCGGCGGTGCATGCGCTGCTGCTCGATACGCCGCGGCTGCTGCTGCAGGGCACGGGCACCGTCGATTTCGGCCAGGAGCGGCTGGCCCTCGCGCTCCAGCCCGACCTCTATCTCGGCGAAATGGCGGTGGCGGTGCCGCTGAACCTGACCGGCCCCTTTGCCGCGCCCCGCTTCGGCAAGGTCGGCCGCGTCACCATCGACGAGGAGCCGGGCGCGAGCAACGCCCAGGGGTTGAACGGTCTGGTGCAGTCGCTGGTGGGCGGCAAGCATAGCGGGCCGCCGGTCTCGGCCGCCTGCGCGCCGGCCTTGAACCTGGCCCGTAACGGCCAGCCGGGTCCGGAGCCCACGGGCACATCCGATGCGAGCCTGCTGCAAAAGCCGATGAACCTCTTCCAACAGCTGCTGCGCGGCCACTAGGAGAGCGCGTTTGGAGATTGGATAAGACGGCATGAAGCGCTTCTGGACTGAAACCGCGATCGCGCCGGAGGCGGCGGGCTTCACGCTCCTGCTGGATGGCAAGCCCATGCGCCTGCCGGGCGGCGAGGTCCTTGTGATCGACCGCAGGCCCCTGGCCGAGGCAATTGCCGCCGAATGGCTGGCCCCCGCGCCGGGGACCGAGGTTCGGCCGCAGCACCTCCCGCTGACACAGCTTGCGGCGACCGCGCATTTGCGCATCGCCCCGAAGCCCGCCGATACGGTCACCGCCATCGCTCGCTATGGCGAGAGCGACCTGCTCTGCTACCGGGCGACCGAGCCGGAAGCCCTGGTGCGCCGGCAGCAGGACAGCTGGCAGCCCTGGCTGGACTGGGCGGCCCGGCGCTACGACGCCTGGCTCGCCGTGACACAGGGGCTCGGCTTCGTGTCCCAGAATCCGCAGAGCCTCACCGCCCTTGCCCAGGCGGTCGCTCGCCATGATGCGCATGGGCTCGCCTTGCTCGGGGTCGTCGTGCCGATTTTCGGCAGTCTGGTGCTTGGCCTCGCCCTCACCGATGGCGCGCTCGACGGCGATGAGGCTTTTCGCCTCTCCTGCCTCGATGAACTTTTCCAGGAGGAGCGCTGGGGCCAGGATGCCGAAGCGCTGGCCCGGCGCAGCGCCTCCGCGCGCGAGGTGGCGACCGCCGCACGCTATTACGAGCTGACGCGGAGGGGCGGATGAGCAGCAAGCGACTGATCATATCCGGGCAAGTGCAGGGCATAGGCTACCGTGCCTGGATGGCCGAGGCGGCCAAGGTGCTCGGCATTGACGGATGGGTCCGCAACAATGCGGATGGCACGGTGGAAGCCTTGATCAGCGGCACCGCCGATGCCGTGGAAGAGCTGGCGCGCGCCTGCCGCCGGGGGCCGCGTCTGGCCCGCGTGGAATCGATCCGGGATGAGATTGCCGAGCCGCCTGACCAGCCCGGCTTTCGCGTTGTGCCCGGGACGAGCCCCTGACTAACCCTTGCCTTGGGTAGGCCCGCGGACCGAGCCCGCGGGAGGCGAAGAAAACGACTGCCGGGTCCGGCAGCCGGCTCAGGCTTCCGGCGCCGTCGCCGCGATCGGGATTTCCCGGGTCTCGACGGTGGCCGAACGGCCATCCTCCGCCGCGTCCGTCACCGCGTCACCCTCTTCCGAAAGCGACCCATCCTCGCCGCCATTGCGGCGGCCCTGGCTCGCCTGATGAATCGCCTGCTGCTGCTGATGCTGGGCGGCCGCCTGGTTCATCGCGCTCACGATGCGGAAATAATGCTCTGCGTGCTGGAAATAGCCTTCGCCCATCACGCGATCGCCCGCGCTGGTGGCATCCCGGCCGAGCTGGAGATACTTCTCGAACAGCTGCTGCGCGGTTCCCCGGACCCGGAGATCGGGGCCATTGCTGTCGAAGACATGATTGCGATTCAGCGGGATGCCGTTGCCACTGCCGCCCTGATGACGCATCGCACCGCCATTGCCGCCGCCGCCACCACCGCCACCGCTGGCA
The DNA here is from genome assembly GCA_963834475.1 of uncultured Alphaproteobacteria bacterium. Taxonomy (GTDB): domain Bacteria; phylum Pseudomonadota; class Alphaproteobacteria; order Acetobacterales; family Acetobacteraceae; genus Acidisoma. Next base: position 84,007 of record CAWIBZ010000001.1, on the reverse strand, counting down.
CCGTTTCCACGATGGCCGCGACCACGCATACGTTTGATGTTCATTACTACGACGAGCCGCTTTCCTGTTAGCAACCTAGCCAAGCTCGTGACATCACGAGCGTCGGGTCGACAGGCCGGTTGCACGCTTCGGACTTTGGGGTTCCACGGCCTGGGCTTCGGGGCAGCCCCGAGCAAAGTCACCGAAGAACACTACGGGCGAGGCGTCCAGGACAGCCCCACCGCGCAACGCACGCTAGCCCGGGCGCTCCGCGAAGCCAACCGTTTTTTTATGGGTGGGACACAGCCAGGACGCGGGCGTGACCCGCGAGGTCATGTTTTACATCGAGAACCGTGAGATCCGCGGCCTGGGCCAGCGCAACCAAAGCCTCCGCCTGGCCGGCCCCGAATTCGAAAAGGGCGAGCCCGGCGGGCTCCAGCCGGTGGCGCAGATCCGCGAAGAGAAACCGGTAGGGGTCGAGCCCATCGCTGCCACCGTCCAGCGCAAGTCTCGGTTCATAGCCAGCAACTTCAGGCATGAGCCCGGCAATGTCGGCCGCCGGAATATAGGGCGGATTGCAAAGGATCAGGTCAAAGCGGGCAGAGAGCGCAGCTGTCCAGGAGCCCACGATGATGGCGGCACGATCGGCAAGACCGAGGCGCCTGACATTGGCGGCCGCGACCATGGCGGCGCCGAGCGAAAGATCGACACCAAGCCCCCAGGCATCACGAAATTCGGTAAGTGCCGCCAGCAGAAGGCAGCCGGTGCCGGTGCCGAGATCGAGGATGCGGCGGACCGGGCGGCCCCGCATCAATGACAGCGCCGTCTCGATCATCACCTCGGAGTCCGGCCGTGGAATGAGCGTATCCTGGGTGACCAGGAAATCGAGACTCCAGAATTCCCTGTGGCCGATGATGGTGGCCGCCGGCTCGCGCGCCGACCGGCGGTCGATTGCGGCCTCAAATCGCGCCACTTCTTGCAGCGTCAACAGACCGCCGCGGCGCTGGAGCAGGCCCGCCTGGTCCGTCTCCAGCACATGCATCAGGAGGATGCGCGCCTCGCGGTGCGGGCTGTCGATTCCCGCCGCATTCAACCGGGCCGTCGCCGCGCGGAGTGCGGCGTCAAGCTCGACCATTACGCCGCCGAGGCGAGGCTGGCGAGGCGTGTCGCCTGATCGTCAGCGACCAGCGCCTGTATGATCTCGTCGAGTTCGCCCATCATCACGCGGTCGATCTTGTACAGCGTGAGATTGATACGGTGATCGGTCACCCGGCCTTGCGGGAAGTTGTAGGTGCGGATGCGCTCGCTACGGTCCCCGGTACCGACCTGGGATTTGCGGTCGGCGGCGCGGGTCGCGTGCTGGCTCGCGCGCTCGCGCTCATACATGCGGGCGCGCAGGATCTTCATCGCCTTGGCGCGGTTCTTGTGCTGGCTCTTCTCCTCCTGCATCGCAACCACGATGCCGGTCGGGATATGGGTGATGCGGACCGCGCTTTCGGTCTTGTTGACATGCTGGCCGCCCGCGCCCGAGGCGCGGAAGACATCGATGCGGAGGTCGGTTTCATTGACCTCGATATCCACCTCTTCCGCTTCGGGCAGGACGGCGACGGTCACCGTCGAGGTATGGATGCGGCCCTGGCTTTCCGTCTCCGGCACGCGCTGCACGCGATGCACGCCGGATTCGAATTTCAGCTTGGCGAAGACATTGCGGCCGGTGATGCTGGCGATGCCTTCCTTGAGGCCGCCCAGCTCCGTATCGGCATATTCCATGACCTCGAAGCGCCAGCCCTGGGCGTCGGCATAGCGCTGATACATAGCCAAGAGCTGGGCCGCGAAAAGCCCGGCTTCGTCGCCCCCCGCTGCCGGCCGCACTTCCAGGATGGCAGAGCGCTCATCCGCCTCATCCTTGGGCAGCAAGGCAAGCTGGATCTCCCGCTCCAGCCCCGGGATGCGGGTCTTCAGCGCCTGGGCCTCCGCTTCCGCCAGCTCCCGCATGTCGGGGTCGGCGAGAAGCGCTGTCGCTTCCGCCATGCCCTGCTCGGCCTCGCGCAAGGCACTGATCAGGCCGACCACCTGCTCCAGCTCGGCGAGTTCGCGCGAGGCACGGACGAATTCATGACCCGTGGCACCCGAGGCGAGGCGATCGCGCAGCTCCTCCGCCCGCGCCAGGATATCGTCGAATTGGGCCTCGAGGCTCACGCCCCCGCCTCCACGGGCAAGGCCAGAACGGCTTCCAGAAGAGCATCGAGCGAGACCTCGCTCTGCACGCCGGAGACGAGATCCTTCAGCTGGGCGACACCCCGCGCCGCTTCCTCCGACCCCAGAATGATCGCGGCCCGCGCGCCGGCCTTGTTGGCGCGCTCCATGCGGCGGCGCAGATTGCCACGGTAGCCGATATCGGCGCGCACGCCACCCTGGCGCAGCCGCTGCACGATGCCGAAGGCCGCCGCTTCCGCGTCATCACCCGCCGGAATAACGGCAACGCTCGCGGCCTCCGCTTTCGGCTCGGCAATCAGCATGGCAAGGCGCTCGATGCCGGCGGCCCAGCCCACGGCCGGGGTATCCGGCCCGCCCATGTCACGGACCAGGCCATCGTAGCGTCCGCCGCCCATCACCGTGCCCTGGGCGCCGAGGGCGGTGGTCACGAATTCGAAGGCGGTGTGATTGTAGTAGTCGAGCCCGCGCACGATGCGCGGATTGTCGACGAAGGGGATGCCGAGCTGGGTGAGGTAGCCGCGCAGGCTGTCATAGAAGCGGGCAGCGCTCGGGGTCAGGTGGCCCGCGATCGTCGGCGCATCGGCCACGATCCTGCGGTCGCCCTCGTCCTTGCTGTCGAGGATGCGCAGCGGGTTGCGCGCGAGGCGGTCGCGGCTTTCCTCCGACAGAGACGCTTCATGCGCCGTGAAATACGCGACCAGGGCCGCGCGATAGGCGGCGCGGCTCTCCGCGTCACCCAGCGTATTGACCTCGAGCGTGACCTCGTTCGCGATGCCGAGGGCTTGGAGAATTTGCCAGCCGCAGGCAATGACCTCGGCATCCGCGAGCGGCTCGGCAGGGCCGATCAGCTCGATACCGATCTGGTGGAACTGGCGGTAGCGCCCCTTCTGCGGCCGCTCATAGCGGAACATTGGACCCGCATAAAACACCTTGAGCGGCAGGGACTGGGTGAGGCCGTTGGAGACGAGCGCGCGGCAGACGGCGGCCGTGCCTTCGGGCCTCAGCGTCACGCTGTCACCGCCACGGTCGGTGAAGGTATACATTTCCTTCGTGACGACGTCGGAGGTTTCGCCGAGCGTGCGGGAGAAAACTCGCGTCTCCTCGAAAATCGGCGTCGCCCATTCCTCGAAACCATAGAGGCCCGAGACGTGGCGGGCCGCGTCAATCACATGACGGTGGCGGCGCTGATCGTCGCCGATGAGATCACGGGTACCGCGGACAGGCTGAAGGCTGGACAAGAATAAACGTGCCTCGGCTGGGGGTCTTGTTTCTTTGTAGCAAATGAAAACCCGCTCCCCTATGCGGAGAGCGGGTAGCTGGACACAGCCCGGCTATTCTGCGGCGACGGCGGGCGCGGCAGCGGCTTCGGCGGCGCGGATCTCTTCCGCGCGCTTTTCGACCAGTTCCACGACATGGTCGATCATGGCGTCCTTGTCGATCGTGTGGTCCTGGCGGCCGGCGCTATAGACCATGTGGCGGCCGGCACCGCCGCCGGTGATGCCAAGGTCCGTCATCAGCGCCTCGCCCGGCCCGTTCACCACGCAGCCGATGATGGAGAGGGTGACCGGCGTCTCGATATGCTCCAGCCGCTCCTCCAGCGCCTGGACCGTGCGGATCACGTCAAACCCCTGCCGCGCGCAGGAGGGGCAGGAGATGATGCGCACGCCGCGATGGCGGAGCCCGAGCGACTTCAGGATTTCCCAGCCGACGCGGACCTCTTCCTCGGGTTCCGCCGACAGCGAGACGCGCATCGTGTCACCGATGCCGGCCCAGAGCAGGGAGCCGAGGCCGATCGAGGACTTCACCGTGCCGGTGCGAAGCCCGCCCGCTTCGGTGATGCCGATATGCAGAGGATGGTCGCAGACTTCGGAAAGCTGCTGATAGGCGGCGACGGCGAGGAAGACGTCAGACGCCTTCACGCTGATCTTGAACTCGTGGAAGTCGTGATCCTGCAGGATCTTGGCGTGCTCCAGCGCGCTTTCAACCAGCGCATCGGGGTTGGGCTCGCCATATTTCTCGAGCAGGTGCTTTTCGAGCGAGCCGGCGTTCACGCCGATGCGGATGGAGCAGTCATGGTCCCGGGCGGCCTTCACCACCTCGCGCACGCGCTCGGCACTGCCGATATTGCCGGGGTTGATGCGCAGGCAGGCGGCACCCGCTTCCGCCGCCTCGATCGCGCGGCGATAGTGGAAATGAATGTCGGCGACGATCGGCACCTTGGCCTGGGCCACGATGTGCTTCAGCGCCGCCGTGCTTTCCTGATCAGGGCAGGAGACGCGGACGATATCGACGCCGGCAGCCTCCGCCTTGCGGATCTGGGCGACCGTGCCGTCAACATCGGTCGTCAGCGTATTGGTCATGGTCTGCACGCTGATCGGCGCATCGCCCCCGACCTTCACGGAGCCAACGCTGATCTGGCGGGATTTCCGGCGATCGATCTGCTGATACGCGCGATAGTTCATTGTGTACTCCTGTTCCGCCGAACCGGTGTCATCGCTCGAAAGCGGTCATTGCGCCGCGGGGCTCGTCACCGCGGCTGGTGCGGGCGCCGCTGCCCCGGCCTCCGGAGCGGCCCCACCTGCCGGCTGGCCACTCGCCGCCCTCAGACTCCCGGCGTCAAGCGGGATGTCATGCAAGACATGGCCCTTGAGCGGCCCGATCACGTTGCCGGCCAGCACGACCTTCGTGGCGGAGGCGTTGCCCGTGGTCAGCGTCAGCTGCGGCTGATCCGGCACCTTGTAGCTGTCGCCGGAATGCAGAACGGTCTGATAGACGACGTGGCCCTTGGCATCCCTGATTTCGATCCAGTCATCGGCGACTGCCTCAATCACCATGCCGGTGCCGGCCGGGGCCGCAGACGGCGGCGTCGCCGGGCCGGCGCCGGCCGCTGGGCCGCCAGCCGCCACCGTCGGTGGCGCCACGGCCGCGACTGTTGCAGGCGCGCTGGTGCTGGGTGCGGCCGCGCCGGGTGCGGCCGTGCTCGCGGGAAGCCCCGCCGGCGGCACGGCTGCCGCCGCAGAGGAAGGCGAAACCTCGGGTTCCGGCGGCGCGGCCGAGGCGGCGACGCTCGCCGCAGAGCCCGGCGCGCCAGCGCCCGCTGAACTTGCAAGAGCGACGCCCGGCGCGGCGACGCCTGCCCCAGGCGCTGCGGAGGGCGCCGTTGCAGGCTTCGCCGGGGACGAGGCACTCGCGATTTTCGGCATCGGCGGCGGGGCCAAGGGCTCGAGATGCGCCGGCAGCGCATCCACCGCTTCCGTCGAGTGGCCGCCATGGCCGGAATAATGATACCAGGCGGCATAGCCGCCGATCGCGATGACGGCACCGATCAGGACAATCGCGCCCGCGGGCACGCCCCGCGTCGGCACCGGGGCCGGAAAATCCAGCTCCGTCTTGTGGTTCACCTCATCGCGCTCGCTCCGGAAGCGGCGGATCGCTTCATTCGGATCAAGCCCGAGAGCGGTCGCATAGGTCCGCACGAAGCCGACGGCATAGGCCGTTCCGGGGAGGTTGCGGATGTCACCCTGCTCGATCGCCTGGATGAAGGCAGGCTTCAGGCGGAGGGCTTCCGCGACGGCATCGATCTCCCAGCCCAAACGCTCTCGCGCAGCACGAAGCTCGCTCCCGATGCGGGAGCCGGGCTCATGCCTCGGTTCGGCCGCGTCCTCCTGGAAACCCCGTTCCATAACGTCCGTATCTGTGCCTTCGCGAAGGGGTGCCACTCTCTTAACGTTCCGTGCAGCTCAGTGAAGCAATGGGGCCGTCACATACGCCTTGCGTGAGCAAGCCACCACCCCGCCGGGTTTAGGGAAAGCGAAGAATGCCCCTTTTCGCGCGGCCCGTCGACTCACGCAGCGTTAAATCTCGAATAAGGTCTCCGAGCGGTCATGTGATTCCGGCATCTGCACGCCCGTTGCAGTGGGGCTCACGCAAATGTCGGAATCACATGACCACGCGTAACCTTATGATTCTCGTGAAGCCTTGGTGAGCGGGATCATCCGCGTCTCACACGGATGATCCCGCTCCAGGCCGGTACCGCCTTACTCCGCCGCGATATCGGGGCTCGGCAGCTTGGTGACTTCACGGCGCAGCGCTCGGCCCTTGGTCTGGCCCGCGGCCACCTGGCGTAGACGGTTCATCACGCTGCCGGTGCCCGCCGGGATGAGACGCCCGACGATGACGTTCTCCTTCAGGCCCTGGAGCTGATCCATCTTGCCGGCGGTCGCCGCCTCGGTCAGCACGCGCGTGGTCTCCTGGAAGGAGGCGGCGCTGATGAAGCTGTGCGTCTGCAGGCTGGCCTTGGTGATGCCCTGAAGCACCGGCATGGCCATCGCCACGCGCTCGCCGGCCTGGATGCGCTTCTCGTTCTCCATCTCGAACTCCGGGCGATCCACCTGCTCGCCCGATCAGGAAGGTGGTGTCGCCCGGATCCGTGATCTCAACCTTCTGCAGCATCTGGCGAACGATCACCTCGATGTGCTTGTCGTTGATCTTCACGCCCTGCAGCCGGTAGACGTCCTGGATCTCGTTGACGAGGTAGTCGGACAGCGCCTCGACACCCAGCACGCGCAGGATGTCATGCGGCACGCGCGGACCGTCGACCAGCGGGTCGCCGATACGCACGAAGTCGCCTTCCTGCACCGAGACGTGCTTGCCCTTCGGCACCAGATACTCGGTCTCTTCGCCGGTCTCGTCGTTCTTCACGATGATGCGGCGCTTTGCCTTGTAATCCTTGCCGAATTCGACGCGGCCGTCGATCTCCGCGATGATCGCGTGGTCCTTCGGACGGCGCGCCTCGAAGAGTTCGGCGACGCGCGGCAGACCGCCGGTGATGTCGCGGGTCTTGCTGCCTTCGCGCGGAATGCGCGCCAGCACGTCACCGGCCGCGACCGTCGCGCCGTTCTCCACCGAGAGGATCGAGTCGGGCGAGAGGAAGTAGCGGGCCTCGGCGCCGTTCGCGCAGCTTCACCACGTCGCCCTTGGCATCCTTGAGCAGGATACGCGGACGCAGATCGACCGCCTTCGTCGCCTGCTTGTAGTCGACGATCACCTTGGAGGTGAGGCCTGTCACTTCGTCCATCCGCTCGACGAGGGTGACACCCTCCATCACATCGGCGAACTCGATGACGCCGCCACGCTCGGTGATGATCGGCAGGGTGTACGGGATCCCATTCCGCGAGCTTCTGGCCGCGCGACGACCGCCTGGTTGTCGTCGGTCAGCAGGCGCGCGCCGTAGGGCACGCGGAAGCGCGCGCGCTCGCGGCCATTGGCATCCGGCCAGCACGATTTCGCAGTTACGGCTCATCACCACGGGCACGCCCGAGCTGTTGGTGACCACGTTACGGTTGCGGACCTGGACGGTGCCGTCATGGCTCGCTTCCACGCTCGACTGCTCGGCGCCACGCTGCGCCGCGCCACCGATATGGAAGGTGCGCATCGTGAGCTGCGTGCCGGGCTCGCCGATGGACTGGGCGGCGATGACGCCGACCGCCTCACCGGCATTGACCGGCGTGCCGCGGGCGAGGTCACGGCCGTAGCAATGGCCGCAGCAGCCGACCGGCGCCTCGCAGGTCAGCACCGAGCGGATCTTCACCGCCTCGACGCCGGCCTTCTCGATCAGTTCGGCTTCCGCTTCCTCGATCAGGGTGTTGTTCGCGACCAGCACGCCTGCCGGAGGCCGGATCGATGATGTCCTCGGCCGAGGTGCGGCCCAGGATACGCTCGGAAAGCGAGGACACCACCTCGCCGCCATCCATGACGGCGCGAACCGTCAGCCCCTTCTCGGTGCCGCAATCCTCCTCGACGATGATGCTGTCCTGCGCCACGTCGACGAGACGGCGGGTGAGGTAGCCCGAGTTCGCGGTCTTCAGCGCCGTATCCGCGAGACCCTTGCGGGCGCCGTGGGTGGAGTTGAAGTATTCGAGAACCGAGAGGCCTTCCTTGAAGTTCGCGATGATCGGCTGCTCGATGATCTCGCCCGAGGGCTTCGCCATGAGGCCGCGCATACCGGCGAGCTGACGCATCTGGGCCGGCGACCCACGCGCACCGGAGTGGCTCATCATCCACACCGAGTTGGTCGGCGTGCCGATCTCCTGCTTCGAGATCTCCTTCATCATCGCGGCGGCAACGCTATCCGTGCAGCGCGACCAGGCATCGACGACCTTGTTGTAGCGTTCGCCCGCCGTGATCAGACCGTCCTGATACTGCTGCTCGAACTCCTTCACCTCGCCCTGGGTCTTGGAGATCAGCTCGGTCTTCTCGGCCGGGATGATGAGGTCATCCTTGCCGAAGGAGAGGCCGGCCTTGGCGGCGTTGGTGAAGCCGAGGCCCATCAGGCGGTCGGCGAAGATCACGCATTCCTTCTGGCCGCAATGGCGATAGACCGCGTCGATGACGTCCGAGACGTTCTTCTTCGTCAGCTGCTTGTTGATCAGCGCGAAGGGCACATTCGCATGCAGCGGCAGGATCTGGCCGATCAGCATGCGGCCCGGCGTCGTCACGATGACGCGGCGGACCACCTCGCCGCTTGCTTCCTTGACCTGCATGCGGGCGCGGATCTTGTCGTGCATGCTGGATGCGCTTGGCGGCGAGCGCATGCTCGAGTTCGCCGATGCGTGCCGAAGGCCGGCGCGTCCTGGTCGGCGGTCGCGCGGAATTCCGGCGTCTCCAGCGAGAGGTAGTAGAGGCCAAGCACGATGTCCTGGCTCGGCACGATGATCGGCTTGCCGTTCGCGGGGCTCAGGATGTTGTTGGTCGACATCATCAGCACGCGGGCTTCGAGCTGCGCCTCGATGCTGAGCGGCACATGGACGGCCATCTGGTCGCCGTCGAAGTCCGCGTTGAAGGCGGTGCAGACCAGCGGATGCAGCTGGATCGCCTTGCCTTCGATGAGCACCGGCTCGAAGGCCTGAATGCCGAGGCGATGCAGCGTCGGCGCGCGGTTCAGCATCACCGGATGCTCGCGGATGACCTCTTCGAGGATGTCCCAAACCTCCGGACGCTCCTTCTCCACCATGCGCTTCGCCGCCTTGATGGTCGTGGCGTGGCCGTATTTCTCGAGCTTGGCGTAGATGAAGGGCTTGAAGAGTTCGAGCGCCATCTTCTTCGGCAGGCCGCACTGGTGCAGCTTCAGCTCCGGACCCACGACGATGACCGAACGGCCGGAATAGTCGACGCGCTTGCCGAGCAGGTTCTGGCGGAAGCGGCCCTGCTTGCCCTTCAGCATGTCGGAGAGCGACTTCAGCGGCCGCTTGTTGGCGCCCGTGATGGCGCGGCCGCGGCGGCCGTTGTCGAACAGCGCATCGACCGATTCCTGCAGCATGCGCTTCTCGTTGCGCACGATGATGTCCGGCGCGCGCAGCTCGATCAGCCGCTTCAGGCGGTTGTTGCGGTTGATGACGCGGCGATAGAGGTCGTTGAGGTCCGAGGTCGCGAAGCGGCCGCCGTCGAGCGGCACCAGCGGGCGCAGCTCGGGCGGAATGACCGGCATGACATCGAGGATCATCCAGCTCGGCTGGGAGCCGGATTCGGCGAAGGCCTCGACCAGCTTCAGACGCTTGACCAGCTTCTTGCGCTTGGCCTCGCTCGTCGTCGCCTTCAGCTCCACGCGCATGCGGGTCTTCTCGGCGTCGAGATCGATATTGGCGAGGATGTGCTTGATCGCCTCGGCGCCGATGCCGGCGCGGAAGCCGTCTTCACCGAACTCATCCTGCTTCGCGAGCAGCTGATCTTCGGTCAGCATCTGGTGCAGCTTGAGGTCGGTCAGGCCCGGCTCGAGCACGATGTAGCTCTCGAAATAGAGAACCTTCTCGAGATCCTTCAGCGTCGTGTCGACCATCAGGCCGATGCGCGACGGCAGCGACTTCAGGAACCAGATATGGGCGACCGGCGACGCGAGCTCGATATGGCCCATGCGCTCGCGCCGGACCTTGGCGAGGGTCACTTCAACGCCGCACTTCTCGCAGATGATGCCGCGGAACTTCATGCGCTTGTACTTGCCGCACAGGCACTCGTAGTCCTTGATCGGCCCGAAGATGCGGGCGCAGAACAGGCCGTCCCGCTCCGGCTTGAAGGTGCGGTAGTTGATCGTCTCCGGCTTCTTGATCTCGCCGTAGGACCAGCTGCGCACCTGCTCGGGCGAGGCGATCTTGATCTGGATCTGGTCAAAGGTCATCGGCTGACCGGTTTGACCCAGGATTTTCATAAGCTCGTTCATGCGGGCTTCACCTTCACACCCTTGCCCTCTCCGGCGGCGGCGCCTTCGGGGAAACAGGGACATAATCGAACGCGTTCAACTCGTCTTCATCAGACACAGGCAGTTTGGTCGACCGGGGGCCGGGGCTGCGCGGCCCCCGCCCGAACCCCCGTCGCGGTACGCAGATCACGCCGGCTGATTGTCCAGATCCACGTTCAGGCCCAGGGACTTCAGCTCCTTCACCAGCACGTTGAAGCTTTCGGGAATGCCGGCCTCGAAATTGTCCTGCTCGCGCACGATCGCCTCATAGACCTTGGTGCGGCCCGACACGTCGTCGGACTTCACCGTCAGCATTTCCTGCAGCGTATAGGCGGCGCCGTACGCCTCCAGCGCCCAGACCTCCATTTCGCCGAAGCGCTGGCCGCCGAACTGCGCCTTGCCGCCCAGCGGCTGCTGGGTGACGAGGCTGTAGGGGCCGATCGAACGGGCATGGATCTTGTCGTCGACCAGGTGGTGCAGCTTCAGCATGTAGATGTAGCCGACCGTCACGCTTGCGCTCGAAGGGCTCGCCGGTGCGGCCGTCCGTCAGCGTCACCTGCCCGGAGGTGTCGAGCCCCGCGCTTGCGCAGCATGCCCTCGATATCGTCCATGCGGGCGCCGTCGAAGACCGGCGTCGCGATGGGGATGCCCTTCTTCAGGTTCGTCGCCAAGCTCGACGAGCTCCGCCGGAGACATGTTGGCGATGGTCGTCGCGATAGACGCTTGCTCGCCATAGATGTCGCGCAGCTCATCATGCAGCTCCTGCTGCGCGGCCCCGGTGCGGCGATACTCTTCCACCAGCTCGCCGACCTGGCGGCCGAGCGCCGCGCAGGCCCAGCCGAGATGGGTCTCGAGAATCTGGCCGACGTTCATGCGGCTGGGCACGCCGAGCGGGTTGAGCACGAGATCGACATGCGTGCCGTCCTCGAGGAAGGGCATGTCCTCGATCGGCGTCACGCGGGAGACCACACCCTTGTTGCCGTGGCGGCCGGCCATCTTGTCGCCGGGCTGCAGCTTGCGCTTCACGGCCACGAAGACCTTGACCATCTTCATGACGCCGGGGAGCAGCTCGTCACCGCGCTGCAGCTTGTCGACCTTGTTCTCGAAGCGCTGCTGCAGGCGGGCGACGGAGGCATCGAATTCGCGCTGGATAAGCTCGATCTCAGCCATCACCGCATCGTCCTGCACACCCATGTGGCGCATGGCGCCGCGCGGATGCTCGGCGAGGACCTCCTCGGTGATCTCGGTGCCGGCGCGTGATGCCCTTGAAGCCGCCGGAGGCCTTCTGGCCGAGCAGCTTCTCCTTCATGCGGTTGAGGAAGGAACGCTCCTGAATCGCCTTCTCGTCGTCGCGGTCCTTGGCCAGGCGCTCGATCTCGGCCCGCTCGATCGCCATCGAGCGCTCATCCTTGTCGACGCCGCGGCGGCTGAAGACGCGGACATCGACGATGGTGCCGGAAACGCCGGGCGGCAGACGCAGCGAGGTGTCGCGCACGTCGGATGCCTTTTCGCCGAAGATGGCGCGGAGCAGCTTCTCTTCCGGCGTCATCGGGCTTTCGCCCTTCGGCGTCACCTTGCCGACGAGGATGTCGCCGGGATGCACTTCGGCGCCGACATAGACGATGCCGGCTTCGTCGAGGTTGCGCAGCGCCTCTTCACCGACGTTCGGAATGTCGCGGGTGATTTCCTCCTGGCCGAGCTTGGTGTCGCGCGCCATCACCTCGAATTCCTCGATATGGATCGAGGTGAAGACGTCGTCGCGCGCGATACGCTCGGAGATCAGGATGGAGTCTTCGAAGTTGTAGCCGTTCCAGGGCATGAAGGCGCAGAGCACGTTGCGGCCGAGCGCGAGTTCGCCAAGCTCCGTGGAGGGGCCGTCGGCGATGATGTCACCGGCCTGCACGCGGTCACCCACGCGCACCAGCGGGCGCTGGTTGATGCAGGTGGACTGGTTGGAGCGCATGAACTTGCGCAGGCGATAGATGTCCACGCCACCCGTGCCGGCTTCGCCGGAAGACGCACGCACCACGATGCGGGCGCCGTCGATCTGGTCGATCACGCCGCCGCGGCGGGCGACGATGGTCGCACCCGAATCCCGCGCGACCGCCGCTTCCATGCCGGTGCCGACGAGCGGCGCATCGGCGCGGATCAGCGGCACCGCCTGACGCTGCATGTTCGAGCCCATGAGCGCGCGGTTGGCGTCGTCGTTCTCAAGGAAGGGGATGAGCGCGGCGGCGACCGAGACCAGCTGGCGCGGCGAGACGTCAACGGCGGTCACCTGATCCGGCGGCACCAGGCGGAAATCGCCCTGCTGGCGGACGGAGACCAGTTCCTCCGAGAAGCGGTTGCCGTCGATCGGCACGTCCGCCTGGGCGACGACGAGCTTCTCCTCCTCCATGGCGGAGAGGTATTTCCAGCCGTCCTTCACCTCGCCGTTTTCCACCAGGCGATACGGCGTCTCGATGAAGCCGTACTTGTTCACCTTGGCGTAGGTCGCGAGCGAGTTGATGAGGCCGATGTTCGGGCCTTCCGGCGTCTCGATCGGGCAGATGCGGCCGTAATGGGTCGGATGCACGTCGCGCACCTCGAAGCCGGCGCGCTCGCGCGTCAGACCGCCGGGCCCAAGGGCCGAGAGGCGGCGCTTATGCGTGACCTCGGAGAGCGGATTGGTCTGGTCCATGAACTGGCTGAGCTGCGAGGAGCCGAAGAACTCGCGCACCGCGGCCGCTGCCGGCTTCGCGTTGATGAGGTCGTGCGGCATCACCGTGTCGATGTCGACGGAGCCCATGCGCTCGCGGATCGCGCGCTCCATGCGGAGCAGGCCGACGCGATACTGGTTCTCCATCAGCTCGCCGACCGAACGCACGCGGCGGTTGCCGAGATTGTCGATGTCGTCGATCGAGCCGCGGCCGTCCTTCAGTTCGCAGAGGATCTGCACGGTGCGCAGGATGTCCGCCTTGCGGAGCACGCGCACGGTGTCCTCGGCCTGCACGCCGAGACGCATGTTCATCTTCACGCGGCCGACGGCCGAGAGGTCATAGCGGTCGGCAGTCGAAGAAGAGGCCGCGGAACAGCGCTTCCGCCGTTTCGCTGGTCGGCGGCTCGCCCGGACGCATGACGCGGTAGATGTCGATCAGCGCGTCGTCGCGGTTGGTGTTCTTGTCGACGGCGAGCGTGTTGCGGATCCAGGGGCCCTTGGCCTGGTCGATGGCAAGCGTCGGCAGGTCCGCTGATGCCGGCTTCCTCGAGCGCAGTCAGGCGGGCCTCGGTCAGCTCCTCGCCGGCCTCGACGATAGATCTCGCCCGTGTTCTCGTTGACGATATCGACCGCCATGAAGCGGCCGACCATGTCGAGCCGGGTCGACAGAACGGTCTTGGTCTTCTCGGCGATGCGGCGCGTCAGGCGCGCCGTCATCTTCTCCTCGGGCTTGGCCACGATCTCGCCGGTCTCGGCATCGACGAGGTTCTCGAAGAGCTTCATGCCGCGGAAGGCGTCCGGCTCGAAGGGGCGCGCCCAGCCCTTCGGCGTCTGCGTGAAGATCACCTTGCCGTAGAAGGCGCCGAGGATCTCCTCCGGGTCCATGCCCTGGATCTCGCCGATATCGACCGTCTCGCCCTTTGCCGCGCGGGCGTCGCGCAGCTTTTCCGTCGCCGCGCTGTCCAGCGCGTAGAGCAGCGTGGTCACCGGCAGCTTACGCTTGCGGTCGATGCGGACGTAGACGAGGTCCTTGCTGTCGAATTCGAAATCGAGCCAGGAGCCGCGATAGGGGATGACGCGGGCGGTGAAGAGGAACTTGCCGCTCGAATGCGTCTTGCCCTTGTCGTGATCGAAGAACACGCCCGGGCGAGCGGTGCATCTGGCTGACGATGACGCGCTCGGTGCCGTTGATGACGAAGGTGCCGTTGTCGGTCATGAGCGGCAGGTCGCCCATGTAGACCGGCTGTTCCTTAATGTCGCGGATGGAGCGCGCGCCGGTGTCCTCGTCCACGTCCCAGACGATGAGACGCAGAACGACCTTGAGCGGCGCAGCAAAGGTCATGCCGCGCTGAATGCATTCCTCGACGTCGTATTTCGGCTCTTCGAGCTCGTAATAGACGAATTCGAGCCGGCCACGGCCGGCGAAGTCATCGATCGGGAAGACGGACTTGAACACCTCCTGCAGGCCCGTCTGCGTCCGGCTGTCGGGCGCCACGTTCATCTGCAGGAAGGCCTCGTAGCTGGCCCGCTGCACGTCGATCAGGTTTGGCATCGGCGCCACTTCCGGGATGCGTCCGAAGCTCTTGCGAATACGCTTCCGCCCGGTGAAGGATTGGTTCGAGCCACCTGAAATAGCGTTCATCGCTTGCCCTTAGCCCTCGATTTTCACCACCGCGCCGGAACCATGCCGGGCAGTCTCAGTATGGTCACGCCCCGCCAGGAGGCGGACCAAGCCTATCCCGCTTCGCGTCCTTGCCGACCGCCGAAGCTCAGCCCCAAGCCCGGTTTGATGTCCGGACCTGTTCCGCGCACTCAAACGCCACCGCTGCCGCCCGAAGGCCGCAACTCTAGCCCGCAACCAAGGAAAGGGTGGAGATCAGGCCGATCTCCACCCCATGTCTCGGCTCGCAAATCCCATCCCGGGCCGGAAGGACCCAGGATGGTCAAGATCACTTGATCTCGACAGCAGCCCCGTTCTCCTCGAGAAGCTTCTTGATCTTCTCGGCTTCGTCCTTGTTCACGCCTTCCTTCAGCGGCTTCGGAGCGCCCTCAACGAGGTCCTTCGCTTCCTTCAGGCCGAGACCGGTGATGGCGCGGACTTCCTTAATAACGTTGATCTTCTTGTCACCGGCCTTGGCCAGGATGACGGTGAATTCGGTCTGCTCTTCAACCGGAGCAGCCGCAGCGCCGCCGGCCGGAGCAGCGGCAGCAACCGCCACCGGAGCGGCGGCGGAAACGCCCCACTTCTCTTCGAGAAGCTTGGAAAGTTCAGCAGCTTCCAGAACGGTCAGGCTCGAAAGCTCTTCCACCAGGCGGGAAAGGTCAGCCATTGTTACAATCCTACTCTAAATTCTTTGAACGGTTCAATGCAAGCCGGCCAGACCGGCGTCACATTCATGAAAGTCAGGCACGCCCTAAAAGATCAGGCCGCCTCGTCCTTCCTGGCATAGGCCCCAAAGACCCGCGCGAGGTTGCCGGCCGGCGCCTGGACAACGCCGCGATGCGAGTGGCCGGGGTATTGATCATACCCAGCAGTCTCGCACGCAGCGCATCAAGCGACGGCAGTTCGGCCAGAGCCTGGACACCAGACGCATTGAGCGTCTGGGTGCCGAGGGC
This sequence comes from uncultured Alphaproteobacteria bacterium, assembly GCA_963834475.1. Classification (GTDB taxonomy): domain Bacteria; phylum Pseudomonadota; class Alphaproteobacteria; order Acetobacterales; family Acetobacteraceae; genus Acidisoma. Next base: position 68,267 of record CAWIBZ010000001.1, on the reverse strand, counting down.
ACCGCCGACCACGACGAACTTCTCGTTGGTCTTGGCGAACTCGACAGCCACCTTCGCCGCCGCCACCGGATCCTTCGACCACGCAAGCGCGGTCGGACCCTTCAGCATCGGCTTAATGCCGTCGAATTGGGTCCCTTCCAGGGCGAGGTTGGCCAGACGGTTCTTAGCAACCTTGAAGCTCACCCCTTCGGCACGCATCTTGCGCCGCAGATCCGTCACTTCGGCGACCGTCAGCCCGTTGTTACGGGTGACAACCACCATCGACGTCTCTGCGAACACAGACTGCGAGCGAAGCGACGAACTCCCGCTTCTCCGTACGGTCCACGTTCAACTCCGCCACCAGGGCGACGGCACTCTGGTCCGTCGCCGGGTTTCCCATGGGCGCCCGAAGGATAATCCCTTCCGGCACCCGGTTCGCCTGTCCTTCAAAGCCGGAACCGCCAAAGTTCAGCCCGCATCGCCGGCACGGCAATACGCGAAGAGCGCTGGCTTCCCCGTCTTCCAACCGCTGGCGTGCTCGCCGTTTAAGCACCGGCCCATGCCGGTTCGCGTCTGGTCTCGGACAGGTTCGGAGAGGTCCCCCTCTCCTGCGCGTCCAGAGGCCGAAGCCCCCGGACGAATTCGATAACGTTACTCGGCCGCCGCGGCGAGCAGCGTGGAGACGTCCACGCGGATGCCCGGGCCCTGAGAGGAGCTCAGCGCGGCCTTCTGCAGATAGGTGCCCTTGGCGCCGGTCGGCTTCGCCTTCTGCACCGCATCGGCGAGCGCGCGGATGTTCTCAATGCAGCTTCTGCTCGTCGAAGCTCGCCTTGCCGACGCCGGCATGGATGATACCGGCCTTTTCGGCGCGGAACTCGACCTGACCGGCCTTGGCGGCGGAAACCGCACCCTTCACATCCATCGTCACGGTGCCGAGCTTGGGGTTCGGCATCAGGCCACGCGGGCCGAGGATCTTACCGAGGCGGCCGACCAGGGCCATCATGTCCGGGGTGGCGATGCAGCGGTCGAAGGCGATCTCGCCGGCCTGCACCTTTTCGGCCAGGTCTTCGGCGCCGACCACATCGGCACCCGCCGCCAGCGCTTCCTCGGCCTTCGGGCCGCGGGCGAAGACGCCGACGCGCAGCACCTTGCCGGTGCCGTTCGGGAGGCTGAGGAGGCCACGCACCATCTGGTCCGCATGGCGCGGATCGATGCCGAGGTTCATCGAGAACTCGACGGTCTCGTCAAACTTGGCGCGCGCATTGCCCTTCACGAGCTTCACCGCCTCGGTCAGGCCATAGGTCTTGGTGCGGTCGAAAGAGGCGTAAGCCGACGCCAGACGCTTGTTCTTCGCCATGGGATTAGCCCTCCACCACCGAAAGGCCCATGGAGCGGGCCGAACCGGCCAGCATGCGCACAGCGCCTTCCACATCATTGGCGTTCATGTGGATCATCTTCTGCGCGGCGATTTCCCGCAGCTGCGACATGGTGACCTTGCCGACGGTCGCACCCTTGCCCGTGGTCGTCGAACCCTTCTTAATGTTCGCCGCCTTCATCAGGTAATAGGTATTGGGCGGGGTCTTGGTGATGAAGGTGAAGGTGCGGTCCGCATAGGCGGTGATGACCACCGGAACCGGCATGCCCGGCTCCATGCCCTGCGTCGTCGCATTGAATTCCTTGCAGAACTGCATGATGTTCAGGCCGCGCTGGCCGAGCGCGGGGCCCACCGGCGGAGACGGATTGGCCTTACCGGCCGGAATCTGCAGCTTGACGTAGCCGACGACTTTTTTAGCCATGACCCTCGTTCCTGTATGAATGCGAACAAGGACCGCGGTTCATCCGAAGGCAGTTCCCCCACCCTCTCCCGCGTTCCGATCGAGGGGCGCGACATAACGGATCAGGCCGCGAGGAGTCCAGCGATGTGACGGGGCCGTGATCGCCGGTCAGCCATGCTATGATTTGCGCAGATCAGCCATGCGGATATGCCGGTCCCGCCGGGGTCACAGGTATTTCTCGGCGAAGTCCTCGATCAGCGCCCGGATCTCAGCCGGTTCGGTCTGTTCCATCACGCGCCGCGCCAGACGCGCGCAATCGGCGCTGGAGACGCTGCGCACGACCTGCTTCACCCGGGGCACCGCGCTCGCATTCATGCTGAGCGTGCGCAGCCCGAGACCGAGCAGCAGCGGCGTCAGCTTCGGATTTGCCGCCATTTCCCCGCAGACCGAAACCGGCTTGCGTTGCCTCAGACCGGCCTCGATCGTGAACTCCACGAGTCGCAACAGGCCGGGATGCAGCGGATCATAGTAATGTGCGACCTCGGCCGCGCCGCGGTCGGCCGCCATGGCATACATGGTGAGGTCATTGGTCCCGATGGCAAAGAAATCGGCTTCCAGCGCGAGCGCGTCCGCCGAAAGCGCCGCCGCCGGAGTCTCGATCATGATTCCCAAGGGCGGCAGGCGCTGCGGCATATCCTCGCCACGCCGCTTCAGGCGGCGCACGACCTTCTGGAGGATCTCCCGCGTCGCCCTCACCTCGTCGACGGTGGTCACCATGGGCAGCAGGATCTGGACCGGCCCGTGCATCGCGGCCCGCAGGATGGCGGCGAGCTGGGTTTCCAGCAGTTCCGGATAGCGGAGCAGCATGCGGATGCCGCGGAGCCCGAGCGCCGGGTTGATGCCCGAAATGGCCAGATCGAAGTCTTCCGCCTGCAGCGCCTCGATTTCCTTCTCCCCGCCCCAGTCGAGCACGCGGATGGTGACGGGGTCGCCTTCCATGGCCTCGACGGCCCCGCGATAGACCTCCGCCTGCTCATCCTCGCCGGGAAGCTCGCCCCGGTTCATGAACAGGAATTCGCTGCGGAAGAGGCCGATGCCCTCGACCCCCGCCTGGGCGATCAGCGGAAGCTCGAGCGGCACTTCCAGATTGGCGAGCAGTTCGACCGCCTGGCCGTCGGTCGTCTCGGCGGCCAGGCGCCTGAGCTGCGCAAGCTTCTGCCGCTCCCGCGCGAAGGTCGCGGAGGCGCGCTTCGCGGCCGCCATGGCCGCGGCACCGGGATGGACCGTGACCGTGCCGGCGCCGCCATCGACGACCAGCAAGGCCCCGTTGCTGATGCCCCGGGTGACGCCCTGGGCGCCCAGCACGGCCGGAATGCCGAGGGCCCGCAACATGACCGCCGTGTGCCCGTCCGTCCCGCCTTCCTCCGTGACAACGCCGGCAAGGCGCGCGGGGCTGAGCAGGGCGGCATCGGCCGGGCGCAAATTGTCGATGACGAGAACCGTTCCTTGCGCGAGCTTCGTGAAGCTCTGGAACGGGGTTTCGGTCAGATTGCGAATGAGGCGCCGGCCGATTTCCCGGATTTCCTCCGCCCGCCGCTTGAGGCCGGCGCGGTCGCGGTCGGGCAAGGCAAGGACGGCCGTGGCCAGGGCTTCCACTTCATCCTGGACGGCTGTCTCCGCCGCCACCAATGCTTCGATGCGCTTGCGCACGCCGCGCAGAAGGCGGGACGGCTTGATCATCTGCATATAGGCGTCGAGCAGGGGTTCCAGCTCGGCCTGCCCTTCCGCCGGCAGGATCGCGAGCTGGGCGCGCAGTTTGCTCAGTTGGCGGCGGGATTTCTTGACCGCGTTATCGAAGCGCTCAAGCTCCGCATTGACCGCGTCGGGCGCGATCGCCGCGGGCGCGATCTCGGGCGTCTGGTCTTCAAAGAGATAGGCCGGCCCGACCGCGATGCCGGAGACGATGGGAAGGCCGGAGAAGTGCTGCTCGGCCTCGTCGCCCGGAGAAGCCGGGCGGTCTTCGCTGTCGGCGACCGCCAGGGGCGGCCTGGCCGCATGCCGTTTCGCCGGGGCTTTCGGCTCAGTCCTCCTCATGGAAGCCAGCCTCGATCAGTGCTGACACTGCATCAAGCGCTTCCTTGGCGTCCCACCCCTCTGCGGTCACGGTCACCTTCGACCCGAGCCCGGCGCCGAGCATCATCAGCCCCATGATGGACCGGGCCGAAACCACCTGCCCGTCCTTGGCAACCTCGACCGCTGCGCCGAACTGCTCGGCCGTCGTGACGAGCTTGGCGGCGGCCCGCGCATGCAGGCCCCGCTTGTTGCTGACCAGGAGATGGCGGGTCAGCACCGGGCCGCTCGCCGCCTCCCCGTCCGCACCCAAGGGCTGGCTCACGCACAGTTCCGGCGCACGCCGGCGAGCACCTGAGAGGCACAGGCAATATATTTGCGGCCGGCCTCCTGGGCGCAGGAGACGGCACTGGCCAGATTCTGCTGGCCCCGGACCTTGGCGAGCTTCACCAGCATGGGCAGGTTGACGCCGGCCAGCACTTCCACCGAGTGGGAATCCATCAGCGAAATGGCGAGGTTGCTCGGTGTTCCGCCGAACATGTCGGTGAGCAGCACGACGCCGTCACCAGTATCGACGCGGTCGATCGAGCGCTGAATGTCGCGCCTGCGATCGTCCATATTGTCGTCGGGGCCGATGCAGACCGTCTCGACCCCTCTCTGGGGTCCTACGACGTGCTCCATTGCCGATCGCAACTCTTCGGCGAGGTGGCCGTGAGTGACGAGCACGAGACCGATCATTGTGAGTTCAGCGGCCTCCCATGGCCAAGCGCGAGTTCATGCTGCAGCCGAACCGGTCATGCCTTTGTCGCGTTCCGCGCGATCAAGTTCACGATGCACAACCATCGGCTGCCAATCCGCCCCCTGTAATACCTTCGACAAGCTTTCGATCAGAAAAACGGAGCGATGGCGTCCACCAGAGCAGCCGATTGCGACGGTAACGTATTTTTTACCTTCCTGCACGAAGCGCGGCAGCAAAAGCAAGACCATCGAACGGATAGCATCCTGGAAGGCAGCGCAGTCCGGATCCTGGGCCACATATGCGCAGACTTCCGGGTCCAATCCAGTGCGCGGCCTCAGCGTCTGGTCGTAGTGAGGATTGCGCAGGAAGCGGGCGTCAAAAACCAGATCCGCCTCCTGCGGCAAGCCTGAACGGTAAGCAAAGGAAATCAAGGTCAAAGACAGGCCCTCCTCGGCGGAGAGGCCAAATCTCTGGCCGATGGTCTGGCGCAGCGCCGGTAGCGGCAGGGCAGATGTGTCCAGAACGAGGTCGGCCGCTGCCCTCAGCGCGTCGATCAGCTCATGCTCCGCGGCGATGCCGTCCCGCACCTGGCCCTGCGGTGCCAGCGGGTGTCGCCGCCGTGTTTCCGTGTAGCGGCGCATCAGAACGGCATCATCGGCGGTCGCGAAAACAAGCTCCGGCCTGATGCCGGCCTCCGTCTCAAGCCGCTCGATCGCGTCGAGCACCGCCCCTGCCGTGAAACCCCGCGTCCGCGCGTCGAGACCAATGGCCAAGGCCTTGTCGGTCCGCGACAGCAGCTCGTCCAATAAGGAGAAGGGCGGATTATCCACCGTCTCGTAGCCGAGGTCTTCCAGTGTGTGGAGAATCGAGGATTTTCCGGCCCCGGACAGGCCGGTGACCAGGACGATACGTCTGTGCGGCAAGGCGCCGTTCATACGAAGGCGCCGCTCTGCTGGCGGGCACGGCCCGTAACCGTCTCGAAAGCGAGGCTGAGGAGCTGGGCCGCCGAGGCGGGGCGGGGATCAACCGCGATCAGGGGCAGGTTCAGCCGGGCATCCCGCCTGGGCAAGGGGAGGCGTTCGGGCGTCGCCTGGACAAGTTCTGCCACCAGAACCGGCCGCGCCTGATCCACGAAAGGCAAACGCATAATCCCGAGCCCCCGTACTTCCAGCAGACCCGCCAAGGCAGCGGGAGAGCGTGCCATGCCGGCGGCGTCGATCTCAACCTGGTCGTCGGCCACCAAGGCAAATCCCCGGTCCAGCAGCCTCAGCAAGAGGTCGGACTTGCCGGCCCCGGCGGCGCCGGTCAGCAAGATCCCCAGCCCCTCCCGTGCGGCACAACTCGCATGCATCAGCATCATTGCCAGAATGAGCCAAAGGCGTCGGCGAAGGAAGCCTCAATCGCGCCGCGAAAGCTGTACACAGAGTTATCCAGCGATAATCCCCAAGAGTCCGAGGCAGCACTTCGAACAGGCTGGGGATAGCAAGAATCCTGGTGTTTACAGGACTTATGATAAGTCCTTCGCGCGTGAAGCGAAGGCTGAGATCGGCTCGCCCACAATCTTATCCACAGGCGCGGCGATTTTATCCTCAAGCTGTGTCCAAGCCGCGTCGAGGGCGGAAACGAGGGCCGCCCGGCTGAGATCGCCAGGCAACGGCGCGCCGATAGCGATCTGGATCGTGCCTGGGCGCTTCAGGAAGGAATGGCGCGCCCAATGGGCGCCGGAATTGGTGGCGACAGGAATGACGGGCACGCCCATCGCGCCGGCCAGGGCCGCGACGCCGGGCTGGATGACCCGCGGCTCGCCCGGCCTGGCCCTGGTACCCTGTGGAAAAATGATCACCTGCCGCCCGTCCGCACGCGCCGCCTGGCCGTCACGCATGAGGTCGCGGATCGCCCGCGCCCCTGCCTTGCGATCAACGGCGATCATGCCGGAGGGCTTCATGAGCTTGCCGAAGACCGGCAATTTCAGCAGTTCCTGCTTCAGGACATAGGCCGGCCGCGGCAACAGCATCCAGACCGCGGTATCGAAGGCCGATTGATGGATGGAGGCGATGAGCGCCGGCCCCTCCACCGGCAGGTTGTCGAGGCCCGAAATCCGCACACGGATGCCGCAGAAGAGGCGCAGCATGCGGATGACGACGAGCGCCCAGGCCCGGCCGAGATGGATCAGTTCGCCCGCCCGCCCGGTGCGCAGATAGAGATAGCCCCACAGGCTGTAGACGGTCGTCGCCGCCAGGAAGCCGATGTTGAAGAGCAATGAGGTGGCCGCCAGCCACAGGCGCGTCATGCGTCGTGTATCCCTCGGAGAAAGCTCGCGACCCGGGCGAATCTGAGCTGGGCCAGCAGCCATTTGGTGTATTCGGACAGAAGCAGACGCCATACATGCGGCTTCAGCCCGTCGTAAATGACCGCCGGCTGCACGCGCATGGGGTAGAGGCGGACCGCCGGCATGGCCCGCGACAGCTCAAGCACCGCGCGCGGCATGTGGTAGCCTGCGGTGACGACGATCAAGGTGTGGATATGGTGGGCGGCGACCCACGCGGCCGTCTCATCCGCGTTCCCGACCGTCGTCTGGGCGTGATGGCCCAGCGTCACATGACTGTCCGCGGGCGGGCGGGCGAGATGGGCCGAACGCTCCATGTCCCGCAGCGAGACAGTGTTCGGCACGCCGGAGATAAGGAGCTGGTCGGCGCGCCCTTCGTCCAGCATCTGGAAGGCCGTCGCCAGCCGGTCTTCTCCTCCGGTCAGGACCACGATCCCGTCCGCCCGCGCGGGCGGCACTGAGGGCATGTAGGTATTGAGAAGAAACCAGAGGAAACCGCCGCACCAGACGATCAGGACGAGGATGACGGCAAGCGCCGCGATCCTCGCCCCGCGGCGGCGGCGTGGCAGCCGGCCCGATTTCACCCGTGCGGCATTGGACTTCTGGCGCGCTGTGCGGCGGCCGCGGCGGCGCCCGGTCACGGCAGGCGTCTTAGCCATCGGCGGACGGTTCCCTCGGCGGTGACATAGCCGATGGCGGCAGCCGCCAGCGGTAGGGAGGGGAGCACGAGCCAAAGCGGCAGGGGCAAAGCCAGAAGCGGTGACGTCCCGGCATCAGCATTGCCGCTTTCGGCAAAGGGCGCCGCCAGATCGGAGAGCCAGAGCAGCACCGGCAAGGCCGCGAGTGCGCCCCCTGCCCCGCCGATGGCCGCGAGGCGCATCGCCCGCCGCGCGAAGCGCCCGGCGATGTAGCCGTCGGTCGCACCCAGCCCATGCACGATCTCGATCGAATCGCGTCGGGCGGCAAGACCCGCACGGGTCGCCACCGTGACGACAGCGACTGCGACACCCACCACAAGAAGCAGCATGACGGCGGCGCAGGCCTGCAGGCTGCGCGCCAGTGCCGACAGCCGGGCCGCCCAGATGTCGCCGCTTTCCATGACCGTCTCAGGGGCAGCAGCCGCAAGCCGTGCGGCCAGACCGGGGGCGTGCGGCCCCCTGGCGCGACCGTCACCGCAATCACCGCCGGCAGCGGCAAGGCGAGGGTGGTTTCGGCATCGCCCAGCCAGGGCTTGAGCAAGGCCGAAAGGTCGTCGCTGCTCATTGCCTGGGCGCTGACGATACCCGGCTCTGACTGCAGGATGGCCATGACGGCGCCGAGACGCGACCGCGTCCCGCTGGCGGCCCGGTCAGCCGGCGTCGGCACTTGAATCGTGACCTCGGCCTCCGCCCCCTGTTGCCAGTGCTCGGCCAGCATGGCGGTTGCCATGGCAGCCGCCAAGGCGAGCGCCGCAAGGAAGGCCATGGCGGCGACCAGGAAGGGCAACAGGCGGTCCGACAGCGCGCGCTTCAGGCCGAGATCGTCAAATCCAACCGGCCGCAGCCGCCGTGCCGCCCTCGGGCGGCGGGGCGGCGGGGGGCGGCCGGCATCGCGCTCCGCGCTGCGCGGGCCGCCCAGTGGTTCACGGGAATGATCACTCATCCTGGACGAGGTACCCTGATTCGAGCCGCAGCGTCCGCTCCGGATAGCGCCTCATCAGCGATTCGTTATGCGTGGCGACGATAGCGGTGGTGCCGAGGCGATTGAGTTCCTGGAACAGCTGCATGAGCCGCTCCGCCTGCGCGTCGTCCAGATTGCCGGTCGGCTCATCTGCCAGCAGCATGCGCGGCCGGCCGATGACCGCGCGGGCGATGGCAACGCGCTGCTGCTCCCCGCCGGAAAGCTCATGGGGGTGGGACTCGATTTTCGCGGCGAGCCCGACCCAGCGCAGCATTTCCATGACATCGGCCCGGATCTGCCCTTCGGGCCGGCCGGCGATGCGCAGGGGGAGCGCGACATTGTCGAAGGCCGTCAGATGCGGCAGCAGGCGGAAATCCTGGAACACGACGCCGATACGCCGCCGCAGCCGCGGCAACTGCCGCCGCTCGGCCCGGCCGATATCGGTGCCCTGGATGAACAAGCGCCCGCGCGTCGGGCGGACGGCCAGGTAGATCATGCGCATGAGGCTGGTCTTGCCGGCACCTGACGGGCCTGTGAGCCAGCGGAAGCCGCCCTCGGGCACGTCGAAGCTCAGATCGTGAAGCACCTCAGCCTGGGCTGGCTGACCCGCGCCGTAGCGCAGACTGACCGATTTCAAGACGGATCATGGGCAGAAGCGAGACGGCTGGTCATGGTTTCTTGTAGCCCCGGTCGGCCCCATATGCCTCATCAAAAGCCACCATTCCAGCGGGGCAAACAGTCTCGCCCCCGGGTGTTCCGCCAAGAGGTGCAGAGAGGATGCGTCATCCTGTGGATCATGGCCTATAGTTGCGATCGCGGGTGGAAATCACGGTGCAGAGGATTGCATGTGCTGCCGCTCTTGACCACAATCCTTGGCTGAAACAATGGGTTGGCCATTCCAACGCGAAGGTATAGCCGCTTATGCGACTGGTCTGTCGTGAATGTTCCGCCGCCTATGAGGCGCCGGACAGCCTGTTCGGTTTGCAGCCGCGCGAGGTGCGATGCAACCGCTGCGGATATCAATGGACTGTCGTCGGACCCGTGACACCGCCCGCGGATGCGGCGGCACACCCCGCCGAGCCCGCGCCTCCGCCGCCCCCCGCGCCGCGCCGCGATACCCTGCCGCCGTCGTCCGCGCAGCCGGGCGGCGTCGCCCTGGCCGCTCAGGCCGATATGACACGCATGGCCGAAGCCCCCGCGCCGCTGGTGCCTCCCGCCGCGGCGCGGCCGGCCGTGCCGCAGCGCGCGGAGCCTGCGACGGCGCCCGCGGGAGCACCGGCGGCGGCTTCGACCCGCACGCTGATCGCCACGGCTGTCACGGACGGCGAGGCAATCGCACTGCCCGATTCAGAAGAACGGCGCCTCTCTCATGAATTGTCCTTCGGTGACACCGAGCGGCACCTCTCTACCGCCGAGAGGCCGCGGAGCTTGCGCCGCAGCTGGCTGGTGGTCCTGATCGTCATCGTGGTGATCATCGCCGCCATTCTGTTCAAGCCACAGCTGGTCGGCGTCTTCCCGGGGCTCGCGCCGCTCTACGCCTCGGTCGGCCTGTAGCGCCCCGGATGACTCTGCTGACTTTGGGCCAAGCTGACCCAAAGTCATTGCGCGCCGTCCGCCGCCGCCCCGCCGCCCTTCGGCTTCACCGGCTGGGGTGGGGGGTCTCCGCGCTGTAGTCATAGAAGCCGCGCCGGGTTTTGCGGCCCAGCCAGCCGGCGGCGACGTAGTTCACGAGCAGCGGGCAAGGCCGGTATTTGCTGTCCGCCATGCCGTCGTGCAGCACCCGCATGATGGCGAGGCAGGTGTCGAGGCCGATCAGGTCAGCCAGTTCCAGCGGTCCCATCGGCTGGTTCGTGCCGATTTTCATGGCCGTGTCGATTGAGGTGACGGAACCGACGCCCTCCATAAGGGCGAAGGCCGCTTCATTGATCATGGGAATGAGGATGCGGTTGACGATGAAGGCCGGATAATCCGCGGCGACCGCCGTGGTCTTGCCCAGGCGGTGGGCGAGCGCCTGCACAGCGTCGAAAGTTGCGTCATCGGTCGCGAGGCCACGGATGATCTCGACCAGCTTCATGACCGGCACCGGATTCATGAAATGCATGCCGATGACCTGATGCGGCCGGTCCGTGACCGCCGCAAGGCGGGTGATGGAGATCGACGAGGTATTGGTCGCGATGATCGCGTCCCTCTTGAGATGCGGCAGCAATCCCTTGAGGATGGCGGTCTTGATCTCCTCATTCTCGGTCGCGGCCTCGATGACGATGTCGCACGCCGCCAGCGCCGCCGCCTCGGTGCTCGTGCTGATGCGGGCGAGCGCAGCCTCCTTGTCGGCGGCCGTCACCGCGCCCTTTTGGACCTGCCGGTCGATATTTCTTGCGATCGTGGCGAGGCCCTGGGTCAGGGCTTCGCCACGTACGTCGGTCAGCACTGTGGCAAGGCCGCTCAAGGCCGCGACATGGGCGATGCCATCCCCCATCTGCCCCGCACCGATGATGCCTAAGGTCGTGATCGCCATGCTCTCGCTGCTCATCCTCGGCACTCCGCTTGCGATGTTTCATGCGCCGGACCGCCGGCCATCCCCGCCGCCTCCAGCGTCCCGATTATCAGTGGCTTTCACATCTTTGCCAACGCGCGCGCTTTCGTCCGTCACTCCCTGTATTGTGATACCAGGACCGGGCAGGAGAGCGGCGTGGCGAAGATCGGAACACGCCTGCGATCGTGCCTGGACCCGTCTGCGTCGCCTCGCCTTTTGCCGGCTCCGCCGGGACATCTTCCCGAGCCGCGTGAAGCTTGCCTTACCGGCGCCCCGCAGCAAGCGCTTCACCGGCCCCGGACTATCCGGTAAGCGAGCGATATGGGTGGCCGCCCCGGCAAGGCCTAGGCAGCGGGCTGCGATGTCGCGGACAAAGAGAGATATAAGAGCCGAGCGACGACCCGTTCTCCCGCGGGCACGACCATTTTGAATAAGGACAGATAAGGGTCGATGTGGGTTCAGACAAAATTGGCTGCCATCGCGCGGCTGAGTAGCCGCCACGCCTTGTGGGTGGTTCTGGCGGGCGTCATCCTGGCTGTTGCCAGCCTCTTCTACACGCCACGCCATCTCGGCATCGATACGGATACCGATAACCTCTTCTCGCCGACGCTGCCCTGGCGCCAGGCCGAGTCAGACGATGAACAAGGCCTTTCCGCAGTTCAACGATCTTCTCGTCGGCGTCATCACGGCCAAGACGCCGGAAGAAGCGGACGAAACCGCGGCGGCCCTGGCCCGCGCGGCCGCCACGGACAAGACCCACTTCCTGAGCGTGCGCCGGCCGGACAATCTCACCTTCTTCAAGACCGAAGGCTTCCTGTTTCTGAGCCAGAAGGACTTGCAGAGCCTGCTCAATCAACTGGTGCAGGCGCAGCCCTTTATCGGCCAGCTCGCGGCCGATCCCTCCATGCGGGGGCTGCTGACTGCGATCGGCCTGATCGGGCAAGGCGTGGCGCAGGGCCAGGTCGATCTCTCGGGCTACACCTCCGCCCTGCAACGCCTTCGCGCACGGCCTCAGCAGCGCGGCCGACGGCCACCCGGAGCCCGTATCCTGGCAGAAGCTCCTGGGCGGCTCGCTCAGTGACCGGGCCGGCGCCGACCGTTTCGTATTGATTCAGCCGGTCCAGGACCATGGCGCCATCCAGCCGGGAGCCGCCGCGACCGATGCGCTCCGCGCCATCGCCGCGCGGATTCCAACCATCGCCGCGCGGACGCGCGACCCTCCGCATCACCGGGCCAGATCGCGCTCGCGGACCAGCAATTCGCCTCCCTAACCCAGGGCGTTGTCACCGATACCGTGATCTCTGTCCTCCTCATCATCCTCTGGCTGGTCCTCGCCGTGCGGCGGGTGCGCTACATCGTCGCGATCCTTCTGACGCTCGTGCTCGGCCTTCTGCTCACGACGCTTCTTCGCCGCCATCGCGATCGGGACCCTCAACCTGATCTCCGTCGCCTTCGCGGTGCTCTTTGTCGGCCTTGCCGTCGACTTCGCGATCCAGATCGCGGTGCGCTATCGCGATGAGCGGCGGCTCTCGCCGCATGCGGAGGTCGCGCTGGAGCAGACCCTGCGCAAGACCGGCACCTCCGTGCTGCTCGCGGCTGTTGCCATCGCGGCCGGCTTCTTCGCCTTCGTCCCAACCAGCTTCGCGGGCGTCGCCGAACTTGGGCTGATCGCCGGCGTCGGCATGCTCATCGCCTTCGCCTGCACCATCACCTTCCTGCCGGCGCTGATCACGCTCTTCCATCTGCCGGCGGAGCGTGGCGAAATCGGCTTCGGCTGGCTGGCGCCCGCCGACATGTTCCTGTGGCGGACAGCGGCGCACCGTTGTCGGCGTCTTCACCGTGCTCGGCATCATCGGCATCATCCTGATCCCGCGCATCAATTTCGACAGTGATCCGCTGGATACGCAGGATCCGCATTCCGAAGCCATGCAGACGCTGCGCAGCCTGCTCAGCAATCCGGTCACCAACCCTTACAGCATCGACATTCTGACGGCCTCGCCCCGCCGGCAGCCGCCCTTGCCGACAAGCTCGGCAAGCTCCCGCTTGTCGACCACGCGCTGTCGCTTTCGAGCTTCGTGCCCGATGACCAGCAAGCCAAGCTCGATGCAATCAGCGATACCGAGCGAGCTGCTCGCGCCCACCCTCTCGCCCGGGCCCGGCCGCACCGGTCACCGCGAGTGATATCCGTATGGCGCTCGCGACCACGCGACACGCCATCGAGAAGGCAAGGCCGAAGCTCCCCTCCGGCAGCCCGCTGCTTACCATCGGCAATGAGCTCGCGAAGCTCGGTCACCGAGACGGACGCGCAGCTCATGGCCGCCAATGCCGCGCTGACCGAGTTCCTGCCACAGCAGCTGGCCAATCTGCAGCTTTCGCTCTCCGCCCAGCCGGTGACCTTGGCAAGCCTGCCCAAGGCGCTGACCGTCAATTGGCTGACGCCTGATGGGCAGGCGCTGGTTCAGGTCCTGCCCAAGGCCTCGGCCATGAACAGCCGTGGGCTCCGCGCCTTCGTGAAGGAAGTGACGGCGGTCGCCCCCGATGCCGGCGGCTCCGCCGTGACGGTGATCGCGAGCGCCAACACCATCATCGGCGCCTTCCGCGAAGCGGCGGCGCTGGCCCTGATCGCCATTGCCGCGATCCTCTTCGCCTTCCTGCGCCGGCCCTGGCATGTCCTGCTGATCATGGCGCCGCTCGTGCTCTCGTCGCATCATGACGGTGCTCTTCATTGTTTTGCTGCCGCTGCCGCTGAATTTCGCCAATATCATCGCGCTGCCCCTGCTCCAGGGCGTCGGCGTCTCCTTCAACCTTTATTTCGTCATGAACTGGCGCCTCGGCGAGCGCAGCTTCCTCGCCGCACCCACGGCAAGGGCCATCCTCTTTTCGGCGCTCACGACCGGCACGGCCTTCGGCTCGCTCGCCTTCTCTCACCATCCCGGCACGGCGAGCATGGGCCTCTTGCTGTTGCTCAGCCTCGCCTGCACCCTGGTCGCGACCTTCGTCTTCGAGCCGGCGCTGCTCTACCTGATCCGCGCACCGGCGAGCGCAAGCCCCGCCGCCAGCCTGCACGAACTGGCCGCCGAGGAGGTCGAATAGGGGTGCCCTAGCCCCGGGTTATCCCCGGGGCTCAAACCCCGCGCCCGCGCCCCGCGGTCCGGTCAGGCCGGCCCGGGGCGCTTTTCATTCAGCGTGCAATTGATACGATATCGTATCATAAATGCCGCCTATGTGGGCATTCTCTCCCTCGCTTCCTGCAGGGCTCCGGCGGTCGGCCAGCCTTCTGCTCGACGGCCTCATGCCGCCGCGCTGCCCCTGCTGCGGCAGCTTCGTGCAGGGCGAGCAGAATTTTTGTGCCCGTTGCTTCTCCGGCCTGACCTTCATCGTCGCGCCGTTCTGCCAGCAGTGCAGCCTTCCCTTCGCTCTGCCGCTTGACGGCCGCATGTCCCCGCTGTGCGACCGCTGCAGGCAACGGCCACTGTCCTTCACCGCGCGCGCGGCCTTCCTCTATGACGAGGCTGCGCAGCAGCTCATTCTCCCCTTCAAACATGCCGACCGGACGGACCTGGCAGCGATTCTGGCGCGCCTCATGGCGCGCGCCGGCCCGTCACTTCTGGCGGACGCCGATGTGCTGGTTCCGGTGCCGCTGCATCCGCGGCGCCTCGCCTCGCGCCGCTATAATCAGTCCGCCCTGCTCGCTGGCGCTCTCGCCCGGATGGCGGGCCGCCCGTCGGCGCCGGATGCCCTCCTGCGGATCCGCAAGACCGTCCCCCTGGCGGAACTTTCGGCCGCCGCGCGCCATGACGCCGTACGCGGCGCCTTCGCGGTCAGGGATCGCGCACGCGCCTCGCTCGAGGGACGGCGGGTTCTGCTCATCGACGATGTCATGACCTCGGGCGCGACCTTGTCCGCCTGCAGTGACGCGCTGCTCTCTGCCGGTGTGCGACGCGTCGATGCGCTGGTGGCGGCGCGCGTGCCAGCCCCGCGCCTGCGTGAAGCGGGGCAGACCGGCCATGCTCTTGCGAAAGCGGCAAAGCGCGGCGAATCTCGTCTCAACGAATGGAGATGAGCTTGGCCAAGATCGAAATCTACACCCAGCCCTACTGCCCCTATTGCTCGCGCGCCAAGGCGCTGCTCGACAGCAAAAGCGTGACCTATCAGGAAATCGACGCCCCGCATGGGACGGCGGCCCGGGCCGAGGCGATTGCCCGCGCCGGGCGCAACACGGTGCCGCAGATTTTCATCGACGGCCAGCATGTCGGCGGATGTGACGATCTGGTGGCGCTCGACCGCCGGGGCGGTCTCGACCCTCTGCTCGCCAGATGAACGACAGCCCGTGGCGATAGGGCGTCAGGGCAGCAGGATTGTGCTGCCCGTCGTCTTGCGCGCCTGCAGGGCGCGATGGGCCTCGTCGGCGGCACGCAGCGGATAGGTCTGGTCGATCTCGATCTTGACCAGGCCTTGTTCGACCATGGCGAAGAGATCGGCCGAGGCCTTGAGCAGGTTATCGCGCTTGGCGGTATAGGTGACGAGGGTCGGGCGGGTCAGGAACAGGCTCCCCTTGGCCGCGAGCTGGCTGATATCGAGCGGCGGGACCTGGCCGGAGGCATTGCCGAAGCTCACCATCATGCCGAGCGGGGCAAGGCAATCGAGGCTGGCGGCGAAGGTATCCTTGCCGACGCTGTCATAGACCACCGGCACCATCGCGCCGTTCGTGATCTCCCGCACCCGGCTTGGGACGTCCTCCTCGGTGAGCAGCACATGGTCAGCCCCATGGGCCTTGGCGACGGCTGCCTTTTCCGGGCTCGACACCACGCCGATGACGGTCGCCCCCAGATGCTTGGCCCATTGGCACATGACGAGGCCGACGCCGCCAGCCGCGGCATAGACGAGAATGGTCTCTCCGGCGCTGACCTTGTAGGTGCGGTGCAGCAGGAACTGGGTGGTCAGGCCGCGCATCATCATGCCCGCGGCGGTCTCGAAGCTGATATTGTCCGGCAGCTTGACCAGACGATCGGCGGGCATGACCCGGCGCTCGGCATAGGCGCCGAGCGGCATGGCGACATAGGCCACGCGATCGCCCTCCGCAAAATCGGTGACCTCAGGTCCGACGCGGAGCACGGTGCCCGCGGCCTCCATCCCTGGGGTCATCGGCAGCGGCGTTTTGTAGAGGCCGCTGCGGAAATAGATGTCGATGAAGTTCACGCCGACGGCCGCATGGTCGATCAGCACCTGCCCCCGGCCCGGTTCCGGCGTCGGCACCTGTTCCCAGGTGAGGACTTCGGGGCCGCCCGTCGCATGCACCCGAATTGCGTGACTCATCATGTGATCCTTTGTTGTGAGGTGGGGCCTGGACCCGGCACCTCATCCGAAGGAGAGAAAAGGACGGACGGTCGACCGGTGGCGCGCGCTTCGTGGCTGAGCAGGAACCGCTTCGTCTCGGTTCCCTCTCCGCCGCTATATCCCCCGAGCACCATCCGGCCCATGGGGCCCGAACCGACGACGCGGTGGCAGGGAATGAGGAGCGGAATGGGATTATGCGCCATGGCGCTGCCGATGGACCGGGGCGAGCCGCCGGCAAGCTCGGAGACGCGGCGATAGCTCCAGACCTCGCCGGGCGCGATGCCGGCGATGGCTGACCAGACGCGGCGGCGATAGGCCGTTCCATAGGGATCGAGTGGCAAATCCATGGGCTGCATCCGCCCATCAAAATACGCCTCCAGCCAGGCTTTGGCACGCGCCAGGAGCGGTGTCGGCTGCTGATCCCGTCCCCAGCCCCAATCGAGGGACACGATCACCTCATCCTCAGCGGAGATCGTGACGGGGCCGACCGGAGTGTGGAGCGAGAGCTGTGGCAAGAGGAGGCCTGAGCGAAAGGGATGTCGCATGGCAAGCGCCGGGCCGGGCAATTGTCAAGCACCGGCGGTGAGGCAGGTCCGGTCAGGCGTTGCCCGGACCCAGGGTTTCGGGACGTCCTCGTGACGAAGCCCGGGGCAGGAGGGCTGCCCAGACGCTGGACGGTCCGGCCATGCTGGGGCAGAAAGACGGCACTGTGATGCGACCGTTCGGGCCATCGCCCAGCGCCGCCTGGGGCCGCCCTTTCTCTTGGCCCGGTGACGGCATGCCGCGCTGAACCGCGGGCTTATTTGTCTTATCATCCACAAAAGGCCGGATTTTTTATGGACAGCGACCCCCATACCCCAGAGCCAGCCGATCTGCCGCCCTACTTTGACGCGCATATTTTTGTCTGCTGCAATCGCCGGCCGGACGGCCATCAGCGCGGCTCCTGCGCCGCCCGCGGCTCGGAAGCCTTGCGCGATTACATGAAGGCGCGGGTCAAGGAAGCGGGCGTGCCCCATGCCCGCGTCAATCAGGCGGGGTGCCTCGACCGATGCGAGGAGGGTCCTTGCGTCGTCATCTATCCGGCCGGTGTCTGGTATCGGATCGAGACCCGAGCCGATGTCGACCGCATCATCGCGGACCACCTTCTGGACGGTCGCCGGGTGGAGGATCTGCAGCTTCCCGCCGGCCGCGCGCCTTGACCACAGGGCCGGGTCAGCACGGGCTTCGCCATGGATGACGACACCATCTTCGCGCCGATGACGGCGCAGGGGCGGTCCGCCATCAGCGCTTTGCGGCTGAGCGGCCCAGGGACGGGGGCGGCGCTTCAAGCTCTCGCAGGCGGCTGCCCTTCCCCGCGCCATGCGAGCCTGCGGCGGCTCCGCGATGCGGCCGGCGAGGTGCTCGACGAAGCTGTCCTCCTCTGGTTTCCCGCCCCGCACTCCTACACGGGCGAAGATGTCGCCGAACTGCACCTGCATGGCGGGCGCGCGGTTCTGGAAGGCGTGGCCGAGGCCCTGCTTGCGCTTGGCCTGCGCCTGGCCGAGCCCGGCGAATTCAGCCGCCGCGCCTTTCTCAACGGGCGGATGGATCTTGTGCAGGCGGAGGCGATCGGCGACCTGGTGGCGGCCGAGACCGCCGGGCAGCGCCGGCAGGCCTTGCGGCAGATGGAAGGCGCGCTCGGACGCCTTTATGAGGACTGGTCAAATCGACTGGCCTCCGTTCTCGCCCACCAGGAAGCCTTGATCGACTTTCCGGACGAGGCGCTGCCGCCCGAGGTGGACGCCTTGCTGGTCCGCGACCTCACGCGCCTGCAGGGCGAGATCGCCGGGCATCTGGCCGATGGGCGGCGCGGTGAGAAGATGCGCGAGGGCCTCGTCTTCGTGGTTCAGGGCGCGCCCAATGCCGGCAAGTCCACCCTGGTGAATGCGCTCGCTGGCCGGGATGTCGCGATCGTCTCGCCCATCGCCGGCACGACCCGTGACGCTTTGGAGATTCCGCTCATCCTGGGTGATGCGCCGGTGACACTCATCGACACTGCCGGCCTGCGCGATACGGCGGATCCGATCGAAGCCGAAGGTGTGCGCCGCGCGCGGGCAAAGGCGGCGCAGGCCGATCTTGTCCTGACGCTGGTCAGCGTCGAGACGCCGGATCTGGCCCGCGCGACACTGGACGAAATCAGCACCAACGCGGACACGACCATTTCGTCACCAGCACAACTTGTGATCGCCACCAAATGCGACCTCAGCCATGCCCCTCTGCCGGCCGATCTTGCCGTCAGTGTGCTGACGGGCGCGGGCATGGGGGCATTGCATGATCGCCTGGCCGCTTTCGCGCGCACTGCCACCGCACAGTCCGGGCCGCCACCCCTCACCCGCCAGCGGCACCGGGCGCATCTGCAGGGCGCGCAACAGAACCTCGCCGATGCGCTGGCCGAATCGGAACCGGAATTGCGGGCGGAAGCAATGCGCCTGGCACTCTCCGATCTCGGCCATATCACCGGCAAGATCGGGGTCGAAGCACTCCTCGACAGGATCTTTTCTGATTTCTGCATCGGAAAGTAGCGGGCGGGCGGGCGCGGCTGTATGAGCGAGCGATGGACGCGTTAACCCGATCATCCCTGGTCATGCCAATCGCCGCAGAGGCTGACAGCGCGCTCGGCGGGCGGCACAATTTTGACGTCGTCGTGGTCGGTGCTGGCCATGCCGGCTGCGAGGCCGCGGCGGCGGCCGCGCGCATGGGCGCACAGACGCTGCTGCTGACGCACCGCATCGATACGATCGGCGCCCTCTCCTGCAATCCGGCGATCGGCGGCATCGGCAAGGGCCATCTGGTGCGTGAGATTGACGCGCTGGACGGCGTGATGGGCCGGGCGGCCGATCTGGCCGGCATCCATTTCAAGGTCCTCAACCGCAGCAAGGGGCCAGCCGTGCGCGGCCCGCGTGCGCAGATGGACCGGCATCTCTACCGCATCGCCATGCAGGGCCTGCTGGCCGAGCAGCCCAACCTCACCATCATCGCCGGCGAAGCCGCGGACATCGCCTGCGACGCCAGCGGCCAGGTTTGCGCCGTGCTGGACGCCGCCGGCCAGCGCTACGGCTGCGGCGCAGTTGTTATTACAACCGGCACTTTCCTCAACGGCACGATCCATGTCGGCAGCGCCAAAACCCCCGGCGGGCGTATTGGCGAGGCGCCATCCCTGCCGCTCGCGGCCCGGCTGCGCGCCCTCGGCCTGCCGATCGCGCGCCTCAAGACCGGCACGCCGCCGCGCCTTGACCGGGCGCAGCATCGATTGGGAAAGCCTGCCCGAGGACGCGAGCGAAGCTGTGCCGGAGCCTTTCAGCACGCTGACGGAGCGCATTTCCAATCGCCTCGTCAGCTGCCGCATCACGGCCACAACGCCCGCCACGCATGCGTTGATTCGCGCGCATATCCACGAATCCGCTGTCTATGGCGGGCATCTCTCGGGGCGCGGCCCCCGCTACTGCCCCTCCATTGAAGACAAGATCCACCGCTTTCCCGATCGCGACCGGCACCAGATCTTTCTGGAACCGGAAGGACTGCAAGAACATCCCGGCGGCGACCTGGTCTACCCCAATGGGATTTCCACCAGCCTCCCGGCCGCGGTGCAGGACGCCATTCTCAAGACCATTCCGGGGCTGGAGCACGGCGCGCGTCGTCCGGCACGGCTACGCCATCGAATATGATTTCGTCGATCCCCGCGCACTAGGTCCCGATCTGGAACTGAAGGCGCTGCCGCGGTCTCTTCCTCGCCGGGCAGATCAACGGCACCACGGGCTATGAGGAAGCGGGCGCCCAGGGCATCGTCGCCGGCATCAATGCCGCACGCCGCGCGGGCGGCACGGCCGCCGTGCAGCTCGACCGCTCCGACGGCTATATCGGCGTCCTCGATCGACGATCTCATCACCCATGGCGTGACCGAACCCTATCGGATGTTCACCTCGCGCTCGGAATACCGCCTGTCGCTGCGCGCCGATAATGCCGATCTGCGCCTGACGGACAAGGGCATCGCCTGGGGCTGCGTCGGCCCGCAGCGCGCCGCGTGCTTTCGCGGCCTTCACGCTACGAGCTGGGTCGAAGCGCGGCGGCGGCGCAGGCCGAGACGCATAGCCCGGCCGCCCTGGCCGCTTTGGGTGCTGACTGTGCGGGCCGATGGGCGGGTGCGCAGCGTCTATGAGGTGATCTCCTTGCGCGATCTCGCTGCCGAGCAGCTCAAGGCGGCCTTCCCGCTCCTCGCCGGGCTGTCGCCGCGGGTTTACGACGCGCTGAAACAGAGGCGCGCTACGCGGCTTATCTCGATCGCCAGGAGGCCGAGATCCGCAGCTTCCGCCGGCAGGAGGATATCACCTTGCCGGAACGGCTCGATTCCCCAATCTGAGCGGCCTTTCGGCCGAGCTGCGGGACAAGCTCGCCAGCACCGCGCCGCGGTCGCTCGGGGCCGCGGCCCGCATTCCCGGCATGACCCCGGCGGGCCTTGCCATCATCCTCGCCGGCCTGCGCAAGCTGGACGCGATCGTTTCACGTGAAACATCGGACGCGTCATCGTGACCGCTCCGCGCGGGCCTTGTGCGCCGCTCCTCGCAGCCGACGTGCAGGAGCGCCTGGAGCTATCGTCGCCCTGCTTGTGAAGTGGAACCCCACGATCCGCCTGGTCAGCCCGCCGGACCTCGCCGCCATCTGGCCGCGCCATATCGCGGACTCGCTGCAACTTCTGCCGCTGATTCCGGCGGGCCTGGACGGCGCCATCGATCTCGGCTCCGGCGGCGGATTGCCCGGCCTCGTGCTGGCGATCGCCACCGGCATTCATTTCGATCTCGTCGAATCCGATAGCCGCAAGGCCGCCTTTCTGAGCGAAGCCGCGATCGCCACGCGCGCCCCCGTCACCGTCCACGCCAGCCGCATCGAAGAGGTCAGGCTCCCCCGCGGCGGCTTGGTCACCGCCCGTGCGCTCGCGCCTCTTGCCGCGCCTGCTCGATCTCGCCGCATCCGCTTCTGGCGCCGGGCGGGCTTGCCTGTTCCCCAAGGGCGAAACGGCCGATGCCGAACTGCGGCGAGGCAGAGCAGCGCTGGACCATGCGCGTGCAAAGCATTCCGAGCCGGACCTCTCCCGACGCGCGCCTCCTCCTGATCCGCGACCTTCATCCAAGCGAGACCGACCGATGAGCGCCTCCTCCCGCCCCCGCGCGCTGATCGATGCCGACCGCAAGCTCGCGCGAGGCAGAATTTGAACGGCGCAAGCCGCTGCCTCCGCCGGCGTCCGACGCTATCATCGCCATCGCCAACCAGAAAGGCGGCGTCGGCAAGACCACAACGGCCATCAACCTCGCGACTGCCCTCGCCGCCGCCGGCTATAGCGTGCTGCTGATCGACCTCGATCCCCAGGGCAATGCCTCCACCGGCTTCGGCCTTCGCCCGCAAGCGCGCGGCCAAGGCATGTTTTCCGTTCTGGCGGAGGGCGCGCGCATCGCCGCCGCCGTGCGGGACACCATCGTCCCCGGCCTCTCCATCCTCCCGGCCGATCCCGATCTCTCCGCCGCCGAACTCGAGCTCGTCAGCGTGCCGAAGCGCGAAACGCGCTTGAAGGACGCGCTCGATGCCTGGCCCGACCAGGCCCGGCACCATTTCGTCATCATCGACTGCCCGCCCAGCCTCGGCCTTCTCACCCTGAACGGGCTGCTCGCCGCCAACAATGTTCTTGTGCCATTGCAATGCGAGTTTTTTGCGCTTGAGGGGATCACGCAGATCACCCAGACTATCGAGGCCGTGAGCACCGGCTGAAGCCCGACCTCTCCCTGCACGGCATCGTGCTCGACGATGTACGACCGCCGGAACAATCTCTCTGACCTCGTGGCGGAAGACGTTCGCGGCTTTTTCGGCAAGAAAGTGTATGAGACTGTGATTCCCCGCAATATCCGCATCTCCGAGGCGCCCAGCCACGGCAAGCCGGTCCTGCTCTACGATTTCCGCTCCCCCGGCTCCCAGGCCTATATTCGCCTCGCGGCAGAGCTTGTCGACCGCCTCGGCATACGGCCGGATCGCGCGGCATGAGCGCGCGCGACGCAGGCCCGAGGCTCGGGCCGCGGGCTTGCCGCCCTTCTCGGTGAAGACGCCAATACCCCCCCGCGCCAGAGCGCCATCCAGCTGATCGCGCTCGATCTGCTGGCGCCTGGGCCGTTCCAGCCGCGTCACCCAGGTCGACCCGGCGGAACTCGCGGCACTCGCGGCTTCGATCCGGGAGCAAGGGGTGTCCTGCAGCCCATCCTGGCACGCCCCGATCCGCAAAAGCGCGGCCATTTCCAGATCATCGCCGGGGAGCGCCGGTGGCGGGCCTCCCAGCAGGCAGGGCTTCATGAAATCCCGGCCCTCGTCCGCGATCTTGAGGATACGGCAGCCATGGCCGCCGCCCTCGTCGAAAACCTCCAGCGCGAAGATCTCAACCCGATCGACGAGGGCGAGGGCTACCGCCGCCTGATGGAGGAATTCTCCCTGACGCAGGAACGGGTGGCGGACAGCGTCGGCAAATCCCGCAGCCATATCGCCAATACCGTTCGGCTTCTGAAACTACCGGCCACCGTCCAGGCGGAACTGCGCCGCGGCACCCTCAGTGCCGGCCATGCCCGTGCTTTGCTGACCCATCCCGACCCCGTTCGCGCGCGCCCAGGCCGTCATCGCGCAAGGTCTCAATGTCCGCCAGACAGAGGCGTTGGCCAGTCGGCAGGCCGAGGACGGCGCACAGAAGCGCCGTGAACCGCGGCCGAAAGACCCGGACACGGCCCAGCTTGAGCGGGACCTGGAGGCGCATCTCGGCCTCGCGGTCACCATCAGCAGCCGTGGCCGCGGCGGCAGTCTCCAGTTGCAGTATACAACCTTCGAGCAGCTCGAAGGGCTTCTCGCCCTTCTGATGCCGCGCTGAGCCTGGTCATCCCATGATTCATTATCAGCTCCAGTGCCATCAGGGTCACAGCTTCGATGGCTGGTTCAAGGACAGCACCTCTTTCGACGTCCAGGTTCAGGCAGGCTATGTCTCCTGCCCGAGCTGCAACAGCGCGGATGTCACCCGCGCGCTGATGGCGCCTGCCTTGGGCCGCGGCACCAAAAAGTTCCAGACCGAGCCGCAGCCGGCCGGCCCGCGCCAGGGCGACCCGCGTCAGGGTGAGGTGGCAGCCCGGGAGGACTCCCCGCGCCCCGCTTCGCGCGAAGCGCCGGCCCTGCCGAGCGGCGCCACCTCGGCCGCCATCGCGGAAAGCGGCTTGCCTGACAATGTCCGCGCCGTCCTGCAGCGCCTGCGGGCAGAGGTCGAGCGGTCCTGCGACTATGTCGGCAATGATTTCGCCGAAGAGGCGCGCCGTATCCATTACGGCGAAGCCGAGGCCCGCGGCATCTATGGCGAAGCGAGCCGTACGGATGCAGAAGCGCTGGCGGACGAAGGAATCGAAATCGGCGTTCTGCCCTGGCTGCCCCGTTCCGACAGCTGACGCGCCCGGCCCTGGCAAGACGGGCTTTGATCAGACCGGCAAGCCGTGTTCCCTTGCCCAGCTGCTGAGCGGTTCGCGCAGGCTGGCCGCCAGGGGATTATGGCTGCGGATCGCCGTCAGCACCTTGGCAAAGGCCGCAAGATCCGCCTTGCGCAGCAGCGCCTTGACCCTGGGCAAGGACGAGGGCGACATCGACAAGGCGTGGAACCCGAGCGCCATCAGGACAAGCGCTTCCAATGGCCGGCCAGCCGCCTCCCCGCAGAAGGACAGCAGGACCTTCTCCGCTTGCGCATGGCGCACGACCGTCTCCAACAGGTCGAGTACGGGCGGCGAGATGAGATCATAGCGCCCGGCAAGGTTGGGCGTGCCGCGATCGGCGGCGAACAGGAACTGCATCAGGTCGTTCGACCCGACCGAGAGGAAATCAACCTCTTTCATGAGCGGCGGCAATTGCCAGAGCAGCGCCGGTACCTCCAGCATGGCCCCGATATCAAGCCGCGCCGGCCGCAGCTCCAGCCGCGCGACCTCCGCCTCAAGAAGGGCGCGCGCCGCACGGAACTCGCCGATGGTCGCGACCATCGGGAACATGACGGCTAGCTCCCGCCCCCGCGCGGCTGCGAGCATGGCGCGCAGCTGACGCCGCAAAGTTGCCGGCCGGTCCAGGCCGATGCGCAAGGAGCGCCAGCCCATGGCGGGATTTTCGCTGTCCGGCAGGTCTGCGGTCGGCAGCAGCTTGTCGCCGCCGAGATCGAGCGTGCGGAAGAGAACCGGCCTGCCGGCGGCGTAATCCAGAACCCGCCCGTATTCGGCCGTTTGCTGCCGCGTCAGCACGTCGCTGGACAGGAAGGCTTCGGCCGCCGCGTGATCGGCCAGGTCGGCTGCCGGCCTGTGCTGGGCCAGAAGCGAGATTTCGGTGCGGTAGAGGCCGATCCCCGCGGCCCCGGTCGCCTCCAGCTGCGGCAGTTCCAGCGGCAGGCCAAGATTGACCATGAGGGAAATCGCGACGCCATCGGCGGTGACCGAGGGCTGGTCGCGCAGCGCCAGCGACTCGGCGGCATGCGCCCTCTCGAGGGACATGGCACTGACATAGGCCTGCCGCACTTCGTCGCCCGGCCTGAGAATAAAAATGCCGTCCTCGGTATCGAGAATGCCCTCGTCGCCATCCTGGCAGGCATCGACCGCGCCGCGGGCACCGGAAAGCGCCGGCAGGCCAAGGGAGCGCGCCAGAATGGCGGCGTGCCCGGCAGCACTGCCTTCCTCGATCACAAGGCCCGCGATCCCGCGCATATGCCAATCCAGAAGCTCGGCCGGCCCCAGGCGCCGCGCGACCAGGATCCCGCCCGCCACCTCCTGGCCGGCGAGCTCCGGCCGCGGCCGGCACTCCTGATCCAGACGGCCAAGCTGCGCGACCAGCCGGTTGCCGAGATCCTCGATATCGACCAGGCGTTCGCGCAGATAGGGGTCGGTAACGCGCCGCATGCGCTCCCGCAGCTCGCCCAGCACCCGCGTCACTGCCGCCTCGGCGGAAAACCCTCCTTCGATCACGGCGGAGACCCGCTTCAGCCAGCCCGCATCCGCCGCAATCATCCGATAGGCCGCGATGATGTCGCTGGAGAGGTCATCCGTCAGGGAAGCGGAGCTGCCGCGGGCCAGCTCCTCCAGCCCATGCTGCATCTGCTCGCTCGCTGCCAGCAGGCGCTTGAGCTCGATCTCGGGATCGGCCGCCAGAACCGGCCCGCGGGCAAAGCGCTGCTCGCCCCGCACGATCGGCCCCATGACGATGCCGGAAGCCAGCGGCAGGCCTTCGAAGCGTCGTGGCAAAGTGGCGCCGAAGCCCTCGTCGCGCACTTCAACGGCCCCTGCGGCGGTCAGCATCTCGGCGAGCAGCATGGCGACCGTCTCGAGCGCTTCCTGCTCGATTTCCGTAAAGCCGCGCGGCTCACGGTTCTGCACCGTCAGGACGCCGATGATATGGCCGGAGCGCCGGACGGGAATGGCCAGCAGCGAGGCGAAGGCAGCCTCGCCTGTCTCCGGCCTTGTCGCAAAGCCCGGATGGTCCCGGGCATCGGCGAGGTTGATCGGGCTGCCCATCGCCGCCACCAGGCCGACAATGCCTTCGCCAAGGCGCAGCCGGGTGCGGCCGACAGCGTCGGACTCCAGGCCCCAGGTCGCCGCGAGTTCCAGCCACTCGCTGCTGCGCATGACATAGAGCGCGCAAACCTCGGTCGCCATCTCGCGGGCGACAAGCTCAATCAGCTTGGGAAGCGGCGTATTCCCAAGAGCCAGGCGCTCCCGCAGGTTTGCGAAGAGACGCCTGGGAGTCCAGGGCGTGCGCTCAGGCGACGGCTGATCCACGACGCGCCAACAGCGCTTCGGCTTCGTCGAGCAGTTGGGCGATGACGGCGGCGACCGAGCGCTCTTCCTTCACCTGCCCCACCGACTGGCCGGCCATGACGGACCCTTCGTCCACATCTCCTTCAATCACGGCACGGCGGAGCGCGCCGGCCCAGAAATGCTCGATCGAAAGCTGCGCTTCCTCCCGGCTGACTTCATTCGCCTGGAAGCGGCGAATGGTCTCGGCCTGATGCTCCAGGAACCGCTTGGTGCCGGCATTGGAGAGGCCGCGGACAGGAATGACCGGAAAGCGGTCATCCAGCTGAACCGAGGGCAAGGCGTCCCGCGCGTGCGCGCGGAAGAAGGCCTGCTTGAAATTCGCATGTGCGATGCTCTCGCGCGTCGCCGCGAAGAGCGTGCCGAGCTGAGCCCCGGACGCTCCCATTTCCAGAAGGCCGACGATCGCATCGCCCCGGCAGAGCCCGCCGGCGACGAAAACCGGCACCTCCTGAATGGCGGGCAGGATTTCCTGGGCCAGAACCATGAGGGAGACAGGGCCGATATGCCCCCCGGCTTCCGACCCTTCGATCACCAGCGCATCGGCGCCGGAGCGCACCAGGCGGCGGGCGAGGACGAGCGCGGGGGCGAAGCACACCAGCCTGGCGCCGCCGTCCTTCACCGCCCGCACCGCGGTCCCTGAGGGGACGCCGCCCGCCAGCACGATATGGCCGACACGCGCGCGCAGGCAGACCGCAATCAGATCATCAAGCGCCGGGTGCATGGTGATGAGATTGACGCCAAAGGGCCTATCGGTCAGCGCCTGCGTGGCGGCGATCTCCTTTTCGAGAAGCGCCGGAGACATCGACCCGCAGGCGATCACGCCGAACCCGCCGGCATTGGAAATGGCCGCGACCAGATGGCGCTCGCTCACCCAGCTCATTGCCCCGCCCAGGATCGCATAGCGGGTGCCCAGAAACGCGGTGCCCCGGCGCCACAATGCTGCGAGCTCCGGTGCCACGGCGCGCGCCCCGCCCTCTCCGGCGATCACGCCGGCGCTTCCCGAATCAGGCAGCATCGAGGCCATAGGCCGTGTGAAGCGCGCGCACAGCGAGCTCGGTGTAATCGGCTGCAATCAGGATGCTGACCTTGATTTCGCTCGTCGAAATAACCTGAATATTGATGCCCTTGCCGGCCAGCGCCTTGAACATCGTGCCGGCGATGCCGGCATGGCTGCGCATGCCGACGCCGACGACGCTGATCTTCGCGACATTGGTATCGGTCAGCAGCTCCGCATAGCCGATATCGGCCTGCACGGTCGAGAGCGCGGCCTGGGCCCGGGCCAGATCGGTCTTGCCGACGGTGAAGGTCATGTCCGTCATGCCGTCCGCCGAGATGTTCTGGACGATCATGTCGACATTGACATTCTCCGCCGCCAGCACACCGAAAACGGCTGCGGCCACGCCCGGCCGGTCCGGCACGCGGCGGACCGTCAGTTTCGCCTCATCCCGGGAATAGGCGATGCCAGAAACGATTTCCTTTTCCACGATCTCATCCTCATCCACCACAAGGGTACCCGGCAAGTCCTGGAAACTCGACAGAACCTGAACCCGCACCCTCTCCTTCATCGCCAATTCGACACTGCGCGTCTGCAGCACCTTCGCACCCACCGACGCGAGTTCAAGCATTTCCTCAAAGGAGATGCGGTCGAGCTTGCGGGCATTGGGCACGATGCGCGGGTCGGTCGTATAGACGCCGTCGACGTCCGTATAGATATCGCAACGATCGGCTTTCAGCGCCGCCGCCAGCGCGACCGCGGAGGTATCGGAGCCGCCGCGTCCCAGCGTCGTAATGCGGTGATCGGGGGCGAGGCCCTGGAAGCCGGTGACCACGGCGACCTGGCCCAGGCCCATGCGGCGCACGAGTTCCCCGCCATCGATCGCATCGATGCGCGCCTTGCCATGCGCGCCATCCGTGCGAATGGGCACCTGCCAGCCGGCCCAGGAGCGCGCCTCGACCCCGAGATTCTGCAGGGCGATCGCGAGGAGACCCGCAGTAATCTGCTCACCGGTCGAGACAACCATGTCATACTCCCGCGCATCGTGCAGGGCAGAGAGGCTCTGGCACCAGCCGACAAGCTGGTTGGTGGTGCCGGACATGGCGGAGACGACCACGGCAACTTCGTTTCCGGCCTCGACCTCGCGGCGGACACGTTCGGCGACATTACGAATTCGATCCAGATCGGCAACGGAGGTGCCGCCGAACTTCATGACAATCCGGGCCATGATACCTTTCCAAAGCAACCCGCGACCGGGTTGTGCTCCACTCACCGCCTCTCCGGTCGTCACGGGATTAGGCACCCGCCGGCCGAGGCCCTAATACTGCGCCGGCGCCGCTATGCGGGTGTCCGGACGGGCGGAACACATAGCCGCGCTATAGCTCAGGGGCAATGATGCAGGACGGAACTCTTTCAAGCGCTGAAATCAACCGTTTCGATGCCCTGGCCGAGGACTGGTGGGCGCCGCACGGCCCGATGGCTCCCTTGCATCAAATGAACCCGCTGCGCGCCGGATGGATCGAAGCCGCGATCCGCCGCCACTTCGGCCCCAGCCGCGACGGCGAGAGCCTCGATGGTGAAATCCTCGATATCGGCTGCGGCGCCGGCCTGCTCGCCGAAGCGCTGGCCGCCAAGGGTTTTTCCGTGCTCGGCCTTGACGCCGCCCCCGCCGCCATCCGCGCCGCCGAACGCCATGCGGCCGGCCGGGCCCTGCCCCTCCGCTACCGCCAGGGCCGGCTTGAGGATCTTCTCGCCGAGGGCCAGCGCTTTCCGGTCGTGACCGCGCTCGAAATCATCGAGCATATCCCCGAGCCCGCGGCCTTCATGTCCCTGCTCGCGCGTGCCGTAGCCCCGGGCGGGCTGCTCTTCGTCTCCACGCTCAACCGCACCCTCCGCTCCCTGCTGACCGCGAAGATCGGTGCCGAATATCTGGCCCGCCTGCTGCCCGTCGGAACCCACAGCTGGCAGCGCTTCATCGCGCCGCGCGAGCTGAGCGCGCTGGCCGCGCGCGCCGGTTTGCGGCCATTGGCCAGCGCCGGCATGAGCTATGATCCTCTGCGCCGCAGCTGGCGCGAAAGCCGCGATCTGTCGGTCAACTACATCATGGCCTTTGCCCAGGCCTGAGCATTCCGCGTCGCCCGCGCGTGCGTGCTGCGGTGCAGAATTTCTCACTAACCGCTCAATCGCTCACTCATCCGCCCTGGCGATGGACGAATTCCTGGGCCTTCCGGTCGGCGAAATGACCATCAAACCCGCCTCAGGCCCAAAACAGGCCGATAACTGCCGGGATTCGCCCATTTATCCGATCACCGCTTGGCGAGCGATTGTATTATACAATTGACAATTGCGCAGATCGGCAGGAAACTCAGAGACAATAAAGTCTAATCGCCAGGGAGGCTATCCGCGCATGACCGGCATGTTCCAGACCGTGGGTAATCGGTCGTGAACCGCATCATCAATGATCCCGAGCAGGTCGCGGACGAAGCGATCGCTGGCGTCCTCAAAGCCTATCCGGACCTGCTGCAGCCGACCGCCAATCCGCGCGTGCTCCGGGCAACCCGGCAGCGCGGCCCTGGCCGCGTCGGCATCGTTACCGGGGGCGGCTCGGGGCATGAGCCCGCCTTCCTCGGCTTCGTCGGCCCCGGCCTCTGCGACGCCGTCGCCTGCGGCGAAATCTTCGCCTCCCCCACCGCCAAGAGCTTCCATGAAGCCTTCAAGGCCGCGGACCAGGGTGCGGGCGTCGCCTGCCTCTACGGCAATTACGCCGGCGACAACATGAACGTGAAAATGGCGGTGAAGCTCGCCGCCAAGGACGGCATCGAAGTGCGCACCGTCGTCGCCAATGACGACGTCGCCTCCGCCCCGAAAGAGGATTCGGGCAAGCGCCGCGGCGTCGCCGGCGAGATCATGATGTGGAAGGCTGCCGGTGCCCTCGCGGACGAAGGCGGCAGCCTCGACCAGGTCATCGCCGTCGCCCAGAAGACGATCGACGCCACGGGCAGCGTCGGCATCGGCCTCTCCGCCTGCACCATTCCGGCCGCGGGCAAGCCGAATTTCACGATCGAGCCCGGCATGATGGAAGTCGGCATCGGCCATCATGGCGAGCCGGGCGTCGCCGTCATGCCGGTCAAGCCGGCGCGCGATATGGCAGCCCTCATGCTCGACCGCATCCTGGAAGACAAAAACTTCGGCCGCGGCGATGATGTCGCCGTCCTGATCTCCGGCCTCGGCGCTACGCCGGTCATGGAACTTTACCTGCTCTATAATCATGTCGAGGAGATGCTGAAGGACCGTGGCATCACGCCGCGCCATCGCTTCGTCGGCAATTACTTCACGTCGCTGGAAATGATGGGCGCCTCCGTGACCGTCACCCGGCTCGATGGCGAGCTCGACCGCCTGCTCGGCCGGCCCGCCCATTCGCTCGGCCTCACCGTTCTCGGCAGCTGACCGGCCGCGCCGGGGCCGCCCGGCGCGCCGTACTATAAAAGCGTTTCTGCGCGACAGCCCGGCAGCACGGGCTGCGCGACCAAGAGGGACACCAAGCCATGAGCAGCTCACGCCTGCCTAATGAACTCCCGGCCAGGATGGATGCCGTCGTCGCCTATGCGCCCGGCGACTACCGCTTCGAAGAGGTGGACGTGCCCCGCGCCGGGCCGGACGACATCATCATCGAGGTCGAGGCCGTCGGCATCTGCGCCGGCGACATCAAATGCTACCAGGGCGCGCCCTCCTTCTGGGGCGATGACAAGGGCCAGCCCAAATACGTCAAGCAGCCGATGATCCCCGGCCATGAATTCATCGGCCGCGCCGTGGAGATTGGCGAGAACATCGCGGCCGAAGGCCGCTTCCGGGTCGGCGACCGGCTGATCTCCGAACAGATCGTGCCCTGCGACAAGTGCCGCTACTGCCGCCGCGGCGAATACTGGATGTGCGAGGTCCATGACCTCTACGGCTTCCAGAACAACGTCAACGGCGCCATGGCGCGCTACATGCGCTTCCCCAAGACGAGCCGCACCTACCATGTGCCGGAAGATCTGTCGCTGGAAGCAGCAGCCCTGATCGAGCCCTTCGCCTGCTCCGTCCATGCCGTGAACCGCGCCAAGATCGAGCTTGATGACATCGTCGTGCTGGCCGGCGCCGGCACGCTCGGCCTCGGCATGGTGGGCGCCGCCCGCCTCAAGAACCCGTCCAAGCTCATCGTCCTCGACACCAAGGCGGACCGTCTCGCGCTTGCCAAGAATTTCGGCGCCGATATCGTGATGAACCCGCTCGAAGTCGATGTCGTGGCCGAGGTCAAGAAAATGACCGACGGCTATGGGTGCGACGTCTACATCGAAGCGACCGGCCACCCGGCGAGCGTCCGCCAGGGCCTCAACATGATCCGCAAGCTCGGCCGCTTCGTCGAGTTCAGCGTCTTCGGCGAGGAAGTGACCGCGGATTGGAGCATCATCGGGGACCGCAAGCACCTCGATATCTACGGCGCCCATCTCGGCCCCTATTGCTATCCCTTCACGATCGCGGCGATCGCGGACGGCCGCCTGCCGACCGAGGGCGTCGTCACCCACAAGCTGCCGCTGAAGGACTTCAAGACAGGCTTCGACCTGATGAAGAAGGGTGAGAACTCCATCAAGACCATTCTCATACCGTAACAAACAATCTCACGCCCTGCCCTGGACCGCGATGGCCTGACCGGCCATCGCGATCCCAAAGGTGAGATGCCCCCGCCCGGATCCTGCGGGAATCCGCGTCTCGCCAAACAACGATCATAAACGACAGATCCGATGTCCGAGTCACAAAGGCGATCCTGGCCCATGCTGCAGCGTCCCGAAGAGAAGGATGCCGAGCTTGATGTCATGACCGAAATCGCGGCGCTCTATTATGCGGACCAGGTCACGCAGGAAGAGCTGTCGCAGCGCTTCGGCATGTCCCGTGCCAAGATCGGGCGCCTGCTCAAGCGCGCGCGGGAAGAAGGCATTGTCGAAATCCGCGTCCGCCCGCATCCGGGCGTTGCCGGCGAGATCGAGAAGGAATTCATCCGCCGCTTCGGCATCGACCGGCTGATCGTCGCGGTCGATCATCGCGACCAGAATACGCAGCGCCAGGCGCTGGCGAGCCTCGTTGCCGCCCATCTCAACCGGCTGCTGCGCGACGGCATGATCGTCGCCGTCGGCATGGGCCGCAACGTGGGCGCCGTCGCGGACGGCATCATCTCGCCGCCAAGCCCCCGCTCCGTCACCTTCGTCTCCGCCATCGGCGGGTCGCTCAGGGCCGGCGAGATCATGAACCCGGACCATATCTGCCGCCGCCTCGCCGCCCGTTTCGGCGGCGAAAGCGAGACGCTCTATGCGCCCGCGCTGGTCGAGAGCCCGGCCATCCGGGACATCCTGCTGCAGAACGATACCGTCCGGCAGACGATGGACCGCGCCCGCCGGGCCGACATCGCCACCATCGGCGTGGGCGATCTCAGCGAGGACAGCAACATGGTGCGGATGGGCTGGTTCACGCCGCAGGAGGTTACCGAAGCGCGGCTCTCCGGGACCATCGGGGACATGATGGGCTACGACTTCTTCGACATTCAGGGCCAGCCCTCCAGCCGCCCCCTGCAGGGCCGCATCATGGGCCTCACCACCTCGGAACTCCGCCGCATCCCGAATGTCATCGCCATTGCCAGCGAAAGCACCAAGGCCGCCGGCATCCTGGGCGCGCTCCGCACCGGCGCGATCAATACCCTCGCCACCAGCCTGAGCAATGCCCATACCGTGCTCAGTCTGGATGACGCAACGCGGCTGCCCCGTCCATTGGTGGTTCCGCCAGCAGCCGATAGCCTACACCCGGCTCGTTGATCAGCAGCGCCATCGTGGCCGGACTCAGCTTCTGGCGCAGGTGCCAGACATAAACCCGCAGATATTGCAGGTCCTCGGCATGGGCCGGCCCCCAGATGGCCGTGAGAAGCTGGCGATGGGTGACAACCCGGCCGAGGTTGCGCATGAGCATTTCCAGCAGCGCGAATTCCCGTTTTGAGAGCGACAGGAGCTGGCCCTCTTCCCGCACCTCGCGCGCCTCGAGATCGAGTGTCAGCCCGCCGGCCTTCAGCACGGCGTCAAGCCCCTCCTGCATGCGCCGGTGCCTGAGCCCGGCGCGGATCCGCGCCAGCAGTTCGCCGAGGCTGAAGGGCTTTTCCACGTAATCGTCGGCGCCGTTGTCGAGCGCCATGATCTTCTGCGCTTCCTGATCCCGCGCCGAGAGGATGATGACGGGCACGGAGCTGAAACCGCGCAGGCGCCGCAGCAGCGCCTGGCCGTCCTCATCCGGCAGGCCCAGGTCGAGCAGCACGAGGTCAGGCGCGCGGGCCGCGGCCAGGCGCAGGCCCTCGCTCCCGGCCATTGCCTGCTCCACCTCGTAGCCCGCCGCTTCCAGTGCGGGGGTGAGAAAGCGATGAATTTGCTTTTCATCGTCAACGACAAGAATGCGGGCGCCGTTCATGAGGCGGCTCCTTCCGAGGTGGGCGGCGCGGCGCGCGGCAGGGTGATCGTGATGATCGTGCCGGGCAGGCCGTCCCGCGGCAGATCGGCCCGCGGGCTCTGTGCCGTGATCGTGCCACCCATGGCCTGCACGAAGCCGCGGGCGATGGCAAGGCCGAGGCCGGTACCGGGGGCCACCCTGTCGCCATGCTTGGCGCGATAGAAGCTGTCGAAGATCTGGCCGAGATCCTCGGGCGGTATGCCGATGCCTTCATCAGCCACGGCAATCGCCACGCCATTGTTCTCGGCCTGAGCCGAGATGCGGATGCCGCCGCCCACGGGCGAATATTTGACCGCGTTTTCCAGGATATTGGTCAAGGCCTGTTCCAGCAGGGCGGCATCCGCGCGGATGGTCATGCCCTCGGGCAGGCTCACCGCCGCATGGAGGGCGCCCGGCACGCGAGCGACCACGGCATCGACCAGCGGGGCAAGCGCCACGGGCCCAAGCCTTGGCGCAATATCGCCGCCCTCAAGGCGCGTGAGATCCATGATATTGGCGAGAAACCGCGTCATGCGGCCGACATCATCCTCGATGCTGGCGAGCAGATCCTGCCGCGTCGCGGGCGACAGCCTGTCCCAGCTGGCACGAAGCGTTTCGGCCGCGCCGCGGATGCCCGTCAGCGGCGTGCGCAAGTCATGCGACAGCGAGTTGAGCAGCGCCGTGCGCAGCTCCTGGGTTTCGGACAGTGCCACCCCGCGCGCCGCCTCGCCTGCCAGCCGCACACGTTCGAGCGCGACCGCGGCCTGGTCGGCAAGCGCCGAGACTGCCTGCAGGCTGGGCGTGGCGATGGCGCCTGCCGCCGGCGGCCGAAAACCCAGAACACCCACGACGCCGCGGCTGGTGCGGATGGGCAGGAAGCGCCACGGGGCGGAGGGCAAGGTGGCGGTGCCCGCGCCGGCTTCCTCCTGGCGCGTATAGGCCCAGCGCGCCGCTGCGAGACTGCTTTCGTCGATCGGGGCGCTGCCCTCCGGCCGGTGCGCCCGCACGGTAAGGCCTGCGGGTGAATCGGTCAGCACCGCGGACTCAGGCGCCAGCGCCGCTGCCTGCTGGGCGATTTCCACCATCAGCTCGTCTTCCGTCGCGGGCTCGCCGAGGCGGCGGCTGAAGAGGCCGATGCGGCGCAGCCCTTCGATCCGCCCCTGGGCTGCGAGCGCTTCGGCCCGCACGCGTCCGGCGAGCAGTCCGGCCCCCGCGGCGACAATACCGAAAACGGCAAGGGCCACCATGTCGCGCGGGTCATCGATGGTGAGCTGGTAGAGCGGCGGCAGGAAGAAGAAATTCCAGCAGATGAAGCCGAGTGCGGCGGTGAACAGACCGATCGCAAGGCCATAGAGTGCGGCGCAGGCCATGACGGCGGCGAGGAAGACCATGCCGAGCGCTTCATGGTTCAGCCAGGGCTGCAGCAACTCCCCGACACCGACGACCAGGCCGATCATCCCGCAGCCTGCGATCCAGGGCAGCGGTGCCTTGGGCAGGGCCGGCCACGCCCGGCGCGGAGAGCGTTGGGCCACCGAGGGCACGATATGAAGATTGACCCCTGTCCCCTGACGCAGCAGCTGTTCCGCCAAAGACGGCTTCGCCCAAAGCCAGCGCACGGAATGCCAGAAGCGGCGCGGCCGCGGCGTGCCGATGACAATCTGGGTCACGTTGCTCCTGGCCGCGACCTCGAGCGCGATCGCCGCGATATCGCGCCCCGCCCGGGTTTCGATCTCCGCACCCAGCCGGGCGGCCAGCGCTTTCGGACCCTGTGACTTCATGAGCCCGGCCATGCCATCTTTCGGCCGCTCGACATGCAGCGCCATCCAGGGCGCCCGCAGCGCATCCGCAAGCTGCTTGGCGCGCCGGACCACGGTCTCGGCCGAGGCATCCGCGCCGATCAGCGCGAGCACGCGCTCACCCGCGGGCCAGGGCCCCTTGATGGCATTGAGCTGCATATAGCCGCGGACATCGGCATCCACATGCTGGGCCGCCCGCCGCAGGGCAATTTCGCGCAAGGCCGTGAGATTGCCCTCGCGAAAGAAGGCGTTGAGCGCGCGCCGCGCCGTCTCCGGCCGGTAGATCTTGCCCTCGGTCAGCCGCTTGCGCAGCTCCGCGGGCGTGATGTCGATCAATTCGATTTCGGCCGCGAGTTCCAGCACCTGGTCAGGCACCGTCTCGGTGACGCGCACGCCGGTGATCCGCGCCACATCATCGTTCAGGCTTTCGAGATGCTGGACATTCATCGTCGCCCAGACCGGAATGCCGGCTTCGAGCAGTTCGGTCACATCCTCCCAGCGCTTGGCATGGGTGCTGCCGGGGGCATTGGTATGGGCCAGCTCGTCGATCAGGATGAGCGCCGGCTTGCGCGCCAGGGCGCCTTCGAGATCGAATTCCTCAAGCGTCTGCCCGCGATAGGGAATCTGCTTGGGCGGCAGGATTGCGAGGTCGCCGATCTGCGCCTGGGTTTCGGCCCGGCCATGCGTCTCGACGACGCCGATGACGACATCCACGCCCTCGCGCGCACGCTGGCGGCCGGCGGTGAGCATTTCCCAGGTCTTGCCGACACCGGGCGCGGCGCCGAGAAAGATGCGCAGACCCGCCCGCTCCTTTGTCGCAAGGGCGGCCGCGAGGGCATCAGGGTCGGGGCGGTTTTCGTCGCGCATGAGGTACTTTCATTCCCTCCGGGGCTGCACTTGAAGGCGCCTTGCGCTAGTCCCCCGCAGTCATCAGTGCCGCGATCAGCCGGGGATCGACGTCATCCAGCCGGTCCGGCTGCCAGCGCGGCTTGCGATCCTTGTCCACCAGCATGGCGCGCACCCCCTCGGCAAAGTCGGGCAGGCGGATGATGCGCGTGACGAGCTGCAGCTCAAACGCCAAGGCGGCCTCGATGTCCCGGTCCTTGCCCGACCGCAGCAGGGCGAGCGTCCAGCACAGCGCCGAGGGCGAACGCTCGCGCAGCACGCCCAGGGTTTCTCGCGCCCAGGCGGTGCCGAGGCCTTCCAGCCGCGCCTCGATGTCGGACAGGCTATCCGCCGCGAAGGAGCCCTCTATGCCGGGCAGGACCGGCTCCAGGGAAAAGGGCGGCAGAGGGGCGGCAAAGCGCTGGAGCGCCGCCCGGCCTTCGCCGGCCAGGGCCTTGGACAGGTCGGCGAAGCGCTCCCCCGGCACAAAGGCGGTCGCGAGACCCGCATGCACCGCGTCTGCGCCCTCGATGCGCGCTCCGGTCAGGCCAAGGTAGGTGCCGAGATGCCCTGCCAGGCGCGGCAGAAAATAGCTCGCACCGATATCCGGCGCGAGGCCGATGGCCGTTTCCGGCATCGCCATGATGGTGTCTTCGCTCACGACGCGGTCGGAACCATGAACAGAAATGCCGAGACCGCCGCCCATGCAGAGGCCGTGAATGAGACTGACATAGGGTTTGGGGAAACGCGCAATCGCGGCATTGAGGGCATATTCCTCCGCGAAGAAGCGGCAGGCATCGTCATGCTCGCCCGCCAGAACCTGCTCGCGCACGCGGCGCACATCGCCGCCGGCGCAAAACGCCCTGCCCTCGCCTTCAAGAATGACGAGTTCGACACCCGGATCGTCCTGCCAGAGCCGCAACTGGCCGTGGATGGCGCGCAGCATGGCGAGATCGAGCGCGTTGAGCGCCCCCGGCCGGCGCAGGATGATGCGGCCCGCGCGGCCGGCGCGCCGCGTCTCGATCCCCGCGGCCTGAGCGCCCTCGCCTCTGCCACCCGCCACGCGGCCACCTACGGCCGGGCCATCCTTGGCTGGGCCATCCTTGGCTGGGCCATCCTTGGCTGGGCCGCTGACAGCATCGCCGCCTTCAGATACTGCGCCCATCGCTCTCCTCCATCCGGGTGCCTTGCAAGCTTGGGCCAAGCACCCGGCGGAGGCAATGCTCAGGCAGCCGCGGCCGGATGACGGGACGCTCCAGCGCGCGCTGCGAGCAGGACGCGCACCCGGTCGACCTGCAGCCCCGTGACCCGGATCGGCGCGCAGGCCAGCGCATCGCGCAGAAGCTGGACATCCATTCCCCCGGCGCCGGCCTCATCGGTCCAGCGCCCCAGGCCGAGAGCGGACCGGTCACCCGTGTCCAGAAAGCTTTCCGCGCCCAAACCTTCCGCCAGGACCACGGCGTGGCGCGGCAGTTCGATATGGTGATACGTCACCTGTTCGACGGCATTCTGCCGGATGCTCGTGCCGTTGATCAGGTATTTGACCGGAATGAGCACACCTTGCGCCAGAATCGCATGGTCGGGCGACAGGAAAAGATCCCGCTGCGGTGCACCGGGCGCGAAGGCATCGGCCGCGATCCGGACCGGGCGGACCTGCCCCGGCGCATCGTGCTGCGCACAATCGATGACGCGCGCGCCGGTCCAGATCACCGGCAGGACCCCGCCCCGGATGGTCAGAACCTCATCGCCCACGGCGAGGTCTTCCACCAGACGCTCCCCGCCCGGGGTCGCAATGCGCGTGCCCGCGGCGAAACAAGGCACGACAGTGATGACGGTATTCGAGCCAACGCCTTCGACCTGAAGCGTGCCGCCGGAGAGGGAAGCGAAGGACAGCGTTTCCGTCGTGCCGCCGCTTGTCAACGACAGGGTCGCGCCGCTGAGACGTGAGGTGATGTCCAGGGCACCGCTCAGCACGATACTGTCGCCCTGTGCGAAACCGCTGACGGTATCGCTGGCGAACGCCGGCAAAGCTGCCGGTCAGCGCCCAGGCATCGCCGGAATCGAAGGTGATGGTATCGAAACCCGTGATCTGGCCGCCGATGCCGGTCAAGCGTTCCGGTGGTGCCGCTGGTCTCCGCGCCGAGTTCAAGCACGCTGCCGCTGCCCCCGCCGGTCACGGCGCCGGAAAAGACCGCGCCGCCGTCTACGACGAGATCATCGGCGAGACCTGCGCCGAAACTCACCGCGCTCGCTCCTCCGATGATGGTCCCGGCATTGATGACGGTGCCTCCGTCCATTTCGACGCCGGCCGTCCCGCCCGAGATCACGCCGTCAGTGAGATTGGTGACCATCCCCCCGGCGGCAAAATACACGCCGAAACTGCCGCCGTAGACATAACCGGCGTTGCTGAGGGTCGCGGGAAGGTCCGTCGCTGCCACGCCCTGGTAGGTGCCCGATGATCGAGCCCTGAGCGGTGTTCGTCACGGTCCCGCCCGCGGCGAGATAGACGCCGTAGCTGTTCAGGCCGATGGCATCGATCACCGCGCTGTTGGTTATTAGTCCGGCCCCGCCATAAACGGCGACCCCGGAGAAATCGCCATAGATGCCGGTTGAGCCGGCATTGATGACGGTGCCGCCGTTTTCAAGCGAAACGCCGTTTCCCTGCAGCGTCGTCGTCTCGATAAGGCCGCTGTTGTGAACGGTCCCGCCGCCCGCGATGGCGATCCCGCCCATCCCGCCGAAAATCGTGCCCTGAACCAGAATTGGTGACGCTGCCGCCGGCGCCGAGATAGATGCCGTCATAAAGGTAATTGGGCGAGCCGTTTACGACGATCTTGGTCGCGGTCGAATCGATCGTGCCGGTATTCGTGACCGTCGCCGAGGCGCCGCGTGGCATAGATGCCGTTGTTGTACCCGGCAATGACGCCGGCTGTTCGCAACCGACCCGGCGGCCGCCAGATCGATACCGTCCGCGGAAGCCGCGGATGCCGTCACGCTGCCGTCATTGATGACCTGCCAACCGCCGTCCGGAACGGTACCGGCCGGACCGGTGATGGCATCCCCCGCCGATGTCCTGACCGAACCGGCCGACGTAATCGTCGTCCCGCTGCCGGTCAGCGTTACAGCCTGTGTAATAGCAGTGGAAATCTCGCCCGACATGATCCCTCCGCCCCTTGGGTCGAGCGATCTATAATCGGAACAGCTGAATTATTTCTTAATCGATATTATCAGTCGAAAGACGTTAACGAGATCTTCAGTTTGTCCGCAAAGCGCGCCTAACCCAGGCGCAGCGCGATCGATTGCCCATGCGCCGTCAGCCCTTCCGCCTCGGCCAGGCGAATTGCGGCGGGTCCCACGGCAGCGAGCGCCGCGGCGTCCCCTTCCACCCAGGTCGTCCTCTTGAGGAAGTCGAAGACGGAAAGGCCCGAGGCGAAGCGCGCGGTCCGCCCGGTCGGCAGAACATGGTTCGGACCGGCGACATAGTCGCCCACCGCCTCGGGCACGAAGCGGCCCAGGAAGGCGGCGCCGGCATGGCGCACGCGCGCGAAGAAGCCCTGCG
The DNA here is from genome assembly GCA_963834475.1 of uncultured Alphaproteobacteria bacterium. Classification (GTDB taxonomy): domain Bacteria; phylum Pseudomonadota; class Alphaproteobacteria; order Acetobacterales; family Acetobacteraceae; genus Acidisoma. The sequence continues at coordinate 28,227 of CAWIBZ010000001.1, read as the reverse complement.
GCTCGGCGAGCATCACCTGCAGATGCTCGGGCGCCAGGCGGTTCACGAGATCGGCGGCCTCCGGCCAGTCACGGACCAGGATGATGGCGCCGTGCCGCTCCCAGCTCGCGCCCGCGATTGCCGATCGCGGCAGGGTCGCGAGCGCTGCGTCCACCGCCGCCGCGACGCGGCCGGCAAAACCCGCGTCATCGGTGATGAGGATGCTCTGGGCCAATTCGTCATGCTCGGCCTGGGCCAGCAGATCCATCGCGACATGGTCGGGCTCGTTCTGCGCATCTGCCACCACCACGACCTCGGAGGGTCCGGCGATGCCATCAATGCCGACACGGCCGAAGACCTGCCGCTTCGCCTCCGCCACATAGGCGTTGCCCGGCCCCACGATGCGATCGACCGCAGCCACCGTCTCCGTCCCATAGGCGAGGGCCGCGATCGCCTGCGCGCCCCCGATGCGGTAGATTTCGCTCACCCCCGCCCGGTCGGCCGCAGCCAGCACCAGCGGATTGAGCACGCCGCCCGGCGCCGGGACGCAGATTGCAATGCGCCCGACACCCGCAACCCTCGCCGGCAGGGCATTCATGAGAACGGAGGACGGATAGGCCGCCTTGCCGCCGGGCACGTAAAGCCCCACGGCATCAAGCGCGGTCCAGCGCATGCCCAGCCGGTAGCCCGCCGCGTCCGTCATGGCGAGATCGGCGGGCAGCTGCGCCTCGTGGAAGGCTTCGATGCGGCGCGCGGCAAGGTCGAGCGCGTCCAGAAGGGCCGCCGGCACCTCTGCCTTGGCCGCCGCCACCTCCGCCGGCGTCACCGCCAGCCGATCGGCCGTCATGGTCACGCGATCGAAGCGCGTCGTGTAGTCGCAGAGCGCCGCGTCACCCGTCGCGCGGACGGCGGCAATGATCTCAGCGACCTGCGCGCCTACGGCCTCGGTCGTCTCCCGCGCCTGGGCCAGGAGTGCGGTGAAGGCCGGGGCAAAACCGGCCTCGCGTGTCGACAAGCGCTGCATCACGCCACCCCCTGCTCGACGGCCTGGCGGAAGCGCGCAATCCAGGCGCCGATGACCTCCGGCCGCGTCTTCAGCGCCGCGCGGTTGACGATGAGGCGGCTGGTCACCGGCGCGATCACCTCCGTCTCCACCAGGCCATTCGCCTTGAGCGTCGATCCCGTCTGCACCAGATCGACGATGAGGCGCGAGAGGCCAACGCGCGGCGCGAGTTCCATGGCGCCCGAGAGATGCACGACCTCGGCATGGATGCCGCGCGCCGCGTAGTGGCTTGCGCGCGATATTGGGATATTTGGTCGCGACGCGCACGCGCGACCAGCGCGCCGGGTCGTCCGCCCCCGCGGTCTCCACCGGTTCGGCCACCGAGACGCGGCAGCGCCCGATGCCGAGATCGAGCGGCGCGTAGATTTCCGAATAGTCGAATTCCATCAGCACGTCGGCGCCGCAGATGCCGACTTCGGCCGCCCCGAAGGCGACGAAGGTCGCGACGTCGAAGGAGCGGACGCGCACGATGTCCAGCCCCGGATCGCTAGTCGGAAAGCGCAGCCGCCGCCCGCTCTCATCCACCAGATCCTGCGGCAGATGGATGCCCATGCGGTCGAACAGCGGCGTGCATTCGCCAAGGATGCGGCCCTTGGGCAGGGCCATCACGATGGGACTTTCGGCCGCGGCACCCGTTTCCGGGTCGGGGCGGGACAGTTCGGCGGATTGGGTCATGACGACGGGGGCTCTAGCATCGCCGGCCCTCAGGTCAAAGCGCTCTCAGTGATCAGCGGCCAGGATGAAGCTGCAGAGGAAATGCAGCAGCGGGTTGCGCCCCACCTCGCCGGTCGCCGCCGGCGGCGGCGGCCGGCCGTTCATGTGACGTGCCCGGTAGTCGGCCGCCTTGAACCAGGGATTGGGGTCAAAATCCCGCACCGCGCCGATCGCCAGGTAATGGGCGAAAATATCCCGCGCCCGGCCGAGCTTGTCACCATAGGTCGCGACATAGAAATCGATGTCGAAGATGGGCAGCGGGCTGAACCGCCGGGTGGAGCGGTTGGCGAGGTAATGCGCGAGCGCGATCTCATCCGGCCCGAGCCCATAGGCGCGACGATACCAGCCCGGATCAAAATAAAGACCCGGCCGGTAGCCCTCCGCGTCGCCAACCAGGATGTAATGGCAGAGCGGGCTCACATTGGCCGGCACCTGATAGCGCTGCCGATACCAGACACCGTCGAAATAGGGGTTCGGGCGCCGGTATTCACGCCAGCCTTCGCTGACGTAATGGTCAACCGCGTCCAGCCCCGCCTGATGCACGTCGGGTCCGTTGATGTAGTAGTAGTTGGCGTCGACAAGGCCTGAGTCCCGCACGATTTCCAGCTCGTCGCGCGGCAGCCGTCCTTCATGGCGGCCCGATCCCCAGTAATGCTCGAAGGGGTCAAGCCCTGCCGCCGCAACATCCGGGTTCTGCGCCAAATAAAACGCAGGGTCGAACCGCCGGTTCGGGCTCAGCGCCGCGCCATGGCGGAAGGCAAGATAATGCATGAGGCAGGACTGGCCCGGCGGAACCCGGTGCGCTTCGCGGTACCAGGCCGGATCGAACCAGACGATGGGGCGGTGGCCGGCTGCCTCGCCCGCCAGCACGTAATGCAGCAAAGGATCGCCCGCCGGCTGGGCCTGCAACTGCGCGCGATAATACCCTGGATCAAAGGCCAGGTTCGGCCGGCGCCCTTCGCGCCAGCCAAGGGTGAGGTAATGCTCCACCGGATCGACACCGGCCGCCGCGATGTCGGGGTAAAGGGCCCGGTACCAGGCGCCGTCCACTGCCTCGCGCGGCCCGGCCTCCGCCTCGGCCGGCAGGGATGGGGTTGCGGTCATGGTCCCATCCGAACTAGGCGCTGTCATCCGAGCCGCCCTGACTGCTGGCGCGCCACCGTGTCACGCGCCCATGTGCAGGTGGCTGATCGCGCAGGCATGGTCTTCCAGCTCCTCACCGCTGCCGAAATTCCCCCGGGCGCGGTCCGCCCGGCCGGCGAGCAGGACGAAGCCAGGCCCCGCGCCCGGGAAATCCATGCCCGCGACGACAAGGGTATAGTCACCCATATGGCCGGCGGCACCCGGCAGGCTGCGCGCCAGAAGCCGGAAGGGATCGGCCGCGCCGAGATCCGCGCCCATGATCTTAATGGCCTCGTAATGATCACCCGCCAGGCTTTCCGGGAAAGGAGACCAGGTCCGGGAGAGCGTCGCCGCGTGCCGCGCGAGCGCCCCTGCCACATCGATGCGAATGCAATCGATATGAATGTGCAACTGGTTCTGGCTGCGGCCGTAGACCGAGTTGATCGCAAGGCTGAGATCCTCACGCGGCAAGGGCCGGCCGACTGCTTGGGAGACGAGGCCGGTCTCGCCCCAGGCTTGCGCGAAATAATTCGGGGTAGCAGGCGCAAGCACCCGGGGGCTTTCAATGCCCGACACACGCATCGTCGGTATGAGGAGATACTGGCTTTTGCCGACGAGGTCTTTCAGCACGGCGTAGCCGTCCCCGAGGTCGACCTTGGCGCAGGGTGCGGGCTTGCCGAACTGCTTCAGGTCTACGACGCAACGGCCGTCCACGATGTCCCACAAGGCGTTGGGATTGCTGACAGCGGCCCGCACCAGAACGGGCGCAAAGCCGATCGCCAGCGCCGCCGCAGCGATCACCATGCGTCCGCGGGTCGGAGAACGACCCATGAGCCTTGTCACGAAGCGAAGCACTGTCGCACACTCCCTCTGGCTGGCAAGGCTTGCCATCCCATCTTCCGGAGGCTTCGTCTAGAAGCTCTGCGACCCAGGGCAGAGGAACGCAACCTTGCCAATTGAATTGTCGCTCCTGATCTGGTCGGTCCCGCTCGGCCTCGCGCAATGCCTGGTCACGGGTTTCGCCATGATCGCGGCCCGCGGCCTGCTGTTCACCGCAAGCGCGCGCGATGATCAACGACCCGTTTCGGGCATCGCCGGCCGCATCATCCGCGCGAATGCCAATTTCATGGAGACCTATGTCTTCTTTGCCGCACTCGTCCTCGCCGGCGCCTTCCTGCACCGCCACTCCCCGCTCACCGTGCTCGGCGCCCAGCTCTATTTCTGGAGCCGCATCCTCTATTGGCCGCTCTATGTCGGGGGGGTGCCCTGGATCCGCTCGCTCGTCTGGGCGGTCTCCTTTGCCGGTCTTCTGATGCTCTTCTCGGGCATTGTGTGACCGGCGCGGGCGGTTTTGTCAGCGGTTTCCATTCCTGGGTGACGGAGCCGGTCCGTGATTCCTTGAACTTCCCGGCCCGCTGACGAACGGACTGTCCCGGACATAAAATCTGAGAGGGCGCTCCTTATCCCGCGAAATGCCGATCCTGACGCTCTGCCCGATGTCGCCGGGTTCGTGGTCGTCGCGTCCGAGCCACAGCGGGCCTTCCCGGCACAGATCGAGCCCGTCGAGCGTTTGATCAATCCGCAACGCCGCAGCCAGCCGTCCGGGTCCTCGCGCCAGGTCGCGCAAGCGCGCGGTGCCGCGATTGATCTGCATGATCGGAAGGCCGGTCAGCGGCTCAAGCGCCCTGATCAGGACGCCCGCTCCTACCCCCGGCCTCTCGCCCGAGACATTCAGCATGTACGAAATGCCATAGGCGCGATAAACATAGGCGTGCCCGGGCTCTAGAAACAGCGAACGATTGCGCCCTGTCATCCCCCGGTAGGCGTGCCCGGCGGCGTCGCCCACGACATAGGCCTCGGTCTCGACAATACGGCCGGTGGCGGTGCCTTCAGGCAAGGCCCGCACCACAACCTTGCCAATGAGATAGCGGGCAAGGGACGCCGTATCGACCGGCAGGTCCGCACGCGCGAGCAACCCGCAGATGGCCATTCCGAGGGCGGCCCTGGTTCAGGGCATCCGCTCGACCCATTGCGCGCGCGACGGGCCCGGCGCGAAGGCATCGCCGAAATACTGGGTCTCGTGCGCCACCGTCCCGTCAAGGAACTCCATGATGCTCACGGTGTAGGACGGCTGCCCGTCATAGGTCAGGACAAATTCCGTGACCCAGAGGTCGCCCGCCCCGATGATCCGCCGCACGGTGAAGCGTTTGAAGTTTGGCTGCGCGGTGCGAGACGCCTGGATCGCCCGCCGCCCGCGGATTCGCTCGCCCGACTGAGGATAGTCGAGCACCGCATCCTCCCGGTAAATCTGGTGCTCCGTCTCGAAGTCGTTCGCGTCGGAAGCGGCCCAGTGGCGCTCCAGAGCCGTTCTGATCTCCCGGTCTCCCATATCCAATCTCCTGGACCATGGCCGCCGATATCGGGCCGTCGTACCATACGCCGGCCTTCGGCTGTCTTTAGGGGCGGCACTTGCCGGGATTATCATAGGCGCTGTTGCGGCCCCGGTCCGCCCTTATGAGGTCGGCCGGAACCGCATAGCACCGGCCTGACCTATACGGGCAGAGCATCCCTACCCTGCTTCCGCCGTTCGTGATTGATCTTTTTGCTGCAACGCGGTAGCTGCCGCACCGTGATTGTTCGTGAGACGCGCGAACGGTGATCTCCTATGTGCGCAGCCCATATCGAACCGGGCAGCATCGGGTCATCTTTTTCCGAACAATCCTCTTCCAACCTGTTCCACTCCGCATCGCGCGGGGAGCTTGGACACGAACCGCCCGGATAACCGTCCGGGCGGCGTGGAGACTATTTTGACTGAAACCCTTCGACCACGAACGAGCACCTTCGCTCCCTCGGGCTGATCGAACCCATCCAGCGCGCGCTCGCGGCGCTGTCCTTCACCGCACCGACGCCGATCCAGGCGCGCGCCATCCCTGAGCTTCTGGCCGGGCGCGACCTGCTGGGCGTCGCCCAGACCGGCACCGGCAAGACCGGCGCCTTCGCCCTGCCCATCATCCAGCATCTGCTGGCCGAGAAGCGCGCGTCCGCGTCCCTACGGCACGCGCTGCGCTGATCCTGGCGCCGACGCGCGAACTCGCGCTGCAGATCGAGGAAAGCATCCGCAACTTCTCGGACGGCACCGGCCTCCGCACCGTCGTCATCCTCGGCGGCGTCGGCCGCACGCCGCAGGTGCAGCGGATGCAGCCGCGGCACCGACATCGTCGTCGGCACGCCGGGCCGCATCAAGATCTGATGAACACGAAGGAACTGCTGCTCGACCAGGTCAGCCATTTCGTGCTCGACGAGGGCGACCAGATGCTCGATCTCGGCTTCATCCGCGACATCCGCACGATCATGGCGCGCGCTGCCCGCCAAGCGGCAGTCGATGCTCTTCTCCGCCACCATGCCGACGGAGGTGGGCAAGCTCGCCTCCAGCCTGCTGCGCGACCCGGTGCGGGTCCAGGTGAAGGCCGAAACGGCGACGCCCGACAAGATCGAGCAGCATGTCTATTTCACCGATGCCGGCGGCCAAGAAGCACCTGCTGGTGAACCTGCTGCGCGACCCGGCGATGGAGCGCGTGATCGTCTTCACCCGCACCAAGCGCGGCGCCGACAAGGTGGCCGAGCATCTGCGAGGTCGCCGGCATCCCGGCTCGAGACGCCATGCACGGCAACAAGAGCCAGAACGCGCGCCAGCGCATCCTGGAGCGCTTCAAGAGCGGCAGGCGCGGGTGCTGGTCGCGACCGATCTCGCCGCGCGCGGCATCCATGTCACCGGCATCACGCATGTCATCAACTACGAGCTGCCGAACGAGCCGGAAAGCTATGTCCATCGCATCGGCCGCACCGCGCGCGCCGGCGCCTCCGGCATCGCCTTCGCCTTCTGCGACCCGAGCGAGCGGGCTTCCTGCGCGCCATCCAGCGGCTGACCGGCGTCGTCATGAATGTGGCAGTCGCTCCGACCTCCTGACCGGCCGCCAATGCCGACATCCGGCGGCTTCGCGCCACGCCTCGCCGCCGCGCGGCGAGAGGCGAGGCCGATGCCGGCCGGATCCGCCCGGCGGAGGAGCAGGAGCGGCCGAAGCGCCGCGCAGCGCGCTCGGGCTCCGGCCGCCGTCCGCGCCAGAACAAGGCCGCGTAATCCGTGGCGCGACGGGCGAAAACCCGCACAGGCCGGGGTCGCCCTTCCGTGTCCGGCGGCCGCTCGTCTTTGCCTCTGGCCTTGGCGCCGGCGCCGTCCGTAGGAGAAGGCGTTCTTCACGGGTGAGTGTTGCCGATGGCCGTCTATACCGAAGTCACCGACGACGCCCTGCGCGCCTTCCTCTCCGCCTATGACATCGGGGAGCTCGTCGCCTTCCGCGGCATCGCCGAGGGTGTCGAGAACAGCAACTACATGCTGCGCACGCACGGCCGGCGACTTCATCCTCACGCTCTACGAAAAGCGCGTGAACCCGGCTGACCTGCCCTGGTTCCTCGGCCTCATGCAGCATCTCGCGACCAAGGGCGTGAACTGCCCGCAGCCGGTCGCGGGGCGCGACGGCGCGGCTCTGCGCATGCTGGCGGACCGCCACGCCGCCATCACCACCTTCCTGCCCGGCGTCTGGCCGCGGCGCGTGCAGCTCGGCCATTGCGCTCCGCTGGGCGAGGCCCTGGCCCGGCTCCATGAGGCCGGCGCAAGCTATGCGCCGCGAACGCGCCAACGCGCTGGGCCCAGCCGGATGGCGCCCGCTGCTGGAGCGCAGCCTCAGCCGCGCCGACGAGGTCATGCCCGGTCTCGGCGCGGAACTCGTCGGACGCTGCTCGACCGGCTTCTGGCCGCCTGGCCGCACGACCTGCCGCGCGGCCAGATCCATGCCGATCTTTTCCCCGACAACGTCTTCTTCCTCGACGGGAAGATTTCCGGCCTGATCGACTTCTATTTCGCGGCGACCGATCTCCTCGCCTATGACCTCGCCATCTGCCTCAATGCCTGGTGCTTCGAGCCGGACGGCGCCTTCAATGTGACCAAGGGCCGCGCGCTGATCGGCGCCTATCAGGCGGTGCGCCCGCTCAGCGAGGCTGAGATCCTGGCCCTTCCCGTCCTGGCCCAAGGTTCGGCCATCCGCTTCCTGCTCACCCGGCTTTATGACTGGCTGAACACGCCGCCGGGCGCGCTGTGACGCCCGAAAGACCCGCTCGAATACCTGCGCAAGCTGCGTTTCCACGGCCATGCCACGGGGATTGCCGCCTATGTCGGATGAGGCTGAGGGGCAGAAGCCCGGCGCGGTCGTCGAAATCTGGACGGATGGCGGCTGCAAGCCCAATCCCGGGCCGGGCGGCTGGGCTGCCATCCTGCGCTTCGGCGCTGCCGAGAAGGAACTGTCGGGCGCGGAACCGGCCACCACCAACAACCGCATGGAGCTGACCGCGGCGGCTGAGGCACTCGAGGCGCTGACCCGCCCCTGCCGGATCTTCCTGCATACGGACAGCGAGTATCTGCGGAACGGCATCACCCGATGGCACACGGGCTGGGTGCGCAAGAACTGGCGCAACGCGGCCGGCGACCCGGTGGCGAACATGGACCTTTGGCAGCGCATCCTCACCGCCGCGGCGAAGCACGAGATCGACTGGCGCTGGGTCCGCGGCCATGCCGGTGACGCCATGAACGAGCGCGCGGATGTTCTGGCCACGCGCGCGCGGGAGCGGCTGCTGGACGGAGGCACAGCTTCCGCTTGACGGCCGGGCGCCGGGCCGCCCTCCTGATCGCACCCGTGACCGCGACCGCCGGAGTGCAAGCCGATGCTGCAATTCTATTATTCGCCCGATAGCTGCGCACGCGCCGCGCATATCGCGCTCGAAGAAGCAGGCGCCGCCTATGAAGGGCACCGGCTCAGCCTGAAGGATGGCGACCAGAGGCAGCCCGCCTATCTCGCCGTCAATCCGAAGGGCCGTGTGCCGGCGCTCGTCACCGAACACGGTGTGCTGACGGAAACCCCGGCCATTCTGGCCTATGTCGCCCGGTGCTACCCGCATTCGCCGCTCGGCCTGCCGCAAGACCCCTTCGCGCTCGCCGAAATCGAATCCTTCAATCTTTATCTGGCTTCCACCCTGCATGTCGCCCATTCCCATAAGTTGCGCGGCGCACGCTGGGCGGATGACGCGGCGGCCATCGCCGAGATGCGGCGCAAGGTACCCGAAACCGTCGGCGCCTGTTTCGACCTTATCGAGACCACGCTTTTCCGCGGCCCCTGGGTGATGGGGGAAGGCTTCACCATCTGCGACCCCTATCTTTTGGTCTTCGCCGAATGGATGGAGGCTGACGGCGTTGACCCTGCCCGTTTTCCGAAGGTCCGCGCCCATCGCGAACGCATGCAGGCCCGCCCCTCGGTGCAGCGCGTGAATGCGATGCGCGGCGCTTGAGCTTTGCGTTCCGCCGCCCAAATGGAGTCCGCCAGAACAAGAACAACGGGAGCGGAACCATGTCCGACCATGTCTATCGGGTCATCGAAGTCGTCGGATCGTCCAGGACCAGCATCGAGGACGCGATCCAGTGCGCCGTGACCAAGGCATCCAGCACGCTGCGCCATCTTCGATGGTTCCAGGTGGTCGAGACGCGCGGCCAGGTGGAGAATGGCCAGGTCGCCCATTACCAGGTGACGCTGAAAATCGGCTTCGCGCTCGAGGATGAGAACATTTCCCTGCGCCCTTGAGCACGGGCGGGCCATGTCACGGTGCAGCCCTTCAGGCTCTGGGAAGAGATCAGAACTTCCGGGAGAGCAGGCCTGAAGGGTCGCAAAATAATCCAGCCACGGGTAGTTTAAGTCATAAATGGCAATGTGACGCCCCCGTACCGCCGCTCAACCCAAGGATCGCGCTATGCCCGCCTATCGCTCCCGCACCTCCACCCATGGACGCAACATGGCCGGCGCCCGCGCGCTCTGGCGCGCGACCGGCATGGGGGACAGCGATTTCGGCAAGCCGATCATTGCGATCGCCAATTCCTTCACGCAGTTCGTGCCGGGCCATGTCCACCTCAAGGATCTCGGCCAGCTGGTCGCCGGCGAAGTCCAGAAAGCCGGCGGTGTCGCCAAGGAATTCAACACCATCGCGGTGGATGACGGCATCGCCATGGGCCATTCCGGCATGCTCTACAGCCTGCCCTCGCGCGAGCTGATCGCGGATGCCGTGGAATACATGGTGCAGGCCCATTGTGCCGACGCGCTCGTCTGCATCTCCAACTGCGACAAGATCACGCCCGGCATGCTGATGGCCGCGCTGCGGCTCAATATCCCCACCATCTTCGTCTCCGGCGGCCCGATGGAAGCCGGGAAGATCAAGGCCGATGGCACCGGCGGCGCGGCGGTCGTGAAGCGGTCCGACCTCATCACCGCCATGGTGGCGGCGGCCGACCCCAACGTGTCAGACGAGGAAGCGGCGGTGCAGGAGCGTTCGGCCTGCCCGACCTGCGGTTCCTGCTCCGGCATGTTCACGGCCAATTCCATGAACTGCCTGACGGAGGCTCTCGGCCTCTCGCTGCCCGGCAACGGCAGCCTGCTGGCCACCCACGCCGACCGCCGCAAGCTCTTCGTCGAGGCCGGCTGGACGATCGTCGACCTCGCCCGCCGCTGGTACGAGCAGGATGACGAGACGGCGCTGCCCCGCACCATCGCGAGCTTCAAGGCTTTCGAGAATGCCATGTCGCTCGACATCGCCATGGGCGGATCGACCAATACCGTGCTGCATCTCCTCGCCGCCGCGCAGGAAGGCGGGGTGGACTTCACCATGGCCGATATCGACCGGCTGTCGCGCCGCGTGCCGAACCTCTGCAAGGTCTCGCCCTCCGTCATGACCGTGCATATGGAGGATGTGCACCGCGCCGGCGGCATCATGGGTCTGCTCGGCGAACTCAACCGTGCCGGCCTCATTCATACCGAGGTGCCGACCGTGCATAGCCCGACCATCGGCACCGCTCTCGCCCAGTGGGATGTGGTGGGGGCGGACCCCAGCGGCACGGCAGGCACGCTCTTCCGCGCGGCGCCGGGCGGCGTCCGCACGACGGAGGCCTTCAGCCAGGACCGCCGCTTCGAGGAACTGGACACGGACCGTGCGACCGGCGTCATCCGCGACGCCGAGCATGCCTTCAGCAAGGACGGCGGTCTGGCCGTGCTCTTCGGCAATATCGCGCTCGACGGCGCCATCGTGAAGACGGCGGGCGTCGACCCCTCCAACCTCGTCTTTTCCGGCCCCGCCCATATCTTTGAAAGCCAGGACGATGCCGTCGCCGGCATTCTGGGCGACCGCGTGAAGCCCGGCGAAGTGGTGCTGATCCGCTACGAAGGCCCGAAGGGCGGCCCCGGCATGCAGGAGATGCTCTATCCCACGAGCTATCTGAAGTCGAAGGGCCTCGGCAAGCTCTGCGCGCTCATCACCGACGGCCGCTTCTCCGGCGGCACGGCCGGCCTCTCCATCGGCCATATCTCGCCGGAAGCGGCCGAAGGCGGCGCCATCGGGCTGGTGCGCGACGGGGATGTCATCGACATCGACATCCCCAACCGCATCCTGCGCGTGGCGCTGTCGGACGAGGAACTGGCGGCGCGCCGGGCCGCAATGGAAGGCCGCGGCGCGGCCGCGTGGAAGCCGGAAAGCCGTGACCGCGTCGTCTCGCCTGCGCTCCGCGCCTATGCCGCCATGACGACCAGCGCCTCCCGCGGCGCGGTGCGCGACGTCTCCCAGGTCGAGCGCGGCTGAGCGGCCGGCTGTCGCAAGGGGCCGGTCCGACCGAAGGCGGGGCCCCGGAGCGAGAAGCTTGAATCCCGCTCTATTTCAATCGATGAGAGCCCGATTCAGACTTTGGGTCGTTGAGACCCAAAGTCATCGGGCTCCAGGGCTCCGCCTTTTTTCTTATCCTGAAGCCGCCGCAAGCAATCTGACCGAGGTGCGCTCCGCGCGGCCATGCTCGCGAATCATCCGGCCCGTTCATCAACTCGGCCGATCCAGAGACATTGCGATGCAAGAACTTCCAAATCCCATCGCTCAGGTCCATCCGCCGCCCGATTGTGCAGATATTGCGCGGTGCGTTTCGTACCGCTTGCGTCGTAACGGGTCTTTCCCCTGGCTACGACGAACGATGGTGCGCTGCCGTAAGAATAAGCGGTCACGACCAATGTCGCGTCTTGTACAAGGCCCCTGACTACGCCACATGGCTTGCGAGCAGGGATCGCTTAGCCCATAGCTGCAGGATCATTCTACAGCCATGGGAGAGGGATGGTGGACCATTCTTCATCTGGTGCCGCGCAGGCGGCGCCATTATCGGCGCTTCGCCGAGATGCCAAAATCATAGGCCTCCTGTTCGCCAGCGTGACCAGCATCGTTGGTTCAGGCTGGCTCTTCGGTAGCTTTCATGCAGCCAGAATTGCCGGCCCGCTGGCGATCTGGAGTTGGGTCGTGGGCGCGGTCATCATCCTGCTGATCGCTCTTTGCTTTGCGGAGCTTGCATCTCTGTTTCCGAAAAGCGGCGCGCTCGTCCATATGAGCCACGCGAGCCATGGTGACGGGCTTGGCCGGATCTGGGGCTGGATGCTGTTCCTCGCCTATGTTCCGGTCCCGGCGGTCGAGACCGAGGCCGTCGTGACCTACGCGAACAACTATGTGCCCGGATTGATCGCGAGCAACGGCAGCGGCGTGCTGACGGCCACGGGTTTCGTGGTCTGCGCGCTCCTGCTGCTCGTGATGGCGGCGCTCAATCTCCTTGCCGTCCGGATCCTGCTCAGCGTGAATTCGACCGTGACCTGGTGGAAGATCGCGGTCCCGATCCTCACGGCCCTCGTCCTGATCTTCGCCTCGCTCGGCAAGCCGGGCGCCATGGCCGCTGACCCGGGCGGGTACAAGGCAACCGGCATTTTTCTTGCGCTTCCTGCGGCCGGCATCGTGTTCAGCTATCTGGGCTTCCGCACCGCGATCGATCTCGGCGGCGAAAGCAGTAATCCGGGTCGCAATATTCCGCTCGCCGTCATCGGCTCCGTGCTTCTCGCGGCCGTTATTTATATCCTGCTGCAGTTCGGGTTCCTCTCAGCCCTGCGGCCCTCGGATCTCGCCCATGGCTGGGCGCATCTTACTTTCCCTGGCGCGATGGGCCCCTTCGCCGGCCTCGCCGCCATGCTCGGCATGTCCTGGCTCGCCTTCATTCTCTATGTCGATGCCTATGTGTCCCCCGGCGGGACCGGCCTCATGTATGTAACAGGTGGATCCCGTATTCTTTACGCGCTGGGCGAGATGCGGGGAGGGCCGGTTTGGCTGACCTGGCTGAACGGCGCCCGCGTTCCCTGGCTTGCCGTGCTTGTCATGTGGGTCGTGGGCGTGATCTTCCTGCTGCCCTTCCCGGCCTGGCAATCACTCGTGAACTACATCACCTCGATCACGGTGCTCACCTACGGGCTCGGCCCGGTCACGCTCCTTGTGCTGCGACGGAACCTGCCGCACGCGCATAGGCGGTTCCAGCTGCCTGCTGCCGGCATCATTGCCCCGGCAGCCTTCGTCTGCAGTAATCTCATCGTGCTCTGGACAGGTTTCGTCACCAACAGCGTCCTGATGGGGATCGTGCTGGCCGGCTTCCTGATCTATGTGGGTTGGTTCCACCTCATCAGCCGCCGTCCGTCGGCCGAGTTCGGCTGGCGGGAAATCCTCTGGCTGCTGCCCTGGTTCGGGGGCATGTGGGTGATCTCGGCGCTGTCGAATGTGGGTGGCGGGGCCGGCCTGCTCACCTTCTGGCCGTCCGCGATCATCACCATCATCTGGAGCCTGATCGTCCTTGCCATCGCTTTGCGCTGCGCCCTGGTCGCCGAGGAAACGGCCGGCATCATGGCGCGGATGACGGACGCGACGGGTAGCTCCGATCTGATCTGACATCCGGCTCGCAGGCGGGGCGCCACGCGGTGGCGTCCCGTCCGCGAATCGGATCTTGCCTTATCATCCCCGCGCCAGACCTCTGACCCGGCCCCATTCTGGCCTCGCCGCCGGAAGGGCGCTAAGCTTGCCACTCTCGGGAAGTGACGCGCCATGCCCAGCCTCTGCCGATCCTGCGATGCGGTCGCCCAAGCGCCTGCCCAGGTCTGCGCAGCCTGCGGATCGCGCCGCATGGTCAGCCACCCGGAACTCTTCACGCTCGCCATCGCCCATGTCGATTGCGATGCCTTCTATGCGAGCGTCGAAAAGCGCGATCACCCGGAGCTTGCCAGCCGGCCGCTGATCATCGGCGGGGGCAAGCGCGGCGTTGTCAGCACCGCCTGCTATATCGCGCGCCTTTCGGGCGTGCGGTCGGCCATGCCCATGTTCAAGGCGCTGAAGCTCTGCCCGGACGCGGTCGTCATGAAGCCCATGATGGCGAAATACGTCGCGGAGTCGCGGCGCATCCGCGCGCTCATGGCCGATCTCACCCCGCTCGTCGAACCCCTCTCGATTGACGAGGCAGCGCTCGATCTCTCCGGCACCGAAGCCCTTCACCGCGCGCCGCCCGCCGTCATGCTGGCGCGCCTCGCCCGCCGGGTGGAGGCCGAGATCGGCGTCACGATCTCGGTCGGCCTCGCCGCCAACCGCCTTCTCGCCAAGCTCGCCGCCGAGCGGGACAAGCCGCGCGGCTTCGCCGTCATCGGTTCGGAGGCGCCGCGCCTTCTGGCGCCGGAACCGGTCAGCCTGCTGCCCGGCATCGGCCCGGCCGCCACGGCCCGGCTCGCGCGCCTCGGCTTCACCCGCCTCAGCCAATTGCAGGCGCTCGATGCCGAGACCGCGCTGCGGCTGCTGGGGCCCGATGGCCCGGGCCTCGCGCGGCGGGCGCGCGGCGAGGATGACCGCCGGGTGGAACCCGTGCGCGAGACAAAATCCATCAGCGCCGAGACCACCTTCGAGCATGACATTGCAACCCTGCCGGAGCTTGACCGCATTCTCTGGCAGATTGCGGAAAAGCTCGGCAGCCGGTTGCGCGGCCAGGGTTTTGCCGCCGGCGGTGTCACCCTCAAGCTCAAGACCAGCGCGCACAGCCTGCGCACGCGCAGCCTGCGCCTCGCGGCACCCACCGCCTTGCCCGATCTGCTCTACCAGGCGGGGCATAGCCTGCTCGCGCGTGAGATTGACGGCACAACCTTTCGCCTGCTCGGCCTCGGTGCGCAGCCCCTGCACCCGGCGGCCGAGGCCGATCCGGTCGATCTCGCCGATCCCGATTCCGGCCGGCGCGTCGCTCGCCAGCAGGCCCTGAACCGGCTACGAGACCGATTCGGCTCTGCCATCATCGGACGCGGACGAGGCTTCACCCCATGACCTGCTATCTTGGCATTGATCTCGGCACCTCCGCGGTCAAGGCCGTGATCCTCGATGAGCGGGAAACAGTTCTCGCCCATGCCTCCATCCCCGTGCCCGCCCCGACGCATCCGCAGCCCCTGGCCTCCGAACAGGAGCCCGAGAGCTGGTGGCAGGCGGTCGCCACCTGTCTTGACCAGCTCACCGCCAACCACCGTCCCCTCATGGCGCGGGTCGCGGGCATCGGCCTGTCCGGCCAGATGCACGGCCTCTGCCTGCTCGACGCGTCAGACCGCGCGGTGCGCCCCGCCATGCTCTGGAATGATGGCCGGGCGGAAGCGGAGGCCGAGGCCCTGCAGGCGGAAGGGCTGGCGCTTGCAAACCGTCTCGGCGTGCCGGCCATGGCCGGGCTCACCGCCCCGAAACTCATGTGGCTGCAGCGCCATGAGCCGGCGGCGCTGGCCCGCGCCCGGCGGCTCCTGCTGCCCAAAGACATCATCCGCCTGCACCTCACCGGCGCCTATGTGACGGATGTGACGGATGCCGCCGGCACCTGGCTTCTCGATGAGGAACGCCGCGGCTGGAGCGCGGAGGCTGTCGGCCGCGTCGGCATCGACCCCGCGCTTTTGCCGCCCGTGGTGGAAAGCCCCGAGCCCACCGGCCGGCTTCGCCCGGCGATCGCCGAGCGTTTCGGCCTGCCGCCCGCGGCGGTCGTCGCGGGTGGGGCAGGGGACACGCTCGCCGGGGGACTCGGCATCGGCGTTGTCGAAAATGGCCGCGCCTTCGTCTCGCTCGGCACATCCGGCCAGGTTTTCGTCGCCACCGACCGCTACCGTCCGGCGCCGCAACAGGCTGTCCACAGCTTCTGCCATTGCCTGCCCGGGCGCTGGAGCGCCATGGCCGCCGTGCTCAATGGCGCGAGCGCGCTCGCGACCATGAGCCGGCTTGCCGGCGGCGGCGGATATCGCGACCCTTCTCGAAGAGGTGGAGGCCGGCTTCACGGGGCCGAGCCCGCTGCTCTTCCTGCCGTACCTCACCGGCGAACGCAGCCCGCATAACGACCCCTGGGCGCGGGGCGTGCTCTTCGGCCTGACGCCGAATACCAGCCGCGCGCTGATGATTCAGACTGTGCTCGAAGGCGTGGCCTTCAGCCTGGCCGACGGTGTCGCCGCCCTGAACGCGGCCGGAATTGATGTCGGCGAAGCGGGCTTCATCGGCGGCGGCGCCCGCAGCCGCTTCTGGGCGCGCATCATCGCTTCGGCCACAGGCATCACCTTGGGCCGCTTTGCCGATGGCGCCCATGGCGCGGCCTTCGGCGCGGCACGGCTCGGCCGCATGGCAGCAGGTGCCGGGCTCATCGCGACTGAGCCCGCGATCATCGAAAGCATCGCACCCGAGCCCGCCCTGCAGGATGCCTACCAGCCGCGGATAGAGGCCTATCGCAGCCTCTATCGCACGCTGCGGCCGGAATTCCGGCGCGGCAAGCAGCCAGCGGTTTAAAGTCCCGCGACCCAGGCGCCGTTGAGGCGGTTGGATTCGAGCGCGGCCTCGATGAACTTCATGCCGGCCGCGCCCTCTTCGACCGTCGGCAGGAGAAGGGACCGCGCTGAGGGCGCACGGCCCTCCCAGCGCGCCACGATCTGCTCGGCGGCATCGGTGTAAAGCTGGGCGAAGGCTTCGAGATAGCCCTCGGGATGCCCGGCCGGAACGCGCGGCACATAGGTCGTGCCGTCGCCCGCGCCCGGCCCGCCCCGCGTCATCAGCCTGCGGCGGCATGCCGTGGCGGGTGAAAACCAGCTCGTTCGGCTGCTCCTGATGCCAGGAGAGGCCACCCTTGCTGCCGAAGACCCGGAGCCGGACGCCATTCACCTCGCCGGGCGCGACCTGGCTTGCCCAGAGCATGCCGCGCGCGCCACCGTCATAGCGCAGGAGGATATGGACATTGTCGTCCAGCCGCCGGCCCTCGCCGAAGGTGGAAAGCTCGGCCGAGATCGCCTCCGCCTGCAGGCCCGTGACGTAGTTGACGATGTGATAGGCATGCGTCCCGATATCGCCGAGGCAGCCGCCCCCGCCCGATTGCGCCGGGTCCGTCCGCCATACGGCCTGCTTCAGGCCGGTCTTCTCGACCGCCTCCGTCAGCCAGGACTGCGCATATTCCGACATGGATGACCCGCAGCGTCGCCAAGCTCGCCTGCCGCCACCATGGCTCTTGCCTGCCGCACCATCGGATAGCCGGCATAGGTATGGGTCACGCCGAAGACGAGCCCCGTGCGATGCACCGTCTCCACGAGGTCGGTGGCTTCGGCCGCGGTCATGGTCAGCGGCTTGTCGCAGATGACGTGGATGCCGGCTTCCAGAAAGGCCTTGGCCGGCGCGTAATGCACATTGTTCGGCGTCACGATGGCCACCGCGTCGATGCGGTCCGCGCCGGTCTTTCTCGCCCTCGACCATCGCCTGCCAGCTCGGATAGGCGCGGGCCGGATCGATATGGCATTCGACCCCTGCCTGGCGTGATTTTTCGGGGTCGGAGGAGAAGGCTCCGGCTACGAATTCGTAGCGGTCATCAATCCGTGCCGCCAGGCGATGCACCGGCCCGATAAACGAACCGGGGCCGCCGCCCACCATGCCAAGCCTGATCCGGCGCGCAACCGATCCCTGACCTACCTGCACCATGCGTCTCATCTCCCCTGGCCGAACGGGGGTTCATCCCCCGTTTCTCATGACACCTGCCTGGGCGTGAGAGCGCGGCTTTGCCTCTTCAGCGCTTCGACAGGTCAACCACGCCAGCGAAGCCTTGTTCCGTCCCGAATGCAAGATGGCTGCCCGAATCGTTCCAGGCGAGCGCGGAGACGGCGCTTGCCCCGGGCGGTACGACGGCCAGCAGACGCTGGCTTTCCACATCCGCCAGGACAACGCTGCCCGTCCGCGAAGCCTGCCGCCACGGCATCCGTGCGCGGATTGAAGGCGACGCGCGTCACCGGCACGTTGGCCCCGCCGCGCCAGTTCCAGCGGCGGCTTGCCCATCGGGCCGCCGCCGAAGAAGGGCCAGAGCACGATGGTATCGGCGCCCGAAGAGGCGAGCCAGCGCCCGGAGCGCGAGAAGGAAATCGATTCCGGCTTGGTCGGGTAGCCGCTCATGCGCATGTGCTGGCCGTCCGAAAGGCGCCAGCCGTGCAGCGCATTCTCCTGCATCGTGGTGACGACGGATTCGCCATCCGGGCTGGAGCACCGACACCGATGTGGCTGCCCTTCCACTCCAGCCGTCGCGGCGCATCGGTCTTGGCGGCGACGAACCAGACGCTCGCGCCGTTGTAATGCGATGCGGCGATGCGCTTGCCGCGCTCGTCGAAGCTGATGCCGGTCACGGTCGAGGGATGATCGAGCGTCTTTCAGCTTCTGGCCGCGCGCGTCGAAGAGATGAACCTGGCGGCCCGCGGTGCAGGCGAGGACGGGCGTATCCTTGTCCGCCCGCGGCCGGCGCGAAGACCACGACATGCTCGACCCATTTGGAGCCGAGATTGGCAATTGTCACCGCCTCGCCATCCGGCTTCACGCGGCGGAAATCGCCGTCATCGCCACCGGTGACAACGGCACCCGCCGCGGCATCGGCGGCGAGACCGAGGATCGCGCCGTCATGCACGGTGACATTCGCCCAGTCGGCCGCGGAGTCCGCGATGGGTGCGAAACGCACCGAGCCGTCCCCCAGGCCGAAGGCGGCGAACTGCGCCGCCCCGGTCAAAGGCGATCTGCACGACGATAGGCGTCAAGCGCGCGGGAAAAGCCGCGCGTCTCCGAGAACGATTGTCCCGGATCGGGGGAAGGGCCGCTGGCATCCGATCGGTTCAGTCCGCCTGGCAGGATTCGAAGCCGCGGCGAAGCTGCGGGCGGTTGAGGTCACGGCCGATGAAGACGATGCGGCTCTGGCGGCGCTCGCCCTCTTTCCAGGGGCCGATGAAATCGCCGTCGGCGATCATGTGCACGGCCTGGAAGGCAAAGCGGCGGTCTTCGCCGGCATAGTCCAGAATGCCCTTGGTGCGCAGCAGGTCCGCCCCCTTGGCGTTCAGCAGCGCGCCGATCCAGCCGTTGAACTTCTGCGGGTCGATCGGGCGGGAGACCGTGAAGCTCATGCTCGTCGATCTCCTCGTTATGCTCGTGCTCGTCGGATTCGAGGAAGTCCGGGTCGAGGGCGAGGATACGGTTGAGATCGAAGGCGTCGCCGCTCCAGCACCGCCTCGATGGCGACATGGGACTTTTCCGAGCGGATGATCGGCGCGATCGCATTGATGGCGCGGATGCGCGCCTCCACGGCCGAAAGTTCGTCCGCGCTCACGAGGTCGATCTTGTTGAGCAGGATCACGTCCGCGAAGGCGATCTGGGCTGCCGCCTCGGCACTGTCGGCCAGGCGCGCGGGCAGGTTCTTCGCGTCCACGACCGTCACGATCGCGTCGAGCCGCGCCTTCGCCCTGCACGCCCTCATCGACGAAGAAGGTCTGCGCCACGGGCGCGGGGTTGGCGAGGCCAGTCGTCTCGATGATGATGCCGTCGAACTTCTGGCGGCGCTTCATGAGGCCGGCGACGATGCGGATGAGATCGCCGCGCACGGTGCAGCAGATGCAGCCGTTGTTCATCTCGAAGACTTCTTCGTCGGCATCGACCACGAGGTCGTTGTCGACGCCAAGCTCGCCGAATTCGTTGACGATGACGGCGTATTTCTTGCCGTGGTTTTCGGTCAGGATGCGGTTGAGGAGCGTCGTTTTACCGGCGCCGAGATAACCCGTGAGAACGGTCACGGGAATGAGATCCTGGCCAGGATTGGCCGCCTTGTCGGCGAGGGTATCGGGCATGGACTACTCCGGTCACGAAGACAGAACAGTGCGCTATACAGGACTATATAGGTCCGGTCACACCGCTCGGCGAGAACCCGGCCCTGCTCTGCCTGCAGGAGAGGGCTGGCGCCATCGCGTTTCCGCCAGCCCCCAGCCCAGGACGACGAAGAAATAGCCGCTCACGGGCAGGCTGGGAAGGCGCTGGTCGAGGCGATCGGCCAGAGATGGATGAAGGCCGCGGCAAAAAGCCCGACCCGCACGGGATCCGGCTCTCGCCATAGGCCGCGCCCCATATCGCGCAGCCAGGCCAGCACCATCAGGGAGAACAGGATCAGGCCCGGATAGCCGCCATCGGTGCTCGCCTGGGTATAGAAGTTGTGCGGATGCTGCTTGCAGATGTCGGAAGGCCGCCGCCGATATCGCCCAGCTCGTGGGTCCAGCCCACCCAGTAGCGCGGCATCGGGGCAGCCGATCGCGGAAGCCGTTGAAGCCGCGCCCGGTGATCGGATTCTGCTCGGTGATCTCATCGGCGCGGCGCAGCAGAAGCCGTAGGGGCTGGAGCTGGAAATGGTCCATCTGCGTCGAGAATTTCTCGACCAGGCGGTAATAGGTCGGCCGGCGAGATCACCGGTGAGGCCGCAATCACGACGCCGCCGATGACGACGGCGGCGATCGCGACCGGCCGCAGGCGCGGCAGCAGCAGCGCCGAGACGACGAGGCCGAGGCCCGTGAGCAGCACCGGCATGCGCTGGCTGATCAGCACCATGCAGGCGATGCCGATACCGGCGAGCAGGACGCCGCCCGCCGCGGTAAAGCCATGACCGGGTTGAGATCAGCGCCATGACGGGCGGCAGAACGGCGGGGAAGAGGATGCGCACGAGTTCGGGCCCGGCACGCGGCTTGAAGAAGGGTCCGGTCAGCTCGCCATCCGCCCAGCGGCCGAAGCCGTAGAAGTTCCGGCCCGTCGCATACTGATAGAGGCACCTGGATGCCGATATAGGCGGCGACGGCCTGCACGACCCAGCGCAGCCAGAGCCGCGGCCGCGGATCGCGCAGCAGCCAATGCTCAAGCGCCGCCGCGAAGACGAAAAAGCGGACCATGACCAGGGCCTGGACGAAGTTGGGCCAGCTGCCATGGAAGAGCGGCGGCAGGGGCAGGGAGCAGAGCATCTCCCAGATCCACCAGGCGCCGGCGACCGGCACCCAGCCCTGGCGCACCCAGCCCCATTGCCGCGTCCGCGCGCATTGAATGAGGAACAGGATGGCCGTGAGGGAGAAGAGGATATCGGCCAGCGCCCGCGCATTCAGCAGTGCCGGCGTGACGAGAAGCATCGCGACCAGGGCGATGCGTTCCATAATAAGACTGAGCGGCATCACGAGGTCAGCAGTTCCATTCTCAAAGCGTCAAGCCTTCGCCGGGCGCTCCGGCAGGTCATAGGCACGCGCCCGGGCGAGACCAGCCTCAGAGAGGCAAGCGCGCCGGGCCGGGTCGCGGGCCAGATCGATCAGCGCCGCGGACATACCCGATACATCATCAGGGTCGATCGCCACAGAGGCACCGTCCACCAACTCGGCGAGGCCACCGCGGCGGGATGAGATGAGGGCCGCGCCCGCCGCCATGGCTTCAAGCGCCGTAAGGCCGAACGGTTCCTGCCAGCGGCTGGGCACCACGGCAATGGCCGCCCGGCTGATCGCCTCCATGACCGAGCCGTGATCCCGGAAGCCGAGCCAGGTAACACCCGCAGCCTCTGCGAGCGGACGCAAAGCCTCCGTAAAGGGCGTGTCAGGGCTGTCCGGGCGGAAGCGGTCCGCGCCGATCATCACGGCCCGCCATCCCGGAAACGCGGGCAGGGCGGCCGCACAGGCGCGGACGAAACTGTCGGCCCCCTTATCGGCGACCACCCGCCCGGCGAAGAGGATGACGGGGTCGCGGGCCGCTGCCGGCGCGGGCGGCGGCACCGCTCCGATGTCGAGACAATTCGGCAGGACGCGCGGGGCAGGGCCCGCGCCATCCTGGCCCTCCATCCAGGCGCCCGCCAGAAAGCGGGAGACGCAGACCACGGCGCCGAGCGCGCGGGAGAGGCGGGCGCGGGCCGTCGGGGACTTCGCACCCCGCATGCCGCGCGGATCATTGTGCAGGAAAAGCAGGATGCGCTGGGCCGGACAATGGCGGGAGAGGCGCCAGGCGAGATCGGGCCGGTTGTGAACCTCGATGAGATCGGGCTGCAGCGCGCGCAACGCCCTGGCGACGGCGGCGGCGTAGCGCGCATCCGGCCCCCAGGGGCGACCAGGCATCCCGCACCGGTTGATAGGGCAGGGCAAAGGTCTCGCCGGCCTGCGCGGCCCCCACCGCCGTGACATCGAAGACCGAGGGCCGGGCCGGGTCGGGGCGCATCAGGCGCGCCTGCAAAAGGGCGATGGCGCCCGCCGACTGGGGACCGAAGCCTTCGCGCGGGGGCAGAACGACGGCCACGCGCCGCCGCTGGGGCGCCGCCATGCTCAGGCTTTCGGGCCGCGGCGGATGACGATCTCGATCACGTCGGGGTCGTCGAGTGCCACCGTCTCGACGATGGCATGTCCCTGCGTCACGGCCATGCGCGGCACGCTGTCCCGGGGTTCGGCGCCGCGCAGGCGCACCCTCAGAAGCGCCCCTTCCGGCAAACGTTCCAGCGCCAGCCTTGCTCTGACGAAGGTCATGGGACAAGTGTCCCGGGTCACGTCAAGAAATGCCGAGGGCAATGTATTTAATGTCATAATGCCGCTTTACTTGAAGGCCGGTGAAACTTGTTGCCCCGATTAGGCTTTTAGCGGTAGGGAAAAGCGAATCGGCGATAGCTGATATAAAAGCCACACACCATGACATCGCTGGATTGTTGTATTTCTGCCTACACGCCTGCGTGAGACAGAAATATCTACGTACAGCTTGCCTGCGTGCCTTACCATCCGGCCAGGAGAATGGATGAATGCCTGACGATACGACCAACCTAAGCGTCCTTGGCTGGACGGCTCAAATCGTGTCCGCCCATGTCTCCCATAATACGGTGGCACCTGAAGCCCTGCCGGCGCTGATCCAGGAAGTTTTCCGCACGCTGTCCAATGTCGGCGCGCAGCCTGAGCCCGTCGAGAAGCCGCAGCCGGCGGTGCCGGTCAAGAAAAGCGTGTTCGGGGATTACATCATTTGCCTCGAGGACGGCAAAAAGCTGAAAATGCTGAAGCGCCACCTCAAGACCGCCTATAATCTGGAGCCGGAACAGTATCGGGAGCGCTGGGGCCTGCCGCCGGACTATCCGATGGTGGCGCCGAATTACGCCCGCCAGAGGTCGTCGCTGGCCAAGAAGATCGGCCTTGGCACCAAACCCCGCCCGCCGGTGAAGGGAAGTGGAGGGCCGCGGTAGCCGGGGCGGCTGAAGCCACCCGCGCTGCAGCCCGAGCTTTGCCTCCACTGGCGGTGCCCCCTATAACGGTCCGCGATGGCCTTCGGCATGGCGGTGCGCCCTGCTGAACGCCACGGATCGTAAGCGCCCGAAGAGGCGGGGATAGAACCGGAAACCAAGCGATGATGTCGCGCATCGAGCGCCTGTGCATCGAAAAGGGCCTGAAGATGACGGGGCAGCGCCGCGTCATCGCCAACGTCCTGTCCGAAGCATCGGACCACCCGGATGTCGAAGAACTGTATCGGCGTGCTGTCGCCCTCGACAATCGCATGTCGATCGCCACGGTCTATCGCACGGTGCGCCTGTTCGAAGAGAACGGCATCCTCGAACGGCACGATTTCGGTGGCGGCCGCGCCAGATACGAACCGGCGACGCCCGGCCCCCATCACCACATCGTTGATGTCGATACCGGCCGGGTCATCGAATTCATCGACGCCGAGCTCGAAGATGCGATCCGCGCCATCGCCACCCGCCTCGGCTTCGACCTTGTCTCCCATCGCCTCGAACTCTTCGGCCGCCGCGCGCCCGAAGCGGCGACGGCAGGCGAAGCCGCCGGCTGCCCAGAGGCGCCGGTCCGGGTCATCGGGCAGTTCCGCGGAGGCTCCGGCCGGGTCGCCGACCGGATCGCCGCGTGCCTTGTAAACGGCCCTGGCGCCGACCGTGGGCATTAAGTGAACTGCACCGGAGCCCCTTACCGGAATCGACCGCGAAGAAGGCATTGGCGAACTGCGCGCCGGCAATCTCGGCCTGCGCATCGCCCGCACTCCGGACGAGCTGGATGCGGCCCAGGCTGCTTCGCTACCGCGTCTTCTACCAGGAGATCGGCGCGCATCCGGATGCACGGCCGCCGCCCAGAGCGGGCGCGACAGCGACCGCTACGATGCCGTCGCCGACCATCTGCTCGTCGTCGATCATGACCTCGGCGACCGGTCCTGACGCGGTCATCGGCACCTATCGGCTGATCCGCCGCGAAGCGGCCGAGACGATCGGCGCGCTTCTATTCGGCCGACGAATACGACATCTCGACTGATCGAGCGCTTCCCAGGCCGGGTTCTGGAACTCGGGCGGTCCTGCGTCGATTCCGCCTATCGCGGCCGGGCGGCGATGCAGCTGCTCTGGCGGGGTATCGCCGCCTATGTCTTCACCCATAACATCGACCTGATGTTCGGCTGCGCCAGCCTGCCCGGCACGGATGTCGATGCCCTCGCCGCGGAACTCACCTACCTCCACGCCAATCATCTCGCGCCGCCCGATATCCGGCATGAGCGCGCTGCCCGAGCGCTATGTGGAGATGCGGCGCATGGACCCGGGCGACATCGATGCCCGCCAGGTCCTGGTCAGCCTGCCGCCGCTCATCAAAGGCTATCTGCGGCTTGGCGGCTTCGTGGGCGATGGCGCCGTCGTCGACCATCAGTTCAACACGACCGATGTCGCGGTCGTCGTGCAGACCGACCTCGTCACCGGCAAATACTACCGGCATTTCGAGCGCGAGCAGCGAGACAGGCGGTAGCTATGGGCTCTTCCAGCGTCTTGTCACCTCCACGCTATCTCGCAGCGGAGGGGCGTGGCGCTTTTGGAGGCAGCCGGCTCGACGTCCACTACATGGACGCCTTTCCGCCGCCCGAGGATGTGGCGGCCCAGGCGCGGCCCTCGGCGCCGCCGCGCATCATTGCCCGCCAGGGCGAGATCAACGGCCGCCGTGATGGATGCCTCACCCCATCTGCGCATCATCGCGCGCCACGGGGCCGGCACGGACGAGGTCGACCTCGCGGCAGCCGCGCGAGCGTGCGGCCTGCTCATCACCCGCACGCCCGGCGCCAATGCCCGCGCCGTCGCCGAACATGCGATCACGCTGATGCTGGCGCTGATCAAGGACATTGCCCGCCTTGCAGCCGCAGGTCGTGGCCGGCGGCTGGCGGCGACGGGCGATATGCGGGTCGCGCGACACCTATCGGCGCCCGGCTCGGCCTCATCGGCATGGGGCCGATCGGCCAGGAGACGGCCCGCCTGGCTCGGCCTTCGGCATGGCGGTCTCCGCCTTTTCACGCCAGACGGCGCCCGAGGTCTATGCCCACGCGCGCCGGCGACGAGAGCCTGGAGCGCCTTCTGGCGACAAGCGACATCTCTCGCTCCATCGGCGCTGACGCCCGAAACCGACGCGGCTGATCGATGCCGCGGCGCTCGCCCTGCTGCCGCGCGGCGCCTATATCGTGAATACCGCGCGCGGCGGCCTGATCGACGAAGCGGCGCTGCTCGCCGCGCTCGACTCCGGCCATATCGCGCGGTGCCGGCCTTGATGTGACCAATCCCGAACCGCCGCGGCGCCGATCATCCGCTTCCGCACGCCATCCCCGGATCATTCTGACGCCGCACATCGCCGGCTGACCAGGCAGGCGCGATGACCCAGATGGCGCATCGATGCCGCGGAATGCGTCGTCGCCCGCCTGACCGGCAAGCCCGTCCCGCCTGACCGGATCGTCGTCCCCGAAGCCTAAGCCCTGCTCCGCCGCGGCGGCTCCGCGGCGCGGCGCCACGAAGCCGAGCTGGCGGAAGGTCTCCTCCATATGCGCCGGCAAGCGGGCGCTGACCATCAGCGTGCCGCCGGCCGGATGGGGCAGACGCAAGCCCGGGCATGAAGATGCAGCCGGCCGGTGACCGTCTCCATCTCGCTCTCCCCGCCATAGGCCACGTCGCCCAGGATCGGATTGCCCATGGCGGCGCAATGCACGCGCAGCTGATGGGTGCGGCCGGTATGCGGGTAGAGGCCAAGCCAGCTGAACTTGCGGCCGGCATGGTCCAGCGTCTCGTATTCCGTCACCGCCTTCTGCGCCTCGGGATCGGAGGGATGGGCGATGGCGCTGCGGGCGCCCCCTAGGCCCTGGACACGGGTCAGCGCCTGGTCGATGCGGCCCTTCCATCGGCACCGGCAGGCCGTTGACGATCGCCCAATAGGTCTTCTCCACCGTCCGCGTGCGGAAGGCGGCGGCGAGCTTGGCGGCGATCGCCGGGGCGTGCGCGCCAGCAGCAGCACGCCCGAGGTATCGCGGTCCAGCCGGTGCACGAGCCGCGGGCGGTCCGGCGCGCCGAAGCGCAGCCCGTCCAGCATGCCGTCCAGATGCTTGCGTGATGCCGGGGCCGCCCTGGGTCGCGCAGGCCCGGTCGGCTTGTTGAGCACGATCAGCCAGTCATCCCGGTAGATCACCATCCGCTCGAGATCTTTCACCGTCCGGCGCATCGAGCCTTCGGCGCGCGCTTCGGCGCCTCCTCGGCCATGCCGCCTGGACCGGCGGCGGAATGCGCATGGTCTGGCCGGGCTGGAGCCGGGTGGAGGCTTCGGACCGCTTGCCCTGCACGCGGATCTGCCCGGTGCGGCAGAGCTTTTCGATGGCGCCCTGGGTCAGGCCGGGAAAATGGCGCCGGAACCAGCGGTCGAGCCGGATATCCGCCTCGTCCAGCGTGACCAGTGCGTTCCTCGACAGCGCTCATTGCCCGCGCTCCCGCTGGCGTTTGTCGCGCAGCTTCGCCCAATAGTCGAGGCGCTTGCCGATCTCGCGCTCGAAGCCGCGCTCGACGGGCTGGTAGAATTCGCTCGCGTGCCATGCCATCCGGAAAATAGTTCTGGCCGGAGAAGGCCTCGTCCTCGCCATGGTCATAGGCATAGCCTTCGCCGTAGCCGAGTTCGCGCATCAGCTTGGTCGGCGCGTTGAGGATATGGGCGGGCGGCATCAGGCTGCCGGTCGTCCGCGCCGCCTCGCTGGGCCGCCCCGAAGGCCGTATAGACGGCGTTCGATTTCGGCGCCGTGCCGAGATAGACGACCGCCTGAGCCAAGGCCAATTCGCCCTCCGGGCTGCCCAGGCGCTCATAGGTCTCCACGCCGTCTCGGTGATGAGCAGCGCCTGCGGATCGGCCATGCCGATATCCTCGGCCGCGAAGCGCAGCAGGCGGCGCGCGATGTAGCGCGGATCCTCTCCGCCGGCCAGCATGCGCGAAAACCAGTAGAGCGCGGCATCGGGGTCCGATCCGCGCAGCGACTTATGCAGCGCCGAGATGAGGTTGTAGTGCTCCTCGCGGTCCTTGTCGTAGAGCGCGGCGCGCTTCGACAGCAGATCGGCGAGCGCCGCGGCGTCCAGGGCTCGGTCTCCTCGGGCAGGGAGAAGAGCTGCTCGGCCATATTGAGCAGGTAGCGGCCGTCACCGTCCGACATGGCGCGCAGAGCTCGCCCGCGCCTCGGCGTCGAGCGGCAGGGCGCGGCCGATCTCGGTCTCGGCGCGGGCGAGCAGCTGCTCCAGCGCCGCATCGTCCAGCCGCTTGAGCACCAGAACCTGGCAGCGGGAGAGCAGGCGCCGTTCAGGGCGAAGGACGGATTCTCCGTCGTGGCCCCGATCAGGGTGACGATGCCTTCCTCGACCACGGGCAGAAAGGCATCCTGCTGGGCGCGGTTGAAGCGGTGGATTTCGTCCACGAAGAGCAGCGTGCCTTGCCCGTGCGCGCATGGCGCGCGGCCTCCTCGAAGACCCGCTTCAGATCGCCGACGCCCGAGAAGACCGCGGAGATCTGGCGAGAACAGCAGGCCCGCCTGATCGGCGATCAGCCGCGCGATGGTCGTCTTGCCGACACCCGGCGGCCCCCAGAGGATCAGCGAGGCGAGCGAGCCGCGCGCGAGCATGCGCGTCAGCGTGCCGTCGGGGCCGAGGAGATGATCCTGCCCGGTCACGTCGGCGAGCGTCGCCGGGCGCAGGCGGTCGGCCAGCGGCCGCGGCTTTTTGGCCCCTGCCGTGGCGCGGGTTGAGCGCCCCGGCTGCGGCGGATCGCTCCGAAGAGATC